>CAVZZU010000010.1:0-240941 GCA_963779825.1 uncultured Acidobacteriota bacterium | reverse complement strand
CTGCACGGCTTGCCGCCGCGCGGTGATGCTCGGCCACCTGCACGACGATATGGCTCGTACGCTTTTGGTAGCGGAACCCGCGCCCCATCGGCGCGGGACGCATCCGCTTCCACCGCGGACCTTCGTTGACGCAGCAGCTGGTGACGAACAGAGCGTCCACATCGAGCGATGCGCCTGCATCGTCAGCCTTACGTTCCGCATTGGCGATAGCACTGCGCAGCGTTTTTTCGATGTCCTTCGCCACGCGCTTCTTAGTGAAGCGTAAAGTCTGCAGCGCATCTTCCGCGCGCTGGCCGCGAATCAGGTCAATGACCAGGCGCGCCTTTTGCGGCGAAACGCGCACGAACCGCGAATTCGCGAGTCCTTCGATTTGACCTTGTTGTTCTGTAGCCGTCGCCATCGTCGGTTTCCTAACCTATCCCTTTCCGCCAGAACCCGCGCCCGCGCCACCCGACGGCGCTCCTGCGCCGCCCGCCGGAGCAGCCGCAGCTGCAGCCCGTTCCAGCGCAACTTTCACGCCGTGGCCTTTGAAACTGCGCGTCGGAGAAAATTCGCCGAGTTTGTGTCCCACCATCTGCTCGGTGATGTACACGGGGATAAATTTTTTCCCGTTATGGACAGCGATCGTGTGACCCACCATGTCGGGCAGGATCGTGGAGCGGCGCGACCAGGTCTTGACGACCTTCTTTTCATTCCGCGTGTTCATCGCGGTCACTTTTTCCTGCAGGTGACCGTCAATGAAAGGGCCCTTCTTGAGTGAGCGCGGCATGTGTCTCCCTATTCCTCTACCCGGCGCAGCTTGACCCACTGCGCGCGGCGAAGCTTGCGAAATCCCCGCACCGGACCCGATACGCGATGCGATTTCGGGCAGAAGGGACAAACAAACCGTGTCCCCTGCGCATTGGGAATATCCTCCACGATCACGGCCCAGCCGGACCGGCATATGCGAAACAAAATCTGCGGCGCTGGTCCGAGCTTCGATATGGACTTGGCTACGGGTTTAACTAAGGGCTTTGCGGCCGGCTTTGCTACCGGCTTCGCAGCGCGCCTCCGAACCGTCTTGCGCGCCCGCGTCGTGCGCCTCGTTGCCCGCCGAGATGTCCTAGTGGCTGTCATTAGATTGCTCTCAGTTACCCGCCGCACCGGGTTCATTTTTTACAATTCGAAACTAATCCCGCGAAGAACTACGGCTTGCGCCGTTCGACAATCATCCGATCGCTCTTGCGCTTCTTGCGCGTCTTCGCGCCCAAAGTCGGAAAGCCCCACGGCGTTTGCGGATGGTTGCCCTTCACGCGACCTTCGCCACCGCCGTGTGGGTGATCCACCGGATTCATCGCCACGCCGCGATTCGTGGGACGCCTGCCGTGCCAACGCGTGCGGCCCGCTTTTCCGTAGGTGACATTTTCGTGATCGAGATTTCCGAGCTGGCCAACCGTGGCCATGCAATCCACGCTAAATTTTCTGACTTCGCCAGACGGCAGCTTGACCAGCGCAAAATCGCCTTCCTTGCTCAGAAGCTGCGCCGCTCCGCCGGCTGCGCGAACAACTTGCGCGCCTTTGCCCGGAAACAGCTCCAGGTTATGGACCATGGTGCCCGGAGGGATGTGCCGAATCGTCAAAGCATTCCCCGGAAGGATGTCCGCACCCTCGCCGTTCTGAACTGTCATGCCGACTTCGAGGCCGATCGGTTGCAGGATGTAGCGCTTCTCGCCATCCGCATAGTGCAGCAGCGCAATGCGCGCCGAGCGATTCGGATCGTATTCGATGGAGGCGACCTTCGCCGGGATTCCGATCTTCTCGCGCCGGAAATCAATCGACCGGAACCGGCGCGCGTGGCCGCCGCCGCGGTGCCACGAAGTGATTTCACCGTGGGAGTTACGGCCGCCGGTGCGCTTCTTCGATTCCGTCAGAGACTTCTCCGGCGTTTCCTTGGTGATCTCGCTCTTGTCGAGCATCGTCAGAAAGCGCCGCGACGGTGTGTAGGGTCTAAATGTTTTTAGTGCCATCTTTTCCTCGAGCCTTCGAAGGGGCGCCGCCGCCCGTTCGCGTTGCGAAGACTACAAATTCTCGGCGTACTCGATCATTTTTTCGCCGGGCGCCAGCTTCACGTAGGCTTTTTTCCAATCGCTGCGAAAACCTTCGGCGCGTCCACGGCGGCGAAACTTGCCGTGATAAATCGCGGTGCGCACTTTGTCCACCTTCACTTTGAAAATCCGCTGCACCGCTTCCTTGATTTCCGTTTTCGTGGCGTCGTGCACGACCTCGAATACGACGGTGTGCTGCGTCTCCTTCACGCCGAGACCCTTCTCGGTGATGATCGGACGCCGAATCACTTCGTAGAGCCTGGTCGCCATGGACTAATCCTTTTTCGCCTTGTGCTTTGCCTTAGCTTTCGGCTTGGTGCTTTTGGCAGCCGCGGGCTTTTTCGCCTTCTTCACCGCGGGTTCCTTTTTCGGGTGAGCCTTCGCCGGCGCTGCCTTCTTTTCCGACGCCTCTGCTTCCGGCGCGCTCGCAGCTTCCGGCTCGTCGGACTTGACTGCCGAAAGTGTCCTTCCCAATTTTTCCGCAGCGTCGCGGGAAAGCATGATCCGGTCGTGCCGGAGGAGATCGTACGGACCGAGCGACCTAGTCGGAACGAGCGTGACGCCTTCCAGATTGCGACTGGCGCGTTCGAGATTCACATTCTCACCAGTCGCGATCAGCAAGATGGTTCTGGTCTCCGCATCGAGCTTCGAAAGCGATTGACGGAACGGCTTGGTCTTGTGCGAGTCGAGAGTCCAGCGGTCCACAACGGTCATTTTTTCTTCCGCCAACTTGGAAGAAAGCGCCGACCGCAACGCGCCTACAATCATTTTCTTCGGCAGCGCGTAATCATATTTTCGCGGCACCGGGCCGTGTACCGTACCGCCGTGCCGCCATAGAGGCGACCGGATGGAGCCGATGCGCGCGCGGCCTGTGCCCTTCTGCTTCCAGAGCTTTCTGCCCGCGCCGCTGACTTCGCTCTTGTCCTTGGTCTTGTGCGTTCCCGAGCGCTGCCCCGCCAGGTAGTGGCGCACGGTTTCGTGCAAAAGGTTCTCGTTGACCTTCACCGAGAACACGTCGTCGGGAAGTTCCATCGTGCCGACTTTCTTGCCTTCGAGATTTTTCACGTCCACAACGGGCATCGTCGTCTCTCTCGTTTAGCGAATCTTTTTGGCCCTGCGAATAATGATGTAGCTGCCGGCAGGTCCCGCGACCGAACCGCGGACGAGCAGCAAATTCTCGTCGGAATCAATTTTGATGACGCGCAGGTTCTGCGTCGTTTTGCGCTCGTTGCCCATGTGTCCGGGAAAATGCTGCCCCTTCCATACGCGCGAAGGGAACGAGCTCGCGCCGATGCCGCCCGGCGCGCGATGGAACATCGAGCCGTGCGAGGCTTCACCGCCGCGATAGTGCCAGCGCTTCACGCCGCCCTGAAATCCCTTGCCTTTGCTGACGCCGCTGACGTCCACGTATTCGCCAACCTTGAATCCGTCAACGAGAACGCGATCGCCGACTTTCGTTTCGTCCTTTGAATCCTCGACGCGCATTTCGCCGAGATACCGCATCGGCGCGACGTTGGCCTTTTTGAAATGGCCGGTCATTGCTTTGTTGACGCGCTGGGGCTTGATGAATTCGACCAGGCCCAACTGCACGGCGTCGTAGCCGTCTTTGTCTTTTGTGCGGCGTTGCGTCACGACACACGGGCCCGCCTGCAGGACGGTGCACGGGACGGCGGTGCCGTCGTCGGCGAAAATCTGCGTCATCCCCAGCTTGATTCCGAGTATTCCGTTAACGGCCATGTCTCTCGCTCTTTCCTACTTGGCGCTGTGTTCACGCCCAAAGGCTTTGATTTCGACGTCCACGCCCGGCGGCAGATCGAGTTTCATCAACGCGTCCACCGTGTCAGGCGTGGGCTCGAGGATGTCAATCAACCGCTTGTGCGTGCGCATTTCAAACTGCTCGCGCGATTTTTTGTCCACGTGCGGCGACCGCAGAACCGTCCAGCGGTTGATCACCGTTGGAAGAGGAATCGGGCCGGCAACGTCCGCGCCGGTGCGCTTCGCGGTGTCCACAATTTCCCGGGTGGACTGGTCCAGGATGCGGTGATCGTACGCCTTCAAGCGAATCCGAATTTTTTCTCCGTTGGACATGGGCTACTCGATGATCTCGGCGACGGCGCCTGCGCCAACCGTGTGGCCGCCTTCGCGGATCGCGAATCGCAACCCCTTTTCCAACGCTACCGGCGTGATCAGCGTAATCTCCGCACTCACGTTGTCTCCCGGCATCACCATCTCGACTCCTGCGGGCAACTTTACATCTCCCGTCACATCCGTCGTCCGAAAGTAAAACTGCGGCCGGTAGCCCGTGAAGAACGGCGTGTGTCGCCCGCCTTCTTCCTTCGTCAACACGTACGCTTCCGCCTTGAACTTCGTGTGCGGCGTGATTGACCCAGGCTTCGCCAGCACCTGCCCGCGCTCCACTTCATCTTTTTCAGTGCCGCGCAGCAAGAGTCCTACGTTGTCGCCTGCCATTCCCTCGTCCAGCAGCTTCCGGAACATCTCCACGCCCGTCACCGTCTTCTTCATCGTCGGTCGGAAGCCCACAATCTCGATTTCTTCTCCAACCTTCACTTTGCCGCGTTCGATTCTTCCGGTCACAACCGTTCCACGGCCCGAGATCGAGAAAATGTCCTCAATCGGCATCGCGAACGGTCGGTCCACTTCCCGCGGCGGCAGCGGGATATGCTTGTCCACCGCTTCCATCAGCTCCAAGATCGACTTCTCCCACTTCTCGTCACCCTCAAGTGCCTTCAGAGCCGAACCCTTCACCACCGGGATCGTGTCCCCAGGAAACTGATACGTCTTCAACAGTTCCCGCACTTCGAGCTCGACCAGCTCCAGCAGCTCGGGATCGTCCACCATGTCGCACTTGTTCAGAAACACCACAATCGAAGGCACGCCCACTTGCCGCGCCAGCAGAATGTGCTCCCGCGTCTGCGGCATCGGTCCATCCGTGGCTGCCACCACCAGAATCGCGCCGTCCATCTGCGCCGCGCCCGTGATCATGTTCTTCACGTAATCCGCGTGGCCCGGGCAGTCAATGTGCGCGTAGTGGCGATTCGCCGTCTCGTACTCCACGTGCGACACTGCAATCGTGATTCCGCGTTCCCGCTCTTCCGGCGCGTTGTCAATCGAATCGAACGCCCGAAACGATACCTTCGGGTTGTTCTTCGACAACACCTTCGTGATCGCCGCCGTCAACGTCGTCTTGCCGTGGTCAATGTGCCCGATCGTCCCCACGTTCAAGTGCGGCTTGCTCCGCTCGAATTTCTCCTTCGACATGTTTCGCTCCGCTCTAGTTTCGTTCCGAATTGAACTTGATATTCAAGTTGTTCACTTCTTGGCTTTCTCACCACTTACGGCGCCGATGATTTCTTCGGAAATATTTGGCGGCGCCTGCTGGTAATGCGAAAAATGCATCGTAAAACTGCCGCGGCCCTGGGTTCTGCTGCGGATGTCCGTTGCATAGCCGAACATCTCGGCCAGCGGAACCTGGACGTTGATAATTTCGCTCCCGGAGCGCGATTCCCGGCCCTGCAATTGTCCGCGCCGCGAGTTCAGGTCGGAAATCACCGGCCCCATGTAATCCTCCGGTACCACAACTTCGACGCGCATGATCGGTTCCAGCAGTTTCGGGCTCGCTTTGCGGCACGCTTCCTTGAACGCCATCGAGCCGGCAATCTTGAAGGCCATTTCCGAGCTGTCCACGTCGTGGTAACTTCCGTCAATCACCATTACGGCAACGTCCACCATTTCGTAGCCGGCGAGAACGCCGCTATCCATGGCTTCTTTAATTCCAGCTTCAATCGGAGGCACAAATTCGCGTGGAATCGAACCGCCCACGAGCTTGTCAATGAACAGCAGGCGGTGTTCCTTGTCGAAGCGCCACTTGCCGCCCTTGCCGGCAACCTGCTTGGCAAGCTCGTCCAGCTCGTCGGTGGACAAATCGTGCATGTCCTCGTGCCCTGCGCCGGGCAGCGGCTGCACGATCAACTTCACGTGGCCATACTGACCGCGCCCGCCCGATTGCTTGATGTGCTTGTGCTCGCCTTCGGCGGCCTTGATGATGGTCTCGCGATAAGCGACCTGCGGCCGGCCTACATTGGCCTGCACGCCAAACTCACGCATCATGCGATCCACGATAATTTCTAGGTGCAGCTCGCCCATTCCGGAAATGAGGACCTGACCGGTGTCGTGATCGGTATGGACGCGGAACGTGGGATCTTCCTGCGCAAGCTTGCCGAGCGCAGTGCCCATCTTTTCCTGGTCAACTTTGGTCTTGGGTTCGATCGCTACGGAAATAACAGGGGCGGGGAAATCAATGTTTTCGAGGACGATGGGTTTTTCTTCATCACACAAGGTGTCGCCGGTCGTCACGTTCTTCAGGCCCACGCACGCAGCAATGTCGCCCGCTTCCACCGATTCGATCTCTTCGCGCTTGTTCGCATGCATCCGCAGCAGGCGGCCCATACGTTCGCGAACTTTACGCGTCGAATTGAAAACCGATTGCCCAGTTTTCAGCACGCCCGAATAAACCCGGATGTAGGTCACGTGGCCGACAAAGGGATCGGTCATGATTTTGAAAGCCAGCGCAGAGAAAGGCTGGTCGTCCGCCGCGCGGCGCAATTCCGCTTCGTTTCCGTCGAGCGTAGTGCCCTCGACCGGCGGAACATCCATCGGCGACGGGAGATAGTCAATGACCGCATCGAGCAGTGACTGCACGCCTTTATTCTTGAAAGCTGAACCAGCGATCACCGGCACCAGCTTCAGAGCGATCGTGGAACGGCGCAACGAAGCGCGCAGCTCGGCCGGCTCCAGCTTGTGCTGTTCGAGATACTTGGTAAGAATGGCGTCGTCGTGCTCCGCGATGTACTCGACCACTTTTTCGCGATGTTCTTTATAGAATTCCGGGCTGAGCGCCGCTGCGGTTACGGCCTTTTGGATTTCCGGCCGCGTCTTCAGAAACTCCGCGTCCCAGAGTTTTTCAAGCGGGAGAACTTCGTATTCCGCGCCCAAGGTCTCATCCTTCCAGATGATGGCGCGCTCTTCGATAAAATCTATGATGCCGATGAAATTGTCTTCGCGTCCGATGGGGTGGGTAATAGCGACAGGGTGAGCGGAAAGCCTCTGGCGCATGGTCTTGATGGAATGTTCGAAGTCGGCGCCGATGCGGTCCATCTTGTTGATGAAGGCGATGCGCGGCACGCGGTACTTGTCCGCCTGGCGCCAAACTGTTTCGGATTGCGGCTGCACACCCGCGACGGCGTCAAACACAGCAACGGCGCCATCGAGCACGCGCAGCGAGCGTTCCACTTCGACCGTGAAATCCACGTGTCCCGGCGTGTCAATGATGTTGATGCGATAGCTCTTGTCGAAGCGCTTCCAGGAAGCGGTGGTCGCCGCGGAGGTGATGGTAATCCCGCGCTCGCGTTCCTGCTCCATCCAATCCATTACCGTGGTGCCTTCGTGCACCTCGCCAATCTTGTAGGTGACGCCGGTATAGAAAAGAATGCGCTCGGTGCAGGTAGTCTTCCCCGCATCTATATGAGCCATGATCCCGATGTTGCGGATCTGATCGAGTTGTACTTGGCGTGCCATTTGAGTTTTCGTCTCTGCTACCAGCGATAGTGCGCGAAAGCCTTGTTGGCCTCCGCCATGCGGTGCACGTCCTCTTTTTTCTTAACTGCCGCACCGCGACCATTCGCGGCGTCCATGATTTCCTCGGCCAGCTTGTCGGTCATCGTCTTGCCAGAGCGCGTCCGTGAATACAGAACCAGCCAGTGGATCGCAAGCGATTGCCGCCGGAAAGGATTGACCTCGACGGGAACCTGATAGTTCGCGCCGCCTACGCGCCGTGACTTCACTTCCAGCGTCGGCTTGCAATTCTCGATGGCCTTCTTGAACAGCTTGAACGCATCGTCGTTCGTCTTCTTCGCGACCTGATCCATCGCCTGATAAAAAATCGTCTGCGCGGTCGAGCGCTTGCCGTCGTACATCATGCTGGAAATAAACTTCTGCACGAGGTCGCTGTCATAGACCGGATCGCCCGGAATCTTGCGGCGAAGAACCCATCCTTTACGTGGCATCTATACTTTCTCCCACTCTCATTTCTGTGCGGCTTTAGGCCGCTTCGCGCCGTATTTCGAGCGCGCCTGCTTTCGATTTTCAACCCCAGCGGCGTCGAGCGTGCCGCGAATCACGTGGTAGCGAACGCCCGGCAGATCCTTCACGCGGCCGCCGCGAACCAGCACTATCGAGTGCTCCTGCAAATTGTGTCCGATGCCGGGAATATACGTGGTCACTTCGGCGCTGTTCGTCAGCCGCGCGCGCGCTACTTTTCTCAGCGCGGAATTTGGTTTCTTCGGCGTCTGGGTATAAACGCGAACGCACACTCCGCGCTTTTCCGGACAGCCTTCGAGAGCGGGCGATTTCGTCTTCGTCCGGATTTTCTCGCGCCCGTGGCGCACCAATTGTGAAAACGTTGGCACTAATCCCCCCGTGATTTCTCAATCATTGCTCGACACTTTTCCTCAGACGTCGCGCGCCGTCTAATTTCCGCGCAGCCCAAACCAACCCGCGCAGAATTCTGCGGGTGAATGAACAGAAAAGGTCGCCAAACCTGAAGGAGCTACCAGGTACTCCGCGTTGACGCTTCACCCCAAGGAGTGAACTGCATCTACATTACTGCGGAGAGGCTCGCACGGCTTTGCGGGGCTGGCGCCCCATTTCGGCCGCTCTTCACATGCCCCGTTCCTTGTTTCTTCGTTCCGGGGCCGGAAGACTTCCCTTTCACCACCAGGCCCGAAGGCCTCAAACACAACCGCGAGAGTATAGGTAAAACAACAAAACTTGTCAACACGATACGTCTGTGGAAATCGGCGTGCAAAGCCTTTCGCCACTTCGACATCCTCGGAGGACTCCGGCAAACTTCCGCTCCCGGCCCCAGGGGATTCGATGCCGCGGGACCCATTTCGGTTCACCGTCGGTGTCAATGTTGACTCGGCCCCTCCGGGCAAGAAATCCGACCGATTCTCGTACCGATTGCGTATATAACACATAATACACAGCTTACGATATTCCGACAGGGGGTCTAGGGGCACTAATACCTCTTTGGCGAACTTCGATTACGCGCCGATGCCCTCAGGCGATGGTTGGAAACTCCTCAACTGCCTCGCCATCTGCCCTTTACGCCCACCGGCAACCAACCTAAACTTCGGGACGCTGGTTCTCGACGGGGAGCGTGAATGAGCCGTTCTTGGGTGATTCTGCTTTGTTTTCTGAGCTTGCGCGCGATGAGCGGGGCCCAAGGCGGGTCGCCTGCAACGTCGGCACCTTCGGCAAATCAGCAACGTGCGAACCCAGACCCGAATCAAACTCCGGCCGAATACTCGGAAGAGCCGTTCGTCATCGAAAGCTACGCGACAACTGCGCGCTTCGAAAACGACGGAACCGGCGAACAAGATCTCGCCGTGCGCGTGCGGGTGCAAAGCGATGCCGGAGCTCAGCAGTTGCACGAATTGGTTTTCCGCTACGATTCAGCAAACGAAAAAATGGACGTTCGACTCGTGCGCGTGCACAAAGCCGACGGCACGATCGTCAACGGCGCTCCTGACGCAGCGGCCGACGCGGTCGCGCCAGCCGTACGCGACGCTCCCGCCTACGCGGACTACAAAGAAAAACACATCGCCGTCCCGCCGCTCGCTCCGGGGGACACACTCGAATATGAGATCGCGAAGCGCATCATATCCGCATTCGCGCCCGGCGAATTCTGGTACGCGCACACTTTTCTCGGCAGTGCCATCGTGCGCGACGAGCACCTCGAGATTAGCATTCCCGAAACGCGCAAAGTGATTCTGAAATCGCCCACCAGCTTGCCTTATGAAACCGTTCACGCGAGTGGACGAATTATCTATCGCTGGAAACATGCCAATCTCAAAATGTCGGCCGGCGATTCCTCGAATGAAAAGTCGGAACAGGCGAAGTCGAAATTTCCCGACGTCGAACTCACCACATTCGCCGACTGGGAAGCCGTGGCCCGCTGGTACGCGAAACTCGAACAAGGCCGCAGCGAGCCAACGCCGGAAATTCGCGCGAAGACGGAGGAATTGACAAGAGGCCAATCCGAATCGCTTGGCAAGGCGCAGGCGCTCTACGACTATGTTTCGACGAATATCCGCAATGTGGAATTGCCGCTGGGTCAAGGCGGCTGGCAGCCGCACTTCGCCGCCGAAGTCTTGTCGAACAAGTACGGCGACTCTGCAGATGAACACATTCTGATGGCGGCGATGCTCAAGGCCGCGGGGATATCGTCCGACGCCGTTTTGATTCCCTACACGCGCAAGCTCGATACATCCGCGCCGTCGCCCGCGCAACTCGATCACGTGATCACGGCGTTGCCGCTGGGAAGCGGGCTCGTCTGGATGGATACAACCACGGAAGTGGCGCCGTTCCGGCTGCTCGCGTCTCCGCTCCGCGACAAATCCGCATTGCTGGTCCCGGCGGACAGCGCAGGCAAAATCGTGATGACACCGTCCGATCCGCCCTTCGTTTCGACGCAGCAAGTGGATATTGATGGCCACGTGAGCGATCTGGGCAAGCTCGTGGCGCGAGCGCATTACGCGATGCGTGGCGACACGGAACTCGTGCTGCGCCTTGCATTTCACCGCACTCCGGAGGCGCAGTGGAACGATTTGGGCCAGACGATTTTGTCGCTCGACGGAATTCACGGCGAGGTAACCGGCGTTAAGCCGGGCGATCCCAAGAGCACGCACGGCCCTTTCGAGCTCGACATTAATTTCACGCAGTCAAATTTCCTGGATTGGTCGAGCAAGCGGGCGAATACGCCGCTGCCTCTGCTGGCGATTGGGTTGCCCGATCCGCCGGAGTATGCGGCGAAGCCGATCGAACTCGGCAGCCCGCTCGAGGTGGCCGTGAAACTCAAGCTCGGCTTCCCGCCGATTTATACGGCGCAGCCGCCGGTCTCTGTCTCGATTGCCCGCGACTACGCGGAATTCAAATCGAGCTATCACTTTGCCGGCGGCACGATCACGGCCGAAAGATCACTCGATTTCAAAATGCGCACGGTGCCTGCCGCCCGCGTGGACGATTACCGCGAGTTCGCGCGGGCTGTTGCAGCCGACCAAAATCGCGCCCTCGTCGTAATCAATACCGCGACGGGTGAGCCGACTATACCGTCGTCTGCGACTACGGAAGATCTGGTCGAAGCCGGACTCGCGTCCTTGAATGCGGGCAACGCGGTCGCGTCAATTCCGCTTTTCAGCCGCGCGGTTCAGCAGGATCCGCAACAAAAGCAGGCATGGAACGACCTCGGACTCGCGTATCTGCGAACCGGAAAGCTCGATGAAGCCGCCGCCGCGTTTCAAAAACAACTGGAAATTAATCCTGCTGATGAACATGCGAACGCTTATCTCGGCTTGGCGCTCGAACGGCAGAATAAAGACACCGAGGCCGCCGCCGCTTTCCGCAAACAGGTCGAAATCAATCCGCTCGATGCGGCCGCGCACGCGGCGCTCGGCGAAATTTTGCTCGCACAGCACGAGTACGCACAGGCCGCGCTCGAACTTGATAAGGCCACGATTCTTGCGCCGGATAATGCGGAGCTTCACGTCAGCCTCGGCAGGGCGTACTTGAATTCGGGCGAGGGGCCAAAAGCGATCGCTGCATTTGAGAAGGCAGCGACGCTGTCTCCCACGCCGCCTATCTGGAACGACATCGCTTTCGATCTTGCCGAGGGCAAGGTCGAGCTCGACAAAGCGCAGGGGTACGCCGAATCAGCTGTCGGCGCAACCGCGGCAAGTATCGGCAAGATTGACCTGCAGCAAGTGACGGTCGGCCAGTTGCGCGAAGTGACGGGCCTCGCGGCGTGTTGGGACACGCTTGGGTGGGTCCATTTCCAGAAGGGCGATCTCGAAATCGCGGACCGGTATATTGGAGCGGCGTGGCGGCTCGATCAGAACGGAGAGATCGGCGATCATCTCGCGCAGATTTACGAGAGGCGCGGCGAAAAGAACCGTGCGATCGAGGCGTACGCGCTGGCGCTGGCGGCGCCGCACTCCAATCCCGAAACACGCGCGCGGCTTACGCTACTGCTGGGTGGAAACTCTCAGATAGATGATCTCGTCGCCAAGGCGGGTCCCCGACTCGCGGCGCTTCGCGAAATTCCGGCTGGGAAACTTCTGAGCGAGGATGCGAAAGCCGATTTCGTTATCGCGCTTTCGCCCGGCGAGAAAACGGCTCGCGTGGACGCCGTACGATTCGTTTCCGGCAGCGAGACGCTGCGCCCGCTGGCGGAAAAACTGCAGACGATTGACTACGGAGAGATGTTCCCGAATACGACGCCGATAAAAATCGTTCGGCGGGCAACGCTCGAGTGCACAGCAAAAGGCGGCGACTGCGTTCTGATTCTGATCCCGGCGGGCGACGCGCTCGCTCAGTAACCGCCGAATTGCGTTGAGTAGCCTTCGCTAAATTTCCGCGCTCATTAGCCTGCCGAGGCGGCCGACGACCCGGAGCTTATCCGAACGACCGGCGAAATAACGCGCGTTGATTTCGTCCGCGCCCAGATCTTCGATATCGTGAAATCCGAGGCCCAGCAGCCGCGCCCTCAGCGCAGAGGGATCGAAAAACGTGCGGAACGGCTCGCCTGCCGCGGCCACGCGACGCATCATCGCTCGGAGCGCCAATCGGCCGAGCAAGCTCAGAGACTCAATGGGAATCGCGTAGTCAAAAGCGACTCCTCCACCGGGAGGTGTGGACGCTACCAGTCCGAATGTCGAGGTGATGGCGTCGTCGGTCAGGTACATCGTGACACCTAGCCACGAGAAAAACGTAGGCTTCGCGGAATCGAAGCCTGCGAGCCGAAGCCCTTCTGATAGCGTCTGATGCTCGAAATCCACGGGCGCGTACGTCACCGAGCACGGAATCGCGATTTGCGCTTCTTTCAGATTTCGCCGCTTCCATTCCTGAGTGGCGGGAAAATCAACCTCGAAAACGCGGAGTGCGGACTCCGCATACGGATTCCGGTAAGCAAATGTGTCGAGCCCCGCGCCCAAAATCACATATTGCGTCGCACCGCGGGCTATGGATCGCGCCAGGGCTTCTTCGGCATAGCGACTGCGCGCCACCATGAACGCGCGAATGCCCAACCCGATTTTGCCGAAGGCGTCAGGACTTTCGGTTTTCAATTTTTCCGCCGCTCGCGGTCCAATGATCGGCACAGCGATTGGATCGTCGAGCACTTTCGGATTGTCGAAGAGCTGATGGGCCGCGCGCCGCATGGCCACGCGCAGAGCGGTTCTGCTGGGGCGGGATTCGATCATGGCTCAGTTATATGATGAAAATGCGAGCATATTGAAGAGGGATGACGACCCTGGCCGGGTCGTCACTTTATTTCAAGGACTTCTTTCTCTTTCGCGGACGAGAGGTCTTCGATCTTCTTGGTCTCGGAGTGAGTAACCTTTTCGAGCTCGTCGAGCGAACGCTTCTTGTCGTCCTCGCTTATTTTCTTTTCCTTTTCAAGCTTCTCGACGGCTTCTTTAATGTCGCGCCGCACGCTTCGAATCGCGGTGCGATGATTTTCGAGCACCTTGTGAATATGCTTGGCAAGATCCTTGCGACGGTCTTCGGTGAGCGGCGGAATCGGCACGCGCACGACTTTTCCGTCGTTCGTCGGATTCAGGCCGAGATCCGCCGTGCGAATCGCCTTGTCGATCAGCGGGACAGCGCCAGGATCCCAGGGCGCGATAACGATGGTCATCGGGTCGGGGACATTCACCGTGCCGAGCTGGTTGATCGGCATCGGGGTGCCGTGGTAATCCACGCGGACGCTATCGAGAATCGCGGAGTTGGCCCGGCCGGTTCGGACGTTCCCAAGCTCCTTGCGGAAATCCTCGACGGCTTTTTCCATCCGTATCTTCGCCTGGGCGAGAGCATCTTTGCTTGAGCCAATCGTGCTCATCGAAAAGTCGGCCTCCGCAGTCCAAAGATTCAAGCAGTGACGGTCGAACCAACCCGGTCGCCCACCACCACGCGCTTCAGGTTCCCGGGCACGTTCATATTGAATACGACGATCGGCATCTTGTTGTCCATGCAAAGTGAAATCGCCGTGGAATCCATCACGGAGAGTCCCCTCTGCAGGACGTCCAGATATGTGATGGTCTCGAACTTCTTGGCGGTCCTGACCTTTTCGGGATCTGCGTCGTAGATCCCGTCCACGCGAGTGGCCTTCAGGATCACCTGCGCCTTGATTTCCATGGCGCGAAGGGCTGCCGCGGTGTCCGTGGAGAAATAGGGGTTGCCGGTGCCGCCCGCGAAGATCACCACGCGCTTTTTCTCCAGATGCCGCGCCGCGCGACGCCGAATGAAAGGCTCCGCAACCTGATGCATTTCGATTGCGCTCATCAGGCGCGTGTGGCAACCCGCTTTTTCGAGAGCGTCCTGCATCGCGAGGCCGTTGAGCACAGTCGCGAGCATCCCCATGTAATCGCCAGTGGCGCGATCAATCGTGAGCCCGTGCTGGCGGGCGCCGCGGAAAATATTGCCTCCGCCGACGATGAGCGCCACTTCAACTCCGAGATCGTGAACGGCCTTTACCTCGCGCGCGATGCCTTGAATCGTATCCGCGTGGATGCCGAAAGCGTCCGGACCAGAAAGCGATTCGCCCGAAAGCTTCACCACAATACGGTTATAGACGGGCTTTTTTCCGGCTGTTTCCGCTCCGCTTTTCTTGTCTGGGTTTTTCATCGCGTCCGGATAGGCCCCTCTCTCGCGGGCATTCTAGCAGAGAATCGGCGGCCCGTGACGGCTGTCGTCGCGCAGAAATTCAGCGCACGAACCAAAAAACACCGCTTTGGTTTTAACGAGGAAATCGACTCAAGGCTTCGCTGCAGGCGCCGACGCATCCGGCTCCTCGGACGCAGCGGACGCGGGCGCAGCGCCATCCATTTCGCCGACCTTGAATCGGGAGAAACGGCGGATGGTGATATTTTCGCCGACCTTGGCGATGGCCTGGTCCACAAGCTCTTTCACCGTGGTGCCTTCGTCCTTGATGAAGTGCTGCTCGTAGAGGCAGTTCTCTTCGTAGAATTTTTCCATCTTTCCCGAAACGATCTTGTCTATCACGTTCTGGGGCTTTCCCGTGGCCTTGGCCTGATCGCGATAAATTTCGCGCTCGCGGTCGAGAGTTTCCTGGGTCACGTCCTCGCGCCGCAGAAAACGCGGGTCGAGAGCGGCTATGTGCATCGCCAGATCGTGGCAGAGGCGTTGAAAATCCTCGGTGCGCGCTACAAAATCGCTTTCGCAATTGATCTCGATGAGCACGCCAATTTTCCCACCCGCATGGATGTAGCAGGAAACGAGCCCCTCCGACGTCGCCCGCTGCGCTTTCTTCGCGGCCGCTGCTTGCCCCTTTTTGCGCAGGACGTTGATGGCCTGCTCGATGTCGCCGCCGGATTCAACCAGCGCCGCGCGGCAATCCGCGAAGCCAGCGCCAGTGCGATCGCGCAGTTCCTTCACGAGTTGTGCGGACGGTCCGCTGTTCCCGGGTCCGGTTCCTGTAGCCATGGTTGCGCTCATTTCCTTTTCGCTTTATTTCGATCGGTCCGGCTGCGCCGGACCCTGGGTATGTAGAACCGCTCAGCAGTTACTTAGCGGGAGTCTCTTCTTCGCTGGTTACGGGCGCCGCGGCCTCTTCGGCGGCAACAGGCTCGCCTTCGACGAAGTCGCCTTCCTGCTTCTCGTACTGCTCGTATGCGCTCGTGTCCACATATTCCGGTCCCTCTTCGCCGCCCACGCCCTCGGCCGCCTTCTGATCGGCGATCTGCGATTGTTCGAACGACTGCCGGCCAGAGACAACCGCGTCGGAGATCTTGGACGTGAACAAACGAATGGCGCGCAGAGCGTCGTCGTTGCCGGGGATGACCCAATCAACCAGGTTCGGATCGCAATTCGTGTCCACGATCGCCACGACGGGAATGCCCATCCGGCGTGCTTCACGCACGGCGATTACTTCCGCGTTCGGGTCAATCACGAACATCGTGTCTGGCGGCGTAGTCATGTTCTCAACGCCGGCAAAATTCTGTTTCAGGTGCTTCAGCTCGCGATCCAGGCGCGCGCCCTCTTTCTTTGAAAACTGCGCCATGCGCCCGTCTTCGGACATCGCTTTCAACAGCTTGAATCGCTTGATGGATTTTTGCAGGGTCGCCCAGTTGGTGAGCGTGCCGCCGAGCCAGCGGTGGTTCACGTAGAACATTCCGCAGCGCTGCGCTTCTTCGGCGATCGCTTCCTGCGCTTGACGCTTCGTCCCCAGGAAGAGGACGCTCTTGCCTTGTCCCGCCTGTTCGGCTACGTAGCGCGCGGCCTCGCGGAAGAGCTTCAAAGTTTTTTGCAGGTCAATAATGTGGATTCCATTGCGCTCGCCGAAAATGTATTCCTTCATCTTCGGATTCCAGCGCCGCGTCTGGTGGCCAAAGTGAACGCCGGCCTCCAGAAGCTCCTTCATCGTAATTTCGACTCCCAAAATACCTCCTCATTGAAGGGATGCTTGGGATCCCGGCGAACCGGGACAGCATCCTTTTCTGCCGGTGTCTTACCGGCCGTGAATTCGGTTCAGCCCTTTCGGACCGGACCGGTGGTGCTTACTTCTCCGAGCGAACTACCGCTTGCTGAACTGGAAGCGACGACGCGCGCCCTTCTGTCCGTACTTCTTACGTTCCTTCATGCGCGAATCGCGCGTTAGAAAACCATTCTTGCGCAGTGCCGGACGAAGCTCCGGATTCAGCTTGGCGAGAGCGCGCGCGATTCCCATGCGCACCGCTCCTGCCTGTCCGCCCACGCCGCCGCCCTTGACCTGCGCCCTGACTTCAACCTGGTCAAGCATCTGCGTGAACTTCAGCGGCTCGACGGCAGCCGTGTGCCACGCGACATTGCGAAAATATTCGTCCACGGGCCGCTTGTTCACGGTGAAAAGCGCCGGCCCCGGCTTAATGTACACGCGCGCCACGGATTCCCGGCGGCGTCCCGTGCCATAGAAGTGCTTCTTTGCTGCTTCCGCCAACGAATTCGGTCCTGAACTCAAATTTCCTCCTGCTTCAATGAATTACTAAATCGCGCCCTCCGATAGCGATTTTCGCGAACTTCTCCGCGAGGCGCGAAAAAAATCAAAACCCTGTTCGCGAGGTTACAGCGCGAGCGGCTGAGGCTTCTGTCCGGCGTGGCGGGCGAGCGCTTCACTTCCGGCATAGACACGCAGCTTCTTGGCGCGACGCGCGCGGAGCTTGTTCTTCGGCAACATTCCAAGCACCGCTTCGCGGAGTACCTCTTCTGGACGGCGTTGCATCAGCGCCCGGATGGAGACTTCCTTCAAGCCTCCGGGCCAGCCGCTGTGGTGCCGATACACCTTCTGATCCATCTTGTTTCCGGTCAGCTTCACTCGTTCGGCGTTGATGACCACGATATGATCGCCGCAATCAAGAAATGGCGTGTAGGTGGGCTTATCTTTTCCGATCAACATCCGCGCGATACGCGTCGCCACGCGACCGAGCACTTGCCCGTTCGCGTCAATAACGAACCAATCTTTCCCTACCGTCAGCGCTTCGGCCTCACGGCCCTTCGGAACATACGTACCCATAACTGTCAGTCACACCTTTCCGTCTAAGGACAAACCTCAAGTGTAGGCTACGTCTCAAAATCTGTCAACGAAGAGTCGCGGACCGGCCCGAGTCATCCATTCCTTGATGGCGGCGTGTTTTCATAGACTTGGGGTGATTGCTACGCACAGGTTCTCGCTACGAATGGCTCGGGCGATCAGCCGAGGATGTAATCTACCACTTTGGGGCGCCCATGAGGAAATTGAAATTCGTTCTTTCCGTTCCCGGCGACACGATGTATTTGCGCGCCCAAACGTCCGCGGCCCAGGCCACCGCGGATCGTCTTGGCGTGGAGTTGGAAATCTTGAGCGCGCAGATGGACTCCGTCGCTCAAGGCC
This sequence comes from uncultured Acidobacteriota bacterium, assembly GCA_963779825.1. Classification (GTDB taxonomy): domain Bacteria; phylum Acidobacteriota; class Terriglobia; order Acidiferrales; family UBA7541; genus Palsa-295. Next base: position 222,857 of record CAVZZU010000010.1, on the reverse strand, counting down.
AGGATCTGGTCAATTCAGTGCATTCGAAAACTTCACGACCGGACGGAATCCTCGTCGAGCCTGTGAGCGCCGCGGGACTTCCGCGTGTAGCGGAAGCAGCGGTTGCCGCAGGAATCGGCTGGGTGGTCAGCAATGCGCACGTGGACTATATCGGAGCGCTTCGCAAAAACCCCAAGGTTCCGGTCTTTCAAATCTCGCAAGACCATATGGAAGTGGGCCGGATTCAGGGGCGGCAGATTGGCGCGATCTTGCCGAATGGTGGTTCGGTTCTCTATCTTCGAGGCCCGGCGATGAGCTGGTGGGCTACAAAAAGATCCGAAGGCATGGAAGCCGCGAAACCCAAAAACGTGGAAATAAGAAGCCTGAAAGTGTTGGCGTCAACGGCAGAAGGGGCTCACAACGCGGTGGCCTCCTGGCTGAATCTGACCAGACCGCGACCCGAGGGCACACAATTGATCGTTTCGCAAAACGCCGATTTCATAACCGGAGCCAGAAAGGCGTTCGAAACTGCTACGTCGGGCACGCAGCGAGCAAAATGGCTGACCCTGCCGTGCGCCGGCGTGGGAGTTGCAGAGAGAAGCAGGCCGCTGGTGGATCAGGGCGCACTGTGCGCCACAGTCGTGACTTCATTGACGATGGATAAAGCTGTGGAAATGTTGGCAGGAGCGACGACGAACGGTTTGCAGCCACCGGAACACACATTCGTGGAAGCATATTCGTACCCGAGCGTTGAACAACTCGCAAAGAAGTGGAAAGCAACCTAACCGGGACTTCCGCCACCCGGCACGAGAAATGTGAGCCGAAGTCAGGAGCGAGACTGATAAGCCCGGTTACCGAACAAGTCCGGAATTTGACTCTGCTCGACCGGTCGAGCCGGCAGTGTTAATCAGGCACTGGACCCCAACCTTTGCGACAGAGTTTCCCTAATAAATCGGGTTCAACCTGGTTGGTTCACTTCTCCCAGGCGAAGATGCGGTTCCAGTCGTTCTTCATGCTTATAACGGTCCAGCCTTTCGCCTTCGCCTCATCATACAACGCCTGAGTGAATTTGCCGAAATGCGTATCGGGCAGGCCCTGGGCCGGACCGTAGGCGTACTCACGCTGCGCATCATCGTGCAGCACCAGCATTTCGAGCGAAGCCCCGCTGACCCCTTGCGTATACTCCAACATCTGCTGGTCGCCGGTCGAGTTGCCAAAAGCCGCGTGTGGCCGCTTGCCAATGAAAAGATAAATATCCTCTGCCTTACCGGCGTTATTGTTGTTCAGCAAAATACTCTTGGTTCGCATCAGTATGGGCTTTCCGTCCTTATCGTATCGGTATTCGGTCTTAAGAGCTGACCCGATGACCTGTTCAGGAGGGACGCCATAGACCCGCTGCGAGTAGGTGCGGACGAATATCTGGCCGCCTCCGGTGACAATGTATGTGCGGTAGCTGTTGGCACGCAGATACTTCATTACCTCCAACATCGGTTCATACACCAATTCTGTGTAGAGTTTGTCAAATCGAGGGTGCCTGGCCGTCGCCATCCAGTTCTTCGCGAGAGCATCCTACTCATCCACTGGCATAGCGACTTGTGTCGCTTGATCAATCGCGTCGAACTCCTCCCCGCTGTAGTTTGACATCGCCTCCGCATCACTAAGAAGCTTTCCGTGGAAAAGAGGTTTGGTACCCCATTCCGGATGTTGGGACGCAAGAACAGAATAGCGGTCCGAGGAAAATACCAGCTGCGAATATATGGGGTGCTCAACCCACAGCGTTCCGTCCTGGTCGAAAGTGACGATTCGATCCTGGGGCGGCACGAATTGCGGGCTCGTCTGATCGGTCGTAATCTTGACGAAGTTAATGATCGCCTGCTTCGCCGGCCCTTCGTTCCATGAAGGCAGCGGGTTAGCGCCTGTGACCGATGCCGTACCGCCGGCAGTCGGAGCGGAGGTAGACGAGGCTGGCGGTGTGGAAGTCTTGGAGCAACCTGCAAGGATGAGCGCCAGCAATATCGAGGGCCATGCCAAACGGCACTTCATTTTTCAGCCTCCTGCCCGCGCCACAGATGACGGGCGTCCGAAGGTGTACCACCCGCCTCCGAGAGTGTCAAAAAAAACAGCGCAGCACGCTACCTTAACGCATGGCTTAACCTGAATGGTTCGGACGAATCGCCCGGTTGGTCATCGTCACTTATGGAGTGCAGCTCCCGTTCGGGCAGTGGATGGGTTGCATAGTGCCCGATTGGTCGGATAACCCGACATTTGGACCACCTCAGCGTGAGAATTGTTACAGCACCGAAGAAATGGCGCCCGCCTGCGCGGTTTGCAGACTTACCCGCTGCTTCGTGAATGCAAGCGACTGACAAAATTTGGCGAGCATTTACCCCTCTATAATCCGCATGTAACAGCATGTAACTATTCTCTTGCCGGGAGCATTCGGCATGAGCTCGATTTTAGTTTCCCTGGCCAATCCGAGCCCATCAAAACCCGAGAACTTCGACCGTTTACTTCGCAGAGCGGCCGCTTACTGCTGGCTGGAACGATTCAAGAGCCAGACTTCGAAGGGAGCTTGCACCGTGAGCTACGACCAGATTGGGGAAACTGCAGGTGCTGTGTGGGACGCTCTTTCGAAAGACGGACCTCTCACGTTTGCCGCATTGATGGAAGAGGTCAACGCGCCGCAAAGCCTTTTCTTCATGGCGATTGGATGGCTTTCGCGCGAGGAAAAGCTGGCGTTCGAATCGGCGGGCGGCGACTACCTCGTTCGCCTAGCGTGATTCGTCCGGACGCACAACAAGGGAACCAAGCAGCGAGCCGCAATCGTGCGGCCCGCCCGCTGGTTTGAGCGCGTGAGAATTAGTCCGAGGAGCTGGCTGTCGTCGCCGCGGCGCGAGGGGTCCGCGTGAATGCAGGCTTCTCGAGATCGTGGCTGTCGCTGGCTTCGCCGGCCTTGTCAATTTCGATCGAGCCCTTGAAGTAAGCACCGTCTTCGATCATGATCCGGGCCGTCGTCAGATCGCCGACCACCGAGCCGTCTTTCTTGATCTCGATGCGGTCGCGCGCCCGAAGATTACCCTTCACATTGCCGTACACGACCACTTCGCGGGCGATTACATCGGCGGTAACTTTCGCGCTTGCACCGATCGTCAGCTTGCGGTCTTCGAGCTGGATCAAACCTTCGACGCTGCCGTCAATGGCCAGATCTTCATTGCCCGTAATCTCGCCCTTCACGTGCAGGCTGGCGCCGAGACGTGCGGTACCGCTGCCGCTCGACGATGCCGGATACGACGAATCCATAGGTGCCATTGTTCTTGCCTCCCCAGAAAAGGATGAACTGCCGGATGCTACGTTCGTTCTAGGCTGCTGCGGGAGCGGCGTCCTAGCGGGAGCGGCGGGCTTCTTGTCTCCCCACATTTACCCTCCTTGGGCCTAACTGCGCCGGAACCAGCTAATCGGATGCGGACCGGGGTTACTAAGATAGTTCGCCGCGAGAGTGACGCCAATCCCAAATTGGCACAGCTGTGTCGCTAGAGGTAATGGCCAAGGGTACGGCTCGGGGGACAGCCAGAATTGAGCGGCAACTTCGAAACAAAGCTGTTAATGCAATTCCAAAGGGAACATAGAACTGGCGGATAGCTAATCAAGGGCTTCAGTACTTGCGGAGAACTCCGACAACACGGCCCTGTATTTTCACATCCGCCGCCGCAGCCATAATCGGCGCCATAGACGAATTCGCAGGCTGCAGGCGAATTTTGCCGCCCGGTTCCCGATAGAAGCGTTTCACGGTCGCTTCGTCTTCGCCGACAAGCGCGACCACGATTTCTCCCGGATTCGCGACCTGGGTCTGCTCGACCACGATGTAGTCGCCGTCGAGGATGTGATCCTCGCGCATGGACTCGCCCTTCACCTGCAGTACGAACGTATTCTGCCCGCGCGCAAAATCCGCCAGCGAAATTGTTTCGTTCTCCTCAACTGCTTCCAGGGGACGCCCGGCGGCAATTCGTCCATGCAGCGGCAATTCGACCACGTGCCGGTCGAGAATGTCCTCGCGCACCTGCTTGGGCAACTGAGTTACTTCGATGGAGCGGCTCTGGTTGTAGCCGCGTCGAATGAATCCCTTCTTTTCAAGCGTCGAGAGATGCTTGTGCACCGTCGCGAGCGAGGTCAGCTTCAGCGCGTGCGCGATCTCCTCGAAGCTCGGCGAATAGCCGTTCTTATTGATGAATCCGACCAGGTAGTTCAGAACTTCTTTTTGCCGTTTTGTCAGTGCCATACAAGTCCCCCAAAGGCTCTGCCTTAGCGTCTTTGACTGTAGGCGAACTAAAAGCGAAAGTCAATGGTACCGTGGGACAGCTGGCCATTTGATGGGTTCTTGCGACCCGGCGGTTAGTCAGCCGGGTTAGGAAGCTTCTCGACTCGAGCGGTGACTGCCGTAGACTTGGCGATCTTGTGAGGCGCGGATTCGCGCGTGAGGCATATGGCCGCAACGCCCACAACGGTCGCTACGGTCCAATACCAAGCCGGCGCCAGCGGATTGCCAGTCTTCCTGATCAGCCAGGTCACGGCGTATTGGGTGGTACCGCCGAACGCCGCGATTGAAAAGGCGTAAATAACTGCCACTCCACCGGAGCGAATCGCCGCCGGAAGCGACTCAGTCAGCCAGGTAACCATCGGGCACGCCGACAACTCGGCCAAAACAGTCAACACGGCCGTCGCCCCCAACAATGTGGCCGTGGTCCGATAGCGGGAAATCACATAGAAGGCCGGGAGAATCGAGACCAGCAACAGGATAGCGGGTACGAGCATCACCGGCTTACGGCCGATGCGGTCCGATAGGGCGCCGCTCACGAGACTGACGGCAACTCCGCACAGTCCGACCACCACGGTTGCCGCAAAGGCCACGTTCGCGCGCATGTGCAGCGTTGCGATCGCATACGTCGTCATATATGTCCTGACATAAGAGCCGATCGTCGCGCTCGCGAAAAGAATCAAACCAAGGACTGCCAGCGGAAGATATGGCCGCAGCGGGACGCGTTCGAGGGTAGCGGCATCAGCTGCGTGCAAAGTCTCGGGCAAATTGCGTCGCATCAGCAATCCAACGGGGACGATCGCGGCGCCCAGCAAGAAAGCGATCCGCCATCCAAAATCCTGCAGTTGCTGCTCGCTTAGCGTGTTCGCGAGTTCAAGACCCACCAGCCCCGAAATGAGGATCGAAACATTCTGCGTCCAATATTGGAACGCGGTGTAGAATCCTCGCCGCTCGGGCGGCGCCGCCTCCAGCAGGAATGCCGTCGTCGGCCCCACTTCCCCGCCGAGCGCAAAACCCTGCAGCATCCGGAACAAAATTACGAGGACAGGCGCGGCGAACCCGATCGTCGAATAGGACGGCGTCAGCGCGAGACCTGTGATCGCGACGCCCATCAGCGAAAACGATAGAACCATCGCCGGCTTGCGTCCCATCCGATCGCCCATCCTTCCGATCACCAGGCTGCCGATCGGCCGCGTTACGAACCCCACGCCGAACGTGCCGAGAGAAGCCAGTAAGCTCGCGGAAGCATCGTTGGAAGGAAAGAAAGCCCTGCCGATATACACGGCGAAATAGGCGTAGGTCAGGAAATCGTAAAACTCGAGCGCGTTGCCCACTACGACCGCGGCGATATGGCGTGCGGGAACCGATCTCCCGACCGCCGAGGTTCCTGCCATTATTTGCTAATCCGCATTTACGCACTCGCTCCGATTACTACTTCGCGGCGTCAACCTGCTGCTGCACCGCCATCCTGAATTCGGATGGGTGCGCAATCTTCCGAAAAGGCTCCGGCGTGCCGCCAGTTCCATGAATCACCACGGTTCCGTATCCGAGCATTCTTCCCATCAACGTCTCGTCAATTCCGATGCTCTCAACTTTTGCGAGCATGATTTCGAGCGACCGGCGGCTGGCCATTCCCGTCTTGATGATCACGCGCCTGTCGGTTACGGCGATCTCGGTGGCGTTTTTCTGGATGACGCCGTAGCCGAAGATGGCAACGGCGACAATAATCAAGGCGGCCGCCGCGATATCAGCAGCATTGACGGATATTCCCTTTACGACAATCTCGTCGCGAAAGGCCAAAATCGCAATCGCCGGCACAACGATGATCACCGCGACGATTGCGGGTCCGATAAGCACGCTCCAATGAACGCCAGTGCGATAGATGAGCGTTTCACCGGAAATCAGGTTTTTCTCGACGTAGCTCATTCGGGTTGAAGCCTATTGAGTGGAGAAAGCCAGCAGCACGTTCCCTGAATTGCTTCCCGTAACGGCGTAACCCGAGCCGATAAACAGCATTCCATTGGCGATCGAGGGTCCGATGGACGCGATTGCTCCTCCCCTCGCGGGGACTTTGTTGACCGTCTCGAATGGCCGCGCGGTGTCGTATTGCCAGAGGATTTTACCGTCAGCGGTCGAAAGCGCATGAAGTATCCCATCCGATCCTGCCACGAACACGACGCCAGGCATCGCGGTTGCCGCAGCCGAATTGATCACGCGAGTAAGCGCGACTTTCGCTGGTATGGTGCCATCGCTATTGGGGTGTGCCGCCGAGGGAAGTGTTGCGCGCCAGACGATGTCGCCCGTCGCAAGCTTCAGCGCCACCATGCCGCCTGACTGCAATCCGTAGTAAACATTGTCAGCGTCGGCGGCGCCTCCCCAAACCACGCCATTCAGATACGCGGCGAAGGTGTTCTCCTGCCCCCTGGGAATATCCACAACGTGAACTTTCCAGAGCACGGCGCCCTTATTGTTCGGATCCAGCGCGGTGACCGTGCCATTCTTCATTCCGAAAACCACAACGCTCTTCCCGCCCGGCAAGTCCCGCAGGATCGGCGAATTGCCGATATCTTGATCGGGCCCGTTGACCTTCGGACAGTTGTCCGTCCTCGCGCCGCCGTTGCAGCCGCCCATGAACGCGTCGCCCGCCTGCGCCTGATAGAACCACAAAATTTTCCCGGACTTCAAACTGAGCGCCATGATCGCGTCGGTTGTGTCAGGAGTCGGCTCGGTTTGTCCATCACCGGTTCCAAAGTAAATCGCGTTTCGTTTCGCATCAATTGTAGGAGAATTCCAGATCGAGCCGCCGGACGGCGCGTATTGCTGCACGCCTATCGAGTTTTTCCGCACGGGGACGGGGGTCGGCACCACATAAGTCTTCCAAATTTGCCTGCCGGTATTTGCGTCCAGCGCGACCACGCTTCCGCGGCCAGTGCAGCATGAATAGTCGAGATTGGAGGACGAAAATTCCTCGGAAGATGACACCGGAACGTATACGACGCCCTTGTAGACCTTGGGAGCCGCAGTGATGCGCGCCACGAAGTGGTCATCCACTCTGGTCATCCAGAGCTCTTGGCCGGTTTGCGCGTCCACGGCGTACACGTTTGCATGAGCATCGCCAAAATAGGCGGCGTACTTCGTGGCGCCGTAACCTTTCACGGGTGCAATGCTGACGGCACTGCGTACCGAGCCCTTGGCTTGATACGACCAGTACACGCACCCGGTCTGCGCGTCGAGCGAGTAAACGTAACCGATATCGCTGCCCACGAAAATTCGCCCGGAAACAACCGTCGGCTGCCCGAACGCTGACAATCCCGTCGGATATCCGAATGCCCATTTCAACTTCAACTGCGGCACCTGGTCTGGCGTCAGGCCCGCGTCCTTCGCATCCTGAAATCGCGAATTGATTCCGTCAGGACTCCACCCGTTCCATTCGGGCCCGGCGGACGGATCAGACATCGGTTGATTCGACGCGCAATGATTCGGCATATCCTTGGCGTCGCCTTCCTTCAGGCTCCCGAGCGGCCGGCCGCTCAGGAACGTGGCCAGCATTTTTCGCTGATCTTCCGTCAAGGAGTCGCCCTGCGTTTTCATCAGGCCGGTGGTCAGCGCGTCGTAGATTCTCTCCGGAGGCATTTGCCGGATCGCGTCCGGCGCCGGCGCCTGTGGCACGTTCGGATTGCCATGGCAGCCCATACAGTGCGTCTGGAATGTGCCGATGCCGGTTTCGGTCCCGGTGAAGAGATTCGCGGCAGCTGGTGGCGGCGGCTGCGTTTGCGCGGGAGCTTGCGCAGTTGCCGCGCCGGCGCAGATGAGGCAGACGCAAATTACGGCCATCGCCGCTCTAAAGAATGATCCCTCGTTCACAATGACCCCTTGAAGTTGCTTTATTTATCGCTGATTCCGCCCCATGCGGAATTCAGGTGATATTGCAGGCCCGATCCGACCATTTCGATGCGGCGGATCTTGCCGTCGGTGATTTTGAACGCTTCGGTCACTTCCAAACTCGATGGGCGATTAAAAATGTTCCCCATCGAAACGGTCTGGCCGTTTGTGAGCTTGATGGTATGCACCGTGCCGTTCTGATCGAAGATCACGTATGCCCACACGATGCCGCGCTCTTCATCCACCAACGGAAATCGCCGGTGATGAATTCGCGTAACCACCGCATAATAGCCGCTCTTGAATTGCGCCATGCAACTCATGCCAAATGCATTGAAAGCCGCGTTCGGCGAAAGCGTCGGATTATTTGTCGTGTGAACTCCGTTTTCCATGCGGTCGCAATCATCGGCAAAAGGGTACACGCCCTTCCCGTCGTTGTTCTCCAGGCCCGCGAAGTACATATTTGCGGTATTGATTAGCTGCGCGCGCGAAACGCGGTTCGCTGCGGGAATTGTCTCGAACCAGATCGGCTCCGCGGTGCTTTTGTCGTAGCCCTCCATGTTGGATGGACCGCCCCCGCCCTGCCGGTAATAGGTCGTTTCAACCTCGGTGATTCTGCCGAGCTGCACGCGCAGGCGCATTCCCATGATGAGCATGTGGTCGCCCTCATGCATCGTCACCATGCAGCCGATCTGTTCGGCGGCCGGATCGGCAAAGCAGTGCTTATAGCCGCCTACCGCGGAGACCGTGCCCCAGAATCCGTCGCCGATATCCATCACCTGATCGTTCTCGGTGTACTTCACGTCCGCCGCGAGCGGCAACGTCTTCGGATCATGCGCAACGAGCGCCGCCAGATATTGCGTGGCCAGCCCCTCAAGGCACGCGCGATCGCAATCGGTCGCAATTGGACCTATCGCCGAAACCGTCCGCGTTAGCCTCCCCGTCATCATCATCGCCGCAGCCAGACAACACACGGCAACAATCAAAATCACCCTTGCTCGCATCTTTCCCCCTCCACAATCCTGATTTTTCAGCGACCGGAACCTTCCGTCCACCCGTTGCCCAGCCCATAAGGAATGGTGACGAACGGAAATACCTCGACCTCGTGAATCAGCCCACCGCGAATTCCAAAGGTCTCCATGGTCACTAAATTTTGCAGCATGCCCGGAGGCGCATCTGGCGGAGCGCCGCGCCGGGTCCCGTCGTGGACAAACAGCGGAAAAGTGCCCACGAGCCCCTTTTGTTCGTCAACGATCAGCGCCCGACGCGGCCGGATGTGCTTCATGTACGCGAACGTCTTGCTATCAATCTGCTGTTTGCACGTCATCATGCTGAATTTGAGCATGGACTTCCCCTGCTCGGTATTCGGGTCAGGCAACATCGGCGCTGGCATCATCCGCCCGCCAGGCGGCGGATTGTTCACCGTCTGATAGCCGTTCTCATGCCGCACGCAATCGTCTGCAAACGCTGCGATACCGCCGTCATCTCCCTCCAGCGCGTCGAAATACGAGTTTGCCGCGCGAATCATCACGTCTCGCGAGGTTCGCTGGGAGGCGGGAACGTCGTTGACCAATGTCTCCCGAGGCGTTGTCAGCAGCGGGATGGCTGCGTCGTTAATATTTCGATCCCAGAGCTGTTCGATCTCCAGGATTTTTCCACGGTCTATTTTCAGGCGCACTGCCACCAGCGCGTTCTTCCCTTCTATTTTCAAGCGCGCCTGCTCGGCGACTTGGCCTTCGACAGGGTCAGCGACGTATATCTTGAAGGTGGTCGGCTCCACATGCGATCGCCAAAGCATTCCCTCGCCGATGTCCATGTGCCCGGTGTTTTCCGTCATCCGAACGTCCACTGCCAGCGGCGGCACTGCTTTGGGATCGTGCGCGAAAATGGCATTCATGTAGCCGTCCATGATTCCGACCAGACAGGCACGGTCGCATGGCTTGAACCCGGATGCATCCCACGCTGGGGCCGGCGCTTGCGATTGCGGCAACGGAGCACTGCCGGCGGCTTTTGCTCCCATCGCGCTTATAGAAATTGCTGCAGCGACTAAAAGTAATCTAGTTTTCACAGGAGGATATGCACCTAAGCTTGTGTTGGACCCAAACGAGTGGCACGATAGCGCGCTCTAAGGCGCGCGTCAACCCATCATGGGCGACGCAGAATACGTCAATGGCAGGCCCATTCAACGCAAGCAACTCGTCGCAATCGGATGGGCAGCGCCAATTTCGTGAAATGTTTTCCACGATGGATCCGTATTATGTGCGAGGCCGGATTTAGGAGTCCGTTTCGTACTATCCTTCTCGATCGAGTGGAGATGGTTGATGAGTTTTCAGGCTAGCGAAATCGAATTCCGCGCGCGCTTCTGGACCATCGCCGGAATTTTCTGTGTGGGCTTTTTTCTCTACTCCATTGACCATGTGAACGCATCAGAAGCGCTCACTCGCCTTGTATTAGGCCGTGCGGATGAAAGCCCAGCGCGGTACGGCCATTACATCACGGCTTTCTTCGCACTTGGAACGCTGAGCGTCACGCTGGGCGCATTGATTCGCTCGTGGGCGGAATCGTATCTGCACAGCTCGATCGTTCATGACGCAGCGCTTCACGGCGAACAGCTGGTCGCCGACGGCCCGTATCGTTACGTTCGCAATCCGCTCTATCTCGGGAATCTCCTTCTCGCTGTCGGGGTTGGGTTCCTCGCCAGCCGCTCCGGATTTCTCGTCATTTCCATCGGCATGTGGGTCCTGGTGTATCGCCTCATCCTCCGCGAGGAGGCGACGCTGCTTCAGTCGCAAGGTGAAAGCTATCGGCGCTATCTCGCCGCCGTACCGCGCCTGCTGCCATCACTAACGCCGCGAGTTCCCGCCAGTGGGGCGAAGGCAAACTGGCTCGACGGCTTCACCGGCGAACTCTTCATGTGGGGCGGCGGAGCAGCGATGGCCGTTCTTACGATCACCAAGAATATCGGCTATTTCTGGATCGTCTTCGGCCTCGGAATGGCGATCTACGTCCTGCAGAGCTACCTCCGCGGCCGCAGCAAACCCGCCGCCTGACACACGCGCTTTCCCCATCTCCTCCGTCTCATCTGCAACCTTGCTTCTTTGCCTCCGTGTCTCCGTGCATCTGTGGCCCGCGGTTCCGGTTTGTGCTACGCTTTTGTTCAGACGAGAGCCTTTTTCAGCCGCCTGCGCTCGGGGGAATGCGGGCTCGGCATCTCGAGCATCTGTGCGATCATCTAAGAGGGTGGGGATACCGCATACCAATGTCTACAACCTCGGTTCGACCTTCAGAGCGCAAGCGCGAAATTCGTGAACAGGCCGTCATCCGGTTCTGCGGCGATTCCGGCGACGGAATGCAGATCACCGGAAGCCAGTTCACCAACACCGTCGCCCTATATGGCAACGACCTGGCCACGCTACCGGATTTTCCGGCTGAAATTCGCGCGCCTGCGGGAACTCTACCTGGCGTCAGCGGCTTCCAGGTTCATTTTTCTTCGAGCGATGTTTATACGCCGGGCGACAGCGTGGACGCGCTCATCGCCATGAATCCCGCGGCGCTGAAGATGAATCTTCCCGACCTGAAGCCGAACGGGATTCTCATCGTCAACCTCAATGACTTCGGCGAAACGGATTTGCGCAAGGCGCAGATGACGTCGAACCCACTCGAGGATCATTCACTCGACGGCTATCGCCTGTTTTCCGTCGAGTTGACTAAACTGACGCGCGCCGCGCTGAAGGAATTGGGCCTCGACAACAAAACGGTGGACCGCTGCAAGAATTTCTTCGCACTTGGCATGTGCTACTGGCTATACAACCGCTCGATGGACGGCACGATTCGATGGATCGAGGATAAGTTCAAGAGTAAGCCGGCCCTCGTCGAGGCCAATCGGCTGGCGATGCAGGCGGGTTACAGCTACTGCGAGGCCACTGAAGCCTTTCAAATAAGTTATGAGATTCCGCCCGCCAAGCTGAAGCCCGGCGTTTATCGCAACATCAGCGGAAACACGGCGCTCGCCATGGGTTTCGTGGCCGCGTCGCAGAAGGCCGGGATTCCGCTCTTTCTCGGCTCGTACCCGATCACGCCGGCGTCCGACATTCTGCACGAGCTTTCCGCTTACAAGAATTTCGGAGTCATCACATTTCAGGCCGAAGACGAAATCGCCGCGATCACGTCGGCGATCGGCGCGGCCTATGCGGGCGCTCTCGGAATCACAAGTACGTCCGGCCCTGGCATGGCGCTGAAGACTGAAGCCCTAGGCCTCGCCGTCGCGGTCGAGCTGCCGCTCGTGGTCTGCGATATCCAGCGCGGCGGACCCTCCACCGGCTTGCCGACGAAAACGGAACAGGCGGATCTCCTGCAAGCGCTCTACGGCAGAAATTCCGAAGCGCCGATTCCGATTCTCGCGCCCTCATCTCCTGGAGATTGCTTCTGGGTCGCGCTCGAAGCCAGCCGCATCGCCATTAAGTATATGGTCCCCGTGATTATTCTTTCCGACGGTTATCTCGCGAACGGCGCGGAGCCATGGCCCATTCCTAATGTCGCGGATTTGCCGGAGATTCCGGTGAGCTTCGAAAAAAATCCGGAAGGTTTCCAGCCCTACCGCCGAAATCCGGACACCCTCGCGCGGCCTTGGGCGGTTCCCGGAACTCCGGGACTCGAGCATCGCATCGGCGGCCTGGAGAAGCAGGACGTCACGGGCAACGTCAACTACGAGCCGCTCAACCATGAGCGCATGGTCCGGCTTCGCGCGGCAAAAGTAGCCGCGATCGTTCAGGATGTGCCGGACGTTGTGCCCGCCGGCGATGACTCTGGCGATTTGCTTATCGTGGCCTGGGGCTCGACGCACGGCCCGATCACAGCCGCTTTGAAAACTATGCGACCCAAGGGTCATCGCATCGGACACGTCCATCTGCGCCATCTGAATCCCCTGCCGAAAAATCTCGGCGATGTTCTGGGGCGCTATGACCGGATTCTTGTCCCGGAAATGAACATGGGACAGCTCGTGATGGTTCTGCGCGCGAAATACCTTGTGGACGCGCAGGGCTACAACAAGATTCAAGGCAAGCCATTCAAGCAATCGGAAATCGAGCAGAAGATCGAAGCGATGCTCGAGTAAGGCGCGGGAGAATCGAAATGACCACGGCCACATTGCCGGTTCACACGAAAAAAGACTTTCAGACGGACCAGGAAATCCGCTGGTGCCCCGGTTGCGGTGACTACGCGATCCTTGCGGCCGTGCAGTCCATTTTCCCGGAGCTTGGCATTCCCCGCGAAATGTTCGTGATCATCTCCGGAATCGGCTGCTCGAGCCGCTTCCCCTACTACGTGAACACGTTCGGCTTCCACACGATTCACGGCCGCGCGCCAGCCGTTGCCACCGGACTGAAAGTCGCGCGCCCCGATCTGGAGGTTTGGGTCGTTACCGGCGACGGCGATTCGCTTTCCATCGGCGGCAATCATACGATTCATATGCTGCGCCGCAACGTCGGCCTGAAGGTTTTGATGTTTAACAACCGGATCTACGGATTGACGAAAGGTCAGTTTTCTCCCACTTCCGAAATCGGCAAGAAGACGAAATCAACGCCATACGGCACCGCCGATCGCCCGTTCAATCCGCTCTCGCTTGCCATTGGCGCTGAGGCCACGTTCGTCGCGCGGTCGGTGGACGTGTTTCAGCAACACCTGAAAGAAACTCTGCGAAAGGCCGCAGCGCACAAAGGCTCGGCCTACATCGAGATTCTGCAAAACTGCAACATCTTCAACGATCACGCGTGGGAGACGATCACTGAAAAAGACGCGCGCAGCGAGCACGTCGTCCAGCTCGAACACGGCAAGCCGCTCATCTTCGGCAAGAATCGCGACAAGGGCATTCGCCTGAATGGCCTCGAGTTCGAAGTCGTCGCGCTGGGCAACGGCGTCACCGAAAATGATTTGCAAGTTCACGACGAACACGATCCGCGCCCGTCTTATGCCTTCATGATTTCGCAAATGGAACTCCGCCCGGGATTCCCTACTCCCATCGGCGTTCTGCGCGCGTGGGGCGATGTACCGCGCTACGAAGACTTGATCGCCAATCAGATTCGCGACGTGCAGGCGAAGCGCGGGATGGGTGACCTCGCGAAGCTCCTTCACGCGGGCGATACATGGGAAGTCCGGCCGTAAATTCAGCGCCGAATGATTCCATCGGGAAGCGATTTGGCCTTGGTGGTGGTGCGTCCGCTGGACAGCTCAACGTGCGGCGGAAGCAGCGCTCGGCGGCTGGTTTTGGGCTAACGCAGGGTGCTCTCCGGGCGACGGTGGCATTTCGGCGAGCGCGTGGTCTCGCGCGGCGGCAAACTCGTCCCAGTCTCTCTTGGCAACCGGGTCCGACGGCGGCAAGGGCAGCCGCTCGAAATTCAGGAATTCTCCGCGGAGCTGGATTCGAAAATCGAGATGCGGCCCGGTCGCGAGACCGGTCATGCCGACGAGCCCGATGCGTTGGCCCTGCTCGACGCGCTCCCCATTGCGCACCAAAATCTTCGATAAATGCATGTAGTAGGTCGTGTATCCGTTGGTGTGCTGAACCTTGACGAGATTTCCGTCGCCACCTTTCATTCCAGCGAAAATCACTTTGCCGTCGCCAATCGTCTGCACGGGCGTTCCGGTGGGCGCGCCGTAGTCAATTCCCAGGTGCGCGCGGTATTCCTTCAGGATCGGATGAAACCGGTGCAGGCTGAAATGCGACGTGATCGGCGCGGCGAATTTCAATGGCGAGTGCAGGAACGCCTTCTTCATCGCCTTTCCGTCGGGCGTGTAGTACACGGGAATTCCCGATGGCCCGGGAAACAGAATCGCGCGATACGCGTGACCCGCGTTGTTATATTCCGCGGCCAGAATCCGGCCGTACGCGGCCGTTTCGCCATTCGTGAAAATCTTTTTCTCGACCACCAGCCGGAATGTATCGCCCGGGCGCGGGTCGGTATAAAAATCCAGGTCCCAGCCAAAGATTTCTGCCAGCCGCAAGGCCAGCTCCGGCTTTTCCCCGGCATCCGTGACCGCCTGAAAGAGCGACCCCTCGACTTTGCCGCTTACGCCCACTTCATCGGTATGGGACGGAATGGTTTCGATCGTGGAGTGAAAATCATCACCGCTCGGCGCGATCGAAAGGACGCGATCCGTATCAATGTTGTATCGCACCTCGCGCAACTCGCCCATCACGGACCGCCCGATGGAAAGCTCATTGCCCGCGCGCAGATGACGGAGATCGAATACGGGCTGTGCAGAGGCCACCAGCCGAGCAGCCGTCGGTGAGTCAATCCCGAGTCCGTTCAGAAGCGCCGCGAAAGTGCGACCCGAAGGCATGGTTCGCTTCGTGAACTGCACGAACTCGCGCTCGATCCGCTGAGCTTCGTCGCGAGCGGTGGACACCTCGGCCACAAACTGCTGGTCCGCCTTATGCCGCAAGTGGTACGACGCGATGAGGCACGCTGCCCCAACCATCGCAAAACTCGGCCAGAAAATCAGTTTTCTAAAGTTCGCCATGAACTCCCGATGCCCCCGTTGCGCTCCCGCCAGAGAGTTTGCAGAGTAACTCAATCGCTACGCGACAGAAAAGCGAAAACGTGCCTGTGTGCTTCGGGCACGTTACCCCAGGGGGTACTCAGAGGTATCGTTTGATAGCTTCGCTATAGCGTGTATAGAGGAAGGAAACCAGCAGCAGCGAGATACCCAGGATGATGAACGTTACGAACCGGTCGGATTTGTCCTGGAGCCACACGTCGAGCACCAGAATTTTCCCCACGCAGAGCAGAAGCAGCCCAAGCCCCGTCAGGCGGAAACTCCGCTCGCCCACCACGAGCGCAAACAGGAACACCACTACGGCCTCGATCCCCCAGGCCATGGTCACGCGGCCCTGCGAAACATCTCTGGCGATAAGCAGCGTAATCAGCGCCAGCGGAATGAAAAAGAAAAACTGCTCGGGCCGCCGAAAAATGAAAGTCCACGATTCAGCCATTGGACGTCCCTCGCCCGCCGCGGCGTATCGGCGCCGTAACGGAAACGCGAAGGCCTGCGCTGCGAAAAGAAGCGCCGCTGCCGCGATCACGTGCTGCGAGCGGTTCGAAAACAACGCGTTTCCAGCGGCGCTCGGCTCCGCGAGATCAATAAACACGCTGCGGAGAAGCACCGCGCCAGCCAGCAACAGGCTGTGATGCAGAAATACTTCCTGCCTCGCGCCCCAGGCGACGGCGATCAATAGCAACGCAAGCCCCGCCCACCCGGCCGCGATCCAGCCAGCGTCGAGGTAATAATAAAGAACCGTCGCGCACGTGGCTGTCCCCAGATACGCGAGCACAGGGCCTGCCAGGATCTGCCGGTCCGTAGCCAGATCATCGCTGTCGCTGGCGTCCAGCCGCCAGTAAGCGTAGTAGAAAATAATCGCTAGCGGCAGCGTCGTCGTTAGCAAGTCGTGGCGCGAGGCATTGATGTTCGCCACGAAAATCCGCACGAACGCAGAACCAAAAGCGACGTACCCCTGCAGCCTCCAATTGCTCGACTTGCTCAGATACCCGATCTCGAAGAGCGCCAACCCAAATATCGCCCAGCCCGGCGCCACATTCAGCGAGTGGAGTTCGCACAAAAGCAGGAGCCAAACCAGCGCCGATCCGGCCCATGTGTAGACCGCTCCCACGATCGGCGCGGCATTAGTCTCTGCCTTGGTCGCCCATATCGCCGAAAGATAGAGCAGCGCCGCCGTTAGTGCGACAGTCACCAGGCGCAGCGTCACTTGCGGGAACAGCCGGAACGGTTCCGTCGCGTTCAGGTTCACCATCACAACCTGCGCCACCGCTCCGAGCGACAGCAGGTACGCCTGGAAGTGCAGCTCCATCCGCTTCAACCGGCTGCCCGCAATGAGCAACAGCAGCGCGAAGAGCGCCCAGGTCACGGCGATCCACGAAGACGACAGTTCCTCGTAGGCCAGCACGGCCACGAGCGCAGAACCCGCCCACGAATGAATCGCTGAAAAGACGCGCGCGGCTTGCGTATCGCGCGGCCCGCTGAAGTAAGAGCACAGGTACAGCAGAGCCGCCGTCAGCGAGAAGGTGATGAATCGCCAAGTGAAATGATGGAATTCCTGCGTGGCGTCAATATTCGCCACCAGAGTGCGCACAAAAGCCATCAGCGCGAGGGCGTGCGCTTGATAACTCAGGTCCCGCCGTTTCAGATAAATTCCGAGTACCGCCAGCACCAGAGCGCACGCGCCCCACGTCACGCCCATCCACGCCCAGTGGCATTCGTTGTAAGTGAGCACCAGCCCCAGAACAGCGGCGGCTGTCGTGTACATTTCCGAAATTGCGCCCGAGTAGCTCGCCTTCTTTGGTCCCGCCCAACACGCGCAGAGATAAAAGAGGGCGATTACGATCGCCAGCGTCACGAGGCGTAGCGATAGCCCCGTGCCCATCCAATGCGCCACGGCGATTCGATTCACGCCAAGCGCGTAGAGGAAGGCCGCCAGCGCGAAGGCGCGCGCCTGGTGCGACAGGTCCTCCAAATCCAATCGCCGGCCCAGCAGCGTCACTGCCAGCGCTGCCGCCGACCACGCGACCGCAGTCCACGCGTTCGGGAACGCCAGCCACAGGCTCACGAACATCATCAATCCCGCCAGGTACGACATCCCGCGGAAACAAGTCTCCTCGAATTCAGTCTTGATCAGGTCTTTCCAGCGGCGCGGAATCCAATGCGCGTTTATGTAGAACAGCAGTGCGGCGAACCCGAACGTCACCGCCAGCCTGTACTCCGGCGCCTCCATCAGATTGTTAACGTTCAGCCGCATCTCGAGGATCGGCTCTGCGTTCTTGACGATCATGTCGCCCGCGGTCAGCAGCACAGCGAGCATGCCAAACCTGCGAAACAACACTTCACGCGTGAACACGCCGGCCAGAAACAGCGCCTGCGCCTCGGCCAGCCAGATGATCGCCATGTCCGTGCCGGAGTACTTGAACGGGATCGCAGCCACCAGCAGGACCACGCCGATCGTCGAAAGGATCACGACAGCGCTGCGACGACGGCGCGTCACAGGCAGTTGGCCCAGTATCAGTTCGAGCGCGCCGAAAAGCAGTAACCCGTAGAACGCCAGTTCCGGTCTCACCGATTGATACTTGAAGAGCACGAGCAGCGCGCACGTGTTCAGCAGCGCCGCAAGCGTCGAGACGTGCTCTTGCGAGCCCCGCTGGATGCGCCGCGCGATGTACGACCAGCGGTAAATTGCCCAATAGATGCACAGCAGCACCACGCTCGGCACGAACTCCGGGAACATGTGCTTGTGGCCGCCCATCGGCTCGATCACCGTGCGCAGCCAGATGTAGTGGTTCAAGTACGAAGCGATCAGCCCGAAAACTTCCAGCTCGAACCAGCTGCGCTTGTGCACGATCGCGACGAGCCCAACTCCCAGAATTGCGCCTGCGACCAGGCAGTACACGGTGTTCTGGCTGATCGCCACCGTCGTGAATCCCAGCAGGAACGCCAACCCAGTCACAACCTGCGAGTTGTAACGCAGCGTGTGCGCCACCATCATCCACGCCACGGCGAACAGCAGCATCAGATCCACCCACTCCGTGTCAATCACCTGCGTGTACTTCACGAAGTGCATCGCGTACGTTGTAAAGAAGACGAGCGCCCACCCACCGCCGATCAGCGCGCGCGCAAAGATCCTGTAAAGATCCTTGCGCTCCAGATACACGCCGAGGCCCAGGATCGCGAAGCTGACAAAATATCCGAGTCCCACTTTTTCCGGATTGCTGAGCGTTGGAAACTTGTACGCCAGAAAGAGCGCAAACCCTATCACTAGGACCACGATCCCGATTTTGTTCAGCCAGTTCGTGCCCAGCTTCTGTTCGAGCTCGGAGCTTTTCCGCTGAACGTGCACGGGCGCGTGCGCCGTGGGAACGGACGGAGCCCCGGACGGAGGCGTGTCGGGACGACTCGGTGGTACGGGTCGCGGAATCACCGGTTCGACATGCGGTGGCGTCGGCACGGGCGGCGCGGCTGCCGGCGGAGGAGTGAAAGGCGTTATCGGTTTTGGGACGTTAGCTGCTGGAATTGGCGGCGTCGCCCTCGGCGTCTGTGCAGGAATCGTCGGCTCGAGACCCCGAATTGTCGCTTCGACTCTCGGTTGCGGAGCGGGAGGCACTGCGACCACGGGTGCGGGCGGCGCACCGGCTGCGGGCGCCGGGGGATGCTGCTCAAGCGCCGACACGCGCGCGGCCAGTTTTCTCAGATCGTTGAGTTCCCTTTCAACGCCATTCAGGCCGGCGACCAGGTTACGAAAGCGGGAGTCGTTCTTCTGCTCATAGTTCCGCCGCATCAGCCATTCGGCCGCGAGCCACACCGCCAGCGCGAAGATCCAGAATGCCATGTTGCCTCAGGGTGGAAACTTTGGGGCCGACCAGCCTATTCAGGAATTTTACCACCCTGTATTTTGGGCGAACTTCTTTCGGAAGGTCGGTTGCGCTTCGATAAACCCCAAACTGCGCGGGCGGGCAATCTAGTGGGAGACCTTTACAACGGTGATGGATTGGAGCATGCGGACCCAGCGGACGGGGCGCTTCTCGTGCGGGACAACAAGCCGCAGTGGCCCCAGTTTGTTGGGGATGGGCCCGCCATTCAGCGTGTCGGCGACGAGCACGTCCGAATCCTGGACGCCGCTATCAAGCTCGGCCAGCGAAAAAACGACGCTATAGCCATCCGCACCTTCCGCGCGAACGTAGGTTGTCAGCGCAGTGCCTCGCAGGTCCGATCCCTGCGGCACTCCAGCGCGCTTCAATATTTCCGCCAGCGGCACGCCCTGATATGTCTCTTCTTTGCCCTCGTGTTCGTTCATCACTTTGAGAATCTTGCGGGGATATCCGCTCAAATCCATCAGCGAGAGAGAAAGCGGCTTTTCGACGTCGCCTCCCACGATGAGCCGGGCGGACTCGAGCTTCGCGTCGGTGGCCGCCTGGGTGGCCGACGGGCTCGCCGATTGAGCGGACGTCGGCGTCGTTGCCTGCGCCGAGATCCGAGGGCATGCGCAAACTAAAACTGCCAACACCATCAGAATCGGGACGCCGTTTCGAGTCGCTTGAGCGGAAGCTTGCAACGCGGTCATTCTAGAGCTTCTCCAACAAAAGTCTCACATACCGATAATATCTTCGGCCGAACTGGGTGTCGAGATGCAAAGGAACGGAGTGTAGGCCCCTACCCTCGGAAGTTCGATCTTAAATTCACCCCTTCCCATGGGCGCGAATCGTCACTCTTTGTACGCGCTCCCGCAAACGAAATCCTTGTGGAACTGCGGCGGTGCTATGCTTTTTATTCGGTATTCGGCCAGAACGAAAGGTGCTTGGGAAGCGCGGTGACGCGGAAAAGCTCGATTTTTCTACAGGCCGCGACGCCCTGCTCGATCCCCAGTTGACCGAGCCCGCAGGAGCAGCAAACGACCTCTCGAATCCATCCGTCGGAGCACGGAGAGACGAAGCCCTCGGCTGCGGCTGCTGCCGGCCTGGACAAACGCCGCAGCACGCGGGTCGTCCAAGCCATGCCCATCAAGGTCCACGGCGTGGACGCGCTCAGCGAGCCATTCACCGAACGCACCACCACCGTGATGGTGAGCTGCCACGGCTGCAAGTACCAGTCCAAACATTACGTGCCGAAGGGCTCGATCGTCACCGTCGAGATTCCGCGCCGCAATCCGAACGCGCCCGTGCGGATTATCACGGGCAACGTGATATGGGTCCAGCGGCCGAGTTACGCGCGCGATCTTCTTCACATCGGCCTGGAATTCGAGGTGCCCGGCAACGTCTGGGACACTCCATCGGCGCCGGAAGATTGGTTCCCGCTGCCGGGCGAGCCAGCATTCGTGGAAGAAACGGTCGAACCGTTGGCGGTTCCCGCACCAGCTCCGGCCGCCCCCGTTACGCTGACGGCGTCATGGGACGCGAGCGAAATCCTGGTCATGGCAGGTCGCGCCGAAGGACACGAACAGGAACTCGCGGCAGCGATGCAGCAGGCAAAGTCCGCCGCGCAGGAAGAGAAAGCCGCCGCGGCCGAAGCAGCCATCGAAACCCTGAGCCTGATTCGGCCGAAGCCCGATCCGAGCCTGCATGAAACCATCGAACAAGCAGTAAAAGCCTCGATCGAGCGGCTGTCCGCGTCCATCGCGGAAGAGGCGCGCAAAGCCTATCTAGCGACGGCCGAGCAACTCGATGCAAAAATCCAGCAGGCGGTCGCGGAAGCGGTGAAGAGTCTTCCCATCAAGCGCCCCCACCGGGGCAAAGGCAAGCAGTAATCCTCTTTCGCGCCGCTTCGTACGAGAAAATCTTCGCGCTTCGCGGTGGCTAAGTCCACGAAATCGAAGCTCTGAGCTATTTGCTGCCCTATAACTCAAAAACGAGCTGGGAGTAGATTCCTACGGGTTCGGATTACCGCAGGTATAATTGCCGGCATCGGTGATGTTGCCGCTTCCCTTATAAATCGCGGCTTGCGGATACGGGCAGAGCGGGCGCGAGTTATCAATGACGCCGCCGGTGGAATGCGCGGCGATCATCTTATCGGGCGCGGCGTTATTTTCCCGCCACCGTTCGAGCATCGTCAGCGCGTCAAAGCTGTTCGGCCCCGCGCCACCTTGGCAATGCGTCATTCCCGGAACCATGAAGAGCCGCAGGAAATCCTGCGTCTTTTGTGCGCCGCCCATCGCCGAGACTACGCTCTCGTAGTAGTTGATGCTGTTTTCCGGCTGAATGGCCTGATCCGCCCACCCGTGATACATGATCATTTTCCCGCCATGGTCCTCAAACGCTTTCAGGTTCGGATCTATGGCGTTCACGATCGAGCCCAGCTTCTGGTCAGCGGTGCGCGTGTCGCGGTCCACGTCGAACGTCGTGAAGTCCCAATTCGGATTGTCAAAAACCATGTACCTGAAAAATCCCACGCCAATGGATGTCGTCACCGGCGGTGCATTCGCCGGCGCCCATAGAAGCTCGCTGCCTGGCTCGAATCCGGGAAAGATCTGCTTGCCATCGTTGTACTTCGCGCCCGCATAGATCAGTTGAACTGTCTTGACCTGCGCAGCGGTCAGGCACGTCGCCCCATCCGCGCCCGGACATTGAATTGTCTTCGGATCGAACTTGCACTGGCGAGGATCGTTTATGACGCCGTCCGTGTCTCCATCTTTTGCATCGCACGCGTCCATCACCGCTTTGTGCAAATAGAGAAACTTTGCGGGCGGGATAAAACCGGCGCCGCTTTCTCCATTCTTGAGTCGGACCCAGCTTGTGTACACGCCTCCCGCCTGAAGATGCGTGATGTAATTCGCGGGTGCCCCGGCCACAATCCCGTCGAAATCAGCAGGGTAGCGCTGCGCTTCGGTCAAGCCCTGCTTGCCCCCGGTCGAGCAGCCATTCCAGTAGGCGAGCTTCGCGGGTTTGCCGTAAAACGCGGCGATGATCAGCTTCGAATCCACGGTCATTTCGTGCACCGCGCGATACGACCAATCAATCAGCTTTTCCGGATGCCCGAGCGCCCAGCTTTCGTCGTTGCCGCTTGCGTGGCCGGTGTCGGTGCTCGCCGTGGCGTAACCGCGGTTCAGCGCCGCCGCCAGAGCGCTGTAACCGATCTGGCCGATGAAGCCGCCGTTCCCGACCGCCTCGAATTTCCCGTTCCAGCGCGCGGTGACCGGCAACCAGACCTCAAAATTAATATGCGAATCGCTCGTGGGCGTCGAGAATGCAACCACCCGGCAAAACGAATTGGCGATGGTCAGATTGCTCGCCGGACCGATCGGGCTGGGCGGCAGCGGTATCGAGAGGTCGGGCGGCGGATCAATCGCGGTGGCCGATGCCACGGTAGCGTTGGGAATTTGGAGCGAGGTCAGGCTTTCGCAGGATTGCTGCGCTGAGGCGCGCGCGGGAACGAATACCAATCCCGCCAGACAAACCAAAAACAGAGATGGAATCAATCGCTGCCTCATGCGAACGCCTCCCGGGATTTTCAGAATCAAATCGCCGCGAGAGACGTATACACCGCGCGCACCTCAGCGCGCAAGGGCGCGATCTATGGTGATGAAGCCTAGCGGGAACCAGAAGACGAAGCGGCGAATTCCGTGCTGCGGGGCGAATTGCTCTCGGCGAAATAATTCCGCGCGTAAAGACCACGGTAGATGCGCCCGGCAATCTGCGACGCGTGCGGGCCGCTGATGATGCGGCTGCCACCGTGCAGCAGAACCACAATCACGATTTTCGGGTGGGCCTGATCCGCGTAGGACGCAAACCATCCCAGGCGTCCGCCCACGCCTTCGTCGTTGCATGTGCCGGTCTTTCCGAGATCCTGTTCACCATCGGGGTCGTAGCTGCGTTTGGCCGTGCCGTACATCACCGCTGCGAGCATTCCTTCGCGCAGATCGGGAAGCAAAGGCGCGATATCCAGCTGCTGCCGGACGCGCGGCTGAAAATTTTGGCGCTCTTCGTCCGTGCGCGGATACTGCAAATAGAACTGTTCGCCGCCTTCGGCGAGCGTTCCCACCAGCGAAGCGAGTTGGAACGGTGTGATGCGAATGCCCTCGCCAAAGCTCGACATGCGCGCGGCCCCGCCAAAAAGCGGCGGCGAGGACGGCAGGTGGCCGGGCTGTTCTTCTGGAATGTTGTAGCCCACGCGCTGGCCAAGCCCGAGAAGCTCGTGGTATTTGATCAAACGTTCGAAGCCGAGTTCCGAACCGACCGCTTCAAAGAATTTGTTGTTCGAATGCGCCATGGCCTCGGTGAGGTCCATGTACCGGCGATTGCCGACTCGAACCATCGTGTCGCGAGTAATCACGCCTTCCTGAAGTCCCGCGAGCGCCACGAAGGGCTTGATCGTCGAGCAGGGCTCAAAGCCGGCGGAGAACGCCATCTTCTGGTTAACGATGGCAAGGATGCGGCCGTTTGTGGGATCAACGGCGACCACTGAGCCTTTTTCATGGCCCAGGGCGTCCACGGCAACTGCGCGGACAACCGGGTCGTCGTTGCTGGTTATGTCATCCTTCGTCGGATCAACGGATTCGACGCGCGCATGGTGGCGGCGCACAGGAGGCGCGCCGGATGCGGCGCTCCATCCTCCGATGAGGACGAGGCACAAAATCGAGACTGCGTATTGGAGAGCTGGGGTCCGTCGCATGTCTATATGTTAGATGCCGTTTCCCGCTGTTGCGTAAGCCACGCACAGTCTATGGAAGCACACTGCGGCTACGCAACTAAAATGCTCGATCCATTTTCCACCTCAACAGGGGAACGGCGCAACTGGCCTCAAGGACAGGAATTTCCATCGCGGACGATGTACGAGGATTTCAGAAAAATTCTAATAATGCCGGCGCGCTAGCCCGCCGCAGCGGCGCGCGGAAAGCCCGAGTCGGCTATCACCTCTTCCACCTGCTGGCGGTGGCGTTCGCCGTGCGCCCCAATCAAAAGCAACCACTGGTAACAGTCCAGTGGACCAAGCAATGGATGCGCGAACGAGTACTTCCGAAGCTGTGTTTCCGTGGTGGCGGCGAAATCGAAAGAGCGACCTCGGGTTACTCTGAATTCCGCGAGGAGCCGATCGTGCGGCCATCGCCCGGTGGGCATGAGAATTTCCGGACCCTTAATACGCGTTGAGCGATCCGCGACCGTTTTCACGACACCGTCGTCGCCGAACCCGGACGCGGAAAACGCGGCCTCCTGCTGCAGTGTCTTGTTGATGTTGCCGAGGATGAAGCCTTCGGTAACCGTAATGTGTTCCAGACACTCCGCCACCGACCAGCGATCCGGCGCGGGCTTGTATTGGAGTTGCATGGGTGAAAGCCCCTCGGTAGGCCGAATCAGATTTTCGCGCGTCTCGTGAAGATAGTCTATCGCTCGCGCACGTTCGGTTGGCGTCATATCTGCTTCTCCTGGCGGCGGAAATTCTGCCGTGGTTTCGTAGGGGCATGGCATGCCATGCCCGGCAAACGAACTTGGCGAGTTCGAGCCATTCCCTGTAACTGTATCGCCTAAGAAGATTTTCCGTCAGTGCCCCGCATCTACCGCACAGCGCGCGCCTGTCCAGCCGCAGCTGCCTTCGCAGCAGGCTTCTCGCCTTCCGCGGCCGCGGGTTTCTTGGCGTCATCGGGGGAATTCGGGGTCGGAAGCCCGAGCGCCTTGCGAAGCTCGTGCTCAATCTTGTCGCGGATATCCGTATGCTCGCGCAGGAACAGGCGCGCGTTCTCGCGGCCCTGGCCCAGCCGATCGCTCTTGTACGAAATCCACGTGCCGGATTTCTCGAGCAGGCCCTTCGCCACGCCGAGGTCGAGCAGGTCACCTTCGCGCGAAACTCCTTCCCCGTAGATAATGTCGAACTCAGCTTCGCGGAACGGCGCGGCTACCTTGTTCTTCACGATTTTCGCGCGCGTGCGTGACCCGACTACGCGGTCGCCATCCTTGATGGACTGTATGCGACGGATGTCCACGCGGATCGAAGCGTAAAATTTCAGCGCGCGGCCACCGGTGGTTGTCTCCGGATTGCCGAACATCACGCCGATTTTTTCGCGAATCTGGTTGATGAAGATCAGGCACGTGCGCGATTTCGACACGATTCCGGTCAGCTTGCGCAGCGCTTGCGACATCAGCCGCGCCTGCAGACCCATTTGCGGGTCGCCCATGTCGCCTTCGAGCTCGGCCTTGGGCACCAGAGCCGCCACCGAGTCCACTACCACGATGTCCACGGCATTCGAACGGATCAGCTCTTGCGCGATTTCCAACGCCTGTTCGCCATTGTCAGGCTGCGAAACGAGCAGGTTGTCAACATCTACTCCCAATTTGCGCGCGTAAACGGGATCGAGCGCGTGCTCGGCATCAATAAATGCTGCGATGCCCCCGAGCTTTTGCGCTTCGGCGATCACGTGAAGCGTCAGCGTCGTCTTGCCGCCCGATTCCGGGCCGTACACTTCGATCACGCGGCCGCGCGGGAATCCCCCCACGCCGAGAGCTGCGTCAATTGAGATCGAGCCGCTCGGAATCACACTCACGGGAACCAGCACGTCGCGGTTCCCCAGCCGCATGATCGAGCCTTTGCCGTACGACTTTTCAATTTGCGAGATTGCCAGTTCCAGATTTTTAGTTTTTTCGTCGCTCATTTTGCACCTCGAGAGGGCTTTCGTTTAGGTCCCGCCGTGGCGGGCGGCCCGATTCTATCAGACGCCCAAGCACCCGGCCCTATTTGCTTTCTGGACAGCATGCTAGCACAAGGCGAACAAAAGGCGAAATCATTTTTTGCGCGGAGTTTCTAAGGATCGGCGACGCCAACCGGGCCGTTTCCCGTAGGGGCACGGCATGCCGTGCCCGGCGCAGATGCTTGGCGAGACGCTGCCATGAAACGCGGCGCCCCAGTCCGCCGAATCAATACTTATAAAATCCCTGCCCCGATTTGCGCCCAAGGCGACCCGCCGTCACGTATTGCCTGAGCAGCGGGCACGCCGCATATTTGGCGTCGCCAAATCCGCGGTGCAGCACATCCATAATGTCGACGCAGACGTCGAGGCCGATCAGATCCGCAAGCTCGAGCGGTCCCATCGGATGGTTCATGCCGAGCTTCATCACCGCGTCCACCGCTTCCGGCGTCGCGACGCCCTCCATCACCGCGAACGCTGCTTCGTTGATCATCGGCATCAGCACACGATTGGAGACAAAGCCGGGCGAGTCATTCACTCCCACCGGTTTTTTACCCAGCTTTTCGCAGAGCGACATCGTTGTCTGAAAAGTGTCTTCGCTGGTCGCGCGACCGCGGATTACCTCGACTAACGCCATCATCGGCACGGGATTGAAAAAGTGCATGCCGATGAATTTTTCAGGGCGGCTCGTCTCGGAGGCAAGTTTCGAAATTGAAACGGACGACGTGTTGCTCGCGAGGATCACCGCCGGCTTCAGCACAGCATCCGCCTCTTTCAGCACGCTGATCTTCAAATCGAGCTGCTCGGGGACGGCCTCGACGGCGAATTCCGCAGCGGCCAGCGCGCCCATGTCCGTTGTGGGCTGAAGCCGCGCAAGGGTCGCGGCTTTCTCGGCTGCCGTGATTTTCTCTTTCTTCACTTCGCGGTCGAGATTCTTGGAAATATTTTCGAGGCCGCGATCGAGGAATCGCTGTTCCACGTCACGAAGAATCACGGTGTATCCCGCCCGCGCGAATACATGCGCGACGCCGTTGCCCATCGTCCCAGCGCCGAGTACGGCCACCGTTCTTATCTCACCGATTGACACGGGAGCGATCATAACGAAGCAATCGAAGTAAGGAAAGCAGAGCGACTGCGAAGTCGCGATATGCGGTCCCCTTTACTCAACTTTAAGGCGAATTCAGTTATACTCCGCCTCGCCCGGCGCCCGTAGGCTATCCGATTCGAATTTCCATTCCGCCGGGCTCGGAGGAAATCTCCATGGGTTCGAATCTCGTACTTGCTTTGGCTCTGGGTATCGGCATAATCGCCGGTCTCCGCGCGCTCACTGCTCCCGCTACCGTTTCGTGGGCCGCGCATCTGGGCTGGATTCAGCTCGCGGGCTCGCATCTTTCGTGGATGAGCTCGATCATCGCGACGGCGATCCTCACTCTGTTGGCCATCGCCGAAATCGTGAACGACAAGCTCCCGAAGACTCCGCCGCGCACCGCGCCACCCTCAATCGTTATTCGCATGGTCATGGGCGGCTTCGCGGCCGCCACGCTCAGCGTCGGCATCGGCGGCTCGCCCTGGGTAGGCGCACTTCTCGGCGCCGTCGGAGCGCTCATCGGCACCTTCGGTGGCTACCACGTTCGCACCGGCGTCGTGAAAGCCCTGCACTCGCCCGACTGGCCCATCGCGCTAATCGAAGACGCAATCGCGATCTGCGGAGGTCTCTTCATCGCCTCGCGGCTGTAGCGTGGTCGTGTAGCTCTTCGCGTCTCTGCGGCCGCCCGTCTGCCCTTCAACCCATCTTTAGAATCTCTCGACCGCGAGAGCCACCGCATTGCCGCCGCCAAGGCACAACGCGGCGATTCCGCGCTTCAGGTTGCGCCGTTGCAATTCGTAGAGCAGCGAGACCAGCACGCGCGCACCAGACGCGCCGATCGGATGTCCAAGCGCGACCGCACCTCCGTTCACGTTTACTTTCGCGGGATCGAGCTTCAGCACGCGCGTCACGGCAATCGCAGCGACCGCGAACGCTTCGTTCAACTCGTATAAATCCACATCCTTATCGCGGTCCCAGCCGGTTTTCGCCAACAGCTTTTCAACCGCGTCCACCGGCGCCATCATCACCCACTTCGGTTCGACTCCGCTCACCGCCTGCGCCACGATTCGCGCCATCGGCGCCTTCCCCATTCGCGCGGCGTTTTTTTCGCTGGTCACGACCACCGCCGCCGCGCCATCGTTCGTTCCCGGCGCGTTCCCCGCCGTCACTGTGCCGCCTTCTTTCTTGAACGCCGGTTTCAGCTTCGCGAGCGCTTCAAGCGAAGTGTCTTCGCGTGGCGACTCGTCCGCCTTGATCACGACCGGCGGGCCCTTCCGCTGCGGCAGCTCGATGGGAACGATTTGCTCGCTCACAAAACAAGACTTCGTCGCGCGCACCGCCTTCTGGTGACTTTCAAGCGCGAACTGATCCTGCTCCTGCCGCGAGATGCCATACTTTTCGGCGACGAGCTCGGCAGTCTGGCCCATGTGAAAATCTTCGTAAACGTCCCACAGCCCGTCCACGATCATCGCGTCGAGAAGTTCGGCGTTACCGAGACGAAACCCCGCGCGCGCGCCCTTCATCAGGTATGGCGCATTCGACATGGACTCCATCCCGCCCGCTACCACAATCTCCGATTCGCCGAGCATCACGGCCTGCGCGGCCAATCCGACAGCCTTCAGCCCCGAGCCGCAAACCTTATTGATCGTCATCGCCGCGACCCGCGGATCGAGGCCGCCCCTCAGCGCAGCCTGCCGCGCCGGATTCTGACCCAGGCCCGCCTGAACCACGTTGCCCATGATCACTTCGTCCACCTGCCCCGGCTCGATGCCCGCGCGTCGCACGGATTCCGCGACCACTTTTGCACCGAGTTCCGGCGCGGTAAGCGGCGAAAGTCCGCCCATGAATTTTCCAATCGGCGTGCGCACAGCGCTTAAAATGACGGGCTTTTCCACGGTGGGAATCTCCTTCACACTGCGATGGTCAGAAACTCCAGTATAGGCGTGGCAAGACACACGGTCAATTTCAGGGCGCGTCTGGTGGTGCCCTAATATCGGGGTAGTCACGAAAAAGTGTGTCACTTTGTGGGTGGCGCTTTTCTTTGTTTTCAACGAGTTACGTCGCAAATTACTTTGCACGGTGTGTCACTTCTTTGGTGATTTGTGAGTGGTAGCGGCGCGTAAGGCCCCATGGCTATAGCCATAATTAACGGGGTATGTTTCGTGGGCCTGAAGGCCCACGCCTTCACCGGGACCGCGAACTCAATTTCACCGGAAGTGCGGATTCAACTTCACCTGGGCGCAGAAATCTCTCGGCCCGTCGGTACTGCGAGTCGCTCGGGAATGCAATTGATCTTCCCGGCGCGCAGCAATACCTGGCAAGGAGACGCTCGCAGGAGCATAGACAGGAGTGTCTGTGCCACGAAAACCCGTTCAATTGTCAAAGAGCAATACGGCACTCGTCGAGAGAGCCGGGGCGCATGCGCGCCCGACCGATCTCCCAGATTCGACTGATCTCCCGAGCGCGATCGATCTCCCAGGCTCCACTTGCCGTGGACACTGGGAGCCTTGTTCGCGTGACCTCGGGAGCCCTGTCGCTGGGAGCCCTGTCACTGGGGCCAAAAACTGCCCCGACTTACGCTAATGCATTTTGGGGATCGCTGTCTATTGTGGAAAGTACGCATGCCAGTAGGGAACAGATTATGCGAGAGTTACAGCAGCACCAGGGGATCGGAAGCTTCTTGCTGAGGACTGAGGCCCCCAGCTCTTACTGGCGACTATGATGGAGCCGAGGCCCCGAGCACCTAAAAAAGCGCAAAGACTGCGAAGCGCGATTTGAAATTAGGACACCACGGTGCGTCTCTCTAGCTTGCCCTTAAGAGAGGGAGCGATTCAGTTGTCGGGAAACAGTTTTCGAATTTCGGCGAGCACTCTTTCTGGCAGTTGTTCTCCTTGAATCACAGTATCAGCCCCCGCCTGCAGGAACATGATTCTGGTCATCAGGAGTTCATACACCGAAAAGGCGACGATTCGCGCGTCCGGCAGGAGGGACCTGAGTTGCACAACGCGTTCGGGCGCATCCATGTCAGCCCTGGAAATATCCAGCAGAACCAGGTCGGGCCGAAGTATCTGCGCTCTATCCATGAGCTCGGCACCGTCCCGCGCAACGTGCGCGACTACAACGCCTTTCGTTCTGAGAAACGTGCAAACTGCCTCGAGCACCACAGTCGAACCATCCATAGCGAGCACACGTATTCGTTTCGAGGTATCCAATTGATCCATGCAGGCGATTCCCCTGTAGCAAACCGACCAATGCTAGATGCCGCGGAGAACAAATGTAATTAGGCAGGATCCGTAGGGGGAAAACTGTAGGGTCCGCGGCCGCAGTTCCGCGGCGCAGCTGCGCCGGGTTCCGTTTCGCTGACTTTCAAACCCCGCTATTATATTGGCTGACGACTGCGTAGCATTCGCATGCGAACTGTTCGAGCTTTTTCCGATTCAAAATCTTCACCGACCCCCGCGTATAGATGATCATTCCCTTTTTCTGCAGCACACCTGCTGCCAGAGTCACGCTGGGCCGGTCGGTGCCCAACATCGTCGCCAGGAAATCGTGAGTGATCGCGACGGTTCCCGATTCCAATCTGTCCTGGGCAATCAATAACCATCGCGCAAGACGTTCCTCGATCTTGTGCAGACGATTGCACGCGGCTGTCTGCGCGACTTGCATTGCGAGGCCCGCGGCATACCGCCCCAAAATCACGTGCATCTGCGGATTCGCGCCCAAAATTTCTCTTAACGTGCTGATCTTCACTCGGAACCCGTTCCCCGCGATTTGCACGATTTCCCGAAGCGGACTTCTGCTCAGACCAAGCACCGCCGGCATTCCCGACGCGCCGTCTTTCCCGAGCAATCCGGCCTCGACGCTCTTTCCATCGTTCAGCTCGACAACCAGAGAAATCAGGCCCTCATTGGGGAAATGGGCGAATCTCACCGTCCGATGGGGTTGGTGCAGGCTCAAATGGTGCGGCAGATTCACGTATTCGAGGTGCGGCCGGATTGATCGGAACTCCTCATCGCTCATGGATAGAAGAAGCTTGTTATGTACGGGTCTCCCTGAGGGGCCAGTTCTCTCGCCCGACTGCGCCACCTGGAGTGTGACTGTAGACATGGTTCGTGAACGCACTGTCTAACAGATTTCTCTCGGTTCACAAGCTTTTTGTGTCGCTACACTCGGCTGGATCGGACTCAGGCTCGTTGACTCGGGCGATGATTGTGTTGCTAGGCGTGTGGATTGCAAAGTGTTCATTCGCTGACAGGTTTCCTAATCTCGCCAGTGCGGCGACGGCGTTTTCGAATCCCTTTATCATGGTTCGCCATAGAATCGAGCCATCGGGAAGCTTTTCGAAAATATCGTATTCGCGGTCCATACGTCCTCTGTCCCCCCATATATGAGTTGAAAAACCGCCGGGCCACCGAACGAATATCACATCCAGCAATGCGCGTCGGTAGGGCGCACTACCATCGCTTAACACGAAATTTCGACCTGCGTACTCTGCTTCCGAGTCGTTTCAAGCCGATTTCGGCTTGAATATCGGCGATGAGAGCGTAGAAGATAGCGACGCTTGATTTGCAAATTTCCCCCTCGCGAGGTGAATGTGACCGATCAAGGCTCGAAGAAGTCCGATCCTCTCATCAAACTTCCAGACGTTGAGGCACTGGAGGAGAAGATCAAGTCCCAATTTTACGAGCTGCGGAATGGCAAGATCTGGTTCTCAGAGGACATCAAGCGGGAGCACCGGAAACTCAAAACATCGCTCGCCCGTTACGTTTTGCATTCCCGATTTTTCGCGATCCTCACCGCCCCGTTCATCTATGCGTGCTTCATTCCGTTCGTACTAACCGATCTTTTCGTTTCCGTTTACCAGGCCGTTTGCTTTCCCGTGTACGGCATACCGAAGGCGCGCCGTAACGATTTCATCGCAATTGACCGTAACAAATTGCGCTACTTGAATGCGCTTGAGGGGCTGAATTGCATGTACTGCTCCTACTCCAACGGGCTGTTGGCATACGTCGCGGAAATTGCAGGCCGAACGGAACAACATTGGTGCCCCATCAAGCATGCGCGCCGCATGAAGCACACCCACGACCGCTATTCGCGTTTCCTCCCGTACGGAGACGCGGCCGCGTACCGCGAGCAATTAGACAAAGTCCGCGACGACTTCAAGGATCTGAAGGGCAAGAGATAAAAAGCTCGTCCGGCGTCCTTCCTTCATCTCCATCGGCGCCAGGGTCAGCTTCAGGGATGAGCCAGCCACTCCTCGGCGAGAATTGCGTAAAGATACGAGTCGCGCCACTCGCCCTTTTTCATCGCGTCCTTCCGGAAATGGGCCTCGCGCCGCATACCAAGCTTTTCCATCACCCGATAGGACGCTTGATTTCTCGGATCGCACGTCGCCCAGACGCGGTGTAGATCGAGCTGACGAAACGCAACATTGAGAATCGCACGAGCCGCTTCGGTCATGTAACCGCAACCCCAGTCGCTGCGCGAGAGAATGTAGCCAATGTCCGCGGCGCGATTGCGCTCGTCCTTTACGCGAAGTCCGATGGATCCGATCATGCGCCCCTCGCCCCTCAACTCGATGGCAAGCTCCACAAACGGGCGCGGCCATTGCTCCTGCGCTTTCAACATCGTCTGCAGAAATGCCTGCGTCTGCTCCAGCGTGTTCGGACCCCAAATCATCAGGCGCACCACTTCGGGATCGCTCGCGTACGCGTGGATGGCTCTCTCGTCGTCCGCCCGGAATTCGCGCAGCAGCAGCCGCTCGGTCTCGATCGGGAACCAGCGATCCATATCCCAATCCTAGAGGGAAGCAGCGGGCGAGAACAAGTCGAGAGACCAGGAGGTATGAGGAATTACTTTGTTTCTCGCGGCGTGCGGTTTTCCGCGCAGACGTGGGACGCGAACTCCTTGTCGCGCTGCTCTTCGAACTCGCGAATCATCTGATCGAGCGACTCCCCGCGGGGTGGACCAGCAGGGTTAAATACCCATGCGCAGGCGGAGCAGGCCCAGCCGTGAAAATTATTTCGTTCGACCCATACCAGTTCGCGACGCCTCGCCTCCATGCCCCATCTCCCGATTCGGCGCAATAATTCCTTTATGACACATCGATAAGATTGGTTCCCGAGTCCACCGCGACGACAAAAACTGCCTTTTCAGTGCTTTGCGGCGCTGCTCGGCCCGACCACACCACTTCTCAAAAACACAACAAAATGAAAATGGGTGATCAAGGATCGAATGCTAGCGATTGAAAAAAATGCTGTCTGTTGGATATCCAACACGGACCGGCTTTGCTATTTCAATCCCAGGTCGTTCTCGAACTGTTGGATTACGGCGTAACACTCACACGCAGTTTTTTCGAGTTTCCTGCGGTTCGTGACATTCACCGCACCATGAACGTACTCAATGATTCCTTTTTTTTGCAGTGCTGAGGCTGCCAGGCTCACCGTGGATCGGTCGGTTCCCATCATGGTCGCAACGAAATCGTGGGTGATCGCGAGTACGCCTGAATCCGCCCTGTCCTGAGTCATCAGCAGCCACCGCGAGAGGCGCTGCTGTATGTCGTGCAGCCGGTTGCACGCCGCGGTTTGCGCGACCTGCATGGCTTGAAGTCCCGTATGCTTGCCCAGTAGCATTCGCAATTGCGGGGCCGACGACATAATGCGTTCAAGATCATTTCCGCTCATTTGAAAGCCGTCGCCGGCGATCTGGATGATCTCTCGCACTGGACTTCTGCTCAATCCAACCGCCAATCCTGCTCCGACGTAGCCCTCGTTCCCCACTACTCCAACTTCGACGGTACGGCCGTCTTTGGTGACGACAACTTGAGAAACCATTCCCCGGTTCAGGAAATAGACGAACTCGATGGTTTGCGTCGGCTCGTGAAGGCTGAGATGGCTGGGTAAATCAACGTACTTCAAATGAGGACGCATTAACCGGTATTCACTGTCGGGCGTTGACAACAATACTTTGTTGCTCACTGACTTTCCCGCTGTGTTGGTCCGTTCGCCCGCCCGTACGACTTGCGTGCTTTTCCCGCTCATATAAGTCCTGACTGGCACCAAAGTGCCTCGCATGAATTAGGTGAATCTTCGTGCGCTCCGAGATAAATTTCCCAGCTGGTTATCCGTTAGGATTCCAAGGCAAGTTAAGCAGGAGGGGGTACAACAATCTGTCCGAAACAGGGCAACTGTGAAATATGCCGCTGTCTTCTGCGGGTTTGGCTAACTCCTGATTGGTCGGACTACCAGCAACTTAGGTACCGGGAACTACTTTACGGGTAAGCGCGTCAGCATTGAGATTCGGTGTGAGCGCTTTGTGGTGACTGTCGAGTTTTTCAGTGGAAGGCATAGTCAGGCTCCGCTCGCGCGCGTCTAGTTCGGAACCGCTTGAGCACAGTGAGCGAGGATTTCCGCGACGTAGGATTCACCCCTCTCAGTATTAAACATTGCATCATACAGGTCGTGGTCCGGCCAGCTCAGCTTGAGGTATCTCTTAACGAACGCGGCACGGTCTCTGTCGGTTGTGTCGACCTGTTCGATCGCATCACGCTCGGACATGCCGCCACGTACCAATTTATGGATCTTGTAATCGCGCGAAGCATAGAGAAATGTACGGAAGACGTCCTTGCGATTGCGGAGAAAATATTGCGAGCCCCGGCCAACGATGACGCATGGGCCGTCAGAAAGCGCCTGATTGACCGCCAGCTCGGAAACCGCGGCGATCCGGCGAGCGTCGAGCAGAGCTAAGCGGTTAGTTGGGGGCAGGCCCCCCTCAAATGCTCCACGAAGAAAGGAGAGGAAGACCCGGTAAACTGCAGGATCTCTTCTCCATTCTATCTTCTTCACCACTTCTGGAGAACTTTTTGCCAGACGTGCGATTTCCTGCGTTAAACGTTCATCCCATAGGTTCCACCCGAGTCGTTGGGCGAGCAGGCTTGCAATCTCGGATCCCCCACAGCCGAACTCGCGCTCAATTGTAATCGCTTGAATCATTGAGCGCATCCTCACCCGGCCGCCACACTTCCGCTCGCTCCTGGATCATTCCTTTTCAAGAAAAACGCGAGAACGAACATAAGCGAGCAGAACGCACCCAGGATCCAAAATATGTCCATATAGGACAGCGCGTGTGCTTGTTGATTCACCAAGGCGTAGAACCTCGCAATGGCCTGATTGTGAGCGTCTTTGGCCCCAAGCCCGGAATGTGCGATTTCAGAGCTCAGCGCATGGAGTGCCGAACGAAACGCAGGGGTATCCGAAGTGGCATGGCCGACGAGGATTTGCTGGTGATACTGAGACCGCCGAATGATCAGAGTGGTCACCAAAGAAGTCCCTATACTGCCGCCAATGTTGCGCATGAAATTGATGATTCCGGAGACGCTGTTGCCTTTCTCTGGAGGGACTCCGATATAACCTGCTGCGGTGATGGGGACGAAAAGAAATCCGATTCCTACTACTTGCGTGATGCGCAGCCACATCGCAAAACGGAAGCTGATGAATAAATCGGTGCGGTGAGCCGAATAGAACAGTCCGACGGCGAGACACAGCCATCCCGCCGCAATCAGGTATCGGGCCTGAATCTTCGACGTAAGCCGGCCAGTGATGGGCATCATCACCAGCAAGACAACTCCTCCTCCGGACAAAACGAGGCCTGCGAGTCCGGCCGTGTAACCCATCAGCGTCTGCAAAAACTCGGGAATCAAGACCAAAGTACTGAAAAGCATGAACCCCATCATGAACATCATCAGGTTTGCTGCGGCGAAGTTAAAACTCTTGAACATGCGGACGTCGACGATCGGATCTTTCCGGAACCATTCCCAGACGACCAGTGCGATCAAGCAAACTGCTGCGGTTATTGCCAAGGTGGTAATGAAATGCGAGCCCAACCAGTCGTCTTCCTGCCCCTTATCCAGAAGTACCTGGAGCGAACCAATTCCAAGCGCCAACATGGATATTCCGATGTAGTCCACGCGAATCCCGCCCTTTTTTATCCGACGGAGGAACGGTGGGTCTTCCACCAGCGTATAGGTCAAATAGATCGCCAGAAGAACCGCAGGCAGGGTAATGAAAAAGATCCAGCGCCAGGAATAGCTGTCCGTAATCCAACCTCCAAGCATCGGCCCGACTGTCGGGGCGAGGACCGCAGAGATGCCGTAAAGAGCAAATGCGACGCCGCGCTTCTCTGGGGGAAAGGAATCGTTGAGAATCGCTTGCGCCATCGGTTGCAAGCCGCCTCCACCGATGCCTTGCAGAGCTCGAAAGAACAGCAATACCGGCAGACTCGGCGCAAGTCCGCAAAGCAGAGAACTTACCGTGAAAATAGAGAGCGAGAGCATGAAATACCGCTTGCGGCCGATGATCTCGGCAAGCCAGCCGCTCATGGGCAGGATGATGGCGTTTGCAGCGAGGTACGACGTGAGTACCCATGTGCTGTCGTCGTAACTGGCTCCTAAACCTCCCGCGATGTAGGGCAAGGCTACGTTGGAAACGGTCGTATCCAAAACTTCGACAAAGGCCGCAATCGAAACGGTGGCGCCGATCGCCCAGGGATTTACCTTGGGACGCCAGGCAACCTGCTCCATGGGCAAGCTCGCCGCTTCGGCGCTCACCGTAGGTACACCTTCGCCTCTACGTTCATGCCGGGCCGAAGCTGATGGTCACGATTTTCGCCCGGGTCCAGAACAATCTTCACTGGCACGCGCTGAACGATTTTTACGTAGTTTCCCGTAGCATTCTCCGGGGGCAACAAACTAAACAGAGGTCCGGTGGCTCCCGCGATGCTATCGACATGCCCGTTGTAGGTGCGGCCGTTCGAGTCAAGTTGGATGTCAGCTTTCTGACCCACGCGCATGTGTTTCAGCTGGGTTTCCTTGAAATTCGCCGTAATCCAGACTTGATCCAGCGGCACCACGGTGAGCATCTGCTCTCCAGGCTCCACGTTTAATCCAACGACAACTTTTTTCGTCACCTCGCCGGTTACGGGGGCAAGTATTTTGGTGTACCCCAGATTCAACTGGGCCTGTTCGACAGCGGCTCTTTTTTGGCGTATATCCGCAACGGCTGCAACGGCTTTGGCCCGCGTCGAGGCAACGCGCTGCGGTCCCGCTTGAGCGTCTTCGTTCCGTGCTTCGGCCTCGATGAGACGGCTGTGCGCTTCCTGAACGGCTTGTAGTGCGGCGGCATCGCTCGCTTCCGCCGCCGCTACCGCAGCGACGTCGGTCGCGGCGGCGGCATACGCGTGGTCGTAGATCTGTTTGGGTATCTCGTCTTTTGCGAGCAAGACACGATAGCGGGTGACATCTTCCTGCGCCTTTACATTTTCCGCCTGAGCTTCCACAACGCGGGAATGGGCAGCCGCGGCTTCCTTTTCCGCCGCGTCAATGGCTGCCTGGGCATTCTGAATATCCGAGGATGTGAACTTCAGTTGGCTCGACGCATCGACCGAAGATATGGGCACGTCGATATTCAAGCTCTCCGCGGCAGCGTCTGCATCGTCCAGTTCGGCCTGGGCTTTCGCCAACGCCACTTCATAGTCTTTTGGATCGATTTCCGCGAGCGTGAAACCTTCCCCGACCCACTGGTTATCCTCAACGTTGACCTTCTGGATATATCCGGAAATGCGGGCGCTGACGGGGTAGAGATGGACGTCCACCTGCGCGTCGTCGGTGGACTCGAAGCCGGAAAAATACAGCCAGAGGAAAACGCCGCCAATGGCCAGAACTACGAGCGAGGCAAGAAAGATCAGACGCTTGCGCGAGCGCCTTTGGGGATAGGACGGAATTGGCGCCTCAGCTGCGCCAGAATCGCCCGTTGGCGCGTTTCGTACAGGCGGAGTAACTCGCGGTGGATTGGGTGTCTGATCTTGTTCAGCCATACTCACTCTCCTTTCAGGTACTCGGCAAAGCGGGACTCCGCCACCCCCGTCGCCCTTGCCAGAGATATTTTTGCGAGGTTGTAGCTGTAAAGGCTGGCGATGTACGCGTCATTCGCTGTGGCGAGCGCGTCTTGCGCTTGAACGACTTCTATGTTGTCCGTAACTCCCGAGTTGAACCTGTCGCGAGATTGCTGCAGCGTCTCCGTAGCCAGCGTAACCGTGGTCTTCTCGACGGCGACTTCTTGAGCGGCCGCCTGCAGATCGAGATAAGCGTCGCGAACCTCCTCATCGATCTGGGCTCGCGAGTCTTCGAGTACCTGCTTTGCTCTTTGGAGCGAGGCATCGGCGCGCAAAACGTCGCCGTGCACTCTTCCGCCCTGAAAAATGGGGAGGCGGAGCGTAACAGCCGCATCGACGGTGCCGTGCGTGGAAGCCGGATTGACTCCCGTGATTCCATAGTCGGCTACCTGCTCTATCGACGGATAACGCTCCGCAAAACTGGCTCTTTTCTCGAGCTCGGCTGACTGGACCTGATTCATCTGGCTCTGAAAATCAGGGCGAGCCTTGTACGCGCTTTGTATCGCGTCATCTAGAGGCGGTATGGAAAATTCTTGGTAGCCGACCTGTGTGGTTATTTCGAACTTTTGCCCCGGAGGAAGGCCGATTGCCCGCGCCAGAACCAATTTCTGCTTCTCCAAATTATTCTGCGCGACGATCAATTTCTGTTGACGTGATTGCAGCTCGACCTGTGAGCGCAGAACGTCCACCGCCGCGGCAAGGCCTGCGGTGTGCTGATCGGACGTCTGCTGAAAAAGTACTTTGGCGGTGTCCCTTTGCGATAGCGCCGATTCAACCTCCGACTGGTCGGCAATGACGAGCAAATAGTTGGAAACAATCACGGTCACAACAAGCTCGCGCGCATTTTTGTAGCCATACTGGGCCGACTTCAGTTTTGCCTGTGAAGAGCGCTCCTGTTCGATGGATCCCCAATCAAAAATGGTTTGATTCAGATACGCCCGCGAATCGAAATAGCCGAACGGGCCAATGACTTTTGGCACTCCGGGTATATTCAAACCAAATTGAGCCTTCAAATCGATTTGACGAACGCCAAATCCGGTGTCGGTAGTTA
Organism: uncultured Acidobacteriota bacterium; assembly: GCA_963779825.1. Lineage (GTDB taxonomy): Bacteria > Acidobacteriota > Terriglobia > Acidiferrales > UBA7541 > Palsa-295. Next base: position 183,436 of record CAVZZU010000010.1, on the reverse strand, counting down.
CATTCGGAAGTAACTCGCTCAGGGCTTGCCATTTCTGTCCACGCGCGTCTGTCATTGAATCGGTAGCCAAGAAGGCTCCGAGGTTTTGCTTGAGGCCACGTGCGACGGCACCTTCCAGCGAGAGGGCTATCGGTGTTGCGCTCAGTTCCCCGGTAGGCACTCCACCGAGGTAAGGATCCTGCGACAAAACTGCAAAATTATTCTGCCCGGCTCGCACGGCTGCCTGCGCCGGGCCGGCAACTTCTTCCTCAGCAATCGGATTGGGAAGCGGATTGTACTGTGCGAATGTGGCTGCTCCGCTAAACAGCGGAACACAGAACAGCAGCAGTCGAACCCAGGATTTGAGCCGCACTTTCCATCGCTGGGGGATGCTTCTTTTATCAGCGCAGTTCGCTGCCTCGACGACATAGATCTTCTGGAGTGCGGCCTGTGACGAGGTGTTGTTCGCGATACTGCGTCGAACCAACTTGATTTCCATTTGCGTCTCCCAGTGTCCGAGTCAGGAAGCTGTCGGGGCGACCCGTCCTCAGATCGGGCCTCGCAAACCTGACTCATGGCAATCAATTCAGACTGTCTGTAAAGCGGGTCTCGTGCGAACTACCCCGAGCGGGGTGCGATCGGCCTGTTGCAAAACTTAGTGGTTCGCTTGGACGAGTTCGATCAGGATTTCATGCGGCTCAGCGGCAGGACCGCAAGCTGTCGGCACGCACGGCAGTAACAGAAGGAGGTGATTCGGGTCTGCGCGGGGGAGCCAGGGGATCCACGACGTCATGGTCACGTTCCCGGGAACACAGGAGACGATCTCCCGAAGTGTCATTTCAAGTCTATACAGTAAACACTGTAGGAGACCGAACGCGTGCCTGTTGACAGAAAACATGTGTTTGTGCGCAGCAGGATCCGCGAATTTCGGGGGCGTGAAGTCAACCACTTACGGGACGAATCGAAAGAAGGTTATTAGGCAGATGGAGGAGGGTGGTCGGATCACCGGACATTTCCTCTCCTAGTCACACGATCATCTCCGCACGGACAGAAGGGCGTGTCGAGTCTTAGGCGTTCCCGATCATCTCGAATTTTCGCGCGCTGACGAAAAGTCCACAGGCGGCGCTTGACACGCGCCGTTCTCTCCGGCGCTAGCGTATATCGGGGCGCACTTTGCCCCGGAAAGGAGCACGGATGGACGCGGGCTCGGGCATCGTAAAGCACGAGCTGAACTGCGCATTGTTACTCGACACTGCGTGCCGAGTAGAAACACGCCCAACTTACAGAAAACAAACGACCGCGACCAGTTCTACCCGTCACTGGAAAGAGGAGGGCGAGCGGCGCCATTTTTCCGTCCGCCAACCATTTCTCGGCCGCGTTTTTCTTCGCCTCGTATTCGCCCCTGGCGATTCTGCTACAATTGCGACGCTGGATCATGCCGCAAACTCCAATCTCGAGATCGGAATCCGAACCCGGCTTTCCGCTGAACGCCGAGCAGCGCGCCGCTGTCGAGCACGGCGAAGGGCCGCTGCTCGTGGTCGCGGGCGCCGGCACCGGCAAGACACGCGTGATCACCGAGCGCATCCGCAATTTGCTCGAATCCGATCCCACGCTCGCGGGCGAAAATATTCTCGGCCTCACGTTCACAAACAAAGCCGCGGGGGAAATGAAGCACCGCGTGGTGAAAGCGGCAGGCAAAGAGCGCGCCGAAGACGTTTGGCTCAGCACCTTCCACAAATTCTGCCTGGAAAAGATTTTGCAAGGTGTCAACCCCGATATTCAGTCCCTGGACGACTTAGACCACCGCATCCTGATGCGGCGCAACATCGCCGACCTGGGGCTGGTGCTTTTCCGGCGGCTGGCCGAGCCGGCCGAATTCCTGAAGGATTTTCAGACATTTTTTTCCCGCTGTCAGGACGAGCTGGTGACGCCGGACGATTACCAGCGATACGTGGACGTGCTGCGCCGCGAACACGACGCGAGAAAGGGAGCATTCGAACCGGACGCGCTCGTGATTGCGGAAGCGGAAGTCGCGCGCCAGGAAGAACTCGCCCGCGTCTATCGCGTCAGCGAGCGGCTGCTGCGCGAGCGAAATCTGTACACCTTCGGCGCGCAACTTCTACAGGCCGTCGAGGCTCTGCGCTCCGACGCCGATCTGCTCGCGCGGATGCGCGACCAATATCGCTACATCCTGGTGGACGAATTTCAGGATACCAATATCGCGCAGCTCGAATTGCTCTGGCTGCTGGCGGGCGACCGGCGCAACATTCTCGCGGTGGGAGACGACGATCAGGCGATCTACCGTTTCCGCGGCGCGTCGTTCGGGAGCTTCACGATTTTTCTCGAGCGGTTTTGCGGAGTGGGCGGCGCACTGCCGGCGGCTGCTGCCAAAAAAGCGCTCGTCTCGCTATCGCAAAACTACCGCTCGACGCGAAGAATCCTCCGCGTGGCGGGCGAGATGATTTCGCACAACGAGAAGTCGCCGCTGCTGCCGCCCAAGAATCTGACCACCGGAAATCCGGACGGCGAAAAGATTCGCGTCGTCGAATTCGCCGCATTCGAGGAAGAGGCGCACTGGGTCGCGTCCGAAATCGAGCGCCTGCATGAGGCCGGAGCATCCTGGCGCAGCTTCGCGGTGCTCTACCGCAAGCACACGCACCGCGCGCAATTGCTAGACGCGCTGCGGCGCCGCGGAATTCCGTTCGTTATACGGAAGTTTTCGATTCTTTCGAGCACGCTCGTGCGCGACCTACTGGCGTGGATGCGCTTGATTGCCGTGCCTGCGGACAATGTGGCCTGCGCGCGTGTGCTGGCTGCCCCTTACTGGGGACTCGAGCCGCGCGACCTGGTGCGGCTGGGCGAGCGCGCGGACAAGAATCACCGGCGGCCGCTCTGGGACGAGGTGGAATCCGCGCACCGCGAGCCGCCGCTCAACCGCGAGGGCGTGCGCTTGCCGGAACTCGTGCAGCTGCTGAACCAGTTGAGGCAGAGCGCGCGAAATAAAACCGCTGCCGCGCTGCTCGACGAATTGATCGGGAGTCTCGGGCTCGCGCCGCTGGCTGCAGATGTGGACCGGCAGTACCTGGACCGCCTTGTCGAATTCGTGAAGGAGTGGGAGCGAAAAAACGAGAAGAAGCAGCTGCGCGATTTCATCGAATACCTCGGCTACTTCGATGAACTTGATGGCGACGTCCAAATCGAGGAAGAGCTTTCCGAGGACGCCGTGCAATTGATGACCGTGCACGCGGCGAAGGGCCTCGAGTTCCCCCACGTGTTTATCCTGCGGCTCAGCAAAAGCGACTTCCCTTCCGGAGCGCGGCGGCCCGAGTTCGAATTTCCTCCCGAACTTATGAAGGAAGAACAACCGAAGGCGGATTTTCACATTCAGGAGGAGCGGCGGCTTTTTTATGTGGCGCTCACGCGCGCGCAGAAGCGGCTGACGCTTTCGACGATCGTGAACCGCCGAAAGAAACCGTCGCCATTTCTGGACGATTTCCTGATGAAGGCGGAGATTCAGAAAAAGGACGTGGCGCAATCCGCGCCGAAAGTGGATGTGCCAGCATCCGAAGAAATCGCCGGCCCGGCGCCGGCCGCCCCAGACCCCACTCAGCTCTTTCCTCCGGGCCCGGAGAGCGCCCGGGCCTATTCGCGCGTGGCGCTTTGGGCCAAATCGTTTCATCCTCCCCGGCCCGAGCCGCTGCAATTGAGCGCTTCGGCGATTGATGCCTACGACCGGTGCCCGATGAAATACATGTTTCAGTACGTCTGGAACATTCGCGGCGGCCCGCACGCGCAGATGACATTTGGCAACGTGATGCACGCGACGATCCGTGAATTCGTCGGCGAAGTTCGCAAGCGCGGGAAGGTGCCGATCGAAGAAGTGATCGCGATCTACGAGCGCGAATGGTCCTCGGCGGGATTTCCGGACGAATATCAGGAGGGGGAATACCGAAAGGCCGGGCGCGAACAATTGGAAGCGTTCCATCGCAGCTTTATGGCCGCGCCGCCCGATGTACTGCATCAGGAAAAAGGGTTCGAGCTTCCGCTCGAGCACAACGTGGTTGTCACCGGCCGAATGGACCAGGTGAATCGCCTGAGCGAACGCGAAATCGAAATCGTGGATTACAAGACAGGCAGGCCGCGCGACGCCAAGAAAGCAGCGGAGGATCTGCAGCTCAGCATCTACGCGCTGGCCGCGCGCGAAGTGTTGGAACTTACGCCCGGAAAGCTCGTGTTTTACAACCTGGTGAATAACGAAGCCGTTGAGTCAACGCGCGACGCGAAATCACTGACCGCGACGAAGGCGAGAATTGCCGAAGTGGCCGACCGAATTCGCGCGGGAGATTTTTCGGCCAAGCCCGGCTTTGCCTGCGGCTACTGCGATTACAAGCCGCTCTGCCCCGCGCACGAACAATTGATTTCGATCCAGCCAGCCGCGCCCAAAAGCGAATAAAAACGATCTCGCAATTTAGACGGCGTCAACGTCCGGGGGCGATGGCGCTTTCGTAATATCCCCCGCGCGTCGTGATGTTCAGGCCGGGACGGCGGACTCGAACTTCGATCGGGTGATAGTCCTGACCCTTCGTAATGTCCTCGGGCGAAAACGTGAGCGTATATTCGTTGCGCGCCTGCTCGGTGACGGCGGAATAGAGGCGCTCAAGTTCAGGCTGCTTCGCGGAGAAGAAGGTGTCTCCGCCAGTGCCGGTCGCATACTTCTCGAGCTCCGCAGCCCCTTTTTGGACGAGTGACTTGCCGACAGGAAGCGAGCGCGACACCGAAATAGAAAAGACGGAAATGTCGCCGACGAGCAAGGAGCGCAACGTCTCATCGAAACTGTGTTCGTTGGTTCCGCCGTTCGTGCCATCCGATATCAGGAAAATAATCTTGCGCCGGTCGCGCCCGCGAGCCTTCAGCATGTCGCCCGCAGCGAAGAGCGCGTCGTTGAGCGCGTCGGTGTTCTTGTAGCGCCCCGAGCCGTGGATCTGCACGCTGGCCGCCGGAGGTGGGCCGCTGCCAATCGGACCTGCCGTTGAAGGAGGCGGACCTGCGCCGATCGGTCCGGTCGTGGTGGGGCCGGGGTTCACCGCCCCGTTGTGAGAGCCGAGTTCAAGGCGCTTGAGGCTGGTGAAGAGCGCGTCGTTGTTGAAGGAAAAGTCGAAGACGGTTTCCGGAAACTGGTCGTAGGTGACGAGCGCCACTTCGTCGCTGGGGCCGAAGCCGGCTGCAATCGTCGTGAGGCTTTTCTGCACCTGAGGTGCAACGCGACTGTTGAGATCATTGTCGAGAAGAACGACGGCGGAAAGCGGAACGGCTTCCGAGGAGAAACCTAGAATTTTCTGCTCGACGCCGTCAGCGAAAATGCGAAACTCGTCCTTTGCCAGATCGCCGACGAGCTGGCCCTGGGAATCTTTGACCGTGACGGGAACGATCACTTGGCGAGTGACAGTGACGATGGGCGGCGCAACCTGCTGCCGCGAGGGTGCGGCTTTCTGCGGGGCGGGGGCCGGTGGTGGTGGCGCTTGCGGCTGCGCGCCCGCTGTTTCGCCAAGCAGAAGAATCAGGCTGAGGAATGGAAGTATTCGAGTCATCGGAGCATCTCGTTTCGTACCCGCGGGCAGGGCCGCGGGTCTTCGCTGGTTTCCTGCGCCCCATGATCTGGATCAAACATCCGGAGGGGCGTATCCTGCATCGAACCCGTCTGAGTTCTTTCCCGAGGAGATTATACAATGCGGCTGACCAGCATCGCGGCGGGTATTCTTATCCTGGCTTTGGGGGGATATCCGGCGCTCAACTCGATCGCGTCGCGCGCTATCGCCGCGCCCCGACCGTCTCCGCAGGGAGCCGAACGCGGCCCGATGGGCCCGGCCGGCGGCCCTCCTCCGGGCAGTCAGAGTGAAGCCGCACCGCAACCTCCGCAGGAAATTCCGCAAACGGAGAACCCGCTCGAAAGCAAGACGGCCGTCGTCAACGTGTTTGCCACTGTTCGCGACAAGCACAATGCAATCGTTGGCGATCTTACGCAGGACGACTTCAAAGTCTATGAGGATAACGTACCGCAGAAAATTATCTATTTCTCGAAGGAAGTGAACCTGCCCATTTCGCTGGCCATCATGATGGACACGAGCGGAAGCATGTACTACATGCTGGGCGCAGAGAAGGATGCGGGCTCGCGATTTGTCCGGGAAGTGATGCACAAGAAAGACGAAGCGATCGTGATGACCTTCGACACTGATGTGAATTTACTTGCGGACTTCACGGAAGACCCGTCCGTACTCTCGCACGCAATTCATAGCGCCCAGATCAATGTGGATGCTACGGGGATCGGCGGAACCGGCGGGACTATCCCGCAGAGAGGGGGCGGCGGTACGAACCTTTACGACGCGGTTTACCTTGCCGCGCACGACGAGCTGGGCCCGGAAGCTGGTCGCAAAGCTATCGTGATCATGAGCGATTGCGAAGACAACGGCAGCAAGCTATCGGAACGGGACGCGGTCGAATCCGTGCAACGCGCAGACGCCGTGGCCCATATCATCCTCATCAGCGATCCCCGGGCGACGCAAGGATACGGATACGGAGTTGCGCAATCACTCGCGGGTGATACGGGCGGGCGGGTGATTAGCGTCCGGAACGACAGCAGCCTGGAAAAGGCGTTCGATGTAATTTCCGAAGAGCTGCGTTCGCAATACGTTCTTGGCTATTCTCCATCGAACATTAACCGGGATGGAACATTTCGAAAGATCAAAGTCGAAGTGACACGGCCGGATACAAAGGTCCTCAACCGGAAGGGATATTACGCCCCGTCGAGATAGTCTAAATGCGGGCGCAGCAAGCAGCGCCCCTACGAAACAAATACAAACCTGCTTGGCGCAGCGTCGTCGCGGCACAAATTGATTTTAATTTCCGTTGGGAACAGGAGGCGGAGCTGCGCCGTAGTAGCCCTTGCGCGTGCTGACGATGAGGCCCTTGCGGTTTGTCTGCACGTCAATCGGGCGATACGTGCCGATGGCCGGCGGGTTCGTCGGTGCATAGGCGATGAAATACTGGCTGCGCAGCTCGGTCCCGATGTCCAAGAAGGATTGAGCGAGATCGTCAATGCGGTAGGGGAAGAAGGCGTGGCCGCCGGTCTGGTCGGCGAACTGCTGGAGAACTTTGTCGCCTGCCTCCACGTGATATTTGGTAGGTTTGCTGGCGTCATCCACCGCGAGCCAATCGGTATTTGTGCTCACGGCAAAAACGGCAGCCTCGGAGCGGATTGATGCATCAATCGCGTCGGTCAGCGCGCGATCGCTCAAATTGTCCTGGCCATCGGTGATCACCACGACGACGCGACGAACTTCCGTCTCAGGCCCCTTTGGAAGCGGCGGGTGCGCCAGCTTTTCCGAAGCCATGACGATGGCGTCGTTCAGAGCCGTGCCACCTCCGGCACGCTGCGCGCGGACGGCCGTCATGAGCAAGTCGAGATCGCCGGTATAGTCCTGAATAACCTCCGGCTCGTTGTCGAAGGTCATCAAGAAAGCCAAGTCCTTGTTGCGGCGAATCACTTTGCCGAGAAAATCAATCGCCGCGTCCTTTTCGAATTCCAGACGTGGGCGGATGCTGTTGGATGTGTCCAGAAGCAAACCGATGCGAAGAGGCAGGTCCGTCTCGCGGCCGAAAAACTTAATGTCCTGTGGCGTTCCGTTCTCGAGAACCTTGAAATCGCTCTTATCAAGGTCGGTGATGAAATTGTGGTGGTGGTCCGTTACGGTGACAACGAGATGGACCAGTCCGGTGGTGGTGGTGATGGCGGGCACGACCGGCGGAGCGGGCCGCCCTTGTGGATTTTGAGGGCTGTCCTGAGGCGCAGCAGCGGGTGGCGGCGGAGGCAGCGGCGAATCCTGCGTTCGCGCGGGCCGGGCCGGAATGGCGAGCAGTATGGCAAGCGCGAAAATGACGCGAACAGCAAATTCATTCGGTGCACGAAAACTGCATTTCAAGCTATCGCGAGGACTCATCGTGGCAGGATGCTCCCTGGCGACGATTATAGGAACTCTTTTATTGCAGCGTCAATCATCGCGCGGTCGGCCTTGGCGGCGTGACCGAGAACCGCGAGGTAGCTGATGAGTTCGGACGGCAGCGGCGCGCGAACTTCGATCCGCCGATTGGTGCGCGGATGGGTGAAGGCCACGCGCGCGGCATGCAGAAAATTTCTATCGAGCGGCGCAAGCAGCTCGGTGCCCACGCGCTCCTGGCGCGGCGCTCCGTAGAGCGCGTCACCCACCACAGGACACCCGAGAGCGGAAAAATGGACGCGAATCTGATGCGTGCGTCCGGTGTGCAAATCCGCGTCGACCAGAACAAAACCATCGAAACGCAGACGCGCGCGCCAATCCGTGCGGGCCTCGCGGCCTTCGCGGCGGCGGGCGGTCATACGGGAGCGACGGCGCAGGTCGCGCGCGACGGGCAGTTCAATCTTGCCTGCGTCTCCCTTAATTTTTCCGTGAAGTAGCGCGACGTAGGTTTTCTGGACGAGCCGGTCGCGAAAATCCTCGACGAGCTTGCGATGCGCGTCGTCCGTGCGCGCGATGACAATCGCGCCGGATGTCTCCTTGTCGAGGCGATGCACGATCCCGGGGCGCAGCGGGCCGCCGACGGAAGACAATCCCGCAACTCCGCCGAAGCGATGCAGCAGCGCGGCGACCATCGTGCCGCTCGTCACACCCGCTCCCGGATGGACGATCATTCCGGCAGGTTTGTTGACGACGGCGACGTCTTCGTCCTCGTAGAGAACGGCGAGCGGAATGGGTTCGGACTCGACGCCGGGGGCCAGCTCAACCGGAATCTCGATGGTGACGACTTCACCGGTCTCGACATGATGCGAGGCTTTGCGCGCCGATCCGTCAACCTGCACGCGGCCTTCGTCCATCAGCGATTTGATGCGCGAGCGGCTCAGATCCGGGAGCTGCGAGACGAGGAATACGTCGAGTCGCTGGGCAGAGTCTTCGGAAGTGACGATGAATTTCATCAGCGCAGAAGATTCTATGTTAGGAACGGCCTGTCGTGGCGCGGGCTCTGGTCACCGACGGAACTGGAGCTGCGGCTCCATGGCCGCGCAGCCAGAGAAAAGCGCCAGTGACGATCAGCGCGGCACTTACGAGCTGCATCAACGAGAGGCGGTCGTGAAACATAAGAGTGCGGCCGGGATCGCCACGGAAGAATTCGATCGTGCCGCGTTCAATTCCGTAAAGGATGAAATACGCGCCGACGATGCGTCCAGTGACGCGCCGCTTCGCGCCGAGCCAGACGAGTATGCCGAAATTCAGGAACTCAGCAGCGGACTCGTACAACTGCGTGGGATGAAGCGAGACGTCCAACGGCGTGCCGCTGATCTTCGCCGCGATGGGATTGGAAAAGGTGACTCCCCATGAGAGGGATGTTGGCTTGCCGTAGCAGCAGCCGGCGGCAAAGCAACCGAGGCGACCGATGGCGTGGCCCAGCGCAACCGGAGCGGCCGCGAGATCGAGGACGGCCAGAAGAGACAGCTTTTGAAAGTGTGTGTACAGAATTACCCAGAGAAGTCCGCCGACGATTCCTCCGTAGAAGACGCCGGCGGATTGGAAAGTGGCGATGCTGAAAATTTCGCGCGGATTTGCGGAGTAATAATCCCAGGCGCTGAGGATCAGCCAAATCTTGGATACGGCGAGCGCAACAAGAATTCCGTAGATGCCGAGGTTCCAAACCTGATTGGGGTCGAGGCCCACGATCGGCGCGCGATGGTATGCGTACCAGAGTCCGGCGAGAAATCCCACTGCGGCCAGAACGCCGTAGGTGTAGATGGTGACCGAACCGATTTGGAAAAGGATCGGATGCATCGCTAGGCCCGCTCCCTGCTTGGATGCCGCCAGTCGCGCAAGAGTTCGAGGATGACCAGCCCGGCGCCGAGGACGATCGCGGAATCGGCCAAATTGAATGTGTACCAGTGGTAATCACCCAGGTGAAAATCTATGAAGTCGGTGACGCTGCGGCGCAGGATTCGGTCGAGAACATTTCCTGCCGCGCCGCCGAGGATTAGCGTCATCCCGCACTGACCGAACCAGCCCCCCGCGCGACCCGAAACGAGCAGCCACGCGATCAGGCCGATCACGGCGACGGAAAAGACTATCAGGACCGGCGCGCGCCAAGGAGTATTGGAATCCGCAAGCAGTCCGAAAGCGACGCCGGGATTGCTGCTGTGCACGAAATTCAAAAGACCGGGGATCAGCACGCGGCTGGAACCGGCGACCGTCAATTTTTCGACGGCATGCTTACTCGCCTGGTCCGCCGCAAGCACGGCCGCAGCCAGAAGAGCCAGCAACCAACCCGGCCGCGACGGATTTGAATTCACGACCATGCCGTCACGATGTTGCGCCTCCGGCGCTGCTGGCGCGGTCACGCTCGATTTCTTGGATGGCGGCGAGGCAGCGCTCGCAGAGCGTGGGATACGCGGTGCTCTCGCCCACGAGCGTCGAATAATTCCAGCAGCGCTCGCATTTCTTGCCGTGCGCGCGCTCGGCGCGAATCCGCAGGCCTTCGATGCCCGGGGCGGGCGAAGCTCCTTGGATTTCATCGGAGGCGATTTCGACCTGCGAGACGATGAAGAATGCAGGAAGCTGCGAGGCATATTTCTGCAGCAGTGCGGCGAGGTCGCCCGTCGCTGCGAGCGTGACCCGCGCTTCGAGGTTCGCGGAAATCGTTTTCGCGGCGCGCAGCGGTTCGAGAGCTTTCAGCACTTCTTCCCGCACGGCGAGGAGACGATCCCAATTTTTAGCGCGGGCATCGTCGAATGCGTTCTCAAAGTGCTCGGCGGCGGGGAAATTGGCCATGTGCACGCTGGGCGCGGCGGAAGCGGGCTGCGGCAGATGCTTCCAGACTTCCTCGGAAGTGAAAACGAGGACTGGCGCGATCAGTCGGACTAGGGCGCGGGCGATATGGTGAATGGCCGTCTGCGCGGAGCGACGACCGCGATTATTGGGCGCGAAGGTGTAGAGGCGGTCCTTGAGCACGTCGAAGTAAAACGCGCTCAGGTCCACGCTGCAAAAATCGTGCAGGGCGTGATAGACGCGATGAAATTCGTATTCCTTGTACCAGTCGAGGCACTGGCGGACGAGCGCTCCGGTGCGGCGAAGCATCCAGGCGTCAATCTCCCACATGTCCGCGTCATGGACCACATCGCGCGCGGGATCAAAATCGAAAAGATTCGAGAGCGCGAAACGGAACGTGTTGCGGATCTTGCGATAGGCTTCCGCGAGCTGCGTCATCATGGCGGGCGAATTGCGCATGTCCGCGGTGTAATCCTGCGAGACGACCCACAGGCGCAGCAAATCGGCGCCCCATTTTTCGCAAATTTCCTTCGGGTAAAGGGCGTTGCCGCGCGATTTCGACATTGGCGTGCCCTTGTCGTCGAGCGTCCAGCCGTGGGTAACGACCTGGCGATAGGGCGCATGGCCGCGCGTGCCGATGGCGTTGAGCAGCGAACTTTGGAACCAGCCGCGAAACTGATCGGGGCCCTCGAGATAAACGTCCGCGGGCCAGTGAAGGCCGTTCTGCTCGCTAAGCACGGCGAGATGCGTGGAGCCGGATTCGAACCAGACATCGAGAATGTCGGATTCTTTCTGCCACTTCGCGGCGCCACAGGAGCATTTCGTCCCCGGCGGAAGAAGTTCTTCGGCGGAGTGCGTGTACCAGGTGTCGGAACCTTCGCGTTCGAAAAACGGCAACACGTGGCGCAGGGCCTTAAAGTCGCGGAGCTGCTTTCCGCAGGATTCGCAATAGAAAACGATCAGCGGAACGCCCCAGAAGCGCTGCCGCGAAATACACCAATCCGGGCGGTCGGCGACCATTTCGTGCATGCGGTCGCGTCCCCATGCGGGAATCCATTTTACTTTTTCGACTTCGGCGAGCGCCTGCTGGCGCAGATTTTCGCGGTCGAGACCGATGAACCACTGCTCAGTGGCTCGGAAGATGACTGGGTTATGACACCGCCAGCAGTGCGGGTAGCTATGCTGGAGTTTGCCTTCGGCGACGAGAGCGCCGCGCGCCCTCAGCAAATTGATGATGATCGGATTCGCCTCGAAGACGGTCTTGCCCCGGTATTGGGGCAGGCCTTCGAAGAAACGTCCTTCATCGTCAATGGGCGCGTAGGCTTCGAGGCCATATCTTTCGCCGGTGCGAAAATCGTCGGCGCCATGGCCTGGAGCTGTGTGCACGATGCCGCTCCCCTGATCGAGCGTGACGTAATCGGCGAGGACCGCGGGCACTTTCAAATCCAGGAACGGATGCTGAAATTGGATGCCTTCGAGCTCTTTGCCCGTCCACGAACCGTAGATTTCGCCGGGCTCGACTTTGGATTCCTCGGCAAGGGCTTTCAGGCGCTCCTTGGCTAGCAGAAGCTTTCCGGCCGGAGTGTCCGCGACGACGTATTCGAATTCGGGATGGAACGCGAGCGCGCGGTTCGCGGGAAGCGTCCAGGGAGTGGTCGTCCAAATGAGGGCGCTGACGCCTTTGCCGAGCTTGGCGGATTTTTCGTTCGCGACGACTGGAAACTTCACCCAGACGGAAGAGCTGGTGTGGTCTTCGTATTCGACTTCGGCTTCGGCGAGCGCGGTGCGGTCGCAAATGCACCAATACACAGGTTTCAAGCCGCGATAGATGTAGCCTTCTTCGAGGAAGTCGAGGAATGCGCCGGCGATCGAGGCCTCGTCGTGGGGGTTCATCGTGAGGTACGGCTGATTCCAGCGGCCGAAGACGCCGAGGCGCTTGAATTCAACTTTGTGGATTTCCACGTAGCGCGCCGCGAATTCGCGGCACATGCGGCGAAATTCCGCCGGAGCCACCTTGCTTGTCTTGCCGCCGAGTTCCTTCTCCACCTGCGTTTCGATAGGGAGGCCGTGGCAATCCCAGCCGGGGACGTAGGGCGCGCGGAAGCCGGCCATGGTCTTCGACTTCACGATCATGTCCTTGAGGGTTTTGTTCAAGCCCGTGCCGAGGTGGATTTCACCGGTGGGATATGGTGGTCCATCATGCAGAACGAACAGGGGTTTGCCCGCGCGGGATTCGAGGATGCGGTCATATAGCCCCATCTGTTCCCAGGCGGCCAATTGCTCGGGCTCCCGCTCCGGAAGCTTGGCCTTCATCGGGAAATCGGTTTTGGGCAGATTCAGAGTGCTTTTAGAATCGAAGGGTGTCGCCATCTTGGGGGATCGAGAAGCCCTTTCTTCGAGGCCCAAGCGCGTTGTGTAGCGCGGGCGTGCCTGCTTGTGTTACAAGTTTGCGAAGTGGAAACGGAAATTTGCCGTTGCATCCCGTATGTTACAATGATTCTCGAAGCGTGTCAGCCGTGCCTCGGCCCCGGACATCCTTTTCCGCAGGGATGCGTCTAATATTTGTGGTACGGCGATGAGGGACGCAGGTAACACATATGTCAGACTCTAGCGCCAGACTGAACGACCCCGGCCGCGAAGTCAGCGATCCCTCGCTCCGGCTGGGACGCCTGCCATCGCCCTCGCGCGAATCGAGCCTGCGTAGCCTGTTTTCAAATCTCAGAGACTTCCTGGTTGAGCGTCCCATAAAGGTGCGCGCGGGCACGCCTACCGCCTTCGATATTCCGCGATTTGGCTCGGGAATGAGCGACAACCTGAAGGAGTTCTTCCATTCAGGGCCGCGCGGAAACGTGCGATCAGCGCTGCTGGTGGACTGGCACGAGGAGCCCAGCCTTTGGGCGAACTTGCGAGATTGGATTGCGCCGCGGAAACTGCCGCCGCTGAAGACTACGAGCCAACCGATTCCCGTCCCCGAAATCTGGTCGAAAAACGAGCAGTTCAGCCGCGTCCAGATTGTATCTATTCTGGTGCATGCAGTGGCGATCGGGCTGATTGTGCTTCTCCCGCTTCTGATTTACGGAAACATCTCGCCGCCCGTGACGAAAGCTTCCAGCCCAGAGCTGGCGACAGACGTTACGATCTCGCCCTATGCGAACAAGCTTGTGCCTGCGGCGAAGAAGGCGGGAGGTGGCGGCGGAGCAGCTGACAAGTTGCCGGCGGCCAAAGGCCAATTGCCTAAGTTCGCGTGGACGCAGATTTCGCGGCCCGTGGTGCATCCGCCGGAACACCCGGAAATTGCTGTGACGCCGACGGTCGTGGGCAATCCCGATATTCATCTGCCCAACAACAAAATGGATAACTGGGGCGATCCGCTCGGGCACTCCATGAACGATTCCATGGGCAATGGACATGGCGGCGGCGTGGGCAACGGTAATGGCAACGGTGTGGGACCGGGCGAAGGATATGGCACGGGCGGAGGTACTCCGAACGCGGGAACGGGCGGATACGGGACGCCTGCGTGCCTCTACTGCCCGCGAGCGGACTATAGCGACGAGGCCATGAAGGTGAAGGTTCAGGGCGTCGTGGAATTAATCGCCATCATCACGCCGGACGGCCGGGTGACGGATGTGCACGTGGCGAAGGGCCTCGGGCTTGGGCTGGACGAGAAAGCGATCGAAGCCGTCCGCACATGGCGTCTGAAACCGGCGCTGGGCCCGGATGGCAGGCCGGCTTCCGTACGGCAAATCATCGAAGTCACCTTCCAATTGTACTGACGCTGGCGCAGCACGCTTGGTCTCCCGCCGCAGACTTTCCTTATCTTCACTCTTCCTTCCGAGCTGGCATTAACCATCTGGACCCATTCGTTCCGGCGCATGCATCGTTCTGCGGCCTTCTGCTACGATGGGCGGCATGAAGAACAGATTTAGCGGATTCGTATGGCTGTCGGTTTTTGTCCTCGCGGGGACGATGGCGAGCGCCTCTCGCGCGGCCGCGCAGAACTCTTCGATCGAATTCGTCGCGCGTGCGACCCCTTCGGAGGGCCTCGAGGAGCCAGTGCGCGGATTTCCGTTCTACCTTTTGAGCAAGAGCTTCGTGGATATCGAGAAGGAAGCGGAGGCGGAATATCCTAAACCCGATATGGATGCGTTCATCGCAAAGCTCGACGTCTCGCCCGAATTAAGAGCCTGGATGAAAAAGAACGAGATGGTTGATATGTCGGGCGAGAACTTCACGCACAGGGTGCACGAGGACGACATAATGGGCGTTCCGGAATTCAAGACCGCGTACATGGACAGAAATGCCGGCGATCAATCCGCGGATTTCCCCAAGCCGAAATACAAGGCGGGGGACGAGCAGAAAAATCCGGCCAAGTTCAAGAAGCTTTCCGACGATTACATTTTAGCCATCCGCCACTACATCGAGACCCATCCGCAGAGCACCGACCAGCTCGATATCAACCTGCAGGACATTAACCCTGGCCCACGGTGGGAAAGCCTGCTGGGAGCACGCGTTGCGGCCATCCATCGGCGCACGATGGATCTGGCGCAAGGCAACTACGCGGTGGCACGCGCGGAAACAAATCTTCAAGGGCAGGGATTCCTGCGGGGCCTGGCGCCAGGAACATATTGGCTGAGCACGCTTGATGTCCCAGCCGTGGTCGGCGACGCCCGGCCGCGATGGGATATTCCGATTACGCTGCGCGCCGGCGAAACGAAGTACATTATGCTTTCAAACTCCAACTCCGTACGTACACCGGCATCCAACTAGGATCATCGTGACCAGGATTCCGCGTGGCTGATGCTGGCGAAATCGCGCGGCTGATCCGCAATTTTTGCCTCCCCGATCCAGCGAAACGCGCGGCTGCCGCGAGCGAAATCTTCACGCGGGGCTCCGCGATGGCCCGCGCCGCCGTGCAGGAGTGGCTCGCCTACCCTCCGCTTGCGAATCTGCTCGTTCAAGATGCGTCCGGCGTGCTCGAAACGACTGTTGGTGTCGCTGTCGAGCCGGATACTTTTGAGCACATAGGGTCCGCGAATGGATCGCCTCAGCTTGCGGACGTGCCGCCCGACCAAGATGCAAAGGAATTCGAGCTCGAATTTCCGGGCGGCGTGCGGCTCGACATTTTGACGACGCGCGAGCCCGGCGGCGTTGGGGCCATTGCGCGATACCTTCTGAAATTTGGCGAGGGGATTCAGCAGGTCGAAATCAACGTGAGCGAAGTGGACGACGCGACGGAAATTCTTCGCACGCGGTTCGCGCTCGAGCCGGTCTATCCCGCAACGCGCGCGGGGGCGGACGGCACGCGAATTAATTTCTTCCTCGTGCCGCAACCTGGTGGTGGGAAAATTTTGATCGAGCTGGTTGAGTCTGCTGCTAAATCGTAGACCGGTATTCAAACGGGGTTTGAAGCTGAGACTCACCACAGAGAACACAGAGGAAACGTTAGCCGCACTGCACCCGACGCCAATGGCACGGTGGATTGC
Organism: uncultured Acidobacteriota bacterium; assembly: GCA_963779825.1. Taxonomy (GTDB): domain Bacteria; phylum Acidobacteriota; class Terriglobia; order Acidiferrales; family UBA7541; genus Palsa-295. The sequence continues at coordinate 167,136 of CAVZZU010000010.1, read as the reverse complement.
CAGGGACATTTGCCGGGCGTCCGCCCTGATTTATTGGCGGACTGCGCCCCTACTAAACCGCGGAAGATTATTCGCCGCTTTGTTCGAGCAGTTTTGCTACCAGAGAGGTCCAGCCGGTCTGGTGGCTTGCGCCGAGGCCCGCGCCGGTATCGCCATGAAAATATTCGTAGAATAGAATCAGGTCGCGCCAAAAAGGATCCTTTTGCAGCATGGCATCATCACCGTTCACCGGTCGGCGGCCATTGCGCCGGAGGAAAATGTGCGATAGGCGGCGCGAAAGCTCGGCGGCGGCATTCCACAACGTTACCTTCCGGCCCGACCCCGTAGGACACTCCACTTTGAAGTCGTCGCCATAGTAGTAGTGAACGCGCTGCATGGATTCGATCAGGAGGAAGTTCATCGGGAACCAGATCGGCCCTCGCCAGTTGGAATTGCCACCGAAAAGATCCGTCGTGGACTCCGCAGGTTCGTAATTCACCGAATGCGTCTGGCCATCCACGGTTAGCACGTATGGGTGCTCCAGATGATATTTCGAAAGCGCACGAATGCCATACGGTGAAAAGAATTCGTTTTCATCGAAAACGTAACGATAGATCCGCTCAAGCTTATTGCGGTTGGCGATGGTTAGCAGCAGCCGCGGGCCCTGTGGAGTTACGCGGCTCATGTCCACATGCTCGGCGACATCGGGGTGATGCCTGAGGAACCACTCCATGCGGCGCTTGAAATTCGGGAGGCGCGCAAGATCCTCGGGGTCGAATATCTCGACGGCGAAAAGCGGAACCAGACCCACCATCGAGCGCACCTTCATGGGAATGGTTTCGTCGCCCGCGCCAAAGTGCAGGACGTCGTAGTAAAAACCGTCCTTCTCATCCCAGAGTCCAATTCCCTTGTCACCCATGTGGTTCATGGCCAGCGAAATGTAAACGAAATGCTCGAAGAATTTGCTGGCGACATCCTCGTAAGCGGGATCGTCGTGAGCCAGCTCCATGGCCATGGAGAGCATATCGAGGCAGAACATCGCCATCCAGCTGGTGCCGTCGGATTGCTCGATAAAGCTATCGGGGCCGATCGGCTGGGAACGGTCAAAAACCCCGATATTGTCCAGGCCTAGAAAGCCGCCTTCGAAAACGTTTTTTCCCTGAGGGTCCTTTCGATTCACCCACCACGTGAAATTCAGAAGAAGTTTATGAAATACACGTTCGAGAAATTCCCGGTCCGGTTTTTTCTGGATCCGGGAGGCGATCTTATAAACGCGCCAGGCCGCCCAGGCGTGCACGGGCGGATTTACGTCTGAAAAATTCCATTCGTAGGCCGGCAATTGACCGTTGGGATTCATGTACCATTCGCGAAGGAAAAGGACGAGCTGGTCCTTGGCGAATTTGGGATCAATCAGCGCCATCGCGACGCAATGAAATGCCAGATCCCACGCGGCGTACCACGGGTATTCCCACTTATCCGGCATGGAGATTACGTCTGAGTTATGGAGGTACGTCCAGTCGTGATTCCGGCCCTGATAGCGCTGCGGATCGGGCTTCGGCTGCGTCGGATCGCCCCTTAGCCAGCGGCCGATATCATAGTGGTAGCTCTGCTTGCCCCAGAGCAGGCCTGCGAATGCTTGCCGCTGGACCATCTTTGGATCTTCGCTCATACCCACGTGCACGCGCTGCTCGTAGAACTCGTTAGCTTCCTTCAATCGGAGGTCGAACATCCCATCGAACGGAGCGCCGAAATATTTCTGGCCGGACTTCGAGCCGGACTGCTGGGCTTCGGCGGGGTTGTGATCCAGCAAGCGAAGGCGAATCGTTCGGCCTTTGCCGGGGGCGATCTCCGCGGCGTAATGGCCGGCGGATTTCGTACCTTTCATCGCGGGATTTACAGCCTCGCGCTCTCCGCCAATTACGTAGCGATGGAACGCGTCCTTGACGTACGGCGTGCGGCTTTTCTGCTGAAAAAGCCTCTCCATGTTCGTTTCGTTTTCGGTGAACAGGAGTTCCGGCGCACCTTCCATCAGCAGCCAGCGCTTACCGTAGTGATACTCAGTCATTTCCATCAGAGCGGAGCCCGGGGGACCATCCACGCGATAGACCTGCGGCGGATCGTAATTTTCGCCCCATGACCAGCGATTGCGAAACCAGAGCGTCGGGAGAATGTGCAGTTTCGCCGGCTCCGGTCCGCGGTTCCAGGCGGTGATGCGGATCAGGACGTCTTCGGCGGTGGCCTTGGCGTATTCAACGAATACGTCGAAGTAACGATTCTCGTTGAACACTCCGGTATCAATCAGCTCGTACTCGGGCTCCTTGCGCGTGCGTTTGGCATTTTCACGAACAAGCTGCTCGTAGGGATAAGCGGCCTGAGGATACTTGTACAGATATTTCAGATACGAGCTGGTGGGTGTGGCGTCAAGATAGTAGTACTGCTCCTTGACGTCTTCGCCGTGATTCCCTTCCCGGTTGGTAAGGCCGAATAGACGCTCCTTGAGGATCGGATCCTTTTCGTTCCAGAGTGCCAGCGCAAAACAGATGTGCTGGTGGCGGTCGCAAAAGCCGCCGATGCCGTCCTCACCCCAGCGATAGGCGCGCGATCGCGCGTGATCGTGCGGGAGATAATTCCAGGCGTCGCCGTTCGGGCTGTAGTCCTCGCGTACCGTGCCCCACTGGCGTTCGGAGAGGTAGGGTCCCCAGCGATTCCAGTTGACCTTTTTCTCGTCGTTCGCCTGGAGTCTCTGTTCCTCGTTCGTCATTCTCTGATCCTTGCTCTGGTTCCAGCGGGGAAAGGCACGAACTAGATTGCGGCAGCTATTTTCGGACTTCTCGCTGAGCGCAGCTTACTCTAGCGGTTCAAGCGGAGCGTGGCAAGCGGCCGGATTCGATCCATTCCTATCCGGCACGCGGAACACGGCTGGTGGCGGCGAGCCGCTCGATTCTGTATTCTCGGTGCATCAAATTCCTGAGCGCGGAGTTCAATACTGGCTGGTCCGACAACTAAAGCTGTTCAGCAAAGAGCGAACGCCGGTGCGGCATCTTCATGGCGCAGCGCTCTACTCTGCGTTTGTGTCGCTGCGACAGCCACGATTGCGCCGATGCTTTTTCGCGGCAATGCCTCGGGGCACGATTTTCAATTTCATATCGCGTCGTGGATGGACGCGGCCAGCCAATGGCGCGAGGGGACCGTCTATCCGCGATGGGCGGAATGGGCGAATTGGGGATTCGGCGAGCCAAGGTTCATCTTCTATCCGCCGGCGTCTTGGATGATCGGAGCTGCGCTCGGGTCCGTGTTGCCGTGGGCAATGGCGCCAGGCGCTTTTATCTGGTTGACGCTGACGGCCGCCGGAATGTCCATGTGGAAGCTCGCGCGCGAGTGGCTTCCCGGCTCGCAAGCCGTCGTGGCCGCAGTTCTATTTGAACTAAACCCGTATCATCTCGTGATCGTCTATTACCGCAGCGATTTTGCGGAGCTGCTGGCCAGTGCATTGTTGCCACTGATACTTTGGGGCGCGCTGCACGCGGGGCGGGGTGAATGGCGGCGTGTGCCGCTGCTGGCCGCCACTTTTGCGGGAATCTGGCTTTCGAATGCGCCTGCGGCTGTGATAGCAACGTACTCTCTAGGACTGATCTTCGTCGTGATGTGCGCGATGCGGCGCAGCTTGCGGCCATTATTGGCGGGCGCGTCGGCGATGGCGGCTGGATTTGGATTGGCGGCCTTCTACATTTTGCCCGCGGCGTGGGAGCGGCGTTGGGTACAAATCGGGCAAGCTGTGGCGGACAACCTACGCCCGGCTCAGAATTTCCTGTTCACGCGTGCGAGCGATCCGGATTTCGTGCGCTTCAACTGGAAGGTGTCGAGCGTCGCGGTGGGAGTCATGATAGTGACCGGCATCGCGGCGATACTCGTCGCGAGAAAACGGCGAGCATTTCCAGAACTCTTCTGGGTACTGGCGACCCTTGGACTGGTCTCAATATTGCTGATGCTGCCGCTGACTAATTTTCTGTGGCGCGAGCTGCCGGAATTGCAGTTCGTGCAATTTCCGTGGCGATGGCTCGAGATACTCGATCTCGTTTTCGCGTTCTTCGTCGCAGCGGCGATTGGCCAGATGCAGCGGCGGCGAATGGCGTTGTTCGCGGGCGTGATTGTATTTGCCGCGATCGGCGCGGCGGCCACGGCGATGGTCCTCGATGCGTGGTGGGACAGCGCCGACGTTCCTACAATTGCCGGTGCGATTCACTCAGGTCGAGGGTACGAGGGCACGGACGAATATACGCCGTTAGGAGGCGACCGCTACGAACTCCCCGGAGATCCCGACGATTCGGAACGCCTGGAGGGCGTGTCCTCGGTGCCTGCGGATCGAATCGCAATATTCAATTCCGACTCGGGCGTGATCACTCCGGCTGCGGGCGTGGAACTGCACATCTCGCGCTGGTCCGCCGAACGCCGGGAATTTGCAGCAGAGACGGCGACGGACGTCACGCTCGCCGTGAAACTCGTGAATTATCCGGCATGGGAAGTGCGTGTCGACGGCCAGGAAGTTCGCGCAGGCTCGGCGCCGGACACAGGACAGATGCTTGTGGACTTGCCGCCCGGCTCGCATCGTGTCGCGATCCGATTTCGCAGGACTTGGGATCGCACCGCCGGGGCTGGAATATCTGCACTCTCGACGTGCGCGCTTCTCGCGCTTACATTTTGGTTTCGAAAACGAACGCCATGAACGAGAAAGATTCGTTCATGGCGTCGGCCTTCCAATTGTTCGTCGAGGCTTGTTACCGCGCCGCCTGGACCGCTGCAGCGCCTGCGCTGATGTTCGTCTTTGAGGAATAATCAGTGACCAGACCGACCAAAACGCCGACGAACAGGGTGTATTGGACGATCGCGAATATTACGACATATCCCTCACCCGGCAAGAGGCCGGAGAAGATCATCGTGATCGCGCAGGCCGCCATGATTTTGCCGGTGGTGGTGGCTTTGCGCGGTAAATAGAAGATGCAGATCGCGAAGAACATCGGCACCCAGGGCACTCCGATCACGGCGGCTTTCGTCTGGGGGGACATGATCCCTTGGCCCCCGATCAACGTAGCGGAGCTGGTGGTCATCTGGTAAGCGAGCCTCATGGCTGCGAGAGTCAGCGGTACGCCTGACAGTTGGCGGTCGCGGGCTTCCATGCGGAAAAGGATACAAGCTAGCATCACAAAAATAGTGAGCGGGCGAAAATCCGGAAACTGCTGTGCGACGTAATAGATCAGACCGAACACGGGCATCGCGAGCCACCGAGTTTCGCCGACGTTCCAGTTTCCGAAGGGATTGTAGTCGGCAAACCCTTTCGGTTGTCCCGCTACGCCGGTTCCCTTCGGTTCGCTTCCGCCCTGCGGCGTCGCGCGTTTCAGCAAGGTTGACTGCACGTGAAATGGTTCGAATGGATGGTTGGTAGGGTTGTTGGTCATGGTTTAGCGCTCCTCACGCATGGACACACCGTGAAATTCCGACTCCGGAAAAAGATCTATTTCCCGCAGAAGAGAAACCAGGCTTCCCCGCAGTGGTTTCATAATCGGAAGCCGGACCACAGACAACATTCGAACGATGATACGAACCGCGCCGTTAATGAGCTTGCGGGTGCGCTCTTGCGCCAGAGATTGGTCGTAAATGAAATAGAGCAGGATGCCCATGTGAAGGGCCCAAAGCGCAAGCGGGATGGCCGAGCGAATATCCTCGGGGAGCTTTTCGTCGCCAATTGCTACCGCGAATACACCCATGCTCTGCTCGCGGGTTATTTGATTCGCCGGGCCGAAGACCGAAAGAGGATGAGTTGGGTCCGCCGTATAGCGGAATAGCGCGCCCAGAAGCTTGCGGTCATTGGCCAGAATTTCGAACTTGGTGTGGAACGCAATTCGCAGGCGTTCTTCAAAATTATGCTTCTTCGCAGCCAGTGCCTCCGCGACCCGGCTCAAATGCTGCGATTGGACTTCCTCGTAATAGGCTTGAACGATAGCTTCCTTGCCCGGGAAATAATAGTAGGCGGAGCCTAGGGCGAGACCTGCCGCATCCGCGACGGCGCGCATGGTCGTGGCATCGAAGCCGCGCTCGCGGAAGAGACGAATCGCATGGCTCAGGACGCTGGCTCGGGTTTCTTTGCTCTTGCCGCGTGCAATCTCCTGTTTGAACATGTTCGAATAGTAAGCGAGCGCCCTGCTTTTGTCAAGCACAATTTGAACATATTCAAATAACATATTAAGTCGCTTATTTGTAATGGATTAGAGACGAGTATGCGGTTGCAGGTGGCACGGATGCGCTACAGGAGCGAATCGGATTGCCGGGACGTTAATGAATCGGCCGATGCTTGAACTTCTTTTCTCCCTTTGCGTAGGGGCCGACAATGTGGCCGTCGCCGTGGAGCTTGTATTTATAGGTCGTTAGGCCCTCGAGGCCCATTGGCCCGCGCGCATGGAGCTTGCTGGTGCTGATGCCGACCTCCGCGCCGAGCCCGTATCGATAGCCGTCCGCGAAACGTGTCGAAGCGTTCTGGAATACGCCGGCGGCGTCCACTTCGTTCAAGAATCTCTGTGCGGCTTCGGCATCCTCGGTAACGATCGCGTCTGTGTGACGCGAGCCGTAGTGATTGACATGTTCGATGGCTTCGCCAAGATCGGCGACGATTTTGACGGAGAGTATCAGGTCGGAATACTCCGTGGCCCAGTCGTCTTCTGTGGCTGGCATGATGGCATCGTTGGGCAGGAGCGCGATCGTCTTCGAATCGCCGCGGATCTCGACATTCGCGGCTTTCAATTGTGCAACCAGACGTGGCAGAAATATACTGGCGATCGCTTCGTGGACCAGAAGCGTCTCCGCGGCATTACATACGGCGGGATACTGGACTTTGGAGTCATAGGCGATAGCGAGCGCCTTGTCCAAATCGGCCGCGCGGTCCACGTACACGTGGCAAATTCCTTCGCTGTGCCCGAGGACGGGGATGCGGCTGTGCTGCATGATGAACTGAACGAGTGCGTACGATCCGCGCGGGATGATCAAGTCCACATCGCGATCGAGCGCCAGCATTTCCTTCACGTCCGCGCGCGTGTGCAGCAGGTTGATGGAATCGGCGGGAACGGCGGGAACTTTTTCCAGACATTCGCGCCAGATGGATACGAGGGCCTCGTTGGTCTGCGCCGCCTCCGCGCCACCCTTCAACAGGACAGCGTTCCCGGATTTCAATGCAAGCGACGCAAGCTGCGGAACGGCGTCGGGCCGGGATTCGAAGATGACGCCGATGACGCCAAACGGGCACGACTCCCGGTAGAGCACGAGTCCATCGTCCAATTCCGTGGCGGAAAGCCTTCGACCAAGGGGATCTTCGAGGCGCGCCACTTCGCGCACCAGCGCAGCCATTTGAGCGATGCCGCGGTCGGTGACTCTCAACCGCGCGAGCATGGCGGACGACATCTTTCCCGCGGCGACCTCGGATTCTGCATTACGGCAATCGCGTTCATTGGCCTGGAGGATTCGGCGAGCGCCTTTCTCGATCGCCTGGGCAACCGCGATGAGCACGTCATTGCGCGCCTCGGCCGAAAGTTTGGCGATCGCGCGCGAAGCAACACGCGCTCTCCGGGCGATGGACCCGACGGAGGAATCGGACGTCTGCAGCGGCGCTGTGGTCGGCTGGCTCATTATTTCTGCAATAGCACAATATTGTCGCGCGTGACAAGAACGGGCGCCGGAGCCGCATCTCGCGAGCCGCGGCTGCCCTTCTTTCCAGAAAACTTCTCCGCGTCGCCGCTCGCGCAGTTGGCAATGCCTCGCGCGAATTCGCGTCCGTCGGAGTCCACAATGCTTACCACGTCCATTGAGGCGAAGTGATTTTCGACGCGCACGATGCCCGAGGCGAGCAAGCTCGCTTTTCCCTGCGTGATCGCGCGATGCGCACCGGCGTCCACGACCACCCGGCCGCGAACGCCCGCGGCATACGCGATCCAGCGGCGCTTTCCGCGCATGCGTTTGGCAGGCAGAAACGTGGTGCCAATCTGATGACCGGCGAAAATGCGATCGAGCGCATCCGGCACGCTGCCGTTCGCGATGACCGCAGTCCCGCCGCAGTTCATGGCGATGGCGGCTGCCTCGAGCTTGGTGCGCATTCCTCCGCGTCCGCTTGCGGACGGTCCCGCGCCAAGAGCAACCAGTTCGGGAGTTACTTCGTCAATCAGCGGTATGATGTCGCTTGCTTCGCCATCTTCGAATTCCCGGCGCAGCAAGCCATCTACGTTTGTCAGCAGAACCAGCGCGTCCGCCTCGAGGCCGCTCATAACCAGCGCGGCCAGGCGATCGTTGTCGCTGAACGCGGCCGCGCGCGAGCCCGCCGTAACGGATTCCAGTTCCGCGGTCGAGACAGTGTCGTTTTCGTTGACGATCGGCAGCACTCCGAATCCGACCAATTTTTCCATGGTGTGCTGCAGATTCGAGTACCGGCCCCAGTTAGTGAAGTCATCCTCGGTAAGCAGCACCTGGGCAATCTTGATGTCCCACTTCGCAAATAGATTCTTATACGCGTCCATCAGCAGGCTCTGGCCGACGGCGGCGCAAGCCTGCTTCGTCACCAGGTCGTTCAAGCGCGAGCGATGAAGTCCGAGCCAGCCGCGTCCGAGTCCCACGGCTCCGGAGGAAACGAGCACGACCTGGCGGCCCGCCTTCATCAATGCCGCAATGGAGCGCGCGATGGGCTCAACGCGCTCGAGACACAGATCGCCTTCGGTTCCCGTCACGGTGGCTGTACCGACCTTGATGACGAGCCGGCGCGCCGCGCGAAGCAGCTTTTCTCTCTCGGCTTCCATTTTGTGATCTTCTCGCACTCGAGAAACCTCGAACAGCGCGACCGGAATATGCGCGCGACGGCAACTCTGAACGGGTGAGCTGCTCAAGATTGTACCGAAATCATGGAATCGGCGTCGGTCGTTTGCATTCGAAGCATTTCCTAAGTGTGGTTTCCGCGCCACGCTGGGAACCTCGGCGGATCGCGATGCCTGCGTCGCTTCGGGCTGAAGCACATACCAGCAGGGCGGGTAGTTTTTGCGCCGATTTAGTAACCTATTTATAATAAGAGACTTGGAAAGGAAGAGAGTAGATTCAACCGGGAAAAAACATGCACGTTGACAGCTTCTCCAGAGGTCTATAGCTTTAGTGACGTAGGCAGGAGTAGGTCGTCCGCGCAGAGTTTGAGCGGACACGTCAGATATCTGAGGGGCTGACAGACCGCCAGTCGATGGGCGTTATATCGACAGACGAGGCCCCATGAAAAGCGTTCTTGCAAAGTTACTCTTCGTAGCCGCCGCAGTGATCCTTCTGAGCTTCGCGCCTTCCACTTTCGCTGACAGCTTTGTAACCGTTGATGGTAGCTATGCGTTCGGCGACAACGGATACGGGATTCCTCCATACGGCGGAACGCTGAACGGCCAACCGGTCGAATTCTACTGCGTTGATTTCGCGCACGACATCGCCGGCGGAGACAGTTGGCTGGCGATCGTTACTCCGGTCGCGTTGAGCGGAAGCTCCAGCGTGCCGTACCTAGCTGGCGATACGACGGACGGAGTCAGCGATTATTTGCTATTCGCATGGCTGATTACCCAGATGACGCAGACGTCTGACCAGCCGACCCAAGCGCAGGACCAATGGGCCATCTGGAGCCTGACGGGTGGTATCGATCCCTACGGCAACCAGGCGTCTATACTCAGCATCGCTGCTGCGCAGTTAACAGCTGCCGACTTCACTGGACAGGGCTGGGATATCCTGACTCCGGATGCAAACTGCAACCAATACGGGCAGGAATTCCTGGTGCAGACTCCGGAACCTTCGAGCATACTGCTCATGGGAATTGGGCTCTGCGGACTTCTGTTCCTGAAGCGCCGCGAACAGCTGTTGTCCTAAGTCTTTATTGATATTTCGGCGGCCGGACAGAGACGCGAGCAATCGCTTTCTTCCGGCCTTTTTTTTTGAACGCCGTCGCGTTCGTTCCTGAGGCAAAGCCGCGCTGTTTTTCGTTTGATCTCCGTAATTCACATACTGCACGAAGGAACAAATCACTAGGCCCGCCCGCTAAAGCGTGATATCTTTGGCTTGCGTTTGTTGCTCTTGTAACACCTTTAGATTCGATTGAAGGGGCTGCAAGTTCACACTTGCGGCCCTTTTTGTTGTACGGCTGGAGGCGGTCGAGAAGCACAAATAGCTTAAAAGAAAAGTGAGTACATCAGTGAGAGAACAAGGAACAGTGAAGTGGTTCAATGCCAGCAAGGGATTCGGGTTCATTCAGCGCCAGTCCGGCGAGGATGTTTTCGTTCATTTCTCCGCGATTCAAGCGGAGGGATACAAGTCGCTGAACGAAGGCCAGGCGGTTGAATTCGAAGTTACCCGCGGCCCCAAGGGTCTGCAGGCAGCGAACGTCACCAGCCTCTAGTCAAAGCAAAGGGCGGACCGGTGAATGCCGGTCCGCCTTTTCTTTTAGGCGGTAAGGAAATCGGTCCCAGGTACCCCGTGAGCGAAAATATCATCGTCCAATTCGTTGGCTTCCAGGCAAAACCCCTCGCCCGTGAATACACGTTTACAGTACGAGAGCGCGAAACAGAGCCGCGCGAGTACGTAATCGCAATCAACAATACTGCGTTTAACTCCCGCCGCGTGCGATACCAGGACGCGCCGGATGTTTGCTCCCACAAACTGCATCGAGAGCTCGCGGCCGCTGAGAATCACCCGCCCAAGAGCCATTTCAATTTGAGCGACGCGGAATTGGACGAATATAGCGCGTCGCACACGCACAAGCCCCTGAAGTACCCCTACGCTCCGAAGCCAGATCCCGAAGCTTAGATGTCTGATCCATCCGGTGATTTAACGTTGCCCCCCGTATTGACCGATTGTGTCGCCGTGAGGTGACGGCAGGCTCCAGCGGTTCCGTGACGGTGTAGAATGTGTATTGGGATTCGCGCCGGTGGACATGCGCCACTGGGGTCGAATCTGGGAATCGCAGTTGCTTTCCAGAATTCCGCGCGAGGGAACGGTCCGGTCAGTTGCTACAGATTCTGCCAATCCAGGGGAGAACTTCATGCCCGAGATGAAAGCCCCGACGCCCGCCGATAGTGCAGCTGATCGGCGCCGCTCGCACCGCGTCAATATCGCGATGCCCGTGCTCGTCCGTGGAAAAAAGGGAACGCAATCTTTCGAGGAAGAGGCGCACACGATTTCCGTCAGCGCGCATGGTTGCATGGTGCGTGTGGCGACACCGGTGGCCCGGGCTCAGGAAGTCGCCATCGTCAACACGAAGACGGCGGAAGAGCTGCCCTGCACCGTGACATTTATCGGACAGAAGGACAACGGCAAGACGGAAATCGGCGTTGAATTCGCCGAGGCGTCTCCGCTCTTCTGGCGAATCGCCTTCCCTCCGGAAGACTGGGATCCCTCCGAGCGCAAACGCTCCGGCACGCCGCACCAGCCCACGAAACCGCTCCCCAAGCCTCAACGCTAGTGTCGTTCCGATTTTCTGAGTCTGCTGCGCTGCCGGAATTTTCTCGCTTTGCGCGCGAGCACTGGCGGAGATTGGTCGCGATTTCCGCGCTCGTCGTTGTGCCATGTTTCTGGCACCGCGAGATCGTCGCATCCGATCTTGGGAGCCATCTCTACAATGCATGGCTTGCGCAGCTGATCCGCCACGGACAAGCCCCAGGTTTGTGGCTCTCCCACCAGCATACGAACGTGCTCTTCGACTACCTGCTGAGCGGCTTCGGTTCGATATTCGGGTTGCGCGCGGGCGAAAAAATAGCCGTCTCAACCGCGGTGCTGATTTTCTTCTGGGGAATTTTCGCGCTGGTTTCAGCGGCTACTCGGCGAGCGCCGTGGATTCTGGTGCCGTGCATCGCGCTATTCACCTACGGCTGGACGTTTCATCTGGGCTTCTTCAACTACTACCTTTCGCTCGGACTGGGGTTCACGAGTCTGGCGATATTCTGGCGAGGCAGGGGGTGGGAGTGGTTGGTTGCTGCTGCGATTGCGCTGGTTGCTCTGGTGGCGCATCCGTTGGGCTTTGCATGGCTGCTGGCTGCAGCAGGGTATATTGCGATCGCGGAGATGGCACCGCGCCGACGCTACCAACTGATACTTTTCGTTGCCGGAGCTGCCGCGCTCGTCGCTTTTCACCGCTATTTATGGGGACACTACAACGTCTATGCCGGCACCGCGCCGTGGTATGCGTTCAACGGCGCCGATCAGTTGAATCTTTTCGGTCCTCGCTATCACGGGCCCGAGTTCGCACTGGTGGCGTTTGCGTTGATTGCTCTAGCGGTGGATATAATTCGTCGGCGGCGCGAGGCGAACATCTGGAAATACTACGCCATCCCGCTTCAGCTATATGTGCTTGTCGAATTGTCGGTCTATCTGCTGCCGGGGGGGATTCACTTCCCGCCCCCGACGGCAGCGCTGGCACTGCTGACAGAAAGGCTAACCTCCGTTTCCGCCGCACTTGCCTGCTGCTTGCTCGGCGCGATGCAGCCGCGGAGGTGGCATCTGATCGGCTTCACGATGATCGCCGTCGTCTTTTTCGGTTTCGTGTATCAAGACACGGCGAGAGTCAATCGAATGGAGCAGCAAGTGGTGCGGCTGGTGAGCACGTTGCCGCCGAATCAGCGCGTGATGGCTACGATTCGGCCGCTTCCGGGTTCGCGTGTGATGATCCAGCATATCGTGGACCGCGCCTGCGTCGGCCGTTGCTTCAGTTACGGTAATTACGAACCCAGCACGGGACTCTTTCGAGTCCGCGCGTTACCGGGCAATGAGTACGTATTGAGTGACTACGACCTCGCAGTGGACATGGAAAATGGAGAGTATACGGTGCAACCGGGAGATCTACCGGTCTACCAGGTCTATCAATGCAGCCTCAGCGGCACCGACATGTGCATTCGTTCACTCGAAGCGGGAGAAGACAACGACCGACTGGGCCTTCATCCGGACGAGTAAGGTCTTAGTTGCCCGGAGTGCTACTACCCGAACGCGGCGGCTTTGGCTCCTGAAGTCCTCTGCGACGATCTCGCTTTGCATCCGGCCGCCTAATCAGCTGAGCTCCCTGATTGCTGAGACCGAATACATAAACCACGCCCGACGTGTTCGCGTTGGGCGAGCCGGCGCCGACGTACACTTTCCCGCTGGCAATCATTGGCGTGACGAATTTGGTGGCGCTATCGCCGGAGAATGCGCCGCTAAATAATTGGTTGGCTAAATTCGTGGCATCAAACGCGAAAAGCGTGCTCGCGCCTCCACCGTTCTCGACCGCCCAAACGATTCCATTCGTCGGGGGATTCACGGTTCCGTTCGCGGATATGCTCGGCGTCGTTCCGGGATAGCTGAAGATGTTTGAAGTATGAGAAGAGGCCGACGTCGCAAGTTTCGCCTGGGCGATGGGAAACGCCTTCACCGAGTCGCTGACGGCGCCGTAGTAAACGGTGTTATTGAAGTACGCAGGAGCGGCCCAGACCCCATTGCTGCCCGACCCTCCCAGCAACGCTCCGCTAATTTCCTGATAGATCGCATTGTCGTTGTTCGGGCTGAACTTGCCCATATTGTCGCGGTCCACCACGTAAATGGGAACTGGATCGCCGTTGCGACTGGTCTCGGACTTACCCGAACCAACGGCCAGGTGTCGGGTCACGTTGTTTGCATCGGTCATGTCCGGCAGAACCACCAGTCCACCGGACCCGAGATCCCGATCGTTGTCCGACTCAATGACCGTGTCGAACGTCGCGAAATAGTCTGCCACCGCGAGGGTGTTATTGGACGTCGAGAGCTTGATGAAAGCGTTGCCGTAGTTGCCGTTTGCCTGGGGGGCGTTCGGCGTGCTATCGAAACTGCCGTTGCCGTCCAGGAAATAAATGTTCCCGGAAGAGTCCGCCGCCAGACCGTCTCCGGACATCCAGATTCCGCCACCGCCGCCGGGAGTTATGTCAATCACGCTGACCTGTTGCAAAGAGGATTCACCATAGCCCATCACCCAGCCATTATAGGGGCTGGCGTCACAGTGAGAAGTCCAGGTCAAGTAGATCACGTTGTTCAGCAAGAGTAGGCCACTGCGCTCCTCATACTGCTTCGGGGCGAAACTCACCGCGCCGCTTGTCGCTTGAATATCCGTGGCCGCCATCACTTCACCACCGGTGGTGAGATCGAGGGCGTGGAGACGATGGTGAAAGGTGGTGCCGGCTACGGACATGGCGACAACGAAAATAGTACCGTTCGGCCCAGATGTGCGGTCAATTACAGGCGTCGAGGTAATTCCCAATTGAGGTGAAACCTGGCCACAACCAGCAAAGTCGCCGCTTGCCGTTGGAACCGTCTCGCCCATCGGCAGGACAGATACATGCCAAAGCTGAGCGAATGTGTCCGCGTCGAAGGCATAGGCCGAATCGTTTTCCGTGACCACGAACAGTACGTTGTGCGCTGCGCCGTTGACGTTCATGCCGCCAACGTAGAGCGGCTCGGCGTCAACAGCACCATCCACCGTGATGCTGCCGAGCATCCCGAAATTAGCGGAAGCGACATTTGCGGTCGTCAGGATCGTCTCATTCAAGTTCTGGCCGGTGCGCCCGACGTCGTTGTGATACATAAGCACAGAAACGTTATTGGGTGGCGGAACGGGGTTCACCGTCAGGGTTACCGTATCGCTCGTCTGGCTACCGGCTGCGTTGCTCACGATGACGAGGAAAGTCATCCCGCTATCAGCGATCGTGACATTTGCAATCGAGTAGCTGGAGGAAGTTGCGCCGGCAATATTCGTGGCCGTTGCTGCGTTCTGCCATTGGTAGCTGAGTGGGGCGGTACCGGTCGCCGTTACGCTGAACATTGCGGTCCCGCCCATCGTCACGGTTCGGTTGACAGGCTGGACGGTGATCTGGGGGGCGACAGGATTTCCGCCGCCTCCGCCGCTGGAGCCGCCACCACAGGCGGCCAGCACGATCAACACGATCACGGCAACAACGACATTCGCCCTAAATTTCAATATTCGCTCCTCCGAAAAGTCCGTGCGGCAATCGCGCGCGACATCGCACAACTAATTGTACCCGGACTTCAGCGAAAACCGACCGTCATCTGAGTCGAGGGGCGAAGCAGGCGAAGGCAACGCGACTAGCTTCGCGTAGCGAAAATAGGGTCACGTCCTAAGGGTTAAGCCCGAAGACGACAACGGCACCGGACGTGCCGACATATATTTTGCCGTTCGCTATCATTGGCGTGACGAACTTATCGTTGGAGCTATCGGAGAATTGATCTCGCGTACCGGCCTGGTTGCTGTCGTAGAGTTCCGTCGCCAAATTTGAGGCATCGAAGGCGCGGAGGATTCCTGTGGTACCGGCTTCGAGCGTCCAGACAATTCCATTTGCAGTTCCATCCGCCGAAATACTGGGTGTAGCTCCAGGATAGCCGTATGAGTTGGAACTCGACGAAGAAGGAGTTTGGGCAAGCATGGCATTCGAGATTGGGAACGCAGTGAGTTGATCGCCAGTGGAACCGTAATACACGGTGCTGTTGAAATATGCCGGCGTGGACCGACTACCACCGCCCAGCGCCCCGTCGAGCTCCTGATAGATTCCGCTATCGTTGGCCGCGAATTTGCCCATATTGTCGCGGTTGACGATATACATGTTCGTGTCTTTTCCGGCGCCAATCGCCAAATGGTGCACGTTCTTTTGATTGTCCATAATATCCGGTAGCACGATTTCCCCGCCGGAACCCAGATCGGTATCTCCGCTGGATTCAGACTCCGCCGTACCTTGCCCGTTGTCCATCGCGAAGTAGTCGGCGACGGCCAAATTATTTCCGGTCGTCGAGAGCTTCATAAAGGAGTTGCCGTAGTCGCTGTTCATCGGGAAGCCGTTCGTCAACGTGGTATCAAACGTCCCGTTTCCGACCAGAAAATAAATGAATCCGGACGCGTCTGCCGCGGGACCATCGCCTGCCATCCAGATGCCACCTTCCTGTCCGTTCTGCGTCGCGCCATTTGCCGTCAGATTCAGAATACTGAGCCGCTGCAACGTGGCTTCGCTGTAGCTGATTACCCAGCTTGTGTAATTCGGCGCGTCGCAATGCGAAGTCCACGTGGTGTAGATCGCGCCATTCAGCAACAGGAGAGCCGCGCGTTCCTCGTACGACGCCGCATTAAACGTCTGCGTGCCATTGGAGCTTCCCGTTCCGGTGCCGGGGTACGTGGCCTGGACTTCGGTTGGACCGCCATTCAATTCAGCGTGCGTAATCAGGTCAAGTGCATGGAGCCGATGGTGATAGTTGTTGCTGGAATCCTTCGACATGGTGACCAGAAAAATCGTTCCGTTGGGTCCGGCGTTGAGATCGATTACCGGAGTGGAAGTGATACCGATTTCTGGCGTCACTTGTCCGCAGCCACGGTCGTCGCTGGGAGTTTCGTTGCTCGGAATCGCCGAAATCTGCCAAAGCGCCGCTCCCGGCGTGTCTGCGTCGAAAGCGTAAACCATGTCGTGTTCGGTCACTACATAAACCACGTTGTGAATCGCGCCATTGATCGCCAGACCTGGAACGTAAAGGGGCTGAGCGTCAACCAAGCCTGTAACAGCAAGGGTTCCGAGTTTGCCAAAGGTCGCGGAGTTTACGTTGGTCGTCGTCAAAATCGTCTCGTTCGGGTTCAGGCCCGTACGTCCGTTGTCGTTGTGGTAGGTGAGGACGGAGGCGATGCTGGGTGGAGGAGGCGCAGCAGGATTGACCGTCAGCGTTGCGGAATTGCTCGTCGCCGGAGGACTGACGCTGTTGTTGACGATCACTTGAAATGTCGCGCCGTTATCGGCCGTCGTCAGGACAGGCGTCGTGTAGGTGGCTGAATTCGGCGCATTCGTGATGGCGGAGTTGTTCCTCTCCCATTGGTACGAGAGTGGCGCGGTGCCTGCCGCCACTACGCTAAAAGTCGCGGTTGCACCCGCCATTACAGTCACATTCGCCGGCTGTGTCGTTATGGATGGGGCGACCGCGACCGAATTTACCGTCAAGGTCGCGGCGTTGCTCGTTGCCGGAGGGTTCACGCCGTTGCTCACGATTACTCGAAATGTGGAACCGTTGTCGCCTGCGGCCACGACGGGAGTTGTGTAGCTAGGTGAGTTCGGCGCGTTCATGATGGCTGAGTTGTTTTTCTGCCATTGGTATGAGAGTGGCGCTGTGCCTCTTGCAACCACGCTGAAAGTCGCGGTCGCGCCTACCGTCGCCGTCGTGTTCGCAGGCTGCGTCGTGATGGACGGGGCTACGGAAGCCGCGTTGACCGTCAGGGTCGCGGACGCGCTTGTTGCCGAGGGACTCACCCCGTTGCTCACGACCACTTGAAATGTCGCGCCGCTTTCTGTCGTCGCCAGAATAGGCGTCGTATAGCTTGGGGAATTCGGCGCGTTCGTGATGGCCGAGCCGTTTTTCTGCCACTGGTATGAAAGTGGTGCGGTTCCTGTGGCCACTACCGAGAACGTCGCGGTCTGTCCGGCCGTCACTGTCTGGCTGGCGGGTTGCTGCGTGATCATCGGCGCGACGCTCGCGCCCGGAGCCCCGGACGGTGGGGCTGCCGGGGGGCACGCGCTCATTCCCAACAGTGCGACGAGGGAGAGCAGTACGCTGAGCCTCAGTATCACGGCAGCTCCTCCGGAATTTCTTTGTGGATGCAGCGCAAGTTTTCGGTGCTGATCTAATCAACGTCCCGCTGGGGTTAGGACGCCATTCGCATGATGGAAGTCTACTCAACCACAATTGTAAGGAGCGCACCTCCAGATATCACCTGTACGATGGTCCAGAGAGAGGACAGTTACGTAGAGCCTATTTAACAGGAAGAACGAACTGCAGCCCGGCCAGCTAGTTCGAGAGGATGCCCCGGCCACAGCACGGAGCGTCTCTAGGTTGACTCGGCAGTAACCGGAGCCTCGGGGTGCACGACACCCGTCTTGGAGCGGCCGCGGCGACCGATCAGCCACGTTCCGAGTCTCCACGCTAACAACATCCCGACAAGGACTCCGTAGAACAGCGGCTTGCGGACATTGGATTTGACGAGCCAATAGTAGTGAATCACACCGAGCACGGCGGTGACGTAAACCAGCCGGTGGAGCATCTGCCAGCGCTTTCCGCCGAGACGGCGTATCCAGCCGGCCGTGGAAGTGATCGCCAGCGGAATCAGCAGCACAAATCCGGTGAAGCCAACGGTGATGAACCGCCTCTTCTCCACGTCCCTCCACATTTCCGACCAGACAAATTGCTTGTCGAGCCAAATCCAGGTGGTGAAGTGGAGGCAGACGTAGAAAAACGAGAATAATCCCAACATTCTCCTGAAGCGGATTAGTTGCGGCAGCTGCAGAAGTTTTCGCAGCGGAGTAATCGCGAGCGTAACTACCAGAAACCGCAGTGTCCAATCGCCCGTAGTGTGCGTGACGAAAGCGATTGGGTCGGCCGTTAGATCGTCGTGAAACCCTCGCCAGACCAGCATTGCGAACGGCACGAGGCAAGCCACAAAAACAACAATTTTGGTCCACTTGCTGGTGAGGATGGAGTTCAACGCGGCGGCTCCGGTCAGAAATTCTTGCGCAGGTCCATTCCGGTGTAGAGGCTTGCGACCTGATCGCCGTAACCGTTGAACATCAGAGTGGGAATGTTTCGGTTAAACAAGCCAAGTCCCGCCCCCAAGCGGCGCTCGGACGCCTGGCTCCAGCGCGGATGGTCCACTTTGGGATTCACGTTGGCATAGAAACCATACTCGGTCCCACCGGCGTACATTTGCCAGGTGGTCTCCGGCTGGTTCTTCACGAATCGAATCTTCACCAGAGATTTGATGCTCTTGAACCCGTATTTCCAGGGGATCACCATGCGCACGGGTGCACCGTCCTGATTCGGGAGCGTCTCGCCGTACATTCCCACGCACAGAAGCGCCAGCGGGTTCATGGCCTCGTCGAGCCGCAAGCCCTCGACGTAAGGCAGCTGGATGCCGGCCTGACCACCCAAAGGCATCTGCCGCGGATCATAATAGGTTTCAAAAGCCACGAATTTAGCCTTCGGCGTCGGCTCAACAAGCTTCGCAATCGCGCCGAACGAATACCCGATCCAAGGCACCACGATGGACCACGCCTCGACGCAGCGATGGCGGTAAACGCGCTCCTCGAGCGGCGCGAGCTTGATGATTTCGTCCAGGGTGAACTTGCGCGGTTTGGCGACTTCGCCCTCCACTGAAACCGTCCAGGGCGAAGTCACAAAATTCCTGGAGTTTTTCGCGGGCTCGTCCTTATCGGTGCCAAATTCATAGTAGTTGTTGTACGTGGTCACCTTTTCGACGGGCGTCTGCGGCTCCGTGGTGCTGCCGGGCCATTTGGTGACCCCGTTCAGTGGGACTGGGACCGAACCAGTACCGGCTGCTGAGATTAATGCCGGGAGTTTCTTATAGGCTTCAACCGCCGCGCCTGTGGCGAGCAGTCCCAACAGAAAGTTCCGACGGCCCATATAGAGGGCCTTGGGCGTGACATCCGCGTAGGTCAAATCCGGCTTCCGCTTGAAGAGCATTGGATTCCTCCCGACCCGTTTCCAATAATACTATGCGCCCTATCACCTATTGGATGTCAGAAACCTTCGGAGGATGCCAGCTTGGCTCAGCTCGAAAACCCGGACTCAGACTCCGGCCAATTCGGCAAGCAAAGCGGTTCGAACGCGCTGCTGATGGGCCGCAGGGAGCTTTTTCCCGCCGGAGGTCACATAGAAGGCGTCAATTGCGGTCTGCCCTTCGGTCTCAATTAGGGCGATCTCAATATTGCAATTTTGACGCGAGAGCTGAGAGCTAACGCGGTAAAGAAGTCCGGGCTGGTCCTGCGCTATCACCTCAATTAGCGTGCTCTGCGCCGAACACGTATCGTCAATTTCGACCTTAGTTTCCACCTTTACCTTGGGCGCGATGTTTTTCTCGGAGCGCAGTCGGTCGCGGAGCATGCGTTCGAGGTCCGCTTTGTCCATTACGACGTCATGGATGCTCGTCTTGAATCGTTCCCATTCCGGGAGATTCAGCTCAAGAGTCTGAAAACGGTCGGTGAAGAAGAAATTGTCAACGACAACCCCGGACTCGTTCGAAAACGCGTTGGCTTTCACGATGTTCATGCCCCATGCAGCCAGCGCCCCC
Source organism: uncultured Acidobacteriota bacterium (assembly GCA_963779825.1). Taxonomy (GTDB): domain Bacteria; phylum Acidobacteriota; class Terriglobia; order Acidiferrales; family UBA7541; genus Palsa-295. Next base: position 146,990 of record CAVZZU010000010.1, on the reverse strand, counting down.
GCCATTCTTGCGAACAGGAATGGGCGGTCCAGCGTCACGACGGTCAACTCGTACCAGTGGCGGCCTCGCGTTAAATCTACCTGCACAGGGTCAGTGTCGAGGCGGCCCGCCATGTCCAGGTGCCGAATCACGTCGCTTGCCGCCTGAGTACTCAGGTAACGCTTGGGCAGACCATCGAGAAAAGTGTCGAGTTTCTGACCCGCCGCGGGTGTGAGCGTGCGAAGGTGGGTCATTACCTCATCGTTTTCATCGCCTCGCAGCCGCTCGTCCACGCTTCGCATCAGGTAGTTTGCGGCGCCGATATAAAGCTGCCACAAATTTTCAGCCTTCCACGGCGTCAGAGCCTCCGGATTCACCGCCTTGATGTCCGCGTAGGTGAGCAGGCATAGCATCTTCAAGCGTTCGGGTGTTCCCATTTTTTCGGCGATTTGGCGGATCGCTTCTGGATCGAATATGTCCCGCCGCAGTGCCGAGCCCATCACGAGATGGTTGGTGATGAGGAAGAGGACAGTTTCGCGGTCGGGCGGATCCAAATCGAGGCGCGCGAGTGAGACCTCGGCAATCTCGAGGCTACCAACGATATGGTTGTCCGGCTTGGTGCCTTTACCGGTATCATGCAGCAGCAGAGCCAAATAAAGCAGATCCGGTTGTTCGAGTTCGTCGAGAAGTTCGGAATAGCCCTGATCCCATTTGGATTGGGATTTCCGCAGAGCGTGCAGATTTTCAATCGTAACGAAGCTGTGCTCGTCCACTGTGAAGCGATGGGAATAGTCGCGAATCACCAGCGAGTCAATCGCCTGAAATTCCGGTAAGAGCGGTGTAAGCAAGCGCAATGAGTGCATCGTGCGCAGCGCTTGCGCGGCATGGGGAGCGACAAGAATCTCCTGCAAATAGTGCCAAAGCTGAGCGCCTCTGGGCGGCGCGGCGGCGAGCGCAGGTTGGATTTCCTCTATCTGGTGCTCGGCGGACGAACTGAGGCTCAGGCCGTGGCGTGCCATGAACCGAAACATGCGCAACGGCAGCTCGGAATCGGTCGGTGTTTCCTGGCGCTGCAGAAAGATACGGCCATCCACGACCGCGAACTCCGCGTTTGAAAGGCGCGACCGGAGGTTTTGAAACTGGCGGTAGAGAGACGGACGCGCCGCGGGAAATTCTTCCAGCAACTGCAAGCCCACGCGGTGGATCAGCCGCGCATGGCCAAAGTAAATTCGCATCCAATCCGCGGCGGTGAGTGAGTCAGCGTCCGGCGCGCCGATCTTTTCTGCAGCGGCCTGATCCTGCGCCAGCCAGGCGAGCGTATTGTCATCCCGACCATGGCGGAAGTGGAGAAAGCACCGCACGGACATCAGGAAAGCCAGCGCGGCGTCAAATCTTTCGCGCAGCCACGAAGGCAGCAACGTGGCTTCGTCAGGCCATGCGCCCTGTTCTTCCATCGCGGCGATCAAGGCAAGCCAGTGAGCAAGGTTGTAATCTCGTAATCCTCCCGGGCCGTCCTTCACATTAGGCTCCAGGTGGAAAACGGTGTTTCCAAATTTGTTGTAGCGGCCGTGAGTCAGGTCCGTGAGGCGCTGGACGATCGAGCGCGACTCGCGCGCGACAAGTCTCGGGATCAGCTGGTCGTGCAGGCGGTCGAAAAGACTCTTATCGCCCGCGAGATAACGGCAATCGAGCGATGAAATTGCGAACTCAACATTGTTCGGATCGAATTTCTCGCATTCGGCCAGAGTTCGCGTGGCGGGGCTCAGTTTGAGCCGAAGGTCCCAAATCTCCTGCGAGAACTCCGCTATGCGTTCCTTGAGATTTCGCTCTGCTCCTCCGCCCGCGTGTAAAAACAGGATGTCTATGTCCGAGAACGGAAATAGCCATCGGCGGCCGTATCCCCCAAGGGCAACCAGCGCAAAATTCTGAGGGCCGGCTGAATCCGGAGAGATTAGCTTCTTCCAAATGCTCAACGCGATGGAATCAACTACCGCAGTGCGTCCGTGGACGGCGGCGCGACCATCGCTTCGGACGGAGAACTCCTCGCGGATGCGCGCCGACTCCGCGGCGTAGAATTCGCGCAGATCGCTTTCGGATGCGTGCTTCGTGGACATACGTGTGTGCCGGGACTTTAGTTCGACACCGTCCGCAAGGCACGAACTTTTTCAGTGGACGTTAGAGTGCGCTGTCTCCGCGCTCATCGTTGCGAATCCGAATAGCATCGTCAATCCTGGAAAGGAAAATCTTGCCGTCGCCAATTTTCCCGGTGCGCGCTGCCGTCACGATCGTCTGGACGGCTTTTTCGACCAGGTCGTCCGCCAGGACCAATTCGATCTTGATCTTTGGGATCAGATCCACGGTGTATTCGCGCCCGCGATAGAACTCGGTATGACCTTTCTGCCGGCCGTGCCCGCGAGCTTCGAGTACGGTCATGCCTTCTACGCCGATCTCGTGAAGCGCATCTTTGACCGCGTCCAACTTCGAGGTTTGAATCACCGCTTCCACTTTAGTCATGGTTTTTTCGTCCCGACTCTCTGGTTTTCCGTCTGGGGATCCCATGAGATGACGCCGAGAGAAGCTTCTTTCGGTGGGCGCACCGGCTTAAAGCCTCTGACAGCACTCTAACTGCTTGCCCAGCTATGCGGTAGTGCATATTTTGGATTAGCTAGATTGGCGATGGTTATGGCTTACGAATTGGCCGTCGCGCATTATACACGCATCCGGCGCGCAACTTTCCGCCCAAGCCTGGGTTTCATAAAGCGTATGGCCTCCGCAACAACTCTCGGGGGCCGACTCTTAGAATGAGCACAAACCTACTGGGAGGAAAATCAACATGAAGACACGCAATCTTATTTTGAGTGCGGCGGCCGTGATCGCTTTTTGTGTACCGTCCGCATTTGCACAGCAGCCCGATACCAGCTCCACCGCGACGCCCACAGACAAACCTGCGACGATCGCGCAACGTAAGGACAATCAGCAGGACCGCATCGCGCAAGGAATTGACAGTGGACAGCTGACTGCCGGTGAAACCAAGAATCTGGAAACCAAGGAAGCCGGCGTCAACCACGAAGAACGTACGATGCGTTCGGAAGACGACGGGCATCTGACGTCTGCCGACCGCACCACGCTGAACAACCAGCAAAACCACTTGTCGAATCAGATTTATGACGACAAGCACAACGCAAACACGGCCCACTACGGCAACGGCGAAATCGGCCAGCGCCGCGAAAACCAGCAGGACCGCATCGCGCAGGGAGTGAAGAGCGGCCAGTTGACTGCCGGCGAAACTTCCAGGCTCGAAAACCGGGAACAGGGCATCAACCGCGAAGCGAGCGCCGATAGGCAAGCGAACGGTGGCAAACTCACGGGTGAGGATAAGAAAGCGATCAATCAGAGCCAAAACCGGACTTCGCGCGCCATTTACAGGGACAAGCACAACGGCAGAACGCGTTAGTAATCGGCACGGCGTTTCATCGGAAAAAGAGCCCTGGCGATCTCGCCAGGGCTTTTTTTCATTCCGCGTATCCGCGCGGGTGCTTTTGCAGCCACTCCCACTGCGAGCGCAGAATCGCCGTCAAGTCCGACGTCGCGGTCTTCCAACCCAACACCTGCTCGGCTCTTTTTGCGTCTGCAACTAATCTCGGCGGATCGCCTGCGCGCGGGCCCTCAATTCGTGTGGGAATCGGCCGCCCCGTGACCTGGCGCGCGCACTCGATCACTTCCATCACTGAATATCCGCGTCCGCTACCGAGATTTAGGCGATCCGAATCGCCGCCGCGGCGAAGATGTTCAAGTGCGCGAGCGTGCGCCTCGGCAAGGTCAGCGACGTGCACGTAGTCTCGGATGGGCGTTCCATCTGGCGTCGGATAGTTTGTTCCAAACACCGAGACTTCGGCCTTCCGACCCGAAGCTGCCTTCAATACATTCGGGACCAGATGAGTTTCCGGATCGTGATCTTCACCGCAGCGATCGGTAGCGCCCGCAGCGTTGAAGTATCGCAGCGAGATGGATTTCAATCCATAGGCTTCATCGTAGCTCGCTAGCAGTCGCTCCATCAGGAGCTTGGACCAGCCGTAGGGATTTACCGGCCATAGTGGGCTCGATTCGGGAATGGGAATCTGTTTCGGCTCTCCGTACACTGCGGCTGTGGACGATAGAACCACGCGCCGAACGCCGGCTGCGACCAGTGCACCCATGAATGCAATTCCTTGCGCCACATTGTTCTCGAAATATTTTCGTGGATCCGCAACCGATTCCCCAACGGACGTGAGCGCCGCGAAGTGAATGCACGCCTCGATCTTGTGCTTGCGGGTCATGCGCTCGACGAGTGAACGATCGCCCACGCGCCCTTCGTATAGCGGCACTTTGCCATCCAGGGCGCCGCGATGGCCGTGGACGAGATCGTCGAGAACAACCACCTGCTCGCCCTTCGTGCGCAATCGCTCCACTGTGGCGCTTCCGATAAAGCCCGCCCCGCCTGTCACGAGAATTGTCATCGCTCTCGGGTCTCCCGACTCGGCCTACCGCTTTCGATGATAACAGGGGAGTTTATTCTGGAGATGGCAGTTCCTGTGTATTGGTTACGTAAATGTGGGCGGCAACATCGGACCGACCCCGCGCGTAGTAACATAGGGAGTGAAATAATGACCACAACCGCCCCGATACCCGCCCGAGACGCCATCCGCCTGCAGCAAGTCACTCGACACTATCAAATGGGCGAAACGTTCGTACGCGCGGCCGACAACGTGACCCTGAGCATCGGCAGCGGAGAATTCGTCGCGTTGCTCGGCAGTTCTGGCTCGGGCAAATCTACATTGATGAATCTCATCGCAGGGCTCGACCGGCCTACCAGCGGTGCGATCTTTGCGCACGATCGCAATCTGGCCGAGATGACCTCGGGCGAGTTGGCCCAGCATCGTAGGCACACCATCGGCATCGTCTTTCAGGCCTTCAACTTGCTGCCGCGCATGACGCTTGAGGAAAACGTCGAGCTTCCGCTTCGCCTCGCTGAAGTCGACCGCAGCGAACGCAACAGCCGGGTTCGCCAAGTTGTCGAGCGCGTCCGCCTGGGCGCGCGCCTCACGCACCGGCCGACAGAGATGAGCGGCGGAGAGCAACAACGAGCTGCGCTCGCTCGGGCTCTCGTCAACCGGCCCACAATTTTGCTCGCGGACGAGCCTACCGGAAATCTCGACAGCGCCACGGGGGACGAAATCATGATGCTGTTGCGCGAAATCAACGAGACCCTCGGAATGACCATCGTGATGGTTACACACGAACAGTCTCGCGCCGAACGCTACGCGAACCGGCTGATTCACATGGGCGACGGCAAAGTGCTGGATGACGGGAGGCCGCAATGAAGGGCCGCGACATGGCGGAGTTGGCGCTGCGCAACCTACGCGAGTCCGTTCTGCGGAATACGCTGACGACTCTTGGAATCGGCGTTGGCATCACCTCGCTCGTCGCTCTCGGCTCGCTCGGGGTCGGACTGCAGAACCTTGCAACCGACCGGCTCGCTCGCTCGGGAGTTTTCGACGCAATCTACGTGGCGCCGAAGACTCGTACAACCGGCTTTGGCCGCGAGCAAAATCCCGGAGCCACCCCGGACATTTCACCCGTTCCGCTAGACGCCGACGCGCGCGAAAAGCTTGCGAAGTTGCCGAACGTCGTCGAAGTCTATGCTGACATACGGTTCCCGACGGAAATCCATTTCGAGGGCAAGCCGTACCAAACCTTCGTGGCCGGAGTCGTCGCATTGGACAAGACGGAAGGCGCCTTTGACACCATGAAAGGCTCCTTTTTCTCGAGCGCCGTGGCGGATGAAGCGATTCTTCAGATTGAATTCGCTCGCCAACTTTCTCCGCAGCAACCGGATGCGCTGATTGGCAAAGATCTCGTGCTGCGCTACGCGGAGCGGCAGGCGCTGCCGCCGGATCCCGGAAGCAAAGACACCGACTCGTCTGGCTTCTCCATCGTCCCCAAGGACGAGACACTGCGCATCGTGGGAATCGTCGAAACCGATCCGGCGGGCGGCTTCGGTCCCTACGGCCGCGGGCGATTGTTCATTCCGATGCAGGTTGCCGAAAGATTGCGCGCCGCACAGGCCAACGACCTGCGCGATTTGCTGCGAGACACGCCGAACAAACGGAACTACGAAAGCCTCACCGTCCGCGTCAGCGGCGCGACTAAGGTCAAGGAAGCGGAAGCCGCGATAAAGAACATGGGGTTTTCCGCATACTCGGTGCTCGATGCCACACAGGCTCTGCAGCAAGTCTTCGCGGTCTTCGACATTTTCCTGTTGATCTTCGGGTCGCTCGCCCTAGTGGTCGCATCGCTTGGCGTGATCAATACCTTGGTGATGTCAATCCTCGAGCGCCGCCGCGAAATCGGAATTCTGAAAGCGCTCGGTGCCGCCGACCGCGACGTGAGCCGGCTCTTTTTCGTCGAAGCCGGTGCGATGGGGCTGCTGGGAGGGATTCTCGGCGTGGTTATGGGTTTTATGATCAGCCGCGCGATCAATCTGGCCACAAATGTTTATCTCGCGCGCCGCGACCTGCCCGCCCTCAGCGTCACGGCTGTGCCGTGGTGGATGGTGCTCGGTGCGATCGGCTTCTCGATCGTCGTCAGCCTCGCGGCAGGTATGTATCCCGCCTCGCGCGCCGCGCGCCTCGATCCCGTACAGGCCCTGCGGTATGAATAATTTCCCCCGGCGTTCGCTTACGCGTTTGGCATTCGTGCTTCTCGCGCTCGTATTCGTTGGCGCGGAGGCTGCGCACGCATCCCCGCGTATCGAATGCCGCTCCGTGCCCAGCAAACTTCTTAATCGCAAAGTCCAATACTGCGTGCTCCTGCCGCCGAGCTACGATTCCGATAAAACTCGCCGCTATCCCGTGGTCTATTTTCTCCACGGCCTCGGCCAGAACGAGCAGGCCATGATTGACTCTGGCGGCTGGAATTTGACGCAGGACATGTGGGAACAGGCGCAAATCGGCGAATTTTTGATCGTCGCGCCGGATGGAGACCGATCGTTCTTCATCAATTCGCGCGACGGGAAACGCCCCTACGAGGACTTTTTCGTGGAAGAGCTTCTGCCCTTCATCGAGACTCATTACCGCACGAAGGAGGGTCGCCGCAACCGAGGAATTGCCGGAGTCTCGATGGGTGGCTACGGCGCGCTGCATCTCGCGCTCCGTCATCCGGATCTGTTCTCCGCCGTCAGCGCGAATAGCGCCGCGTTAATCTCGAATCCACCGGAGGGGAAGGTTGACTCAGGCTCGGCGGAGGCGATTTCGCGTGCGCTCGGCGGAGCCTTCGGCACTCCGTTCGACCGCGCGTTCTGGGACCGCAACAGCCCGTTTACCCTTGTGCGCGAAAATCCGAGTCTGGCTGGCTTGCAAATTTATTTAGATTGCGGCACGGAGGACGATTACGGCTTCAATCGCGGCGCGCAGGAGTTCCACGATCTGCTCGTTACACGCCACATCCCGCACGAATTCCATCTCTATCCGGGCGGACACGATATCAATTACTTTGCTGAACACTTGCCCGAGTCTCTCGAATTCCAATCGAAAGTACTCGGCGCGGCGCCGCCTCCTTCGAAATAAGGCTCGTCGCCCCGATCATGAAGCGGCCTAATCCGTCGCGCCAACGGCCTTACGCTCGAATTCCGCAAACTTGCCGCCTGTTTCGGCCAATTTCTTCAGTAGCGGCGCGGGCTCCCAGAGCATTCCATGCCGCTTGTGAAACTCGCAGACGCGGTCGTACACTTTCTTCACGCCGACCGTGTCTGCATACCACATCGGGCCGCCGCGAAAGCCCGGGAATCCGTAGCCGTTCAGATAGATGATATCTATGTCGCCGGCACGCAATGCGTAACCCTCTTCCAAAATCCGCGCGCCTTCGTTGACCAAGCCATAGACTTCGCGCTCCACGATCTCTTCGGCGGAGATTTGCCTCTGTGGCGTGCCGGCCTCGGCCGTCCATCTCATTACAAGCTCCGCAACCTCCGGATTGGGTGTTGGCCGCCGGTCAGCGTCGTATTTGTACCACCCTGATCCGGTCTTTTGCCCGAAGCGGCCCATCTCGCAAAGCTTGTCTTCGACGTATGGCTGCCGGGCGCCAGGTTTCTCAAGGTGCTTAAACTCTTTCCGGATGCGCCACGCCACATCGAGCCCGCCTAGATCTCCGACAGCGAGCGGCCCCATGGCCATGCCCCATTGCGTGAGCGCCGCGTCAACTGCTTCCGGTAACGCGCCTTCCTCCACCAGAAACTGCGCCTCGCGAATGTAGGGTAGAAACATCCTGTTGCCGACGAATCCGCGGCAGTTACCCACCAACACTGCGATCTTGCCGATTTTCTTTGCCAGCTGCATGCAAGTGGCGATCACTTCCTTGCTGCTCTTTTTGCCGCGCACGAGTTCCAGCAGGCGCATCACATTCGCCGGACTGAAAAAGTGGGTGCCGATTACTGATTCGGGACGCGAGGTCGTCGCCGCGATTTCATCAATGTTAAGCGTCGAGGTGTTGCTCGCCAGAATCGCGCCGCGCTTGCACGCTCGATCAAGCTCCGCGAACACCTCCTTCTTCAGCGCCATCCCCTCGAACACCGCTTCGATCACCATATCGGCGCCCGCAAAATCGTCGTAGCTCAGCGTCGGCTTGATCATTCTTATGCGCTCGTCCACGAATTCCTGCGTGAACCGCCCGCGCTTCACCGAGGTCGCGTAATTCTTTTTGATGTTCGCGAGACCCCGGTCGAGCGCCGCCTGATCCGTGTCCTTCAACAGCACCGTAATTCCGGCGTTGGCGCAAACCATCGCGATTCCACCGCCCATCGTTCCCGCGCCCACGATGGCGATCGAGTTCACGGGAATCACTGGCGTGTCCTTCGGGACATCTGGAATTTTCGCCACTTCCCTTTCGGCGAAGAAAACGTGGATGAGTGCCTTCGACTCGTTCGAGTAAAGGCACTTGTCAAAAAGTCGCGCCTCTTCCTCGCAGCCTTTTTCGAACGGCATCTTCGTGGCGGCTTCGATCGCGTCAATCGCGGCGAGCGGCGCGGGCAATCCACGTTGTTTCTTGCGCGCCGCATCCCGCGCGGCGGCAAAGATCGGAGCGTTCGCCTCCGGCGTTCCTAATTTTTCGTTGCGATCGCGAGTCTTTGGCGCCGGCTTTCCGGCAACCTCGCGTGCGAACGCGACGGCTCCGGCCAGTAAGTCTCCTTCGATCAACTTGTCGATTATTCCGGCCTCGACCGCATCCGACGCCTTAACGTTCTTTCCGACAGTGCACATCTCGACAGCCTTCGCGATTCCGGCGAGCCGGGGAAGGCGTTGCGTGCCGCCCGCGCCGGGAATGATTCCGAGATTCACTTCCGGCTGTCCCACCTTCGCGTCAGAACTCGCGACGCGATAGTGGCAGGCCTGCGCGACTTCGAGCCCACCGCCCAGTGCATTGCCGTGAATCGCCACGACTACGGGTTTGCTGCAATTCTCGATTTTCAACAGCGTGGGAAGCAAATTGATGCGGCCGCCCTTGCCCGAAGTCATCTGGACGAACATGTTGATGTCGGCGCCCGCGATAAACGTGCGCCCGCCACCGATCATCACAGCGGCCTTCACGCTCGGGTCGTTTTCAATTTCGGCGATAGCCTTTTCGATGCCTTCAGGCACGCCCGGACTTAGTGCGTTCACCGGCGGATTATTAATGGTGATGACAGCGACATCTCCTACTCTGCTCAGTTGAACCAGTTCGCTCATGTGGGTGACTTTCTCCGATGCGATTCTTATGCTATTTGCGGCGATGAGGCAAGAGCGAGGATAAATTTGCGCGGGCGATCAAAGAATCTGCACCACAGGCGCCGACGCCGATATATTGACCAAAGAGAGCCGCGCGGCAACCTGGCGAGCCATCGCGTAGATGCTCTTCGCGCCCGGCGCGTCCTCGCCGAGCGACGCCGCCGGCTTGCCTGTATCGCCGCCGATGCGGATTTGCGGATCGATTTCGATCTCGCCGAGAAACGGCAGCTCGAAATTCTTGGCCATGCGCTCGCCTTCGCCGTGCCCGAAGACGTCAATTTTTCCGCTGCAGTGTGGGCAAGCGAAATAGCTCATGTTCTCGACCACTCCAAGGATTTCCACGTTTACCTGGCGGAACATTTCCACGGCTTTGCGCACGTCCGCCAACGCTACCACCGATGGTGTGGTCACCACCACTGCTCCGCTGACCGCCACGGTTTGAATCAAGCTCAACTGCACGTCTCCGGTACCCGGCGGTAGATCAGCGATCAAATAATCAAGCTGGCCCCAACGGACGTTGCGCAGGAATTGTTGCATCACGCTATGAAGCATCGGACCGCGCCAGACCAGCGGCTTGTCGCCTGGGTTCAGCAATCCCATCGAAATCATCTTTACGCCGTATGCCTGCACGGGGATGATGGTCTTCTCATCAAGCATCTTGGGCTGCTCGGAGGTTCCCAGCATCACCGGGACATTGGGCCCATACACGTCCGCGTCTAGCAGCCCAACCGATGCGCCCATATTCTTCAATGCGATTGCCAGATTCACGGCGACCGTCGTCTTGCCTACGCCGCCCTTGCCGCTGGCGACGGCGATGAGATTTTTCACGCCTTCGATAGCTGCCTTGCCCTGTGGCCGGACACCCTCCGGCACCGTCGCATCAAATTTCAAATCAACTGCAGTTACGCCAGGCACCTTCGCGAGCGCCGCGCGCACGTTCTTCTCAATCGTTTCGCACTGTGAGCGCGCTGGTGTCGTCAGCTTGACGAGCAGTGACACCGACCCGTCGCGCACTTCAATATTCTTCGCCAAGCCGAGCGTCACCAGATCCTTGTGCAGCTCCGGGTCTATGACTCGGCTCAGCGCTTCGACTACCGCCGCTTCCGTGAGATCGCTTGCCATCTATTTCCTTTCGTGTGGAGAGTCCGCGCCACAACCGCGGACGCTTGCCGGGAGATCCCAGGATCCATGCCACCCTGCAGATAATTCGCGAAGGAGGGTCCGCCGCGACTAAGGTTCGTTGTCCTTATACTCGTCGGGAACGTCATCTTCCGGCACTTCGTGCGTTCTCACTTCGCTTTCGTCAGCGTCGTCGGCATCCTGCACGCCCTTCACCGCCTCAGCCTCGAACGCGTTCCCTTCCTCGAGCAATTCATCCACGCTCTCAGAATCCGCGCCGCCACGGTTGGAGAGGCCTTGCAAATCTCCCGACTGGCCGCCGGAGCGCGCTCCGAGCCCTGCGGGCTCGAACGTCAGCGACGATAGTGGCTCGCTTTTTCCGCGCGTGCTCTTCTTGGGCGCAGGTTTCTTTCTCGATGAGGCTTTTCGCGCAGGCGCCTTTTTCTGGACCTTCTTGTTGCGCGTGGGCTTCCTACTAGCAGCTTTCTTTACTTTCGTCAGTTTTTTCTTCTTCTTTTTGGTCGCCATGTTTGAAGTCTACCACTGGATACGCCTTTTTGTAGCCGATCAAGGGCGATCTCAAAAAGGGCAGTCAAATGGCGCCACAGTCATAAATCGGATTTGGCTTGCTCCGCCGGTTTCAGCTCCGGCGCCCCAGAGTATATCCGCGATTTCCTCAACAATCTTGTCCCGGCTGACGAATGGCTGTGGTATAGAGTCTCCCGTTCGCGCGAGTGTGAACGTGCGACTCGGCCAAAGGAGCAAGCCGGAATCATGGGTGCCATTCATCGAGCGATGATTCTGACATCCCCGCTACTCGTCGTCCTCCTTTTCATGCCGCGGACCACTCGTGCTCAGATAGATCTCTCCGGTACATATTCGCAGACCGCCAGCCCCGACAACACGACCGACCCCTTCATCGGCGACTACACTGGCCTGCCTATCAACGACGCCGAACGCCTGCGGGCAGACAGTTGGACCGCCGCGAAGTGGGATCAGGAACAGCACGAATGCGATCCGCACCCCGCGGACTACGCTCCGCGCGCACCCGGCGGCATGCGCATTTGGCCCGAGCTCGACCCGCTCACCTATGCTGTGCTCGGCTGGCACGTGGAAGTCTTTACCAACGGCGCGGCGCGCACGATCTACATGGATGATCGGTCTCAGCCATCGCCCTACTCTGCCCAAACCTGGAACGGCTTCTCCACCGGCAAATGGGAAGGCGACAAGCTAAAAGTCACGACAACCAATCTGAAAGAGGGCTGGATCCGTCGCAATGGCCTCGCGCGGAGCAACAAGGGCACTCTCACCGAGTATTTCATTCGCCACGGCGACTTCCTAACTATCGTCTCCGCCGTGAATGACCCGGTTTATCTCACCGAACCACTTGTGCGTACCGAGCACTGGTTCCTCAATCCAGGCTATACTCTTGCGCCCTTCATCTGCACGCCGCGCGATGTCGTAGACAAACCTCCAAGCTGGGTCCCGCACCATCTGCCCGGCACAAACGACTTTCTCAAGGAATTTCCATCGAACCTAGGAATTCCAGTCGAAGCGACGCGCGGCGGCGCGGAAACGATGTATCCGGAATACATGGAGAAGCTCGCCACGCTTCCGCCGCCTCCGCCGCCACCGGCTAAGCCCGCCCCGGACAAGCCATGACACGAATCTCCGGCATCGCGCTCGCGATTTTCGCAGCGATAGCGGCCGGATTCGCGACTGCGCGTGCGCAGCAGGATCGAGCGCCCGAAAACCCCGCCGTGCAACTGCTCCACGTCCAGGGCCGCGTTCATATGCTCGTCGGAGCGGGCTCGAACATCACCGTTCAAGTCGGCGACAATGCCGTCGTCCTTGTTGACTCTGGGCTGCCGCAAATGAGCCCGCAAGTTCTCGCCGCCATTCGCTCGCTCTCACAGAAGCCCATCGAATTCATCATCAACACCAGCGTTGACGCCGACCACACCGGCGGCAATCACAATCTCGCGCAGTCCGGCCATTTCATTTCCGGCATGAACGGCGAAACTCCCGGTGCGTCCATTGTCGCGCAGCTCGCCGTTCTGGACCGCATGACCGCCGCCTCCGGCAAAGAAACCAACGCGCCGCAGGAACTTTGGCCGACCGACACTTACGACAACGACAAATGGGCGCTCTTCAACGATGAAGCCATCGTCCTGGAGCATCCGCACGCCGCGCACACCGACGGCGACAGCATCGTTTTCTTCCGCCGCTCCGACGTCATTAGCACTGGCGACATTTTCACTCCCGATCGCTATCCGATGATTGACCTCGCGAGAGGAGGTTCGATCAAAGGCGAAATTGACGCGCTCAATCGCCTGCTCGAAATCATGGTTCCTCGCGCTGACGAAGAAGGCGGCACCTTCGTCATCCCCGGCCACGGACGCTTGTGTGATCGCAACGTGGTCGCCAACTACCGTGACATGGTGACTATCGTTCGCGATCGGATCGGGGACCTTGTAAAGAAGGGCAACACGCTCGATCAGGTGAAGGCGGCCACGCCAACTATGGACTACGACGGCATCTATGGCGCGGACTCAGGACCCTGGACCACCGACATGTTCATCGAAGCCGTCTATCGCAATCTGAGCACCGCAGCCGACCCGACCGAGCAGAAGCCAGCGAAGCCGGGGAAGAAATCAGGGAAAGGTCGATGACGATTTGTCGAGCTGGCCTCGATCGCGCCGCATCGCTGTGTCTGATTGTGTGCTTGTGGTTGTTCGCGTTCTTCGCAGTGGCGCGCCATGCGGACGCCCAGTCGGGCCCCCCGGGAGTACAGCGCCCTCCGGCTCCCACTCCCAAGGCTGGGGCGCTACTCGATCTGACCGGATATTGGGCCTCGATCATTGACGACGAATGGCGATGGCGCATGATGACTCCGGCCAAAGGTGACTTTTCGTTCGTTCCGCTCAATGCCGAAGGTCGTCGAGTGGCTGGTCTGTGGGATCCTGCGAAGGACGAAGCCGATGGAAATCGGTGCCGTGCGTTCGGCGCCGCCGGCATCATGCACCTCCCTGTGCGACTTCACATCACCTGGGCGGACGACCACACTCTAGAAATTGATTCCGACGCGGGAATGCAGAAGCGCCTGCTGCACTTCGACGGCTCCAAATGGACTGGCGGAGAGCCGGAATGGCAGGGGGATTCCGTTGCGTCGTGGGAAAAACAAGCGCAGGGCACGGGCTTCGGCATTCCTCCACGCGTGCCCCCAACATCGAACGCGGGTAGCATGAAGGTAGTAACCGCGCACATGCGGCCCGGATACCTGCGCAAGAACGGTGTGCCCTACAGTGGTAACGCTGTCCTGACGGAGTATTTCGATCGCATCGAGCTGGATGGCGAGCCCTATCTGATCGTCACGGGAGTAGTCGAGGACCCGCAATACCTAACCGCGCGATTTATCGCGACCGAGCAGTTCAAGTTTGAGCCTGATGGCTCGAAGTGGAATCCGACGCCCTGCAAGACGCCGCCGCCGTCCGCTCCGCCACCCGCGCCGCCACGCTGATCAATTATTTCCGTACGCGGCCTTGTACCAGTCCCATGTGCGCTTCAGCCCCTCCTCGAAGAGGACGCGCGGCTCGTAGCCAAGGACTTTCCGGGCGAGTGAGATATCCGCCTGCGAATGAAGAATGTCGCCAGTGCGCGGCGGATCGTATTTCGCCTGAATCTTCTTGCCCGTGATCTTCTCGAGTTGCCGCAACACTTCATTTAGTGTGACTCGCGCGCCTGTGCCCCCGTTAAAAACCTTCCCGGACGCTTCGTTCGCCTCGCAGGCACGCAATGTCTCGTCCACGATATTTTCGACGTAGGTGAAGTCCCGCGACTGCTCGCCATCACCGAAGATGACCGGCTGCTCCCCCCGGATTACCGCGAGCATGTATCGGGACAGCACTCCCGAATACTGCGACGTGGGATCTTGTCGCGGACCGAACACATTGAAGTAGCGCAGCGACGCATTTTCCAGGCCGTAGACGCGCCCAAAAACCTGCGCGTAAAGCTCGCCGACATACTTCGTCACGCCATAGGGCGAGATGGGATCTGGCTGCATCGTTTCGACCTTCGGCAGCGCCAGAGCCTCTCCGTAGGCCGCGGACGAAGCCGCATAGACGAATCGTCGCACCTTCGCGTCGCGCGCCGCAACGAGGACGTTAAGCGCCCCGTCAATATTGACGTGATTCGTATCCAGTGGGTCTTCGACGGACCGCGGCACCGATGTCCGCGCGGCGAGATGAATCACGTAGTCCGCTCCGCGGCATGCCGCCTGCACCGCCGCCAAGTCCGTGATACTGCCGGTGTTCAATTCAATTTTGTCGCGAACGCTCGCAAGATTCGACTCCTTGCCGGTAGAGAGATTGTCGAGCACGATCACGTCGTTGCCGCGCCGCACGAGTTCGTCCACGATGTTGGAGCCGATGAAACCGGCACCACCTGTCACCAGGTAGCGCATTTTGGAATTCCTCCCCGTGCGAAACCGGGCCGCGCAAGAATCGCCCGTTTCGCCATGAGTCTGACGATCAGACTGTCTAGCAGTACAGTGATGATTGTGTCGCGCGTTTCGGGTACGCTCGAATATACTCGGCGCGCCTCGGCCGGGCAAGAATCACAAAATGATTTGTTGGGAATAGGATGAATACGCGCTTACTGGCAACTTCGATCGTTGTCGCCGTCCTCGCGCCGCTTCTCACGATTTATTCGTCTGCCGCGGCCAAGGAACAGCTCATGCCATTTCGGGTAGGCGAGACGCTCAACTACCGCGTCTCTTGGTCCGCATTTTCAGCTGCGGCTTCCGTCCAATTGACCGTCGTCGAGCGGCGCGTCCTATTCGGCTGGCAGACGTGGCATTTTCGCGCCGTCGCGCAGACGCTGAGCCCGGTGAGCACTCTTTTCCCGATTGAGGACCAGTTCGATTCATACACCGACGCCGAATCGCTCGAATGCCGCCAGTTCGAAACTCATCTCAACGAGCTCGGGAAAATTTCGGACCAGGTGTTGCATCTCGTCGCCACGGGCCAGAAATCCCGGGCGCCCGGCGCCAGCGTCATTGTGATGCCGGGCACACGTGATGCCCTCGGCGCGCTGTACGCCCTCCGCGCGGTGGATTGGCAGCGCACGCCGGAGCTGAACGCGTCTGTGTACGACGGGAAGGACATCTTTGAAATGCGCGCCCGGCGAGATAGTTCGGGCGAGGCTGTCGCAGTTCCCGGAGGAAACTTCACGGCCTCGCGAATCTCGATTAAGGTCTTCCAACACGAAAAGGAGATGACAGCGATCCAAATTGCGGTGTGGCTGGCGACCGACGCCGCCCACACACCCGTGGTGCTCCAGGCAACCTTGCCCTTCGGGACGCTCCGAGCCGAACTGATCCCGGCGCCGAATTGATGCCTCGTGGTGTTTGCTGCGAGGTGGGACGAACCAATTACTTAGTCTTCCGGCGTAACCCAATCGTCCGGAGGAAAGTCAATCTGCCAGAACGACCCACAGGGCTGCACGAATTCGATACCCGTCTGTACCTTTTCGCCTGTCGAGGTGCCCAGATGAACCACACGGCACTCCAGCGACTTCGAGGTAGACTTGTTGGAGACAGTGACCTGCTGGCCGGGAGTCACGCGAGCCCCCAGCGAAATTAGCGCGCCATGCGCGTTTACAACGAGGGTCCGAGTTTCCTCCACGAAATCCTGACTCTCTTTGTCCTTTCCAAGCACGTGGATCGGCACGCTGAGAAGGACGCGCATGCTGCGCCTTCGTCCGGGATCAAGGGTCAAGCCTGATCGTTCCTGTGACAACGTCGTGGGTCCGCCCATATCACCAAACCATAGGACCAGGATGTGTCGTCCACAATAGGACTAAAGTCCTACAGACGATTTCGAGTAAACAGGCACCGTTTGGTGGAAAAGCTCAGCAGGGGACGATTTTTTCGCGGCCCTGTTTGACGCGGCGAGTGGCGTTACGCGAATCCACAATCAGCTTCGCGTCTCGCACGATCGCTTCGTAATCATAGCTAGTATGGTCGGTCGCGATCAGCACGCAATCGTAGCCAGCAAGGGTTGTTGGGCTCAAATCCACCGAGCGCTTGTGCGAAAAATCGTAGTGGCGCATCTTGTGCAGCGCCGGAAAGTAAGGATCGTTGTAGTCTAGGATCGCGCCTCGTTCGGCGAGTAGCTCCAAGAGCTTCAGCGCGGGCGATTCGCGCAAGTCATCCACATCTTTCTTGTACGCCACTCCCAGCAGCAAAATCCTGGATCCTTTAATACTCTTTTGTCGCTCGTTCAGTGCAGTTCCGACCGCGTTCACCACGTGATACGGCATCTCCGTGTTGATCTCGCCGGCCAACTCGATGAAGCGAGTCGAAAAATCGTACTCGCGCGCCTTCCATGACAGATAGTAGGGGTCCACTGGGATGCAGTGCCCGCCCAGACCCGGCCCCGGATAGAACGGCATGAACCCGAACGGCTTCGTGGCAGCGCTGTCAATTACCTCCCATATATCGAGTCCCATCCGCAGGCAGAGTAGCTTCAGTTCGTTGACCATCGCGATGTTCACACACCGGAAGATGTTTTCCATCAATTTGACCATCTCGGCGGCGCGCGTCGAGCTGACCGGAATCACTTTGGAGACAATCTGTGCGTACATCCCCACCGCGGCTCGGCCGCTCGCCGGGTTGACTCCGCCGACGATTTTGGGAATCTGCGCCAGGCCGTACTGCTTGTTTCCTGGGTCTTCGCGCTCCGGTGAAAAGGCGAGATAGAAGTCAGTTGCCACATCTTTGCCGCTGGTTCCGGAGTCAATCGGGCAGCGAAGGCCGCCGTTTTCAAGGATCGGCAGAACGAGTTCTTCGGTCGTGCCAGGATACGTCGTACTTTCAAGCACAATCAGCTGGCCCCGCTGGAGATTCGGCGCAATCGCCTTCGCCGTATTCTCGACGTAACTCAGGTCTGGTTCCCGCCGCGCGTCCAACGGCGTCGGAACGCAGATCAGTACCGCGTCCATCTCGCGCAATTTAAGGAAATCACTCGTCGCGCAGAAGCGCTTTCCTTCCACGCGCTCGCGGATTTTGTCGGCGGCAATATGCTGGATGTATGACCGACCCGCGTTCAGTTTGTCTACCTTGGTCTGATCAAGGTCGAACCCGGTGACGCGATGCCCAACTTCAGCGAACCGAAGCGCGAGCGGCAGGCCCACGTAACCGCAGCCGATAATCCCGATCTGAATATCCTTCCCGCCAAAAAACTCCGGCTTGCGCTCTACAGCCATTCGCTTGGTTCTCCCTCGTTTTGCCTGTGAATGACTCGATCCCAACCGCGCCCATTGCCCGACCGGAAAGCATAGCAGGAACGCAAACTCCAGTGGAGTCTTGAACGCATAACTCCAGCGAATTTCGAGATGTCAGTTCGAAGTTGCCCTGCCGTGAGAATTCGGCGAACATTATTGGCAATGCACATTGCAATTATACTTCTGCTGGGTCTGGCTGCCGGAATCCTCGTCGGGCTGATGGGAATTGGCGGCGGAACAATAGTGGTCCCCGCGCTCGTCTACCTGCTAGGGATGAGCCAGCACATTGCCCAGGGCACGTCGCTCTTTATGCAATTGCTGCCGATCGGGATCGGCGCGTTGTGGGTCTATTGGAAGGCTGGCGAAGTAGACCTGCGCGCCGGCATTATCTGCGCGCTCGGTATTCTGGTGGGCGGATACGTCGGGGGCTCAATCGCCGTGGGAATTCCGGCGCGAGTGTTGCAGGCGCTGTTCGGATTGTTCCTGATGGTGTCAGCGGCGCTGCTGTGGCGCCAGGCGCGCCAACCCGCGCCGAGAAATGGCGCAGATGTTTAGGCGGCCGGAAGATGGACCGTGGAGGATTGCGGCGATCTTCGCCACCGCATGCGTTGTGGGAATTTGCAGCGGCCTCTTCGGTGTAGGCGGAGGAGTTCTGCTGGTCCCTCTGCTTGTGCTTCTCCTTGGTTTTGGCCAGCACACGGCCCAGGGCACCAGCTTGATCGCATTGGTGCCGCCCACTGGACTGTTGGCGTTTCTAGTTTATTACCGTGCGCACCAGGTGGATGTGAAGGTAGGGTGGCTGATCATCCCCGGAGTGATTTTGGGCGGCGTCGTTGGTGGCAAGCTGGCGGAGCGAATGTCGCCGCGGCGGATGCGGCTCGTGTTCGCGATTCTGCTATTCGCCGTGGGTGCGTGGCAAGCAGCGTCGGCGTGGCCCAAATAGGGAAGGCCGCTTCCCGGACTGAATGCCGAAATCGCGATTAAATTGCCGCCGATCCGCGATTTAGCCGCGCGGCGATCCATTCTTCTGGCTGCAAAATTGCCTGTGATTTTCCTCTGAAAGTGCAGAACTCCGAAAAAGACGCCCCAGCTTCGCTGGCCAGTTGGCTCAACGTGGCCGTCCGCGTCGCGCTGGGGCTGGTGCTCGCCGCGTGTCTGGTGCTGGCGGCGCGGGGCGCCATCGCGAGCTTGCTCGCCGACGGAAAATCACCCGATGGTTTCGCGAGGGCCGCGCGCTGGGATGGCTCGAATCCCGATTTCCCGGCTCGATATGCGCGAGATCTCGCGGAACAGAGCCGAGACGCTGATCCGCGCGAGATCGCTCGCGAGTTTGAAGAGGCCGCGAGGCTGGGACCGCATCGCGCGGAGAGCTGGGCGGGGCTGGGTGAGGCGCTTGACCTGATGGGAGACAGCGCGAGAGCGACGCGCGCCTACCAGCAAGCCCTCAAGCTTTTTCCGCGTTCGCCGGACATCAACTGGGAGTTCGCGAATTTCCTGCTTCGCTCGGGCGATGTTGCGGGCGCGATTGCGCCGCTGCGCATGGCAATGGAGGGCGATCCCTCGCTGCGAGTTGGAGCTTTCGACCTCGCGTGGCGAGCCGGCATTCCGCGGGACCAGCTACTGGCAGCACTTCCCCAGCGCGAGGACATCCTTTCGGCGTATCTCGATTACCTGGACGCGAGCGGACGGGCTGACGCGGCCGGCGAGGCCTGGAATCGTATGCTCGCCTCGCCTGAGCCAATCAACTTCGACGCGGCGTGCCGCTATTTCGACGCGCTGCTCTACGCGCACCACGTGGATGCACTCGTGCCTGTGTGGGAATCGCTCACCAACCGGGATCCGGACCGATTCGGCCAGCAGCCGGACTCCAAGAATCGCATTACAAATGGCGGATTCGAGGACCCCATGGTGAACGGCGGATTCGGCTGGCGCCTTACTCCCATCGAAGGAGCCGACACGTCGCTCGACACCGAGATCGTCCACGACGGCTCGCGGTCCCTGCTGGTGCATTTTGATGGGAAGCACAATCTGGAATTCGGGCACGTGATGCAATACGTCCCGGTCGAACCGGATACTAACTACCACTTCGTCGCCTATTCACGCAGCGAAGGTATCACCACGGACAGCGGGCCGCGTATCGCAGTCTACGACGCGTATGACCGAGCTGCGCTCGCGTTGGAAACAGAGAACGTCATCGGGACGACAAGCTGGCAGGAACAGAGGCTCGAATTCCGCACCGGACCGAGGACGAAGCTTCTAGTCGTGCAAGTGGCGCGGCCTGCGAGCCGGAAACTTGACAATCAGATTGCCGGCTCGCTTTGGCTGGACGACTTCAGCTTGTCCGCGGTTCCCTAGTCTCCGCGGCGCTCTGGTCGAGCGACATGGCGTACCCGATTCCGAGAATGACTGCGAAGACCAGCGCATTCGCGGGTATGTAGAGGTTGAAATCCGCGACGCTGTGCACCAGCAGCGCTACAACCGCGCCGAACGAACCCAGCGCGAGCGCACGAGTTAGACTCGAACGTGCGCGCAGGCTCGCGTAAAGCGGCCTGACGGCCAGCCAGAAGACTCCCCCAAGGAAAACCGCGGCACACGGAAGGCCCAGCTCAACGGCCAGCTCCAGATAGTCATTGTGTACATGGTCTATCAAATAGGTGAGTTGCGCGGACTGCACTCCGGTGAACGCATATTGGAAGCAGCCAAGGCCCACGCCGGTCCAGGGATGCGCGCGTATTAGTTTCAGGGCGCCGCTCCACGCAGCGACTCGGCCCCGCGTGGTGCTAACTAACGGCTCATTCTGCGGGAGCTGCTCGAAGTGCTCGACGACCGGCCCAACGCCCACCCAGACCGCGGCGGCGATTCCGCCCACGAGCAGCAGCAGAATCAATGCCACAGGCAGCCGGCTGCGGCGCCGGCCAATCCACACAATCGCGGCCATCGCGCCGAGCGAGACGAGCACGGAAATCATGCCCATGCGCGAAAACGAGAACACGATCGCCAAGAGCATCACGGCCGCTACCAACAGAAGCATGAAGCATTTCACAATTTCAGGCTGGCCGACAAATTCCACGAGGGACCTCCATGTCTGGCTGCCGGAGCGATGCCTCGCGCTCTGCCAAAAATAGAACGCGAGGCCGAGCGCGAGCGGAAGAATCATCTCGAGTAACCCGGCAAAATGGTTGTGCACATTCATTGGCGTTCCTCCTATTCCATTTTCTGAGAATTCCTTCTGCCGCTCGATTCACCGACGGAAAGGACTATCGATTCCTGCGCTTCCAGGCTTGCGTCCGATCCGTAAAGCCGTCGTTCAAAGGAAGTGCTCCGATTTGGCCGAATTCCATCAACCCACTGATCGTCAAGAATCGAATTTAGTTGACCGAGAAACGTTTGCTATCGAACCAATCCCACTTCGGAACTGTTTCACCGCGTTTCACCCCGTATAATGCAAACGGCCTGCCAAACGCCTGCGGCATATTTAATTGGCGCGCCGCGCAGTCTGCGTTGTCATCTCTTTCAGCCTGCGTTATCCTGCCCCCACTGATGATTGATATTCATTGCCACATACTTCCGGGCCTCGATGATGGCGCCACCTCATTCGAGATTTCCTGCGGCATGGCGGAAATGGCCATCGAAGACGGCGTTACCCACATCATCGGCACTCCACACGCGAGCCCCGATCACCGTTTTGTTCCCGAATTGGTACGGCAGCGCCGGGATGAACTTCAGGCCCGCTTCGAAGGCCGGCTCGTCCTGGCCACCGGATGCGACTTCCACCTCAGCTTCGAAAACCTTCAGGGCATTCGTAGCGACGCCGCGCGGTTCACGCTCAATCAGAAAAGCTATCTACTGGTCGAGTTTGCCGACTACTCGATTCCGCCATCGCTTGATCAGGCTCTGCACGAACTGCAGCTCGCGGGGCTACATCCGATCATCACGCATCCGGAGCGCAACCCTTTGATTCGCGCGCAGCCCGAACGTCTGTTCAAATGGCTGCGGCAAGGTTGCTATGCGCAGGTAACGGCGCAATCGCTTCTGGGGAAGTTTGGCAACGCAGCCCAGGAGATGACGAAGCAGTGGCTCGACGCGGGTGCAGTCCACTTCGTCGCCAGCGATGCGCACAACCTGACCTCGCGCCCGCTTCGCCTCAAAGAGGCTTTCGATCTGCTGGCCAGAACGCGCGGCGAGGAAGTGGCTCGCGCGCTGCTCGTGGACAATCCTCTCGCCGTGTTCGAGGACCGGCCGATTCCTTATGTCCCGGAGCTCTCCGATGGCGCAGGCTGGGACAATTCCGAAGGCGCAAGGCCGCGGCGGAAGAAGCGCTTCTGGTTTTTCTAGAGGTATTCGACGAGCGGACCGGGCAGAGGGACTGAGAATTTCCTCGTCCGGCTCAGGTCTTCCTGGATGACTTGCTGGCGCTGTCGAGTGCGTCGGCCAGCTCGCGCCACGAGAACGGCTTTCCCGCGCGCGACTCGCAAAGTTGGCTGGCGATTTCCTTAACGAGCGCATTCTGGCGCTCGGCCGTCGCTTCCGCCATTAACGGATCAATCCCCACATCGCGAAGCGCCTGCGCCGCTTCTCGCATCTCCGCGGCGCGCCGCTTGCCGTGTTCCGCAACGCGGCTGATGAGATAATCCGGGAGCTTGCCGCTCCATCCCATCTCTGGGAACGTGGAAGCCAGCGACGCGAGCACCTCATTCTCCGAGCCATAGCGGCGCGCTGCGAACATGGATTCGACGGCGAGGGCTTCCAGCCCTTTGATCACCACGCTGCGGCACATCTTCACCGCCGAAGCGACTCCTATTCGATCACTCGCGACGCTGGCATTCATGCCGATGGACGACATTTGCACCGCAAGTTCCGCGGCGTGCGGGCCACCGAGCAGCATCGGAACTTTCAAACGCTGCGGCGGCAGTGCGGCCATCACCGCGGCTTCGACAAAATGCGCCTCCGACTTCTCGAAGTGCTCCGCCATCTTTTGCTTTGTGCCGGGCGAGACGGAGTTGATGTCGAGAAATGTCTGACCACCGCGCAATAATCTCGAAACACCCTTGGAAACATCGAGCGCGGACGACGCAGTCACCGCGGAAATCACGAGCTGAGCATCGCGCACGCAATCGCTCAGGCGCTCAGCGGCTCGCACCTTTGACTCGCGCGTCTTCGTAAGCATCGCCTCGCGGGCTTCCTTGGAATGCAAAAGGACGTCGAAGGTGGAAACGTCTAGGCCACGCGCCGCGAGGTCATTGCCCAGGATTCCGCCAGCTTCGCCGAAGCCGATGATCGCAATGCGCTGAATCGGTTCACTGGCCATCGCGGTTTCCTAGGTGTAGAAAACCATACTGCCCGCGCGCTCGGCGATTCGCCAGCCGTTTTTCGTCCGTACGTAGCGGTCGTGGTAGACGCCGATGGATTGCTTGCTCGCAGCTTTTCTTCCTTCGGGAGTTTCAGTCTCGGATTCATCCGAGCTGAAAAATAGGACGCGACAGGTGCCCACCGCCGTGTCCATGGTTTCCATGTGCATGCGGAAATTGCTGATCAAATGTTGCGTCAGCCGGCCGCGCGGACGCGATTGGAACATGGCGACAATCTTGTCCGCGCCCCGAATCGGTTCCTTCGAGCCGATCGGAAGGGTGAAGGCGGCGTCCTCGGCGAAAATTTCGGCGAGCCGCGGCCAGTCGCGGCTGTCAACGATCTCGGCGTACTCAATTGCCAGCGCGTGGCAGGCTGCTTCGACATTTCGCATTTCCGCCTGGCTGAATTCGGTCATGTGGCTTACCGGTATTCGAGGCCCAACTCTTTGAGTTTCGGCCGCAAATTGTAAATGTCCAGCCCCAGTTCACCCTTCGCAAGGCGCGCGCGGACGAGATCTTCCTTATCAATGCGTTGCTTCGACGCATCGGCGACTGCGACCGCGTCGGCGCGTTTCACGACCACCACTCCATCGTCATCCGCAACAATCACATCGCCCGGCTCGATGGAAGCTCCCGCGCACACGATCGGCACGTTCACCGATCCAAGCGTGGCTTTCACAGTCCCCTGCGAACTGACCGCGCGGCTCCAAATCGGAAATTTCATTTCCGTCAGCGGAGCGATGTCGCGGCATCCCGCTTCGATGATCAGACCCTTCACGCCGTGCGCGCGAAGCGAAGTCCCGAGCAGTTCGCCAAAATATCCGTCGGTGCAATACGACGTGGGCGCGACTACGAGAATGCTCCCCGGCGTGCACACTTCGACTGCGACATGGATCATCAGATTATCGCCGGGCGGCAGAGAAACCGTGACCGCCGGACCCGCAATCGCCGCGCCCGGATATATTGGCCGCATATACGAGGCCAGCAATCCGTTGCGCCCCTGCGCCTCGTGCACCGTGGACACGCCGTATTTTTCAAGCGCGGCGACCGCATCCGCTGGCGGCAGCTCTACACGCCGGACAACCACTGGTTTCATCATGATAGCTCCTCTACGCTTGAATCCACCGGCTCGCACGCGGATAAACCCGCAGCGCGTTGCCCGCAAAGATGCGGGCCTTGTCGCTTGCGTTCAGCTTCGAATCGTCCACATAGCGCCGCGTGTTGTCGTAATGGTCGTGCGTCTCGTCATTGATCACGCCGGGGAACGCACCGTCGCATTCCGAGCCGAACAGGATGCTTTCGAGCGGCACAGCGTCGAAGAGCATCTGCATGTTCAAGTCGTTGTAGATGCACGTATCAACGAAAACATTGCCGTCGCCGAGGATCTGGTCCGGGCTCGCCCAGCTGCTGTACTTCGCGATCGCCCTCCAACGCCCGATCTGGCACGGCAACGCGCCGCCGCCATGCGGGATCAGAAACCGCAGGCGCGGAAAATCCCGTAACAGGTCCTTCGCGATCATGAGCTGCACGAAACCCGTAATGTCGGCGACCAGATATTGGACCGCGGTATGCGGAAAGTTCTTATTTATGGATTCGCTGCCGTGCAGTACCAGCGGCACCTCCAGCCCCTGCGCCGCCTCGAAAACCGGATAATTATGCTTTCCAGTGAACGGCTGGTTTTGCCAGCGGCCGCCGGTGCCATCGGGATCAAAATTGAACGCGATGAATCCTTCCTTGGTCCAACGCTCGATCTGTGTCGCCACCTGCTCGGATGGACTCGAAGGATGTTGTCCGAGCATGCCGACCGGCGCAAAGCGGCCGGGATTCAACTGACAGGCGCGCAGGATAAGGCGGTTGTTGAGATCGGCCCAGATGGCGTTCTGTTCCGCGGTTCCCTCATGGGTCGCCATGGCTTTCGCTCGGGGAGATGCGAACGCGACATCAACGCCGCGCGTATCCATCAAGCTGATTACCTGTTCCAAACTCTTCTTGACGTCGGCATCCGAGATGGCCGGGGGGACATCGGGATTCTTTCCCGAAAGCTGCGCTTGACGAAAACCCTCCACTTCCGGATGACGCGCAAGACGAACGAAATGCTGATGTGAATCGATAATCATAGTCTTTGATCTCGGGTTGCGATTCTAGAAGGGCGCAGAGGCTGCGTCAATGCGCGAACGCGGCGAAAAAAGTTTGGGGCCTCTTACGACTGACTCCCGATGATCCCCTGCTGTTCCAACTCATCCGTCACAATCTTGACGAGTCCCTTGATCACCTTCATCACCGAACTGCTCGAAAACGCGTTCGTGGTTCCAGTCCACACCAATTGTCCGTCGGGCTGAGCGGTGGAATAAAAATTCACTTCCACCTGCGCAATTCTCTCGGTCGTCATATAACCGGGGGAATAAACCACCGGGTACATCGCGGCGTAGTATCCGTAAAAAGTTCCATAATAAGGAAGTGGAGTATAGACCGTGCCGGGAACGTAGGTCGTTTTCGAAACATTCTTCGTCAAACGCGCGACCACGACCGCGTCAAAATTTTGTCCTTGTACAACGTCCCTCAGATTCTTGATGTCAATGGGAGTCGCGTCAGGCCGCGGCAGATACGCATAACTGGGTTGGACCATCTCGCCGGGGCGAGCAAGAGCCGCCACCAACTCATCCTCGAATTCCGCGCGGTTGGCCGCTTTCCCGTTGAGCGCCAGGACCATAATGTTCTTGAACGTCCCGCCGCTATAGGCCGGGTTCTTCCAGCTGTACGCCAGTTTCGGTGAACCAGCCAATAACGCTTGGCTGACGAGGACAGCCACGAGCAAGACCGGTAGTTTTCTCAAGTTCGTTCCTCCACTTCGCACTCTCTAGTTACTTTCGCGAAAGTCTGAAGTCATTCTGCAGGGGACGCCGGCATCGTCTAAATAAGACAAACCCGCATCCTCAGCTGCCGTGGAGAGTCTACTCTTGTTTGAACGCTTCGTGGACCCGCGCGCCTAATTCTTGAGGCCTGAGAACCATGAGGTCATCGCGGCAGTTACATCTTGCGGGCGCTCCATCGGCGACATGTGTCCGCAGTGCTCAATAACCGCGAGCGTCGCATTGGGAATCAACGCCGCGATCTCGCGATGCCCTGCAATTGAACTCCACGTATCCTGGCGGCCAACCAACACCATCGCGGGACATCGAATTGCGGAAAGCACGGGCGTGGCGTCGGGCCGCTCGAGCAATGCCTTGATCTGCGCGGCGAAAATCTCCGGAGTCTTGCGGCCCATCATTTCTAGGATCGCGTCCGTCAGCTCTTTGTCCGTAATGCGATCGGGATGGATGATGCCCTTCATCCAGAATTGGGCCATGGCGCGCATCCCTTTGGTCTTCGCCACATCCAGCAACGCGAATCGTGTGGCCGTTTCCCGCTCGCCCGCTTCGCCACCGGCAAACGCACGGTACGCCGTATCGAGCACCGCCATTCCCACCACGCGCTCCGGCGCCCGACGCACGATCTCGAACGCCACGCGCCCTCCCATCGAATGCCCCGCGATCGCGAAACGTTCTGGCGCGCAATCGAGTGCGACCATCGCCATTTTCTCGATCGAATCGCTCAGCCCGTAATCGGTAACGCCAACTGTGGCAATTCCGGAAAACGCGCGCACCTGGTCCTTCCACACGTCCGCGTCGCACGCGAGTCCCGGCAAAAGCAGTAGATGAGGTGGCCCGGGCACGTGTTACCGCGAGACCGCAAGCGTGTGCGCGTGTTTATTTTCCAATTTCGCGCGACGGAGTTTCTCCGGCCTCGTCATCACTTGGCGGTCTCCTCGACCGGAGGCGTGCCATACGTGTGGAACGACTCAATTGTCTTCAGACCCCACGCCTGGCCCTTCTTGCGTTCGGCTTCGGACCAGCGAATCGGCTTCCAGTCCGGCGCCAGTATCAGGCGCGCTCCCGCGTTGGCCACTTCCACGCGATTGCCTCCGGGCTCGTACACGTACAAGAAGAAGGTCTGCTGGATTGCGTGTTTATGGGGACCCGTCTCGATGTAAACGCCATTCTCGAGGAAGATATCCGCCGCGATCAGCACCTCTTCGCGGCTGTTCACCGCGTACGTGATGTGGTGAAACCGCCCGCGGACTCCCGTATGGTCCTTCGAGTAGGCGAAGTCGTAGCTCTTATTTGTGCAGGTCATCCACATGGCCGCTTCGATTCCATTGTCCAGCACGATTTGCTCGGTCAAGCGGAAGCCCAGGTACTTCTCGAAGAATGCTCGATTGCCTTCGATGTCTACCGCCAAGCCGTTCCAATGGTCAAGGCGTCGAACGTTGATTCCGCGCGCGGGAAATCGCTGCGCCTGATTCTTCAGGGACGGTCGCAGCTCAGCCGGCGCCTGATACCACTGCGTCTCGTAGTAAAGCTCGATCTTATGCCCGTCCGGGTCCTGGCAGACGTACGCCGGACCGTGCGCGAGGTCGCCATCGTTCCAGCCGATTTCGAATCCCGATCCCTTTAGCGCCGCCACGCGCCGCTCGAGCGCCTGCGGGCTCCGCGTACGATAGGCCACGTGACCCAGACCCGGTAATTTCGACGCGGTCAACTTAAGCGAATGGCGTTCGTAGTCATCATACGCGCGCAGGTAAACCGAATCGCCTTCCCTGCCGCTCTCCGTCATGCCCATAATATTGACGAAGAATCGCAGGCTCTCCTCCGGCTTGGGAGTCAATAATTCCAAGTGGCCCAAATGCGCCAAATCCATATTCGGTTCAGATTGCATATTCACCTCTGTCGGCCGGCAAAAATATGCTTGTACCGTAGCCGAAATCCGCGCCGACGCGACGAAAATTATACATAGAACGCGCGCTGCAGCGCCGCTGACTTTACGTTCGGACAGAGAGTGGCCTTCTTTGCGGCCGAAATATCGCTCGGTGTCGAGGAGGCAGCCTTTAAATTCGATCGAAATGGCTTTATTTCCGGCTCAAAATAGGTTGCTCGTCCGATTCCACAATGTGAAATTGTCCCATACGAATAGCTCGGGGCTCCACAAGCGCGCATTTTCTTGGTGTCTTTTTGACCTGGCCGAATCGCATCGTCAATTGCAATTTCACTCCTGACAGGACTATAAATGAGGCGCTGGCGACGAACGCCGGAAAGAGGTAGAACCGTGAAAAGGCGAAACATGCTGTCTCTGCTGGGACTTTCACCAGCACTCCTCGCCGGCGCAACCGCGGAGGCCAAAGACAAGGCGGTGAAAGTCGCGGCTGGCCCGGTGAAACTTACCGGACTCAATCCAAAGGGCGTTGCGCCTCCCGTGCAGCTCGTTCCCATGGCGCCGCGGCTGAGCACTCTCGACGGCAAGACAATCTTCCTCGTCTCCGACGGATTCCCCGGCGCCGATCACTTCCTCGATCAAATGGGAAATTGGTTCAAGAAGAACATGCCCAGTGTCACGACCGAGTACCGGCTGAAAGCCGGAGCGTTCCCCGATGACGACCCCAAGCTCAACGCGGAAATAAAAGCCACCGGCAACGCCGTCATCATGGCGATCGGGCATTGAAGCACTTGCACCCCAGCGACCGTTGGTCACTGCGTAAAGTTTGAACAGATGGGTTTCCCGACGGCTCCCATGGTCACCATTGCATTCAAGGATCTGGCGAAGTCCACCGCCGCCTCGCGCGGCATGCCGCTCGAACGCATATGCTTCACGCCGCATCCCGTGTGGGGCAAGACCGACGCTGAAATGTACGCCTACCTCGAAGGAAACGATCCCGTCAGCGGCAAGCCGCTGATGAAGGAAGTTACCGACGCCCTCACCCAGCCGCTCACCGCCGAGGAGCAAAAGACGGGCCCCGTTGAAATTTCCATGGGACCGGCCACCTACACGGATACCTTCGAAAATTTGCAGCAGTATTATCTCGACAACGGGCTGACGGATTTCATGCAGATCGTCATTCCGACCGAAGAGAAGCTCGCCGAAATGTTGAAGGGCACGAGCCATAAACCGGATGAAATCGTCGGTAAGATGTCTCCCGCCCGCGGGTCTTATCCGGACTGGACATTCAACGTGCGTCAGGTCGCCATCAACGCCGTGATGGCGGGAGCAAAGCCCGAATATCTTCCGACAATTTTAGCCATCGCCGAAACAGGCCTCACCTCCCTTTCGAGCTCGACCAATTCGTTCGCCACCGCGGCTGTGATCAACGGCCCGATTCGCGACACGCTCAACATGAATTACGGCATCGGCGCGATGGGCCCATTTTCGCAGCCCAACGCGGCGATCGGCCGTGCCTGGACGATGCTTTCGAGAAATCTTTCGAACTCCGGAATTCCCGGCCAAACGTACCTCGGCACGCTCGGCAACGGCGTCAACTACAACAACCTCATCATCGCCGAGAACGAAAAAAACAGCCCGTGGACTCCGCTCAGCGTCCAGAAGGGTTTCAAGCCCGACGAAAACGTCGTCAGCGTCTTCGTCGGCTTCAGCATTTCGCAGGGACAGGGCGGCATCGGTCTCGGCGTGAAGCCGGTTCCGCAATATCATGAGGCCATCGCCTACAATTGCATTCCGTTCGGACCGCTCTTCGGCGCGTTGATCGTCTGCGATCCGCTTGTCGCGCAGGGCCTCGTCGAGCTGGGCTACAAGACAAAGGAGCAGCTGGCCGACTGGCTGCAGAAGAATTCGCTAATCTCTGCGAAAAACGCCCGGTCCACGCTCTTTGCCAACCGTTGGGTTCCGGACCCGAAGACTCCAGACGACACCATGGTTCCCTATTACCAGCGCGCCGACGCATACAATTTCGTGGTCGTCGGCGGGCAAACGAATCCCTATCACATGGTGGCGAATATGAGTTATCGTGTGAGCATCTCGATAGATAAGTGGGCATAGATTTCAGGGCGGCTTGGGCAGCAGTGAAACAAAACTGAATTAAGAGACGTATCCGTGGTGTGCCTCGCACGCGGCACATCAGACCAACAACCGGGGGGAAGTTTCAGAAATGCACAGACCAAATGGCACGAAGTGGTTTCTCGCCTTCGCGATGGCGGCGGCGATCGGATGTGTCGCGGCGGCCCAGCAGTCGAAGCCCGTTGACGACAAGGCGTTGAAGAACGCCGCGAAGAACGCCGATGAGTGGCTCACCAACGGCCACGACCTCGGCGACCAGCGCTATAGCCCGCTCAAGCAGATTGACACGTCGAACGCGAAACAGCTGGGTCTCGCGTGGTCCTACGACGTCAACAGCGGCTTCGGAACTGTGGAAACGACTCCAATCATCTGGGATGGCGTGCTGTACGGCACCGCGCCCTGGAGCATCGTCTACGCACTCGACGCCGTCACCGGCAAGGAACTGTGGCGCTGGGACCCGAAGATTGGCCGCCAGAATTTCCCCGTGGGATCCATCGGCAAGCCTGACAAGGTTCGCACCGGCCCGAGCGTCTGCTGCGGCCCGGCCAATCGCGGCGCGGCAATTTACGACGGCAAGATCTACGTCGGCACCCTCGAAGCCAAGCTCGTCGCTCTCGACGCAAAAACCGGAAAGGAAGTCTGGTCGGTGCAGACTGCTGACGAAAGCGCGGACTACAGCGTCACCGGCGCTCCCATCATCGCCGGAGGAAAAGTCATCATCGGCAACGCCGGCGGCGAATACTCCACGCGCGGCTATGTTTCGGCCTACGACGCGGAAACCGGAAAACTCGACTGGCGCTTCTACACCGTTCCCGGCGATCCCTCGAAGCCGTTCGAGAACAAAGCCATGGAAGTCGCTGCGAAAACCTGGACTGGCGAATGGTGGAAACTCGGTGGCGGCGGCACCGTCTGGGACGGCATCTCCTACGATCCCGATCTCGACCTCGTCTACATCGGCACTTCGCAGGGCGGCCCGTGGGTCGGCAAGTATCGCAGCCCCCAAGGCGGCGCCAACCTCTACGTCTGCTCCATCATTGCTCTCAAAGGCAAAACAGGCGAATACGTCTGGCATTTCCAGACCACGCCAAGCGATGAGTGGGACTACGACGCCACGCAGGGCATGACCCTTGCCGACATAAAGATTGACGGCAAGGTGCGCAAAGTCCTGATGCAGGCGCCAAAGAACGGATTTTTCTACGTGCTCGATCGCAAGACTGGAGAGTTTATCTCCGGCAAGCCATACGTGAAGGTCACGTGGGCCACCGGACTTGACCCGAAAACCGGAAAGCCGATCGAAGCGCCGAACATGCGTTACGACTCGGAAGATCGAACCGTTTCACCCGGGCCCGCTGGTGGTCACGCCTGGCAGGGTATGTCTTACAACCCCAACACAGGATTGGTTTATCTCCCGGCGCTCGATAGCGACTTCCGCTATATCGCCGCTCCCGAATTCAAGCCCGAAGTCGGCGTCTATAGCTGGGGCATCGTTTTCCGGCCACCACCGCCTCCCGCTCCTGGACAACCCGCGCAGCTGATGACCCCTCCGGGAGGAACGCTGGTCGCTTGGGACCCGGTCACGCAAACCGAGCGCTGGCGCCTAAAGAAAATGAATGGTAGCGGGACCGTCACGACCGCCGGCGGTTTGGTATTTGGCGCGTCGGACGATGGCGAATTCAAAGCGTTCAGCGCGGACAAGGGCGAAGAGCTGTGGTCGGTGAAACTGCAACCCGGGATGGCCAATCCCGCGACCTACATGGTTAACGGAAAGCAGTATGTGTCCATCCTCGCGGGACGCAGCGGGCACGGCCGCATCTATACATTTGCGCTGGATGCGAAGGAGCCGATGCCCACAGCACCAGCCGCCGCTCCGTTCCCACCACCGCCGCCCAGTCCAACGCCTGACGCACCGACCCAGCAGAATCAGAAATGAAACCTAGCCGTGCCGCCATCGGCGAACAGCCGATGGCGGCATGGCGCAGTTTGCGTCTCGGGTCCGATCACCTGCGCATCAGATGCTCTGTGCATTCACGCTCATCCCAGTTCGCCTCGCTGGTTTCAATGTTTACGCTGACGTTTGCATCCACGCTTAACAGCGTACCGCACCCGCAGACCCGCGAGTCTCGTCCCGCGAAGTCCTACGCGCAGCCTGTCGGCGTTCCCTTGAGCACCATCATCATATTCGGCGACCAGTACAACGGCGGCGACGAACTCTACGACGTGAAAATCACCGTGGCGGAAATCGTGCGCGGCGAAAAAGCGCTGCAGATGGTGAAAGCGGCGGACGATTCGAACGCGGCTCCCGGCGCGGGAATGGAATATCTGCTGGCGCGAGTCCGATTCGAATTCTCGGCGCGGACCCGCCCGGAGCACTACAGCTACGCGCTCGAGCCCGTGCAATTTTCGGCGATGTCCGCGGCGACGGCGCCGTATGCGTCGGCTTCGCTCGCGGCGCCCCTCAAACCGGAGCTGCGCGGCACGCTTCATTCCGGAGATTCTGCGGAGGGGTGGGTTGCATTCCTCGTCCCGCGAGGCGATCATACGCCGCTGATGTTGTTTCATGAGAACGTGGGGAACCTAAGCCATGAAGGCAACGGCTCGATCTTCAAGCTCTACTATGAAAATCGTCCCGCCGCGCCCAAATCGAAGCCGTCCTGAGATTTTGGTGGCACAGGCACTCTTGCCCGTGCTCTTGCGAGCGCCGCTTCCCATTGGACTCAGCCGCGTGCGCGGAAGAATAATTTGTGCTGCCAGATGAAAACGGCCACCGATAAAGTCCGAGCGGTAAACTTGCGCAAATCAGGGGCGACGATGGAGCGCCGCCCGGATGGCGCGTTCATCATCCGCCCGGATGAGGCGCTCGAAAGTTACCCGCGTGTGCTTACCGAGCGGCTGATTTATTGGGCTGGCGTGGCGCCGGATCGCGCGCTAGCCGCCAAGCGGCGCGCCGGCGGCCCTTGGCGATTCCTCACATATTCGGAGGCGCTCAAGAAAGTTCGAAGCCTCGGTCAGGCGTTTATTGATCGTGGCCTCTCTGCCGACCGCCCGATCGCAATCCTGTCGGACAACGACCTCGAACACCTGCTGCTGATGTTCGCCGGCCAGCACGTCGGCATTCCCACCGCGTCTATCGCGCCAGCTTATTCGCTCATTTCGACGGATTTCGCCAAGCTGAAGCACGTTATGAAGATTTTGAGGCCCGGAATGGTGTTCGTCTCCAGCGGCCAGAAATATCGCCGTGCGCTCGAGGCAGCCGTTGGTCTAGACATCGAGATCGTATTCGCGGACGACGCCATCCCCGGCCGCAAATCCATTTCGTTCGACGATCTCTCGAGCGTTACGCCGACTGACGCCGTGGATTCGGCTCACGCCGCGATCAAGCCGGACGATGTCGCGAAGTTCCTTTTCTCGTCCGGTTCGACCGGCCTTCCGAAAGCCGTGATCAATACGCACCGCATGATCTGCAGCAACCAGCAGATGATCTTGCAGGGCTTTCGTTTCTTGAGCGAAGCGCCACCGATCGTCCTCGACTGGATGCCCTGGAACCATACCGCCGGCGGCAACCACAATACCGGCATGACGCTCTACAACGGCGGCACTCTCTATATTGACGACGGCAGGCCCACAACCCAGGGCATCGCCGAAACGGTTCGCAACCTGCGCGAAATCGCGCCGACGGTCTATTTCAATATGCCGCGCGGTTACGATCTATTGCTCGAGTGCTTTCGCCAGGACGCGAATCTGCGCGAGAATTTCTTCAGCCGCCTCAAATTCATGTTTTACGCCGGAGCGGCGCTCTCGCAGCCGCTCTGGGATGGTTACCGGAAAATGATGATGGAAGTTTGCGGCGAGCGCACTCTGATGGCCACGGGCCTCGGCGCCACGGAAACGTCTCCAATGGCTCTCCAGTGCACCTGGGATTCGGAGCGCGCTGGCGCGATTGGAATCCCGATGCCGGGCGTGGAAGCCAAGCTCGTGCCTTTCGCGGACAAATTGGAAATCCGCGTGAAGGGTCCGAACGTAACGCCCGGATACTGGCGCGATCCGGAACTTACGCGCAACGCCTTCGACGAAGAGGGCTACTACAAATTCGGCGATGCTGTTCGATTCGTGGACCCTGACGACGTCAACAAGGGCCTGCTCTTCGACGGGCGCCTCGCGGAGGATTTCAAACTGGCGTCGGGAACTTTTGTAAACGTCGGCCCGCTGCGCACCAAAGTCATCCACTGGTTTGCGCCCTATGTGATTGACGCGATCATCACCGGACACGATCGCAATTTTCTGGGAATGCTGCTGGTGCCGAATCTGGAAGCATGCCGCTCGCTCGCTTCGGGACTACCCGCGAACGCCTCGCCAGCCGATGTCCTGCACAACAACGCGGTTGCGAAAAAATTCACGTCGTTGCTCGAATCCTTCGCCGCGCAGGCAACCGGCAACTCGAATCGCGTCGAACGGGCCGTTCTGCTCGATGAACCACCTTCCCTCGACGCCGGTGAAATCACGGACAAAGGCTCTCTGAATCAGCGCGTCATTCTCAACCATCGCGCCAGCCTCGTCGCCGACATCTACGCGCCCAATCCTTCCCCGCGCGTCCTCCGCGTCGGACAGTCGTAGCCGCGCATTCACCGCCCGCAAAGTGTGTCACTCTGCAGGGACCCTCACTCTTGCTTTCAAAAACGTCGGCAAGGAACCGTCAAAGTGCCTAATTGGCGCGGCAACCGGAGAACCTAGTTCCAGTACGAACTCGTCCAGTTATCCAACTAATCAGGAGTTAGTCGCGCTAGGAAACCCTGCGACGCATTGGGTAACACGCCCAGCGCTGGAGGCGGTGAGTGCTGAGCGGTGTGCGGGATGCGATGGTGAGCGATGCATTCAACTGGCGTGTGGGAGACACTGGGCAATACGCTTTCGCATCACTATCGTCAACCCTAACGACCCCAACCCGATCAGCATGAGGCTGAATGTGCCCGGCTCCGGCGCGGAAGCGGTAGCCGAGTTGAATGATAATGTGCCGCCCTGGTCGTTCACGGGTGGAGAGTTAGTG
This sequence comes from uncultured Acidobacteriota bacterium, assembly GCA_963779825.1. Lineage (GTDB taxonomy): Bacteria > Acidobacteriota > Terriglobia > Acidiferrales > UBA7541 > Palsa-295. Next base: position 111,540 of record CAVZZU010000010.1, on the reverse strand, counting down.
TTGATGGGTTCAGAATTATACACGGACGGGGTGAGGGGCTGGCTGAGGTCGTTGATGATAAACAGGTTGTTGGACTCGAACCAAGAAAATGAGTCCGTATCAAGCCAGCTGCTAAGCAGCGTAACCTCAAATGTCTGAGAATCCCACGTGATGTCGAGGGTTGGCGACGGGAATGTCACGTCTGGCGCGGTCGGTGTCGCGACCGTACAAGGCGAATACTCGGTTGCCACGCATGTGAACGTCACGGCGTCGGCACGGGCGCAGGGCGCAACGACGGTAGCGAACACTAATAAGGCCGGTACGATCCACAAGGCTTTTCTCATTTTTTAGAATCCCTCCAGAGAGTTCGACCCAATCGCAGAGAGGAAATCCTCCCATCTTCGAGCTTCTTGGGGTTTTTTGAGTTTCTTGTTCTTGATCGCCTTCTTCATTGCCACGCTGTTTCTCGTCTCGTTGAATTGCCCCCGTCGGCGGTGTGCTCGCGATTTCCGCGGAACCCATCGGCACATCCATCTTGGGAACGCTGGGCGACACTCTGCGGGGAACCCCCGCACGAGTCAATGAACGGAAGCTGAACTATTTCTGAACTCGTATGTCTATATCTATCTGAGAGTTCCCGTGGAGGCGAATGAGATTGACGAGTCCTGATTAACGCGGTGGATTCAATGGGTCGATGCAACACTAGTTCGAAGCTCATTTGGCTGAGTTTAAGAAGCCAAATCCGTTCGCGGGTGCCGATTCAGAGAAAACCCCGTCCTGATTAGGTCTAATTGAGCGTCGCCCAGAAGGTCAGTCTTTTCTGAAAAGTACGATCGGGAGCACTGATTAGAGGGTGTTGCGTCGACCGTCTGAACTGGCAGGACTGATCAGGAGTTAAGTCGAAGCCTGAGCGATTTCTAGGACCCTTCTCGGATTGTGGTACGCTCGCTAAGCGTTGCGAGGTTGAGCTGGAGACTCTTGAGGAATCTGCCCGGCCTCGCGCCAACTATCCCACCCAAAGACGAGAGGAGATGATTATGAAATCGGTGACTGCTAAGCTTGCGATCGCTCTGGCGATCCTGATGCTCGCGATTCCCGCCATCGCTCAGATCTATCGTTACTACAGCCCCGGCACGATCTGGACGGTGACTGCGATCCGAATCCAGGCAGGTATGGATCCGGCTTACCTTCAGTTCCTCGACGGCGAGTTCAAGAAAGAAGCGGACGCGCAGGTCAACGCCGGGTACATGAAGTCCTACAAGATCCTGCGGACTCTGGACGATGATGAGTCATCCTGGAACTTGCTAATTCTTCGGGAATACAAGAGCCTCGCCGAGATGGAAGCGGACGAGGAAAAATCCGACAAGTTGAGCAGCGATGTCCTGCACCAGGACGATCAGAAGGGGATGCAGGGTTACGGAGAGCGCTCGAAAGTACGCGAGGTACTGGCCACGCGTACCGCGCGTGAATTGATCTTGAAGTAAAAGGCCGCCTGATTAGCGCGCCAACCGGCCAAATTGGTCCCACAACGAACTTGTCCGGTTTTCCGACGAATCAGGAGTTGGGCGCCTCGTAGAGAAGCCGTTCACGCGTGATTAGGACTTGCCGAAACTCGTCCCCTGAGTTTCGACATCGCAGCAAGCAGCATGAAGAGCGAGACTGAGAACGCGGCGCACGCGATGAGGAACGGCTGGTCAACGCCCGTCTCAGTGATCGGCCGCGCCGTGAAATCGCCGGCAATGCCGGTCCACCGATAGGCGAACAGCCCGATGTCCATCAGTATGTTGGCGGGTGGCGCACCCTTCTTGAATTTTCTCGAATTTAGTCCATGGGCGTTCGCGCTCGACCCACACCCGCTTTAATTCGCACCTCGCACAACCTGTTCGGGGCGCCGCGACCCTTCGTTCCCCAGAAGGGTGCGAGAGGCAGCGTTCACCTTTCTCACTCCCCGTACCGCTGGACATCCCGATTCTTACTTCGCAGCCGGCGCTGCCACCACCTTCGTAAACGTCGATTCCAGATCGGATGTCCACGTGTTGCCGCCATCTGTGGAGGATTCATATTTGTGTGAGTATTGCGTTTTGGAGACTTCCTTCTCGGTCAAGCGCGTCTTCATCGGCTTACCTTGCATCATCGTCTCGGTTATCCAGGTCCAGGTGTCGCCGTTGACACTTCCTTTGGCCGTGATCAGTTCGCCCCAACTGTCGAATGCATTGTACGTGTACATTTTTGTTTCCGGGTCGTACCCCAATACGGCCATGATCTTGAAGTCGCCCACGGGCGATTTGTTATCCGAATGACCCACAATAAAAAATCCTCCAGACACCCATTCCCACTTTTGAGTTGACGACACCGGTCCGGCCATCCCGTGCGCGGTGGATTTGCCCTCTTCTTTCCAGTCGCCAACAAAATACGCGAGCCGCTTCACTTCCGGGCCCGGTTTCGGCGGCCCTTGCGGAGCCTGCGCCTGTATTGAAACTCCGAGTAACAAAACACAAATCACAAACAACCCGACTGTTCGTTTCACGTCAGATCTCCTTCGCGTTGGAGCCGCGGCTGCGGCTTTTCAGTGCGCATACGTTTTAGGCGGACGTACGATCCCACAATTCCGCGCCGGGCAGTTGATCGAAATTATACCTCTATCCTCCGAATCCATCGCGCCGGATCATTTCCCACGACGCGCGCGTATATGAGGTCGTGCGCCCGGAGAGATTCGCACCCTCGACCCTCCGTTGACCAACCCAGAGCGAATTTCTAAGACCAGTAACGCAGCCGCATAAAATCCCTTGGTAGCGTGGCGCGTGGATCGTCTACCTGCCACAAATCGCAAGATTTCAGCACCTTGCGCTCTACGTAGTTTCCACAATAGACAGCCCGCGCGAAATGAATTAGCGTCAGTCGGGGGCATCCTTTCGCCCCGCTGCTGGGCGCATCTGTGCCCCGCTGCTCTCGACGAGCGGCGTTTCGTTCTTTGACAAATGAATATGCAGTCCGGATCTCGGGCACCGACCTCCTGCCTGATGGTCCGGTTTGAGTGGCACAGACACTCCTGTCTGTGCTCCTGCGACGTTTGCTCATCAACAAGCAGCCGCGCTCCCGCAAGGATCCGCCGGCCATGCCTTGCGTTTCGTCACCAATCACCACTCACGAATCACAAATTACTCGACACACCGTGCCGAGTAATTTCCCTCGTAACTTACTGAAAACAAAGAAAAGCGACACCTATTACTCGACACACTTTTTCGAGGGTACCGGCCGCGCCCTCCCGCCGTTGGCTGTGATACACTTCGCGAAAGTGAAGCCAAAAGGGGGGCTCTTGAAGTACAAACTTTCCATGGTTTTGATGCTGTGCACGACGCTCCTGGCGGCAGGGACTGCTTCGGCGCATCACTCGCCATCGTCCATTTTCAATATGTCGGAGAAATTCACGTTGACGGGGACGCTGACGCAAGTTGATTGGGTGAACCCGCACATCGCCATATATATGGACGTGAAGAAGCCCGATGGGAGCGGCGTCGTAAACTGGAAATTCGAAAGCGCGCCGCCATCCTGGCTCAAGCGCGTCGGCGTCAACAGCGCTGACTTCAAGCAAGCGATCGGACAGACCGTCACGGTGGAGGGAAATCGCGCGCGCGACGGATCGCCCTACGGATTCCTTCAGAAAATTACGTTCGCGGACGGAAACTCGCTGGCAATGGTAAGCCCGAGCGACATCAACACCACGAAGTGAGAGGGGGCGGAAAACATGAGACACCAAATTATTTGCGCGGTCGCAGCAGCGCTGATGCTGACCGCTTCCGCGCCGGCGCAGGAAAAATCAACGGCGGCGACCAGCAAACCGTCTAATGCGATGGCTGTCCATCCGGACTTGAGCGGAAACTGGGCTTATTCAATTGCCTTGCCCGGCGGAGCACTGAAGAAAGTCGAAAACGGGTCCGTATCCTACGCGACGCTCGATTTGAGCGGACGCATGCCTGCCAAGACTGCGGTCGAAGGCGCCTTGCCGTACACACCCGCGCCGTCCTACAAGCCGGAGTTCCAGGACAAGGTTAAATATCTGCTGGACCACGAAGCGAAGCTCGACAAGGTCTTCTTCTGCGGCAAACCGGGCGTGCCGCGTATCAGTTCGCCGCGCCAGATCATCCAACTCCCCACCGAAACGATTTTTCTCTATGAGGACGCTTCCGGAGATCCGTACCGGATCATCACCACCGACGGCCGTCCGCACCGCGCGGACGCCGATCCTTCCTACTATGGAGACTCCATCGGCCACTGGGAGGGAAACACGTTCGTGGTTGAATCCACCAACTTCGTCGAGGACACGTGGTTCGGTGAAGGCGGATATTTCCACACGTCGGCGATGCGCGTCATCGAGCGCTTCTGGAAGGTCGGCGACGATCTCGCCTATCAGATCACTGTGGACGATCCCAACGTGCTGACCGCGCCGTGGACTGAAGCGCCCCGCTTAATCAAACCGTCCACCGTCGCACTCGAGGAATCGCCAGTTTGTGTCGAAGACGACGCGCATCGCATGGATAATCTCGACCACCATCTCCAGCGGTAGGATTTTCTGGCCGAATTCTACCAGCCGGACTTCATGCCGTAGATGCCGGTATTAACGATTGCTTCCACGCGCATGATTTTTCCGTCTTGAATTTTGAACATTTCGGCGATTTCCCAGGTCCACGGACCGGTTCGCGTTTGCTTTACGGTTCTACCGTCCGCGAGCGTGTAGGATCGCAGCGTCGCGTCGTGATCGAAGAAGCCTAGGACGAAAACGAGGCCGCGCTCCTCGTCAATCACCGCGAATCTGCGGTCGCGGATCAGCGTATCCGGCTGGAAGTTGCGCGTCTTGATTTGATCGGCGCAGCCCAGACCGAGAACGGAATCGGGGCTGGTGGCGAGCGCGGTGTTGTTCGTGGTCTGCACGCCGGATTCGATGCGGTTGCAGTTCGCGTCGAAGGGAACGAAGGATCCGTGGCCTTTCTCGATCGCGCTGAAATAGCTGTTGGCGATCGCGATCATGTTCTGGCGCGACCGGCGCTGCGCGGGCTGAACGGCCTCCGCGAAAATCGGATTTGGAGTGACAAGATTTTCCGGGCGCGCGATGCTTCCGTTTTCCTTGCGCGCGACGAGCGCCTCGATTTCTGAAACGCGGTGCAGTTCGACTTTGAGCCGTACGCATAGAATTACGGGCGCGCCATTTTCCGGCAACACGCCCATGAACATGGCCTGCCCGGCTTGCGGATCCGCTGCGTAGATCTTGTAGGTCGGTGGACCGCTCGCGGTTCCCCAGAAACCGTCGCCGATCTTAAGAAGCTGCCCATTTTCGGTGTACTTCACGTCGCGCGCGAGCGGCAGCGAGGAAGCATCGTGAGCGGCCATTGCGGCGAGGACCTGATCGAGGAAGCCGTTGAGGCAGGCGCGGTCGCAGTCATAGTTGAAATTGGGATCGTAGTCGGCCGGCGGCGCCGCTGATTGAGCTCGCGCGGAGATTGCCGCGAACGCGACAGAGAGCAGCAACGCCGCGGCGCAAAGAACATTTCGACTGATTCGCATTTTGCCTCGCAGATTACTTCGCCGGCTTCACCCAGGGGCTGGGCATGTAATACGGAACAACATCGAGCACGGCTTCGATTTGGCGGATTTTGCCGTCTTTGATTTTGAAGAGCTCGAAAATCAGGAACGTGAAGGGGCGATCGAACGGCGCGCCGATCGTCCGAGTGGAGCCGTCAACCAAAGTATTCTTGCGCACTGTGCCGTCGTGATCGAAAAAAGTTGCCGCAAAAACCATTTGGCGCTCCTCATCCACCAAATAGCGGCGATCGCGGCAGCGCGTGACCATCTTGAGCAGTCCAGTCTCGAGTTGCGCCTGACAGCCCATCTTGGCCACCGGATTTGTCGCGTTCGGATTGTTTGCAGTGACTGATCCGTTCTCCATGCGCTGGCAATCGGGATCAAACGTTGTGAAAAGCTTTCCTGTATTTTGCTGGATAGTCGAGAAATAGCCGTCGGCGAGTGCAATCAGCTTGTCGCGGGAAACTCGCTGGTCGGCGGGTTCATCCTCGGAGAAAAGCGGCTTATCCTTCAGATTTGCAGGTCCTCCCGTCATAGCTCCAGATCCGGATGGGCCCGGGCCGTCCGGACGCGCGACGATCACCTCAATTTCCGTAACTTTGTGGTCAACAACTTTAAGTCGCGCGGCGAAGCACGACAAATGAGAATCTTCGTTTGCGACGCCAAGAAATCCGACCTGGCCTGATTTGGGATCATCCGTGTAAACCTTGTAGGAGCCCCATCCGTCGGACGTTTGCCACAGCCCTTCACCGAGCTTCATCTCCACGTTGTTCTCGGTGTAGCGAACATTGGCTGCCGTCGGTAGCTTTGATGGATCGTGTGCGGCGACGGCGGCCATATATTGGTCCACGAAGCCGTTCAGGCAGGCGCGGTCGCAGTCGCCGGCTTTCGCAGGCGCGGCGTTGGCGTGGTTCAAGGAACCCATAGCAAAAACGGACATCACGACAGCGAGTGCAGAAAGGACGACAAATTGCTTGCGCATCATTCCCCCGAGAGATCTCTACCCCAGTCGATTGCGAGCACGTATGTTGCTCGGAATCTATACCAGATGCGATGCCAACGCGCAACGGCGAGACGGTGCGAATACTTGCACGACCCGGCAACAAGTCAGCGCCATTTCTTGAACTGCGGCCAGACCTGCGCGAGCGTGCCGAATTTCGGTCCGCGGCAAATATCCACGCCGATTTCTTTTTCGAGCGCGTAGGGATTATCCGCCGAGAGTCCGACGAACTGCACGGAGTCGAAGTGAGTCTCGAGCACTTCCTTACGCTCGCCGAGAACAATCATGCAGTTGCCGGAATAGCCACGCGGTCCCCAGAGGAAATAGGTTTGATGGCCGCTGAGCGCGGGAGGCAAACCGTAGCGGCGGCCGAGGAAATCAATTGCGCCGGCCTGGCCGTAATCCTGGGCGTAGATGGCACAATCGGCTCGCTCGGCGGGAGGAATCTGGTTCCAAGCGAGTGCGGTCTCGTCAACAATTTCCTGCCAGCCGAACTGATCGGCGTACCACTGCGGAAGCGGGGCGCGTTCGTGCTCGTGTTCCATGACAGGCAACTTGAAGGGCAAAGTCTTCGCGTAGGCAATAAAGTGATCGGGCGAGAGGATCGGGACTGTGACGGGCGCGAGGTGTGCGCCGCTGGCGATCAGCACAATCGCGATGGCTGGCTTCAGCCATGCGGTTGAGGGGCGCTCGAACGCGAAGTCAATTACAACGGCGCCGGCGGCCAGCAACATGGGGTAGACGGGCGCAAGGTAATAGTTTTTTCCGTGCAAGACGAACAGGACTGCGTAACAGACGACATAAGTCCAGGCGAGGAATCGGTATGATTTTAATCGCGCGGAGAAAAAAAGCGCGATGAGGCCAGCGATCCAGATCGGCGCGGCGAGCGGATGCACGAGAATCGTCTGCTGAACGAAGTATTGGCCCGGGCCGAGGACCACGTCGCGACCATCGGCGCGGATATTGTGCATCAGTTGGAGGAAGGGCCAGTGATAGTGGATGTTCCAGAGCAGATTCGGAAGAAAAATCAGAAATGCGGCGATGCCGCCGAGCCAGAGCCATTTATCTAGCAGGAGGCGTCGCTGTTCGGTGAGGAGCAGGCCGACCACGATTCCGAAGCCGAACAGCGCGATGGTGTATTTCTCTTCGAGGCCGATGCCCGCGATCACACCGAACCAGAGCCAATAACGCGGGTGGTTGCGTTTGATGGCGAGAACTGCGAAGTAAGCGCAGCCCATCCACAGATTTGGCTCGAGACAGTTGGTGGTAAGCAAACCGCCATTGGAAAGGTACTGCGGGGCGATTACGACTGTGATGGCGCTGAGCAGAAGAGCGAAGCGACGCCCGCCGAATTCGCGAGCGATAAGCGCCGTTTGGACAACCAGCAGCGAAGACGCCAGCGCCGGGATGAAACGAATGCTGCGAAGAGAATCGCCGAGTACGGCGCGGCAGACGTGAATCAGGAAAGGAATCAGGGGCGGTTGGTCAACGTAGCCCCAGGCCAGATGATTGCCGCAGGCGATATAGTCGAATTCGTCCCGGAAGTAGCCGTAGCGATTGTTGAAGTAGACGTGAAACAGAAATTTCGCGAGAGCGATGGCCCAGACGAGGGCCATCCCAGACGAAAGCCATGATCTTTGTTCATGGTCTTGCGGCTCAGGAGTATAGGTGACCGAATTCGACACTGAAGATTTACCCGCTCCGGGATTCGGCTAAATCGGCGAAGTCCCTAGTTACTACGCAGTTGCGCGCGGATTATTTCGCCACGATCGAAAGACAAACCCCAAGATGTGTCGCACCTACGGCGCTTGAAATTACGATGTATTGGTCCCCCAGCCCTGCCGGACTGGGCTAACTCTGTCGCGCCTACGGCGCTTGGAAAGAGGACGGCTTGAATTCCGCGCCCTCGACGCGGGCTGGCTAGGCTCTGTCGCGCCTACGGCGCTGAGACGAAAACAGATCGGCCGAAAAGGCCCAACCTCTGCTAACGAGAGTAAGTTTGGTTGCCCTCTAGGCCTTCGGCAGCGCGTAGCCTGGAACCCACCAGCCGTGGACCTGGCTGTAGGTGCGGAAAGGGAGCCTGACTTTGGCTATGGGCTGACCTTCCATATTCTGCGTATCAACGATTATCAGATCGGCGCGACCACCCTCGAGAAGGCGGTTGGCGACGCCCACGAGATAGCCATCGCCTTCGGCAGCGTCCTTGCTGCGCGGGACGAAGCAACATTCCTGCAGACTCGAATCGTCACCGACCCAGAACTCGGTGGTCTTGCGAGTCGAGTGGTCGAATCGGGTGTAGGAATTCGTGGGGCGGAAAGGCATGTTGCCGAGTTTCGGATTGATCGGCTTGCTGGGATCGCTGGTGGGCATGAAGCCGATCTTGTAGGGGATGGTCTGATAGCGGTCGTCCTGACGCGGCAAAGCGCCCGTCTGCGGATAGAGCTGTTCCATCGAGTAATCGGAAACGTCTTTTTTCGAGAGATCAACAGAAAGGCGAGTCAGATAGCCCGAGGCGGATTTTGGATCGAAAGGCTCGCCGTGGAGATTGGGAAAAAACGGAAACTGATTCTTCAGCGCCATATCCATGTCCACGTACATGGTGGTTCCGTCGTTGAATGCTCCCATCACGTGAGTGGCGCAGCGCTCCGGACCCTTGAACCATTTCAAATCCTTGCCATCCCCGCCCCGGCGCATGACGCCGAACCAAGTGGGCAGCGTGGAATCCCAAGCGAAGTGAACTTGACCTTCTTTCATACGCTCGACGTTCGTGGCCATCGGAATGGCGAGAAACGCGACGTAGTCCTTCGAAACGGCGAAATCGTGAATCATGCCGACGTAGGGAGCCTCGACCCAAGCCTCCCAGGTGACTTTTCCCTGTGCGTTTGCCGAGAAGACGTAGATGGAATTCGTGGCGAAGCCCTTGGCTTCGTAACCGTAGGAAACGATCTCTCCGGTGGCGAAGTCGAACTTGGGATGAGCGCTGTGCGTGAGGCTCTTCATGCCCCCGCCAAAGGTGTAGTAGTCGTCCACTGTTTCGAGGGTGATGGGATCCATCATGACCGGCGGACTATCTTCCTTGAACGCCAGAAGCTTTTGATTGTAGTAGGCGATATGCGTATTCGCCGTGCCGCGGCTCAGGCCGGCCACGCTGGGATCGTCCGTGAAATGATTTCTATACATGCCGAAAAGCCGTTGACGAGCAGCGGCTTGTGCCTTGAAGCGCTGGGTGCGCGGGTAACGACTCTTGAAATCAACGTGGCCGTTTGAAATGCGGAACATGCTGACGTGGCCTTCGCCGTCAAATGGGATGTTCCCCTTCATCGGCGGATATTGCCAATCGGGGCCGACGCGATAAAAGGCGCCGTCAATGTTGGAAGGAATCTCGCCTTCGACGTCGCAATCGTGAATGTCAACTTCCGCGCGGAACGGCCCTGCGCCGCCCATGCCGGGAGTGCTCGAGGCAAAATGTACGGTTTCCGCGTTCGCCGAAGGCGCAAACGGAGAGAGAGCGCCCGCGACGGCGCTCGTGCCCGCCGCTGCGGCCAGCGAACCCATGAAGCTGCGGCGACCGATCGCTGCGCCACTCCTGGACTTCTTCTTTTCCTTGGATTTTTTGTTCATTGTCACCCCCCATACGTATGCGAATTATGGCGCTAGTTTCGCTAGAAATGCGCGGGATTGCAAGGCATATGCCGAAAACTCGATTCGCAACCTAGTAAGCTCGGCGGGAGCCCTGTTCGGCGCGAACTGGTTTTCGAAATCCCGCAATCACCCCCGAAATCACGAGACACGCGCCAAGAATTACGATTGCGAAATATATGGCGAGCATTGCCTGCGCTTGAACCGGATTGGAGGGTTGGAGTAAATCAACGGAAGGTGGAGGGTGCAAATGAGTCTTGACCGCATTGAATGCAAAGAGCGATCCAAGCAGAACTCTTCCCCATTTGACCCGTCCCGTTTGGAGACTCGGCAGGCCCATTGCCCAACGCATCATGCGAATTCCGACCCAGATCAGATAGGCACCAACCGCCAGGTTGAGCACGCGAGTCATCAATAGCCAGATATCCGAGAGCGATGCCCCGAAGAATGCAGCCAGCGCGAACAGGGCATAAAGCGATCCCAAAACGAGCGTCAAGAATCCCAGGACTTGGACTGAGCGATGCTTTGCGTCCATCTGGCTGCCTCCGGAACAGAGCTAGAATGCGACCGCTCGCGTACCCCTGACGGAAGAGTTGATTTTACAAAAGTCCGGCGGGAAGGCCCGCTTCCGCGGCGCCGCAAAGACCGAATCCCGGCCCTCGCGTGACCCACAGCAAAATTGCGAGCGCGTGCTTCGGATAGCGCGCCATCATCGCCTTCGCGATGTCCACGAATCGAACGCCGGGTTTTGCAACCTCCTTATAGTCGCGCATCCACTGAATGCTGGCGCCGAGGAGTTCCGCCCCTCCCACCGGTCCGTGACCGGGGAACAACTTTTCGATCGGGCCCAGTTTGCGAACTCCCTCGAGCGCTTCCATCCACGTGTCGGGATCATTGACGTCCGACATGTAATGTTGCGCCTGTGCATAAACCAGATCGCCGGCGATGAAGGCTTTTTGCGCGGGAAGATAAAATGCGGTCGCATACACCGTCTCCACCATAAAGAGGTCAACGAAGGAAATATCGTGGCCTTCGAGTTGGAGACTGTCGCCCACCAGAGGCTCCGGAAGCGGCAACGTTGCGGGAAGCTCGCCGCGATACATTTCCTGCCAATGGACGATCTTGGCGCGAAACTCGCGCATTCCGTCGATGACTTCCTTCCGCGCATACATTTTGGCGGCCGGAAATGCTCGACGGATCGCACTCAGGCCAAAATAATGATCCGGGTGCGCGTGGGTAATCAGGACGGAGCTCAGTTCCCTGCCTGACGACCGGATCAATTTGACGAGCTTTTCCGCGTCGCTCTGGATCAGGCAGCTATCTACGAGGACTGCTTCTTCGTTGCCCTTGATCAGCACCGCATTCGACGCGAGTGCGCGCGCTTCCGCGGTGAAGACATCGAATTGAAGTTCACCTTTGCGCTTTCCCATGTTCACTCCCCTTTTCTCATCTGCTGCGCCATCAAGCACGTGGCCAAACACGCGGTGCAATGGCGTAGTTGAGTTGCACGAGCACGATGAACGCGACGCTCCAGTAAGTATTGAAAATGCATAAGAGCGCGCCGAAGGCATAGAGCGATTGGCCGATCAAGATGCGACGACAGATCGCCACGATGATCGCCGGCGACACGTCGCTCTTGACCAGGCCGCCGCTGATCGCACAGCCCCAACTCCAATAAAGCGTTCCGCCGAGGAGAACGATATTCGCCCAATAGAGAAGCAGAACCGTGCGATAGGCGGCGAATTCCGCCAGAAGTTTGGTTGAAAACGGCATCAGCGTAACGGCGAAGAGAAATGCGAGATGAATCCAGGTAAGACTGCGATCGGAGCGCGAAAGGTGATTGAGCAAAGTCTGCTGCCCGACCCAGAAAATGCCGAGCGTCAGAAAACTCATCATGTACATCACGATCTGCGGGGCGATCGCCACAAGCGCGCGCCACAAATCGTGTTCGGAGTGAACCGCTTCCATTGCAGGCACGCGAAGGTCGAGAACGAGCAGCGTCATGGCGACGGCGAAGATGCCGTCGCTTAGGGCCGCAAGCCGCTCGACGCTCCGGCCGGCTATTTGGTTGTAAGACGTGCTCATTGTGCGCGCGCTGGAGAGGCCAATCGCGAGGGGAAGGCTACTGCGGTGTCCCGTTGAATGTAAAGGTGAAAGGAAAACGCGGCGCGCAGGCCGATGCCGCGAATGAGTACTTCTTACGCCACGGCCAAAACATTTCGCAGTAGAATGATTCTCACGCGCCCGTAGCTCAGCTGGATAGAGCATCTGGCTTCGAACCAGAGGGTCGGGAGTTCGAATCTCTCCGGGCGCGCCACTCCTTCTCTCATATCCTCAATCAGTTACACCGAAATTTCCTCCAGAACTCCTTCCTCATTTCTTGGAGCACTTGGAGCAACTTCGGGTTCTTCGGTCGGCAAGTCGAAACCGTATCCGACTCGTTCGGCTTCGTCTAACCTAGCTTGCAAGTCCTCTTTCAACTTGGAGTAAAGTTCGGTCATGGTCTTGGGCTTGTGAGCCGTCCAGAAGTTGAGAATGTCATCCTGAGCCCGCTGGTTCCGAAGCCAAGTAATTCGAAAGCGTCGGAACGCATGGAATCTCATGCCCTTCGGAATTACGACCTTCTCGGGTTCAACCTTCTGAATGGCAGCTATGACTTCCCTCAGTCTGGGCTGCAACCGCCGACGATCCACGTTTCCCGCAAGCTGTGGAGTGCCCTCCTGACTCGGGAATAGCAAACCGTCGTGCCCGGCAAAGTGTCCCGCCATAAAGGCTGCAATATCCGAGTGAAGATCAATTTCCCGGATACCGGCGTCGGTCTTTGTGTACGGAACCACCTTTCCGAAGCGATCCACCTGTTGCTCGACTCTGACTGTGCGAAAGCCGTTCCCGAAATGCTTTGCTTCGAGAGCAAGAGCCTCGGAAATTCGCAGTCCTGTTGCCCCGAGGAGAACGTAGAAGGCACGTTCCCACCCTTGGCTTAACGCAATCAGTTTCGTAACTTCGGCGGCAGTAAGACACGGCTGGCACTGCCCCTTAATCTCGGGCATGTCCATGAATTCCGCATCCCACTTCCGTTGGTAGATCGGCTCGCCATTCTTGGGATTACGCAGAGAACCTACGATTGATTTAACGATCTGCACGTAATTGGCTATGGATTTAGGCGAGAGTCCACCCGCGTCCATCGCTTCGACCAGCACCTTGACTGTCGCGTTATCCACGTCAGACACAGCGAGGCTCCCAAGTTGGGGTAGCAGCCACTTATCCAGAGCCGACTGGATCGTTGGAACGGAACTCTCACGGATCGGCTTCCGTTTTCGAGCTGTAGCCTGCTTGAGCCAAACCTTAGACTGATCGCGAAAAGTTAGGCTCGTGCCAACTACAGCTTCGTTGAAATGCTGTTCAGAGTTCGCCCCAAAGGAAGCAATTATTTCTTGGGCTCGCCTCTCGATCTGAGGTTTGGTCAGCTTTTCCGGCCCGGACGTGGGGCAGATTTTCTCGTTCATCTGCTTTCTGTCGTACTGACCGGGAATATCTAACCTAAACCTCACTCTGAACCAATTCCCCTGCTTAACAACTGTGCCACTTTGTCCAGAACGTCGGGACATTGACTTCCGTCCTCTCCGTTCCGGCACCGCTGGCGCGAGAGTAAGCAGTTCACCGGATGATTGCAAGGAATTCGAGGCGGTCACTGGCGCACCGCTACTTCGTCTGTGACCGACTTGCGCTTCTTGCGGTGCGGAAGATGTCTGGCGCAACCACACGTCATGTGGAACTTGCCCGTGAGTGGGTTTGACCTGACCGGGGATTTTTGTACCAGCCGAAGTGAGAGAGAATTCACGAGGAGGACGGCTGGATATGCCAATCAAGAGGTACAAAGCAGAACAGATCGTGACGTTGCTGCGTCAGATCGAAGTGGGAATTGCGAACGGAAAGCCCACCCCGCAAGCCTGCAAGGAAGCTGAAATCACGGTACAGACGTTCTACCGCTGGCGGAAGGAATACGGCGGCCTGAAGCTGGATCAAGCAAAACGACTGAAGGAACTGGAAAAAGAGAACGCAAAGCTCAAGCGAGTGGTGGCGGAGCTGTCGCTGGAGAAGCAGGTTCTCAAGGATATTGCGGAGGGAAACTTCTAAGCCCTGAGCGGCGTCGCTGTGCGGTGGAGCATGCGCGGGAGAAGCATGAACTCTCCGAGCGCCATGCTTGCCGGCTGGTGAATCAGTGGCGTGGAACGCAGCGCTACCTGCCGATCCAGCGAGTGGATGAAGATGCGCTGACCCGAGCGATCATTACCCTGGCCAGTGAGTATGGCCGTTACGGCTACCGGAGGATCACGGCGCTGTTGCGGACGGCAGGCTGGCAGGTGGGGAAAGATCGAGTGCAGCGCATCTGGCGTCGCGAAGGGCTGAAGATACCCAAGAAACAAAGGCCACGGAGAAGGCTCTGGTTAAATGACGGCTCTTGCGTGCGGCTGAGGCCCGAGCGGGCGAATCACGTCTGGAGCTACGACTTCGTGAGCGCCATGACCCACGATGGCAGAACGATCCGCATGCTGACGATGATCGATGAATACACGCGGGAGTGCCTGGCGATTCGAGTAGCTAGAAGACTGGGGAGCTACGAGGTCATCGAGGCGTTGGCCGATGTGATGCTATGGCGAGGAATTCCAGAGAATATTCGGTCCGACAACGGTCCGGAGTTCGTGGCCGAGGAACTTCGGAAGTGGCTGGGGAATGTGGGGACGGGAACGCTGTACATCGAGCCGGGCAGTCCTTGGGAGAACGGTTACTGCGAGAGCTTCAACGGAAAGCTGCGGGATGAATGCCTGAACGGAGAGATTTTTTACTCGCTGAAGGAGGCACAGATCGTGATCGAGAAGTGGCGGGTGGAATACAACACGAGGCGGCCGCATTCGGCGCTCGGCTACAGGCCGCCAGCACCAGCGGCCTGTAGCCCTCTGGTTCCACCAAACTCAAGTTCACAGGCCCTAGCTGTGATGTAAACTCTCTCATTCGTCGTGGTACAAAAACTCGGGCTGGTCACCCCCGTGGCAGCCGCAATCAGGAGGGAAAGCATCCCGCAACTCGTCGCAAGCAATTTGGCGTTCATAACTTCCCTTCTGTCGCCGCTGCTATAATCTGCACGTGCTTCATTGGGAATGCAAGGGGTGTTCCCAGAAGCTTGGAATGAAATCGTCGCTGAAACTCAAATGCAAATGCGGGAAGGTTCTGACTCTCAAGACTTCTGGAACCCAACGCTTTCAAAACCCTGACTGCCCTGACTGTCGCGCGCCCATATGGCTTGTGGACAACAGCGTTGTGAGCACTCGGGTGTTCAGCAGAAGCACGCAGGAACTAGATATCCGGCGATTTCACGCTTGCGATAATTTCTGAGTGCAATGGCAATAGAGATGCGAGCTCTTCGCCCGGCTGTATATCAAGTGGAAAGAAGTTGACCTAATTTTAGTTCGCACGGTTGTTCAGTCTGACAAGGATTTGTGGGAAAAGGAATTTCGCGATTGGAATAGTATCTTGTTGAGAATGGACAAGGTCTGTGCCTTCCTCACGACTCGCGACTTTGATTCATTCGTCCTGCAAAATGTCGAACTCGCTCGAATGGTAAAGGAACGGCACCGAAAGTCAATCGCCCTGGGTTCAGCCAAGAAATTCTTTCAACAACAGCTTTTTTGGAGACGCAATCAAGTCGTACATTTTGGGAAAATAGACTTCGGCAGATCAGAAGCAGAACAGTGCGTTCAGATTGCGGTCACTCTTTTCAAAATCATGATGGAAATGGATGCCGTCAGAATTCGTCGGATGGATGCGAATCATCAAGCCGCTCTTGGGCAGCCTGCCAAATCCTAGCCATGCTCGATACAGTCATTCAGCTCGGCGTCCGCGCACGCCCGCGAGCACACGACATCACTAGGCGCGCGGAGGACAGTTGCAAAACCGCAGTAGCTACGGGGTAGGCGATCTGCTTATGGATTCCCCCGCCCTAATGGGTTTTTATCCATACTTCGTCGTTTGACGCACTCATTGAAACCAACCCGCCGAAATAGCCTTCAATGAAACACATGGTTTGAGAAACCTTATCAATTGACAACTGACCGTCCAAAACGGAAACCCCATCCTTAATAACAACGATCCCGCGCTTATTCGTCACGGTATCCTTCCCGTCCTTCTCTTTGGTATCGAGACAGGGGCAATCCCTTTCATCAAAAAGCACGTTCTCAAACTCGTCCGTCGAAACGATTATCTTACTTGGGAAAGAACTTTGACTATCACGGTCTCTGGTAAACATAAGGTTGTCCGTCCACGTCATGTAAAATTCTTGAAGCTTCCGTGTTTGAGGACACGGGGGGTCGGGTAGGCTGGGATCGCACATAACTCTTCCTGTACTGTCATCTTCCTTCCTTATGGCTGCTTTTCGTTTGCTGTACTCTCCCGGCGTTAACACTTCCATGGGCACGGGGAATTTCAGCAGACGATTAAGCGGATCGTTCGCCAATTCTGAGACAATCTTGCAAGTGTGCGCTGGGACCAGAGCCGAGCAACTGACTTGAGCGTTGCTGATGGGCACGACCATCAAACACACCGAAAATCCAAAGCTAGTGGCTGTCCACAAACGTCTTTTCATTCTCCGCCTCGACAATGAAACGTGTATTCCTCTCCGCCGACGGGACAGTGGTAGATCACAGTGCATTCCCCGGAGTCATCGCATTTTGAGCTTTCTTGATCCATCTCGACGTGATGTGTCGGGCACAACGGACGAACCGGACACGCCCCGACATTAGCTGTGAACAAAGCAAGCATCGCTAGAACCACGATTATCTTTTTCATGTATCCCTCAGAGCGTAAAAGCAGACCAATTCCTGTTTGTCGTCCTGAACTGGGATTTACATTTTTACTTCTCGACCGACCGAAAGCAATCCCGTGCAACCCTCCTGCGACGACACGATAGCATTGGCCAGCTACGGTGCACACTGGTAAGCTTCCGCCGTCGCGTGGAGACGAAATCGCCCAGCAGGAGACGCGAATGAAACGAACCCTTCTCGTAGTCGCCTTTGCAATCGGCTTCTGCGCCTCTGCGCAATCGGCTAAGATCACAGCCCGTGAAGCCAAAGACCACGTCGGCGAGAACCAAACAGTTTGCGGAAAAGTCGTGAGCACGCGGTACGCCTCGGGAAGCAAAGGCCAGCCTACTTTTCTGAACCTAGACGAGCCATATCCCAAAGAGATATTCACAATCTTGATTTGGGGCGAGGACCGCTCCAAGTTTGGTACGCCGGAAACGGATTATCGCGACAAGAATGTGTGCGTAACGGGCAAGATCACGAGTTATCGCGGGACGCCGGAGATTGTCGCTACTGAACCCAGTCAGATTGTTGCGCAGAAGTGAGCCCGAGGGAGCCCTCGGCTCTTACGGCGTCCCGAAAGATTTCCGAATATTTGCGAGCAGCACATCTTCAAGTAAGCGGCGCATGAACTGAGCGACGGCTAAGGACTGTGTAGGTGCCCGACGCTGCGTCGAACAGTAAGCAGGCACCCCCGAAAAGTCCCCCATCGTCTAATCATTTTCCCGTAAGTATCCGCCCAGAGGAACATGCCATTGCGAGCGTCATAGGGCTTCGGACTTCCAGCCGGGGCCTCCAGATTGAGATACGCGGCACGTCCCGGAGCTTACAACTATAAGCAAAAAGTTAATTCAGTTCAGCATAGTGACTTCGGAGACATAGTGTCCGCGCAACCATTCGACTGGAGGACCCATGCGAATCTCTCGGGCCGCGGTTTTGCTTTTTGTTTGTGTGCTAATTCCGGCATCTCTTGGGGCTCAACAGTCCACACCGACCAGCGGGCCGCAGACTCCTCAAGCCGCCACGATCATTCAGCAGAGCGTCGCCGTACTGACAGGAACTTCTCCCGTCACCGACGCGACGCTGAGCGGCACCATCACGGTGACGTTCAATTCCGTGGCACAGTCCGGAACGATAACCCTCGTGGCCACGTCGGCGGGCCAAAGTGAAGTGGCTTCGAACTTTTCCTCGGGCACAGGAGGTGAAATCCGAGATATTTCGACGGGATCTCCCATGATGGCTGTCACTGGGTCCGATGGCGCAAAACTTTCAGTGACTACTCAGAGTGCCTTATCGCCTAATCCCAGCTGGTTCTTTCCGGCATTCGTATTGAGTGAAGCGATATCTTCTCCTGTTTACGTCAGTTCCTATATTGGTCAAGAGGTCCAGGGCACAACGTCCGTTTACCATCTATCTTTGTGGCCGGTGCCAACGAACTCCTCTTTTTCCTCCGTTCCGACGAATTTGACGCGCCACGATATCTATCTGGATGCTTCGACATTTTTGCCCGTCGCAATCACGTTCAATGCGCATCCCTACGATTTGGCAAATCCCAATGCGGTACTAACACCGTACCAAGGCAACCCGGTGGATCAGCTTGAGGAAGTACAATTCTCTGACTATCGGTCGGTCCAAGGCCATCCTGTCGCCTTTCACATTCACACGCTCATTAATCTCGGTGCTGGGCCGCTCGTGACTGATATTCAAATCTCCTCTGTTCAATTCAACACCGGTGCGATCATCTCCGTCAACTAG
This sequence comes from uncultured Acidobacteriota bacterium, assembly GCA_963779825.1. Taxonomy (GTDB): domain Bacteria; phylum Acidobacteriota; class Terriglobia; order Acidiferrales; family UBA7541; genus Palsa-295. The sequence continues at coordinate 92,733 of CAVZZU010000010.1, read as the reverse complement.
GAGTCACAACATGCGCTCGCTCAGAACGCTGTGCGTTGGACTGGCTCTCTTCACGGGCCTCTCTGTTACCCCGAGTATTACCGCACAGCAAAATCCGAACTTTGAAATCGGCCTAAAGCCCTTTGGCTCCTACGAAATGGGGAACATCGACACCATCAGCCTGGGCAATGGTTCCCTAGCCGTCGATATCCCCATAATTTCGTATCCTCAGCGTGGCGGTAAACTGAAACTCAGTTTTTCGGTCCGCTACTTTAATGGGTCGGTTTCTGGAGGTGTAACTTGCTATCCGAACGGACAGGGAGGCCAACTTTGCCTTCCGGTTTATAGTCCGTCTAAGGCTGCTTTTGCCTTGGTTGACGATCAAGCCGTCTTCAACCCTGGGTCGGCAGGCAGTACAGAGCCCCAAGTGGTTGGAGATTCGACCGGTGCCACGCATACGTTGGGGGCAGTCGTAGCACAAACCAACGTCTTGGAGACGGATGATGACAGCGGGTACATGGCCCTTTGGAATACAACTACGGGCACATTTTCATCGATCATCGATCATCGATCGACAAGGGACCACGTATAATACGGCCTCCGAGGTCTGTCCTAACGCCGTTCAATTCCCCATACTCTGTAACGTCTCCCGCACGGACGCCAACGGAAATCAAATTACTTTCTCTTCCACTACCGGCTGGATGGATACCCTTGGCCGTACAATACCGTTGCCAACGACGAGTACGAATCCGAGTGATTTTTCGGGCTGCACTGGACAGTACGCCATAACCTCGGTGGAGCTTTGGAATCCGCCTGGAGTCGATGGAGGTACCTACCCAATAAAGCTTTGTTTTGTGACGTTGCCGCTCACTACTTCTGATTACAATACTAGCTCCACGGAATTACAAAGTATTGTTTTGCCGGACCAAACCACTTGGACGTTTGGTTACACGCCAATTGGACTCGGCGGTGGGAGCTATGGAACCGTGTTTTTCCCCACGCTCGGCAGTATCGGTTTTCCTACAGGCGGCTCGATCACATACACCGTTGGGGCGGACACTGGCGACTGTTGGAGCACAGCATCAGATTATAACTTCGCGGTTGTGGGCCGAACCCTCAATCCTGCCGCCGGAACCCCTGCGGCGACATGGACATATGCTTACAGTGCTCAAGCTCTCGGTTATCAAAACCAGGTCGGCAGCGGCATTCTAACAGATACTGTCACAGATCCCGCGGGCAATGACACTGTCCACACGTTTGGTCTGGGGGCGTGCTTTTTATATGAGACTCAAACCCAGCACTATCAGGGATCACACACTAGTGGCACGTTATTGCAAACTTTGACCACGCAGTACTCTTACATATTGGATTCCTCGCTCGAATTTGGCCCGGCGGATACCTTGGTGAGCCTCTCGGCGCAGACCGAAACTACAGCGTGGCCTAATGGACAAACCAGCAAGGTGACCGAAACCTACGATACGAGTTTGTCTATGCGCGGCTGGAAAGTAAATTACCAAGCAGGCCCTCCCTACAACATTAGTCTCAGTGGTGCCACTGTAAGTGGGTCGTACGGCCTACACCTAACGAAAAACGAGTACGACTACGGCGGGACCTCTCCGTTGAGAACCACGACGACGAATTACCTCGCGCTCAGCAGCTCCAGCTACCTGAACGCTAACGTTCTCGACCTGCCCTCTTCCGTAAAGATCAGCGACAGCGGCGGTACGCAACGAGCATACACCACTCTCGCCTATGATGAGACGGGCAGTCCTGCTGGAACCCACGGCAATCTGACCTCTACCCATCGTTGGCTGAATACGACGGGCGGATATCTTGTCAGCAGTAACGTCTACAACTCGAACGGTCTCGTTACGTCGTCCACGGATCCGAAAAGCAACCCAACTACGTATGGTTACGCGCCGTCATCGTGCCCGGCCAATTCCGGCTACGCTGGCTCTGAGCCAACGTCGGTTACGAATGCGCTTAATCAAACGACCTCTTACTGCTACGACCTGACCACTGGCCAGTTGATTACGACGACCGATCCCAACGGCAAGACTACCAGCTATCAGTACGACGACATGGTCCGCACCACGCAGGTCAATAACCCGGACGGTGGGCAGGCTACTTTCAGTTATCCAAATCCCAACCAAGTGAACATCTCCGAGACAATCAGTAGCTCGACGAACCGGCTCTCATACTTGTTGTTTGACGGGGTTGGCCGCCAAATCCGTCAGGCCGTCACGAATGGCGAAACGATTCCCTACGACGAAGCGGATATCTGCTATGACGGCTTGGGACACATCAGCTTCACGTCCTATCCGTTTCAGGGTTCTGGCCCCTTCGCAACTTCGCGCTCCTGCGGGTGGCCGGAGCTAGGCGATTCTTTCACGTTTGACGGCCTCGGTCGTACAACGAAGGTTACACATTCCGATAGCTCAAACCTTTCGACTTCCTATTCAGGTAGCTCCACGACAGTCACGGACGAGCAAAGTAAGGCCCGCCAAAGCTCTGCGGACGGACTTGGTCGCCTCACCCAAATCATAGAGGACCCCGGCACGAGCCCGCACCTGAACTACACGACCGCGTATACCTACGATGCCCTCGATGATCTCACCGGCGTGACACAAGCCAGCTCGCGTCAGCGCACGTTCGCCTACGACTCTCTTTCACGTCTTTACTAGTTCGACAAATCCGGAAGCTAACTGGGCACCGGCGACCCAAACGAGCGTGGCAACCACGTATGCGTACGACGCTGATGGAAACCTCATCAACAAGACAGAGCCAGCTCCAAATCAGCAAAGCACGTTCACGTTCACGCTGACTTTACTGCTACGACGCCCTGAATCGCATGACTGCCAAGGGCTACACGTGGCAGACTTGTGCTAGCGGATGGCTGCCTACGCCTATCGCCACTTACGTATACGACGGAGGCTAGCTCCCTTCCGGATGTTCGGTCGGTTCCTTCGGCTACGGATTGGGTATCGGGCATCGCACGGCGATGTGCGACGCAGCCGGTTCGGAGGCGTGGAGCTACAACATAGTGGCCGGAGTGGGCTGGCAGATCACCGATCAACGCACGACAAACGCATTGACAAAGACCGCCGTATATCAAAAGAACTTCCTGAGTCTCGCGGCAAACGTACAGTATCAGAGCGGGCGCACAATCAATTACTACTATAATGCGGGCGCACGACCCACTTACGCACTGGATGGCACAACATCGGTCTACTACGCGAACTCAGCGCACTACTGGGCGAATGGCGCGGCCTGCTGGACAGTTTTCGGCGCGGCAGTTACCGGAGCTGCCACGTACAACGGTCGTCTCCAACCCGTTGAAATGCAAGCGACCGGCAGTGTAGTCGCATATCCGGGCACCGGATGCCCTGGTTTGGGCACGACGGGAAACCTGCTCGACCTGAACTTCAACTTCAGTTACGGCTCGGGCGACAACGGCAACGTTATGGGCATCACGAACAACCGCGATACGACGCGCTCGCAAGCGTTTACGTACGACGCATTGAATCGCATCGTGACGGCAACAGCGTCGACATATGCTACCAGCCCCGCGCACTGTTCGGGTGAAGCCTATCAGTTCGACAACCAGACAACTGGCGGCGCTTGGGGAAACTTGACTAGCATAGGCGTCGCTTCGACCGCGTACAACGGCTGCACGCAGGAGAGTCTCGGTGTGACCGCGACCGCACAGAATCGTATCAGCAACGGCACGGCGTACGGCTACGACACAGCTGGAAACATGACCACCGCCTCTAGCGCTACCTACGTCTACGATGCTGAAAACCATCTCACCGCGACAGCGGGCATTAACTACACATACGACGGAGACGGCAAGCGGGTCGAGAAATCGAATGGCAAAATCTACTGGTACGGAATTGACGGCAGTGTTATGGATGAAACCGATCTGACCGGCAACATCACCAACAGCGGATTTGCCGAGTACGTGTTCTTCGCCACGGGGCGAATCGCCCGCCGCGATTCCTCGAACAACGTACTCTACTATTTCGCCGACCACCTGGGCACGTCCCGTGTTAACGCACAGGTGCCTTCGGGTCAGACCACTGCCACGCTTTGCTACGACGCCGACTTCTATCCGTTCGGCGGCGAACGTGCTTACACAATTTCGTGCTCGCAGAACTACAAATTTACTGGCAAAGAGCGTGACTCCGAGTCTGGCCTCGATAATTTCGCCGCCCGCTACGACTCTTCGTCCCTTGGACGATTCCAGTCGCCTGATGAGATTGGTCCGGGCCAGCATCCCGGGGTTCCGCAAAGTTGGAATCTCTACAGTTACGTGGCAAACAACCCTCTGACCCTCCTGGACCCGACGGGTCAATACGTCTGCGACTTATCGACTGCGAACCATCAAGGCACCGTGACACAAGAACAATGTGACAATTTTCAAGCAGGGCTCGACAAGGCCCAAGATGCTGCGAACGCGCTGAAGGACAGATGCCGCGCGGACTCCTCCAGATTACCAAGACGCCAAGCAGGCAATTGATTCTTACGGAGCAGAAGGGGTCGATAACGGAGTCACAATAGCTCAAGGCAACACCAGTAATTACGCAGCCGAGAAGAGTGTGGCTGGGGTGGCTGATCCCAGCACGCCCGATAATCCAAATGGCCAGCAGATTGGCGTCAACCTTTAACCAGAGTCAGAATCTCCTCGATGGCAACAGCGACCGGATCGACAGTGTGGCGGCATTGGAAGGACACGAAGGAACGCATGTCGCGGACGGCTCTGACTGGGTAAGTTCTGGATTCTCGAATAATGTGAATCCGTCTACTTACCAAACAGAACGAGATGCCAACGGAGTGGCAAAGAGTAATAACTCGTTTGAAGGACTCGGGCCACCCCAATTATGCGTGGAGTTCAGAGAATAAATTTTTATCAGTCCAAATTCGACAATACGGACGGGGCCAAGACTTGGATGATGATTAAACAGCAATATCCCAGAATGAATCTGATGCCTTCTCTCGGAATACCAGGCTTCCGGGGCGGCAGTGATGAGACATTCTAGAATCGCCGCCCTCCTATGTGTGGTGTTCTTGTCGAACGCATTTGCCGCACAGGCACAGAGTAGGGCGCAAACGTTTGTGATTGATCCGTCAAAGCCCTATGTCTACCTAATATTTGACCATATCGGAAAGCGGGAGCCAATCTCCAAGCATGAACCTGCAACTGGAATTTGGTTGCGTTTAGTCAACAATTGCCGGGTTCCCGTTATCATAGCCACGTTTGATCCTGGAACGGGCGACCCCAGCCTCGGTGTATATGATGAGATTATTTCTGTACCCGCTAACGGGCCAAGCGTACGGAGCCCCTCGAAGGCTGTCGAATCGTCCGAAGAGCGACCTTGGGAAGGATATTCCCCATCCGAGGTTCTTTCGACCACAACGATCCCACCCAGGGGAGCAGTCCTGTTCAGCGTGCCATCAAACCATGTCAGTCGATCCTGGTATCTCCAGATCAAATTCTATTTGGGCGTGCCTAGCGCAGCTTATGGCAAAGGGCCTTACAGTGTCGTGCCTTTTTACTGGCAGGACTTGCCCGAGAAACTCCGGACGGATCAGCGTCCCTGAAAACTATCGGTGCGATCATAAGTCCAGCGAAACGGATTCGAGTGCGCGTCGGGACGGAATATTTGATCGGCTTCAGCTGGTCGGCAGTCAACAGCAGAACTTGCGGCGAGGGCATCAGCGGTTTAGCCGTGCCCAAGTCATAATCGGCCCGTCTGACACTCGCGCGATGACGCTTGCACTGCTACGCATCCTTCTTTTCGACCGCGCTGTCAGTGCCAGCGAGTGTCAGATAATCGTTGACGGACGAAATGTCCCAAGGTCTAGCTCGCCTGTTCCACCGACGTTCTTCTTGCGTCGCTGATTGCGCAGACGGATCGCGGCGACTTGCTCGGGCGTAAGCCGGAGTTCGAGGACTTCTTTGACCCCGCTGCTCATTGTATCTCTCCTAGTTCAACGACGGCGGGTTCGCCGTGAAATGAGCGCTCATAGCCTGCGCGCCAGTATTCCCAAATTACTTTTTGGCGAGGTGTCGAGCGAACCAGTTCAGCTTGGGGGAAATCCTGCCTGAAATCCCACAACGCATCTGAGCAAAGCATGATGGGCAGGTCGGAATCGGGCCGTACTCGCACGACGACTTTCTCCTCATCTATTTCTGCACAACCCCTTTTGCAGATGCTTTGGCTCATCGAATTGCCTCCACGAAATTTCCCGCGCTACAAATCGGAAGCCCGCTCGCAGGATAGGACGATTGAAATGGGGCTCCATCGCAATGGTGGACACGAAGAACGCGCCTTGGTTAAGGTCGTCGTCGATAATCACGAGCGTATCTCCATCCGCTTCCCAGCGCAGGGCGACATCGTCGTCTTGAGCCACCTTCGCATTCTGTTTCTGCACCCACTGAAGACGCTGGGCAGAGGCGTGTGCCTCGACAGCGACACTCGCGACGCCCAGAGCCACGACGAACCAAAGTTCGTGCTTCATTGGACCCTCCCTTCGACCGGCGTCCTCATACGGCGTCCTCCATAATTCGCTTCTTCGCTAGAACCAGTGCCGCGTATTCATTTGCCTCCTGCCGGTGCCATCGCTTGAACCACGGAGTCATGATAGAGCCGAGCATGGAAAGGCAGCAGTCGCAGTACGTGTCCAAATCCCTGTGGTGCGGGTTTATCTCGATTCCACATTCGACGCAGCGAATCGCAGGGGCTGTCACCGGAACCACGTTTACTGATGACTTGCGATGGAGTGCAATTCCCATTCGATTTTCTCCCGTGGAGCGCATCACTTCGATTTCTGCCACCGCGACTGACGTGGTGAACGCGGGTTCGGTTGGACTCTAATGATACTTACTCGGTCTAATGGTCCTGTCGAATCGGTTGTAGCGCAGGAAGTAAAAGAATCTTTTGCAGCTCCAATTCCTCAGATTTAATCTCCAAACGGGCATTCGGGTTTTCATGATCGGTTCTCTTTCCGCTCCAGAATTATTGCGGCGAAGCGTACTCTAATTGTAATTTGTCAGTGACTGCGACTCGATGGTACGGAGGATGCGGTACCGCTCACAAACTCAACGAATAGTTCCCTTCTTGGAGCATCTTTGGAGCATCTTTGGAGCAGCTTCGAAGAGGTTTTGAGAGAAGGATAATGACGCTTAGCGGTGCCGGAACAATGACTTAGGGTGTTCCCGCCTGCTGGCTAGTGCTCTGGCTTCGAACCGGAGGGTCGGGAGTTCGAATCTCTCCGGGCGCGCCACTTATCTAGTTTGGTTTCATTGAATTGTGAAATTCTCTTCCTCAAGAATGCCCTCGGATTTGGGTCCACTTGGGTCCATTAAGAAACCCACTACCCTTTCAAGCCTCTCCACAGCGGCTCTTTGCGAACTCGGCATTGCGTGCGCGTAGATTTCCGCCGTGGTGCTGAGACTTGCGTGACCAAGTTGGGCCTGCGCCGTCTTGAGTGGTTCGCCCATATCGCTTAGTAACGTCGCGTGCGTATGACGGAAGTCATGCCAGCCGAAACGACGAAGCCCTGCCTTGGCGCACGCGGGAAACAAGTGACGCTTCTGCAGGTTTCCTGGCCTCTGGTACGTCCCGTCGCGAGTGGGGAAGACGAGTGAATCATCTGCAATTCGGCTACGAGCATTGTGTTCGCGAAGCGCGTGTTCCAGTGCAGGTCCGATCGGAACGTCCCGGAGCCCGCTTCGTGTCTTGGGCGTCGAGACATGTCCTTCGGAACACCGCTTCACGAACTCGAATGACCTTGCGCTCGAAGTCTACATTCTTCCAGCGCAGGGCCAGCAACTCTCCGATCCTCATACCCGTGAGCACGGCTGACAAGACGAGCGTGTAGGCAGACCCGTCAAGCACTTTTAATAGGCGTGTCACTTCGTCGACAGTGAGAAAGCGCCTGTCTGCACAAAGCGGTCGTGCCGGGAGTTTGACGCCACGGACAGGATTCACCGGCAGGTACTCCCAATCCACAGCCGTGCTGAGGATCTTGCTCAGCAAGTTGCGGACGTGCATGGAAGTTTTCCAGGAGAATTTCTGTCGAGTCATCTTTTCGGTGACGAACCCTTGCACGTGTTGCCGTTTGATTTCACACAAGGGTCGATCGCCAAAGACGGGGAGCAAATGGCGTCGCGTGAGGTGTCGGTAGCTACATTGCGTAGCGAACTTCAGCGTGGGCAGAATGGCGGGTTCCCACTGTGAGTTGACGAAATCGCGGAACAACATTGCCGACTGAGGCTTTTGTATCGAGTGATTGAGTTCATGCAGGCGGGATTCGAGCAATGCGCGGGCCTGGCGTTTGGTGGGGAGGTCCGCAAGCATGCCAATGATCTCCGAGCGACGAATGCTCTCAAGAGTTCCATCAGCTGCCAGCACGTATTCCCTCCAACGCGCGACCCAGACCTTCCTACGCTTCCCTCGAAGGACTAAACTGCCGTTTTGATATCGGTGACGAATCATCGGTGTATTCCTTCCTCTCGATGTCCGTCCTGGCTCTGCGATACCTTCCGACATCATACGCAGTCGCTCCCGAGAATCAAGCACGGCGCAACCCCTGAATGAATTCCCGGATGACCACCTCCTCGAAGCGGAGATATTTCCCGAGCTTGATATGGGGAAGTTGTTCCGCTCCTCGCCTTCTCGTTCGGAGGTATACCCAGGACACCGGTACCTGCATGAGTTCAGCCACCTCACGAACTGTCAGCAGGTGTTCGTCGCCCATTGCATCTCCCCCTGTGGCCGCGGTGTGTGCGGCATTGTTCGGGGATCTGCTTGCCGATTCTAGTGAGAACGATGCCGATTGTGCCGGCAGGTCATCCTGTGATGCTGCTGAGGACCTCGCCGATCGTCCCACGACTGATTGCACTGCGACGCGCGGGGCATGCTGTCTTGAGGACGCTGTATTCTCGCGCATACCGAATTGGGTGTTGGCTGGTTTCATGGTGTCTTGACCCTCTCTTTCGGAGACTCATTCGCCGAGCTTGGCTCGGGGTGTTTGTGGGTGTTGAGGTCCATCCAACGTTTGAACTCATCGTCCCGTCGGAACAGATGTTTCAGGGCTTCATTCACAACGTAGGAGGGATTCGCGTCGAGAAACTCAGCGTACTTATGCAGGGTTAGCTTTACGTCGTCCTCAATGCGGACTTGCAGACCTGTGGCCTTCGGTTGCTTCTGGGGTGCTTTCAACAGTGGCATTACTCTTTCTCCCTTTGCTCAACGACTTGGAATCGACAGTAGTACAGAGGGCCTGACTTCTGAACCAAGACGCGGCCCAAACCAAATCGCGCGAGCTGCGCGATGAGGCGGGAGCGACCCCACGAGTTCCCGTGACGCACGATGCGTGACGGGGTGGGGTCGCTCCCGCCTCCGATGCTTTTGGGCCGCGTCTTCCGTTGCTGTCGTTCGATGGGTCATGTCCCTCGTTTTGTTCGCCTTCGTTTCACGGCTCGGGTGAAGCGAAGGGTGAAGAACCTGGTGAAATTGCAGGATGAAGTTCACTTCACCCTTATTGGATCGCTCGCGAGTTGTTGTCGGGCCGATGAATCCGAAATTGATCGAAAGCTGAATGGTTGGCACAAAACCCCTCTACCTACTAATCAGCCAGCGAAAAGAAAAATAGCCCGGGTACTAGTGAAATATTTTCCTTGTGGTACCGACAGGTTGTCTGTGCCAAGCAATGAGAAGGGAAACTGAAAGCCCCAGTCCGAAGACGTTGGTTTCTTGTTACAAATTGTATCGTCCGGAACAACGCACGCGTTCGGGAAGAGGGACGATTCGTACCCGAGAAATTCCTCGCACTTTTTCGGTTAGGCCGCATCGTAGGCAACCTCTTCTTCGCATTTGCAACGCGTCAGGGAAACGGCCAGGGTCAGCTTCGACTGGTGGCCGTAGGAATCGGATTCGCGGGTTCTGAATGCCCTGAGTCACGATTTGCTGATTGCGCAGAATCCCGACTAGTCTCACCCTAACTCGCTTTCGTTCTGAACGTAGATCGCCAGTTGCTTGAAGTCTCCGGTCTTCCAGTCGCCTAGGTCTGCCTCCAAGATCACGTGGGCCGTCTGGAGTACCCAACACAACTCGGTCTGGTCGGTAAACCGGACACGAACGTAGAGCATTCCTTCCTCAAAGACGTGCTCAGCCCACTCCACGATCTTGCCCCTCACGCCGGGGTACTGTTTGCCCGGCGCGCGTTTCTGAAGCTCCGGCTTCGCTGGTGATTTGTGCTTCGTCATCGGCGTGCCTTCCCTTCTGGCTCCCGAGCGACGGCGGTTTTGACTTGGCTTGCTGCCTTCGCAGACCTGGGTTGGACCTTCCGAATGACCTTCCTCCGCTTACCTGCGGCCCGCCTCCTGGCTCGCTCCTCGTCGTAGCGTTGCTCGTCGTCCTTGTCCCAATCGGGCAGTAGCACAACGCGCGGAGGGAGTCCCTTCTTCCTGCGAGTCTCCTCGCGTTCCTTGATTTCCAGGTAGAAATCGAACGGATCCTTGGCCTTCCGATCGTATTCCCGAACGAATGTGTAGGCCCACTCGGCGTCCTCCTCGACGATCTCCTCGAACTTGTCGAAGAACTCGCGATTGGCGTCTACGCGAGCACCTTCAATCTCCGCGCGGGTATAGCGAACCTGTTCTTTGTCGAATAGCGATACCTTTTCCATGCGTCCGAGCCCGCGGATCACGTTCTCGAACGCCTGATTGAGATCCATGAGTTCTTGCAAGAGGTGGAGTTTCACGGCTGTCCCCCTGCCCCACGGGACGGATCACCGCCAATATCTTCGGGCGGTCTGGGATAGTGCCGCACCCATTCGTGCTGCTCCTCGTCGGTCAGGAACCGCACCTGGGGAGGTTTGCCCTCGACGCGCCGACGGCCCTCTACGGCCTGGAGGTCGCGATAGACTTGGATTTCGTCCAGGGTGTTTTTCTCGTATTCGCGGTGTTTCCGCTCGAATCGAACCGTGTCTCGGTCTTCATTCCTCCCAACGTTGTTGCAGAAGTAGCCGTTGAGCGACGCGCGGTGAATCTCAAACAGAGTCACTTTCTCGTCGAAGCACGCGGGGTCTAAACCGGAATCCTTGGCACGCTTGAGCCGTTCCAGTCCCTGGACCGTTTCGTCAATTCCACGGTTCACCAAGAGAATTGCTTCGTACAGGTGAGCCTTTTGCATTCGAGCCTTCCTTTCCTCCCGCGAGATGTGAGGGCAAACCTAATGGTTGGTGAGGTGCCGGAGCACACGTCTCCCGGCGAAATGGGAGGGCGGATCAAACAGAGAAAACGACTAGGCGAGTCTCGCGGCGGGCGGCGAATGCTCGAACAACTGGGAGGGCTCTAGCTTTGATGAAGGCACGCGGGGCACTGCTTGCGTGCGTAAACGGAACCGGATAACTTCTCTTGCAGCCATCGTTGCACCTCAACCGTGCGACCTGGTCAGGGGCGTGTCGGTGTTCATAGCACCGGCGCGTCCCGCTACTTCACTTCGGCGTCTTGCCTCGCTGCTTCCTTTTCAGGCGAGGTTTCTTTCTGTAATGCTTGGCTTTGTAATCCCTCAGATTGGCAATGCCGTCCTCGGTCCAGTAACGGAGCTGTGAGCCTGCGATTTTCTCGGAGACGGGTTCGGGCACGACTCCCCTGTCGATCCATCTGTGCAAGGTTGCCCGGTGAATTCCCAACAATCTTGCCGCTTCGGATATCGAATATTGTGCCATTTCAAATATGCGACATGGTGTCGCGTGTGTCAAGAAAAAAAGTCTCGCGCAAATCACTCGCTCCGGTCTCGAGCAACATGCGCAAAGAAGGATATCCCAGTTTGTGTTCGATCTGAAGATTTGTGGATGGGAGGCCCTGCTTCTCAGGTCCGTGAAGAAGGCCGGAGCGACGTTACCGATCCGTCAGAGGTTCGGTCCCCTCGCTGAGAATGTGTAAATAGCGAGGGTACGCAAACAACCGATCCCGCCGTTTGCCGGTTACTTCCTTCGCGACCTTGAGTTTTGTGAGGTTTTCCAGAGCGGCGGTAACGGTGGGAACGGACAGCTTGAGGGCCTTGGCCATCGGACCAATTTTCGTGAGAGGGTGCCCCTGCATGTGCCCGTGAACGCGCAGGGCCGATGCGGCGTTACGACCCAGCGAATGGATTCTTCTTCCGATCCGCTTCGAAGAGGTGAAGAATTTGAACCGCTGCCCTGGCTGCCTGGTGCGCCGTGGTCTCCGTGCCTTCCAGAAAAAGCTGAGCCATTCTTCCCAAACACCGTCCGTGCGAACCCGCTGAAGCAGATCATAGTAGCGGTCGCGATGTGCCTTGAAGTAGAGACTCAAATAGAGAAGAGGCTCACGCAAGGTACTCTTGGCGCAGAGGAGCAAAGTAATCAGCAGACGGCCAAGCCTCCCATTGCCATCGAGAAAAGGATGGATCGTTTCAAATTGCACGTGGATGAGCCCGGCCTCGATGAGAACGGGCAGTTTGTGTTTTTCGTCGTGGAGAAAGTGTTCAAAGCGATCCAAACATTCCAACATGCGTTCCGGCGGAGGAGGGACAAAAGCGGCGTTTCCCGGGCGGGTGCCGCCGATCCAATTCTGGGAGCGGCGAAATTCACCAGGTGTTTTGTCGGCCCCGCGCCCGCCTCGCAGAAGGATTCCGTGAATCTCACGGATAAGCCGAAGCGAAAGCGGAAAACCGTCTTTCATGCGCCGAAGACCATGTTGCATCGCAGCAACATAGTTGGAGACTTCTTCGACATCATCGACGGGAACACCGGGCACTGCTTCGTTTTCAAATAGAAGCAGGTCGGAAAAGGAAGACTTAGTCCCTTCGATCTGTGAAGAAAGAAGGGCTTCCTTGCGGACATACAGATATAAGAAGAGCTGTGCATCCGGCAAGAGGGTGGTCAACGCGTCTAAGCGTCCGAGGGCCTGATTGGCATGGTCTAGCCGTTGGTATAGTCCGCTAAGATCGACGGGCGGCTCTGGGGGCAACTGCGGGGGCACAAAGGCTCGGACCGCCTCACCCGCTGTCGTGGTTGAGACGTAAGTGCCCAGCCTGGATTTTTCCCCCTTAGTCATTGCAGGTTGCACAAGCTCGCCTTAATAAGGCCATTGCTTATTAAAGCATAAGCGTCTTCGCTTTAATAGTATATTTTGACGGAGTTGCGTGGCATACGGCCTTGATGATCCGTCCACTCGTCGTCCGGCTCCGCAAAGGGCGTGGGTTGTACGGGTGGCGTACCTGGTCAGCCAGCCCATGTCATTCCAATGTTGCCCACGTTGCGCACTCTCTAGCATTGAGTGCAGCTACTACACATGTTCTCGCGACATAGAGCTATTCTGAGGTTGGTAATGGACAAGATTGACGAGATTCTGTCTTGGGAGAAGACGAAGGAGCAAGAGCTCGACACGCGGCTTGTCGAACCGGGGCAATATCTGTGCGAGGCCCGGAGAGGACAACACTGGCGGCTAGAGCAACTGAGGTCGTTTTACGGGTTCCTGGAAAGGCGCTTCCCCGAGTCCCGTCGGAAAGCCCATTACTTGATGGCCATCCAGGAGAATCTGACCGAGATTCCGAACCAACACCTCAGGGAAACAGGATGGTGCAAGGCAGCGAGATGGTGAGGGTGGCCCGAAGGGAAGGAGAAAGGTTCGATCGTGCACCCTGTGTGCACAAGGCGAAGGATCTAAATGGGGAAGAGTTGGAGCGGGAAGCCGAACGACACCTAACAGGCGAAAAGTCAGGGCGTGTGAGCTGATGTATATCGCCGTACCAGAGCCAACTGGCAGTGATTGAGCAAGCCCTTGAAACATCAGCTTTGATGCTCGGAAGTGACAAATCCACAGGCTACATGCTGGCAATTACTTGTGCGGATTTTCTGGCGGGTGCAAACATCGAAACCGGGGACTCAAACACCCTGGTACTTTCTCTCGACCGTCTCTTCGGATTGCTACCACAGCTAAAGCAGCAAGAATTTCTCAGCAAAGTGAACGGAACTCCATGACGTCAAACAGGTGCCAACGTTCCTGGTTGAGACTCAATCGCCCACCTTACACGGAGCTTCATCAAAGGGTGCTCAAGCGAGACGGATGGCGGTGCCAATCTTGCGGCTGCCTGCGAAACCTCCAGGTTCATCACATTCAGTCGCGTGGTCGGCTCGGTGACGATACGGAAGAAAACTTGATCACCTTGTGCGCTTCGTGTCACGAACGGATCCATCTCACATTAACTGACTAATGATTTCCCGTAGCCCCTGACAGGAGCAAATACTCACGATCCATACCCCCTAAACTCCGGATAAGCCCACATGGGGCTTCCCGTGCGGCCTGAATCCTAAACGCGGCGGTCGCGGCTATCCTCTCGTCGCCACTGGGATAGCGGCGCACTCCAGAATTTTCCAACGCTCCCACTCCGATTTGCGCATCAGATCGTTGAGGCGAAGCTGCCACTCGAAACCTGCCTCCTCGTTCTGATGGGAGTAGAAGGCCTGCCATGAATTTCCGTTGACGCTCGGATCAAAAGCGGCGACGTTACCGTTAGCGTTGTTTGCAGCGTGCGCGGGATCGTGGCTCCGAAACTCTGCGAGCCTACCTGCATCCAGCGACACGCGAAAGAAACTCGCGCCGCCATCCTCGCCTATAATCCCATTTGCAGGGCTCGAAGCAACTTGAACGGCGGATAGAAAACGCCCGCGCAGTTCGAGCGAATTCGTACGCAAGACCAACTCAAGCGACGGCGGCCGTTCGGCCGAAAGTCCTGGCCGAGCGAGCGCGAGTTCCCACAACGAAACCGCATCGCCACTCTTGAATGGATCGGAATAAAAATCGAGGGAACGCGTCTGCCACCCTGTCGCCTTGCGGTCGGGAACAACTTCGGTGATCGTCGCAACGGTGTGGCTGCGCCAGCGTTCGAGCTTGATTGCCCCAACGAAGCTGCCGAATTCGCGAACAAACTTCTGGTCGTCTTCGCACAAGCGCACGGCATCGCGCCAGAAACGGTCGCCGAGCCTGAAAGTAAAAGTAATCACTTGCTCCAAAGGAACCGGTGCAACTTCGCCGATTTTGCGGCACCATTCAGGGTCGGAGAGTTCTTCGAGGGACTGGACACGCTCAAAAAGCCGGCCAATGGTCCAGCTTTGTTGCCTCAGAAGCCGCTGCCAGTACTGCGCAAACACACAAAAAACGAAAACGACGATCACGGCGATGCCCAGTGCTGGCCAGAGAATTCCCATTCATGCGCCTCGTGTCACAAACACATCCATCTAAAAATAATCGATTAAGAACTCTGCGGACTTCGGATCGGAGCCAATCTCTGGAGGCTTGGGCTCTCTGCCAATTGCCGGTGATCGAGCAGGCCCGTGACTACGTACGGGCGACATCTCGGACCATTCTGTATCGCGGCAATCAGAGTGCTTTTGGCACGTTCCCCTGCGTCACGGACCTTGGCAGCCTGAAAGTTCCTCTCTGCCCCCATCAGCGTATTAGCTTTTTGGGTGGTCGACAACGGCTAAACCTTTGGCAGCGTCGCTCAATTCGTCGTCAGGCATTTATTTAAATGTCCTTGCGAAAGACTTTAGTTGAAATAAGCCGAGATTCAATCTTCTACAGCGAGGCCGTTGCGACCTGGGCCCTGCTGCTACGCCCACAGCCAGTTGGCCAGGATGCCTGGCGCCCCATGCTGTAATACACGAGACCAGCGGCCTCAACCTCTTCGGCAACGAGGAGATTGCGACCATCGATGATTATTGGCAACCGCAGATCTCCTTCACCAGCTTCAGATCCATCGTCTTGAACTCCTGCCACTCCGTGAGTATAAGCAGCGCGTCCGAGCCTTTGCAGGCTTCGTGGGCCTTTGGCGAAAGCGACGTTCGGCCGCCTGATAACTGGCCTGTGCTCGCTCCATCGCTGCGGGATCAAACGCCACGATAGAAGCCCCTTCCTCGGCAAGACGCTTTACGATTTCTAAGGCTGGGGAGTCGCGAACATCGTCGGTGCCTCCCTTAAACGCCAGCCCCAGCACTGCGAGTTGTTTTCCTCGGAGGGTCCAAAGCGCTTCTCGCACTTTCTCGACGAAACGCTCCCTCTTGTTCCTCGTTGACAGCCATCACGGCTGACAAAAGATCGAAGTCATAGCCGACGGCCTTAGCGACAGATCGAAATGCCAGGACATCTTTCGGAAAGCATGAACCCCCATACCCTATGCCTGGAACCAGGAACTTGGGCCCAATGCGCGTGTCCGCTCCGATCCCTTCGCACACCTGGCGGATGTCAGCACCGACTCCCTCGCAAATGTTCGCGACAGCGTTTATAAACGAAATCTTCATAGCCAGGAAAGCGTTCGATGCATGCTTTATGAGTTCGGCACTCTTCACGCTCGTTACAATCAGCCTCGCGGATTTATCCCAGGGACCGGGTATTGCGTCCTCCCGCTTGTAGTAGCTACCGTCCGTTAGCGGAGCATAAATTCTTCAGGCCTCTGCGCTATGGTTGCAGTCAACACCGATGACGATACGGTCGGGATAAAGAAAGTCTGAAACCGCAGTTCCCTCGCGAAGAAATTCCGGATTCGACGCTATCGTGAAAGAATTCCGATCCGCGCCGTTCAGTACCATTGACCGTTGCAAGGCTTCGCATGTGCGCACAGGAACAGTGCTCTTTTCGACGACTACCTTTCGCCCGTTCAAGGAACGCGCAAGTTCACGAGCAACGCCCTCTACATACGATAGATCGGCCTCGCCATTGGACGATGGTGGGGTGCCAACAGTAATGAATACTACGTCAGAGGCCTGGACGGCTGTAACAATGTCGCCTGAAAAGTGCAAGCGATTGCCTAGATGACGATGCACCAATTCAGGGAGCAGGTTTTCATGTATCGGAATCTGTCCAGCCATCAGCAGTTTCACTTTCTCGGAATCGTTATCCACAGTTATAACTTCATGGCCTAATTCTGCAAAGCAGGCTGCTGAGACCAACCCTACATAACCTGCACCAATCACGGCAATCTTCATTGTGGCTCCCTTGAAAGTAAAAACGACTTAACTGAACACTGAAAGACTTAGCAAAGAGTGTAGCACCAGGTCGGGCTAAACAGGGCGCAAATTCGATATTCGTCTCTGAGCAATTGGAAGATTGATCGTACAATTGCTTGCGATATTGCGCTATTTGCTGCAGTAATGCAACGATTTCCGCCGAGCCTAAATGTCTCTCACCCTTGTCAGCCAACTTCGTGCTGTATCAATTGCGGAGACCCTCGCGCCAAGAGGGGATTGTCGATCTCTGGTATTACTTCTATGAGGGTGTCGAAACGGAGTTGCTCGCCGCTCACGAAGCTCTCTTGACTTCTAGCGAGCGCGACCGTCACGGAGTTTTCACTTCGAGCGCGACCGTCGCCTTTTCCTCGCCACTCGGGCATTGGTGCGAACGGTTCTATCCAATTACACTGAGGTTTCACCGGCGGATTGGCGCTTTGCTAGCGACGAGTTCGGCAAACCACACATTATCGCTCCAGCGATCGAGCCCGCCATTCACTTCAATTTAGCGAACACTCCAGGACTCGTCGTGTGCGCCGTGAGCGTCGCCCACGAGTTGGTTGGCGTTGATGCCGAGCGAATTGATGCGCCGGTAGAGGCCCTTGGCCTTTCGGAGCGCTATTTCTCCGTGTCTGAAGCCAGCAGACTTAGGGCGTTACCAGCCTCCGAACAGCTGGCGCGCTTCTTCGCGTACTGGACGCTGAAGGAAAGCTATATCAAAGCGCGCGGTCTCGGTCTGACATTGCCGCTCGGTCAGTTTTCGTTCCGGGTTGAACATGAAATCGGCGTGGAATTTGATGAGGGATTCGCCGACGATACCTCGTTGTGGCGTTTCGCTCTTCTAGACGCACCGCCGCAGCACGTCATCGCCATTAGCGCGAAAACTGGAGGCGCGGCATTGTCGTTGCGGCGGCACGACGTCGTGCCACTACGCCGAACTTTGGACCCAGCCTGAGTTTGCTAGTCCTTCCATCTAACTTCGGTCGACGGCATAAATTGAGTCGCCGTAACTATCCTTCTCGTGGCAGGGAGACCAGGATCGAAGCTGACGTTGAGGGCGGTCAAGCCGCGCAGCCCGGCATTAGCCCGCCATTCCAATTTGTTATCGAGCAAGCGAGGCCGCGAAAGTCTCCGCAAGAGTGAATTGAATGCGATTTGGGCCACCATTCGTGCCAATGGCGCGCCGAAACAGAAATGTGCGCCGCCCAACCAAACGCCAGATGCCGGTTGTCGGACGAAGTAAGTCTAGATGGTCTGGATCAGGGAATCGATTTGGATCCCGGTTCGCGGCGGCCAGAACCGCGACAACCCTCGATCCCATTGTGATGGTCTTTCCGCCGAGCTGCATTTCAGCCGGCGCGATTCGCGCCGTGTGTTGAACGGGCGACTCGAAGCGAAGCAATTCCTCGATTGCGGAGCCAATAATCTCGGGACGAGCGACGCAGATGCTGGAGAGGGGTTGCGAAGCAGCGTCAGAAATCACTTGGCGATCAGATTTGTTGTTGTCTCGTGACCACCGATTAACGTGATGATTGTATTTGCAATCACCTCGTCATCCGAGAGCCGATGACCGTCAACCTCCGCCGTCATTAGCGAGTGAATCAGGCCACTGGTTGGGCACCTGCGCTGCTCCTCCATTCTTTCGGCAACGTAGCTCTTCAGATCTTGGAGGCTCTGCACTATCTCCGCGACGCGATCAGGATGATGCTGAAAATTGCCGAGCACTTCCGCTAGGTCGAGCACCCAAGAATGGAGTTGTTCATGATCTTCGATTGGCACGCCGAGGAGCTTTGCCGTGACGATCGCAGGCAATGGGTTGGCAAAATCAGCGATCATATCCATGCGAAGAGATGATCTTGTCAATAAGTCGTTGGCTATGGACTCGATCACCGCCGTAGCTCCTCTATCTTGCGCGGAGTGAATGCCGCCGCACATGTCGCGCAGACGGGAGTGCATGGCGCCATCCATAAACATCATCTGCTGCAGCATGACTTCAGCAAACGGCCTCATTAGAGAAAGTCCAAGCCGATCCAGGTAATCCGGCGCGGGGGTGCGATCCGCCGAATAATTTGTTAGCACCGTAATAACACTCTGGTAGCTGGTCACCACCCAGGCATGCATGTACGGGTCCCAGTGCACGGGATCATGTTCGCGCAAGCGCGATAAAACGCATAGGGATCTGCCAGCACCTGCTTATCAAACAATCGAAGAAGACTGAGCTTTGCGTCTTCTCCTTCTCCAAGTGTCCTTGCAAGACGCGGTTGCATTTTCCCCACCGGTAAAAGTGGGTGTAACCATCACCGATCATCGTCGCTCCGTCCATTCAAGGGAACAACGTTTATACTCTTACACCTCGCCCGCAATCTGTAGATTAATTCCAGATTAATTTATGCAGTGAGTGATAGCGCTGGTCAATTTTGTAACAACTTGGTGGGAGATGATCGCCTCTGCAATGCTCCCAGCGTTTTGTGAATTCATTAATTCGCTGTGATGTCCATTGATATACTTTATAGAAAGATCCCGAGGAATAACGGACTGCCATCCCGGGAGGAAGTCGACATGAGGCGGATGATCGGTAGCCAATATCAGGAGCACATTTCCTTCATATATTTCGGGTCGATATCCAGATACTGCGGTCTCAATAAACCCTTGAATCCTCGCGGTCTCTGTCTTGTTCGCCCGAGAAAAACGTCCAAACAGACGCCTGCGAACCCTCAATAACGTGGCGCGCAGTCCCAAACGCGATGCTCTCTTGAGTATATAGCGCGGATGGATCAGCCTGGCATCCAGCGGACGAGGGAGCTTCAGATACGAGGGACTTGGCGGATCCACCAGCGCAAGGAGCGAGACCTCTTGTCCAGCTGCGCGCAACTGCCTAGCGATCTCGTAGGCAAGAATTGCGCCGAGACAAAGGCCGCCAATCGTATAAGGACCGATCGATTGAATCTGCGCAATCTTACCTACAGAATCTGAGCGATATCTTGCAGAGTAGGCGCTTTACGTAAAGACGCAACATCTTCCGCTGTGAGATTAATCCAGAAATAGGGTTGATGGTCTCCGAGGGTCTTCGCCAAGTCCGGGTTCAAATAGTGCACCCAAAAGATGCCCCGGCGATTTTGATGAGGTCCGAGCGCAAGAACGCCAGGCGGCAGTTTCGACTGCCCTTCGGGTTCGCTCTTAATGAGCGTCATTTGCTGGCGCACGGTGAGGCCTTGCAAAAGGTCGTCGATTGGAATGACTCTGCCGAATTCCACGGCAATTCGCTTTTGCAAGCTCGCCAGCAAAGCAGAGTTACCGCCTAGCTCGAAGAAGTTATCGTCCAATCCGACGTCATCTCGCCCTAAGAGATCTGCCCAAATCGCAGCCAGGCGCATGTCTTCGAACACAGACTCAACCAAGACGGTGAGTCGAGCAACTGTAGGTGCCTCAAAAAGATGCTGCAATGTAAGATCTATGCCTAATACTTCGCTAACACGCGCAATTAAGCGCATGCCTAACAGGGAATTCCCTCCTATCAAAAAGAAATTGTCTTCTGCTCTCACTATCGGGTCGTCGAGCACCTCCTGCACAACGATCAGCAGTTTTTGCTGCATGGGTGAGGGAACGTTCTTTTCGGACATTCTTTTTAGCAGATTAGTGCCGCTCGGCCGCGGCAGCATCATCGGATCCACTTTACCGTTTGCCGATAGCGGGTAAGTATGCAGCTGGACAAAGGTGTTGGGAACCATGTAGTACGGCACACTCAGCAGCAAATAGTCCTGCAGCTCCTCCACGGTGGGAATAGTTGCGTTATCTTCGGGAAGAACGTATGCCAGAAGTTCGTTCTCGCCTGCCTGCGAAATGCTGCTGATCACGGTAGCGAATTCGATGCTCGGATGTTGATTGAGAACACTGCTAATCTCATCGAGTTCTACTCGTTGTCCCCGGATCTTCGTCTGCCGATCAAGGCGCCCGCGAAATTCGAGTTGTCCATCCGGCCTCCGAACGGCGCGATCGCCGGTACGGTACATTCGCGCATTCAGTACCGCGACGAAGGGATCTGGCAGAAAATGCCGCTTCGTGAGATCTGGCAAGTTTCGATACCCCCGCCCTACAATAACGCAGCCGCCAACGTAAATTTCACCGACCTCGCCGTCAGGAACCGGATGCTCTTGTTCGTCCAACAGGTAGACGCTCGCCCCGGCAATCGGGCGACCAATCGGCGGCGCTCCGGCGACCCCGGGTTCAAGCTTCGCCCACGTAGAAACGATGGTGCATTCCGTGGGCCCGTAGTTATTGACAACCTCGAACGGCAGGTTCCCAGCTGGCCGATGCTGCAACGCATCTCCGCCAACGACAAGCAGACGCAGCGCGGTCGTCGCAGGCCATTCCATCGCGATAAGACGTTCGCCAAGAACTGCCGGAACCAGGCCGATCGTCACCTGATCGGCGGCACTCATCCACTCCTGTATCAGCTCAGGTGAAGAGCGCAACCCCATCATCGAGAAAACACAGAGTCGCGCCAGCGCAAAGATGCGCCCAGATTTCCAAGACGGTCGCGTCAAATCCAAGGCCGAGAAGATGACTCGCACGATCTTTCCCCGTAACCGCAAAGGTATCGCGGTGCCACGCGATGACGTGAGAGAGACTGGCATGCGTAATTTCGACACCTTTAGGTACTCCGGTCGATCCCGAGGTATAAATCACATACGCGAGATTGTCGGGACGAGTTTTTCCGCGCTTCAATCCCTTATAGGCTGCGATAGTCGCAGCCTCACAGGCGGGGTCGATGCCGCGTGCTTTACCTTGGAGGCGATTAAGTAGTGGCGCTCGGGCGACGACAAAAGCTGCGCCGGAATCTTCGACGGCGAAGCGCAACCGCAATTCAGGCCAAGTCGGATTCAACGGTACATAGGCGGCGCCTGTACGCAGAATTCCGAGAGCAGCAATAATCCAATCGACGACTGTTCGATAGCAGATTGCTACTGCATCGCCGGGTGTGATACCGAGGGTCGATGAGATACGCGGCGAACTGATCTGCTCTATGATCAAACTCTTCATACGTCAACTGTTGAGCGCCATAACTCAGGGCAATGGAACGCGGATTGTTGTGTCGTGCATCGGAGATTTGTTCGGGGACAGTGCGGATGTTTGCAGGCGCAGTCTGCACGGCGTCACGTCTCACCATGTACGGCTCAGACTCATCAGACATGTGTTGTCGGACTTTTCGACTTGCCACCAATCGAATTCGACTGTGCGTGAGAGATCGGGCTTCATGGCAACGTAATATGAACCTGGAATAAATGCAATGGAGAGTTTTCAATACAACTTCAAAGGTCGTCAATCGATGTTCTAGTACTACTAAAGCGAGGATCTCTCAATCACACGTTCTTCCCTAAATGGCTTCCCGATTGTCTACCATTCCAAGCTCTCGTCGAAGCACGTCCACTCGACAAGAGGGATACATTCCGCCGCCAAAATCCAGCGAACCGGGGGGGCGCCGTTACCGACCGGAAGAATAACCGGCACTGGTCGCTTTGATATTTACCGAGTGACCAACCGCGACCTCCACATGGAACTGAGCCTTGCCAACAATGGTCACCGTGCCAGGCCCCAATTCGTATCTCGATCGACCATGGGCGTCCATGAGAATCCACGAGACGGGGTGGTGGCAGCTGAACTTGCGGCGGCGCATTCATGAGCTCCACCAAGTCGCCGCCGAGCTCCGCTGGGATAAAGTCCTGATGAGGATGCAAACGAACCACGGTTTTATCCTGTAGCGTATTGTACTGGCCGGCGAAGAGAGCAATGCAGATAAGAAACGTTTTCATAGAAGGTCGTCACTTTCTTTCTCTGGCTGCGTTTGTCGATACCGCTGAACTCCTTCGCGTAGATATCACGAGTTTCGCCACATGCGCCTAGATGGTTCGCGATTCCACCAGAGCGAATCGGTCCTTCAACCTCAGTAGGTGTTTCAAGATATTAGCGAGACAAGACGGCAAGCAGAATCGTAAGGTCCGGCGTTACGATCTCGGGGCGGCTGCGCTGCTCGAGACTTCGTCCAATTCATTTTCTCTTGGCTAGTGTCTCAGTTTCAAGTCCCCGGCCCCAGCGCCCCCGCAGTTGCACCGTCGGTATAGACTACCGTCTGTCCGTTGGGTTCGAAGGCGTTTCCCGCAAACGACAAACCCGAGAAATCTGCTCCGCTGATCTGAGCCACCACTTTGGCTCCCACGGGCATACGCATTCCAGTAATAAATGCCCGATGTACGTTTTGCA
Source organism: uncultured Acidobacteriota bacterium (assembly GCA_963779825.1). Lineage (GTDB taxonomy): Bacteria > Acidobacteriota > Terriglobia > Acidiferrales > UBA7541 > Palsa-295. The sequence continues at coordinate 69,456 of CAVZZU010000010.1, read as the reverse complement.
GTTCGATGGGGGCAGCGCTTCCAGCCGGCGCGGTCAGTTCCAGGCCATCAAAAATCAAATCCTGCGTGTCGTTACAAACAATCGCAGGCCGCCCATCTGGCTTATCTGTGACGCACTCCACATTGCGCAGCCGTACCCGTCTTCATGCCGGACGAAGAAGCCATACGCAGGTAACCGTCCCATCGTCCATGCTTCGGGGTAGCCATTGGCCATTTCGGGGATATCGCGACGCGCCCACTCTGCCTGCCCTTGCTCCACCGTCCGAATGCGGCAATTACTCACCGTAAATCGCTCTCGCCGGAGGCCTGGAACACCCGTGATAGAACTGGTGATAATCGCGCCGGTAGCGTCGACGTTCTCGATCAAAACGTTACGAAGAAATGTGCCTTCCTTCTTTTGTCGCTCTCCGAGCCGCACAAAAATCGGTGCCCGCACATCTTGCATCCGGATGTTGGATATAACGACCCCGTCGATGGTGCCTCCATCAACCATCTCAATGCTGATACCCGAAATCGGATGAGTGTTGATCGGGCTCGCCGAGTCGGCATAGATGATTGAATTACTGAAGGCAATATTCTCGAAGGCCCCTTTCGAAGCAGTGCCGATCTTGAAGCCATTGCATGGGGTAGTCAAAAGACAATTAGTGATCGCGATATTTTTTGTCGGAAGTAGCTCGCCATAGGGATTCTCACTCTTCAGGCAGATTGCGTCGTCGCCCGCTGCAATATCGCAATTGGAGACCACGACGTTCCGCGAGCACGAAATATCGATGCCGTCGCCGTTTACGGCGATGCTGGGGTTCCGAATGCAAATACCGTCGATCGCGACGGTATCGGAGGCAATAGGCCGTATCGTCCAACCTGCGGAGTTTTTGAGCGTGACGCCGCTGATTCGCACATTGTGGCATTGAGCAAACTCGATCATCGGCGACGGGCGGCGATTGTTGTTTCTAGGTTCGTAGTCCTGTGAAGATACATCTCTCCAAGCCTCGGAGGGGGGCTTGTTCTTCGGTTTGCCAATAGGAAAGGCCCTGGCCATCGATGGTTCCAGGGCCACAAAGGGTGACGTTCTCGCACTTCTGTGCGAAGAGCAGATGATGGCCGTTAGCATCGCCTTCCATGGGAGGCCCTGGATGGTACTGATAGTCGTCGATCGACGTGCTGCCAAGAAGGGTGCAGCCGGCCTCCAGATAAAGCGTCACTCCACTTTTTAGCTCCAACCCTCCAACAAGGAAAATCCCTGGAGGCGCGTAAACGGTGCCCGCCTCCTGCGCGGGCGATATCGTCGATCGCACGCTGGATGAGTTTCGGCGCCGAGCGTCATGCTTTATCGGGCTTTGCACCATAGTCCAGTATGGTTTTCGGCCGCCAATAATGACGCATATGATCCAGCGCCTCTGACGCCGGCACCCATCGTAAGTGCTAACGCCGAAAGAAAATATCTTCTCAACAAGGTCCGCGCTCATTCCCTTCGTTTCTCAATCTTGGGTCGCCAGCAGTTTCCTGACGTCGTCCCCCGTGTAGGTTGCCGCAATCTGCCTATCGTTACCTCCAGAAATGTTATCTTTCCAGAGGCCCATTCCCTCCGTTCCGGGAATCGAAAGCGGAATGGCAGTTCGACTGGTGATCTGTCGGACCTTGTATCCCGCTCGTAGCGCCTGGACATGCAGCCAAAGGTCATCCGCTGTCGGGCAGCAGTTTTTGAAAGCCGTACCTGCATTTTTTAACACTGTCAAGAATGCAGGAGGATAAACGACGCCACTAACACCTAACGCAAGCTGCCGAAATGACGGTCCCCTTGCATCAGATTTTCTCCATAACCGGTATCGGCCTATCGAATTTCCTTCGAACAATATTGCGTGGCACTGATAGCAATTGACCACATTCGGCTTTTCCTGAAAAGCGGCTACTAGTCCTTCCAGCCAGGTTTCGGGATAGAGCTGATCGTCGTCTGCAGTCACCAAAGGGGAATCAAAAGTATCCTCCGTTGCAACATAAGGATAATACTTTGTGTGTGGTCCATAGTTCATGCAGAGTTTCACTTCCAACCCCCGCCGCACGAGACGACTGATTGATACAGGCAAATTCTTGAATAGGTCTTCGTCATCGATCCAAAGGATAATCCTGGAAGGCAACAGAGTTCCCCTCGCAATCGATTCGATGACAAGGTAAACCTTGCGGCTTCTCGCTCCGTGGGTCGTCAATGAAACGATAGGACCCTCGGGATCTGTTATCGGTCCGGTACTATGATGACTAATCCACCACAATCGAATAGCAAGCGGGATCCCCACAATATTGCTCTGGAATCGCCAGTACAACCAGCGCGGAGCACGCGGAATACGCTGAAGCAGAGAAAAGAATCGGTTCATGTTTCTCTCATGACTGCTCTGTCAGCAGCCTTTGGATATCTTCCTCCGTATAGGTTTTTTCGATTTGACGGTCGTTTCCGCCTGCGTAGTTGTAATGGTATAGCCCCACTTCTTGCGTGCCGGGGATCAAAGGTGGACGACGGGCTCGGGAACCAACCTGTTTTATTTTGGTTCCATTTCTTACGGCTTGTACATGCAACCACAGATCGTCAGCCTTTGGACACAGTGTTTCAAACGATTTTCCGGCGGACTTCAATTTCGCAAGAAATTGTGGCGGGAACATTACCCAGGCAATGCCATGCGGCATGTTCCTCAAGCTCGGTTGTTCTGCTTGGCAAGTCTGCCAGGTCATGTAAGGCTGCATCTTCCGTTTTCAAGTGCTATAACTTTTGCCAAGTGGCAGTTCACCGAGTTTGGGAATCGTTGAAAGGATCTAACCAATTTATGCAACCACGACCTCGAATACAATACGTCGTCATCGGCGGTAACTAGAGGCAATTCGAATGATTCCAACGATTCCACATAGGGATAATACTTTTTATGCGGTCCGTAATTCTTGCACAGTTTGATTTCCAATCCGCGCTTCCGGAGGTTCTGCAAACTAACGGGGAGGTTATCAAACACGGATTCCTCGTCAAGCCAGAGGATGACGCGCGACGGGAGGGTATATCCTCTAGCAATGGATTCAATTGTAGATAGCCCGTACCGATTCGCTTGCCGTAAGTGGTGAGCGAGACAACAGGACCACCACCGCGGAGAAATGATGAGCGTTTAAAACGGTTCGCAGCTTTCAATGGCAGCATGAGAAGTTCCATCCGCAACGCAATGCAGCTTCACGGACGGTAACAGTAGGGTCTTAAAGACTTGGCGGGTAGAGATAATATCCTCCTTGCAGAACCTACAATGAGCATTTGCAGCGGCAGTTCTGGCCACTGTGCCTGATTGGGCCGGAATTCTAGACTCTTGCAAGCCGTTCCGGGGGGTAAACACTGCGCGCGAAGAGATGATCACCACTTGTTCGAGTAGATCATCCAGCCTCGGCTGCATCCTGGCCAAGACACGGCCCGGATTGCGAGTAGCGATATAGTTCGGCTCTTCACGCACTGCTCGCGCATCACGAGTTCTTACAGAAGTCAGGACTGGTCCTGGTCTTCCCCCCTCAACGAGAGCATCTCCGAGGGATAAAGCGTATATCCGTTGTCTTCAAGAAACTGGCTAAGCGGTGTCGGTGGAGTGCCGAATTCTTCAAAGAGGATGTCCCGAATATTGCCCGATGCTATCAGGTTTTGCGCGCCTTCTAAGAGCTGCAACTCGTGCCCTTCCACGTCGAGCTTGAGGAAACCGATTTGCGTTTTTTTGTCGATGAGTGTCCGCATAGTCCCAACTGGCACTTCCACGTGATTACGTTGAAAGGGTGCCTGGGAGTTGTCGTCCAAGAAACAGCAGCCATGGTTCCTCTCGAATTTAGAAGGCACTACCAATCGCGCAACCCCGTTTTGGTTACTCAGGGCCATATTGTGAATGACTATGGGCGCCGTATCCTCGTTATTCCAAGCGGCGACATTGTATTGCAATTCCTTGAAGAGTACGGGATGAGGCTCAAGGCTATCACTTTACCCGTCGGCCCGGCCCGTCTCGCCATTATGCTTGTCATCTGGCCTATATTCGCCCCTGCGTCCACCGCGGTCTCTCCTGGATCGATCAGACGGCTGATACACTCACAGCTTGGCAGTTCGTGAACCCCGAGTCGCCAGATTCGCGATCCCACCAGCTCGTTGGGCTGTATGCGAATTGGCAGGCGCCATGGCAGCTGCACCGTTTCGTACTCCGGCGGAGAGGACCGCAGTTTACGGATCAAGCGACGGGTGACCCGGGCGGGTCGGAAGACATGCTCGGGTCGCTTCAGTTGTGCCACGAAATCTAAATTCATCGTTCCTCCGTAGTTTGGGGTTGTAAAATACGTGACTCGCCCCCAATTCTCGTTTGTAACCGGCGATTCCCAGTCTAATTTACGAGAGAACTTCACCTGGATCTGGCTGAGTTTTTCGGGAACAGGTCAGCGGTCCCCTCGCTTTCCAGATTAGTGCTCGAAGTACCGTCCAGTTCATCGCGCCGATTGCACCATCAGTTGCCAAGCTAGACCACGCTGCGCCTCGCCATCCGTAGTGTGGTATGGCCCAGAGATTCAAACCGAAATTCAATCCTGCGGCTATGATCTGGGCGAGGACTCGGTACCTTTGGTAACCGGCGCCCGTCAAAGCGGCTCCATTGATCGTTTGGACGCTGCGAAAGATCGGGATCAGACAAAGCCACCGCAGGGCCTGAACGGTCTGCTCAAATTCGTGTCCGAGCAGCCGGGGAATCAGTGGTGCTGAAACAAACATGGCGACAGTCAGCAGAATCATTACAGGAAGCAACCGCCTCAGCAAGCGATTCGACAGTTCTCCAGCCGATGGGATCCCGAGGCGCCCTTTCTGAAAAAACTTGGCTATGCTCGCAGCCTGGAGCGCGGATATCGGAATTGACGCTATGTCGATCACGCGATACGCCATCGAGTAAATACCATTCGCAAGGTTCATTCCATAATGACTCAGCATCGTCTTGTCGAAATCATTGTAGAAAACGGTTGTGGATCCTGCGAAAGAATATCCAAACCCCTCGAAGGCATGCTTCTGGAAGATTCTTACTGAACTTTGGGGATACCGTAGCGAACTGTTACATTTCCCACAGCGATTCCAGCGCCGATCACTGAAACGATTGTCGAGGCGATAGCCCACTGCCATGCAGTGGCGTGGCGGAGCCAAAAGAGCATGGCGATGACCACCAGTGTTCGCAAAAGATTGGTAAGAAGGCCGAGCATCGCCGCAATCCGTATTTCCTCAAAGGCCTGGAAAACGCGACCGGTCTCCGCGGTTAGCTGCAGGGCAAAGCAGTTGGCAATTGCGGTTAACGGCACAAGGGCGGCGCTATACGGGTTGAGCAGATGAGGGGCGAGGAGGCGCAGCGCGGCGATCAAGACCAGGCTAACGCCGCACGTGACCAGCAGGATGTTCCCCCAATAGGCGGCAAAGATTTTCCGATCCCCGGACACGTAGCCAATAAGAACCCATCCAGAGCCCAAGGAACTGTACTGCGCGGCGATACCGGTAAAGGCAAACGCCCCCGCGAAGATACCGTACTGCCAAGCTCCCAACAGGCGCGCCAGAATTACGAAATAAATAGCCTGTAACAGGACACCGGTTCCTTGCCCCACAACCATCCAGCCGGTATTGCGAAACATCTTGCTGCCACGCACCCCAAGCCATTCGCGACGTATTGAATTCACACGACGCCCCGGCTGCGGATACGCCGCGCTTCGGCCGATAAGCCAACAAAGGCAACGACATACAACAACCATTCGATCGTATGGGGGAACATGATCTTGTCGCCTCCCAGGAGCGCGGCAAGATTCAGGAATACCATCATGGTGCACCATTGCACGTACTTCGAAGGATTATTCACCAGGCAGAGCGCAATATTACGGCATGCTTGAAAGAGCGATAAGAAGAGGCACGCAACACCGATCAACCCAAGGTCCAGCCAAATTTGAAGAACGGGGTTCTCGGCGTTTCCCAAGTCGGTTCGACCCGATCTGAGGGCAAAGTTAAACCATTCGCCGTTGCCCGTAAAAAAGCCCATGTATCCGTATCCCCACGGTGGCTCTTTCAAAACTTCGGTGAGAAGTGCTTTAAAGTCTTCCGTCCTTCCAGTCAGTGTGGGGTCTTTCCCGAGCAGGACTGCGATCTGTGCATAATATGTGAAAGCGATCCATATCGACAAACCGGCGACCGCTGAGAGAGCGAAAATCCATAGCGATCGTTCCTTATTTGTAATCGCGCCTGAACTTTTATGAACGCGGCGACGCCAAGTGAGGAAGCGAGGAGGAGCCATCCGGTTCGCGCCTGGGACATGACCACGCACAACATGACTAGCACCACATACGCAATTATCATCGCCCTTTTGTGCAACGTGCGAACGCTACAATAGAGGGCCGGGATCAATAGGTACACCATTGTGGTCGCAAACTTGTTCTTATGATTGCAAATACCCTGCCAAACATTGTTTCCGTAGAACCTGTCGATCCCTACTGATGGGAAAAACACCACAAGCATAATGCTGAGTATCATGACCGCAACACCTACCATGAGCAGCAGATGAATCTGCTGCTCATGGGAAAATCGAAGCGTCAAAAAGACGCCAAGCAATAAAATGAGAATTATCCCGATTGCGGCCTCAAATGTGGTGAAAGGAGTCTGCGACCAGAGCGTAGAAATGAGTGCCAACACGGGTAACAACAGCAAGACCTTGTTGCGTATAAGTACAGCCTCAAATTTAGGCGCATAGCTCCAAATAGCTAAGACGACCATCGAATATATGACTAACAGCTCAATCTTCTTTCGGACAGACTCCGTGCTCGAATTCACTCTCTGCGTTGAGTACGCCTCGTAATGTCCCAGTCCGGTATTCGAAACGTTCAACTCCTCCCGATCAATAGAGGGCGCTCCTTGGGCAGCAAAATATAACAATGGGAGCATCAGCAACCAGGTTACAACCAGGGATGAGAGAGAGCGGGTTGGGATGATCGTTATGCTTCGTATTGCTGTTGCCATTGGCATGCTACCTCTTCCGTCTTCATTTGCATCACACCGTTCGCGATGCCCCGATATTGGTCACAAATCGCGGCCCAGGTGAAGCGTCGCTGGAATGCCTTGAGACCCTCCGCTGCGACTTGCATACGGAGGTTCTCGTCCTGAGCGAGTTTCTGTAAAGAATCGGCCAGTTCCACAGCCGAATTTGGCTCTACCAAAACAACGCCGCCCTCGGCTGCGATCTCAGGAATTCCACCCACTCGTGATGCAACTACCGGAATTCCACAGGCCATCGCCTCGATATTGACGTTGCCAAACGGCTCCTGCCAGACAGACGGACAGCAGTGAATATCCGCAGATCGATATTGCTTGGCAAGCTCCGCCTGCGGGCAAAAGCCCTTGAACTCAACGTTTGATGGGCTGTTCTCGCGCAACTTCCTGAGGTATGAAGTCACTCTGCTCCCGTGCAGGAAAGAGGCTCCAACTATCCTGCAAAGGATATTCACCTTTCGCTGCTGAAGGATCCGCATGGCCTCAACGAGCACGTGTACGCCCTTACGAGGCTCCAGGCGCCCGACGAAGAGGACTACGGGAATCGGATTCCTAAGCCCACTTTCCGGCGGTGCTGGATAAAAAAGCGAATCATCTGCTCCATTATGGACAACGTAAGTGTTACTCAGCCATGGGATCCACTTTAGAGCCCGTTGCCTGATCGTATCGCTGACAAAGATGCACGCATCGGGAGTAAAGACCTTAAACGCTGCGCGATGCGGTCGATCGGTGAGCGGGTTATGCGCGTGATAAACCAGTTTCGCGCCCTTCGCACGGATAAACGGCTCCAGCGCAGCGCACCAAAATGGCTGGTTATGACACCACACAATATCCCCGCTTTTTAGGACCGCTATCAAAGGTTTAAAAATGCGCCGAAAGAACGGGGTCGTGATCCAACGAGGAATATATTTTCTCCCTCTCATTCGTCCGAATATGCGCATTTGAGGAATGACGAGGATACGATCTGCAGGGAATCCCCATGAGTCATCAGCTTCTCTGCACACCACAATCGCTGAATCATCGAAGCGCATCATATTCGCCACGTCGCGCGCAAGAGCTAGGCCGGAAAACATTGAAAATGATTCCATTCCCGGCAAAAGATGATAAATCATAACTGCTATGTCCTTTTTTGCGGAATTGACTCTGGTTTCTGAGTAAATCGTGTAGTTGCGAGCATAACAAAAGTGAATAAAGGAGGCCGATCCGTGGTTATCTGATCTCACTTCTCATGCTGTGGCTCAAGCATTGCCGCATGAGCGGGACGAACATGTGTTTCAATAAAAGGATCGGTTCTACTAGATACCGTTTCCACAGTCGTTTCGGGTCCGACAGTAATCGAAAGATGCCATACAATCCAAGGGGGCCAACCCAAGCGGGGGGCCGATATGCATGTCCAGTTATGTAGTCTAGCGTCGCGCCGCACGTCAGGATTGCACTGGCGTTGATTTGTGATTGGTGCCGCGCAAGCCATCGCTCCTGCAGAGGCATCCCCAAGCCCACAAACAGTATGTCCGCCCCAAAACTATTTATCTTCGATATTACCTCATCGTTTTCAAGACCGTTTTTGTCGAAATGCCCATGATGTCCGCTGATCTTCAGTTGCGGATATTCTTGTTTTATCGCATCTAGGCCACGGGTGTTTACTTCGGGAAGTGACCCCAAATAGAACACACGCCAGCCGCATTGCTCCGCCTTTCGAAGGATTGTTTTGAGGCTATCGAGGAAAGTAATACGGTGTTCCCTCCGCGCCGGCAAACCGGCGAGCTTGCCAAGCCACACAACCGGTATCCCGTCGATATACAAGTAGGACGCCCGCGAGTAAAAAGATTTGAAGTCGGAGACCGTGTGGTAGAGATAAAGGCTATGTAGATTGTGATGCAATATAAGACATTTATCCCGAGTCGCGGTGGCCTTGACCAGCACGGAGAGTAGGTCCGTCATGGTCAATAAATCTATCGGGATGCCGGCCAGGGAAAGACGCTGCGAACGCACGTCATGCATAGAAACCCTTTCCTCGGAAAACAGGGGCAGAACTTGGATCACGGCCCGGCGGCCTAGCCCGCATAGAGGCGCGACCCAAACACGGTCAGTGAGTGTGGCATAGGGCGAATGTCTAGGGCACACATGCTGATGGTTATTCGGCTAAAGTCGCTTATGGTCGCCGTTAATGACCAGCCCGAGTTTTTGTACCACGTCGAATGAGAGAGTCTACATCACCGCCATGGACTGCGAAATCGGATTGGGTGGCACCAGGGAGCCACAGGCCGCCGGTGCCGGCGGCCTGTAGCCTAGCGACGAGTGCGGACGCAGCGTGTTGTACATCACCCGCCATTTTTCGATCACGACCTGAGCCTCCTTCAACGAATAGAAAATCTCTCCGTTCAAGCATTCATCTCGCAGCTTTCCGTTGAAACTTTCGCAGTAGCCGTTCTCCCAAGGACTTCCTGGTTCGATGTACAACGTCTCGGTACCCACCTTCGCCAACCACCTCCGCAGCTCTTCCGCGACGAACTCCGGACCATTGTCCGAGCGCATGTTTTCCGGGATTCCTCGGTACAGCATCACGTCCGCCAGCGCTTCGATCACTTCGTACCTCCCGAGCCTTCTCGCCACGCGGATCGCCAAGCACTCCCGCGTGTACTCGTCGATCAGCGTCAGCATTCGCAGCGTCCGCCCGTCGTGCGTCATCGCGCTCACGAAATCGTAACTCCACACATGATTCGCTCGCTCCGGCCGCAAGCGAAGGCACGATCCGTCGTTGAGCCACAGCCTCCTTCTCGGCCTTTGTTTCTGCGGCACTTTCAACCCTTCGCGTCGCCAGATCCGTTGCACTCGATCCTTGCCTACATGCCAACCTCGATTCCGCAGCAATGCTGTGATCCGCCGGTAGCCGTAGCGCCCGTACTCGCTGGCCAATGCCACGATCTCTCGTGTCAGCGCATCTTCATCCGTTCGGTAGAGCACTTCGTAGCGTTGCGTCCCTCTCCACTGCCCCAGCAGCCGGCAGGCATGCCGCTCTGATACCCGGTAGTTCTCGCGCGCATGCCTGACCGCGCCACGCCGCCGCTCAGGGCTTAGAAGTTTCCCTCTGCCACATCCTTCAGAATTTGCTTCTCCAAAGACAGCTCCGCCACTAGCCGCTTCAGCTTGGCGTTCTCTCGCTCCAGCTCTTTGAGACGCTTTGCCTGATCTAGCTTCAGCCCGCCGAATTCCTTCCGCCAGCGGTAGTAGGTCTGTGCGGTGATCTCGGCTTCTTTGCAGGCTTGCGGAGTGGTTTTCCCGTTGGCCAGTTCCACTTCAACCTGCCGCAGCAGTGTCACGATCTGTTCCGGCTTGTATTTCTTCATCGGCATACCAGCTTCCCTCCAGAGTGAATTCTCTCTCACTCTCGCTGGTACAAAAAACCCCGGTCAGGTCATTAACACGACGGGCAGACATCCGCGAAGGTTCACCTAGCTGGAGGTGTGAGATTTAACCTGTATGTCTCGGGCGACGGGCTGAGTTCTCCCAGAGTGGGATCTGATCTCCAAGGCCATTCACAATCCTGGGTTAATGGGCAGCGTAGACCGCAGCAGTACCGGCGGCACCGACAATTCCCGCAGAGCCGGCAAGAACCAGATTCTTGGTATAGCTGAGGGGAACATAAAGGATGTCACCGGCCATCATTGCAAAATCCTCCCGCTTGCCCTTCAGAATATCTCCAAGAGGTATTTCCGTGTTGGTGTGATCGCTCTTGCGGATTAGATATGCATGGCCCAGGTTGGCAGTCTTAGCGGCTCCGCCTGCGTTAGCAAGTGCTTCGAGCAGAGACATCTTAGATTCGTTGTTGTTCATCGTGTACCCGCCGGGACGGTTCACGTCCCCAAGCACATAGACAATTCCGGCCTTTGCGACTACCACCGTATCGCCAGGGTTTACCAGAACCTGATCCTTGATTGCTTGTTGTGGGTCGTTACTCACGTTGTATCGGATTGGATTGCTCTGATCCCCGTGTCGCTCCACAAGAATTTCTCGATCAGCGAAGTCAGTCAGGCCGCCACCGAGTGCAATAACGTCAAGGATAGGACGAGGGGTCGCAATAGGATAAGCACCGGGTGCCTTGATCTCTCCGATCAGGGTCACTTCCTCAGTGGCGTATTGATCGACAGCGACTGATACTTCAGGATGGTTCAGGAAGTGAGAACTCAAATAACGATCGTGTATCGCGCTCGCAGCCTCGGCAGGGGACATATTCACGACGCGCACGTTACCGATGCCTTGTACCGGCACATCGCCTGCATCAGTCACACGGGCATATTGCTCCATTTCCGGCATGTCAAGAACTGTGATGTGAAGATTATCGCCGGGGCTGATCAATAGACTGTTCTCGGATGGAGACTGGGCAAGAGCTACCCCTGTGATAACAGCAACCAACGCAAGTACCCTTATGCCAGAAATCTTCATCTCACGCCTCCCGGTAGTAACTCGTGCCCTTATAGCCATAGAACTCGTCGAACGATACAGAGTCTCTGCGTACGCCGTTCACCACAATTCCGATATTTCTAACTTCACTCTTGCGCAGCGTGCGGTATGCACGGTCCAGACTCTTTTGCGTGCTTTGCCCATGCCTAGTCACAAGAAGAGTTAGATCCGCGAGACGCGATAGGATAACTGCGTCAGCCACTGCGAGAATCGGGGGGCTATCAATCAACACGTAGTCGTAATTCGCAGACCAGCTGCGGACAAATGCCTGCATAAGCTCCGAACCGAGTAGTTCCGCAGGATACTTCGGGTCTGATCCTGCTGGAAGGACAGAAAGGTTTGGAAGCTCAGAGAACGGCGTTATCACAGCGGGTTCACCCCAACCCGAAAGAGCATCGCTGAGACCACTCTTCTGGTGCCCAGTCAAGACCCCTTCTTTTCGCTTAAATCCTATGTAGCCAGAAAGGCCGGAGCTACGCATGTCCCCATCAACCAACAGAACCCGCGAACCATTCAGCACGAGGGACGCCGCGAGATTCAGGCTCAGAGTGCTTTTCCCCTCTCGTTCTCCAGCGCTCGTAATCAGGATTGTCTTCGGTGGCGGGCCGTTTCGGGATTGCAGCAATGAAGTACGGAGTCCTCGAATCGCTTCCACATAAGCAGTGTTCGGACCGGCTAGAACTGCTCCGCTTCCAAAGGCGGAATCCTGTTTGCTGTTGCCGAGTGTGCGGCGAAACATTGAAACGATGCTGCCTGAAGTGGGGGAGTGCGTCATCGGAAGGACCGCCAAGATGGGGGCCCGGAGAGAATTCTCGATGCTCGCCATTCCCTCGATTCGATCGCTGGTAGATTCAACAAGTAGCGCCCCGGCGATCCCGAAGAAGCTACCAAGAACGAGCGACAACGCGGGAATATAGAGTATGTAGGGAATCGGCTTCGAGGGAACCCGGCCTGGATCAACCACCGCTACGTTTGACGAACGCAATCCTTCAATCACACCTGCTTCCTTCAGACGAGAATAAAGGGTCTGATACAGCGACCGCGCATCAGTAGCTTCTTGCCGTGCAATTAAAAGCGGAATCGCTTTGCCGTTTTGGACGTCGGCGGCCTGACGTGCCTGCTCGTAAACCTCGCGGGTGCTCTTCTCAGTCGTTTGAGCCGCTTTATAGTCGTTAGCTGCACGTTCTCCGATTCGAACCACTTCAAGGTTGATCTGGGCGTTGATGGAGTCCAGGCTCGCCTTGTCATCGATCAACTTGGGATTGGCGGATCCGTATTTGGATGCATCGGCCGCGACTTGACTTGCAAGGGTCGCTTGCTGGGCACGCAAGTTCTGGAGTAGCAGTAAGGAGCTATTTACTGCCGGGGACGATCCGGCGAGAGAGGATCCGGCCAAACCGGAAATCAACTCCGGGTCTTGGTTCTGAATAGTCCTGTAAAGAGCTCCCTTCAGTATGCGGTTCGAGGTGGCGTTCGACAATTCTTGAGTCGACTGCTGCAGGCGGTCCAGAGTCGCACTGTAGGCCATCTCCTTGCCTGTCGCGTCTGGAATTCCCAAACTGTATATGCCGGACTCTCGTTGAAGATTTTCTAGGTTGCCTTGCTGCTCTTCGGCCTCCTTTTTAATATCGCGTAGCTGGCTAGAGAGCCAATTAGAGACTTCACTTGTGGCCGTGAATCGACTGTTCAACGTGTAATCCACGAGCGATTTCGCTAAGTCGTTAACGACAGCGGCGGCTATCTTCGGGTCCGTGCCTGTGTATTTGATATCAATCAGCCGCGTTCCGGACTGGGGTTCGATTTTCAAGTGCTTTTGGAATACCTTAACTGCATGGTCGCGGCGATGCGGAGCGTCATCCAGCGCTGCATTCGGCGGATCTGGTACTGCGTATGGCTCAAGCAGCCATCCGACAGGGTTGAACGTGGGCTTGAAGTCTTCAGTCTTTTCGAGGCTCAGATCGTCAATCACTCGGAGAGCCAAACTGTACGATTGAAGAATATTGGCTTGAGTTTGCAGATCTATATTTTCGGAGAGCGCGTCGGCCATTCCTTCCTGCTTAGAGTCTGTCAGGTTTTCCAGGCCCAAACCGTCAGTTGCACTCTTCTGGACCTGAATCTCACCTAATGCTGCGTAACGAGGCTTCATGAGGAAGCAGACAGTCACCCCCAAAAGAAAGCACACAGCCACGGTCCACAGGATAATTGCCCGCCGCCGCTTTAGGATCAGGAGAAAACCGCGAATGGTTAGCTCGTTGTCGTTGGTCACACGTTCGACATTTTCACGTTGATTGGCTAACTTAACGAGAGATTCGAAAATGGCTAAATCATCGCTCATGTTGCACGCTCCTCAGTGTCTGGTTGATTCGATGCCTGGAAGGGACCTTCAAACGAAAATCGGCTCCGCACGGTTGGTTGCTCCACTTTCTTACACCATCGAGAATCTCGGCTGCTATTAACCAAATCACGCTGCGCCCGATCCCTTTAGTACCGCTGATACGGTTTGCGCCAGGATTTTCACGTCGAGCCAAAGTGACCATTCATCCATGTATTGAAGGTCCAGTTTCATCCACTGTTCGAAAGGAATCGAACTGCGGCCGTTCACTTGCCACAGGCACGTAATACCCGGCCGCACACTAAAGCGACGCCGCTGCCAGTCTTCGCTAAATCCTTCGTAGTCACGGACGGGCAAAGGTCTCGGGCCTACAAGGCTCATGTCACCTCTGAGAACGTTGAAAAGCTGAGGCAGTTCGTCAATGCTGGTTCGCCGCAGGATCCTCCCGATAGGTGTGATTCGCGGGTCTTTCCTAATTTTGAAAACTGGCCCAGAAACCTCGTTCTGACTCTCCAGTTTGGCCAACATCTGCTCCGCGTTTGTAACCATCGTCCGGAATTTCACAATCAAAAACCTGCGCTTATTTAGACCGATGCGCTCCTGCCAAAAAAGAATCGGTCCATCCGAAGAAAACTTGATCAATATTCCGACGATCAGGAACAGAGGGGACAGCATCAATAACAAGGAAAAGGAAAACACGATGTCGAGGATCCGCTTTACGACTAGCGGCCACCATTCGCGAACCCCAGTATGGCTAGCGACATGATGATCGCCATCAAATTCCTCCGGGGTTGATCGCGATTTCTTTAGACCAAAAATGTCACCGTCCATTCTCATGATGATGCCGTGCTCTTCGCATAGGGCGGCAGCCCCAAATGATCTTTCGTAAAAGGAGCGCAAAGGAAGGTACATCGCGACTTCATCTACCACGTTGCGCCGCAGGAACTCAGCAAAACCCGTATAGTCAGAAACGAGGGGGAAGCCAGTCTTCTTGAACTCGGCCATTCTCTGCCAATCGTCGTCGACAAATCCCAAGAGGCGGTAACCCAATTCCGGTTTCCGCTGAATTCTTCGCGCAAAGTCGATCGCACGCGAATTCGTGCCAAGAACGAGCATTTGGCGGAGATTTCGTCCACGCCTCCGCATGCTGGCCAGCACCGGTCGAAGCGCGAGTCGCGAGGTCGCCAACAAGAATGAGCTAAGAACCCAGAAAAACACTAGAAAACGCGGCGTAATCATCTTAATTCGAAACAACTCGGCCAGAACGGCCAAGACGGCGCTCGAAAGCGCGGTAGCCTTTAAAACTTCAATTACCTCGACGAACCTTGCGGATAATCGCTTTGATTCGTATAGGCCGCACAGAACAAGGATCAAGTGCCACGTCAGCAAAATGAAGCCGAACGCCAAACAATTCGACAGCTTGACTCGAACCGCAAGGAACTGTTGCAGACGTACGCGCTCGTCCCAGTGTACAACCAGAATCGTTGCCAACCCGTAGGACAGTATCAGCTGAGAAATATCGAGCAATTTAAGGCCGCTTAGCAAGAAACGGCGCTTGGCTTCGTTCATTGAAGGAGTCCCCAAAGTGAAAACTTCCCGCCGACTGTTTCCGTGGCCGCTGTGGGCGGAACGTGAGTTGAGTTTGGAAAGTTCTCGCGCGGGAATTTATCGGCTGAGGAGAATTGGTCTGTCTACGATCGCTCCGACAAAGTCCGACACCCGGGAGGATCAGATTGCCTCGACGCTGTAGCCAGCCACGCGAAGGGCGAGTGACCTTTGGATGATCTGGACGGACACAAGTAGGCTCAAGTCGCTCTTCTTTTCCAGAAGCGTACCTTCCACTCCATCCAAGCTGCCGCCTCGAATTCGAACGCGCTTACCAACGGTCAGGCGGGAATGATGTTGAAACGCGATGCCGCTGCCGAGTAGCAACCGCACGGATTGGATTTCAGATTGGGGAATCGAAACTCCTCTGCCACGGATTCCTACAAATCCGGTCACGCCGTTTGTGCGCAGCACTCTAATTCGTGCATTCGATGACTCGTCGATTCGCACGAAAACATAACTCGGGAACAAAGGCGCCTGAATCAACGCGAGCCGGTCGCTCCATTTGCGCTTCGAGCACTGGAGAGGAAGAAATATCTCGATGTCTTTCCTATGAAGCTCAGTTGCGACCTTTTTTTCGTACTGCGGCCATGTCTGAATCGCGTACCACGACGGAGACGCACAGGACGCTTCCTGCGACAGAAGACGAGAGCCATGAGAGACTACATGCGCTAAATTCGACATAGCTCCGCTGTTCCCGGTCACATTCGCGACCGGGCAATACGCAATTTCAAATCGACACGCTAGTGCAGCCTTCTGGGATTCACGACAGTGGGCCCACTCGCAGACCCTGTCTGAAATACGACAACAGCCGCGAACCCCTTCGAGACTCCCTCTTCCTTATTGACCCGTATGACGGTGCCTTCTCCATGCAGTTGCACCGCTGCCCCGCCCGGGTCCAAAGAGGGCAGGTAAACGTCCAAGTCCAAATGAGCGCCCCGGTCCGGTATCACTTCTCCAGTTACGAAAACACTTCGGTCGCTGATATCTCGAATGGTCCCTTTCGCTTCCTGCAGCAGCCCGTCCGGGCGCTCCCACAAGAAAGAAACGGGGGCCAGAAGTCGATAGCGCTTCGACTTTCTAAGTTCCACTGCTACCCCGAAAAGAGATGACACGCTCAAACCCTTAGATCACGCGAAGTCCACTTCCCTCCGTGACGCGATCAGAGTAGGCGCGATTCAAAGCAGCAACAAGAGACCGTTAGTGTGAGTGATGTGTTTCTCTACTCGCCAATTGTCGCGAGCGAAATGATGCGGAGACATGTGGATGCTGTAATGTCCAACATGGACTCATACGTTAGGGAGACGATCTACGGGTCACCGAATCACTGCAAATAAAAAGTCCATGAGAAGAATGGCTCTGATGAACTTAGTGCAATGATCCATGGATTCAAAAAGATGAATGCGAATGATCCAAAAATGTGAATTGACACCGGAGTTATCAGAACGTAGCCTGTAATTGTTTTCCGAGCCACCCCGGCCCGCCACGAAACATCAACCCCAGGTTCTTGTGCGCCTGATGGTGCCACATGCAGACAGCAACGAATTTGAGGCGTAGCCCCATCACCTTAGCGATAGCTGACGTCAATCTCATGGCTGGTCGTCTACTGAGTGATCAGTTTAAGCGCTATTCCGAGATTGCTGTGGTGTCGTGCACCGCTGATAAAAATTCGTTGTTTAAGTCAGTGCGCGAGACGAAGCCAAATGTCGCTATTATCGGGGCGGACCTGCAAGACGGGGCCCTGAGCGGCCTCGACGCGCTGCGAGAACTTCATGAGGCCCAGCCCGACTTGCGTCCAATCCTCTTGTTCGATAGGACTGAGCCGCAGGTCGTGGTCGAGAGCTTGCGTGCGGGTGCGCGAGGAATCTTTTCGCGATCCAACTTCGATTTTACGGCGCTTCGCAAGTGCGTCCGTCGGGTATTCGAGGGGCAACTTTGGATTAACGCCCGGGAGATGGAGTACGTCATTGACGCGCTGATCCAGGCACGACCTCTCCGCGTGGTGAATCCGGAGGGATTGAATCTCCTAAGCAAGCGCGAAGAAGAGGTTATGCGTTTGGTCGCCGAGGGATTGGGAAATCGCGAGATTTCAGAACTGCTGGCTCTTAGCGAGCACACGGTCAAAAACTACCTGTTCCGGATTTTCGACAAGTTGGGGATTTCAAATCGCGTGGAACTCGTCCTATATGCGGTGAGCGATCCGAAGGGCAACACATTGACATCTTCTGATTCGGAGTCGGTGGAAGAAAAACCCCTTGGCAAGACCTTCGGCCGAAGCGCGTAGCGACGCGGCCTCTTCTGCGCAGCCGTCGCTACCAACAACTTGATCCCCGTTCATGGTTTACCCAAAGCCTCTGTTGGCCATCAGCGCGTGCAAGGTCTTGTGGTCTTTTGCCGACGGGGTCAGCTTGAGCTCGATTCTGATCGCGTAAGCAACCGTTGGGCAAATGCCTCCTCAGTAATCGCCGACTCCGTAACAAAGCGGCTCATCCCAATACTTGGGTCCAACTTGGGTCCAGCAACGTCTGAATGCATGCAAAATCGCCATCCGATAGGCATGCAAAGCCAAGACGAATCAATGAGATAGCGAACTAGGAAGTGGCTTCGAACCAGAGGGTCGGGAGTTCGAATCTCTCCGGGCGCGCCAGTCTAATTCCTGCCCAGGGTTTACGCTGCTTCTTGAGAATCAAGTTGTGGTTCATTCTGTAGCCCAAGTGGTCCAACTAAAGAAAAACCCAGACCAGCGAGATCGCACCATTCAAGCCTCCACACCTCGTCTTTTTGCAATCCAACGAGCTCGTGTGTACGTCTTCCTGGTTGACAGCCTCCTATGACGAGCAACACTTCAAAGGTCAACTTGCTAAGACTAGAAGGTTTAGCTGAGTTCGTTTTGTAATTATCGACTTCCTTGCGTTCGTGGTGCGACTCCTGTGTGCAATTCGCTGCGACATCGTCCGTCGACTCGCACTCCGCCGCCCTACGTCGAGGACGGGCCTACTTTGATGGGAGGGGAGACGGGCAAACCAACTCGAGTCTCCCGGGAATAGAGCCACGGAGCGTGTCCTGCCCCGCAACGTTCACAATGTTCACGACGTTCACGGACTTCTGAATCGGCAGGACTTATGCCTCGGCCAATCACTGGGGTCAAAATTCGGGCAGCCACTAAACATCGTAACGGCACGCAGCTGACCATTCCTCTGCACGCAGAAGACTGGCCAGCCCGAATCCCAACGTGCTGCGGCTTAAGTCGCTTCCCCTAGAATACGACGCGTACGCAGCGGTAACCGGACATCTTGGGACCTGTACGAACGAATGCGCGGCGTTGTCATTGGGGTGAAGCGCCGTTGTCGGGATTTCTCTTGAGCACTGGCCGGTTGGGATCGGAATCTTGCTCGCTCTTTGTGTCCGAGCCGACGATTTCGTACACATAGCGTATGATGATCGGCGTATCGGATCGTCCGTTGGCTATCCGCAGAGTTTCGAATAACTTTCGACCATCTTGGGACAATTCAAAGGTTCGGCTCATTTTCCCGCCGAGCGGACTTTTTTCGTCCGATACAAGCCGGCTTCCATCCCAATGCGCCGCAACTTCCTGATCGTTGTTGTCCTTGCACTTCTGCAACTTCCGTCCGTCCGTGTACAAAGTCAGCTTATGGAGATCATCATCTGTCACATCGATTTGGGGTTTTTTCAGTTCAATCGTCAGCAAACCTGAAGGATGAATCAGTGGCTGCATTTTTGGGTTGTCTTCAATGTTCGGGCCGGTGTTTTCTTGCCCCTCTGAGGGATAACCTCCCCGATGGCTTCCGCCCGGGTAGCCGCCCCCCGGATTACCTCCACCCGGATAACCGCCTCCGGGATTGCTACCGCCCGGATAACCTCCGCCGCCGGGATAACCTCCGCCCGGATAACCGCCTCCGCGATTACCTCCCCCGGGATAGCCGCCAGTGGTGCCGCTGCTTGGGGGTTCCTGATCTCGAACTACTTGCCGGGAATCATCGCTTTCATCGCGATTCAGCTTCCAAGATCCGGCAAGTGTCGTCCTCGCTGGCTGCTTGGGTGTCGCAGAAGACGGAGCCGACTGCTCCGGTGATTGGGCAAGTGAATCTGGTGCCGCATGCGCATTCAGGCGCGTCGGACTCATGAGCGAGATAGCAAGCAGGACTACGCACAAGGGAGGAATCGCAGTGGAACGCAGTTTCAAGTTTGTCTTCAACGCCAACATGACCGGGGAATCGACATCCAGTTGCAGAAGATGTGGTTCCCAACACTTTAGTTGCCAGGAATCATTCGTAAGGCGGTTTGCGAGCGCGTCCACGTATTCGCGTTCGCTTTCCGGAGCCGACTGTTCTAGCGCTCGAGCCGTTTGAATTGCCTCGTCGGGCCGATCCGCTGGTAAGGGTAAGACGTTGAAGGTCATTGATGTCGTCGTGAGCGTTCTTGCTCCTCCCGCGGGTGTTAACTTAGCGCTCAGTGCCTAACTAACGCGCTTGCCGGAGGATTGAATTATTAGCCGGGTATTTGTTCGGATGTCCGACTTGTCGGGAGTTAACACTACCGGAATACATCTGCGACAAGAGTCGGCTATGTGCTCAACGAGACAGATATGCACCCTCGAACGGTCCACCATAAAGTCGCGTTGGGCAGTCAGGACAGCCGCCTAGGAACCTAGTCCCCAGTTTAGGTTGGTTGCGTTGGCTGCCACCGCGCGCTGAAATACAAGGCAATGGTTTATGCGGAAATGCTTCATTTTCGTTGCAGCGGCTGGATTGCTCCTGATTGCCTGTTTACCCACGGAAGCGCAAACACCAGCGTTACAATTTGCTCTGGAGCAGACGCCTTCGGACCTAACCATGATTTCGCTTCCGGCGCCGCCGCCCCGGTCATTGCCGATCGTGTTGCCGATTCAACTTTTCGCAGAATCATTTCCCCGCCCCACACTCCTTTTGGACGATGTATATACGCCTGTTCCCAGTCTGCAAAATCGGCAGCTGATAGAGTCCTTTCGGACAACTTTCCTTACCGAGTCGAGCCTTCCCGTCGCCCATTTATGGCGGGGACTAAAGCTGGTTCTCTTTAAGAGCACGGTTCATCCTCGCGGCCTAGAGCTGCGTTCGCCGACGTCAGGGATTGGTTCTTACTATGTCCGTTCTTCAACTAATGACCAAGCGGGAGTAGCGAATTCGGTTGGACTCACCGGCATTAGCCTGAGGTATAGCTTCGGCCGGGATGCCGAAAGAGGAAAACCGGTCCAGATATGGCGCTGTGTGTCGTGGATCATCGGGGATGGTCGTGGCTGCCGCCTCTAGCAACTCCGAGAGCCGGTTCCATCTCCTCAAGTCCTGATTAACGCCCCAAACGGGAAAGTGGGTACAGGAGGGACTTGTACGGCTATCCGACTAATCAGGAGTTGAAGCCATCGCAACGCAAATTTGAACACCCCACCTTTTTGCGGCTTCCACGCGGTAGAGTTGTGAATTAGGGAGAACTACTTTCGAGGAGGCGACGATTGCGCCTGTCACTGGGGCGGAGGTAACAAACCGGCCTGCCTCATCACGGAAAGCATGTCCCAAACGCTCCACTCCTCGCAAATCTTTCCCGCCTTGAAGCGGAAAATGGTCATGCCGTCAGTCTTGATCCTTTTGCCCGTTGCCGGAAATCCCATTCCTGCCTGGGTGTTGGTACCCGACGAAGTCCAATACACCGCCACCAGATCTTGTTCCGCGAGAATCTGGTTGACCTTCACTTTCATGTCAGGCAAGGTCTTGCGTTCTTCTTTAGCTGCGGCCATGTCCTCCTCCAGGGTGTACTCGTGGTTCTCGCCGTGCGCCACGAAGTCCTTGGCGTGTGACTCCGCGTACTTGTCTAACTGCCCTTGGCCGAGCACCTCTTCAAAAAAGCTTCGGGCAACTTCCTTGTTTCTTTCTTGTACTGCGGTCTGCTGCGCTTTTGCGGGCACGCAGATCACAAACAAGATCAGCAATAATGAAGACGTGCGCATACGTTTCTCCCCGGTTGGCTAACTCCCCCGCTCTACTGATACGCATCGAGAGCCCAGGAACTTTCACAAGATCCCGTCTGGCATTTTCTTGCCGGAGGTAATCCACATGGCCCATTAACGCGCTGGCCGGACTTCCGGGTCCCGGTACGAACATGTCCGGTTATCCGGGTGGTCTCAATGGGTCGACGCAACACTTTCTTGAAGTTTACTCGCAGGAGTCTGAAATCCTAAAGTTTCTCGTGGGCGCTGATTTAAGCGCAGCGCCACTTTGTCCAGATCCGACTGGGTGTAGTCGGACAGGTCGGTTTTCTTCGGGGAATATTGTCGTAACAGCCCGTTGGTGTTTTCGTTCGAGCCACGTTGCCAGGGACTCTGCGGATCACAGAAGTAGACTTTCACATCCGTGGCCACCGTAAAGTCCTTGTGTTTCGCCATCTCCAGTCCGCGGTCCCAGGTCAGCGAGCGCCGCAGGGTTGCGGGAAGTTTACGAACGTGTTGACTCAAGGCATCAACCACAGCTTCCGTTTCTTTGCTCGGCACCTTGATCAGCATGACAAAGCGCGAATGGCGTTCCACCAAGGTGGCGATGTGACTGTTCCCTGAGCCGCGCAACAGATCGCCCTCCCAGTGACCCGGAATGGCGCGGTCCTCCACTTCCGCGGGCCTTTCCCTGATGGAGATGGCCTCGGGGATTTGACCGCGCGCGTCTTTAAAAATACGAGAGTGCTGCGACCGGCGTATGCGACGTTTGGTCCGAAGGTGCGCCATAAGCTCTTTTTTCAGCACTCCACGTGCTTGGATGAACAGGCTTCGGTAAATGGTTTCGTGGGACACACGCAGGCTCTCATCATCGGGATACTGGGTTTTCAGCCAGCCGGAAACCTGCTTCGGCGACCAGTCCAGAATCAGTTTACTCGCAACGATGTTCCGCAACTTCACGTGGATGGAAAGAAGGCAACGCTTGGGCCGCAAGGCCGACTGCCAGGCTTCGCCGTCGGCTTGACTGGCTCGATACGCAGGACGGCCACCGTGCCGTGCGACCTCCCGGCTCACGGTCGATACCGCTCGCTCTAAACACTGGGCAATCTTACGGATCGAGGAACCGGAGGCCAGCCCGCGGGAGATCTCCTCGCGCTCACGCTGCGTGAGCGCCAGGAGCGCACGCCGCCGCACGGCCGGAGCAATCCCACCGTGACGCGACACCAAACAACGAATAGAGGAATGTTCCTTCCCAAAAGCACGCCCGATCTCATGCAACGTCTGCCCTGCCTTCCAACGACGCCACACATCGCCCTTCTGCTCCGCTGAAAGCCCAAACCGCCTTCCTTGTTTCATAAACACCACCTTTGAAAACAGCTTTATACCAGATGGTGTTGCATCGACCGTCTGAACTGGCAGCGTTAATCAGGACTTAGCTACCTCCTAGCTCTCGGGTTCGATTGATTTCGCGGAAACAGACGCGAATGCTTTCCAAACCAAAACCGCTCCGCCAATCGACGCACTGAGTGGCACCGGGTGCAGTCCCCAACCTTCTTGGCGGTGCAGGTATGCCGCGAAGATCAGGAGCGTGGAGCCCCCAACCAAGCGAAACGCCATACCCGTCCAGCGACCGTTCCTGTGAATGGTCCGCTGAATAAGCATCGAGCAGAAATCCGTCGCATAAATCGTCGCGGCCCACAGCATAAGTGTAGTGGGAATCTCCACTAGCTTCGCCGTGAAAGTAAGATACGCACCGCTTGACAGCACGTCGTGCTTCCAATCGCTGATGTACAACCCTTCACGGAAATACGCATGCGGGCCGTAAGCAACAATGATCGCAAATGCGTCCGCCAGATGGGCGGCGAAAAATGAACTCACGAAAATCGTGACCAGTCCCGCGCCGATTCCAAGGTGAGGGAGAGGTCCCTGTGGCATTGGTCTCGTATTGAAGCTTTTGAGTTCATCGTACCAGGCTCTGAATAAGGCCGGTTTTGTAGTGGCATCCACGAGCGAACAACCTTTCGGCAGGTCGACCCCGATTCGTCTAAAGATTAAGACAGGTTGGCCCGCTTCCAGATGGAGACTGTGAAATCTGTTTCTCAACAACCACGGCCACGGTCCGGGATTTTGCGACACCCCGTTAAATTCTGGTAAGTCGAATAACCATCCATTTGAAGTATCGCTTTACTTTTCCAGTTACCGCGTTAATCGGGCTGACGGAAACCGATCAATCTTGGTTACACTCTTGGGGGCAACAGCAGTCTTAAAGGGGTATTCCGCATGCAGGAACTTAAGTGGCTGGAGGAGCTGCCCGAACAGTCGCTCGACGCTGGTATCAGACTCCTGAACGAGTTGGGATGGAATCTTCAAGTCAGGGAAATTGACGGCTTCCTGTTCGTCAATTCAGGCCACATAGTTCTCTTGAAAACAACTGCGCATGAGGCGGTGGAGGCTCTTCTATACGGTATGGCGATCTCGTTTTCGACCCTGCCGGAAAAAGCTCTACGAGAAGTGCGTAAATTCGTCAAAGAATCCAAGGGTCGTGATCGACAGATTGCGAGGGAATCGCATCGGTCAAATCCTGATTAGTCGGGTGATGTCAATGGGTCGACGCAACACCCAGCTCGAAGGCTATCTGGCGGAGTTTAAAGGGCAAAATTGACTGCCGGCGTCGATTCAAAGAAAACCCTGTCCTGGTTAGGTCTAATTTGAGTGCAGCCTAATAGATCGGTCTTCTCTGAAGGGTACTAACGGAACTACTGTTTAGAGGGTGTTGCATCGACCGGTTGAACCGGCAGCGTTAATCGGGACCTTGCCCCCTTGCAGCCGTTGTTCGCGATGGTTTCCAGGTTGCCGAAAAATCGGGACCTACGAACCGGCGACAAGCCAGGATTCGAGGCGCGTGTCCATTCGTTTGAGAATCGCGTCTAAGTTTTCGGAGCCTGCGAGACCAAGGAGGATTCGATCGAATTTACTGACGAAACGCCTGCGGCGCCAGGTCAAAGAGGACAGTTCGTAGAGAGTGTCGGCGCTTCCGGTTTGTTTTTGCCACGCCTCGCGGCAGAGTTTTCGGATTTGCTGACCGGCGCTGACGGCCTGGGAACCCGAGTTGCCTTTCGAGTAACGGAAAAGTGCATTGCGTTTCAGCAACACGAAGACATTGTCGCCGCTTCCCATTGCGAACCCGACCAAATGGGCGCAGCGAGTGTTGAGGAGGGCGTCTCGCCATCCTTTGGGAGGATTAAAGCCGCGCATGCTTGATAATTTGATTTCGAGCAGCGGGAGTGGGCCGCGGTGAAGAACTAGCATCCAAGATGTGTGCGGACCAGAAGGCTCAACGTCGATACCAAAAGAAATGCCGCGCGAAACAAGAGACATCTCGCGCAGTTTCGCCAAGCGCGTTGCACAGGTTTCCACGGCCCCAGGGACGGATTCGGCGACGACCCTGGGTTCACCCTTTGTTGATTCATCGTCATCGTCTGCGGATAAGAGAAGACTTCCAGATCCGAAGCGTTGCGTGCGGGCGTGGTGCGAGCTTCGCGCTATCATGCGCATCATGGGATGCATTCCGTATCGAAAGTAAATCGTTTTGGCCCGCATGACCTGAAGAAATCCTGAGAGAAGGAGTTTGGCAGCCGCGTGAATATCCTCGGGATTGGTGGTATCCAGAAAACGCTTTGCAGGCGAGATTGAGACGAGGCCCATCAGTTTGTTGAAACAATGGCAAAAGGCATTGGGACGCTCGCGTTCCGAGATCTCCTAGGGTGTCTCCAGTATACCGGCCTATGTTGCGTCAGTGCCTGATTAGTCGTGCCGGTTCAACCGGTCGATGCAACACCCTCTAAACAGTAGTTCCGTTAGTACCCTTCAGAGAAGACCGATCTATTAGGCTGCACTCAAATTAGACCTAACCAGGACAGGGTTTTCTTTGAATCGACGCCGGCAGTCAATTTTGCCCTTTTAACTCCGCCAGATAGCCTTCGAGCTGGGTGTTGCGTCGACCCATTGACACCACCGCGTTAATCAGGCCCTACTTGTACCAAGATGTATAATCACGCTGCTGGACACGAGTGAGGGATGAGTAGCACGTTAAACGCAAGGCTCTTCGCAGGACTGGCCGCCATGGCCTTCGTCGTTGCAATCCTCGGTAGATTGCGCGTGCTTCCCCCTGAAAGCCTAGATTTCACCTTTGCGACAAGTAGACATCAACATCTGGGGTTCGGCCCATTTTACTGGCGGTTGTTCATTTGCCTCGTCTGCACTTTTTTCGGGTGCGCCTATTTTGCCATTGCTCGATTAAAACCTCGTCCCTTCAACGCAGCGACCGGACTCGTAGGCTTTGTACTAGTTGCCTTCGCATCTCTTGTTTGGATGGTTTCGAGCTTGCTGATGACGGGCGGTTCACGGTGGGGTGATCAGTTTGCAATACTTCTCTTCGCAGCGATTGGCTGTTTCATCTTTGGCGTGGTTCTAGCGACCGCCAATGCAGCGTGGGGTCTTCTGCGAAGGTAGGTGAGCGACATGCAACTACTCCTGCTTGGAGTCCTAACCGCTCTCTTTTTCGCATGGAGTCTCTTTAGATTCGTAGGGGCGCGCGGCGGTTCGTCTTGGTTCTGGGCGTCCCTCTGTCTAGCAGGATTTTTTATTATTGAATTGAGCGTTTGCATCGCAATGAAGGAAAGCCCGAAGGAATATTTCCTGAACTGGTTTCCTATGGCAGGAATCGCGTGGATGATCTCCGTACGGCTTGTGGCGCGACTTCGACTTCGCCGGGCTAAGTCCTGATTAGTCGGATTATCGGACCTCTCTAACAATGTCGGCTCTGTCAAACTGTTTCTGCGCACACATTCGCACTCACTCCGAAGAGTGTGTTTGTTCGCGGCATTCGTTGACCCAGCGTCGATGACCACGGCTCGTCTGTAATCTTTCGGTCGGTTTCGGTCCGACCCAAACATCTCTTCGATCTAGACTTCGACCATGATTACCACTTCAAACTCCCTCTTGCGAGGGAGCGGGATGCCCATTCAAGTGGACGGCGCTCTAGTTCACGCCATGTCCGGTACCGAGCTGTCCCGCGTGCGAACCGAACTCTACCGACTGCGCATACTCCCAACCTCTCCGCCACATCCAGTACAGCCGAACTGCGAGTCTTCGAGCCATCGCCACCTTGGCGATGTTCCTCTGCCGACGCATCGCCAGATGGACGTACCGACGTCTCCAATCCGAATCACATCGCGCTGCAACCTGTGCTGCTTCTCCCAGCAGGAAACGCAGTAACGAGCTGCCTTGCTTGGTGATGTGTCCCAGCCGTTGATGGCCGGCACTGGAGTCTTCCGAAGGAATCAGTCCGACATAGCTGCCGATCTGCTTCCCGCACTTGAACCGTTCCGGAGTTCCGATGATCAGCACGAAAGCCAGTGCCGTCAACGGACCTACGCCCGGATGCGTCATCAGCCGCAGCACTTCAGGCCGTTTCTTGGCCTCCTGCTCGACCGCTGTGGTCAATGCCTCGATAGTCGGATTCATTCGGTCCAGCAACTCCAGTAGATCGTGCCGGCGCCGTGATGCCCAAGTTGCCAGCGGAAGCTTTTCCAGCTGTGCTCGTCCTGCTTCATTCCACAGCTTCTTTTTCCTTCGTTGGCCTTCGTTCATCGCCAGGGCCTGCAGCTGATTCATGATTCGCGTTCGCATCTGCACCATGCGGTGCCGATGCCACAGCAGTTGCCGCAGATCACGATTCCCGGGACTCGGTATCCAGATCGTTGGAAAGTTATTTTCCAGCAGCAGCTTCAACAGAAGGTGAGCATCGTTGCGGTCGGTCTTCTGCTTGCGGACTCGCTTCGTCTTGATCTCAGCCGCATCGCCCATCCACAGCTCAATACCCAACGCTGCCAGTAACCGCTCGAACCAACGTGAATAGCCGGTGGCCTCCATTCCCACGCGCACGCTGACTCCTCGCTGCTTCAGTTCCCGGTAGAACTTCTCGGCTTCTCCATCGCTGTGGTTCAACCGCTGCTCACCGCTCTCACCAGTCTCGGTGTCTACAAACGCGATGTACTGATCGCTCGGGTGATAATCCACGCCTATAATCATCATGTTCGGCTCCTTCCTCCCGAGCCTTTGGTCTTCGACAAACCAAAGTCTACCCGGGTCCAAGGAGCCGACATTGTTATGAAATCAAGTGGGTACTAGACCGATAGCAGCCGCCGCGCAACAAAATGATCCCTGAGGTGCCGGGCGTCTTTATTGCTGGGTCGCTCGCAATACGGAATCTCCTCGCCGACGCCAGGTCCACAATCCGATTCCGCAGAGCCCTGTAAACAATAGCAACAGGGAAGAAGGCTCGGGAGTGGGCACCACGCCAGACGGAATGACGGTGGCGGAATAGCTCGCGAATGCAACGTCGCTGCCCTGGACGTCGCCGTCATCCACGCAGAATGGATCAGAGGGGTCGCAGAAAGCACCGTACAGTCCGAAAAGTCCACTTTCCGTCGTTCCTACAGCGACGCCTGCGTTCCACGTGAACTGAAACAGTCCAAGATCATCGACGGGATCGTAGGCCTGGGTGACTGATTGTCCCGGCGCCAAGTTGGGGAAATTGAATATAGAGGCATCCGGGATGCCGTCGGTGGCAGCGTAGAGATCGCTATCAATACTGTTGATGTCTAGGTAGTCCGTCGCGCTGTTATTCGTGATGATATATCCCCAGCCTAGCGTTGACCCAGGCGGGCCGGAGACATCGGGCGGAGTCGCGATGAATGAGACCGAGTCAGCCCGAGCGCCCGTGGCAGCGACAAGCAGAATGCCGAGAGTGAGAGAAATCCAGTAATGGTTCCGTTGCATGTTGTTCTCCTTTTTTTCCGCGTTTCCCTCAGCCTTCTCGATCACGGTATAACAGATTCCGCCGCTGAATAGTTGTAGTTCGTGCCGAGGACGTCCTGCACTGAGCCATCCTCGGTTATTGAGATCCGCGTCGCGGTGCCCGGCACATTGAGATACACACGGGTTGTGACCGGAGCGCCCAGGTACAGGTTGCCGATGGTGATGGGCAATTTCGGGGACAAGGTCGTGTCGTAGGTGACGGTTCCCGTGCCGGAGAGCGTGCGGAACACCAGCGAATTGATGATGAGATTCTGCGCATTTCCGGTTCCTGTATTTGTGAGCACCACGTTCACATAAGTCGCGCCAGAGGGATCGGTTCCGACACCGGATATCGAACCAGTGATTCGCGGAGTTCCCAGAGTGACCGTGACGGCGGAGGTCGCGCTGCCGATGTTCCCGCTGGGGTCCTCAAACCGGAACGTGACGGTCGTCGCGCCAACGGGAAAGAGCGTCGTTGCGCTGACCGCAACGCCACCGACCTGTGGCGACAACTGCGTCAGCGGTGAGCCTGAACCACCCGTCGCCGACGCTCCCGCCAGGAAAGAGGCGAGAGTCGGCGAAGCGCCGCCTGTCGCACCGGTTGCCTGAGTCGCAGGTATGGAAATGCTGGCCGGAGGTGTGACGGCTGGCGGCGCCGCCGGCGAGACTACCTGGCTGAGGATTGCCGACGTGCTCTTGGAGTTGGCGCTGTCTCCGCTGTAGGCCGCCGTAATCGAATGCGTGCCAACGGACAGGGTCGAGAGAGCAAGGTTGGCCACGCCTCCGGTCAGGCTAACTGTACCCAGACCGGTCGAACCGTCCAGGAACTGGATCGAGCCAGTCGGGCTGCTGCCGCTCACCGTCGCCGTGAAAGTTACGGACTGGCCGAGTGTTGATGGGTTGAGTGAGGAGCCCACGGTCGTTATCGTGGCGTTTGAAGTGGATGTCCACGTCTCGCCAGCGGTATTGCTGGTGAGATTGTCGCTGGTGGCGACGATGGTGTCCTGTCCGGAGTTGCTGCCGGAATAGGTGAACCGGGCGGTACCGCTCGCGTCCGTGGTGACGATTCCCGTGGCCGAATTCGCCCCTGAGACCGTGAAAGTGATCGGAGCGCCGCTCACGCCGTTGCCGAAAAAGTCGACCACCTGCGCATTGACGGTGTGGCTGGTGCCCGTGGCATTGCTGCCACTGGACGGCGAAAGCACAAGCGGATTGGCAGAATACTGCGATGGCGAGCAAACCTGGAATTCGACATTCAAAGTGTTCGCGCCAAGAGATTCGGCGAACACGTTGTGAGTGCCGGCGGTTGGCATTGCCCATGGCGCAGACAGTGTCACGGAGGCGCCCGCCGGAAGCACGCCACCGGTGGTTGCGTATCCCACGGACAATCCGAGTCCCGGATCGCCGTCGTAGAAAACCACCTGCACAGGCAGGGTGGTCGCGGTGCTGCCTGTGTTCTGCACTGTCACGCTGAATTGCGCCGCGCCCGGGCAAGAATTCTGTCCCACGGCGAGATTCGAAAGCGTGATGGCTGGCGGCGCCGGCATGTCGCTCGGGGTGACGGCGCGAACTTGCGGGACAACGTCCACTAATGAAAACCCGGAGCTGGGGGCTAGCGTCGTGTTTATCGTAAAAAGCTCGCCATCAGGCGTGAACCGAAACATAACCGGGGCGAGTGAAACCGCGAAATTTACTCCGACGCCAACGACGTTGCCTCCGGCATCAACGGTCATAGCATCCATAATCGGAAAGGGTCCTCCCGGAGTGCTTTTGGAGATGGGAAAGGTATCAATATCAAGAGTCCCGCTATTGTTGGTGATGAGTGGGGGGAAATCCACTCGCCCAATTGCGTCAACGGCCTGACCCGTGGCGATTATGTAATCGCCGTAGGAATCCAGCACAAAATCTCCCGCATTTTGGGGTGCGATGCCTCCATAGACCCCCCAGCCGAGACTGCTCCCGCCGAATGTCAGATCGGAGCGGCCAAAGGTTCCGAAAGGCGCGATCGTCTGGGATTGGCACCCGTAGCCATCGCACGCGGTAGGCGGGATCATCACCGAGATTGCGGCCGTTGTGGGGTTGATGCTAAGGACTCCATCGCTGCACATCGAGGTGTTTCCGATGCCGCCGATTGAGTTGTTCACATTGCTGACGATAATGTTGCCGGTGTTGGGATCCACGCGAACGAATCCGGGATTCCCTTCGCAACTATCTGTAGGGTCCACGTATTCTGTCAGCACTCCGCTGACAGTCGCAATGGAGAGATAAGGCTGACTCAAATCGTCCAGAATCGTAGCCGAACTCCCATCAGGAGCCATGCGGATGAGTTTCGAGTGTCCCGGTAGATCCTCGGGAATTGCACCGTACCCGTAGTTCCAGTTGCCGACACCGAAATCCTGGAATGCAATCAGATCAATATTTCCGCTACCGTCGATCGCAAAGTCATCGAAGGGCTGCAGCGGGATTCCGACCAGCGACGACACCTGTGTCGGCGTGATAGTGGACAGCAGATTCCCACTGGAATCGTAATGTTGGATCCCAGAGATTTGATCTAGGGTCCAAATGTCACCATTGATGTCGACCTGCATCCTTTTCTGCGTGGAGTCAATATAGGAAAGACCGGGCGTGAGCTGAGCATAGCTTCCGTCGGAATGAACGTCATAGATTTGATCACTGCCCGACTCCACGATGATGTCCTGCGAGTCCACGTCGCCGATATTCGCCAGCCCATACGCGGTGTTGGTGTTTCCGAGGGAGTCGGTCACTTGAACGGCAATCGTTCGAGTCCCCGGCTGGCTGTAGGTATATTGCGGCTGCGCCCCTGTTGCGTCGGTGAAAGTGCCATTGCCATTTAGATCCCACGCATAAGTGAGAGAACCGCCGTTTGGATCGGTTGATTGGCTGGCATTGAAGGTGATCGCCGCGCCGGGCGCCGCGTTGTAATTCCCGCCGGTGGTTCCCGTCGGATATGGCAGCACGATCGGTGGCAACCCCTCGAGCGCCCGTTCCTGAGGTATGCCAGGGAGGATGTTGGTGTCATAAGCCTGCCCAAGATAGACCTGGATATACGCTTGAAGCCCGACCGGCCGGAGTTGCAGATCCCCAAAGCTGTCGAAGTAAGGCTGAAAGAAACCGCCCATCGGAGTCAGCATGGCCCCGAGCGCCTGCTCCATCGCTGGAAGAAGGGCCTCCAGATTCAGGGCGTCCTGCGAGTTGCCGAGCGGGTCTTTCTGTAACGCGAAGTTGAACGCCTGGAGCGCGGCGTACGTCCGCAACATCGAGCCGCCGGAGCCGACGAGGAGATTGATGTCCTTATTCATCTGCATGAGCTGCAGCATGGTCCACTCGTCGTCGGCTGCCTGTTGCGCACCCTGAAATTTCTGAATGGAGTTCAGGAAAGCGCCGCTCGCGGCGTCCTGATCGGCCATGGCGTTGGCCAAAGTCCTCGCGGCGCGCTCCAGCGGCGTGCTGGCGGTGTATGATGCGTAGCTGATGTTGCCTAATTCCGCGAATACCTTGTAGTTCGGGTCGGGTGGATCGGCGGCGAGTCCTTTGTACTTTCCGATGAGATCCTGGCAGTAGGCGCCGGCCGTTTGAAACCAACCGGCTAGGGCCGTGCCGCCCGGCACATCCTGTCCCAGCTTCCCATACGCCGCGCAAAATGAGGGGATGGTAACACTGGCGCCCAAAGGAAGATTGACCGTAATTCCGGATAGCGCATCCACATACTGGCTGGCGCTGGTTTTTATGGGGCTGTAGTTCAGAGGCGCCAAGGCCGATGGCTCCTCGACGATGAAACCCATTTCAGAGGCATCGCCCAGAACCATGTCGCCCCCAGCCGGATCGTAAATACCGGTCTGGCACGCATCCATCACAATCGAGTACTTACCTGCGCCGGTATTTCCAGCCGGCTTCGTGATGGCCACAATCTCATCCGTGAAAGAGCCATCCGACAGCCCGATAACCGTGTTTGGCGCTCCGTTTACGTCGGTAAGCGTCGCGCCAGGCATCAAGGGGGTTCCGGTATCCGGGATGACGTAAAAATCCGCAGCCGGATAAAGCTGCAGGTTAGGTTTCGGAAATTTACCAGTAATGTACATAGACTGGCAGGTATAAACGAACGGCATCGCTCCGTCGATCGCTACGGTCTGTCCGGGGCCGAATACCGTTGAGCCCGAGCCGTCCGCCACGGTTGACAATTCCATGTAACCGCCAAGTGCTCCTTGTGCCTGACCACACGCCCTCGGCGCCACCAAGCCGCCAATCAACACCAAGCCGGAAAGATAAATAAGAGTGAGACCTACCACGGGCGCGCATTTACGGGTGGCTAGCATTATCTTCTCTCCGCGTTTCTCGGCAGTCTGGCCTCTCATTTCCTGGCGTTCAGATGGCCTGTTGAATCCGGTTCACTGCCTACCCATAACGCGGAAAATCGTGCTCAAATGGCTCACCCTTTCGCAAACTTTTTGAGATTAGAGCCGAGCGTGACTTCACCCGCTCGTCGTAGCAGTTGCTCAACCGGCCTTGCCGCCGACGGAACTGCCTACGTTAAGCCCTGATTAACGCGGTGGATTCAATGGGTCGATGCAACACTAGTTCGAAGCTCATTTGGCTGAGTTTAAGAGGCCAAATCCATTCGCGGGTATCGATTCAGAGAAAACCCCGTCCTGATTAGGTCTAATTGAGCGTCGCCCAGAAGGTCAGTCTTTTCTGAAAAGTACGATCGGGAGCACTGATTAGAGGGTGTTGCATCGACCGGTTGAACCGGCACGACTAATCAGGACTTAGCCCGCTGCGATCGTAATCATTTCGTTCACACGGGCACTTTCTGCTTCAGCTCCTCAAACCAGTTCGGCATGACGTCGATTTGCGTCGGTGAGTTGCCCGTCTGCTCGCCGGGCCCGAGCATCAAGAACCGCTGCACGTCAGGCGATCGTCGTAGTTGGTGCGTGCATACGGATCCTGCAGGTACTTCCCCTCGAAGAATCGTCGGGGCTTGCCCGCAACTAAACCAGGCTGCGTGCTGAGGTCGTCTTATCGTTCTGCCTTAGCCCTCTTTTTGTTCTTCCGGCGTAAAACGCGCCCGTCGCTAGGAGTCCGATCGCCAGCGACGGCAACGTGCTCGGTTCCGGCGTGTTCGTCGGCGGCCCCGATTCCGACTCCGCCGTCAGAATGACCTCACCTCCACCGTAGTCGATTTCCCAATTCCAGCCGTCCATCATGAATCCCGAAGTCGGTGCGTTCGTAAACTCGCCCATCTCGGCGCCCGCGTAGTTCATGATGTCAAACGTCTCAAGATCTGTTGGTGTGAAAGCACTCAGCAGATCAATGCTCAGAGAGCCGTCCAGGTCAATCGTCCCGGCTACGTCTAGTAAGCCGCTGCCAGTCGGTCCGATCAACTCATCGAACGTACCGCCGGTTTGCGTGAAACTTCCGTTGATGGCGAGGGTGCCCGGAACGCCCAGCGTGCCTGAGCCAGGCGTGATCGTTCCACCGGACATCAGGTAGGCTCCACTAATGGTACCCGTGCCCTGAACGTTGCCGACAGTCTGATTGAAGTTCGTCGTGGAGATCGTCCCACTGGTTTCGACGGTGGTCGTTCCGCCGGCGTGTTGGTATGTCGTCGTGTTGAGGTTCCCCGACACATCCGAAGTGCCCGTGTTGGTGTAGCCGCCATTGGCGTTCAACGTTTCCCCCGAGCCTACGAAAACCCCTCCTGAATTCGTGAACATACCTGCCGTAGTCAAACTGTCGCCGCTCCCTGCCATGGTCACGGAGCCGCTATTGTTGAACGCCCCGGCGATGGCGGCCGTGCTTCGGCTGCTCGTCGCGCTGAAGGCCAGCGAACCACTCGGAGTATTATTGAAATCGCCTGTATCGTTCAGCGTCTGACTGGGACCATTGAGATTGATTGCGCCGGAGTTGCTCAGATCGGCATTGAGCGCATCGCCCGCGCCGTTCAAGTTGATCGTGCCGTTATTGGTCAGTGCGCCCGCATTGAGCGTGGAGCCTGCGCCGTTCAGAAGGATCATGTCTCCATTAACTGTTGAGCTGCCGACCGTCAGAGATGCGCCGTTGGCGATGTTCAGGGTGCCGGCCTGCACCGAGAGACTGTTGACGGTGACGCTCGAAGGGCTGGAGGTATTATCTAACGTAAGGCTGTTGCCTGCAGAGTTCAGGACCACGTTAAGCGAGCTAAGACTTCCGCAGCCCGCAGGCTGGGGGCACGAAAACGCGTCCGAATCCGTGAAATTCCCTGAGCCGCCGCTCCAGATGCCCGACACAGAGACCACGCCGGTGGAAGCGGCGGTCAGCACAATATCGCCACCGGTATAGCTGATATTCCATTTCTCAGTGCCGTCGTTGAAGGTCAGGTCTTCGATGGTGAATGTACTGCCGCTCGTGAACGTGCCGTAGTCTGCGAGCGTGAACGTCGCGCCAACAGCGGGATCGAAATTTCCTCCCACGAGCGTGATATCAAGCTCGGCGCCCGAAGTGAGCGTTATGTTCCCGCTGACGTTCAGCAATCCGTTTGCGGAGGCGCTGATCAATTCGTTAAAGACGCCACCGGACTGCGTGAAGCTGCCGGTGACAGTAAGTGTGCCGGGAATATTTCCAGTTGAGAAACCAGGAGTGATGGTCCCGCCAGATATCGTGACCTCGCCAACGATCGTGCCGGAGCCCTCCGTGGAGCCGGAATTTTGCATATAGCCGCCGTTGGCATTCACGGCCCCACCTACCCCGATTGACACGGCGCCCGAGTTCGCAAAGAGGCCGGCGGCCGTCAAAGTATTGGATCCGGTGCCGGTCAGCTGCACCATTCCACTACTCTCGTTCGTGAAAGTGCCGGTCGTTGAAATGGTGGCGTTGGAGCCATTCATCATAATCGTGCCGCTGTTGTTGAATGCATCGACCTGCGCCACGGCACCACTCAATGTAATGGTCCCGCCACTTTCATTGGTTAGTTCGTCAGCTGTGAGCTTGCCCTCCAACCCGACTGTACCGCCGTTGTCGAGAGTGCCTTGGACGTTCAGAGTCGCGTTGTAGCCCACGGTTACCTGGCCGCTGCCGTTGTTCGTGTACCCGCCGTTAGCCGCCAAGGTGTCGCCCGAGCCGACCTGCACAATGCCCTCGTTCGTAAAAACGCCCGTTGAGGTCAGCGTATCGACGCCCAAGTCCAGGTTAACGATTCCAGTGGACTCGTTTATGAAGGTGCCGGTGGTTGAGAGTACGCTGGAACCATACACCGTAATCATGCCGCTGTTGTCGAGATTGCTGGCGGCCAGAATCCCAGACCCACCGCTAGACACAGTGACCGTTCCACCGCTGTTATTCGTGAAACCGCCATTGGCGGCCAGGGTTTCTCCGTTGCCGACACTCACAGTGCCCGAGTTCGTAAACAGGCCAGCCGTGGTCAGAGTATCGCCAGTGCCGCTCAGGCTCACCGTTCCACTCATCTCATTCGTGAAGGTGCCGCCAGAGATCATTCCATCGCCGACATTCATCGTAATCGTGCCGTTGTTGTCGACATTTCCGAAGAATAAAGACCCACCCGTCACAGTCGCCATGCCAGAGCTTGTATTCGTGAACCCGCCATTGGCATGGAGGGTCTCGCCCTCTCCGACACCAACAGTACCCGAGTTCGTAAACAGACCGTTGGTCTCCAAATCGTCCCCTCTACCGCTGAGGGTAACTGTACCGGCGTTGTTAAACGAATCGACTTGCACCGAGTTGGTCCCGGTTCCATTCATGGTAAATGTGCCGGTGTTCCCGTTGGTAAACGTACCGCCTCCAAACATCACGCCGGTCCCGCTCAACGTCACCATTCCTGCATTGTCGAAGTTGCCCGAATTATTCAAGTCTCCGCCGGTCACGGTCAAAACCCCGGTGCTTCCGTTCAAGAAACCGCCGTCGGACCTCACTTCCTTGCCCGCTCCGACCGTGATTGTCCCGAAATTCACCATCGGGCCGGAAACGGTCAAGCCCACCCCGGTACCGCTCATCATCACGTTCCCACTACTCTCATTTGTGAAGTTGAGGGAACTCTCAAGCGAGCCGGCGCCGTTCACCAGGATCGTGCCGCTGTTGTCGAGGGTGTTTACCTCCAACTTGCCGCCTGCCACGGTCACCACGCTATTGATGTTATTCACAAACCCGCCGGCCGATGCGCCCCCATTGATGTTCATGGTCCCGCCCACGCCGATGGTCACGATTCCTGAGTTCGCCAGGCCAGCTGAATCAAAAGTACCGCCGCTCATCGTCACGGTCCCACTGCCCTCGTTCGTGAAGACGCCGTTGCTCGTGAGTTTGGAACCATTCATCAGGACTGTGCCGCTATTGTCGAAATTGGTTGCCGTTAGGCTGCCGCCTGCCACGGTCACCAACGCACTGCCGTTGTTCGTGAATCCGCCGTCAGCTGTCAGTGTCCCGCCTGTCACGGTTACCATGCCGCCGCTGTTGTTTGTGAACCCGCCGTTAGCCGTCAAGGTCCCGTCTGTCATGGTTACCATGCCGCTGTTGTCGAAATTGGTTGCCGTTAGGCTGCCGCCTGCCACGGTCACCAACGCACTGTTGTTGTTAGTGAGCTCGCCGTTAGCCGTCAAAGTCCCGCCTGCGACGGTTACCATGCCGCTGCCGTTGTTCGTGAACCCGCCGTTAGCCGCCAAGGTCTCGCCGGTACCGACACTCACACCGCCTTCGTTCGTAAAAAGGCCCGTTGAGGTCAGCGTATCTCCGCCGCCGGCCAAGGTAACCGTTCCAGTGGGCTCGTTTATGAAAGTGCCGGTGGCTGAGAGCATGCCGTTACCGTTCATCGCTAATGCGCCGCTATTGAAAAGATTGCCAGTGGTCAGAGTTCCGCCCATCACGCTCAGGGTGCCGGTGTTGGTATTCGTGAAGCCGCCATTCGCAGCCACGGTTTCACCCGCGCCGACCTCCACCATGCCCGAGTTCAGAAACAGGCCCGCGGCGGTCAGCGTGTCGCCGGTGCCTATCAGGCTCACCGTTCCACTCATCTCATTCGTGAAGGTGCCGGCAGTCGCGAGGATGCCAGGTGAGCCATTCAAGAGAACCGTGCCGCTGTTGTCGAAGGTGCTGGTGGGCAACGCTGTAACGCCGACGTTGTTTGCAAACCCCGCGGCGGTTACGCCTCCTTGGACGTAGAAAGTCTCACCCGCGCCGATGGTTACGGTTCCGGAGTTCGCCAGGCCGTTTACTATGAAGGCGTCCCCGGAACCGCTCATTGTGATGGTCGCGCCACTTTGGTTCACGAAGGCTTCGGGGGTGGTGATCGAGGCACGCGATCCGCTCATGGAAAAGGTGCCGTTGTTAACGAGGGTCGAACCGCCGAGATTGATGTCCAGTGAGGCCGTTCCTGGCGTTTCGACGGTAGCGTAATTGGCGAACTGACCTCCCGTGGGTGTGACGGTTAAAGTATTCGTAGTTGTCGCGCTGGCGGCAATCGTCCCGTAGTTAATCAATGCGAGATTGTTAATCGTTCCCGTGCCCTGGATGGTGTGGCCGACGTCGTTGATGAGCGTTTCGCTGCCTGTCGAGCCGGTAATCTGGTCGTTCCCGCTGCCCGAAAGAGTAAGGGTGCCCGTCCCTGTGAGGTCGAAGGTGACGTTGCTGCCCTGCAATGTAAGGCTTGCTCCGGAACCTCCCTGCCCGACAAAAATCTGGCCATTGTCATGAAACGTCACCGTGGAGACCACGGCGGAGCCCGCCTGGACTGTAAAAGAGCCGCCACCGCTGACCGTCATCGTGCCATTGTTGATAAATGCCGTTCCCGACGGGTTATTCACCTGCAAGACCAGTGCTGCGCCTGAATTCACATTGATATAACCGAAGGCGGTGTTGGTATCGGTAACCGGCGCCAACGGGCTGGTTGTGATTGTGAGCGTGCCGCCACTCGCGGTGATGGTTCCGGGATTAGTGATATTCTCCCCATTCACGAACGAAAGTTTTCCGATCGCGCCGTAGCCTGTTATGGAGTTGTTCTCGTTGTCGAGAACCTCGGTGCCATCCGTACCCAGGATAAGGCCGCTATTCAAATTGATATTTCCCGCACCGGAAAGAGTGGCCAGACCGCCGGAGCCACCGCCGTTGAGGATTAAGCCACTCGACGTCAGATTGATCGTGCCGGTATTGGCTATGTTCGCGCTGCCCCCCCAGAGAGCCAGCGTTACCTCGCTAAAGCCCGACAGATTGATCATGTTGGCGTTATCCAGGTTGCCGACAGAACCAGCTGCGCCAACCGACAAGGTGCTTCCACCCGACAAAGTGATGGTTCCATAGTTCGTAAGCGTAGCCGAACCACTGGTCCCTACGGTCATGTTGCTACTATTCAGAGCCAAGGTTCCGAGGTTGGTGAGCGGGCCGGTGGTATTCTGAGCGATGGTATTGAAGGTAAGGGATGCGCCAGAGCTGATATTGTTTAAATTGTCGAGCGCGCTGGTACTCAGGTCGCCTGAGATCAAAACCTGTGAGCCGATGGAGTCTGTCGAAAACGTCCCTCCATTCGAGGAGAGCGTCATATTGACGCCACTCGTAAGGTTTTGTATCTCGCCGCCCGCGTAGAGGAATATTCCGCCATTCAGGTTATAAGTTCCGCCGCCATTCAAGTTTCCAGAGGAATCTAGGTCCAGCCAGTTGATCGCGATTATTCGACTGCCCGTGTCTACGTTTAACGTGCCGCTATTTTGAAGCGATCCCAAATTGGCCATATTCCCTGAGC
This sequence comes from uncultured Acidobacteriota bacterium, assembly GCA_963779825.1. Taxonomy (GTDB): domain Bacteria; phylum Acidobacteriota; class Terriglobia; order Acidiferrales; family UBA7541; genus Palsa-295. The sequence continues at coordinate 30,435 of CAVZZU010000010.1, read as the reverse complement.
CAGTCAGGGTGAGGGTGCCGCCAGCGTTGTTCGTAAACGGCCCTGAAACGTACAGCGAGGCGCCGCCGGTGAGGTTCGTCACCCCGCCGGACGCATTGACGAAGCCCCCACCGTTTACTGCGATCGATGATGAATCGCTGATGTTTAGATTGTTTACTACCGCCGTGAAAGACGCTTCGGCATTTGTGTAATCTATGGTCAGGCCCGTGCCAGATACATTGATCGCGCCATTGTTTGTCAGCGCGGGGTTCGTGGCATCCGTGGTCGAGAGGTTCACGGTCATTCCGCCTGCGCCGGTGACGTTGATGGTTCCAGTGCTCCCGTTTAGGATTCCATTTCTGGATGGTGTTATCGTGAGGGCGCTCGCGCCGTTAGCGTTGATGATTCCGTTGTTGGTGAGGTTGATGTAGTTGATGGCGCCCTCGCCCTGGATTGTGTGGCCTGTGCCGTTGATCAGGCTTTCGCTTTCAGAACCTCCCACAATTTGGTCGTTCGCGCTGGCCATGGTCAGCGTGCCAGTGCCCGTTATATCGAATGTCGCGCTGTCGAACAGTGTCAGTCGCGCTCCACTTCCGCCTGCGCCCAAGTTAATGATGCCGTCGTCCAGGATCATCACTGTGCCAGAAAAAGCGGTCCACTGCATGGAAGCGCCGTCGCCCACATTGATCGTGCCCAAGTTCTGCAACACATCACCTGCTCCCTGATTCGTGAAGTTGAAATTCACGGAAGGTGCGCTGGCTGTGGACAATATCGCTCCGTAAGCCGGCCCCTCGTTCGTGACGACGTTGAGAGCTGAGCTGCAGGGGGAAACCGCTGCGCCGAAATCGAAGGACACGGTACCCAAGTTGGCGATTATGGAGCCGTTGCTCGAATTGAAAGTGAGCCCGATGCCCGCTTGGCAGGTCGCCTGAGCATTCAACCTGGGCACACATAGCGCGGCAAGGATTATGGCGAGGGCCGCGAACTGCAGGTATCGCGTCATGCGTATGCTTCGCGCCAAGCTACACCTCTCCCGCCACACTACAGACAAAATAAACGGGGACAGTTGCGCGGGACTATGCCCGGAAAGACGGAGAAGGTCAAGAGATTTAGAAACATTTATTTGTTAGCCAAGTCTTCCTGTGATACGAATCCATGTCCTTCCTAGTACTCAGTCTGGGCATGGAATCCGCCGACTAGGTGACGCACGAAAAGTGTTTCCCCTTGAGAGGTCGAAGGAGTATTTCTGTGCGGCGCGTTGCGTTCGGAAAACTTCGCCTTTCCGTTAGTTGTAAGTAACGTGGAATCGGAGAGCAGATGCGCTCATTTAAATTCCGGAAGCAATCCAAAATGCCGCGCCTGAACTAAATTTTCCTCCTCAAGTCCTGATTAACGCGCATCTCTAACGACGCCGGCCATTGCAAGAGCTTTTTCTGTTGTTTATCACTCCATTTGAGCACACCCGTGCGTCGGCGCACGAACCGCGTCTATTTCCGCCGCTGCCGTTCATCTACGTCACCCTAACTTGCTCGGCCCGTCTGTCTTCATCCACTCGGTGTTGCCCACCAACCATCTCTTCGATCACTCTCGACCATGATGAGTTATGCGAACTCCCCGTAGGGAGGCAGGTAGCCTAATCAACCGGCCGGTGACTGGTCGCACCATAGCGCGTTTCAGGCATCCCTGCACAGGCGGCACCGCTCGTCTGCTGCTTCTGTCCACGACGACAGAACTCGTTGTAGTCAATCTCGTTCCGCAACATGATCCATAGCCGAATCCCGAGTTTGCGAGCCACAGCCATTCTCGCTTTCCCCAGGCCTTTCTGAACCAATTTGCGACGATAGAATCGCTGCAACTCCGGATCTCGGCGTGCGGCGTGAGCCCCCGCCTCGCCCCAGAGAAACCGCAGCAGCGGGTTCCCTTGTTTACTTAGCCCGCCGAACTTCTGTCGACCTCCGCTGGAGTATTCTCTCGGAATGATCCCCACGTAACTGGCCAGCGTTTTGCCGTCAGTGAACCGCTTCGGATCACCCAGGAATACTTCGGTCGCCAACGCCGTGACCGGCCCCACTCCGGGATGGGTCATCAGCAGTTTCGCCCCCGGACGCTCGCCGGCTTGCTCCTCGACTTGTTTGTTTAGTTTCTCGATGTCCAATTCGAACTTCTCGTACATTGCCTGCAGTTCGTTTCTTCGATAGGCCATATGGGGAGCCAGCGGCAGCGACGCGATCGTGTGTTGTCCGTCGCGGCTCCAAAGTGAAGGGCCTCGTCGCATGCCATTCGCCAGGGCGATCGCCTGCAGCGCATTTTGTACGCGCGTCCGCATCCGCACCCACTGATGACGGTGTCGCAACAGGGCCCGCAGATCCTGCAGTTCCCTGGACGGCAGCCAGATCGCTGGAAAGCGGTTCTCTGCCAGCAGTGTCAGAATCAAGTCGGCATCTCGCCGATCATGCTTCTGCTTCCGCGGCTCGGCCGCCCGAATCTTTGCCGGATTACCGACCCGGCATTCGATTCCCAGCTCTTCCATCAGGTTTACGAACCACTGCATCGATCCCGTGGCTTCGATCCCCACGCACGCCGGCCGGGGGAGCGCGGAATAAAAGTCCCGCACGTTGTCTCCTTCGTGCCTCGGAGTCTTCTTCACCACTTCTCCCGTTTCGGTGTCCAGCATCGCCAACGTTTGCTGGCCAGTGTGCAAATCACATCCTATAATCCTCATCTCGGCCTCCTTCGGTCCGAGCACTGTTGGGGTGAACACCGAACAGTTTACTCAGACCGGAGCGAGGCCGACGTCGTTATGACATCAACCGGTAAAGTGGGTACTAGCACCAAGATTTCCGGTTATCCGACTTATCAGGGCTTATGCGCGGGGCCGTTCATCGGTGCCGGAATGGAACAATGCAGGATGCAGGATCGGCCGAAAATACAGTCCAGTCCTGGGAGACGTTCCTTTTCGCAATTACGGCATTATTGGGCGCGTACATCAATTGCACCTCGTGCTTCGTATGAGCTGCCAAGTCTTGCAATTCGATGATTGCCTTCTTCAGACCCTTGATAGTTCCGCGCCAAAGGACGTAGCCATCGGGGAACAGCTCAAAGAGGTCGTACTTGCGAGTTCCAACGCCCCTCCCTCCCACCAGGAGACCCACCTCGGAAATATTTTGCTCTAGCATGTCGACCTCCTCCGTTGGCGTCCTGATCCTGCTGCGATCAATGAGGCAGGAGCCGTGCCAGAGCGGCACGAGATTTCATAAGCGGGGCAATTGAAGGGGTTAGAGGCCATAAGGCCGGTCCATACTGCGCGCGAACTTCAACCGTCGCGTAGAATAGTCGATCAAATTGAAAGATGTTCATCCTCGCCAGCTGGCTGCTGAAGGCGCACGGTGACTCGGGGTACTAGGAAAGGACATGTCCGGTTATCCGTGCCAGTTCAATCGGTCGACGCAACACCCGCTAAACAGTAGTTCCATTAGTACGCTTCAGAGAAGACCGATCTATTAGGCTGCACTCAAATTAGACCTAACCAGGACAGGGTTTTCTTTGAATCGACGCCCGCGGTCACTTTTGCCCTTTAAACTCCGCCAGATAGCCTTCGAGCTGGGTGTTGCGTCGACCCATTGACACCACCCGACTAATCAGGAGTTGGCCAGATTGACTTAGACAAACCGCCCATTGCGAGCGTACCGTTGTGGTAACTTTCCAAACGAACAAAATGGGCCGCATCAGCCGCGCAGCTGATGCATCTAAACCCGGAGTTGCGGAAGCCCTTCTTCCGCCTAAAGGAGAACATCATGAGCGCCGCAGCGACAGCGCCAACCGCAGTTGCTTACACCATCGACCCGGCCCATTCCGGCGCCGGCTTCAAAATCAGGCATTTGATGGTTGCCTATATTCGCGGAGGATTCGGCGGCGTCACAGGCGATGTGATTTTCGATCCCACCAACCCAGCGAACACTAAGATTAAGGCCAGCATCAACGCGACGACCCTGCATACACAGGATGAAAAGCGCGATGCACACGTGAAAGGCGCGGATTTTCTGGAGACCGACAAGTACCCCACCATCAGCTTCGTGTCCAAGAAAGTGACGCCAGATGGCAAAGACCGATGGAAGATCGTCGGCGATTTGACATTGCACGGCGTCACGAAGGAAGCAACCCTCGATGTCGAAAGCGCAGGCGTTGAGGCGAAGGATCCGTGGGGCAATCTCCGCACCGGCGCTGAAGCCGCTGCGGTGATCAGGCGCAGCGATTATGACCTGAAATTCAACGCTCCGCTCGAAACCGGTGGCGTGATGCTCGGCGACGACGTGCACGTCCATCTTGATATCGAACTAATCAAGAAGGCCTGATCAAACCATCCTTGTGCGAATCGTCTGCACCACCAGTTCGGATTCTCGAGTCCCGATTAGTCGGCAATCCGGGAAACTATCGCGAACGATGCGTCGGCAAGAGGGCAAAGTCCTGACAAACGCGGTGGTGTCAATGGGTCGACGCAACACCCAGCTCGAAGGCTATCTGACGGAGTTTAAAGGGCAAAATTGACTGCCGGCGTCGATTCGAAGAAAACCCTGTCCTGGTTAGGTCTAATTTGAGCGCAGCCTAATAGATCGGTCTTCTCTGAAACGTACTAACGGAACTACTGTTTAGAGGGTGTTGCGTCGACCGATTGAACTGGCAGCTGTAACCGGACGAGTCGAGTACCGCGCGGGCACATGATTGCATAACGATGTCGGCTCGCCTCGACTCGGGCGGCTTTAGCTGGTAGGTTCGGGTGGACGGAGCCGGTATCCGGTTCGCACGCGGGACAGCTCGGTACCGGACATGGCGCGCGCCGTAATGCGCCGTCCACTTGAATGGGCATCCCGCTCCCTCGCGGGAGGGAGTTCGAAGAACTAATCATGGTCTGAAGTTTACGATCGAAGAGATGTATGGGTCGGACTGAAGCCGACCGCTAGATTACGAGCGAGCCGAAGTCATCAAGGCCTAGAAGAAAGACAAGTCAGGAAGCGAAAGGCAAAAACTCTTTTAAGTGGCGGGAAAAGTCTGCCCAAAAAGTGTTTGACAGAGCCGACATTGTTAGAGATGTCCGGTAATCCGCACCCAACAATCAGAAACAGGTTACGCGAGAGCCTTGCCGTACAGCACCAGCAGACGGCTCCATGCCTTCTCGGCGAGCGGCTCGTTGTAGACGCCCGAATCCGGCGGACACCAGCCGTGCATGGCCGCGTACACTTCGATTTCCGCGGGCAGTCCCGCCTGGGCGAAGGTTTCCTTCATCACCGTCTTTTCGGTGGGGGCTTGCATATCGTCATTTTCCGCAATTGCGACCAGGAACTGCGCCTCGGTCGTCGCGGCCTGAAGATGCGGACTGTCCGGCATAGTGGTCACCAACCCGTTGCCGCCGTGGAAAGAGGCCACGGCTCCGACGCGGTCCGGCACGGCATAAGCGGTTCGAAAGGCCATCGCCCCTCCCATGCAATAACCCTGCGTCCCCACCTTGCGATTCTTGGCAACTGAGGGCTGCTGGTCCAGCCATCCGACAAATGCCTTCGCATCCGTCACCTGCGTGGTCGCGTTCAGGGTTCGCGCGAGCGGCAGCAACTGCTGGATCGGAGTCGCCGCGCCCTGAGCGGCGGTCGGAGCTTTCTGGGTCCGGTAGAACGGATTCACCACCAGCACAGAATAGCCCGACTCGGCGAGCCGCTTGCCCATCTGGCGGAATGCCGGTCGCAGTCCGAAGATATCCGGCCACACCAGTACGCCGGGCGCGGTGCCCGTAGATGGATGGACAAAGTAGCAGTCTCCAGTGCCGTCCGGCGTCATCACCGTCACGTCTGATTCGGTGACCGTTACGGCGTTGGCTACTTCGGGCAGCAGCATGACGACGCCTGCTGCCAGCATGATGCCGAACTGCTTTCGCGTGATTAAACCGAGGGCTTCGTAGCGTTCCTTATCCTCCGCAGAATGATCTCGATCGCACATATTTTCGCTCCTTGTCTTTCGTTTCTCACCGGCGCTGGATCGCTGGGCCTGGTTTTCGACTTCCTTGCGTTGGTGGTGCGACTACTGTGTATAGTTCGCTGCGACATCATACTTCGAATCGCACTCTGCCGACCTACGTCGAGGACAGGTCCACTTTGATGGCTGGAAAAACGGGTTGACCAAGGCGCATCCTCTGGGCCCTTTCGAGTTGATTCAATGTCCTATCCAATTCCCGACTGATATTCGCTTCGTATCGCAGGAGACGATCCGAATCGGAATTCGGATCACCCGGGATTGATCCACGCAGCTTGGAAATTTCCGCCTTTGTCGAATCGATTTGTCCTTGCTGCCGAAGCCTTCTGATCTCGTTTGCGGTTGCATCGAGCACCTTGGTCACGCACTGGCCGGATGAGGAATACCCATTTTTCTGACGGTCCTCTTCCGAGCAATTTGCCCTCGTTGACCAGATTGCATATACATTCGGGAAGTCTTGCTCTGATGGTTTACCTGTTCCGTAGATCGTATGCAGGATTTTCTGATCTTCATCTGAACTGAATCCGTTTGTCTTCAGGTTCTCTTGCAACTCGCTCAGCAAATCCAGGCACTGCCTTAGAATCGTCGGGTCAGCGATACTGCGAATTAATCCTGGAGTGTTGCCATCGGAAGTATTCCCAATGAAAATGACTTTTACAGTGGCTATATCGGCTCCATAGCCATTTTGTGTTGGCCCGCCATTATTTCCGTCCAATCGGGGAAATTCCGTGTTCTTGCGAATTGCACCGCTCTCGGCGGCGATGAATCGGCGATATCGCCACGTTAGCACCGCAATTTTCTCGACCAATATCTCTTCAAGTTTCCCCACCGGCCGACGATCCGCACGCAAGTCACTCCACAGGCAATCGTATTCACGGCGCGATTCACTCTTCAGTAAGATGGCCTTAGAAAAAAGACCGTGCTTGAGGGCATTGTGTTTGCTTCGCTCCTTCCCTGCGAGAGTTCGAGGGCCAGTGGCCCGACGAACAATCGAGGCCGAAAGATCGAATTCAACAGGTTTCTTCGTGTCGGGGTTTTGTTCACCGGGCGACGAATCCTGCAAAGCATGTGTTGACGCTGTGGAGCTTTGAGAAACATGTATCAACGCTGGGTCGGAATTTCCAGGCTCTGTTTGCTGTTGCATTTGGCTCGTGAGCTGCCGACTTGAATTGATCTTCATCTTTCCCTCCAATAAAAAAGGGCGGACATCGTTCGTCCGCCCTCTCAGTTTTCGGTTGCCACTGTTGCCAGGACATCCGCACTAATCCGCTTAGCTGACACCTACTGAAGTTGTGAATCCAGGCTCGGTTCGTTCTAGGAGTGTAACCTTGCTGCACAGCTCGTTAATCTGGGGAGGAGTAGTCGCCAATTTCCCGCAAGTTTAATTCAATACTCCGATGTGTCAACCAGCTTTGTAGACGCGTGTGTTTAATTGATTACCCGACTTCGGAACAGATTTCGACTAGATCTGTTCCTCGCCCGTGAGTATCCATTCCAGCGACTTATCAAATTCTCGACTAATAGCGAGTAGGACCCCTGCTCCAATTTCACTGCGCCCGCGCTCGGCGGCAGACAAGTAACTCTGGCTCACACCAATCCGACTCGCAAAGTCTGCCTGGGTAATATCGAATCCTCGGAGTCCCCTGATCCGCCGACCAACCGCAGACCAGTCGATTTCGGAGGCTTTTGACTTCGAACGTTTCCTTGACATTGTAGCTGTATAACTCTAAAATAGCTGTATGACACTTAGAGGCTTCTCATGTAAGAAAGAGCTGCTTTTTCGACCTGTCTCTTTTAGCCCTGCCGGGCACCGGAAGGCAATCAAAGAATCGGCTCTCGAACCCTTTCCACTAATGAGTGGCATTCATTCTACATGCAAAATCAAGGAGGATTCATGAAGAGGAATGTCGTTACCTTTCGCTCTAACGCGAAGCTCGCGCGTCAATTGTGGGGCGAGCCTTCCCGTGTCGCCCTGCGTAGTCTTCGAGAGCTCACCACCCGCCATTCTCTTTCGGTCGCCGCCGGCGATCTACAGCTCCTGGACGGTCGCTGGTACGTAACACACGCCGGCTTGCTTCGGACTTCTCAAAATAGGCGATGCCATGCCATCAGGACTTCACTCCAAAAGGACGTATCTGACCCGATCGCCGGGCGCTGGGTGTTCAAGGCGACGGTCTACAAGACTCCTAGCTCCAGGGGTTTTGTCGGCTACGGGGATGCCGACCCTTCAAACGTTTCAACTCTTGTTCGGGGCGCCGAGATGCGCATGGCCGAGACCCGAGCGGTCGATCGGGCACTTCGGAAGGCTTACGGAATCGGTCTTTGTTCCGTTGAAGAGTTGGGATCGTTCTCCGGCCCACCAAGGCCTGCCGCCGCAGCGCCGCATTCCAATGGGTCTCACGGTTCAAACGGTTCGAACAACGGCCATGTCCGCCTCCGAGACCAGCTCTGCCTTCTAATTCGAAAGTACGAGCTTGATCCCGTTCGAGTTAAGCGTTACGCCGCGGATTTCTGCGGAACCGAGGTCCTGCGTGATGCTGGCAGGGAACTGGTCGAATCCTTTATCACAACCTTGGCTGACCAGGCAGCCAAGGACCGTGATGGCCTGATTTGCAAACTCAACAGCTATACGAGCACAGAGGCGGTGAACTCATGAAGCGACATATTCCAGGCCTCCATTCTGAGTCGAAGAACGCTGAGGATTTTCTCGAAGGGTTGTTTCTGGTTCGCGTGGACCATGTGAACTACAGATGGCATCCGCAAAAGCCGTGTTACTTGATCCGCTTTGCGGTGCTCGAACCCGAGGACTTTCGCTCCCGCCGTATTTCGGGACGACTCTATTGCACTCCGAAGGCTCTTTGGAGGCTCAACTGGTTCCTTCGTGACTTCGGATACGACACAGATTTGCTTGGCCGCGATGAATTGGACGAAAGGGCTCTGATTGGACTTAAGGGAGTAGTCCGAACTTCGCGCAAAACACTTGCCGGTCGGAGCTTTCAGAATCTCGATGGATTTGCTCCCTCCACCGAATGGGAGAGCCCGTCGACGGATCAACGCGAGAGAACTGGGGAAGCTAAGGGAGGTTCCAATGACTTACAGCTACACACAGATTAGCCAGTACCTTCGCTGTCCGCGTAGCTACCGGTATCGCTATCTCGATGGCTGGCGGGAAAAAGACACGCGTGCGGCAATGGTCTTCGGTCGCTGCTTTGAAACCGCGCTCGGCGCCTACTTCCACGGAGAGGATTCAACCGCCGTGCTCTTCAAGGAATGGGGTGCGTTTCGCGACGCTCCTTTCGAATACAAGAAAGGAGATTCCTGGGATCGCTTGGTCCATCAGGGAGTTCACCTACTCCAGAAATTCGCACAGGATGATCGCGTTCAGGTTCCCGAGCCTCAACAGAACCTACAAGTCAAGCTGCTCCGAACTCTGCCCGGAAACAACGAGTTCGTTTCTTACATTGACGCTCTCGGTACGCTGGATGGCAAGGCGCGTTTGATCGATTGGAAGACGACAACCAGTCGTTACAGCGAAGAGCCTCAAGGTTTGCTGACCTTGGACCCTCAGCTCATTTGCTATTCCTGGATCAGCGGTATCTCGGATGTTGCGTTCGTTGTATTCGTTCGAAAGCAACAGCCTGAGATCCAATACCTAAAGGCATCGATCTCGGAAGAGCAGCGCCGCGAGTTCGGTCGGCTGATCGAAACGACGGTCGGCCAAGTCGAAACCGGCCAGTTTCTTGGCCACAGCGGGATTCGATTCCCTCAGAACGGCTGCGTCAGCTGTTCGCACCTAGGGCTATGCCTGAATGACCAGCAATTGATTGACATCAACTTGGTTCGAAAACCGGGAGCGAGCGACCTTGATTGGCTTGACGAGCTTTCGGATTAACGGATTGCCAATGGCACCGAACCTCGATCGACGGCGAGCACTGCTTGTCATGGACAAGATTGACGAGATCCTGTCCTGGGAGAGGACCAAGGAACAGGAACGCGACGTGCGCTTTGTTGAGCTCGGACAGTATCTATGCGAGGTTCGGGCAGGGCAGTACTGGAGGTTGGAGAACCTGAAGTCGTTCGATGAGTTCCTGGAAAAGCGGTTTCCCGAGTCGCGCCGGAAGGCCTATTACTTGATGGCCATCCACGAGAATCTCGGGAAGGTGCCCAAGCCACAGCTCAAGGCAATCGGCTGGAGCAAGGCGGTAGAGATGGTGAAGGTGGTGCGACGGGAAGGAGAAAACTTCGACTGTGCAACCTGGTTGCACAAAGCGGACGCACTACCCAAAGAGGAATTCAAACGCGAGGTTGAAAAACATCTTACGGGTAAAGAGTCAGAGCCGTGGGAACTGATCTATTTCAAGGTTTACAAGAGCCAAGTAACAGTGATTGAGCAGGCCCTTGAAACGGCAGGCTTGATGCTGGGCAGTGACAAATCTCGCGGCTACATGCTGGAGATGATTTGCGCGGATTTTCTGGCAGGCGCGAACATCGACACTGGAGATTCAAACACCCTGATGCTTTCCCTCGACCGGCTTTTTGGATTGCTACCACAGCTAAAACAGCAGGAGTTTCTCAGTAAAGCGAGCGGCTCCCTTGACGCATGATACGTCGCGACGTCCCCGGTTGAGACTCAGTGCCCCACTTTACGCGGAGCTCCATCAAAGGGTCCTCGAGCGAGACGGATGGCGCTGCCAATCTTGCGGCTGCCTGCGAAACCTCCAGGTTCATCACATTCAATCGCGTGGTCAGCTCGGTGACGATACGGAAGAGAACTTGATCACCTTGTGCGCTTCGTGTCACAAAAACATCCATCTCAGACTACCCAGCTAGACATTTCCCGGTACTCGCACGGTACGTGGGCAGCAGTGTAGACGATTAAAAGGCGCTGTGCTCGGCTCGAATCCCGAGATGTCCGATCTGGATTCGATTCTGCGCTGGCAGTGGGAGTGGCGTCAGAAACATCCGCGTGGCTACGAATAGATTCTATCGATACTCGGATCGTTAGAGTCGACCTTTGGGATTAGTAAGCTGCTTAGACGGATTCGAGGTCAAGCGGAAAATCCTGAAGAAGCCGCCTAGACGAAGGACCTAATCATAAATCACGAATCCGATTCCGTGATTTCCGAGGGTTTCGACGGTCGAGCCTGAGGATACGTCCCGAAGATGGACGCCCGCAGGATTTTGTTACAACTGTGGATTCGTTACGCCGAGACAAACGTTCTTCACGCAGCCGGTTTCGCTGACGATACTGGAAGGCTTCCCTCGCCCACCAGTGGAGATACTAGCTGATGACTGGGTTGACCCGCCTTATACTGAGAATATAAATAAGTTTGTTTTTGGGGTGTGCCTACGCACGCTCGGATGAGCTCTGGTTCCTCCCAGGGGACGTCGTGATAGCTCGACTGAATGAATGGACTGGCCGGATTCCTTAGCCACTCGCGAGGAAAGAGCGTAATCGTGTCTTTATCAGTGATCGCAGGAGGCTCATGGACGATGTTCCGGGTGACAGCTCCATATAAGGCAGCGGGAAGGTCGCGCCCTGATCCAAGGGCGAGATGTCCAACTTGCGTTGCTCGTGGGTTTATTTCGATCAAGTGCGCCTTGCCGGTGTCTGTTTCAAGCATGAAATCAAGACCATGGATGCCTGAAAGGCCAAGTCGACGGGCGATCTTTTCGGCAGCAGTCGACATATCAGCGTTCTCGATCAGCCGTAGAACAGTGGCTGGTCCTGTCGCGTAATGTTTGTTGAGCACTTCACAATGCAGGCCGGCCAACACAGTGCCCTCCCAGCAAGCGATCGTGCTAGTTGCCTCACGTCCTTCGACGAACGCTTGTGCACTGACGACCGGTTGATTGCGAAGTAGGGAGGGCCAAACCGATCTCGCGTCTCTGTCGACGAAGATCCGTTTGGCTGCCCGCGCCAGCGAAGGTGGGGCCTGGAGCGCGTGAAAAGCATCCTCTGCTTCTTGAGGTGTGCGAGCGATTCTTACGCCGTCACCTCCGGATGTTCCGTCTGATTTCAGCACCACGGGGAAGCCGATTCTTGCGGTCCACTCCATCAGGTCGGCGGTGTTGGAGATTACGTGGGTCCTCGGTCCTCGGATTCCTTCTTCCTCTGCTACCTTCATGAACGAAGTTCGTTCACAAACGATCTGGAAATTTTTAGGAGTTCCGAGTGATCGTTCGATGAGCGCACAAACGGCCAGTCGTTCCGTGCCGCGGCCCTCCGCTCGATAGTACAGTTCATGGAGATGCCGCAGGGCGAGTTCGTCACAAGGAACAATGATATCGGGACTTGTGGCGGTGAGCGCGGATGCGAATGATCTAAGCGGCGCTATGCCATGGTACTTGTGAGGTTGGCGAACGACGCCCGTCAGGGCGAGTGGGTGACGCGATGGACAAACAGCGTCGACATGGAAACCCGCCTTGGCGAGAGAAATCGCCAGTCGCGCCGCAGAAAACCAGCGACAAGTCGCGGCAATCAAGACTCTCGGTTTCATGTTGGTACAGGTCCGCTCAAGCCGACGAGATTAAAACGACCGATCTTGCATAGAAAGAGCGTATCGCGCTGTGTTGTTGCCCCCGAGGAATACGGGCCGTTGGGCCACCGCCCTAGTGAACTCCAGCTTAGGAAAGATTGGCAACGGAAACTTTTTCTCCATCTGAGGAGCTAATGCTTACCCTTGAGACGCTCGATAGCGCCTCGCGATTCGGCGCTTTCGCGAGGTGCCTTGAGAGCCTTCGCGCGGTGAATCGTGCTCCGCAGGCAAAACGCAGGAGGGGGCCGAAGGTATTCGCCGCGGACAGACCAACGAAATACAGGCCGGGGACGGAGGACTCAAAATTCGCCGACAGCACAGGCGTGGAGTGAATCGACTGGATTCCGGCTCGCAGATCTGGACCTAGGAAGGTTAAGCGTTCGATATCAACCCGGTAGCCGGTTGCCGAAATGACGTGGTCTGCAATTAACATCGTATGGATGCCGGCGCCGTCAGTAAGACGAAGACTCACTCTCCCAGTCTGGACTTTCGCTTCCGTGACTGTAACTCCAGGGATTATCGGCACCTTGCCAACGACCTGCTCTTTGACGAACCAGCAAGCTGCCGGCCCGAGAACGCGCCGCACCTTCTCGAGTCGAAACTTTTCGGGCATTGCGCGAAAAACAAGAGGAGCATTGGCACACAAGAACAGCTTCCAGCCGGGCCCGATCGCCGTGACCGGAGCGCGGAGCCCGTCCAGAAATGATGGTTCGAGTTTGCTGGGTCGGCTATGGAAGTGTATAACGGCCCTGCGAGCGACCACGTGGGCTCGAGCTCCGGCTTGGTGCAGCAGCGCGGCTAGGTCCAAGGCTGAAGCTCCGGCTCCCACCACCGCGACCTCCCGACCCTTGAAATGATCGAGAGTATGATGCCGTGAGCTGTGCGTCGCGAACCCTTCTGGAAGAGCGGCCAGTACGGGCGGAAGATAGTCGTAGTGCGATACGCCAACTGCCATCACGACCCTGCGCGCCGAAATGAGCTTTCCATCCTCGAGGCGAATACAGAAGCCTCCCGGAGCTCGCTGGAGCGAGCTCACGAGCATGTTCTCCAATTCCGGCACGAATCTTCTCTGAAACTCCAGACCGTAGGACGCAAACACTTCGAGTGGGACAGGAAGGCCCGTTTTGGCGTATGCAATGCCTTTTCCCTTGCAGTAAGTCTCAAGAGTGAAGGATGAATCCGGATCATAAAGGGAAGACGCAAAGCCTTCGGATTTGAGCCGCATGCCCTTGGGCATGTGCGCGATCCAGGTATGCATCGGATGGCCAAAAATACGAAAGTCGACTCCTTGCGCTTTAAGATGCGCAGCAATAGATAATCCATATGGCCCTGCACCGATAATTGCTACATCACACTTTGACATTTGCTCTGTCACTCGTCGGTTTGAAGATAACAGCCCGGCCGATCCCATTATTCGCCCCCGCCACGCGACACCACTAGCGACTTCGGCCAACCGGAGAATTTCTCTGTGATCAAACGAGCGTCGGGGAACAATGTCCGCATCTCCACCGCGGATAATAATCTGATCTCTGCAATTCTGTCGCGGATTTCGACCGATGTGGGATGCACGATCATGGCCCACGGGGTCAAGTGCGCAGCCAGATGCCGATAACTGCGGGGAACCCAGTGTACAAACGGGGCCAAATAGTGCGGTTCAAACGGAAACTTGATATCCGGAGTTTGCACCCAGTACGCGCGCGCGATTCTTGAGACCTCCCGGGCCATTGCAGCCTGATTTTCCAGCGTCCCCAAATGCTCAATGACGGAGTTAGAGAAAGCGAGGTCGAAGCTCTGTGCGGCGAAGGGGATCGCCCTGGCGTCGGCTTCTATCCAGTCTGCCCACGGTGGTAAATCGCCCGGCTTACCCAGGTTCAAGAGCGTCACTCTTGGAATGGGATACCCCATCGACCCGGCTAGTTCCCAGATAGTCGGGGTGCCTCCGATGTCCAAAACGCGTGAGTCCTTTGTGATCTTGTGGCAGGCATAGAGCTTGGGTATCCGCGACCCGCGGAAGTGGCGGAAGAACGGGGCGTAAACTTTTTGGATGTTCATGCGTGGCCGGCTTGCGTTTCAAGACTTCTTACACAGCCCCTTAGTTTGGCTAGTCGAATAGGAGCGCTGCCCAAGTGCTTGAATTGGCGGACGCCGCTGTGATCGTAACGATTGCATTGGAAACTACGCAACCACCAGCGATTACGGCCGCGGATTGAACCGTCACTACGCATGCTGGCTTCTTTAAAGAGACAGCAGAAAGTTTTATGGTGCAACTTGTGGAATTAACCATTGTGCAGATGCCGGCAAACGTAGCTGGTGAGATATGATTTGGGTGCCCTGGCACGGCAAAGATCTCTGCGTGATCGGTGTCGCTATGGTATCCGGTGAGGTGGCCCTGGCTATCGGTTTGAATCGCCTCTCCGGTTGAACTATTTACGATGGCTGTGGCTGGCCGCGAGAAGCCGTGACGCATAGTCAGCCCCGCAACTTCCAAAGATGTCGTGTTGCTTGAATCTACAGAGATTCCTGTCGCTTTCGATATGCTTCCGCCGACATTCTCGATTTCCATGCCGTTAAAAATCACCGATCCGCAGCCGGCAATCTGATTGATGGAAGTGGTCGTGTCGGCGCCATTTGGCTCCTCGTAAATTCCGAAGAACCCGACGACCGACGCCTTGTCGGTTGAAGTGTCGTTGCACTTAAATGTTGGTAGGCCCGGTGCGGGATGCGTGAAGCTACTATTAAAAAACCAAACGGCATGAGCTTCGTTCGCGCCGCTGCCTTCAATGTCAACGGGGATTCCGCCTGTATAGTTCCCACCTACCTCAATCCGATTAAAATTGATCGAGCAGCAAGGGCTGCCTGATTTTCCGATTAGAATTCCAGTAATCCCGCGTATGTAGCTTGCGACGCCAATGTCCGAGTAACTTGTGGTATCCAGCCCGCCGGGGATCAGCATTACCGCACCGCTCGAGGTTGCCCCGCCACCGGAATACGTATCTCTGAGCGCGAAGCCCTCGGCTTTGTAATAACCGGTAGCGCTGTTCTGATAGAGCGCGTTGATCCCTCGATTACCAGCCTGATCGATCACGTCACATCTGGCTGGGTTGGAAGCAACACCCAGGATATGCGTGAATTGATATTGGAATATCGCCGAGTTGGACGATCCAATCGAGTTCGCCGCATTCCATGTGCAGTTTTCGGGCAGCAGCCATGTGACGTCATCACCGGCGGGATCACCGACCACAATCGGAGTTGCGATTGTCTGCGCTCCTCCCTCGGCGCGGGAATCGCAGATATGACTCGTATTCCCGTTCGTCCCCGTTTCGGCGTCCTTAATGCAGGCGTTAGCACGCACGTCGAGAGTCGCTCCGTTATAGAGGTTCGAATAGCTCACACCGTTGATTGCCTTTGCAATGGATGTTTCGCCGCGAGCATCCGGCCTGTTTCCGAGCCCAGACAGTCGATCAGCGGAATCACCCGCCCAACTAACCACGGCGACCTGCGCAAACGCGACCAAGACGAACGCAAAGCCCAGCAGAAGAAGCCGCTGATATTTAGGCTCCTCCTCAAATGGTCGAAGTAGCCTGATTAGTCGTTCGAAGCCCTTACCCTTTTGCATGAAAACAGAGGAGACCATATTCCTCGCCGGTCGGAGAAGTGGCAAAAATGCGGTAACCGGCAGCGTTTAGCTTGCGGATGGCATGTTTGGTCTTGGATACGCTGATCTCTTTCCAGCGGTGGTGAAACTCGACGAGTAGCTGTTTAACTACGATCCCCGACGCGATGAGATCGTCAATTACGGCGTATTCGGCGCCCTCGATATCCACTTTGAGCAGGTCGATGCGGGGGTGCTCCAACTCTGAGATAAACGTCTGGATTCGTTTCACCGGCAGTTCGCATGATGGAGCGGCGCTGTCCTCGGCGACAATGCTGTGCGAAACGTGCGCAGGGTTCACAGGAAGGCGAAATCTGGAGATTCCGTCATGATCCGCAAGTCCGCAAGGGTGGAAATGAAAATTCGCCGGGCGTTGTTGGCCGCTGATCCAAGCGATGGCGCGAGGCGTGGGATCGAAGGCGTGTACAGTTGCGTTGAAAAGGCGGATCAGCTCTAGATCGAAGGAGATGTCTTCCCCGACGCCGAAGGAATAAACCAGCGGATTAGCCGGAAGGGCTTCTGGGCAAATCGGCCATGAAGCTCCCGTCTTTCCCAAGTACACCACTTCGCAATCGAGCTGCTTGGAAATGTAAACGTCGCTGCCCGCAAGGATTCGAGCCCCGCGCTTCACTGCCATAAACGGAGTTTGCAAAAGGTTCATTGTGTGGATGCCGATACGCACTCAACTTCCGCTAGAGGCTAGTAAGCTTACGCACTGCGATTGCTCGTACGACTCCAAGCGGGCCCTTCGTCCTCCATGAACCCCAACAAAGATGGGCTCCAATTGTTTTGGGCCCCTTCTGAAATGAAAAACCGAGATAGGTGAGGGGTGGATGGAAAATTTCTCTGGGAGGCAGGAAGATATCCCTGTAGAGATCACGACGCCCCAGGTAAAAATCGGTCAGTCCCTCAGGACCTGTTGTCTTTTCGATCCTTGCCTCGACGAGATCGGTGAGTTGACCATCCGAGAAAATGCGCTGGAGGAAATCGCTCCAGAATGGATGATCAGGCTCTGAACCGAACACGGCGTTGCCAAGTCTGAACAAGGCGCCGCTGTCCCGCGAAACCGGCAAGATACAGGAATGGGAGAGCATTGCGTCGTCGATCGTAAGAACGAGCTTGTAATCGGTGTCGAGGTAGAAGCCACCGTAAACCGACATGTACATGTATCGTGCGATGTCCGCCTTTACAACCCCGCGCTTGATAGATCGAAAAGAGGAAAGATATTGAGGAAAGCGCTCCCGAACGAGCGCTTCGTTTTCATCGTCGCTCCACAGGCGATACTCCCAGCGCGGAAGAAGCGTTCGGACGCGACGCGCAAGCCGAGTCTCCTCTTGGGAAAGTCGCCCAGATGTTTGGTGAACGATTCGCGGAATCATGAACGGTGATCGAAGTCTTAGAGTCGGTAGAGCGTGGTCTTGACGACAGCTGCATCACGGCCGATGGCCCGGTCACTCGAGCAAATTACCTGTTCGGATCTTACCCTTAGGTTGAAAGGCGGTTCGGTCAGTACGACGCCCGAACCCGAAGAAACTCTGACCATCGCACCCGCAGGCTTTTCAATGTTCGGCCTGAAATTAAGGTCAGCGGGAAGATGTTCCGTCAGGACAAGAAACTTGTAGCGATCGAGCTTGGGTATAACTTTAAGAATTTGACCATTGCTCAAATGCTGAAGGACTTGCCTGAGAACGGCAACATCGGCGTCGGGGAAGTTGTCCTGAGTGATGTCCGATCGTCGAAAATCTATATTCAAGTCGCTGAATTTTGTTTGATTCCGCACTATCAAATCGGGAACTACGTCGCAAGCGATGTAGTTACCGCAATAGGGACGCAGCTGTCGTCCAACATTGAAATCTCCACATCCAAGGTCGACGAGAGACGGCGGTACAGGAAAAGATTCCAGAAACTTGCCAACGGCTTCGATGTATGGCAGAACGATCTTAGGGTCGTGGCTGCCGCTCCCAGAATAAAAATCGCCTTGCGGATCTGCACCCCATTTGCCTTCTTTGTAGACGGCCGTGAATACTTTTTCGGCCGGTTGGCGTTCGAACTTAGCATCCCATCTCTTGGAAAGATGAGAACGAACTCGCCGACGCCAAGATTCAGGGAAAATAGCTCGAACTGTCGGCTTTATGGCGCGGACAAATGATCGCATGTTGGTCATCTAGCGTAGCGAATGGCGTCGCCAGCAAAACTCATCCAGGGAACTAATCGGCGCCAGGAGCTGCGAGGTCGGCGGCGCCCAAACGCGAGACAGCGCCATTCTGCGCCAAACACATCTTTACTCCGGACCTGAAGTTTTCCACCATTGCTTCCATTGTGTACTGAGAACCGGATTCACGAGCCCCTCTGCGAAGCTTGGTTATCAACGATGGATTTGAGACAATGTCGACTATAGCGCCCGCAAAAGCTTCTGCATCGTGCGGAACCAGTTGACCGTTTTCGCCTTCGGTTATGTAGCTGATCTCGGGAGGATGGGTCGCCAGACGAGTAGCCAGCAATGGCAGGCCGGCGGCGAAGCTATCGACAACGGCCAAACCCGCTGTGCCCGCTAGCAGAAAGACGTCGGACATCCTGTAATACAGGGCGCTTTCCCGGCCATATTTCGATCCTAGATAGTGGATCCAAGGCTCGCCTGCAACCCCTTTCTCCAGCCACGGTCGGTCGGGACCGTTTCCAATTAGGACCAGATGAAACTGTGGACACTTGCTCCTCGCGATCCTGGCGGCATCAAGCAACAACGGGAGTGCCTTGATCCCTCCTATTAGTCCGCAGTAGAGGCCGATCACGCTATCGCGCGTACCAGTTAGAGTTTCTTTTGCCGCGGAGACATCCCCATCCGGAATCTCCTTCATAAGTCTTCGCAGGTCTACGGTGTCAGTAGCATTCTGCACGTTCGTAATCCTGTTCGCCGGCATTCCCTCTTTTCTCAAGTATTCGGCGACGGAGTCGGTATAGGCAAACCACCAATCGACCTTGGTGAAGAAGCGCCCTTTTATCCATTCCGCAAGCGGCGAACGATCTGGATGCATGTTCGGACCCAGCCCCCAGAATGCAACCGTCTTCATGCCCAACATCGACATCAGTAGAAGAAAGGGATTGATCAGGTATTTGATTTCCGGCCCTACGATTACCAGGTCCGCGCGGGCTACCTCACGCCAAATAGGCTGATAGAGTAGGCGATCTGCTAACCAATATACTTTGACATGCCGTCCAAAGGTCTCGGGAAGTTCCGCGTTGTCCCCACGAGAAGAATGGATACCATTCGGATCGCTGTAGACCACTGTCAGGTCAATACCGTCTCGCTGAAGGGCCGCGTGCAAGGCGGTAAAGAACGGCACTCGATAGTGTTTCATTACCGACTGAATAATAAGAACCCTGGGCATACTAGCTCCTCAAAAAAAAGCTGAAAATCGTTTGTTCGTAGTGACGCCAGATCGGTTCGGATCTCAGAGCGAGCGTTATAGGACCCCTTATTCAGCTGAATCCCCGCTCACTGTCTTGTACGCTTGATAACGGAAACCAGCCAGTCCGGCAAGCATTCCCACGCCGGAACAAATGCCTCCGAGCGCGCGAACGAGGGCAGCAGCCCGACCGGTAATAAGCGATGTGCAGGCATACACCAAGCCTTGCAGTATTCGCCCGCAACCTTTGAAAAACCGCACAAAACGTAGAAAGAGGCGGTCGTCAAGCGAAGATTCCACAAGGGTGTAGCAATTTCCGCCCCGATACGCACGACGTAGAACTGACCCTATATTGGCTCTGTCACTCGATATTGCTTCGTGAACAATTGCGTCCCCGGACCATACGATTTTGGAGCCGGCAAGGTGGGCTCGCGTGAAAAAGTGCACGTCCTCGCCGCCGGTGAGCTGAAAGCGATCGTCGAAATCGCCGACCTGATCGAACACATTTCGAGAAACAAGTACGTTATTTGTGGAGCAACACAGGAGAGATTCTCCGGCCACAAAATGGGTCGGCCTATCGAAAAAATCCGCTTTCCGTATCCACTCGGGTACATCGTCAGTAAAAGACGGGTATACCGGTCCTGCCACTGCGTCCGCGTGAAAGTTTACCTGGGTTGACACCAGCTCATCGAGCCAGAGGTTTGTCGGCACTTCATCGTCGTCGATAAATGCTACAAAATCGGCGTCGCCATTCTCCCTCACCGCGCGGTTGCGCGCTTCCGCGATGCCTCGCTTCGGCTCGAGCACGTACTTGAGCCTCCACGGGAGAACGGTGTTGCGGCAAATGTCCCTGGCTGTTCCAGATGGGTCGTTGTCCACCACAATGACGCTGATTTCCGGCACCCGAACTTTAACGAATCTCAATTCCGCAATCCCATTCAACAATCTTTGCAAGAGTTTTGGCCGCTTGAAGGTCGCGACACAGATGGCTACATGCATCAGCTAGACCTTCAAGGGGAGGTACGGCGATCCAGAATCCACAGCTTGCTGCACATCGACTCCCCGCGATTCTCTGACGAGTGGCAGGCTCACGGAGCATGTTGCCGCGCTAAAGAGTATCCAGACGATGGAATTTGAGGCGAGAAACGCGGACTCACTCGTGCAATAAAGGAGAGTGAAGAGCAGGTACGCAAGAGGCCATTTAGCCTCGTTGCCGGAATTATTCTGGACATAGGCAACTGCGCGGCGGATCGCGACGCCGTATGCGACGAAACAGATTAAGAACCCGACAATTCCAAGATCCAAGGCAGTCTCGATATAACCGTTGTGAGCGTTTGGAACATCCCATCCGACGAGCTGCCTGACTCGAGCACCCTCTTCAGAGCCGTTCCAAAATGCGCTGTACCCATAGCCCAACATCGGCCGTTCCGCTATCGCCGAGAGACTGAGGTTCCAGATCTCAGTCCGCCCGGTCAATCGCACATCGCGTCCCATCAGCCCAGCAAGCTCGACTCGGAACGATAGGGCTGCGAAGATTACTAGTAGAGTCAATAGCGCGCATGCGGGTCCTAAAGTGACAAGCGCTCGTCGCTTCCAGCGGACGCTAGAGAACGCCATGACCGCCAATACCATGACAATCGTTATCAAGAGGGCTGTACGCGATTCCGTCTTGGCAATGATGACAAGCAGTGCCAATAACGCTGCAGCATGGGAAAAGATGGCTTTCGTGGAACGTCGGGTGCGCACCATCATCACAACTGCCATCAAGGCCAGAACTCTCCCAAAATCGTTTTTCTGGAGAAATACTCCGTTCCAACCGCCCAAGCTTAACGGATCGACCGGGGGAAACATGCTTGGAACAAAAAGCTCTGCAAACACGCTCAGTATAATGGTCGCCGCCAAGACGGAGCCAAGTAACTTCAACTGCTCACGAATTTCGTAGCGGCTACAGAAATAAACTCCAAACAGCGTGGTAAACCCTAGGCCGATGCTGCGGCGAATCGTGACTGCGGGCACGGGTGACCATGCAGTCGAGATAATCGCAAGCGCGACCAAAAGGAAGAGAAGGCGATTGGCGCGAATGATCGCCGTAATCTCTCTCCAATGTCGGGCCACATACACAGCCACTACGAGATAGACGCAGGCCCAGATCGCCTTCATCAGTGGGCTGCCATCAGTTATCGTCTGAACGGAAGACAGATCCAATAGCTTCGATTGCAGCGCGGACGTCGACAAGAAGAGAACTGTAACGGTAAGCGCCTTTTCTACGCTTCGATTGGAGACTTTCACGTGGCGGATCCAGTTTCTTCGAGCACCACACCGCTGAGAGTCGATTCCGTCTGCGAGCGGCGCAGCAGGATAGACACGGCAACCCCTACCGAGCATGCCAGCAAAGCGTCCGATGCGAGGCTCGAAACCGCGGCACCCCTCCAGGAATACGCAGGAATTATCCAGAGATTGATCAGGATATTGAAAAGCGCGACTCCGATTTGTATTACGGTGCGGACTGCTTGGTGCCCGGCCGAAGTCAGAACGTCAGACAGGAAATAGTGCACAGACTTTAATATCGGTAGGAAGCTAAGCCAACGCAACGCTTCGGCTGTAGCAGCGTATTGTGCTCCCAAAATGCGCGGGACTACTCCTGCGAACAATAGGATTGCCGTACAGATCAGAAACGAAAACCCGAGGGATCTTATCAGCAGAGGCCTGGCATACTTGCAACTTGCTGCAATGCCGCCCATGCCGGCGCGGAAGAAACTGGGATATGCGGCGTACAGCAACGACGATACCGGGGAAAAACTCACATCTACAATTCGATACGCCGCTCCATAGATACCTGTCGCAACCAGTGTGCTAAGGCGGGCGAGCATCGTTTTATCGATGTCGTTGTATATGGTTTGTGCGCTGAAGCCCAAGGAAAAGTAAAGGCCTTCTCTTATTTCTGCAACCGAACGCGGAAGAGCGATTTCTGGGAACCCCAGTTTCATGCAGACCAGGCAGTAAGCCATGGCCGCCACTCCCGCGGTACTCAGAAAGTATACGTATCCCCACTGGAGAGCGGATGGGTGGCGTTGAACAGCCACCAGAATCAACGCGCCGATCAGCCGGCTCGCGCTGATTAGCACATTGATTGTAGCCATCCAGTTCAACTTGTCGAATGCTTGAAAGGCTTGGCCAGAGATCAGGATGATGTTCAGCCCCACGACGTCCGAAGCTGCTACGAGCAAAATCAGCCGCAGCGGAATTGCGGCCGGCAACACCATCGACGAAATCAGGATCGCCAGGCCGACGAGCACGGATCCGCACGACAGCGTAGCGAACAGCGCCGTGCCCCACATGGATGCGAACAGACTGCGGTCGCGCGAAACGTTCTGGACCAGGATATTTCCTCTGCCCAAGGCACCAAATGGATAAAAAATCCCAATAGCCGCCACGACCCCTACGAACTCTCCATAGTTTTTCACGCCCAACGACCGGGCGATCAAGGTGAAGTAAGCCGCCTGGATGGCGAGCCTAGTCCCTTGTCCCACGGACACC
This sequence comes from uncultured Acidobacteriota bacterium, assembly GCA_963779825.1. Taxonomy (GTDB): domain Bacteria; phylum Acidobacteriota; class Terriglobia; order Acidiferrales; family UBA7541; genus Palsa-295. The sequence continues at coordinate 7,306 of CAVZZU010000010.1, read as the reverse complement.
CAAAGTGTATTGCGGGCGAGCCCACCATCAAGTTTCAGTTTTATCTTCTGCAAGGAATTGAGTCTCTCCATTATCCAAAGAGCTGTTCGCGGGTCGGCGACAGTCCGTCTGTCGGATAGCGCAACAGCCTGGCTGCCTGCATCGCCACTAGAAATATATATGCCGGATTCAGGTAGAGGTATCTGCGCCACAGCCTCCGCGGCTCGCTGGTCAGGCGGAACAACCATTCCAAACCGCGGTTCTGCATCCAAAGAGGCGCTTGCGGGATCAGGCCGGCCAAAAATGGGAAGGCAGCACCTACCGCCAAGACCGGCATCGAAAGGGCGTCGCGGAACTCGTACGCGAAGGTTTCTTGCCGGGGACAGCCTAGCCCGACCAAGGTAATCGAAGCCCTTGAAGAGACAATCCGATCCGTCAATTCGTTTTTTTCCTGCTGATTCAGCCGGCGGAACTTCGACGGCTCCGCCCCGGCGATCCTGATCCCGGGAAATTTCTGATTCAGCGACTGCTTTAATGCAGTGAGGATTTCGGTGGTACCACCGTAGAGATAAAGAGATGTGCCCTCGTCTGCGGCTCGCTCACACACTTTTAGAGTAAGATTTGGTCCGTACACTCGGTCTGGCAGGCTTGCGTTGTGAAGCCAGTTCAGAACCCAGCGGACTGGCTGACCGTCGGGAACCAGGAGGTCAAAATGGTTCAAACGGAATTTCTGTTCGCGATCCAACACACCGGTCATAACTCCGTGGACTGCAAGAGCGGAGACCGCCGCACCGCGTTTCTCGCGGGCAGCCCGGAAGATAAAATCCATCGCTCCCTCATAATCCACCGCGTCCACTAGGATGCCGATGACATTCCTTTTGTGTGAACCGAGCACTCGCCTTCCCACCTTTCCACGTTTAGTTCGAATATCTCCTTGAGGATCTCTCGGACATCGTATTGCGGTCTCCATTCCGGATAATGATCCTGGAAATGCGAAAGATCGGAGATCCACCAGATGTGGTCTCCTCGGCGGTTCTCTTTCACGTATTCGCAATGGAAAGGCCTGCCGGTAATCGCCTCGGACAACGATATCGCTTCCATCATCGAACAGTTGCTGTACCTTCCGCCGCCCATGTTGTAAACCTCGCCACTGCGCGGCCTCTTGAAGAATTCGTGAAAGGCGCGAATGAGATCGTTGCTGTGGATGTTGTCCCGAACCTGCTTTCTCTTATATCCGAAGATCGTGTAGCGATCTCCCGTGACCGCGCATTTCATTAGATAGGCAAGGAATCCGTGCAGCTGCGTTCCCGAGTGGTTCGGGCCTGTTAAGCAGCCTCCCCGGAAGCATGCAGTCTTCATTCCGAAGTACCGCCCATATTCCTGCACCAGGACGTCAGCGGCGACCTTTGAAACACCGAAGAGACTGTGCATGGTTCTGTCAATCGACATGGTTTCCGGGATGCCTCTCGCTGCGTACTCGTGGGTTGGATCCAGCTCCCAACGCGAATCCAATTCGATTAGAGGCAAGTAGTTGGGGAGATCGCCGTACACCTTGTTTGTTGATGTGAAGATGAAAGCGGCGTCCTTTGCGAACAACCGTGTCGCTTCGAGCACCACGGATGTGCCGTTGGCGTTTACCGTGAAATCAGTGCTCGGATCACTCGCGGCCCAATCGTGCGATGGTTGAGCAGCCGTGTGGATTACGAGACAAACGTCAGTTCCGTACTTCGCGAATATCTTCGAAATTGCCTCAGGATTGCGAATATCAACGTCGTAGTGACGGTAACGGGAAATCTCGGCACATAAACGGTCGCGGACCCACCGCGTCGAAGCCTCCTCTCCGAAGAAACGTGCCCGCAGCCCATTGTCGATTCCGACGACGTCCAATCCCAGCGAGGCAAAATGTGCGACTGCCTCAGAACCCACTAGTCCGGCCGAACCGGTAATTATCGCCACACTCATCGTTATCTCTCCTGTTGACGTTGCATTGTCGCGAGTTACCCTCCGGCTTGGTACGATGTGATCGAAACACTCTAGTTTCGAGAATAACTTCTCATCGTCTCGTGATAAATCTGCATGAGTGCTTCGTAGTTCTTTTCGGCCGTATAGTGAGTTTCGTAGGTGCGACGCGCGGCTTTTCCCATTGAAATCATCTTGTTGCGGTTGCTCCAAGCCCATTCGACTTTATCGGCCAAGTCTTCTTCCCGATCGGGTGCGAAATGCAATCCCGTATCCTGATCTGTAACAACCTCTTGCATGGTCCCGAGTCGGGAGCAGAGCACTGGAGTACCGCAGGCAAAGGCCTCGCAAATGATCATTGGGAATCCTTCGTACCAAAGACTCGGTGCAATCAGGAACGCAGCCTGCCTGATCGCACTACGAGCCTGGGTCATTGGCAGTCTCCCTGTGAATGTGACTGTCGATAGTTTTCTTTTTCTGACCTCGTCCTCTAGCAGGCGGCGAAGCGGCCCATCCCCAACGATCACAAGAGGTATAGATAATTTTAGAAGTTCCCATGCAGCAAGGAGTGTCGTCACGCCCTTCTCGGGCGAGAGCCTTCCTACGAAGATTGCGTAGTCACCCGGTCGGTCTCGTTCTCCCGGGTCAGGAGATACAAAATTTGGTTTAACTCGGAGTTTCTTCGAAGGCAGACCACCATGAATGAATTTATGACGCGCGAACTCGCTCAGCGCTATATAGGTATCTACGGAATCGCTCCACGTCTGTGACGCACGGTGAAATTGAAGCATCAGCGCGACATTCGCAGTCATGACGCGCGAGTCTCGATAACATCCATGCCACACGGAGCGCCACAAACCACTTGTCGGGCACTCCTCGCACACATGACCGTCGCGAAATAGGCTGAACGCGGGACACAGCAGCCGGAAATTGTGAAGTGTCTGAATGACAGGCACACTCATTTCTTGACAAACCTGATAGACCGAAGGCGAAACCATCATGAATGTGTTGTGTATGTGAACAAGATCGGGCCGTTCCGCCCGCAGAACGTCACGGACGTGTCGATTACTGGCCGCTGACCAAATAATGTCTTTTGTAAGCGCCAGCTGTTGCAGACGCGACATTGCTTCGATCTCGTGATTGCTGCGCTGATACTTAACCACCTCGTGTCCGCGACTTTCCAGCAATTGACACTCTTGAGCGAAGACGACATCTTCGCCCCCAGGTTGCTGGTAGCTATTGTGGATTATTAGCACTTTCATGCAGATTCGGGCCCGGCTCTTATGGCTCGCCTATCAAATCCTGGAACGAATCGAACGGTTCGCTTCGAAGTTTCGGATTGTCAGTAGTGACGAAGTGCTCGTACGACAGGGATCAACTATCTCGCGGACGTCGTCTTGTGTGACAACACCGAGATACCGAGAGTCATCCTTGTCGAGTTTGCAAGAGGCTTTTCGGCACCCCCGCTACGACGGGGATTCCCAAAATGTCAATTACGTCTCTCGGAGTCCTGAATGACGAATCGAGATAATCAACCGTATATGCGACGCCCGCGCTACCTATGACGGCGAGACACAAACCAATCATGAGCACCAGAGATGAGCTGGTCTTGGGCAATGTCGGGATCGCAGGCGGCACAGCGATAGCCACATTGGCGATCCTTTGCTTATCAAGAGCGTCGGAGGCGCGCTGCTGCTCTCCCTTGGATTGATACAGCAAGTAGTTTTCCTCGTTCGTCTTGGCCGCCCGGAGCAAGTCCTGCTGTTTGAGTGCTTTCTGATCCAAGCTTACCATTTGCTGTTGCATGTTCTGAATGCTTTCCTTTAGAGCGATCACGGTCGCGCGTTGAGCCGCGAGATCGGTTTGTGCTTTGGCAGCGTCCTCTCTTAGCAACTCGAAGGTAGGATCGCGATCCGTCGTCGCATTGACGTACTTTGAGTTTTCAGCCTTGGTAATCGCAGCCTCAGTCTCGGCAATTTCCTGGTCGGCCTCTCGCACCAGCGGATAGCTTGGATCATATTTTGCTGCGAGCTGCGTTCTTTTGACCTGGGCAGCGAGAAGATTGGCTTGCAGTTGCTGCATTAAGCTATCGGAGGCATTCGTAGCTTGTTGCGTAAGCGATCGTTCCGGCGTTTTGTCCATTTGGACCTTGTCGTTTTGGACCCGCTGCTGATCGGCGGCGATGGTTTGCTCGGCCTGGTGCAGCGAGCCCACGGCGGTGGCAACGACTTGAGCCATATCGGTTCGTTCAACGTCGGGCGCAACAACACCCTGTTCCATGCCAAAACTCGCCAACTGGGCTTCGGAATCCGCGAGAGCAATCCGGTATTTATCCGCTTCTTTGGTGAAGAACTCGTAGGAACCTACGGGGCGGTGAACCGCAACATGTTTCTCTACGTACGCGGTCGCCAAGCTGTTGAGAACGCCATATGCGACCTGCGGATCCGCAGACGCATAACTTACGCTAATTAAGTTCGTCTTAGTGGGAGTCTCGATCTTAAGTTTCTTGACCAGATGCTGTACGGCGAGAGATAGATACTCGCCGTCGTTTTGCTTGACGAAGATACGGTGCCAGGAATGTTTTTCCTTTTCTGCGAGCCCATTTTCAAGGGCTACCTTTTCCAGGACGTCCCGGCTCCGCAATAGTTCGGCTTCGGAATTAATCTCTTCTTCAGTCACGGCCGAGGCTGGAATCATCAACTGGGACGGGGCTTCTGTCGTCACTATCGGGTCAACTCGATCGCGGTTGACTAAAATCTCCATATGGGCCTCATAGGAATTTGAAACCGCCAGTGCGAAGAAGACAGACGCCAGCGCTAGCAGCAGGAAACCGGCGATCATCACTCGTTTCTGGCGAAACAGCGGCGTCAGCACGTCGCGAAAAGTAATATCGCCCCCCGACGCCAGAGCCTCGCGAAGAGTAATGTCGCCTTGAGACTGTATGATTCCTGCGCCTAATTTTGTGTCTCGCATCTCGTTCCTCCGCTCGGTCTTCCGCCCAATCCTCAATACCCGATAGTTTTGCAGCCCTCGATGTTATGCAGCACCAGACCCCTTCAGCACCGCCGAGACGGTCTGCGCCAGAATCTTAATATCGAGCCACAATGACCATTCATCCATATACTGCAGGTCCAGTTTCATCCATTGTTCGAAAGGAATCGAACTGCGGCCGTTCACCTGCCAAAGGCAAGTGATGCCTGGTCGCACACTAAAACGGCGTCGCTGCCAGTCCTCGCTAAACCCTTCGTAGTCACGGACCGGCAGAGGTCTGGGCCCCACGAGACTCATGTCACCTTTGAGAACATTGAGGAGCTGCGGCAGTTCGTCAATGCTCGTTCGCCGCAGGATCTTCCCGATCGGTGTAAGTCGCGGGTCTTTCCTAATCTTAAAAACAGGACCGGAGACCTCGTTTTGATCCGCCAGTTCAGCCAACATCTTCTCCGCATTTGAAACCATGGTTCGAAATTTCACGATCGAGAACCTACGCTTATTCAGACCTATGCGCTCCTGCCGAAAAAAAATCGGTCCGTCTGACGACAACTTGATCAGCAGCCCGACGATCGCGAATAAAGGAATCAGCAACGACAAGAGAATGAGCGAAAACACTACATCTAGGACTCGCTTTACCACCAGCGGCCACCAGTCGCGAACTCCTGTATAGGTTGCAACGTGATGATCGCCGTCGAATTCTTCTGGGGTTGATCGTGATTTCTTCAGACCAAAAATATCACCGTCATATCTCATGATGATGCCGTGCTCTTCGCACAGAGCGGCGGCCTCAAATGATCTTTCGTAAAAGGAGCCCAAAGGAAGGTACATCGCGACTTCATCAACCACGTTGCGCCGAAGGAACTCAGCCAAACCGGCATAGTCAGACACCAGAGGAAGACCCGTCTGCTTGAACTCGGCCAATTTCTGCCACTCATCGTCTACAAACCCCAAGAGGCGGTATCCTAGTTCCGGTTTATTCTGAATTGTGTGGGCAAAGCCTATTGCTCGAGGATTCGTGCCCAGAACGAGCATCTGGCGGAGATTTCGTCCGCGCCTCCGCATGCTGGCCAGCACCGGCCGAAGCGCGAGTCGCGAGGTCGCCAACAAGAATGAGCTGAGAATCCAGAAAAACACTAGAAAGCGTGGCGTCATCATCTTAATTCGAAACAACTCGGCCAGAACGGCCAGGACAGCGCTCGAAAGCGCGGTAGCCTTCAGCACTTCAATCACTTCGACGGACCTTGCGGATAACCGCTTTGATTCATATAGGCCGCACAGAACAAGGATCACGTGCCACGTCAGCAAAATGAAACCGAACGCCAAACAATTCGACAACTTGACTCGAACAGAAAGGAACTGTTCGAGACTATCTCCCCGATCCCAACGGACCACCAGAATCGTCGCCAGCCCAAAGGATAGAATCAGTTGAGAAATGTCGAACAATTTAAGGCCGCTTAACAGGAAACGGCGCTTGGCTTCGTTCATTGGAAGAGGCCCCAAAGCATGACTTCAAATTAGTCGTTTGGTACGTGCTGTGCGTGAGTTTTGGTTGACCTTGAAGATTCCCTTTTCGGAAGTCTATTGGCTGAGGAGAATTAGGTTTTCTGTGGTTGTTCCGATTCGACTTGGGACCTTGGGCGAATTAAATTGGCTCGACCCTGAAGCCCGCGACACGAATTGCGAGTGCTCGTTGAATGAGGTGGATGGATACGAGCAGGCTCAAATCGCCCTTCTTTTCCAGAAGCGTTCCTTCCACTCCGTCCAGGCTACCGCCTCTTATTCGAACTCGCTTGCCAACGGTAAGGTGTGGATGCGATTGAAACATGACGTCGCTTGCAAGTAGCGAGCGCACGGATTCTATTTGCCCTTGGGGAATCGAAACGCCTATGCCGCGCACTCCCACAAATCCTGTAACGCCGTTTGTGCGTAACACACCAATACGCGCATTCGATGATTCATCGATTCGTACGAAAACGTAGCTAGGAAACAAGGGCATTTGAACGACAGTCTGTCGGTCACTCCATTTGCGCTTGGAAGATAGGAGGGGAAGAAACACGTCAATACGCTTTTTCTGAAATTCATCTGCGACCTTTTTTTCATAACGCGGCCACGTCTGAATCGCGAACCAGGACAGAGGGGCGCAACCGGTTTCTGGTGATGGATACGCTGGGTTGTTAGAAACGACGTGTGCCAAATTGAGCATAGCTCCGCTAAACCCGGTCACATTCCGAGTGACCCAAGTGTTGAGGATTTCTGGCCGCCTCGCTTATCGGCTTTCTAAGAATTGACGAGGCGTGGCGCGCCGAAACTAGTCGCCCGGCGTCTGCTGACACCGCTCTACAATCTGTGGTAAATCGACTCTGGTATGGGGAACGTA
>CAVZZU010000009.1:0-142983 GCA_963779825.1 uncultured Acidobacteriota bacterium | reverse complement strand
GAGTCATCGTAACGGTAATCGTGTGATGCGGGAACGGGAACGCCTGGACTTCGCCAAAATTAAGACGACAGTCCAGATTCCGAACCTGATTGACGTTCAGAAGAAGTCGTACCAGCGCTTCCTGCAGATGGATCTGTTGCCCAGCGAGCGGGAAGACACGGGCTTGCAGTCCGTGTTCTCGTCCGTTTTCCCCATCCAGGATTTTCGCGGACTATCGCAGCTGGATTTCGTGGACTACGCGATCGGAAACTGGGAGTGCAAGTGCGGACACCTGCGCGGACTGCATCACCTGCGCGCCACGTGCAGAAGTTGCGGCGCATCCGTCGTCACGAACCCGTACAAGACTGGCGATGTACTGTGCACGAAATGCGGCACATTCAACAAGAACACGCCGACGTTTTGCAACAAGTGCGGCGACCCGGTCACGCTGCAGCTGAAGTACGACGTGAACGAATGCCAGGAGCGCGGCATGACGTATTCCGCGCCACTGAAGGTCACGATTCGCCTCACGATTTACGACAAGGATCCTGATACCGGCGCGAAGTCCATCCGCGACATCAAGGAACAAGAAGTGTTCTTCGGCGACATCCCGCTGATGACGGAGAATGGCACGTTCGTCATCAACGGCACCGAGCGCGTAATCGTCAGCCAGCTGCATCGCTCGCCCGGCGTTTTCTTCGAGACCGCGAACAACCGCAGCTATTTCCTCGGAAAAATTATTCCATACCGCGGATCGTGGGTGGAATTCGAATACGACACAAAGAATATTCTGTACGTCCGCATTGACCGCAAACGCAAATTCCTCGGCTCGATTTTCCTGCGGGCGCTGGGAATCAAGTCGAATGAAGATGTGCTGCGCACATTCTTCCAGGTCGAGCGGATTTCGCTGCGCGATGGCGACCTCTACTGGAACGCGTCGGAAGGGCTGATTGACCGCAAGCTCACGCGGGAAATCAAGCATCCGAAGTCGGGCGAGTCGCTGGTGGGCGCACACAAGCGCATTACTGAAGCGCTGTACAAGGAATTGGTGAAGGCGCGCGTGACGCAGGCGGAAGTCGGAGTTGCTGATCTTGAGGGCGCGGTCACGGTCGGCGAGCTGGTGAACCGGCAGACCGGCGAAGTGTTGCTCGAAGCGAACAAGCCGCTGACGCCCGAAATGTGGACGGCGATCGGCGAAGCGGGAATTACCGAAGTGGATGTCTGCTTCCCGGACCGCGACGACGTCGGCATCATCGTGTCCCGCACTCTGGAGAAGGACACGATCCACACTCCGAAGGAAGCGCTGATCGAAATCTACCGCAAGCTGCGTCCGGGCGATCCGCCGACGCTGGAAACGGCGACCGCGCTCTTCAACGGGATGTTTTTCGACGCCCGCAAGTACGATTTTAGCAAAGTGGGCCGGCTGAAATTCAACATCAAGCTGGGACTTGAGACACCACTCGAAAAGCGCACGCTTGATCCGTCCGACTTTGTCGCCGCGATCAAGTATTTGCTGAAGCTGCGCAAGAACGTCGGCTCGGTGGACGACATTGATCATCTCGGAAACCGCCGCGTCCGCGCGGTGGGCGAACTGCTCGAAAACCAGTTCCGCATCGGACTGGTTCGCATGGAGCGCGCGATCAAGGAAAAGATGTCCGTGTACCAGGAAATGTCCACGGCCATGCCGCACGACCTGGTGAATGCGAAGCCCGTTATGGCCGCGATCCGCGAGTTTTTCGGGAGTTCGCAGCTTTCGCAATTCATGGACCAGACCAATCCGCTGAGCGAAATCACCCACAAGCGCCGTCTTTCGGCTCTTGGACCGGGCGGTCTTTCGCGCGAGCGCGCGGGATTCGAAGTCCGCGACGTTCACCCGACGCACTACGGACGCATTTGCCCGATTGAAACGCCGGAAGGACCGAACATCGGATTGATCAGCTCGCTTTCGTGTTACGCGCGGATCAACGAATTCGGCTTCATCGAGTCGCCCTACCGCAAGGTGAAGGGCGGCCGCGTGATTGACTTCGTGCAAGTGGTCAATTCGGGTGACAGCGAATTCAAGGCCGGCGAAATTGTCGAAAAGGACAAAGTCGAGGAGACGAACGAAGAGCTGAAGCGTAAGCGAATCGTCGTCGAGCCGCATTGCTTCTACTTATCGGCGTGGGAAGAGGATCGTTACGTGGTCGCGCAGGCTAACGCGTCGCTGGACGACAAACTGCGAATCACGACCGACCTCGTCAACTGCCGCCAGGCAGGCAACTTCGTTCTGAAGAGCCGCGAAGAGGTGGATTACATTGACGTGTCGCCGAAGCAGCTGGTATCGGTGGCAGCGAGCTTGATTCCGTTCCTCGAGAACGACGACGCGAACCGCGCGTTGATGGGCTCGAACATGCAGCGCCAGGCCGTGCCGCTGATTAAGGGCGAAGCCCCGCTGGTCGGGACGGGCATGGAGCGAGTCACCGCGCGCGATTCCGGCGCTGTGATCGTCTGCCGTCGCGACGGCATCGTGGATCAGGTGGATTCCGAGCGCGTGATCGTGCGCGTGGAATCGGACCAGTCCGGCGTGCTGAGCCGCGAAGTCGGATCCGACATTTACCTGCTCACGAAGTTCAAGCGGTCAAACCAGAACACGTGCATCAGCCAGAAGCCGCTGGTTCGCGCGGGAGACCGCGTGAAGCAGGGCGAGGTGCTGGCGGACGGTCCTTGCACCGACCGTGGCGAGCTGGCGCTGGGGCGCAACGTCCTGGTCGCCTTTGTGCCGTGGCGTGGATACAACTTCGAGGACGCGATTCTCGTCAGCGAAAAGCTGGTCAAAGAGGATTACTACACCTCGATTCACATTGAAGAATACGAAATCGAGGCGCGCGATACGAAGCTCGGTCCCGAGGAAATCACGCGGGACATTCCCAACATCAACGAGAGCTTTCTCCGCAATCTGGACGAAAGTGGCGTGATCCGCATCGGCGCAACCGTCAAGCCCGGCGACATCCTCGTCGGCAAAGTGACGCCGAAGGGCGAAACCACACTGACGCCGGAAGAGAAACTTCTCCGCGCGATTTTCGGCGAGAAGGCCGGCGACGTCCGCGATGCTTCGCTTTACTGCCCCCCGGGCATCGAGGGAACGATCGTGGACGTGAAAATCTTCTGCCGTAAAGGTGCGGAGAAGGACGAACGCCACAAGGCCATCGAAGCGACGCACGTGGCAAAGCTGGAAAAAAACCTCGGCGATGAGATTCGCATTCTCACCGACGAGCGCCTGAAGCGGTTGAGCGATTTGCTCGGCGGGCAGAAACTGGTCGCCGACCTCCACGATGAGCGCACCAACAAGCGCCTGCTCACCAAGGGCGCGGAATTGACGCGCGACATCCTGGAGAAAATCTCGACGCGTAACTTGAAGCGCCTCCGGCTGAATGACAAGGATCCGCTGCTAATCGAAAAAATCGACGAGGTTGAGGAAATGACCTCGCGACAGATTGATGTGCTGCGGAAGATCACCGACGAGCGCATCGCCAAGCTCAAGAAGGGCGATGAGCTGCCGCCGGGCGTGATCAAGCTGGTGAAGGCCTACATCGCGATGAAGCGCAAGCTTTCGGTCGGCGACAAGATGGCCGGCAGGCACGGAAACAAGGGCGTGATCGCGCGAATCGTTCCGCAGGAAGATATGCCCTACATGCCCGATGGCACGCCGGTTGAAATTGTGCTCAACCCGCTGGGCGTTCCATCACGTATGAACGTCGGGCAGATTCTGGAAACGCACCTCGGGTGGGCTTCCAAGGAACTCGGCGAGCACATCGGCAAGCTGCTGGACGACGAAGCACGCGTCGAATCGGTACGCAAATATTTCAAGGACGCGTTTGGGCCCACATCGGTATGGAAGACGATTGTGGACCTGGATGACGAAGCGATTCTCGACCTGGCACAGAGCTTCCGCGAGGGCGTTCCGTTTGCCACTCCGGTGTTCGACGGCGCCCGCGAAGGGGACATTCGGCATCTGCTCGAATTCACGAAGCTGCCTCAGAGCGGCAAGATCACGCTCTTCGACGGCATGACTGGCGACGAATTCGCGCAGCAGGTCACCGTCGGCTACATCTACATGCTCAAGCTATCGCACTTGGTTGACGACAAGATTCACGCGCGTTCCATCGGGCCGTATTCGCTGATCACCCAGCAGCCGCTCGGCGGAAAGGCGCAATTCGGAGGCCAGCGCTTTGGAGAAATGGAAGTATGGGCGCTGGAAGCCTACGGTGCGGCGCACATCCTGCAGGAACTGCTGACCGCGAAATCAGACGACGTGTATGGCCGCGCGAAGATTTACGAGGCCATCGTGAAGGGCGAGCCGGGCATCGAGCCGGGCGTGCCTGAATCGTTCAACGTGCTGGTGCGCGAGTTGCAGTCGCTGTGCCTGGATGTGGAGCTGATGAAGCGCCAGAAACCGCAACTCGAGAAGGCAGAAGCAGCGGACTAATTGCGCGTCCCGGGGAAACCTGGGACGCGTCTGATTAAATTGTTTATTAATGGTTTTTGTTCCGGGTAACCCGGGACGGGAGGATCATCCCTTGTATCGATCGAGCCCTTATGACCGTGCCAGCCAGATCGCGGATTTTGATTCGATTCGCATCAGCCTTGCGAGCCCCGAGAAAATCCGTTCGTGGTCGCACGGCGAAGTAACCAAGCCGGAGACGATTAACTACCGGACGTTCAAGCCCGAACGCGACGGCCTATTCTGCGCCAAGATTTTCGGCCCCGTCACCGACTGGGAGTGCCTCTGCGGCAAGTACAAGCGCATGAAGCACCGCGGAGTAATCTGCGACAAGTGCGGCGTCGAAGTGACGCTCAGCAAGGTTCGCCGCGAGCGCCTGGGACACATCGAGCTGGCATCGCCCTGCTCGCACGTGTGGTTCTTCAAGGGGCTGCCAAGCCGCATCGGCTACCTGCTCGATATCACCATGCGCGATCTCGAGCACATTCTTTACTTCGAAACCTTCGTCTGCGTGGATCCGGGCGAAGTGCCGGGACTCAAGGAAAAGGAAATCCTGCCCGAGGAAAAGTACCGCGAACTCCAGCGGGAATTTCCGGGCAAATGCGACGTGCGCATGGGCGCCGAAGCGATCAAAGAACTTCTGCGCCGCGTTGACGTGGACAAACTCTCAACCGAGCTGCGCGAGAAAATGAAAATTGATCCGAGCCTTCAGAAGCGTATCAAATTCGCGAAGCGGCTCAAGGTCCTCGAAGCGTTCCGCAAAAGCGGCAACAAGCCGGAGTGGATGATTCTGGACGTGATTCCGGTGCTGCCACCCGAGCTTCGCCCGCTGGTGCCTCTCGACGGCGGTCGCTTTGCAACGTCCGACCTGAACGACCTGTACCGGCGCGTGATCAATCGCAACAACCGCCTGAAAAAACTTATGGAGCTGCACGCCCCGGATGTGATCGTCCGCAACGAAAAGCGCATGCTGCAGGAAGCCGTTGACGCGCTGTTCGACAATGGCCGCCGCGGCCGCGTGCTTCGCGGGACGAACAACCGCCCGCTCAAGTCGCTGTCCGACACGCTCAAAGGCAAACAGGGCCGTTTCCGCCAGAACCTGCTCGGCAAGCGCGTGGACTATTCGGGCCGCTCCGTAATCGTCGTGGGACCGGAGCTGAAGCTGCATCAGTGCGGTCTGCCGAAGAAGATGGCGCTCGAGCTATTCAAGCCGTTCATCTACCACCGGCTGGAAGCTGCGGGCCACTGCACGACCATCAAGCAGGCGAAGGAACTGGTCGAGGCGCAGGAAGCGACGGTTTGGGACATTCTTGAGGACGTGATTCGCGAACATCCGGTGCTGCTGAACCGCGCTCCGACGCTTCACCGTCTCGGCATTCAGGCTTTCGAGCCGGTACTCGTCGAGGGCAAGGCGATCCGCATCCATCCACTCGTTTGCACCGCGTTCAACGCGGACTTCGACGGCGACCAGATGGCGGTCCATATTCCGCTATCGCCAGAAGCGCAGGTGGAGGCTTCGGTTCTGATGCTCAGCTCGCACAACATCCTTTCGCCGGCCAACGGCTATCCTCTGGCCGTTCCGACGCAGGACATGGTGCTTGGCATTTACTACATGACGAAGTCGAAGCCGAAGGCCAAGGGCGAAGGCCGCGCGTTCGGCTCTAGCGACGAAGTTGTGATGGCGCTCGAAGCCGGCGAGGTCGAATTGCTCACGCCGATCCGCATGCGCTACACCGGCGAGGTTATTGACCTCACGAATGCGTATGACGATCAGGACGTGTCCCACACCGAGCCCGTAAATCTTTCGAAGCAGTTCCTGCAGACCACCGTCGGACGCGTGATTTTCAACGATCACCTGCCGTCGGACATGCCATTCATCAACGGCTTGCTCAAGAAAAAGGGCGTGCAGGCCCTCGTTCTCTATGCGTATCTTCGCTTTGGTCTGGAAAAGACCGTGGTGATGCTCGACCGATTGAAAGAACTGGGCTTCTTGTACGCGACGAAGTCCGGTATTTCGATCGGCATCAGCGACATGGTCATCCCCAGCGTCAAATTCAAGCTGGTGGACGCCGCCGAGCATGAGGTCGTGAAGGTCCAGCAGCAGTATCTGGACGGCGCGATCACCAACGGCGAGCGCTACAACAAGGTCATCGCCATCTGGAGCGACATTACGGAAAAAGTCGCCGATGAAATGTTCAAGGCGCTCGAGGAGCAGGACAAGCAGGGAATCATCAACCCGGTCTACGTCATGGCCGATTCCGGCGCGCGCGGATCGAAACAGCAGATCCGGCAGCTTTCCGGAATGCGCGGATTGATGGCGAAGCCCTCGGGCGAGGTCATCGAAACGCCGATCACATCGAACTTCCGCGAAGGCCTCACCGTGCTGCAGTACTTCATCTCCACGCACGGCGCTCGCAAGGGTTTGGCGGATACGGCGCTCAAGACCGCCGATTCTGGCTATCTCACGCGGCGTCTGGTGGACGTGGCGCAGGACGTGATCATCAACGAATTCGATTGCGGCACGGCTGACGGAATTTACGTCGAGCCGATTCTCGAAGCCGGAGTCGAAGTCGAACCGTTGCGCGATCGCGTGATCGGCCGCGTCTCCCTTGAAAAGATCAAGGATTACGAAGGCAACGTGATCGTCGAGATCAACCAGGAAATCACGGAAGAACTCGCCAGCGCAATTCAAGCCGCGGGCATCGAGCGAGTCAATATTCGCTCCGTGCTCACGTGCGAATCCCGCCGCGGTGTTTGCGCGCGGTGCTATGGCCGCAACCTGGCCACCGGGCGCTTCGTGGAAATGGGTGAAGCGGTCGGCGTCATCGCCGCGCAATCCATCGGCGAGCCCGGCACGCAGCTCACCATGCGGACGTTCCATATCGGCGGCACGGCGACTCGCGTCACCGAGCAGTCCAAAGTCGAAGCCCGCAACAACGGCTTCGTTAAGTACATCGACCTGAAGGTGGTCGAGGGCCGCGGCAAGACCCTGATCGCCATGAACCGCTCCGGCTTGATCGCGGTCGTGGACGAAAAGGGCCGTGAGAAGGAACGTCACCACGTCGTTTATGGCGCGCGTTTCAAGGTCGAAGACGGGCAACCGGTCACGCTCGGCCAGACAATGGTCGAATGGGATCCGTACACGTTCTCGATCCTCACGGAAACAGGTGGCACGGTCGAGTTCAAGGATCTGCAGCCCGGGATCACCATCGAAGAGCAGGTGGACGAAGTCACGGGCCTTTCGCAGCTGGTTGTCACGCTTCCCCCGGGTGACGAAAAGCACCAGCCGACGATTTTGGTCCGCGATTCCGCTGGCCGCGCCAAGAAGAAATACCTGATGCCATCACGCGCCCACTTGATGGTCGTGGACGGCGACGAAGTGCAGCCTGGCGACGTGCTCGCGAAGATCCCTCGCGAGACCACGAAGACCAAGGACATCACCGGAGGTTTGCCGCGCGTCGTGGAACTCTTCGAAACGCGCAAACCTCGCGACCCCGCGGTCATCAGCGAAATTGATGGCGTGGTAAAATACGGCGAAATCGCCAAGGGCCAGCGCAAGACGTACGTCGAGAGCGAGGATGGCAAGACGGTTAAGGAATACTCCATCCCGCGTGGCGTGCACATCAACGTGCAGGAAGGCGAGCACGTGCGCGCCGGCGAACCTCTCATTGACGGCCCGCTCAACCCGCACGACTTGCTGGCCGTCCTCGGCGAAAAGTACACGCAGGCCTACCTGGTCAATTCGGTCCAGGAGGTCTACCGGCTGCAGGGCGTGAACATCAACGACAAGCACATCGAGACGATCGTTCGCCAGATGATGCGCTGGGTAAAGGTCGAGGACGTGGGTGACACCACGTTCCTTCTTGAGGAGCAAGTGGACAAATTCCGCTTCCGCGAGGAAAACGACCGGATCATCAGCGATGGTGGCCGTCCCGCAACCGGGCGTCCGCTGCTCCTCGGCATCACGAAGGCTTCGCTCTCGACCGATTCGTTCATTTCCGCGGCAAGCTTTCAGGAGACCACACGCGTCCTTACCGAAGCGGCCATCTCCGGAAAGGTTGATTACCTGCGCGGCCTGAAGGAAAACGTCATCATGGGCCGCCTGATTCCCGCTGGCACGGGTCTCGAGCGCTATCGCAATATCCAACTCCTCACCGAAATCCCGAAGGAGGAGCCGCAAGCGATGGAGCCCGAGCTCACGCCGGAAGAGGCGGCGGCGCTCGATTTCCTGCGCAAGGATACGGACGCGATCGCGGAAAGCTAGAGCAGTGAGTTTTTTCAGGGCTCGACCGACAAACCAGGGCCGCTTCGCCGCAAGGTGGGGCGGCCTTTTTCTTGCGCGCACAAGTTGCCCGCGAAATACCAATCGTGCTTAGGTTCGCGAGTCGATTCACACCTTCGACGAAGACTGAAAGGATCCATGCGCCGAAAACTGTCTTATTTTGCAATCGCACTCTTCCTGCTCGCTGCACCCATCCATGCTGCGAAGCGCGCGTTCACCATCGAGGATTTGTACCGTTACCAACGCGTCGAGGACGTCCACCTCTCGCCGGACGGCCGCATGATCGTCCTAACCCTCGCCACGTACGACCTCGGGAAAGCGAAGCGCACGAGTCACATCTGGCTGATGGACGCAGACGGCGCAAATCCCCGGCAGTTCACGTTCGGCGATGCGAATGATACCTCGCCGATTTTTTCGCCCGACGGCAAATGGATCGCTTTTATCCGCGAGGCCGGTGAAGACCAGCAACTCTATATCATCCCCGTGAATGGCGGGGGCGCGCGCAAGCTGACGAATATTTCCACGGGCGTTTCCGACCCGCTATGGTCACCTGACGGAAAATCCATCGCGTTTTCAAGTGACGTCTATCCGGAGTGCGGCGCGGATGACGTCTGCAACAAGAAGATCAGCGACCGCTGGAGCAAGGGACCGCTTCAGGCACATACGGCGAACGCTCTTCTCTATCGCCATTGGACCGAGTGGAAGGACGGCCAGCGAACGCACGTCCTGCTGGACGATGTTCCCAGCGGCACCGTACGCGATCTGACGCCCGGAGATTTTGATTCTCCGCGCTACCAGCTCAGTGGCCCGCTGCAATATGATTTTTCGCCGGACAGCAAGGAACTGGCAGTGGATTCCGATCGCGGCAGCCGTCTGGAATCTTCCACAAACAGCGACTTGTGGGTTGTACCGGTCAGCGGTGCCCAACCGCCGCGCAACATAACGGCCTCTAACCCCGCGTTCGACGGCAATCCGAAGTATTCACCGGACGGGAAATATATCGCCTATCTCCTGCAGAAACTGCCGGGCTACGAATCGGATCTTTTCCGGCTTGCGTTGTACGATCGCGCCTCTGGCACGTCTCGCGTGCTCACCGAATCCTTCCGCAACTGGGTACAGGATTTCGAATGGGCTTCGGATTCGAAGTCTCTTTATTTCGACGCAGCGGTAGAAGGGGACAATCCGATTTTTCAGCTGACGCTGGACACCGGAGCGATTCAAAAGATTCTCGTGGACCGTACAATCGACTCGTTCGATATTTCTCCGGACGGCCGGCGCATGGTGTACGTGCAGCGCTCCGTGGGCTCGGTGCCGGAGGTTTTTGCCGTGGATCTGGCGGGCGGAAATGCGTCCGCGCCGCAACGGCTTTCGCATTTCAACGACGACTTCATGAATGAGGTTGATGTTCGCCCGGCCGAGAGAATGTGGGTCGCGGGGGCTGGCGGCGCGAAGATCGAGGTCTTCATCGTCAAACCTCACGATTTCGACCCTTCGAGGAAGTATCCGCTGATTCTCAACGTGCATGGCGGACCACAATCCCAGTGGCAAGATAGCTTCCGCGGGGATTGGCAGGTCTATCCCGGCGCCGGCTATGTCGTGGCTTTCGCGAACCCGCACGGGTCCACGGGCTACGGACAGGACTTCACGTCGGAAATTTCGGGCGATTGGGGCGGCCAGGTATTCGACGACTTGATGAAAGTCACCGACGAACTCGCGAAACTGCCTTACGTGGATCCCGACCGAATGGGAGCGATGGGCTGGTCCTATGGCGGCTACATGATGGATTGGTTCGAGGGCCATACGAACCGCTTCAAGGCGATTGCTTCGATGATGGGCGTATTCGACCTGCGCTCGATGTACGGCTCGACGGAGGAGTTGTGGTTTCCGGAGTGGGAGTTCAAGGGACAGCCCTGGAATTCGGCGGATTACGACAAATGGTCGCCGTCGTCCTATGTGAAAAATTTCAAAATGCCGTGCATGGTAATATCCGGCGAACGCGACTACCGGGTGCCGTACACGCAGTCGCTGGAGTTTTTCACGTCTCTTCAGAAAATGAATGTGCCGTCGAAGCTGTTCATTTATTCGCGCGCCGGCCATTGGCCAAGCTGGTACGAGATGGCCCTGTACTACACCGCGCATCTCGAATGGTTTCATGGCTATCTGGGGGGAGACGCGCCTCCATGGACCTCCGAACAGTTCCTCCGAAACGCGGTATTCGATCCCGCCACGGGGCAGCGCATCCCATAGATCGCGACGGGCCGGCCTGTTAAGCATCTTGGCATCGCTGGCCCCTTTCTTTTACTTTCCGGAGTCCCTCGTCTGTAGAATTTTATACGACAACATCCACTGGCTCCGGCGGGAGCCTTTTTGAACAGAGAGCAGGACGAGCGCGTTCATGTCTACGGATTTATCGCACCGCGAGCGGGACCAGTCCGCCTCCACGACTGTTTCGGGATCGCAGGTTGAGAATCTGACGGAGGCGATTGTCCGCTCGCAGCACAACTACCGCGAGCTGATTGACCACCTCGACCAGGCGCTTTTTACGCTTTCCCACGAGGGCGAAGTTCGTGTCGCCAATCTCCGCCTTGCTGAAATTCTGGGAGTCTCCTTCCAGGAGCTGATCGGGCGCCGGCTCAGCGAATTCGTCGAATCGCCCACTTTGGCGGATGCCCAGCGCGGACTGCCTGCATTGGTCAAGGATGGCGCGTGGTCCGGCATCATCCCGGTGTGGCTCAAGAAGGACAAAACGCTTCGCTACTTCGATTGCTGGCTGCAGACTGCCGTGGATGGAGAGGTCCAGTCCGTAATCGGCTGGGCCCGTGATGTTACCAAGCAGCACGAATCCGAAATTCGCTTCAAGGAGCTGTTTGAAACATTTGGCGAGGGAATTCTTTTCGTCACCCCCGGCGGTCACTTGCTCGATGCGAATCCAGCCCTGGTAAGAATCCTCGGTTACAGCAGCAAGGAAGAACTGCAGGCCGTCAATTTCCGGGACATTTACGTGGATCCCGGTGTTCGAGACGCAATCATTCGCGAACTTGAGGTAAAGGGAGCCGTACAAGACCGCGAGATCGTAGTGCGCAGGAAGGACGGAAGGCAGATCCATTGCCTCACGTCCGGCTTCGCGATTCGAGATGCATCCGGCCGCGCTGTCCGTTTGCAGGGGACGTTGATTGACATCACCGAACGCCGGGAAATGGAAAAGCGCCTGCAGCAGGAGCAGAGCTTTATCCGCCGGATGGTGGCAAGTTTTCCGGACTTAATCGCGGTTCTTGATCGCGATGGTCGGTTCATTTATATCAGCGACCACGTCGAGAAGGTTTTGGGCTGGCAGCCCGACACGTACGTGGGACGTGTGTTTGGCACCCGGGCGAATCCGGAGGACAAGGCGAACCTGCATGCCATGTTCCAGCGCGTCGTGCGAGGCGAGGAATCCCAGGGCCAGGTCGAATTCCGGTCCCCTCATGCCGATGGCTCCTCGCGGGACCTCCTGCTTACAGCGCGGCCCTTCTTCGACGAGGACGGGAAAATAGGCGGCCTCGTAACCTCCGCGCGCGACATCACCGAGCGCAAGAAAATGGAGGAGGCCCTCCGCGAGAGCGAGGAAAAGGTACGCCTGATGGTAGAGGGAGTGGCGGACTACGCGATTTTTCTGCTCGATCCGGATGGGCGGGTAGCCAGCTGGAACCGCGGAGCAGAGCGGATGAAGGGGTATCAGGCGAGCGAAATTATCGGAAAACACTTTTCCGTCTTTTACCCGCCGGAAGACGTCGCGGCCGGAAAACCCGAGCAAAAACTGAAGGGTGCAGCTGAAAAAGGCCGATGGGAGGATGAAGGTTGGCGAGTGCGCAAGGATGGCTCCCGATTCCTGGCCAACGTGGTGATCACAGCCTTGCGAGACAAGGAAGGGAAGCTGCAAGGATTCTCGAAAATTACGCGTGACGTCACCCAGCGTCACGAAATGGAAAGTAAGCTTCAACAGGAACAGGAATTCGTCCGCAGCCTGATCGAATGCTTCCCGGACCTGATCGTGGTGCTGGATCGCGAGGGCCGTTTCAAGTTTGTGAGCGAACGCATAACGGACATTCTCGGAGTGACGCCCGAAGAGTACGTCGGCAAGCCAGTTGGTCAGCGAGTAAGCCCGGAGGACCGGGTGAAGCTCAACGAGATGTTCCAAAAGGCGATTTCCGGCCACAAAAGTCACGAACAAATCGAGATTCGCGCACAACACGCTGACGGCACCTGGAAAACCCTAAGGCTATTGGGGAATCCTCTATTTGATGAAAAGGGCGCGATTGTCGGCATGGTTTCATCCGGCCGGGATGTGACGGAGTCGAAGCAGCTTGAACAGCAGCTCGCCGACAAGGAAAAATTCGCTGCCATGGGGCAGATGATGGCGGGAGCGGCTCACGAGTTGAACAACCCGCTCACCGCCATCCTGGGAGTCAGCGATCTTCTCCGGGAGCGCGCGGTGGAAGACGCGACGCGCAGGCAGGTGGATCTGGTCCTCCAACAGGCGCGCCGCGCGGCGGCAATCGTCCAAAACCTTCTCGCTTTTTCGCGGCCTCTTGCTCAGGGTCGCACGGCGCTCCGGCTGGGCGAAATTCTCAATGAGGCGCTGGAACTCGAGCGGGCGAATCTTGAAAAGAAGAACATCCGCGTAAAGCTCACGACAGTGGGCGATCTTCCCTCCGTGGACGGCGATCGTAAACTTCTTCTGCAGGTCTTCCTGAATATTCTGGCAAACGCGGAGCAATCCATCTCGCCCGCGCACGAACAGGGACAACTGGATATTTCCGTAACTCGCTCGGGCGATCAAATCCGCGTGACATTTGCCGACGACGGCCCGGGTATTCCAGCTGACATCATCGGGAAAGTCTTCGATCCCTTCTTCACCACGAAACGCCCGGGGGGCGGCAGCGGTCTGGGTTTGACGATTTCTCTGGCAGTAATCAAGGAACACGGCGGAACGATCGAAATCGAGTCCAAGTCCGGCGCTGGCGCAATAATCCATGTCGTCTTGCCTGCGGCCGGCGAAATTCAGCCGTCGCTGGCGCCGGCGAAGCCCGCGGAAAAGGCCGCTTCCGTTCTGTCGGGCACTGCGGCATTGCGCGATCATTCAGTCCTCATCGTGGATGATGAGGAAGGTATCCGCGAAATTGTTCAGGAAGGCCTTTCTGCCCGCGGGATGAAGGTTCAGGCTGCGGGAACTTCAGAGGCGGCGCTGGAGTTTGTCGCGAAGAACACCTACGAAATCATTGTCTGCGACTTCAATCTTCCGGGCATGAGCGGGGAGAAATTATTCGAGGAATTGCGCGCCCGGTTGGGCAGCTCGCTGCCGCGCTTTGTGTTCATGACCGGCGAGCTGGTGTCTTCGAGTGATGCGGTCCGCTATCGCGAGAAAGGCGCCCGGATCTTGCAGAAACCTTTCCAAATCTCGGCCTTGGCCGCGCTCCTGGCGGAGCTCCTTCAGCCTCAGCCATCATCGGTCAAGTAAACTCGATCGCGACCGCCGTTCGCCATCGCCCGGCTACCGGCCGCTTTTTACTTCTTGTCTACGCCGAAGTCCCAGACGTACAGGCTGTCGCCTTGATCCTGAACCATTTGGGCGATCGCGTATTCTCCCGATGTCAGCTCCTGGCCAAGCGTAAACCGGTAGACGCCTCCTGCAATGTCCCAGCTCTGCATCGGCACCGAGTCGCGCTTCTCATCCTGTAATCCAAACATTTGATCCAGGTTCTCGAGGTGGCGGCTATCTCCGTGGACCTTCGCGTGGATCAGCACCAGGTCCGGGTGGCCGCTGGGCACGCGGATGTAGAATTCCAGCCGCCCTTCAGTGATGCGGAATTTGGCGTGCGCTCCGGCGATCGAGATGGAATGTCGAGTCGGGACGATGGGTATCGGAACCATTACCTGTGCAATCATGTGGCCGATGGAAAGTTTCGAGTCCGTTTCGGCCTGGGGCAAGGGCAAAACTGTCTTGCCGTCGAAAACGAAGAGATGGTCGCCCGGCGGCAGAAAGATCCCCGGGGCAACTTCCAGGCTGGCGTCAATGTCGAGGGGCACCGCCAGACGCGCTGCTTCCTGCTTGTGCACTTTAGCGACCAGCGCGGCGTCTGATTTTGCCTCTTCCGCCTCGATCTTCTTGGTAGCGTCCCAGTCAACCATTGAAGCAGGAATCTGCTCCCACTGCGAGCTGTCAAGACTGTAATAGCGAACCCGATCGCCCTCGACCTTGTACTCGCGCACCAATTGGAAACTTCCGTCGGTCAGCATAAGTTTCTTGCCGCGGGGCAGGGTGGGGCTGGCAGCAGCGGGCGCCGCTTGTCCGCTTGAATTCGGCGCAGACGGAGAACTTGCCGAGTCCTGACTTCGGAGGATAGGGACGGCCAGAGCGGTGACCGCGAGCACCGCCATCAACACGAGCGCTACCGCTGGTGCCGGCCAAATCGCGCGGATCAACCATCGGTTCCCGGCCATGGCGCTAGTGCCCCCCTTGCACTCCTAGGATGCCTGATGACACGATTGGGTTGAGTTGAGTTCAGCCAAGTAAAGGCGAGAATACGCCGAGAGGGTCGCAACTCACAACAGGCTTAGGGAGGCTGGTCGGGCGGATCCTAGTGCTGGCAACGGGGATGGAGCACGTTCACGATCATCAGTTCGGAGTGGCTGAAGAGCCATTTCTCGGCCCCTGCGGCAGCTTCGGCGACGCCGGTTAGCGTTCCGAGGTGCTTGTTGCGGGCCAAGCCTCGCAGATGTTCGCGGCAGATTCCCGTGAGGCTCGTGACCTCGTCTTCGGTAAAAACCCTCTGGCTCGACTTGACTCGGACCATCGCACTGGCCTCCGATTCCTTCGATGCTTCCAGCAGTTTAATTGCCGCCGCAATACCCAGCAATAGTCGTTCCGTACTAGCGGACTAGAACTCGCCGGTCAGGAATCGCGGCAAAGCCCTCAAATACGAAGATTTAGATGCAGAGGGTGCGATTTCGTTACGACGAAATGTGCGGATTTTGTGCGGCTAAGATGAAAATCCGGGTCCAACTTTGGGAAGTTTATACGAATATTCGTACTTCATTCGCGCGGAATGATTGCGGAAGATTAGAGAACAGGTCCTCGTTCAAATCGCGGAACCGCCAGCCTGCTCGAATGCATGCGCAATTTGCAATACAGCTCCCTCTTTAAAGTGGGGGGTAAAGATCTGCATTCCGACGGGAAGTCCGATCTTGGTCTTGCCGCAAGGGACGGAGATGCCGGGCACGCCAGCGAGCGATCCTGTGACGGTATAGATGTCTGCCAGGTACATTTGGAGAGGGTCGGCGGTTTTTTCGCCCAGGCGGAAGGCCGGAGTGGGCGCCGTCGGAGTGATGATGGCGTCCACTTTGTGGAATGCGTCGGCAAAATCCCGGGCGATCAGCGTGCGGACGCTCTGCGCGCGCAGGTAGTACGCATCGTAGTAGCCCGCGGAAAGCGCGTAGGTTCCGAGCATGATCCTGCACTTGACCTCGGGGCCAAAACCCCGCTCGCGCGTTTGGCGATACATCTCAGTTAGCGTCGCGCCGGGAACGCGCAGGCCATAGCGCACGCCATCGTATCGGGCGAGGTTGGAGCTGGCCTCCGCGGTTGCCAGGATGTAATAGGTGGCGATTGCGTAATCCGTGTGAGGCATTCGCAGCGGGACTCGTTTGCAGCCCAGGTGTTCGAGGAGCGCAATCCCCGATAGGACTTTTTCTTTTACTTCCGGGTCGAGGCCCGCGCCGAAATAGTCTTCCGGGACGCCGATTCGTAGGCCTTGCACGGGCTTCCGAATTTCCGCCGCGTAGTTCGGGACTGGCACCGCCGCCGAAGTCGAATCGTTTTCATCATGCCCAGCGATAACCGACAGTACGGTAGCGGCGTCGGCGATGTTCCCGGCGAACGGTCCGATTTTATCGAGCGAGGACGCAAACGCAATCAGGCCGTAGCGAGAAACACGGCCGTACGTGGGCATCAGTCCAGGAATTCCGCAGAAGGAGCCCGGCTGGCGAATCGAGCCGCCTGTGTCGGTCCCGAGAGCTGCTACGGCGAGGCCCGCAGCTACGGCCGCCGCCGAGCCGCCGCTCGAACCTCCGGGGACGCGATCGGTGGCGACCGGGTTGCGCACCGGTCCGTAGGCAGAATTTTCGTTCGAGCCGCCCATGGCAAATTCGTCGCAGTTTGTCTTGCCCAGGAAAACCGCGCCGGCTTTCTCCAGGCGTTCGACCGCTGTCGCGTCATAGGGCGGTACGTAGGTCTCAAGAATCTTGGACGCACAGGTGGTGCGAATGCTCCGGGTGCTGATGACGTCCTTAATGGCCATCGGAACGCCCGCGAGCGGCGGCAGATCGTCGCCGCGAGCGATAGCTGCGTCCACACGATCGGCTTGCGCGTAAGCTCGCTCGGACGAGAGCGTCAGATAGGCGTTGAGCTCGGCGTTGCGGGCGTCGATCCTGGCATAAAACTCATCGGCGAGCTCACGCGCTGATATCTTTTTCGCCAGGAGCGCCGTGCGCACTCCGGCAATCGTCCACGTCGTAGCGGCGCTCAACGCTCGATCACCTTGGGGACTCGAAAGAAAGGCTTCGCGGCGTCAGGCGCGCCGGCTAGAATCGGATCGGAGACGTCGCAAGGCTTCAAAACGTCCTCGCGAAGTTCGGGGTGATTCGATTCGGCGGGCCCCGCAGGCGCGTAAATCACCTGCGCCATCGGCTCGACATTGGTGATGTCGAGTTCCTTTAGCTTATCAATATACGAGAGGATGCTGTCGAGCTGGCCGCGGTACGTCTCAATTTCCTCGGGCGACAGGCCGAGGTGCGCCAACTCGGCCACCCTCAATACATCTTCGCGGCTAATTTTCATGACTATGCGCTTAATCTTAGTGGAAACGAGACGCAATGCAAACAGGTACGACCGTGGAGAAAAGGGAAGCGAGCGCTACGCGCGACGACGGCGAATGAAGGGAGTGTGCGCGTTATCGGCCTCATGCGAAACGTACTTCGGGCCGGGTTTTGCGGCGACAAATGTCACTTCGCGGACCAGGTTCCCGCCCCACGCTTGATTGATGCGGTCGCGCAACTCGCGTTTCATGCCCTCAATCTGCCGCTGCCAGGCCTTTGCGTCTGCCGCCACTTCGAGGAACGCTCCGTCGCATCGCACAGGACGCGTATGCGCTGCAAGAGTTTTGCCTGCGATGGCTGGCCACGCGCCCGCGAGCCAAGCGAGCGTTGCTTCCGGCCGCTCGAACCGGCGCACCACTTTTCCTAGAAAATCTCCAGCTTTTTCCATGGGAAGCGCGATTCTAACACAAACCAGTGGCGCGGATGGGCGCGCTTGCACCAAAGATTTAAGCATGCGAAAATCGCGAGTACGCGTTCGTATCATCTTCCGGCTCTTCGCACCTTACTTCGTGGTTGCGGGGAACTGCGCGACGGCGATATCGTCTAAGGGTTAGGACGGAGCCCTCTCAAGGCTCAAATCCGGGTTCGATTCCCGGTATCGCTACCAAGTCTTCAAATAAGCCGATAAGCAAAGCGAACGCGCTGTTTGCGGCGGGGTTGAAACCCCGGCCTACCAGGCGCGAGCGGTCCGATATTCCAGGCTCGCTCGATCGTCCAGGCTCCACTTGCCGTGGACATTGGGGGCCCCGTTCGCGTGGCCTCGGTAGCCCTGTCCTGCGCCGACCTGGGAGTCCTGTCGTGAAAAAGTGTGTCGAGTAATTTGGTACCCAACTGTTTGTTATCAGCGAGTTACGCCGACAATTACTCGGCATGGTGTGTCGAGTAATTTGGGGATGATGGAGGCTCCGGGATGGTGCGAGTTTGACCGCGCGAACGTTACGTGCGCAGACACCCTTCGGCGTTCCTCTGGGCGAGGGAGTGTCTCTGTCACAAGGCTCCCGGACTGCGCCGAACTTGTATTCGTGTCGCATAACGCCAGAATGACGTTACACGAATTTCGAGCGCGCAGAAGCTGGGATAAAGTCTAGAAAAAGTACAGTGCGGCGCGGCTGTACGAAATCAGCGAAATTCGTCGAGATTCGAGGTGGAAGATGGCGAAAATGTTGTGAAGCTCGTGGCGACAACGTATCTTCCTCTTCCTCCCGTATGTGTCGGTAGCCGGATCCTGTGAGCAAAAGCACGGCGAATTCCTCGAGCAGTGCGCCGCCCACTTGGTTTGCCGTCGCCATGACCCGACAAATCAAACGTTACCTTCGAGTTTGTCAAACAAGAGAGGAGAGTTAGTGCTGCAGCTAGTCGCCGAGGGCTAGGCGCATTGCAAACTCTTCACTAACCTCTCCTCTCCGCTATTGTTAGCAACCCATGCATGACTTGGGATTTGTGCGCGAGCACCCGAAAGTAACCGAGAAGATGGTGCGGGACGGCGGGATTACGCTGGACCTCGCGCCTTTCGTCGAATTGGACGGCGAGCACGAGCAGCGCACTGCCTGAAGGTAACGCGCTGCGAAAGATAAGAGTCGAGTGCGTAGCGTGGGTTACGTTTGAGAGAGTCCGGGATTCTTACCTGTAGGCGGAAGTTCGGGCAGCGTTCGCAGTGTTGGCTTGAAGCATTTCTCCCACAGGACGCGCAGCACCACGATTACGGGGATTGACAGATAGATGCCGACAATTCCGTCAATTTTGGCCCCCACCATGACCGCGAAAATCACCAGCAAAGGATGGACTTCCAAATTGTGTCCGACGACGCGGGGCGAGATGAAGTAGTCCATGATCAATCGCCACAGACCCAGAAGAGCCGCCACCCAAATCCAGTGAGCATGCGTCAGCGCGCCAACAGTAATTATGACCGCCGCCGAGGCCATCCAACCGGCTACGGGGACGAACTCGAGCGCGCCTCCCAGGGCGCCGAGCGCGACAGCGTGCGGAAATCTCGCCAGAAGCATGGCGACTGAATAAAACGCGAAAGAACAGCAGGCGAGAATTACTTTGGCTCGGATGTACGCTTTCAGACCGATGTTGAGTTCACCGGCGATTTCCCTGACCTCCTTCTGACTATTTTCAGTGAAGAAGCGCTGTATTACGGCATCCGTCATGCGCCTGCCTTCGGCAAGGAAGAAAATCGCGAGAATGGGGATAACGACGGCTGCAGCCAAAGCGCTGGAAGCGGACCGCTCGGCGCTCTGCACGGATTTCACAGTGAAATCTCGATGCTCGATGAGGAACTGTCTCAGGCGCGACGTTCGGGCTTCATTCCAGTGGTACTTTTGCCCAATGCTTTCGGCGATCTCTCCGGTGGAAAGCCCCTCGATCAGCGAAGGGGCGGTCTCAAAGAGTTTACCCTTGACGCTTGTCATATGAGGCAGAAGAGCATGGCCCGCGAACGCAAGAAAAAGAAGAAATGCGAGATAAGCCTCCAGGACATGCGGCCCTCTCAAGTTTCTGAAAAACAGAGCATGACCTTGCAGGAATCGAACCACAGGGTCTATGAGGTAGGCCAGCAAGATCGCAAATGCGAAAATTAAGAGGACTCCCCTGGCCACATACACGGTCACAAGCACAACAGCGAACAGGAGTGTTGTCAGCAGGATGTCGAGGGTGCGGCGATCTGGGAACGCCATATGCGTCGCCCTTCTATGCGTGAAGGATCCAATTGAAACTAACGTACGTACGGCGAACCCTCAGGGTTCGAAGCTTGCGTCAATGCTTCGAGCGATGCCGAGCTTTTTCATTCGGAAATAAAGGGTTGAACGATTCAGGCCTAGGAGCGCTGCGGCGCCACTGGGCCCGGAGAGTATCCATCGAGTCGCTTTCAGCGTCGTCAAAATATGTTTACGCTCGACTTCCTCGAGAGTCTGAAGGTGATCCGCATTGCTTGCAGACGCAATACGCGTACTCAGATCGTGCTGTGAGATCCGCAGGACGGGACCGGAACCTAGAATTACCGCGCGTTCGATTACGTTTTCCAATTCCCGGATATTGCCGGGCCACGGATAGCGCTTCAACGCGTCCATCGTGTCCGACGAGATCATGTTTATCGTCTTGCCGACTTTCCTCGCGAATTTCCCCACAAAATGTTGCACCAGGAGTGGAATATCCTCCGGCCGTTTGCGCAATGGCGGAAGGAATATAGGCACAACATTCAAGCGATAGTAGAGATCGCTCCGAAACTCTTTTTCGAGAATCATCCCTTCCAAGTCACGATGCGTCGCAGCGACAACGCGAACGTCCACCCTCCTCGTGCGAGTACTGCCCAGCCGTTCGAATTCTCGTTCCTGCAACACGCGCAGGAGCTTCGGCTGGAGTTCGAGCGGAATATCGCCAATCTCGTCCAAGAATAGCGAGCCTTGATCGGCAAGCTCGAGGCGTCCGACCTTCTGTGTAATGGCTCCGGTGAAGGCGCCGCGCTCATGTCCGAAGAGTTCGCTTTCGAGCAGGCCGCTTGGGATGGCTGCGCAGTTAAGCTTCACAAAGCTCTGGTCTCTTCGACTACTGCAATTGTGGATCGCTCGAGCGATGAGTTCCTTTCCAGTGCCGGTCTCGCCGAACAGCAGCACAGTCGAATTGCCCAACGCGACCTGCTCGACCATGTTCAGCACTCTTCGCAGCGCTGTACTCTGGCCAATGATTCCCTCGAATCTGTCCTCGTTTGGAGTGAGTTCGCCGACAACGGCGAAGCTGGCCAACTCGTTGGCGGAGCGAGGAGATTGATGACGCATTTCCTCAAAAGCTAAACTGTGCAGTGCCATAGCAGCCCCCTCTTTGTCCGCTTTGAAAGCTATGTGGGAACATCGTGAGCATTACTTCTTTCGCCTAGGTTTTCGTTTTCGACTTCCCTCAATCCAGTCTCGAATATAGGGTGGGCAATTCTTGAGGGTTATTTTGTCGGTTTCGCACCGCCCGAGAAAGCGAACGGCTTCGCGATCCACCAATGTCACATCCTTCAAGTCCAGTATGATTCGAGAGATTTTCCGCTCCGACGCGATCAATGACTTCAATTCCGGCAGGTTTTCGTCGCTCATTCGACCGATAAGCGTCAGAACAACATCCCCGTTTGCGCTGCGAAGAATCCTGAACACGTAGCGACAGATGCAAAGCGATGGCCAACGTACCTGGGTGAAAAGAGGTCACTTACGCAGATTGTTGATGGCGAGTTCTCGCCAAATGTCGGAAAGTCGTCAAACCACAACACCAGTTCGTTTTCGACTGTTGATGTCAGTGGATTGGAGTGTGCCTACGCGTCGGCCGCGCGGGCGGTGGGCACCTGCATGGGAATGAGAAACTTGCTGGCGAGAATATACTCGTACAGCAGCCCCAACGGCGGTCGAAGCCGTAGTTGATTCGCGGAAACCCACCCGTTTGTCTCAGTCCATTGCCAATCCGTCGCAGAAGCGGATTCGATCGTTTGCTGCAGGTCGTTCGACCTCATCGGATACGCATAGATGCGGACATTTTGGGCGAACAGTCGAGACAAGGCCTCCAGAAAGCTGCCTGTGAGCTTGCTGTACTCGTCTTCGAATACGCGGATCAGAACGGACAGACCGACGACGAATCGGACATGCTCCGCGGTATAACGGTTCACGTAGTCGGTCATGGTGTAGAGTTCTCGTTCGCGAAACAGCAATACATCGCCGCCCCGCGCGCGAAGCGCATCTACGCGTTCTAGCAGATCCTCAATTTTCGGGGGCGGGTCCCCGGTCACGGCCGGTGTCGCAGGGATACAGAAAAAGCCAACCGGCGCGAGCCGACCTTCGACGATCTCTCCGCGGAGCTGATCAATCGCAGCAGCCAGCATTTGTTCGTGAATTTTCGCGTGATCGGGGTCCACATGTTCGAAGGATCCAGGCGCGAGCACCAGCGCCTTCTTGTGGAGAACTTCCATTGGCGGCAAAGGGGAGCCGTTCGATGGAAAACAGACGGCTTGGGCAAGAGCCGTCTGCACTGCGTGAATGAGCAACGCGCGTTGGTCCCAAGACTGAAACGCTGGACCGCGGAAGTCCACATAATCAATTTCGATGCGTTTCTCAACATCCTGAGCAACGTTCTCGAGGAAAGACTCTTTGCTCTGAAGCTGATAAAGGGCGGCGTAAATCAGATTTACACCGAGGATGCCGATCGCCTCCTGTTCGAGGACACTGGAAGAATCCCGCAAGTTAATGTGCAGGAGCACTTCGTTTGGCTCGCCGCCCGGCTGCACTTGAAAGCGGAGTCCAACCCAGCCATGCGGCTCGTTCGTTCCGGCGTAATTGCGGGCGGAGATCGTGTCAACAAAGCAGAAGAAGCGAGTCTGTGGTCCGCGCGTCTTAGCTAATTGGTTGAGAAGCTGAGTCCATTCGCTTTCCAGCATGGCCTCCAGCCGCTCTCTGGACACGTAGCGAGAGCCAGGACCGTAAAGGTCATCACTGACTTCCTTGTCATACGCGGAGATGGATTTGGCGACGGTGCCGGAAGCGCCGCCGACAACCAAAAACCATCGTACTACCTCCTGGCCGGCGCCAATTTCGGCGAAGGAACCGAACTTGGTGAGGTCCAAGTTAATGTTGAGGGCCTTTTGATGAGTGTCGAGTTTCTCAACGGATGCCATGTTGGTCGTCTCAAGTTTCCGCATGGGTCTTGAATCGGTTCTTATCAATTCTAAGTGAGCGGATTTTCGATTCCAGCGTGGACCTCGGTATGCCTAACTTCGTCGCGGCCCCTGCGGGTCCGAAAACCCGCCCGCGACTTTCCTTCAGCGCAGCCTCAATCATGTTCTTCTCTTGAGCCACGAGTTCTAGAGGGAGCTGAATTTGGTCGTTCGGCTCTGCGGGAGAGGCCTCCTTTGGCAACCAGCTTTCGTCAATCGAGAAACTTTCCGTTTCGCAAAGCAGCACTGAACGCTCGATGACGTTCTGTAATTCGCGTATGTTTCCGGGCCAAGGATAGGACTGGAGCAGTCCCAGCGTCTTCTTGCTGATGTCGCGTATGTTCTTACCGATTTTTCGCGCGTAGCGATCTATAAAGTATTCAACCAGGAGGGCAATGTCCTCTCCTCGCTCTCGAAGAGGAGGAAGCACGATTGGGAAAACATGCAGGCGGTAAAACAGATCGCTTCGGAACGATCCGGTACGGATGGCGGCCTGCAAGTCGCGGTTGGTGGCTGCGATTACACGAACGTCAGCACGGATTCGACGGGTTCCGCCGACGCGCTCAAATTCGTGCTCCTGCAACACACGCAGAAGGGCAATCTGAGTCTCGGGTGGAAGCTCACCGACTTCATCGAGGAAGATCGTGCCTCCGTTCGCCAGCTCAAACCGACCCAGGCGCTGCTGAGTCGCACCGGTAAAGGCACCCTTCTCATGGCCGAACAACTCCGAGGCGATCAAATCTCGCGGGATGGCTGCGCAGTTCACACTAACGAATGCGCGCGAGCTGCGGTCTGATCGTCGGTGGATGGCGCGTGCGACAAGCTCTTTGCCCGTTCCCGTTTCACCCGTGATAAGAACGGTAGAGTCACTTCGTGCAACTTTGGAAACGCGCGATAGCACAGTTCGCAAAGCTGGGGAGGTTCCAACAATCTCTTCGAACATGGATGCTTTGTCGATTTCTTCACGAAGGGCGACGTTCTCGTGCTGAAGCCTCTGTTCAGCCTGCTTGCGATCTTCGATGTCTGTCCCAGTAAGATACCAACGCGTAGTTTGTCCCCGTTCATCCCGCAATGGGTTGAACCGAGTCAAGAACCAGCGATAACCTCCGTCACGTTTGCGTAGTCGCAACTCCAATTCGTCTGCAGCGCCACCTGATAAAGCACGATCCAAATAGGTCTTGAACCGTTCCGCATCGGAAGGATGAACATCAGCCGCAAAGCTCCTGTGCCGCCATTCGTCGAGACCGATGCCGAGGTAATCGAGCGTGATGCGGTTTGCAAAGAGGCGTTCACTGTTAGGCCCGAATACCACAATAAGTTGAGGCGCCAGGTCCAGAATCTGCTGGAGTTCCATTTCACTTCTGCGCCGTTCCTCCTCTGCTCGTTTACGCTCCGTGATATCAATCACAGTGCCCACGAATTCGACGAGATGCCCGGACGGGCTCAGAACAGGGTGAGCTACGACGTGAATGTCCCTGACGGGGCCATCGGGATGCACGATGCGGTAGTCCGCCTGCCACTCGGCCTTCTCGCAGATAGCCGTCTCGATTAGTTTCCTGAAGCCGGGCTGGTCGTCGGGATGGATCCGCTGAAAGAAATCTTCGAACCGAGGCAAACCATCGTGTGGATCGAAACTCAGAACGCGGTAGCATTCCTCCGACCAGTACCTGATATCGTTGTCTGGACTCCATGCCCAACTTCCTGTGTGGCTGAGTCTCTGCGCCTCCGCAAGGTCGGCTTCTCGCCGTCGGAGCTCCTGGGTCAGGAGCTCGTGCTCAGTGACGTCTATGGCGCTGCCGACGCACTTTTTGAGCCCTTGGCCGTCAACAAAAGGAACACCGACGCAACGAATGTAGCGGACCTCGCCATCGAGTCGCACGATGCGCTTGGTGGCATCGAAGGGCGTCGCTTCCGCCACGAGCCGGTTGATCACATTTGCCATGGATTGGTGATCTTCTGGGTGGATGAAACTTAAATACTCCTCAACGCTAGGCGCCTTGCCTGCCGGATCGAGACCGTGCATTCGAAATAACTGAGGGGACCAATAGTCGAATCCATTAGCGTCGAAGGCCCAGCTTCCCATGTGGCCAAGACGCTGCCCTTCGGCGAGATAGAACTCGCTTCTTTGCAGCGCTTTGGCCGCCGTTTTGCGCTCCTCAATATCCAGACTCGAACCGTACCACTTGACGATGTTGCCGCGCTCATCCCGGAGCGGCACCTTGTGGTGGAACATCCAGCGGTATTCCCCATCTGCGCGGCGCACGCGAGTTTCGTATTCGAAGATCTCTCCGGACGCGAGGCAAGCGAGCCATCTAGCGACAATCCCATCAACGTCCTCGGGATGAATGAAGTCCCTCCAATTCCAGCCGGTCACTTGTTCCAGCGTGGCGCCCAGGTATTCCAGCCAAGGTTTATTGAAGTAATCGAGGTAGCCGTCGGGCATGGAGGTGTGGATCAACGCGGGGATCGAATCCACGAGAAGCTGAATATTCAAGGACTCGGATTCTCGACCTGGAGAGGCCATGGGGCGCATTATAATCCTGTTCGATTTATTTCCAATCCCTGGCATCGCCGCGGCGGGATCGGCCTGTCCGCATCTTTGCAAACGACGGAATGTTAACACCTGCGTCGGAAACCGCTTTCCCTCCGCAGCAGTAAGTTGTCTTTTTTCATGAGGATCCGTGCGAGCTCGCTCGGCACCGGAAGTGCCTTTAACACAGTGTACTGACAGGTGCATCGAGGTATGTCAACTATGGCCACAGGCGGTACGCCGTCGGCTCCCACGCCGGGACCAACGCAGAAGCCCGAGCCGGAGCACGCCCCGGCTCGCTCCGGCGCAAATCTGCGAAAGTACGGGACGCCAATACTGATCGTGCTGCTCGCTGCTGTGATCCTCGTCACAATCACCTGGAACTGGAACTCCTGGGAGGGCGGTCGCGTTGAACAGGTTACGGACGATGCTTACGTCCGCGGCGACATCACTCCACTCAGCACAAAGGTCGCCGGCCTCGTCAAGGAAGTCACGGTTTCCGACTATCAGTCGGTGCGCAAGGGAGATCTGATCGTTCAGCTTGATGATGACGATTTCAACGCTCAAGTGGCCCAGGCGAGCGCCGCAGTGGAAGCTGCAAAGGCTGCCATCGAAGACAACAAACGGCAACAAGACCTCGAAGACGCTCGTATTGATCGTGCGCTCGCCGGGGTTGACGATGCGAACGCCCAAATCGCAGCGGCGCAAGGTGGCATAGAAGAAGTTCAAGCGGAAGTCGTGCGCAGCGGATTGGAACGCAAGCGGCAAGAAGCGCTGATCCAAACGGGCTCAACCACGCAGCGGGAGGTGGAGCAGGCGGTTGCCGACCAGCAACTATTCAGTGCAAAGTTGGCGAGCCGTGACGCTGACTTAGTACAAGCGAAGTCGTTGTTACGGAGCAACGAACTCGCCGTGGAGGCTGAGCGCCGGACGAAACGTGTATTGGAGTCGCAGGATGCGCAACTCACCGCGGACCTGCATGCCAAGGAAGCCGCGCTTGAAGTCGCAAGAGTAAATCTGGGATACACGCGCATCACAGCACCTGAGGATGGCACCGTCGGCGAGAGGCAGGTCCGGCCCGGGCAATTGGTATCTCCGGGAACGCAAGTGATCTCTTTCGTCAGCCGGATCAAATGGGTGGTAGCGAATTACCGTGAAACGCAGCTCACAAACATGAAAATCGGAGACCCCACGGAGATTCGCATTGACGAATTCCCTGGGAAAATCTTGAAAGGCAAAGTCCTCGAGATCGCTCCGGCAAGCGGTTCACAATTCGCTTTACTGCCACCAGACAATGCGACAGGTAACTTCACAAAAGTTGTCCAGCGTATTCCCGTAAAAATCACCCTCGACGACGAAAGTGTCGCGGCGACGCTGCAGCCTGGACTCTCGGTGATCGCCACTGTCCGGACGGGAAATTAATCGGAGCCTCGATGTCCGCTTCCTCGATAGCCTTGCCTCAACCGACTCCAGCGCAACTCGCGCAAGGAATCGCTGGGGCAGTGCCAGCCGAGCTGTCCAAAAGTCCGTTGCTTGGCATCCTCGGCGTGATCACCGGTGCGGGAGTGGTCACTCTCACGAGCCGCATGATCTCGCTCGGACTAGCGGACTTCAAGGGCCACCGCGGATTCGGGTACGACGAGAGCGCTTGGATTGGCACGGCCTTCGACGTCGGCTTGATGTTTATCGGCCCGTTCACCGTCTACCTTGGCGGATTGATGGGCCCACGGCGAATTCTCCTGGCGGCCGCGGCGATGTTTACGATGATTCTGATTTTCGTGCCCTTCATTCACAATTACGGCCTGGTCATCGTGGCTCTGGGTTTGGCTGGTTTGACTTCCGGCACCTTCTACCCCCTGACGCTTACCTTTGCTCTGCGCAATATCCCGCTTCGTTATCTTCCTTTCACGATTGCTCTGTACGCCTCATGCGTGGATGGCGCGGTGAATATTGCCCCATCGCTTTACGGCTGGTACAGGATTCATCTCTCCTGGGAGTGGATGTTTTGGAATTCGGCGGTGATTACCCCGATCATGATGATCTGCATTTACTTCGGAATACCGAAATCTCCTCCCGCAAAAGAGCACGGCGAGGCGCCGAGCTTCGCCGGATTTCTATACGCGAGCGCTGGCTTCGCATTGATTTTGGCCGCGTGCGAACAAGGTGAACGACTCGATTGGTGGCGCTCTGGAGTATTCAACGCCCTTTTTGCGAGCGGCGCGTTCCTGTTATTGTGCGGTCTCGTTCGTCGCCTGCGCGGCCCCAACCCTCTGGTTGACATGCCCTACCTCCGTCAGCGGAATTCGATTCTCCTGGGCATTGGCTTGTTCTTCTTTCGCTTCTTTCTGGTGACAACAATCATTTTGGTCCCGCAGTCTCTGGCCATACACGGATTCGAACCCGATCAGATCGGGCCGGCCGTGATTTGGACGGCTGCTTCTTTCGTTCCGCTTGCGCTTGTGGCCGGCTTCCTGCTGCTTTCGAACGTGGACCCTCGTTTACTCCTCGCAGCAGGTTTTGTGAGCATGGCTGTCGCATCCTTGCTGAACGCCGAAATGACCAGCGCCTGGGCGGCGGCAAACTACTACCGCACGGAATTTCTAATGGGATTCGGTCAATGCTTTGCGTTCATCGGACTAGTCGCAGCGATCATACTGCAGGGGCTTTTCTCGGGTGGGTTGGCGAAGCCCCAGCGCATCCTCACCTTTTCTGCCTTTTTTCATACCATTCGGATTTTCGGAGGGACTGTGGGAGCGGTCCTCATGGGGCGTTTTATTGCCGAGCGGGAGAAATTCCATTCGAACCTGCTGGGGCTGCACGTGCAGCAGGGTAACTGGATCACCGACGGAAGCATCCGTCAAATGACAGCAGGCGCCTTTGCCAAATCATCTGGCTTGGCTCAAGCGGCGTCCCGCGCCGTGGATGTCGCGGGCGGGCGCGTTCGTCTTCAAGCATACACGCTGAGTATCAACGACGGATTCTACCTAGTGGCGTGGGTCTGCGTTATTGCCTTGGTCTTCGTGGCCTGCTTGCGAGAATCGCCGCTGAAATATGGAGAAATCAGCGCTCTGCAGCGGCACCCGACTCCGGCGAAGGGAGCGAAGCAATGAATCTACGGGGCGGGCCTTTGGCAGTTGTATTACTTCTGGGCAGTCTTGCGTTTTCCGTTCGAGCACAAACTGCCGGGACGGCGGCGCGACACATAACATTAGCTGAGGCAGTTCAACTCGCTCTGAAACAGAATCACGTGGCGCGCATTGCGGAATTCCAAGTTGAGGAGAAGCAGCACGCGAAGGAAGTCGCGAGAAGCGGTTACCTTCCCACCATAGAGAACGAAAGCAAAATCGCGAGGCTGACGGACACACAGTTTGTTGGCTTTCCTGCGGGCAGTCTTGGCACTGTAGACGGCACTCCGATTCCTTCTACGCCGGTAACGATCAACCAAGGTGGAAGGACAATTGTGCTGAGCGGAACGACGCTTTCCCAACCGCTGACACAACTGTTAACCCGAATTAAGCCCGCGAATGATGCTGCGGAGGCCGATCTGAGTGCTTCACGGGCCGACGCTCAACAAACACAAAATGAAGTCGCATTGAAAGTGCACCAGATCTACTACCAGCTGTTAATCGCCCAACTCCGGAGCAGCGCCACTTCAGCCAAAATCCGGGCCGATCAGGACCTTGAAGGCGAACGCGTTGAGCAGGTGAAGTACGGCAGCGAGCTAGATGAAGCACTAATCGAAAGCCGAGCCCAGCTGCTCGAAGCCAAGCAGGATTTGCTGACAACGGAGTTGCAGATTTCGGACCTGACCATGCAGCTCGATGACGTGATGGGATTGCCGGTTACGACCCAGCTCACGCTCGATTCGGAAGTTCCCGCGGTTCAGGAAACTTGCCCGAAGGAAGAATGCGTAAAGATTGCTTTGGAGTCGCATCCGGAAGTTGTGGCCGCCCGCGAGGAAGTGACAAAAGCTTCCGCGGGAGTACGTTTGGCGAAGGCCGACTATTTCCCGGATATTGTCGCTTTCGCGCGATACAGTTATCAGGATAACGTCCCATTTCTGGCGCGTAACTTCGGGACCTTCGGAGCCTCACTCAACTATGACCTCTTTGACGGAGGCAGGAGGGGCGCGGCGCTGGGAGAAAGCAATTCCAAGCTCGCGCAGGCCAGGGAAAACCTCGCGCGCGTTACAGACGATGTGGAACTCGGGGTCGAGACGGCCTTGAACAGGCTCGATCGCACGAAGGAAATGGTAAGTGTCTCGGAACAGGTCGTGGCTTTGCGAGACGAATCCAGTCGCGTAACTGCTCAAAAACTCTTGAGAGGCGAAGCACTCCAGTCGCAAGCTGACGCTGCAGCCGCTCAAGAGCTGGACGCCAAGACGCTCCTTCTCCAGTCGCGGCTTGGCTACATTCAGGCGCACGACGAACTGGTCGAGGCGATGGGAATCACACCTCAATGAGCACCGAAGGTACGACGCACGGGCAGGCAATCGGAAGGAAGGCAAGTGTGAGGCAGCGACTTCAAATTCTGAACAGTTCAGCCGATCGCGACGGTTCATTTTCGTGGATCGAGGACGCTATCGCAGCAATGCGCGCTGGCAAGATGGTCATCGTTGTTGACGATCAAGATCGGGAAAATGAGGGTGATCTGACCATCGCCGCCGAAAAAGTAACGCCCGAAGCCATCAACTTCATGGCGCGGTATGGCCGAGGACTTATTTGCCTTGCGATGACGCCCGAACGGCTCGACGAGCTCGAGATTCCACTGATGGTGTCGCAGAACGACTCCCGGTTCGAGACTGCATTTTGCGTGAGCATCGAGGCGAGAGCAGGCGCGACTACCGGTATTTCGGCTGCCGATCATGCGGCAACGGTACTTGCAGCAATTGACCCGGCGACTAAGCCTTCAGATCTGAGTCGTCCCG
The DNA here is from genome assembly GCA_963779825.1 of uncultured Acidobacteriota bacterium. GTDB lineage: Bacteria > Acidobacteriota > Terriglobia > Acidiferrales > UBA7541 > Palsa-295. The sequence continues at coordinate 112,192 of CAVZZU010000009.1, read as the reverse complement.
GCCACATCTTTCCATTGTGCGCTCGCAGTGCGGGAGTGCTGGCACGAGCCGGGCAAACGGAGGCCGCTGTGGACCTGGCGCGATTGGCCGGTCTGCGTCCTGCCGGAGTAATCTGTGAAATCATGAATGAGGACGGCACGATGGCGCGCGTGCCGGAACTTCATCACTTCGCACGCCGCCACGGCATCCCGCTGATAACTGTGGCGGATTTGATTGCCTATCGCATGCGCACCGAATCTATCGTCAATAAGGTGGCGTCCGCAAAACTGCCAACCGAGTACGGCGAATTCAGTCTGCACGCGTTCGAAAATCTGATCGACAAACAGGTACACATCGCTCTCGTATGTGGAGACATCGGAGACGGCCAGGATGTGCTCGTTCGGGTGCATTCGCAGTGCCTTACCGGAGACGTTTTTCATTCAGTGCGATGCGACTGCGGCACCCAGCTCGAAAAGGCATTGCGTCGAATCGCAGGGGAAGGACGAGGTGTGCTGCTTTACCTGAACCAGGAAGGCCGCGGAATCGGATTGGCGAACAAGATCCGCGCGTATGCCCTTCAAGACGAAGGGCTCGACACCGTGGAGGCCAACGAGCGGCTCGGGTTCAAGGCGGATCAGCGGGATTACGGCGTTGGCGTACAAATCTTGCGGGAACTCGGAATTGTTTCGATGAGACTCCTCAGCAACAACCCTCGAAAACTCGTCGCCATTGAAGGCTACGGCCTTTCCGTGGCGCAATGGTTGCCGCTTGAAATCCCGGCGTCACCGTCGAATCTTCGCTATTTGACCACGAAGCGCGACAAGCTCGGTCACGCGTTGCGCGCGTTATAGTCCTCAACCTTCTCGTCATTTACCGGCTCCAGGCAGCCTAGCTGCCTTCAAACCGACGACTCCGGATTCCACCCACCCTAACCCACCTCCCGCTGGCAATGCCCGGTGTCAATATCTGCGCAGCTGTGAGGATGCCGTCACCGTCGCAAACGCTTCGGGTAAGGGTGAGTGTCGTAAATCGCATGTTTTCAACGTCCGTGGCTTTGGTCCCGAGAATGCCTTTTAGTGCCCGGTCGGACCCTCGAGGCCGCATTCGGTGCCGGTCGGCTATCCAGCGTTCCTCGGCGCTCCAGCCTGCGGTGCCACGGACCTCGACCGAAATGCTGCCGAGATCAACTAGCAGGATCGGACGTGAACGGCTCCGAGCAAGCGTGATAGATGAGATGCAGCGAGCAAACTCGGATTCTAGTCAGCAAAGCAACGGGTGTCGTCGTGTTGCTCACGGGGTTCATGCTCGCGGCGCGATTGTGTTTTGGTGCACTGGTAGACTCCTCCAAGAGTCCCAATATCTTCAAACCGGAGTCAACCCCTGCGGACTCGATTTTCCATTTGTCGTTGCTGGTACTCGCAATCACGGGCCTGATTTTCTTGGTGGTCTTTATCCTGATCGTCTACTCCATTGTGAAATACCGCAGGCGTGACGACGGGGACCACAGCGAACCTCCTCAAGTCTACGGCAGCAATCAGGTAGAGCTAGCGTGGACGGTGATTCCGGTGCTGATCGTCCTCATACTTTTCCTCGCTACCGCCCGCGTGATTCACTCCGTTCAAGACGCTGCCCAGCCTCCTACATCCATGCGAGTCATAGCTATCGGCCATCAATTCTGGTGGGAGTATCGGTACCCAGGATTAGGAATTGTCACGGCAAATGAGCTTCATGTTCCGGTCAGCGATCCGTCGAATCCGACGCCAACGTTTCTCACTTTGCTTTCGGCTGATACCGATCACAGCTTTTGGGTGCCCCGCCTTGCTGGGAAGACCGACCTCATTCCGAACCACCCAAACAAGATGTGGATCGATCCGCGCGAGACAGGACTCTATCTCGGGCAATGCGCACAGTACTGTGGCGTCGAGCACGCCAAGATGTTGTTGCGCGTTTACGTTGATTCGCAGGAACAGTTCGATAAATGGGCTCAGGAACAAAAAGCGGAGGCGTCCAGTGATAACTCAACCGAGGCTGGTCGCCGCGTCTTTGAATCAACCGGTTGCATTAACTGCCACGCCGTCAGAGGAACGGTTGCCAACGGGCGCTTTGGCCCCGATCTCACTCACCTGATGAGTCGCGACACGATCGCCGCGGGGATCGCGCCAAATACACCCGAAAACCTTCGCCAGTGGATCCAGGATCCCGATTCGATAAAAGAGGGGTCACTAATGCCTGCAATGAAACTGAACGATGACGATCTCGACGCGTTAGTCGCCTATCTCGGGACACTCCGATGAAACGAAGGGCATAGACATGGCCTCTGACTCAATCGCGATAAATTCCGCTGGCGTTTCCACTCGACCGATCAGCGAAAGGCTACACGACTGGGTCGTGACGGTGGATCACAAGAAGCTCGGAATTATGTACATCGTCTACGCACTCTGCTTTCTCGTGATCGGCGGAATTGAAGCGACGGTGATGCGAATACAGCTCATGGTTCCAAACAATCACTTCGTCTCGCCAGAAGTCTTCAACCGCCTGTTCACGATGCACGGCACTACCATGATCTTCTTCGTGGCGATGCCCGTTCTGTTTGGCTTCGGCACATATCTGATTCCATTGATGATTGGCACGCGGGATATGGCCTTCCCCCGATTGAACGCTCTGAGCTTTTGGCTCACAGCATTCGGAGGTCTGCTTCTCTACTTCAGCTTTATAGGTGCAAATGGACTCTACGGCGCCGGCAATGCCCCGGATGTTGGATGGTTCGCGTATGCCCCGCTTACATCGCGCCCGTTTTCGCTCGGTCACAGCACTGACTTCTGGACACTCGGCCTGCTTGTCTCCGGCATCGGGAGCATCGGGACAGCGGTGAACTTCATCACCACGATTCTCTGCATGCGTTGCCCCGGGATGACGCTCGGCAAGATGCCTTTGGTCGCATGGCTAAACCTCGTGATGGCTGGCATGGTGATCCTCGCGGTCTCCCCGCTGACGGCAGCCCAGATCATGCTGTGCGTTGATCGCTATCTAGGCGGCCACTTCTTCGACACCCAAGCCGGAGGGTCCGCAGTTCTCTGGATGCACTTCTTCTGGATATTTGGCCATCCAGAGGTATATGTGTTGGTCATCCCGGCCTTTGCTTTTGTATCTGAAATCGTCCCCGTTTTCTCGCGCAAGCCGATTTTCGGGTATCCGGTAATGGTCGCGGCAACCATCTGCATCGGCTTCGTGAGCCTCAGTGTTTGGGCGCACCACATGTTTACGGTCGGCATGAGTTCCTATGCGAACAGTTTCTTCACGATCACCACGATGGCCGTCGGAGTGCCCACTGGAATCAAAATTTTCAACTGGATCGGAACGATGTGGGGGGGGAAGATTCAGTTCAAAGCCCCCATGCTGTTCTGCATCGGCTTTTTATTCCAATTCCTAATTGCCGGTCTGACCGGGATTATGCTGTCGGCCTCACCGTTCGATTGGCAGCTCGGCAATTCCTATTTCGTCGTAGCGCACTTTCATTACGTCATCGTCGGCGGGATTCTCTTTGCGCTCTTCGGGGCTTTCTATTACTGGTTTCCGAAAATGAGCGGCCGAATGTACAACGAGACCCTGGCGAAATGGCACTTCTGGCTGTTCTTAATCGGCTTTCATCTCACATTTGACTTCATGCACATTCCAGGATTGCTGGGCATGCCCCGCCGTATCTATACGTACGAGCCAGGCCGCGGATGGGAAATCTGGAACCTGATCGTGACTGTCGGGGTGTTCTTCCAGGGTGCGGGCGTCCTTGTTTTTGTCGGAAACCTTCTTTGGTCATTGGTTAAGGGGGAAGTTGCGGGAAATGATCCATGGGATGCATGGACGCTGGAGTGGTCCACGACGTCACCTCCTCCCGATTATAACTTCGCCAAAATTCCTGTCGTTCAGAGCCGTCGGCCGCTCTGGGACGTTAAGCACCCGGAAGATCCGGACTGGAAATACGAATAAAGAGGAGATCTCGTTTGAGTAGCGCAGCTCTGTCAGGCTCGTCGCTTGAAACCCAGTGGACTCTTCCTTCGCGGGGCCGCGTCGGCATGGTTTGCCTCATTGCCGCGGAGTCGGCGATCTTTACGATTTTCGTTGTGGCCTACATTTTCTACATCGGAAAGAGCCTATCAGGACCTACCCCTAGAGATGTGCTGACGATCCCGATACTTAGCACTATTTGCTTGCTCTCAAGCAGTCTGACAATTCACCTGGCTGTTAGAGCATTGCGAAATGCACAGATCGTTTCATTCGGGTTCTGGTGGTTTCTAACACTGATGCTAGGGGCGATCTTTCTAATCGGAACGGGCCTCGAGTGGCACAGGATGATTTTTAAGGAGGGGTTGACCGTCAGCACGAATCTTTTTGGAACCACCTACTACTCGCTTGTCGGCCTACACGCGTCTCACGTCACGTTCGGGCTCATCGTAATCGCGATCGTCATGACGTTCACTCTTTTAGGGAAGGTGACATCGGAATTCAGCGATCGCCTGGAAGTATTTTCGCTGTATTGGCATTTTGTGGATGTCGTATGGGTAGTTGTGTTCACCGTGGTTTACGTCACCGGTCGTTGAGGAAAGCCGGCACATGAATCCCGATACTTCGACGGTGGAACAGACCGATATGATTCCGGAAACCGTGAATCTCCCGGCGCCTACTGCGTGGCCAATCGCGCTGGCGTTCGGAGTCACATTATTGTTGGCTGGTTTGGTTACAAGCACTCCAATCAGCGTCGTGGGGGCAGTCTTGTTAGTCGCCTCTGGTGCGGGCTGGTTCCGCGACGTGCTGCCGCAGGAAAAGGAGGAGACGGTCCAAGTCGGAGAGCTGCCCGCCGCTGCGAAGAGTTCTCGACACGAAGTCGAAAGGCTGTCCGTGGCACCTGATCTCCCGCGTGTCCTGCTGCCTCTCGAGACATACCCAGTCTCGGCGGGAATCAAAGGCGGCCTGGCCGGCAGCGCGGCAATGGCAGTGCTAGCGTGCCTCTACGGCCTTCTCAAGCAGAGAAGCATCTGGTACCCGATCAATTTGCTCGCCGCAACGGCCTACGCTCAGTCGCTTAAGCCAGACCGCACGTCGCTCGGCGCTTTTCATTTAGAAAGTTTTCTGCTCGCTGTGGTTATCCATCTGGTGACTTCTCTGCTTGTGGGGCTGCTCTACGGAGCGATGTTACCGATGTTTTCTCGCCACCCAATTCTCCTTGGCGGCCTGGTCGCACCGATTCTCTGGACGGGATTGCTTCACAGCATTCTGGGGCTCATCAACCCGTTGCTCAATCAACTGATTAGTTGGCCATGGTTCATCGCTTCGCAGATCGCGTTTGGCGTTGTGGCGGGGCTTGTCGTAGTCCGGCAGTCGCGCGTGCGCGTTCAACAATTCTTACCTTTCTTAATGCGTGCTGGGTTCGAGGCTCCCGGCATCAGCGACCACAAGAGCCGCGGCGATGGAACTCCATGAGGCTAACTTTCACTATTTTCGGCCTCGTGGTTTTCGCGAGTCTTAGTGTGAGCGGGTGCGGCGATGCGCCGGGGCGCTTAGCTGCGGAGCAGACGCCGACGACGCCGAGCTCGGTTTCCGACTTCGGTGCTTTGTATGGCGCAAACTGTGCGGGATGTCACGGCGCGGATGGAAAAGGCGGGGCGGCGATTGCGCTTGCCAATCCAGTGTATCTGGCAATCGTGGATGATGCGACTCTGCGCCGCGTCGCAAGCGACGGAATTCAAGGCACGTCAATGCCCGCTTTTGCGCAAAGCGCCGGCGGCATGCTCACCGACAAACAGATTGACACGATTGCCAGCGGAATTCGGGAGCGCTGGTCGAAGACCAATGCTTTGCAGGGCGCGGTTCCGCCGCCATATTCCTCAGCTGGATCGGGAAACGGTTCGCGCGGGGCTGAAGTCTATGCCAGCCATTGTCAGTCGTGCCATGGCGCTGGGGGGCGTGGTGGGCAAGGGGCGAGCTCCATTGTGGACGGGTCATTTCTCGCACTACTGAACGATCAAGAGCTTCGAACAATCGTAATCGTCGGACGTCCTGAACTTGGCGCACCAGACTGGCGCGATGACTTGCCCGGAAAACCACTGTCCGCGGAGGACGTTTCGGACGTGGTGACCTGGCTTGCCTCTCAGCGACCGCAGTTCCCCGGCCAACCGTATTCCGGCGCCAACAAATCAACAGGAGAAACTCGATGACTGCGCCAGCGGACCTAACACGGCGTGCACTCTTCATGAAGATCGGAATCGCGCTCAACGGTATCGTTGGTGTGATTCTCGCCGCCCCGATCTTGCGTTACCTCATGTCTCCCGTTTCGCGCGACCGCAACAAGAGCTACGACTCGTGGGTTACTCTCGGGGATCTTCAGCAATTTCCGTCCGGCGAGACGCGCCTCGCCACGTACCGGAATCCCGTCGTGACCACTTCGGACGGCCAGACTGCAAATATCGCCTGTTGGGTTCGAAATATAGACGGGAAAAGTTTCCAGGTCTTCGCCGTCAATTGCGCTCACCTCGGGTGCCCGGTCCGCTGGTTTCCGCACTCTGGCCTTTTCATGTGCCCGTGCCATGGCGGTGCGTACTACCAGGATGGTTCCCGCGCTTCAGGCCCTCCGGAACGCGGGTTGTTCGAGTACGAATACAAGATTGACGGCCGCCAGATACTAATTAAGGCTGGCGAACTGCCGACACCGGGACAGCCAGGCCAGGCCTCGAATCTCGTCCGAGAGATACAACCATGCGCGTGATCGCATTGATCGGGAAATGGCTGGACGCACGGCTGCAGCTCGGCAGCACAATTCGCGAAACTGCCGGGCATGAAGTTCCCCGCGAAACTGCTAGCTGGTTTTATGTTTTCGGCAGTGCTGCCTTTGTCGTTTTCCTGCTTCAAATCGTTACTGGGATCTTGCTGGCGCTCATCTACGTCCCTTCTGCGGGAGAAGCCTGGAACAGCCTGCAGGCGCTGAATCACAACGTTCCACTCGGCTGGTACATTCGCGCCCTTCATGGATGGGGCTCGAATTTCATGGTGGCAATAGTCCTCATTCACATGGTCCAGGTCTTTCTATTTGGAGCATACAAATACCCGCGTGAACTTACGTGGATCGTGGGCGTGTTCCTGCTACTTGTGACTCTTGGTATGGCCTTCACGGGTCAGGTCTTGAGATTTGATCAGGACGCCTATTGGGGGCTCGGAATCGGCGCATCCATTGCCAGTCGCGTGCCCATCCTCGGGCCTTCCATCGTGCACCTAATGCTCGGTGGTCCAATCATTGCGGGAGCGACGCTCTCACGCTTTTTCGCTCTGCATGTCTTCGTCGTCCCGGGGTTGCTGATCGCGTTCGTCGCAATCCATCTTCTAATGGTTATAAAGCTCGGAATCAATGATTGGCCTGTGCCCGGACGCCTGGTGCGTAAGGCCACATACATAAAGGAATACCACGAGCTCACCAAGAAGGACGGTTTGCCATTTGTTCCCGGCGCTGTTTACAAGGACATGTTCTTTGCGGCGTTTATCATGCTCGCGCTAGGCGCCTGCGCCTATTACTTTGGTCCCTTCGGGCCTTCGGGCCCGCCGGACCCGACGATCATCCAAACAGTTCCCCGCCCGGATTTCTTCTTCCTGTGGCTTTATGCCGTGCTTTCGTTTTTGCCGCCCTCGATGGAAACTCCCGTTTTGCTGATCGGTCCAGTGCTCGGAATACTCGCTCTGCTGCTGCTGCCATTTGTGTTTGGCGAAGGGGAGAAGAGTTGGCGGCGCAGACCTATCGCAGTACTCACGATTGTACTGGTAGCCGTTTCGTTGACCGCGTTTACTCAGTTGGGTTTGCACACGCCATGGAGTCCCTTGATGGATGCATGGAGCAGGATTCCGATTCCAAATGATTTCTTGCACAACCGAACTGCGCTGGAACGGCAAGGAGCGCTGGTCTTCCAGGTCAAGCAGTGTCACAACTGTCACTCGCTGGGCGACGAAGGCGGAAAGCGCGGACCGGCTCTCGACGCGGTGGCGCTGAGGCTCACGCAAGATCAATTGATTCGGCAAGTAATTCAGGGCGGGGGGAACATGCCTTCGTATGGCAAGAACCTCAGCCCTGCGGAAACGAGCGCCTTAGTTGCTTTCCTGGAGACGCTGCATCCTGCAGGGCAACGGCCGGCCCAGGACGCCTCGCGTTCGGTCGTAGTCGAGGAGAATACGACCGTGGGCGCATCGAACCCCCGGTAAATTCCGATGGTCACAAGCACTCAAGCCCTGCTGCAATCCTGGTCGCCTCCCGTAGCGGTGGACGCATCAGTGTGTCTCGCAGTTTTGGTTTACGTGAGGGGCTGGATTCGGCTTCACGCTGCTTTTCCCAAGCTGATATCCGCATGGCGGCTCAGTGCATTCCTTGCCGGTGTGGCGGGCATATGGATCGCGATCGGATCGCCACTGGAAGCCTTCGATGATGTCTCGCTTACTGTTCATATGGTGCAGCACTTGCTGCTGATGAGCTTTTCTCCACCGCTGATCCTACTGGGTTGGCCCGCTCTGCCTTTCATGCGAGGGTTGCCGCGATGGATGGTTCGCCGCGCCGTCGGCCCTGTTTCGCGTTCCGACTTCTTCAAATCGCTCGCACATGTTGTTGCGCACCCCGTTGTTTGCTGGCTCGCCGCAGCGTTTGCGCTGGTCGGATGGCACATACCCGGCGTATTCGAGGCAGCCTTGCGCTGGGACTGGCTGCATGAATTGGAACACGCGTCGTTCCTGATAACGGGCCTTCTGTTTTGGTGGCCGGTGGTACAACCGTGGCCGAGTATCAACAGATGGCCAAGATGGTCCATTCCCCTTTACCTTTTCTGCGCCACATTGCCGTGTGATGTGCTTTCTGCGTTTCTCGCGTTTTGCGACCGAGTTGTCTACAGGTCTTATCTATCTGGACCGCGGCTCTTTGGACTTTCGCCGTTGCAGGATCAGGAGTGCGCGGCCGCGCTCATGTGGGTTTCCGTAACGCTTATCCTTCTTGTGCCGGCAATAGTGGTGACGATGGAGAATCTTTCTCCGATGAAAGTGCATTGGGCGGAGAAACCGCGGACGGTGTCGCGAGAACTCGCCGAGCAATATCTCCACGTCTCAAAACTAGAGGTTCTCTGAACGTGGCAACCGATCTGACGACTGCCGTCTTGGCGAGAGCGCCGTCTGCAGTAACGAACAGGCCTGCAAGCTGGCATACAACTGCGGCCGACTATTGGGCTTTGACCAAGCCCGAGGTGAACTTCCTAATTGTCATCACAACATTCGTGTCTTTCCATTTAGCTTCCAGTCCCAGTGCGACTCGCACTCTGACTTTGATTCACACGCTCGTCGGCACCTTGCTTGTGGCGAGCGGAGCAGCAACGCTGAACCAGTTCATCGAGCGTTCCTTCGATGCGAAGATGCGAAGGACGGCCCGGCGGCCTCTGGCCGCTGGGAGGCTTAGCCCGCTGAGCGTCCTTTGGTTTGGAATTACTCTTTCGGTGGCAGGAGCGCTTTACCTGGCAGCGTTAAATCGTTTGACGGTTTTGCTGGCTGTGCTCACGTTGCTAAGCTACCTGTTCTTGTACACGCCGCTCAAGCGGATAACGCCGCTGTGTACACTGGTCGGAGCTTTCCCCGGTGCTGTGCCGCCTTTGATTGGTTGGGCCGCAGCGCGAGGGCGGCTTGACCCAGAAGCATGGGCCCTCTATCTCATCGTCTTTCTTTGGCAGTTTCCCCATTTCATGGCGATCGCTTGGATGTACCGCGAAGATTACTCGCGGGCTGGCTATCGCGTCCTGCCTACACGGGCGTCGCGAGATCGTTTTGTAGCTTGGCAGAGCCTCGCGTTTTCACTGGCTCTCGTTCCGGCTGCGCTAGTCCCGGTTATCACGGGCAACTCGGGCGCCGTTTATTCGGTCGGTGCCGCGATGTTCAGTTTGGCCTTTTTCTACTTCAGCGGCCGCTTTGCTTTCCACAGATCGAACGTTACGGCGAGACAGCTCCTGGTCTCCTCGATCTTTTACCTTCCGCTGCTGTTTACGTTGTTGGTGCTCGATAAGAAATGACGCCTATGCAACCAATGGCAATGAATCCGGCCATGGCGGCTCTTTTTGGTTCGCTGGTAGGAGCGCTGGGCTCCAGTGCGAGCACCTGGATTACGCAAAGGCATGCTGACCGCCGTGACTTGCTCGCGAGAAGGATTTTCTATCGCGTGCAGTTGTATTCCGACTTCATCACCGAAAGCACACGCGTATTGGCTGACGCGTTGGAGAACAAGTTCCAGGACCCTGACAAACTGATACCTGCCTATGCGTTACTGAGCCGGATTCGACTTACTTCTTCTGAAGAGGTCTTAGCAAGCGCAGAGGCGCTGATAAAAAACATCGTAAAGAACTATGGCGAACCAAACCTGACACCGGAGGAAATCCGATCCAGAGCGTTGAACGGCAACGATCCATTGAAGCGTTTCAGTGAGACCTGTCGCGCTGAAATCGACTCGCTCCGAGGCGATCTATGAATACCCGCGATGGTGGGAGGCTAACGACGTCACGCTACTTGCGAGTCGTCGTCTTGTTCGCCTTGATTTCTGCAGTCGTCTCAACCTCGTTTTCTCAGGCTAATCCTGATTTGCGAACCTATTTCACGGAATATATTGGGTTGAACGATGACCAGATTACTTCCATCCGGAATGGCGACGCTGTCACCAAGAACCTGCAATCGCGCACCGCTGACGAAATCTTCGTGTTTGGCGCGGTCTACATCAAAGCAGCAGCGGAAAGCTACCTGAAGCTCTCTCGCGATTTCGATCGCCTTCGCACGCTTCCTGGATATCTCGCAATCAACCAATTCAGCGACCCTCCTCAGCTTTCAGACCTGAAGGATTTTACGTTTGAGAGCGAGGACATAAAGGAACTGAAGAATTGCAAAACCGGCAACTGCGAGGTTCAGATGCCGACAAGCTCCATCGAAGAGCTCCATAGCTCCATTGACTTGTCGGCCCCTGATGCGGTGGATCAGGTGAATCGGTTCGTCCAACGGACGGCGCTCACACGCCTCCTGGCCTACCAGCGGGAGGGAAACCAGATTCTCGGCGTGTACAACGACAAGCACAACCCCACAATCGTGCCCGAGCAGTTCAAATACATGCTCAGCTATTCAAAGGCCCTGCCAAGGTACTTTCCGGATTTCTACAATTATCTTCTGACCTATCCTGACGCACAGCCGTCTGACGTCGAAAATACTTTCTACTGGGCAAAGGTTAAATTCGGATTGAAACCGACTCTTCGCGTGGTGCACGTGCTGACGTTACGGCGAGATACTCCGGCGGGGCCCGAAATCATAGTGGCTGAAAAACAGCTCTATTCAAGCCACTATTTTGAAACCGCGCTGGACCTTACATTTTGTATTCCCGAGGCCACCGATTCCTCGAGTCCCGGTTTCTATCTCATTATGGCCATGGGCTCCGAGCAGACCGGTCTGACTGGTTTCAAAGGATCGATCGTCAGAAAAGTAGCGGTGGATCGCTCGGCGTCTTCGCTCAAGAAGTCACTCATGGCGATCAAGGACACTTTAGAAAGTAAGTAGGGCAATCGGAGCACCGAAGCGATTTTTTTGCGAGCCCTTAACATCCACCCCTGCCTGGCTCAACTCTCTAACCCAAGCGTCGCTCTAGATTTGATTCCCAGCAATATCTTCCTCCTGACAACGCTGAGATTTCGACCTGCCGTTTCTCAACTCCGCGAAGATCCACTAGGAGTGTCAATACCCCAGCAGTTGCGAGCACGCTAACACCAACATCGGGCCAAGCCCGTCGCGCGAGCGACGTAAGCCGCGCTTATTCATCACTCTGAACGAATGGCCAATTGGGCCATGAAATGCCCCTTGTCTGTGTGTCTTGCTCCTCCGCATTGCTTGCTGGGCGACAAGGGGAGCGCAAGGATTTCGCCGACGGGCGGGAGATAGATCTCCTGTTCCTGCGGAGCAAAGGTTCAGAGACCCATGAGCACATTGGCGGTAAAGCAAGATCAGACCGGGACCCAAACACGCGCTTTTGCCATCGCTTGGGCTTTCACCGTTGTCTTCTACTTCCTTGAGTATGCAGTGAGGTCTTCCCCTGCCGTGATGATTCCAGAGCTGGAATCTGCATTCCACACCACGGCGCTCGGCATCAGTGCGATTCTCGGGGCCTACTACTACACCTATTCCACGATGAGTCTGGTCGCTGGAGCGGCCCTTGATCATTTAGGAGCCAAGCGCACAGTGCCTGTTGGCACTGCCATTTTGGGCATCGGATGCCTCTGCTTTAGCGTAGCCGCCGTATCCGCAGGTGATGTAGGGCGATTGCTCCAGGGAGCCGGCTCAGCCTTTGCATTCACGGGCGCCGTCTACCTTGCCGCCCACGGATTTTCCGCACGCTACCTTGCAACAGCGATTGGGGCCACTCAATGCGTTGGAATGTTGGGTGGTTCGGCCGGACAGTTTGTCGTAGGGCCCTTGATCGAGCATGGAGTGAATGTTCACGCGCTGTGGATTGGGCTGGGAGTCATTATTATCGCGAACGCGTTGGTGTTATACGTGGCGACGCCTAAGGAACAGTTCGGACCTCACGCCCAGGAAGGAGGCTTCAGCTCAATCCTGAAGCCGTACAAGATCGTTTTTTCGAACCCTCAGTCTTATCTCTGCGGAATAGTCGCCGGACTGCTGTTCGCACCGACAACAATTGGAGACATGATTTGGGGTGTAGCGGCGTTTCAAAAAGACTTGCAGTTTTCCTATCACGACGCAGTGGTGGTTGCGTCAATGGTTCCCCTCGGCTGGGTTTTCGGGTGCCCGCTGCTCGGATGGCTATCCGACCGCATTGGAAGGCGAAAACCGGTGATTATCGGGAGCGCGGCTTTCATGATTTTGGCTGCCGCTCAGATTGCCTTCAAACCACTCCCGCTTCCGGTGCACGTCGCCATGTTCCTGTTCGGTGTTGCTTCAGGCGCCGCGATGATTCCCTACAGTGTCATCAAGGAAGTCAATCCTGATAGTGTAAAGGGCAGCGCCGCGGGTGGGATCAATTTCCTCGTTTTCGGAATCACGGCTTTTCTAGGCCCGGTTTACGCGAGACACGTCGGCAAAGGCATCGGGAATTCGGCGAACCTGCACTTGCATTTCCAGAATGGGACATCCTTTTGGATGGTGTGCTGCGCCGCTGCGATCGTCGTGAGCTTTTTCATTCGGGAAACCGGACCGGCCGTAGCCGCGCATGCGACAGCGGGGTCGAAATAGCAACAATGCGGCACAGGCCGAAGATGCCCTCGCCGCTTTAATTCGGATTCATCTCGTTTCAAGAGTACGGAGACAAATAAGGGAGGCAGAAAAAATGCCACACAGACTTGCAGATGAATTAATTCGCAGGCTTGCCGAAGCGGGCGTGGAAAGGATCTACGGGGTAGTGGGCGACAGCCTGAATCCGGTGACGGACGCGCTGCGGCTGAACAATAAAGTTAAGTGGATCCATGTGCGCAACGAAGAAGCCGGCGCGTTTGCGGCCGGCGCGGAAGCACAGCTCACCGGCAAGCTCGCCGCCTGCGCGGGGAGCTGCGGTCCCGGCAACCTCCACCTGATCAACGGCCTTTTCGACTCTCACCGGAGCAATGCTCCGGTGCTTGCAATCGCATCGCACATTCCCAGCAGTGAGATCGGCACCGGATATTTTCAGGAAACGCATCCACAAAATCTGTTTCAGGAATGCAGCCACTATTGCGAGATGATCACGAATCCAGCTCAGTTTGAGCGCGTTCTGCACATCGCCATGCAGAATGCCATTGGAAAAGGTGGAGTAGGCGTGATCGTGCTGCCTGGCGACCTGGCTGGAGCGGAATTACCCCCCGAGAGCTCTGCGCGTTCCCTGGTAACCAAACGGCCGAGCGTCCGTCCCGGCGAAAAGGACCTGGCCAAGCTGGCGGACCTGATCAATTCCGCGAAGAAAGTTGCACTCATGTGCGGAATTGGATGCGAGAAAGCCCACGATGAGGTAGTCGCTCTCGCCGAGAAAGTGAAAGCTCCGGTTGGGCATACCTACCGGGGAAAGCCGTTCGTCGAATATGACAATCCTTACGACGTGGGAATGACCGGCATGATTGGTTTCGGGATGTGTTACGAGGCGATCCACGAATGCGACCTTCTGCTACTTCTGGGCACCGATTTTCCGTACGACAAATTCCTGCCGACGAATACCAAGATCGCCCAAATTGACATCCGAGTTGAGCGTTTGGGACGGCGGAGCAAGCTCGACCTTGGAATCTGGGGCGACGTGCGCGAGACGCTGGAAGCCCTGCTGCCGATGTTGGACACAAAACAGGACGGAGCATACCTAGCTGCCACGCTCGGCAAGCACAAAGAGAAGGTTCGAAAAATGAATGTGTACGTGGACCACGTGGGAAAACGCTTGCCCATGCACCCGGAGCCCGTCGCAGCAGCTCTGAGTGAAGTTGCGGCGCCCGACGCAATCTTCACAGCGGACACCGGCATGTGCAACGTCTGGTCCGCCCGGTATATCAAGGCGACCAAGGACCGGCGGCTCATCGGTTCCTTTAACCACGGGTCCATGGCGAACGCGCTTCCTCAGGCCATCGGCGCTCAATGTGCCTATCCCGGTAGACAGGTCATCTCGGTGTCCGGAGATGGCGGTTTCGCGATGCTCATGGGTGATTTGTTGACACTGACCCAGTACAACCTCCCCATTAAGGTAGTCGTGTTCGACAACAGCGCACTAGGGATGGTGAAACTCGAGATGGAAACCGGGGGGTGGCCGGACTATCAAACCGACCTGAAGAATCCAAACTTCGCAAAGCTTGCCGAAGCCGTCGGCATGATGGGTGTACGAATCGAAAACCCCGCTGATTTGACCTCGGGCCTCAAGAAGGCGCTGCAGCATCCGGGGCCCGCGCTCATTGATGTGGTGACTGATCCAAATGCTCTTTCGATACCTTCGCATGCCGATAAGTCGCAAGCGGTGGGCTTCGCGTTGGCCCTGGGGAAGATGGTGCTCGCGGGGAACCTCGAAGAAGTTATGGACACAGTCAAAGGCAATATTCGACATATCGGCGAGTCACTGGAGTCGATCTAGACCGACATTCGAAATCGCTGAGGCGTCCTTCGCCGAGGCGATCTTCGTCGGCCAACAATTGCCGTCGGATTGTCACGCGCCCGGGCGGGAGTGTGGCAATCCCCGGCGGCTCGGGTACGTGATGACTTTGTGTGAATGTCACACAATCAATGGGATTGAGGTTCGCGATGCGAAACTTTTTGTACGCTGTGTGGCTCCTGCTGGTGGTACCCGGATTTGTGCACGGTCAGACTACCGCCCAGGCTGATTCGTCGTCCAACACCTCGGATGTTGGGACTGAGGTGCAGGCTCTCCGCGAAGCACTGTTGCGAACTCAGCAGCAAGTGGCCGCACAACAGCAGGAAATTGAAATCCTGAAGGCGCAATCGAAAACGGAACAAACCGCGACGGGTGGTATCGCCTTAATATCCGCAAAGACCGAGGCAATTTCTGCAAGTCCGGCGCCGCTTAACGCGAATCCGTCAGACCTTTCGCCGGAAATCCCGAACGACGTTGCGAACACCTCGAGCCAGTCCGCGAATCCGCAAGCGCAGCAAGCGGGACCGCCAGCTCCGCCAGCGTCCATCAAAATCGGCGATGCCGTACTGACGCCCGGTGGATTCGTTGACTTCGAAAATATATATCGGACCACGAATACTCAGAGTAATATCGCCACCAATTTCGCGGGCATACCTTTCAGCAACACGGCACTAGGAAATGTCTCTGAAATCCGCACCACGGCGCAATTCTCCCGCCTCAACTTCAAGATCGAAGACACTTTTAGAGGCACTGACTTCCTGGGCTACGTCGAAGGTGATTTCAGCGGAAACAGCGCCCCCGGCGTCTATCAAAGCGTGAACGGTCTCACCAACCGACTGCGGCTTTACTTTGGATATGCAAGGCATGGTAAGTGGGTATTTGTAGGCGGACAAACCTGGAGCTGGCTGACGCCGAACCGTGATGGCATCGGCCCGCTCCCGTCCGATTTGGCTATCACGTACAACGAGGACCAAAACCTTGGCATGGGAGTGCCTTATACGCGGGCGGCCGAGTTCCGCGTCGCGTATCACCCCAACGAACATTGGGCAGTCGGGATAGGTATTGAAAATTCCAACCAATTTATCGGCACCTATGTCGCGCTCCCGGCGCAGTTCACTGCGATTGGTTCGCAGTTCGATAACAACGCCAACGCGGGAGCCGCGAACCTCATGCCGGACATCATCGCCAAGACCACCTACGACACCAGTCTCGGCGCCAGACATTTTCACGCGGAACTTACGGGTTTTCTTACCGGCGCTCACGCCACGGTGATCCCCATCGGATCTACTGCGTACAATACGCACACGACATTCGGCGGCGGTGGCCAATTCGCCACGAACTACGACCTGTTGCCCAACAAGCTCGTTGTCCTCGCGAACGTGTTTTGGAGCGACGGTGGCGCTCACTACCTCGTAGGAACGGGGCCGCAACTCGTGGTTCGCCCAAACCCTGCCGGCACCGACGTCAATCTTTCGATGCTGCATGCCGGAGCGGGCTCAGCCGGCCTGGAGTGGAGAGCAAGCCCGAAACAAGCCTTCGCTGTTTATTACGGTGCAGATTATTACGGGCGAAATTTCTTTCCTGACACGACCAACACCGCCCATCCGGGAACGATTATCGGTTACGGTGGTCCGGGTTCCCCCAATACAAATAATCGCGCCATCCAGCAGGCCACGTTCGATTGGCTGCTGACTTTTTGGAAGAGCGAGAGGTACGGAGCGCTGCAGTATTACACACAGTATTCCTATCTGACTCGCGCTCCCTGGTACGTGGGTCCGGGTGACCCCAAGAATGCGCATCTCAGCATGGTCTACGTCGGCATCCGCTACGTCTTGCCGTCCACTTCGGGGACCCTGCTGCGCGTGCCTTACCCAAATTGATAACGGTGCTGCGGGACCCCTCGATCTGTGTCGGGTAGCGCTCACGTCGCCTCTTTGTTTTGAATGAGTTAGCTCAAAATCTACTCGGCACGCTGTGTCGAGTAGAATGCGACGAAACGCAGGTTCTCGCCGGGTAGACAGACGCCGAGACTGAGGCTCCTCAGCCCACTGATCTCCCAGGCTCGACTCGCCGTCGACACTGGGAGCCCTGCAGGCGAAGAGAGATCCCTCGGCTCCTGTTTGTCGCTCGGGATGCCGATGCTGGTCGCATCGTCATTTTTCGAAGAGCGTCGCGCCCTCGCTCGGAGGGCGGACAACTTTCATCACACTTGAGGCTGGCACGGCGCCGCGAGAGTTTCAAGAGTTTACACCGAGAAAAAAGGACAGGTTATAGGACTGGACGAATGGGCAGGCCGCCGCGGAGAACGCTCAGCGGGGACGGAATTGACGGCATGCGGGAACCCAAAGGGTGCGCCACGCGCCTAACGACTCCAAGGCTGGAGGCAACATCCTCCGCGGTACAGACTCTTGTCGCTTGTTTAGTCAGGTCCCCACCAGATTGAATTGCAGCTTCTCATAGCCGTGTTCGCGTGCCCACAGGTCGAGGGGAATCGTAGCCAGCTCGTCCACCACGGGAACCGCCAGGCCCGTTTTCGTCAAATCGATAGTTTTCAGGTAGGAATGGCACGTGTCGCAGACGTCCACGCGAACGTGCGCGATTTCGGGCGCGGAATAGAATGCCATTTGCGGTTCTCGTTCTTCTCCGCACGCCGGGCAATAAATTCTGCGGAACGCCCACTCGTGCGCACAGAGCATGCAGATGAGGGATTTTTTCGCGCCATCGCCTTCGCGTCGCAAGACACCAACAACGGGTCTGCCGCCGCAAAGCGGACAAGTTGACGGAGTCCCATGCACAACTGCGATTTCGCGGTGATCGGCAAGATACTCGGCGTAGGGTTGAAGAAAAACCCATGCGAGCAATCGATCGGAATCCGCGGGCTCGATCGGCGCCGCATCGTTCGCAGTTGTATCCGATCCCGACTCGTCGTACCAAAACCTTTCAATTGCGCGCTGCCACCCGGCACTTCCTTGCTGCGCCAGCTGAGCGGCGGCTTCGGCCAGCGGAGCAGGAGCAACATGCTGGATCGTTGACAGAAACCCCGGGAAACGAGGAAGCAGGAGAAAGAGATCTAATTCGTCGCGTAGGGGACGGCCGTCGGTAATCTTGGGCGAATCCGCGAGAGCTTTTCCAATTTCGGCGTACAGGCTTTTCTGAAATGCCACGAGGTGAGCGTAATAGCGTAGACCTTCCGCAGCGAATGGATAAGTGGAAGCGAGCTCGTTAGCACGACGGATGCGGCGATCCCACTTCGGATCAATCATTGTTTGGGTTGGGATTCACCGGTGACCTTGTAGTACCAGCTCCGATGGAATGTCCAGGCCCACGCACGCGTGACGGTCCCATGCACCATGGAACCGAAGCTGCCCTCTTCGAGGATCGTGCTCATATACACATGGATTAAGAACAGGCCGATCGTGATGAGCGCCGCGCTCGCGTGGATCAGAATCGCCGCATAGCGCACGAACCGGAGGCTCCACGGTAACGATTCGGTGTACCACAAGACGACACCGGAGAGCAGCAGCAAGATCACGCTGTAGAAGATCCCCCAGAAAAAGAGCTTTTGTCCAAAGTTGAAGCGGCCGACTGGCGGAAGCTTCTCGTCATGGTTCTGGATGTAGTCGGGTATCGCTTTCGCCCAGGCGCGATCGCCGTCTTCCACCTCCATGTCGCGGCGCCACTCCTTGAACGTCCAGAAGAGCGATGCCGCAAAAATCAGGCCGAACCACGGATGCCAGAATCTTGCGGTAGGTCCGCCGCCGACTACCGCTGCCATCCAAAACAGGTAAGGAGACCAGAACGCCAGCCCTGTAGCTAACAGATAGATGTAAGTGAGCGCGCCGAGCCAGTGGTTTGCCCGCTCGCCCAAGCTGTACCGCGAAATCAATTCCTCGTTTCGATCTGCCGCAGTAGCGGAATGTTGGACGGTGCCGGTGCTCATGGGCGTCTCTCTTGGCCTGGCGGGATCGGCTCTTCCCTTTTTGGGCCGTAGCGCATGTAATGCCACGCAAGCCCTGCCAGGCCCCCTACGATCGCCAGATTGCCTAGCCATTTCAGAGGTTTTTTCCAGAGCCAGACGGAATACGGAATGTGCGGATCTTTCGGCAGTCCGCCGTACAACTCGGGATTCTTTGCGTCGTGCAGTACATAAATCACGTGCGTGCCGCCAACCCCCGGCGGGTCGTAAACTCCGGCATCCGGGAATCCGGAATGTTCGCGAAGCTGGTCGGCTCGTGTTTCCGCCAGTTCCTTCATTTCCGATTTCGTCCCGAAATGCAGGCAGCCTGTCGGGCATGCCTTGATGCAGGCCGGCTCGAGGCCTTGCGACACGCGATCGTTGCACAGCGTACACTTGAAAACCTTGCGCGCCGTCGGACTGAATTTTGGAATATTGAACGGACAGCCCGTGATGCAATAGCCGCAACCGATGCAGTTGGCTTCCTGGAAATCAACGATTCCGTTGGCATACTGCACGATCGCGGCATCCGCGGGGCAGGCCGCGAGGCAGCCCGGATCTTCGCAGTGCATGCACTGATCTTTGCGCATCAGCAGCATCATGCTGCCGTCTTCGCGCTCGTGTTCGTTGAACTTGATCAGATTCCAGTAGTTCCAGGCCGTCTCCGGCATGGTCTGGTACGAATTGTCAAAAGTGGTTTCGCTGAACGTGTAGCCGTTCCATTCCAGGCAGGCTACTTCGCATGCTTTGCAGCCGATGCATGTCGTGGTGTCAACGAGCTTGCAAACTTGATATTCGCGATTCACGCCAGCGCCCGGGACACTCCCGGCGTGTCCCGATATCCGAACAATCTCTGTTGAGGCTTGGCTCATCGTCGCTCTCTATGCCTTCTCGACCTTTACCAGGAAGCCCTTGGATTCAGGCGTGTGGGCATTCGGATCGGTGACTGTGGGTGTCAACAAATTCGCCGGCGTTCGCGCGTTTCTTCCTTCGTCCTCGTCAATACCGCGGAAACCCTGGTGAATCGGTAGCCCGATCTGATAGACCTTCTTGCCGTCAATCATCATCGGCCTCAGACGCCGCGTCACGAAAGCTTTGGCGGTGTAGGTTCCCCGAGCGCTGATCACGTGGATCAAGTCCGTCCCGCGAATTCCTTTTTCGTCCGCCAACTCCACAGGAATCTCCACGAATGGTTCCGGAATCAACTGCACATTCATCGGATTATTCTTCGTCCAGTAGTGATACTGCTCGGTCAGCCGGTAGGTGGTGCAGACGATGCTGTACTCGTCCGGCGATCCAAACTTGTCATACGGCGTCTTGAACTTCTTCACCAGCGGATTATTCGATTGATCGGGGTGCAGGGGATTCTTGATCGGGCTTTCGATCGGTTCGTAAAATTCGGGAAACGGCCCGTCCGCAAGCACTCCGATGGGAGCGAACAAACGCCCCACGCCCTCCGCGTTCATGATGAACGGCCCCATGTGATCCTTCGGAGGGGAGTCAACCTTGAAGTCCGGCACGTCGGCACCAGCCCATTTACCCGTCGTTTCATTCCACGCGATCTGCTTCCGATCCGGATCCCACGGCTTCCCGTCCGGATTGCACGAAGCGCGATTGTAAAGAATGCGCCGGTTGGCAGGCCACGACCACGACCAGTTGCCGAACACTCCCAGGCCCGAAGGATCCTCCGTGCCGCGCCGCTGGCATTGCGACCCCGCTTCCGTCCACATACCGGAATAGATCCAATTTCCGCACATGGTCGTGCCGTCATCCTTCAGCGCTGCGAAACCTGGTAGCTGCTGGCCCGCCTTTAGCACGACCTGGCCCGTCGCGTCATCCTTCAGGTCCGCGAGCGCTCTGCCGTTGAGCTCCATGGCCACTTGCGAAAGCGAAGGGTGTTCCGCGTCCGCATATGCCCAACTTGCATTCAGAATGGGATCGGGGAATTTTCCGCCCTCTTTCCTGTACAGACCGCGGACGCGAAGGAAAACCTGCGCAACGATATCCTGATCGAGCCGCGCATCTCCCGGAGGAGGTACTGCAGCATATTTCCATGTGACCCAGCGCGCCGAGTTGGTCATGCTGCCGTCTTTTTCCGCAAAACCGGCGCACGGAAGGCGATACACCGTCGTGTTGATGGTTTTCTGCTCGTCGGCCGTGATTCCCGGCGCTTTCCAGAACTCGCTGGTCTCATCGGGATAAATTTCGCCCACGACAAGCCAGTCCGCCTTCTTCAGCGCGTCGATGTTCTTCGCGGTGTCCGGCCCAATCATCACGCCGTTCATCCCGAACGCAAACATCCCCTTGACCTTGCCGTTGTACATGTCGTCCCAGATATGCGTCCACGAATAATCGCGATCCACTTTGGGAAAGTAATCATACGCAAACCCATTTTCCTTCGTCGCCGCATCCCCGTAGAACGCTTTCAACAGGGATACAAAGAATTTCGACGTGTTCGAGTAATAGTTGAACGAATCCCAGGCGCCGGGTTTCGAAGCTGTCGGTGTTGTGCGCTTCAGGTACGCCGCCAGGTCCGTGTCCGCAGGAGTGGGCACTTTCAAATATCCAGGCATGCCGTCCGCGAGCCCGCCCATGTCCGTTGCGCCCTGAATGTTCGAATGTCCGCGCAGCGCGTTCACGCCGCCGCCCGCCCGCCCGACGTTCCCGAGCAACAGTTGAATCATGGCGGCGGTGCGAATAATCTGCGTCCCGAAGGTGTGCTGCGTCCAACCGACTGCGTAGATGATTGTGGCCACCTTCTTGGTGTCGCCGTCTTTGCGGATGGAGGTGAACATGTCAACGGCCTTGAGGAATTGTTCCTTGGGGATGCCGGTGATGCGCTCGACCATTTCAGGCGTATAGCGCGAATACTGCTGCTTCAACAGTTGGAATACGCAACGCGGATGCTGGAGCGTCAGATCGTACGCCACGTTTGGCGGTAGGGTGGGAGCCGGTGTCGCGGCTGTACCGGGCGAGTGTGCAGCAGGACCATGGCCGGAATGCGAGGCAGCACCCGTCCCGCCGCCGGCTTCTCCTACACTTTGATAGTTCCAGGTGGTTTTATCGTAGGCGCCTGAAGCGGAATCGAACCCGGAGAACAGCCCGTCGTCCGGCAGCTTGAAACCATCCTCGACGATGAACGCGGCGTTTGTGTAATTGACGAGATATTCCTTGGCGATCCGGTTGTTTTCGATGGCGTAGCGGATCAGCCCGCCGAGAAATGCAATGTCGGTCCCGGCGCGTATTTGAAGAAAGAGGTCGGCGGTCGCGGACGTGCGAGTAAATCTCGGATCAACCGAGATGAGCTTAGCATTCCGGTTGCGTTTGGCCTCCATCGCCCACTTGAAGCCGCAGGGATGGTTCTCGGCGGGATTCCCACCCATGATCAACATCATGTCGGTGTTCTTGATGTCGATCCAGCCATTCGTCATCGCCCCGCGTCCAAACGTTGGTCCCAAACTTGAGACCGTGGGGCCGTGTCAAACACGGGCTTGGTTTTCTAAATAAACCAAGCCCAGACTCCTCATCGCCTTTACGGCCAGATAATTGAATTCATTTGTGTCGGTGCAGCCGCCGATGAACGAGATGCCTTGGCACTGGTTTACCGTCCGCCCATTCGCGTCTTTTTCCACGAACGTGGCGTCACGGGTCTTTTTAGTCCAATGCGCAATCTCATCCAAGGCCATGTCCCAGGAAATGTCCTGCCAGTCCGTTGCGCCAGGCCGCCGGACTTGCGGCTTCATCAGCCGCCGCGGGTTGAACATGTCCTGTTCAAGTGAGGAGCCCTTCGGGCACAGCGTGCCGCGATTGGTGGGATGATCGGGATCGCCTTCGACGTGAATCACCTGCGGCGTGACGTTTTTCGCCCGGTCCCCGATCGTGTAGATGAGGACTCCGCAACCCACCGCGCAGTACGGACACGTCGAGCGCGTCTCGGCCGCGCGCGCGATTTTTAACTCTTTGAGCTGAGCGTAGGCGGGCTTGAGGTCGAAACCAAAAACTGTGGCGGCGACGCCACCGACCGCCGCAACCTTGAAGAAGTCTCTGCGGGACGTCTGAGCCAAGGGCGCCTCCTGATCCAGTCAGGATTCGGAGCCTATTTACCTACTAGGTGAATCCAATGTCAAGTGCTATGGAACGCAAGGTGAGGGGAAAAAGCGAGGCGCATTCACGCAAGCGTAACAACCCCGCGTTTCACGACCGGCATTAATATCCATCAACAAAGAAATGCAGTTGGCGAGGATTCCGTCCGATTAGCAAATTCGGCTTGGGGGAAGACGGTCCACACAAGAAATGTTAATATCGGCCCTCGCCCAATCGCACCGCGCCGGAGACGAAGATGAACACCCCTTTGAGACGTATTCTGATAATAGGCGGATCACTTTGCTTGGTCGCGTTCGGCCTAATTTTCGC
The DNA here is from genome assembly GCA_963779825.1 of uncultured Acidobacteriota bacterium. Taxonomy (GTDB): domain Bacteria; phylum Acidobacteriota; class Terriglobia; order Acidiferrales; family UBA7541; genus Palsa-295. The sequence goes on along the minus strand of CAVZZU010000009.1, from coordinate 88,706 downwards.
GGCAACGCGCCTGGAACATGTATCGGGAGCGCAGCCGGGACCTACGCCCGACGTTGAGGTGGTGGAGGTCGCGCAGAAGGATGTTCCGATTTACAGCGAGTGGATTGGCACGCTCGACGGATTTACGAATGCGGACGTCCGGGCGCAGGTCAGCGGCTACCTGCTGCGGCAGGGATACCAGGAAGGCGCGTTCGTGAAGCAGGGACAGCTGTTGTTTCAGATCGATCCGCGTCCGTTCCAGGCGGTGCTCGATCAGGTCGAGGGGCAATTGGCTCAAGCGAAGGCCCAGCTTGCCAATGCCGAGGCCGTTCAGCGCAGAACCGAACTGGATGTGAACCGTTACACGCCACTGGCAAAGGAGGAGGCCGCCAGCCAGCAAGACCTGGACAACGCCATTCAGAATAATCTGGCAGCCAAGGCTACAGTGGCAACGGCCCAGGCGCAAATCCAGACGGCGCAAGCGGCTGTCGAAACGGCGCAGATCAACCTGGATTTTACGCGCCTCATAGCACCGATTGACGGCATCGCCGGACAGGCTCAACTCCAGGTAGGCGCGCTGGTCAATCCCAGCAGCGGGCCGGTGACTTCGGTGTCCACTGTTGATCCCATCAAGGTCTATTTCACCGTCAGCGAACAAGAGTATCTCGCGTGGAGAAAACGATTTCCGACCGATGCTACCAGGGAAGCGGCTGACAAGGATCTGCGACTCCAACTGATTTTGGCCGACGGCTCGACGTATCCGCGCGACGGCACGTTTTACTTCGCGGACCGCCAAGTGGATCCGAATACGGGCGCAATTCGGCTCGCCGGGTTATTTTCCAACCCTGGCAACATCCTGCGCCCCGGCGGTTACGCCAGGATTCGCACGGCCACCCGAATCCAGCAAGGCGCGTTGCTAGTACCCCAGCGTTCAGTCTCGGAGTTGCAGGGCGGCTATCAGGTGGCGGTGGTGGACGGCGAGAACAAAGTGAGAATACAGACGGTTAAAGTCGGCGACCGAGTCGGTTCCGACTGGATTATTACCGATGGCCTTAAGCCGGGCGAACGCGTTGTGGCCGAGGGAGTGCAGAAGGTGCGTCAGGGAATGCAGGTGAATCCCAAGCCTTTTGCCGGACAAACAGCAGGAAGGTAATCCCATGTCAAAGTTCTTTATCAATCGCCCCATCGTCGCCATGGTGATTTCGATCGTGCTGGTCATCGTTGGCTCGATCACGATACTGAGTCTACCCGTCGCACAATTTCCCAACATCGCACCTCCCGAGATTCAAATTCTGGCGACCTACGTGGGAGCGGATGCGCAAACGCTGGAACAGGCGGTGGCCACTCCCATCGAACAGCAGATGAGTGGCGTGGACAACATGAACTACATGTATTCGCTGAACGCCACAGCGAACTCGACCACCACGCTGATTGTGGACTTCGACCAAAAAACAGATCCGAACACGGACTACATTCTGGCGCAAAGCCGCGAAACGCTGGCGGCTTCTCAGCTTCCTGTGGACGTGACCAATTACGGAGTCACGGTTCGAAAATCAGTGACCGCACCGTTGATGTTAATCGCGGTGTATTCGCCGCATGGAACGTACGACGCCAATTTTCTGGCGAACTACGCGTACATCAATCTCGCGGATCCGATCCTGCGTTCGCCGGGCATCGGAAACGTTCAAGTATTCGGCTCCGGGCAGTACGCCATGCGAATGTGGGTAAAACCCGACCAGCTGGCCAAGCTCGGCATTACGGTGCCCGAGATCGTAAGCGCCGTTCAGGCGCAGAACACCGTAAATCCGGCCGGGAAGGCAGGGGGCGAACCTGCACCCAAGGGACAGGAATTTACCTATTCGGTTTTGGCGCAGGGCCGCCTGGTGTCGCCGGAAGAATTCGGACAGATTGTGGTGCGCGAGACGCCGGACGGCGGGATTGTGCGGGTCCGGGATGTTGCTCGAATCGAGCTGGGTTCGCAGGACTATAGCGTCGCCGGACGGCTTAACGGAGCGCCGAGTGCAGTCATCGCGACTTACCAGCTGCCGGGATCGAATGCAGTTGATGCGGCAGCCGGCGTCAGGAAGCTGATGGCTCAGTTGAAGCAGCGCTTCCCGGAAGACCTGGATTTCGTGGTGGCGCTGGACACAACCCGATCGGTCACGCAAGGCATGAAAGAAATCGTGGAAACGCTGGTAATAGCGCTGGCACTGGTAATGCTGGTTGTCTTCCTGTTCTTGCAGGACTGGCGCGCCACCCTGATTCCGCTGCTTGCCGTGCCGGTTTCGCTTGTCGGCACATTCATACTGTTTCCAGTCTTCGGTTTTTCGATCAATACGCTGTCTCTTTTCGGGTTGGTGCTGGCGATCGGCTTGGTGGTGGACGATGCGATCGTCGTAGTCGAAGGTGTCCAGCGACACATCGAGGAGGGCATGACGCCGAAAGACGCGGCGCTGAAAGCGATGGACGAACTCTCCGGACCCGTCGTAGGTATAGCGCTGGTTCTCTCCGCGGTCTTTATACCAACGGCGTTTGTTCCCGGAATCACCGGCAAACTCTACCAGCAATTCGCGGTTACGATCGCGATTTCCGTGCTGCTTTCGGCGTTTAACGCGCTCACGCTCAGCCCAGCTCTCGCCGCCCTGCTGCTGCGGCCCCGGAAGGAGAGCAGGGGATTGCTGAGACGATTTTTCGATTCGTTCAACCGCGCATTCGGTCGCGCGACCGAGGGCTACGTTCGTTGGAGCGGGGCACTCCTGCACAAGACCGTCGTCGTGATCGTGGCACTCTTGGTCTTTGGACTGGCGGGCGGGTTTTTCGCAAGCCATGTGCCGTCGAGCTTCCTTCCGGATGAAGATCAAGGCTACGCCTACGTCAACGTGCAGTTGCCGAATGGGTCTTCGCTCGAACGCACGACGGCCGTCTCGGCTGATGTGGAAAAAATCCTGATGAATACGCCGGGGGTCCAGACGGTTACCGGCTTCGTCGGCTTCAGTTTGCTGAGTTACGTGCGCACCAGTTACAACGCCACTTTTTTTGTGACCTTCAAACCCTGGGATGAGCGCAAGACGCGGGCCGAGCAATTTCAATCGCTCAAGACGCACCTGAATCAGCAGTTGAGCAAGTTGCCTGCCGCAGTTGCCTTCGCATTCTCCCCGCCCGCCATTCCGGGTGTCGGCACGTCCGGCGGGTTTACGTTCATCCTCGAGGACCGTTCCGGCAGCGACATTCAGTTCCTCGCTAAGAACCTGGGCATTTTTCTTGATGCCGCCCGAAAACGGCCGGAAATCGCCAGCCTCAGTACCACTTTCTTGGCGAGCGTCCCGCAACAGTTCGTCAAGGTGGACCGAGACAAAGTGCTGAAGCAGGGGGTGGCTTTAAGCGACGTCTACAAGACGATACAGGCGTTCATGGGCGGATATTTCATCAACTATTTCAATCGCTTTGGCCGCCAGTGGCAGGTTTACATCGAAGCGGAGAATGAAGACCGGGCCAACGCGGAAAATGTCGGGCGGTTCTACGTCCTCAACAACAAGGGACAGAACGTTCCCCTCTCGACGCTTACGTCCATAGAGCCACGCCTCGGCCCGGAATTCACTTTGCGCTTTAACGAATACCGCTCCGCGCAAATCAACGGGAGCGCCGCGCCGGGTTACAGCGCGGATCAGGCCACTGCCGCGCTCGAAGAAGTGTTTCATCAAAGCATGCCGCGCGAAATGGGTTTCGATTACTCCGGCATATCGTTCCAGGAGCAGAAAGCGCGCGAGGGAGTGCCCCCTGCGGTGATTTTCGGGATCTCCCTGTTGTTCGTTTTTCTGGTCCTGGCGGCACTATATGAAAGCTGGGCGCTCCCCTTCAGCGTGCTGCTGAGCACGCCGGTGGCGATTTTCGGAGCCTTCGCAATCCTATGGCTGCGCCGCGTCCTCCTCGGGGTGTTCCTGCCGCCTTACATGGTCCAGATCGAGACCGACGTTTATTCGCAAATCGGGTTGGTTATGCTGATCGGTCTGGCCGCTAAGAATGCGATTTTGATCGTCGAGTTCGCCAAGGACGAGCACGAACAGGGGAAGCCCCTGGCCGATGCTGCGCTCGAAGGAGCCAGGCTTCGTCTGCGGCCGATTTTGATGACTTCCTTCGCCTTCATTCTTGGTTGCGTGCCGCTGTGGACAGCGTCCGGTGCCGGGGCGGTCGCGCGCCAAATCATGGGCACAACTGTGATCGGCGGGATGATGGCCGCCAGCTTGATCGGAATCTTTTTCGTGCCCGCGATTTTCTACCTCGTGGAGAAATGGTCAGGCGCCGGGAAGGAGCCTGCTCCCGGAGTGTTGCCGGCATCGCCCGCTCCAGCGCCGGGTGACTGAGATGAATATCAGCGAACACGGTACCGAGGACGAACAGCGGAGCCGCCTATGAAGAAACTAGCGCCGTACATCGCCGCCGCGATAGCCGCGAGCTTAGCCGCCGGGTGCGCGGTAGGTCCGAACTACCACAAGCCTGACGTTCAGACCCCGGCCGTGTTCCGGGATCTTAGCGACAACTCGCCCGTCCAGGCCCAGACTGCGTCCTATGCCGATCTTCCCTGGTGGCAGGTCTTCCAGGATCAGCAATTACAGGATCTGATCCGCACAGCCTTAAAGCAGAACTACGACTTGCAGATCGCAACGGAGCGCATCAATGAGGAGCGTGCCCAAGTTGCCATAACGCGCTCCTATCTTTTTCCGCAGCTGCAAGGGAATGGAGATTTTGAGGGCGGAAAAGATGGTGCGACCCGAACCAAGTACAACTTTCTGATGCTGACGGGTGACGCAGCGTTTCAGTTGGACCTTTTCGGAAAGTTGCGCCGCGCGACCGAAGCGGCGCGTGCTCAACTTCTGGCGACACAAGATGCGAAGCAGACGGTCATATTGACGCTCGTGAGCGACGTGGCGAGCGATTATTTCGAGCTCCTGCGACTCGACCTTTCGCTCCAAATCACTCATGAGACCGTCATATCGCAGCAGGATTCGGTGAAGCTCACCAATTTTCGAGTCGAGCACGGCGTAGCCACGAAGCTTGACGTCTTGCAGGCTCAGCAGGTCCTCGATACGGCGAACGCTCAAATTCCCGACCTGGAGCGACAGATCGCGCAGGAAGAAAATGCCATCAGCATACTTCTTGGCAACTACCCTCAGGCCGTGCCGCGTGGACGCCCGCTGGTGGAGCAGACGCTTCCTCCCGAAGTGCCGGCGGGGCTGCCTTCGTCGCTCTTGGAGCGCCGACCCGATATTCGGGAGGCCGAACAAAACCTAGTTGCCGCGAACGCGGAAATTGGAGTGGCCAAGGCGCAGTTCTTTCCGCAAATTTCCTTTACGGGCGCCGGCGGCGGAAGCTTTGGGCGCAGCAGCGCGTTCACGAGTCTGATGAGCTCGCAGATTGGAATCTGGTCTTACGGCGCGCAAGTGACTCAGCCCATTTTCACTGGAGGAGCCCTCCGGGGGAATCTGCAGCTGGCCGAGTCGCAGCACCAACAGGAGTTGATTGCGTACCGCCAAGCCATCCAACAAGCATTCGGAGATGTATCCGACGCGTTGATCGGTTACGAAAAATTCCACCAGGTACGGGTTCGCGAAGAGACGAGCGTCGCGGATTTACAAGAGTCCGTCCGTCTGTCCAACTTGCGTTATCGGGGCGGGACGACGACCTATCTCGAAGTATTGGAAGGGCAACAATCGTTGTTTGCCGCTGAGTTGACGCTCGCACAGGCGCGAGGTGACGAGTACCAAAGTCTCGTGCAACTTTACAGGGCGCTCGGCGGCGGCTGGCAGCAATAAGCGAACGTGGAGCAGCGCGGCATGCGCGGTACCGCGACGCAGGGATGTTTCCGAATTGCCCGCCCAAGCCAGCTTCCGACAATCGCATAGTAGCCTTCGTGGAATCCTTGGAGAAAGCAGAACAAACGATCTCCAAAGAGAGAAATGCCGGAGGACGCCATGGAATACATCCCTATCAAAGGCACCAATCTCACGGCTTCACGAATCGCCTTGGGTACTTGGGCCATCGGCGGCTGGATGTGGGGAGGCACCGACGAAACGGAATCGATTCGAACGATTCACGCCGCCCTCGACAAAGGGATTAACCTGATTGACACGGCGCCGGTGTATGGTTTTGGAGTTTCCGAAGAAATCGTCGGAAAGGCGATCGAGCAGAGAGGGCACCGGGAAAAAGTTGTAATCGCCACGAAAGTAGGACTCGAGTGGCACAACGGGTCCGTTTCCCGAAACTCCTCGCGCGGACGCATCCGTCAGGAAATCCAAGATTCGCTCGGTCGCTTGCGCACGGACTACATTGACATCTATCAGGTTCATTGGCCAGATTTGACTGTACCGATCGAAGAAACGGCTCGGACCATGCAAACCCTGTTTAACGAGGGTCTGATCCGCGCGATCGGCGTGAGCAACTATTCGCCGGAGCAGATGGAGCGGTTTATGTCCGTTTCCGAGCTGCACGTGAATCAATCTCCCTACAGCCTCTTCGAACAGGAAATTGATCGAGACGTGCTGCCGTTCGTGCGCGAAAAGAGTCTGAGCGAACTCGCCTACGGGCCGTTGTGCCGGGGGCTGCTGACTGGGAAAATGCGGCCGGACACGAAGTTCACCGGCGACGACCTCCGCAAGTCCGATCCGAAATTCCAGCTGCCACGCTACGCGCAATATCTGAAAGCCGTTCAGCAACTAGATGATTTGGCACAAAAACGCTATGGAAAACATGTGATGGATCTTGCGGTGCGCTGGGTCTTGGATACGGCCGGAATCACTGCGGCACTGTGGGGCTCGCGCCATCCTGCGGATCTGGAAGCTGTGTCGGGCGCACTCGATTGGAAACTTGAGGCGGATACGCGCGTGGCGATCGACCAGATTCTGCGACAGGCGATCGCCGATCCCGTCGGTCCCGAGTTCATGGCGCCTCCGACAACCAAGTCCGCTTCTGCGTAGGATCGATGGATTCGAAGATCAAATTGAGTTTGCAAAAACCTAAACGAAAGCCGACGACGGGGGTGAGGAGATCGATCCGTCTTCGTCCAAAGGAGATCCAGTATGAATCCGATCACACCAGAGACAACAAGGCTCGGGTTTATAGGAATCGGCTATATGGGCCGGCCGATCGCACAGCGATTGCTTGCATCCGGGTTCCGGTTGACCGCTTATGACCGGAACCCCGGCAAGGCGCAGGAGCTTGTTCAGTACGGCGGCACAGTCGCGGAAAGTGTCGCGGCACTTTCCTCCAGCTGCGATGTCGTGTTGTCCTGCCTTCCAACCGATGAAGCTGTCTTGAAGGTTCACGGCGGATTGCAGGGGACCTTCGCCAATACGAAGAAAGGTTCACTGATCATTGACATGAGCACGGTCGATCCGAAGACGTCGCTCGAACTCTCGAAACTGGGTTCCGAGAGCCGAGTTGACGTCCTCGACGTGACCATTTCCGGGAGCACTCCGGTTGCCGAACAGGGAGCGTTAGTTTTGTTTGGTGGCGGAGACCGAGGCTGCTTCGAAGCCGCCGAGTCGATTTTCCGTGCAATCGCGCGAAGCTATTTCTACATGGGCCCAAACGGTTCGGGAGCGATTATGAAGCTGGTGGTGAACAGCCTGTTGGGAATCGGAATGCAGGCGATTGCCGAAGCCGTGGCACTCGGTGAGAAGGCTGGTCTGGATCGCAATCGTTTGCTCGACGTTTTGTCCCACACCGCAGTCGTGGCTCCGGCCCATACGGGAAAGCTACAACGAGCCATGATAGACGACTACAGCCCGCAGTTTCCGCTACGGCTGATGAACAAGGACTTCGGTCTGATTTTGAGCCTCGCAGCTGCAGTGCAAGCAGAGACGCCTGCGACACGAGCGGCTTTCGAAATCAATGCGGCACAAGCGGCCCAAGCACAGGAGCTTGATTTTTCGGCTGTGATCGTGGAGATGGAGAAGCGAGCTCATTTGAGTTCCGGCGGAAAGGGAGGGCTGCGCGTTGACACCGCTTCGGCGCGGTAGACGCCCAGAAAATGAAAGCACTACCAAAACGCCGAAGCCAACCAACCGTTACGGGAAGTCCTGCCGCTTTCCTCGGATAGCTCGGCTGAATTCCGAAAACTCCGGATCGGGTGCGCTCGCCTTCGACATTCTCCCGGCGGCGCAATCCGTTGGCGTGTTCACTTGCTCCGACGTGATTTCCCGGATGGGGAAGCGGTCAGCTTCAGAATTTCGTCGAGGCTGCCCACGATCCGATGCGGGCGGCGAGCGCGCGGTAGCGCGGCCCAGTCCTCCTCGGTTGTGAAACCGGTGGTCACACCAAAGCCCATTGCTCCGCCGCGCCGGGCCATGATCATTTCCACGAGCGGATCGTCGCCAACTACGCCGACCCTGCGCATGGGAATGCCGAGTTTTTTTGCGACCAGCCTCAGCGCATGCAATGAGGGCTTGCCGGTAAGAATCATGGGAGCGTGCGTTATCTTTCTGACCGCGGCGACGATTGCGTGCGAGTACCCCATCGTTTTGCCGGCGGACGTGGCAAAAAAAGGGACGTCGGAGGCGACGTAAAGCTCGGCGCCATTCCAGATCGCTTTGCAGGCCGCTTCGATATCCTTCATGCCACAGTCCGGGTGCCAGCCGACATATACCGCCTGTACATCTTCGGCGCGATCTTTTCCGGGGAAGACAGTCTCGATGCCGGCTTCGGCGAGCGGCTGGCCCACCCCCGGCACGCCTAACACGAGGGCGCGCTTCACGCCGCGCTTCGGCATCAGGTCCGCTGTGACGGTGTTCGGCGTGAGCAACGCCTCATCGGAAATGGGCAGGCCCAGCGCGCGGAGTTTCGGCGCCTGCTCCGCCACCGGGTACGCGGTGCCGTTCGTGAGCACGACGAACGGAATGCCGCGAGTTTGTAGCTCGCACAGAATCTCGACGGCTCCGGGCAGCAAGCGGTAACCGCCGAGGGAGCGGTCACTGAGGAGCAGTGTGCCGTCGAGATCGAACATGAAGCCCTCGACAGGCCCCAAAGGCTCATTCCAACGTTTGCCACGCGAAGCCATGCTCACGCCTCCACCGGGGCAGCCTGCCCGCGCAGTTCAAGCTTGAAGCTGCCCTTTTCGATTGACAGGTAAGCGATGTCACGAATGGCACTCAATTGACGAAGCAGGCTCATCACCGGAGCCATATCAGGATCGTAGTTTTTTTCCGCAGGCCCGGCCGCCTTCATCGCGTCCACCTGACCGGAGGGCATGGTGGCACGAAGGAGAAATTCCTCGTCGCTTAATTCCGGGCCGATGCGCTGGCGCAATTCGCGCAGAGGCGGCATTCCCGGTTGTTGGCGCAGCTCGCGCGTGCGAGGCAGAGACTCAATGCGACCCATCACCTCCGGCGCAATCGGAATATTGGGCCGGCCGAATTTTCCCAGCGCGTAGCGGATGATTTCGTCGGGAATGGTGGCGTAGCGCTCTTTTCCGGTGACGTTCATTACCGCCTGGGTGATCAACATCTGCGCGAAAGGAGTCATCACGATCGGCCAGCCAAGCTCCTGGCGCACGCGGTCCAACTCCTCAACAACGGCACCCTCCAAATGGGAGACTCTGGTTTCGGCAAGATGGCGGCGCATCGTGCCAACGGTTCCTCCCGGCATTTGGTGGCGAAGATAGCTGGCGTCGAAAGCCTGCGGGCTGCCGGTGGGGAGCCCTTCCGCCGCGGCAAGGCGGGTGAAGTAGCGGCCGACCTCCGCGAGCGCCTGATCGTCCACGTCCACCTGATGCCCCAGCGCGCGGAGATTGGAAACTACGCGCTCGGATGGCGGATTGGAAATGCCGTCGGCGACGCCGCCCGACGCGCATTGAACGGCGCTCACGCCCCAATCGGGCGCGTCCATGTATGTGAGTTCGCCGATGCCGATGGTGCAGTGCGAATGCAGCTCGAGCGGCTTGCTGCCGATGACGGCCTTGATGGCCGGAATAAGTGTGCGGGCGCGCAAGGGCGTCAAAAGACCGCCGGGATCTTTGATGTATACCGCGTCCACATCGGGGCTTGCGGCAAGCGTGCTGGCGCGGGCAACGTAGTGAGTGTCGTCGTGAATGGGACTCAGCGTAAAGACGAGCGCGCCGATCACGTACTCGCCCCCGGCCGCTTTGATCATGCGCGCGCAGGCGACGTTGGAGTCCGCGTCGTTCATTGGATCGGCCAAAGCGAACCGGCGCATACCGTTGTTGATGAGAGTCTTGAACACGAGCGCCATGAACTCGGGGCTGGCCGTTTCCCAGGAAATAAAACGAAATCCGGTGGAGAGGAATTGCAACGGCGTCTTCGGCATAGCTGCGGCCATCAGGCGAATGCGTTCCCAGGGATCTTCCTTTTTGAAACGGACAGCAACGCCCATGTGAGTCGAGGTGGTGAAATCTATGGCCTTGAAACCCACGCGGTCCATGACGGGCGCGATGGTCAGGCTGCGAGCTGTGTCCACGCCGAGGGCGGACCAAAGGCACTGGTTGCCGTCACGCAGCGAAGTTTCTACGATTTGTACTTTAGCCATGCGCACGAACCCCCTGCGCGAGGCGCTGGCGTTCAAGGAAGCGCGGCAGAAAACCAGTGTCCACGCCTCCGGCTTGAAATTCCGGATCGGCCAGGACTTCTAAGTGGAACGCGATATTCGTGGCGACGCCCTCGATGCGAGTCGCTGCGAGCGCGTGGCGCATCCGTTCGATTGCCGCGGGGCGATCGGCACCGTGCGCGATAATCTTCGCCATCAGAGAATCGTAATATGGCGGGATGCGAGAACCAGAAGCAATGTGGGTATCCACGCGGACGCCTTCGCCTAAGGGCCACACGGCGGTGCGAACCGTGCCGGGGCTGGGCTGAAAATCGCGCGCTGGATCTTCCGCGTTGATCCTGCACTCGATTGCGCAACCATTCCTCCGGACATCCGCTTGTTTCAGGCGCAGGCCGCGGCCGTCGGCGATGGCGATCTGCTCGGCCACCAAGTCTATTCCGGTTACCGCTTCCGTGATTGGGTGTTCGACCTGAATGCGGGCGTTCATTTCCAGGAAGTAGAAAGCGTCACGCTCCAGATCAACGAGGAATTCGACCGTGCCCGCGCTGCGGTAGCAGAGCCGCTCGCCAAAGTGCACGGCGGCCGCGTGGATGCGCGCACGAAAGTCCGCGGAAAGGCCGGGAGCCGGTGTTTCCTCGATCAACTTTTGAAAGCGGCGCTGAACCGAACAGTCGCGCTCGCCGAGATGTATCACGCGGCCGTTTCCGTCACCGAGGACCTGGACTTCCACATGGCGGCCGCGTTCCACAAATCGCTCAAGGTAAACGCGTGCGTCGCCAAACGCCGACCCCGCTTCCGCTCCGGCTAGCTCCATTGCCGAAGGTATGTCCTCCAGGCGATCCACTCGCTTCATGCCGCGACCGCCGCCGCCGCCAACCGCTTTGATCAGCAGCGGCACGCCGATTTTTCGTCCGAGCACTTCGGCTTCGCGCACGGTTGCAACGGCGCCGCCCGGCGCGGTGGGCACGCCGGCGGACTCAGCTTCTGCTCGCGCACGCAGCTTATCGCCGACGGCCTCGATTTGAGCGGCCGTCGGGCCGATGAAGATTACGCCTTCTTGTTCGCAGAGTCTGGCGAGAACCGCGCGCTCGGAAAGAAATCCGTAGCCCGGGTGAATGACGTCCGCCTTCACGCTGAGCGCGGCCTGCACGATCGTGTCTGCCCGCAGATAACTATCCGCAGGCCGGGCGGGGCCGATGCAAAGAGTGCGGTTCGCGAGGCGAGCGGGAAGCGAATCCATATCCGCCTTGGAAGCAGCCAGAACGCTTTCGATGCCGAGCGCCTTGCAGGTGCGAATGACGCGGAGAGCAATTTCGCCGCGATTGGCGATCAGGATGCGGCGGATCGCCATTGCTAGGTTCCGGGGCGCAGGCGCAGCAAAATCTCGTCATATTCGACGAGCGCCGCGTTTTCCGCCAGTATCTCGACCACTTCGCCTTTCACGCCAGCGCGCACGGAGTTCATTAATTTCATCACTTCGATGATGCCGATGACCGTGTCGTCTTCGACTTTCGAGCCAACTTCGACGAACGGCGGCTCGCCGGGCTTGGGCGCGCGATAGAAAATTCCGAGCAGAGGAGAGGCGACTTCCGCGAGTCCGGGCTCGGACGGCGGTTTGATTTTTGGCGAAGCTGATTGCAGCGGCTTCGGCTGCGACTGGACTGACGGGACGGGGACCGCAGACTCACGGATAAGAGCGGCCGAGCCGCGTTGCAGGTTCAGCTTCACGCCGTCAATTTCGAGCGAGAGGTTATCGAAACTCGATTGTTCGAGCAGCCGCATGATCTCCGCCACGTCCTTGGCAGTGAGAGTCACCGGCGGCCTCCGAAGATTTTCATGACGTGGTGAAGCGGATTCTCCGCAGGCTTGGCGACGGGCGCACGGTCCTTCGAGGACCAAACTGTCTCTGGCCGGCTCTGCAACAACAAGATGTCGCCGGACTGATCAACGGCCCACTCGATATCCTGCGGGCGGCCGTAGTGGCGCTCGATCCTGCGGGCGATGTCCCGGAGCGCGACGATCTCTGGGTCGCTAAGGCAGGGTTCTCGCCGGAGATTTTCTGGAGTTTCAACCTCGATGACGCCGCCATCCGGCGCAGGCAAATGTTGAATGTGCTTGTCGGAAATATCGCGCACGGAGATTTCGCCGGTGATCTTGGCGATCACGAAGCGGTCGGGCGTGACCTCCCCGCTCACCACAGCGGAGCCGAGACCCCATGCTCCTTCGATGGTGATTACAGAACGGTCGCCGGTCAGGGGGCTGCGCGTGAACATCACTCCCGCGGTTCGCGCATTCACCATCCGCTGAATTACGACCGCCATGGCCACGCCGGTTTCCGGCAAGCCGTGCTTACGGCGGTACGCAATCGAGGGAACGGAATAGAGACTGGCCCAGCAGGAGCGCACGTATTTCATTGTTGACTGCGCATCCTTCACCCACAAGTACGTGTCCTGGAGTCCCGCAAAACTGGCGTCTTCAGCGTCCTCGGTGGTGGCCGACGAGCGCACCGCCACAGGCGAATCGCAGTTCGCGCCACAAAGTTCTGCGTGCGCCGCGATGAGTTCGGAATTGATGTCGTCCGGCAGCGGCACACTTTCCAAACGTGCGCGGAGATGCTTGGAAAGCGCAGTGATCTCGTCGAGTTGATCCGCACCCAGAGCTTCTACCTTCGGGCGAATCGGCTCTTCCTTTTCGAGCGCTCGAAGAAAACGCTCAAACGCGGCAGTTCGCACCACGAAGCCGGGCGGCACAGGAATGCTCGCCCGCGTCATTTCGCCCAGCGATCCGCCTTTACCGCCGACAGTCGGGCGATCGGAGAGACCGATGTCCGCAAACCAGCCAATGATCTCTGAAGAGTGCACGAAGTCTATTCTACTCGAGAAGGGTTACTACGCCGCGGCCGCCGTCAACGCGGATTCGTTGGCCGTCCTTAATTTTCTGAGTGCCGGTGCCTGTGCCGACCACAGCGGGCAGGCCATACTCACGCGCCACAATCGCCGCGTGGCTCATCGAGCCGCCGATGTCGGATACTGCCGCGGAGATATTCTGGAAAACGGGAGCCCAGCTCGGATTGGTGACCTGGCAAACCAGGATGTCGCCTTTGCGCAGGCGACTAATCTCGTCCGCAGATTTCACGACGCGGGCGATGCCCTCGACCACACCATTCGAAGCGGCGAAGCCTCTGATCTCATTGGAATCCGGCTTCTCGCCGGCCGTCAGCCACTTATCGAGATTCTCGCGGGTGATCCCCCACAGCATCACGATCGCAGGATCATCAATGATGTCGGGAACGGGTCCAAGCGCCGGAGCAGTTGCGTGCTTCGCCCATTCCTTGATCGCTGCCTTGCGTTCTCGAACGATTGCGGGCCAGTGCGAAATACCGCGCGGAGGAGAACCGTTCGACCAGGAAGTCATCAGGTCAACGATCGCCGCTTCCAGTTCGTAATGGCTCAACTGAAATACGTCTTCGGTATCGGGGAAGAATCCTTTTGAAGCGAGCATGGCGCCGAATTCGCGAATCTTGTTGAAGAAAAGGTTGGTGTACCAATGCTCGCAATAAAATTTGTGCCCCTCGACGTACGGGAAGACGCGGTGCGCGAGCTCGATCATCTGATCGTATGCAGCGCGCTCGTCGTCGGTCTCCAAAAGCTCGCGGTAGTCGGCAATCAGCTGCTTGCGTTCAGTGATTAATTTGTCCGTCTGGCGTTCGAGGCGCTCGCCCTTCTTGGCATTTGCGATGTAGTTCGGCAGGGCGCCGAAAGGCATGGTCAAGTCGTCGTTCCACGAACGATGGTAATGATAGAAGCCGTCGCCGACGTTGATGTTGAACCAGGGATCGCGCGAAATAGCGAGTTCCTTCAACCAGGCCGCGCCTTTCTCACCGAGTTTCTCTAGAGACTTGATGATCTGGTCCGGCGTTAGGCCTTCGCGGAACTGGCCATCCACGCCGAGTTCAATGGCGCATTTCGCGAGGCGCCGAAGCTCGTCATCGGGACGAAAGATTTCCGCCTCGATGCCCGCCACCATGCGCGCTACCGTCTGATCACTGATTTCCGGGAACGCTTTCTTGCAGAAATCGAAGAAGGTCAGGTAAGCGCCGTATCCGAGCAGGAGAAACTCGAAATGGTGCTGCCACATCCGGAAGTAGCCTTCCAGAGTTTTCTGATACGTTTCAAGGATGTAGTGATTGGAGGCGACGCCGCGGCCGGCATGAACGTGTTCCAGCGGCTCGAATTCCGGAAGCTCCAGTTTCGGTAGCGCCTCGGCGTCGCGAATGAGCTTCATCATCTTATTCTTCCACTGCGCGAAGAGCCGCTCCCAGTTTGCGTAGTAGTAGAAAGCGCGAAGCTGAAATTCTTCCGTGCGCTTGGCGATCTCCGCAGGATCGGTGACGGCGTTACCGCCGATATAGACGCGGCCGTTGATGATCCGGCAATCAATGCCGAGCGTGGTCGGCAGGGAATGAACGCGCGTATTCGCCGAGCCCAGGGCGGCATAGGCGGCTTCGGCGGTGATCATGTCGAAGACGCACATCGGCTCGGGAAAGTGCATGGAGTTGTAAAACCAGAACCGGTCGTCGTCTTCTTTGGAGAATTGCGTGTAGTAAGGATAGCCGGCTTGCGCCGCCTCGGTGCCCGCGATCACCTTCAGCGAACTGGGAAGCGGGAAGCCCTTCTTTTTCACGGTCGCGTCCATTTTAGTCATCGTCAGTGATTCCCGTGCCAGTTTCGCGCGGCAGCAGTCAAGGTCGCTCCGGAGAATTGGGTTCGTATGATGCGCCCGGCACGTTCCTTGCCAGTTGAACTGCAGATCGTATCCGAGCGAGCCGCGAACCGCAATGATGGAGGGATCGGCGAACGGGGACGCGAAAGTCCACAGGCGTCTCGTGACGATTTCAGCTTGCTTGGCTGTCAGGGTAATCCCGGCCGCCGAATTAGGCCCGGCTGATGCACCAGACTCGACAATCTCCCGAGCGCCCCTAACCGGGGCGTCTAGGTCCTGTCATGCCGGGGACTTGGGTGGCCCGGTTGTCGGGTTCCGGCAGGCCGGGTCAAGTGTCGTGCCCGGCGCGGAGTTATTCCACATTGCGAGAGCAAGCACCGGGTGAAGGGGTGCGACACCCACAGATTTAAGCCGAGGCACCAAGGAACACGGGTGTGACATTTACACGCGCGCGATGAGGCTGCTTCACCCGCCCGCCGGTGAAATCGCGGGCACCGCAAAACAAAAAGGGCCGCCTTCAGAGGCGGCCCTTCAGCCATCCGCGCGTATTCGGCTTACTCGAACCCTGCCCGGGCGCCTCGACGGATGGGAGAGAACACAGCCCAGGGCTACGGCCAGATCGAAGAAGTTACCTCATCACGGTCAACGGCACTTTCTTTTCGAGCTTCGTGGCGGTGAGTTTGGTCTTCTTGACTGGCTTTGCGGTCTTCATGTCTGTGTCCTCCGGGGATTTTTAGCTCTTGCTACGCAGGGCCGTAGTGCAATCGTCGCGCCAAATGGTGGAAAGATTCGGGTTCGGTCCAAATGATTGTAAATAAATGGGTTAATTAAAATGGATGAGGCCAGCAGGAATCTCCGAATTTCAGGATTTGTTGACTTTTCGCAAATCTGTTGATTGATTCAACAGTGCGACCTTTAGGTTGCGCGGACTCAACCGTCGGTCCAATACCATCCGCGGCCGCTACAGGAGCCAGAGTCGCTCCCTTCGGCCGTGCTTTCCGCTAAACCCCGATAAGCCGTGCCGGTTCAACCGGTCGATGCAACACCCTCTAAACAGTAGTTCCGTTAG
Source organism: uncultured Acidobacteriota bacterium (assembly GCA_963779825.1). Lineage (GTDB taxonomy): Bacteria > Acidobacteriota > Terriglobia > Acidiferrales > UBA7541 > Palsa-295. The sequence continues at coordinate 72,382 of CAVZZU010000009.1, read as the reverse complement.
TACCCTTCAGAGAAGACCGATCTATTAGGCTGCACTCAAATTAGACCTAACCAGGACAGGGTTTTCTTTGAATCGACGCCGGCAGTCGATTTTGCCCTTTAAACTCCGCCAGATAGCCTTCGAGCTGGGTGTTGCGTCGACCCATTGACATCACCCGGATAACCGGTAACTTGGGCTCCAGCACGCTATCCTCCGGTCAGCACGGTAATCGGGCACTGACCGACATCTATGACCTATGAAACTGACCCAGCGCGGGGGTCTTGTGCCGCGTGTCAAGCGTGTCGTATCCTAGTACGTGCCGAGAGGTCAGCGATGGGCCTTATATTAGACGGTACGGGGTGTAATAATTCCACGGATTCTCAGCGGTTTATTCCTCTTGGCGACTTTTCTGCTCGCCTCCAGTGCGGCGCGTGCCCAGTCAACCTTAACCGACAGCGGCAGCACTGCCGCTGACTGGTCGAGTTCCTCTGCCTTAGCGCCTCTCCCACCCGATTCCGCGCCCGACACTCCAGTCGCACCCACTAACGACTACGCTGCGCCGACCGAAGCGCAGAAGCTTCATGACTTCGCCTCGGATGCGCTCGGGCCAGTTGCCTTCGCCGGAGCTTCTTTCGCAGCAGCGATTGACCAGGGAACGAATTTCCCGCACGAGTGGGGACAAGGGCTGGGTGGCTATAGCACGAGAGTGGCGAGTAATTTCGGAATGGGTTTGGTCTCGGCAACCGCACAATATTCGCTGGCTGAGGCGTTTCACGAAGATACCGCGTATTACCGGTGCACGTGCACCGGCTTTCTTCCACGTTTTTGGCATGCTGCGGCTTCGACCTTTGCCGCGCGACGCGGGGACGACGGCTATGCTTCGTTTTCGGTGGCTTTGGCGGTTTCGCCTTTTGTAGGGCCGATGATCGCGGCAAATACCTGGATCCCTGATCGCGATGGCTCGACTCTAGGTTTCCGACTGGGCACTTTCAATCTGGTGGGCCAGTTCGGACAGAATGTCGCTCTCGAATTCCTGTACGGCGGTCCGCACACACTTCTAGGCCGCATCCAGCATCGCTTTTTCAGGAAATCTTCTGAAGACGATCAGAGATAGCGACTCGGAATAAGCGCCTGCCACACCTCGAACAGATTTAGAGCGCGAGACGCCGGCAAGAAGCGCATGCTGATCGCATAGTCACTTGGGCCCGCGCGACTCCGACGCTCCGCTTCTCACTTGCTGATTTGTATCCCGATTACCTGGCCGCTGACGATGATTTCCACGCGCCGGTTTTGTTTCCGGCCGGCCGCAGTGCTGTTGTCAGCGATGGGGCCTTCCTCACCGAGCCCCGTGGCGGTGATGGTGTCAGGCGACAATCCCTGCATGATCAGGAACTGCCGCACGCCGTCCGCGCGCTGTTGAGAGAGGTTCAGGTTGAACTCGGCCGTGCCCGTGCTATCCGTGTGGCCTTCGATGGCCAGATTCAGACCGGGGTGCGCTTGAATGATGCCGGAAAGTTTGGCCAATTTCAGTTGAGCGTCTGAGCTCAACGCATATTTGCCGGTTTCGAATAGCACGTCCGCCATATTCACGACCAAGCCTCGCGGCGTATCCGTGGTTTGCAACACGTCGTTGAGCTGCTGCAGCAGTTGCGCACGCAAAGCTGCTGTAGCCGCCTGGGCGCGCGCTGCCTGTTGCCGGGCTGCATCTTCTTTGGCTTGCAACACCGCCTGTTCGGCCGCAGCCTTCGCCGCAGCTGCATCTGCCGCCGCTTTCGCTTCCGCCGACTGAGCTGCCGCTTCAGCCTTCATCTGCGCTTCTTTCGCCGCAGTCAGCTCCGCCTGGCGCCGCGCTTCCGCTGCCGCTTCCGCGTTTGCCTTTGCCGCGGCCGCTGCTGCCGCAGCGTCCTTTTCATTTTGAATGCGCTCCGCGTCCTGCCGCTGCGCTGCCAGGGCACGAGCATCTTCGGCGAACTGAATCGTCTGGCGCGCCGCCGAGATTACTTTGTTCTTGTTGGAGCCTTGAGCAAGCGTATTTTCCGCCATTTGCAAACTGGTTTGTGCCTTCGCGAAAATTTCCGGTGCGTATTGCTCGGCTCCCCGAGACTTCGCGATGACCACGGCATTTCGCGCCTCGTACATCGAGAGCGGGACTTTCTTCAAATCAAGCGTCAGAGCCAGCGGGTTTCCGAGCGGGGCATATTCGCGGCGCCTCATCAGCCTGTAGCTGTTGTCGGGATAGATTTTGCCCTTGGTATTTTTTTGCGTCTCGTTCTGCAGAATGAGCACTTCACTGGGAATGCGCACCGCATAATACGGCTCCGCAGTCACGATCAACGCAAACGTCTGCGACTGAGCTTTGGTTTGCAGCGTGCCTTGCCCGTTTTGATCAAAGGGAATTTCGCCAAGATTGGTCGTCGTGCCGTCCGGCGTTACCGTCCACAGCACATAGGTCAGAAACTCAGCGCCCAGCGCGGTGGGTTGCGGCAGCCCCGCTACTTTCAGCACGATGGACGTGCCTCCGACCTTTGCTTCGACTCTGGCTTCACCGGACGCCTGCGCGGCGGCGCCTGTTCCAACCATGGTGACCTTGGTGCCGCCGCCACCAACGGGATAACCGATCGCGGCGACCGTGCCGCTGATCGTGTTTACAGCGGGCTCCGGTTGCTGAGTCTGCGCGGCGCTGACTCCTGCCATCAATACGGCGCAGGTGAAAACCAGAACCGACTTCCAGGTGCTTTTCATTGCTCTCTCCAAATTTGTGATTACCGATTTAACTTGCTCGGCTGCCAGTTCTGAATTCGAGCAATGTCGGCTATAACTGAAAAACTAAAGGCGCATGAATGGGCCTACCGTTAAGAATGTATCATCGAAATCGCCGGGCCAGACGATTGACCAGCCCTCGCAGAATCAGGTAGGGCAAAATCGCCAGGATGAAGGCGACGACGATTACTTCTCCCGGATATACAAAGTGTTGCGCAATAATTTGGTACACGATATCCAGCACCACCGCGAGAATAAACACCTTGCCGACACTTTTCCATCCGTCCTTGAGCATGTAATCGCGCTGAGCGGGGTTCGTGACGAGGCTCCAGAAGTACGGAGTCCTTCCAGCCTTGGCATCTGCAAGCCCCGAGCGAATTGCGAAGATCGCCGCCATGACCGGCTGAAGTACAAGTCTGAACTTCATCGGTCCGCTGACGCGGGCGATCATGTTATCCGCGAATCGCGTCCACATGTGATCCATAAAGTCTCCTTCTCTTGCGTTGACCCGGCGGCGCTGAAGCTGGCTCGGACCGCCTTCGCATTTCAAACAACGATTACGTACCCGCGCCGGGGCCTGCGCCGGGCGCCGGGGCCGGCACGATGGACGGCCAGTGCTCCCGGACAGCCAGCACGCGAAAGGCGAATGCAACCGCCACCGCGATCAGCGTAACCGGAAAGAAAGAGTGGCTCCCCTTCGTCAGCACCGCGACTACCGTATAGACCGTGCTCGCTAGCACCGCCGTGGTGACGAGTTGTTCCGACGGTCTCACGATCTCCGGTGTGACTCCGGAGAAAAGGTCTATCAGCACGCCACCTGCGGTGGTGGCGATCAGCCCGATGACGATCGCAGCGAAAATCCCGAGGCCGTGATCGAGCGCCTTGTGCGCGCCCAGGATCGCAAACCAGGGAAGCGTGAACGACTTGAAGTAGGCTAGCGTCTTGGTGCGGAACCGCTCCTCCCGGGAGGCAGCGAAGTGGTAAATCGCCAGCCCCAGCAAACCCATCAGAAGGCACACGAGAAGATAGGTGGGGTCCTTGAGCGGCGCAGGAACCTCATTCAAGAGAACGTCGCGCACCACACCGCCGCCAATGCCGCCGAAGTAGGCCATGATCAGCAACCCAGCAGCTGTGTAGCCGCGGTTGTGCGAAGGCTGGCGCGCGACGAGCACGCCGTACAGGGCGTTGATTCCCGCGGAGAACATGTCAACGTGCGGAAAGCTCGGCAGATTCATTTCGAATTTCACCTCAGCATAGGTGCAGCCACCAGCAGCGCGGCGATCGGTCCGTCGGCCTAAAAAGGTCCATGCCGCAACAGAACACCGTAGAAAGTGATGCATCCAATCAGCACGACAAAAATCGCTACGACGAAAGCGATGGACCAAATGTGCCGCCCCTGGCCGACCCCGATCTCGTTTAGAAAATGTCGGTGCTGCAAAGCCGCGGCCGCCAATGCCAGTGTGCCCAGAGCGATCAGCGTCAGCCCCAGATTGCGCGGCGTCTGCGGGCGCGCGATGTTGCCGGCAGCGATCTCCTCGGGCAAATACTGGAAGAACTTGTAAATGCTGAAACCGAACCCGATCATCGAGATCGCGGTTCGGCTCCATGCCATCAGCGTTCTTTCCGACGCCATGATCGTGCGGCGGACGGCAAGATCGGTTCGCTCTTCGGCGAGGACTGTTCCCTTATCTTTTGGCACCGTTTCAAGATCGGTCATAGAACCAGATGCCCCGTGGATTTCCTGTTGATCGAGCCTGAGGGCAGCGGCGTGGATAACTCCAGTTAGCCCCACCTATCTTGGGCCTGAAACGCCCGAGCGCATGTACCCGATCTTAAACTTGGCAACTGCGTGGCCAGACGTCTCGGGCCCCGTTTGGTCCCGTAAGCGCTTATAGCTCTTTCGGTTGCGGACAGATTCCAGAGTCTTCCGGGCCGGTGCTCCGGCTTGCCGTACCCTACATTTCGGAGTTCCCCCAATATTTCGGAGTTTGGCTGGAGAACCGGGGGCGGACCGGCGAAGCGGAGACCGTTCGACATCTATAGAGGGGCCCTTGAGCAGATGATCGAACCACTGGTTGGTCCCGCAACGACGCGAACGAGACTTTTTCAGAACGGCGTGGTTGAGGGGGGATGCGCGTCCGGGTGCTCCCGATGGTATCTTACCTTCTGCATTAGCGTGAATAGAAATGCGGTCGTAAGACCGAACATGATGCAACCGTTCAGAGCTTCCAACGCCCCCATCATAGCCCAGCGGGGCGCCAGCGTGAGACTGTCGTGACCGTAACTCGTGAGGGCATTTAGCGAATAAAGCACGGCGGACTTGTAATCCGGCAGCGCGCCGAGTATTCCGTAGGCGAAGGCCCAGATAAGACCCTCGATACCGTGCAAAACGGTCACGGCCAGAACCACTGCTCCCACGACCAAGACTGTAGTGGGTGAGAGCGGCCCGAAACCTCGCGCACTTCCAAGCTTTGATGCGATTTTATTGTTGATCAGTCCCAGGCCAGCGGCGTGCATAATCACGACCAGGACGATGAGCGGCAGGCCCCACATCCAATCCATGGCCCAATTATCGGGAATTACCGGTGGCATACATTATCCCCCCTGTGTTCTCGCCGAGCGTTTTCGCTGTACTTCTGTCGTCCGGTATAACCGGAGGACGGTTCGTGTCGACCTTTCAAAGCTTCAGCTTGTCCGGATTTACCGCCAGCCAATCCGCCGCGGACTCAAGATCGCTGAATACGCGCACTTCGATTCGGGAAGAATTCAACAATTGTTCATACAGTCGGGCGGCACCGAACGCGAGAGGGGCAGTTGCAAGGAAAGCGCTCTTGACTCGAACATTGTTGGGGTTAAACGCACGCCGGCGATTCGCCAATTCCAAGACGTCGTCGGACGAGAGCTGAATTCCCTCCAAACGAGTCAGATCACAAAACCGGTTGAATCCTTTTTCTAATGTCACCTCTTTGATTTCGACAAACTCAACGATTCGTTGGGCCATGTCAAAGTTGAGGACTCCCTTGGGGCGGGCAACCATCATGGGGTCAACGTCAATTACGTACAAATCGAACATTCTGGCTCCTCCGTGCGGCAGGTCTCTCCACTCAAATTTATGACGCCGTGGCGATGCGTCTCTCCGGATCTCTCGAGACACACTTTCCCTGTGCATGGCAACGCACGAAGGTTTCCAAACGAAAGGGAATCGGTGGACCGCGCTAAAGTCTTGATCAGCAGGGCACTATAGGTTGCTCGGCACGTAGTGGCCGTCAAGTGAGCCTCTCAAGCCCATTATATTCGTCGTGAAATCGGCGTCTGTGCTCCGATATTTCGTGCACGCTCCAAAATGTCGGGCAGATCTATCTAAGGGTTTAGGCATTGTCCCGTTTCCGTTACTCGAGCAACGGAAACTCCTTGCCCGGCAGCAATCGTTTGACTGCCATTTCGCGTGAGTCGAACGAGGGCACTGTTCGATCTTGTGGCGAGCGGTAACTTCCAGTGGGCGACGTCTTCGTAGACGATTAGCAGGCGGCCAATTTCGAGGCCGTCCCGCGAGACCTTTGACGGGAATGACCTCTAAAGGCAGTTGAGGTAGGAACAATGGTATCCCATCGTTCGATTGACCACGACATATCGGAGCGGCTCCGAAATGTCGGGCAGTTAAGCGTTCGCAGCCATAGGAGCGATACGCAACAGTTGTGTTTTCAGGGGAGTACGCGCGCCAAAGATCAGGCAAGTTGGAGCGCGGCATGCAATAGGGATGGCTGAACGCATACGATAACCTCAGGTTGCTTTAAAGGTCGAAATCAGTACCCGTGCGAAGTAACGACGGCTTTTCTAGAAGAGCATGGGCATGTGCGTCGGAGGGAAAGGTGAAATTTAGCGCGTCCGCAATCTTGGCTGCATCGCTACTTTTGTTAACCGCCGGTGCCGCTCAAGGTCAGGAGAATGTTGGGGACAACGGTGTGGGAGCCGCGAACCCGAATTCGAGTTTGCAACCGCTGATCGGCAATCCGTCTGGGCCTCAATTCGATTGGCGCGATTCAAGCCTGATCACTGACCCGATCGGAAGCCAGGCTATTTTCGCGGAGAATTTCGACCCCGGAGCTTCGGGAATTTCCGCGGAACAACCAGTGCTCGTCAGCTCCCCCGCTCCAACGGTAGATGCGGCTTCCCAATCCACCACCACAACTACGGTTTCCGCCACGTCTGATAGCGACTGGCATCTATCTGTGTCTGGATATTTGTGGCTGCCTGGCGTTCACGGAAACGTTGGCGCGCTCGGCCGTACCGTCGCTGTAAGCGCGAGCCCCGGTGATCTGCTTTCAAATTTTCGTTTCGGGATCATGGGGTTTATCGAACCCAGCTACAAACGTATTATCTTTCCAGTTGATTTGATGTGGATCAGACTCGAAGACGACAAAGCGATTCCGTTTCCGAACCTCGAGGTAAATAACGCAAACATCAAGGGCGGCGAACTAATCCTGACTCCTAAAATCGGTTACCGGATCGTTGATCGGGAAAAGCTCAAGATTGACGCCCTGACGGGATTCCGCTACTGGCACTTCAGTGAAAACCTGAAGTTTACCCCCTCCAATTTGAATTTGAATTTTTCAAGTTCGCAGAATTGGGTAGATCCATTAGTTGGCGGTCGAATTACGGTGCCGCTCTCGCCCAAGGTCGCGGTGACGATCGCGGGGGACGTTGGCGGATGGGGTGTGGGTTCACAGCTCGATTACCAGGCAGTTGGGCTTCTAGGTTACCGGATCAAGCCTGCTCTGACGTTGCAAGCAGGGTTTCGCTATCTCGATGTGGACTATACCAGCGCCGGCACGGTCATAAACTTGGCCACTTCTGGCGTGATGTTTGGCATAACTCTGAACTTGAAATAAAAGAGCTAGAAGGGTTTCAATCCAGAAATGCGAGGACCAGGGTCCGTTCGAGCTCGTTGGATAGAGCATGTTTTTTTCGGGATAGGACTAACGCTTCTGGCTGTATGGGGCGGGGCTTGGGTTTTCAGGATCGCTTCGTCGCGCGCTGCGGTCACGAGGTTTGAAATGGAGCAAAAACAGGGGGCGGATATCAGTTCGACGCCAGCGGTTGGCCCCGCTGGGGGTCCGCGAGTTAACTTCACTCTGTGGGATCCGAAGCGTGTCCAGGAGTATTTGGGCAGCGCAAATCTGACAGCAAGTCGGCCGCTTGCGGTTCTGCGAATTCCCAAGATCGATCTTGAAGTGCCCGTGTATAACGATACGGACGACCTAACGCTGAATCGTGGAGTCGGCCGAATCATCGGGACCGCGCAAGTGGGCGGCCGGGGCAATCTTGGCATCGCGGGTCACCGGGATGGTTTTTTTCGTGGTCTTAAGGACCTCGCGGTAGGCGATGAAATTTACATCGACCGAACAGGCCAGACCGACATCTACGCGGTTGCGAATATTGAGATTGTGAGTCCAACAGATGTTTCTGTGCTGAAAGCGACGCAACTACCTTCGATAACGTTGGTTACTTGCTATCCCTTCTATTATGTGGGGAGCGCACCACAACGCTATATCGTCCATGCAAACATGAAAGTTCAAGACCGTTCCCATGACCAAAATCTTGCAAGTCCGCAGTCACATTGATCAACACTAAGGAGAGAAAGAAATGACAGTAGAGCAACGAACAGCAGGAATCGTCGGGAGACTGGTGGTAGTGGCCTCGTTACTCGCGATTGCCTTCACCGCCCAGGCCCAGGTGCAAACCACGACGACGACAGCGCCGGCAGGCGCTCCAACTACGACGGTCAAGGTCGAACGCGGCACAGTCGTTGCCGTCTCTGGCAACAACCTCGTTGTGAAAGCCGAGGATGGATCGTTGCGAGACTTCAACGATGTCCCAGACACGACCACTGTGACAGTGAACGGACAACAGCTCAACGTTCATCAGCTTACGCCGGGTATGACCATAGAAAGACAAACCGTTACGACGGCTTCGCCCAGAATGATCACGACTGTCAAGACGGTGACCGGCAAAGTGTGGAATGTCACTCCGCCCAATTACGTCATCCTGACTCTTGAGGACGGCAAGAACCAGCGCTTCAAGATCCCAAAGGGCCAGAAATTCACCATCAACGGACAAGAAACGGACGCGTTCGGTCTGCGAAAAGGGATGCAGGTGAGCGCGCAACAGGTCACCGAGGAATCAGCAGTGGTTTATGCGCAGGAAGTGAAGAGGACGGGGACTGCGCCGCCACCCCCTCCCCCGCCGCAGGCAAACGTCCCGATTCTAGTCGTTTTCCTGCCCGCCGCGGCTCCGGCTCCGGCAGCGGAGGCTCCAGCGGAGCCAGCACCCGCGGCGCTGCCGAAGACCGCGAGCAATTTGCCGCTGCTTAGCTTGCTCGGAGCTATCTTCGTCGCGTTGGGATTGGGTTTGAAGAGTGTACGCGCTATCAAGGTTTAGATTTGATTCGCGGCATTGAACTGGACGTGCAGTTTCGCTTAACCTCGGGTTTTTAGTTCCTGGCAATACATTTGTTTTGCAATAGCATCACCGCGGCAGTAAGAGCTACAGATTCGATTAAAAGGAGAAAATAGAAGATGCGTAAGTCAATCATTCTGGCAGGACTGCTTCTGATCGCGGCCGGCACGGCCGTTGCTCAGGACTACCCAACGATCGAGACAGCTCCGGCGTTCATGTACATCCGTTACGTTCCGGGCGGGAGCGAGTCAGGCTTTAATTGCTTTGGTGGTGGGGGTACGATCGCTTATAACCTGAATGCGTGGCTCGGCCTGGCGGCGGACCTTGGGGGATGCAAGCTGACCGGTCTCCCGGACGCACTTAGCGGGAAATCGTTCACCTACGTGTTCGGGCCGCGGCTTACTCTCCGTAATCACAGCAGGTTCACGCCGTTCTTCGAGGTCAACTTGGGCGGTGCATATCTCTCTCTCAACGAAAACAACGAATGCGGCGACGTGCATCGCGAGGGGGGAATCGAATGCGGTGAGAGCGCGTCGGCGAACGCTTTCGCCCTGACGGCAGGCGGGGGATTCGATTACAAATTGACCAAGAAGATCTCGCTACGTCCCGTCCAGGCCGAGTATCTTTATACCCGATTCGGCAACAATTTCCTCAACAACGCGAGTCAGAATAATTTTCGGCTGAAGAGTGGCATCGTCATCAACTGGGGCGGAGGTTCTGACTAATCCTGAACAGACTGGCTGAGGGGCCGTGCTGCGGTTGCGCTGGGCGTAACTTGAAGGGGAGTTTGCCCACCGCGATCGGCACGGCCTCGCATTACTGCTGGCACAGTAAGTCCAGCTAGTAATTCTGGGCACCTCCCGTATCCTCCCTCAAACGGTCGGACGGAAAACGTCCCCGGTTGAATCCTGCCGCGGAGCTTATGACCTTGAGTTCGGAAGAGGACCTGCGATAGGCGCTGCCGGGACTGTGGGTTTGAGCGGCACGGGCGCAACATTTTCACATTCGTCGAGAACACTCTGTGGAACACTGCGTCGAAGGAATTTAATCGCGAGAGTGACCACGAGAACGTCGTCCATTTGGCCGATCACTGGAATAAAATTCGGGATGAGCTGGATGGGGCTAATCACATAGAGCACCGCACAGCCGGCGACCGTTTTCGCATGCCAAGGTACCTGTGGGTGCACCAAAGCCCTTCGAATAATCCGAAACTGTTTAAAAAAGCGCGCGACCAAAGCCTTTAGCTTTTCGGACAAGGATCGCCGCGATTGATTCCCATCAGTTAGCGCGCGAACCTCTGTTTCGTTCGGCGCATTCTCTGTCATGGGCGTTCTTTTCGAACAATGCACCGAAATCCGACGTGGCTCATTCCAGTGTCTATCATCTGTGGTTGGCGTGCCGCCGGGCGGTAGCGCAGGCAATAGTTCGGAGCGCATAAGAACGATCCCCCCTTGACGACCTTGCGCGGAATGCGAAATTGCGGCTGGCGTGGGTCGTAGCTCTTCTCAGGAGAAGCAATGCGCGGGTTGACTGCCGGGCCGCAGCACGGTTTTGCAACCTCGTCCGCGAGGCGGTGAACGTACCAGTCGGACGTCCATTCCCACACATTGCCCGCCATATCGAATAGTCCGTAACCGTTGGGTGGGAAGGATCCAACCGGGGCGATTCCCTCGAACCCGTCCTGCAAAGTATTCTGCCAGGGGAATTCACCCTGCCAACTGTTCGCCATCGCTTTTCCATCGGGGAAATGTTCGTCACCCCATGTGAATTTCTTGTTGTCGAGACCGCCTCGCGCCGCTCGCTCCCACTCAGCCTCGGTCGGCAGTTCTTTGCCTGCCCATCGCGCGTACGCTTCGGCATCCTCGTACGCGACATGGACGACTGGGTTCTGCTCAAATCCTTCGATCGAACTGCGCGGCCCAAGTGGATGCTTCCAGCTCGTTCCGGGCGTCCAAGTCCACCAATTGGTGTAATCCTTGAGGTCAACCGGCCCTTGTCTCTTCCTGAATACCAGTGCGCCGGGAACGAGGTTTTCGGGCGGCGCCCCGGGATAATCGGCGGGATTCAACGGGCGCTCAGCCACCGTCACGTAATTGGTCGCCTCGACGAAGCGCGCGAACTGCGCATTCGTCACCGTGTAGCGATCCATCCAGAAACCATTAATGGTGACGTCGTGGACCGGTTTTTCCTCGGGGTAGAAATCCTCCGATCCCATGCGAAATGTCCCCCGTGGAATCCAAAGCATGTCGGTATCGGGCGCGCTACCCACCGGCTTGGACTGGTCCAGAGAGATCGTCACTTTCGATGTTTCAGTCATCTCGAAACTCCGGGGCTTCGTGTAACGAGAGGCATGTGTAAGCTCTAGCCAACTGCGGCGGGGCACGATGCGTCAAACACGATCTGGTCATACTGCCAGAGCCGCTCGAAAAATTGCAGTGAGCGAGCGTCTTCCTTCCCGTTACTTTGAACAATTTGACCAAGCGATCGCGTCCCATCAATTTCATTGAATAGACGACTTTGTGCCGCGTTAATGGGCAGAACCAGGTCGCGATGCTTATGTGCTCGATTCAGCAGGACCGCCACACTGCCGGCAGGTCCCCGATCGCGAACACACTCGGTCCACGGCGGCCGAATGGGAACGTAGTTGCGCCATTGCTGATCAGCGAAGCGGATGGCTCGATTCTCCATAGAGCGGTCACTCCGAAAAGCGACAAAGTTATGCTGAGTAATTGTCCCACGAAACAGCTCCACTGCTGCATGTTGGTCGGGTTCAGGGAGTGCGGCAAGCCGGCAGGCGTGCGGCGTTTTCGCCAACAAGCCACATTGCGGCAGATAAGGAGCCTGCTCAAACCACCGGCCAAAAGACATCCCACAACGATCAAGCCATTCATACACCTGCGGCACGGTATAGGAACGATCTTGCGGATGCAGTAAGGCGTCCGCAAGCGCATCGAGATTTTGGAAATCCTTGGCCTTATGCAATAGATTATTGAGTGGATGATCTTCGGGCAAATCGTTGAGTGCCGTTCTGAGCTCCTGCAGCTCGTGTCTCGAAGGAGTGATTCCCAGCAGCCGGCAATACGCCTGCATCATATAAATCCCGGAGCGTCCATAGCTGGCGTAAACCATGATTTGCATTGCGCCCTGGGGCTTGAGGACATCACGAAGGGCGCGCAATCCAACGTCCGGATCAGGCAGGTGATGCAGCACTCCCGTGCAGACGATCTGATCGAAGGTCTGCCCCAACTCCTGAATATCCAAAAGGGAAAGCTGGCGGAGTTCGAGGTTGTCTAACGAATGTTTTTGTTGAAGCAGTCGTGTGTTGCTGAGACTTGTTTCGCTGATGTCAATTGCTGTGACCCGGGCATTTGGCTCGCGAAGCGCATACTTCGCCGCTTGCGATGTTCCGCAGCCCGCGATCAGTATCTCGCGGTTTTCGCGGAGCCGTTCGGTGGGCCAGATCAAATGGAAAAGCGCGCGACGCCGCTCCGGGTTGCTGTAAAGGTCGCGATACTCGTCCAGACTCGTGAGTGGTGCCGGGTAGGGCATCAGCTCATAGAAGTCGCGGATCTCTTCCGATCCAACTAGCGGGCGCTCGCGTTGTTCTGTCGGGTTCACTTCGATTTCTATTCCGTCGGCCGATTAGTGAAGCGCTCTGCGACGGCTGGGGTTGTTGCCGAAAGGGAGGTCGTCTCGACCTCCCTTTCGACAGGTCCCAATTACTTGCCAGCTCCAGCAGCTTTCGCTGAAGCTTGATCCAGCTGCCTCATAACAGCGTCGAGATTAAATGACGCCGCCTTTTGGCGAGGTGGATACTTCACGTAGTTTGCGATCTGGGCTGCCACGATTGCCTGAGCTCCGTAAAGCAAGGGGGCGTGGTTGATCACCCAATCCCAGTAGACGTTGGAATTGAAATTGGCGCGCTCAAACGGATCCCGACGCAGACTGAACATGAGCGGAAGCCGCAGTTTCACCATTGGCTCCGCCCAAACTGCTGTTGAGGTCGCACGCTGTTCGGCAAACACCAGCTTCCAGTCGCCCGCCCGGATTGCCATGACGTCGCCATCATCACTGACGTAGAAGAAGTAGTTCCTGGGGCTCTCCTTCGCTTGGCCAGTGACGTAAGGCAATAAGTTCAGCCCGTCAATATGCACCTTGAACGTCTTGTCCCCGACCTTGTAACCGCTGAGGAGCTTCGTGCTGATATCCGGGTCGCCTGCTGCGGCTAGCAAGGTTGGAAGCATGTCCTGATGGGAGCAGATACCGTTCAGGACCGATCCAGCCTTAATCTTGCCCGGCCAGCGCAGGAAGCAAGGCACGCGCCACGCGCCTTCCCAGTTCGTGTCCTTTTGGCTCCGGAAGGGTGTATTGGCGCCGTCCGGCCAGGTGTCATTCTCCGGGCCGTTGTCGGTCGAGTACATGACGATCGTGTTGTCGGCGATGCCGAGCTGGTCCACCTTATCGAGCATCATGCCGATTTGCTCGTCGTGTGTGACCATGCGATCGCTGTAGTCGTCCTGTCCGCTCTTGCCGCGGTTCTTGGCCGCGAGGTGGGTCCTGAAGTGCATTGCCGTTGAGTTGTACCAAAGGAAGAACGGCTTATCGGCTTTGACTTGCTTCTCCATCCAGCCGAGAGCGCCCGCAGTGATCTCCTCGTCAATCGTCTCCATGCGCTTCTTGGTCAGCGGCCCAGTGTCTTCAATCTTCTGCCTGCCTACTCGGCCCCAACGGGGATCGGTCGTTGGATCGTCAGTGTCGGTCGCGAAGGAGTGCATCACGCCTCTGGGTCCAAAACGCGCCAGAAACGCAGGATCCTTGGGGTAGTCGGGCAGTTCCGGTTCTTCTTCGGCGTTCAGGTGATAGAGGTTGCCGAAGAATTCGTCAAAACCGTGCGCGGTCGGCAAGTATTCATTCCGATCTCCAAGATGGTTTTTGCCAAACTGGCCGGTGGCATAACCGAGCGGCTTTAGCAGTTCGGCGATGGTCGGATCTTCCGCCTGAAGCCCGACAGGGGCGCCGGGCATTCCGACCTTGGTCAAGCCGGTTCGCAGTGGGTTCTGGCCGCAGATGAAAGCGGCTCGTCCAGCTGTACAGCTTTGTTGGCCGTACCAATCGGTGAAAGTCGCTCCTTCTTTTGCGACACGGTCTATGTTAGGCGTGCTGTAACCCATCATGCCACGGCTCCAGTGGCTGATGTTCCACAAACCAATGTCATCGCCCCAAAGGATTAGGATGTTCGGTTGCTTTGTAGCCATGTTCTCTTATCTCCTAGTCGGAATTGACTATCTTTGCAGGGCGAGCGACAAAACGCGCACCTACCGGTTTTTCGAGGCCTGCGATGCCTTTCATGCAAGACGTGGGCCACCAAAGGACGGTGGGATGGGTTTGATAAGTCCCACCTTTCTAATGCATTTCCGGTAGTTTCGATGTGCGAGGAGGTTTTCCAACCTCCACGCGTTGCCCGGCATATCGGAGGTTCTCCGATATATCAGAGGATTTCGAATGGCCGCCACGCCTGCGGTGGGTGGATCCGCAGCGCTTAAGAAACAGCCGTCGATGGTGCGATGAGTCCTAGAACTAAGTGACGGGTCTTGGCGCGGAGAACTCCACTCAAGGACGAGGCAGCGCAGCTTGCTCCGGTGCCATATCGGGTCACGTACCGAGACACAACGCCTTCGCTCCTCTTACTCCTCCCCGATCCTCGATTGACGGGATGGACCGCTCGCCATCTGCCACGGCCAGCGTCCTTCCATCTCGACCACCAGAGACCAGCTCAACGCGGTACGTATCACGATGATTGCTCCCAGGATTCCGATGTTTCGGAATGAAAGCGTCACTCCCACGGTCCGGATCACATCCGCCGCAACGAGGAACTCCAGGGCCAGCGACAGCGATCTTCCTAGGGAAACTTTGTATCTCTGGTAGGCATTGGGAGCGTGCCGGCCGGTATGCAGGAGAAAGCGAATGGAGGCATAAAAATATGCGCCCAGGATAAGGGCGACAGCCATCGCCTCCACACCCGCAGTCCCAAACTCAGTGCACCTGCGAAATATTTCCAGCATTTGTGCGTCCTTCCGTTTCCGACTTTTTGTGGTCTTAGAGCTATCCTCTAGGCCGCGTCTCGCCCGATCACTGTCCTCCGAGCGTTTGGTAATTAGCGTTGGTCGTCGTCACAACGAGCTGCTTTGAGCTCGCGTTCAGAATCGTCTGCTGCACGTAGTTTGTGCCATCGGGCAGGCTGGCCATTTGAACCTGCAACGTAACCGCGTCCTTCCCGTCACCCATGAAGGTATTGACGCTCAATGAAATCAGCTTTTTGGCACCAGGGTCAAAGGTAAGAGTCATCTGATCGCCGGACATCGCATAATCCCTGAACACCAAATTCACGATTCCGCCATTCGGATTTATTGAGGCTTTGCCAGCCTGAAAAGCTTGATCCATTTTCTGAGGGTCGGGAGGCACATACAGGCTGAGAAGGGCTTTCACGGTGTCCATGTAATCGCCCATCTCTTCCTTCTTTTTCGCAACCACTCTTTGTTTCAACCTCCCGCCGTTGGGTGGAGGAGGTGGAGCCCCGATTGGGGTCTTCTGTACTTGGCCATCAGGTCCGTACTGGCAAAGTTTCTGCGATGCCGGTTTCGGATCTCCCTTGAGTGTGATCTGCGTTGTCTCAATCCACTGAAACTGGTGCAATCTCTGCTGGTTTTCTGCGACTGCTTGCTTCACGGCTGCAAGCTTTGCCTGCAGCTCAGTATTCTGGGCAATTGCGGGCGCACTTGCGGTGAGTATTATCGCGGCAATGATCCAGAAGCTTCTGCTTATCGGAGCAATCGCGCTGCAAACTGAACGCCTTTCGTACACCCTTGGAAGACTACGATTCATCGGATTCTCCTTGGTGGAACATTTGCCAATAACGCCTGCGACCGCCCCCGCCACCGGACGACCTCTGTTGACTCACATGCGCACGAGGCGCGACTATGAATCGAGTTCTCATCCCTTTGCCACGGAAAAAAAGAGATAAAGCGCGAGGCCAAGATAGGTCTTCGGTTCACTCTTCTGTGTGCCCGTGTTGTTTTCGTGTTCGTAATAGGGGTTGAACTCAAAGCGCTTGCCCACAGGGAAAAGGCAGCCCGCGTAGAGATCCGTCGTGCTCCATTTGTGGTACTGCTCCACGTAATAGGGTTCGGCGGCGACGTAAGGGATGAAGTGATAGGAATTGACCGCAAACGTGCGTTCGAGCGTGAGCTTGTTCCGATAGCGCCAGGTAAATGTGCCGCTTTTCCAGTCGAGATCCGCCCGGTTCCTATCTGAAATCACCAGTCCAGCTACCAGGGGAAAGTGGAAGGTCAGCTCCGGTTCCATTCGGTTTGTGGAAGGCGTATTCGGCGCGAGAAGTCGGCGGTACCCCACTTCAAGAACCAGCGGTCTCGCTATGGAGTCATCCAAGTCGAAGGCTGTAATCTTTTTCAGCTTAAGCAACGGCCTCAAATAGAACTGAATGCTTGGACCGATGGAAAACTGATCTGACGCCCCTGCATCCCGGTCATCCTTAGCCTGCAAATAAACCCGCATGTAGGAGTTCAGCTTGAGATGGAAGTCAGTCTCCGGCACAAAGTTGACCGACTGTGCGAGGACGGGACTCCCCGCCAAGGCAAAAAGAATTGTGATCATCAGCCAGGAGTTGATTCGGCGGATCATCCAAGAGTCCCGAGAGGTTCGTGCTTTGCGGGAGTTAAAGCCCTGAAACACTCCGACATTTCAGAGACACCTCGGAGTGTCCGTCTGGGGTTGGGGACCGTTCCGATTTGGAACAGCGGTAGTGTGAAAGGAGGCTCCGACGCCGACATGGCGACGGTTTGCACGGGCTCCGCGAGGTTTAAGAGAACCGGTTGGTTTCAGTGGTCCGGGGCGCATAGGTCTATCTCTTGCGAACCGCCTGGATGAATTCCAATCCCTGAGTTTGGGACACCTTGTGAAACTCTATAACGGGCTGCGCGGCCCCCAGCTCTATCAACATGAGCAGCTTCATATATCCCGGCGACCGGACGTGCTGCTCCAGATCGTCCTCTGTCCTCCAGGTGGACTCGAAGTGAAACGTGTTCGGATCAACAACGTCCTGGTGGAGCTCGCATTCGAGGCAGCCACGCTCAATTCGCGTCGGGCCCAACAGGGAACCAAGGCCTCGAGCTAACTCCTCATACTTGCCAGCAGATGCTTTTAGACGAACACTGGCGATGATCATACGTATCCGTTGCTACATTGTCGCCCCGGGTCCGTAGCCTTCCTGAATTGCACCCGGGCGCAATACTTCGTTTACGGGGGACGTTTCAATAGGCCCCGTTGTCTTGGATAGATGCAAGAGTGCCGCCACAACGGGAGGGAACGGAGGGAGGCCATAAACTCAACGTTTGTAACGAAAACGAGGGGGGAGCTGAGGGGACAGTCGGAACGAGCATATCAACCATCGCACGAAATGTCAGAGGAGGCTCTGATATTTCAGAGCGCCAACTTTCGGGCGATTCCAAGCTTTTTCATGCGCGATTCCAGCGTTGTGGCTTTCAAGTTGAGTATCTCGGCCGCACCGTCCTGGCCTCGTACCCGCCAGGAGGTGAGCTCCAGTACCCGAAGGATGTGATTTTTCTCCACTTCCTCCAATGTACCTCCGCCGTCGTGCGCGGTTACGCGGATCGCTTCTGGCAATTCTGCCTCGAATGCCGGCCCGGGGTTGGTGATCAGATGGCGTTCGATTACGTTGCGGAGCTCGCGCACATTACCTGGCCAAGAGTAGTTCTGAAACGAGGTCATCGTCCCTGTTCGTACGGATTCGATTTGCCGGCCCATTCGATTCCCCAGCTCTCGCAAGAAGTGCCACGTGAGTATCGGAATGTCATCCCGGCGCTCCCGTAGCGGAGGAATGTGAATGGGAAACACGTTCAGGCGATAGTACAAATCCTCTCGAAACTTGCCCGCCCTCACCGCCGCCTCCAGGTCCCTGCTCGTCGCGGCGATCAGGCGCGCATCCACGTGAATGGTTCTCGAACTCCCGAGTCTCTCGAATTCGCCCTCCTGCAGAACGCGCAGCAACTTCGCCTGCAGCTCCAGCGGGAGCTCCCCAATTTCGTCCAGGAAGATCGTCGAGTCGTGCGCCAGCTCGAAGCGTCCGATCTCGCGCGTGAGCGCTCCGGTAAAAGCTCCTTTTTCCCTGCCGAAGAGTTCGCTTTCGACCAGCGACGCAGGAAGAGCCGCGCAGTTCACTTTGACCATGAGTCGGTCCTTGCGTTTGCTATTTCGATGTATGGCTCGGGCGATCAACTCCTTCCCCGTTCCCGTCTCGCCCAGGAGAAGGACCGCCGAGACGGTGGGGGCTACCTGCTCAGCTTTCATCAGCACTCGCCGGATCGGCTCGCTTCGCCCAATCACTTCGAAGTGGTTGCGTTCGACTACGATTTCCTCCTGAAGGTAAACGTTTTCCTGTTCCAACTGCTCCTTCAGGGTCACGATTCGTTTATTCGCCTCCAGCAAGCTCTTGTTGGCGTCAATTAGTTCTTGTTCCGATTGCCTCCGGTCCGTGATATCAAGACACGATCCAACGTAACCGCGAAACGCGCCGTCAGGCTCCAGCATTGGAGCTCCGTGGTCAACGATCCAGCGATACTGTCCATCGTAGCGCCTCAGGCGGTACTCCATCTCGAACTCCACTCGCGCGTCAAACGCGGCGGAGTAGGTTTTCAGGCACTGCTGGAGATCATCGGGATGCACGCCCGAAGCCCAGCCTTCTCCCAACTCTTCCTCCAGCGTGCGACCTGTGAACGCTAACCAACCTGCATTCAAAAATGTAACCAGCTTGTCCGTCCCGGACATCCAGATCAGAACCGGGGCCGAGTTTGCGACCGTACGAAAGAGTTGTTCGCTGCGCCGCACGGCCTCAAGAGCCTCTACTCGGTCTGTTACATCGGTGATGGAGGTTAGGACGAAGCTGCCTTCCTCGGTCTGGATAGGGTTCAATCCGATGTCAACCCGGAATTCGCTGCCGTCCTTGCGAAGGCCGAAAAGCTCTCTCCCGGCGCCCATGGGCCTGGCTACTGGACGTGCGGCGAAAGCGGCGCGGTGCTTGGGGTGTCCATCCAGAAATCGTCGGGGGATCAGCATGTCGACGGATTTCCCTACAAGCTCGTCCCGCCTGTAGCCGAATATCCTCTCCACCTGCGCATTGGCCAAAACGATCTTCCCTGCGCCATTCACCATTACCATCGCAGTCGGCGAAGACTCGACAGCGAGTCGAAATCGTTCGTCCGCGAGTTTCCGGTCAGTAATATCAATTACCACCCCGGATAATCGCACCGATTTTCCAGTTTCATCAGCGTCGCTGCGGCCTCGGGTGGACACCCATCTCGTGGTGCCGTCTGGGCGGACGATCCGATGTTCCAGTCGGAATTCCATCGGAAGCAGTGCGGCCGCCGCGATTGAACCCTGGACGTTGGCGCGATCCTCAGGATGGGCTGCGTTGAGAAAATCCTCGTAAGTTAGGCCTCTGTCCCGTGTCCTGCCGAAGAGTGTGAGAGTTCGTTCGGAAGCCCAGATCCCCTCGCGCCCCGGATTCCAGGTCCAGAAGCCCAATGCTGCCGACTCGACTGCCAAGCCCATCTGTTGCTGGCTTTCCAATAGCTCCTTGGCGGCTCGTGTGCGCACGACGGCGTTGGAGAACAGCTCGGCAATCAGGTGCAGTCGGTCAACAAGCAGGGCTGGCCATTCGCGCTCGTAACGTAACGTGCTGAAAATCAAGCCCCCAAGCAACCGTCCTCCGCCGCGGAGCGGTATGGTAATGCTGGACTTCGGCAGGAACCTCCCGAGTATCTTTAGATCCTTCTCGGCCTCAGGCGGAAGGTCGGAAACGCGGGAGAAAAGCACGTCTTCTCCACTCAGGACCTGGCTTGAGAACCAGGTCAAGTCCCTAGCCTTCAGGTCTTTGGCCGATTCAAAGCCAGGTCGCGCCCAAGAATGGCTTACAAGGAACGTCTTAGCGTCCTCGTCCCATAGCGTTAGGGTGCTGCGGTCGAAACCAAAGGCTTCGCAGACGGATTTTTGGGCTGTTTCGATCTCGCCATCCGGTTGATTGGCATCCAGAGTAATCAACCGGGTTGATAGCCCGGCGATCAAGTGCTCGAACGAAAAATCCTGCTCACGAGAGAAGCTCAGTTGAGGGCGCGTGTTCGTAGCCATAAGAAGTTCCGTAAGCGGGTCTTGCCCTCCGCGGAATCGTTACGGATTCAGCCTGCTAGTCAGGCCATTCCCTGCGCGGGGTCCATATCGTAGGTGCCCAGGCACTCGAAGTCTATGAAATTCTTCACAGGTGGACATCCTCCCGAGCTTTCATCCGCCCTCGAGTTGTCGCTGACGGCACAGAAGCTGCGCGGCCTGCGCGGGTTCAATCGCGGAGGACCACATCCATGAGGGAACTGTGGATTTTGAGTGAGCCGTTATACTCTATGAATCCCATTTTCCTGAATTTATTCATGAAGAAGTTGACGCGTTCGCGCGTTACTCCCAGCATTTTCGCCAGATTCGTCTGATTTATCTTTGGAATGAGTGTGTCGGGAGCCTGTTCCGCACCGTAGCGGGCCAATAGCAAGAGGGTCCGGGCCAATCGTTTCTCGGTAGAATTGAAAAGCTGGTCCACCAAGTCCTCCTCGATGCGTAAGTTTCGTGAGAGGAGATACGTTATGAATCGTGCGGAAAGGGCGGGTTCTTTCGCGAGCGTGCGCTGCATCTCTTCCTTTTCAATTTTGATGACGGTGCTGGGCTCGATGGCTGTGGCGGTAGCCAGATGCGCTTCTTGACCAGTCAGGCAGGTCTCCCCGAGAAAGTCACGGGCTCCTAGTGTCGCAATGATGGCTTCTTTGCCCTGCTTTGAAACGATCGAGATTTTCACACTGCCTTTCTGAATATAGAAAACCGCATCGCCCGGATCACCCTGCGAGAAAATTTTCTCGTTGCGCCGATATTCCGACGCAGATCTCGCGAGTCCGCTTGTGGTCAGAAAAACATCTGGATCGAAGGAGCGGGCGCTCTTGCGTTTTCTCGTTGGCTTCGATTGGCGGACTATTTGCCCACCTCGGCTGAATCTCTGTCAGTACCCATTCTAGTACCGCAAGCTCCGGATACTGTCAAGAGTGCCGAAGGAGGCCCGGCAGCCTTTCCTGACCTTAGCTGGAATTCACAGAGCACATTTCGATTCTGCCCCGCGTCCTTGCGGGACCACTCAGTATGTTCGATTCCGAAACTCGCCGCCAGAACAAATCACTGATTCCCCCCTCGGATAGCCACAGGGAAATGGAGTTCCAGGCGCGTTCAACCGTAGAATCGAGGTGAAATTTAGCGTTGTATCAGTGTGGGTTTCAGGGTTCCAGCGAATCTCAAGGGATTTAATGGGGGCGAGTGCTGATACCCCCTCTGATATTTCGGAGGTGCCACGAAATATCAGGCAACATGAGGCGCTCAAGGCGCAGTCGTTTCCTACAGATCTTTGAAACAAGGCGGCTTCTACAGTTGGAATGCGCCTCGGATTGGTATGTCACCTGCACTTCAAACAAGGAAATTCGTCTGTGGTCGTTGTGTGGCTGCCCTCCGCCGCACGACGGACGCGGGAGCCAAGTATGCATTCCTGGTTTGGATTTTCACCCTTACTGCGTAGCGCAAGCTCATCTCACCGGTTCCTGCCGTTTCACGGCGATCGTTTGCCGGGTGCCACCCCCGGCGTCCGGGCCACGGCGGATGAGACCGGGCGAGAGAAGTTCGAGAACACCACCAATGTCGCGAGCGCCTCGAGATCCTGCATGGCAATCGGCTTCAAGCATCTATTGTGCAGCGTCAAACCGATGCAAGCCGGTGGGATTCGTCCAGGTGGCTGACATGATAATCGAAGGCAGACCGGATCCGGCAAGTGAGTCCGAATCGCCGGATTTGCTGCTGTTCGATGACGGTTCAATCGGCAGCCTTAATTCTCCGCAGGTAGCTGCCGTGGCGGTCGCGATTACGTGGCTTCCGCTAATTGTCCTCGCATCGCTCCAGGGTTTGGCCTTGGGACCGAGTCGGGCCGAGTCCGTCCTCTTGGACCCTGCGATCCTCGCGCGGTTCCTCGTGGCGCTGCCAATCCTGATTATTGCCCCCAGCAAATCCTCTGAGATCATAAACGGGGTCGCGGCTCACTTTCTGAGAGCAGGGCTGATAAGTGGAGCCGATGTGGACCGATACCGCGCGATTGTTCGTCAGCGAACACTCCTTCGCAAGTCACGTGTGGGAGAATGTATTTGCTTGGCTTTGGCGTACGCATTCTCGGCAATTTACGTTCCCGTATTCCTTCGAGACCTGGCTTCGTCCTGGCGAACTCTGGGTTCGGGAGGGCACCACAGTCTTTCTTTGGCTGGATGGTGGTTTGTGACGGTCTGCGAACCTTTGTATCTCTTTGTACTCCTGCGTTTCCTTTATCGAATCGCGTTGTGGTGGGTGTTCCTTTGGAAAACATCGAGGCTGAATTTGCAATTGCATTCCGTGCATCCCGATGGCGCTGGCGGCCTGGGTTTCCTCGGCCTGACGCTAAACGCGTTCAGACTGCCGGCTTTCGCCATTTCCGTTTCATTCGCGGGGGGCGTTGCCAATTTGGTCCTGCTGAAAGGCGTGCCGGCCAGTGAACTCAAGTATGAGATCGCGGCGCTGATCCTTATCGTAGTCGGCTTATTCGTCGTTCCTTTGAGCTTATTTTATCAGCGTGAGCTATCAAAGGCGCGGGATCGGGACGTGCTGAACTACTGGGTGCTCCTGGAGGCTCAGTTGCGGAATTTCGAGCGGAAGTGGATTGCTTCCGGCTCGGACCGGATGGCGACCCTGACCCCTGCGGATTTTTCCCAGGTCACCGGACCGAGCTCTATCTTGGAGAGAGTGCCGCGGATGACGCTGCTCCCGTTTGAATACAAAGATGTCTTGTTGCTCGTCGCGACTGTCCTCGTGCCATTCATACCTGTCGCTGCACTGGTAGTTCCGCTCGCGAGCATGCTTCGAAGAATTCTAGAGCTCGTCGCATAGCTCGCAAGTCTG
The DNA here is from genome assembly GCA_963779825.1 of uncultured Acidobacteriota bacterium. Taxonomy (GTDB): domain Bacteria; phylum Acidobacteriota; class Terriglobia; order Acidiferrales; family UBA7541; genus Palsa-295. The sequence goes on along the minus strand of CAVZZU010000009.1, from coordinate 49,096 downwards.
ACTCGAGACCTGGTCATGCGTCCCGGAGCGTCGCTCGATGAGAATCGAACCAGAGCGTGATGTTGCATCTCTGAAGGAGTAACGAAATGGCTGCTGAATTTCCTAAGTTCCCGAATGCTGTCCGCATTGTCCTGTTCTTATGTGTCGGGGGCTGTCTTTGTTCGCCGGCTCAAGCGCAACGGAAAGATGTGGTCATCATGAACAACGGCGACCATTTCACCGGCGAAGTTAAGCGCCTGCAAAATGGCTTGCTCTATATGCAGACGGACTATGTGTCCGGCAACGTGGGACTGGACTGGAATCAGGTGCAATCGGTTCAGAGCACTGCCACCTATCGAATCGTGTTGAACAACGGCCAAAGACTCGTGGGAAAAATCGAAAAAGTTCCTGACGGCGCCGCGACAACGGAAGACTTCCGGATTCGCGAAGCGACCGAAGAAGTGCAGGTTCCTTCGGCGGTCGTCGTGAGCGTTGACTCCAGCAAACCGACATTCTGGCGGCAATTGCAGGGGAGCATTAATTTTGGTTACAGCTATTCCAGCGGGAATAATCAGAATACTTTCGACGCCAACACAAGCGCCGCGTACAAGACTGCCAAGTGGGAGGCCGCCACCTCGTTCGATTCGACGTTTGGCGGGCAATCGGGAGGGTCCAAGACAAATCGTGAAGACTTCCAGGGGGTTTTCACGTATTTTCTAAATAGGAATTCCTTCGTTGCCTCCCTCACCGATTTCCTTCACAGCAGCCAACAGGACCTGAACCTGCGGACAACTCTTGGCGGTGGCTATGGACGCTACTTTAAACGTACGACAACCAGTAACCTCGCATGGCTGGGCGGAATCGTTTACACCCACGAGTCCTTCGACACCACCGCGGGTCAACCGTCTGACCAAAATATCGAGGCTTTCGTGGGATTGGAATACAACCTCGTTCGCTTCAACTTCGGGGAGTTCGATTCCCAGGTGCGAGTGTTTCCGGGACTGACGGATGCCGGACGCGTTCGCCTGATGACAAATAATTCACTCACGATCAAATTAAGAAACAATTTTAACCTGGACTTTTCATTCTGGGATAATTTCGACAGTCGGCCTCCGGTGACCGCAAGGAACAATGAGCTGGGAATAAGTACAGGAATCGGGTGGGCGTTTTAGCGCCGCTTGATAGTTAATATACTCCCGATAAGAGGATATGCATCCAATAATAGATTTTCCCTTGTTCGGTGTGATCGTTTCTTTCGTCGTTTTGTGGTCTTCGGTACGGATTGGGGCTTCCCTACGCAAGGTGCGGAATCTGGAAGGACACGAACGCGAGGATTACGGCCTCATTCTGACAGCTTCTCTGACACTGCTTGCTCTCATCATCGGATTCACTTTTTCAGTCGCTCTCGGCCGTTACGATCAGCGCAAGAACTATGAGGAGGCGGAGGCAAACGCAATCGGCACGGAATACGTTCGAGCGAGTTTGCTGCCTGCTGCGGATGCGGCGAGAGTGCGTGCTCTGCTTCGTAGCTATCTCGATCAGCGCATCTTGTTCTATCAAACTCGCGACGACAACCAGCTTCGGCGGATTGATTCCACTACTGCTCAACTCGAGACCGATCTGTGGTCCGCCGTCCAGGCTCCGGCTGCGGCGCAGCCGAATGCCATCACAGGTCTTGCCGTTTCGGGCATGAATGATGTTTTGAATTCCGAAGGATATACGCGAGCTGCGTGGCTGTACAGAATTCCGGTTGAGGCGTGGGGCCTGATGGGAGCTATTGCCATTTGTTGCAACGTGTTAATCGGCTATGGTGCACATGGCTCGAAAGCGAAGGGCCTTCTGTTTCTGGTTCTACCGCTTCTTATGTCCATCTCGTTCTTTCTGATCGCGGACATTGATACCCCGCGTCGGGGCCTTATTCGGGTGATTCCGCAGAATTTGGCGAGGCTGTCTCAGGATTTGCAAAGGTAGCATTCGCGGGCCGCGAGGTCCGCAGTGGCGTCGGTTGGGCCTCGGGTCGCCGTGTCCGGTGCGTTGGCCATGGAGATTTCGGGTTCTGAGGATGTCGAACACCCGGCCTGATGTTTTGATGACTTCACTTTTCTGGGTGCTGGGTAAACCAGACATGTCGGAGCCTTCTCCAGCACATATCCGACATTTCGGAGTCACTCCGGCATGTCGTGCTGTTCGCCGGGCCAACGGTTTCTCGGTATCGCCGCTAGGCCCGCAAAGTGTTGATGGGTAAGGTGTTATATCACCCATCTATTCGTCGCGTTTGGGCGCTTCCTTGCTCTTCCCCCTAGGGCCGTCTCCAGCGCTCGCCTGACCAGAGGCGCGGATGTAGGGCGAATACTCGATACACGACGGCAATGGATGCACCAAGGAGATCACATGAAGAATTGGAGTCGCCTTACCTTCAGGCCTGCCTTAGGATTTGCCCTCGTCTGCTTACTGTCGGCCTCGGTACTCCCACTGGTTACCCGAGCGCAGGCACCTATTTTCGCAATTACGCAGGACAACAGTTCCGTCAAGTTCTCGGTTAAGGCGTCTGTGGCATTGGAGGGTACTTTCACCAAGTGGGACTCTACTTTGACCTTCACTTCCACCGATGTCACGACCGGTGTTCTGGACATCAAGATTCAGGCAGCTTCTGTAGATACGGGAAGCGGCATGAAAGACGGCAAACTGAAGAGCAAAGACTTCTTTGATGTCGAGACCGATCCGCTTATCACGTTTCGGTCAACCAAGATTGTGCAGACCGGACCGAACACCTTTGACGTGCAGGGCGACTTTACAATTCGCGGAGTCACTAAGCCCGAGACGCTGACACTAACCGTTTCCGGCGTCGGGACGGGTACCGGAGAAATCAAAGGGACGATGGCGTTTGACCGCAAGGATTATGGGATGAACAAGGGTATTCCACTGGTCAAGATTGCCGACCGCGTCGAAGTAACAGTTGACCTCAACGGAAAGCGAGTCAGCGGACCGCCGTTGGCCCTTAAGCCGTAGGCACGTCGAAATTGCACGTGGATACTTTTCAGAGCAAAGGAGAGGACATGCAAAGGATCAGGAGAATCAATTTCATGTTTGGTGCCGCCGCGATAGCCTGCCTCGTCGCGGGGTTGGGCTTCCATGTTACGGCTCAGGAGGACAAACCTGTAAACGAAGTGTATCAGGCGCAGGCCATGGGGACGGGGACTCAAATGGGCCAGAATTTCAATGTGACGGTCCAGATCGAGCGCTACTCGACGCCGGAAGAGCGGCAGATCCTTGTTGACGCGTTCAAACAGGCCGGCTCGCAAGGCCTGTACAATGCGCTCGAAAAAATGCACTCCAATGGAAGACTCGCAGTCACCGGTACACTCGGCTATGACGTCAGCTTCGCCCGGAAGATTCAGACTGACAGCGGATACACCATTCGCGTCCTTACGAATCGCCCGATCAGAATCGGCGAGGCTTGGGTGAATGGACGCTCGATGGATTACAATCTCTCGTGCCTTGAACTAAAGGTCAGCGACAATCCAAAAGATAGTACGGGCACGTTGATGCCCGCTGTCCAATTTGTGATTGATAAGAAGACAGGCGAGCTGGTGGTCGAAAACTACCGCAATCCCTGGAAACTCCAAAACATCATGGACAGAACCAAGAACTAAGCGATCTCTAGCCGGCGTCTAGCTCCGGTGAGCGGGACTGCCGACCATGTGCGCTTCTGATGTTCATCGGGAGTCGAGACACCTCCACGTGTGCCTAATTGCCTTGGCTTGGCCAAGGGCCGATTCGGCGATAGTAGTTGTCGCAACTGCTGATGCAGAGGTGTGGCCGCAGAGTCGTACTCAAGCTATTTGGCGGGAGCGCTGAATTGCACTGAAGTTCCGGGACCGAGGCCAAGTTCGGAGCTCCGATTTAGATGCGCGTACGAATCTGCAATCGAGATCTGTGGGAGCCTAGTCAGGCGCCGAGGAATTGGATTTCGGGCCTCGTCTGCATTGCGCTGGTCTATGGACTATGCGTTTTCTTCAGCGCATATACGATCGCGCAAGAATCACAAACGGCAGCCCCGCCGCCGGTCAGCTCCGACCAAGAGACCACCCCTCCTCCGCCGAAGTCGGCTGACCAGTCCGCGCAGAAGGCGGCGCCGGCGGAACCTGAGACGCAACCGAACAAGAAAGATAAGAAGAAGTCCAGCAAACTGGCCGGACTTGTGGTCGCTCCTCTTCCGATTTCTAGCCCCGCGATCGGTTCGGGAATTGTCCCTGTGATTGGTTATATCTTCCCATTTAGCAAGAACGACAAAGTTTCTCCTCCTTCCACTGTTGGCGTAGCCGGCCTGGTCACGAACAACGGCAGCCGGGGATTCGCCGTAGGGGGGCAATTATTTCTGAAGGAGAATACGTACGAGATCACCTCTGGCTTCGCCCGCGGTAACGTAAACTACAACATATACGGCACAGGAATCGCAGCGGACGTTAAGCTGCCGCTTCAACAGACCGGCAATGTGTTTTTTGGAGAGTTCCTTCGGCGTGTCGGATGGAAATTCTTTGCAGGCCCTCGATTAATCACAGGCCGCTCGGATATAACGCTCCGGCCAAGCTCCGTCACTAGCGTTCCTATTCCCCCTGATCTTGGCATCAATACAAATCTCACGGCCCTGGGTGCACGGCTGACCCGTGATACCCGGCCCAATCATTTTTATCCGATCGGCGGAACGTTTTTTACTTTTACATCTGATTTCTTTTCCCAGGCATTGGGCAGCAAGTACTCCTTCCAGTCGTACAGAACTTCGTTCGATAAATATTGGAGCGTGAGCAAGAATCAAGTTATTGCGTATGACGCCAATTTCTGCGGCACGTCCGGTCAGCCTCCGTTCTATGGAAACTGCATCTATGGGACTAACAACGAACTGAGGGGATATACGGCGGGGAAATATTTCACGCGCTACACCCTCGCCACGCAAGCGGAGTATCGGTTGGTCTTGCCGAAGCGGTTCGGTTTGGTCGCATTCGGCGGCCTCGGAGGAGTAATACCCGGAGGCAGCCAATTGTCGCAAAGGGTACAGAACGGCCATTTCCTGCCCGGCGGCGGTGGTGGATTAAGATTTGAGCTGAGCAAGAAATACCACGTCAATCTCCGGGCCGACATCGCCCAGGGCACGGACGGTCACACGTTCGGCATGGGAGTTGGAGAGGCTTTCTGACGGATTCTTTGGCTCGGGATGGACAGCCCGAAGTCCAAACTTCAGTTATTATTCCGGCTCCTCAGCAACGCTGAACCAACGGCCGCAGTGATCGGGGCGGGCGGTCGGCGTGGCAACGAGATGTCGGAGAGACTCCGAAATGTTGGACTTTCTTCGATGGCGAAGAACTCCCCGCTCCCGACCATACCGAGCTCGGATTGCCCTCGACTACGTTTAGGGCGATTGATTCTCAATGGTCTCGACCGGGAAATGGGGCATTAAGTGGCGGCGTTGGCCTGCGAGTGCCAGAATTGCGTGATGTCGTACTTCGGATTGCGGTTCGCAGCATTTGCGCCTTTCAGGGGCTCCGGGCGTCAGCATTGAGGATGATGCCACCGATCCCCGTGCGCCGCTGTAACTCTCGCGTGTTCAGCTCCCTACGGGCTTGCGTACTTTCCACAATAGACAGCGAACCCACCATACATTATCGTGAGTCGGGGCAGTTTTTGGCCCCAATGACAGGCCTCCCGGTGTAGACCTGGACAGGGCTCTCGAGGCCACTCGAACAGGGCTCCCAGTGTCCACGGCAAGCGGAGCCTGGGAGATCGAGCGCGCTCGGGAGATCGAGCGAGTCTAGAAGATCGGTCGGAATCTTCGTGCGCCCCGGCGGGGGAGTCGAGAGATTTCTCGACGGAAAGTTGAAACTGCGCAAAATTAAGTGACACACCGTGCAAAGTAATTTGCGACGTAAATCCTTGAAAACAAAGAAAAGGGGCACCCACAAAGCGACACACTTTTCGTGCTTGCTTCCAAATCTAGGACAGCACCAAGAATGGAGGGTCGAGGCGTCAATTCGTCAATCCCAAGGGTTGACGCTTTTGAACACAGCGGCGGCGTTGCATAATTCCCCGATGGGTGGGGCACTGCTGAAAAGCACTCGGCACCGAACTTTAGACTGACGGTGGAGAGTAACGTGCAGGTCTTTCGCTGCGCGAGTCGGTCTGGCGGGGCTCGTGACTCGTCAATCTGAGCCGTCTCGACGTGAGGGCACGCGCGGGGCAGTCGGGTTGTGGTTTTCGGCGTTTGCCAATTCGATGGACGTGTGCCGAGCAGGAGACATTCGATGAAGAAAGTAAGGGTGATTGCAAGTCTTCTGATTGCTTCCTTGGGACTTACGGTGCAAATCCATGCCGCGTCCCAGCGAGGCGACTCGGGAGTCAAACAAAAAGTTTCGAAAACAGCGAAGAAGGCTGCCGCCGATGCCAAAGTGAATTACCAGGGGGCACCGAAATTCGCGCCGATCGACGGGACAACAATTACTTACGCCACGAACAGTCCTGAGCCGGTCCTCAACCTCGGCGATGCGTTCTACGTCCATTACCCCTACTACAATCGCATCGTGCTAAACACGCAAAACGTCTGGCTCGTTTCTGCAAGCGCTCAGGGACCGTGGATGCCTGCGTATCATGTGCCGGCGATAGCCATTGAGATTGTCTGCGGCAAAGTCTTGTCCGATCCCTCTCAACCGTACGAACTTTGCGTTCTGCCGCGGCCGAGCTAGCCGTCACGAGTTGCAGAGCGCACGAAGGCCGACGGCGAATCTTCCGTCCTTTAATTTGGACGCCGTAGCCAGGAATACTGCCACGCTACAGAGACGGTCTGATAATTGCCGCCATAGCTGATGTACGCGCCGTTGTCGTAGCTCATCTTCAGCGACTGGTGCTTGCTGATTGGAATCGAGGCCGTCGCTCCGATCCGGGAATTTTTCTGCAGCGTTACCGGATTCCCTTTTCCGTTCAGGCTCGTCTCGCCTCCGCGCCAATAATTTCCATCCACGGACACCCAGAGTCGCTGCTTGAAGTCGTAGCTTAGATGCCCTTCAAACGCCGCCACCGGAGCCTCATTTAGTGTCTGCAAGCCGGGAATAAATTGATTGTGCGAAAAGAATTCCGGATTCGTCGTGAAGAACCATGCTGCAGCGTAGCCGTCGAGGACCCAGTGTCCCCATCGCTCTGAATATCCGATCTCCGGTTTAAACGCCCAGCGGTTGTTGCCCCAGTTGATCAGCTTCGTCGAGTCATATTGGCCGGTCGGAGCCACGATTTTCAGGCTCGCGCCGATCAAGATTTTCTGCCGCCATTTTTGAAACTCCTGGGGTGACATCGCCGGTCCGCCCTTCAGGTTGACCGAAAAGCGATACACCGAATCGAGCAGCCCCGAGCGGTATAGGTGCGCCGGCGTATCAATCACCGTTCCTTTGAAAGTTCCCACTCCATAAGGCAGCGAGGCGACGATGTTGGCCGAACGTCCGAAAAAATTCAGCGAATGGTAGTACGTGAAGGTCGGGACGTTGATGTGGGCCACGGCGCCAGTGATCGGCACCGCTCCACCGAACAGCACGTTTCCGGTGTAATACGCGTACGTGAGCGTGATGGCATTCGAGTGCTCCGGCGTGATCACATAGGCACGGGGCGCAAGATCCTGTCCCCACGCGTCCGTCAATCCGCAGAACAGAAAAGCGGCCGCAAACGCGAGCATTCCTGAGTTTGACATGCCCCTACCTGATTCTAGAAATTCAAAGGGGCTCGCCGTGTCGCGCTGCGATCCCGTGCTCCAAAGCGGTTCGAATTGTGCATGTATAACACGACGTGTTAGCCCGACGTTCTTCGAGTGCGAGTTCCAACGGAAGTCAGCCTGAGGGTTCCATCGCGGGTTGGTCTTCGTTCAAGACTGTCGCTAAGAATTTCTTTAAGCCGAGAGTCAGAGGGATCGCGAGAATGGCACCGGTGAGACCGAGGAGAAATGCCCAGCAGACGAGCGAGAGCGTAATTTCGAGGAAGGAGACATCCACGGCGTGTTTCATGAAGATCGGCGTTACCACGTTATCTACGATTAGGTTGGTCAGGATGAGGCCACAGGCCACCACCAATGCTCGCTTCCAACCGTACATGAGGAGGGTCACGAAAGTCGGTGGCACGAGTGCAATCACGAAACCGAGGGTGGGGATAAAGTCGAGGAAGAAATAGAGGAAGCTCCAGACGACCGGGGTGTCCACTCCCATCAAGAGCAGAAACACCAGATTGATCACTGCATTGATGCCCGCGCTCCTGGCGGTCACAACGACGTAACTGCGCGCGTCGGAGCCGAAGCGCGACAGTCTTTCGGCGAGCGGGCTTGGTTTGGCTCCGGCATCTGCCAGCATCTCGATAACGAACAGGAACGCCAAAAGAAAAATAAGCATCCCCTCGGAGACAATCGCGCCGGCTTCCGGAAGAACAACTCGGGAAATTTCGCGCAAGCGTTCGGGCGTGAAGACGCTTTCGACGGAGAGGCTCGGGGCGACGATTCCGTGGGCGCTCGTGAGGACCGCGGCCTGTTGGTAAAGACTTGCTAGACGTACCTCGTAGACCGGCAACTTTTCCGCAATCCGGACAGTGGCCAAATCCAGCGCGAACAGCAGGTACGGCCCCAAGAAGAGTACCGAGATGGCTGTCAGAGCAATCGCAGAGCCTTTCGACCTCTTGAAACGCCTCATCAGCCACTGGGGGAACGGCACGATGGCGTATGCGAGCAGGAGGCCCAGCAGCAGGGGGCCGAGGACTCCGGAAGCGGCTCTGATTCCCCATAGGATAATGACGGTGCATGCCGCGCCCAGCAGGATTCGCAGGAGTCGCGAGTTCGGTGGATTGTCTTTCACGCGCGACCCTTCCCTTTGTTGCTCGAATTAACGGCGGCGAAAACTAATGGTTGGCAGAAGATGTCCTGCTCCCCAAAAGCGAATCCAAATTCGTGACTGACGCCTCAACCTTACTCGTAGAAAACGACCCGGGCAAATCTCCAGTTGTCCGACTGATCAGGATTTACGCGAGCCGTTATTGCCAATGCTCGGCAGTGCCGATCCCAAAAGATGAATCAATTGTTAGGTCCCGATCTTGTTCCAGCTGATCCTGGCGTGTTTGTTGTCGCTTTCTTGGTTCTTGTTGGCGTTGCAGGTTTTGTTGGTGTTGTTCCCTGCGTCTTCGCCGCGCCATGGTGGTTTGATGCACCCGCCGCCTGACCGCTGTTTCCTGAGCGAGTATTAGCCTGGGTCGAAGAATTGGCCTTAGGGTAGGTCGTAGAGGGTGTCTTGGTCGGGCTGTTGGATGAGCCGGTAGTGCTCTTGTGGCCGCCATTATAAGTTGATTGTCCCTTCCAATTCTGATTCGTTTGATTGTTCCCGTTGTTCACGGTGGAGGTTTTCGTCTTGTTGCCCGAATTGTTCCCTGAATTGTTGACCTGGTTGCCGGTATTTATTGTGACGTTGTTGCCGCTTACGTTCCGATTGATAGTGTTGTTGCTCTTATTTTGATTGTTCGTATTGCCGCGGTAATTGTTGTAGTAGTTGCTCGAGCTGTAGTGGGCATTGCCAGGATACGGCTTGTTGTAGGCGTATTTGTAACTCGGCGGCCGGTAGTACACGGTCGCGCGGTGGTAGTGCGGGCCGTAGACGGGACGGTATATATAGCTGTGAGACACCCATACGCGGCCGCCGTAATAACATCCTCCGCCCGGTCCCCAGCGAGGATAGTAATAATTGTTACTACTGAACATGGCTCCGACCGCCAAGCCAGCGCCGAAGGCGACCAGAGCTACCGCAGCGGTATTGGGCGCGGGCGCGACATACACCTGCACCGGATTGTATTGCGGCACGTAGATGACCTGGGGATTGGCAGGCTGAATCACGATCACCTGCTGGCCGCTCGCCTGCTGCGTTACCACCGTCTGCTGAGGGGTTGTTTGCAGGTTTCCGGCTTGCTGGGCTTGCGCCCGAAGCCTCTGGACTGAGTCAAGAACCGAGCTCTGATCTGCCGAGAATGCCGCTCCCAGCTGCCGGGTCCAATCAATTTCCGAGCACATCATGTCAATGACTTGAGGGAAGTGAAACAAAGCCATCATGGCAGCGCCAAATCCCGCGCTCTTGGATGCGCTGTCAAGTTGATCTCCCTGCAGGGTATTGTTTTGCAGCAGCCAGTTGCCGCCGTCCAGAACTTCCTGGGAATTTACGGAAGCCGCCAAAACCTGCATCAGCAAGGCATCGGGGTAGAGAGCTACCGGGGCAAGAAGCTTGTCGAGCTGTGCTGGTGACGATGCGCCGGGGCTTCCGGCCTGTGGCAAGCCTACAGCTCCGTTGGCCATGCTCAAATTCATGCAAAGCGCGAGAATCACAACTAGGGACTGCTGAACGAGGCAGCTGCGTCTTTTCATCATTGACTCCTCACGGGATCTCCGTTTTGACCTGCTGCCGACCGTCTCACTTCTGTATGTTTCCTGGGTTGTTCGGCTACGGGTGGATGCTAACCCATAATCCGACCACCACATCAGCAATACTGAGACAGCCTGTCCAACCGGCGCTCCTGGATACACCAACCCTGGCTGAGTGAATGGGCAAGCAGACGACCAACCGGCATGGAATGCAGAATTGAACTAAGGCTCCAGCCAGCAACAGTTTGCGGTGTTCTCAACGAAAGTTGCGCGCGCGGTCAGCATGGAGAGCCGCACGACATATCGGAGGAGGTACGATATCTCCGAGATTCTCGCTGGTAAGGAGTCTTGACTCCGGAACAACGCGGAAACCGGACCCATTAGATTTTCTTGTGTTTCTTGCGGCTCGCACCGATGGCCAGCTCGGATTGCGCGTCAATACTGTGGCGCTTGAGCTCGGCGAGCAGGCCCTTGTCCGTCAAATCCAGACGATGCGAATGTTTCCAGTCGTGCCTGGCAACTTTGACCATGCGCTTAATCACGCGGTGGTCGTTGACCTCAATTGCCAGCTCCCGCCGGCTGTCGAAGCTGCCAGGGGCCAGGTTTATGGAGCCGACGATGAGACGGCGGTCGTCAATCAACAGCATTTTTGCATGGAGCTTCAGATGTTTTAGCTTGTGGATCTTAATGCCGACGTCGTCCAAGGTGCGAAGACCACCGACGCCTTCGGTTAGCTTCTCACGCTGAAGCTTGTGGGGCGGCCGGGCCATAACGTGGATTTTCACACCGCGACAGTGCGCTCGGACCAAACGCTCGATGATGACGGCGTCCTGGTAGCGTTCGTTCTGTACGAAGATCGTATGACGGGCTTTATCAATAAACCGCGCGATACGTTCCCGACCGTTGCCCGTGCACCAGATCAGGTGGGCATGTTCTCCCGTATCGAACGGCTTCCGTTTCCAATCCGCCTCGAAACATTTGACGATTTCGCGCACTTCGTGCTCGTACGACGTGACGATGGCGTAGTCGCGGGTTTCGGTGAGGTTTTTCGTTTCCCAATTAAGCGACTTCACAAACGCGGTGGTGTCATCCACTACCATGGACTTCTCGTGGGTCATACCGAACGCGGGATTGCTGTCAATGACGTCCACTCCCACCGCTTTGAGCATTTTCCGGGAGCGCCCGTTCTCGGCTTTGCCGCTTCGCCGGCTCGGATTCAGCATGATGCGCACGTTCACACCGCGGCGGTGCGCCGCAATCACAGCCCTCAACAGACCGGGATCGGAAAACACGAACATCTTAATGCGAAGCGATTTCTTCGCCGCGTTGATGGCGTCCAGGATCGGCTTGACGGAATCATCGGGCAATACGATTAAAGAATGAGACATTCCATCTCCAGGGAATCTGAAGGCAACCAACCACTGGCTGGCCGCCGAGGGCAACGATCGCAGCGTTTAGGCCCCATCTTCTTTGTCCCGCGCTTCGAACTGTACACGATATAGCGCTGCATACTCGCCCCCGAGTTTCATCAATTCGTCGTGCGTCCCGCTCTCGGCCACCACGCCGGATTTCAATACGAGGATCACGTCTGAATTGCGGATGGTGCTGAGTCGGTGGGCGATAGTGATAACCGTGCGCCCTTTCATCAGGCGCTCGAGCGCCTTGATTACCATACTCTCCGATTCGGTGTCGAGAGCCGCCGTGGGTTCATCGAGAATAAGGATGGGGTTATCCCGAATGATGGCGCGTGCGATCCCGATGCGCTGACGCTGCCCGCCGGAGAGTGTATCGCCCCGTTCGCCGACGACGGTGTCGTAACCATGGGGCATCCGCGCGACGAATTCATCTACGTCCGCCAGCTTTGCGGCGTTCATGACTTCATCCTCCGTCGCGCCAGCCTTACCGTAGGCGATGTTGTCACGCACGGTTCCCTGGAAGAGCACGGTTTCCTGTAGAACGTAACCGATGTGTTTGCGAAGGCCCTGAAGCGTATAGTCGCGGATATCAACGCCATCTATCTGGATCGCGCCTGATGTGGGATCGTAAAACCGCGGGATCAGGCTCACGATCGTGGACTTTCCGCCACCGGTGGGGCCGACGACGCCGACCATTTGGCCGGGCTTGATGTGAAAACTCACTTCCTGTAAGACAGGAGTGCCAGAGTCATAAGAAAAGGCAACACGATCGAATACGATATCGCCGCTGAGCGACTGCGGTTCGCGTGCGCCGGGACGCTCAGGAGTTATGGCGTCGGCGTCCAGAATTGCCTGAATTCGCTCCACTCCCACGGCTGTCTGAGCGATGGAGTTGGTCATCGTGGCGAGGTCCTGCACGGGTTTGAAGAATTTCGTGAGATAAGCAAGAAACACGGTTAGTGCGCCGGCGGTCATTGCGCCGGAGAGGATGAGAGCGGATCCTCTCCAAAGCACGACGGCTACGCAGAGAGAGACGGTGACCGCTACAATCGGCGAGAGCAGCGCCTTGATTCGCCGAGCCTTGAGAGCCGCATCCACGGTGGCTCGGCTCACGGCTCCGAGTTCCTGCTGGGCGAGTTCCTGACGCCCGAATGCCTTTACGACCCTCATGGACTGAAGACCCTGTTCGACGACCGCGACGACGTTGCTTTGTTGCCGGCGAACCTCGTGAGTCGCCTTTTTCACAGCCTTCTTGAATCTAGAAAGAAAGAGAAGCAAGAACGGCGTTACGGAAACCGCGATCAGCGTGAAATCCCAATTCAGCCAAAACATGATGAAAAGCATGGCCGCGATCGTCAGCATGTCTACGGCGATATCGAGGGTCGAGGCAGACGCAAAGGCCTGAATCGTCTGAACATCCACTGTGATCGTGCTCAGGAGCGCGCCGGATTGATGTTTGTCGTAATAGCCGAGCGAGAGTTGCTGCAGATGATGATACGTGCGCATGCGTAGGTCGTTGGCGACCCATTGGCCTACGCTTGTGGTGTAGTAGCTAGCAATGTACGAGGCGAGGGCGCCGAGCCCGGCGATAACCACGGCTGCGACGGCGGCCGCGAACGCAATTTGCATCTTGGTGCCCGCACCCAACAAAGGACTCAACAAGTGATCAAGCCACAGCGGCAGTTTGTGCGTGCCGACCACGTTGTCGAGAACAATCTTTAACGGCCAAGGTCCGGCTACGCTCATCGCGGTTTGAACGAGCATGGCAAGAAAGATGAGCCCCAGAATGCCGCGATAGGGACGCACCAGGCTGCGAATCAAACTGATCAAGCGGAGGACTCCCGGCTCGGGATTACAACATTAGCGACGTGCGACGCAGTTAGATCATACACATCTCAGAACCCAAGTTCACCGGCTGCCAGTGGAGTGTCTCGAGTGCCAAGCCGGCGCACGTCGAGCGGCCACATTTTCGCGCACGGACGATTCTGCTCGAGACACTGCGGAGCATCAGCACACCTGACTGCCCGCATTTGCCGTAGGCTGCTCCCGCGTTGACCCGCGCACCGACTGAAATTGACGTGGGCTACTAACATGTTAGAGTAGTTCTCGCGAAACTTGATGCCCTCGTGGGCTCGTCGCGGAATCAGAACGGGAGAGTGTTGACTCATGGCTCGTACCAAGATCGCCCGCAACTTATCGTCCCCGGAACTAGGATTACCTCCCGGGAATCGCCGCGCCCTGGAAGTCCCAGCGGCAAATAAGGAATCGGGAATCCACGAAGTGCCCGGCCTTCGCGAACGCAAGAAAGTGCGGCTGCGCCAGGAAATCATCAAGACTGCGGTGAAGCTGTTTCGAAAACACGGTTACGAGAACACGCGCGTTGACGACATCGTTCAAATTCTCGAAATCAGCCAGCCAACTTTCTTCCGTTATTTTCCGAGCAAGGATGCAGTTCTGCGGGAGGTTGGGCGGCGCGCATTTGCGTGCATCAAGGAACGTTTGGAAACCGAGCTTTCCAGCGAAGCTACCACCGAAGAACGCCTGCGGCGGATGTTCCAGCGGATGGCTCGCGAAGTGGAAGCAGATCGGCCGCTATGGCGAGCTGTGGTGCTATCAGGCGCGATGGATCCGGTGCGGTCGCCCGACATGCGCCAGCCCGAGGAAGTCACGGCCCGGCTACTGAGGGAAATTTTCGCCGAGGGCCAAAAGCGCGGCGAGATCACGCGGGACTTTCCGGTCGTTCATCTCGCCGAATTCATGGAAGGGCTTTACAACACGATCGTTCGCCAGTGGGCCGTGGATCTCACCGGTCCGCATAGACTGAGCGAACGAGTTCGCAGCGCGGTGGAATTTTTCCTGCGCGCCGCTCAACCGTGAAGATCGAGTCTTCGCGATGAAGGCTGCTGTCCTGCACGAATTCAAACAGCCGCTCACCATTCAAGAAGTTGACCATCCCAAGCCCCAAGGCACCGAGATCCTTATCGCCGTAGAAGCCTGCGGCGTGTGCCATTCCGATCTGCATGTCGCCGATGGCGATTGGCCGCAGATGGCGAGAATCATCAAGAAGCCGCTGATTCTCGGCCACGAAATCGCTGGGCACGTGGTTGAAAAGGGCTCCGCAGTTCGCGATTTGCAAGTGGGCGACCGCGTGGGAGTGCCGTGGCTGCACTGGAGCTGTGGCGATTGCGAATTCTGCCGGGAGGGTAACGAGAACCTCTGCGCGCGGCAGAAGATTACGGGTGTCACGGTTGACGGCGGCTACGCGGAATTTGTAAAAGCGCCGGCGAGCCACGCGCTGAAGATTCCGGACGGCCTTTCCTCGATCGAAGCGGCGCCGCTTTTCTGCGCGGGCGTCACGGTATTCCGGGCGCTCAAGCAAGCGGAGATTTCGCGCGGCCAACGCCTCGCGATTTTCGGTATCGGAGGTCTGGGGCACATTGCAGTACAGATCGGGTACGCGCTGGGCGCGGAGGTCATCGCAGTAGACATTTCCGAGGAAAAGCTCGCCCTTGCCAAAGCTCTGGGAGCGCTGCATGCGTTCAATGCTGCTTCTGGCGATGTAGCCAAGGAATTTAGGAAGATGGGCGGAGTCCACACAGCGCTTGTGACATCGGCAGCGAAGTCAGCTTACGACATGGCCTTCTCCTGCGTGCGACCAGGTGGAAACCTTCTGATCGTCGGCCTGCCGTCCGAAAATATTTGCTTTCCGCCGATCCTGATAGCGGCCCGCGAAATTCGCATGCAGGCTTCCGCTGTGGGCACACGGAAGGACTTGTCAGAAATCCTGGCGATGGCAGCGGAGGGCAAGGTTCGCTGCCAGACCGCGGCGCGCCCTCTCGCCGAGGCCAATCAGGTTCTGGATGAATTGCGGAGCGGGAACGTTGGCGGCCGCATCGTGCTTACACCCCACTGAGACGCCCCTCTTAATAAAATCACGCTGCGGTTCAATTCCGCGAGGAAATCCGTGCGTAGCAGCGAGCCCGTGACTCCGCCGATCCGTTGAGCGGAAGGAACAGTCTACCCGGGCGAATTCCTTGGCTGGACCGATGGTGCTTTGATCTTGACGTTAGTCTCTTTAATGTGATACTCGCTATCACAATTTCGGATGGGACCCGGATTGATAGGCGACCGGGATGGGGCGGGAAAATTATCAAACCGATCGAACTGAGATTTGGGAGCGATAAATCTTTGGGCTAACGCTCAAACACCATGGCGACGTCTTGAAGTTCGAGGAGGACCTATGAAGTCTACCTTGTTGGCGAGTGCCTTCGGGTGGTTGACATGCTTGCTGGTCGCGAGTCCCGTAGCGTCTGCGCAAGGTGTGGGCACGTCTGGTGACATCGTTGGAACTGTGACCGACCCGTCGGGCGCGGTGGTCCCAAAGGTGTCGGTCGTCGCCGTCGAGACAGCCAGGGGAACGCAGTATTCGGCCATTACTGGACCCACGGGGCAATACCGCTTAACAGGATTGCTACCCGCCACCTACGACGTGAGCGCGCAAGTCTCTGGTTTCCAAACGCTCATTCAAAAAGGTGTGGTCGTCAACGTGGGTGAGACCTCCATCCTGGATTTCAGTCTAAGGGTCGCGACTTCCGGACAAACCGTTGAGGTCAGCGCCACTCCTCCCGTCGTGGATACCGAACGCGGAAGCCAGGCGAACACGCTGACGGAGCAGTACATCACCGACCTGCCCATAGACCGTCGCGATTACCTGACATTCACCCTGCTGCTTCCCGGCGTGTCGAATTCTACGAGGTTGGCGGACGATCAGGATTTTCGCGTCAAGCAGACACCTCAAAGCGGTCTCTCCTTCTACGGAAGCAATGGACGGGGGAACAGCGTGACCGTGGACGGCGGCGAAGCACTCGGCGATAGCGGTGGCGTGCGTACCACGGTAAGCCAGGATGCGGTGCAGGAGTTTCAGGTGAATCGCAGCAACTATGCTGCGGACTTGGGCGGCGCGAGCGGCGCTTCCATCAACATCGTGACGAAATCGGGTACCAACGATTTGCACGGCAGCATCTTCAGTTACTTCCGCAATAGCGCCCTGGATGCTCGCGACCCATTCGCCTTCACATCGGCGTTGGCGCCGGACCCCACGTTCAGCAACTTTAACTTCGATTCGACTGGCCTGCCCATAAAGAACAGTTTAAGCCGCTACCAATACGGTGGCGCGGTAGGCTTTCCCATTCAAAAGGATAAGACTTTCTTGTTCGCCTCGTTCGAGGGCCTGCTGCAGAATTCAGAGAATTCAGTTCCTCTTCTAACCACCAGTTCGATCTTCCTCGGACCGAATCCGGCCGCGGCAGCAAATCCTTTTGCGCCCAGTGACCCCAGGTTCGCGCAACAGGCGATCGTAACGGCCTTGTCTACTGAACCTGGAAATCCGATGGTTCCGTGCATAAACAACCCCGACGGCACCACTAGGTTCCTGCCAGCTCAAATGTGCGCCGGAGCTCTCGCGACTGGGCTGACGGTCAGTCCTGTGACCGGCTTGACAGCAGGACAGACGTTGCTGAATCAATACCTCATTGGCCAGTTTGAATCAAACGGGGGAGTATTCCCGTACAACACGCGGCAGTACCTTACCTCTGTTCGCCTGGATCACCGCATTAGCAACGCAGATCAAGTTTTCCTTTCATTTAGGTACGGGTATGACCTCGAAGAGAATCCTGACGTGCAATCGCTGAATGGCTTTTCGGCGGGCAGTTCGGTTCACACCTACGACGATACGATTCAAGGGGCATGGTTCCACGAGTTCAGTCCGACAGCTCAGAACGAGCTCCACCTGCAGTGGGACTATAACAGCTTCAATGTGATTCCGAACGAGCCGGGACAGGTCGGCCTCCAAATCCTCGGCTTCGCGAATAATCTGGGAACCAACATATTCCTGCCCAATTATACGATCCTGCGTCGCACCGAAATTGCTGACAACATGACATTGATTCGCGGCCGCCACACCATAAAGTTCGGGGCATCGGAGCTGCTCCGTGGCAACCACTCGGAATCCCACACGTTTTTCCCGGGCCGCTTCGTCTTTGGGCCGCTGCCCGGAGGCGCCCTAAGTGACTGCCTGGCTGCGCCGGCGGTGTGTGGGCTTTCGCCTTCGCTGGGCTCTGCAAACTTAAACTCGCTGCAGGCGGCTTCCCTGTCGGCGCCCCAAGTCTACCAACAGGGCTTCGGCAATCCGGATTACCCCGCGTACACGCGACCGTTGACTGGGCTGTACTTGCAGGACTCGTGGAGAATTACATCCAGTTTCACGCTGAACTATGGCCTCCGTTATGAAGTTGACTCGCAATACGCCCCCTTGAACACCTATTACGGAGACGTGGCTCCGCGTATCTCTTTTGCGTGGGATCCGTTCAAAGATCACAAGACCGTGATCCGTGGCGGGTACGGCATTTTCTACGGCCCGATCGATTCCCAAATTCCGCAGGTGGATTTGAGCTTGGGGGTCCTAAACAAGAATCGTGGTACGGTCGAGAATCAAAAGAACACATCGCAGGTGCCCGATCAAGTCCTCAATGCACAGAACACCTGCGGAATCGGAGTCACTACCCCGCCCATTAACCTCGGGTTTCCGGGAAACGGGGGCACTTGCAACCGATATATCTCCATTTACGTGGACCCCGGTTTCAGCATTCTTCCTTTCGTTGCAACCGCCGGCCAAGTCTTTGCAGGGCTCTTTAACCCGCTGGGCAATCCGTCAGGCACGAATCTCATCGCGTGTACAACCCCACCGCCTGGGGCGAGCGCCTGTATTACGCCGGCCGATGTAGCTCCGTTCGGCATCTTTGTTCAGAATTCCGGCCTACTGTCGCCTCTGACCGTGCTGTTCAGTAACCCTCCGAACTACAAGCCTCCTTACGCGCAGCAGGCGTCGATTGGAATTGAGCGTGAGATTGCGCCAGGGTTCTCCATTTCGCTGAGCGGGATCTACTCTCACACACTCAGGATCCCAGTTGCGATCGACACCAATCTGTTGCCAACAACTCCGACCACCTCGGTGACGTTGGCAAGTGGTAAAGTCTTTACCTACAAGAACTGGAATCTAGTTCCGGCCACGGACCCGCTGCTGGGCGTGGAAGGTCTCCCCTGCGCGGCCACGATGGCAAACCCCTTGCAGCCCTTCAAGTGCTTCGTGAATCCGCTGATCATCCAGAACAACCAGTACACGTCTGCCGCATCCGCTCTTTACGAGGGCGGCATCCTGGAAATCAAGAAGCGCTTCAGCAACAACTTTGCCGTGTTCGGGAATTACACCTACAGCAAGGCGTTTGATACGTCCACAGACTTCAACACAGACTACGGACCGCAGGATCCTACGGACCTAAACGCTGATCGTGGTCTTTCCGAATTTGATCAGCGGAACAAGGTCGTGATCGCTGGAGTGTTCGACAGCCCGTGGAAGCAAGCCATCTTGTCGGGATTCCAGTTGTCTCCGATTTTCACGTACAGCAGCGGGCATCCATTCAATCTGCTGGCTGGAGGAGCGGTCAATGGCGACAACCACATTACGAATGAGCGTCCAATTGGAGCGCCCCGCGATTCAGGTCTTGGCCCCAATCTGATTGATTTCGATATGCGCCTGACCTGGCAGCACAAGCTGACCGAAAGATTGAATCTGCTGATTACGGCGGAGGGATTCAACATCGCCAACCGTACAAACTTTGCCAGTGTCAACAATGAGGTAAGCCCACTGTTTGGTTTTCCCGCAGCGCCGGGAATAGCTTGTCCCGCCTGCCCTGGAGGGGTGGGGTCTACGACATTTAACGTTCACGGAATCCGGCCGGGTGCGGCTCTTCCCGGTGGTGGGGTTGCTTCGCCAAGCACACCGCTCGGTTTCACGTCGGATTTCCCCAAGCGGGAATTCCAGCTTGGTGCCCGCCTAACTTTCTGACAGGCGATGAACGTAAGAAAGCTTTTCGATCTCACAGGCCGCGTGGCAGTCGTCACGGGAGGCTCGATCGGGCTGGGGCGGCAAATGGCCGAGGGTCTCGCGGAGATGGGCGCGAATCTCGTACTTTGCGCGCGCAAGAAGGAACGCTGCGAACAGGCCGCAAAAGAATTGCAGGCTCTGGGAGTAAGAACCCTCGCAGTCGGATGTGATGTGAAGAATCCATCCAGCGTTCAAGAACTTGTGGATGCAACGATTTCGGAATTCGGGCGAGTTGATATCCTGATCAACAATGCGGGGACCTCGTGGGGAGCGCCGATTGAAGAGATGCGCCTTGAGCATTGGAACAAAGTGATGGAGACAAACCTGACCGGGACGTTTCTATGCTGTCAGGCAGTCGGCAAGTTCATGACCGCGCAGAAGCGAGGGGCGATCATCAATATTGCATCCACCGCCGGGCTTCGGGGCGCTCCCCCCGAATTTCAGGCGATCGGGTATCACGCCAGCAAGGGCGGAGTCATCGCCTTCACGAAGGACTTGGCCCGAAAGTGGGCCATTCACAACGTTCGCGTAAACGCCATCGCGCCGGGGTGGTTCCCAACACGCATGTCTGAAATTGTGATTGAACGAAATAAAGAGAACTTCCTCAAAGGAATTCCATTGGGCCGTTTCGGCGGTGAAGATGACTTGAAAGGAGCGGCAGTCTTCCTCGCTTCCGATGCCGCTGCGTTTATTACTGGAGAAGTGTTAGTGGTAGACGGGGGCCAGACGGCCTAGAACCACCGAAAGATGCGATGAACATTCCGCTTACACCCGTTCGATTCTTGCGTTATGCCGAGCAGCAGTATCCCGGCAGGACGGCTGTCGTTTGCGGACGCGAGCGGTTTACGTATTCTCAATTGTCAGAGCGTGTGGGTCGTCTGGCGGGCGCTCTCCGCAAGATCGGAGTCAAGCCCGGTGACCGGGTTGCTTTTCTGAGTCTGAATTGCCACAGGTTGCTGGAGGCGTACTTCGGCGTTTTGGAAGCGGACGCAGTTTTGCTTCCGCTGAATATCCGGCTGGCTCCTGACGAGCTGGCCTACATTCTTAATAACGCGGAAGCGAAAACGCTGTTCCTGGAGAAGGAATTCTGCGGCTTGGCGGAATCCTTCCGCCCAAAGCTCTCCACGGTAAACTCCTACACTCTGCTTTCCGGCGTTCCCGAATCCAGCTGGCTGATGCCGCAAAATTATGAGGAACTCCTGGCCGGTGCTACTCCGCACCGCCCCGACATAATGGAATTCGACGAGGATGCAGTTGCCGAAATCTTTTACACCAGCGGAACCAGCGCCGATCCCAAGGGCGTGATGCTGACCCACCGGAACATTTATCTCCAGGCGCTGAGCTCTTCACTAACCCACGAAAGCTCGGCCGATGGCGTCCATCTCCATACCATTCCGCTGTTCCACGCCAACGGGTGGGGCGCCGCACACACGGTTACGCTGAGAGGCGCAAAGCACGTGATGATTTCGCGTTTCGATCCTGCCGAGATTTTCCGTCTGATCGAACAGGAGCGCGTGCAAAGTCTCAGCGCCGTGCCTGCCATGGCGATCGCTCTGGTCAACTGTCCGGAACTCCAGAATCACGATTTGAGCAGCTTGAAGTGGCTCAATCTTGGCGGAGCGGCATCGTCGCCGTCGTTGATTCAGGAAGTGGAGGAAAAGTTTGGATGCACCTGCTTCGCCGGATACGGACTCACGGAAACTGCGCCCACATTGTCCACCTCCAAAATGAAGCCGGGGCTTGGGTGGGAGGGTGAACGACGATTCGCGGGTCAGGCGATGGCCGGGTTCGCGATCCCGGGCGTCGAGCTTCGCGTGGTGGATGCGGATGACAACGATGCGCCGCGAGATGGAATGACCGCCGGGGAAGTGATCGCCCGTGGCGACAGCATCATGAAAGGCTACTGGAAGCAGCCCGAGGCAACCGCAGAGGCCATGCGGGGCGGTTGGTTTCATACAGGAGATGTGGCTACATGGAACGAAGACGGATATGTGCTCATCGTAGATCGTAAGAAGGACATCATCATTAGCGGCGGAGAAAATATTTCGTCGCTCGAAGTAGAGAAACAACTGCTCGCGCATCCCGCGCTCCTTGAGGTCGCGGTGATTCCCGTGCTTGATGTGAAATGGGGAGAAGTCCCCAAGGCGCTGGTAGTTCTGAAACCTTCCGCGCAAACGAGCGAATTAGAGCTGATCGAATTCTGCCGCTCGCGTCTCGCTCACTACAAGTGCCCGCATTCCGTCGAATTTCGCGATGCCTTACCCAAAACCGGCACCGGTAAAATCCTCAAGAGAGAGCTTCGCAAGAAATACTGGCGGGGAGAGGACACAAACATGCCGGAAGCCGTCGAGCTAATACGAAGGGGATCGCCCGCGTAGCGAACTGGGCTGCTGGGCGAACGCGCAAGAAAAGGCGAGCAACCGCCGACGCGTTGAATGAGAAAAGGGGCACTTGGAATGGATTTGAATCTGAATGCCGAGGAACGGCAGTTCCGCGACGAGCTGCGCGCCTGGCTTGACACAAATGTTCCCAAAGATCGGGCCGAGTGGCGGGAGAAACCGCTTGAGGAAGCCTTTCCCTACATGAGGGCTTGGCAACGAAAGCTCGATGAAGGTCACTGGGCCGCCGTCTCGTGGCCGAAAGAGTATGGAGGTCGCAGCGCGACGCTGATGCAGCAAGCCATTTTCTGGGAGGAGATGGCGCGGTCGGAGGCGCCATCAATGGCCAATGCTCTCGGTCTGGGACTGATCGGCCCTACCATCATTGCGTACGGCACAGAGGCGCAGAAGGAGCGATTCATCCCCAAAATTCTGAGCGCGGAAGAAATCTGGTGCCAGGGCTTTTCCGAACCGAACGCCGGCTCCGATCTCGCCGGTCTGCAGACGGAGGCTCGCTTGGACCGGGACCACTACATCGTGAACGGTCAGAAAGTGTGGACCAGTTTCGGCACGTTCGGGAATTGGTGTGAATTGGTCGTGCGCACGGACGCAAGCGTCCCCAAACATAAAGGATTGACGGTGTTGTTGGTTGACATGAAGTCGCACGGCGTCGAAGTGCGTCCGCTGCGCCAAATGACTGGAGAAAGCGAATTCTGCGAGCTTTTCTTCCGCGATGTGCGCGTGCCGGTCGAAAATGTGCTCGGCAAAGTCAATGACGGCTGGAATGTGGCCGTCAGCACGCTGATGTACGAGCGCGGATCGTATGGTGCGCGCCTCCACCTCCTTTTCAAGCGGAACATTGACAGGCTGATTGCACTCTCGCGCACGATTCAAAGGAATGGACAACCCGCCGCTGCAGACCCGCTGATACGCCAGAAACTCGCGCAGTGTTTCGCGGAAATTGAAATCATGCGCTTGAATCAATTGCGCGCCTTCAGCCGAATTAGTTCGACGGGCGTGCCGGGGCCGGAAGGGTCCATCCTCAAGATTTTCTGGAGCGAACTCAATCAGCGTGTCCAGCAGATCGCGCAGGAAGTGTTTGGCCCGTATGGCCAGCTAGCCGGCGGAGACAGTCATGCGATTGACAGTGGCATCTGGTCCTATGGATATCTGCGAACTCGCGGCAACACCATCGAGGCAGGGACGTCGGAAGTACAACGAAATATTATTGGACATTTCGTTCTCGGATTGCCGAGGAGCTACTAAGAGGAAACGATGGAATTCGGATTGAACGAAAGTCAGCAGTTTCTCAAGGACAACGCGCGGAAGTTCTTCGCGGGTGAATGCGAGATGGCCGAGGTCCGGCGCATTATGGAGACCGATACAGCCTATGACTCGGCGCTGTGGGCCAAGATGGTCGAGCAGGGGTATACGGGAATTATTTTTCCCGAGGAATATGGCGGCGTCGGTCTGGGTAACGTGGAATTGATTCTCCTGATGGAAGAGGCGGGGCGCGCGCTGCTGCCGGGCCCGCTCTATTCGACCGTGGCATTGGCTGGCTCCGTGCTCAATGCAACGGCAATACCCGAACAGAAGAAAAGATATCTCGCGCCGATCTGTGCGGGCGACGCGCGCTCGACGGTCGCGATCCTCGAAGCCGGCGCGAGCTGGAGTTCGGCGGAGGCGCGTATTGCGTCCGCGAACGGCAGGCTGACCGGGGAGAAGCTATTCGTGCCCGACGCCGTAGTGGCAGACTTCATCATCGTTGTGGCTACAGACGGCGTGTTCGCGGTTGATGCCAAGGCATCGGGTCTGGTCATTCAGCGGATGGAGGCGATGGACCCTACCCGCAAGTTGTACTCGCTGAAATTTAACGGCACACCCGCGCAAAGAATCGGAGACACAACCGGCCTTGCGCGGGCACTTGACGTTGCCTCGGCGGCGTTGGTGGCGGAAATGGTGGGCGGAATGCAGCGCACCCTGGATATCACTGTCGAATACGCGAAGGCCCGGAAACAATTTGGCAAGCCGATTGGAATGTTCCAGGCGGTGCAGCACCAGTGTGCCGACATGTACCTGGAGACGGAAAGCGCGCGGTCAGCAGCGTATTACGCGGCTTGGGCGCTCGAAGAGAACGCGCCCGATGCCGCGGTGGCCGTCTCGATCGCAAAAATGTACGCCAGCGATGCAGCCCGTACCGTGGGTAATCGAGGCATTCAAATTCACGGCGGAATGGGTTTCACTTGGGAGAACGATCTTCATCTTTATTACCGGCGCGCGAAGGCGTCGGAAACGTGGTTCGGCGATTCAATCTTTCATCGGGAGCGGATTGCCCGGCTGGTCATAGACGCTGGCGTGGCCTCGGTCCAGCGCGCTTAGAAAATCCACGAGAGATGCCGACATTCGATGAATGATCTTGTTCAACTCAAGAAGGATGGCGACGTCGCCATCATCACCATCAATAATCCACCTGTGAACGCTCTCAGCGCAGGCGTGCCCGAAGGAATTTCCGAAGCTATCGAGCAAATCGGCAAGGACGAGTCTGTTCATGCGGCAGTGTTGATCGGCGGCGGTCGCACCTTTGTCGCGGGCGCGGATATCAAGGAGTTTGGAAAGTTCGTCTCCGGGAAGAGCCCACGAGGGACGGGATTGCTGCCGTTGCTGCTACAGATTGAAGACTGCCACAAGCCTATCGTGATGGCGATTCATGGCACCGCGTTTGGCGGCGGCCTCGAGCTGGCGATGGCGGGACATTATCGCGCAGCCGCGCCAGGCGCTAAGGTCGGCCAGCCCGAGGTAAAGCTTGGCATCATCCCGGGAGCGGCTGGCACGCAGCGCCTTCCTCGGCTCGTCGGAGTGGCCAAAGCCGTGGAAATGTGCGCCGGTGGCAATCCGGTCACGGTGGAAGATGCAGCGAAGCTCGGCATCATTGACCGAATCATCGAAGGTGATTTGCTGTCCGGCGCAATTCGCTTCGCGCGGGAAGTCGCTGGGCGCCCCGCTCCGAAAACGCGTGAGCGCGAAGGGAACCTTGGAACGCCCGAACAAAGCGCACCTATCTTCACGGCCGCCCGCGAAGCGGTTAGGAAAAAACAGCGCGGCATGACGGCTCCCCTCACAGCGATTGACGCGGTGGAAGCCGCCACCAAGATGTCGTTTGAGGACGGCTGCCGGGAAGAACAGCGGCTGTTTATCGAGTGCCTGCAATCGGATCAGTCCAAGGCGCTCATCCACGCTTTCTTCGGCGAGCGCGAAGTCGCCAAGATCCCGGACGTGCCGAGGGATACGCCGACGATACCCGTAAACAGCGTCGCCGTGGTCGGCGCCGGCACGATGGGCGGCGGCATCGCCATGGTGTTCGCCAATGCCGGCATTTCCGTGCTGCTGAAAGAAGCCGATCAGGCGGCGCTCGACCGGGGACTGGCCAACATCCAGAAGAATTATGCCAGCTCGGTGAAGCGAGGTCGCTTCACGCAGCAATTCGTGGACGAACGCCTGAAGCTAATTCGTCCGACGCTGCAATACGACGGCTTCGAGAAAGCCGACATGGTCGTCGAGGCTGTCTTCGAAGGCATGGCGCTCAAGAAAGAGGTCTTCGCGCAGCTCGATCGCGTCTGCAAGGCGGATGCGATTCTGGCCAGCAACACGTCCACCCTGAATATCGACGAAATCGCGTCCACAACGTCCCGCCCTGAATCCGTCATCGGCACGCATTTTTTCAGTCCGGCAAACGTCATGCGGCTGCTGGAAATCGTCCGCGGGAAGAAGACCAGCAAGCCAGTAATTGCTACCTGCATGCAACTCTCCAAGAAAATTGGGAAAATCGGAGTCCTCGTCGGCAATTGTCGCGGCTTTGTCGGCAACCGGATGTTCGGTCCCTACGTGCGTGAATCCGTTTTCCTGATCGAGGAGGGCACGAGCGTCGAGACCGTGGACCAGGCTCTCTCTGAATTCGGCATGGCCATGGGGCCGCTGGCTGTTGGTGATCTCGCGGGCCTCGATGTCGGTTGGCGAGTCCGCAAAGAGTACCGCCATCTAGAGAAGCCGGGCGTTCGCCAAGCAATGGCAGGCGATCGGTTGTGCGAGATGGGACGCTACGGCCAAAAGACCGGCGCGGGATGGTACAAATACGACGAGAACCGCCGCGCGACTCCCGACCCTGAGGTTGCCACGCTCGTCGGCCAGTGGGCGAGCGAGGCAGGCATCCCGCAGCGTCAGATAGCGGCGAGCGAAATCGTTGACCGTTGCGTTTATGCCCTGGTCAACGAAGGAGCGCGCATTCTCGCGGAAGGCTACGCTCTTCGAGCGGTTGATATAGACATCATCTACCTCAACGGCTATGGTTTTCCGGCGTATCGCGGTGGGCCGATGTGGTTCGCCGACACGGTGGGCCTCAAGATAGTGTACGACCGCGTCTGCGAATTTCAGCGGCAACACGGCGAGATTTGGGAGCCTGCCCCGCTTCTAAAGCATTTAGCCGAGCAGGGCGGGACCTTCGCTGGATTCAACAAAGAGCACGGCGTCATCGCGTAGCGCGGACGCCCGCGGGAACTCAAACGCAAGCCGCCTTTTGATTCATTGGATTGGCATTCAATTGGCCCGGAGAGAGCATGAGAGAAGCAGTCGTGGTCGCCAGCTCGCGGACGGCGCTGGCAAAGTCGTTTCGTGGGTCCTTCAACTTGACGCGCCCCGATGAACTCGCCGCGCATTGCATCAAGGACGTGCTGCGCAAGACGCCAAAGCTCGACCCGAACGAGATTGAAGACGTGGTTCTGGGCTGCGCGCAGCCCAATGGCCCGCAGGGACAGAACGTCGCCCGCGTCGCCGCGATGCTTGCCGGATTACCGACATCGGCCGCTGCCACGACGATCAACAGGTTCTGTTCTTCCGGCTTGCAGGCCATTGCGGTAGCCGCACATCAAATTATGAGCGAGGGTGTGGACGCGGCAATCGGCGGAGGCCTCGAAAGCATCAGCCTCACGCCGCGCGACTTCAGTCCGAATCCGAATCTCTTGGAACGATTGCCTGGCTTGTACATGGTGATGGGTGTCACCGCGGAGGTCGTGGCTAAGCGCTACAAGATCAGCCGCCTGGCCCAGGATGAATACGCGCTGCTCAGCCAACAGCGCACTTCTCGCGCGCAACGCGAAGGCATTTTTGATGCGGAAATTGCACCGATTCGTGTCACGCGAGCCATTCTGGACAGAAAGACCGGCGAAGTGGCCGGCAAGGAAGAAGTCTGCGTGGACCGCGACGAGTGCAACCGGCCGGACACAACTCTTGATGGCCTTCTGGCCTTAAAACCGTATTTTGATCCGGACAGCGGCCATGGCACAGTGACCGCTGGCAATTCCTCTCAGCTCTCGGATGGTGCTTCAGCCACGCTGTTGATGTCTCGCGAGCGTGCCGACAAATTGGGAATCCCTTATGTCTCGGTATTCCGCGGTTTCCAGGTTGCCGGCTGTGATCCTGACGAGATGGGCATCGGGCCGGTATTCGCCGTCCCGAAACTGCTGAAGCGAAGCGGTGTGCGACTGAGCGAGATTGATGTTTGGGAGCTGAACGAGGCGTTCGCAGTCCAGGTGCTTTACTGCCGTAACCGCCTCGGCATTGACCCGGACAAGCTCAACCCCAACGGCGGTTCGATCTCGATCGGACATCCCTATGGGATGACCGGCTCGCGAATGGTCGGGACCATCGCCAATGAAATGGCGCGTCGCAAGGCGCGCTACGGCGTTGTAACGATGTGCGTCGGCGGCGGCCAGGGCGCCGCAGCATTGTTCGAACGGGCCTCGTGAGCCGAATTATTCTTGTACGTCACGCACAAGCTTCTTTCCTTGAGCCGGACTACGATAAGCTCTCTCCCACCGGTGAGATTCAGGCACGCATGCTCGGCGAATATTGGGCGTCGCGAAACATTATGTTTGACCGGGTTTACTCAGGACCGTGTGTTCGCCAAACTGATACTGCGAAAATCGTGGCTGGCATCTACGGGCGACGGGGAGTCGCGTTTCCTGAGGCGGCTGTGCTGCAGGAATTCGACGAATATGCGGGTGAGGATGTATTGAGACAAAGCCTTCCGGAACTAATTAAGACAGACGCGAGGATCCTCCAGTTGCACAAAGAGTTTCAAAGCGCGCTAAACTCTGAACAGAAACGCAGATCGTTTCAGCGAATGTTCGAATCAGTAGTCGGCAAATGGGTTGATGGAGAAATTCCCTTGCGAGACGTGGAATCCTGGCCCGAATTCTGCGCGCGAGTGAATCGTGGACTTTCAAAAGTCACTTCCACTGATACGCGAGGCGAAAGTATGGTCGTCTTTACCTCCGGCGGGCCGATTGGCGTAGCGATGCAACGCGCCCTGAATCTCTCTCCGCGAGATACGCTACGGGTCACATGGATGTCCTTCAATTGCTCGTACAGCGAGTTCCTGTGCTCGGGCGAGCGTTTCACGCTGAGCGCATTCAACGCGTATCCCCACCTGGATGATCCTTCTTTGCTGACGTATCGGTAGCTCATCGGACAGGAACAGAGCATGGCCGACCTTCGAGATCATCCGGGCTATGTCAGACACGGCGAAGAACTGGATCTGGGCAAGCTCGATCCTTTCCTAAGATGTTCCTTTCCCTCCGATTCGGGGCCTCTGACTGTTCAGCAATTTCCCAGCGGCCATTCCAACCTGACCTACCTGTTGCGTCTCGGCAATCGAGAGATGGTCCTTCGCCGGCCACCCTATGGCAGCCAGGTCAAATCCGCGCATGATATGGGACGGGAGTATCGCGTGCTCTCGAAGCTTCATTCCGCATATCCGCCGGCGCCGAAAGTTCTGCTGTATTGCGATGACGATTCCATATTGGGCTCGCCCTTTTATCTCATGGAGCGAATTCGAGGCATCATCATCCGGCGGGATCCGCCCGCTGGTCTGGTGTTTGCCGCCGAGACGGCGCGGCGTCTAAGCGAGTCATTCATTGATAATCTCGCGCTCTTGCATGGGTTGGACTACACGGCAATCGGGCTGGGAGATCTGGGCAAGCCGCAAGGATATCTTTCGCGGCAGGTGAGCGGTTGGACCGAGCGCTATTACGGCTCCCAGACGCACGATCTGCCCGAAGTCGGCCGGATTTCCGCATGGCTGAAAGATCACATACCTGCCACGAGCGACGCCGCGCTCATACACAACGACTACAAGTACGACAACGTTGTGCTGGACCCGGAAGAGCCCACCAGGATTGTTGGTATGCTGGATTGGGAGATGAGCACGATCGGCGATCCTCTCACCGATCTGGGCACGGCCTTGGCTTATTGGGTCGACCCGCAAGATCCGGATGAATTGCAGAAAATTCGCTGGGGTCCGTCAACTTATCCCGGCAGCTTGACGCGCTCGCAACTCGTCGAGCGCTATGCCCGGGCCACCGCTCGCGACGTGTCCAACATAGCTTTTTATTTGGCGTTTGCCCGATTCAAGATTGCCGTAATCGTCCAACAGATCTATAGCCGCTATCACCAGGGCCTGACGAAGGACGAGCGCTTCGCCTTGATGTCGGAACTTGTCGAGGTCCTCTTGCGTGCTTCGCTGCTTTCCGCTGAAAGCGCCACAATCTGATACGCCCGTGCTTTACCGATTTCGCGCTATCCAGCTCAGTGCAGCGACATTTTGCTTATTGGTAGTAGCGGACAATCCATTCGGCCACGCAGTGCGGTTTCTCGCTCTTCTCACCTTCGACTGATATCCCATAGGTGGCTTCAATTGAATCGGGGAGCTCCTTAACAGCATGGAGGATCACGCGCGCACGAATTCGTGAATCCGCGCGTACGGCGGAAGGGAAGCGTACTTTATTTAATCCGTAGTTGACGCCCATTCGGACGCCGCTTCGGATCTGGATCGCCTCTTTCATGAAGTGGCTCAGGAGCGACAGCGTCAGAAAACCGTGCGCGATCGTCGTGCCGTAAGGCGATTCTCTCTTTGCGCGCTCGCGATCCAGATGAATCCACTGCCGGTCCTCGGTGACTTCTGCAAACTGCGAGATTCGCTCCTGCGTTACCGTGAACCAATCCGTCACGCCGATTTCGCGGCCGACGAAATCGCGCAGGAAACTCGGTGTCTCGACCGTGAGTGGAGGCATGAAATCTCCTTAGGAAGACACTGAGTTGCAACGAGGGGATTTGGCGATCATTGCGGCGTGGAGCGCGCCGGTGGCATGGCCCACCTCTTGAGCTCATTCTTGGCGATCGATTCAATGTGAACTTCGTCCGGGCCGTCAGCCAGTCGGAGCGCCCGAACCCCCGCCCAGGCGGCAGCAAGAAAAGTGTCTTCTGAAACGCCCGCGCCGCCGTGCGCTTGAATCGCACGATCAAGAACTCGCAGGGCCACGTTCGGCGCAATCACTTTGATCATCGCGATCTCGGCGCGCGCCTCTTTGTTTCCCACGGTGTCCATCATGTAGGCAGCCTTCAGGGTGAG
Organism: uncultured Acidobacteriota bacterium; assembly: GCA_963779825.1. Lineage (GTDB taxonomy): Bacteria > Acidobacteriota > Terriglobia > Acidiferrales > UBA7541 > Palsa-295. The sequence continues at coordinate 18,507 of CAVZZU010000009.1, read as the reverse complement.
CAGGCGAGCTTGCTCGATCTCCATGCGCGAAATCGCTATATCGGCGCGGATTGTACCCTGTTCGGCGAGCGGTCTCCCGAAAGCTACGCGCGTTTGCACGCGCTTGCACATCGTTTCCAGGGCGCGCTCGGCTACGCCGATGCAACGCATACAGTGATGGATGCGCCCCGGACCGAGCCGCCCTTGTGCGATCTCGAATCCGCGCCCTTCGCCCAGCAAAATGTCGGTGGCCGGCACGCGAACATTATCAAATGTGATTTCGCCGTGGCCGTGAGGCGCGTGGTCGTAACCGAATACTTTCAACAATCGCTCGATCTTCACTCCGCGGGCGTCCATCGGCACCAGAATCATTGATTGCTGCTTGTGAATGGGTGCCGAGGGATCCGTCTTGCCCATGAAAATAATGATTTTGCATCGCGGGTCGCCTGCTCCTGATGTCCACCACTTTCGGCCGTTAATGACGTACTCGCCGCCGTCGCGAGTGATGCTTGCCTGAATGTTCGTGGCGTCTGACGACGCGACGGCCGGTTCAGTCATCGCGAAACACGATCGAATTTCACCCGCGAGGAGCGGCTTGAGCCAGCGCTCCTTTTGTTCCGGCTTGCCGTAGCGTGCGAGCACCTCCATGTTACCGGTGTCCGGTGCCGAGCAGTTGAAGACCTCGGGCGCCATATGGCTTCGGCCCATGATTTCGCAGAGCGGCGCGTAGTCGAGGTTGGTCAGCCCGGCGCCATTCTCATCGTCCGGCAGAAACAAGTTCCAGAGCCCGGCCGCGCGAGCCTTCGGCTTTAGCTCTTCGATGACCTTTGTGGGCAGCCACGTGTTGCGTTCAATCTCATCGTGGTGGCGCTGCTCGTTTGGATAGACGTGCTCGTCCATGAAGGCCTGCAAGCGGCGTTGCAGTTCCTTCACTTTGTCGCTGAACTCGAATTTCAATTGGTTCTCTTATCTGCCGGTGAAAGCGGGGGGGCGCTTCTCGAGAAAATGCGCGACGCCCTCCTTGAAGTCCGTACTCTGCAAACTCGCGAGCATTTCCCGCTCGGAGGCTTCGAAGGTCTCCGCGAGCGTCTGGAACATCGCGTCATACACCTGCCGCTTGATCACCCGCAGCGACCGCGGGCTCACATTCGACGCCAAATCGCGCGCGTTCTCCCGCACCTTATCCAAAAAAACGTCGTGAGGAAACACCTGATTCACCAACCCAATCCTCAATGCCTCGGCCGCATCAATCGTTCGCGCGGAAAACAGCAAATCCAAGGCGTTGGCATGTCCCACCAGCCGGGGAAGCATCCACGCGATCCCGTACTCGGCAATCAATCCGCGACGCGCGAATGCCGTACTGAACCGTGCGGAATCCGAGGCCCATCGCAGATCGGCGTACAGCGCGATGACCAGACCCAGTCCGACGATCGGACCGTTGATCGCCGCGATCACTGGCTTTTCGATCGCGGGGAAATAGGAGTATTTTTTCTGGAAGTCAGGCCGGGCACCCTCGCGCGAAGTTCCCGCCTGGAGCGCGCGCTCTTTGGTCGCCTCATCAACGCCGCGCGTCGCCACGCCGCTAAGGAGTGACATATCCGCACCGGCGCAAAATCCCCGCCCCGCGCCCGTCAGCACAATCACGCGCACGTCTTGGTCCTGCTCGGCTTCTTCAAACGCGGAACGCACCTCTCGCTCCATGACGGCGGTCCACGCGTTCAGTTTGTCCGGGCGATTCAGGGTAATCGTCGCGACCCTGTCGGCCACATGGTAGAGCGTCTCCTGGCTGGGCATGATGGGGGCGATTATATACAATCGGAAACCGTTAGTCGCTCTCGTCTGTAACGAACTATCGGAATGCAACGCTCCGCGACGGCAAGGTGAATTCGCGACTGGCCGCCGTGCACAAGTGCTCAGCAAAGAAACGCGAAGAGGAGCTGCTATGGCCTTTGTCGAGAATCAGGGCGCCAAGATCTACTGGGACGAGCAGGGACAGGGCGAGCCTATTCTATTGATCATGGGCCTCGGGTGGGCATCCGCCATGTGGCATCGCTCGCGCCCGATCTTGGCGCAGCGTTACCGTACGATCGCGCTGGATAATCGCGGCGCGGGGCTAAGCGATGTGCCTCCCGGCCCTTATTCCATCTCCGTGTTGGCGTCTGACGCGGTAGCGGTTCTGGACGCCGCCGGCGTCGAAAGTGCGCATGTATTCGGGGTCTCGATGGGTGGCATGATCGCCCAGGAATTCGCGCTGAATTATCCCCAGCGAGTCCGTTCGCTTATTTTGGGTTGCACTTCGGCGGGCGGTACAACCGCGTTACGTGCGGAGGCTGAAGTCCTCGAAGTCTTGACGCGCCGGGACCTAAGCCCGGACGATTCCGTGGCGGCTAGCGACCCCTTTATCTACGACTCCGGCACTCCGCGCGAGCGGCTCGACGAAGACACGGCAATCCGCAAGCAGTCGTGGCCGAACCCTGTTGGCTACATGGCCCAGCTCCACGGCATCATCGCGTGGGAGGCATATAGCCGTCTGCCCCAGATCGCCGCGCCCACGCTTGTGATTCACGGCGAGACCGACCAGCTCGTACCACCGGGCAACGCCAAACTGATCGCGGACAAAATCAACGGAGCGAAGCTGGTCATGATTCCGCGCGCGAGCCACATCTTCGCGACCGACCAGCCTGAGGTGGCTCATCGCGCGGTCCTGGAATTCCTCTCCGCACACGGGAATCGTGGGTAAAGTGCGCCAGCCTGACGGTGACGCTCGCAGCGATTCCGGTCTGTGTCCCGGAGAATTAGAGTCATCGCGAGGAAATTGCCCGGCAGATCAATCGCTTCTCGTACGTTATGAAGAGCGAGGCCAACGGAAATGCGGGAGCCCTTCGTACAATTGCATTATCCACCATCACTTTCTCGCGCAGAAAAATACGCAAGGGATTAATCGGCAGGTGGACAGTGAATAATCATCGGCTGAACGTCGGAAGATGAATCAAGTCGGATCGGGGTACCGTCTCTACGGGGTTCCCGGCTTTGCGCCATGCGGCCAGGCCGCCGACGATGACGAACGCGCTAAATCCCTGCTCCCGCAGCAAATGCGCCACACGGGCGCTGGTCGCTTCGTGCGGTCAAGTACAGTACAGGTAGATGTCTTTGTCCCTCGGAAGTGTTTTGATTTCCTCCGACAGTTTATTCGGCTCAAGCCGAATTGACCCTCGAATGCGGGCGGCGCCGGGATCGTAGTAACCGTGACTGCGCACATCCGCCAGCAGAATATTTTCGGAATATTGAGTCTGCAACTTCGCTGCCAGCTCGTTGACCTGTATCCGCGGCACTATACGATAAACCCTGTGCTTCCAGAAGAGCGAGAGACGATACGCCGTAAATGCAATCGCGGCGATGATGACCACGATCTCAACTACGTGTCCCGCCGTTCGAAATCCGCGCGCAATCGTTGCGACGAAATCGCGGAAGACAAATCCCACCACTCCATACGCGAACGCATACGACATGGCGCCGAGGAAGTCCAGTGCCAGAAACTGCGCGTAGGGCATTTTCATGCTTCCGGCCAGCGGAGGAGCCATCGAATTAATTCCGGGAATGAACTTGGCAAACACCAATGTCGCCCGCCCGCGCTTGTAGAACGATTCCGCCGAACGCAGGATGCACGATTCCGGGTCAACGGAGACCCGGCATAGAAATCCCAACAGTCTCCATCCCATGCGGCTGCCAAGGGCGAAGAGCAACGAGTCGCCCAGCAGCATTGCCGTCACAGCCGTCAGCGCCGCCGTCGGTCCGCGCAACGCACCAGACGCGACCGCCGCGCCGCCCGTAACCAGCGCCAGTGCGGCTGGCACCGGAAGTCCGAGCGCTTCCGCCAAAACGATCAGAAAAATGAAAACGTATCCGTGGTGAACGATCAGCGCAAGGAGGTCATTCATGGGGTCAAGGCAAAAGACTAACACGCAACTCGTCAACCTGACGATGACAACAGCGCCGCGCAAAGCACCTGTGTCCGCGAAAATCAGCCATTGGCCATTGCCGGAGGCAGAGCTTGCTGGCGCAGAGACATTTCCGGCTCGCGGGCGTTCTGGAGCTTTGGAGCAATGCCGCTGGGGCGAAGGACCAATACAAAGATGCTCGCCGAATCGCCGACTGCATTCACGAAGAAGCGCGCACCGTCACCATCACCAACAGGACCGACCTCAGCCCAATTGCGCCCGCGCTTCTTGACATGCTGCGCTGGAATTGCCGAAGATGGTAGACGCCCGATCGAGGATTCTTTTCTCGGAATTCCCCGCCCGTGCCGAATAGCTGGAACTTATTGTTTCGGCTATGGTTAGCACAAGTCTTTATTAATTCCTTACGATTCGCTTATGACTCGTTTATGCTCTTGCGCGTAACTTGATGCACTTGAAATCCCCTGTGCACTTCGAGGGCAATGTCGTCCACTCCTAACGGCCCTTCCTTTATGCAGTCCGCGCGGCCTGTCGCCAAAGTCCTGGTCGCCACCACGGCGATGCTCGCTTTCATTTCGTACTGGCGCGCGGCGGCAATCGTTCTGAACGATCTCGCATCCTCCGCATATTACGCCGGCGGCGAGGCGGAGCAGTTCATCGGCAAAACAGCTCCGTGGTTCATTCTCGCAACGATGTTGCTTTCCTACGCGGTCTCCCAAGTGTACGTGGAGAGTTGCAGCATGTTCGTGCGCGGAGGCGTCTATCGCGTGGTCAAGGAAGCGATGGGCGGAACGCTCGCGAAATTCTCGGTTTCGGCGCTGATGTTCGATTACGTTCTCACCGGTCCGATCAGCGGAGTATCCGCAGGTCAGTATCTGGCAGGGTTGCTGAACGAACTCCTCGCGTACGCCCACATCAACCTGGTATTAAACGGCGGCGCCACGGCGGCAACGTTCGCAATCCTTGTGACCGTGTATTTCTGGTGGCAAAACATCAAGGGCATTACCGAATCGAGCGAAAAAGCGCTGTGGATCATGCAGCTTACGACCGTGATGGTGGTCGCGCTGATCGCATGGTGCGGGTACACGCTGTTTGTCCGCGGATTTCATCTGCCTCCGGCGCCGGTTCCACACAACATCATATTGGACAAGCATTCCCTCGGATGGCTTTCCGGTAAGCAGTGGGCCCGCACGATAACGCTGGTTGCCGTGTTTGTGGGATTGGGCCATTCCGTATTGGCCATGAGCGGAGAAGAGTCTCTCGCGCAGGTTTACCGGGAAATCGAACACCCCAAGCTGGCGAATCTGAAGAAGGCGGCGCTCGTAATATTTATTTACAGCATGGTTTTCACGTCGCTGGTTTCGTTCTTCGCAGTAATGATCATTCCCGATAAGACCCGGCCGCAATTTTTCGAGAACCTGATTGGCGGCCTGGCGATGAGTCTGACCGGGCCATTCGTGGCCCGGCTGATATTTCACATCTTCGTCGTCGTCGTTGGGACGTTGATCCTTTCGGGAGCGGTGAATACGGCAATCGTGGGCTCGAACGGCGTGCTGAATCGCGTCTCGGAAGATGGCGTCCTTTCCGATTGGTTCCGCCAGCCGCATCCGAAGTTCGGGACTTCGCACCGCATCATCAATATGGTCGTCGTTCTGCAAATCGTTACGATCGTCATCAGCCGCGGCGACGTGACGTTCCTCGCAAACCTCTACGCGTTTGGTGTGATTTGGAGCTTCGCGCTGAAGGGGATCGCCGTATTGGTGCTCCGCTATACGCACCCCCAGGACCGCGAATTCCGGGTGCCGCTCAATTTTCATATCGCCGGAGTCGAGATACCACTTGGGCTCGGATTGATCACGCTCACATTGCTTGGGATCGCAGTGATCAATCTCTTCACGAAGCCGGCTGCGACGGTGTCGGGGGTCATTTTTTCCGGATTACTCTTTGCGACGTTTGAGATTTCCGAGAAACGGATTCAAAAAGCACAGCGACTGCGCGGGCAAGGACGAGTCGAACTGGATCAATTTAATCTGGCGCAGGAAGCTGACTTGACGCCAGAGAACGTCGGCGTGCAGCCCGGCAATATTCTCGTACCGGTGAGCACGCAATACGCGCTTTACGGTCTCGAAGCGGCGCTGCGGCGTGCCAAGCGAAGGCAGGCGGAAATCGTGGTGCTGCACGTTCGCATGCTGCGGCGCGCGGCCTCGGGTGAATACGATCTCGCGCCGGATCAGCTGTTCAGTACGATCGAGCAGCTTCTGTTCACGAAGGTTCTATCCATCGCGGAGAAGGAAGGGAAGCCGGTGCGGCTCGCTGTGGCTGCCGCGAACGATTTGTGGGAAGGCGTCCTGCGCACGGCGGAAAATCTGAAGTCGAGCGCGATCGTCGCCGGGAGTTCATCGAAAGCAACGATCACGGAACAGGCCCACGAAATCGGACTGGCATGGGAACGAATGCCCGACCCTCGGCCCCGCGTAAGCCTGGAACTGTTTACTCCGTCGGGACAGGAACAGGTTTTTTATCTCGGGCCGCACGCGCCTCGGATGACGCCGAAGGAAATTGATCTCCTGCATAGGATATGGCTGCAGCTCGGCGAGAGACTTCCGGGCAAGGAAATTCATCATCACGACATCGTCCATTTCGCGCTGACCGAAGTTGAACGGGAGCTGGGTAATGGAGAAAACGAAGACGTTCTCGCTCGCCTTCGCGAGCACATTACGGATATTGAAGACCGGCGTCAGAAGCCATGAGGATTCACCGAAACGTTCGGCGGCTTGAGGTATAGGCATCATGAGCGACGGGCGCATCCTGGTGGTGGACGACGAGCCGCAAATTCGGCGCGTGATGCGCGCAACCCTGGTCACCGAAGGCTATGAGGTCGCGGACGCTCGAAGCGGCGACGATGCTCTCGAACGTATTCACTCCGAAAAATATGACCTGATTCTCCTCGATATCAACATGCCCGGCATCACGGGCATTGAAACCTGCCGGCAGATCCGATTGGTATCCGACGTTTGCATCATCATGATGACCGTGCGCGATAAAGAGAGCGACAAAGTCGCGGCGCTCGACGTGGGGGCGGACGATTATGTTACGAAGCCGTTCAGCATGCCGGAGATGCTGGCGCGTATTCGCGCAGCGCTGCGGCGAACGGTAACTTCTCCTCCGCCCGGGATCGCCAACGTGCGCATCGGGGAAGTGGAGATAGACTTTCGAGCGCGGTGTCTGACATCCCACGGCAAGCAGATTCGTCTCAGTTCTAAAGAGTTCGATCTGCTCAGCTATTTGGCGGCGCACCCCAATCGAGTGATCCCTCACGAGGAGTTGCTTCACGCGGTTTGGGGGCCTGAATATGGGGAAGAACGCGAGTACCTGCGCGTCTTCGTCAACCGGTTGCGAAAAAAAATCGAACCTTCACCGCAAGATCCGCAGTATCTGATCAAAGAGCCATGGATCGGATACAGCCTGAAGCTGCCAGAGGGTTAGTCCGGTCTCGTTTTCGCCGTTTATGAATTGCTTATAAATCATTTATGCCTGCTTTAGGGCCCCGGGATTAGTGTGATCCCGGTCGCCACGATGCGAATCCAGACGCGTGAAGAAATCAACCGCGGGGCAGGCCAAGACGCCTTCCTCGGGCCGCGGCTCGACCCCGGCCTGCAAATTATCGTCGTTTACACGACGCCCGAAGGAACGCTCGGCGCGTTGATGGCCGCCGGCGCCCTCGCCAAAGATTTGGATGCGCGAGTGGGTTTGATTGTCACCGAAGTGGTTCCGTTTCGCTTGCCGCTGGATCGGCCTCGCGTGTCTGTCGAATTCCTCAAGGAACGCCAGGACGATCTGGTGTCCAAGGCAGGAATCGAAAGCCAGGAAATCAGAGTCCAGATATGCCTCTGCCGCGATCGCAAACATACGTTGCACCAGCTTCTGCCGCCGCAGTCGCTCGTGGTTATCGGAGGACGAAGGAATTGGTGGTCGAGCCGTGAGCAACGGCTGGAGACGTTCCTCGCCAGGCTCGGCCACCATGTAGTCTTCGTCGCTTGTGATATCGCGAGGGCGCGATGCCCAGCCTCGCTCTCGGATTCGAAAGTGTAAGCAGAAAAATGGCCGCGTTCGCGGACACCGTGTTTCGTTCGGCCTTCCGCACGACGGAACGATCGTGACGCACAATTTCGCATGAAAATTCATTCCGAAAAAGCACCGGCGGCGGTAATGTTCCACGCGAATTTGATGCGCTCCGCATCGGGTATCGCCGAACCGAAGCCGACCATGGCTGGCGTTTCATTTAAGTGGCCCAACAATTGATGAGTGCGGGAGCCGGAAATCTCTTAGAATCTAATGGGCGCCCGTAGCTCAGTTGGAAAGAGCGTCTGCCTTCTAAGCAGAGGGTCGGGGGTTCGAATCCCTCCGGGCGCGCCACTGTTTTGCGCGGTTTGCCTGCAATAATTTGGGCGATACAATTCACTCGTTTCGGCTCTTATGCCAGGTTCAATTCGCACGGAATCAATCGAGTTTTCAGATTTGCATTGACCACCTCGGTCGGCAGGCAGCACGCATCTGCGACAGGAACTCGGCGGAGGATCGGAGCCGCCTGCTCAAGTAAACCGGGCACCGACACTTTACATGTCGGTGCCCGGCTGCGCTCGGCTGTAACTACCGGGAGCGCTCTTCCGGCGGCCGGCTCGCTTGTGCGGACCGCGCGGGCTGCTGTTTCTGTTGAAGTTGCTGTTGTTGTTCGGTGTGCTTTTGGACCAGCTGCTGCGTTTGCTGCTGATGCTTTTGCTCTAGCTGCTGCTTGCTGGCGTCGCTGGCATTCCGCTTCGCAAGCTGCTCGTGCTCCTTATCCTGCTGTTGCTGCAGTTTTTGGCGTTCCTGGTTTTGCTGCGCGCTCAACTTGTCCTGCTGCTGCTGATATTTCTTGTCCAGCTTCGCGTCGCCAGTGTTCGGAGCAGCCATGCGTTCGGCAGGTGGAAGGTCATTCGGATGAACTGCGACGTTGGCTGATCCTCCTCTTGCCTTTACCGCTCCGCCGCCCTCAAATTCTCCCGGCTTGGCAGTGGCAGCGATTGGCGGATTGCCGTGATTTGCGGAAGCGCGCAGCTCCGGATTCGCACGAGCAGTTTGCGCGTGTTGAACCTGCGCCGCGACAGGCGGGATATGCCGTTCGCGCGATGCTGCTTCTTCCGCAGCCGTCGGACGCTCGTTAATCCCGCCTTTCCCGCCGTTGTAGCTCACGCGAGTAACGTGCGTCTCGTTGACTTTCGTGTCGTAGACGTTGTGGACGACGGTGACGTTCACGTTGTTCACGGAACGGTTGTAGAAAAAGTGTCCGTTGTCCCAGCGTCCCCCCTCATAACCGTGGCCGAAATAGCCGAAGCCGTAGTCGATGCCGCCGTAAAACCCCACTTGCGGACCCCAATAGCCTTGGTAGAAAACAAAGCTGCTGCCGCCCCAGCCCCAGTAGCCCGGCGTCCAAAGGAAGCCGACTTCGGGAGCCAGTACCCACGTGCCCGGCACCCAGTAGTAACCGTCGTCGCTCCAGGCCCAGTATCCGGGCGTCCAGATATAACCATCACCGGGGCAAGCCGGTTGATCGTAAACGGGTAGCTCGGGCGGGGCGACCGTGATAGACACGCTGACCTGTGCCAATGCCGCCGCCGGCATCGCCAGTAGTGCTAGTGCAATCAGAAGAGAACGAATTGATCGGCTGACTCTATCTCGCATTTTGAATCCTCCTGCCCGGTCATCCTTCGCCGCAGCGGTTTGTTTTTCAACAAATGCCGCTGCCAGGATTCAGGGCGAAACTTCTATGAAGTGTGATGCTATGTTCGACCTGTCTTTTCCCACGGTGACAACGATAAATTTTTGTACTAGCGCGTCATGATTTCTTCCGTGGAACCTTGGCGCCTTTCTTACGGGCTTCCGAAAGTCCGATCGCGATTGCCTGTTTTCTGTTTTTCACTCTGCCACCCTTACCGCCTTTGCCGGAGCGCAGCTTCCCTTGTTTCGCTCGCCGCACGGCGCGCTCCACGCTCTTATCCGCTGCCTTTCCATATCTCGCCATCGCCCATTTCCTCCACGCTCTCTGCACTTCGCGTGCGTAACCAACGCGTCCCCGTGATTGTCGATACATTCGCGATTTTCGGCCATACGCAGAAACGGGTAGGAACGAACCGTGAAAACTGGTATCAAGCAATCGCACTGGACAGCCGGTAAAGGCGGTTCGTGACGCTAATTCGCAGAGCAATCGCGCTTGATATCGAAAACAGAATTTCTGCGAAATTAAAATGGAGAAACAGAGTTGACTGTGGCGCCAACAAATGCGTCGCCCGCACCCGGAAGTATGCTGCGGATTCTCGGCGTCACTTTCGGAATCGCGGTCGCCGTCGGAGGCACGATCGGTTCCGGCATCATGCGGACTCCCTCGCAGATCGCGAATCGCTTGCCGAGCGTCTCGTTGATTATGCTGGCCTGGGCCGCCGGCGCGCTTTATTCGCTCTTGGGAGCATGGTCACTAAGCGAGCTGGGCGCGATGATCCCGAGCTCCGGCGCTTTCTACACGATCGCGCGGAGAGCCTACGGCGACTACGTTGGTTTCGTGGTGGGTTGGACTGACTGGGTCGGCCAGTGCGGGTCCGGTGCCGCAGCAGTGATTCTTGCAGGAGAATATGGACGCGATCTCGTCCCTTCGCTCAGCCACCCAATCCTCACTGCGACCGCCATGGCGCTGGCGATCGCGTTGCTCCAATGGCGAGGCATCCGCTGGGGAAGCCGATTCCAAAATGTCACCAGTGCGATTACCGCGCTCGTCTTTTTTGGACTGATCGCGGCTGCGTTCTTATGGCCGCACCATGCCTCACAGGCCACCGCCCGCTTTGGAGTGATTCCTACCGGATTGCCATTCGTGCTCTCGTTTGTTCTGGTGCTCCAGGCGGTCATCTATACCTTCGACGGGTGGTATTCCTCTCTCTACTTTGGCGACGAAATGAAGAATCCGGGCCGCGAAATGCCGCGCTCGATGTTGAGCGGCGTACTTTTGCTGAGCGCGATCTACCTGCTGACGAATGGCGCGCTATTTCATGTTTTGGGGATTGCCGGAGTCGCGAAAGAAAATCTTCCCGTCGCGGCCCTCGGAGCATCGATCTTCGGCCACCTTGGCGATACGGCCGTGCGAGCGCTAATGGTGCTTGCGCTCGCCGCGCTCGCCAATTGCTCGATACTTTCCGCGACGCGAGTGTTATACGCAATGAGCCGGGATGGTTGGGGCGCTCGAGGCATTGCTCGTGTGAACAGCGGCGGAACGCCATCCGTCGCGCTGTTCTTGACCACGTGCGCTATCATGATTTTCTTGCTCTCGAGGTCGTTCGACACGGTCATCGCTGTGACGACGTTCTTCTTCGTGGCAAGGTATGCGATGTCGTATTTTGCAGTGTTCAGGCTTCGCAAACAGGAGCCGAGTACGCCGCGTCCCTACCGCGCGTGGGGATATCCTTGGACGACCGCTGCGGCCGTTGCCGGGTCAGTCGCCTTTCTAATCGGGGCGGTTGCCAGCGATACCCGAAATAGCACTTACGGTGTTGTGGTCCTGCTCGCCAGCTATCCAATCTACCGTCTGGCACAGAAGAAAATCAGTCCGACGTAGGTGGCGAGTTCCTGCTTCAGCGTAGATCGTTGAGAATTTCGCGAGCGGCGTTTGCGCCCGAAGCGCCGGTGATCCCGTTGCCGGGATGTGTGCCCGAGCCGCAGAGGTATAGCCCCTTCACCGGTGTTCGATAACGCGCCCATCCGATCAGCGGCCGCATGGTGAAAATTTGATCGAGCGCCAACTCCCCATGGAACGGATGCCCGCCGGTCAGCCCATACGTCGTCTCGAGATCCTTCGGTGTCAGTATTAGCCGCGCAAGAATCTTGCCGGGCAGATCGGTCGCATACGCGGCCAACGTTTTTATAATCGTGTCGGCGAGCGCGTCGCGCTGCTGGTTCCAGTCGCCTTGCTTCAGGCGATAGGGAGCGAATTGCATGTAGATGGACATCACGTGCTTACCTGCCGGCGCCAGCGAGTTGTCCAGAATCGAAGGGATCGAAATATCCAGATACGGCGCGCGGGAAAAATCGCCGTACTTCGAATCGTCGAATGCGTGCTCCAAGCAATCAATTCCCGGGCCGATGTGTATTCGCCCGGCCAGCGCGGCGTTTCCGCCCGGAGAATTTCTCAGCGCCGTGAAAGTAGGCAACGCGTCGAGTGCGAGGTTTAGCTTCGCGGCGGTGCCATTGGAACGGTAATGCTGCAGCTTCACCGCGAAACTGGGCGGCAAATGCACGGGATCGAGCAAGCCGAGCAGCGTGCGCTTCGGATCAGCGCCGGAGACCACTCGTTTCGCTGAGATTTCCTCTCCGCCGCGAAGCACGACGCCCACGGCAGCGCCGTTCTTCACAATAATTCGCTCTGCTTCCGCGCCAGTGCGAATCTCCGCGCCTGCCTGTCTCGCCGCAGCGGCCATGGCCGCCGTAAGAGCGCCCATCCCGCCGCGCGGGAACGCCGAGTTTCCGACTGGATAAGGATCCGCAGCGGCGCGCAGGAGCAGTAACGCAGTAGAACCGGCGGACCATGGACCCATTGCCGCGCCATAAATCCCGCGAGCCGCAACCGCCGCGCGCAACAGGTCGGTTTCAAAAAACTCAGCAACGAAATCCGCGACGGCCATTGGCCCCCATCGCAGGACGCGCATCATTTCCTTTTTGCCGAGCTTGCGGAGCCTGCGGCCCACTTTGAAAAGCTTCCAGAGGTCATCCTTCGAGGGCTTTTCAATCACGGGCGGCGTCATCGTCAACAACTCGTTCAGAATTGCTCCCGTTCGTCCGAGCACTTTGTGCAGCTCGATATATTTCTCGGCGTCCTTCCTGGAGAATTGCTCGATCTGTTTCGCGGCCGCCAAGGGATCGGTGGTGAGCACCATGGCGCGGCCGTCGGGCGACGGTGCGAAGAGTCTCACGGGCGATTCCAGCTTCTCCAATCCATGTTTGGCGAGCTGCATATCGCGCACAATCGAAGCGAGCGGCGGACCTCCAGCATGAGCGACAGTCGAGCATCGGAATCCCGGATGGAATTCCTCGGTTACCGAGGCGCCGCCGACCATTGCGCGGCGCTCAAGCACCAATGGTTTCAAACCCTTTTGCGCGAGATAGAACGCGGCAACGAGCGCGTTGTGCCCGGCGCCAATGATCACGATTTCGCGCGCTGCCGCCACGTCTAGCGTTTCCCCTTCCCTGTGTCTTTCAAGATCTCGAGAGCCGCCAGACGACCGGGAGCACCCATGACCCCGCCGCCGGGATGCGTCGCCGATCCGCACATATACAGTTTGCGAATTGGCGTGCGGTATCGCGCCCATCCGGCCACAGGCCGCAAAAAGAAAAGTTGTTCGAGCGAAAGCTCGCCCTGGAAAATATTCCCTTCTGTCAGGCCGGTTTGGCGCTCGATATCAAGCGGCGTGATGACTTGCTTGCCGACGATGATGGACTTCAAGTTTGGCGCGTATTCCGAGATTGTTTCAATCACGGCGTCGCCGAACGCGTCGCGTTGCTCGTCCCATGTGCCCTTGCTCAACTTGTACGGCGCATATTGCACGAAGCAGGACATGACATGCTTTCCCGGCGGCGCGACCGAAGGATCCGTCAGCGAGGGAATTACCATGTCAATGTACGGGCGGCGCGAGAACTCGCCGTATTTCGCCTGATCGTATGCGCGCTCCATATACTCGGTCGAAGGCGAAATCGAAATCGCGCCGCGCAGGTGACGGCCGGGCCCGGGCAGGCATTTGAAGTCCGGAAGAGCATCCAGCGCGAGATTCACCTTGCCGGACGATCCTCGATATTTATAGCGGCGAACTTCCTCGAGAAAATCGTCGGGCAATTCGCGCGATTCGATGAACTTCAAAAACGTGAGATTTGGATCCACGCTGGAGGAAACCGCGTCCGCATGAATTTCTTCACCGCTTTCGAGCACCACTCCCTGCGCGGAACCATTCTTTACCAGAATGCGCGCGACCGGGGCCTCCAGACGGATCTCGATGCCCGCCTCGCGCGCCGCTGCGCCAATCGCATTCGAGATCGCCCCGGTGCCGCCGCGACTAAACCCCCACGAGCGAAATGCTCCGTCAATCTCGCCCATGTAGTGATGCAACAATACGTACGCGGTGCCCGGGGAGCGAATGCCCAGAAACGTGCCGATAATTCCCGAAGCCGACATCGTCGCCTTCAGTACGTCGGTCTCGAACCACTGATCGAGAAAATCGGCGGCGCTCATGGTCATCAGCTGCACTAGATTGTATTTATCGTCTGCCGCAAGCGATTGAAAACGCTTGCCGAGGCTCGCGAGCTTCTTCCAATCGCGCGGGTCGAGCGAAGTCGGGTCGGGGGGAACCATGCCCAGAATCGGCTTTACGAAGCGGCACATGGCGACCATGGATTGCGCGAAGTCGTCGTAAGCTTCGGCATCAAGCTTTGAGTGGCGCGCGAGTTCTCGCCGCGTCTGCGCATGGTCATTGACCCGCCAAAGATGATCTCCGTTCGGCATGGGTGTCATGGTGCCGTCGAGCGGAAGAATCTCCAGTCCATGGCGGGGCAAATCGAGGTCGCGGATAATCTCCGGACGCAGCAGTGACACCACATAGGAAAATACGGAAAACTTAAATCCAGGAATGATTTCTTCGGTGACGGCGGCTCCTCCGAGCACGTGCCGCCGTTCGAGCACGAGAACTTTCTTGCCCTGGCGGGCGAGATAGGCCGCGTTGACCAGGCCGTTGTGTCCGCCGCCGATGACAATAACGTCGTATTTCTTGGCCATGAGGATTGCCCGCGATTCGCGCGTGATCGGTAGGCGCGTCACGAGAGACGGTGCATTCTACAAGTCCGGGCATGGAGTCACAACAGGCGTGGGGCCCTTCTTGCGACGGATGCGACGAGCGCACTATACTCCGCGCGCCGGTGCTTTTCGGTTGAAGGAATCGGAGGAACAACTGTGCCGATCGGAACTGCAGTTCACGAGAAGACTTTTCGCCTGTGCGAGAGCCTCAGCTTTCGCGAATGGTCGGGGTATTACGCCGTCAGCGTCTATGAGACGCACCACGAACACGAGTACAACGCGATACGCAATGCCGCCGCGATGATTGACGTGTCGCCGCTTTTCAAATACCGCATCAGCGGAAACGACGCGACGAAATTCGTGAACCGCGTAATCACGCGCGACATCAATCGAGTGGCCGCGGGCCAGGTAATTTACTGCTGCTGGTGCGACGAGCAAGGAAAAGTGATTGATGATGGCACGATCTCGCGTCTCGATGAGAATCTGTATCGCTGGACCGCTGCGGATCCAAGCATGCGGTGGTTTCATCAGAACGCGCTGGGCCTCGACGTCAAGATTGAAGACATTTCCGGTCAGGTGGCCGCTTTGGCCATTCAAGGTCCCACATCGGGCCGTTTAATGAAGCAGGCTTCCGACGCCGACATCGCGAACTTGAAATATTTCCGCCTCACGCACGGAAAGATTGCCGGCGTGGAGGTGGACATCTCCCGCACCGGCTACACCGGCGACCTCGGCTACGAAATCTGGATGCCATGGAATGAAGCGCCGAAGGTTTGGGACGCTTTGATGGAGCAAGGCCGCCAGTTTGATTTGCATCCCGCAGGCATGCTCGCCCTGGACGTGGCGCGAATCGAAGCGGGCCTGATTCTGATCGAAGTGGACTATTTCAGCAGCAAAAAAGCGCTGATCGAATCGCAGAAGTATTCGCCATATGAACTCGGGCTCGGGCGGCTCGTGGATCTAAAGAAGGAGCATTTCATCGGTCGCTGTGCGCTCGAAGAAGAACAACGGCGCGGCCCGAAGCGCTTGCTGACCGGTCTCGACATCAATTGGGACGATGTCGAGCGCCTCTACGATGCGATCGGCCTGGCGCCACAAGTGCCCAGCACGGCATCGCGCGTGGCGGTCCCGGTCTATCGCGGGGGATTTCAGGTAGGCAAAGCGACTTCGACAACGTGGTCGCCGTCGCTGAAACGAATGATCGCTCTCGCAAGTGTCAGCCGCGAGCACGCCGCACCCGGCACAGAGCTACAAATGGAAATCACAGTCGAAGCGGTCCGCCACAAAGTTCGCGCGACGACCAGAGAATTGCCGTTCTTCAATCCACCTCGAAAAACGGCAACTCCGCTAGTGTAGGCTAGCCCCGCGAATCTATCGCCACTTGTCTACCGACATGCTCGTGACGTAGCTGAAATCCCCGCCGGCGAAGTACGTGTTTGTTTCCCCGCCCAAGACGATTAATTCGATGGAGGACTTGGGGTTGGGATCGGGCGGCGCGCCAAAACGGCCTCGGCGGTAGAAGCGCTGGAATGGAATCTCGCCGTCGCCCATCTTCAGATACGAGGCGTACGGCTCCACGCCTTCCTGGGCCTGCTTCAACTCCTTCTGGTGCGTGTCCCAATAGAGCCAACCCGGCGTCTTCGAGTTCTTCGACCAGTAGTCGCTTAGCTCTTCCTTCGAGTTGAATCCCTTTTCCTTCGCCTCGCGGGCGATGGTTGGATCGAGCATCACCGTGGCGGCGCTGGTGCCGAACGAGAAGAAATGCGTCAGCCAGTTCTTGATTAGTTCGTGGTAGGGCATGTTGGGGAACCAGGCGATGTTGTTCAGGCTCCAGCCGCTGAAAATGCTGACGACGCTTTCGTCGGGCTTAAAACCCTTCTGTACGTGGAACGGCTTCCAGCCATCCGGCAGCCTGTTCTCCGTTTCCGCGATGCAGAGGTTGTTGTAATTGAAATTGGATCCCAAAGTGCCCAGGTAGCTGAGTCCCGGCACGCCGCAGCCGCCGAGATTCTTCGAAAAGATCGTCCATGCGCGGCCGATGACGGCATTGGCTTCGGCGAACGGACCCATCGCGCCGATGCCGTAGTTCATCTTGATTTGGTCGGAGATGGGACCGTTCAGCATCACCATCCGGGTGAACGACGACGTCGAGCTGAACAGCGACGGCTGGCCCGTGGCAGAGATCGCGAGAATCACGGGAAGGTGTTCCGGACTCGCGCCGGCCATCACCGCATTAATGGCTACGTGCCTGACCGTGAACGTCCACGAAGGTTGCGCGCCCTGGGCGGCGCTCAATTTCCCGATCACCTCGTCGGGCTTGTGGCTCGTGCCCTTCAGCATCGCCTCCACCTTTTCTTCGGTGGGAAGGATGATGGGCATGTAATCGGTCAGGTTGTTGTCGCAGTACAGGCGTTGCAGCTCATCTGGAGTGCCCATGTAGGTGGGCGGACCGATATCCGGACTGATGGAGCCGGTTTTCTTCTCTTCCGCGGTGAGAGGTTGCTCAACGCGGCAATTATTTCCGGCATCAGCGGTTTCTTGCTGATGGGATCGTTTCCTTCGAGCACCGCATACATCTCGGCGTCCGTCTTGTTCGTCATCGGGTGAGGCAGGAAGCAGATGCGTTCAAGAGGCATGCCGCGGCTCGCGGCGTTGGAGTGCGCCAGACCCTCAAAGGCAATCGTGACCAATGGGGCGGTCGGGAAACCCATCTTTTCGACTTGCATGCAGTGACCGACGGTCGCTGGGGTGCAGGTGCTTCAATGCCCGTACGCCATGATCATGGCGTTGCCGCTGGCTTTGATTTCCGCCATGAGCTTGGGGTCATCATCGAAATACGACCCGGCTTTCAGACGGTACACTGTCTTCACGCTGGGCATGTTCTTCTGGAACCAGATGGCGATCTGCGCGAGGAAGCGGTCCGCTCCGGCGAAGCCGTCGGACACGAGGAAAATGGTTTTGCCGTCCAGGGTGTCCAGACGCGGTGCCATGGGGACCAGCTGGACCGCGGGCGGCATGCCCTTGGGATTTAGAATCTCGATTTTTGCGGGACCAGCGGCCGCGGGAGTTTTCTTCCCGGCTGCTTCCGCAAGAGTCGGAGAGCCGGCGAGAACCGCGGGAGAAAGTCCAATCAGCGAAAGCAGTTTTCGGCGATTAATTTTCATGGTGTTTCGTAATACCTTTCCCACCCCGGACTGCAGCCCTGCACACTTGGCCCATCATAACACTCGAACTGCCAATCAGTAAGACGTCGGATTCGCCTGTTGCGTTACGGCAACGCAAACACGTATATCGCGTTGCTGTTATTCGGCGTGTGCATGTCGGGAACCTCCGCCGCCAGCTCCGGCACCTTTAGGTTGTAGCCGGTCATCACGCAGACGTACTGCTTGCCGTTGACCGCATACGTGATCGTGCTCACCGAGACGTTGCCGCCAAGAATCGCTTCCCACAGTTTCTTGCCGGTCTGCGCATCGAACGCCTTGAATCGCCGGCTCATGTCGCCGTGAAACACAAGCCCGCCTGCCGTGGCGACCACCGAAGCGGTGCTCGGGGCGCGACCGACATCAAAATGCAGGCTCTCGCCGGTTGAGAGATTGATTTTCGCGAGTCCCGTGAGAGCGTTGGGATCGGAGCCGGTCGGGGGATCACCTTCCACGATCCGCGCACGCCCGGCGCGGCCGTTGTGAGGTCGCGGCAGTTGTCAATGTAGGGGAC
>CAVZZU010000008.1:0-235448 GCA_963779825.1 uncultured Acidobacteriota bacterium | reverse complement strand
CTGTAGCCGAAGCGGCGGCATCGAAGGGCGTGAAGGGCGCCGTGCGGAAGGCTCGCAAGGCAATCGAGAAGCGCGCGAAAGAAGCGCAGAAGAAGTAGGAGGCGGTTTTGGGGCAGAAAACACATCCGTACGGTTTTCGGCTGGGCTACAACAAGGGTTGGAAGTCGCGCTGGTTCGCGAAGAAGGACTACGCCGACCTGTTGCATGAAGACGTGGCCTTGCGCAAGCAGCTGAAGGACCGCCTGAAGTCCGCGGGCATCAGCGGAATTGATATCGAACGCGCCGCCAACAAGCTCGTCGTCCGGATTTATACCGCCCGCCCCGGAATCATCATCGGCCGGAAGGGCTCGGAAATAGACAAGCTCAAGGGCGAAGTCCAGAAGCGCACGAAGCGCGAAGTGCACATTGATATTCAGGAAGTGCACCGCCCCGAGCTCGACGCCACGCTGGTCGCGGAATCCATCGCGCTGCAGCTTGAAAAGCGCGTCGCGTTTCGCCGGGCCATGCGCAAGGCGGTTGATTCGGCCCTGCGTTTCGGATGCAAGGGAATCAAAGTCCGCGTCGCCGGGCGCCTGAACGGCGCGGAAATCGCGCGCAAGGAATGGTATCTGCAGGGGCGATTGCCACTGCAAACGCTTCGTGCCGATATTGATTTTGGAACGGCGGAAGCGCACACAACCTACGGCCTGATTGGCGTGAAGTGCTGGGTCTATCAGGGCGAAAAAGTGCCGCAACGCGCGAAGGCTGCCGCGAACGTGGAAGTTTAAGGATACGGGCCAACCATTATGTTGATGCCGAAGAAGGTGAAGTACCGCAAGCAGCAGCGCGGCCGGCGTACCGGAAAAGCCTGGCGCGGCGGAGCGCTCGCGTTTGGCGACTTTGGACTCAAGGCTTTGGAGCCGGCCTGGATCACCGACCGCCAGATCGAAGCATCGCGCGTGGCGATTACGCGTTTCATCAAGCGCGGCGGAAAACTCTGGATTCGGATTTTTCCCGATAAGCCTTTCACCAAGAAGCCTGCCGAAACGCGCATGGGCAAAGGTAAAGGTCCACCGGAGCATTGGGTAGCGGTCGTGAAACCGGGGCGCATCATGTTCGAAATGGCGGGCGTGGATCTGGCGGCGGCGACGGAGGCTATGAAGCTTGCCTCGCACAAGCTGCCGATCAGGACCAAGTTCGTAACGCGTGCGGAGGAACTCTGATGGCGCGGAGAATTGAGAAATACCGCGAGATGAATGCGAACGAGCTCGAAACCCAGCAGCGTGAGCTGGCCGAGCAGGTTTTCCGTTTGCGCTTCCAGATTTCGGCGGGACAGGCCGAGGGACTGAAGAAAATGCGGGAAGCTCGAAAAGATCTCGCGCGCGTGAAGACGCTTCTGCGAGCAATCGAATTGAGGAAGAAGTAATGGCGAACGAAACACAAGCGGCTCACGAAGCCGCCCAGGAACGCGGTACGAGGCAGGAGCTGGTAGGTGTGGTGACCAGCTCGAAAATGCAGAAAACCATCGTCGTCAGGGTCCGGCGCGCGACCCAGCACCCTCTCTATCATCGCGTCGTGCGGACCGCGAAAAAGTATTACGCGCATGATGAAACTGGCGAGGCGCGTGTCGGCGATACGGTGCGAATTGTTTCTACTCGGCCGCTTTCGAAGTTGAAGCGGTGGCGGCTCAAGGAAGTCGTGCAGCGCTCGACGCGCGTGGCCTGAGTTCGTAGCAAAAGATAAGGGAGCACGACAATGGTTCAGATGCGGACATGGCTGACCGTGGCCGATAATTCGGGCGCGCGCCAGATCACATGCATCCTCCCGTTGGGAGGAGATGCGGGGCTGACGGCAGGCCTCGGCGACGTCATCACGGCGGCGGTGAAGGAAGCTTCGCCGGATGGTCAGGTCAAGAAAGGTGTCGTCGTGCGCGCCGTGGTTGTGCGTACTCGTAAGGAACAGCGGCGTAAGGATGGCACTTACATCCGGTTTGACGACAATGCGGCCGTGCTGATTAACGATGCAAACGAACCGATCGGGACGCGCGTTTTCGGGCCTGTAGCCCGCGAGCTGCGCGATAAGAAGTTCACCAAGATCGTCTCGCTCGCTCCGGAAGTGTGGTAACGATGCCAAAAAGAGAAACAAACGAAACGATTGAGATTCTCGGCGTCCGCCATGGCGACATCGTGAAAGTGATGGCCGGCCGGTCCAAGGGCAAGACGGGCAAGGTGCTCTCCGTCAATCGCGAGAAGCGCCGCGTCACCGTCGAACATGCCAACATCATGAAGAAGCACACGCGGCCGAATCCGCAAAAAAATGTCCGCGGAGGCATTCTGGATAAGGAAGGCCCGATACATATTTCGAATGTGATGCTGGTCTGTCCCGGATGCGGAAAACACACGCGCGTGGGGCATACCGCGCTACCCGACGGCACGAAAGTTCGCGTCTGCCGCCGCTGCAACACGACGTTTGAGACCTAGGAGTCGAGGCAAATCAGAAATGGCTAGCCGACTGCACGAAAAGTATCGCAAGGAAACAGTTCCCGCGCTGGCGAAGCGCTTCGGGTACAAGAACACGATGGCTGTGCCGCGCGTTTCGAAAATTACGCTGAATATCGGTCTTGGCGAGGCCAGCCAGAACGTAAAGCTGCTGGATACAGCCGCCATCGAGCTTGGCCAGATCGCCGGACAAAAACCGGTGATCACGCGCGCGAAGAAATCAATCGCGAATTTCAAGATTCGCAAGGGAATGCCGATCGGTTGCATGGTCACGCTGCGCGGCGAACGCATGTACGAGTTTCTCGACCGACTTTCGGCGATTGTTTTCCCGCGCGTGCGCGATTTCAAGGGTCTGCCGCCGAATTCGTTCGACGGCCGCGGCAACTACACGCTGGGCCTGAAGGACCAGCTGGTGTTCCCGGAAATTGACTACACCCGCGTGGACAAGATTAAGGGCATGAACATTACGATCACGACGACCGCCCGGAGCGACGAAGAAGGCCGCGAGTTGCTAAAACTGCTCGGCGTGCCATTCCGCGCTCAGGGCGCGGCGTAAGGAGAATTAACGAGCATGGCTCGAACCAGTCAGATCGCGAAGACGAAGCGCAAGCTGAAGTTCAAGGTTCGCCAGCGCAACCGCTGCCGGATCTGCGGGCGCGCGCGCGGCACGCTCAGGAAGTTCCAGATGTGCCGTATCTGTTTCCGCGGCCACGCGCTCAAGGGAGAAATTCCCGGCGTCGTGAAGGCCAGCTGGTAAGGAAGAGAAAATGACCACCGATCCTATTGCCGATTTTCTGACGCGCATTCGTAACGGCGCCATGGCCAAGCATGCCCGCGTCGAAATGCCGTCCTCGAAGATGAAAATTGAACTGTCGCGAATCCTGAAGGAAGAGGGCTACATCGCGAATTTCAAGGTCGTGGAAGAGAAGGGCAAGAAAACGCTGCGCGTCTTTTTGCGCTACACGCCGGAGCGCCTGAGCGTTATCACCGATCTGAAGCGCATCTCCCGGCCCGGTTCGCGCCGCTATATCGGCAAGACGGGAATTCGTCCCGTCGTCGGCGGCATGGGCATTTCGATTCTGTCCACGCCGCGCGGGTTGATGACCGGCCAGTCGGCGCGAAAAGAAGGCGTCGGCGGCGAGCATCTTTGCGAAGTCTGGTAAACGAGGTTTTCATAGAGCCATGTCGAGAATTGGAAACAAAATAATTCAGTTGCCGTCCGGCGTAAAGATTCAGATCAAGCCCGACGCCGTTGAAGTGCAGGGCCCCAAGGGCAAGATGACCGTCGGCGTGCCGCGCGGCATCACGTTCGAGCAGAAGGATGGCACCCTCGTGGCCAAGCGCGACGCGGAGCAATTCCGCGCGCTGCACGGCTTGGCGCGCGCGCTCGTCGCCAACGCAGTCACCGGCGTCACCACGGGATTCAAAAAGGATCTCGATATCGTCGGTGTCGGATATCGCGCCGAAGTCAAAGGTAAGAACGTAGTCCTCGCTCTCGGCTACTCGCATCCAATCGAGTTCCCGATTCCCGAAGGAATTCAGATCGCCGTCGAAAAGATGACGCATATGACGGTCACGGGCGCGGACAAGAATCAGGTCGGCCAGGTTGCGGCCAATCTTCGCCGGCTGCGTCCGCCCGATCCGTACAAGCAAAAGGGCGTCCGCATCACCGGCGAGCGTCTCAAGAAGAAGGCCGGCAAGGCCGGCGCCAAGACGGCGGCCGCCTAGGCTCAGCCTGAACCGGCAGAAAAAGGAGAACCAGAGTGGCAGCTCCTGTTCGAAGATTATCGCGCGAGGCTCATCGCCGCCGCATTCACGTGCGGATGCGCAAAAGAATCGTCGGCACGCCCGAGCGCCCGCGGCTGTGCGTGCACCGTTCCAGCCGCCACATTCGGGCGCAGGTCATAGACGACGGCACGGGCCGCACGCTGGTTTCCGCCAGCTCGCTCGACAAGGAAGTGCGCGCCACGCTCAAGGGTGGCGGAAATATCGCAGCCTCCAAAGTTGTCGGCAAAGCGATTGCCGAACGCGCCCGCGCCAAGGGCGTCGAGAAAGTTGTGTTCGATCGCGGTGGCTACCAGTATCACGGCCGCGTGCAAGCGCTTGCTGAAGCGGCCCGTGAGGCGGGCCTGCAGTTCTGAAAACCACATGTCGAAACAAGAGCTCAAGGATACGCTTTCAATTCGCCGCGTCGTGCAGGCTAACCAGGCCAACCTGAAAGATCAGGTGGTTTCGATCAACCGTGTCACGAAGGTAGTGAAGGGCGGCAAGAATCTCAGCTTTTCGGCGCTCGTAGTAGTCGGCGACCAGGGCGGCCACGCCGGCTTCGGCATGGGCAAGGCTCGCGAAGTTCCCATGGCCATCCGCAAAGCGATCGAGCAGGCCAAGAAAAATATGGTGAGGCTGAACCTCAAGGGTTCCACCATTCCGCATCAGGTTTTGGGCACCTACGGCTCGGGACAAGTTTTGCTCAAGCCCGCGCCGGATGGAACGGGCGTGATTGCTGGGGGTCCTGTGCGCGCCGTGATGGAGGTTGCGGGAATTCAGAACGTACTCACGAAGTCGCTGGGCACGTCGAATCCTCACAACGTCATCAAGGCCACGTTCGATGCCCTGATGCATCTAAAGGACGCAGCGCGAGTCGCGGAATCGCGCGGCAGAGGAGCGGAAGAACCGGCGTCCTAGCCGCTCCGTTGATAAAAAGGCCGAAAAATTATGGCGACGACGAAAAAGAAGTCAGGAACTCTAAAAGTAAAGTGGGTGGTCAGCTTTATCGGTTGCCCGCGCGGCATGCGGCAGACGATTCGCGGCCTCGGCTTCCGCCGGATGCAGCAGGTCATCGAGCATCCGGATACGCCTGAAGTTCGCGGCATGATCGCGAAAGTCCACCATCTCGTCAAAATCGAGGACTAACTGGCAATGGCAAAGGTACCGACACTATCGAACATGAAGCCGCCGCGCGGCTCGCGCCATCGTAAGGTGCGCGTCGGTCGCGGTATGGGCTCCAAGATGGGTAAGACTTCGGGCGCCGGCAACAAGGGTCAACAGTCCCGTCGCGGCTATTCGCGTCGTCCGGGGTTTGAGGGCGGCCAGATGCCGCTCCACCGGCGCCTGCCGAAGCGGGGGTTTTCCGCTCCATTTTCGAAATCGTTTGCGGTCGTCAACGTCGAAAGCCTCAACGGCGCTTTCGCCGCCGGCGACACGGTCACGCCCGAGTTGCTGAATACGGTCGGAATTGTCCGCGCCGTTCGCGACCGCGTGAAAATTCTGGGTGATGGCGAATTGAAGATTGCATTGACGGTCCGCGCGCATGCCTTCAGCAAATCGGCGCAGGAAAAGATCGCGGCGGCCGGGGGAACGATCGAAGTCCTGAAATGAGAAAGCTGCTCGAAGCCTTTCGAAACATCTTCAGCACGCCTGACCTGCGCAAACGCGTCCTGTTTGCGCTGGCCCTGCTGGCGGTGTATCGCCTGGGCAGCTATATTCCCACGCCGGGAATCAACACGGATGCGCTCGAGCAGCTTTTCAAGCAGTACCAGGGTTCGGCGCTCGGCATTTTCAATCTTTTCAGCGGTGGCAATCTTCGCAGGCTCACGATTTTCGCTCTCGGCATCATGCCGTACATCACGTCTTCGATCGTTCTGCAGTTGCTCGTGGTTGTCTGGCCGTATCTTGAGCGTCTGCAGAAAGAGGGCGAACTCGGCCGCCGCAAAATCACGCAGTACACGCGCTATCTGACGATTATTCTCAGCGCGTTTCAGTCGTTCGCTATCGCGCGCACGCTGGAAAGCCAGACAATGTCGGGCTCGTCGCTCGTCTATCATCCGGGCCTGCGATTCATATTGATGACCATGCTTACGCTGACCACCGGGTCGGCCTTCATCATGTGGCTTGGCGAACAGATCAGCGACCGCGGCATCGGAAATGGCATGTCGCTCATCATATTTACTGGAATCGTGGTCGGCCTTCCACCGGCCGTGTCCGATCTCTGGGGCAAGATCAAGACGGAGCAGTGGGGTTCGTTCACGCCCATCGCGATCCTTGGCTTGCTCGTGCTGATGGTTGCGGTGGTCGCGTTTATCGTCTTCGTCGAAGGTGGCCAGCGGCGCATTCCGGTGCAGTACGCCAAGCGCGTGATGGGCCGCAAGGTAATGGGCGGGCAGATGACCTATCTCCCGCTGCGCGTGAATTCCGGCGGCGTGATTCCGCCGATTTTTGCCAGCTCGCTGCTCACCGCGCCGGCAACTTTTGCCGTGATTTTTGGCAACCGTTCGACGATCATCAAGAGCTTCGGCAAGATGATCAGCTGGGGCGAGCCGCTCTACACGGTCATCTACGTGGCGTTGATCATCTTCTTCGCGTTTTTCTACGTGGGCATCATTTTCAATCCCACGGAGCTGGCCGACAACATGCGGAAAAACGGCGGCTTCGTTCCCGGAATTCGTCCCGGGCGGAACACGTCGGAATATATCAATCGCATACTTTCGCGGCTCACGCTGGTCGGCGGCGTCTATTTGGCGATTGTCTGCTTGCTGCCGGAATGGATGATCTCGGGAATTCACCTGCAGCATTTGCCCGGGATGGTCGGCGCCTGGTTTGATACTCACGCCTGGCGCTTCATCCTCGATGGGCTGGGCGTGCAGTTTTATTTCGGCGGCACGTCGCTGCTGATCGTGGTCGGCGTCGCGATGGATACTGTGCAGCAGCTTGAAGCGCAGCTCGTGATGCGGAATTACGAAGGATTTGTGCGCAAAGGTCGCGTGCGCAGTCGTCGCGGTTGATACCCTTGGTCCGGCGGTGACGATGGGCATCAGACGAGCATTCATTTTTCTGGGTCCGCCGGGAGCGGGCAAGGGCACTCAGGCAAAGCGGATTGCAAAGCTTTGCGGCGTGCCGCATCTTTCAACCGGCGACATGCTGCGCGACGCCGTAAGTCGCGGCACCGAGCTTGGCAAGGTTGTCGAGCCGATCATGAGGCGCGGCGAGTTGGTTTCGGACGACCTGGTGATGCGGATGATTGAAGAGAGGCTGGCGCAGCCCGATTGCGCCGCCGGATGTCTCTTCGATGGGTTTCCTCGGACGCTGCCGCAGGCCGAGGGGCTGGATCGGATTTTGAAGAGTTCGGGATTCGAAAAGCCAGTCGTCGTGGATTTGGCGGTGGGCAACGATAAGCTGTTGCGGCGCCTTACCGGCCGCCGGACGTGCAGCGTAGGTGGCGAGATTTATAACATCTACGATCTGTCGCCGAAAGTGGACGGGATTTGCGACCACGATGGCGGCAAGCTCGTGCAACGCGCCGATGATACGGCCGAAGCTGTGAAGCAGCGGCTGGAAGCGTACGAGCGGGCCACAAAGCCGCTGACTGAGTATTACCGTCGGCAGGGCGTGCTGCATGTTGTGGACGCCTCGGCGAGCATGGACGACGTAAGCCGTGCGCTCGGCGAGATTGTAAAGCGTGCGGAAGGGCGGAATGGTCATCTGTAAATCGCCGGCTGAGCTGGAAAAGATGCATCGCGCGGGGCTGATCGTTTGGGGCGCCCTGGAAAAAATGCGCGCGATGGTTCGCCCCGGCCTCACGACCAAAGAGCTCGACGAGTTTGCGGAGGCGTACACGGCGGAACATCGTGCCCGCCCTGCATTCAAGGGCTACCGGGGTTATCCGGGTTCAGTGTGCACCTCGATTAATCAGGAGGTAGTGCACGGAATCCCGTCGCAGTCCCGGCGCGTGAAAGAGGGAGATATCCTCTCGATGGATTTTGGCGTCGAGCTGGAAGGTTACTTCGGAGACGCGGCGTTGACGGTGCCGGTCGGGAAAATCGCGCCGGAGCGCGAGAAATTGTTGCGCGTCACCCGCGAGTCGCTCGAGCACGCGATTGATAAAGTCAGGCCGGGCAACCGGTTGGGCGATGTCTCAGCGGCCGTGCAGCAGTGGGTCGAAGGCAATGGTTTTTCGGTGGTCAGGGAATTTGTGGGCCATGGCATCGGCACCAAGATGCACGAAGAACCGCAGGTTCCGAATTACGGCGCGGCAGGGCAGGGGCCGCGCTTGCAGGAAGGCATGGTCATCGCCATCGAGCCGATGGTGAATTCGGGCGGTCCAGGCGTCCGAGTGCTGGACGACGATTGGACGGCAGTGACGACGGACGGCAGCGACTCGGCGCATTTCGAGCACACCGTCGCCGTCACGAGCAAAGGGCCGTGGATTCTGACCCGCCCGCGAGAAGCAACCGGGCCCTGCTGGTAAAGGGCAGTTTCTAGAGATTTTGTCGGGGCGCTGCTTGCTGCGCCCCGATTGCAAGGGAGAGCATGGCGAGAAGGCCACTGCAGGAAAAAAAGAAGTCGGAGGAAGGCAGCGGGAAGGAAGACGCCATCGAAGTGATGGCCGTCGTGATCGAACCGCTTCCGAACGCCATGTTTCGCGTCGAACTGGAAAACAAGCATCAGGTGCTCGCGCATATTTCAGGAAAGATGAGAAAGAATTTCATCCGTATTTTGGCCGGAGACCGCGTGGCAGTCGAGCTTTCACCCTACGACCTGACCCGTGGCCGCATCGTGTACCGCTACAAGTAGGGCTGAACGAAGCGCAGCTAGGAATTTGGCGGCGTGCTGGATCGGGCGCCGGTTAAGAATTGAATGTAGCGCCCGGGCCTTCAGCCCGGCATCTACGGGTCGGCAGTGGAGGAAGTGATTTCTGGGCTGTCGCGATAGAGATGGTTTGTGGGTCGCGGCTTTAGCCGCGATGTACCGGCAGCAAATGGGAAGGGGCTTTAGCCCCTGAAGTTCCCAGGGGAAACGGAGTCGAAGCTATGAAAGTTCGCGCATCGGTCAAGAAAATTTGCATGAAGTGCAAGATCGTTCATCGGCGCGGCGTCGTCCGCGTAATTTGCAGCAACGCTAAACACCGTCAGCGCCAGGGCTAGCAGGAAACGCAGGGAGGAAAGCGATATGGCACGTATTGCAGGTGTGGATCTTCCGCCGAACAAGCGCCTCTGGGTCGGCCTCACGGCGATCTATGGCATCGGGCAGCAGCGCGCTCGTTCGCTCGCTCAAAAGGCGGATGTGGACGCAACGAAAAAGATCAAGGATCTGACCGAAGAGGAAGTCACGCATCTGCGCGCCGCGATCGAAGCCGAAGGTGGCGTGGAAGGCGATCTCCGTAAGGAGACGCAGATGAACGTGCGCCGCTTGATCGAAATTCAGTGCTACCGCGGGATGCGCCATCGCCGGAATCTTCCCGTGCGCGGCCAGCGGACGCACACCAACGCGCGCACGCGCAAGGGTCCGCGCAAGGGCGCGGTAGCTGCAAAGAAGAAGACAATGGCACGCAAGTAGTCTGCTGTGCAGTTGGTTTGGATTTGAATGTAGCGCCGGGGCCTTCAGCCCGGCATCTTGAAAGGTTTGATACAACTAAATGGCTAAAGAACCGAAAGACGCAGCAGCGGCTCCGGCAGCAGGCGCGAAGCCGACAAAGCGAAAGAAGGAATTTCGCAAGAAGAAGGAAAAGCGGATCGTGCCGCACGGCTTGGTGTGCATCCAGGCCACGTTCAACAACACGATCATCACGCTGACCGATCCGGATGGCCGCGTCGTCAGTTGGGCCTCTGCGGGATCATCGGGTTTCAAGGGTTCGCGCAAGGGAACGCCCTACGCCGCGCAACAGGCGGCGATGACGGCGGCAGGAGTTGCGCGTGATCAGTACGGCATGAAGTCGGTCGAAGTGCGTGTCAAGGGTCCGGGAGCAGGACGCGAATCCGCGGTTCGCGCGCTGGCGTCATCCGGCTTGCACATCAATGCGATCAAGGACGTAACTCCCGTGCCGCACAACGGCTGCCGTCCGCCCAAGCGCCGCCGCGTTTAACGTTTTGGATTTGAATGTAGCGCCGGGGTCTTTAGCCCGGCAGTCTTGAAGGAGACAAGCAATTGGCAAGACATCGTGAAGCGGTTTGCCGGCTGTGCCGTCGGGAAGGGCAGAAGCTCTTTTTGAAAGGCCTCCGGTGTTTTACGGAAAAATGCGCGATCGAGAAGCGCAACTTCGTTCCTGGGCAGCATGGTCAGGCGCGTCGGCCGAAGATGGTCGGCTATGGCATACAGTTGCGCGAAAAGCAGAAGGTGAAGCGCACCTACGGTCTGCTCGAGCGGCAGTTCCGCACCTATTTTGAAAAGGCCGAGCGCACCAAGGGCCCGACCGGATCGAACTTGATGGTCATGCTCGAGCGGCGCCTCGACAACGTCGTTTACCGCGCGGGGCTCGCCGGATCCCGGTCGCAAGCTCGTCAGCTCGTGCTGCACGGCCACATCCGCGTGAAGGACAAGAAGGTGAACATTCCCAGCTACCTCGTGGAAGTGGGCGACGATGTCGCGCTCAAGGCCGACATGCACGAGAACGCGATGGTGCTCGAGGCGCGCAACTTGGCGCAGAGCCAGGGAGTTGCGCCGTGGCTCGACATTGACCGCGCGAATTTCAAAGCGCGTGTCGTGGCCATGCCTCGCCGTGAGGACGTGCAGACGCCACCGATGAACGAACAGCTCATCGTCGAGTTGTACTCGAAGTAATTTCGGAACCGGTGAAAGCGTGGGGCTTCAGCCCCGCGAAAAGCCGGTTCTACTCCCGGGGCTTTAGCCTTGGAATCTTTCGGATTCGGATTTTTCGAAATGTTAGAGGGCCTGCGATTCGTGGGCCAGGAGGAATAGCAATCATGTGGAAAGGCTTTCAGAAACCAAAGCGGTTGGCGGCGGAACCCGAGACGCTTACCGACAAGTACGGAAAATTCTCCGCGCAGCCGTTTGAGCGCGGTTGGGGAACCACGGTCGGAAACGCTCTGCGGCGCGCGCTGCTGAGCTCGATCGAGGGCGCGGCCATCACCGCCGTGAAAATCGAAGGCGTCCTGCACGAATTTTCGCCGATTCCCGGCGTCGTCGAGGACGCAACGGACATCATCCTGAACCTCAAGCAGGTTCCGCTCAAGCTCAATACCGACCAGTCCAAGACCATCACCCTCACCGTGGATGTTCCGGGCCCGGTGACGTCCGCGAAGATCGAGGAAGACGCCGATATCGCCGTGCTCGACAAGAACATTTACATCGCCACGGTCAGCGAAGGCGGCAAGCTCGAGCTCGAATTGCGCGTCAAGAATGGCCGCGGCTATGTGGCCGCCGACCGCAACTTCGACGAAGATCTGCCCATCGGCTACATCCCGATTGACTCCGTTCATTCGCCGGTGCGCAAGGTTAACTACGCCGTCGAAGCGGCGCGCCTCGGTCAAATGACGGACTACGAAAAGCTGACCCTCGAAGTCTGGACGAATGCGGCGATTACTCCGCAGGATTCCATCGGCCTCGCCTCAAAGCTCATCAAGGACCACATGAGCATCTTCATCAACTTTGAGGAACAGCCGGAGCTTCCCGAAGAGGCGGTCGAAAACTACGCCGACCCGCGTCTCGAATTTCTCGACCGCTCCGTCGAAGAGCTCGAGCTATCCGTGCGCTCCTACAACTGCCTGAAGAACGCCAACATTCAGAACTTGCGCGAGCTGGTTCAGAAGACCGAATCCGAAATGCTCAAGACCAAGAACTTTGGCCGCAAGTCGCTCAACGAGATCAAGGACATCCTCCACAAGATGGGCTTGAGCCTCGGAATGAAGTTCGACGATCACGGCCGCGTGATCTGGCCGCCGCTTCCGAGCCAGACTGCGCCTCCGCCACCGGAAGGGGACGCGTCGGCGATCTAGCCGGGGCCTGACACATGAGACACCTTAGATCAGGCTCCAAACTCGGCAAGCAGCCCGCGCATCGCCGCGCCGTGCTGCGCAACCTCGTCACGAATCTCATTGAGAAAGAGCGCATCCACACCACCATCCTGCGCGCGAAGGCGACTCGTCCGCTCGCCGAACAAATGATAACGCTTGGCAAACGCGATTCGCTCCACGCTCGCAGGCAGGCCGCTGCTTTCCTGATGACCACCGCCGCGACGAAAAAGCTCTTCACGGATCTCGCGCCGCGCTTCGCCGATCGTCCCGGAGGCTACACGCGGATCATCCGCACCGGATGGCGCATCGGAGACGGCGCGGAGCTGGCGATTCTGGAATTCATCGGCTCGGAGCTGAAGAAAAAAGACCGCAAGCCGCGTAAGGGTGCGGCCGAGGAAGCTCCGGAAGAAAAAGAAGAGAAAGAAGCCGTCGCCGCAAAATAACTTTTCGCCGCGAATGTTTTCCGCGCGCGAAATCTCAAAAGTCCCGGGAAGTTCCCGGGACTTTTCTTTTTACGCGCTGATTTCAGCTTCCGATTTCTGCTTTCGCTTTTGGCGGAAGTGGCCCCACAGCATCAACCCAGCTGCAACCAGCTGCGCGGCGATCCCGCCGGTCGTGTCAATCAGAACATCTCCCACGGCAGCGGTGCGCCCGGGCACGAAGTGCTGGTGCAGCTCATCGAGCGATGCGTAGCAAGCGACGATCGCGATGGCCGCGAGCGCCCAGGCGAAGCGCGAGCCCGGCCGCCCGGCGCGAATGCCGCGCAGGATCAGCAGGCTCAGGATGAAGTATTCGGTGAAGTGCGCGCATTTGCGAATGATGTGGTGAAGGCGATTCAGCGTGTGCATGGATGCGTGAGGCAGCAGCCAATGCAAAATCGGAATAATAATTCGGCTGGTGTGCTCCGCCGTGAAAACGCCCGTGGAAAATGCTGAAATTACGACCGCCCAAGCCAGCGCCGGCCACCAGGTCCTCAGCCAGTTCACTCTAGAATTCCCCGGCCGTGTGGCGGCGCATTACTCGAGCCTGTAGTTCGGAGCCTCGCGGGTGATGATCACGTCGTGGACGTGGCTTTCGCGCAGACCGGCCGAGGAGATGCGGATAAATTTGCTGTTCTCCTGCAAATCCTTCAAATTTTGCGCGCCGCAGTAGCCCATGCCGCTGCGCAAGCCGCCCACGAGCTGCTCCACTAGTCCCGCGAGCGGCCCCTTGTACGGCACCTGTCCTTCAATTCCCTCAGGGACGGATTTTCCACGCTCGGCATTTTCCTGCGCGTAGCGGTCAGCGGACCCCGCCTCCATCGCGCCGAGCGATCCCATGCCGCGATAGGACTTGAACGTGCGGCCCTGATACAAAATCGTCTCGCCGGGGGATTCTTCGGTGCCGGCAAAAAGGCTCCCGATCATCACGGCGGAAGCACCGGCGGCAATCGCCTTGGTGATGTCTCCCGAAAATTTGATGCCGCCATCGGCGATCACCGGCACGCCGCTTCCGTAGGCCGCCCGCGCGCACTCGGCCACCGCCGTAATCTGCGGCACGCCCGCGCCGGTCACGATGCGCGTCGTACAAATCGAACCGGGCCCGATGCCGATCTTGAGTCCATCCACGCCGAGCGAAATCAGGTCGCGCGTGCCTTCCGCGGTGGCCACGTTTCCGGCGAGCAGCTGCATATCGGGCAGCGCGTGCTTTACGGCGCGAATCGCATCCATCACGCGAGTGGTGTGGCCGTGCGCGGTATCAATCGCCAGCGCGTCCACTTTCTCGCGCGCCATTTCCTGCGCGCGCTCCAGAAAATCTCCGGTCGCGCCGATAGCCGCGCCCACGCGCAAGCGGCCCTGCTCGTCTTTCGTGGCGTTGGGGAACTCGAGTTTTTTCTGGATGTCCTTCACCGTGATCAGGCCCTTCAGGTTGTAATCCTTGTCCACCACCAGCAGCTTTTCGATGCGATGCCGCTGCAGAATGCGCTCGGCTTCTTCGAGCGTCGTGCCCACGGGCACGGTGACCAGGCTTTCCTTCGTCATGATGTTGCTGACGGGCTGATCCAGGTTCCGCTCGAATCGCAGATCGCGATTCGTCAGGATGCCGACGAGCCGCTGCCCGCGCGTGACCGGCAGTCCCGATACCTTGTACTTGTTCATGATGTCCAGCGCTTGGCGCACGGACATCTCCGGCCCGATGGTCACGGGGTCCACGATCATTCCGCTCTCCGAGCGTTTCACTCGGTCAATTTCCTCGGCCTGCCGCTCGATGGACATGTTGCGGTGCACAAATCCGATGCCGCCCTGTCGCGCAATGGCGATCGCGAGGCGCGCGTCGGTCACGGTGTCCATGGCCGCGGCGACGATGGGAATATTCAGCGCGATGCGGCGCGAAAGAAACGTGCGCGTATCGGCGTCGGTGGGCAGCACGTCGGACTTGCCGGGCACCAGCAGCACATCGTCGAAGGTTAAGCCTTCGGGGATCGCGTATCCGGCCTGGCGCTCGCCGGCGATCTCTTCCCGCGTCGCCACAAACAGGGATTCTCTAGCCATTTACTTTGCTCCCTATAAACACGAAAGCCCAGCAAGCTGCGCTGGGCGTGAAAAAATATCCTTCGTTGAGGACGGACGTCATCAATCGAGCTATTTTAGGCGCTTCGGCACCTGAAAGCAAGTTCACGCACAAAGTGCTCGGTCGCGCGCGAAAAACGAAAACGCCCGAGCCGAACCCCGGGCGTCTCATTCAGTCCCGCGTTCGATCCAGTTACAGCTGAGGTTTGACATAGTGCGCGCCAGCACACGCCTCATTGAAGAGGTTGGGCGAGGCCGTGTCAGTCAACGGCTTGGTGGCTTCGAGCTTCTTCCCCTTCTTCAGGTGTTTGGCCCTCTTGTTGAGTTTCTTCGTCGTCTTCGTTGGCATTGTCAGTTCTCCTTTTTTGATTGCCCCCTGGGGCGTCAGCTGACTCGTTCTAATCGGGCGCTACCAGCGATTCTCATTCGCAAACCGGCGCCTCAGCATGCAAATTCCCCCGAAACTAAGCCCGGAATTTTCGCGTTGCGAGCAGGGTTCCGATTCCAGAGAGCAGGAAGCCGATGCTGCTCGGCTCCGGAGCAGGAGTATTACCGTTACCACCGCCGTTACCGCCGCCATCACCACCGCCGTTGCTGCCGCCAGAGGACGAGAAAGTCAGTGTCCCGTTATCCGTAAAACTCGTGAAAAAAAGGTCGCCTGTACCGACTGTGCCAAAAGTGCCCTCGACGTCTCCAGTGGTCACATCGGTTATAAAAAGGCTGTAGTCCTCAACCTCGGGACCCTCAGTCCCCGCCTCTAGGCTGTTACTCCACGTGTACGAATCGCCGGGATTGTCGCCTGCAACCAGCGTGACGAAATCCGTAACGCCGTCCCACATCTCAAGAATGCTCGGCGATGGGAAGGTCACATCCACCGGATTCGGAAAGTCCGTACAAGTGCCGCTGCAGGTGAATGTGGCTGTGTAAGTATCAGCCCGGGCCGAGGAAACTCCGATCGTCAGAATGAATCCTACCGCAAGAATCCAGATTGTTCGGCGCATGTGTCGATCCCCTCACGAGACGTTTGGAATGGAATACGAGCGGGGATCCTAGCAGCGCCTGCGCGGAGCACAAGTGACCTAAAAGGACCGTATCCTGCTTTGCCGCGTGCCCCCTTGCCGCGCCGTTGCTCTCGCTCTGCAAGCGCTCCTTGATTGGCAACATACCGAAAGAGTACAATCCCATTCGATTTCAGTAGTTCACTCTGATGATCACCAGCATCCACACCCTGATTTATTCCGACGATGCCCCCGCAACGCGCGCATTCCTTCGCGACGTCCTCGGCTGGCCCTACCTCGAGGACGCGCAGGGCGGAGGCTCGGGTTGGCTGATCTTCAAGTCCGGCCGGAGTGAGATGGGCGTGCACCCGACCCACAGCGTCTACGATGGCAAGACCTACGACTCGCCGCGGCACCACATGATCTCCCTGATGTGCGACGACATCTCACGCACGGTCGCTGAACTGAAGGCCAAAGGCGCGGAGTTCGACGGTGAAGTTCAGGATCGCGGTTACGGACTCGTGGTCATGATGGCCGTCCCTGGCGCGGACGACATCATGCTTTACGAGCCCAGGCACCCGCTGGCGTATAGCCTTTGACCGATTATATGTAGCGCCGCGGCCTTTTTACCCCGAGCGAAGCCGAACGGGCAGCGCGGCACCGGTTTTCGTTGTCATCCCGCACCTTTAGCCTTACCCCCTGGCACGCCGAAAATATTCATCCGCCGCTAATCATTACTGATGTATAACTCTTGCCATTCTCGCAAGGAGGTGCCGCGTGTCCGTAGAAGAAAACATTGTTTTGATGAGGCGCTGGTTCAGGGAAGTTTGGAACGAAGGCCGCGTTCAAACGATTTACGATCTGCTCGACGAAAATGGCATCGGCATCGGGCAGGACGCCCCCGGCGTCGAGATTCACGGGCCTGCTGATTTCGTGCGGCTCTTCAATCGCCTTCACGGCGCGTTTCCCGATATTAAGGTCACGCTCGAAGACGTATTCGGCGCGAAGGATAAAGTCACGGTCCGCTGGTCCGCCGTCATGACTCACACGGGCGACCACCTCGGCATCCCGCCCACCAACAAATCCGTTCGCATCACGGGTATCACCATCGCGCGCATCGCCAACGGCAAAATCGTCCAGGGCTGGGACAATTGGGACCAGTTGGCCCTCATGCAGCAGCTGGCTGCCCCCGCCGCCGCTGCCGCCCATTAGCGTTTTGCCGATTTTGACATGCTTCTCCTTGCCTCCTGCTGTTCCGGGTGCCCCATCCTTAGTCTTGTGGCCCCGTAGGCGCGTTAATCGAAACTTCGAAGTTGCTCCTGCCGCACTTTCTTGCGAATGTGCTGTTTGGAACAGATTCATTCTTGCGTCGAGCCTATCCTCCATCAGGTGGAAGTCTTCCTGACACAAGTGTCGCGACGAAAAAAAATACGTCAGGCGGAGGAACTTACAATGCGCACCGCGGTTACTATTCGCTTGTTGCTGCTTTCGGTTCTCTTTCTGGCTTTCTCCTACAGTGCACCCGCCCAAATCGGCATCGGCATTTCCGTGGGCTTTGGACCCCCTGCGCTTCCCGTCTATGAGCAGCCAATCTGCCCTGCCGACGGTTACCTTTGGACGCCAGGTTACTGGGCTTTTTACGACGGTGGTTATTTCTGGGTGCCCGGCACGTGGGTTCAGCCACCCCAGGTAGGCTTCCTGTGGACCCCGGGTTATTGGGGTTGGGGCGGCAACGCGTTCTTTTTCAATGAAGGATATTGGGGGCCTCAGGTTGGCTACTATGGCGGCATCAATTACGGCTATGGCTACGGCGGCCTTGGATATGAAGGCGGCCGCTGGGAAGGTGGTCACTTCGCTTACAACACCTATGTGAATCACGTGGACACGACGGTCGTTCACAACACCTACCGCACCACGGTCGTGAACGTCTCTGAAAATCACGTCAGCTACAACGGCGGCAGCGGTGGCGTCGAGGCGCGTCCCACACCGCAGCAAGAGTCCTACGCCAAAGAGAGTCATGTCGGTCCGGTAGCTGAGCAAACGCAACACGTTCAGGCGGCCCGCGGTAATCCCGAACTACGCGCCTCCGCCAACATGGGGAAGCCACCCATCGCTGCTACTTCCAAGCCGGCTGACTTCAAGACTGGCGTCATATCCTCCAAAGAGGCAGGCGGTGAATACAAGGCTCCTGCGGCCGAAGCCGCACGCGGCACTGTAGCGAGTCCGCCGAAGGAAGCCAGCGAATTGCAGGAGCACAAGTTCACGCCGCCAAACACCGGCAACGCCGCGACAGACAAGAAATATCAACAGCAACAGACCGCGCTGGCTGCCAGGCAAACGCAGGACCACCAAAAGCTCCAGCAGCAACAGGAAGCACA
Source organism: uncultured Acidobacteriota bacterium (assembly GCA_963779825.1). Lineage (GTDB taxonomy): Bacteria > Acidobacteriota > Terriglobia > Acidiferrales > UBA7541 > Palsa-295. The sequence goes on along the minus strand of CAVZZU010000008.1, from coordinate 217,300 downwards.
ACACCTGCAAGCCACGCAGAAGAATTACAACGACGCGCAAAAGCAGCAGATGGAAACGCAGCACGCGCAGCAGACACAACAGCTTGAGGAGAAGCACGCTGCTCAACAGCAGCAGATGGAGCAGCACCAGGCGCCAAAAACCGCACCAAAGCAGCAAAAGCCGAATTAATCGCTCGCGAGTCGCCCCGGGGCGGTCAGGTAGCCCCGGTGGTCGGCGGGTGGCTTAGGTTTCGGCGTTTGATTTCCCGGGTGCCCAATTCTTTGCGCCGCAAAGCGTGGGGATTTTCCCCGCCCCTCATCCCCCCGCCCGTCTAGCCGCGCCATAGCTCGCCCCGGGGGAGCGAAGGCGGGTTGTTGCGCATTAGTTCGCAGCGTCGAGACGGTTCGGCCTTCGGTTCGGCGCTCGCCTCGCGGAGATCTACTCACGCGAGGCGCCCGTAGCTTTCCCGCTTGTCGATTCTTTGATCGCCGCCCTTGATCCGCTGCTTCGCCCATGCAATCAGAGTTATATTGTCCACGGCTCCGATTTTTTGTCGCATCTCACGCATCATGCGAAGGAATGTCGTCGGGTCCATTCGGAGATCGTTACACACCTGACGGTCCGTTCTTCCACCGGCGAGAGCCCGCAGTATGATCGATTCCTCGCTGGTCAACGTGGGATCCAGATGAAAACCCGAATTGCGACTGATGCTGATCAGATTGTGTTGCTTTTTCATCGGTTCACCATTCCCGTCTTGTAGTAAGCCGGCGCATGGCAGCGCCGCGCCCCGGCTTCTCTAAGGCACTGGCCTCGGCACTGCGCGTTCTGGCCTTCATCGAGTACAATGCCGTGTCCGCTGCGCCCAAGAGGGCGTCTATCGTGTGGCCGTCCGTAGGATAGACGGCGATGCCGATGCTGACCGAGAGTTTTGGTTCCCGGCCATCGTTCGCAAGCTTATTGCAGATGCGTCGGGCCACTAAGGTTGCGGGCTCTCTCCCTGATTCGGGCAGCACGAGAGCAAACTCATCGCCGCCGAAACGTGCCGAAGTATCAATATCGCGGCTACAGATGCACAAGACATCAGCCAGCCGGCAAAGCGCCTGACTTCCAACCAAGTGGCCGAACTGATCATTAATCCGCTTCAACCCATCTAAATCGAAAAACAAGAGCGCAAACTCACGCGCTGTTCGCTCGGAACGCTTGATTTCAGTATTTACGGTCTCCACCAATTGGCGGTAATTAGCCAGACCGGTAAGCGGATCCTTGGCCGCCTGCTGGCGCAGGTGATCCTCGAGCTTGCGTTGCTGGGTGACGTCCTCGACGATGATCTCGTAACTGTCGGTCTTCCCCTCCTGCGCTACCTCTCGTCCGCTGAGCCGGACCCTGAGAGCCGTGCCATCCTTCCGCTTCCATTCAACTTCCAGCGGATCAACATGATCCTCGTCGCTTAAGTGGCCTAGTAATTGCGCTCGTTTGGGTGGATCGGAGAGGATACCGCTCGCGAGGTTCACCGCCAGGAGTTCCTCGCCGGAATGAAAACCAAGCATCGTCACCAATGCCTGATTGACATCCAGAAACTTGCCTTTGATGTTGCAGCGGCACATTCCATAGGCAAGGTTGCCCACAAGAGCGCGATAGCGCGCTTCCGAATGGCGCAGCTTCTTTTCGGTTTCACGGCGCTCTTCACGCAGCTTGTTGTCACTGATGGCTCGACGAATAGCCACGGGAATGTGCCCAACGTGATCTATCTCCATGCAATCGGCAGCGCCTCGCGTAATGAGCTCAGCTACAGTTTCCGGTTCCAAGGCGCCGGTCAGGAGGATGCACGGGATCTGCCTGTTCCTGAAGCGCAGGGTTTCCAGCACCTGCGGTCCTTGCCAGTTCGGGGACGGATATTCAGCCAGCACGACGTCATAGAGCTTCGACTTCAGGCGTTTGCCAAACTGCTCCGGAGTTAGAACCACGTCCGCGCCGACACTGAAATGCGCGTTCCTAAGTTCCTGCACGCAATGCTCTACCACCGCTGCATCACTGTGAACAAACAGGAGACGCAAAGGAAGCCTGCCGCTTGCCGGTCCAGCCAAGGCCAAAGGCAGACCGTCTTGCTTGACGCGTTCTCGTGAAGCTGAAGGCATTGACAACTCGACTTTAGAGGAGATCCCGCCTTCGCGACCTGCCCCCGGAACTGGTTCAAAAGCAACCGACGAGTACTATAACGGTACACGAAAAGACCGTCTGTCCAAAAGGGAACACTCTGCGTCAATCTGTCGTCTTTGCTCGATATTTGCCTATCGCGTGGTTGCGTGTCTTCTACTGATGAGCCGCATGACCGGCCATGTCGCCCCTGGTACCCTGGTGGTCCGCTGAGTACATAAATCCGGCGTTAGAACCCCATAACCAAACAACGCAGTGCTCACTTGGGGCGAAAATATAGCTATGGCCGGGTGCCAGACGTCACCGCAAGTGTGCCTTTCTGGACAGATCGGCCTTCGTCCGCGTGTTTCAGTGTGGCGTTCTTTGCGCAGGCCTACCGTCGGGCTATCGCCCAGAGCGATTCCGGCCTTCACAACACAGAAGCAATTACGGACTGACCCAATTTGAGATCTGAGATGAAAATGTCGAATCCAGCAACAGAAGATATGTTTGAGAAAGCTCGCGAGGCGTTCTTCGGGACCGCAGAGGTCACACCAACTCCGAGTGCATCTTCGGCCGGACTCCTCGAGCCGCGAAGCAATCCGGCGCCACAAGAAGTCGAATCACCGGATGGGTCCGGTTAGCGCGTCAATTAGGTTTAGGCAACGATCTTGGTCTCAAGAATACTCTGGCGCGAGTTGCAATCTGCGTTGGTGAGCCCCTCAGCGCTTTCAAAGGCAGGCCGAGTGGTACCCGTGCGTATCATCGCGGGGGTTTTCGGGCTCCGGACGTCTTGAAGAGATGATCGTTCTAAACGTCTGTCCCTCCAGCGCAGCAAATTCCCGATCAGTATGGCCAGTGATACGGGAGCTAACATGAAAAGACCTAGCTCCCATGGTGTCGTAATTTGCGGATCGGCAATCATTCGTTTCCTCCCGGCGCGGGCAGGACGTCGCAGTCGCAAAGAACTCTTGCGCTCGTCCCTAAATACTGGGCCCGGCCCTTCCCCGGATCCAGTCGTTCACCCTTGCCATCATCGGGTGGATAGTAGAAGTTGTGCGTCTGGAGAACTGTTCCAAATCGTACAATTTTGAAATTAATGCCACTGGCGGGCGGGTGGCCCACGCTTTAACGTCTGATAATTCGGGTGTCCCATCCGTTGGGGCAGGCGACCCGCCAGTGGCTCAATTCCTCAAAATGTGGGATAAGAAGGATTAGCGATGAGCCTTCGTTCTCCCTATTCGTGGTTTCCGGCGTACATCGCCGCTGCTTTCGAGACGGATTTTGCCCGGCTCTACGAACGAATTGACGTCGCATTGAAGGAAATCGAGGAAAGACTCGATGGGCCTCGGAAGCTCGACACAGCCGAATACCACGAAATTCAAGAGGCTCTCCGGGCGCTCCAACAATTAAGCACCGACGAAGCGCGCACCAGCAGGAAATCTTGAGCCTTATGGACGATTCATTCAAACGCGTTGAGCGGGTGGCCTGCCCTTGGACGCTCTTCCACCACGCCAAGAGATACAAATCGGTCAGACGGAGGAAATCGCCATGCGCACTGCAGTTGCTATTCGCTTGTTACTGTTTTCGGTGATCTTGCTGGCTTTCTCCCACGGTGCGTTCGCCCAAATCGGGTTCGGCATTTCCGCGAACTTTGGCCCCCCGGCACTTCCCATCTACGAACAGCCAATCTGTCCGGCCGATGGCTACATATGGACGCCAGGCTATTGGGCTTTTTACGACGGCGACTACTACTGGGTTCCCGGCATGTGGGTCCAGGCACCCCAGGTGGGTTTTCTCTGGACTCCCGGTTATTGGGGCTGGGGCGGCAACGCATTCATTTTCCACGAAGGTTATTGGGGACCGCAGGTTGGCTACTATGGCGGCATCAATTATGGCTACGGCTACGGCGGGGTCGGATACGAAGGTGGACGCTGGGACGGCGATCACTTCGCTTACAACACTTCTGTGAATCACGTAAACACAGCCATAATTCAAAACACGTATAACACCCCGGTCGTGAATGTCTCCGAAAATCACGTCAGCTACAACGGCGGCGCCGGTGGGGTCGAGGCGCGTCCCACACCCCAGCAAGAGTCCTACGCCAACGAGAATCACGTCGGTCCTGTACCTGCGCAAACGCAGCACGTTCAGGCAGCCCGTAATAATCCCGACCTGCGCGCCTCCGTCAACCAGGGTAAGCCGCCCATCGCTGTTACCGCCCAACCCGGTAATTTCCAGACTGGCTTCGTAGCCCCCAGACAAGCAGCCGGCGAATACAAAGCTCCTCCGGCGAATACCCCGCCTGGAAATGTTGCGAGGCCGGTAAATGAAGCCAGCGCATTGCAGGAGCACAGGTTCACGCCGCCAAACACGGGCAACGCCGCAACCGACAAGGAATATCAGCAGCAACAGGACGAGCTGGCTGCCGAGCAAACGCGAGATCACCAGAAGCTCCAACAACAGCAGGAAGAAGAACACCAACAAGCCATCCAGAACAACTACAACGACGCACAAAAACAGCAGATGGAGCAGCAGCACGCTCAGCAGACGCAACAGCTCGAACAACGGCATGCTGCCCAGCAGCAGCAGATGGAACAGAACCAGGCGCCAAAATCCGCACCAAAGCAGCAAAAGCCGAACTAATCACCGGGTGCCCCATCCTTTGCGCAGCAAAGGGTGGGGCAGTTGACGTCTCCGCGTTTTCGTAGCGCCGGTATCTTGCCGGCGTTTTTTCGGATGCCGTCGCCGCTGCCCTTGTTTTTCTACGTTGTCATCCCGAACCCGACCGCGCCGTTCGCCGGCGGCGTGAGGGACCTCTCTTTCCTTTGCGGGACGCCCCAAGGTTTAGCAGAAAGGGCTCCCAGGTCGACGGTTAGTCGAGCCTGGGAGATCGAGAGCGCCGGCATCTTGCTGGCGTTTTTTCGTATGCCGTCGCCGCTGCCTTCGTAGGGGCACGGCATGCCGTGCCCGGCAAACTTGCTTGGCGCGATGCAGCCCATCCGTCTCGCGCTTCTCTCCTCTGCGTCCTCTGCCTCCTTGCCTCCCGCCGTACCTCTGGCGAACAAAAAGCGAAACTGATATAGTGCCCCAATTATGCCCGTCCGCTCTTGCCGCGTCACCATCGAGGACATGGAAGGCATCTCCCACACCGTCAACGTGACGGCCGCCACGCTCTACGAAGCCATCGCCCTCGCCCTCAAATCTCTCGCCGGAGAGGAATGGGTTTCCGGCATCGCCGACGGTCTCAACGTCGCCCGCGTCTCCGTCACCAACGTCCCCATCGAGCACTGCGTGACGCTGAAGGACTTCAATGCGTGGCTGCAGAAAAACGGCAGCAGCCCCCGCGAAGTCTCGGCCAGGTACCGCATCAGGGAAATTCTGGGAATTCCGCAAAAGAAAGCGATGTAGGATTTCAAGGCAGGTCTGGATGAACTCCGAGCGAATCTAACGGAGTGGTATAATTTCGCACGTTTCTTGGATAAAGGCGCAAGCGTCGAGCCGTTCAAAGTTGCCTACCTCGCCGCAACGAGGAAAGTACATTACAGTGGACGACGCTGAGAAAATAGAAAGAGATCTGGCCGAGGCGCTGTCCCACGGGTACGGCCCTAGATTCGCTAGATTCGCGCTCTCTTGCCTCGGCGGCATTCCCGTCGTTGGAGGCGCATTTGCCGGCGCGGGTGGTGCATGGTCCGAGGCGGAACAGGCGCACTTTAACAGGGTGTTTGCAGCTTGGCTCAAGTTGCAGGAGGCCGAGGTTCTGGAAATTGGCGTCACGATTGCAGAAATCCTCACTCGCTTGGACCTCAATGACGAAAAGGTCCGCGAGCGAATCGAAAGCCCCGAATACCTAAAGCTCATCAAGAAATGCTTTCGCGATTGGTCCGCCGCCGAGAGCGAGGAAAAGCGGGTGCTAATTCGCAACCTACTGCTTAACGCAGCCTCTCACCGAATCTGCTCCGACGACGTGGTACGCATGTTCGTTCAGTGGATAGACGTCTATTCGGAATCCCACTTTGCCGTGATAAAGCACATCTACAAGAATGAGGGCTGCACGCGTGCGGAAATTTGGGCTGCCGTGCACGGAGCCCCAGTCCGCGAGGATTCCGCCGAAGCCGACTTATTCAAGCTTCTCATCCATGATCTCAGCACCGGTCATGTGGTCCGACAACACCGACAAAAGGACTACCAGGGGCGATTCGTTAAGACAGCGGCCAGACCGCGCGGCGCGCCGTCGCCGATCATCACATCAGCGTTTGATGACGACAAGCCATATGAACTCACGGAACTCGGCAAGCAATTCGTCCGATATACGATGGAAGGAGTCATGCCTCTTGTAAGCGACGCCTCCGTGACTGCGGAGAGCTAACGGCAATACAGGTAAACGATGAATTCGGCTGGTGGTTGATCCGGAAGGGTCGGCACCCAAATAGTGACCATGTTCCAGCCATCCACCGCGGGTGTGCTATTGGTCCCCCGCGCCGAAATTCGGCACCATCAGATGCTTAAGGGACGAACGGGTGGACCACCCGCCGGATAGCACGCGAGCTAAAATGGATTCGGCACCAACTGCACGCTCAGATAGTCCCGAAACATCACATCTGGGTCAGTTGACCATCTCCCTGTCAAATTCAGCTCCAGGTAGACGGTGATGGGACCGGCGTTGGCTGCCGCGACAATTACTTCGATAAGGTATTCTCCCGGTGGGAGACGGTGCACGTTACTAGTCGGAAAGGTCTCGACTTGAAGCGTAGCAACACACTGCCCTTCGTGCCCTTCAAGCTTATCTCTCGGATTTGCGGGGTCGGAAACGAAACACAAGTCGCAGTGCTTTCCTAATGGCTTGGAAGAAATTCCCGGCGCAAAAATCTCAGGATTGTGCCAGTCGCGCGCGTTTGCCCAACGCAGATTCATCGGTAAGAAATCTGCCATTTGAACAGGCTTTTTGTTGGCACCTTGTTTGTAGACTTTCGAAACGAATACTTGGACCTGTTCAGCACGTTCTTTCCCACCATTCTGGACCCAGAATCGGAGCCAATAAGCCTTTCCCGCCCACAGGAGGTTTCCATACCTGTCAAATCCGTTCATCGTTGATAACACACAGTCGGGCGGCTTAGGCGATATGCTGATAGTGAGTTTCGGGCGACGGAAAAGATGAAACACTCGGTCCTTAAACAGAGCGACAATTACAGCCGACGACGTTGCGACCGCTCCCACCCACTGTGCCAAGGAAGAAGGAACTAGGTTCATTCGGAACTCGCGCATCGCCCAAAGTATAGATGGACAAGATAACATGGAGCCGCTAGCGGCCGGATAATAGCTTCCCCTTCCGACACTTGTATACCTAATACTGAACCCGTGATAACCTCCGCGAATCCTACTCAAGGAGGCCGACTTGCCGAAGCACCCATACACCGAAGTCAGCGAATTCATTCTGACGGAAATTCAGAACGCGCGACGATGGACGACAAAACCCGGACCGCAATTTGCGGATGATCCCACGAATTTGCTTGGGATCATGCAGCGCACGCTCATTCAATTTCAGGGAGTAGGATTATCTCAGCAACACATAGACCAGCTCTACGGCCTATTCGTAACGGAGGGGCAACAGTTTTACAGCCAATGGACTAACGGCGGGCGATATCTCCGGCACGACGCCTACAAAGACGTGAATGCGGACATTAAAGCCATGCTTGACCGCATGAAAACCAAGGCCTGAATCCAATGCCGAAGGTATTTCTTGTAGGAGGTGAATCAGGACCCCCTCACGAAATTACCGTTCCTTCACCCAAAACTTTCTTGGTCAGCACATCGTCGCTCCTGAAACTGAAGCGCGAACTCTCCGCGAAGTGGCCGGGTGCCGCATCCTTTGGGCAGCAAAGGGCGGGGACTTCTCCCCGCACCTCACCCCGGCACCTTGGCACGCAGCAGTTCGCTCCAGCGAACGTAGGGGGCTCGTCAAAAAGTCCACACGCGCACACCCACCGTCCCACTTGACACCCTACTATCGCGTTAATTAGGAGTTCTACGCATTACGAATCGGCCCTGGCGGTACGACAACCTCAACGAGTCCAGTCGCCACGTCGTACACGAGGCCTGATAGTAGCCAGGCGCCCGGCAATGCAGGAACCGCACGGAGCGCAGCCACGTCAACGGCGACCGCCGCCCGAGGATCGCTGACCGCCTTTGTCTTCAGATCGCTTTCCTGTATCTGAAAATAGTGCGCCAGCTTGGCCGTGTCGCCGGCCAGGCGAATCATGCCGCAATCGGTGTGCTGAAGCACGATCAGGTGAAACTCCCCGCCGCCTCCAGCAACCTCTCCGGCAACCTCACCAATTCGCCGGAGTAGACTTAACTGCTCCAACAACCCCGGCGTGATTCGTCCGCCGATGTTGCGCAGCACGACGGCCTCGCCCGGTTTAATTCCAAGGACATGAGCCGGATCGGCGCGCATATCAGCGCAACAGATGATCATCGCCTTCACGTTGGGCACCGCCCGCGGAAACGAGGGCATCAGTGTGCCCGCAGCAGACTGTTGAGCGGCAAATTCTTTGTTGCGTTGTAACATCCGATCGAGATTGTTCATGCTCATTCTCCGTGAGGTTTGACATAACGGCAGAATTGTATCGCCTGACATGTCTCAATAGAAATTCAATCGAGGTAAAGTAAGTTCAAGTCTCGATTACCCGCATGACCGGACAAGTTCACCCAGCACCCACATGCCCGAAAAGTCCACAGGCGCACATCCACGCCCAACGCACCGGCCGCTGACTCACAAACGCCTTTAATCCTCGATAGCGTCAACGACGTGCTGCCGATGATCTAAACGACTTGCCAAATAAATTCGTGTTACGGCCTTTTTACACATTCGCCATTCAAGCGAAATATTGAAACGGTACAACCCACCGTATTCGCAGTGATCCAACCACAAATCCGAACGGGAGGAACCGCATGAAGTTGACCCAAGGAAAGTTCCGAGCGGCAGTGCTCGCGGGAGCAGCCGCCTCGGTGTTGGTATTTGCAAGCGGCGCCAAGGCACAAGGTCAAGGCTTCAACGGCAATGGCAATCCAAATTCCAACGACAATACGTGGCCTTACGCATCGGCGGGTTACTGGCCTGTACTCGCGGTGGTTGGCGACATCGCCTGCCAGCCAGGCGAGGCGGAGCCGACAGGCGAGGCTGGGAAGGAACTGTGCATCAACCCCAAGTCTCCCTACGGCACTACGTTTCTGTGGCAATCTCAGGAGGCCACTGCCAATCAGATCGAGACCATGAAGCCTGACGCCGTCGCGCTCCTCGGAGATCTGCAATATCAGGTAGGCCAATATTCGGACTTCGAGAACTCGTTTGATTTGACGTACGGCGCCTTCAAATTTCTCCAGAAGCCCTCCCCCGGCAACCACGAGTTTTATGACGAGCATAGCGAGACCGGTGTTGCTGGCTACGGCTACTTCTCCTACTTCAACGGCTTCCTGATCAATACGACAGGGCCTAACATAGGGTCCCCCATCACGACCACGCTCGCCGACCCGTGCCCGCCAGCTTTAGCGGCGGCGTGCAACTATCCGGGCGCGACCGCTCCCGTCCCTCAACCCGTTCCCCGGGCGGATGGACAAGCGGGGCATTTCGAGGAGCAGAGCGGAGTCGCAGATGGCTGGTATTCATATAATCTGGGCTCGTGGCATCTTATTTCGCTCAATATAGAGTGCTCGACGCAGCCGGGTGGCTGTTCAGCCATGGGCCCCTGGTTTGCCGCCGAACTCGCATGGTTGAAAAATGATCTCGCCGCGAATCATTCTGCATGCACAGCCGCCTACTGGCATCAGCCCACGTTCAGCGCCACGAACGGCATCACCCAAGAGGGCGTGACCGCTCAGGCCTTTTGGCAGCTGCTCTACGAGTACGGAGCCGACCTGATCCTGAACGGACACGACCACCTCTATGCCCACTACCGCCCCCTTGACCCTAACGGAAATTACGATCCAAGGAACGGCATCCGGGAATTCATCGTGGGCACCGGCGGCGAGACACTCGATCCGGTAATCACTGCGACGATGACGAGCGGATCGGGCGAAACAAACTTGGAGGATCCCACCGGCAACCCGAACTTCAACGCATTGAATCTCGAGGCGGGATCAACCGGGAACTATTGGGGGGTGATGGCCCTGACGCTTGGTCCGAACGGCTACAAGTGGGATTTCGAGTCGGCACTCGAAGCTCCTGTAGCGCCTGCAGGGTCACCGACTACTTTCAGCGACACGGGCTTTGGCTTCTGCCACGGCCCGGTCAACGGGGGCATTAACGGCCAAGGTGGTTACGGTCACTAGGTCGTCTTCGCCAAATTGTCTTTGACCTAAGGCACATATGCCCCACCCTTCGTGACTGTTCATGAAGGGTGGGGACTTCTCCTCGCCCCGAAATAAAAAGTCCACAGGCGCACATCCACAATCCCCCTTGACGTCTTGCTAGCTTCCAACCAGGGCACGCACCAGCTCTCGCGGCCCCAAAGGAGCTACGCATCATGATCAGAGGCAGAGGTCACCGGCCCTACAGGCCGCCGCAACTTCTCACCGGCCACATTGACGATTTTCCCCTCGTCCCGGAAACGCCCATAGACATCGCCCCGCGTCCCATTCTCTCCGCGCCCAAAGCACCGACCACCGAAAGACCTGCCGCACCAGTCCCTGCAGCGCCGAACGCCGAAGTGCCAGTCGCCGCCGCGCCGCCTGCGGGTACCCCGCCGATTGCTGGCGGGCCCGTCGCGCCAACCGAACCAATCGCCGCCGCGCCCACTCCGCCTCCCGCCAGCAAAGCCGTAATCGACTGTCGCGAAGCAGCCAAGGAAATGGCCGAAATCTCCCCAACCATCGCGAATGTGATGCTCCGCATTCTCGAAAGTGAGGGGCTTCCTCCTGCCGCAGCCACGATCGAGGTCGCGGCCCCAAAATCGAAGTCAAGACTGCGAAAGAAATCGCATCCCAGAAAGAAGAAAACTTCCCCGCCGCCCGAGCGCCTGTCTCGCCTCGAACTCCATCAGACGCACTGCAGCATCTGCGGCTATGAGGAACAGGACGAAATAGACGAGGCTTTTGTCAGCTGGGAGAGCGTCGGCCAAATAGCCGAGGATTACGACCTGGATCGCCGCGCAATTTATCGCCACGCGCGCGCCACCGGCCTATACGCGAAGCGCGATCGCAATATTCGCTGCGCCCTGGGCCGGATCATTCAGAGAGCCGAGAGCGTCCCCGCCACCGCCGACTCCGTCGTCCGCGCCATCAAAATCCTCACCCACGTCAACGCGCACGGCGACTGGGTCCAGCCGCCCACGCACGTCATTTTCTCGTCCGCAACGGTCGAGCCTGCGGCCAAAAGAAGTGTCACACCATGCAAAGTAAAAAAGGAGCTAAAGCCTTGAAAACAAACGACGGCGCACCCAAAGAAGTGACACACAAACTAACCCAGCGCCCGGGCCGGGTTTGTAGCGCCAGCGTCTCGCTGGCGAAGTTGACTTGCCTGCTTGGGAGGAATTCGCCGGCAAGAAGCCGGCACTACGAAAAATCAATGCGCGGTGCGCGCCTTGTAGGGCGCGGTTTTAACCGCGCCGAAAACGACGCGGTCGCGTCACTACCTTTCGCGCCGTCTCACCCGCGCGAGCTTCCGGTGTTACGAGTTACGAGTGACGAGTTACGAAGCACGCGTCTACCGAGTCAAGCCGCGTCAGGTGTCGCGCCGGCCGCGTCGCTCTTGAAACTTTCGCGCGATGGAAACGCTTTCAGGTCAAAGAGCACGACCGAAATGGAAGTTCCGGAACCATCCAGCCGGACGCGAATGGATGGTCCGCCCCTGCTGAAGCTGAGTCCGGCGGAGCCCACTTCGTCCAGCACTGTGCCATCGTGCCCCTCGTACGGACCGCCCATGATTCTTACTCGGGACCCCTTTGCGATCATCGGATTTCTCCACTTTCCGCGCAAGGTTCGGCCAAATTTCCGACTCGGCAGACCTGGCGCTCCGGTCGCTCACATGGTGAGGGTCGTTCTGGCGAATGTCTGTTCCATTTTGGACACTTCTGACGGGAAACAGAAAATGTCAACAACCCCACCCTTTGCTGCGCAAAGGATGGGGCACCCGGCCCATATATCTTCCATATGCAAATGTGATTCTTTAGAGCGGAAACTTGAATTGGATTGGTTTTCAACGCGCGCGTACACTCGCCGCATGAACGACCAAGTTGGAATCGCCGCTCATCCTGGCGCTCTGCTGCCGTCCGTGGCCACGCGGGCGAGCTGCGAGGTCGTGCGAGTCTGGGAGCCGCCGCCGAAGAAGCTTTCGCTGATCGAGTCGGTCGGCGCCGGAGCGTTCCTGATTTTTTATCTGGGCGTATACCTCGCGGCTGGGTTCGTCGGCGTGAGCGTGATGGAATGGGCGTGGATGAGAGTTTTCGGCTAGAGTTCGGTTACCGCCTGCTCCGGATACGCGGCGAGCGCCGCGTCCTTGCGATTATCGCTACGTGCGCTTCCTCTTTCGTAGCTTTCCTTTTTGCGAAAACATGCATATCTACTCGCGGTTTCGCGACTTGAGCGCGTTTCACGCCTTCTTGCATTTAAAGTTTCCAGGTGCTCCAATACTCTCAATGGTGTGAGTCTGCGAGCGGTGGGTGGACCGGCGAGACTCTGAGAGGCTGACTCCGCAGATGCGAAACAAGCCACGGGCGAGTTCCTCTCGACGACGGCTGAAGCGCATCGCGCCCGCCGCCGGCACCGCTACCGCCGCTCCCCCTCCTTCGAGCGAAGAACGCTTCCGCATGCTGGTCGAAGACTTGCATGTCGGCGTGCTGATTCTGGGGCCTCGCGCTGAAATTCAGTTTGCGAATCAGGCCGCGCTGCACATCTGCGGAATGACGGCAGAGCAAGTCGCAGGAAAGACGACTTATGAGCTGGGCCTCGTCGCGATTCATGAGGACGGAACGGAAGTTCCATTCTCGATGCGCCCCGGGCCCCGCGCGGTTTCGGGAGAAACAATTCGAAACCAGGTGATTGGCTTCCGCAAGCCTGATACGGGCGAAATTATATGGATCTACGGGAGCGCCATTCCGCAGTTTGCCGAGGACGGATCCGTGCGGCGGGTAATCGCGACGCTGACGGACATCACGGAGCGAAAAAGCATTGAGGCGGCGCTGGAAGCAACCAGCGAGCTTAACCGGCAGATCCTGCTCAGCGTGCAGGAAGGAATCGTGGTTCACGATCGCGAACTCAGATATGAGCTATGGAATCCCTTCATGGAAAGAATGATCGGCCTGACGAGCGGTGATGTGATGGGGAAACATCCGCTGGACGTGCTTCCTTTTCTTGCCGAGACCGGCACCTACGAGCATATCGAAAAAGCTTTGCGCGGAGAGGTGTCCTCGGCGCTCGACATTCCGTATTCGGTTCCCCAGACGGGACAAGCAGGATGGTGCGATGGAGACTTTGCTCCGCTGCGCAATGAAAAGGGCGAAATCACAGGCGCGATTGTGACCGTACGCAACGTGACCGAACGCAAACGGCGCGAAGATGAACTGCACCAACTGTCGTCGCGGCTGTTGCAATTGCAGGATGAAGAGCGGCGGCGCATCGCGCGGGACCTGCATGACAGTTTTGCGCAAAGTCTGCTCGCGGTGAATCTGAATCTGGCGCAGCTGAGCAAATCCGGCGGCACATTGAACCGGCAAGGGCAGCGCGTGCTCGCGGACGCACGCAAAATCATGAAAGGGCTGGCGCAGGAGATTCGCTCGCTTTCCTACCTGTTGCATCCGCCGGTGCTCGATGAACTCGGATTGACGTCCGCGATCGAGGAATATGCCGGCGGGTTCAGCAGGCGCAGCGGCATTCGCGCGGAGGTGGAGATATCGTCGGAGATCGGACGGCTGCCTCAGGAGATCGAGACGGCGCTATTTCGAATCATTCAAGAAAGCCTGGGCAATATCCAACGCCATTCCGGAAGCGCGAGCGCGAAAATTCAGCTGAAACGAGAACTTGCCAAGCTGACACTGGAAGTGAGCGATCAGGGACACGGATTCTCGAGCGAGAATTTGAAGGAAGTGCCCGTGAAGCCGAGCGCGCTGGGAGTCGGTATTTTCGGCATGCGGGAACGCATGAGACAGTTGGGCGGGCGGCTGGAGATCCGTTCAGGCAGTTCGGGAACAACGGTGAGAGCGGTACTGCCGCTGGGAGCAAAGGTTCACATTGCCAGTTAACATTCTTATAGCGGATGACCACAGCGTGGTCAGAAAAGGACTGCGCGCTCTTCTGGGCTCCAAGAGAGGATGGAAAGTTTGCGCCGAGGTGTCGAACGGCCGCGACGCGATTGCAAAGGCCAAGGCGCTGAAGCCGGACGTGGCCGTCCTGGATATCGGAATGCCGGGCCTGGGCGGCGTGGAGGCGACGCGCCAGATACGCAAAGTTTCGCCAAACACGGAAGTGCTGATTCTGAGCGCGCACGGCTCGGAAAGATTGGTGCGCGAGGTGATTGAGGCGGGGGCGAGCGGATACCTGTTGAAGGAAGATGCCGACGACAGCCTTCTCGCGGCTGTGGATGCGCTGCGGCGGCATACTCCCTACTTCACGGCGAAAATCGCGGTGTGGGTCGCGCGCCACAAGAAAAGCCTGCAAATGAAAGCTCCGCGGACGCGGTTGTCGCCACGCCAGCGGGAGACTCTTCAACTGCTCGCGGAAGGCAAAACCAATAAGGAGGTCGCGGCGATTCTCAACATCAGCGTCAAGACGGTGGAGACGCATCGCGCGAATATCATGCTGAAGCTGGATCTGCATTCGGTGACGGACCTGGTGCACTACGCGATCCGGAACGAAATCGTCCACACGTAAAAAGGTTGCATCGAATTGGCCTACAGTTTTTTCCCTAGTGATTCCGCCGAATTTACAAGACCCTTCCGAACCCCGATTCTGTAGTGATGGAATCCAATCGCCGGAAGAAGGGGGACAAGTGGATAGTGGAAAACCCATCCGGGTCGTCGTTGTTGATGACTCCGCTGTGGACCTGGGTGCCCTTTGTTCATTCTTGAAGACTCAAAATCAAATCGAAATCGTCGGAACAGCTAAGAACGGCATCGAACTTCTGAAAATAGTGGAAGAATTGCGGCCGGACCTGGTTATCACCGACCTCCACCTGCCACGCATGAGCGGTATCGAGTGCACGTTGCGTCTTCGCGAGACGATGCCGGACACTCGATTCATCGTTTTCACGGATTTGAACTCTCCGTTTACCGAAGCGGATTGCGCGAATCCCGGAGCCGACTACTATCTTTACAAGGAGCACATGCCGGAGCGAGTTGTCACCGCGATCCACCGGCTATTCCCGAACGTAGGCCAGCATCACCCGGACCCCGAAATAAATTGTGGCGAAGGCATCGCCTGCTAGAGGATTCACCGCGACCGGAGCGCCGAAGAATCGGCGCTCCGGCACCGCGCCGCGCTGGAGTTGCGCGAACTGCGCTGAGTGCCTACCATAGAACGCGGTGAAAGACTTTCTACCGCACCGCTCCCTTCGCAACCCTCACCTGATGACCATCACGGCTGCTTTCTGGCCGCGGAAATTTCCGCGGTTGCCTGCGGCTTCGCCAAGACTTTTTGATGTGGAGCAGGGAAGCCAGGTGCGAGCCGACTGCCACTGGCAGGCCGATCCGCGCATGCATCCCACGCTCGTGGTCCTGCACGGGCTTGAGGGGTCGAGCGAATCCGGATACATGCGGGGTTGCGCAGAAAAGGGAGCCCTGGCCGGATTCAACGTGCTGCGGCTGAACCAGCGAAATTGCGGCGGCACGGAACATCTGACGCCGACGCTTTACCATTCGGGCCGAAGCGGCGACCTGCGCGCGGTAGTGCTCGAACTGATCCAGCGCGACCGATTGCCGGAGATTTTTTTCGCGGGATATTCCATGGGCGGCAATCTGGTGCTGAAGATGGCGGGGGAATTCGGCAATGCGGCGCCGAAGGAGCTGCGCGGGATCGTGGCCGTCGCGCCGTGCTTCGATCTGGCGGCGTGCGCGGACGCGCTGGGCGAGAGGCGAAATTACGTTTACAACGCGCACTTCGTCCGGCGATTGAAACGGCGGATGCGGCGGAAGGCGCGATTGTTCGCGGGGATATATTCACTCAGCGGATTGGACCGCATCGGATCGGTGCGCGATTTCGACGAAAGGATCACGGCGCCCTTCTGCGGATTTGACGGCGCGGACGATTATTACGCGAAGGCCAGCGCCGTGCGCGTGCTCGCGGCGATCCGCGTGCCGACGCTAATTCTGACGGCGCAAGATGATCCATTCGTGCCGTATTCGACGTTTGACAATGCCGCGATTCGAGGGAATGCCAACATTCGGGTGGTGGCGCCGGTTTATGGCGGGCATTGCGGATTCATTTCGGAGGAGAGCGGCGAGGAGAGATTTTGGTCGGAAGCGCGGGTGGTGGAATTCTGCGCTGCGCACTCAGAGGTTTAGCAGGTTCGGAGAATTTCGATTTAGTGCAATCGCTTTACGGCTTCGATGGCTAGATCGTGGAGGCCGGTGCCGCCGTCCGCGACGTATTCGGTGATCTGCCTGCGCATGCGAGGCTCCCAGAATTTCTGGAGATGGTCGGCGACGCCGGCCACGGCTTGTTCCTTCGGGTAGCTGGCGAAAAACGCCGCAATCTGATTCGCCATGTGCACCATGTTTTCGACTTCCATGGCTCAGTCGTTGGCGTTGGATTCTTTTTCGATTCGCGTGGTCTGCTTGCGCGTCTCGAGGTAGTTTTCCTGCCACTCGGACATGTGTCTGGCAAGCTGAACCTGCACGGCCGTCACTTTGTATTCGGGGCAATTTGTCGCCCAGTCGGAGAATTCCGTGGTGACGACATTGGCGCCGGTCATCGCGTGATGGAACGTGGTGTAAACGACGCCGGGCTGCATGCGTTCGGAGATGCGGGCGGGTAAGGTGATGTCTCCCGCGCGGCTCGCGAGTGAAACCAGATCGCCATCCTTGATGCCGCGATTTTCCGCGTCGGAGGGATGAATTTCGAGAACGTCCATATCGTGCCAGACGTTGTTGTCCGTGCGGCGGGTTTGCGCGCCGACGTTGTATTGCGACAAGATGCGGCCGGTGGTCAGGATCAGCGGGAATTTGCCGGTGGTGCGCTCGTCGGTGGGCACGAATTCGGTGATCATGAATAGGCCTTTGCCGCGAACGAAGCCGCCGATGTGCATGACCGGCGTGCCTTCGGGAGCTTTGTCGTTGCAGGGCCACTGAATGCTGCCGAGCTCGTCAATTTTATCGAAGCTGACGCCGGCGAAAGTGGGAGTGAGGCGCGCGATCTCGTCCATGATTTCGGACGGATGGCTGTAATGCATCGGATAACCGAGAGCGTTCGAAAGGGCCACGGTCGCTTCCCAATCGGCGAGGCCGGCCATCGGCTCAATCGCTTTGCGGACGCGGCTGATGCGGCGTTCCGCGTTCGTGAAGGTGCCGTCCTTTTCAAGGAAGGATGCTCCCGGGAGAAACACGTGCGCGTAGCTTGCAGTTTCGTTGAGGAAGAGGTCCTGGACAACGACGCATTCCATCGCAGCGAGGCCGCTGGAGATATGCTGTGTGTTCGGGTCGGACTGAACGATGTCTTCGCCCTGAACGTAGAGGCCTTTGAATGTGCCATCCACAGCTGCGTCAATCATGTTGGGGATGCGCAGGCCGGGTTCGGATTGCAGCGTTACGTTCCAGGCTTTTTCGAATTGCTGGCGCACGGCGGTGTCCGACACGTGACGATATCCCGGGAATTCGTGCGGGAACGAGCCCATGTCGCAGGAGCCCTGCACGTTGTTCTGTCCTCGCAGCGGACTGATGCCGACGCCTTTGCGACCCATGTTGCCGGTAGCCATGGCGAGATTGGCCATGCCCATGACCATCGTCGAGCCCTGGCTGTGTTCGGTGACGCCGAGGCCGTAGTAGATCGCTCCGTTGCCGCCGGTGGCGTAGAGACGCGCGGCGCCGCGAAGATCCGCAGCGGGCACACTGATGACGTGCTCCATGGCTTCCGGCGAATTGCGTTCTTCGGCGATGAATTTGCGCCACTGCTCGAAGGCGGCGGTGTCGCAGCGTTCCTTTACGAACGCTTCGTTCACGAGACCTTCGCTGACGATCACGTGCGCGAGGGCGTTGATGATGGCGACGTTGGTGCCCGGCAGAAGCGGCAGGTGATAGTCAGCCACGACGTGCGGCGATTTCACAAGATCAATGCGGCGCGGATCGAGAATGATGAGGCGCGCGCCTTCCCGCAGACGGCGTTTCATCTGCGAGGCGAAGACGGGATGCGCGTCCGTGGGATTTGCCCCGATGATCATGATGACGTCGGCGGCTTCGACGGAATCAAAATCCTGAGTTCCGGCGGAAGTTCCCAGAGTGGTTTTCAGGCCATAGCCCGTGGGGGAATGACAGACGCGCGCGCAGGTGTCGGTGTTGTTGTTGCCGAACGCGGCGCGGATCATTTTTTGGACGAGGTAGGTTTCTTCGTTCGTGCAGCGCGAAGAGGTGATGCCGCCAATCGAATCGCGGCCGTATTTTGCCTGGATGCGCTTGAATTCGGTGGCGGCGTGGTTGATGGCCTCTTCCCAGCTGACTTCGCGCCACGGGTCGGTGAACTTGGCGCGGATCATAGGCTTCGTGATGCGGTCCTTGTGCGTGGCGTAGCCCCACGCAAAACGGCCCTTCACGCAGGAATGGCCGTGATTCGCTTTGCCCTCTTTATAGGGCATCATGCGAACGACTTCGTCGTTCTTTAGCTCGGCCTTGAACGAGCAACCGACGCCGCAGTAGGCGCAGGTGGTGACCAAGCTGCGATCCGGCGCACCCTTCGCGATGTACCTCTTCTCCACCAAGCTATCCGTGGGGCAGGCCTGCACGCACGCGCCGCAAGACACGCATTCGGATTCGATAAAGGGTTTGTCGCCGGCGGAAACCGCGGAAGCAAAGCCGCGGCCATCAATCGTCAAAGCGAATGTGCCCTGCACTTCCTCGCAGGCGCGCACGCAGCGCGAGCAGACGATGCACTTCGACTGATCGAACAGGAAGTACGGGTTGGACTCATCTTTTTCGGAATGCTGATGATTCTTGCCGGAGTGGCCGTAGCGGACTTCGCGAAGTCCCACGGCCTCGACCATTTGCTGAAACTCAGTTTGACCATTGCCGGAACCGTGCAGCATTTCGCGCGGATGATCGGAGGCGTACAGCTCCATCACTCCGAGGCGGAGCTTGGCAAGCTTGGGCGATTGCGTCCGAACTTTCATGCCCTGATCAACGGGGGTGGTGCAGGAAGCGGGAGTGCCACGGCGTCCTTCGACTTCGACCAGGCAGAGACGGCAGGAACCGAACGGCTCCATGTTATCGCTAGCGCAAAGCTTCGGGACCTGCACGCCGACTTCGGCGGCCGCGCGCATCACGGATGTGCCGGCGGGAACAGTGACGGGCTTGCCGTCAATTTCCAGTGTGACGAGAGCCTCGGAAATCCGTTTCGGCGTCCCGTAATCGGTTTCGTGAATTAGCGCCATGGCTGCGTCTCCTGACTCTTGTTCCGCCTATACACCGGCGGGGGAGGCGCCGGCTTTTCGAAATCTTCCGGAAAATGGCGAATCGCGCTCTGCACGGGGAAGGGAATCAGCCCGCCCAGCGCACAAAGCGATCCATCGGTCAGCACTTCGCACAAATCTCCAAGCAGTTCGAGATTTTGCGCGCGATCCTGATCGGCGATGATCTTATCAATTACTTCGACGCCGCGCGTGGAGCCGACGCGGCAGGGCGTACATTTGCCACAGCTTTCGACGGCGCAGAACTCCATGGCGAACCTAGCTTGATGTGCCAAGTCCACGGTGTCGTCAAAGACTACGATACCGCCATGGCCCAACATACCCTTTCGTTCCGCAAAAGCCTCGTAGTCGAGGGGCGTATCGAGCAAAGATTCCGGAAAATACGCTCCCAGCGGTCCGCCGGCTTGCACCGCGCGCAGCGGGCGCCCGGAGGCGGTGCCGCCGCCGAAATCGTAAATCGCTTCGCGCAAGGTGAGACCGAAGGCCTTTTCAACGAGGCCGCCATGCTTGATATTTCCCGCAAGCTGAATCGTCAGCGTGCCGCGGGACTTGCCCATCCCGAAATCGCGATAGTATTGCGCGCCCTTGTCGAGAATGATCGGCACGCTAGCAAGCGAGATCACATTGTTGACCACAGTCGGCTGGCCGAACAAGCCTTTGACGGCCGGCAGCGGCGGTTTGAAGCGAATCTGACCGCGCTTGCCTTCGAGGCTTTCCAGCAACGACGTTTCCTCGCCGCAGATATATGCTCCGGCACCCATTCGCGGCTCGAGATCGAATCTTTTCCCGCCGCCCGCGACATTTTCTCCAAGGTAACCTTTTTCGTAAGCGATGGCGATGGCGCGCTGGAGCTGCCGAAACGCGTGGGGATATTCGGAGCGGAGGTAGATGAAACCGCTCGTGGCGCCGACGGCGAATCCGGCAATCGTCATGCCTTCAATGAGGACGAACGGATCGCCCTCCATGATCATGCGGTCGGCGTACGTGCCGCTATCGCCTTCGTCCGCGTTGCAAACGATATATTTTTGGTGCGACGACGTATTCAAAACCGTTTTCCACTTGATGCCGGTCGGGAATCCCGCGCCTCCGCGTCCGCGGAGGCCTGAGTTGGTGACTTCTTCCACGATCGCCTGCGGAGTCAGCGTAAGAGCGCGCTCGAGCCCGCGATAGCCGCCGTGACCCACATAATCGGAAAGCGAGAGAGGATCGGTGATGCCGCAGCGCGCGAACGTCAGGCGCTCTTGTTTTTTCAGGTAAGGAATCTCGTCGGTGACGCCGAGATGAAGACGATGCGGTTTGCCGTCGAGGAACCCGGCGTCGAAAAGGCCCGGCACTTCGTCCGCCGTCACGGGACCGTACGCGATGCGACCGCGAGGCGTTTCAACCTCGACCAACGGCTCGAGCCAGAACATGCCGCGCGAGCCATTGCGGACAACTGACGCGTCCAGACGCCTGGCGGCAATCTGGTCGGCCATCGCTTTGGCAACGGCCTCTGCGCCAACCGAAAGCGCCGCTGCGTCGCCCGGGACATAAATTTTGACGCTCATGCGTGCCTCTTGGCGTCGTCAATCAGGAAATCGGCGACATCGGATGATACACGGCCATAGAGTTTTCCATCGAGCATGACCGCAGGAGAGAGGGCGCAGTTTCCGAGGCAGTACACCGCTTCCACCGTGAAACTGCGATCCTCCGTCGTCTGGCCCAGCTTGACTCCCAAGCGATTCTCGACGTGGCCGATCGTTTTCTCGCAGCCCATTGATTGACAGGCTTCGGCGCGGCACATTTTCAGGACGTGACGGCCGGGCGCATCGTGACGAAAATCATGGTAGAAGCTGATGACGCCGTGTACCTCGGCATGGGAAAGGTTGAGGGCACTGGCAATGAGGGGGACCGCAGCTTTATCCACGTAACCGAACTCATCCCGCAGAGCGTGCAGGATCGGAAGCAGGGCGCCGGGGAGGCGGTCCAATTCCTGAATGCGCGCTAGAGCTCGATCAGCGTCCCAGTCCTGGCTTTTGCTGCTCATGCGAAGTTGCCTCTAACTCCCGACCCGACAGAGAGATATGGTCCGCGCAAACTCCGACTGCCCGGCAGTCAAGGCCAATTCTAACACACCCATGTTGGGGCGATTATGATTTTGTCTGGGCGGCGAATATTACGCGGCTGCGTCGTGTTGTAAGAATGATGCAACCAATAGGTAACTTTCTTCGTTCCCATTGTGATTTTAGAGTGGACACACCGCCCGTTGTGGCTCAAATTAAGGAAGCAGGCGAGGCGTTGGGACGCTTCTGGGGAGATAGGCGATGAGGCAGACTGCATTTCTGTTCGCGGCAATCCTTCTTCTTGCGGCCAGTGCGGGCGCACAAGCCAATCCAGACGATTCTCTACCGCTCGCACCCGTGGCTCCGGGAGATATTGCTGCGACCGCTCCACCTGCACCGTCGCTACTTGCGATGAACCCTGCCCCAGCCCTGACTGCAACGAGCACACCCGGCGCCGCTGCGTTCGCAACGCCCTCTTCGAGTCCAACGGATCAGCAGCAACCGAGCGTCTACGGCGTTTTTCAAAATTACAACTGGCAGGCGACCGCCGGATACACTTTTTTCCGTTTTTATTTTGTGCCTCGTGTGACCTTAAACTTGAACGGCCTCAATCTCGGCATGGTCTATTATCCCGGGGGGCATTGGTATGCCGCTGACGGTGAGTTCGTTGGCGCGTGGGGTTCGTTAATTGGATATACCGCGAAATACGTCCAGGGGATGGGTGGCGGGCGAGTTCGCTGGTCCGCGCCGCGCGGGATCGAAGTTTGGGGTCACGTGCTGGTGGGCGGATCGCACTTTCTGCCGCAGACAGCTTACGGCAACCAGTCGGCGTTTACCTACGAAGCGGGCGCCGGAGTTGACCTCAACATCCATCAGAAGCGAATTGCGTATCGCGTCAGCTCGAACATGGTCGGGACGCGCTATTTCAACACCTATCAGTACAGCCCTAATGTGAATGTTGGCGTCGTCTTCAAATTCTAGCCAGCGATTAGAACTTCATTTCTGCATTGCTTGCCGTACTGGAAACCGCGCGCGTTCCCGTGTGCTAATTAGCGGTTCTTAGTGGCTTGAAGAGCCGGCTGAAGAGAGCGCGAGCCTCCGTGAGCCCCAGAGCCCAAGTTCCGGCAAAGTAAATGAGTCCGTAGGGACCCAAAACAAGCAGGGCGAGAGGAATTGGCCCGTGGTGTCCGGCGAGACGATGAATGGCCCAGCCCGCGGCTGAGGCCACCAAAGCGGTTGCCCAGAGCTTCGCAAGGTAATCCGCGGGCAGCCCGGTGCGGCCGATTCGCCGGTTCAGCGTGCGCCGCAAAAGGTGGAACTCGACCCAGGACGCGATCCCGGCGGAAACGGTGAGACCGGCGACACCCCAGCGCGCCTCGATTCCGAGCATGCGGGGCAGCGGGAGCGCACAAAAATAGCCGAGAACAATCGTCAGGACGACGCGCACGATGGCGAAACGCAGGGGCGTGCGCGTGTCGCGCAAGGCGTAATAGGTGGAAGAATAGAGCCGGCCGAGCGTGGAAGCGAGCAGACCAACCGTCGCTCCGGCGAGAATGCCCCAGACGTAGATCACGTCTGTTTGCGTGAATCGCCCCGTTCTGTAAATTGCGCCGACGACGACATCGCCCAATATAAGAAACGCGGCGACGGACGGAACCACGAAAAACGCGATCTGCCGCAGACCGCTATTCAGGCGCCCGCGAAGCGTTTCGGCCACCTCGCTTTCGTTTCCCAGCGCGCCGGACATTTGCGGCAGCTCCGCCGCGGAGACCGACATGCCGAAGAGGCTGACCGGAAGCGTGTAAAGAGTTTGCGCGTAGGAAAGCCCGGCGACCGCACCGGTGATCTGAATCAGGCTGGCCAGCCACACGTCCGCGTAGGCGCTGATTTGCACGACGCCGCGGCCGAGAAATACGGGAAAGAAATTGCGCACGATCGTCTTCACATTTTCCGAGTGATATCCGAGCGACAGGCGTAGTCCGTGGAGCAGGCGCAGGACGGTGGGCAATTGAATCAGGACTTGCAGCGCGCTGCCGGCCACCGATCCCCACGCCAGAATTCCGGCGAGTGGGACCTGCGCATAGCGGCGTCCAAAGACCAATAATGTGCCGATCATCGCGGCGTTCCAGATGACCGGCGCGGTGTAGGAGAGGAAAAAGCGGCGATGACTATTGAGGATTCCCAGACACCACGCCGAGAAAACCAGCAAGCCCGCCCCGGGAAAGAGGATGCGGACGAGTTGAATCGTTAATTCGCGCTTCTCGCCGTGAAATCCCCAGACGACGATGTCAATTAAATATGGAGTCGCGAGGACACCGATCAGAACAATTGTCGAAATCGTCAGCGCCAGGAGGCCAGCTACCGCGCCAGCGGTCCGTCGCGCCTCTTCTTCGTCATCCCGCGCCAACAAACCCGCGTAGACGGGAATAAATGAGGCGGACAGCACCCCTTCGCCAAACATATTTTGCAGAAAATTTGGAATTCGGAATGCGGCGCGGAAAGCGTCCGCGACATCGGAATTACCGAAATAGTGCGCGAAAACGCGGTCGCGAATAAGGCCCGCGATGCGACTCAGAAAGATTCCCGTACCGACCAGAAACGCATAGCGTCGCGATTCGGATCCGGCCGCCTGGCCCTCCGTGGAGTTCGTCACGGCCGAAAGGGAGCCGGCGCGTACGTGAATTGGAAGCGATTCATGGCAGCGGTTTCAACGGCGAGAATAACACGGGAAACAGGCGCGAAAACCAACCTGCTCGGCTGGTGGTGTCCATGCTGAAACGCTAATGGAGACGGACGGCGGCGCGTACGGCAAGAATCGCGAGGAGCGTCACGGCGATGCGCTGAGGACTGGATGCAGCGTGAGTTGGCTATCTTTCAGGACTTCGAGGTCGCGCTCCCATGACTGCTTTCCCTGGGATTTCACTTCGACGCGATGGGAACCGCTCGCAAGATGGATAGTTGAGGGAGTTTGCCCTACGAATTTTCCGTCCACGTAGATTTCCGCGCCGGGTGGATCGGACGCGATCATCACGCTGCCGTCCGGCAGGTGCGAGTCGGGTTCTTTTGCAAGCACGGTCGCTGCGGAAGCGGGGCGCAGCGGGCCGTCGTGACCGATTGTTTCCACCGGTGCGCTCCCGTACGAGACTGGATCGAGCTTGATATCGAAGCGGCCCGATTTTAGGAGGAAGTAGTTTCCGTGGTGGCGTCCGTTGACCGCGACCCACTCGAACGGGCCCTCGGTAAGAGTCCTCTGCTCGCTGAGATAGCCATCCTTCGAAACTTTCACGGTGATTGAATGATCGAGGCGGGCGCCGAAAACCGTGTGCGTCTTGTGGAAATATCCGCCGGGGTAGTCAATCGTATAAGGCGTGGTGCCGGCGGCGTGGCCATCTATTTCGACCGAGGCACCGGCAGGCGAACTTGTGATCGTCAGAGTTTCAGCACTCGTTCGCGGAGCGAGCAGGAGGCAGGCGAGCAGCGCGAGCGACGCATAGAGACAGTGTCTCCTCGATGGCTGCATCGGAGCCCTCCGAGGGAATTAGAAAGAGGAACGATGCTACTAACTCGACCGGGTGTCAATCCGCAGAAATACGGAGTCCGCGGGCGCGACTTGGCGCATTCGACAACCGGTAACAGGCCGAATTATCAGGCATTTGCCGCAAAGGGAATGTCGGAGATTTCCCGGACGGCTACGCATAACTAATTTCGCTTCTTTGAAACCAATGCCGAAGCTCCGCATCTAACTAAGAGGACGTCTGCGCGTAGGCGATGAGCTGCCAGCGCGCGTCGCCCAGCTTTTTACCCAGAGGAGCCAAGGAAAAATGCGCATTCGTGCAACTCGATCAATCGCAGCCCTAACGGTTCTATTTCTCGCCGTGCCTCTTTTTGCCGCCAAGAATGCGGCGGGCACAAACACAGCCACGTTTTCGGTGCGTGAAGCCACCACGATCGGCCAAACACAATTGAAGGCCGGCGACTACACACTGCAGGCGGTAGATGGCCAGAATGAACTTACGATCCTGCAAAACGGCAAAACGATCGGCAAAGCCGCGTGCCACTGGATCGCGCTTCCGGCAAAGCCGCAGGCGTCGCAAGTTCTGACGGATAGCGGTAAAGTGACGCAGGTAAATTTCAGAGGTAACACGCAGGCGGTCCAGCTGGACTAAGCGCTGCCCGGCCGAGGAAGGCTGAATCGGCTCAACCTTCTTCGGCCGCGTATGGGTCCGAACTTAGTCGCTACTTCAGGTACGTGGCGAGCCAACCGAGGAACGTGCTGTACCAAAGCTCGCTATTCTGCGGCTTCAAAATCCAGTGACCCTCGTCGGGGAACACGAGGAGCTTGGATGGCACGCCCTGTCGCTGGAGGGCCGAGAAAAACTCCAGGCTCTGCGTGTACGGCACGCGGTAATCCAGCTCGCCTGCAATGACGAGCGTTGGCGTCTTGAACTTCGCAAGCGCGCTGGCGTATTCGACGGGCGACCACTTCTTGTATAGCTCCGGATTTGACCACGGAGTGCCGTCGAATTCCCAATCCTCGAACCAAAGCTCTTCGGTTGCGTAACTGGCGACTTCATCCCAGTCGCCTGCATGACTGATCAGACATTTGAAACGCCCGGAATGCGTGGCGATCCAGTCGGTCATGTATCCGCCGAAGGAACCTCCGGCGGCGGCCATGCGCGAGCTATCAACGAACGGATATTTCGCGATGGCAGCATCAAGGCCCCTCATCAAATCCTCGTAAACTTTTCCGCCCCAATCGCGGCTGATCTCCTCCGTAAACTTGTGTCCGTATCCGAACGAGCCGCGGGGATTGATCATCAGCACGACGTAGCCGGGAGCAGCCATCACCTGGGGATTCCAGCGGTAGAACCAGTTGTCGTCCCACTCACCCTGCGGACCACCGTGAATCAGCAGAAGCAGAGGATACTTTTTTGTGGCGTCGAAATGCGGCGGGCGAAGCAGCAGGCCTTCTACCTGCGTTTTTGCTGCGCCCTCGAACCAGATGGGTTCGGCGCGCGGAAGGTCGAGCTGCGAAAGCAGCGCGCTATTGGCGTGGGTGAGCTGGCGCACGTCAGTGCCGTCGGAATTTGCGGTGAAAACTTCCGAAGGCATGGCGATATTCGTCCGCGTGAAAGCGAGCGTGCGGCCGTCGCGGCTGATGTCGAAGTCGGCGTTGAAACTATCGCCGAGGATTGATTTGGGAGTGCTGCCGGCGCTCGCGGCAATCGAATAGATCGGCATTTGGGCTTTTTCTTCCGTTTGGAAGTAGATGTTCTTGCTGTCGGCCGACCATGCTGTCGAATCTACGTTGCCATCGAAGTTCTCCGTCAGATTCGTGATCTTGCCACCGGCGCGATCGTAAAGCATCAGACGCCAGCGATCGCTTTCGTATCCGGGCTGCAATTGGGCGCGATAGGCGATCCATTTTCCGTCGGGCGAATATGCGGGACCCCAATCGTCGCCGGGATTGGTCGTGATGCGCTTGGGCTCAGCGCCGCCGCTGGACGGAACGGTGAAGAGATCGCCGTTCGTGCTTGTCGCTTCGTCCTTGTCTGTATTGGCGGTGAAGCAAAGTTCGAGGCTGTCGGGCGAGAAGGCGATGGCTTCGGCGCCGTCGAGACTGAACGGAGGTACGTCGTAGTCCGCGCCCGGTGTGAGGTCACGCGGCGTCCCACCGCTTGTGGCGACGACGAAAAGGTGGCTGCGCTTGCCGTCCGACCACGTGGTCCAGTGCCGATAGAGAAGCTTCTCGTAAACGTAGGCTTTTACTTTGCTCTTCTCCTTCGCGGCATCGCGCGCGACATTGCAGGCGTCGTCGTTGCAATCGGGATAGACGCTCGAGGTGAAGGCAATCCATTTTCCATCCGGCGACCAGATTTCATTGTCCGCTCCACCCGAAAGGGAAGTGACCTTAGCCGGGTTGCCGCCATCGACTGCGATGGTGTAGACCTGCGCGATTCCGTCAGGCGAAGAAAGAAACGATAGATTCTTGCCGTCCGGCGACCATCGGGCGCGCTCGTCTGTACTGCCGCGCGTCAATTGACGAGGCTCGCCGCCTGCGACGGCGACGATCCATATGTTCTTGACGAGATGATTCGCGTCGTAATCCGGAGTAGCGACTCCGTAGGCGATCCATTTGCCATCCGGAGAAATCTGCGGGTCGCTGAGGCGGTGCATGGAAATCAGATCGCGGAAAGTGACCGCGCGCTTCTCTGGCGTTTGCGCGCTCGCGGAACACGCACCCGACGATGCGCCTACCACTGCCGCGAGGAACGCGACGCTAACGGCAACGATGGTCCGTGCGGCCCCACTTCGATGCGTCTGAGTCATGCTTCCTCCTGCAATTTAGAAAATGGGCGGCCGTCGAGTGCTTTCTGTTACGGCGCCAGGGGATGAAGAATTTCGTCCAGGACGTCGGCGTGGTTGGGCACCTTTTGCAAATGGGGATATTTAGCTCCGCCGTGGTAGTCAATCGAGTAAGTGCCTGTTTCACTACCGTTGACAACTGTCAACTGAACCGGAGATGTGGCGGATGCCGCAACCGCATCGTTCAGAGCGGCGAGCGTATAGGGCTTACCCCCGACCTGGGTGATTTTCATTCCCGGTCCGAGACCGGCATTGTAGGAGGGTCCACCGTACAAGACCTCGACAATCGCTCCATCCTCCGTCGCCGTCAGCCCGATCGAGTCAATCAGCCTCGCCATTTTCTTGACGGTATTGCGGACAGTCTCGATCTCGTTTGGTTGATCGTTGTAGATGAGTTGCCACCCGCTGTTTTGCAGGGCCTCGGCCGGGGTTTTGGTCGCGACGGAATCGAGGCGCGTGCGTAGAAAGGTAGTCCAATCATTCGGCGCGACGCTGTTGAGTCCGGCAACAACATCATCAAACGTGTAGGTCTTCAAATCGGGTTCGCCGCCCGTTCCGCCATAAAACAGGAGGCAGAAATCATTCAAGGACTTCTTGTCCTTGGTAAGGCGGCGGATGGTCGTGTCCACATCAAGCCACAGAAACTCTCCTTCTTCGTAAAAATCCACTTCCCGCCGCCAGTTGGTCCAATCGTCATCAGCGTCATAGAGGACAACAGCAGCATCCGCGGTGTCCTGCAGCGGCCGCCAATTGCGTCCCGGCTCGTGATCGAAGAATGCGGCCAGACGGGCAATGGCTTCGTGCTCCTGGTCCTGAGTCAGAAGTCCGCTGCGCGCGGAAAGCATGTCGCCCCAATACTCAGTCAGCCCTTCGTAGACCCACAGCAGGTCGTCTCTCATCGGCTGGTGATAATTCGCCGTTGTGAGATCGGCGGGCCGGCGATATTTGCCGTTCCAGGAATGCACGAATTCGTGCGGAAGGAGATCCGCGCTGGCTGTGCGGTAGGCCGGATCAGTCATGGTTTTTTCATACGTGCGATCGTCGCTCGATTCGTGATGCTCCAGGCCGAAGTGAGCGGTGTTATCGCTGAGCGTGAGCAGGAAATGGTAATCGCGATAGTGACGCACGCCGAAGAGCGCGCCGGTCTCGGCGATCAACTGGCGGTAGTGCGCTTCGGTTTCGGGCGGCATCGCAAGGGCGGCTTCGCTATCCCCCGCGATATCAATTTCGTGAGATGGACTCTGACCCGGCGTGAGCTGAATCACACGAAAATAGCGACCCGACAGCACCGGAGAATCAACCAGCATGCTGAGCGTAACGGGCGCAAAGCTGATCGTGTCGCCGGTCTGCTTGGCGCCGGGCAGCGCCGTTCCAAATTTCCATCCGGCGGGAATCTTCAGGCTTGCGACGTACGTGAGATCCGTGGAGGCATATCCCTGCGGATAGAGTAGCACCTGGTTCCAGCTCAAATCGTTGAGATCGGCTGTCGAAGACGCGCCAGACGAATAGCCGGACCCTTCGCCCGAAATCAGAAAATCGAAACTTATATCGAGCGATGTAACGCCCGCCGGAATCTCGAGATGAAACTCGAACATGTCCAACAGGTCGCGCCTCCAGGGAATCGCTTTCTTTCCCGCCATGAATTTCAGGCCGGCGATATTGTTGATCGGCCCATCCGGCATGTGTTCGCCGGGAATCCATTGAGGGTAATACAGCACGAGAGGTCCGGGCTGCACGGGCATCGTCAAGTGTGTGTGCAAGATTTTCTGGGGAGCGCGAGTCTCGTCCACGTCCACGTGAATGACGCCTGGGCGAGTTGCTGCTCGGGGAGCCGAGCAAGGAACCAGAACGAACGCTGCGAAAGCCATCCACCACACAGTGCGTTTCCCGAAAGATAACATCATGCATTTCTCCTTGGCGCGGTTCTTCCAAAACCGCGGTGTCGGGGGCAGAAATTCCGCCCTTTGTTTTGAATGAGTTAGCCGTATTCGACACAATTATGGCGGCTCTATCCTATTTCATCGGGCTCAAAACGCAAAGCGCCCTGCTGTGCAATTTTGGACAGGTCACCAACGTGTTAGCTGCTTGCGCAACCTTACTTGGCGAGTGGTACTACCGGGCTGCCTGCAATGTAGTAGCGTTTAAATCATGCCGACTGACGACCAGAGCCGAGCCGCGGAAGCCCAGATCGAGGCTCGCACCAGTCTCGTATTGGCGGAACTTCTGCAAATGAATGCGCGGCTGAACGCGCTGTTCAACGCCTCGAAGTTGAATTGCATCGTGGCCACAAACCCGGAAGGTGTGATTACGCTTTTCAGTGACGGCGCGGAACGGATGTTGGGTTATACCGCCGCGGAAATGATCGGGAAACAAACTCCCGCAATTTGGCACCTGGCATCCGAAATCGAAGCCCGCGGACGAATTTTAAGCGGGCAGTTCGGGCGCACGATACAAGGCTACGAGGTCTTCATCGAACTTGCGCGCCGCGGTGAGACCGAAGAGCGGGAATGGACGTATGTTCGCAAAGATGGCAAGCAGCTGATCGCCAGCGTCTCGATTAACGCGGTTCTCGACACCGCAGGAAAGATTACGGGTTACATCGGCATCGGCCACGACATCACCAAACGCAAAGAGTCCGAGTCCAAACTTCATTCGTTGACCGAACGCCTGTCTCTGGCGACGGCCGTCGCGGCGGTGGGAGTCTGGGAATGGGACGTGGCCAACAGCGCGATGGCCTGGGACGACACGATGCGGGAGATCTACGGCTTTGCTTTAAAGGAGGAATCGCCGTATGAGCAGTGGCGCGCGGCGGTGGTTCCTGAAGACCTGCCGCTAGCTGAAGGCGCGCTCAAAAAAACTTTGGAAGAAAAAGCCCGTGCGACGGTCGAATTCCGAATCAAGAGGCCGGATGGCACGGTGCGATATCTTTCAGCCGCGGAAGGCCCCGTCCTTGACGAAGAGGGGAACGTCAGCAAGATCATCGGCGTCAACATTGACGTCACCAATCGAAGAAAAGTGGAAACGGATCTGCAGCGGGCCAAGGACGAAGCAGAAGCAGCGAATCGAGCGAAGAGCGAGTTCCTCGCGAACATGAGCCATGAGATCCGCACACCGATGAACGGAATCATGGGGATGACGGAATTGGTTCTGGACACGGAACTGGACTCCGAACAGCGCGAATATTTGAATCTGGCGAAGATGTCCGCCGATTCGCTGCTCTCTCTGATCAACGACATCCTGGACTATTCGAAAATCGAGGCCGGAAAGCTGGAGATAGACGCGATTGACTTCAATCTGGGCGACTGCCTCGGCGACACCATGAAGACGCTCAGCCTCCGCGCGCACCAGAAAGGCCTGGAGCTCGCATTCGAGATTGAGCCGAATGTTCCGGACTCACTGATTGGAGATCCGGGGCGTCTCAGACAGATCATCCTGAACCTGGTGGGTAATGCCATCAAGTTCACGGAAGTGGGCGAAGTGGTTTTATCCGTGCAGCTGATGACCCATGTGGGCGACGAGCTTCAGTTGCGATTCACGGTGACAGACACCGGGATCGGCATTTCACCCGACAAGCAAGCGGCCGTCTTCGAAGCATTCAAACAAGCCGACGGAACCATGACGCGCAAGTACGGCGGCACCGGGCTAGGCCTGACGATTTCGTCACGTCTCGTGGAATTGATGGGAGGACGAATCTGGGTGGAGAGCGAGCTGGGTGAGGGGAGCCGTTTTCACTTTACCGCGAACTTCAAGGTGCAGAAGTCGGCGGCGCGAACGGTGGTGCCAAGGGATCCGACGACGTTGCGCGACATGCGTGTTCTCGTTGTGGACGACAACGCAACGAATCGCCAGATTCTGGTGAAGATGCTGGACGGCTGGCACATGGTATCCACAGTCGCCGATAGCGGAGCCAAGGCCATGGTCACCTTGACCGAGGCCAAAGGCATCGGGAGGACTTTCCCGCTGATTCTGCTTGACGCGCAGATGCCCGAGATGGATGGATTTGCGCTGGCCGAGTACATCAAGCGCCACCCAAGCTTCCGGGCCGCAACAATCATGATGTTGAGTTCCGCCGGACAGCGGGGGGACGCCATGCGATGCCGTGAACTCGGCGTCGCCGCGTATCTCACGAAACCCGTACGGCAATCCGAGCTGATGGACGCGATATTGACGGCGCTCGGGACGCGCGCGAAGAGCGAAGACAAACCCACTCTCGTCACGCGCCATTCTTTGCGCGAGAGTCAAAACCGCCTTCGGGTGCTTCTCGCCGAAGATAATGCCGTGAACCAACTCGTCGCGCTCCGATTGCTCGAGCGGTTCGGACATACGGTGACCGTGGCGGCCAACGGGAAAAAGGCGCTGGAGGCCTGGGAAAAGGGCGGATTCGACGCCATATTGATGGACGTCCAGATGCCGGAAATGAATGGCTGGGAAACAACTCAAGCGATCCGTGAAAAAGAACGATCAACAGGAGGGCGCATTCCCATTATCGCGATGACGGCCCACGCGATGAAAGGCGACGATGAACGGTGTTTCGCCGCGGGGATGGACGATTACCTAACCAAGCCGATACGGACAGAAGAGTTGATGACCGTACTAGAAAAGGTGGGCGCCCGCAAAGCCGCCCGCGAGGTTCGGCTGGATCGGGCGACTATTAGACGCGTGATCAATCAAGAGACAGAGGCAGTTGATTTGCCGGCTGCGCTTGAGCGTCTCGGCGGCGACCGCAGTCTTTATGACGAACTCGTGGGCGTGTTCAAGAACGAATGTCCGGGCATGACAGCTGAAATGCGCCGCGCCATTGATGATCGAGATGGGAAGACACTCGCGCGCAGCGCTCACACACTGAGAGGATCGTCTTCCAATCTCGGCGCGGTAGCGGTTGCGGACGCAGCCCTGGAACTGGAGAAGCTGGCACGAGCCGAAGAACTCGAGGGAGCGGGCGAGCAGTTCAAAATTCTTGAGAGCGAAATCGAGCGATTGTTATTCGAGCTGGAAACGATTCGCGCACGCTCATGACTTGCTCACCTCAATTCGGATCGCGCAGCCGTTGCGAATGAAACGTCAAAATGGGTAACGAAGTAAAATCGAAAAAGCGCGTCCTCATTGCCGAGGATGACCCGGTCTCGTGCCATCTTTTGAAGAGCTTCCTCCTAAAATGGGACTACGACGTGGCAGTTGTCACGGACGGGATGGCGGCACTGAAGATACTCGAGGGCGACGACACGCCGCGCCTGGCAGTGCTCGACTGGATGATGCCCGGCATGGAAGGAGTCCAAATCTGCCAGCGCATTCGCGAGCGGAAGAATCGGCCGTATGTGTATGTACTTCTGCTGACGGCGCGCAGCGAAAAGCGGGACCTGCTGCGCGGCCTCGAACTTGGCGCAGACGATTACCTCACGAAACCTTTCGACTCCGAGGAACTTCGCGCCCGGCTGATGGTCGGTGAGCGCATTCTGACCCTGCAGGACGATTTGATTTCGGCGCGGGAGGAACTCCGCTTCCGGGCGACCCACGACGTGCTCACCGGACTTTCCAATCGCGGGTCGGTGATGGACGCGCTGCGCAACGAGTTGTCGCGCCAGGTGCGTGAGAGCAAGCCTTTTGGCGTCATTCTAGTGGATATAGATCACTTCAAGAACGTCAACGACACGTACGGACATCTCTGCGGTGACGAGGTGCTACAAGCGGTGGCGCGCCGAATGAAGGAGTGCGTGCGCCCGTATGACACGATCGGGCGTTACGGCGGCGAGGAGTTCCTGATCATCGCGCCGGCCGCCGGCGCAAAGGGCACACTCGCTCTGGCCGAAAGAGTCAGAAGTATATTGGACTCCAGACCTGTGGTGACGCAGGCAGGTGAGGTGCGCATCACCGCGAGTCTCGGGGCCGTAATTAGCACGGATGCCCGCGGCGCCGACCCTCAGTCGCTTCTGCGCCTCGCCGATAAGGCCCTCTATCGGGCGAAGGACAAAGGCCGCAATCGCCTGGAATTCGCCGGCGCATCGGAATCCGAGGCCTCGTCCTCCACCGAAGATATTCCTCTCGAGACCGGCAACCGCTAAGAGAACCGCCCCCGCGAAACGGGCACCATCTCCCAGTTACCCTGCCGATGTTTTGCGTTCGCCGGATCGAAATGTTTGCCTCTCCCCACCGACGATTCCTCTCCGATTTATTTTGATTCTGTGCGGAACGGCACATCCATAGCGGGACAGGTGTTACAAACTGGCTCATCGGGATTTTGAATCCGAGATTCTTTGGATTCGAGGGAGACGACAATGTTTGGATACGGACTGATCGGAACCATCGTCATTATCGTGGTAATTGTTTGGATTGTGAGGAGTTTGTAAGAGCGGATTCGCAACAGCGATAACGGCCGGCAGGGCGGTTTCGAACTCAATTAACGAAGATTACCGCTTAGTCGTGCAGGACAACGCTCATTAGGGATCGGTTTACCTGAAGGCCGCCGTTGTATTTGATGAAGCCCAGTTTCTTGAATTTATTCATGAAGAGATTCACTCTCGAGCGCGTCGTCCCAATCGTCTCCGCCAGCGTTTCCTGTGATATTTTGGGAAGAACACGCTGCTGCACATTGTCCTCGCCATAACGAGCGAGTAACAGAAGCGCACGAGCCAGCCGTTTTTCCGTGGAGTTAAACAGCTGATCGACCAGGTCGGCCTCAATGCGGATGTTTCTGGTCAACATGTAGGAGATAAAACGGTCGGAGAATTCGTGTTCCGCGTGTAGGACGCGAATCATCTCGTCCTTTTCGATGATGAGCACCGTAGTCGGAGTACTTGCCGTCGCTGCCCCGATGCGAATGGGTTGACCCGCCAGACAGCCTTCTCCGAAAAAATCGCCCGGTCCGAGAACCGCCACCACGGCTTCCTTGCCGGTCCCGTTGACTACCGTGAGTTTTACACGGCCTTGTTGAATGTACATTACGGACTTGGCGGGATCGCCTTGCGCGAAGACGACTGCTTTCTTCGGAAACTCAGCAATTTTCCTCGCTACGCCCGCTGAATCGAGAAACCTCTGAGCATCGAACGATAGCGGTCTAACGGTTTTCGGGCGGATTCGAGTCGTGGCCATCGTGTTAACCCTTGGCGTCTGATAATAACACCTGCACATGGACGGACAAAGAGAATGAACAAGTGTCCGCAACATGACAGATATGGGGAATCGCATCCCCTAGTATGTGGGCTGTGGGGAGTTACAAAAGAAGTCGAAACGAAATCGGCCGTCCGAGCTTCCGTTAAGTAGATTCGTCCCTTTCCTCCCCCCGGAATTACCGTACTTTCGGACTCGCTCATCGAGATGGCCACGACACGACGACCCAGGTCGGAGTGTCTGCGTGCGAAGAGAAAGAGAGAGAGAAATGCCTTTACTTCAAGTGTTGATAGTTCTGGTGGTGGTGGGGCTTCTGTTGTGGCTCGTTAATAGTTTCATACCGATGCAAGGGACGATTAAATCCATTTTAAATGCAGTGGTCGTGATTGCTGTGGTCCTGTGGCTTCTGAACATATTTGGATTATTCCATTCATTCTCCAGAATCCATATCGGGACATAAGCAGGTCTGAATGAACGATCGGGATCTGAATTATCGGTCGTGGAACGGAAAGAGCAAACCTAGCGGGGCGGTCAACGCCCTGCAGACGAATTCGTGGTAATGGAGGCAACACTCATGAAAGTACTCGGCGTCATCAGCACATCAGCATTACTCCTGCTCCTCGGAGCAGCGATTCCCGCCTACGCGCAGGACGATCATAAAGATCAGGATGCCAAGCCGGAAAAGCAGGAAGAAGCCAAGCCAGCGAAGCCTGAGGAAAAGGCTCCGCCCGCGAAGCAAGAAGAGGCGGTGAAGCCGGCGAAGCAAGAGGAGCAGGCAAAGCCCGCAAAGGAAGAGGAAAAAGCGGCGCCGGCTAGACAGGAAGAGCAAGCTAAGGCCCCGAAACAAGAAGAACAGTCCAAGCCAGTGAAGCAAGAGGAAAAGGCGGCGACAGCAAAGCAGCAGGAGCAGGCCAAGGCCGAAAAGCAGCCGAAACAAACCGAGCAAGCCAAGCAGGAAACCAAGGGCAACACTGGCGGGCAGCAACACGTTCAGCGGACTGCGGCCGAAGAACAGAAACAGCGCTCGGTGCCAGCGTTGCGGCTCAGCGTGAGAAGCGATAGCCGCATTCCCGACGCGCGCTTCCGTTCCAATTTCGGCCGTGAGCATGAATTCCGCATCGGCAGTCCAGTGATGGTTGGCGGATATTCGCGGTTCCAATACGGCGGATTCTGGTTCGGTTTTGTTCAGCCGTGGCCGGATGGTTGGTACTACACCGACGACGTTTATGTTGACTACATCGGCGACGGGTATTACCTCTGCAATCCCTACTATCCCGGTGTTCAGGTTGCCATCAGCGTTCAGCTGTAACCGTTCTCGCAATCGGCAGAAGAGGGGCGACTCAACTTCATACGGGGCGAGTCGCCCCTGCGGCATTGAGGCGTCGGCCAGTCCGCGTTTACGGGTGGTCTGAAGACCGAAATTAGGAGGAAAAATGCTTGCAACTATCTTGATCGTCTTCCTGGTCCTGGCACTTCTAGGTGTTCTGCCGCGATGGACGCACAGCAAGAATTGGGGCTATTACCCGACGGGCGGACTCGGTCTGGTGCTTTTCGTCGTCCTCATTCTGCTGATTCTCGGCCGTATCTAAACTGCGAATGTGTGCCAAACCAGACAGACACTTATCATCAAAAGGTTCAATCTGCCGATGTAGAGAATGGCGATAGCGCTCGCACGGGTTTTACCGATTGTCTTCCCGCGCGCTGGGAAACGTTCCGGAGAGAAGAAATCTCCCGAGCCGAAATTCTGATCATGGAGGTCAGCGATGCTACGTAAGTCAATATTCGTAGTTTGTCTCACACTCGTTACCGCAACTTTTTGTGCAGCAAACAATAAGGAGCAACAGCGCCTGGCGAATGCCGGCACCGTAATGCAGGAAATTATGAACATCCCCGACAATATTCCTCAACAGGTAATCGAAAAGGCCGAGTGCGTGATCGTGTTCCCGTCCGTTCTGAAGGCGGCGTTCGTGGTCGGCGCAAGCTACGGCCGCGGTGCGATGGTTTGCCGGTCGGGCGAGGATTTCAGGGGACCTTGGGGAGCCCCAGCAATGATGGCGCTCGAAGGCGGCAGCATCGGATTCCAAATCGGCGGACAGGCGACGGACCTCGTACTCCTAGTCATGAATGACAGCGGAGCAAAGTCCATTCTCGAGAGCAAAGTCAAGCTCGGCGGCGATGCTTCCGTGGCAGCCGGTCCTGTGGGACGCGATGCGGCGGCGAATACTGATGCGTTCATGCGAGCGGAGATTCTCAGCTACTCGCGCACGCGTGGTCTTTTCGCCGGTGTTTCACTCGAAGGTTCCACACTTCGCCCCGATGACGATGCGAGCGCGGACGTCTATGGGCGCAAACTGACGGCAAAGGAAATCATCCTGGGTGGGAACGTCCGAATTCCAGCATCGGGTCGTCATCTGGATGCCGTGCTGCAGAAGGGTTCACCGCACAACGAGTCGAAAGAATCCGCAAAGGACTAAGCGTTGAATAGTTGAAGCTCTGTGTTGGCCGGACCGGGAGTTTGCGAGGGATGTTCCTTCGAACTTCCTGCCCGGCCATATTTATTTTCAGCTCCTGGTAATTTGGTTAGCGTCCTCGTTTTTTGGTTAAACAGCTCATGCCGGTAATTCCAGTTCGGGAACTCCCCGATCGTAATTGTTCCATTGTGAAATTGGACTTGACTGTCCTTCGCTCGTTACCTCATTGATTCTTCGCGTACTTCCAGAAAAGTCGGCGCCTACGCTGCTGGCTCTGTACGTGCTCTCTGCATCCTGAAATTGGCGATCTGGAGTTTAGAAGTGTCGCCCGCCGGGAGTGAATTGGTGCGGAGGAATTGTGTCGCCCGAGTCCGGCCTGTCTGAAGTTCCGCGACGTTACTCCACCGCGATATCGCCGACCGCGAAAATGAACGAACCGTCGCGGAGTAAAGAGGAGTGCAAATGAAGGGATACAGAGCCAACACACTATGCTTCCAAGGCCTCGCGATGGCGTTCCTGCTGACCGTGATTTTGTCCGGATGCGGCCGACAGCAAACATTAGGTCCCGTGACACCCGCGGTTGTGTCCACCGTACCGGCAAATGGTGCTGCGGGAGTGCCGATGGCGCAGATGATCTCCGCGACTTTTAATGAGGCGATGAACCCCGCGACGATTGATACATCAACGGTTACCGTGACGGGTCCTGGCGGAGCTCCGGTGACTGGCACGGTCACGTTCTCCGGGATAACAGCGACGTTTGCACCAACCGCATCTCTGGCACCGGGCACGCTGTATACCGGGACGATCACGACGGGAGCGGCGAATCCAACAGGAACCGGCCTAGCGACCAACTTTGTGTGGACCTTTACGACCGGAACGATTCCGGCAGTCGTCGTCACGGTTCCCCTGAACGGCGCGACCAATGTCGCCCTCAACCAGAAAATCGTCGCAATCTTCAGCCAGGCCATGAACTCCGCGACGGTTGTCGCGCCCGGGGCGTTCGCGCTCGCGGTGACAGGCGGGGCAGCGGTGCCGGGAACGGTGACTTATGTGGCAGCGACCAACACAGCGACGTTTTCGCCGACAGCGAATTTGCTGCCCAGCACCCAATACACAGCCACCATAAACACGTCGGCGCAAAGTGCGACTGGAAACGCCCTCGCGAGCAACTTTGTTTGGAGTTTTGGAACTGGTTCGACCACGAACGCGACGTCGCCAAGAGTGGTCGCCACTAACCCTGCGTCAGCGACTGGAAGTGTTCCCGCGAATCAAAGAATAGCCGCAACCTTCAGCGAGGTGATGGACCCGGCAACAATTACGGCACCTGGGACATTCACAGTGGCAGTGGCGGGACCAGGCGGCGCCGCCGTCCCTGGAACCGTCAGCTATTCCTTCTCGACAGCGGTTTTCACCCCGACCGCAAACTTGCCGCCTAGCACCGAGTTCACGGCCACGATCACAAGTGCCGCCGAGGACCTCAGCGGTAACGCATTAGTAGCTGGTGGCGTGCCCAATCCGTGGAGCTTTACCACAAGTGCGGCTCCTGATACCACGCCGCCGACGATCACTCTCACCAATCCGGCGAGTGCGGCGCCCAACGTCCTGCTTAACCAGACGGTGAACGCGACCTTCAGTGAAGCGATGGATCCAGTAACGATTCTCGCTCCCGGTACATTTACTTTGGCGGTTGCTGGACCCGGCGGCGCAGCAGTCGCCGGAAACGTCACCTACGACACAGTGAGTCAGATCGCAACCTTCACACCCTCGACGAACCTAGCAGCCACCACGCAGTATACGGCCACGATTACAAACGCAGCGACGGATCTGGCCGGCAATCCACTTGCAGCCGGGGTCGCGCCGAATCCGTGGAATTTCACTACAGGTGCTTCCGTCGGTCCAGCGGCGCCCAATCTTGGGGTGGCTGCGACTTTTGGATCTCTAGGAGGCGGTGCTGGGATAACCAACGAGGGACTCAACACCGTGATTAACGGGGATATCGGGACCACTGGGGCGTCCACGCTGGTGACTGGATTCCACGATGCGGGGCCAGGATGCACTTACACGGAAACGCCGCTCAACGTAGGAATGGTGAACGGGAACATAGACACCGCGCCTCCACCTCCCACCGTGGGGTGTCCGTCCGAAGGCACTGCCGCTACGTTGTTGATTGCGACCGAGGCCGCTAACGACGCGATGACCGCATATATCAATCTTTCTCCCGCTTCGCGGCCCGGAGGAACTGATCCCGGCGCAGGCCAACTGGGCGGGCTTGTCCTCGCCCCCGGCACATACGAAGCCGCAGGCGGATCTTTCCTGATCACCGGATCGGACCTGACTCTCGACGCCCAAGGCAATGCAAACGCAATCTGGGTATTCCAGATGGCGAGCACGCTCACCGTGGGCGGTCCTGGAGCACCGCGCAGCATCATTCTGATCAACGGAGCGCAGGCCAAGAACGTGTTTTGGCAGGTGGGCAGCATGGCGACGATCAACGCGGCCGGCGGCGGCACCATGGTCGGCACAATAATCGCGTCCGCAGGAGTCACGTTCTCAACGGCCGGTAACACAACGATCACGACGCTCGATGGCAGAGCGTTGGGACTCAATGCATCGGTGACCATGGTCAATACAGTGATCAACGTCCCCGCTCCATAACGGAAATTATTTGAGAGGGAAGCACGGGCCGGCTGGACCGATGCGAAGCCAGGGTCTTCGCTCTATAGGCGTGCGGCACATTTCAGGAGGCAAAGATGAGATTGGAAGCGCGAGTGATTGTGATGCTGGCGATTGCTTTTCTACTAGCGCCTGCGTTGCGTGCCGACGACGATACAAAGCTGGCCACAACAACGAAGGGAGTAGAGCCTGCCGCTTCCGTCACCGCGCCAACTGCAAGTGCGGAAACTCAGCCGACCATTGCTGGCGTGCCACCCGTGGGAACTTCAACGAGCGCGCAATCACCGTCCGGCGCATTAGCAGAGCCAGCGACCGCCACGCACACTTGGTACGCAACGGATTACGACACTCCGACGTTTGAGCTGTTCCTGGGCTATTCGTATATTGGAGCGACCCCGAGGACCGGCCGAAACCGGGTCGTAGGTCTGCACGGCGGTAGTGAGTCCTTGGCCTTCAACCTGAACAGCTTCTTCGGGATCGTTGCCGACGTTGGCGGATATGAGAGCGATCACCTCACACTAGGAGGTGTGCCACCGATAAACGTACATGCCGATGGAGGTGCCTTTGGTTACATGTTTGGTCCGCGCGTGTCCTTTCGAAGCGGCAGGATCACTCCCTTCGCCCAATATCTGCTCGGAGGACTGTACGCCACTCGTGTAAAGCTCCCCGGGTGCTCGGGTGACGCGGTTTGCACAGCTCTCCCTTCGGAGAACGCGTTCGCCATGACCGCGGGTGGCGGAGTTGATGTCACCCTGACGCGGCACATCGCGCTGCGTGTTTTTCAAGTCGAGTATATGTACACGCGGTTCAGAGATCCCACCTCCAGCACGGGACAAACGGCGCGACAAAATGACGTGCGCCTCTCGACGGGAATCGTCTTCCGCATGGGAGGAAATCCTCCTCCTCCGCCACCTGCCGGCCCGCCCGTGGCCTCCTGTTCGGCCGACAAGAGCATGGTCTACGTAGGATCGGGAGAAGTGGTCGTTGTGCGAGTGAATGCAAGCGACGCCGGCAACAATCCTCTAACGTACTCGTGGACGTCGAGTGACGGCGCCATCGATGGCTCTGGGCCTATCGCGCGATGGAACTCTTCCGGAGTAGCCGTGGGGCCACGCATGGTCAGAGTACGAGTGGACAACGGCCGAGGCGGGACGGCGGAATGTTCCGCGGAGATTCGCGTCGAACCGCAGCCGAATCATCCGCCCACAATGAGTTGCTCCGCGAACCCCAGCTCGGTGTCTGTCGGCGACCCTGTGCAGATTACCGCGACGGCCAGCGACCCGGACAGCGACCCACTGACTTATACCTGGGACGCGACAGGTGGACGGCTCATCGGCTCAGGGCCGACCGTGAGGCTCGATACTTCTGGCCTCAAGCCGCATGGGTACACGGTGAACGGCCACGTGGACGATGGGCGGGGCGGAACCGCCGATTGCTCGGTGAATGTGGATGTGCAGCGTTCAGCAGAGGAGAGGCAACTGGAAGCGAGGCTCTCCCTCCACAGCATTTACTTTCAGACTGCTCGGCCTTCGGAGAGAAATCCCCTGGGCGGTCTGGTCGAAAGTCAACAGGAGGTCCTCGCGTCTCTCGCCAGCGACTTCACGATGTATCTTACATTCGAGCCGGGAGCGCATTTGATCCTCAGTGGCCACGCGGACCCGCGAGGATCGGTCGAGTACAACAAGGCCCTTACGCAGCGACGAGTGGATCGGGCCAAGAACTTCCTCGTTGAACATGGTGTTTCTTCCGACAGCATTGACGTTCAGGCTTTTGGCAAGGAAGACGAACTGACTCCGGCCCAGGTGAAGCAACAGATGCTGGATAATCCGGACCTTAGCTCGGATGACCGCCAAAAAATGTTGGACAACTTCCAGGTGATCGTTCTGGCCAACAATCGGCGCGTGGACGTGTCCCTGAGCACAACGGGACAACAGTCTGTTCGCCGGTATCCGTTCAATGCGAAGGACGCCTTGGCGCTAATCAGTACAAAGGGCGTCGAGAAGGAGCCAGCGGCCAAGAGGAAGCCCAAGGAATGAACGAGGAGCGCCCTGAAGAGCGGCTTGGCCCCGACGGCGAGTGGAAAGATCCTGTTGGGGACTGATCGTTGAATAGGTGAACGTTCGAGTTGGCCGGGCCGGGAGTTCAATGAAGCATGTTCCTTCGAACTCCCAACCCGGCCATTTTCATTTGGATCTTGTCTGTCGGACCTCGCCGGGAGAAATATCCGTTTCCTTGACACCTCTTTGTGGCTAGCTTACTCTGCGTCGCGGTTCCGCACTGGTTATCTGCAAATTTGGAGCCGATCAGTCAGGAACAACCCTCCAAGGATGTTGTATGCTTTCCCTCGCGGTGCAAACCGGGAGTGCCGAGCAAGGCCTTTCGGAGGTGCGGTGAAATGAAACGATCGCCGGGCGGGGCGGTTAAGCAACGTTCCAAATTATGTCATCTCCAAGTTCTTAAAGCGATATTTCCGCTGCTGGTGCTGGCGGCTATTTTCGGTCTCGATCCCAGACCGCTCTTGGCGCAGGAAAATGTGACCAGCGAAAAATGCCCCCCTCCCACGCGAACGGATGACGTAGTCGAAACGATTCACGGCGTGTCTGTCACCGACCCCTACCGCTGGCTCGAAGATCAGAATAGTCCGGAAACTCGCTCCTGGATTGATGCCCAAGACCGCTGCACGGAAGCGGTGCTCGGGTCCGTTCCGGGACGGGCAGAGATTGCCAAACGCCTCACCGAGCTGATGAAGGTGGATACTATTGGGCTTCCCGTGGAACGCAACGGCTACTACTTCTTCATGAAGCGCCGCTCGGACCAGGATTTATTCGTCATCTACCGGCGGAAGGCTCTTCACGGCGATGATGAAGTTCTCGTGGATCCCCAACCGCTGAGCGCTGACCATTCCACCAGCGTGTCGCTGATGGACGTCTCCCACGACGGTTCTCTGGTCGCCTACAGTGTTCGCGTCGGTGGACAGGATGAGGTTACGGTCCATTTCCTCGATACCGCGACGCGCAGGGAATTGCCCGACCAACTCTCCAAGGCGGACTACTTCGGTCTGTCCATCCAGCCGAATAACAGCGGCGCATATTACGCGCGCACGACTGCCGACGGACCGCGTGTGTACCACCACTCGATGGGCTATGGTGTTACCCCGGACGAGGAAATTTTCGGAAAGGGTTACGGCCCCGAAAAAATCATTTCGGCCAGTTTGTCCGAAGACGGTCGCTACCTTTTAATCGAAGTTTATTACGGCTCGGGGAACGGTCGCTCCGAACTGTATTTCCAGGACGTCGAAAAAGGCAGGCCGGTGAAGCCAATCGTGAATGATCTCGATTTTCATTTCGATGGAGAATTCGAAGGCGGCGCGTTGTACATCTCCACCAACTGGAAAGCTCCCAAGTGGCGTGTGTTCCGGGTGGACCCGCAAAATCCCGCCCGCGAAGCATGGAAAGAAATCATCCCCGAATCCGACGCCGCAATTGCCGGCTTTAGTCTTTGCGGCGGAAGAATATTGGTGGAGTACGTCCGGAACGCCGTTTCACAGCTGAAGACATTCGATCCGGATGGAAAGCCGGTTGCTGATATCAAGCTGCCCGCCCTGGGAGCGGTCGGGGGGGCCAGCGGAGCGTGGGATCTGCAAGACGCTTTCCTGGACTTTCAGTCCTTCAACATTCCCTACAGCGTTTACCGCGTGGATATGCGCACCGGAAAGCTCGAAGCATGGGCCGGGCCCAAGGTGCCTCTCGACAGCAATGCCTACACAGTCGAGCAAGTCTGGTATGAGTCCAAAGATAAGACCCGTATCCCGATGTTCTTGTTCTACAAAAAAGGGGTCAAGCGAGACGGCCGGCGCCCCACCTGGCTCACGGGCTATGGAGGCTTTGACG
Source organism: uncultured Acidobacteriota bacterium (assembly GCA_963779825.1). Taxonomy (GTDB): domain Bacteria; phylum Acidobacteriota; class Terriglobia; order Acidiferrales; family UBA7541; genus Palsa-295. The sequence continues at coordinate 173,042 of CAVZZU010000008.1, read as the reverse complement.
TGAGTTCGACTCCCTGGTTTGATGAGCCTGCTGTCGAATGGGCCGACGAGGGCGGAATCTACGCAGTCGCTAACTTGCGGGGTGGTGGCGAGTTTGGCGAGACATGGCATGATGCGGGAATGATGGGGAATAAGCAGAACGTCTTTGATGATTTTATCTCCGCTGCGGAATGGTTGGTCGCCAAAGGTTATACGAACTCAACGAAGCTGGCGATCGAAGGCGGAAGCAACGGTGGACTTCTTGTCGGCGCGACGTTTACGCAGAGACCTGATTTGGAGCGAGCGGTTGTCTGCGAATATCCGCTCCTCGACATGTTGCGCTACCACAAATTTATGGACGGACCATACTGGGTTCCGGAGTATGGCTCAGCGGATGACCCAGCTCAGTTCAAATACCTTTACGACTATTCGCCTTATCAGAATGTGAAACAGGGCACGAAATATCCCGCCGTCCTTTTCATAACTGGTGACGGAGACACCAGAGTCGCGCCGTTGCATGCGCGGAAAATGACGGCTCGGCTGCAGGCGGCGACAAGCTCCGACCGTCCGATCCTGTTGCTATACGATACGAAGTCTGGACATTCGGGCGGCCGTCCTCTAAGAAAACAAATTGAAGAACGAACAAATGTCCTCAGCTTTTTCTTCCTCGAACTTGGAGTTAATTTGAACTAAAGAAAGGCGGAAAAGCCTTTGCCCTCAGCCTCGCCCAAAATGCGGGCTCGCACAGGACAAGATTTCGCTTCGCGGAATTTTGGAGGCGGGGGGAGTTGAACCCCCGTCCGAGAAACCTTGCAACCCGAAGACTACATGCTTGTCCCGTTCCGATGGTTTCACCGAGGGAACTCAGAGCGGGCAAGACGCGCCCTCGGCTAGTCCGATGATCTCGCCGCCGAATTACGGACCGAAACTCGACAGCCAGCCTACTGTGTGACGCCTCATCCCAAACGCGTAGGTAACGCCTGGGGAGACGCGCAGCTTACTTTTGGTTAGGCTGCGAGAGCCAACTGTGAGTTGCCAGTTGTTGTTTTTCCACGCGATTGCGGGCACGTGGAGCCCGGCATGCCTTCGAGCAGCGGCAGTTTCCGTCGAAACCGTGTCGCCCCCGTTGGAGACTCTAGAGTACCACTCCGCGCGAACGCGATGCAAAACGGCCTGCCGTGAATTACCTGCCAAGCAGGATCGTGAGGGGAGCAGTCGATCAGCGAGTGAGGAAAGCAATCAGCGGGGCGTAATTCGGGTACTGAGCGCTCAGCGCGTCGCGTTTACCGGGCTCGTAATCCGCAGGATCAAAGCCAGGCGCCATCGTGGTGCCCATCAGCGCAAATTTCCCACCCGGAGCGAGGCGCGAGCCTTGCCATGTTCCTCCCGCAACGGCGTGCTGTACGCGCATTCCCGCGAGTAAATCCTGTCCCAACAGAACGGCCTCCGCCGCTCCGTCCGATTTGAGCATCAGCATCTCGACCGGATCGCCCAAATAAAAGTGGTATACCTCGTCGCCCTTCAGCCGGTGCATCGCAGAAAACGTATCCGGCGTCAGCATGTAGTAGATGGCGGTAGAAAGGCCGCGCTCGCCCTGATAGCAACGCGAGAGTGACGGCTGCGCGAGCGTATATTTCGATCGATACGACTCGACGAAGTAGCCTCCCTCGACGGGGAGGGGCTGAAGCTTCAAGAAATCCTGAATCTGCTTGGCAGTCAACATCGAGACCGAATTACCCTCGCTTGGAGCAACGAAGATACGAACCCGGGGCGGGGAAGGCAAGCAAAACCTCCGCACGGATGGCCTCCCGCCAACGCACGCCGGGCTGCATGGGTAGGAACGCGTTGCGGGAATGCCAGTTGACACCCCCTGATACCGTTTCCATAATCTGAAAAGGGTAGGAATCCCTTGAAAGAACGCCAACGATCACTAGAGCAGGCCCTCGAAGAAGCTGTTTCCCGGGCATTGCGCGACAATCTGGCGCCGCTGCAGCGGACTGCGGACGAGTTGCATCAGGCCTATGCCGATCTGGTGGCAGCCTGTTCGTCCACGCGGCCGAGCAACGCACTGCCGGCGATGTTGCGGGCGCAAACGGCTGCTTCCGCGCTGGCCGCGGGGCTTTCCGTGCTTTCGAATTTTGTGGCTGTGGCCCTGAATCCGCGCGAAAGCCGGAGTTCGGACGAACATGCGGGCGCGAAGGTTTCCGCCGTGGCAGAATTGGAACCGGAAGCCGCGGCTGCGGAGCCAGAGCTTCGCGCGCCGACGCGATTCGAGCCCAAGTCTGATTGGGCAGAAGAGCCGGCTGCGGAAGAATCCACCGAGACATCGGCCGAGATGCCGATTCATGCGGCGGTGATTGAAGAACCGATCGTTTCCGAGCCGGAAGCGGTCGCGGAAACAGTCTCCGAGGCGGCGGCTTTCGACGTAGCGAGCCTGTCCACCGAGCTTCGCGATCTGCATCGCCGCGCGAACCGGGTAGCCAAAGTGGCCATGCAAGACATCAAACTGTTGCGGCCCAAGGACGTTCGTCTGGGTCGCGAAAACAAAGACATCTGTCATCGGTTGCGCAGTGACATTGACAAAGCCCGCAAAGAATACGACCGCCGCTTCCGTGCGATACAGGATCATCCCGTTGATTATTTCCATCACTGGATGCTGGAAATCCTCGCCGAGGGTGACGCCCAAGCCCTTGGTGAATATCCTTATCCCTCGCCTGTATTGCGGCACTAAGACCATTGCCATGGGATCCGCGCGCCGGTTCGCTTGCGCTGCCGGAGCCCTGCTGATTCTGTGCTCGATTTGCTTCGCGCACCCGAACACCGCGACGGCCAAGTCCGCTGCCGTTCCCGAAATCACCGATAAGCAACTCGAAAAACTCTCGCGCGCTCTGAAGCTGCCTACTGCTTCATCGGCTTACGTTCAGCTTAGCGCTTTGGCGTCGCGGAAATCCTCCGGCACGCTCGGAATGCGCGCGTCGCTGGCGCTCGGCTATTACGATTACGGCAAAGGAAATTACACGCAGGCCGCCAAATGGCTCGCGCGAGCCGAGAGCGATCCCTTGGTCGCGGACTACGCGCTCTACTGGGCCGCAGAGACCGATCTTGCCTTGGGCCATAGCGCCGACGCGCTCGCCGAATTCAAGCGCTTTCGCAGCGAATATCCGGATTCGGTGATGACGGACGCGGCGCTCCAGTCGCTCGGCGACGCAGCGTTCGCGGCGAACCAGCCAGCTGACGCGGTCGCTGCCCTTGACGACTACTCCCAGACGACGCAAAGGCCCGCGCTGCTGCTCCTGCGCGGCGAGGCACGCGAGCGGGCAGGGAAGCCTCTCGACGCCGTGGCGGACTATCAGGCTGTGTATCTCCGATTCGCGACCAGCGAACAGGCGCGCCAGGCCGGCACCAAGCTCGGTTTCCTCCGCAGCAGTCTCGGGGCAAACTATCCGCCGCTCGCGGTTGATCAGAGGATGGCGCATGCTGCGATGCTTTTCGCCGCAAAAACCTGGAACGATGCGCGCAACGAATATGCCGATCTGATCCCCGAACTATCCGGCGGCGATCGCGAGCGCGCGCAATTGCGCATTCTCGAATGCGGCGCGGCACTCGGATCAGGGCCCGGCGAAATGACCGCGCTCCAAATCAGCGATCCCGATGTGGACGCCGAGCGTCTGGATGCTCTCGCGGAATATTACCGGGCGCAGCAGCAGGAAGCGCAGATGGTCGCTGCCGTCGAAGGAGTGGTTTCGCGCGCGCCGTCGAGCCACTGGGCGGAATCGGCGTTATTCTCAGCAGGAAATTATTATTGGGTACAACTCGATCGCGATCGCGCCTCAGGTTATTACAAGCGGCTCGAGGAAAATTTTCCGACGTCAACAAACGCTACCGCCGCGCAGTGGCGCGTTGCGTGGTCCGCCGTTCTGAAGCGTCAGCCGGAAGCCCCGGTGATGCTGCAGGATCACCTGCAGCGATTTCCCGGATCATCATACACGCCCGACGCACTCTATTGGCTCGGCCGTCTGGCGGAAGAAGCGGGAGCCGCGCCCCTGGCGCGCGGCTATTATGCGAAACTGGCGGAACGCTATCCTCAGAACTATTTTCAAACTCAGGGTGCGGCGCGGACTCGCGCGGTCGGTCCGGGACCGGTCGAAAAATCGGACGTACTGAATTCGATTCCGCCAGTCTCTGCCATACCGAAACTCGATGGACCGATTCCAGTGGCCGCGGTCGGGCGGCAGGCGCGCGCGGATGCGCTGCGCTCCATCGGGTTCGACGCTTCGGCGGAGCTCGAGTTGCGAGCGGGATACGCCGCTACAGGCGAGCCGCGACTGTTGCTCGAAGCCGCTCAGTCAGCTGCCGCGGCGGGCCACTACGGCGCGGCTATCGTGACCGTGCGGCAAATTTTCCCGCAGCTCGAATCGCAGCCTTTTTCCGACGTGCCGCGTGACGTTTGGCGCGTAGCGTACGCGCTGCCGTTCGAAGCCTCCATTCGGCGCTGGTCCGCGAAGGCCGGAGTTGATCCCATGCTCGTCGCTGGGCTGATCCGGCAGGAGTCAGCGTTCGAGCCCGACGCGCGCTCCGGCAAGAGCGCGATTGGATTGATGCAGCTGATCGGACCGACTGCACGCATCTGGGCGAAGCACGAGAAGATTGGATATTCGCGCGCGAGGCTCACCGACCCGGATTACAATGTGAGGCTCGGCTCGGCTTATTTAGCTGGACTGGAAAAGCAATTTGGCGGCGCTGAGTGGGCGCTGGCCGCGTACAATGCCGGAGAAGACCGGGTGACACTTTGGACGGCCGGGCAGACGTACCGCGAGACGGCCGAATTCGTGGACTCGATTCCGTTCACCGAGACGCGTCAGTACGTGCAGATCGTGACGCGCAACGCGGATATCTATCGCCGGCTTTATGGAGCTCAACCAGATGAACCCCGCCCAGCCCGGACGCGCTCTGGCCGCTAATCCCGCACTTTCTCTCAAGGCCGAACGCTTCACCGAATCCGTGATCCGCGAAATGACGCGTCTGGCTCTGCGCCACGGTGCGGTGAATCTCTCGCAGGGCTTTCCCGATTTTCCCGCGCCCGCCGAAGTTAAGCGCGCCGCGCAAGACGCGATTTCCGCGGACATCAATCAGTACGCCATCACCTGGGGCGCAAAAAAATTCCGCGACGCAATTGCCGCGAATTTCGAGCGCACGCAAGGCGCCGTTGTGGATCCGGAGCGCGAAATTACGGTTTGCTGCGGCTCAACAGAAGCCATGATGTCCACCATGATGGCCATCATCAATCCGGGCGATGAAGTCGTGGTGTTCGAGCCTTTCTACGAGAATTACGGCCCGGACGCAATTCTATCCGGCGCCACGCCGCGCTTCGTGAAGCTGCGTCCGCCCGATTGGTCGTTTGACCCCGCCGAGCTCGCGGCGGCATTCGGTCCGAAGACGAAAGCGATCATTCTGAACACGCCGAACAATCCCACCGGGAAAGTATTTGAGCGGGTGGAATTCGAGCGCATCCGCGATCTTTGCGTGCAGTGGAATTGTTTCGCCATTACGGACGAAATCTACGAGCACATGCTCTACGACGGCGCGAAACACATCTCGCTCGCCACCCTTGATGGAATGCGCGACCGCACGATCACGATTAACGCGCTTTCAAAAACGTATAGCGTGACCGGCTGGCGAGTCGGCTGGGCCATCGGTCCGCCCGAGGTCACCGCGGCGATCCGCAAGGTGCACGATTTTCTTACCGTAGGGGCCGCGGCTCCGCTGCAGGAGGCCGGCGCGGTAGCGATGCAGTCGTCGCAGAGTTACTACGAATCGCTTTCGAGCGAATATCTGGTACGCCGCGATCGCTTGCTGGAAATTCTCACGAATGCCGGCTTCAAGTGTTTTAAACCGCGCGGCGCGTATTACATCATGACGGATATTTCCGCGTTCGGCTTTCCCGACGACGTGACCTTCGCAAAATACCTGGTGACAGATATCGGCGTAGCGGCCGTTCCTGGATCGAGCTTTTATCGCGAACCCGCCAACGGCCGAACGCACCTTCGGTTTACGTTCTGCAAAAAGGAAGCTACTCTTCAGGCTGCCGCCGAGCGGTTCGCCAAGCTGAAACCAGCCCGATAAATTTTCGCGTTACGTATTCAGATCGAACGACTGCAGGTAAGCCGGAATCGTCACCGGCCAATGGTGCTGTTCGGTGATTGCGTCGCGCAGGCTGGTCAAGCCGCTCGGTTCGCCGTGAATCATGAACGTCTGGCGGGGCGGCGCCTGGATGCCTGAGAGCCAGCGCAGTAGTTCGCTTTTTCCCGCGTGCGCTGAAAGCTGGCCGATATCAACAATTTCAGCTCGCACCGGCACTTGCTCTCCATGGATGCGTAGAAATTTCGCGCCGTTCTGCAGCGCTTGGCCTCCCGTACCTTCCGCCTGGTAGCCCACAAGCAAAACCGAGCTGCGCGAATCCGGCAGCCGTTGCGCGAGATGATGAAGAACGCGGCCGCCGGTGATCATGCCGCTGGCAGAAATAATGATGCAGGGTGAGACGACATCGTTGATCTTCTTCGACTCTTCGACCGTGCGCGTCAAATGCACGTCTTTGAGGTTGAGTGGATCCGCGCTGGTTTGCGACCTCAGGTCATGATCGCCGTGATGGCGCGCATACATGTCCGTAACGCTGATCGCCATCGGGCTGTCCACATATACGGGCAATTCCGGAATCCGCTTCTGTTCTAGAAGTTCGCGCAGGTAGTACATCAGAAGCTGCGTCCGATCCACGGCGAACGCGGGAATCACGACAGCGCCACCGCGTTTCGCCGTGCGGTTGATGACGTCCGCGAGTTCGTCCGTCACCGAGCCGGTCGGATGCTCGCGATCGCCATACGTCGCTTCGCACAGCAGGAAATCCGCGCGCGAGGGGGATTCGGGATCTTTCAGGATCGGCTGATCGTAGCGGCCCACGTCGCCCGAGAAAACGACCAACATCTTCTTCCCGCCTTCCGTGATGGTCAGTTCCAGCCACGTCGCGCCCAGGATGTGCCCGGCGTCGTGCGGGAGAACAGAGAATTGAGGGCTGATCGTGAAGGGATCGTTACTTGGAATTTCGTGGAATTGAGTGAGCGTCGTTTGCGCTTCCGCCACCGTGTAAAGCGGTAGGGGCGGCTTGTGATTGGTGTAGCCTTTCTTCGCGGCGTACAGCGCGTCTTCCTCCTGCAGGTGAGCCGAATCGGGCAGCAACACTCCGGACAGTTCATGAGTGGCGGCATTCGCGTAAATCGGACCGCGATAGCCGTTGCGCACCAGCCGCGGCAGATAGCCGGTGTGGTCAATGTGCGCATGCGTCAGCAGCACCCAATCAATGGTCGCTGGGTCAATCGGACACTTATCCCAATTGCGCTGCTTCAGCTCTTTCGATCCCTCGAAGAGCCCGCAATCCACGAGCAGCCGCTTGCCCTCTGCTTCGATCAGATACTTCGAACCTGTAACCGTACCTGCCGCACCTAGAAAAGTCATTTTGGCCATAGAGGCGATATTCTAGTTCGTATCGCACCTTGCACCCGCGTCTTTTTTTCGGTGCGGTTCAGTGCAACAGCGAAACCAAGATTCGCGCGTTGTTTGACGCTTTGCATCTCGGAGTGCTATAAAGACGAGCACTCTCTTTTGTCTTCCGTGGGGCCGTAGCGCAGTTGGGAGCGCGCCTCGATGGCATCGAGGAGGTCGCGGGTTCGAACCCCGCCGGCTCCACCAAATTTCCGCTGGCAATCCGAATCTAGCATGTTCTGTGAACTCTTCCAAATTGCTGAAAATAGGCAGCTTGCAGACAGTACTTTAGGCATGTCTCCCTCGACACAATTTTCTGATATGCTCTGCAACATAGTGAGGCGAACTGGTGTCTAACGATAGCATCAGGGTTGCCCCAAGGAGTGCGGCGCACGCTATGGGCGAACTGGCACACAGTCTGCCGTGGGTACGCGACGAAGGCGAGCTGGTGACCGAGCTGCAGGCCGGCTCGGACGCTGCCTTCGATTATCTCGTCACCTACTACCACTCGAGTGTGTACAACCTCGTGTACGGAATTCTCTCCGATCGCGCCGATGCCGCTGACGTAACCCAGGAAGTCTTTCTGCATGTTTTTCGAGGGATTCGCGGTTTCCGCGGCGGGAGTTCCTTGAAGACCTGGCTCTACCGCATCTGCGTGCGCCAGGCGTTGAATCATCGCCGCTGGTGTTGGCGCCATCACCGCATGCAGACCTCGATTGACGTCGAAGGCCCGGATAAGAGTCCCGTGCTCGAATTGAAAGACGCCGAGGCCACTCCTTTCGAACAGTGCGCAGCGCACGAAGTGCAGGCGACGGTTCGCCACGCGCTCGCGACGGTGCCGCCGGTATTTCGCAGCGCGGTAATTTTGAGGGATCTTGAGGGGCTCTCCTACGAAGAGATCGCCGAGGTTCTCGAGGTTTCGGTGGGAACAGTAAAGTCCCGCATCATGCGCGGAAGGCGAATGCTGAAAGAAATTCTCGACCCGTTGTTGCGAGCACCTCAGCCTGAGTTCCATGATGTGGCAAGCCAAGCCGTCTCGGGGAATGCCGTGATGAGCCACGGCTCCCGGCCTTCGCCGCGCCGTCGCGCAAAGATTCAGTTCGAAGGCCGGCCCGAAACGTTCGCGCCATCTCGCGCGGAACTCATAAAGGCGGCGGAGATGCACGGGAGCACGCAATGACCTGCCGCGAAGCCCAAAGGCATCTGCCCGGCTATCTGGACGGAGCCATCCGCGCGCGCGATCGCGTTCTTCTGCGCGAACATTTGAATTCTTGCCATGACTGCCAGCAGGAGCTCGCGGGCTACCGCTTGTTGGCAACTCGCCTGGCGAACGTAAAGCCGGTGGATGTGCCCGCCGGTCTTGCCGCGCAAATTCGCGCACAGGCCTCGGAGGTTCGTTCTCCGTGGGCATTCGTAAGTCGCTTGTGGGCGCGCGCGCTGCTGGTTTCGCAGAATATTCTCGAACCGCTCGCTGTTCCCGCCACGGGCGGGGTGCTTACGGCTGTGGCTGTTTTCATGTTGGTCGTCCAGAGCATGCTCGTGGGAATGCCGCTGGGCCGTGTGGAGGCCGACGATCTGCCGTTGAATTTGGTTCAGCCCGCCGAGCTCGAAAGCCTGCCGCCTTTTCCGGTTCCGGGCGTTACTCGAACGGAAGGCCAACCCGACTCCGGTCCTCTGCTGATCGAGGCGACGCTGAATGCCAAGGGCGAAGTTCTGTTCTATAAGATTCTATCCGGCCCGAACGATTCGGCGGTACAACGGCAGCTTGACCAGGTGCTTCTGTTTTCCAAATTCCGTCCTCAACTGGGCTTCGGGCGTCCCATGGGCGGCGGACGCGTCCTGCTGAGCTTCAGCGAAGTCCGTGTGCGCGGTTAGCATTCGCTCCTGATCAGCCTCCCAAGTGGTCCTTCGCAATTCTTGACTCCGTTCCGCTGGCTCGTTAGAGTTCGAGCGGTGTGGTGTGTTGCGCTGGGTGGCGCGACGAATTTCGGAGCAAACGCTTGCCCATCGAACCGCATCCCAAGAGGCGTACCAGTTGAGGAGTTTGCGCATCCGAAAGTTTGCTCATAAATTGGCCTCGTTGTGCTCCGCCCTCGTGCTACTTGGCGCTGCGATTGGACTTGGCGGAGTGGCGCGTAAGTCTCAGTCGCAAGAAGTACCGGCCCCTGCCGATGCAGGCATCAGCGTCGAATCCAGCCAGCAAATTTTCGCGGTCATGTGCGCGCTCGACGCTGCGGGATTTGACGCCGAGCAGATCGTCCCTGCTGACATGCCCGCGCGGATTGCGCTTCGCGAGGATCTGCTCAAGATGCAAGGCCCCGCGGCGAAGGCCATGCGCCAGTTTTATCGCGATCACGTCCTGGCGAGTCCGACCGAGACGCTCACGCCTTACATGACCTTCGCCTTAGTCGCTGACCCTCCGCCAAGTTTCCAGTTGCCGGCCAATCGCGACGTGCTTCCGCCGTCCGTGCTTACGATTGACGGGTTTCAGGACGTGATCTCCGATTTTTATAGGGAGGCTCATCTCGATTCGCGCTGGGCCAAAATCGAGGCGGAATCCGAGCCGGTCGCGGCAGGGTTTCGGTCCGCACTCCGCAGGATCGTAACCGTTTCCGATGCATATCTGCGCGAGCTCCCCAAGCCGACCAACGGGCGCACGTTCACTGTGTACGTCGAGCCTCTGGTTGGATCTCGCGCGAACTTCAGGAACTCCGGTGACCGCTATGCGATCGTCGTGGGGAGTCTGTCCGATTCATCCGCGGATACGATTCAGCATGCCTACTTGCACTACCTGCTCGATCCTTTCGTTCTGCGCTATCGGCCGGTGGTGTACACCAAGCGGCCGCTGCTCAACATCGCGGCTCGCGCGCCGCAACTCCCAGCTGAATACCACGATGATTTCGTTTCCCTGATGGATGAGTGTCTGATCAAGGCGGTTGAGTTACGCCTTCATCACCTCTCTGGTGATGCGCTTGAAGCCGAGCTGAAGAATGAGGATGAATCGGGCTACATCCTTGTGCGGCCTCTTGTCGCCGAGTTGCAGAAGTTCGAAAAAGACTCGCCCGCGATGTCGTATTATTTCCCCGGCTTAATCACGGGCATTGATATGGACGCGGAACAGAAGCGTTTGCAGGGCGTGAAGTTCGCCTCAGCCGACGCCCCGCTCTTGCTGGGAGCGCACGGCCAGCCCGTCGCGCCGCAATCGGAACTCGAGGAGTGGATCACCGAGGGTAATCGCCAAATCGCGAGCAAGGATATTGCGGCAGCTACGGCGACGTTTCAAATCGCGTTCGCGAAGTATCCGAATGATCCGCGAGCGATGTACGGACTGGCAATCGTATCAGTACTCTCCGGCCAGGGAGACCGCGCCAAGGATCTTTTCGAGCAGCTCGTTTCCGCGCGGAGCGCATCAACGCCCGGCTCGGGCAGCGCTCCCGCTCCGGACCCGTCCATTCTGGCGTGGTCGCATGTGTACCTCGGGCGCATTCACGATCTGGAGGATGAACGCGAGCTTGCCGTGAATGAATACCAGGCGGCGCTGACGGTCGAAGGAGCACCAGACGCCGCGCGCGTTGCCGCGCAGAGCGGCGTCGAGATGGCCTACAAGCCTCCGGCGCGCCCTGGCGAAAGCCAGCAACCGCAACCGTGAAGCGGACGTCTCATGCCGGGGTTTGGTCAGGTAATATCAAGATAATGGAGGGCCGATGTCTGTGAACATTCCATCGGCGCAGTTTGCCATTGGAGCCTTGTCTCTTTCTTTCGCCGCCAGCATTTTAGTCGCGCCCATTTCGCGCGCGCAGATGGGCAATCCGGCTACCCCGGTGCAGGAATCCACGGACATGCAACAAACTGAGATGCATCAGCTGACCGATGTACAAACGCAGCCGGGCGTTCGGATCGAGCCGAAAGAACAGAAGGCATACGACGTCTTTTTCCACTCGGAAGATTCAGACAAGAAAATTCAGCTCGGCAATGCATTCCTTGAAAAGTACCCGAAGAGCGTGTTTGCCGAGGCCGTGGACGCCGGGCTAACAAACGCCTATTACGACAAACAGGATTGGAAGGATTTTTACGCGACGGCGGACAAAGCGCTGGCGCTTAAGCCTAACGATGTGGACGTCCTCACCACTGTCGGATGGGTGATCCCGCACGTCTACGATCCCCATGCGGACAATGCGGACGAGCTATTGGACAAGGCGGAGACCTGCGAGAAGACGGCCATTCAAGTATTAAATACTATGAAAAAGCCGGCGGGCCTGACGGACGCTCAGTTCACCGCTGCGAAAGCGTTGAAAGCCAGTGAGGCACACAGCGCTCTGGGGCTCGTCTATTTCCGTCGCGAGGACTACGCGCAGTCCATGACGGAGCTTCAACAGGCCACACAGAACAACCCGAATCCGGATCCAACCGATTTATTTGTGCTGGGAACGGACTTCCAAAATTTGAACAAATTTGCCGACGCCGCAGAAGTATTTGGGCGTTGCGGGCAAATCGCGGGAAATTTGCAGGACCGCTGCAAGCAGAACGCTGACATCGCTAAGAAGCAAGCTGCTCAGCCGAAGTAGCGAATACCAAACCACACCCAGGAGAGGGACACGTACATGAGGCCACGATTCATCCTTTTTGGAATCCGTATTCTGCTGTTGACGGTTGCAGCGAATTTGGGGGTTGCCACCCTGTGCCTTGCCCAAGGCGCGCCGCCCAGCTTGAAAGGTACGCCACCCGCGTCCTCATCGAACGGCCAGCAGGCACCGTCGGCGCAACCGGATCAGAACGCGCCGCCGGCCGCGCCGAAAGTGGATCCCGCGGAGGAGGCCGCTTACAAGGCATTCTTTGAAGTCGGACCGGGTGCTGAGGACACCCGTATCCAGCTCGGGAATGATTTCCTCCAGAAATATCCGACGAGTCATTACCTCGAATCCGTTTACGCAGAACTGGTGCAGACGTATTACGTAAAGCAGGACTGGAAGAATTTCTATTCGTATGGTGACAAAACACTTGCGCTGTATCCGGATGATGTGACTGTTCTCACCGTCGTTGGCTGGGTGATCCCTCATGTTTATAACCCGGCGGACCCGGACGCAGCCAAGAACCTCAACAAGGCCGAGCAGTATGAGAAACACGCGATTGCGGTCGTCGGGACGATGGCGAAACCACCGGGTTTGACGGACGATCAATTTGCCCAATCCAAGGCGGCGGTGCTCAGCGAGGCTCACAGTGGCCTCGGCTTAATTTATTTTCGGCGCCAGAATCCGACGGAATCCGCGTCGGAGCTTCAGCAGGCCACGCAGGCTTCTGCGAGTCCCGATGCGACTGATTTATACGTCCTCGGCCTGGACCTGCAACAGTTGAGCCGTTATCCGGAAGCTGCCGATGCTTTCACGCACTGTTCCCAGATCATGGGAGCTCTTCAAGATCGCTGCAAACAAAGTGCGGACGCCGCTCACAAACAGGCGGCGCAACCGAAGTAACACAGAAAGGCAATCCGGCCATGACGGCAGAGGAGCTGGGCGAGCTTGAGACGGTGCTCGGCCATCGTTTCGAGGAACCCGAACGCCTCGACCGCGCTCTTACTCACCGGTCGCGTCGCCAGAACAACGCTGGAATTGACAATGAGCGGCTCGAATTCCTCGGTGATCGCGTCCTTGGCCTGGTCGCGAGCGAGTATCTCTTCGAATCCTCGCCGCAATGGGACGCGGGACAGCTTTCGAAGGGATTGGCGCGATTGGTGAGCGCTCCTTCGATTTACGGGGCGGCGCAGCGCCTGGAGCTCGGCGGTCATTTGCGCCTCGGTCCAGGCGAGGAAAAGACCGGCGGCCGGGAGAAGAGACGTCTGCTCGCCGATGCTTATGAGGCGATCGTGGGCGCCATCTATCTCGACGCGGGTTTGCCGGCAGCGGCAGCGTTTCTCCGGCGCACTCTCCTCGACCCAGCTCTGGCGGATGGCGTCGAAGGCCTCGAGCGGCCCGATCACAAATCCGCATTGCAGGAATGGCTGCAGCAGCGCGGCCTCGGTGCCGCCGCGTATCGTGTGAAAAACGAATCAGGGCCCGAGCATAATAAGACGTTTGAAGTCGAGGTCTGGCACAACGGCGTGAAATTGTCCGCGTCCCACGGCCTCAGCAAGAAGGAAGCGGAGCAGGCCGCCGCGCAGCTGGCGCTCGAAACTCTGGGGCAAAGCAGTGAGACCGCCTGAATGGAATCGCTCGAAACAGGAAACCCAATTTCGGATTCGGCCGAAAACGCGCCGCCGGTAGTTGCGCCCGCGCGTCCTCGCGCGTCGAACGCGAGCTACGTTGATTTCCTTGAGTCGCTGTTAGTAACCATTCTCCTCGCGCTTTTCTTAACTACTTTTATATTGCAAGCCTTCAAGATTCCATCGCAATCCATGGAGCCGACATTACTCGTCGGCGACCACCTCCTGGTAAACAAGTTCATTTTCGAAGGCAACGGTGCGTGGTACGAAAAGCTGCTTCCGTACAGGCCCATTCGCCGCGGCGACATCATCGTCTTCAAGTACCCCTTCGACGACCATCCGCACTTCGTTAAACGAGTGATCGGACTTCCGGACGATCGCATCCGAATCATTAACGAGCGGGTTTACGTCAACGGAGTGCGCTTGGCGGAACCCTATGTGGTCCACGATCCTTCCGCGGACGACCCGTTTGGGGACAATTTCCCTCCGTCCGATGCCGACTTCCCAAGACGTGGTCTGCGTCCTGAATGGGCGGACCAGATTATGAGTTCGGTCCGAAATGGTGAGCTGATCGTGCCGCCCGATCATTTCTTCGTCATGGGCGATAACCGCAACGTGAGTTTGGACAGCCGCTACTGGGGATTTGTGGACCGTCGCGCGATCATGGGTCGCCCCATGGTGATTTACTGGTCTGTCGAAGCGACCGCTGGGGATTACAATGATCGCAGTCTCCTGGGTACCATCCGCGGCATAGAAGAGGGATTGATTCATCTCTCCAGCCGCACGCGTTGGCATCGCATGCTGCGCGAGGTTCACTAAGCGAATCCAGGTCCGTTCGGCAGGAAAATGGCCGTAAGTTCATAGCGATCCACCATGTCACACACTTATTCCGACTCTATCCCTCACGTGGAAACCCTTCAGGCGCCGCAGTCGCGGCCTCGGCTATGGGCTCGATTGCTCAAGTGGGCGCTCTTCATCCTCGTTGTCTTGTGGATTGCTTCCGAGGGGATTTCACTCACGATGCAACACACGGGCCTGCGCAAGACTCTGACGGCGCGAATCGAGGCGGCTTTCGGGCGCCCCGTTGACGTCGGCAGCTACGATTTCAGTTTGTGGGATGGCCCTGCGCTGGACGCGAACTCCGTCACCGTTGGAGAAGACCCTCGCTTCGGCCACGAATATTTTCTGCGCGCCGATTCCATGACCGTCAGGCTGCGCTGGGCCAGCCTGTTGCGCGGACACATCGAACTGGGGACGCTTTCGCTCACTCGGCCGAGTCTAAACCTCGTCCGCAACACCGCCGGCGATTGGAATCTCGCCCAGTGGCTCCCCCAGCCGGCAGGGAATCCTCCATTCAAAGTTCCGGTTGGTCCGTCGCTCCCGTCCGCAGCCGTCCGTTTCCACAGAATCGAGGTTGATGAGGGCCGCGTCAATTTCAAGAACGGCGACGAAAAACTGCCTCTGGCATTTGTTGGCGTGAAGGGAACGCTCGAAACGGATAGGCCCGGTCGCTGGATCATGAACCTGGACGCAACTCCCTGGCGCGCCGCGATCGTCGTGCAACAGGCGGGAACCATTCACGTCTCGGGCGATCTGGGCGGCACTTCCTCGAGGCTTCGCCCTGCGGCGCTCGACATTTCCTGGACCGAAGCTTCGATCTCGGACGTACTGCGGCTCGCCGGCGGTAACGATGCCGGAATTCGCGGCGCGCTTGGGCTGGCGATCAACGCGCGCACGCGCGAGCAGGACGACGGTTGGGCCATCCAAGGGCGCGCGCAACTGCAGCAAGTCCATCGCTGGGATCTCGCGCTTCGGCCCGACACTCCGTCCGTGAATCTAACCGCGCGAACGATCTGGCATCCCGCTGCACTTGGAATCGAGTTCACCGATGTTGCCCTCGAAGCGCCTAATTCGAACGCGCACGCCTCCGGGCATATACGTTGGAATCTGTCGGAATCACCTGCGACCGAAAAATCCCCGCCAGTTCAATTCACCGTGACGTCACTCGTTGACGCGAACGATCTCCTGCCATGGCTGCGCGCATTTCATCCCGGCATCGCGGACGGCCTTTCGGTTCGCGGCCGAGTGGAAGTAAACGGGGAGGCCGCAGGCTGGCCGCCGCGCGTCGTGAACGCGACCGTGTCGAGCGCTGGGCTTGATTTTTCGGGCGCGGATCCTCGGAAGCAAGCCCATTTGGGACAAGTCGAGTTGCGTTACGATCAGCGGCAGTATTTCGCCACTCCGATTTCGCTTTCGTGGGGTGCCGCGTCCGGTCCATCTAGCGGCCTGTTCCGCCTGGACAGCTCGTCGAAGCCGGCACGAGGCACGATTTCCGGATGGCACATTGCCGGAAGCACCAGTCAGGCGCGCGATCTGATCGCGGGAGCGGCGGCTCTCGGATGGACTCTCTCTCGGGGCTGGGACTTCGCGGGTCCTTTCGCTTGCGATCTCCGGTGGCAGGAAGCCCCCTATCCTTGGTCCAGCGGTGGGGCGAGTCAACCCGTTGGCTGGGTCGAATTCGGCGGCGTCGGCGCGGGACCGGCGTCGGGTTCTGGCGGTGATTCTTTGCGCGCGCCATTCTTGAATCGGCCCGTAGATCAACTAAGAGCCCGCGCAGAATGGAAGCCGGGCGCTCGCCATGTCGCTCTTATGTCCGCCCAGGTCTTCGGAGCGCGCTGGAGCGGGACTCTCGATCACCGCGATCCATCGGGTGATTGGCAATTTGCGCTCTCGGCGGACCATCTCGCGGCGGCGGACCTCGATCGCTGGCTCAATCCCGCATGGCGGCAGAGTTTTCTCGACCGCATGCTGCCGTTTCTGAACTCGCGCGCGCTGACGAACGCTGCGCCTGAAAATCTTCGTGCCAGCGGACGTCTCACTCTCGATCAGTTCACGTTGGAACGTTTGGTCGTCCGCCACCTGCATGGCGATCTCAAAATTGAGGGCCGCCACATCGTGCTTTCTGACGCGACCGGCCAGTTTTACGGAGGACAAGTCAGTGGCTCGTTTGATGCGGATCTGAGCGCTTCGCCGGTCTATCATGCCGACTTGGATTTCTCCCGCGTGGATATTTCTGCGCTTGCCGCCGCAACCCCTGTGCTCGACGGATTTACGGCGGAATCCGCGGCTGGGCAAGTTTCATTTTTCGCGCGCGGTGCCAATCGCGCCGATCTGCTTGCGTCTCTCACGTGCCAGGGCAGCGTGAAAGCGCAAGGCCCTGAGCTGGTGAACTTCGATCTAACGAAGCCGCCGGAAGGTCACTCTCAGAGTTCCGGATCCACTCGACTCCGATATGGCGTCGCGACTTTCTCCTGTGCTCAGCGCCAGATTGACATTCAGAACCTCGGATTGGCCACCAACAGCGACACCGCCATCAACGCGTCCGGAACTATAGACTTCAGCCGCAATCTCGACCTGCGTTTCAGAGCGCCTGACGGATCATTCCACCTCACCGGATCGCTCGCTGCGCCAAAAGCTGTGCTCCCGCTGGCTCCGGTCCGACGTTCCCGCTAGCGCCGGTTTGCCTCGCTCCGGGGCGTGTGCTAGCGTTCCTTCGATGCAGTCGCGCCGCGCGAATCCGGTTCGTTTCGCTTTATTCGTGAGTTTGATTCTGCTTACGCTGGCGCTCGCGGCCACGGCAGGCGTGCGAGTGCGCTTCGCTCCTAAGTTTGTTCCCGGCGAAGTGCTTCGCTACCGTATTGAATCGCGGACCACGACAACCGGAACGACGACCACGCCCATCGTCAATCCCGAAGGCGGTTCGAAATCAATCCAGACGATACACATGGTCGTTCGCCTGGAAACGCGTGGTGTTTCAGCCGACAGCAAAGTCCGGTTCCACGCCACGTACGAGAAATCCAGCGCCGAATCCGAGACGGATGCGCTCGATCTTGCGGCCACTTCGTTCGCTGATCAATACAATCGCCTCGAAGGCCGCTCCGTTGAGTTCACGTTAGAGCCGGACGGTCAATTCACGGACTTCCAGGATTTGAGCGCAGCCCCTTCCAGCCAACCAATCGCTGTCCAACGGAACACCGATCAATCCGCGGCTGAATCAACGCTTGCGCTGCTTCAAGGACTCTCTCCCGGCAGCGGGTTTCCGCAGAAGGGCGTCGCCATCGGACAAAAATGGACGAACGAACAGCTGATCGCAGGCGCATTACTCTCCGGACTCACGCGGCGCTCCGATTCCTCCTATCTGCGCGACGAAACATGCGGTTCATCCGCTGCCACGCAGGCTTCCGGTAGTCCAGCAAGCGCGAGTCCCGATAACTGCGCCGTGATCCTGACCCGTTTTACGATCCTGCGCCGCGGTTCGACTCAGGCCGACGATACGCCCGACGACTATCGCCGCAACGGTTTGCGGACCTCGGGCACCTGGACAGGTTCGGGCGAAAGCCTCGATTCCATTTCGCTCGCGACCGGTCTCTTAGTCAACTCCACACAGACCAGCACGCAGGAAATGGACTATCAGATCATCAGCGCCAGCAGTGGCTCGAAGATTCATCGCGTCGGCAAGGTGCAAAGCCAGTCCGAAATCACGTTGATACCAGATCAACCCTAGGTGCGGCTCATCACTGGGAGGGAATTCGTAGGGGCGCTGCTTGCTGCGCCCCACGCGATGCCCTTTTGACAGAAGGGGTATAATAAAGAGTTTCGAGCACCCCAAATTTTGGCCCAGAGGCGATGCGCCATGAAATTCAAGCTTGCAAGTGACTACGAGCCCCGAGGCGACCAGCCGGAGGCCATCTCTCAGCTCGTTCGCGGTCTGACCGATGGCGACCGGCACCAGGTCCTTCTCGGCGTCACCGGTTCGGGAAAAACCTTCACGATGGCGAAGGTGATCGAGCAGCTCAACCGCCCCTCGATCGTCCTGGCGCACAATAAGACTTTAGCCGCGCAGCTTTTCCACGAGTTCAAGTCGTTCTTCCCGCAGAACGCCGTCGAGTACTTCGTGAGCTACTACGATTATTACCAGCCGGAGGCCTACGTCCCTTCGAGCGACACGTTCATCGAGAAGGAAGCCACGATCAACGACGAGCTCGACAAACTCCGCATGAGCGCCACCCGCTCGCTCTTCGAGCGACGCGACGTGATCATCGTCGCCTCTGTCTCCTGCATTTATGGCATCGGTTCGCCGGAGGCGTATTTCGGCATGATGCTGATGCTCGAAAAGGGCCAGCAAATCGCGCGCGAATCCATCCTGCGCAAGCTCGTCGAAATCCAGTACGAGCGCTCCGAGGACCTGCGCCGGGGCACATTCCGCGTTCGAGGCGATATGATCGAGATTTATCCGCCATACGACGATCTTGCCGTGCGAATCGAGCTTTGGGGAAGCCAGGTCGAAGCGATTCGCAAGATTGACCCACTCACCGGACAAATCCGCTCGCGCGAAGGTGAAATCTCGCGCCTGCCGATCTACCCTAAGACGCATTACGTCCTGCCCGCCGCGCAGAAAGAACGCGCCATCCAAACGATCTACGAGGAGCTTGATTGGTGGAAGGGCGAGCTCGGGCGCATGGGCAAAATTGTCGAGGCCCAGCGCGTCGTGCAGCGCACGCACTTCGATATCGAAATGATGCGGACCATCGGTTATTGCCACGGAATCGAGAACTATTCTCGGCACATGTCCGGCCGCCTGCCGGGAGAAGCGCCGCCTACGCTGCTCGATTACGTCCCCTCGGATTTCCTGCTGTTCGTGGACGAATCACACCAAACCATCCCTCAGCTTCGCGGCATGTACGCGGGCGACCGCTCGCGCAAACAAACGCTCGTGGATTACGGCTTTCGCATGCCCTCTGCGCTCGACAATCGCCCGCTTAATTTCGAGGAGTTCGAGCATCGCGTCAATCAAGTCGTCTATGTTTCCGCCACGCCCGGCCCCTACGAGCTGACGAAATCCGGAGGAGTCGTCGTTGAGCAGGTGATCCGCCCGACTGGGCTGGTGGACCCGGAGACGGAAGTGCGGCCAGTAAAAGGGCAGGTGGACGATCTGCTGGAAGAAATTCGCGTTCGCGCCGCGCGCAACGAGCGCGTGCTCGTCACTACGCTCACCAAGCGCATGGCCGAAGATTTAGCCGAATATTTCTCCGAGGTCGGCGTGCGCTGCCGTTATCTCCACTCTGAAATCGAAACTCTCGAACGCGTGCGCATCCTACGCAGTCTGCGTCGCGGTGAATTCGACGTGCTCATCGGCATCAACCTGCTGCGCGAGGGGCTCGATCTGCCGGAGGTTTCGCTCGTCGCGATTCTCGACGCGGATAAAGAAGGCTATCTACGCAGCGCCACGTCCTTGATTCAGAGCATGGGCCGTTGCGCGCGGCACATCGAGGGTCGCGCGATCCTTTATGCCGACCGCATGACTGATTCCATGCGCCAGGCCATCGGCGAAACCAGCCGCCGTCGCGCGAAGCAGGAGGCCTACAACCGCGAACACAACATCACGCCGATGTCTATCATCAAGTCCGTGGATATGCAGCTCGCGCGAATCGTGGAAGCGGATTACATCACGGTCCCGGCGGACGAAGTGCCGATTGGCGATATCACCAACGAGCACGAATTGAAGCAGGCCGTCATTCAGCTCGAAGCACAAATGCGCGAAGCCGCCAAGAATTTCGAATTCGAGCGCGCCGCCAGCCTCCGCGACCGCATCCGCGCCCTGAAGCAGCGTGACCTCGGTGTAATCGCGGCAACTGAAATTCCGTTGGTGCCCGAAACGAAGAAGGCTTCCTAGGGGCGTGGCACGACTGGGCTCGGCCCAAGTGCTTGGCACGCCCGACTGGTGCGTCCTGAGGCTTCGAAAAAGTGTGTCACTTTGTTAGGGTGCCCATCGTTTGTTTTCAACGGGTTACGCCGAAAATTAAGTGGCATGGTGTGTCAGTTCTTTTCGCAGAGTGGCGGTGTATTTGGCAGTTACGTGTCGCACCTACGGCGCTTGGAATGGAGGCGGCCACGTTTCCCAGCGCTGCCGCGCTGGGCTAACTTCTGCCGCGCCTATGGCGCTTGGTACGCAAGGAGCCGTTCTTCCGCGATTGTGCGCGATCGTGGCGGCGCGGCGGCCGTAAGAGGACAGACATGAGTGTCTGTGCCACCAGACCCAACGGACTAATTCAGTTTTCAAAGAGCGATACAATCCTCGTAGAGAGGGAGGGCCGGCCTTCGCTGTGCGCGCTGCGGCACGGCGAGCGAGCCGATGTGCGGTGAGGCTGTAGAGAATCGGCCGGCAGCGGGGCGAAAAACCGCCCCGACTCACGCTAGATGATTTTGGAATTCTTGTCTATTGTGGAAACTACGCACGCTCGTAACCGGCTGATGATTCTGTGGTTGTAGGGAACTTCAGCGGCTAAAGCCGTCTCGATCTGCTTGGGTTATGTCGTGGCTAAAGTCACGACCCACGAAGATTCACGGCTCCTCACACAGGCTCCGGAAGGCGCACGCTTCCACCAAAGAATCTCGCGTCATGACACCCTCGCGTCAGACAACTCCTCGCCGCAACTCCTCCAGCGAATAAAACGTCCCGCGCCAGGTAACGCCGCCCTGCCACAGCGTCACAATCGTGGACCGCGTCAGCATCCAGCAGATGATCACCGCGCCCAGCGGATACGTCAGCGCGTACGCGACCGGCGCCCCTAATTTGATAGCCACTCCCGCCCCGATGATCGCCGGTAACGCCACGGCAATCAGCGCGAACGTGAGCGGCCATCCGCGCACGAAGGGCAGCGCCAGCACGGGAAAAACGAACATCAGCAGCGTCCCACAAATTTGCGCGGTAATCAGCCAAAGTTTGAACCCAGTCGCAGCGAAAAAATTCTTGGTGGTACCGCGAATCGTGTTGCCCAACCCCGCGTGCCAGTGCACGCTCACGGCGTTGCCGCCCGTCGCCACACCCGAGCGCAGCCCGGCTTCCTTCACCAGTTTTCCGAGCTTGATGTCGTCAATCACTTCCATCGCCAGCCGCCGATGCGTCCCCATTTTCTCGTAAGCGCTGCGACGGATCAGCTGGAACGCCCCCACGCCCGTATAGCCGCGCGATTTCGGGTCATTCGCCCGCCAAGGTTTCGTGCCCATCAGAAAACAGATTCCAAAAAACATCAGCGCCACTCTTTCGCCGAACGTGTACATTTTTGGCGCGCCGAGCAGCGTCATGTGCTCCCAGTGATTTTCTTCCGCAAGCGCGATGGCGCGGCGCAGCAGTTCCGGAGCAAAATGAACGTCCGCATCTGTAAACACGATCCACTCACCAGTCGAACGTTCATACGCCTGTTGCAGCGCATGCGGTTTCCCGAGCCAGCCGGCAGGCAGGGTATCCACGCGCGTCGGCTTCAGCCGCCCATCCTTCTTCGCTGCGGCGGCCAGAATCGCCCCGGTAGCGTCTTGCGAGCGGTCATCCACGGCAATCACTTCGTATCTGGGATAGTCGAGCGCGAGCATCGTCTCGATCGCGCCCGGCAGTTTTTCGGCCTCATCTCGTCCCGCAAATAGAATCGAAACCGTTGGGCACTCGGAATCCTTGAGTGGAGCGACACTATCGAGCGCGGGAATCGTTCGGACGCCCAGCGCAAGCTCAATTGCCCCGGCGATCCAGCCGAAGGCGATGATTCCGAAAAGGACTGTCCAGAAAATATGCAACGCGCAATTTCCTCCACATTTTGAGTCGAGCGCGAAATGTGTCGCACCTACGGCGCTCGTCTCAGAGTCAAATAAGGCTCTCTAATCATTTGCGAGATAAGTTGGAGCGATCACGCTATCCTACCATTCCGCATGACACGCACTCTTTCCATCGTCGGTGCCGGTCGCGTAGGCAGAACACTGGGAAAACGCCTGCGCGAGCGCGCCTGGCGAATCGGGGCCGTCGTAACGCGCTCCGGGGCGACTTCGCGCGCCGCCGTCCGCGCCATTGGTGCCGGAACGCCCTTCAGCCGCCTGACCGCCGACCCATTCGCCGCAAACGTGATCTTGCTCTGTACGGCTGACGACGATCTCCCGGCCCTTGTGCACACTCTCGCCAAGATCGGCGGCGCGAAATGCAAAGGCAAAATAATCCTGCACACGAGCGCCACGCTTGACCGGACCGTTCTCGCGCCGCTCGCGCGCTGCGGCGCGGCCACGGGATCGCTTCATCCCATGCAGGCGTTTGGCGGCAAGGTAATTCCGAACCTCAGCGGCGTGATCTTCGGCGTCGAAGGCGATCCGAGGGCGCGACGCATGGCGCAATCCATCGGCAGCTCGCTCGGAGGGATTCCGGTCGCCATCAATACCCGCGACAAGCCCATCTATCACGCGGCCGCCGTCATGGCCGCCGGCGGCGCCTATCCCGCGATCGAAGCTGGCGCGCAGCTCCTCGTGGGCATCGGCTTCACGCGAGCGCGGGCCATGCAAACGCTCATACCTTTAATTCGGCAAATCTTCGATAATATAGAGCGCATCGGGCCGCGCGCCGCCTGGACCGGGCCGCTCTCGCGTGGCGACTACGCCATCGTTGCAAGACACGCAAAAGCGCTGAAAAAGTATCCGCGCGAAATTCAGCAAGCATATGCCGCGTCATCGGTTCTGGCCGGCCGGCTGCTCGCGAAGAATCCGGCTGCGGCACTGAAGAAGATCAGGCGCGCGCTGGCGAGTGGTTAAGGTTCAAATGTAGCGCCGCGGTCTTTTACCCTGAACGAATCGAACGGCAGCCCGGCAAAAGCTGCTGACCAAATTTATCGGAGGCAACGTTGAGCTCATCGCCGCAAAGACTTCACATTCCAGTCCAGCACACCACGCTCGCCAACGGCTTGCGCGTGGTCGCGTCACCGGACCGTTCCGCGCCATTCGTCACGGTCGGCGTCTATTACCAAATTGGGTTTCGCCTGGAGCCGCACGGCCGCAGCGGGTTCGCGCATCTTTTCGAGCACATGATGTTCCAAGGCTCAGAAAACGCCGGAAAGATGGAACATATTCGCCTGATCAATTCTTCCGGCGGCATGCTCAATGGGACCACGAACTACGACGTCACGAATTATTTTGAATCCGTGCCCTCGAACGCCCTCGAACGCGTCCTCTGGCTTGAAGCCGACCGCATGCGCGCGCTCAAAGTGGACGATGAAAATCTCCGCAATCAACGCGACGTGGTGAAGGAAGAAGTTCGGGTCAACGTGATGAACCAGCCCTACGGCGGCTTTCCGTGGCTCGATCTTCCGCCGGTCGCGTTCCGCAACTGGCCGAACGCCCACAATTTCTACGGCGATTTCGCCGATCTCGACGCTGCCACGCTCGCCGATGTGCAGAAATTCTTCCACACATATTACGCGCCGAATAATGCCGTGCTGCTGATGCTCGGCGATTTCGAGCCATCGGAAGGTTTCGCTTTCGCGAAGCGTTACTTCGAAGATATTCCGGCGCAGCCGATGCTGCCGCACGCGGACGTAAGCGAGCCACCCCAAACCGAGGAGCGCAGAGGCGAGGTCGAGGAGAAGCTCGGCCCGCTTCCGGCTATTGCCATTGGTTACACGCTGCCTCCGCGAGGCACTCCCGATTGGTTTGCCGCCGGAATTCTCGATCGCGTGCTGCATGGCGGCCGCGCCGGGCGCGTCTATCGCAAGCTGGTTCTCGAGGAGGAGATCGCGGTGGATGTGGACGGCAGCGCGGACGTCTTCGACACGAACGGCCCCACGCAAATGGTCACGCGCATCTTCCACAAGCCCGAATTTACGTCTGAGGGTACCGTCGCCATCTTCGACGAGGTGATTGAAGAAATTCAGCAGGAGGGAATTGCGCTCGACGAGCTCGACCCCGTGAAAGTGAAATTCCGCTCGGATTATTACTCGATGCTCGAAGGCGGGATGGGCGCCGCGATGCCGCGGTTCGGCTTGATGCACTATCTCGCGTGCTTCACGCTCTTCGATGGCGATCCAAATCGCATCAACACGATGCTCGACGGTTTTCTCGCCGTCACGCCCGAGCAGGTGCAAACCTTCGCGCAGAAATATCTGGTTCCGCGCAACCGTGCCGTCCTGATACGACGGCCAGTGGCCCCCGGGGGCGCTCAATGACGACTCCTGCCGCATCCCCGATTCTTCGCACGCAGCCTCCGGCCCTCGCGCCGGAAAGCGCAGTCGCCTGGCCGAAGCGCACGGTGCGCACGCTGTCGAATGGATTGCAAGTCGTCCTCGTCGAATCGCGCACGTTCCCGAAAATCTCCGCGCAGCTTTATTTCCGCAGCGGCAATGCGGTCGTCGCGCACAGCGCGCCGGGACTCGCTGAAATGACGGCCACCGTCGTTCGCACCGGAACCGCGTCGCGTCCCAGCCGCCGCATCGAAGAAGATCTGCGCCGCATGGGCGCGGGTCTGGGCACGCACGCCGGCGCGGATTCCAGCGCCATTTCCGCGTCGGGCCTCGCCGAGTTCTCGTTCGGCATCCTCGAGCTGATGGCCGACATCGCGCGCAACGCTTCGTTTCCGGAAGACGAATTCGAGCGCGAGCGCCGCCAGCGTCTCGAAGAGCTGAGAATCGATCGCACCACGCCCGGATTCCTCGCGAGCGAGCGGCTGCGGCGAATCCTCTTTGGCGAGCATCCCTACGCTGTGGTCGCGCCAACTGAAGAGCAGCTTGCCGGATTCACCCGGGATCAGCTCGCGGAGTTCTACCGGAAGCACTACGTTCCGGCGGAATCGCTGCTGATCGTAGTCGGCGATTTTTCCGCAGACGGCATGCTCGAGCAAATCGAGAAAATCTTTGGTGCGTGGAAGGCTCCGAAGCCCGCAGCGCCGGTGTCGCCGGAGCCGCCGCGCCAGTCAGGCCGCCGCGTACACCTGGTGCACCTGCCGGGGACCGTGCAAACCCAAGTGCTTCTCGGCAATATTGCCATCACGCGCCGCGATCCCGATTGGTTTCGCCTGATCCTCGCGAATTCAATTTTCGGCGGCGCGTTTCATTCGCGCCTCGTCCTCAATATTCGCGAGCAGAAAGGCTATACGTATAGCCCCGGCAGCGGCGTCAATGCGTTGCGCCAGCAGGGATATTTCACCGTGCGCGCCGCCGTGCGCAACGACGTTGCGGCCGCCACGCTCACCGAAATGTTCTACGAAATGGACCGCATGCGCTCGATTCCAGTGACCGCCGAAGAACTCGATAGCGCCCGCAGCTACCTCACGGGCGTTTTCTCGCTTGGCGTCGCCACGCAGGATGGCCTGCTCGGCCAGCTTTCGACTGTCTATCTCGATCAGTTGCCGGAGGGCTACCTCGAGTCGTATCGCGAAAAGATTCGCGCGCTGACCGCTGTCGATGTCCTCACCGCCGCGCGCCGCCTTTTCGATTCCGCGAACGCGCAGATTGTTCTCGTCGGCGACCGGGCTCAGATTGGCGAGCAAGCGGCGCTATTCGGCCCGGTTACCGAATACGACGCCAAGGGAAATGTGGCGGCTTAAACGCGAAGCGCTTCTTCGAAGTGAGCAGCGGAGGCGAAATAAGCGGACTAAGATGACACGTAGAACCGCTGCGAAATTGACGAGCTACGCTGCGTTCCTATTTTTGACTCTCGCCGTCCCTGCTTTCGCAGCGAAAAATCCTCCCACGCATCCGATTGACATCAATCTCGCTTCCGCGAAGGAACTCGAGGAACTTCCCGGCGTCGGTCCTACCACGGCCAAAGCCATCATCCAGTTCCGCACGAAAACGGGGCGATTCCACCGAGTTGAGGATCTGCTGGCGATCCGCGGCATATCTGAAACGAAGCTCGAAAAGATGCGCCCGTACATCACCGTGGGCGCGCCGCCTCAGAAGACGCCTCCGCCGGTTAAGAAGCCACCGGCACCGTCCCCGCAAGTACCGTCTACGCCGAATCATTAGCGCCTATTCATCTGCCCTTCATTTGACCGTCGCGTTGGGCCCGGCATACCATGTCCGTGAAAGTTGCATCGGCGCGGTGTGCCGCATAAGGAGAACTCGATGGCGTTTCGCCGTCTTTGGTCGTCACTGACTTTTGTCGCCCTAATTATTTTTCTTGCCGCAGCGGCGGCGATTACCAACGCGCACGCGCGAGCGAGGAGTATTTCCGCGAGCGCCGCAGCCGCGCAGGCGCCGGGACCTTCCGGCTATCATCTCCTGAAGAAAATCAAACTCGGCGGCGAGGGATTCTGGGATTACCTCGCTTTTGATTCGCCCACGCGGCGCCTATTCATTTCGCGCGGAACAAGAGTCGTCGTCCTCGACGTGGACGCCGAGAAAGTTGTCGGCGAAATTCCCGACACCGCCGGTGTGCACGGCATCGCGCTGGCCCCCGGCAACGGATTCACCTCCAATGGACAGGCCGGCACAGTTTCCATTTTCGATCTCAAGACACTTCAAGTGATCGGCCACGCTCAGGCCGGTACGAATCCAGACGCGATCGTCTACGACCCGGCGACGAAGCGCGTGTTCACTATGAATGGCCGCAGCGGAGACATTACGGCGATTGATGCGGTCACAGGAACCGTTGTGGGCACAACTGCTGTTGGTGGCAAGCTCGAGTTTGCCGTTTCCGATGGCGCGGGCCATCTGTACGTCAACGTCGAGACGAAGAGTGAAGTCGTCCAGTTTGACTCGAAGAATCTCGTCGTTACCGCGCACTGGCCGCTCGCCCCCTGCACAAATCCCACGGGCCTCGCGATTGACGTGAAAGACCATCGTCTTTTCGCCGGTTGCGCCAACAAAATAATGGCGGTGATGGACTCTGATACGGGAAAGGTGATCGCGACGCCGCCCATCGGCGCCGGAGTGGATTCCAATCAGTTCGATCCGGCCACTGGTTTTGCCTTCGCGTCGAATGGCAGCGGCACGCTAACCGTCGTCCATGAGGATTCACCAGACAAGTTCACTGTGGTCGAGGATGTGCCAACGCAAACAGGCGCACGCACCATGGCGCTCGATCCGAAAACTCACGAGGTATATCTTGTGACGGCCGAATTCGCGCCGCCGCCCGCGCCCACGGCGGACAATCCTCACCCCCGCGGTGGCATGGTCCCGGATTCGTTCGTAGTGTTGGTTTTCGGACGGTAGCCGTTCGCGCTAGATAACCTGGTGGCTCTGCTTCGCCGGTTTGATCGCGAGCGGCACCTGATCCGCGATCTCGATGCCGTAGCCCTTGAGCGCGACGACTTTCCGCGGCAGATTCGTGAGCACGCGGATTCGCTGCAGCCCGAGGTCCTTCAGGATTTGCGCGCCAATTCCGCTTTCGTGCTGGATCACGCGCTGCACGCCGGGATCGCGCTCCACATGCCCGCGCTGGTGAAACACGATTTGGGGCAGCGCGGCGACCTCGTCGTTGCGCGAATCAATTCGAAATCCGCGCCCGGTATGATGCAAATAGACGAAAACCCCGCGGTTCTCCGCGGCAATTGCCTCGAGCGATCCTTCGAGCATTTCGCGGCAGTCGCACGCCGTCGAGCCCAGCACGTCGCCCGTCAGGCAATGCGAATGGACGCGCACAAGCGGCGGGTTTCCCTCGTCGGAAACCCCCGGGGGATTGTTCGCCAGATCGCCGCGCACCAGAGCCACGTGAATTTCGTGATCCACGTCGCTCGAATACGCGATCATTCGAAAGTCCCCGTACTTTGTGGGCAGGACGGATTCAGCGATGCGCCGCACGTTGCGTTCGTGCTGCATGCGGTAGCGGATCAGGCTCGCCACGGTCACCAGCTTCATACCGTGAACGCGGCAGAACTCGATGAGCTGCGGAATGCGCGCCATCGTGCCGTCTTCGTCCATGATTTCGCAGATAACGCCCGCAGGGCTAAGCCCCGCGATGCGCGCCAGGTCCACGGAAGCCTCGGTCTGGCCAGCGCGGACCAGCACACCGCCATTGCGCGCTCGCAGCGTATAGACGTGCCCGGGCCGCGCCAGATCTTCCGGCTTCGTGTGAGGATCGGTGGCCACCAGAATGGTCGTCGCGCGATCCCACGCGCTCGTCCCAGTTGTGGTGCCGCGCCGCGCGTCAATCGGCTCGCAGAATGGCGTCCCGAACATGGACGTATTCCGCGGAGAAATCGGCTTTAGGTCCAGCGTCTCGCATCGCTGTTCGGAGAGCGACAGGCAGATCAGCCCGCGCCCGAATTTCGCCATGAAATTGATGGCTTCGGGCGTGATTTTCTCCGCCGCCATGGTCAGATCGCCTTCGTTCTCGCGATCTTCGTCGTCTACGAGCACGATCATGCGCCCCTGGCGAATATCCTCGACAGCCTCTTCGATCGTCGC
The DNA here is from genome assembly GCA_963779825.1 of uncultured Acidobacteriota bacterium. GTDB lineage: Bacteria > Acidobacteriota > Terriglobia > Acidiferrales > UBA7541 > Palsa-295. The sequence continues at coordinate 144,126 of CAVZZU010000008.1, read as the reverse complement.
GAACGGGACTTTATTTTCGGTCATCTCATCGCATCCAGTGTAAGAACACCAAATAAAATAGCGCGCCGATCAATCGCGCGCCGGGAATCGCAGAATCCACGCCCACGGAACGGGAATACAAACACATTATACCTGAGCTGCCACCCGGGCGAAGAGGGGCGCCGAAGAACGTGTAGCGCAACCGTCTCATTACGCGCCTGATACGGAGCATAACGCAATTCTCCTTCGCTGCTACTCCGTTTAGTGTATAGCGCCGGACGGCCTGTCCGTTTACGATGGCGTCGAGTCGCACCGGTAAGACTCACTAAAGAAGGAGGTTAATCGCACATGCCGCTGCTGAATATTATATTGGTTCTGATCGTGGTGGGCGTTCTTTTGTGGCTGGTCAACGCCTACATTCCAATGCAAGGGACGATCAAATCGCTTTTGAACGCCGTGGTGGTGATCTGCACGGTGCTCTGGCTCCTGAGCGTTTTTGGACTTTTCAGCTCCTTCTCGCACATCCGTGTTGGCCACGGCTAAAGCGCGCCAAATCGGGCGCCCCGCGCCGGGTGCCCGATTACTCCGGGGCTGCCTTCATCCTCTTATGGGTGAGATACTTACACCACTCAGGTGACTTAGGCCGCGCCTCAAGGTATTCTTTTGCGTGCATTTCAGCCACCCAGTTTTCCTTTTTTTTGCGGCATTCATCGCGGGCACCATCAACTCAGTCGCTGGAGGCGGCAGCTTCGTTTCATTTCCGGCGCTGCTGTTCGCAGGCGTTGCGCCCATCGCCGCCAACGCCACAAACACCGCGGCCGTCTGGCCGGGGACGGTGGCAAGCACTGTCGCCTATCGGAAGGCATTCACGCCCGAAGCGAGGCGCCTCCTGCTCCCGCTGATCGTTACTGGCATTCTCGGCGGCATTGTCGGAGCGCGCATCCTGCTAATCACTCCCCAGGCCACGTTCATGCGAATAGTTCCGTGGCTGCTCTTGGGAGCCACGCTGCTGTTCGTGTTCAGCGGCCGCATCACCGGTTGGATCCGCGGCCGCGCGCATTTGCAGGCCGGCCAGGATCTCGGCGAAAAAAATACTCCGCGCGGGCTATTTGTCGGCGTCCTTTGCCTGGAGTTGCTCGTTTCGATCTACGTCGGATATTTCGGCGCGGGCGTGGGCATTCTGTTTCTGTCAATTCTCGCGCTGCTGGGGATGGAAGACATTCACGCGATGAACGGCATGAAGACGCTGCTGGTCAGCATCGTTAACGGCATGGCGCTGGCCACCTTCATCTTCGCGCGCGTGATCGTGTGGCCGCAGGCTCTGCTGATGCTCGTGGGCGCGCTGGTGGGAGGCTACGGCGGCGCTTACATCGCGCAGAAGATGAATCCCCAGCATGTGCGCTGGCTCGTGATCGTCATCGGCTTCGCCATGTCCGCCTACTTTTTCATCCACCGCTAGGCTCCCTGCCATTTGCAAGTGTGCGCGCCTTGGCGTCGCTCGGAAATCCATGCGTCGAGGGCGGCCCCTGCCGCATCCAATCGGTTCTGCGGTATATTGCTACGGCTGCGAAGCGAACTCATCGAAAAGGAGCTCAGAATGGCGAACAAAGCGGATGTGAAGGAGCGGCGCAAGGCCCCGCTGGCGACCCCGTCCGACATACGGCCCGGAGCGGTCAAGAATATTTCCGGCGCACTGAATGCGCTGGTGGCGGACGTATTCGCACTCTATCTCAAGACCAAGAATTTCCACTGGCACATGAGCGGTCCGCACTTCCGCGACTATCACCTGCTGCTCGATGAGCACGGTGACCAGATCTTTGCCATGACCGACCCGATCGCCGAGCGCGTGCGTAAAATCGGCGGCACCACGATCCACTCGATCGGACACATCTCCCGTCTGCAGCGGCTGGACGACAACGACGCCGATTTCGTTGATCCGGGCGACATGCTGGCAGAGCTGCGCGAGGACAACAAGGCGCTCGTGCTCAGCATGCTTGCGGCGCACGGCTTGTGCGATGAGGCGAACGACGTAGCAACCGCCAGCCTGCTCGAAAACTGGATTGACGAAGCTCAGCGCCGCGCCTGGTTCCTCTTCGAGGCAACGCGGAAACAATAGGGGCTGCGGGGCTGGCGATTTCGGCCAACCACGCGCGTCTGGGTTCGTAGGGGCACGGCATGCCGTGCCCGGCAACGTTTCTTGGCAACGCGCGGACCATCTGTCACCGTTGTTCCTGAGGTTTATATGCAGCGCCGCGGTCTTTAGCGCGGCACTGTGCTTACGCCGGCTTGATGTGAAAAATCCGCTCCGCATTACCGTGATAAAGCTTTTCGCGCTCCGCCGCCGACACGGGCGCGGAATCCATGAACGCGACCGCCGGCGCGCTCGGCTGATACGGATAATCAATCGCCCATAGCACGTTATCAATCCCCAACGCCTTGATCGAAAAATCGAGGGCCAGGTGCGATTCCTGCCCGCTCGTCGTGATCACGAAATTGCGTTTGAAATATTCGCTGGGCGTCAGCTTTGTCTTCGGCGCGCTGCCCCTGTTCTGCGCGTTTTTGTTCATATAGTCCAGCCGCCAGAGCCAGAAATGCACTGCCTCGCCCATGTGTCCGATGCAGATTTTGAGCTTCGGAAAGCGATCGAACACTCCGCTCACCATCATGCGCACGGCGTGCGTGGAAACCTCGATGCCATAGCCCCACTGCGCGCTGTCGAGCCCGTAATCGCGGAATGGCGCGGCCATCAGGTCAGACGCGGCCCGCGGATGGATGTAGATGCAGGCGTCGAGCGCCTCCGCAGCCTCCAGAATCGGGAAGAATTTCGGATAGTCGAAATATTCGTTGTTCGTATGCGAGTTCACGACGAAGCCGTTGAGCTTGAGCTTGTTGATCGCGCGCTCCATCTCCTTCGCGGCGCGCTTGGGCGATTGCGGAGCGAAGCTCGCGAGCCCTGCGAAACGCTTCGGATGCTTTTTGACCACCGCGGCCAGCTTGTCGTTCGCCAGCGCGGCGAGCTCCGTCGCGGTATCGGCGTCAAACATCTGCACGCCGGGCGCGGTAAGCGACAGCAAGTGCATGTCCACTCCGTTTTCGTCCATGTCGCGCAGGCGCTCTTTTTCAAGATCGAGCAGACGCGGCAACAAGCGCGCTTGTACGTCGTCCGCCTTCGCGTCGTAAATCCGCTGCACCAGAATCAAATCCTGGCTGACGCTTGGTGAGCGCGCCACATCGCGCAGGGCCGCGGCGACCTCCGGGATCGAAAATGCCTCTTCCGTTGCGATGCGGCGAATTCGTTTCGCGGTGGCAGCCATGAATGTTTCCTTTCGTCGCGCCCTCGAATGATTTGGCGGCTGCACAGCTTCGCGCGATGCGCCATAAAATGCAAGAGATTGAGCGTGACCGAAGTGGGTACCGCCCGCCGACGCACACGCGCTAGTTATTGCCCGCCCGCGGCGCGGGCGATTTGGCTCCTTTCGGAGAAAAGGTATCCGCCGCGTACCTCGGCCCCGATGGGGTCGATGCGCGTCTCGCCGGCATTCCAAGCATCAACGGAGTTATCGAATGGTTAACGTAACCATGTGGGATGTGTGGAGCGCTTCGCCGAGCTGCAATTCCCGCGACAAAAAGTGTCGCTGCCGACATAAATTGGCTGAAGTGGAATGGCATTGGAATAATTCGGCAATCAGGTGCACAACCCGGTTCAGACGACGATGTAAGTCACATGCCCTCAGACCGGGGATTGGTGGCTGGCGTGCACAGCCACAGTGGAGTTCTCGTTTGTCTGGGACGCGCTTGGCCAGCAGGAAAAAAGGGCGAAGCTGGACCGAAGGAAGTGAATTGTGAAAATACTTGGCTTGCTAGTACTGATACTGGCAGTGAGCGCCTCCATGACGACCGCCAGCGCCGATACCATGCAAATTGCGAGTTCGATTGCGACCACGAATAATAGTGGAAGCGCGACCCAAGCGATTTCATCGAATCCGGCCTGGGCAGCGCCGCTGTCCGGATCGAGCTGGATTTCGTACGCGAATACTGGCAATCCTTCAACTCCGGGTTTTATCGTCGTGCCGAACGGGACAGACGTAACTTTCACTCAGATTTTTGACCTGACGGGCACCATAACGGGCGCGAGCCTCGACGTGCTGGCTGACGATACGGCATCGGTCTGGCTGAATGGAATGGAGTTGGCATCGGCGAATCTCGGCGGATCGTATCCAACATGTTCATCGTTGCCGATTGGCTGTCTGACCGGCACCATGGGCATCTTCACGTTCGCCGATCTCCAGCCGTACTTGGTGGATGGCGAGAATACGCTCTCGTTCGACGTGTATCAAGAGGCTGGCAGCTCTTACGGTCTGGACTATGCCGGAACGATTACGACGACGCCCGAGCCAGCTACGCTGATGTTGTTGGTGCTCGGTTTGTTTGGGATCGCTTTGAAGGCGCGTCGCCGGCTTCTGAGCTAGCGGAAATTTTGGCGTCGGAAGTTGATTTTTCCCCGATTGTCCGAACCGAACAATCCCCATTTGTCCAGTTGAACCCGATTCTGATTTTCCGAATCCATCGTCGCTCGGCGTGACGACTCGTCTATTCATCTATGGACCATCCGTGTTCTTCGTGCTTTCTCGGCCGGATGTTGGGTGTCAGACCAGGAGCTTAGCTAGACTCTTAGTTCCTTTGAAGCGTCGCCGGTTGCGATGTCGTATACCGCTATAGCAGGAGGTTCACCTTAGCTCGACAGTGCGACGGTGAGCGCAAAAGAAAAGGAGCGGCGTTCGCTCGAAGCCGCGATGATCGCTGCTGCGGCGGGAAAGGGCGCCGAAGGCTGCATGTCGTTTCACGCCAAGGACGTCGTTGAGCTCCCAAACGGTTCACTGGCGCTGCTGGGTAAAGAAAGCATCGGTAAGACGATGTCGCTCCTCGATGACAAGAGCAACAGCCTGACCTGGTCTCCCGTTCACGTTGATGTGTCGGATCCGGCGATCTGGGCTACACGTTTGGAAATTACGAATTCCGCTCCCTCGGCAAAGACGGAAAGTCCGCAATCGAGCACGGCAAGTACACGACCATCTGGAAAAAGCAGAAAGACGGGCGTTGGAATGTAGTCCTCGATATGGGCAATGCTAGCCCCGAACCAAAAGAGAGCGGTACGCACTAGCACTCAACACCTATTGCTTCCCGCGCGACAGGTTCTCGCCGTTGAAGAATTCGAGCCCACGCATCTGCAACGAAACGCTATGCGGTCGCGTCGAAATATATGAAACAGTAAGCACGGCGGTTGGTTACACAGTTACCGACGACGGAGGGATTCGTGATAAAGATACTCCTCGCCTTTGCGCTGCTGGCAGCCCCAGCTTTTGCTCAAGATCAGGCGGCGTTCGCGGCCGCGGGGTGCGGTTCGGATAAGGTCAAGTTTGACGTCAAGACAGATAGCCATCAGCACACGGTCGCGCAGCCGCAACCAGGCAAGGCGCTGGTTTACGCTTTCGAGGATTTTCCGCACACCGGCGCCGAGATTGGCGGCGTGACGACCGTATTCGGCCTCGATGGAACCTGGATAGGAGCAAACCACGATAATTCATATTTCTTCTTTTCGGTGGATCCCGGAGATCACAAGCTGTGCGCGAGTGTGCAGTCGAGCGTACCTGGCACCTCCAAACTTAAAGCGGCAGCAAGTCTCACAGCCGAGGAGGGGAAGGTCTACTATTTCCGAACGTCGGTCCTCCATGTCACCGATCCAAATCGCCCGGCTGAGGTGAAACTGGAGCCAGTTGATCCCGCCGAAGGGCAGCTCCTCATCGGAACATCTTCGTTCAGCACGTCACGCCCAAAGAAGTGAAGCGGACTTGATTCCGAATCCCGGCGCGCAAAACCCAAAGCCCTAGTTGCGCCTTGCGATATCATCCTCGTCGCTCACTCCATGACGCAGACAACCGAACCGATTTCGGCGCAGATCGCTGGCGCGGCCCCGCGCACCCCGTGGCGCAAGTGGTGGCCGGTGACGATGATGCTGGCCTGCTCGCTGCTGAGCTACATGGACCGCCAGATTCTTGCCGTGCTTTCGCCGATGATCCTTGCCGACCTGAAGCTGAACGCCGAAAAATATGGCGAAATTGTTAGCGCGTTCAGCTTCGCGTACATGCTTGGAAATCCCATGTGGGGCGCGATCCTGGATCGCATCGGACTGCGCAGAGGCATGACGTTCGCGGTCACCATCTGGACGATTGCCTGCGGAGCGCACGCCGTGCTCTCGGGTTTTCTCGGCTTCGCAGTGGCGCGCGCGATTCTGGGATTTGGCGAGGGCGCCACTTTTCCAGGCGGCTTGCGCACGGCGATGGATTGGCTCCCGGCGAAGCAACTGTCGCGCGGCATAGCCGTTGCGTACAGCGGAGGATCACTGGGAGCGATCATCACTCCGCTGATCGTCACGCCTGTCGCGCTGGCATACGGCTGGCGCGCGGCATTCGTTGTCACTGGCGTCGCTGGCCTCGCTTGGGTGTTCCTATGGCGCGGGACGATTGATTTTTCCGCCGAGTCACAAGGTACGCAGACGCAGCGAATCACGCTGCCGAATCCTCTGGAGCGGCGATTCTGGAGCCTCGTCGCGGCCTACGGCGTGTGCGCGCTGCCGATCGGCGTGATTCTCTATCTCGCGCCGCTCTATCTGAAGCAGGTCCTTGGATTCACGCAAGCAGAAATCGGGCGGGTATTCTGGCTGCCGCCGCTCGGGTGGGAAATCGGATATTTCTTCTGGGGTTGGTTCACCGACCGCTTCGCGGCCGGCAACGCGCGTCCCACTTGGATGTTCGCCGGATTCGCCGTGCTCGGCTTGCCGCTGATCGCCGTCCCGGGATTCGCAAATTCCGCCGTGGTGCTCGGACTTATGTTTTGGTCTATGTTTATTGCATCTGGTTTCGTGGTCGTCTCGCTGCGGACGAGTGCGATGGCATATCCCAAGGAGCAGACAGGTCTCGTGGCGGGGATCGGCGCAGGCTCGTGGTCTTTGCTCGTGGGATTGGTGCTGCCGAGCCTCGGGCACATGTTCGATATGAAGCACTACGCGAACGCATTCCTATTCACTGGAGCCGTGCCTGTGATCGGCGCGCTTTGCTGGTGGGCATTGACCGCGCCGCAAATCGAGCGAGAGAAAGTCTGAAGCTGCGATCGGCGAAATTATTTGGCCGGGCAGCTAGCCAGTTTGAGAGCCGCGATCAATTCCGGTTTGTCGCTCGGGAACCTATACCGAGCGGGCTGTTTGCGGCCAGAGTTGCCTGCTCGCTTGCGCGGCGCCGGCGGACAAAGCACGAAGCTTTGCCCACGCTATCTGCGGATGGATGCGGCCCCCCATGCCGCAGTCCGTGCCGGCGATTACATTTTCACGGCCGACGGCGTGCGCATACCGCATGATCCGATCGGCGACAACTTCCGAATGCTCCAGCACGTTCGTCTTGTGAGAGACGACTCCCGGGATCACCGCTTTGCCGGCGGGAAGCTTCGCGTCCTTCCAATCCTTCCATTCGTGCTCGTGCTGCGGGTTCGCGGCCTCGACCGAATACTGGCTGGCTTTCACCTTCAGCATCAGATCAATCACGTTTCGCAGCGGCAGGTCGGTGCTGTGCGGCCCTTTCCAACTGCCCCAGCAGATGTGGTATCGGACCTTCTCCTCCGGTATCCCCGCTAGGGTGTGATTTACCAGCTCTATGTGCGACTCGGCCCATTTTCGGAATGCGGCCATGTTTCCGTTCATTGAGTATTGCCATTCGTAGACGTTCACAATGATGGGATCGTCCAGTTGCACGTTGAGTCCGGCGTCGGTAATTGCTTTGTACTCCTCGCGCATGGCCTCAGCCACAGCCGCCGCTTGTTCCTCCGGGTGTTTGTAGAATTCGCCCGGCAAGAACGTCACACCGGTCACCGCCGCCGTCATAAAAGCGTCCTCCACATTCTTGCCGGCAAGCGCCGCTTTCAGGTTCTTGATATCGCGCTGAATCAGCTCGTGGCCCGTGTATTGGATCGGCCCGACGTTTACCGAGAAACGAATCGGACGCGTTGAGGGACCGGCGTAGGCTTCCGGCGTTTGGTAATACGCCGCGAAATCCGCCCGATCCTTGCTCCCGCCCATGATCGATTTCAGGGCATTGAAGTCCTTGGGCAGATCGCGCATTTCGAATCCGCTCAGACGCTGGTAGATATAGGTCGCCCACGCCCCGTAATCAACCTCATCGGACATCGGCTTTCCAAACTCGCCGTCGTTCACAACGTCTATGCCGGCTTCGATCTGCTGCTGCACCACTTCGGCGACAGCGCCCGTCAGTCTTGCCTCGAGCTTCTCCGCAGGCGCCTGGTCGCGATACATCTCAATGAGATCCGCGGGCCGCGGGAGGCTTCCCACGTGGCTCGTCAGGATGCGATTCGTGCTCCGTTTCATGTTTTAGTCTCCCGCTGAATCACGAAGGGCGCGAGGTCCGCCGATCAACTACTTTGGCTTCGGAGAATCCGCCTGTGCTTTCATCGCGTCTGCGTTCTGCTTACATTGATTCTGCAAGCTGCTGGCGATTTGGGCGCACGCACCATACGCGTCGGCTGCCTCGCTAAAGCGACTCAGGTTTTGAAGGTCCACGCCCAGAACAAATAGATCGGTTGGATCTGGAGTTGGATTGTCCTTCGTGGCCAGCACAAGCTCTTTCGCGGAATTCTCGTAGTCGTTGCGGCGGAAATAGACGAGGCCCAGAGCACTGTGCGCCTGAATCGTCCGCTTGGCTTTGGACGCCGCGAATTGCGCGTCGGTCATGTCCGGTGGTTTGGGAATCTTGGCGAGAACTTCAATGGCGTGCTTCGAGTAGGTCTCCGCTTTGCTTAGTTGCTGATCGGCGTCCGGTTCGTTTGGATCGTAAACGTGGGGTATCGTCCAGCCGACCACGGTAAGCACGTCCACGTCGTCGGGCTGCAGGGCGAGCGCTTTGTCCGCAAGCCGATACGCATCCTTCCAGTCCTGCTGCGCACGATAGATTTCCATCAAACCAGAGTCCACGCGCTCGTCAAGCGGGCTCTTCGGATACGTCAGCAGGAAGTTGTTTCCCAACTCTATTTTCCTGGCTGGATCTTGCTCCTTGAGGAATGCCTGGTAGGCGGCATTCTGCTCCTTTGCTTCCTGAGCGCCAATCGTTCCGATCGTCAACTGATCGGTCATTCCGCCGCCCATTGTTCCCAGTTGCGCCTGGCTGCCGATGCCTTGGCCCTGCCCCCACGAGGCCGATGCCAATCCGAAAAGTGCCGTCAACGCGACGCAAGTAACGCGCAGCAGTTTTTCTGCGAATGATCGGTTCATGCCAGTTCTCCGCGCTCGGCACACTTACTCCAGCGGCGAATTGTTATCATCGGACCGCATCGCCGGTCAAGTGCGGGAATCAATTCAAGGTACGCAGTGTGCGCGGCTCGCTGATCGAGCGCACGAAACTTCCCGAAGTGTCGGTTAGTGGACACCGGAAAAGTGTGTCGGGTAATTATGGCACCCATCCTTTGTTTTGAATGAGTTAGGGCGAAATTTACTCGGCGTGGTATGTCGAGTAGTTCGGCGCCGAATTGACGCCGGTACCAGGCTGTTTCTTCAGCAAATGACCGGCTCATACGTCTCTGCCTCTCCGGGGTCCTATCTCCCAGGCCCGCTTGATCTCCCAAGCGCCACTTGCCGTGGCCTTGGAAGCCCTATTCAGGTCGAGACTGGGAGCCCTTTCTGGGCCCGACTCAGGCTCGCACAATGGAGCGTCGGTTTTGTAAATCTGCGCCTGTGGACTTTTGGTTCGAGGGAGGGGGGTGACCTGCAAGCGCGGCAATCCGGGAGGAAAAAAAGAGGCGCATGGCAGAATCACACGCGCCTCCTTTACGGCTACGTCAGATATTCGAGTACCTCAGGGATCACCTCCTTCTCGGCAAGAACGCCGACATCCACGGTGATTATAAATCCTCGTTCGGTGGTTTCGTCAACGTAATATCGCGTCCACTCGGAGTATCCGACAATTCCTGAAATGAGGACCGTGCGGGTGTCTACTGCGTGGTTTTCTTGGCTGTGCCCATCAGGGGATACGAAAACAAATATGGCCATCCGGTCGTCAAATCGGCGACCCGCGAATTCGAGGCATCCCAGGAACAGAACTCCGCGCTGATTCCTATCATCACCTGAAGTTCGTCCGACGGAATCGCGCGCGGCAGACCTTCGTGGTCGAGTTCGCCGATTGCACGCATACCACGCTTATACCCCTGTCGCCGGGACCATTCGAGGCCCGATAGCTGCGGAGCCAATTGCGCTGCGTGGGGTGGCCCGTGTAGAGTGCACGGCAGTTCGGCCCCGCCGCCGGCGTTTCAGATCAATCGAGAGAGGGGAAAATGAGAAAACTCATTCAGGCTGGATTGCTGATCGCGTTGTTCATGCCCGCTGCGGCCATGGCGCAGAGCAGCTTCGACGGCACGTGGAAGTTTGACCTGAGCACGGCCAAGTTCCCAACGAAGCCCGATGTCTTCGTGCTTCAGGATGGAATGTATGAATGCAAGACGTGCATACCGCCAATCAAAGTGAAGGCGGACGGCCAGGATCACGCGGTAACCGGTCATCCGTACTACGACACGGTCAACATCAAGGTTGTTGATGACCATACGATGGTAGAAACCGACAAGAAAGGTGGAAAGACCGTCGAGGTTGGAACGACGAAGGTTTCCGCCGACAGAAAAACCCTCACGTTTGAATTTACCGATAGCAGCAACACGAACGCCGCGCCGGTCACCGGCAAAGGGACGGAAACACAGGTAGCCGCGGGTCCGGCAGGATCGCACGCAATGTCCGGTTCATGGCGATTGACGAAGTACGACACAATTTCGGATAACGCCGTCACCATGACGCTGAAAGTGGACGGCGACACGCTGCACATGTCGAACCCGACGGGACAATCCTACGCGGCGAAACTCGATGGCACCGATGCCCCGTACAAGGGAGATCCGGGAATCACCAGTGTGTCTGTGAAACGGATTGATAAGAACACGATCGAGGAAACCGACAAGCGCGACGGCAAGCCGATCTCTACGGTACAGTTTACAGTTACGGCCGATGGCAAGACCATAAACGCTATCGGCCACGACCTGCTGGCCGGCACGACGAGCCACATTTCCGCGACGAAACAGTAAGCTTCGAAAATCAAAAGGGCGCCCCGGCTGAATCAACCGGGACGCCCTCTTTATTTAGTTGAGGCTTGTGAGGCTGGCTAGGGTTAGTACATCCCGCCCATGCCGCCGCCACCGCCGGGCATCCCGCCGCCAGCACCGGCGCCCGCGCCCGCCTTCGACTCTTCCTTGATGTCCGCGATCAGAGCTTCGGTCGTGAGCATCAGGCCGGCAATCGAAGCGGCGTTCTGAAGAGCGAGACGAGTCACTTTGGCAGGGTCAATGACGCCCGCCTTGACGAGGTCGCCGAACTCTCCGGTTTCCGCATTGAAGCCGAAGTTATCGTCCTTGGATTCGCGAATACGGCCAACGATCACAGCGCCTTCGTGTCCGGCGTTGTGCGCGATTTGCCGCATGGGCTCTTCCAGAGCGCGCTTCACGATGTTGACGCCGATGGCTTCGTCATCGTGGAGCTTGAGCTTTTCGAGAGCCGAGATGCAACGGACCAAAGCCACGCCGCCGCCGGGGACGATGCCTTCATCAACCGCCGCGCGTGTTGCGTGCATAGCGTCTTCGACGCGAGCCTTCTTTTCCTTCAACTCCATCTCGGTCGCCGCGCCTACCTTGATCACAGCCACGCCGCCCACGAGCTTCGCAAGGCGTTCCTGCAGCTTTTCCTTGTCGTAGTCCGAGGTGGTGTCCTCGACTTGCGCACGGATCTGCCGCACACGGCCTTCGATCTCGCTGGACTTACCGCCGCCTTCGACGATGGTGGTGTTGTCCTTGTCTATGGTGATCTTCTTCGCACGGCCGAGGTCCTCGACCTTCACGTTCTCGAGCTTGATGCCGAGATCTTCCGTGATGGCCTTACCACCGGTGAGGGTGGCGATGTCCTCGAGCATGGCCTTGCGGCGGTCGCCGAAGCCAGGAGCCTTGACGGCTGCGCACTGCAGCGTGCCGCGGAGCTTGTTGACGACGAGCGTTGCGAGAGCCTCGCCTTCGACATCTTCCGCGATAATCAGCAGTGGCTTGCCCATCTTGGCGATCTGTTCGAGAAGAGGAAGCAGGTCCTTCATCGAGCTGATTTTCTTTTCGTGGATCAGGATGCGGACGTCTTCAATGGCGCATTCCATCCGCTCGGGGTCGGTGACGAAGTAGGGCGAGAGGTAGCCGCGATCGAATTGCATACCTTCGACCACTTCCAGCGTCGTCTCCATCGTCTTGGATTCCTCAACGGTGATGACGCCGTCCTTGCCTACTTTCTTCATGGCCTCGGCGATGATCGAGCCGATCTGCTTGTCGTTGTTGGCGCTGATGGTGCCGACTTGCGCGATCATTTCGCCCTTCACGTCCTTGTGGAACTTGGCGATTTCTCCGACGGCTACTTCGACGGCTTGCTCGATGCCGCGCTTCAGTGCCGTTGGGCTTGCGCCGGCCGCGACCGTCTTCACGCCTTCGCGGAAGATGGCTTGTGCCAGCACGGTTGCGGTAGTAGTGCCGTCGCCCGCGACGTCCGACGTCTTGGAGGCGACTTCACGCACCATCTGCGCGCCCATGTTTTCGAGCGGATCCTGCAGCTCGATTTCCTTTGCTACCGTCACGCCGTCCTTGGTGATGATCGGCGCGCCGAACTTCTTTTCGATGACCGCGTTGCGCCCCTTCGGGCCCAGCGTAATCTTCACGGCGTCCGCGAGTGCATTGACGCCGCGTAGAATCGCCTGGCGCGAATTCTCACCAGTTACGATTTGCTTTGCCATATCTCTTTCTCCTCTTCAGTCTTTCTCGAATGGTTATCCGTGGCCCGCCGTGGCGGACTCGCCGGGAAGTTACCGTTTGCCGCCGGCCGCTTTGGCCGAGCCGCCGATCTTCGCGAGGATTTCGTCTTCCTTCAGGATCATGTATTCCTCGTCGTCGATCTTGATGTCGTTGCCGCTGTACTTGCCGAACAGGATGCGATCGCCCGCTTTGACGTCGAGCGGAATGCGGTCACCCTTTTCGTTAAGCTTGCCGGCGCCTACGGCGATCACTTCACCCTCTTGCGGCTTCTCTTTCGCCGTGTCGGGGATGATGATTCCGCCCTTTACCTGCTCCTTCTCTTCCAACCGCCGGACCAGGACACGGTCGTGCAGCGGCGTAATGTTGACAGCCATTTTTGCGATTCCTCCGATGGTCACCCGTTCCGATGAATCGGTAAGGGATGGTTTGTTGAGTGTTACTTGGGGAGGTGCGTGGTTAGCACTCACATCAAGCGAGTGCTAATATAGCAAAGATTGATGGACAGTAAAAGAAAAATCTATCGGTGGGCCGATATGGAGCAGAGAGCGCCTATATCGTAACACCCGTACAATCAGCATGATAGAATCTGTCAGGTTTATCTGACACTTGGTTATTGAGTTGCCCTAAGGCTGGGGCTAGAATCTCTTGCCAAGAGGCGTCCGGTGGCTCTGCTCTTCTACGTTCGGCTGATTGCGCTAACCGCTGGGACTCTCGTCTACCTTTTCCTGCTGGCACTGATCTTGGGGCACCGCCGGCCGCGGCTGTTCGAGCGGCTGCTGTTCTTCCTCATCCTCTCGCTGTTCGCGATCTATGCGGGGGGCCTGCTCGAGATTAACGCCGAGATTCAGTATGTGTCGCCTCCGGAAACCACACGATTGCTTTACGAGAGCCTGACTGTTCTGGGGCTGCTATTTCTTCCTGCGCTGCTCGTTCATGTTCACGTCCGATACTGCCTTCTCGTCGAAAGGGGCGAGGTGCCTGGCCGGGGTGGGAGGATAGCCCTCCTGTCACTTTTGTATGTCATTCCGTTTGTTATGCCCGTGACTAGAATTTTTTGGGGTCTTGAGGCTCCCTATAGCAGATTCGATTTGAGTCTTCCATTCCTTCTGCGAGCGTTCCGCCCGGAGGACGCCGTGCTTCTTTTCTCAGCGATTGTCTGCTGTGCATTCGGCGATTTCTACCTCGGCAGGTCGGCTCCACAACCCATCGAGCGTCGGTTCTTTTACTGGCTGGGTGGGTTGTCGTTTCTCCTACTAATTCCGCTGGCTCTGCGGGAAGGTTTCGCAACGATCCCACCCATACACACAGATGGGATAGCGACGGCCATCATCTTTTGCGGAGTGCTACCCGGGGCGCTGCTCATCTACTACGCGCTGAAGCACAATTTTCTTGAATATGGCGCGCAGAGGAATTTGGTGTACGCACTCACGGCCACGGTCCTCGCGCTGCTGTATCTCGCGTTGGTGCATCGAGTCAGCGGATGGCTGGCGCCAGTGTTTCCCCCGGAGGCGACAGCGAGCGTGTTGCTGTTCGTGCTGATTTTTCTGTTTGAGCCACTCGAGCGGGCGATCGGGCCTGTGCTGCATCGCCGATTTCGCGAGCGGGTGAGCCGGCTGCAGAGTCTGACGCTCGATCTGCAGCAGGAGGCTCGCCACGGCGATATCGCGCGCCTGACCGCGAACGCCGAGCGGCGCATTCGCGAGGAATTCGGGCTGGCAGCCGTGCGCATTGCGATTCCGCGTGATGCATCGCAGAAACCGCTCGAGTCTCCGGGTGGGCTTGGGCACGTGGTCCGCTTTCCGCTGCTCAAGGATAGCGAGGAGGTAGGTTTGCTCGAAGCCGCTTCGACAGGGTCGTATCTGACTGGCGAGACTTCCGCAGGGCTGGAGTTTCTTGCCGAGCAATTGCCGCCGATGGCGGACCTTTGCCGCTTGATCGAAGAGAAACTGCGGCTCGAACGCGAATTGGCGGAGCGCGAGCGTCTGGCGTTGCTCGGGCAGATGGCCGCGACTGTGTCGCACAATTTGCGCAACCCGCTCAGCTCTATGAAAACGGTCCTTCAAGTGCAGCTCGAGAAGCCCAATTTGCCGGATGACTTGCGCCACGATTGCGCGCTGGTGGTCGGCGAAATTGATCGCATGAGCGCGAAGCTGAAGCAGCTCCTGAATTTTGCGAAGCCGTCGGTGAATGGCCGGAGCGTGTCGGCAATCGCGGTCGCGAAACAGGCCGCCGCGCTGTTCCGGCACGATGCCGAGCGGCGCAACGTCGTGCTCGAATTCGACGCGCCGGACGAGGAAATTTCGATCGTCGCGTCGGAGGAGGCGCTTAGCGAGATTCTGTCGAATCTGATCGTGAACGCCATCGAGGCGCAGCCGGATGGCGGGCGATTGGACATCCGGCTCGCGCGCAAAGGCAATCATCTCGAAGTTCAAGTCGAGGACCGGGGGCCGGGAGTGTCGGCCGAGCTGCGCGCCAGGATCTTTCAGCCTTTTTTCACTACGAAGGCTACGGGGACGGGCCTGGGTCTGGCAATTGTGGCTCGGCGCGTAGACGAAATGGGCGGGACGATGTCCTGCGAGAGCCCGATCAGCGAAGGGAAGGGGGCGCGATTCATCGTGGCGCTTCCGCTGAGCGCGCGAGACGGGGCGGCGAAACAAATGGGGGAACATGCGAACGATTCTGATCGTGGATGACGAACCGGCGGCGCGTTACGGAATGCGTCGCGCGCTGGAAGGAAGCTACCAGGTCGTCGAGGCCGGTTCGGCGAGCGCTGCGCGTGAGTCCGTCGCGCGGCAGAGCTTCGACCTGATTCTCCTCGACCTGATTATGCCCGGCGAAGACGGCCTTGCATTTCTGCGCTCGCTGCGCGCGAGCGGGGACACGACGCCTGTGCTGATCGCTTCGGCGCTCGATACGGCGCGCACGGCGGTCGAGGCGCTGCAGAGCGGTGCGGCGGACTATATCGTAAAAGGGTTTGATATCGAAGAGCTGCGCACGCGCGTGGCGAATCTCGTCCGGCTCGGTGAACTCGGCGCGGAAAACGAGCGCCTGCGCCGCGAACTCGTCGCCGAAGGACAATTTGGGCGAATGCTCGGAGGCACAGCGGCGATGCGGCGCGTGTTCGAAATGGCGGAGCGCGTGGCGCCGACGGACGCGACCGTTCTGATTCTGGGCGAGAGCGGCACCGGCAAGGATCTGCTCGCACAGGAAATTCACGCGCGGTCGCCGCGCGCCGAAAAGGCGTTTATCGCGGTGAACTGCGCGGCGCTGCCGGAAACCCTGATCGAATCCGAGCTTTTCGGTTACGAGCGTGGCGCATTCACAGGAGCGGCCCAGCAGCGCAAAGGCAAATTCGAGCTGGCTTCGGGCGGGACGCTTTTTCTCGACGAAATCGGCGACATGAATCCGGTGACGCAGGCGAAAGTCCTGCGCGCGCTCGAAAGCCGGAAAATCGAGCGGCTCGGCGGGGCGCATTCGATTGACGTGGACGTCCGCTTGATCAGCGCGACGCACCGCGATCTGGCCGCGGAAATTGCGGCGGGCCGCTTTCGCGAAGATTTGTATTATCGCCTGCGGGTCGTGACGCTGGTGCTTCCGCCGCTTCGCGCACACAAGGAGGATCTCCCGCTGCTCGCCGCGAGCTTTCTCGCGCAGCTTGGCGTCCGCCACAATCGCCGCGCCGCATTGACCCGCGATGCGATGGAGCGCGTGAGCCGCTACGACTGGCCGGGCAATGTGCGCGAGCTGCGCAACGCGCTCGAACGCGCCATGGTTCTCAGCAAGGGCGATGAAATTGGCGCGACGGATCTGCCCGAAGAAGTGCGAGACAATACGGCCGGAGTCGGAGCGCCGCGTGATGAGGACGGGAATTCGTTTCTGAGCCAGGCCGATTTCCGCGAGGCGAAAAGGAAATTCGAGATTACGTACCTGAAGCGCAAGTTGGAAGAACATCGCTGGAATGTGTCGCGCGCGGCCGCGGAAATTGGATTGCATCGCCAAAGCTTGCAGGAAAAGCTTCGGGAATTAGGAATCCAAAGGCCGAGAAAGTGAAAGAAACGATAGGGATTGATCGCCTGAAACGAATGGCGGCCTATTGCCAAGCATCTGCGCCGGGCACGGCATGCCGTGCCCCTACGGGAAAAACCGGGGGCGGGATTGGGCTGGTTCTAAGCGAATGAGCGCGAGGACCGAAGTCGCGGGATTCATATTGGCCGGGGGCGCAAGCTCGCGCATGGGGCGCGACAAGGCGCTGCTGGAATTGGGTGGAGTACCGCTGATTGTGCGCACGGCGCGACTGGTCGAAGCTGTCGTCGGCTCTGTGAATGTAGTCGGAGATTCGGCCGCGTTTCGAGTGCTCGGCCTGCGCACGATTGCCGACGATTGGCCGGGCGCAGGCCCGCTCGGCGGCATCGCGACCGCGCTTCGGGCGTCCAGTGCGCCATGGAGCCTCGTCGTGGCGTGCGACCTGCCTTATCTTACGAAGCCGTGGCTTGAATATGCCATCGCGCGCGCTCTCGCGTCGCAGGCCGACGCCGTGATACCGATGAACACCACGGGCACAGAGCCGCTCTGCGCGCTCTATAAGCGAAGCGCCGAGCCGGGGATTCGCGGGCCGCTCGCGCTCGGCAATCGAAAAGTGAAAGATGCGATTGGAGGCCTTCGCGTCGAGATCATCGAACCCGCCGAATGGAAAGCCTTTGATTCCGAGGGGTACCTGTTCAAGAATATGAATTCACCTGAGGATTACGAGGAAGCTCAGGCGCGATTGGACGGCAGCGGGACGCGACGTACGGAGCCCCAATAACGGACGATGAGCGGCCACTACCTTGAATTCCAAAACGTATCGAAATCATTCGATGACAACGCTGTCCTGAGGGACGTCAGCTTTTTTGTTGATCAGGGCGAGACGGCCGTGATCATGGGCCGCAGCGGCGTGGGCAAATCCGTGTCCTTGAAACTGATGCTCGGGTTTCTCGAACCCGACGAAGGCCGCATCATCGTTGCCGGGCAGGACGTGACCGGCTGGACCGAAGCGCAATTCGAGAAAATTCGCCGTCGCGTGACAATGGTATTTCAGTCCGGCGCGCTTTTCGATTCGCTGACGGTCGCGGAAAACGTGGCGTTTCCGCTGGTGGGACGCCACGACACTGGCACTCCTGAAGAAATTGACCGCAAGGTGAGGGATTCGCTCGCCAGGCTCGAGGTCACCGAGTTTGCCGACCGATTGCCCTCCGATTTGAGCACCGGCACGAAACGAGCGGTGGCCATCGCGCGCGCTTTGGCGGAAGATCCCGACGCGATCCTCTACGACGAACCGACCACGATGGTTGATCCATTGATGGCGGGGCACGTCAGCGACCTGATTCTTAAGCTCAAGAATACTCTGCACAAGACATCCATCGTCGTAACGCACGATACGCACCTGGGCAAGAAGCTCGCCGACCGCGTGATTTTTCTTCAGGATGGCGGCGTGGCATTCTTCGGGACGTGGAAGGAATTCGAAGCATCGAAGGATCCCTACCTTCGTAATTTTCTGTTGCAGGACGAATTGATCCCGGCGCTGGACGCGACCGCGTGACCGAACCGAACTCATCCGATCCAAAGAAACAGCTCCGCCGCGCGATGGGGCCGTGGGATTTGTTGCTCTTCAACGTAGCGTCGGTGCTGGGGCCGCGCTGGATAGCGGTCGCCGCGCACAACGGAACTTCCTCGATCAGCCTGTGGATCATAGCCGCCGCGCTGTTTTTTCTGCCGACGACGATCATCCTGACGGAACTTTCCACGCGATTTCCAGAGGAGGGCGGCCTCTACGTCTGGACGAAGAAAGCGTTCGGCGAATTCCACGGATTCATCGCCGGCTGGACCTACTGGGTTTACACGTTCTTTTATTTTCCGGGCTTGCTGATGGCCAGCGTGGCAATGAGCGTTTACGTCGGCGGCGCAGGCGCCGCGCACTACGCTCAGAATCGTACATTTCTGCTGGTGGGCGCGTTCCTGTTTTTGTTCGCCGCCGTCGCGCTGAACATTGTCGGCGTGGGCATCGGCAAATGGCTGCAGAACGCGGGAGGCGTGGGAACTTACGTTCCTTTGCTGATGCTCGTAGGCATGGGCGGGTATCTCGCGTTCACGCACGGCTCGGCGACGCATTTTACCTGGCACAATATTTTGCCGCAGTGGAATTGGGGCACGCTGAATTTCTGGCCGCAGATCGCCTTCGCGTTCAGCGGACTGGAACTCGCAAGTTCGATGAGCGAAGAAATCCGCAATCCGCGCACCACGTTTCCCCGCGCCATTATCGGTTCAGCGGTGATGATCGTGCTGATTTACATCGCCGCCACGATGGCGTTGCTCGCGATTCTGCCGGCGGGCGTGGTGGATCCGAAGAGCGGAGTATTTCAGGCGATGACGACGGGTTCCACGACCCTGCGCATGGCGTACTTTGGAATTCTCGCCGCAGTCCTGGTGGTGTTTGGCAACGCCGGCGGCGTCGGGGCCACCGTCGCGGGGGTGGCGCGCATTCCGTTCGTCGTCGGAATTGACCGTTACATGCCCGCAGCGTTCGGCAGGATTCATCCTCGGTGGAAGACACCGTGGATCGCGATGCTGGTGCAAGCCGGAATATCGTGCGCGATTCTGTTTTTGATTCAGCTGAATGAGACGGCGAACAACGCGTATTACATTCTCGTGGATATCACAAACATTCTATATTTCATTCCGTTCGTCTACGTGTACGCGGCTGTCATCCGGCTGGCATATGTCGGCGACCGCGCGGAGAACAAAGATGCGGTGCTGATTCCCGGAGGAAGGACTGGCGTGTGGCTCGCGGGATCGCTCGCGCTCTGCGTGGTGTTCATGGCAATCGCTCTGTCGTTCATTCCGCCCGGCGAGCAGACGCGCAAATGGCTCTTCGAACTCAAATTGATAGCTGGTACCGTCGGGGGAATCGGGATCGGCCTAATTTTGTATTTCCGCGGCGCGCGCGCCAAGCGCCGCGAAGCCGCAATGTCGCCGCTGGGCTGAACTACGAGTATCCTGAATTAGCGCCACCACCAATCGCGACCGCCTATGAATCTAAGATCCCTTTTGCGGGGAACGTTTCGCACCGGCATCACGTTGAAGGGAATAGACGGTCTGCTCGAAGCCGTCGGCGGCGTGCTCCTCTGGTTTATCAAGCCGGAAGCACTCGGCTCGACGCTTCAGGAAATATTTCAGCACGAGCTCTCGCGCGATCCTCACGATTTCATCGCCGCTCATCTGCTGCATGTATCGGAGAAACTGACGTCCAGCGATCCTATGTTCGCCTCGATTTACCTTCTCTCCCACGGTCTTGTAAAGGCGTTGCTTTCCATCCTTCTTTGGATGAACCAGCTATGGGCGTATCCACTGGCGATCGCGATTTTCAGCGCGTTCAGCGTCTATCAAGTTTATAGATACACGCACACGCACGCCTTCGCCCTGATAGTGCTCACAGTATTCGACGTGATAATCGTTTTGTTAACGTGGGAAGAGTATCGCGCGGAGAAAGTGAGACGAAGCCAGCGCCCCTTGGCCTAAACGGTGCGGGCTGCCAGCAGGCTTTCGACGTATTTCGCGAGAATATCGCATTCCAGGTTGACGGCATTGTCCGCAGTCATCGCGCGAATGTTTGTGTGCTCGTGCGTGAAGGGAATAATCGCGAAATCCGCGATGCCGCGCTGCCAGCGCGCAACCGTCAGGCTGATGCCGTCAATCGCGATGGAGCCCTTTTGGGCTACGTAGCGGCGCAAAGCTTCCGGCACGTTCACTGAGAGCCACCAATTATTGCCTTCGGGAACAAGTTTCGCCACGCGGCCGACGCCATCCACGTGTCCTTGAACGAAATGCCCGCCCAGCCGCGCGCTTGCCGCGAGCGGGCGTTCGAGGTTCACCAGGTCGCCGGCCTTCTTCTCACCGAACGACGTGCGGCGCAAAGTTTCGCCCGAGAGATCGGCGGAGAATGCCTGCGCGTCGAATTTGGCGACGGTCAGGCAGCAGCCGTTGACGGAAATACTGTCGCCCAGCTTCATCTCGGCCGCAATCTCGCGCGCGCCATCGAGGCTGACGCGCAGCACACCGCCTTCGGACCCGCGCTCGAGCGATTCAATCTTTCCGACGTGTTCAGTGATTCCCGTAAACATCGTGAAAATATCCTTCGACAAGAAAATCTGGACCGTAGCGGGTTGCCTTCAAATTCTCAAGCGCCGGCGATTTCGCAAACCAGCTTGACGATATCGCCGCGATGGGCACGCCGCCCGTCCCCATGAACTTTGGAGCATAGAAGAGGGCGACCTTGTCCACAATATCGCTTTTGAGTGCGGCGCCGTTTAATTCCGCGCCGGCTTCCAGCAGGACATGCAGGATTTCGCGCTGGCCAAGCTCGCGCAGAACTTTCTGCAGATTCACGTGCCCTGCGCGCCCGGACACTTTCACCACTTCGACTCCAACCCGTTTGAGAGCGCGCACTTTGGCAGAATCTGCACGCATTGTGGTGAAAACGATCACGTCGCCCTGTGCCGATTTCACCAGCTTCGATTTCAGCGGCAGTCGCAGCCGCGAATCCACTACCGCGCGAAGCAGGTTTCGCCTGCGCGGCTTGCCAGTGCGGTCGGTTAGCAGCGGGTCGTCGGCAAGCACCGTGCCGATGCCAGTCAGCAGCGCGTCGGCCGAATGCCGTAAACGCTGCACCGCGTCGCCAGCCAACCTACCCGTGATGGACGTTGGCTTGCCGAGGCGCTGCGCGATTTGCCCGTCGAGCGTAAGCGCCGCTTTCAACGTGACGAAGGGCAGCCCTGTGCGAATCCATTTCGCGAAGTCTTCGTTCAGTTGGTGAGCACTCTCTCCCTCGTCTCCAACCGTGACCTGGATGCCCGCGCGTTTTAATTCCGCGAATCCGCGCCCTGCGACGGCTGGATTCGGATCAATCATTGCGGCGACAACGCGCGTCACGCCAGCTTCGACGATCGCCTTTGTGCAAGGCCCGGTGCGGCCGGTCGTGCAGCACGGCTCCAGCGTGACGTACAGAGTCGCCCCCCGGGCCTTTTCACCGGCCTGCTTCAGCGCCACGATTTCCGCGTGATCGAGTTTGTCGTATTCGTGCGCGCCCTGCCCGACTATATCGCCGTTCTTGACAAGGACCGCGCCGACGCGCGGGTTCGGATGCGCGAGCGCGCTCGCATCGTGGGCGAGCCTGAGTGCGGTCACCATCCACGCAAATTGCGAGGGGCGATCCTCAATCGAAGATGGAGTTGACATAGGTTTGCGCGTCAAACGGTACCAGATCGTCAATCTGCTCGCCGGTGCCGACAAATCGGATCGGCAGATTCAGTTCGTGTGCGATGGCCACCACGATGCCGCCTTTCGCGGTGCCGTCAAGCTTGGTCAGCACGATGCCTGTCACGCCCGCGTGGCTCCAGAATTCGCGCGCCTGGTTCAGGCCATTCTGTCCCGTGGTCGCGTCGAGAACCAGCAGCACGTCGTGCGGCGCGCCGGGCACCACTTTCGCGGCGGTGCGCTTCATTTTGTCGAGCTCGGCCATCAGATTTGATTTCGTGTGCAGGCGGCCCGCGGTATCCACGATCACCACGTCGGCGGAGCGCGATTGCGCGGCCGAGAGCGCATCGAAAATTACCGCCGAGGGGTCGGAGCCCGATTTCTGTTTGACGATTTCGACGCCTGAGCGTTTCGCCCATACTTCGAGCTGTTCGATCGCTGCGGCGCGAAACGTGTCTGCGGCGCACAGCACCACGCTCGCGCCATCTTTTTTCAGGCGATTGGCAAGCTTGCCGATCGTCGTGGTTTTGCCCGTGCCATTCACGCCAACGACGAAGAGGACGCGTGGGGCGCCTGTAGCTGCGCTGCCGGGCGCGTCCGTCAAGCCGCTGCCTGAGTTGTTATCGGACGCTACGAGGATCTTCACAATTTGCCGCTTCAATTCCTCTTTGAGCGCCGTCGCGTCGGAGATTTTGTGCTCGTTCACCTGTGCGCGCAGCGATGCCAGCACTTCCTTGGTGGTGCGCACGCCGATATCGGCGCTCAGCAGCGCGGATTCCAGCTGCTTCAGCAGTTCGGGATCAACGGGCCGGTTGCCCGTCAACAATTGCTCGACGCGCGCCGCGAGCTCTGTGCGCGTCTTTCCGACCGACTGCTTAAGCCGGTCGAGAAGGGAAGCACCCGATTTGCCGAAGAGTGAAATCATATGGTTTGTCGCGTGTTAGTGAAGTGATCTATTTTAGCAGGGGAAATGCAAGGAACGACGATCTATCACCGGGCGTTTAGTCGCCGATAATGCCTCCAAACGGCTCCCACCCTTGGCCATCGAACCGCATCAGGAACAGTTGGTGAATGGGTTGATAATCGTTCGGAGTCGTTTTGATTTTGATTCCGGGACGCAGCATCCCGATTTCCAAGTCGAGATTGGCGGCCTGCTTCATCACGTTGGCGCGCGTCAAATTGTCGCCGCATTGTCTCAGAACGGCGACTAAGGCCTCCGCGCGTTCGTAGCCTGCCACGTTATTCTGATCCCGCAGACTGGCCTGCGAATTGTATTTCGCCATCCAGTCCACGAATCCCCGCACCGCCGGATCGCTTCGCGTTTGCGGTTCCAACCACCCTTTGGATCGGGCGTTGGTGATGATTCCCTGCGCCTTCTCGAGCCCCGCCGGATCGAGAAATGCGGCGGTGGATAGCGAAGCGTTGGGAATGAACTGCAACGGGTGCCAGTCCAAATCATAAGCCTTGCGAATCGCCTTTGTTGCAAACGGACCCACCGAGAGATTCAGGAAGACGTCCGCTCCCGAATCCCGCAGCGCCGTCACTTGCGAATCAATCATCGCATCGGAAATCCGATACGACGCTTCCCTGACGATCATGGAGGAGGCCTTATCGCCCAGTCCGTCGTGTACGCCCGCGACATATTCTCTGCCCGCGTCGTCATCCGCGTACAGGATCGCGATCTTTGCATTGGATTTGTTCTGCAGGATGTACCGGGCGTACGCTTGGCCCTCGGAGCGAAACGTCGCAAAAAACCCCATGGTCCACGGGAAATGCGCGGGATCATTGAACGCCGCTGAACTCGTTTCAACAAAAAGCTGCGGCACTTTCTTGTCGTTCAGATACGCGCGGATCGCGAGGTTGGTTTCGGTTCCCAGCGGGCTGAAGACGAGCAACACTTGATCGCCCTCGACGAGTTTTTGCGCCAGGGCCACCGCCGTTCCCGAGTGCGAGCCGTTGTCCACGCTGATGAAGGTAATTTTGCGCCCGTTAACGCCGCCGCGGTCGTTGATCATCTGGAAGTAAGCGGCTTCAGCGCGACCGACTGCTCCGTAGGCTTCGCCCCAGCCGGTGTAGGACATGATGTTGCCGATCTTAATTTCGGAGTCGGTAGCGCCGGGATCGTAGGTCTTCTGCGCCACTGCAGACGAAGCCATCGCCACGCCCCCGAGTAAGGTCACGGCCAAAATACGCATCGCGTTCCCGTTCACTCGAACCGCTCCTTTTCGTTTGGCGCCATCTCCGAAATGCGTTTGTTTTGCGCCGCGGTAACCACATTTCGCTTTCCCAGAATATGATCTTGATCATATTTTGTCTCCATGTTGTTATGCGAGGACGGTAGGAGCGAGGAATCCAGGAGGCGTCACGATGAGCGAGAGAAAGAATCCGTCACGGCCGGCCACTACGTCCACACGGCGCCAATTGATCGCTGGTCTCGGCATCGCGCTGGGTGGGCTGGCCGTCGGCTCCGAGGCCTGGGGAACGCCACGGCCGTTGGCCATGAAAGCCGCTGGCAGCGCGGCAGCGAACGATACGCGCGCGTCTCTGCATCAGGAAGTCGCCTTTGCGGTGACACCGCAGAGGATTTTTGACGTGCTCCTCGATTCAAAGCAATTTGCCGCGGTGACCGGCTTGCCTGCTGATATTGACCCGAAAGCAGGCGGCGCATTTACGACCTTCGGCGGATTGATCGTGGGACGAAATATCGAGCTGATCCCGGGCCAGCGAATCGTGCAGGCGTGGCGCCCCACGAATTGGAGTCCCGGCGTCTACTCGATCGTCAAATTTGAACTGAAGCCGCAGGGTTCAGGAGTCCTCGTCGTCCTCGATCAGACCGGCTTCCCCGAAAGCGACTTCGAGGGTCTCACCTCCGGCTGGCCCGAAAGATACTGGGAGCCGCTCAAGAAATATTTCGCATAAGTGTTGAGCTTGGCGCCGCCATGCCTGAACGATTTGTCTTTTCCGATCTCCGCGACCTATTCGCCAAAGCGAATGAGGAGAAGTCCGGCGACCAGTTGGCGGGCATCGCGGCGCGGTCGGAGCGCGAACGCGTGGCCGCCAAGCGCCAGATCGCGGACCTGCCGCTCGCCACTATCGTCGAGCAGCCTCTGATTGATCCTGACACCGACGAAGTTAGTCGGCTAATCCTCGATTCCTTCGACCAGCGAGCTTTTCGGGCAATCAGGGGCACGACCGTCGGCGAGTTTCGCGAATACATCCTCGACGACGCAACCGGCGACGCGGAACTAAAACAAATCCAGCGCGCCATCATCCCCGAAATCGCAGCAGCGCTCGCGAAGATCATGAGCAACAAGGATCTGGTCCTCGCGGCGGCGAAAATCCGCAACGTCACGCGCTGCCGCAACACCATGGGCGAGCGCGGTGTGCTGGGCATCCGCCTTCAGCCGAATCATCCGGTGGACGACGTTGGGGGGATTCTCCTTGCCGCTTTCGAGGGCTTGCTTTATGGCTGCGGTGACGCAGTGATCGGCGTGAATCCTGCATCGGATTCGGTCGAAACGGTAAGCTCGATTCTGCGCGCGCTCGACCGCCTGGTCGAAACCTACAAAGTGCCGACGCAAATCTGTTGCCTCGCGCACATCAGCGCGCAACTTGCCGCGATGGAACGCGGCGCCCCCGTGGATCTGCTTTTTCAGTCTATCGCCGGAACGGAAGCCGCGAACCGCAGCTTCGGCATTTCGCTCGCGACGCTCCGCGAGGGGCGCGAGGGGGTTCTCGAACACCACCGGAGCCGCGATGTCGCCTGGAAAGGTTCTCAAGCGATGTACTTCGAGACGGGACAGGGAAGCGCGCTTTCGGCCGAAGCGCATCACGGCGTTGACCAGTTGACGCTCGAGGCGCGAGCGTACGGCGTGGCGCGTGAGTTCGATCCCTTCATCGTGAATAGCGTGGTCGGCTTCATCGGCCCGGAATATCTCTACGACGAGCGGCAAATCATTCGCGCCGGCCTCGAAGATCATTTCATGGGCAAGCTGCTCGGCCTGCCGATGGGCTGCGACGTCTGCTACACGAATCACGCGGCGGCGGATCAAAATTCGGCCGACAATCTTCTTCTGCTCCTTGGCGCCGCGGGATGCAATTATTTTATGGGCGTTCCCTGCGCCGACGACGTGATGCTCAACTATCAGTCCACTAGCTTTCACGACGCGCTTGCGGTGCGGCGGCTATTCAAACTGAGGCCCGCTCCGGAGTTTCTGGCCTGGCTGGAAGCGGCGGGAATCTACCGCGATGCGGAACCGGCTCTGCTGGACGCGCCGGCGCGTCGCCAACTGATGCAACGCCTGGAATCGTCGCTCGAGGAGATCGTCTGAATGGCGGACGAGCGGAATTCATCGCTGGCGGCTTCCGAGCTTCCGGAAATCGTGCGCAAGATTCGCGCGCGCACGCCGGCGCGTCTGCTCGTTGGTCGCGCGGGAGCGGCTTACCGGACAAACACGCAACTGGATTTGCGCGAATCCCATGCCGCCGCGCGAGATGCGGTCCGCGCGGAGCTGGACTTGCAATCAGCCTTCGGCGCTGAGTTCGTCGAGCGCTGGCGGCTATTCGACGCCCACACGAGCGCTGAGACGAAAGACGAGTACCTGTTGCGCCCTGATCTCGGACGACGCTTCGACGATGCATCTCGCGCCGAAATTCAGAAGCGTTGCCTGCGCGACTGTGATCTTCAGATCGCCATCGGGGATGGTCTTTCAGTTCCCGCCGTCGTAGCCCAAGTCCCGCCGCTGCTTCCATTGCTCTTCGAGGGCGCGGCGGCGCGCGGCTGGATCCTCGGCCACGCGTTCGTCATTCATTATTGCCGTGTGGGAATCCTCAACGAAATCGGCGAGCTTCTGAACCCTCGCGTCGCTGTGCTCCTCATCGGAGAGCGCCCCGGGCTTGCCACAGCGGAAAGTCTGTCCGCGTACATGGCGTATCGCCCGCGCGCAGGTCATTCCGACGCCAATCGCAACCTCGTCTCGAATATTCACGCGCGTGGCCTCAGCCAGAAAGAAGCAGCCGCACGCATCCTGAATTTCGCAGCTCAGATGATGAAATCAAATTCGAGCGGCTACATTCTAAGAGACGAACCGCCGGCGCTCGGCTAGCGTGCCCTGCCGATCCGGATTGAGCTATCATTCTCAGTAGTCTCCAATCACTGTGAGTTAGCGAATGCGACTTGATTCGGTGCATGGAAGGCGCAAGCGCCGGGCCTGCCGACGGTACAGAGTTGAGCGTCGCCTCAGTCCGCCGGGTTGTGGCGACCGCCTGTTGATAGTTCTCGCGCTTGCCGTCGTGTCGATTCTTGGCTACGGTAAAGCGTCGCACGCACAGCGAGTGTCCGAAGGGCCGTCGGCCTTCGAGGGTCTGTTAAGTCGGATGTCGTCAGGGCCTCCCGACCCGTGCACGGGAGAGGGGGAGGATTTCAGTAACCTCGAATACAAACTCTTCGAAGAAGCGGACAAATCAATGGTTCAAGAGCTTAATGGCAAACCGCCTGCGCCTCACAACCCACCGATTGCTGCCGAAGATAGTCCGCGGGCGCGAGCCCTCGATGCAATAGCCAAGTTGGAACGCCTGAGCGCGCGAATCGATGAGGGCTGGCCCACGGAGAATCGATTTCACGCCGAAGTTTTTGAGATTCCGAACGCAATCGTGGTGAAGATGACTTATCGCAATCGTGGGACCTTTTCCTTTTTCGCCGTTCCCGAACGGGACCCCTTCAACAAGCCCAATAGCCTCTGGCAGGCAATGGGTGCGGAGGACGATGGGCGATATAAACCCCAAGCTGGTTATGACTCGGTGGAATTGTTCCCTCTCGAACGCGGACCATCCAAGCGACCGCGTTTTCTCGCCAAGTTTGGCTTCGTGGGCTGCGGTAGCGGCGTGGGTGTTGCGTATTACGCGTATGAATGGAATCCCCAGGGTGCGGGACATCTAGATCAGGTCATCAAGGTCGAAGGCTCCACCAGCCAAGAGGATCCGGACGAGGAACACCGGCCCGCGAAAACAAACCTGTCGAATTCCTTTCCACCAATTGGTGAGTTTCGAACCAAGGGCGCGCTTGTTACGCTGCCGTATTGCTGGTTCTCCGCCATAGACACCTGGGATAATCCGAGCCTTTGCGCGGTAGATTCCTACGACGTTTCCGGTGATCGCGTCAGATTCCAAGGCCGTGTCACCAACAGACCCGATCTCCTGCCGATCGCCAAGGCTATTGAGCACGCCCAGGCACATGAGTACTCAGCCGTCCTTGCGTATTGTGCTTCTCCGGATGTGGCGCGCCGGATTGTTGAAGATATTCCGCCTTTCGTCTTCGGCGGCGCGGAACTTAACGTTAATAGGTTCGCGGACTTGAGGGAGAGCGTTGAGTTTGGTGACGACGAAACCCTGCGATTCGAAGTCCAGAAGCGCGGGGATCGTTGGCTGGTGGTTGCGTTCCAGGCGGGTGAGCCTTCGAAGTGATCGAATGCGCCTAGGGGCAGTTCTGAAGCGAGGAAACGTTACACCTCGACAAGCGTCGCTGAAAGCCGCAGCCGCCCGGCGGCGATGGCTGTCACAAGCGCGTTGACGACATTGGGATCAAACTTGGTCACCGCGAGCGATCGAATGCGTTCGAGGGCGAAATCCACGTCCATCGCCGATTGGTAGGGGCGATTTGTGGTGATGGCGTCGAACGTGTCGGCGACGGCGATGATGCGCGCCATCATCGGGATCGAGTCGCCCGCCAGGCCGTAGGGATACCCCCCACCATCCATGCGCTCGTGGTGCAGCTCGATGCCCGGCAGCATATCCTTTAGTTGTGCGACGGGGCGCATGATGTTCGCGCCCTTCACTGTGTGTTGCTTCATCAGCTCAAATTCTTCATCGGTGAGCTTGCCCGGTTTTTTCAGCACTTTGTCGTCCACGCCGATTTTGCCCACGTCGTGCAGCAGCGCAGAAATTCGCAGCCTGTCCAGCTCCTCGGCGTTCAGCCCAAGACCGTCGCCGAGAATCAGCGAATATTTCGCCACGCGGCCGGAATGGCCCCGCGTGTACGGATCCTTTTCGTCAATGGCCGCTGCGAGCATGCGAATGGATCCAAGGAACAGCTCGCGATTTTCGGTCGCAGCCTGCTGCAGGCGTTCGACGTACTCCTCGATGTCGCCCGCCATGTTATTGAACGTTTCCGCAAGCTCGCCGATTTCCGCGGCGCCGCGGACAACCACGCGTTCGTGAAATTCTGCGCGGCTGATGGCGCGCACGGATTCAACCAGGCCGCGAATCGGCCGCGTGATGCCCACGGCGAATAAATACCCGAGCAGCAGCGCCACGAAGGTGACCCCAACGACGAAGCGCAACGCCTCGGCGGTCAATTCGCTGACGCCCGCGTCCACACGCGCGTCGTCCAGGCTGCGCTGCGCGATCACGGCCCATCCAAGCTCCGGGATCGTGCTGTAGGTGCCGATCATTTCAATCGAATGGCGACCGTCCGTGCTGGCTGCCAGGAAGTTGGAGGTTTGTGTGGCACGCAATTCCCGAGGCAGCTCGGTGATCTGCTTCGCGAGTGGGGAAGTGGACGCGACATCGCGCCCCGGAACCATCTGTCTCGCGTCTGGGTACGCAACGATCTGCCCGTGCACGTCCACGATAAAAACCTTGCGGTCGCGTACACTGGCGTCGTGCAGCCGCGCCTGCAGCCTGTCGAGCGACACGACGGCGCTCAGCATTCCCGCGAATTGCCCGTCCGCAAGCAGCGGCACGGATATGACCAGCGCCGGGCGGTTTTCCTGCCCGAGGGCGAACGGCTCGCTGAGCGAATCGAAGCCCTGCATGCTTGATGTGAACGCGCGCTTCCAGGCGGCTTCGACGAACGGATCGCGGTCCGCGCTCACGCTTCCGGCCGCCGGCCCCTTCGCTTCCTTGTTCACCGCAGTCACGTAAAGAATGTCCGGATTGTTTTCGACGAAGACCTGCAGAAGCCGCGCCAGCTGCGGCGCGTGCGAGGGGTCGGCCACATCCTGTATCCAGCCGGTCAGCGCCAGCATTTGCCGCTGGCTCAGCAATTGTTCGCGGAGGCTCTGCTCGAATTGCAAAGTTTCGCTGGCGAGCGAACGCGTGATCTCGCTTTGCTGCACGCGCTCGGTATCCTGCAATTTTCCTTCGCTCAGTGTCAGCGCCTGGCGGTGGTAAAGCCATAGCGGCGTCACGCTGACAAGCAGCAACGCGCCCATCACGAGCCAGAGGATGCGCAGTCGTCGCGTGCTGAAGCGCTTGAGGGGCTGATTGGGCATAGAATTCCCGCATGAAAATGCTAACGGAGCGGGCTCGCCGGTACAACGGGACTATCGTACGGGGGGTACCGCATAAGCTACATCGCTAGAAGCAGTTGGGGGCGACATCCGAGTCACGAAAAAGGTGCCAGCGGCGACCATTCAGCGCCTCTAGCGCCGCGAACCGAGGCGACTCTCCGTCCCGGCGATCAGGCGTTCCATATTGCTGCGGTGCTTCACGATCACGAGCAGCGAAATGAAAATCGTGCACAAGCTCACATAGGTAGCCGGCGCGCGGTGCGGCGCGTAAAATAGATACACCAGCACCGGCATTGCTGCCGCCGCCGAGATCGAGCCGAGCGACGAGTATCGCCAGAACGCCACCACCAGCAGCCAAACCACGGCCGCTGCCGCCACGGCTTGCCAACAGATCGGCAGAAACACTCCCAGGCTTGTCGCCACGCCTTTGCCGCCTTTAAACCCCAGCCAGATCGAAAACACGTGGCCAATCACGGCCGCCACGGCCGCGGCCATCATCCAGTGTCCGTTCCCGCCGGTCCCGCGCGCGGCCAGCCAGACCGCCAGGTAGCCCTTCCCGGCGTCCAGCAGCAGCGTGAGCGCGCCCGCGAGTGCGCCTGCGTTGCGAGCCACGTTGGCCGCGCCAATGTTGCCGCTGCCCGTCGAGCGAATGTCCGGTCCGCCCAGCGCCTTCACGACCAGCAGCCCGAAAGGAATCGCGCCCAGCAGATATGCGACGCCGATCAGTCCGTATGGATTCACGCCCACGTTCTTACGCTCCCGGCCTCACACCCTTGGTCCTACAAACGAATAGCTCTCGATTTTCCGGTACTCCGCGCCGCTGGATTTCAGGAGGCTCTCGAACAAATGAAATTTCGTCTCGCTCGCTGACCCGAAATCGCGCGATTCCCATTCGGTCGCCGAGCGCGCCAGCGCCTCCACTCCTTCGGGCGATTTGAATCGGGCGAGCGTCAAATGCGGCACGAACGCGCGCGCCTCGCGCGGAATTCCCAGCGGCTCGAGCGCGCGCTCGATGTCGGCGGCAAGCTTCGCGAGATTTGCGGACGCCTCGACACCGCACCACATCACTCGCGGCCGCCGCGCATCCGGGAAAAAACCCACGCCGCGATAGCGCATCTCCACGGACCCGCTCGATCGCACCGCGCCCAGCGCAGCGCGCACGGCGTCGAGCTTTACGGTGTCGCCGTCGGCGATTGCGTGCCCGATAAATTTCAGCGTCACGTGCATTCCTTCCGGCCGCGCCCACCGCGCCGCCCGGCAGAGTGGTTTCAGCTGCGGAATCAGTTCGCCAAGCGCGCTCCGCGCCTCATCCGGCAAGTCGAACGCAACGAAAAGCCGCACCGCTACGCGCGTCCGGGCGGCGGAAACAGATAATAGCGCCGCACCAGATCGAGCGCCCGCTGGGCAGAAAATTGGCGAATGCGTTCGCGATCGCCCGGCAGCTGAATCGGCGTTTCGCGCGCGCCGCGCTCGTCCGCGATGCTGATGTGCACCAGCCCGACCGGTTTTTCCGGCGTCGCGCCGCCGGGCCCGGCAATTCCCGTGACGCCCAGCCCGAGCGTCGCCCCGGTCCGCTTGCGAATCCCCGTGGCGAGCGCGAGCGCCACTTCCGCGCTCACCGCTCCCTTCGTTTCGATCAGTTCCGCAGGTACGCCGACCATGCTGGTCTTCAGTTCATTGCTGTAGCAGACCACGCCTCCCACGAAATACGCGGAGCTGCCCGGCAGGCTCGTCAAACGCTCGGCCAGCAGGCCGCCGGTGCAGCTTTCGGCGACTGCAATCGTCGCGCGATTTTCCGTCAACAGGTGAGCGACGATCTGCTCCAGCGATTGTCCGCGCGTCGAGACGAGATACTCGCCCAGCGCCAGCGACATGCGCTTGACGAGCTCATCGAGCGTGGCTTCAGCTTTCGTTGGATTGTCGGACCACAGCCGCGGATGAAGCTGAATGCCCGTTGGCGCCGCGAGGATCGTTGTTTCCGTATCGGGATACTGCGCGTACAGCGGCGAAACGCGCTGCTCGACATCGGATTCGAAAATTCCCGAAATGCGCAGCTCGCGCGTGTAGAGACGCTCCGGTATCCCCAGCTTCAGCAGCCGCGGCTTCACTTCGGTTTCCATCAGCGCGCGCAATTCCTGCGGCACTCCCGGCAGCAGGACAATGATGTGTCCGCGCGCCTCCAGCCACAGTCCCGGTGCAGTTCCGCGCGGATTCTTCAACACCGTCGCGCCTTCGATCACCATCGCCTGCCGCTCGTTGATTTCCGGCATGGAGCGACCAAACCGGCGGAACCTTTCGTGGATGGACCGCAACACCTCTTCGTCGCGGAAAAGTTTTCGTCCGAGCAGATCGGCGATCGTCTGTCGCGTGCGGTCGTCGTCGGTTGGACCGAGGCCGCCGGACGACACGATCACGTCCGCGCGGTCGAGCGCATGCTCGAAGGACGAGCGCATTTCGTCCGGGGCGTCGCCAACCACGGCCTTGTGCACCACGCGCAGGCCGACCTGATTCAACTCCGCTGTCAGGAAAAGGGAATTGGTGTCCAGCCGAAACGGAGTGAGGAGTTCGGAACCGACTGCGATGATCTCAGCCTTCATGTCTTAAGAGTTTTACTCGATGAAGCCGAACGAGCGCAAGCGACGGGAGAATCCGGTAGTGTCCTAATTTCGATCTCCAGTGCGATAAACGGCTCCTTGATCGGCAACTTACCGAAAGAGTACAATTTGATCCGATTTCAGTGGTTCAGTCTGATGATCACCAGCATCCACACCCTGATTTATTCCGACGATGCCCCTGCAACGCGCGCATTCCTTCGCGACGTTCTCGGCTGGCCCTACGTGGAGGACGCGCAGGGCGGAGGCCCGGGTTGGCTGATTTTTAAGACCGGGCGGAGTGAGATGGGCGTGCACCCGACCCGCAGCGTTTACGACGGCAAGACGTACGACTCGCCGCGTCACCATCTGATCTCCCTGATGTGCGACGACATCTCACGCACGGTCGCTGAACTGAGGGCCAAAGGAGCGGAGTTCCACGGCGATGTTCAGGATCACGGCTACGGACTCGTGGTCATGATGGCCGTACCTGGCGCGGACGACATCATGCTTTACGAGCCTAGACATCCGCTCGCGTATAGCCTTTGACCGATTGTAAGAGCACGAACTCGCTCCTGCCGTTCACCCTTCGCAAGGCGTCGTTCAAATTAAGGCACTGCCGAATATCCGCAAGTTGCAAGGGTCCGCAGAGTGCCTACTGACCCAAAGCTCGCGG
Organism: uncultured Acidobacteriota bacterium; assembly: GCA_963779825.1. Taxonomy (GTDB): domain Bacteria; phylum Acidobacteriota; class Terriglobia; order Acidiferrales; family UBA7541; genus Palsa-295. The sequence goes on along the minus strand of CAVZZU010000008.1, from coordinate 110,374 downwards.
TACATTCCAGTGCCGCCACAGGCTGATGACTCGCAGCAGGAAGCACGCGACCCCGCCCAAACCGGCGGCCAAATTCTGGGGAACTCGTATTCTCGTCGCAACAATCATAACCACGGAGCCCAGAGCCGCGGCCGTCGCATAGACTTCGACGCGCAACACATTGGGAACCTGCGTGAGGAGAACGTCACGCAGAGTCCCTCCTCCAACGCCGGTGATCGTGCCCAGCAGAACCACGACCAGCGGATTCATTTTGTGAATCATGGCCTTCTCCGTTCCTGCAATTGCGAAGATTGCCAGCCCTGCGGCGTCCAATGCCTGAAGCACAGGGGCAGGAATCGCGCGCACGTAGCCATGGAACGCGAAAACCAGCACCGCCGCCGTGAGAGCTATGGCGGGGTAACGCCAGTCTCGCAAAGCCGCGGGCGGCACAGCGCCGAGCAGCGTGTCCCGAATAATTCCACCTCCCAACGCGGTGCAGAATGCGAGCGTCATGATTCCGACGAGGTCGAGGTTTCCATCAACCGCGGCCATGGCGCCTCCCACTGCGAAGACGAGTGTGCCGGCGAGATCGGCCGCCAGAAGTAAACGATTGGCGCGAGTCGTTCCGGCCACATATTCAGAATGCGTCACGGGAGCTTCTCCTGAGGTCCACGATTCTATCCGAATCGCGGGCATTCCCGGTTAACTGAGGGCCTCGGCGCCCAAGTTCGGAGCACTGGCTTGTCCCGAGAGAAGCAAGAAAGTCCTAGGCTTGTTTGCACGAAGCCAGACTGAAGAACGGGATGTCATGAGTTCTCTTCAGACTGACGCTGAGGGGCGACACAATCCTGAGGTGTTCATCTGTTACAACAATCTCGACCGATTGTCGCTCCAGCGCTACCAATCGCTTACCCGGGGGAGCCCAAGGGAATCCCCAGGGACTGTACGTTCCGGTATAGAAGGTGTCCTTCACTTGAAAACAGAGATAGGCATCAGATGGGACAGGCAACGGTGGGCAATCCAGCCCGGTGCATCTCGGGACGATATGCACCTCGACTAGTATCGCGGCCTCCTTCTTGGGTTTATCAGCGGACGATTGTCCAGTCAGTAGGACAAAGCTCAAGAGCAATCCAGGAATCAGTTTGCGCATCTACGGGTCTCCAATGGAAGACCGCTGCCGACGCCAAGCGTATTGCAATCTGGAGGCCAAGGAGCGACGTCAGAGGATCTTGTAAACAGAAGGCTTGCAACCCAGCTTCTTAGCGAGTTCCTGTCGCGGAGCTTTTAGGCTCCAGCTGTGGATGGCACACCCATCACTGTTCCCGTAGATGCGTGCTCGGCCTAGGCGATCTTCGCGCACTGTGCGAATAAGGACAGCGCCCGGATATTCAAAATGCGTAGGATTCTCGTTGCACACAAACCGCCTGTTACGGCGGTGTATTGCGTCGAGCAGCGCCGCAAAGGAGAATTAAGATGAAGTTAATGAAGGCATCGCTAGTTTCGAGCGCGTTCTTGGTGGGGCTACTCATTGCCGGATGCAACACGGCACCGGCGGCAGGTCCCGCTGGGCCTCAGGGACCTCCAGGGCCACAAGGCGCCTCGGACCATGATAGAGATCGAGATCGGGATCATGACACAGATCAGGCGCGACGAGATCAAGCGGCGCCATGTCCGGGTGGGCAGCATCACGATACAGACGGTGGTTGCATCAGAGACTAATTCTGAGTGATTGACAGAGCTTCCGCCCGCAATCAGGGCGGGAGCCGTGGTCGGACTATCCGTTCAGCGGAAGCCCCTGAACGTCCCAATCAAGCGCGAAGAGCGCGGTATGCGTGGTAATCATCGCGCGATGCGTCGGCAGTAGCGCTAGCCCGACGATGTTGCTCCCACTGAGCACGATTTCAGGCTGCGCCTCCGGCGTCAGGCGCACAATTCCGCGCCGCCCGCCAAATGACGCCGCAACGTAAAGATTTCCGTGGCGATCGAACGCGAGTCCCTGCGGCCGCCCCAGTCCGCGGAAAAACACGCTGACTTCGCCCGCAGGCGTGATCCTGTGAATTCGCTCGAAGCTTGATGTTGTCGGTCCGCAGACATATAGATCGCCCGCCGGGCTGAATGCCAGGTGATACGCCGCGAGCGAAGGCTCGAGCGTGGCGAACACAAAAATCTCGCGGTCCGGCCCGATCTTGAAAATCGTGCCGCTGCGGTCACCCACGTAAAGATTGCCTGCCTTGTCGAACGCCAGCCCCGTGGCCACGCCCATGCCTTCGATCCACTGCATCGCATGGCCGTCAGGCGACACTCGATGAATCGTGCCTTCGTGGCGGCAGGAAACGAAAAGATAGCCGTCGCGGTCAATCGCGAGGCCCGTGGGATTCATCAGTTCGGTGATGTAGGGCTTCACCACATGGTTCGACGAGACCTTGTACAGCGAGACGGGAACTTTCTGCCCGCGCTGGCCGCTGAATGTGACGTAGATATTTCCGCTCGAATCCACCGCCGGATTTCCCACGGGGTGAAGGTTATCCGCGATCTGCGTGCCTAGCGAGATCGGAAATGGCGAACTTTCGATGCTGCCCATTTTCACGCGCACCGCGGCGCCAGTCGCTCCCTCTGGAACGGTCGCGATCAGCCGGTTTTCCGACGCCAGCATCACCACCGCATCGGAAACTCCGAACTGCACCTGAGGCCGCGTGTGGTTTCTCGCGCCGAAGCCGCTGCCAACAACCGCGACTTCGCCGCCCGGCAGCGCCGCCGCCGGTTTCACGCTTTCGATTCTCGGTATGCCGTTCATTTTCACTGGCTACTTCCCCTCACTGTCATCCCGAGCGGAGTCCCGCGTCTTTGTCTTTCCCCTCGATTTTCGAGGGGCGCGGGACGCAGTCGAAGGATCTCGCTTCAACGCTGCCAGACTGGATGCGTTCGCCACACCAGCGCGCTGCTACAGACCAGCCGCTCGCGCGATCCATAATCCAATCCCCGCGTAAATTCCAGCGACCCAATCATCCGCCATGATTCCCCAACCGCCCGGCAACGATTCCGCCCGCCTCGCCGGAAACGGCTTCCAAATATCGAACACCCGAAAAAGTATAAAACCCAGCAACAAATATTTCCAGTTAAGCGCGGAATGGAAGGAGACTAGCCCTAGCGTGTAGTCATGTGACACGGTCTCGATAGGTCTCCACCAAACGGGGATTGCGAGACCGAGCAGGAGAGTAAGGTGCTGCCCAGAGACTTCGTCAATCACGACTCGCTGTGGGTCCTTTTCGCGCCAGAATTTGGCTGCCCGGTTGGCCGCCCATACACCAGCGCCTCCGGCTATCAACGCGAGCAGGATCTGGACGATCAATACGGGGTCAATTCCACGGGGGTAGTCAAAGGCAATGCCGGTCGCGGTCGCCATGATTACCCCCGTGATCACAAGGAGGGGGGACATCGCAAGAAGTAGCCCAGCGAGCGAGCCAAAAGTGCCGGGAGCAATCGGAATGTAACCGAGGCCGCAGACCGTGGCGACGAAGAGAGCGAAATACGACTTGCGCGCAGCCGCCGTTGCTGGCGCTGTCAAGGCATCGGATGACCGAAGCTCGGCGCCCGGGCTCATCCTTGATCATCCGCATCGGATGGCGGCGCGTCGCGCTCGAGGTCCTCGAACATGGACTCATCGAATGCCGGTTCGCTGATGACGTATTTTTCGCTCGCCCAGTTCCCGAGATCGAACAGGCGGCACCGCTCGCTGCAGAACGGAAATTCAGCGTCGGCTTCCGAATCGGTCGGCTTCTTGCAAATCGGGCAGCTCGCCGTCATGCAAAGAGCATACCGCAAACAACTTCGCCGTGCAGCGCCCGGTGGGCTTGACGAAGATTTGAATGTAGCGCCGCGGTCTTCAGCGCGGCATGCGATCTGTTGCGGTCAACCGGGCGCAGCGAGTTATTTCTTCGGCTCGCCGCCAGGCGGGAGCGCGCCACGGTCCTGCGTCGAGATTCCGTGATCCAGTCCCAGATGGACGAGCGCGAGACGTTGCGCCATCATTTCGTATTGCGCCGAGATATGCCCGCGATAAATCGAAGCGTCGCGATAGTAGCGCTGCATGCGCTCGCCATCCTTCGCGGCCGTTGAACCGGACGTGCGAAACAGCATCTCGACCGCTTCCCACGCGAGCCGTCCGCCGTGCTCCAGGCTTGCGACCAGCTCGAGGTCCTCTTCCATGGTGAACGGCTCGCCGCCCTCGAATCCCCGGCGGCAATATTCCATGTACACGTCGCCAGCATTCAGCACCAGCCGCTTCGCCGCGTTCATCAATCCGAGCGCCAAACCAAAATGGCGTTGGTAATCGTGATTCAAGTAGCGCGGAATCATCGGCGGATACATTGTGTTTTTCGTGCGAAGGATGTGCTCGTACTCGTCAATCGCTGCATAGCCGAGTCCCACCAGAATGGCCACGAGCTCCGCGTGAAAGAACGAGAGACATCGCCCCGCGTACATCGGATTTTTGTGGAGGTGAGAGCCGGGAGTGCCGCGCGTGAGATCAATATTCAGCATGTCGAGGTGGATCACGTGATGTTTCGGTACGCGCGCTTCTTCGACCACGATGGAGTTCGAGCCGCTGCCGCGCATGCCGAGAATCGCGCCCCAATCATCGAGCATTTTCCATTGCGACCGCGGAATCAGCGCGAGTCCCGCGCGAGGCTGATCCGGTTTTTCCATGATCAGCACGCTCGGCATGAAGTGAGTCGCGTACGGCGCGCCGGAGGCGTACGCCCATTTGCCTTTGACGAGCCAACCGCCTTCGACGGGCGTCGCTGTTCCGTTTGGCGCTGCGACAGATGGCGCCGCGAATTCGCCGTCGGGTCCGAAGCCGTCCGCCTGCGCCTGCGCTCCGAAAAAAGACCCGAGCATCAGCGCGTGGCCCGAGCCCACGATCAGGCACCACCCGGTGGACGGATCGCCGCGTGCGATTTCAATTCCGATTCGAAGGTAAGTTTTCAGATCGAATTCGTAGCCGCCAAATCGGCGCGGCTGGAGGCAGCGATAGAATCCGGCCTTGCGAAATTCCTGTTGGATGGTCTCCGAGTGAACGCCGCGGCGCTCGGTCGCGTCCTGCTCCGCGCGCAACAGCGGCTGCAATGCCGTGGCCCGCGCGACCATTTCGTCGGGCGTCAGCTTCGGTTCGGGAACCGGAACGGCTTGGAGATCCACTCTTGCGCTCATTTTCGGTTTGCGCCGCAGCGCGGCATCTTTCTTACCCTACATTCCGCCCGAGATGCAATCGCGACCATGGTGTGAATGCGGCGCCGCGATCTTGAGCGCGGCGTGCCCGGCTCATCTTACCGTCGCGCATTTGCTTGATCCAACCGCTGCACAAAATCCAACCACATCTTTGCCGAATCGATCTCCTTGACCCACCGCACCGTTTTCTGCGTCTTCGGAAACGAAAAGGTCAAATCCGCAAGATTCAGCGCCGGGCGCGGATACGTTTCCTCGGTCGTAAATCCGACCAGGTGCGCGGCGACTACCGTATCCCAAATAACCCAGTGGCGCGGGCGCACCACCTGCGCAACAAGATCAGATTGCGTCGTGACCCAATTTTGGAACAGCCCGTTAAGCCACTCCGCGAATGGGCCGTGGCCCGAAAGCATCTGCGCCGCCCCGGTGTCGCTGAGCTCGAGATACTTGTGGGTGACGTCGGTGGACCCGATTGTAATCGGCGCGGCCGAGTCGAGAATCACCTGATAGGCCAGCGGATCGTTCTTGATGTTCCACGGGTCGCCGCCCTTGGGCCAGGAATCGAAGCCCATGGTTAGAATTTCAACGCGATTTTCGAGCTTCGGATCCGTCAGAAATGCCGATGCGACATCTGTGGTCGCCCCAAGCGTAATAATCAGCAGTCGATTTTGTGACGAATAGCCGCGCGCTGTTTTCACGATGAAGTCCACGCCGTCATTTCGCAGCGGCGCGCGGGTTGCAAGCGCCACATCCGATCCGGGAAATATCGGAGGCGAGGTTCCGGCAGCAAGGCGCTGCAATACTTCTTTCACGCACGCAGCGGACGTTTCGGCCTGCTTGGGCAAAGTTGGTGCGTGCGTGGTGACGATCGCCTTGATATGAATTTGCGGTATCAGCGAAAGATACGCGATGGCGAACTGATCGTCTATATCCGCGCCGCAGTCGGTCGTGATGATCACATCGCGATCGCGCGCGAACGCCGCCCCGCCAAATATCAAGAGAAGCGCGACCAATACGCTCAATTTTACGAAGAAGAAATTCGCCCTGGTCATGGCTTTTCGGAGGCGGCCCTAGCGTGACGCGAGTATTGGGAAGAAAGTGTTCGCCTTGGGAGGAATCTGCGCGGCGACCGAAGGAGCCGTGAATTCGACCACGCGGCCGATCAGATCGTAATCTTTCGTTTCGGTGATTTCGATGGTCGCCAGCGTGCCCGGCGCGGGCAGGTCCGCGGCGTCGTTCACGCCTTCGAATTCCGTGATGTAAACCTTGCCATCAATTTCGGGCGCCATGCCTTCCAGGCGCGCTTCCCAGATGAGATCGGTATCTTTCGACGGGCCTTCCAGCATCACCTGCAGCCGCTGGCCAACCTTGCTGCGCAATTTGCGTTTCGAGACCGTTTTCTGAAGTGCCATCAGCGCGTTCTTGCGGCGCGCGATGGTCTTCGCGTCAATTTTGTCGTCGAGCGAAAAACTCTTCGACGCATCCTCGTCCGAGTAGGAAAACACTCCCATCCAGTCGAATTCCGCGGCGCGAACGAAGTCGCACAGCTCGCGAAAATCTGTTTCTGTTTCGCCCGGAAAGCCGACGATGAACGACGTGCGAATGGAAACGCCGGGAATTGTCTTGCGGATTTTCTCCAGCATCTTCAGAAAAGCGGCGCCATTCGAGCCGCGCTTCATCCGCGCGAGGACGTTGCGGCTGGCGTGCTGCAAGGGGATATCGAGATACTTCGCGAGGCGCGGATGCGCCGCGATCGTCTCAAGCAGCTTCGTCGTAATGCGATTCGGATAGCAGTAAAGAAAACGAATCCAGTTGAGTTCTTCGATCTGCGCGAGGCGCTCCAGAAGGGTTGGCAGGCCATCGCGCAATCCGAGATCTTCGCCGTAGTAGGTCGTGTCCTGGCCGATCAGCGAAATTTCGCGGACGCCCGCCGCGGCCAGATTCTGCGCTTCACTCACCACCGATTCGAATCGTCGGCTGCGGAATTTGCCGCGTAGCTGCGGGATAATGCAGAAGCTGCACGGATGGTCGCAGCCTTCGTTGATTTTGATGTAAGCGGTGTGGCGCGGCGTAGCCAGCACGCGCGGCGTCAAATCGTGATAGAGATACGTCGGCACGCCGGCCGGATCCGCGTCCGGGCGAATTCCGCCCTCGCAGACTTCCAGGATTTTTTCCACTTCGCCCGTGCCGATCACCGCGTCCACTTCCGGAATCTGCTCGCGGATTTCGTTGCGATAGCGCTCCACCATGCATCCGGCGACGATCAATTTCTGCGCGCGGCCAAATTTCTTGTACTCGGCCATTTCAAGAATGGACTGCACGGATTCCTGCTGCGCGGGAGCGATGAAGCTGCAGGTGTTGACGACCAGGACGTCCGCGTCGCCCGCTCGGGGAGTGATTTCGTAGCCCGCGCGCGCGAGAATACCCATCATCACCTCGCTATCCACGAGGTTCTTCGGGCATCCCAGGCTCACGAATCCGACCTTCGGCATCTCGGCGGGTCCTTTGCGGCATGCGGAAACGCTCAATTCTAGCACGGCGCGAGATCGTGGATCGGCGTATCAGCGGGGTGCGGGATTTCCGGCTTGACCCTCAACCAAATGGCCCTATGATGGCGGCGCACTTCGCGCGGCAATCTGCAGCCGGCCGGACAAGGAGACGCACATGAAACAGCCGTTACTCGGGATCGTCGCCACGGCGCTTGTGATCGCCGTCTCGTTGGGCTTCATTTCGCTATTCGCGTTTTCGATATTTGCGACCTGGGTCGCTTTCCTGACGATATGTTTCATCCCCATGGAGATCGTCATGTCCGTAACCTGGGGTTGCAGGCACCCGGGCTTCGCTGCTACGCGCTCCCAACCCACCAAGGGAATTCTGCTGACGCTGGTGGCCCTCGTCGTGGGAGCAATTGTCGCCCTGATCCATTTCAAGACCGTGGGCGGTGGAATCAATCCGCCCCCGCCGATGCTGGCAATGTGCATCATCACATCGGTGATCATCACGTTCTGGCTTGCGATCATGTGGGGCGGCTGGCCCTTCGACAAGCTGATCAGGAATCCGTTGGGCGCGGGCTTCGCGATGCTGGCGGCGTGCTACGTCATCAATTACCTGCTCTTCCGCTTGTTGTTCGATTACAGCTTCATGAAGGGTGCCCCGGTGTACGTCGCGTCGCTCGATCCGCACGGGCTTTTCAACGCTTGGAACGTGGTGGTGTTTTACGTAACCGCGATCGCGGTCATGTTCCTGTCGCTCAATTTCGATCTCTGGCCTTTCACGGCTTCGCCGGCGCTGATGAAACAGCCCGTCCTCGGGTTCGTTTGGACAATCGTGGCGTTGGCTATCGGTGGCCTGGCGTTTTATCTCGGCGTAAATGTTGCCGGCATGGATGTGGTTTCATTCATGGTGCGCGTGCCCATACCCTTTATATTCGGCACGATCATCGTTCTGAACATGATGCACGGAACTTTATTCAGAAAGTTTTCACAACCGTTGAAAGGCCTGTTGAACGCGTTGACCTCTGGAGTGGTCGGTGTCGCGCTCGCGCTGCTGTATGGAGCGCTGGCGCCGATGGTGTCAGGCGCGGTCAAGCTCGGCCCGCCGAGCTACGATTACGAGATTTGGCTGGCGTCGGCGCTCCTGGCCGTGACGTTTCCGTTCCTCATTTTCTACGCCGAGTTCTTCAAGATGTGGCCGCTACACAAAGAGCAGCCGCCAGCGAAGCCCACCCCGTCGGGAAATTAGAGACGCGCCGGCGCGAGCGGCGCGCGAAGGCGGAGCATGCGAAGAATCCAGTACGTCGAGAGCGCGGCGGCAAGGTGCTTCAGCGTATGGCCGCTCACGATTTGGCCGACTGCGAAAATGGGTTTGTCGGCGGCCTCCAGAAGTTTGGCGAGAGCGTAGAAGACGAGCGCGATGCCAAAGTCCATCGTGCGGGTGTAGCGCGGTGGAAATAGCGCGATAAGCAACACCACGACGACCAGGGAACCGAATTGCGCGAGTGCGTAGGGGCGCAAATCTCCGTGGCCGCGGGATTGCGTAACATCCCAATAAATCACGCTCGCCGCGCCGAGGGCCACGAGAGGAAAGAGCAGCGCGGTTCCGAGCTTTACGCTGATGCGCTCGTCGAGCATCGCCGCCACTAAGGCCATGAAGCCAATCGCCATCGGAATGCGATCCCAGACGAGAGTGTGATCGTTCGGGTTGAGATGGTAGTAGCTCGAGCCGGACGCCGTGAGCGTGACGCCGACGAAGAATACGAGATACGTCCAGCGCTCGCGCGAATCTACGAAGGCGGTGCCCTCGCGCGCAGCCCCGCGAAAGACAAACCGAATCCCCAGGATCCCCACGAGCAGAAAAAATGAATTTGAGATGACATTGAGGCAGTTCGGGATTCCGAGCAGCGCGCGTCTATCAGCAAAATTGTGATACGCTTCGTTCTGAGGAATCGCCGGAAACAGAAACGTCACGACGACGGCGACCAGCACAGCGCCAATCAAGATCCACAAGCGCCAATTCATTGGCGTGTAGTAACGTTTAGATGCGCATGCGATTTACGTGTTCGTTTCGACATGATCCCAATCCAATCCGTCGATATCGCAAATCCAGTTGAGACCGTACAAACGTTCGGTACAGATGGATTTCACTAGATCCCATTCATCGTCCGCTAGATCACGAAAAGGCTTTCCCAACGCCGGAAAGTCTCCGCCAATGCTGCGAAACCATCCATTCTCGTCGCCTGTAGCTGCAGCGTGGTCAACAATGGCCCCAAGTTTCTCCCTCGACAGTTTGTGCTGTGTGAGTTCGTCGTCCGAGTAGTGCAGAAGTTTAGTGGTGCGCACGCGCCAAAGCCAAAATTCGGCCATCTCCCGCTGTCTGGAGATTTCGCCTCGTGAACGCAGCGAGATTCTTCGCCGAAATTCTGTCGAATCTTTAAAGAGCCAGGATCCTTCGAGCAAATCCTCCATCGGAACCCTTGTATCTGCGGGAGGCATTGGCTCGACAATTCCGAGCGACCATTCGAGAACCATCAATGCCTCTCTGCGCCACCATCCGTCGAGCCGCTCCTGTCGGCTCCATGTCGAGATGGGTTTCGCTATTAGGTCTCGCTCGATCGGAGAAAGGCTTACGGTCAAGCCTTCCTTGTCGAGCCAGCGGCGGATGCCAGACGGAGCATCGTGGGGTTCCCCGCCGGTAAATGTGAGGAATCCGGGCAGATTCTCGTGTTTCTCTGCGAGGTTTTCAGCTACGGCTCGCGTGACGACCGCGGCCACGCACTGAAGCCGAGCCGCCACTTCTTCTGCAGAACGCGCGATGTCAGACATTCTCGCGAATTCTATTCTCAATTCAATGAATGTGAAATTTGAAAATCAAGGCTGTTTGGAACGCTTGCGAGCGCGCAGAGATTCGCGAATGGAACGCAGCAGAGACGACATCTGCTCGATCGGCGCCGGATGATTGCCGAAGCGGGCGGACTGGTACAGGTCGGTCAACTGCGCGATGGGCGCACAGAGATCGGCCGCGGGAATGGCCGACGCGAATTCGAGCGGAGTCTGCGACGGAAGCTTTCTCCAGCCGCGTTTTTCGAGCATGCGCAGCATTTCCGTATATTCCAGCGAGGCGAGAGACGCCGTCAGATCGCCGCCGCGGCGCGCGCGCAGGCTCCAGCGCGCGACGGCGTAGCGAATCATCGAACGCCCGCGCAGGATGAATAACAGCGCCACGAGGCAGACGAGCACGTCCGGGAGAAAATACGGCGAGGCCTCGGTTCTGCGATCGAGCGCGAGAATTCCGCGCATAATCTTCGCCTGCTCGCGATGATAGAAGGCGTGGGCGCGTTCGTTCCAACTACGCGTGGAATCGCGCGCGTTCCTTCCGAGGGTCATCTGGTGCGAAAAATCGTAGTTGATCACCCACTCGTTCCACGACAGCTGAAACCAATCCCAATAGAGATCGAAGCGGTTGAAGAAGCTGCGTTTTTCGTTACCCGGCGGGGTAGGGTCGAAAGTCATCCAGCCGTAGCCGGAAAAATAGACTTCCACCCACGCGTGGGCGTCGCTGCCGCGGATGATGTAGTCGCCGCCGACGTCGTTGTATTCACCGGGCAGAAATCCGGTGGCGTAGCGAGCCGGGACGCCGATGGAGCGAAGCATGATGGTCATCGCCGTGGCGAAATACTCGCAGTGCCCGGCGCGGCGGGTAAAAAGGAAATACGCGAGCGGATCTTTTCCCGCGTTGGTGAGATTCAGCGTGTAGCCGTAGTTTGCGATCAAGTAGCGCTGGATTTCGGCGGCTTTGTCGTAATCGTTCGTCGAATGAGCGGTGACGTCCTCGGCGAGTTTCTTGACCCGGGGATCGAGCCGCCGGGGTAATTGAAGATATGTGTCGGTGATTTCTTCCGGATAGTCCTTCGGGGCAGCGCGCAACTCGGCAGGCGCGATGAGCGGAATGCGCGCAGTGCCTTGGTAACGGATTTTCGAATTATTGTGCGACGGATTGAAGAACGATCCCGTGCGATCCATGAACAAATAGCCGTGGTTGGGCTGCCCGCCGGGGCGGATGGTGTCCGTGCCAAATTTTCCGCGGAGCGTTTCCAGGGGCGGCGCAACGAAGACCGCATCCGTTGCGATCGGCTCCATCAGCACCGTATAGAGCATCGGATTAAAGCGATCGCCCACGCGCGGCGGCGCGCCGAAATAATATTCACCGGTGGCATTCGGTTCGATCACGATTTGCCCCTGCGAGGGAGTGCTCCAGTTGTGTCCATCGAAATTCGTGAGGACGATCCCGCGCCAGTGCATGTCGGCGGCGCGAGCGGGCTCGGGTTCAACGCGGATGCGCATCACGACGGCGGTGTTTTTCTTAATCTCGCCGATTTGGCCCAGCGCGACGTTATCGCCGAAACCGGTCAGCAACCCCGGCTGAAGGCTGAGCGAGCCGAGGTAGCCCACGGTAAATCGCGGAATGATGAAGAAGATCACGATTCCCGCCGCGAGCACTCCTCCTGCGACTACGAGCGACGTCAGTCCGAGAGCGCGATTCAGTCGGCGCGCCATCAGCGAGCCGGATTCGAATGGCGGCGAATCCGCGCCCACGGAACTACGGCGGATTTCGAGCGCGACGAACGTGGAAACCGAGAGCACCAGGAAAATGGCGAGCGCGATCAGGAAGCCTGTCTCGACCGTCAGAATCGCGGAGACCAGCATCGAGGCGACCGCGAGCACGGCGAGAAAGGCGTAGTCGCGATTGGAGCGCGCGGAGAACAGGCGGACGAGCGTCGCGAAGATAATCAGGTGAATCGCGGAAAGCAGCGCCGCGTACAGCGGCGGATTCGGCGCGCTTTCGGCCAAGCTGCGCGACAGCACCCATAGGTCCAGCGGGAAAAAGAGGAAATAACCGATAACGAGCCACGTGGCCAGACGCGGCGTGATTTCAGGGCCGCGGCCGCGCTGCATGCGAATGCCCTTGTAGATCAGCGCGACCGAGGGAATCAGGACCGAGATGATGTCCAATTTGCCGGTGGAAACGATGGCCAGCACGCCCGTGGCGACGAGCAGAAAGAGCGACACTTCGAAATATCGCTGCACCGCCGGGAGCGGCGGCGCTGTCGTTTGCGCGGCGGAAGCCATTTTACGATGCTAGCACCCGCGGGCAGCGATCAGGCGAACGCGACGCGAAAGGGCCAATGGCTGAACGGTTTTACCGTCGCGCGAGAGCAGCGGCGATTTTGTGCGTGGCGCTGGAGACGGGCAGGTCGGCGAGTCGGCTGAGTAGTAGGACGCGGGTGCGCGACCGCATCGGAAGCCGCCGGACTCGCGCCAGAAATGGCAGCAGCGTGATGTTGCGGTAGGTGACGCCATGGCGCGCGGAAGGCAGCGGTTCGAGGCGAAGCGAGGCGCCGTCCAACTTTAATATGTCATGCAGATGTGCTGCGAGCTCCGCTTCGGGATCGCGCGCGACTTCAACCGCCGGGAACTGCCACATGCGCGAGAAAAGCACGTCGTCGTGCGCGCCGGGATCGCGGACAAGGATGGTGCGGCCGCGCGGATCGCGCAGAATCGCTGCGGCGATGCGTATTTTCACCGGGGCGCGCTTTGTACGCGGCGACGGAATTTCGCGCGTGAGGTTGCGTGCGCGAGCGAGGCACACTCGCGAAATCGGACACGCTGCACAACGCGGATTCTGCGGCGTGCAGATTGTCTCGCCAAGTTCCATCAGCGCCTGGTTCCAGTCACCGGGTGCGCTGGGCGCGAGCAGATTCTGCGCGAGTTCGCCGAGCTGACGCCAGCGCTCCGGCGCGCGGAGATCGCCGCGAATGGCCCCGAGGCGCGCGAGGACGCGGGCAACGTTGCCGTCGAGCACCGCAAACGGCTGATCGTAGGCGATGCTGAGAACGGCCGCGGCGGTGTAACGTCCGATGCCGGGAAGAGCCAGCGCCGCTTCAAGAGTGCGCGGGAATTCGCCGTCGTGGCGGGCGCTAATTACTTTCGCGGCCTGATGTAGATTGCGCGCGCGGCTGTAATAGCCGAGGCCCGACCACAGTTGCAGAACCCTTTCCTGCGGCGCGCGCGCGAGCGATTCGACCGTGGGGAAAGTTTCCAGGAAGCGATGGTAATAGGGGAGCACGGCGGCGATGCGCGTCTGCTGCAACATTACTTCCGCGACCCAGATGCGATAGGGATCGCGGCTGGCGCGCCAGGGAAGATCGCGTTGATGCGCCCGGAACCAGGCGAGCAAGCGACGTTGATAAGTTTGGAGCGTGCGAGGAGTGAATTGCAGAGGCATGCGGGCGGTATTGTCGCACGAATGCGTTCCCGGCGATTAGTTACAGGCGGTCTATAAAAAGGAAATACGAGGAGGACCACAGGCCCGTCGGGATAGTGCGTTGCGCGCGGGCGGTGATGATGATCTTGAAAATTTCGGATTCGCTGGCGAGGTCGTCGAGGAAGGCGCCGCCGGCCGCCGACGAATCTGCCTGGATCAAGGCCAGCTCGCGCAGTGTGTCATAAATGATTTCGCCGGCGGGAGCCATGGGAGTCGAAAAGCGGTTGGTGCGAAATTGCATCACGGAATGAATCTCGTGGAAGTGCCAGGCGATGCACGCGGCCAGCGAAACGGCGCGCTCGAACCGCTCAGTGTGCTCGGCTTCGGCGAGCCGGCCGAGATCGGCGCGCGGCGGGCCCAGAAAAGGATCGAGGACGAGCATGACGCGGCGCTCGTCTTCGCGCGCGAATTCGCGGACCACCAGGCGATTCGTCTTCGCTGAAACTTTCCAGTCCACGAAGCGGGCGCTATCAGTCGTCACGTAATCGCGCAGGGAGTGCAGCTCGTGGCCGCGGCCACGAAAATGGCTGGCCATTTCGCCGGTGAGGAGTGGCAGGACCTCGTAGAACTGGTCCGTCGGCTCGACGCGCGGGTACACGGCGATCTCCAGATTCGAATCCATCTGCCGCGTTTTCTCGAAGAAGCCGAAGGGGAAGCGCGTGCGAATGCCAAACGAATCCTGGCGGTAAACGCCGCGACGCGGGAATCGCAATTCAACTTTTTGGCGCGTCGCGCTCATACGCGGAATGTACGGGAAGAAAACAGGCCGCGCGAGAATTTCCGCCGGAGACTTTTTCTTGCCGCCGATCACGCGTAGAGAGAAGGACGGCCACATCTGCTTGTCGTTGCGCAGCTCCACTTCGGCCAGCACGGGCTGCTCGGCGAAAATGTGCTCGGGCAGATCGAACTTCAGCTCGACCCCGGTGAGCACCACGCGCGAGAGCACGCCGGAAATCAAAATTCCGGCGAGCAAACAGGCGAGTATCAGGAAAAGCAGGTTGTTGCCGGTGTTGACAGCGGCGAGGACCAGGACGAAAACCGCGCCGAGGTAAATGACGCCGTCGCGCGTGAGCTTATAGTCAATTTGATATGCGATCCAGCGAAGACTGGTGCGCCGAGCAAGTGCCGGCACAATGGTGATGGCCACCCAGGCCGCGATTCCAAGCGAAATCAGCGTGGTGATTCCGGCCACCCAGATGCGGCCTTCCTGTGCGGCCGCTGCGGAAAACAGCGCGATGATGAAAGCCACGGCGAGCGCCAGAATGGCGATGCCGAAATTGCGCCAGCCGGTGCGGTCGCGCCCTTGCCACATGCGAGCGACGATGGAGTCTTGCGTCGTCATCGGCGAACTATAGCGGAACGCGCGTAGTATCGAGGATTTCGCTGAGGATCGCTTCGGCCTGCTCGGATTTCTTTTGCGTGGAGACGTAACGCGAGCTGACCACAACGCGGTGCGCGAAGACGGGCACGATCAGGCGCTTAAAATCGTCCGGCAGGCAGAAATCGCGGCCTTCGAGAAACGCGCGCGCCTGCGCCGCGCGATGAAGCATCACGGTGCCGCGCGGGCTGACGCCCAGGCTCAGCTGCTCGGTAGTGCGCGTGCGCTCCACAATCTCCAGCGCGTAATCGAGCAGGCTTTCGTCCACCTTTACCTGCGAGACGGTCTCCTGCATTCCGGCAACGTCGGCCGCGTCCATCGCTGCAACGATCTGGTCGGGGCGTCCGGCGGCGGAATGATTGCGGATAATTTCTTTTTCGCTTTCGCGCGCGGGATAGCCCATGCGAATGCGCATCAGGAAACGGTCGAGCTGCGATTCCGGCAGGGGATACGTGCCGTGATGCTCGATGGGATTCTGGGTCGCGAGCACCATGAACGGCTGCGGCAGCGGATGCGTGTGATTGTCCACGGTGATCTGCGCTTCGTTCATCGCTTCGAGCAGCGCGGACTGCGTTTTCGGCGTGGTGCGGTTAATTTCGTCGGCGACGATGATGTTGGCGAAGATCGGGCCGGGCTTGAATTCGAATTCCTGCGCCGTGGGATTGAAAACGCTGACTCCGATCACGTCGCTCGGCAGCAGGTCGGACGTGAACTGGATGCGCTGGAACGAGCAATTGAAGGAACGCGCGAGCGCCTGCGCGAGAGTGGTTTTGCCGACGCCGGGAACATCTTCAATCAGGAGATGGCCGCGCGCGAGCAGCGTGGTCAGCGCGAGCTGGATCACGTCTTCCTTGCCCTTGACGACGCGGGCGATCGAGCGCTGAAGCTCGGCGAGACGTGTGCTGGCGGCGCCCGTGCTCTTCGTATTCGTTGCGGTTTGCAATTCGCTGGCCCTTCTGCTACAAAAAGTTGGTCACTTCGTGGCACAGGCGCTCTTGCCTGTGCGCCTTTGTTTCGAGCTCAGTATTATGGGCGACTAGCTCAGTGGTTAGAGCGCTCCCCTCACACGGGAGAGGTCCAAGGTTCAAGTCCTTGGTCGCCCACCATTCACCCAAATCATTCTGCCATCGAATTCCATCCGATGTGAGCACACCAACGGCGGGTTGTTCCAGGAACGAACGACCGCTCCGACGGCCATACGGCTGCCAATTCTCCGGAAAACCTTAATTCGACGCGGCCCGGCCTAGTCGTCCGCGAGGCTGCCTTGACCCGCGCCTTTTCTTTTTGGCGGCGCGGCGTCTTCGGCGAATTTGGAGTGATCGCGCGCGAGTTCCTGTTCCGCGATCAGCCAATGCTCTTCGGCGTGGCCGTCTTCGCTGCCGCTTTCGAGATAAAGTTCGTACGCCCGTCGCTCAATATCTTCGTGCTTTGGGAATTCGTCTCTTCCTTCGGTCATGATTTGCCTCCGTGCTGGTAATTTCGGGTTGAAAGGTCAAAGTGTGAGTTGTGCCGGCGTGATCTTCGTCTCGCGTTATGGATGCCTTTCGAGGATGCGCGGGATCGAAATGGGGGCGCGGGGCGAGCTACTGCACAAGGTGATGGGAAGCCGAAAATCTGTTGCGGGCAATTTCTTTTCATGGGCGCCCACTCCCACGAACTTAGACGTGGCGCACCTCTGCAATGGTTACGCGGGCGGAGCGATTTTGGGTCGCGGAGAGTCACGCCGGGCAAGGGGAGCTATGTTCGTGTTTTCGGAGCCAGTTTTGGAAGATCGTCGAAAATCGGGCGAATGGCTTCGGGAACGGACATGTCTGCGGCCCATGCGCGAAAATCCACGTGAGCCCGCTGGAGAAAGTTAAGTCGAACTAGAATTAGGAAAATCGAATCGCAACAGCGCCGATGAATGTAAAGGACAACGCGACCAAGCTGGCGAGCCCGGCACAGATCATTGAAATCACGCACCAAGCTCGGATATCACGATCCGCTGCTCGAAATCCGCGCGACACGAGAAAGATCCCGGTGCCTGCGAGTGCCAGGCAACCCAAGCCAACACCAAGCAGAACTGTTGAACCCGCAAGTCCGTTTGGACCGCCGCAGGGGCCACCGGTCATCGCGAGGCCAGCGACGGGCAATATTGCAAGCGATCCCCAGCAGGACCACAGGCCCTTCCTCAGTCTTGGAGCGGACTCTGCTGGAACGCTGGCAGTTGAGGACATAGCGCATCATATCTTGGAATTAACCGTGCAGTCATCATCGCGCGCGATTGCATGGTGACTGACGCCGCACGCGCAGCGTGTTAGGCTTTTCGGGTATGGGGCGCGCCCGAAGCGAACTGCGCACAGTCGAGGCACGCATGCATCCGTTACTGAGATTTGTGAGGACTCTTGCCCTGGGGACTTGGGTCGGGTCAATCATCTATTTTGTCGCGGTGGTAACGCGCGGCGCGTTCGCCGTGCTGACGCGCGATCAGGCTGGCCTGATGGTTGGCTTCACGCTCGGAGGGCTACACCAACTTGGCGTGATCGCGGCCCTGGTTTATCTGGTTGCGGCGCTGGCTGCGGCGAGATCATTGCGCGCGTTGGTGCGGCCGACGGCGCTTGGCGTGATTTTGATGTTGTCGCTGACGCTCGCGTCGCAGCGAATCGTGATTCCGCGAATGGATGTGCTGCGGGCTGAGATGGTGTCGGTGGACACAACGCCAGAGAGCGAACCGCGCCGCGCCGAATTTGACCGGCTGCACGGCATCTCGGTGGATCTCGAAGGTGCCGTTCTCCTGATCGGCCTCGTCGCGCTGTTCCTCACCACCCGCGAGCGCTCATCGTAGGGACATCGCCCGCTCCGCTCCCCAGCGCCGTAGGCGCGGCACAAGTTAGCCCAGCCCGGCAGGGCTGGGAAACCATCGGCGCGAAAGCGCCTTCCACTGCGCTGGCTTTGTCGCAGCATGTAGTTGACTCTCGCGTCTGACCGAACAAGTCCTTTCGCATCAGTTCCATGCGATATCCGTATTTCTACGAATAGAATTCGCAATTCCAAATGTGCTACCGTTTTTCGTGCAATTCGGCGAACGGTTAGGCCCACGCAACACCGGGCTAGCAATCCGTCCCGCCACGATCCCGCCGCGCTCGACCCTCTGCGCCGTTGATTTGCGCCTCGCGAATCACCAAATACCGTCCGCCTATCGCGCAATTAAGTGTCACACCGTGCAAAGTAATTTCCGATCTAACTCGTTGAAAACAAACGATCGGCACCACCACAAAGTGACACACAAATTGGGCCTCTGCTCCGCGACGGAATACCGCGGCGCCACCCTCAAATCTTTAGGCGTGTTTCTTTTTGAGCGAGGATCGCTTCTTGGCGGAGAGGCGCTTCTTCGTTGGCTTGGCTTTCTTGATTTTGCGGGCGGCGGGGCCGGCGAGGTGGACGGCGCGCCACATGTACCAGCTGGCGACGGTGCGGTAGGGACGCCAGCGCTCGCCATACTTCAGCAGCTCCTTCGGCTTGGGGATGTTCTTCTTGCGGTAGGTGATCGCCCAACCCTTCTGCACGCCATAATCGTGAATCGGCAGCACGTCAGGGCGGCCGAGCCGGAAAATCAAAAACATCTCGACAGTCCACGCTCCAATACCGCGCACGGAAATCAGCCGATCAACAAGCTCCTGGTCCGACATTTTCTCGGCGGCTTCGATCGTGGGCACCACGCCATCAATTGTCTTCTGCGCCAGATCCCTTACCGCAGCGACTTTTGCGCGGGAGAGGCCGGCCTTGCGCAGCTTCGGCTTGCTGACGCGGAGCAACTCCTGTGGAGTGGGGCAGCGGCCGTCCGTGCCCAGCGCGACGATGCGAGCGTAAATCGCCTGCGCGGCTTTGCCCGCGATGCTCTGGTGCATGATTGCTTCGAGCAGCGATTCGTACACACTGTCGCATTCGTCGAGCTTGAACCCGAATTCGCCCACTCGCTCGATCAAGCCGGCAAGGCGCTTGTCGGTTTTGGAAACGTGCGCGTGCGCCTCGACATGATCGAAAGGCAGCGCGAGCTTGCTGGTGGCGGAATTCATTTACGTTGGGATCTATCCTTCTGCGAGGTAACGGTGGACGAAGGCTACGGCCATCGCGCCTTCCCCGACGGCAGAGGCGCACCGTTTGACGGAACCGTGGCGCACGTCTCCTGCCGCAAACATGCCGGGGATGCTTGTTTCCATGTAATACGGGTCGCGGTCGTGTTCCCAACTCTCGGGGCGCTGGCCGTTCGTCAAAAGGTCGGGGCCGGTGACAAGATAACCCTCCTCGTCACGGACGATACCGACATCCGCGGCCCACTGCGTATGCGGAACGCCACCAAGGCAAAGAAAAAGCCATCGCGTATCAATTTCGCGTTCCGTGCCGGTGGCGATGTTCTTCACCGTGACGGCGTTCAAGGTCTTTTCACCGTGGAGCGCGGCAACTTCCATGTGAGTCAGCACTTCGACGTTCGGCGTGGAGTGGATTCGATCCACGAGATACTCGGAGAGAGTTTTTTTCAAGCACTCGCCGCGAATAACCATGATTACTTTAGAGGCGAATGGCGCGAAGTGCATGACCGCCTGCCCGGCGGAATTTCCGCCGCCAACGACGATCACGGGCTCGTCCTTGCAAAGCGCCGCCTCGCTTGCCCCGGCGCCGTAAAAAAGGCCCGCTCCCCTGAAGTCGCCCTCCTTCGGGAGGTTGAGGCGCCGATAATCCACTCCCGTTGCACAGATAGTGGCTCGAGCAACGATCTTCGAGCCGTCGGCCAGATAGCCGACGCCTTTTCCGGGGAAAAATTCGCCGCGCACACCTTCGCGCAGCAGCAGAATTTCGGCGCCGAACTTGCATGCCTGCTCGCGGGCGCGCTCGGCAAGATCGGCTCCCGAGATTCCCTGCGGAAATCCGAGATAGTTTTCGATCCTGGAGCTGCTTCCGGCCTGTCCACCGATGACCGAGCGCTCAATCAGGACTGTTTTCAGACCCTCGGATGCGCCATACACGGCGGCGCTAAGGCCTGCCGGACCGCCGCCGTAAATCGCCAAATCATATTCGGACTGCGAAGGATTCCGGATCCATCCGAGCTTTTCGGTGATCTGCCGAACGGTGGGGCGCTCGAATCGGGTGCCGTCGGGAAAAATGCAAACGGGAAGACGCGGGTCCTCGAGGTTCTTCAGTTGGGTCTGCTCGTGAACCTCGTCGTCGGTTGTGAGTTCGATCCATTCGAAGGGTACGTCGCTGCGATGGAGAAAATCGCGAATCGCGTACGCCGGTGCGGATCCGCGCGTGCCGAGAATACGAATTTTGTCCTGGGGTTGGTTCATGGTCGTCGCTGTCATTGTAAGCCGATGGGCGCTCCGCGCTCAACGCCCGCCGCCTTGCGGCTATGCTACTATCGCTGGCTTATGCAAACAGGAATTATCGGGCTACCACAGGTAGGGAAGACGAGTTTGTTCCGGATACTCACGCGGGCGGCCGCGACCGCCGGGCGGAGCGTTCCCGGTCAGGCGCACGTCGGCATCGCGCGGGTGCCGGACGCGCGCGTGGCGAAGCTTGCCGAAGTGTTCAAGCCGAAGAAAATAACGTACGCGACGATCGAATACGTGGATATCGGCGGCTTGCAGAAGGACCGCGAGAAAAATTCCGCGTCGCTTGTGCCGCTGCGCGAGGCCGATGCGCTGGCGCACGTGGTGCGCCTGTTCGAAAATCCAGCAGTGCCGCACGAAGGCGGATCGCTCGACGCGCTGCGCGACATCGTCAACGTGGATTTGGAGCTGATCCTGACTGATCTCGAACAGTGCGCGAAGCGAATCGAGCGCGTCGAAAAGGATTTGAAGAAAAAGAAAGAGACGATCCTCGAAACGGAATTGGGACTCTTGAACCGCTGCCGGCTGGCGCTCGAAGCCGAAACACCTCTGCGCGAGCTGGAATTCAAGCCGGAGGAAATGAAGATGCTGACCGGCTTCATGTTCCTGACGCGCAAACCGATGCTCTACGTGCTGAATCTGGGTGACGAAGAGGCGTCGGAGATTGACCGCGTGGTTGAGAAATATCATCTCGAGAAGCTGGCGTCGAAACCGCAGACAGCGGTGGTTCCTTTCTGCGGAAAGATCGAAGCGGAGCTTGCGGAGCTGGACGATGCGGAAGCTTCGGAAATGATGAAGGCGTACGGTCTCGCGGAATCGGGACGCGACCGGCTGATCGAGGCCAGCTATCGTTTGCTTGGGCTAATTTCGTTCCTCACGTGCGGCGAGCCGGAATGCCGGGCGTGGACGATCGAACGCGGAATGAATGCGCAGAAAGCCGCGGGCGCGATCCACAGTGACATCGAGAAGAATTTTATCAAGGCGGACGTGGTGAAGTGGGAAGACCTGCTCAAGGCAGGGAGCTTCGCGGCGGCGCGAGAGAAGGCGCAGGTGCGGTTGGAAGGAAAAGAGTACATCGTGCAGGATGGCGATGTGATTTTGTTCCGGCACGGCGGGTAGGCGCGATGCATTCGCCCGAGGCAACTCGAATATTGCTGGCGCTCCTGCTGGGAATTGTGGCGGCGAGCGCCAATTTGCTGGGCGGGCTGCTGGTGTCGCACCGGCAATGGTCGCGGCATTACCTGAAATACTTCATCGCCCTCGGCGCCGGGTTCATGCTGGCGACGGCGATGATCGAAATGATTCCGGAGTCGGTGAAGCTTCGCGGCGACGCCTCCTCGGTATTTTTCAACAGCACCAACGCGGTATTCGTGATCGTCCTCGCCGGTTATTTTCTGGTGCATTTTTTCGAGCACACTCTGGCGCCGCATTTTCATTTTGGCGAAGAGACGCATCACGAGGAAATTTCACACGCTCACGCGAGCTATGCGGCGCTGCTCGGTTTGGTGATTCACACATTCTTCGACGGAGTGGCGATTGCGTCCGGGCTGCTCGTTTCCAACTGGCTGGGCGGCATGATTTTCGTGGCGATCTTTCTGCATAAAATTCCCGAGGGGTTCACGGTCGCGTCGCTGATGCTGGCGAGCGGGCAGAGCCGCCGGGCTGCGTTCGCGTCGTCTGCGATTCTGGGAGCGGCGACGCTCCTGGGCATGGCGTTGATGTTCGTGCTGCGAAGTACGGTAGCGGATGCGCTGCCGTTTTCGGCGGGCGTTACGCTGTACGTGGCGGCGTCCGATCTGATCCCCGAAGTGAATCGCGAGCCGGGAGTTGGCATGGCGCTGCTGGTTTTTCTCGGCGTCGCTATTCTGGTGACGCTCAAGGCAATTTTTCACGTTTAGAATGGACGTGATCGCGCCAAGAATGTTTGCCGGGCACGACATGCCGTGCCCCTACGAAACCGTCTTGCTGGGACGAGCTGCGGCGAAGCGAATTAGCGCGATGAGCGTTACGCCGAGGCAGAAGACGCAGACGCCGGACCAGCCTCGCAGGCGCCATGCGTAGGCGCCTAGGAACGAGCCTGCGGCTCCGCCTGCGAAATAGCAGACCATGTAAAACATGTTGAGGCGGCTGCGGGCGTCGGGCGCGAGACTGTAGATGCGCGTTTGATTGGCGACGTGGCCGGCTTGGACGCCCACGTCCATCAGCAGTACGCCGACGATTAAGCCCGCCAGGGTTTTCCCCGTTCCCCATAAGACAACGTAGGACGCGAACACGGTAAGCAGAGCGGCGCCCACGGCGAATCGCGGGCCGTGCTTATCGGAGAAGCGGCCGACGAGCGGTGCGCCTGCAGCTCCGGCCGCGCCGACCAAACCGAAAAGACCCGCGGCCTGACTGCCATAGTGGTACGGCGGCGTTTCAAGCAGGAACACGAGGGTCGTCCAGAACGCGCTAAAGCAGCAGAAGAGCGATGCGCCCAGGAATGCCGACTCGCGAAGCTGGGGGTGAATGCGGATGAGTTTCACCGTTGACCTGAGCAGCGAGAGATACGGCAAGTCAACGGCGGGCTTGCTGTGCGGAAGCATGAACTGAACGAGAATCGCGATGCACATCATCAACACGGCAGCGATGCCATAGACATCGCGCCAGCCCAAATGCGCTCCCACGATTCCGCTAAAAGTTCGCGCCAGCAGAATCCCGAGCAGGATGCCGCTGAAGACCGTGCCGACTACGCGCCCGCGCTCGCGTGGAGCCGCCAGATGCGCTGCAAACGGCAGGAACAGATGAACTGACGAGCCCATCGCGCCGACGACGAAACATGCCACGGCGAGCCACACGGCGTTGCGGGCCGTGGCGACGAAAGCGAGCGAGATCGCCGCGCAGACCAGCAGAACGGTGATCAGCGACCGCCGCTCCTTGGTGTCTCCAAGTGGAACAAAGAGAAGCATGCCGAGGGAGGTTCCCACCTGCGTCAACATGGCGACGAAACCGGCCTTGGTGACACTGAGGCCGAAGGTGCGGGCGATGTCTGCCAGAAGCGGCTGGATGTAATAGACGTTAGCGACGATCACCCCCGTGCTTGCCGCCATGAACCAGACGGTAACCGCGGGGACCGAGGGATGGGCGGCGGGAGTGCGGTTGGCCGTGGGGCTGGGGTCCAAGGAGTATTGATTACGATGGATTGGGATTATGTGCAATGGGGAAGGCGTCCGGCATCATCTGGGAACAGGCACCACATCCGGTGGGCGTTCCTTAATGCTCGAATCGCTAGGGAGAGCCAAGCAAGGTTGCCGGGCACGGCATGCCGTGCCCCTACGAAACCATCGCGAGGAGCGTCATCCATGCTTAAGTTGTGTAAATACAGCTACATGCAGAATCGAGTTTGCAGGTGGCTGCGGCACGTATCGGGTCTGGAACTCGCGTCGGACACGCAACTTTAAGGTGGGGTTAGTGTTAGATAGACTGTGGAGGCTATGGCTCGAAGCGACGTCCAACTGATGCTGGACGTGAAGGCCGGGGACGAAGCGTCCTTTGACTTTCTATTGCAGAAGTATCGCTCGCCGCTGGTCAATTTCCTGAACCGCATGGTGCGGGACACGGCGACGGCGGAAGATCTGGCGCAGGAAGTCTTTCTGCGAGTCTACCGGGCGCGGAAACAGTACACCCCGAGCGCGAAATTCACCACCTGGCTCTTCCGGATCGCGACGAATCTAGCGCTCAATTCGGTCCGCGACAACCGCCACCAAAGAATGGGAATATCGCTCGACGCGCCCTTGTCCGGCGAAGATTCGGCGCCAATGGAATTGCCGGCGCGAGAGATGCGCATTGACGAACACATGATCGAGCGCGACCGCGCCGACATTATCCGAAGGGCGATCTGGTCGCTCCCGGAAAAGCAACGCGCGGCGGTTTTGCTGCATAAATATGAAGAGATGGATTATGTGGAAATTGCAGGAATTCTGGATTGCTCGGAAGGCGCGCTGAAGTCGCTGTTGTTTCGCGCTTACGAGACTTTGCGAGTGCAACTGGCGCCGCTGGTGACCCAGCCTGCGGGACAAGTCAGAGCCGGTGGAGGGGAAGGAAGGCCATCATGAAAAATTGCGAAGACATTTCAAAGGGATTGATCGCGTACCTGGACGAGCGGGCGAATCCCGCCGAGCGTCGCGATGTGGAAGAGCATCTCGCGGGCTGCGCGGCTTGCCGCACGCGCGCCGAGGAGTTTCGCGCGCTCTGGAAGGTGATGGAGGAGGTGCCGGCGGTCGAGCCGTCGTTTGGATTCGACGCACGCGTGCGGCAGCGCGTGGCCGCGGAACCGAGCCGGGGCTGGTTTGGATGGTTCGCGCCGCAGGCGCGCTTTGTGCTGTCGGCAGCGATGCTTGTGGCGCTGACGGTATTCATTGTGAAGCTGCCTTCGAATCATCCGAAGGCACCGGCTCCTGCGCCAGCCGCGGTGGCGGCCTCGAGCGACCAGGATTTTGACGCTGTCAAAGATCTCGGCGTGCTGGAAGATTACGATGTCGTGACGAATATGGACGCGCTTTCGCAACTTGTTCCTGTGAAGGCGCCAGAAACCCAGAAGTCCGATTCGACGGAAACGGAGAGCCACGACTAGCGGCTTGACCATCATGCGGCAACGCTTCGCACAATTCGGGCTACTGATCGCGCTGCTGATGGGCCTATGGGCGCAGACCGCCTCGGCGCAGGATGGCGAACGAATGCGGGAATGGCAAGCGCGCCAGGAAGCACGCAGGGAAGCAGCGGCCGAAAGGCACGCGAGCGGTGGCGGGGCCGCGAAAGGCCAGCCGAACGAGCGCGCGATGGAAGGTTTGCCTCCGAAATGGGTCGAGCGGGTGCGGGACATGCCGCCCGAACAGCAGCAACAATTCCTCGAAAACAATGCGCAGTTCAGGCAGCTGCCTCCGGCGCGTCAACAGCAGATTCTCCAGAACCTTGATAAGTGGAACCATTTGACGCCGGAGCAAAAGGAGCAGGCGCGGAACGGGGAAGAAGCGCTGGAACGCATGAGTCCGGAGCAACGTGAGTACGTCCGGGACACGCTACTGCCGAAATGGCAGGCGTTGCCGCAGCCGCGACGCCAGGCGATCAACCAGCACTTGGCGATGCTGCGCAATATGAGCCCCGCAACCCAGCAGACAGCGCTGAACGATCCCAAGTTCACCCAAGGCCTCAGCCCGGACGAGCAATCCATGTTACGAGACCTCAATTCGCTGAGAAATCCGCCACCGCAGTAGTTTTTTCGCTGTCGTTCGTCTCTTCCAACTGCACCGATTCGGGAAATTTCGCGCCGCGGATGTTAACTCTTACAAAACATTTTACCGTTTTGCGCGGCTTCGACCGCTAGCACTCGCGATGCGCACAAACGCTGCCACAAGGGCTTGTGGTTTTTCCCGATTCGGGCCGGAAAAATTCGCGAAGCGCGTGAATCGCGTCCATCCAAAAATACTTTCTCATAATTGAAACATTCCGCTTGACAACCTGAAGAACAAAACTACAATCGGGGCACAAAGTGGGAGGAAGTGGAGCAGAGTGGTAAAGAGTGTGGGGCGGGGGCCGAGGCCAAAGAGCGAGTGATTTCAAGGTCGAACACGCCGGGCGAAGTTCTGAAGGGCAAACATGCTGCGGGGCAACTATCTAGCGACGGTGGACGAAAAGGGACGCGTGAAAATTCCCGCGGACTTTCTGGTTCAACTTCGCAAGCTAGGAACCAAGTTCTACGTGACGAGTACGGCGGGCGATCGCGCGCAGATCTTTCCGATGAAAGTCTGGGAAGAGAAGGAAAAGAAGCTCGCGAAGATTTCTTCTCACAACAAGGCCAAGCAGAAGTTTCTGGCACGAACGAACTATTACGGTCAGATCGTAGAGGTGGACGGGCAGGGGCGCATTTTACTTCCACCTGTACTGAGGGAATCGGCGGAGATGAAGGGCGAGGTGGACGTTTCGGGGCACCTCACCTATCTAGAGGTTTGGAATCACGCCCGTTTCCTCGATCAAATGAACCGTAATCCGATCACGGCGGAAGACGAAAAGGCTCTGGACGACCTGGGCATTTAGGTTTTGAGCGTTTTACATAAGCCCGTTTTGGCCGCGGAAGTCGTGGAATGGCTCCGCATACGGCCCGAAGGGACTTATGTGGATGCGACGGCCGGCACGGCTGGGCACGCAATCGAAATTGCCAAGCGGCTGACGACCGGGCGGCTGGTGGCGATTGACCGCGATCCGAAGGCGCTTGAAATCGCGCGGGAACGGCTGAAGCCTTACGAAGAAAAGGTGGTTCTGGTGCACGCGGAATTTTCGAAGATCGGCGAAGTGGCGGCGGATTTGAAACTGCCTCTGCTGGACGGAGTGGTCGCCGACTTGGGGATCTCAAGTCTGGAGCTGGACAGCCCTGAGCGCGGATTTTCATTCCGCTGGGCAGCGCCCCTGGACATGAGGATGAACCCCGACACGCTGCTAACAGCGGACGAAATTGTGAACCAGTGGTCAGAGAAAGAGCTGGCCGACCTCCTCTACCAGAAAGCGGAGGAGACGGATTCACGCAGAATCGCCAGGGCAATTGTGAGGTCGCGGCCCATTCGCGATACGGAACACCTGGCAACGGTTGTGGCAGGGGCTCGTAAAGCAAGGGGAAGGCAGAAACTGCAGCCCGCGACAAAAACGTTTCTGGCGCTGCGGAATGCGGTGAATCGAGAAGAGGAGGAACTCGAGCAGTTTCTTTCGCGGACCCCTGCCACTTTATCTATTGGAGGACGCTGGATTGTCCTCAGCTATCACTCGCTGGAGGATCGTCCGGTGAAGCAGGCGTTTCAGCGCCTGGCGCGCGAGGGAAGTTTCGACGTGCTAACCCGGAAAGTGATCCAGCCGAGCGAGGAAGAAATCAGAGACAACCCGCGAGCGCGCAGCGCGAAAATGCGCGTGGCGGAAAAGATCGAGCCGTTGCAGGGGCGTGCGGCTGGGAGCTGGCAATAATGGAAAAGTTCACCGGGCAATTCACGGAATACTACACCGTAAAGCAGATTGATAATTCGAGGCTTGAGCGGCCCAGGCATCCGGCGCAAGTGAAGGATTTCTGGCGGCGCCTGGCAGTGGGCGCGGCGATGGCGGCGTGCCTGCTTTCCTACGCGTGGCAGCACTTCGAGTGCATTCAGATCCGCTATCAAATCGAGCAACTGGATAGCGAGCGCGCGCAGGCCACGGAGCTCAACCAGAAACTGCGACTGGAAGAAGCGACATTACTTTCGCCGATGCGGGTGGATGCGATTGCGCGGAACCAGCTGGGCTTGACGATTACCGTGCCCGGACAAGTCGCGCCCGTTGAGGATTCGAACGACGGCGTCGTGGCACAGGCGCGAACGATTGCGCTGCCATCCCGGCCCTGATTTCAGTCTCAATCGAAATTGGCATGAGTTTGCGGCCCGCTGCGGCGAGCCATTTCCGGCAGATCGGACGCGATCGCCGCAGGAGCACGTTTCCGACAGGGTAGGCCGGAGTCCATGGAGCAGCGCAATCCACGTCTCCGCTGGCTGGTCATCTGGGTCCTGGCGATTGTTTGGCTGGCGGTGGTCATCGGCCGGCTGAGTTACCTCCAACTCTTCTCCTATAGCGAATACCTCGCAAAAGCGCAGCGACAACAGCAGCGAATTTTCGAAATCAGCCCGATGCGCGGGACGATTTACGACCGCAAGGGCCATGAGCTCGCGGTGAGCCTGCCGATGGACTCCGTGTTCGCCGATCCAATCGAGATCGCCGACGTCGAGATGGTGTCGCGGCTGCTTTCGCGCGTTCTGGATGCGCCCGCCGAAGACGTCGAGGAAAAAATACGCGAAGCGAAGACTCCCGTGCGCCTGGCGCGAAAACTTTCGCCGGAAACCGTTCAGCGGATTACGGACATGAATTTGAAGGGCGTCTTCTTCCAGAAAGAAAACCGGCGCGTGTATCCGCAGCGAGAGCTTGCAGCGTCCGTGCTGGGATACGTGGACGTGGACGAGAAGGGGATCGGCGGAATCGAGTATTCGCTCGACAAGCAGATCCGCGGACGTCCCGGGAAAATGATGGTGATGGCGGACGGGCACCGCCGCTGGTACGACCGGACGGAATCGGCCGCTGATCCGGGCGCGAGCGTCACGCTGACGATTGACGAAACGATCCAGTACATCGCGGAGAAGGAACTTGACCGCGCGATTTCGGAGACTCATGCGAAGGCCGGGACGGTCGTCGTGCAGGACCCGAATTCGGGAGAGCTGCTGGCCGTCGCCAACTGGCCGGTGTTCGATCCCAACGACGCGGGCGATTTCACAGCGGAGGCGCGAATAGATCGCGCAGTCGCTTCAGCCTACGAGCCGGGTTCTACGTTTAAAGTGCTGACGCTTACCGGCGCGATTGAGAACGGCGTGGCGACTCCAAATGATCTCGTGGACTGCCAGATGGGGCAGATCATGATCTCGGGACGCCTGATTCACGACTGGAAGAAATTCGGCGTGCTGAGCGTGCGCGAGATTTTGGAACATTCGAGCGACGTGGGCGCGATCAAAGTCGCGCTGCGACTCGGCGCGCCGCGATTCTACGACACGATTCGGGCGTTCGGAATCGGGCAGGCTACGGGGATCGAGCTGCCCGGTGAAAATCGCGGGCTGCTGCGTCCGCTGGAGAATTGGTCAGCAAGTTCCATCGGCTCGCTGGCCATGGGGCAGGAAGTGAGCGTCACGCCCATTCAGATTATCTCGGCGATTTCGGCGGTGGCGAATGGCGGAACGCTTTATCGGCCTCATATCGTGCGAGAGATTGACGGCGGCGAAGCCGGGGCGCTGCGTCCTCCGCCCGCTCCGCAAGAAGCAACCGATGGCAGGACGGCGGCGACGGTTCGCGAAATGATGGAGGGCGTGGTTCTCGAAGGAACCGGCAAGCCCGCGCGCCTCGACGGATACACCGCAGCAGGGAAATCTGGCACGGCGCAAATGATTGACACTTCGACCGGCCGATATTCGGCGACGCGGTACAACTCGTCGTTTCTGGGGTTCGCACCCGTGAACAATCCGGTGATTTCGATACTGGTAGTTCTCGATTCGCCGGTGGGGCCGCACCACGGCGGCGAGGTAGGCGGTCCGGTATTTAAGCGGATTGCGGAACAGGTGCTGGCGTATCGCGACGAGGCTCACGACGTGCCCACGCCGTCGGACGTTGAAACCGCGAAGAATCTGCAAACGACGCCGCGGCCAAACTCACGGACCGTTGGCGCTGCAGATGCGGCGCAGGCGCGTTTTCAGGCGGCTGTGGCGGATACGAAGATTCCTGGTTCTGTGCCGCAGACGGTCGCGTTTGGAGATCCGAGTGCAATTGTCGTCCCGAACCTTGCCGGCCAGTCAGTTCGCGGCGTGACCGAGGAGTGTTCGCGGCTGGGGCTGATGCCGTCGCTGATCGGCAGCGGAGTTGCGCTGGAGCAGTTTCCGACAGCCGGGGCGCAAGTCTTGCGCGGCAGCCGGGTGACGGTGCGGTTCGGGCATCCGGGAGAAGTGGTGCCGGTGTCAGCATCGGGTGATGGGAATTGAGCCTGGTCATGAAACCCCAACCGAGCGTGAGCGATGGCGAGCCGAGCGCAAGACAGGGAAACCGCGGCATGAAACTGAAAGCGCTACTGGCGGGAGCCGAGATTGGAAAAATCAGCGGCGCTGCCGACATCGAGATTCAGTCCGTCGCTTACGATAGCCGCAAGGTTATGCCGGGTGGAATTTTCTTCGCGCTGCGCGGGGAAAAATTGGAGGGCGGCAAGTTCGTCGAGGACGCAGTGCGGCGCGGCGCCGTAGCCATAGCAAGCGAAGACGCTGACCGAATGACATCAGGCCAGAGCACGCTGGTAGAGATGCTGCCGGGCTCGGGGCGCCGTGGCCTAGCCCGGGCGGCGGCGAATTTCTACAGACATCCGGCAGATGCGCTGCGGTTGGTCGGGGTGACCGGCACGAATGGGAAGACGACGACTGCGTTTCTGGTGGATTCGATCCTGCGCGCGGCGGGACACACGACCGGCTTGATCGGCACGACCGGATATCGCACGCCGAAGGGCAGCCGCGCGGCTGTGAACACGACTCCGGAGTCGCTCGATTTGCAGCAGATGTTCGCCGAGATTCGCGACGCGGGGGGAACACACGCTGTTTTGGAAGCGAGTTCGCATGCGCTGGCGATGGAACGCTTGTGGGGATGCCACTTCGCAGCGGCGGTCTACACAAACCTGACGCGCGATCATCTGGATTATCACAAAACATTTGAGGAATATTTCGCCGCCAAGCGGCTGCTATTCAAAGGCACTGGCGCAGGGCCGCCCGATGTGGCCGTGATCAATGCGGATGACCCTTACGCGCCCCAACTGGCGGTCTTTGCGCGTCGCACGCTGACGTACGGACTGAAGGGCGTGCCCGATCTGAGCACGCGGAAATTCAGCCTCGGCTTTCACGGCCTCGAATTCACGGCCCAGACGCCGGCGGGAAATATTGAAGTGCGGTCGCCATTCGTGGGCCGGATCAACGTTTACAACATTCTCGCGGCGATCGGGACGGGAATCGCGCTCGATATTCCGAACGCGAAAATTGAGGAGGGAATCGCGAATCTCGAGCTTGTCCCCGGGCGGTTTCAGCGCATTGATGAGGGGCAGCCGTTCCTCGTGCTCGTGGATTACGCGCACACGGACGATGCGTTGCGCAATCTGATCGCGACGGCGCGCGAACTGGGTCCATCAGCGCGGATCATTACCGTATTCGGCGCGGGCGGCGAGCGCGATCGCACCAAGCGTCCGCTGATGGGCGAAGCGGCGGGTTCGATGAGCGACCTGGTGGTGCTGACGAGCGACAACCCCCGAAGCGAAGACCCGCTGCTGATCATCAACGACGTGGTCGTGGGATTGCAGAAAGTGAATGCGAAGTACCGCGTGGAGCCGGACCGCGAGCAGGCGCTGGCGATAGCGTTGGAAGAGGCTCGGCCGGGCGACGTGGTGCTGCTCGCGGGCAAAGGGCACGAGACGTACCAGGTCCTGCGGGATGGGACGATCGAGTTCGACGACCGCGAGCGGGCGCGTGCGATTTTGCGCCGCAAGGGCTATACGAAGAGGTCAGCAAGCAAATAGCGAGGGCAGCGACGCCAAGCCCCCTGGAGATGCGATGCGGTGGACCGCGGATCAATTGGCCGATGCGTTGGGCGTCGCACGCCCCACAGGGCTCGACCCCCTGGCCGGGGTGGCCGGCGTCTCGGTTGACTCGCGAACTGTGCAGCTCGGGGAACTGTTCATCGCCATACGCGGACCGCGTCACGATGGACACGGTTTTATGGCCGGCGCGCTCGACCGTGGGGCTGCGGCCGGGGTGGTGGCGAGAGAGCGATTCAAAGAGTACTCGGGCGAAATCCAGGCAAAGCTCTTCGCCGTGGACGATCCGCTCGAGGCTTTGCAGCGACTGGCCTCCCGGGCATGCGAGATATGGCGACGGGGAAAGCCGGGGCGAATCATCGGGGCGGTCGCCGGGTCCGTGGGGAAGACGACCACAAAAGAGATTCTGGCTGCGCTTCTGGGCGCGCGGTTCCGCGTGCTGAAGACGCTGGGAAACCTGAACAACGAGTACGGACTGCCGCTGACGCTGCTGAAGATTGACGAGGAGCACGGCGCGGCTGTCGTGGAACTGGGAATGTCGCACCGGGGGGAGCTGGCGAAGCTTGCGCAAATTGCGTCGCCGGAAGTTGGAGTGGTGACGCGGGTCGCGGTCGAGCATTTGGAATTTTTTTCTTCGATCGAGGAGATTGCGCTGGCGGAGCGCGAACTGATCGAGAATTTGGCGTGGCCGGGCGCGACAGCTGTATTGAATGTGGATGACGAGCGCGTAACAAAGTTTGCGGAAGTTGCGCAGGGGCGAGTGATCCGGTTTGGCACGGGCGCGCAGGCGGAATTCCGGGCGGAAGCGATTGAAGAGCACGGCATCGAAGGATCGGCGTTCGATTTTTTCTCGTCCGCCGGTCGAACGCGGCTGAAATTGCCGCTGATCGGACGGCACAACGTGATGAATGCACTGGCAGCGCTGGCGGCGGCAAGCGTCTGGGGAGTTGGCGCGGAAGAAGCGAAAGAGGTGTTCGCATCGCTCACGCCCGCCGACAAACGGGGCGAGGTGGTGCGCTTCGATGACGGCTTTACGGTGATCAACGACACGTACAACTCGAGCCCCACGGCGTTGACCGCGTTGACGCAATTGCTTGCGGCGACGCCTGGATATCAACGCCGAATCGTGGCTGCGGGCGAGATGCTGGAGCTCGGAGATTCGTCAGAGGAGTTGCATCGCGAATGCGGTTGCGCGGCCGCGGGCTTGGGCAAAATTGACTGGATATTTGGCGTGCAGGGATACGCGGCGGACTTTGTGGACGCCGCGATCAGGGCGGGGCATCCGCGGAAGCAAGCCGTTTTCTTTGAGAATTCGCAGGAGGCATCGAAATTCCTGGAATCGTTTATTGCGCCGGGAGATTTGCTGCTGCTGAAAGGCTCGCGCGGCGTGCGAATGGAAAGAATTCTCGAAGCGATAGACGCGCGGCACCGGCGCATGAGCACAAAACCCGCGCCCGAACCGCTGGAAGCAAGTCGCAAAGGCCGAAACTGAAATGCTCTATTACCTATTCTTCTTCGGGCTGCGGCGGCATTTCAGTGCGCTGAACGTGTTTCGCTATATCACGGTGCGGACGGCCGTGGCGAGCCTAACGGCGCTGGTGCTGTCGCTGCTGCTGGGACCGTGGATGATCGAGCGGCTGCGGGCGATGCAGGTGAAGCAGTACATTCGCGAGGAGGGGCCGAAGGGACATCAGGCGAAGGCGGGGACGCCGACGATGGGCGGCGTGCTGATCGTCGCGGCGATCGTGATCCCCACGGTGTTGTGGGCCGATTTGCGGAACACGTACGTGGTGCTGGCGCTGGCCGCCACACTGGCGTTTGGAACGATCGGGTTCATAGATGACTACAGCAAAGTTGTGCGGAAGCACAACAAGGGCCTGACCGCCGGAGGCAAATTCGCGTTGCAGGCGCTGACGTGTGCGTTCGTGGGCGCGGTGCTGATCGGACTCGAGGCCAGAAACAAATACTCGACGCAGCTGAGCGTGCCGTTCCTGAAGCGGCTGCATCCGGATCTGGTGATTGATTCGCTGCTCGATCACCGATACACGTGGGCGCTGGCGTTCGTTCCTTTCGTGCTTTTTCTGATTCTGGTGATTGCGGGGCTTTCGAACGGAGTGAATCTGACCGACGGGCTTGACGGGTTGGCGATCGGGTGCGTGCTGATTTCTTCGGTGGCGCTGACGATGATCACCTATCTTTCCAGCAATGCGCGGTTCGCCGAATATCTCGACCTTCAAAAGATTCCGGACGCCGCCGAGCTGACGATTTTTTGCGGCTCGCTGGCGGGCGCTTCGCTCGGATTTCTCTGGTACAACGCGCATCCCGCGGAAGTGTTTATGGGCGACGTGGGTTCGTTGGCGCTCGGCGGAGCGATCGGAACGGTCGCGGTGATCCTGAAGCAGGAAATCCTAATGATTTCGATCGGCGGCATTTTTATTCTGGAGCTGATGTCTGTGATCATCCAGGTCGGTTGGTTCAAGCTGACCGGGAAACGCGTGTTTCGGATGGCGCCGCTGCATCACCATTTCGAGCTGATGGGCTGGAGCGAATCGAAGATCATCGTGCGATTCTGGATCTTAGCGCTCGTGTTCGCGCTATCTGCGTTAACGACTTTGAAATTGAGGTGAGGCGGGTTGAGACCGGGATTCGACTTCGCGAACAAGCGCGTGCTGGTGGTGGGACTCGCGCGGACGGGCGTGGCCGTGTCTCTATTTGCTGCGGGCTATGGCGCTACGGTGACTGCCACGGACGAAAAGCCAGAGAGCGCGCTGGGTGAAACCGCTGCACGGCTGCGCGCTGCGGGAGTGAAGCTGGCGCTGGGGGGCCATCCGGCGTCCGCGTTCCTCGAACAGGATTTGATTGTGGTCAGCCCGGGCGTGCCGGCAAAGCTGCCGCCGCTGGAGCTCGCGCGCGCTGGAGGAATTCCGTTGTGGAGCGAGACCGAACTCGCCTGGCGTTTCCTGCGCGGAAAGCTTGTGGCCATCACCGGCTCGAACGGGAAAACGACTACGACGTCGCTGGTGGCGCACATTCTGGAGACTGCGGGTGTTACGACGCTGGTCGGCGGAAATATCGGTTCGCCGCTGATTTCGCTGGTCGAAACGTCAACGGATTCGACGGTGACTGTGGCGGAAGTCAGCAGCTTTCAATTGGAGACGATCGAAGCGTTTCGTCCGGAGATCGGAGTGTTGCTGAATCTGACGCCCGATCATCTGGATCGGCACGCGTCGTTTGAGGAATACGCGGCGGCGAAGATGCGGCTGTTTGAAAATCAGCTGGATCGTGATTTCGCGATTTTGAACGCGGACGATCCCGAGGTGACGAAGCGGATGCCGTCACGTTCGCATGTGTTCTGGTTCAGCCGGCAGAAGCGTGTGGCTGAAGGAGCTTTCCTGCTGGACGACCAGATCATTTTCCGGAACGAAGGTTCGGAGACTGTGGTTGGTCGGCGGAGCGAAATTCCGTTGCGCGGGGAGCACAACGTCGAAAACGTCCTGGCGGCGTGCGCTGCGGCGTATTTGGCGGGAGCAGAGCCGGCTGCGATTGCGAGCGGCGTGAAGACGCTTCGCGGAGTGGAGCATCGGCTGGAATTTGCGGGCGAAGTTGGCGGAGTCAAATATTACAACGACTCAAAGGCGACAAACGTGGACGCCGCACTCAAGGCCATCGAGGCGTTTCCCGGACCGCTAGTGGTGATTCTGGGCGGGAAGGACAAGGGCAGCCCGTATACCCCGCTGCGCGACGCGCTACGCGCGCGTGGGCGCGTAGCGCTGCTGATTGGCGAGGCCGCCGAGAAAATCGCTGCGGATTTGGGCGACGCCGTACCGTGCGTTCATGCGGGAACGCTTGAGCACGCGATCGAGATTGCGGCTGATCGTGCGCGGCCAGGCGACGTGGTGCTGCTCGCTCCGGCGTGCTCCAGCTTCGATCAGTTCGAGAACTACGAGCACCGAGGCCGCGAGTTCAAACAGCTGGTGGCAAAGCTTGGAAATGGGTCGGCCGCGACTACAGCGGCCCACAAAGGATAAACGATGCCTCGCAGCCTGCAGCACGATCGGCAGCTATTCGGCGTGACGCTGGCGCTGTGCCTGATCGGCGCGGTGATGGTGTTCAGCGCGTCAGCGATGACCTCGCGGGAATGGCACGGTAACGCCTACTTTTTTCTGCTGCGACAGCTGGTGTGGGTGACGCTCGGGATCGCCGGGATGTTCTGGCTCATGAACACGGACTACCGGAAGCTGCGCCAGCCGAAGGTGATTTTCACGGCGCTTTCGTTAACGCTGGTCCTGCTGCTCGCGGTGTTTTTTCTCGACCGGTCGCACGCCACGCATCGCTGGATTCGCGTGGGCCCGCTGAGCCTGCAACCTTCGGAGATCGCGAAGCTGGTGATGATTGTTTTTCTCGCATGGTTTCTGGAGAGCAGGCGCGAGCCGCGCGGCGAGGGAATCAACAATGTGACGCACACGCTGCTGCCGGCCGTGGGAGCGGTACTGCTGATGGTCGCGCTGGTTTACAAAGAGCCGGACATGGGCACAGCCTGCATGATTTTCTTCATCGCCGCGGTGATGCTCTTTATCGCCGGGGTTTCCTACAAATATATCGCCGCGGTGGCGATTGCAGCGCTGCCGCTGATTTATCTCGCCATTGCCAGCACGCCCTATCGCCTCGAGCGCCTGAAGGCATTCCTGTCCCCCGGGGCCGACCCGCAGGGGCACGGATTTCAACTGGCGCAATCGCTGATCGCCGTCGGATCGGGCGGATTCACGGGCGTGGGCTTGATGGAAAGTCGCCAGAAATTGTTTTTCCTGCCTGAAGCGCACACGGACTTCATTTTCTCCGTGATCTGTGAGGAGGCCGGATTCATCGGCGCGGCGATCGTGTTGGCGCTGTTCGCGGTGTACGGCTGGCGCGGGTTTGTGGCCGCGATGAAAGCCCCGGACGCGTTCGGGAAATTCCTGGGAATTGGCATCACGTCGATGGTGATGGGGCAGGCGCTGATCAATCTGAGCGTGACGCTCGGGCTGCTTCCGACCAAAGGAATTCCGCTGCCGTTCATCAGCTACGGAGGTTCGAGCCTGCTCGGAATGCTTCTGGCAACAGGAGTGCTTTTGAACATCAGCCAGCACGCGGACGAGACGTGAGCGCGGATGCAAATAGTTTATTGATCACGGGCGGCGGGACTGGCGGCCACGTGTTTCCGGCGCTGGCCGTCGCGCGAGAGTGGTTGAGTCGAGGAGAGCGAAGCGTCGTGTTTGTGGGAACCAAACGCGGAATGGAGTCGCGGCTAGTGCCGCAGACGGGAATACCGTTGGAGACGATTCGCGTCGCCGGGCTGAAGGGCATCAGCGGCGCGAAATTTCTGCGCAATCTGGCGAAGCTTCCCGCGGGACTGTGGGACTCACAGAAGATTATTCATCGGCACCGCTTTGGCGCGGCGTTCGGAGTCGGCGGCTATGCGTCGGGTCCGATGATGCTGGCCGCGGTCATGCACCGGATACCGGCAGTCGTATTCGAACCGAATGTAGAGCCGGGATTTACGAATCGGGTGCTCGCGGGCCTTGCGACTCGCATCGCGGTGGCAAACGAGGAGACCGCGGCGCGGTTCGGCAGCAAGGCCGCGGTCACCGGCGTACCCATCCGCCAGGAATTCTTCGCCGTGCCGGCCAAAGAGCACCGCGCGCCGTTTCAATTGCTGATTACCGGTGGCAGCCGCGGCGCCTTGCCGATCAACCGCGCCGTGATTGATTCGCTCGACCTTTTGGCCACGAGAAAAAATGAGCTTTTCATCGTGCATCAGACCGGTGAACGCGACTATAATGCGGTTCGCGTGGCTTATGCGCGACGCCAATTCAACGCGGAGGTCGTCCCCTTCATCGAAAATATGGCGGAGAGGTTTGCCCAGTCCGACCTGATCGTTTGCAGGTCGGGCGCCATCACTGTCGCGGAGGTCTCGGCTTCCGGACGCGCCGCCATCTTTATCCCCTTCGGGGCTTCCACTGACGCGCACCAGACCCGTAACGCGCAGGTAATGCAATCCGCGGGCGCCTCCCGGCTGCTCCCGCAAGATGAGCTGACACCCGAACGATTGACGAACGAGATTTTTTCCCTCCTGGACCAGCCCCGGAGAATTCAAGAGATGGAAGATCGCGCGCGTTCGCTCGCTCGGCCGCGCGCGGTCGAGGACATTGTGGACGTGATCGAAGGGGTGGTCCGCCGATGAGCGTCACGCTCCGCAATTTTCAGCGCATTCATCTGGTCGGCATCGGCGGCAGCGGCATGAGCGGCATCGCCGAGGTCCTGCTTTCGAGCGGCTACGCCGTTTCGGGTTCGGATTTGAAGGTGACCTCCACGACCGAGCGTTTGCACACGTTGGGCGCGATAATTCACGAAGGCCATCAGGCCGAAAACGTGCACGGCGCACACGTGGTTGTCGTCTCGTCCGCGGTGGCGGCCGACAACGTCGAAATCGTCGAGGCGCACCGGCTGAAAATTCCGGTTATCCCGCGAGCGGAGATGCTCGCTGAGCTGATGCGTTTGAAATATGGCATCGCGGTCGCCGGCGCGCATGGAAAAACGACGACGACTTCGATGGTCGCTTCGGTGCTTGCGGCTGCGGGACTCGATCCCACGTTCGTAGTCGGCGGGCGAGTGAATCACGCCGGAGCCAACGCACGCGTGGGCCAGGGCGAGTACATGGTGGTGGAAGCGGACGAAAGCGACCGTTCGTTCCTGTTGCTCGCTCCGGTGATCGCTGTGGTCACCACAATTGATCGCGAGCACATCGGCCAGTACGCCTCGCTCGAAGAGATTCAAGAAACGTTTCTGCAATTTATTAACCGCGTCCCGTTTGACGGCACCGTAGTGCTCTGCGTGGACGATCCCAACGTGCAGGCAATTCTGCCGCGCGTAAATCGGCCGGTGGTGACCTACGGCACCTCGAGCCAGGCCGATTTGATAATAGCGGACGTGAAGCTCAACGGGCTTTCGAGCGAATTCGGTCTGAAATATCACGGAGACGACTTGGGTGTGTTCCATCTGCCTGCGCCGCCGGGAATTCACAACGTGCGCAATGCGGCGGCCGCTGCGGCCGTTGGGCTGGTGCTCAATGTACCTGCGGATTTGATACGCGAGGGGCTGGCATCGTTCTCGGGAGTCGCGCGGAGATTTGAAATCAAGGGCAAATTCTCCGGTGTGACGCTCATTGACGATTACGGCCACCATCCGGCGGAGATTCGCGCCACGCTGGAGGCGGCGCGCGGCTGCGGGTTCAAGCGGCTGCTGGTGCTTTTCCAGCCGCACCGCTACTCGCGAACGCAGAATCTCTGGGAAGAATTTCAAAGCTCCTTCAATCAGGCGGACATCGTCGTGATTACCGATATCTACGCGGCGGGCGAGCCGCCGATTGAGGGCATCACGGGAGAACGCCTCTCCGAAGCCATCAGCGCGGCGGGCCACAAGAACGTGGTTTTCTCGAGCACCTTGCAGGGCGGCATCGAATTTATGCTGCGCGAGTCGCGTTCGGGAGATGCGGTGATGACCATCGGCGCAGGCAGCGTGGGCCGCGTGACCGAAGAACTGGCCATGCTGCTTGATGCGAGAGTTTCGACGACGCGCCATGCGGATTAGCGACAAGGCGGCGGCGCGGTTGAAAGACCTCGGTGTTGAATTGCGCCAGGGGGTTTCGCTGGCGGAGGAGACATCGCTCGGAATCGGTGGCACGACGGACGAGATTTTGCTGGCGCGATACGAGTCCATCCCGGAAGTGATGGCCTTGCTCGCAAACGAACATCTTCCGCACCGTTTTCTGGGTGGCGGCACGAACGTGCTGATCGTGGATGGCGAGCTGCCATGGGTGGTGCTCCATCTGCCCACGGTGAAGCCGGGGATGCGCGTGGAAGGCAACGCGGCGTACGCGGATGCGTCGGCGGATTTGGGAGGCATGGTGACGTTCTGCGCGAAGCATGATCTGGGCGGGATGGAGGGCTTGATCGGCGTGCCCGGCAGCGTCGGCGGCGCTCTCAGGATGAACGCGGGCGCGTACGGGACGCAGATTGGCCCGCACGTGCGCGAGGTGGAACTCTATCGCGCCGCTTCCGGGCAGATCGAGACGCTGCGCGGCAGCGACATTCGGTTCGACTACCGGCACACCTCGTTTGCGCCGGATGACCTGATGCTGCGCGTGAAGCTCGAATTGCCGTCGAAGCCGTACAAGGAAATTATTGCCGGCATCAAAGTGTGCAACGAGAAACGCCGCGCGAGCCAGCCGCTGAATCAGAAAAGCGCCGGCTGCATTTTCAAGAATCCCGCGGGCGGATCGGCCGGCCGGATGATTGACGAACTCGGTTTGAAGGGCCACCGCGTGGGCGATGCGATGGTCAGCGACCGGCACGCGAATTTTTTCGTGAATGCAGGGCACGCGAGCTGCTCCGACAT
Organism: uncultured Acidobacteriota bacterium; assembly: GCA_963779825.1. Taxonomy (GTDB): domain Bacteria; phylum Acidobacteriota; class Terriglobia; order Acidiferrales; family UBA7541; genus Palsa-295. Next base: position 70,032 of record CAVZZU010000008.1, on the reverse strand, counting down.
GCTGAAATTGATTGACGACGTGCGAGAGCGGGTGCGGGGCGCGTACGGAATGGAGCTCGAGAACGAGGTGATCGTCTGGCGAAACTAAAGGCCATGGACGCGGACGCCTTTCCGCAGGAAGTGCTCGCGGACGAAGAGCCGAAGTATCTGCGGCGGCAGAAGCCGCTGGAGATCAAGCGGCGGAAATTCGGCCGGAAAGCGTGGAGCACCTATCTGCGCGTGGCCGTGTGGATTGTCGCGGGCAGCGTAGCATCGGTGGGGGCTTACGAGCTGGGACATTTTCTGTTTGCGTCGCCTGAAATGGCTTTGATTCATCCCGAGCAGATCGTTTTGGCCGGGAACCATTATGTGACGCCTGCGAGCGTGCTCGAGATCTTTGCGGCCGACCGCGGCAAAAGTGTGCTGCTCATTCCGATCGGCCAGCGCCGCCGGCAGATCGAAACGCTATCCTGGATTGAGCAGGCGACGGTGCGTCGCGCGATGCCGAATCAGATCGAAGTCGAAATTACCGAGCGGACTCCGGTGGCATTTGTGCGCGAAGCGAACGATATGGCGCTGGTGGACGTGCACGGCGTGATCCTGGATCGCCCGGTCGAAGGCAATTTCCACTTTCCTGTGGTGACGGGAATCAGCGCGGACATGGCTCTCGAAGACCGCCAGAAGCGCATGCAGCTTTACTCGGGATTCGCGCAGCAGATCGAATCGGCGCACGCGGGCGCGCTCGATCAGGTGAGCGAAGTGGATCTTACGGACGATCATGACGTGCGCGCGACGATGACAGGTCTCGGCGGCGACGCGTCCGGGAGCCAGGCGGATGCCCCGGTGCTCGTGCATTTCGGCGACAGCGATTTCGCGGGCAAGTATCAGACGCTGGTCGAAGATATCGGGCAGTGGCGCGCGAAGGCAGGACCGATCGAGTCTGTGGATTTGCGATTCAGCCGCGAAGCGGTGGTGAATCAGGACACAACTGCCGTGGCACAGCAGCGTCCGCTGAAACTGGCGGCCGCCGGAGCAGCGGCGAAGAAATCGAAATTATAGCTTCGAGGTGATCGAGCAGTTGCGGTACGAGGAGCGGGCTTGACGAAGAAAGAACGGCACATCGTAGCGCTCGATATCGGCAGCACGAAGACCTGCGCGCTGATCGGCGAAATGGACGACGAAGGCGGCGTGAAATTCGCGGCGCTCGGCGCGGCTGAATCCAAGGGCTGGCGCAAAGGCCAGATCGTCAATCTCGATCTCGCGGTCAGCTCGATTCGCCGCGCGGTCGAGGAGGCGGAGACGATCGTCGGCGTGCCCGTGGAATCGGCGATGATCGGCGTAGCGGGCGGCCACGTGCGCGGAGTCAACAGCCGCGGCGGCATCAACGTCGGTGCGAAGCCGCGGGACGTGCAGCGGGACGACGTCCGCCGCGCGATTGAAGCGGCGCGCGGGGTCACCCTGCCGGAAGACCGCGAAATCCTGCACGTGTTGCCGCAGGAATTTTCGCTGGATCATCAGGACAACATCCGCGACGCGATCGGAATGGTCGGTCAGCGCCTGGAAGCCAATGTGCACATCGTAACGGCGTCGGGAGCGGCCACGCAGAACATCGTGACGGCGGTGAACCGCGCGGGCGTTCGCGTGGACGATACCGTGCTCGAACCATTCGCGGCGGCCGAAGCGTGCCTCACGCAGGACGAGCGCGAGTTGGGCGCGTGCCTGCTCGATATCGGCGGCGGAACGACCGAGCTGATCGCGTATGCCGGAGGCGTGGTCCGGCACACAGCGGCGGTTCCGGTGGGCGGGGACCATTTTACAAACGATCTCGCGGTGGGGCTGCGTACTCCGATCCCGGAAGCCGAAAAGATCAAGCGCGAACACGCGCAGGCGTTCCGCGAGCATCTGACCGAGGATTTCCCGATCGAGATCGCAAGCGTGGGCGACCGCCCGCCGCGAACCGTGTTCGCGCGGATGCTGGCCGATATCGTGGGTCCGCGCGCACAGGAATTGTTGATGCTCATCCGCGACGAAATGCGACGCGGCGGTGTTGAATCACAGATCCCGGCCGGAATCATTCTCACCGGCGGAGGATCGCAGCTCCGCGGGCTGCCGGAATTGGCCGAGCGAGTGTTCAATCTGCCGGTACGGATCGCCGCGCCGCGAGGTCTGGCGGAAATGAGCGAAGAGGTTTCCCGGCCTGCGTACTCGACCGCTGTGGGATTGGTTCTCTACGGGGCGCGCACCCGGCGCTTCGCCGGAGCCCGCCCCGCGGGTTTCATGGGCAAGTTGAAGAGCATGTTCGCTGGGGCGTAGCGCAGGAAGTGCCGCGGGGGCGTGGCATTTTCGCGTGTGGCGGGATTGTGATTTGCAGCACAGTTCAAGACTGAGGGAGGAATTATGGCACCGAAAGAATCGAGCATCCGAGTTTCATTCAGTGAAGAGGCGCAGGACGGCGCCCGTATAAAAGTCATCGGCGTGGGAGGCGGCGGATCGAACGCCGTCAACCGCATGATCCGTGCCAAGGTCGAGGGCGTCGAATTCATTGCCGCCAATACCGACCTGCAGGCGCTGAAGCTTTCGCAGGCGCCGGTGAAGCTGCAGCTTGGCGCGAAGCTGACGAAGGGACTGGGCGCCGGCGCGAATCCCGAGGTCGGCCGAAAGGCGGCGCTCGAGGATACGGAGAAAATCCTCGAAGCGCTCGATGGCGCGGACATGGTGTTTGTCACGTCCGGGCTCGGCGGAGGCACAGGCAGCGGCGCGGCTCCGGTGGTGGCGAATCTGGCGAGCGAGCTTGGCGCGCTGACGGTCGCTGTGGTGACGAAGCCCTTCGCGTTCGAAGGCAGGCGGCGCATGCAGCAAGCCGAACAAGCGCTTCAGGAATTGGTCGGCTGCGTGGATACCGTGATCGTGATCCCGAACGAGCGGCTGATGGAGTGCGTGGAGCAGGGCACGAGCTTCTTTGAGGCGTTCCGCATCGCGGACGACATCCTGCGCCAGGCCGTGCAGGGAATTTCCGACATCATCACGATTCCCGGAATCATCAATCGCGACTTCGCGGACGTGAAGACGATCATGTCCGGCCAGGGTTACGCGGTGATGGGCACGGCGGTCGCGTCGGGATCGAACCGCGCGATTGACGCCGCGAACCGCGCCATCAATAGCCCCCTGCTCGAAGACAATTGCATCAACGGCGCCCAGGGAATCTTGATCAACGTGACCGGGTCGTCGAGCCTTTCGCTCCATGAAATTCACGAGGCTTCGTCCATCATCCAGAAAGCTGCGCACGAGAACGCGAACATTATTTTCGGCGCGGTCCAGGATGACGCGATGAAGGAATCAGTGAAGATCACCGTGATTGCAGCGGGTTTCCGCGAAGTGGCGGGCAAGAAGGCGAACACGCGCCCCTCATACCTGCCGAAAACGTGGAAATCAGGACGCGAGCAGACCGTCGCGCCGCAGCAAACGAACGTGGTGCAGCAGGTTTCGCGCAACGTCAGTGAAGTCTTGCCGGAAATGCCCACGGACGATCTCGATGTGCCGACCTTCCTGCGAAGGCAGGCGCAGAAGGCCTAGCGCTCGGCTTTGAAATCGCTGGGGCGCGGCGCGCCCTCAGCGATTCAGCTCCACCCTAGGCAGATGCTATGCGAAACCACTTTCGGCGCCTGTCTCTGACAGTTTTTGTGGCCTTAGTCACCTTACTTCTGGTCCCTCGTTCGTTTGGTCAGAAAGTGCATCAGCCGACCCCGAAGCAGGAGCAATCCCTAAACGCATTCCTGCAGGACTATCTGAGGGATGCGTTCCTGGGCGACGGAAAAACGACAAACTACTTTTCCGCGTTCGTTGATCTGAATGACAGCGGTGGGCAAGTATTTGTGTACCTTGCGGATCAGCAATGGTGCGGGAGCGGTGGTTGCACACTATTGATACTAGCTACCGAAGGCTCTTCCTACAGAACCGTTACGAGAATAACTATCGTTCGGCCTCCCATCTGTTTGCTGGCCACAAAATCGAATGGCTGGTACGACATATCCGTCGGGGTGCAGGGCGGAGGAATTCAGCCCGGCTATGAGGCGAAGCTCTCGTTTGACGGCAAGACTTATCCCCGCAATCCCTCGGTACCTCCCGCGCAGCGATTAACCCAGGGTTCTGCGGGAAAGATCATAATGTCCAAAGCGGATCTTGAAAAGCCCGGGACTTCAGTAGGACAGTTCCACGACCACTAGGGAATTTAGTTCGTTGCCCTCGCGACATGCTCAAGACTCCAGTGCGGTTGCGGAAGGAAGCTTTGCTGGCAATGACCGAGGCCATGCAACGCGAACCTGGTGTGGAATGCTGCGGACTGCTTGCTGGTCGCGAGGGCGTGATCACGCACATCTTTCCGGCGGAGAACGTGGCGAGCGAGCCCTCGAAGGCCTACGAGATTGCGCCCAGCGAAATCTTCCGTATGATGCGGGAATTCCGAGCGGCAGGGCTAGAATTTCTCGGCATCTACCACTCGCATCCCAATGGCAAGAACAAGCCGTCCGAGCGGGATATCGAACTTGCGTATTACTCTGAGGAAGCTTACTTCATCCTGTCGCCGCGCCCGGATGCGGCGAAGCCCCTGCGTGCGTTTTCGATACGCGACGGTCGAGCGACGGAACTCGAAATCGAAATTGTCTAGCCGTGAACCTTCAGCACGACCGCGGTAATGTCGTCATTCTGCTGACTGCCGCCTTCTGCGAACGATCCTGCTTCTTCGAAGAGAAAGCCGAGTGTGTCCTCGGCCGAGCGATCGCGACACTGCTCGCCGATACGGTTCAACCTGTCCCAGCTGAAGTCCTGATCCTCGCGGTCGCGAAGTTCGTGAAGGCCATCGGTGGCGAGCAGGACCGTGTCTCCCGGCCCAAGCTGCACGGAGTGATTTTCATACGTCGCCCCGGCCATCAGGCCCGAGGGCAGGCCGCCTTCGCCGAGCGGGATGCATCCGCATGCGGAGATCAGCAGCGGCAGGGGCAGGCCCGCATTTGAAAATGTCAGCTTGCGAGTAACTGGATCAAACACGCCATAGAGCGTGGCGGCGTACCGGCACGTGACGGGACGGACGAGCATCCTTTTATTCAGTAGCGCGAGAGAGTCGGAGGGAGTCGCGCCCGTCTTGTGCAAGCCGCGAAATAGGCCCATCACCAGCGCCGCGTACAACGCGGCCGAAAGCCCCTTGCCGACCACGTCGCCCACGTAGAGTCCGACTTTTCCGTCCGGCAGCTCAAAGAAATCCGCGAAATCGCCGCCGACGCCCGCAAATGGAGAGAACCGGTAAGCGATTTCATAGGACGGCCGCATCAGGGGGCCGGCCGGCAGCAGGGAAAGCTGAATCTGGCGAGCCTCCTCGCGTTCAAAGCGAGTGATCGGACCAGTGAATCGCTCGTCCAATGAGGTCTGCAAACCCATCCTAAGATTGTCTATCGGTTCGGCGCTGAAAAGGGTGAGAGATTCTTAAAGGTTATCTTGCGGGAAGGTGCGCGCAACTGCACAAATGAGTGCGGCTAGTTCAGCGAGCCGTGCGAACGCCGGCGAGAGCCGCTTCCGCTTGTTCGAGGCGGCGGGTATAGAGAGGGAACTGCGCGGCGAACGCGGCCACTTCGCCGCGCACGCGCTGTTCGGTCGCACTGTCCCCCAGATGGTCGAGCACTTCGGCGATCCAGCCGGCGATCCGCTCCATCTCGGGTTCGCGCATGCCCCGCGTGGTGACCGCGGGAGTGCCCATGCGAATGCCGCCGGCCTTCAGCGGAGGCAACGGGTCAAACGGGATGGAGTTCTTGTTGACGGTAATTCCGGAGCGATCGAGCGCCGGTTGCGCCACGATGCCCGTCAGGCCACGGCAATTGACGTCCACGAGGAAGAGGTGATTGTCCGTGCCGCCGCTGACGATGCGGAAGCCGCGCCTGGCGACCGCTGCCGCGAGCGCCTTTGCGTTGGCGACTACCTGCCGCTGATACTGGGCAAATCCCGGCTCGGCCGCTTCCTTCAGGCAGACGGCCTTGGCCGCAATGATGTGCATCAGCGGGCCGCCCTGAATTCCGGGGAACGTGGAGCGGTCGAGATCCTTGGCGTATTTTTCGCGGCACAGAATCAGTCCGCCGCGAGGGCCGCGCAGAGTCTTGTGCGTCGTGGTGGCGACGAAGTCGGCGTAGGGCACGGGACTCGGGTGCACGCCCGTGGCGATTAGCCCGGCGATGTGAGCCATGTCCACGAACAGGAGCGCGCCGACGGATTGCGCGATTTGCGCCATGCGCGGAAAATCGAAAATTCGCGAATAGGCGCTGGCTCCCGCGACGATCATTTTGGGTTTGTGTTCGCGGGCGAGTCGGTCGAGCTCGTCGTAATCAATCGTCTCGGTTTCTTTGGCGACGCCGTAGGGCACGAAATTGTAAGTCTTGCCGGAGAAATTCAGCGGGTGGCCGTGCGTCAGGTGGCCGCCGTGCGCCAGATTCATTCCCAGGACTGTGTCGCCCGGCTGCAGCACGGTCATATAGACGGCGATGTTTGCCTGCGTGCCGGAGTGTGGCTGTACGTTGGCGTGCTCGGCGCCGAAGAGGGCCTTCGCGCGGTCAATGGCGAGCTGCTCGGCCTGATCCACGAACTCGCAGCCGCCGTAGTAGCGCTTTCCCGGATAGCCTTCGGCGTACTTGTTCGTGAGCACCGAGCCCATGGTTTCCATCACCGCTTCGGAGACAAAATTCTCGGAAGGGATCAGCTCGAGGCCGGTGGCCTGACGGCGAACTTCGTCACGCAAAACAGCGGCGATGGCGGGATCGGTTTCTTCGAGCGAACGGCTCATCCTGCGGAGGTCGGGCGTTTCGTGATCCATACGTGGGCTCATCTTAGCAAAAGGGGCGACGACTGGCGAGCGCCGAGAAAAACCGGCGGTGTGCTGAATTCGAAAGCACGCACGAAATAGTGTGTCACTTCTTTGGTACCGCTTTTCTTTGTTTTCAAGGAGTTACGTCGGAAAAGACTTTGCATGGTGTGTCGAGTAATTCGGAAGCAAGGAGTCAGGGAGGCAAGGACGCAGGGGATCCCGACCCTTCGATTTGGTGTCGAGTAGAGTGGGTGCCGATCGTTTGTTTTCAGGGGATTAAGGACAATTCTACTCGGCATGGTGTGTCGAGTAACTCGGAGGCTGTTTGCGCATCCAGTGCGCGAAAATGTGCCGCACCTACGGCGCTCGGGACTCGATGGCTCTGTGTCCCCGCCCTGCCGGGCGGGGCTAACTTCTGCCGCGCCTACGGCGCTCCGATAGAGGATTCCGGATTCTCACACCGACTGCTACGGCCGACGCTTTCAATGGAACCGCGAGTTGAATTTCACCGGGACTACGTATTCATTTCACCTGAATTGCGCATGCAGCCTCACCGGAGCCGAGAGAGCCCTCGGCTCGTCGCAACTGCGGCTGGCTCGGGACCGCGATTGACCTTCCGGGCGCGCAACAATACCTGGCAAGGAGACGCTCGTAGGAGCACAGACAGGAGTGTCTGTGCCACGAAAGGCCGTTCAATTGTCAAAGAACAATACGGCGCTCGTCGAGAGAGCCGGGACGCACGGAGCGTCCGAAAGCGGGGCTAAAAACTGCCCCGACTTACGCTAATCTATTTTGAGATTGCTGTCTATTGTGGAAACTACGCATGCCCGTAGGGAACAGAGCACACGAGAGTTACAGTGACGCTGGGGATCGGAGGGATTTTCTTCGGGGATGAGGCCCCCGCCCTTGCTGGCGTTATGTGGAACCCCAGGCTCGGAACCCGCCGAAGGCGCAAATGTTGCCAAACGCGATTCGAAATCGGGACACTGTCGAAAAACTGAGACCTACTACCCATGAAAACAGAAAGGCCTGTCCGGCGCCCTATTCGGGCGCCGGACAGGCCAGACTGCACTAAAGAACCGCGTTAGCGTTCGGCAATTCAGCTAGAAGCTATATTTCAAACCAAACTGCAGGATGCGCCCGGGAACCGAACTCGACGTGATCACCCCATAGGTCGTCGAGCCGAAAGAGTTGCCAGGTTCATTGAACTGCGCGTGATTCCACAGGTTGAAGAATTCCGTGCGGAATTGAAGAGTGGCGCCTTCACGAATTCCTCCGATGACCGTGTTCTTGATGATCGCAGCGTCAAAATTGAGCTGCGTGCAGCAGGCGGTAATTCCGACGCCGGAATCACCGAAGCCGGTGCCGCATCCCACGAACTGGGGTACGAGTGGCGCTGCGGCGGTCCCTGTGTTGCAGCCCGTTGCGCCATCGCCTGGCGCCCAAGCGATGTTTTGGACTCCGCCAAACAGCGGCGCTGAGGTGAACGCGTTCGGATTGAGAACTGATAGACCTTTTTGCACAAGGTTCAGCATGCTGCCCGAGGCCTTGATGTTCTCGCCCGACTGGCAGACGCCGAGGGAGTTGCAATTGACCGGGTCCGCGAGTTCGGCACGGTCAACCGGACCTGTGGCCGGCAGCGATGCTCCGTACAAAAGAGTCGCCTGGTTGCCACTGATTCCGTTGGTAATGGAGTAAGGCAAGCCATCTTGAACCGTGGTCACGCCGGAAATGCTCCACCCACCGAAGGCCTTTTCCTTCCAGCCTTCACTCTTAAAGGGAATCTGGTAGCTGTAGCTCAATACAAAGCGCTGCGGGCGGTTGAATGCGGCCAGCCCGTACTGCTGCGCGAAATTCAAGGGGTCGTTGGAGGATGCGCTGCCGGAAAGCACGTTGCCCGGCGTTGCAATTCCAGCTCCGGCCTGGCTGGCGTTGATGTCGGTTATGAGTTTGCTCCAGGTGTAGGAAGCCTGGAGAGTCAGACCGTGCGAGAACTGGTGTTTGAGTTGGAGCTGCAAGCTATTGTAGAGGGAATTCCCGTCGGTTTTGACTTGCTGCAAATTGCCCGGGTTCACGCCCAGGTAGCCCACGCGGCCAAGGAAGTTACTGGAAGTGTTCACGAGAACGCGATCGTTGCCATTGTCGTTTATCGGGAATGAACTGATTGGATGCTCCAGCAGCTGGTTCACCAGCTCTGTAGGCGGATTGCAGGTAGCCGAAGGGGCGCCGCAGTCCACAAGATAGGCGATGTTGGGATCGCGGTTCCAATCGTACAGGTGGATTCCATGTGCCCCGACATATCCGACGTCGGCGATCCAGCCGTGCGCAAACTCGTACTGAAAGTCCAAGTTATATTGCTGAACCTTCGGGGTGCGCATATCCGGGTCGTCGCCAGAGTTGAGAAGGCCCGAAGCGTTGCCGCCGAATATATCCGTTATATTGGTGAGCCCGTTCCCGGGAGCGGCACCCGCGATCGGCAGACCCGAAGCCAAGGTCCGCGGGATGAAGCCAAGGAACTGCGGACACTCGGGGCAAAACGGATCCTGAAGGGTCTGACCCGGATTGGCACCGATGCCCGTGGCGTAGGGAGGCATATTGCCAAGAATGTTGTCCCCCACAAGATTTCCATAAACGCGATCAAAGAACATTCCATACCCGGCGCGAACAACTAGTTTGTTCGCTATCTGGTACGCCAAACCGACGCGTGGCGAAAAATTGTCGAGGGGGGAACCGTTCAACAAAGTCTTATTGCTGTTGACCGTAATCCCCGTGGACCCGAACTGGCCACTGAGATTTCCATAGAGTGCCCTGTTGTAATCCTTTTGAACAATGTAGCCCGCGAGAGTGCCAACCGGGTTGTTGAGGAGCGCAGTACCCGTATTGACGAGCGCGGCGTTCTGAGCGGCGAAGTTGGTAAACACGCCATTTTTGTCGGTCGGCCATCCATCATATTCCCAGCGAATGCCGAGGTTCACGGTCAGCTTCCTCGTCACTTTGATGTCGTCCTGAGCGAAGGTTGAGTATTCGCTGATGCGCCAGTAATGGGGATTCGGAGAGCCAGGGGGCAAAAGGCGGTAAGACAGGTTAATGATGTAGTTAATCGGAATCGGGGGGCCGGCAATGCCGTCAACGGCAGGGCCGCTGCTGCTTGTCAGAATGTCGGACATACTTCCAGCTACAACCCAACCCCTTTCTCTGTTCGGCTGCGCCCAGTTCCACTGGATGCGCTGCGTATTGACGCCCGCCCGAAACGAATGCTTGCCATGGTTCCAGGAAATCTGGTCGCCGCTCAGATAGCTCTGCTGAATGCTCTTAGTTGCTGAAAAGAAGTTGCCTCCTGCGCTCCAACCCGGCCAGTTGATTAGTCCCGATACCGATTGGGGGGCAAACGTAGTTGGGAAACCAAGGTTTCCGATGACCGGGATCAGGCTGTCCTCCCGATTGCCCGCAGCGTCATCCGACAGGGGGCAAGGAGTGCCGACGTTGATGGCGGGAGTGATGTTCAGTGCAGTCGTGCCGTCGCCAGCGCAGGACTGGACCGTAACGCCGTCCTTGACATTGAGATACAGCCGCTGAGCTGAGAAGAAAACATCATTCACGAAATTGTTGGTGATCACCGACGTCAACCTAGCAACCGCCGATTGCGAGCCATAGTGTGCATTCTCCGGCGCGCCCGGATAGCAACCGGTCACAATGCAGCTAAAGCTCTGCATTTGCGGATCCTCCGAGAAAAAGTACTTTCCCGAAAGCGTGTTCTTGCTATCTATGATGTAATCTCCGTTAAGCATGTACTGATTTTCATTGGCGATGGTCGCCTGCGAAATCGTCGTGGGCAGAGAACAGGAATTGCTCGCGATGCAGAACGGCACATTGCCGTTGTAACGCAGGCTGGGAAGGTAATAGCCGTTGTTGTAGCCTCCCTTGACCTGCGGGATGTTTTCCGTCTGACGCAAGAGGTTGACCGCCGTGTTGCTGATGTTGCTCCCGTCCGGGAGAACCGTCTGCCCGGTTCCACCGAACAAATCAGTCTGACCCGCGAACGCGCATCCCAAGTATTCCTTGTAGGTGTTGTAGCTGCACATCGTGTTTCCCGAGGGGCCTCCCGTGTAGCCCAGAGGAATGGTGCCTGCGTTGCCGTCCGAACGGGCTTGCGCGAATGGGACGCCTGGCTCGTTCAACGGGAGCAAGCCGACCTCAGTGAGGGAGGTGGCGAAACCGTTGCTGCCGATGCCGTTGAGCTGCCGCGTACCTTGATAGGAGCCAAAGAAGAACAATTTGTCCTTCTTGATCGGCCCGCCGAAGGTGCCGCCATACTGGTTCTGCTTCACTTCAGGCGGCGAGTTTGGCAAACCTTGACTTTCCTCCGAGCGCTTGAAAAAGAAATCGTTGGCGTTGAAGAAATTGTTGCGGTTGAAGTACCAGACAGAACCGTGGTACTGGTTCGTGCCGCTCTTCGTCACCACGTTTACGTTGGCGCCCGGGTTCTGGCCGTAGGCAGCGTCGTATTGCGAGGTTTGAACCTTGAACTCCTGAATCGAGTCCGGATTGGGGATCGGGATTCCAGCGTAGCTGCCCGACTGTGCCGCGCCGCCGCTGCCGTAGTTCGTTGTGATGACCCCGTCCATCATGTAGGTGTTCTGATCGGAGCCGGAGCCGTTCACGTTAATATCCATCGTGCCGTTTCCGACGGAGGTGGCAGTCGCAACGTTTGCAACGACGCCGGGCGAAAGGTCAATTACCTGAGTGTAGTTGCGCGTGCTCAACGGAAGTTCAGTGACCGTTTGCCCGGAGACCAACCCGCCGACAGTGGCGTTCTCCGTTTGCACGGTTAAGGCCGTGGCTTCGACAGTCACACTCTGAGTCTGCGCGCCGATCTCGAGGCTGTGATTGAGAACAGGGGTCTCCGTGATGTTGACGGTTATCGAGGGGACCTCGGCGGACTTGAAACCCGCTGCCGAGAATTTTACGTCGTAATTTCCGGGCTGAAGGGTCGAGAACTTGTACGCGCCACTAGAGTCAGTCGTCGTTGTGCGTGTCTGACCTGTGCCGAGGCTGGTCAAGGTGACTGTTGCGCCGGAAATGCTGCCGCCGGAAGGATCAGTGACCACCCCGGCCAACGCTCCGGTGGAGGCGCTTTGCGCCTGGACGAGGCTTGCACCAGCGAACATCAACAGCAGGGCTGACAACGCGCAAATCGAGACACACTTCAACGCATGATTGAAATTACTGGTCATTCCCCCACCCCCCTGAACTTCTTATGAAGATCGTCGTAACGCCCCCAAAAAGGCGCTTTGTGCTCGGCCTTAGTACTACGCGTTTCGATCTCTTGTCAAGTTCAATCCACACAATGTGGTGCGGTCACTTTCCATGTGACTGAGCTTGAAGTACAGCCGAAAACGACGGATACGAGGAAGATACGTAGCACAGTGAGAAAAACTCGAACCCAACCTCTTGACTTGCCGGCGGCGCTCCAAGAGAAAGAATGGAAGCCGGCCAATCCCGCTGCCGGTACCGCGGCCTTGCACTCGGAACAAACTCTGGACGCGGCATCATCACCGCCTAGATAATGAATCTCCGCCGAGTGGCGGATTGGGTTGCGCGCGACTCGGCAGGGACAAGGACAAACTGAGAATGTCGGACATGAAGCTGACGACGCGGGCGGAAGACTTTTCGGAATGGTACAACCAGCTGGCCCTGCGAGCCGAGCTCGCCGATTACGCGCCGGTGCGCGGCTGCATGATCGTGCGTCCCTACGGCTGGGCGCTCTGGGAGAACATTACGGCCGCGCTCGACAAACGCTTCAAGGCCACCGGGCACGTCAACGCGGCGTTTCCGCTTTTGATTCCGCGCAGCTTCATTGAGAAGGAAAAATCCCATGTCGCCGGATTTTCACCCGAGCTGGCAGTGGTCACGCACGGCGGCGGCGAAAAGCTGGAAGAGCCGCTCGTGATCCGTCCGACTTCGGAAACGATTATCGGTCACGCGTATGCGAAGTGGATTCAGTCGTACCGCGACTTGCCGATCCTGATCAATCAATGGAACAGCGTGGTGCGCTGGGAACTGCGCACGCGGCTGTTTCTTCGCACGCTCGAATTTTTCTGGCAGGAGGGGCACACGGCGCATGCGACCGCCGAAGAAGCGGAAGCCGAAACGCGCCAGATGCTCGATATCTATACGGACTTTGCGGTGCGCGAAGGGGCCGTGCCCGTCATTCCAGGGCGCAAATCGGCAGCGGAGCGATTTGCGGGCGCCGATCAGACGTATTCCATCGAAGCGATGATGGGAGATTGCAAAGCCCTGCAGGCGGGCACTTCGCACAATCTCGGCCAGAATTTCGCGAAGGCGTTTGAGATTCGCTACCTCGATAAGGGCGGCGTCCTGCAACACTGCTGGACGACATCGTGGGGTCTTTCGACGCGATTCGTGGGCGCCATCATTATGGTTCACGGTGACGATCAGGGGCTGATTCTGCCGCCTCGCCTGGCGCCGTTTCAGCTGGTCATTGTGCCAATTTATAAGACGGACGACGAGCGCGGCGTGGTGATGGAAAATGCGCAGCGGCTCCGGCGCGAATTGGTTGACGCGGGCGTTCGCGTGAAGATGGACGAGCGCGAAGGCATGAGTCCGGGCTTCAAGTTCAACGATTGGGAGATGCGCGGCGTTCCTCTGCGGCTGGAGCTGGGGCCGAAGGATGTCGCCAAAGGCTCGGTGGTTCTCGCGCGGCGCGACCGTCCCGGCAAGGAAGGAAAATCATTCGTACCTCAGCAGGGAATTGCCGCCGCGGTGTCGCAGATGCTCGAGGAGATTCAGAAAGCGCTTTACGATCGCGCGCTGGAATTCCGTAAATCGAATACGGCTGAACCCGCTGACTATGGCGAGTTCAAGAAAGTTGTCGAGAAGGGCTTCGCATTTTCCTGGTGGTGCGGCGGAACCGAATGCGAGGAAAAAATTAAGGACGAGACGAAGGCCACCATGCGCTGTATTCCCCTCGAGCAGCCCGGCGGCTCCGGAGAGTGCATCTTTTGCGGCCAGCCTGCCACCGAAAAGGCGATTTTCGCCAAGGCCTACTAACGCCAGCTCCTGCCGTGTCCCCTGCGTTTACTCATCGCAAACACCCATTCTTCTCCGGCAGCACGCCTGCTTGCCGCCGTGGTAGCTTGAAATCGAGGGAGTGGCCCCGGAGGGCCCCTGTTTCCATGAACCGGCCAATCCAAAACGGCGAGCGCGGCGGCTCAAAGCTGAGCCTCTTGGTCACGCTCATCATCATTGGAGCGCTCGGATTCACGGCGGTGAAGATTGTCCCCGTGTACGTGGAGGCCTACCAGTTTCAGGACTCCATCCAGGCCGAATCGCGATTCGCGCTGACCGGCTACCCCAAAAAGAGCATAGACGACATTCGCGACGACGTTTACAAGAAGGCCCAGGACCTCGACATTCCGGTGAAGCGCGAAGACATTCGCGTCAACGTGACCAATGGAAGCGTCGAGATCGGAGCTGATTACTCCGTGCTGATTGATCTAAAGGCTTATCAATACACATTGCAATTTCATCCCCACGCTGACAACCATACCATTTAGAATAGAACTTCATCGAAGCGGGCCGCCGGTGGGAAGGCTGGGCCGATCCAGTCCCGGCGACGCGGCGTTTGCCTTGCTTTCTTGATGCGCCCCAGCGCTCTGCTTGCACTTTACCGGAGAGATTGATTGCGGATTCGAATTATCCCCGGATTCTGGACATCCCGGTTCGGCATCACACTGCTTGCGGGTGGTCTCGCGATATTGCTAACCGGCACAGTCATTCTCACCTATTACTACATCCAGTTCGGCCACCTGATTAACGAGCGTCTCACTGGGCAGATATATCAGAACACATCGCGCGTCTATTCCGCGCCCGGGCGCATCTACACGGGCGAACCGCTCCGGTCCGGCGATCTTGCCAGCTACCTGCTGCGTGCCGGGTATCAGGAGAGCCAACTGGCGGGTTCGCCCGGGCAGTTCCACGCTACCGCCTCGATGATCGAAATCACGCCCTCCACGGAATCCTATTTTCAGGGTCACAACGCGCTTCGCGTGAACTTCGCGGGATCGCAAATCTCGCGAATCGAGCAACTCCCCGACGGCACGCAACTCGACGCGGCGCAAATTGAACCCGAAGTGATCACGAATCTTTTTGATAGCTCGCGTGAGAAGCGGCGCGTGGTCCGGTACGAAGACCTGCCTCCCGTGATGGTGCATGCGCTGCTGGCGGCGGAGGACAAGCGATTCTTCGAGCACGGAGCGCTCGACATGGTCCGCGTGTTCGGCGCGGCGTTCTACGACGTCAGCCGCGGCCAGAAAGCGCAGGGCGCCAGCACGATAGACATGCAGGTAGCGCGCACATTCTTTTTCTCGACCAAGCGCGAGTGGCGGCGCAAGATGAAGGAAATTCTGATGGCGGCCGAGCTGGACGAGCGTTTCTCGAAGCAGCAGATTCTGGAGCTCTACGCCAACGACATCTATATGGGCAATCGGGGCAGTTTTTCTATTCGCGGCTTTGGCGAGGCCGCCGAGGCCTACTTTGGCAAGGATGTTCGCGAACTAACGCCTGGCGAGGCGGCATTCCTGGCCGGAATTATCCGTGCGCCGAACCGCTACTCCGCGGCCGAGCGCCACACCGACCGCGCCGAAGAGGCGCGTGACCGCGTGCTCGGGCAAATGGTCGAGGATGGCTACCTGACCGCCGAGCAGGAAGCCGTGGCCAAGCACGCAAAATTGCATTTCGTAAACGGTGGCGTCGCGAGCAGCTCCGCGCCCTATTTCGTGGACATGGTCAAAGACCATCTCCTCGAAAAATATTCCGAGAGCGACCTCGAGAATCAGAGCTATCGCATCTACACAACGCTCGATCCGGACCTCGAGCGCGCCGCAACGGATGCGATCCAGATCGGCGTGCAAAACCTCGACAAGCTTCTCGCCCGTCGTTACGCCATCTGGAAGAAAAAGGGCGAACCGGTTCCGCAGGCGCAAGTGGCGATGGTAGTCCTAGATCCGCACACGGGTGAAATTCGCGCCCTCGTAGGCGGCCGCGATTATGGCGAAAGCCAGCTCAACCACGCGCTTGCGCGGCGTCAGCCGGGGTCCGTATTTAAGCCATTTGTTTATGCCGCGGCGTTCAACAATGCCGTTCTGGGGTATCAACCGGTGGTGACTCCGGTTACGACAGTGGACGACAGCCCCACGACGTTCGAATTCGACGGCAAGGAATACACGCCCAATAACTACGGCGAGGAATTTTTCGGAACCGTCACCGTCCGCGACGCGCTGATTCATTCGCTCAATGTCGCCACGGTCAAAGTCGCCGAGATGATCGGCTATCAGCGCGTGGTGGATCTCGCGCGGCAGATGGGCCTCGGGAATAATATTCAGCCGACGCCTGCTGTTGCGCTGGGCGCGTATGAAATGACGCCCATCGAGGTTGCCGCCGGTTACACGGCGTTCGCAGCGAATGGCGTCCGTGCCGAGCCACTTTTTATTCGCAGCGTTGTGTCTGCCGACGGCAATGTCGAAGAATCAGCGGAACCGACGACGCGACCGGTGCTCGATCCGCGTGTGGCATATCTGGTGACGAGCTTGATGGAGGACGTGATCAATCACGGCACCGGCTTTCCCGTCCGTCAGCTCGGATTCACGGCGCCGGCCGCAGGCAAGACGGGTACTTCGCGCGACGGCTGGTTCGCCGGATACACTTCGAACTTGCTGTGCGTCGTGTGGGTCGGCTTCGACGACAACCGCGATTTGGATTTGGCAGGCGGAGCGGCAGCGGCTCCCATCTGGGGCGAATTCATGAAACGCGCGGTGGCGCTGCCGCTGTATCGCAACACGCAAACATTCGACCCGCCCGCGGGAATTATGGAGGAAGCGATTGACCCGCAGAGCGGACAGCTGGCAACGCCCTCCTGTCCGGAGACAGCGAACGAATACTTCATCGCTGGAAGCGAACCAACGCAGTATTGCCAGCTGCACGGCGGGGAGAACGCTCAGGCCGGTCAGGGCTGGCTTTCGCACCTTTTCGGCAAAGATCAGAATTCTTCCTCTCCGCCTCCGCCGACGGTGAACACTTCGGGTCAGCCGGTCGGCGCCCTTCAAAACCAGCGACCGAGTTCCGCCCAGAACGCCAAGCCAGGGCAAAAGCCGGGTGCTCCGGGCGAACCCTCCGCCGAGGAGCCTGAGAAGAAAAAGGGTCTTCTCGATCGGATATTTGGTATCTTCGGAGGAAGTAAGCAGCCTGCGGACGACTCGAAACCAAAGGAGTAGGCCGCAGAAGACCGCAGCAATGCGGCAAGGAGCAGGGCAATGGCACGTTTGGCCCTCTTCGCACTTCCGTTTGTTCTAATCGCCGGAACACTCCGGGCTCAGCAGGTCCCACAGGCTCCTCTAGGCACTACTCCTGAAGATACGGCGGCCGAAAGCCCTACCTACCGTGCAATGACGCCGCAGGAAAAGGACGAGATGCGCGCCGACCTTTTCATGGCGCGCAAGGAGTACGAACAGGCCGTCAAGGCGTACAAGACCGTGCTGGTAGACGATCCTCACAACGCGAGGGTGCTTAATTTCGTGGGAATGGCCTACCAGCAAATTGGCGACGGGGAGCAAGCGGAGCGCTATTACAAGCTGGCTGTGCGCGCGGACAAGAAAGACCCGAATGCCCTCAATAACCTCGGCACGGTCGAGTACTCGGAGCAGCGCTACGGCCAGGCGATCAAGTATTACCGCAAGGCGATCGCTAGGGGAAATGCCGCAGCGACCATTTACACCAACCTCGGCTACGCCTACTGCGGCGTCAAGGAATACCCGAAAGCCATGGCGGTGTTCGCTCAGGCATTGGCGCTCGATCCTGAAGTCTTCGATCACAAGGGGAATGCTGGATCCGTTTTGCAGCAACGTTCCTCTCCCGATCCCGGGGCGCTTCATTTTATGCTCGCGAAATCGTACGGGAGGATCGGCGATGCCGAGCGCTCGGCGCGTTATCTGAAGATGTCGCGAGATGAAGGCTACAAGGAATTCCGCACGGCCGAGAAGGACCCCGATTTTGCCAAGGTGATCAAAGACCCGCGCGTGCAGGAGGTGCTGCAAGTTCAGCCCGCGTACGCCTCTGAGCCGCAAAAGCCTGTCACGAATTGAACCTTGCGGCCCGTGGGTATTTCGCAGCGTCGCACGACCGGGAGTAGCTAACTGAGCAGCAACTTTCGCGACCCGACATGATTGGTTCACACTAGGCGTCGAACATGGCATCATAGAGAGCGTGGTAAGTCAGGTTCACACGCGTGCGAAAATGAGTGAGGATTCTTAGATGGCGGTTCCGGGACCGATATCTCAAATGTGGGCGGTTTCGTCGTACGTCGTCCGCCAGAGGCTGAAGGGGCGCAAGCAATATCCGCTCGTGCTGATGCTCGAGCCTCTGCTGCGCTGCAACCTCGCCTGCGCCGGCTGCGGCAAGATTCAATATCCGGCCCACGTCCTGAAGAAGAATCTGACTCCCGAAGAATGTTTCCGCGCGGTGGATGAATGCGGCGCGCCGGTGGTGAGCATACCCGGCGGCGAGCCCCTGATGCACCCCCAGATTGCCGAAATTGTGAAGGGGCTCGTCGCGCGCAAGAAATACATCTACCTCTGCACCAACGCGCTGCTGCTATCCGAAAGGCTCCACGAATTCACGCCGAGCAAGTATCTTTCGTTTTCCGTCCACATGGATGGCCAGCGCGAGCACCACGATTTCTCGGTCTGCCGCGAAGGCACCTACGACAAGGCCGTTGAGGGAATTCGCATGGCGCTGGAGCGCGGCTTTCGCGTCACCACGAATACCACTCTGTTCGACGGTGCCGATCCGCAAAGCGTGCGCCAGTTCTTTGACGACATGATGGAGCTCGGTGTCGAAGGCATGATGCTTTCGCCCGGCTACACCTACGACAAAGCTCCGGACCAGGAGCATTTCCTCACCCGGAAGAAGACGCGCAATCTCTTCAATCAGATTCTGAGCAACCGCTCCGAAAAGTGGCGTTTCAACCTGAGCCCGCTGTTCCTCGAATACTTGATGGGCAAGCGCGATTACAAGTGCACGCCGTGGGGCATGCCGACATACAACATTTTCGGCTGGCAGAAACCCTGTTATCTGCTGCAAGACGGCTACGCCGACACATTCGAAGAACTGATTCGCGAAACCAATTGGGATAATTACGGGACCGAGAGCGGCAATCCAAAGTGCGCGAACTGCATGGTGCACAGCGGCTATGAAGCCAGCGCCGTGAACGACACATTCGGCTCCGTCGGCGGTTTTCTGGCCACTGTGCGCGCCACGCTTTTCAACAAATATAAAGACCCTGACACGATGGGCGGCGCGAGCGGCAATCCGAGCGAGCGATCAGGACAGCTCGTGCAGATCATGACCGCGCCGAAAGCCTAGCGTTTCCGATCAGCCATGTCCGAACTCCATAGAAATTCCCCGGCCGAAGGCGAAGACGAGCGCCTTGGTTTCGTTCACGAAAATCTGGAAGGCTGGATTCCTGCCGTTTCCACCGATGCTGAAATTCGCGAAGCCTTGGAAAAGGCATTCGACTACCGCGGCGATTTGACCATCACGCTGAAGAGTGGGCAGAAAGTCGAAGGGTATTTATTCGACCGCAAAATAAAGGGACCTTCGCTCGCGGAGTGTTTCGTTCGCCTGATGCCGAAGGATGGCAGCGACAAAGTTTCGTTGCCCTACAGCGAAATCGCAGCGCTCGCATTCACGGGGCGCGACACTGCCGCGGGAAAGAGCTTCGCCGCATGGGTGAAGAAGTACAACGAAAAGAAAGCGGCGGGCGAAACGAATGTAGGCATCGAGGCTGAACCGCTCGACTGAGTTTTCTCAAGCTCTCTTTGCGATCTCTGCGCGTCCTCTTCGTTTAGTCTTTTTCTTTCCGGCTTCCTCCGTGAACTCCGTGCCTTCTCTGTGAACTCTGTGTTAAATGTTTGACTGCCACGATCTTTCACGCCACTCGTTCATTCCCTTGCTATACTACGCATTCGTGATGGCTTTCCGGACATCGCGGCGACTGGTTTTCTGCGTTTCAGTGTTCGCCGTGGCATTGCTTGGCCTTGCAGCTCGCGCAACGGCGCCAGTTACAGCGCTAGCCGATTCGCCTGCCGCTACCACTGCCAACGTAGTCCAGCTCCGAATTGATGGCGACATCGAACCGATCCTCGCCGAGTACATCGTCAACGGAATCCAGCAGGCGAACCGCGACCACGCGACGTTGATCCTGATCACGATCAATACGCCAGGAGGCCTCGACACCTCCATGCGCGCCATCATTCAGGCGATTCTCAATTCGCCTGTGCCCGTCGTCACATACGTGAACCCCACGGGATCGCGCGCCGCTTCCGCTGGATTTTTCATCCTGCTCTCTGCCGACGTGGCGGCCATGTCGCCCGGCACTGACACCGGCGCGGCCTCGCCGGTGATGGAAATGTTCGGCCAGCCCGCGAAGATTGACGAAACGATGCACAACAAAATTACCAACGAAGCGACCGCCTACATGCGCAGCTACGTCAGCCGGCGCAACAGAAACGCGGACCTGGCGATCACGGCGGTCACCGACGCGAAGGCCTTCAGCGAAAAGGAAGCGCTCGATGGCAAGCTGATTGATTTCGTCGCAAACTCTCCCGAAGATTTGCTCGCCAAACTCGATGGCCGCACGATCACGCGCTTCGACGGATCAACCACGCAGCTCTCGCTTTCGCATGTTACAACCGAACCCATTGGCATGACGGCCCGGGAAAAATTCCTCTCCCGGATCGTTGAGCCCGATGTCTTCTTTATTCTGCTGATCGCCGGCGCGCTCGGGATTTACACCGAGTTCACCCATCCCGGTCTGTTTGCGCCGGGGGTGTTCGGCGGAATTGCGCTGGTGCTTGCGATCATTTCCATGCAGATGTTGCCGGTCAATTTGGCGGGATTGCTGCTGATTGTGCTCGCGCTCGCCCTTTTTGTGCTGGAGGCAAAATATCCTACCCATGGTGTGCTCGGCGTGGGCGGCGTCGTAGCTATGGTATTGGGAGCTCTGTTTCTGATCCGAACGCCGTGGAGTGGCATGGGCGTGAGCCTGGGGACCGCGCTCGGCGTGGCGCTTCCGTTTGCCGTGATCGTAATCATCCTGATGCGGCTGGTGCTCCGCTCGCGAACCTGGAAACAGGCGACGGGCAAGGAAGAGCTGCTCGCGGAAGAGGGCGAAGTCACCGAGCCGGTCCGGTCGGCGCCGGGCGAAGGCGACATCACCGGAATGGTCCGCATCCACGGCGAATTGTGGCGCGCCGCGGGGCCCGCCGGTCAGACGATTCCGAAGGGCGCGCGCGTGCGCGTGAGAAAAGTAGATGGGCTGACGCTCGAAGTCGAGCCGGTTAATCCTCACCACGCTTAGATTCGGCGGCTAAGATGCATGCTGTAGTGGACGTGGGGTACTTGCCCCGATGGTATGAAGGAGGCAGAGATGGACTTCGGTAATTTTGTAGGCATCGGAGCGGTGGCCGCAGCCGTCATTTTCCTTTTTTGGCTTTTCAATTCACTGTACGTCATCAAGGAATGGGAGCGCGGCGTCGTGCTGCGCCTGGGGCGTATGCTGCCCGAGGCCAAAGGGGCAGGAGTACAACTCGTCATCTATCCCATCGAAAAGCTCACCCGCATCTCGCTCCGGATCGAGACGCTCGATGTGCCGCCGCAGGACGTGATCACGCGCGATAACGTGTCCGTAAAAGTGAACGCGGTTTGCTATTTCCGCGTGGTGGACGCGAATCTCGCGCTTTCGCAGGTGCAAAACTACCTGTACGCCACCTCGCAGCTTGCGCAAACCACGCTCCGCAGCCTCGTCGGCCAGTTCGAGCTGGACTCCATCCTTTCGGAGCGCGAAAAGGTTAACGCCAAGCTCCAACAAATCCTTGACCAGGATACCGAGTCCTGGGGTATCAAGGTAACGAAGGTTGAGGTCAAGCAAGTAGACATTCCGGAGAACATGCAGCGCGCCATCGCCAAGCAGGCGGAGGCCGAGCGTGAACGCCGGGCGAAGGTTATTCACGCTGAGGGCGAATTCGAGGCCTCGGCGAAACTGGCGGAGGCCGCCGGCGTGCTCGAGAAGGAGCCCGCCGCGATTCAGCTGCGCTATTTGCAGACGCTGACCGAAATCGGCGTCGAGAAAAACACAACGATCGTGTTCCCTCTGCCCGTGGACATTATTTCGCAGTGGGTTCGAGCGTTCGCGGATAAGAAATAGAGGAAAATGGCTGGAAACGGAAAACGCGGAGGAGGTGACCGGGTGCTGGAAAGCAGGCACCTGGTGAGTCTATTTCTGGGCGTCGTGCTGCTGTGCGGCGTTTTCTTTACGCTCGGGTACGTGATGGGCCACAACCAGTATGGCGGCCCGGTCCACGCAGCTGACGGTATGGACAACACCGCGCCTTCCGTTCGCCCGGCCCCGAAGCCGAAGGAGGTCGAGGCTCCGCCTCCCGTTGCTGCGAATCCTGCCAACAATGAGTGGGATTTCTACTCGAAGAAAAACAACGATGATCACGCTGACCCGGTTGCTAAGCCTTCGGTAAACACGGCGGCTCCGTCTCCGGCTGTTTCCACCCGCGCGACGAATTCCATTCCCGCCGCGCCTGCCGGAAATGCAAAGACGGTTCAAGCAGCCGCCCGCTTTCAACCGCCGCACCTGGTTAAGGGCTCGGTCGTGCTCCAGATCGCCGCGCTGACGCACGAAAGCGACGCGCTGGCGATGGCCGACGCCCTGCAACAAAAACACTTCCCGTCCTTCGTTGTGACACCTACGACCGACAATTTTTATCGCGTGCAGGTCGGTCCGTATCAGGACGAAAAAACCGCCGAATCTGCGAAGGCCGCGCTTGACCACGCCGGTTTCATCGCCATCATCAAGCGCTAGCGTCTCCTTGGTGTACTCTTCTTGTCGAAATCTACGGAACACCTGACCTCATGAATTTTTCCTGGTACACGCGCGTGCTTCTCGCTCTCGCGAGCGGCGCCGCTCTGGCTCTTTCATTTCCAAATTACAATTTGTCGCTGCTGGCGTGGATTTCAGTCGGTTTGCTATTCCTCGCATCGTTCCGGGCGCGGCCCGCCGTCGCGCCGCTCTATGGCCTGCTCCACGGCCTGGTGTTTTATCCCATGTGCCTGACCTGGATTGACGTGGTCGTGCAGCAATACGGCGGTGTCGGCCCGTGGACGTCTGCGGGTCTGCTCGCGCTGATCGGCCTCGCCGGCGGAATTATCTCCGCGGTTTTTTCGTGGGGCGTGGCTATTGCGTCGCGCAGGAGCGTTCTGCTTACGTTGGCGCTCGCTCCCGATTTGTGGGTCGCGCTCGAATTCGCGCGCGCGCACCTGCCCATCATTGCCTTCCCGTGGAACCTAATCGGCTACGCGGCCAGCGGCAACCTGGCGCTCGTCCAACTGACGACGATCACTGGAATTTACGGGCTGAGCTACGTCATAGCCTTATACGGCGCGCTCGTCGCCTGCGCGATTCTCACTGGTCGCCAGCGCTTGTGGAAAATCGCGATCGCGTACACCGCGGTACTGATCTTCGTCGCGTTCGGCGCCCGCTATCTGGTGCCATCCGAAGCGCCGCGATTCACCGCGCATCTCGTGCAGACGAATTTCGCGCAAGCCTACGACTACCCGGCCGACTGGATGCAGGTGCACGCCGGCGACCTCGACGAGCTTGGGCAGATCAGCGTGGACGCCGCGCGCAGGATCCCGGGTCTGATCGTATGGCCGGAGGCACCGGCGCCTTTCAGCTTGCAGGACGCCGTTTTCGCGGCGCGCGCCCGGCAAATCGCGCAGGATCCCGGCTCGGATTTTCTGGTCGGAGCGGAGGATTGGAAAAGAAACGCGACGGGGAAGTGGGATGCCACGAATAGCGCCGTGCTGCTGAATCCATCCGGCCAGCGCATTTTCACCTATGACAAAATTCATCTCGTGCCGTTCGGCGAATATGTCCCGCTGCGCAAGTGGCTCACTTTCACGGGCAAGCTCACTGCTGATCTTGGAGATTTCGCGCCGGGCTCGGTCTATGCGGTGGGCAGGCTGCCCGAAGGGCGTTTCGGCTCGTTTATTTGCTACGAGGCAGTGTTTCCCGATCTGGTTCGGCGATTCACGACTGGCGGCGCCGAACTTCTGATCAATATTTCAAATGACGGTTGGTTCGGTCGGTCCGCCGCACCGGCACAGCATTTGATGATGGCGCGCGTGCGCGCGGTTGAAAACCGGCGCTGGCTGCTGCGAGACACGAACAACGGCTTTACCGTTTCCGTGGACCCCTATGGCCGCATCGCCGCGCAGCTTGCCACGGACATTCGCGGCCAGCTCGACGCGCCCTATGACTTTCGCAGCGACCTAACGCTCTACACCCGTTTCGGCGACTGGTTCGCGTGGCTCTGCGTGATCGCCTCAATCGTGCGGTTGGCATTGGCGTTCGCGACCGCAAGAAACGAAAATGGAAAAGTGAAAATGGAAGGTAGAAAAACAAACTAAGCCGCGCGCATCGCGCTCACCATTTTCGATTTTCTATTTTCCATTTTCCTGTGTAGGATTCAACCATGGCTGAACACATCGAAGACCTGCAGCAGCGCTACGCCGATCTCCAGAAACGCATGGGGCTCGTGCGGAGCTTTCTTTGACGCCGAGTCTGCCCGCGCAAAGCTAACCTCGCTGGAAGAAAAAATAAACGCCCCCGATTTCTGGAATGATCAGATAAAGGCGCAGGCGCTGCTGCAGGAGCGCAAAGTGCTCGAAGAACGCGCTAACGGCGAAGCTGCGCTCGATAGCAAACGCAGCGACCTCGACACTTACTTTCATCTCGCGCAGGAGGAATCGAACGACGCCCAGCGCGATTCAATCCTTGAAGACCTCGCGAAGGAACTTGCCGGCGTGGACAAGTACGTATCCGATCTCGAGACGAAAACTCTGCTCGCGGGCGAAAGCGATGCCATGGATGCCATTATGACCATCAAGCCCGGCGCGGGCGGCACCGAGTCCCAGGACTGGGCCGAGATGCTTCTGCGCATGTATCTGCGCTGGGCGGAACAAAGCGGCATGAAGGCCACCATTCTGGATTCGACGCCCGGCGAGGAAGCGGGCATCAAATCCGCCACGGTACAGATCGAAGGCGAGAACGCCTTCGGAATGCTCTCGGGAGAAAGCGGCGTGCATCGCCTGGTGCGCATTTCACCATTTGACCAGCAGGCACGCCGCCACACGTCGTTCGCTTCCGTTTTCGTAATTCCCGAAATTGACGATCGCATCGAAATCGTCGTAAAGCCGGAGGACCTGCGCATTGACACGTTCCGCGCCGGCGGCCACGGAGGGCAGAACGTCAACAAGGTCGAGTCCGCCGTCCGGTTCACGCACCTGCCGACGGGGATTGTCGTGCAGTGCCAGAACGAGCGCAGCCAGCACAAGAACCGCGAAATCGCGATGAGGGTCCTCAAGTCGCGCCTGTACGAGCTGGAACTTGAAAAGCGGCGCGGGGACCAGCGAAAGCTCGATGCCACGAAATCCGAAATCAGCTTTGGCAGCCAGATTCGCTCGTACGTGATGCAGCCCTACCAGATGATCAAGGACCACCGCACCAAGGTCGAGCGCGGCGACGTCCAAAAAGTTCTCGATGGCGACCTCGACCCCTTCATCCGCGCGTACCTGCTATACCGTCGCGACGCCGTCGCCTAGGCAGCAGGCATAGCCCACTCCCGCGGCCCTGCGAAGCCGAATCCCATGAGTGCATACGAAGGTATACATACAAATCACTCGATCTCTTGATCTCAACGGCGCCTCCGAGCGGTATTCGGTCCAAGTGGCCATTCAGAAGCACTTACGCGAACGCGAGCGCCTTTCCTTGGGAATCGGCAAGTCGAGATATGTGTTGTATGTATGCATATTTATCTTGACACAAACATTACGCTGGTGATAAACGCTCGCCCACATGGGGGATGTGCCGCGCTGAGCTCGCGAAGCTCAGCGACGAGAGGAGCGTAGAAAATGCCAAAGGGCCTTTGTCCGTCGAAGTCTGCCTTCTCGATCTTGCTTCGCGCCGCGTTTTTCGCAGTGCTGGCCATACCTTTCTCGTGCGTCCTTGCCGTTGGCAACCTATATGCACAGGTGGAAAAAGCTACGCTTTCCGGAACCGTCACGGATCCCAGCGGCGCGGTCATCGTGGACGCCAAGGTCCTAGCAAAGAACGTCAACACGAGCGTCACCTATTCCGGCGGTACCGACACACAGGGACGCTACACTCTCGCCGAAATGCAGGTTGGCACTTACGAGGTTTCGGCCGAGAAGGCCGGCTTCCAGCGAATGGTACAAACCGGCGTCGTGCTGAGCGTCGGCGCGCGGCCGATCCTGGATTTCAAACTGTCAGTGGGCCGAACCGAGCAAGTCGTCCAGGTAGAAGGCGAGGCTTCCAGAGTTGATACCGAAACCTCTGCGGTGGGCCAGCTGCTTTCACCTAATCAAATGGAAAATCTGCCGTCCAACGGCCGCAATTTCACCGATCTCCTCAGCCTGGCGCCGGGCGTGGCGACGGTGCCTGCGAGCGGTGGTGGAGGCGGCCAGTCGGCCACCGTCTACGGTACGCAAACGAACTATTCCGTTTCCGGTTCGCGCCCGGTCGGATTGTCCTACATGCTGGATGATACCGACATCCGCGATGCGCTGGACCATGGCGCCGGCGTCAGCGTAATGGGGACTTCCCTCGGCATGGAAGCCATCCAGGAATTCTCAGTCTTGACCAACACCTACAGCGCGGAATTCGGCGGTACCGGTGCGGCGATCAACGCGGTCACCAAGTCAGGCACCAACGCCTATCATGGCTCGGCCTACGAATACTTCCGCAATAGCGTCCTCGACTCCAGCAACTACTTCGATGCCCCCGGGCAGAAGCCGAGTTTCAAGAGGAACCAATTCGGCGGCTCACTAGGGGGTCCGATCAAGACGGATAAAGCCTTCTTCTTCGTCAATTACGAGGGCCTTCGCTCGGGTACGGGTGAGACCTCGCGCGCGATTGTGCCTACCTCGTTGCCCGCCATCTTTACGGCCGGCGGCATGACGTTCAACGGAACCACCTGGGTCGGCCAATATGGGCCGATCAGTCCGTTAACGGAAAGCATATTCGGTTTGTATCCGCTTGCCCAAAGCCCGTCTCAATGCCCGAATGTACAAAATATCGCGTTCCTTCCGGGCACCGGCCTCTTCTGCTCACATGATCTTCAGATCGGCAACGAGGACTATGGGTTGGCGCGCTTTGACTACGTCTTCAGCACCAAGGATAGTATGTTCGCCCGTTACGCCATTGAGAACGCTTTCCAGGTTCTCCCGTACGTCTATTCTCCGATCCCGGGATACCCGGAAGTTGATAACGAGCGCAACCAGTACCTCACCGTCGAAGAGCGGCATATGTTTTCGCCCACCATCCTCAACGAAGTCCGCTTCGGGTTCGTGCGGCTGTATACTCTGACCGCGAACGGGGGCCTCCCCGCCGCCCCCCCTTTGCAATCGGCTCCCGGCCTGCAGGACATGGACTTTTCTCCCGGTCAGAATATTTCGTCGCTGGGCCCCTCGCCTACGAGCCCGAGCCGGCCGGTCACCAACCGATTCAGCGTTGGCGATGATGTCAGCATATCGCACGGCGCGCACAGTATCCGGTTTGGGGTCACCATGACCCGCGTGCAGTTGAATCAATACTGGGACCAGTATCCCGGCGGCGCCTGGATTTTTGCAAACCTGAGCGGCAACACAGTACCCGGAACACCGTTGGGCGGTTCGATGTACGGCTTTCCATTGCTGTGCGTCTGTGGAGCGGCCCCCAGTTACAGCTATACGACCCCGAGTAACGTCACGTATCCCTTCGATCCCTACCGCTACTGGCGTCAGAACTGGGTGGATCCATACATCCAGGACAACTGGAGAATCACTGCGAGACTTACCTTGAATCTCGGCCTGCGCTACGATTGGGCCAGTAACCCGACCACGGTCAAGGAGCCCGTGTTCGTGATCAACAACTTAACGGCCCCGACGACGACTGAGTATAGCTTCGTCACCGCGAAACACCCCTTTACCAACAATCCCGATAAAATGAATTTCGATCCACGCATCGGTCTTGCCTGGGATCCGTTCGGGGATCACAAGACCTCCGTTCGCGCCGGCTTCGGCATATTCCACGAGCCAGTCACCGCGCGCACCTATGCTCTCGACAACACGTCGTTTCTCCCGAATGCCCCGCTCTTCTTTCTTTTCTTCAGCCCGAGTTTCCCTGCTTTGCCTTCCAGTCCCGCCGACGCCACGTCCATTGCCTGGTACTACGCGATCCTGCAGAATGTGGACACCTCACCTTACGTGATGCAATACAACCTCAACGTGCAGCGCGACCTGGGGCATGGGATCGTGCTTACGGTGGGTTACAACGGTTCCTCGGGCAACCACCTGTTTTTTTGGGCTGACGCCAACCCTCCGCTGGCCTATGGCGATCTCACCTCTGCACAACTGAACGCGCCTCCGCCCCCTCCCACCGTGCCCACGTTAGCGCAAACCTTCGCCCCCACCGGTGCCACCGGCCAAGGCACGCGGGGCACGGTGAGCAACCCGTTTGTGGGCTTGCACGAGAATCCCAACTTCGGGGCGGTGGAAGCGGTTCAACCGAGGGCACACTCCACCTACAACGCCTTGCAAGTTACCGTCAGTCGGCAGCTCGCCCGGGGCCTGGTCGGCAATGCCGGCTACACTTGGTCCAAGTGCCTGGATGATGCCTCGGCCACCATCAGCACGGAACAGGGCGAGTGGGCTGTCGTGGATTCTTACAATCCGAGCCTGGATAGAGGTCCTTGCAGCTTTAGCTCCAACCAGGTGTTCACCGCGAATGCCATCTATCAGCTGCCGTTCAAGGGCAATCGGTTGAAAGACGGCTGGCAAATCAGCCCTATCGTCAGCGCCTATAGCGGTCTGCCGTTTAACGTTCAGACCATGTTTGGAGGCCTCTACCAATCCCAAACGGGTGGTGCCACCGAAGGCGAGCGTCCGGAGGTCGTCCCCGGGTGCAAGGCAATGACGAGGCACCAAACCGAGTGGTGGAATCCGGAATGCTTCGTGTTCGCACCATTTGGCACGCTCGGCGATTCCGGCCGCGACTCGCTCAATAACCCCAATTTCGTCAACTTCGACTTCGCGATCTTCAAGAACACGAAGCTGACCGAGAAGGTCACCATGCAGCTCCGGGCGGAGTTTTTCGACATCCTGAACCACCCCAACTTCGTTGTCGGCAACCAGGTCTACTTGATGGGCACCGCGAACACCGTCCCGCCGGTAATACAGTCAGGCCCAGGGGCAGGCAACCCAAATCCATACTATTCGCAACTTTCGAACCCGGCTGCGTATCTGGCCCCGAGTGGCGCCAACCCCGGTGGTGTGCTCTGCAACCCGTCGGGGAACCCCGCCGGTCCGGTCGCTGGCCCCTGCTATACCCCCTCGACCGGGCTGGCCGCGACGATGCCGGGGACCAACGGTGGGCAACGCCAGATTCAATTCGCTGTGAGGTTTATGTTCTAGGCCTCGGCCGCGATTAATCCAGTTCGAGCCGTGAGTGACCATCTAAGCGGCCAACTCGCGGCGAGCGCGAACCACCCTCGCCTCGTCGCGACTGCAACAAGCGGAGCCGGCGAGGAAATCCCACCCCGCGCCGGCTCCTTTTTTCTATGGTTGATGGTTTGCTGTTCCAACGTTCGAGTTATCCGCTCGTGGAAACCAGCGAATACAGGTATAGCAAAATGCCCGCCAGAAAAGGCGCGCCGCCGACAAAAGCAAATAAGAGAAATGCCAGCGGCTTTCCCCAGAGCAGACTAATCAACTCAACGACGAGCGCAAGAGCCAGAAGGATTCCGGAAACGCGCAGGCTGCGGTGGATTCCCGTCGCTTCGATGTTCATTGTGCCGGGCTCCAGAATTTCACCTGATTCAGGGTGGCCACGTTGTGAACCGTAGAGTGGCAGCCGCTGGTCATGCAGGACACCTGATTGCTCTTGAGTGACGCAAGCATGGCCATGTGAATAGGATTGCTCTCGAACGAGCGAGCGCCGAGGTGGCAATAGAGGCATTCACGATTGTTGTAGGGACTATAGAGCTTGATATTGTCCGGGCTCGGTGGCGTGCCGAGGTACTGGATGTAGATATGCCGCAGCCCGCGCATCTTGGCCACGACACCGCCGTAGAGCGCGTAATCCGTGTGGCAGGTGTAACAAGCCTCGTCCACCGGAATGCGATGGTTCTGGAAATGCGCGGCCGCCAGATACGTGGGATCGTCCACGTACAGGCTCTTGCCGTGAGATTCCATGATGTGGCAGCTGAGGCAGAACGCCGTTTGTTTGGAACGGTCAATATGTTCCGAGGCTCCCCAGGACATGCACAGCACCGGCAAGATTAGGAATGCGACGAACGCCAGCATTTTGCCCTCGCGGCTGTGCGTGATGGCCGGGCGAAACGCGATGATGGCGACGAGAACGGCGCTAACGATCAGCAAAATGTAAAGCAGCGCCGCGGGTGCGGGAAGATTCACGCGTCTTCTCCCGGAGAATTATTACTTTTTAGCCAAGCCACGGATGTAGCCGACGAGCCCTTTAATCTGCGCGTCCGTTACCTTGCCCTTGTACGCCGGCATTGTCGCGCCCTTGCCGTTCGTGATGCTGTCGGTCAGTTGCGCGTCCGTTTGCTTCTGCACTTCATCGGATCGCAGGTCCTTGACACCCAACTGCTTTCCCGTGTCGGTGCTGCCACTGCCATCGGGCGCGTGGCATACGGCGCACTGAGCCTTGAACACAGCGCCCTCATCCTGCGCCTGAGTCGGCGCGGCGATCACGAGCACCAGCGCGGCCAACAGAAATACCGCGGACCCTGTTCGAGCCATTTGATGAGTCATTTCATTCCTCCCAATTCTCAGATCATTGCGTTTCAAAAAGCGTATCGGAACGAAAATGTCGCGTTACTGCCGTTGAAGTCCTGCAGACGAATTGCTTGAAGTCCAAACGGGTTTGTAGTTCCCGTCTCGTTGAAGCCGTAATAATTCCAGGACATCTTGTAGGTGACGTTTTTGTAGACATCAATCGCAATGGATCCGTACGGCCTTTGGTAGTCGAAATCGAGCGTACCGGAAGGCGTCAGAGGATTCAGGTAGGTCGTGTTGCCGCGAACGAAACTGCCGCCGTAACCAATCATCGCGGTCACGCGCTTCGTTGGTTTCCAAATCACGCCGGCATGGGCGAAATGATCCGTGCTGCCATAGATCGCAAGCGCTCCCAGAGGAGACGACGCACCGGCAATCGGGCACGCCGCCCCCGTCGGGAGCATCGGGACACCTGGAGGAAACGCCGACACGGTAATGGTGGGCGGAGCCGGTGGCGGCACGGGGTTCGCGGAGGTTGTGGCGTAAGCGAAGCAGACCAGCGATTGAGTGTAGACGTTCCAGTAGTTGTACCCGAAGTCTATGGTGAGCCGCGGATTCGCCGTCAGTATCGTGGCGAAGCTGAACGAGCGGTCGTGTTCAAGATTGTTCACCGTTAGGACGTTGTCGCGGTTCTCGTGAATCTCAAACGCGCCGTCCACAGTCGCCCACGGCCGCGGTTTGTAATTCGCCTGCACCTTGTAGGACTGCACTTGCCGGGGATCGATCCGTGTATAGGAAGCGTCGTTGTATCCAAACTCAAAATCGCCCGTGATTCGCAGAGCATCCACGGGCCGCAAGACGACCCCTAGCAACAGCGCATTCTCGTTGATGGTTGTTATGCTGCGAGTTGGGCTCGCAGCCGCAGGCGCGGTAAAAGTCACAGAGCCGTCTGGATTGAGCACGCATCCCAACGGCAACTCGCCGCCAACCTCCACGCAGCTGCCGCGCGCGGCGAGGAAATCATTTCCTGGGGCTGCCCCGGCCCCGCCCGGGAAATAGATCAGCTCTGAGTCGTTTGTATCGCTGAACTGCGCGATGGTTCGGTTCGTATAAAGGTAGCCGATATGAGCCATCACGCGCTTGTTCAGGTCGTACTCGAGCTCCAAAGTATTTGATTTCAGGTTCTGGCCCAGAAACGTTGAAGCGAGTCCGCTGATCACATCCGCGGCCGAGCCTGTTGACGTGGGCGAGCTCCCCAAGTGCTGAGGGCAAGTCGCCGCGTTAGAGGCCAGAGGGCAATTGACGAGGTTGAAGACTGCCTGATTTTGCTGCAGGCCGCTGATGCCAGGAAAGCCCGTGCCAAAGATATTTGTTTCATCGAGCGCCCACATTCCGGGGATGCGCCAGTTGTCGTACCGGAATGAATCGAGGATGCGCAACTTGTCGGTCACGGCATACACGCCCGACCAGTCCGCATTCACCGAGACGCGCCTTGCGGCCGCCGGTCCACTGGTGGTGCTTCCGCGTTCGAGCGTGCGTTCGGTCCATCCGTCCACCGTCTCAAGGAAATTCGGAATCTGATTGCTGCTTGTGCTGTAACCCACCGAACCGGACATCTCGAAATTGTTGAAGTAATTCGATTGGAACCGGAGCCGTTCCGTCGGCATGAAGTTTCGCGGGCTGCCAACTTGGCTATAGGACAGGAATCCGTTGCAATTGGGATTGGCGGTGTTTGGTGTACCCGTGACGATCGGAGCGGCGCAGGGAAGAGCTTCGGAGGGCGTTTGAGTCGTCCAAATGTTTCCGAGATCCACCGGTGTGCCGTTGGTCGTCCCCACGCCCGAGGGGTTTGCGAGAATAAATCCGAAATTCTGTGGGTTCGCAATTGGATTGTCGCTGACCACATTATTCTGCGAGAAATAACTAAGGAACTGGTCGTAGGAAATTATCGTCCGCGGCAGAATTTTGAAGTCAACTCCGATGCGATATGCATTCGTGGTGTAGCTGTAGTTCTCGTTGAAGTCCGATATCGTTCCCCCGTCCGTGGTGAAGAATCCGGGGCCCTCGTCGCGGTTACGCGAATAGCCCAATCGGACCTGTACGGCCGAATTCGGAAACAGCGTGAGATCGTAATCCTGCATTCGCCGCACAAGGTCCTGCGCATGAGGTGAATTGTTAATCGCCACCGATGGTGAGGAACAGTACGCGGGAGCGCCTTGGGGAAAAGCTGCAGTGGGCGGACCCACATAGCAGCCGGTTGTTAATGACCCTGGCGGGTTTAACGAAGCCGGGTTCAGCGGGTTTGCCAGAAGGTTGTAGTCCCAGAAATTCTTGTCGCGGCGGAACAGCACTCGAAAGTCGTACAGCTTGTTCTTCCCGATGCGCAGGCGGGTCACGTCGTTCGGATCGCCGCCATATCCAAAGTTGCTGAAGCTCAGGTCATCAAACAGGAGTCCCTTATGGTCGAGAGACCGCATTTCGAGGGTGTAATCAAAAAGCCGAACGCCGGAACCCAGGTTCTCGAACGTGTCGTAGGTGTCTTTGTTGCCGTTGATTTCGTTCGCGCGATAGCCGAATTCGATGGATTGGTGAATGTTGTAATCGCCCGAATCAATCCCCTTCAATTCACTGACGTCATCTTGGGCGCGGACGACGGGCGAAAGGAGCAGTGCCATCACAATGATCGCAAAATAAATCGGGCGAACCCGCATGCGACCGCTCATGGCTTTCTGTCCCACCTTCGAAATTCTCATTTCGCGGCCACCGGTTGATTCGCCTTCATGGCTTCACCCCCAATCGAAAAAGAGTTCATCGCGCTCCCTACTTGAAGAACGTCGCGTCGAAATTAGAGCCGTGAATTTGCGAGTGACACAACAGGCACGATTGAAACAGGCTTGCCTGATTGTGGAACGAAGGCGCTCCCGGCGCGGAGCTGAAGCTCGAAGTCGTGTGGCACTGCAGGCAAAGCAGATTGACGTTGCTCAGCTTCAGCATGTGCGGATTCGGCCCGCCATGCGTCAGATGGCACGACTGGCATCCATCCACCTTGATCGGCGCGTGTTCGAAGACAAACGGGCCCTGCTTGTCTATGTGGCATTTGAAGCAAATTGCATCCTGCGTGGATGAAGTCCGGACCTGCTTTGGACCGACTGTGCCGTGCACGTTGTGGCAATCGCTGCACTGGATCAGCCCTTCGTTCACTCGATGATGGAAAGGCATATCGAACTGGGCTTTTTGCTGGAGATGGCATGTGTAGCAAAGTTCGGGCTGGGCTTTTACCAGCAGAAATTCTTTCGTCTCCGCGTGATGCGGTGAATGGCAGGAGACGCAACTGACGTCGTTCTTCGAATGTACCGAATTGATTGCGTTCATATGCTGCGTGCCGCCGGCGTGGCAGGTCAGGCAGCGCTCATTAATCTCTTTCGTTGATGCTTTTTCGAACAGCAAGAGCTTGGACGTGTCGGCCGGATTGGCGATGTGGCTGGAAGCGGGGCCGTGGCAATCCTCGCAGCCGTGTTTCGCAATGCCGCCCTCTTTGTACGTCTGTTTCCAGTGCGGGCTCAGTTCCCATCCGGTGTAAATCGCCGCGTGGCATGTCTTGCAGGCTTCCGCGCCCGCGAAGCCGGAAGGATTCGTCGCAGGTTTGGCTGGTGGGTTCGCCTCTTGTGCGGCCGGCGCGGATTTGTCGGTACTGGCGGGCGTTGCCTGCGACTGTGCCAAAGCGAGAGCGGGTAACAGTGCGGACGCAATCAGGAGCGCCAAAAATCTCGAGATACAGACGCGGTTTCTCTGCCCGCTTCGGCCCGATTCAAGCGAACCACTCCTCCGGGTGAAGGCAGGTGACGAAGTTCCCGAATTATTCTTCTCAGGCACCCTTAAGAGTATTGAAGCCTTCTGACAAGCTGTAATCGTAGTGTTTGGGCTAAGCGTTGTGGATTGCTCGTTCAGCAGCTTCCGAAGCAGTTTCTGGTTAGGATGTCTTGCCCTTGCAGCCTGCGTGGTTGCAGGTGCAATCAATGTCCGGTGTCTTCTCCATCGCCTCGCATTGCGTGCTGCAATACTTGGCCGATGTCATACAAGAGCAAACGGGGTGTGAGCACTTCTTGAGTGTTTCGCTCGTCATTATTATTTCTCCTGGATTCGGATCGGGATCGGGTGATCCGAGACGCAATGTTAGGACGGCGGTTATGGGCGTTACTGTATAGAAAAGACCACATTCGCGTTTTGTTCAGAAGACGGTGTCGACTCACTTTCAGGCCGATATTGCGCCGTTCAGCCTCAATTTAAGGCCCTTCCGTGCATGCGATTGACACCGCTATATCGCTGTGCTAGCGTCACTGATTCGGTTAACCTAATAAGCGCAAACTAGGCACTTTAGCTGCGTCTTGACATCCCCGGAGGGCACTGTTTTGGCACATTCCGACGAGAAGTTTCTATTTACCTCGGAGTCCGTTTCCGAGGGGCACCCCGATAAAATCGCCGATCAAATTTCCGACGCCGTGCTCGACACGGTGTTGAAGGTTGACCCCATGGGGCGGGTCGGCTGCGAAACGCTCCTGACGACCGGTCTCGTCGTCGTCGCTGGCGAGATCACGATCAAGAAGGAATTCCGCGGCGTCCTCGACTACGACACGATTGCGCGCGGCGTGATCAACGATATCGGCTACAATCGCGGCAAATACGGCTTCGACTGCGAAACCTGCGCCGTGATGTCTGCAGTCAAGGGCCAATCGCCCGACATTGCCATGGGCGTTGATACCGGTGGCGCCGGCGACCAGGGCATGATGTTCGGCTACGCTTGCGACGAGACTCCCGAACTGATGCCCATGCCGATCCAGTTGGCGCATCAGCTGATGCAAAAGCACGCACAAGTCCGCAAGAAGGGCGAAGTTGATTTCTTCCGTCCCGACGCGAAATCCCAAGTCTCGATTGAATACGTCAATGGCCGTCCGGTCCGGGTTGACACCGTCGTCATCTCGACCCAGCACAGCGACAAGGTTTCGCAGAGCGACCTGCGCGAAGCCGTGATCGAAAAAGTCATCAAGCCAGTCCTTCCCGCGAACATGTTCGACAAGACCACCAAGATTCACGTGAACCCGACCGGACGCTTCGTCACTGGCGGTCCCATGGGTGACGCGGGCCTTACGGGTCGCAAGATCATCGTGGACACCTACGGCGGCTACGGTCGTCACGGCGGCGGCGCATTTTCCGGCAAAGATCCTTCGAAAGTGGACCGTTCCGCGTGCTACATGGCGCGCTACGTGGCGAAGAACATCGTCGCGGCGGATCTCGCACGCAAAGTGGAAGTCCAGCTTGCGTACGCCATCGGCGTGGCCGAGCCGGTTTCCGTGATGGCCGATACATTCGGCACCGGCACGATTCCCGATCATCAGATTACCGAGCTGATTCGCTCGATCTTCAAGCTCACGCCCAAGGCCATCATCGAAACGCTCGATCTCCGGCGTCCGATTTATCGTCCCACGGCTGCCTACGGCCACTTCGGGCGCACCGGTCCGGGCTTCACGTGGGAGCGCACGGATAAGGCCGACGCTATCCGCAAGGAAGCGGCGTCGCGCGGTTCCGCTGTGGCGTCTCGCGCTTAGTTTTCATCGCAATTAGAATCGAAAAGGGAGTCTCTAGTGGAAACTGCGGTCAAGGTAAAAGGCGACGTGAAGGACATGTCGCTTGCCGAACAGGGCAAGCGCAAGATCGAATGGGCCAATCAGCACATGCTCGTGTTGCAGTTGATCCGCAAGCGCTTCATCAAGGAACAGCCGCTCAAGGGCATTCGCATGGCGGCTTGTCTCCACGTGACCACCGAGACGGCCAACCTGGCCATCACGCTGCGCGACGGCGGCGCCGATCTGGTTGTCTGCGGCTCGAATCCTCTTTCGACGCAGGACGACACCGCGGCTTCTCTGATTAAGGACTACGGCATTCCAACCTACGCCATCAAGGGCGAGGACAACGCCACGTATTACGCGCACATCAGCGCCGCGCTCGATCACCGGCCGCAGATCACCATGGACGACGGCGCGGACCTTGTCACCCAGCTGCTCACCAAGCGCACCAACCAGATTCCGGACGTGATCGGTGGCACAGAAGAAACCACCACCGGCGTCATCCGTCTCCGCGCGATGTCCAAGGACGGCACGCTGAAGTTTCCGGTTATCGCGGTCAACGACGCGCTTACCAAGCACTTCTTCGACAATCGCTACGGCACGGGCCAGTCCACGCTCGACGGCATCATCCGCGCCACGAACCTGCTGCTCGCCGGCCTAAGACTGGTCGTCGCGGGCTACGGCTGGTGCGGACGCGGCGTCGCCATGCGCGCCAAGGGTCACGGGGCCGACGTAATCGTCACCGAAATTGATCCGACCAAAGCCATCGAAGCGGTGATGGACGGCTTCCGCGTGATGCCCATGAACGAGGCGGCCAAGATCGGCGACATCTTCGTCACCGTCACCGGCAACAAGGCGGTTCTTGCGCACGAGCATTTCGAGCGGATGAAGGACGGCGCGGTGATCAGCAATTCCGGCCACTTCAACGTCGAAATTGATATCCAGGCGCTCGAAAAGCTTTCCAGCGGCCACAAAGAAGCCCGTCCGTTCGTCGAGGAATATACGATGAAGGACGGCCGCAGGATTTATCTCCTCGGCGAAGGCCGCCTGATCAATCTGGCCGCCGCCGAAGGCCATCCCGCTTCCGTGATGGATATGAGCTTCGCGAACCAGGCGCTCGCGGCCGAATACATGGTCAAGAATGCCAAGGATCTCAAGGCTCAGGTTTACTCCGTGCCCGAGCATTTGGACAAGCAGATCGCCAAGCTCAAGCTCGACTCCATGAGCGTGCTGATTGATAAGCTCACCCCGGAGCAGGAACACTACCTCGCTTCGTGGGACGAAGGCACGTAGTCCTCAGGATTCGAAATCTGAATATCGAAATTGGAAAACGCCCGCGTCGTTTGGCGCGGGCTTTTTCTTGTGGTTTGCTTTCGTAGGGGCGCAGCATGCTGCGCCCGGCGAACTTCGTTGGCGACCGGTTGCCTCTTACCGAGGTCGTACCATCCCCGTTTTTTCGCTTTCGATGCAGCTCAGGTCTTCAGGCCTGAGGTTTCTGCTGGTAGAATTCACGCGTCCATGGCTCATCGTTTCATCGGCCTCGCGCTCGCTTGCGCGCTCACCCTTGGAATTGGCCTGCGCCTGCCAGCGGCCGTGGCGCATCAAGACCAAGCTCCGCCCGTCGATGCGACTGCGCCAGCTCCAGCACCTTCGCCGTCAATGCCCTCCGAACCTGACGAAGTTCGCTTCACGGGCGAAGTGATGCATGGCCAGCCGTTCACGCGTGACGTCGGCCACAATCTGACATTCCGCCTCACTCCCGCAACCGCCGACGAAGGCGGCGGCTGGGTCATTGAGATGCTTCCTCCGGTTGAGCCGTCGGATGATCCCGTCGAATTCGCGGCGATCGCCACGCCTCCCTATCATGCGTACAACGATCGCTACCTCGCCGGCGCGTTCGGATACTCAGCACGCGAGGCTGTCCAGGCGACGACGCGAAAGTTCAATTTCGTTCTGTCCCTCGATGACGAGCACCTGGCGGACGAAGTCGTTAACGCCGCGCTGTACCCCAGCACCATCGGCGAGTCCGATAGGAGCCGCATCGCCGCCGAGGCCGCCACTCTAAAGCTCGGCACCGGCCAGCTGCGTATCCTGCATTCGCGCATTACGCAGGGCAAGGAAGGATCTCCGGACACGATCGCCTGGGTTAAGTTTGAGGTCGTGCTGAATTTTTCTCCCGGCCTAACGTTGCAACAGGTTCTCGCGCCGCACCCGCCCGCCGCAAAGCGCTAGGTGACACAGACAATCGTGTCTGCGCTCGGGCGACCTCGTCTCCCACAGAACCGCTCGCGAATTCGGAAGAACTCCGTGCGAATTTAGTCTCGCGAGGTCTCGCGCGGGCTGGTCGGCTCTCGAAATGTCGTGCTTGCCCTTCAATTCGTCACAAACGCATGCCGCACGCCGTTCGCATCCGAGTAGGTTCCCACTACGGCTCCGCTCGCGTTGATGCGGCGCGGACTGGTCCCGATGAATTGATCCGAAAGAGACATCTGCGCGGCGTTTGGATCGTCGAAGCTGGTGAATGTTCCGTCCGCGGCGCGCAGGTATCCATGCCTCACCAGGGCTGCGTCTCGGTACTCGCCCACGATCTCCCCGCTGTCGTTGATGCCTTCCGCGAACGAGCTGACCGCGCCTGGAGGATCGAAGACCGTGAATGTCCCGTCCGTGGACAGGATCAGGCTGTGCGTCACGCCGATAACCCCACCGACGTTGCCAACGTCGATCGCGCCCACGATCTCGCCGCCGCTATTCATATCGGTTAGCTGGGTTCCTTCGTTCGTCGCCGCGCCCGCGCCGGGTGCGTCCTCTACCGTGATCGTGCCGTTCGGTGCGAGCGTGAAGCCATGATACACGCTGTTGGTGTCAAGGAAAGAGCCCGCCACCGCGCCGCTTGCGTTGATCCGATTGGGGATCACAATTCGCACGGCGAGCGGATCGCCCGTCGGATCGAAACTCGTAAACGATCCGTCGGTCGCCCGCAGTTAGCCGTGAGCCCCGTTCACGTCCACATATCCGCCGGCCACCGTCCCGCCGTCGTTGATCGATTGCGCGCCCGAGGTGCTGTTTGGAGGATCGAACACCGTGATATCGCCGTTCGCGCTCCGCAGAAAACTGTGTTCCAGGCCCTGTGTATCGACGAAATACCCCACAATCTCACCGGAATCGTTGATAGCCTCGGTCAGGCTTCCGTACCCTGGCTGCGTGCTCGCTCCAGGGGCGTCGATTGAAAATTCGGTCGCGTTCGCATTCCGCACAAAGCCGTGAAACGCGCCATTAGAATCGGTGAAATCTCCCGTCACGTCGCCGTTCGAGTCGATTCCAAGGCCGAACGTGCCCTCGGGCGACACCGTGCCCGCTCCCGGCGCATCGATGGTGGTGAAGGTCGGCGGCGGCGGTGGCGGTGGCGGCTGCATCCCGGACGATCCGCCGCCGCAGCCCGCGCTTAACGAAAGGGCCACCACCAGCGCGCTGAGAAAGAACCCATGCCTCGCCGCGGCTCTTTGCCTCGCCATCGTCGAAATGTCTGCGAACCCTCTACAGTTGCATGCCATGGCGAAGCTCCTTCGGCCAAAGCTCAATGACAGGGTGCCTGCGGGAAACCGAATGCCCGGCATTATACGTAGAGTTATTGCCTTCTGCATAGAGGGACAAGCTGTCAATCTCGCGCCGCACCGACCCGCCGTAAAGCGCTGACGAGAGTACCGCGGGTTCGTCTTGGGCAAAGTCGAAGGGTTTCACGCGGCCCACGTCTCGCGCCAATCGCCATTGCCAATCATTTTTCGTCGCGATAACATTCGCCCTGCTGCTAATCCGTATTCTTCGGGGGGAATCATGGCGATGCGCGTTTCGAGGGTGTGTGCATGGTCTTTCATAGTATTGACAGCGCTTGCGGTTCCGAGCGCGCACGCTCAAGAGCATTGGGTTGCTACCTGGGCGGCTTCTCCGCAGACTCCGCGCTTCTCGTTTCCGCGGATTCCCGCGCCGCCTGCGCAACCCAACAACTCCCAGCCCGCGCCGGCTCCGGGCAATCCGCCTCCCCCGCCGCTCTTTCCAGCTCCGCCGACCCTTAACAACCAGACCGTGCGCATGATCGTTCACACCAGCATTGGCGGTCACCGCGTGCGCGTCCAGCTTTCCAACGCCTTCGGCACGAGCGCGCTTCAGATCGGCGCGGCTCACGTCGCGCTTCATGATAAGGACTCGGCCATCGTCGCCGGATCCGACCACGCGCTCACGTTCAGTGGAAGGGCGTCCACCGTAATTCCGCCGGGAGCCGAAATGCTCAGCGACCCGCTCGATCTCGAAGTCCCTGCGCTCGGCGATTTGGTGATCAGTCTGTACGTTCCCGTCGAGGCCGCCACGCCTACGATCCACCTCACCGGCCTGCACACCACGTACATCTCCCAAACTGGTGACTTCACCGGCGCCGCTAGCATCGCCGATCCAACCACGCGCGAGCTTTGGTATTGGATCGCTGCCGTGGATGTCGTCGCGCCCGCGAAGTCCGCCGCGATCGTTGCGTTCGGCGATTCCATCACCGACGGCGCTACTTCCACGCCGAATACCAATAGCAGCTGGCCCAGCCAGTTGGCTGTGCGCCTCGCCGCAAACAAATCCACCGCGGGCGTCGCCATCATCAACGAAGGCATTTCGGGCAATCGTCTCCTCGGCGACGGAGCCGGTGTCAACGCGCTCGCCCGTTTCGACCGCGACGTCCTCAGCCAGCCGGGCGTGAAATGGCTCATCGTCCTCGAAGGCATCAACGACATTGGCCTGGGCAACCTGCCCGGAACTCCGTCGAACGAGGTCCCTTCCGTGGATGATTTGATCGCCGCGCACAAGCAAATCATCGAGCGCGCCCACATGCACGGAATCAAAGTCATCGGCGCCACACTGACGCCCTACGTTGGTGCCGCCTACGCGACGGACCGCGGCGAAGTAATGCGCGAAGCGGTGAACGAATGGATTCGCACCGGCAAGGCCTACGACGCGGTGATTGATTTCGACGCCGCCGTCCAGGATCCTGCGAATCCAAAACAGATTCGCCCCTCGTTCAACATCCGCGACCATCTGCACCCGAACGACGAAGGCTACAAAGCCATGGCCGCCGCCGTTGACCTGGCGCTCTTCAAATCCAAATGATTCCCGGGGTCTTGTTCCTCCGGTCGGAATGACGTTGCCGCTTTTGCGGCGGTGAAGATGTGAAGAGTGGCTTCGTTTACATTCTGGCAGGCAAGTCGGGCGTCCTTTACACCGGTGTGACGAGTCAGTTGGAATCAAGAGTCGCCACGCACCGCCGAAAAATCGTGGAAGGTTTCACTCGGAAATACAACGTCACGCGCCTCGTCTATTACGAGTCATTCACGGACATTCGTGTTGCAATTGCTCGCGAAAAGCAAATTAAGGGCTGGCGGCGCGCCAAGAAGATCGCGTTGATCGAATCCGCTAATCCTCTCTGGAAAGGCCTTTTAGAAGATTTCTTTTCGTACGTGCAGAACTAACCTGTTCGCCCTGCGCC
Source organism: uncultured Acidobacteriota bacterium (assembly GCA_963779825.1). Lineage (GTDB taxonomy): Bacteria > Acidobacteriota > Terriglobia > Acidiferrales > UBA7541 > Palsa-295. Next base: position 28,133 of record CAVZZU010000008.1, on the reverse strand, counting down.
CATTCGAATCACGCGCGCCCCAACCGTCATTCTGAGCGGAGTGACCGGACGTGGTTCTCCGTCCCGCTCCTGCGGGACGTCCGGTTACGCAGTCGAAGATTCCCTCTTCGGCTGTCCATCGGCCAGAAGCTCGCCACTCGCCGCTCAAACAACTCGCATTTCCTAGACAACCCCGACCCTTGCACTCGGATGGCATTACACTAAGATGGCTTCTGTATTATCGGCCGAGATCGTCGAAAGCGCAGGTCAGCGCAGGTAACCGTGGCGGCTCGAAAAGGGCGGTCATCTGGGGAATCCTGCAACAAATGTCTGCACGAATTCCGGCTAAGGCACTGCAATGAAATATTCTTTGGGGCGATACGCATACGGCTTGGCGGCGATTGGTTCCGGTATCGTCGCCGTGGTTTGGGATAACTACGACGCGCTTACCGGTGTTCCTCACCGTCGGGTTCTCGCCTACATCCTGGCCATCTTCGAAATCTTTGGAGGTGTCGCCGTGCTTTGGCCGAGAACGGTCCGAGCGGGTGCTGTCGCAATCGGCGCAATCTACTTGACGTTCGCCTTGCTGGGGGTGCCGCTCTTCTTTCAGCATCCGGTCGTCTACAATAACTTTGGCAACTTCTTCGAACAATTCTCATACGTCTCGGGGGCCATGATCTTGTATGCGTGTGCCGGTGCAATCGCTCCGGCTCGAACGTCAAAATTGGCTCAGTTCGGGTACTACTCGTTCGGTATTTGCGTTGTCTCGTTCACGCTGGAACAGGTTTTCTATCTACGTGAGACAGCAAATCTTGTTCCGAAATGGATTCCGCCTGGACAAATGTTCTGGGCGATTGCAACCACTGCCGCGTTTGCTTTTGCCGCTATCGCTCTGCTCACGGGTTTCATGGCCCTGCTCGCGTCTCGATTAACCACGGCGATGATCGTGGGCTTCGGCCTGCTGGTGTGGCTGCCGGCGCTTTTTGCCGATCACCATAGTTTTCTGAACTGGTCCGAAACCGCGGACAATTTCGGGATCGCCGCGTCCACAAGGATTGTCGCGGACTATCTCGGCCGCCGTCGCACGGCAGAGTCTGCACCCGCGAGTCAAGGTTAACGCCGATCGTTCCTCGGGTCTTCCGCATCGCCATCGCAAATTTTCATTCTCTACACAACCTTGCCCTTGCACTCTCGCCGCTTTCCTCTAAGATGGCTTTGTGAATTTTTGGACGATATTGTCAAAAGCGCAGGAGAGCGCCGGTAACCGCGGCGGCGCGGGCACTGTTTGCCGGCAATTACTCGACACACGGTGCCGAGTAATTGTCGCCGTAAGTCTAAGAAAACAAAGGAAAGCGCACCGAGTTACTCGACACACTTTTGAAGGGGTGGCGAACGCACGATGATGCAGCAACTGGCCAATTCGGCGATCGAGACGGCGAAGCGCCGCGGCGCTTCCTATGTCGACGTGCGCGTGATGGACATTCGCCATCGCGATCTCTCCACCAAGAACGGCGAAGTAGGGAACCTCGCGGAATCGGAATCGCTCGGCATCGGAATCCGCGTGATCGCCGGCGGCGCGTGGGGATTTTCCTCCACCGACCGACTGACGAGCGAAGGCGTCCAGGCCTGTGCCGCAGAGGCCGTCGCTATCGCAAAGGCTTCGGCGCTTGCGAAGCGCGAAAATGTTTCGCTCGCGCCCGAGCATTCGCACGTGGACACCTGGCAGAATCCCTTCCTGAAGGATCCCTTCCGGATTCCCGTCGAGCAGCAGATCGATCTCCTGCTGGCCGCGGACAAAGAAATGCGCCGGGTGAAAGGCGTCACCGTCGCGGAAGGCTCGATGTCCTTTCGCCGCATCGAGCAGCTGTTCGCATCCAGCACTGGCTCTTCAATCCATCAGATCAAGATGCAGTCCGGCGCGGGAATCGTCGCCACCAGTTTCGCCGGCACCGAAATCCAGAAGCGCTCGTATCCCAATAGCTTTGGCGGCCAGCACATGCTGCAGGGCTACGAGCTGATCGAATCGCTCGACCTCGCAGGAAATGCGGGACGCATCGCCGAAGAATGCGTCGCGCTGCATTCCGCCGCGCAGTGTCCCGAAGGCCAGCAGACAATCATCCTCGGCAGCTCGCAGCTCGGTTTGCAGATTCACGAATCGATTGGCCACCCGATCGAGCTTGACCGCGTCCTCGGCATGGAAGCAAATTTTGCGGGCATGAGTTTTCTTACCACCGAGAAGCTTCGCAAATTGAAATACGGCTCTGACATCGTCAACGTCGTCGCCGACGCGCGCCTCGAGCACGGCCCCGGCCTCGGCACATTCGCCTACGACGACGAAGGCGTAGCCGCGCAGTGTACGCCGATCATCACGAACGGACTTTTCACAGGCTATCTGAGCAGCCGCGAAACCGCCGCGTCCATCGGCGAAAAGCGATCGGGCGGCACGGTCCGCTGCGAAAGCTGGAATCGTCTGCCCATGATTCGCATGACGAATGTCAGCATCAATCCCGGCACTTGGAAATATGAGGATTTAATCGCCGACACGGACGACGCGATCCTGATGGAGACGAACCGCTCCTGGTCCATTGACGACAAGCGCTACCATTTCCAGTTTTCCACCGAAATCGGCTGGGAGATCAAGGCCGGCAAGCAGGGGCGCATGATCAAAAATCCGAGCTACAGCGGAATCACCACGGAATTTTGGAACAGCTGCGACGCCATCTGCTCGCGCGACTACTGGACGCTGTGGGGCACGCCCAACTGCGGCAAGGGTCAGCCCCAGCAGGTGATGGGCACGGGACACGGCGCGTCCCCGGCGCGCTTCCGCAATATCAAAGTCGGCGTCGCCTTCGCAAAATAACCCAACGACCATGGCCAACAAGAACGCACAACTATCACCGGCGGAACTCGAGCGCATCGCCGAGAAAATTCTCGAGCTGAGCGAGGCGGACGAAACAGAAGTGGACGTCAGCGCTGGAACCGACGCGCTGACGCGCTTCGCCAATAACACGATTCATCAAAACGTCGCCGAGCATACGCTCGGCATCTCCGTCCGAGCGGTTGTGGACGGCCGCACCGCTCGCGCCTCCACGAACAAGACGGACGACGAATCACTCCGCCGCGTGGTGGCGTCCGCCGTCACCCTCGCGCGCAACCAACCCGAAAATCCCGATCTGCTGCCGCTGCTGAGCAAGCAGAAATATCAAAAGGTCTCGCGGTTCTTTTCATCCACAGCCGGCACCACGCCGGAAGACCGCGCCAAGGCCGTCACGCGCGTGTGCAAGAAGGCCGACAAAGCCAAACAGACCGCTGCTGGTATTTTTTCGAGCGGCTCTTACAGTTCAGTCCTGGCCAATTCCAGAGGACTTCGCGCTCGCTACGAGCAGACCCGTTCGGAATTTTCGGTCACGATTCTGGAGGCGAATTCCTCCGGCTGGGCCAAGTCGAATTCGCCCGATATCCGCAAGCTTGATCCCGAGGAACTCGCCGAACGCGCCTCGAACGCTGCCACGGGTTCCCGCGCGCCGCGCGAAATCCCGGCGGGCCGCTACACCACGATCCTGAGTCCTTCGGCAGTTCTCGATCTGGTAGGTTTTCTTTTCTACGATTTCGCTGGCACCGCTGTCCACGACAAGCGCTCCTGCTTGACGGGCCGCATGGGCAAGAAACTCTTCGGCGACAACATCACGATCTGGGACGACGCATATCATCCGCTGCAGAGCGGCACGCCGTACGATGGGGAAGGCGTGCCGCGGCAGAAGGTTTTACTCGTGGACCGCGGTGTCCCGAAGAATCTGGTCTATTCGCGCGCGACTGCAAAAAAAATGAGGGCCAAGCCCACCGGCCACGGCTTTTCGCTGCCGAACGAACACGGCGAGGCGCCGATGAATCTGGTTTTTTCAGGCGGCGACAAGTCCACGGATGAAATGATTCGCACGACGGAGCGCGGCATTCTGGTCACGCGCCTGTGGTATATCCGCGAAGTGGATCCCTACGAGAAGATTCTGACGGGAATGACGCGCGACGGAACGTTCCTGATCGAAAACGGCCGAGTCTCCGGCGGCGTGCGCAATTTCCGCTTCAATCAGAGCGTCATCGAGATGCTGTCGAATGTCGAGATGCTGGGTAAGGCGGTGCGCGCGGCGGGAGAAGAGTCCTTCGAGATGGTCGTGCCCCCGATGAAGGTTCGCGACTTCCACTTCAGCGAAGTGACGAAGTTCTAGAGCTTCGCCAAACGCAGTATTCTTCAATCCATTGCAATATAAGGACTTCGGACAGCGCACCGGACGGGATGCGGCATGCGTCTTTTCGCTGTCCTGGCACGTAGTGTTTACATGTGTTCGGTCGCGAGCGTTTGGGAGGGGCGATTGGGAGTTGACGCCGCTGTTCTGCAGCTCAGGCGCGGTGACCCGGACGCGCTCGCCACGCTGATGGCGCGTTATCAGAATCGCATCTACCGGTACCTGCTGCGGCTGGTTCGCGAGCCGGCCGACGCCGACGATCTTTTTCAGCAGACCTGGCTTCGCGTCGCGGAGAAAATCCGGAGCTTCGACACATCGCGCAATTTCGACGCGTGGCTGTTCACTCTGGCGCGAAATTTGGCGTTCGACCACCTGCGCCGCATCCGGCCGAGCAGCCTCGACCAGCCGGTCAGTGACGATACGCCGAACGAAACGATGGTTTCGCGCCTTGCCAGCGCCGATCCCGGGCCGTTCGATCAAATGCTGGCCGGCGAGCGCGCAAGGTTGCTGGCGGGCGCTCTGGAGAATTTGCCGCTGAGCTATCGAGAGGTGCTCTCGCTGCGATTCGAGGAAGAAATGAAACTGGAGGAAATCGCCACCGTGCTGGCGACGCCGCTTTCTACCGTGAAGTCGCGCCTTCGCCGTTCGCTCGAACAGCTCCGGGAGCTACTGGATATGGGCAATGCCGGGGAGGTGCGGGGATGAACCGCTCGGACGAACACGGTGAAATTCGCGCACAGTTCCCGCTATTGGTTGCGGGCGCGCTCGATGCCGACGCCGAAGCTCGTATCGCGCGTCATACTGCGACGTGTGCAAGCTGCTCCGCCGAGCTCGAGCGCTGGCAACTGATTACTGGCGGACTTCGCCGATTGCCAACGCCGCAGCCTTCGCCGGCGCTTTTCGAACGCACTCACGCGATGGCATCCGCGCAATTCGCCGCGCAGGACGAGCAGCGCAAGAATCGGATGATGCTGATCGCGCTGATTATTTTTTCATGGACGGTGACGGTTGCAGGCTGGCCGTTTTTCCGCTTTGCAACCAGTGGATTGCTCTCGGTGCTCGACGTCCAGTTTCGTCAGGTATGGATTCTTTTTGCGGTATTTTCAGCGCTTACGTGGCTGGCTGGCGGCAGCGCTGCGGTGCTGCTCTCTCTGCGGCGCCAGCATGATCGGAGGCTTGCATGAATGACACTCGGAACAAGAAATCCGTAATTCCGAAATTGGTTTACGTGCTCGCGGGCATCGCCTTTGTGGCGATGTTCCTGGTGATGAGGTGCGCCGCAATTCCCAGCGATCCGAAAAACGTGGATTGGCCCGAGGCCGGAAAACTTCTTCTGAGTCTTTTCGCGTCCCTCGTCGTCGCGGCTTATATCCTAGCGATCGGATACATCTATGGCGACGCGAAACGCCGCCTGATGCGGGCCTGGTTGTGGACCCTGCTCGCCATTTTCATTCCCAACGCGATCGGGATGATTCTTTACTTTTTCATGCGCGATCCGCTGCCGTTTTATTGCTCCAAATGCGGAGCGTCGGCAAAGTCGGCGTACACATTTTGTCCCAATTGCGCTGCGCCATTGCGGCCGACCTGCGCTCGATGCGGGCGCGCGATGGAGCGCGGCTGGGCGCACTGCCCGCATTGCGGCGCGGCAGCAACCGCGCCCAGTGACAATAAGGCCAGTCCGCAGGCCGCACTACCGCCTCCGCTTTAGAGAGATCCAATCAGAAGGAATTGCGTGACGGAAGGGAAGAACGATCGCGCCGCTAGTCGGTGAATTGCAAGCTGGAGATTGCACGGGCGATCACGTTTTCCTGGATCTGCACCAGGTCGTTATCGGCGCGGGTCATGCCGAAGATGGTGTAAAGCCTGGCCCCTCGGGACACGAGCACAACGACACCGGACCAGTCGTGCTCGTCAACTTTTCCGCGAAAATGATGTTCGGTTGCTGCCATGCCGGACACCGTGATCTGTTTCTCATCGAGCGCGCGAAAATCCACCATCACGTCGCGCAGGCGGCGCTCGGTCGTGTCCATATCGGTTGCCATGGATTTTCCGGCGGGTTCCTGCCCAATCAGCAGATAGGTCGTATCGTCACCGGTGCCCATCGCGGTAATCGCGCCGGGCAGAACTGCCGGCGCAGTTGCGATCACGTCCCAATCCGGCGGCTTGTACATGTGGAAGCGATAGGTTTCGTTCGTGTAGACGTTGCCGTTCACGGCTTCGCGAATCGGTTCCGGAGCCGGCGGCTTCGGCGGCGCTGAAACTGGTGCGACGGCTGGTGGCGCGGCCTTGGCAACTGGCGCTGCGGCCGGCGCGGGAGAAGGATTCACGGCGACTTTCGTCGGAGCAGGCGGAGGCGGCACAGGCTTCGCGACGGGCGCGGCTTTGGCGGCGACTTCGGGTTGGGCCCCGGCCATTGCTGGCAGCGGCGGCGCGGCGGTCTTCGCGGATTCTGTTTTCGGTTTCGGAGCGGGCGCAGATTTTTCAGCGGCCGGTTCGGCACTCTTTTCGGCGGGATCGGTGGCTGCTGTCGAAATGCTGATCGAGACGACCTGGTCTTTCTGCACTACCGCAAAGCCATAACTCGTCTTCACTTTGAAGGATTTTTCTTCATAGCCGACGATGGTGCCGGAGATTACGGACCCGTCCTTAAGTTTCAGATCATCGGCGTGTATCGCTCGAGGAGCGAGCAACATCGCGGACGTGATCGCGCACAGCGGCACGAACAGCGCGGCGGTCCCAAGGAGTGAAATTCCGCGTTTCATGTAACCCAGTATGGCTTCGCGCTCTCTACAGGGCAAGAGTTGCCGGTAGTGTATTGCCGGGTTAGTCAGCATCAGCGCTTCCGGCGAGAACCAGCAGGGGAGCGGCGAGATTTCGGTTTTGTTTTCGATGCCGCTTTCGGCGCCGCTGCCGGATTCGCGTGCAGCTCAAGCAGTTCGAACTTCAAATCCTTGAACTCGCTTTCCAGCACGCCGAATTCCGCGACGGCGCCACTGAGGTTGCCGAGGCGCCCCATAGCCTGCAAGTTGCGCGCGGTGCCCGCGGCTTTATGCGCGCCAATCAGCGCGAGCGAACCCTTCAGGGAATGCGCGACCGTGGCGAGAATTTCGGCGTCTTTTTCAGATATCGCGCGGCGCAGCAGCGAAAGTTTCTTGGGCGTGTCCGCGAGAAACGTCTTCACAAGCGACCGGGCAATTTTGTCGTTGCCACCGGTTGCGCGGCGCAGCGTTTCGGCCAAATCGTCGGGAGGCGGATCGGCCGTGGCGAGATCCGCTTTTTCGGGGCCGGTCGGCTGAGACCGGCGCGCGAGCATCGCGAGCAGGCTGAAAATCTCCGCGGCGCGAACAGGCTTTGCGAAAAAGGCGTCCATACCGGCCGCGAGGCAGCGCCGCTCGTCTTCCGGAGTGGAATTTCCTGAAATTCCGACGATGATGGGGCGCTTCTGGCCGGGCGCGGTTCGTTCGAGGATCGCGCGAGTTGCTTCGATGCCGCTCATGCCGGGCATTTCTTCGTCCATGAGCACAATTTCGAATGTGTCTTTGGTCATTGCGGCGAGAGCTTCGCGCCCGTCGAGCACGGCGGTGACGGAATGCCCGCTGTGGCGCAACAGCTCGGTCAAGAGCTCGCGGCTGCCTGCGTCGTCGTCGGCTACGAGGATATGCATGGTGGCTCGAGACCCGCGCGCCGGAGCATACGGCGCGCGGCAGGCTCTACCAAACAGCATCATCCGTCGGATTGGTTGCTGCAAGGACTATTCTCGAATCGTGATCGCGAGGTGTAACGGAGCACGCCCGAACCGGAAGTAAGTGGCGCGGTGTGGGCAAGCATCTGCGCCGGGCGTAGCGGTGCTACGCCCCTACAAAACCTCCGTCGGGATGTTGCGCTTCTGATACGTGCGAGACTTCTAGCGATCGAGGAATGCGCGGAGGCGCGCGTGACCGGCGCGGCTGACGGGAAGTTGCGTGCCGCCGGAGAGCACGGCGACGTGGGTATCCTTGCCAAATGGCTCGATCTTGACGACGCGCTCGAGATTTACGATGTACGAACGGTGAATGCGCAGAAAGCGCGACGGATCGAGCGCGGCTTCGAGGCTCGAGATCGTTTGCTGCTTCAAGTGCTTTTTGCCGCCGGACGCCAGGGAGACGTAGTCATCTTGCGCTTCCGCGTAATCGAGTTTCGCGACCGGAATGATGAACACGCTGGTGCCGTCGCGCACAGGGATGCGGTCCAGATACTGCGCCGGCGGCCTTGCGCTGGCCGCAAGTTCCATCGCGGGAAGCGGCGCGGAGGGCAGCTTGCCGGACAGGCGTTCCTTGGCGCGGGCGAGCGCTGCGTCGAAGCGCTCGGCGCCGATGGGTTTCAGCAAGTAGTCCACGGCGTGAACTTCGAAGGCGCGGATGGCGAAGGTATCGTAGGCGGTCACGAAAACAACAGCTCGGTTCGCGCCGATTAATTCCAGAACCTCAAAGCCGTCGAGCTTGGGCATCTGGATGTCGAGAAAAAGAAGGTCGGGCTCGAGTTCCGCGGCGCATTTCACGGCCTCGAATCCGTTCGCGCATTCGGCAACGATTTCGATTTCCGGATGCGCGGAAAGGAATTCGCGGAGAACCTGGCGGGCGAGGTCTTCGTCATCCACAATCAGCGTGCGGATTCTCTTGTTCGCGTCTGGGGTCACGATACGCGCTCCTTGATTTCAACCGGCAAACCGATCGCCACGCGGAAACAAGATCCGTCAATACTCGTGGCGAATCTTGCGCGATTACCGTAGCGCGCTTCGAGGCGCTGACGGACGTTTGTAAGTCCCACACCGCTTTTGCGGCGTGGCGGGGCCTCTGGGTCGAAAAGATTTTCGACCACGATCGAGAGTTCGCCGTCGCGGCGTTCGGCTACGAGCCTGATCCAACCGCCTTCGATGAGATTCGCGATCCCGTGCCCGACGGCGTTTTCAACCAGCGGTTGAAGTAGCAGCGGCGGTACTTGCGCGTCGAGAATCTCCGGGTCGATTTTTTCTTCCATCTGCAGGCGTGCGCCGTAGCGGATTTTTTCCACCGCTAGAAACGCGTGAATCAGCGAAATTTCTTCCTCCAGCGGAATCGCGGCTTTTTCGCCGAGGCCGAGAGTTCGCCGCAGGAAATCGCCAAGCAGGATGCACATCTCGCGCGCTTTGGGCGCGTCGGATGTGGTGAGGGCGCTGATGGAATTCAAGCTGTTGAACAGAAAGTGGGGATTGACCTGCGCTTTGAGCGCCCGCAATTCCGCTTCGCGGGCCAGGACGCTCGCCTGCATTACGCGAGCTTCGGCTTCTCGCGATGCTTCCAGGGCCAGCAGCACGTAGTGAAAGCCGACGGCCAGAAGATAGAGGAGCGTGCCGGTCGCAAACAACAGAGGATAATCGCGCGAAAGCTGACGGTCAATTCCGTGAAAATCCTCCAGGCCCGCGAGCATTCGGCCGAGAACCCTCGCCGCAATCAGCCACAGCGCGCTAGCCACCACGGCGCCCGCTGCGTGGGTAAACAAGAACCGCGACAGCCCGGATCGCTCGAGCGGTGTGGCCATGCATGGATACCACGCAGCGAGGCAGACGAACGCGTACAGAAGGCACAAGATAAAAGCGACGGTCGTGGCCTCAATCCAGCTCAATCCGCCCGGGAGGGCCAGCAGATACGTGAGCATCCCGGCGAGGGGAATCCAGCCAAGAAGGTAGAGGAGCAGTCGCCGGAGTTGGACGAGGATCGGATGCATGAGAGCGGCTAATTCTTGACGTTCAAACCCCCGAAAATCGCAACGCCCTTGACGATCAATCTTTTCGGTTGAGCGACGGCCGAGCGGTCTGTGGGATAGGGTCGCGTATTCGATGAATCGGGGTGGAGCGTCCTATCGCTGCACCCTCCAAAAATTCCCACGGCTTCCATAACAATCTCCCAGTTCGAAGGAACGCGGATGTCGCCTCCGCCGAAGATGTTGACGACTTCAATTTCGGCAATGTTGCCGAGGATGTCGGCGTCCCGGAGGTCAATGTCGAAACCGCCGAAGATAGTCACGATTTCGCCGCCGATGAAATTCTTTGCGACGATGCGCCGCTTACGTCCCCAAAAGATATTTACCTCGTCCAATCGAGGCGCGGACGAATCGTACCAATGGCCGGCATCGCGAAACGAATTGTTCATGCGCTCGCTGAACTCATCCATGCGGTGATGGAATTGGTCCCAGGACCTTCCACCGTGCCATCCCGGGCCCGGGCCGGAGCCGTGCGCAAAGTTCGATTGCGTCCAGGACGGGGCCCCAGTTGGAGGCGCATCGGTCCGGGCGCCGGTTGAAGTTGCGTCGGTCGGCGCAGATGCTGTTCCCGGCACCGAGCTCGGCGCGGGTGGAGTCTCGACCGGAGGTTGTGGCGAAGGTTCGGACGGAGTCCATGGCGGGATGCCAGGAGGAGGGCTGGGCGTGGGAGGATTTTCCCAGCGGTTCCGCGTCTCGTACCGTCGCAGGATCAAAAGTATGCCGGCGCAAATCAGGAACACCGGCCAGATCACCACCACGTGGACGTGGCTGAGTCCGAGTTCCTGCAGCTGAAGTGAAATTCCCAAGAGAATCAGGAAGCCGCCCCAGAACCATCCGGTGGTACCCCCATGCCGGGTGAGCCGATTCACGCCGAAGTAGATCAGGATGAGCGGCCAGAACATGACTATTCTGTCGGGGTCGAGGAGCCCGATCTGCCCGAACAGCAGAATAACGCCCACGACGAGGATCAGCACACCCGCGACGAAATGCCGATTCGAGCTCCTCGAATACATCACCGCGTTACTCTCCCCCGCGGAGGGCGCGACGTGCGGCCGAGCGATTCAAAGTTTTGAGCGCCATTAGGATTCCCAGGCCAGTCACCACGAGCAGCAGTGGCCAAAATTGGAACAGGTCGCCGAGTTGCGGAGCGTTGAAGTGTAGTACCAGAAGATTCCATGCCGACTCGACGATCATCATCGCAGGCCACAGATCGCGAGGGTTGAGGTTTCCGTACCCGAGCATGCCCAATTGAAACATACTTCCGAGGAAAATCAGCGCGGCGGCCGGCAGCACAAGCGCTGCACGAAGTGTCAGCCTAGGGGAAACGAACTGGGGTTTCGTGTCCGTCATCATCACCATCGCCTCCTGCGTGAATCCAGGATTGAACATGGCGGGAGATTAACGGAACTCCATGGAGTCGTCGCGCGCTAATCGGCGGATGGCGGTGATTTACCGGCGAGTGACACTGGCGCGGGGCCATTCGGGGCCGCTGCGATGGTGTTACCGGCAGCCGGTGCCGTTTGCCGGGCAGACGGATTCCCCGGCCAGCCGGGCGTTGTGGATGGCGAGGAATGTGTGGAAGCCTGTGTTCACGGAAGCCCCTAAAAGCCATCCGTTAGGAAACTTTCCGGTTCGATCGGAGATTGTCTTCGCGTGATGCTGGAGCAGAATCTGGAGCGCGGTGATGGAGAACGCAATGCCGTACATTTTCGCGCGATCGGGGCGCGATCCGAAAAGCGGGTTGATTTCACGGGCGTCCGGATGGCTCCGGAGAGCCCACTGAGTGGTTTCCCCGTCCGCGACAGTTGCGGCGATCTGGACGGCGGCCATAAGCCAAAACCGACGGTTGGAACGATCAAAATGCACTTCGGGGGTAGATTGCTCCGGCACCTTTGCGAGATCGGGTTGAGAAGGCTGCGGCTGAGTTTCTAATTGTGCTTTAGTGGGTGCTACTGCGAGAAGAAACAACAAAACGGCTACGGCTACGACGATCTTCATTTTGGGGGCCTTTGGGATATTGGTTTCCTGAGGATGTTGCAACGACAGTCAGCACACGGGTGAAAGGTTTCGCGGGCCGGTTGGACAGAGAAATGGGCCCGGCGTTTTGGTGGTGCGAAGTTCCTTGGGATGCAGGGAAGCGCGAAAAGAGAAAACTGCGAATCAAAGAGTCATACCAAGCCAGAAGGCCGCGACCAGCACGCCTGCGAGAAGCAACATCAAACGCAGCCATTTTTTTCGCGCGGCGACCACGAGGATGCCCATCGCGCAGAGGAGAAAGGCTAGTTCAGGCCAGAAGAGGCGCGAGGTGAAGGCGTCAGTCCATTGGCCGGCGTCGTCGCGAAGCCAGACGGCGGCGACCGACGTGGAGGCGGCGATTGAGACCGCGATTACTCCCCCGAGGCCGATTCCCTTCGCCCATTCGGGTATGGCCCAGGCTTTTTTCGCGTCGCGCCAATCGAGCCACGTCTGCGTGACGACGACACCCACCAACAGCAAGACGAACAGCGCCACGTGCCCTCCCAAGTCCCCACCGCTGCCAGCTACGTCCGCGCTTGTATCATGAAGAGTGGCAATCTGCCTACCAAAGACGTGCTGTTGCACGCTCGATCGGCGATTTGCTATGTGCTGTTCTTACAAGAAGATGGTGTTGACTTGCAGCGGTAGTTCAATGTGACTGCCATGAAGCGCGAATATCGGTACGTGGAAATGGAATATGTAAGAACGAGTTTGCATGTAGCGACGCGTTGCGGGGAGGCACGCGGAACTAGCAGTTCTGGTACTCAGTTGGCTTGCGTTGCCGTTCTCACAACCCTGTCGCTGGCCTGAAATGGGCCGGGCGGGCGAATCTGATAGGATGATCGGACACATGCGAGCCCCCTGGATCATCGCTCACCGAGGAGCCTCAGGACACGCCCCGGAGAACACCATGGCGGCCTTCGAGCGCGCGGTGGCGCTGGGCGCGCAATTCATTGAGACCGACCTGCACCTGACGCGCGATGCGCGGTTTGTGGCGATCCACGACAAGACTCTGGACCGCACGACAAACGGAAGAGGACCGGTCCGCGATTTCACTCTGGCCGAGCTGCGCGAGCTTGACGCGGGAATGTGGTTCGACCGGCAGTTCATGGGGCAGCGGATTCCGACGCTCGAGGAAATTCTGGAGTTTGGGCGGAAGCACGATGTGGTTTTCTATCTCGAGATAAAATACGACGAGTCGTGGGGCATGCACCACGCGCTGGTTGCTGCTCTGGGAGGCGCGGGAAACGCGGCCCGGACCATCGTGCTATCGTTCGACCCGTCGACGCTTACTTCGATCCGGCAGCTCGACGCTTCCATCATGCTGGGTTTGCTCGTTGAGGGCGAGAACCGGGACTTCGTGAAATCAGCGCTCGATGTGGGCGCCCGGCAGCTTTGTCCGCGCGCGGACCTGGTGACCAAAGAGCTGGTGGGTCAGGCGCACCGCTCGGACCTGCATATGGTCACATGGACCGTGAACGAAGCGGCCAAAATGAACTCCATGATTCACGCCGGCGTGGACGGAATCATGACCAATCTCCCCGATCGGCTCCGCGCCACCATCGAAGACAAAGAATCCAAGTCCTGAGCAGATATTTAAGCGATTGCAGCGAAGAGTGCGGCGAAGTGTGCGAGCGTGAGCTGCTCGGCACGAGCGTCTGAGCGCAAGCCGCATGACGCCAGCGCCTCATGGATACGCTGATCTGAGGAAATGGCGCACAGATTGTTGCGAAGCGTCTTGCGTTTATGGCCGAAGCATCGCTGAATGAACTTGAGGAATTTGGCTTCATCGGCAATATCCAAAGATGCGCCCTCGCCCGGCAGATCCATTTGCACGAGAGCGGACTTAACTTTTGGAGGCGGGCGAAACGCGCCCGGAGGAACCTTCAGCGCGAGCTTCGGCCGCGTATAGAACTGGCATGCGGCGGAAAGATATCCGTATTCGCGGCGGCCCGGAAGCGCCACGACTCGCTCAGCGACCTCCAGCTGCATGACGACGTGGATCGAGGCGATCTGAATCGCGCAATCGAACAACTGATGAAGAATTGGAGAGGTGATGTAATAGGGCAGGTTTCCGTACACGCGGAATTTGCCGCCGGCCAGTTTGGCAAGATCAAGCTCGAGAACGTCGCCGGAGACGACTTCAACGCCGGGCCATTTGTCCGGTCGAGCGTGCACGTTTTCCTGCAAGTTGGCAGCTAGCCGAGGGTCGGCTTCGATCGCGATCAAACGGCGTACTTCGGCCGCGAGCAGCCGCGTCATCTCGCCATGACCGGGGCCGATCTCGATCCAGACTTCGTCGGAGCCGCGCGGCAGAGTGTCGAAAATACGTTTCTGCCAGCCCGGTCCGCTAAGGAAATGCTGGCCCAGCGGTTGTCGCGCCATAGGGAGTTCGAGTGTAACAATCAGCCACTGGGCGCGGTAGCAGTAACAAACCGAGCGTGCGTTCCGGAGATTGGCTTGACGTAGGCGGAGGCGTCCGCTAACGTTTTTATCCCGGCTAAAAACCTGTGAAAATCTTATTCGTAGCTTCGGAAGGGCTCCCGTACTCAAAAACCGGCGGCCTTGCAGATGTTGTCGAGGCGCTGCCCGCGGCGTTGCAAGCGCTCGGCCACGAAGTCGCTATCCTGCTGCCCCGATATCATGGGAATAAAATCACGTCCACGCTGATATCGAGCGTCAGCACCCAGCTGGGCGACAAGATGAGGTTCCCTGCGATCGGCGAAGGTGCGCCGGTTAAAGGCGTGCGCTATTTCTTTGTGGACGATCCACCGTTCTTCGATCGCGCGCATCTCTATGGAGACAAGGCGGGCGACTATCCGGACAACGCGGAACGTTTCGCCGAGTTCTGTCGCGTGGCGATTGAGTTCATGAAGCGCGTGTGGCTTCCGGATGTGATTCATTGCCACGACTGGCAATCAGCGCTGGTGCCGCTGCTGCTGCGCACCCAGCACGCGACCGACCCCGTGATGCGGTCGCTACCGGTGGTCCTCACGATTCACAATCTGGGCTATCAAGGACTGTTCCCGCAAACGGCGATGAAGAGCATCGGGCTGCCCGATACTTTGTTCACCATGGACACGCTCGAATTCTACGGCAAGGTGAATTTCCTGAAGGGCGGACTGATCTTCGCGGATTACCTGACGACGGTCAGCCGGCGATACGCGAAGGAGATTCAGACGCCGGAGTACGGATGGGGCCTCGAGGGCGTGATCCGAAACCGCGCGGACCGTCTGGTCGGCATTCTGAACGGCGTGGATTACAGCGTGTGGAGTCCTGAGGTGGATACGCTGATCGCGCAGAAATATTCCGCTCAAGATCTCGCAGGCAAGAAGGCGTGCAAGAAGGACCTTCTCGCAGCGTTTCATCTGCCGGAGGAAAATCTGGACGTGCCTTTGATCGGCATCGTCTCGCGGTTCGCGGATCAGAAAGGCTTCGACCTGATCTCACAGATAGCAACAGAGCTTATGAAGGAAAATGTAAGCATCATTGCGCTGGGCACTGGACAACCGGAATATGAGAGACTCTTCAAAGGGCTGGCTGACAAATATTCGGCTCGCGTGGGCGTGAAAATCGGGTACGATAACACGCTTGCACACAAGATCGAGGCGGGTGCGGACATGTTCCTGATGCCCAGCCGCTACGAGCCGTGCGGGTTGAACCAGATTTACAGCCTTCGATACGGCACCGTCCCCGTGGTGCGTGCAACCGGAGGGCTGGACGACACGATTCAGAATTTCGCACCGAAGACGCATCAGGGAACGGGTTTCAAGTTCGACGAGTACGACGGGGGAACGCTGCTCGGATGCATTCGCGCGGCGTTGAAGGCGTACCGGGACCCGAAGGTGTGGCACACCATACAGGCGAACGGCATGGCCAAGGATTTTTCGTGGAGAGCCTCGGCCGCCGCGTATGTCACGCTGTATGAGGCCGCTAAGAGGGCTCGAATCCCGCGGGTCGTTGGATCATCTAAGTAAGGGCGCGTGGAGCGGCGTTGGCCGGGCATGTGCCACAACACAAGAGGAGACCATGTCAGACATTCTTCAAGCAGTAACGGACGCGAGCTTTGAGGCCGACGTAATCGAGGCCAGCAAGACCCAGCCCGTAATGGTAGATTTTTGGGCCGACTGGTGCCGTCCATGCCACATGTTGACGCCCACGGTCGAGGAAATCGCCAGGGAAAAGGCAGGCAAGGTCAAAGTCGTGAAGCTCAATGTTGATGAGAATATGAACGTCGCTGGAAAATTCAGCATTCGGGGTATTCCCACGCTGCTGGTTTTCAAGGGCGGGCAGGTAGCCGACCAGATCGTAGGGGCTCAATCGAAAGAGAACATCGTCAAGATCCTCGATCGCCACATCGCCTAGGCGTCACCTCGCTCGAATTCGAATTGGCATTCGCGGCCCGTCGGGCGCGCCGACCGCCGCTGGGCGCCTTCGAGTGGGTGCTCGATCGACGTAAGCGCGGGCGGTTGCTTTGAATGTCGGCGAGCCCAAGTCGCCCTCGGCAGGGGGCGGCACCGGGCAGAAGAGCTGCCCTGTCTGTGGCGCGCAGTTCGGCTGCCTGGCCACCCGGGAAACTCGTTGGTGCGCGGAAGTGAATCTCAGTGGCAAGGCGACCGCCGATTTGAGGGCGCGGTTTACCGATTGCCTTTGTCCGCGCTGCCTGTCGCTTGCCGCCGCCGAACACGAAGTCCAGCAAGCGGGCGCGAAGAATCCCACCGAAAACCCTGCAAGCTAATTATCGAGAGGCTAATCCTGACTGTGAATCAGAACGCAAACGGCGGCCGGCGGCGATGCCATTGGGCGCAGAGCGCGCTGATGGCCGAATATCACGACAGGGAATGGGGCGTGCCGCTGCACGACGACCGGAACCTATTTGAGTTTCTGATTCTGGAGGGTGCACAAGCTGGACTGAGTTGGGAAACTATCCTGCGCAAGCGCGAAAATTATCGTCGCGCGTTCGACAGGTTTGACGCTGCGAAAATCGCACGATACGACAAGCGGAAAGTACGGAAGCTGCTGGCCGATGCGGGGATTGTTCGTAATCGCCTGAAAATCGCCGCCACCATATCGAACGCTAGTGCGTTTCTGGCCGTACAGAAAGAGTTCGGTAGCTTCGACAGCTACGTTTGGTCATTTGTCTGCGGCAAGCCGAAGAAGAATTCGTGGCGAACATCGCGGAAGGTGCCCTGCCGCTCACCGGAGTCGGACGCGCTGAGCAAGGACCTGAAAAAGCGCGGATTCCGCTTCGTCGGCACCACGATCTGCTACGCGTTCATGCAAGCCACGGGCATGGTCGACGATCACGCACTGGATTGTTTTCGCCGCAACCACGCCGGGTCCGCAAAGTAGTCTTCACGCGCCGCGCCTTCCCACTTGACAACCGGAGGGCGAGCGGCCATGTTAGTTGACTTTACTCTTGGGGCGATATCGCTCCGGAGGCTTGCGCGCAACAGGAGAGCGACTTGAAGGTTCGCGTCTGTTTCCACGACAAGTGTTTCGACGGGGCCTCGTCCGCGGCAATTTTCTCGCGCTTTTATCACGAGCGCATCAACGCCGACGCCGAGTTCCTTTACACCGGGATGACGCACAAGGCCTCGGCGCCGTTCGAGGACGGCATTTTCGATGGCGACGAAAACGCGATCGTGGACTTCAAGTATTCGAGCTCGCCCCTCCTCACATGGTGGTTCGACCATCACCAGAGCGCATTTCTGAAACGGGAAGACGCCGAGCATTTCAGGCACGACCATTCGGGCAAGAAATTTTACGATCCCACGTACAAATCCTGCACGAAATTTCTGGCTGACATCGCATCGGAGAAATTTGGATTTGACGCCAAACCGCTTGCGGAATTGATTAAATGGGGCGACATCATAGACGGCGCGCAGTTCGCTTCGCCCGAAGAAGCCGTGGGGCTCACCGAGCCGGCCACGCAGCTCGCGCTGGTGATCGAGGCCGCGCCCGAGCCGTACCTGGTTCCGCGACTGATTCCGGATCTCGCGGAGCTGCCGCTGGCTGAAATCGTGCAACTTCCGCTGATAAAGAAGCACCTCGGTCCATTGCTCGAGCGGCACCGGCGGTCCATTGACATCATGCGGGAGCGCACGGATTTCCGCGGCGGCGTGATTTATTTCGATGTGAGCGATCTCGATCTCGAAGGCTACAACAAGTTCGTGCCGTACTTTCTATATCCGGACGCGCTCTATTCGGTCGGAGTTAGTTCTTCGCCGGCGCGCGCAAAAGTTTCCGTGGGCACGAACCCGTGGAAGGATATTCCCCCGGACGTCAATCTCGCGTCAGTATGCGAAAAGTACGGCGGCGGCGGGCATGCTCGCGTGGCTGCCATTTCGCTGGGCCCGGGCGATCTGGTCCGTGCGCGCCAGGTTGCGAAGGAAATTGCTGCGTCGTTGCGCCGCTGATCGCGGTTTGGTGCGCTTCCCGCTGCGTTGGGAACGATATTCCGTCGTGTTAGAATGAAACTTCGCTGGACCGGTAGCTCAATGGTAGAGCAGCTGACTCTTAATCAGCGGGTTGTAGGTTCGAGTCCTACCCGGTTCACCACTCATTCTCCGTAACTGACTGCAACTGCTTTAGTTGATGCTCCCGGGCTCATTCGGGTCCGGGTCCAACTTGAGAACACTTGAGAACAAAACCCCCGCGACTCGCTCTACTGCGCGTCGCTGCGAGTCCGGGATGACATGCATGTACGTGTTGAGAGTCGTCTCAAGGTCCGAGTGGCCCAGAAGCGCCTGTGCGGTCTTGAGCGATTCGCCTGACTCCGCGAGCTGCGTCGCATGTGTGTGCCGGAACGAATGCCACGATACTCGTGGCAGTCTGATCCGGTCGCATGCCGGTGCGAGCGCGCGGTTGTAAAGGTTCTTGGAGTTGAGTGGCGTGCCCGTCGACGTGCAGAACACCAAATCGTCCGGCGCATTGCGAAATGCTCCGGCACGATAGGCTTCCAGTACGCTGCGAAGCGCCGTGCTCATTGGAATCACGCGAGTGCTACTGCGAGTCTTCGGCGATCCAAATTGCCCCCCTGAGTATGATTCGGCAATTTCGATCGAACCGCGCAGCAGGTCCACGCGTTTCCATCGGAGAGCGAGGATCTCACCGATTCGCATCCCCGTGAGCACTGCGAGCAGCACGACTGTGCGGCAAGGATCCGTCAGTTCCTTCAGGAGCTGACGTACCTGGACAGGCGAATAGATCCGACGCATGCGCTTGGCGTTCATTTCCCGAATGCGAATACCATGTGCCGGATTCCTTTCAAGGTAGCCACGCTCTACGGCAGTTCGCAGTACTGTCGCGAGCGTTGCGCGGACGCCGCGAAGTGTGGCGCCCCCGTACCCTTTCTGTCTTAGGTTCGATAGACACACCTCAATCTGGGCGCGGCTCAGTTCGCAGAGCGAGGTTGAGCCGAGGACCGGTGAGATATACCTGTCGAATTGGAAGTCGTAGTTTCGCACGCTGCTTCTCTTCAGAGCCAATTCCGCGTTTGGCCGCCATTCCACTCGCACGAAGTCGTCGAGTTTCATGATTGCTTGCGGTCGGCGTTGGCCCTGACTTGCCGCTGCCACTCGTTCCTGGAGGATGCCACGCGCCTTCTCTTTCTTGATTTGCGTTAACGGTCCGAGCGTTTCGGCATGTTGAATCCGCCGCACTGTCCCGTCCGGTTGAAGCACGTTGTCCCTCCAGCGAAGAACCCACATCTTTCTGCGTTTACCACGAACGACCAGACTGCCGTCTTGATCACGCGGTCGAACCATATGTCTCCTTTCCGCTGGTTCGTCCGCTTCTCTCTGCGTCGGTGACCATTGTAGTCCCGCCGTCAAGCATTGGCTCGCCCTCCGGCTCGCTGGCGCTCTAGCCACGTGACCACGTCTCCCTCTCTGAAGCGCCAATATTTTCCAAGCCGAAAGCCGGGGATGCGGTCCAGGCCACGCCTTCGGGTGCGCTCGTAGACCCACGAAACCGGCACTTTGAGTATTTCGGCGACTTCCTCCACGGTGAGAAGTGAGTTGGCAGCCGTTGTCACGGCCCTGCGATTTTCCCCAGTGTTCACGTGCGCCTTGCCTCGTATTTCGTCACGACGCTGCAGTCCTCGAGATGCCCGCTTTGCTCGCCAAAGAGAAAACGCCTTCGGTTTTCGCCTCCAAAACGGTTCCCGGGCACTCGCTTTGGCTGCTTCTGTTGGTCAGACTTGGGCCTGAGTGCATTCGGTTTGTCTTTTAATTCTTTCCTATTAGTGAATGGACACATAAATCGCGTATCGTTCGCTCACTCTCGTACCCTTCAAATCGAATACTTGTGTGACGTCTACTTCCCACGGTCATGAGAAGGGTGCTGCACACCATCGTGAGAAGCCAACTTCTCACGTGATCTCCAGCACCAGCGTCCCTAACGACCCTCATACATCCGAGCACAGAGCTTCCCAGTCCAAGTTCTTCATGTTGATAAAGCCATGTGAGTCCAGCGAAATCCCTTGAACCAGTAATCGCCGGAATCCTCGTTTGATCTCGTCGTCTGTGAGGTTGAATGTTAGGTATTCAATTTGCTCGGGACGAAATTTGACCCTGCCACCGCTGATTGCGTGTAACTCCCTGCCGAGCACGTGACCCTCTGTGGACCAGGGCATTTCGATCTTGCTCGGGCAATTCCCTGGGTTTCGACTGGCCCAAGTGGCGTGGTCCAGAACCGTCGACACAATAGTGCGGAATCGGGACTTCGAAATCCGAACGAAAAAGCCGGCCTCTTCGAGTTCTTGAACGGCGGCCCAGACAGTCCGACGGGAACACCCGAAATACTCAGCCAAACGAATTTGTGAGACATAAAGAGTTCCCGATTTTCTCGACAGACGAAGAGCGAGACCGTAAATTGGAGCTGCGTATTTTGATCTCATACGGCTAAGGTGCCACTCGGCGGTGCAGTGGTATTCCGTCGTGAATAAAGCGCGTTGCTCGCCGATGCCATTCTTCCCAGTATTCGTCCGTGGAGCTTCCAATCCCCCCAGAGTCAAGCTGGATCCGATTGGACTGGGTTTGAAATGCGCGTTTGCTTTCATGAGACCTTGCGGACTCCTTCAGATTTCCCCTTCCGTACGCTCACAACGGGCGAAGAAGGGTCTGTTCCTGACTGATTACATTCAGCGACGGGCTGATTTCGCAATTCTTTCGAGCTCGGCCGCGCTGGTGGTTGCGAACGCAGCGATGGCGTTCCGGACTGCATCGATTTCCGCTGGCCCTAACTCCGCGTCACCAGTTTCGGCCAAGGACAAGCGCATCCGCGAAATGCCTGCCAATTTCGCAATGCGAATTTGACTGGCGCCAGCCGCCTCCCTCATACGCCTGATCTCTTCCACTCCAGCCTCCTGTGCAGCAATTGACGCTGCCATAATCGTGCAAGTATGGAGCGACCGAAAAGGAAAACGCTTCGATGTGTAATTCATCCGGCTAATCGTTTCAGAATATGAGGGATGCCTAAAATGAGATGTAACTAGAGGTAAATGGCACAGGAACGAAATTAGGCCCTCGTGATAAGGGTTTTGGCTTTACCGCCGAGCGCGGGATGCTTGATGCATTCACTGAATAGGCGCGGGAACTTCTCGATTTCGATCCCTTTGAGCCAGCGGGGTGGACAAACGTCCTCAAGTTCGCGCCGCCGCCTTTCAAGCCATCTATCGACATCGCGCGTGATTTCAGCCTGGGTCAATCTCTGGGCCTTCTTTCTGGCTGTCGATTTTATACGGTGAACGATCTGCGTGAGCGCACAGGCCCGCTCCGTGTCAGGTGCTTGGAGTTTTTCAAGTTCCTGTTGCTGATTGTCTATTGCCTGGCGTTGATTCTCGACAACTTGGTTGAGCCGTTCGGCCTGTCTATCCGCTGCCTCCAATTTTTCACTCAGCCGTTTAGCCTCTTCACCTGCTTGCTCACGCTCCCGCTCCAGTCGCTCTAGCTTGTGCGGCAAAAGCGCGCGGCGAAATGCGCGCTGCTCCTCGTCGGGAGTTAGCGTGATCTCATGTTGGCTTCTCTTCTCCCGTTCCTTCGAGATGACAGTTCCGTAGAACGTAAGTAACGCTTTTCCCCTATCGGATTCAGCAAGGTGTTCTACGCCTCGTTGTGTGTCTTTTGCGGAGTCTGGCGCCAACGGATCGGAATCGATCGCCGTTCGAGGAGGCAAAACTGCGTCCTCTGCGGTTGTCTCTGCTGGCGGAGTTGTCTCTCAACACTTTGGTTCTGAGGCACTTTGATTACCAGGACGCGTATCCTTTGATCGACGCCGCAATTGGAAAGGTCCTTCCACCCCCGTGCCAACCGGGGCTTTGCTTTGACGATGATCCTACGATCTACTTGACAGAACTGTCAAGTAGATGGTAAAAGGACGACCAATGGCTCAGAAGTTCTATACAACTGGCGAGGTTGCTGCCACGATCGGCGTCTCTAGGCAAACACTCCAAACCTGGATTGCCGAAGGGAAGGTCGGCGCGCCAAAGGTAATCGGCAATACGAGAGTTTGGAGCGAGTCGCACGTCAAAGATCTCCAACGTCTGAAACGCAAAGGACGACGTCGCCAGCCGAAGACGAAAACTTGAAAAGCGGGACGCGCCGGTGTTAGAGCACCGAACGCGCCCCTAACGACCAAAGGAGAGTGAACTCCCATGGAAGCTTCGACGAAAGTTATCCCACCCGCTTTATCAGCACAAGCAATCTCCCGCAAAAGGCGACGCTCGACGATGGCCTATCTCACACCAGACGAAGTTCTGGCCGTGCTCAAGGCCGCGCGTGAGCGCTCCGTCCGTCACTGGGCGATGACTCTCTTGGCCTATCGACATGGGCTGCGCGCGAGTGAGGTGTGCGATTTGAAGCTCTCGAGCGTGGATCTTCGAGCTGGCTCGATTACCATTCACCGGCTGAAAGGATCACTGAGTCAGCTTCAACCGCTCTATCAACACCGCGGGCAGCCACTCCTTGACGAAACGAAGGCGCTGCGTACTTGGCTTCGCGAACGGCATGCTGACGGCTCGGATTACTTGTTCACAAGTCAGAAGGGTGGTCGGCTCGGCCGAACACAGTTCTTCCGTATCTTCCGAGCGTGTGCCGAAGCTGCTGGCG
Source organism: uncultured Acidobacteriota bacterium (assembly GCA_963779825.1). Lineage (GTDB taxonomy): Bacteria > Acidobacteriota > Terriglobia > Acidiferrales > UBA7541 > Palsa-295. Next base: position 5,008 of record CAVZZU010000008.1, on the reverse strand, counting down.
TGCCAGCGGAGAAACGGCACCCGCACGTCTTGAAACACAGCTTGGCGTCTCATCTCGTCGCCGGCAACGTCAACCTGGCTCTTGTTAAGCAAGCTCTCGGGCATCGGTCAATTAATTCTACGATGCAGTACGTTGGGACGAGCGATGGCCAGGCTGCCGAGGCCGCGCAGGCTGCGCTAATGAGACTCTACTAGCCATTCGATTCGGCGTTCAGGGAACAGCATGCCCAGTGTTGAGAAGAGGTTTCCTAGAGAATGTTCGGCGGCCCAATTGGCGCATTTCAAGAGGCTAGTGATCGAAGGTGGAGAGGTAACAGGCGCTGAACTTGATCAAAAAATTAGCCGGGCCGAGCATCTAGTATTGCTTTCGATGATCAGGGCAAATTGGCGGGTATCGGTGCACTCAAGCGACCGACCCGAGCCTAGGTTCGGAGGATATTTCGGAAGTCGGACTTCTCCGAGATTCCGGAAGGCTTCCGATTCGAAATAGGTTGGATCTTCGTCGACTCGGGCCATAGACGGAAGGGCTACTGTCGCTCGATCGTCAAAGCTATCTTGGATGTCACCGGTCGAGCAAACCTGTATGCGACAACCAAGACAGACAACGAAGCAATGATAAAAACACTGATCGAATGTGGATTTGTCCCATCACGGAGGCCGTATCCCTCAACTGTCCGCGACGAGACGCTTGTGCTCCTAACGCGTTGCGCAGCTCCCAGTTAGAACTTGAACGCCAATGTTGCAACAGAATACCCCTTTTGATGCATTATTCCGGTTCGCCCCCTCATTCTGAAAGACTTCAACTAAGAGAGCCCGCGGGCCGCGACAGTCGAAATGTTGCGTTTTCCTTCGTCGTGTTGGCCGTCCAACTTTCGTGATCCAGCGCAACAAGAAGGTGCGGAGACCGCTTACCCGGAATTCCAATGTTACTCCGTGATATATTCCCGTTTCAGCGAACACTCCGAACAAAAGGGACCGCACGACAATGAGTCAGGTTGTCATCGAAAACCCGATCATCAACTCGCCCTTCGAAGAACCTCGAAGGCATTTTCGCTTTTCCGATGAAGGCATTACGAACGAAATCGCGGAAGGGCGGCGCAACAGTTCTTATTTCGTTCCCATTCCTCGCCCGAAATCCAAAGGAAAGTCGCAGCTCATCTTCGATACAGAGTGGACTCAAGAACGCATCGAGGAAAACAAGTTCATCAATCAGGTCCGGGAGCGAGTTGCCCGATGGCGTCAGGGCGGCTATGTGGGCGTCACGAAGACGACCGCGACTCTCCTCGAACATTGGAAGGATCCAGATCGCGCCCGACGTCTTTTCTTTTGCCAGATCGAAGCCCTCGAAACCGCTATCTATTCCACCGAAGTGGCCCATAAGTACAACGACGCTTGGATTGAGAACGACCTTCGTAAGGCGAACGAAGCGGCGAACCCGGCCTGTACCGAATCGCGTTCAAGATGGCCACCGGAAGCGGAAAAACGGTCGTCATGGCGATGTTGATCGCGTGGCACACGCTCAACAAACTGCGCCAATCCCAGGACGCTCGCTTTTCAGATTCGTTCCTAATTGTCACTCCTGGAATCACCATCCGGACCGGCTGCGCGTTCTGCTCCCTTTGACCCGCAGAATTATCTATCGCGCAACGCGACCTTGTTCCGGGCGAATTGCAGGAGGAGTTGAACAAAGCCAAAGTCATCATCACTAACTTCCATTCGCTTTCTGCTCCGCGAGCGAGTATCCGCCGGCAAGATCACGAAGCGAATTCTCGGAGACGCACAAAACCGGAGCATTCACCGAAAGTCCGGACCAGATGGTCCGGCGCGTCTGCCGGGAATTGGGCAATAAGAAAAACATCGTAGTACTCAACGACGAGGCCCATCACTGTTACCGGCGGAAGCCGGACGCCGCTGGACGAGAAACTAACGGGCGAAGATCGCACGAGAGGCCCAGAAGCGCGATGAAGAAGCTCGTGTCTGGATTTCGGGCTTAGAAGCGGTACAAGGCAAGATCGGAATCCGAGCTACATACGATCTTTCGGCGACGCCGTTTTTCTTGCGCGGTTCCGGTTACTCGGAAGGAGCGTTTTTTCCGTGGGTTGTTTCGGATTTCTCGCTCATCGACGCGATCGAGTCCGGCATTGTGAAGGTTCCCCGCGTTCCCGTTGCAGATGACGCGATGCTCGGCGAGCAGCCGACATATCGGGATCTCTGGCTTCGCATCCGTGAAAACCTGCCGAAGAAGGGACGCGGGACGGATGACTTGGGAAAGGTCGAGCCAAAGCTTCCCGTTGAATTGCAAGGGCGCTCTGCAAAGTCTCTACGGCAATTACGAAAAGTATTACCGCCGCTGGGAGCAGAACGCTGAAGCGCGAGACAGGGGTTTGACGCCGCCGGTCTTCATCGTCGTATGCAATAACACCAACGTCTCTAATCTCGTCTTCGATACATCGCAGGATGGGAGAAGGAAAATTCCCGAGACAGAACCGTCGTGCCTGTGCCGGCAAGCTACCGCTTTTCAGCAACGTTGACATGGTCGCTGGACTGCATCGGCCGAACACCATTTTCGTGGACAGCAACAGCTCGAATCCGGCGAGGCAATGAGCCCCGAATTCAAGAAAATCGCCGTCGCTCGAAATCGAAGAGTTCAAGACCGAGTACCGGATTCGGTTCCCCGGCCGTGACGTGGAAGACTCACGGACGAAGATCTGCTTCGCGAGGTAATGAACACTGTCGGCAAACCGGGCAAGCTCGGCGAACAGATCAAATGCGTCGTTTCCGTCTCGATGCTCACCGAAGGCTGGGACGCGAACACGGTCACACACGTTCTCGGTGTGCGCGCTTTCGGCACGCAACTGCTCTGCGAACAGGTCGTCGGCCGCGCGCTTCGTCGCATGAGTTACGCCCCAAGTATGCGCAGCATAGAAGTTAACGGGCATTCATCGAAATCGAAACGTTCGACACCGAATATGCGGAGATTTATGGCGTTCCGTTTTCGTTTATCCCCAGCGCGGCAATGCCAGGACCCCAAGCCGCGCCTCTCCCCACGCGGGTGCGCGCGCTCGAAGATCCGCTCGCCTGCGAAATTACGTTCCCACGGATAACCGGCTACAAATACGAACTGGCTTCCCCGGTTCTCGTGGCGGCGTTTACGTCTGACTCGAAGCTAGCTCTCTCCACGGCAAACGTGCCTACGAAGACGGAAAATGCTCCGATCGTCGGGGAAAGCAGTTTCCATACTCTCGATGAACTAAAGCAACGGCGGGAACAAGAGATCGCGTTTCGCCTCGCATCATTGGTGTTGGAGAAATACTTCCGGGATGACCAAAAGGCGGTGCTCAAGAACTGGCTCTTCCCGCCGTTGCTGATGATCTCGAAACGCTGGCTGAAGGAGTGCGTCACCTGCAAGGACAATACATTTCCACAGATGCTCTTGCTCCTCGAACTCGCCCACGATGCCGCGATGTTTCTATCGAGCCATCGCCGCTTCCGAGCCGGGAATGAAAGTGCTGAAGCCTATTCCTCGTCCGTACGACACGCTTGGCTCGACGCGTTACGTGGACTTCGACACCACCAGGCCAACCTATCTGACCCGTGCGGACAAATGCCACGTCAATTACGTCGTCGCCGATACGAAATCCTGGGAGCAGAAGTTGGCGCAGTCGTTCGAAGACATGGACGAAGTCGTGTGCTACGTCAAGAATCAGGGCCTTAACTTCGCGATTCCCTACACTCTCGAAGGCGAGGAGAAGAATGGGATCTCCTGATTTCATTGTCCGCATCCGAAACGGCAATGCAGAGCCCTTGAACTTGATCGTTGAAGTTTCTGGCGAGGCCAAGAAAGAAAAGGCCGCGAAGGCGGCGACCGCCCGTACTCTTTGGGTGCCGGCCGTCAACAACCAGGGCGGCTTCGGCAAATGGGCTTATCTCGAGATCACAGACCCTTGGGACGCACAAACAACAATCAGAGGATTCGTACACGATCTAGGCAAGCAATCCTAGAAAACTGACAAAAGTAGAAGAGGCAGGCTAATGCTGCAACCAGAGAACCAGCCCAAGAAATATCAAAAACGCTCTTTGCAGACATTGATACCGGCAGAACCAAGATCCCGATGTTTCAGCGCGATTTCGTTTGGGCGACCAACAAACTGCACGGCTCATTGATAGCATCATCAAAGGCTTTCCAATCGGTGCCTTCATATTCTGGCAGACAAGAGACGAACTCCGGCACATTCGAAATATTGGAAATATCGACCTCCCCGACACACCGAAGGGTGAATCACGTCAGTACGTTCTGGACGGGCAAAAGCGAATCACGTCTCTTTACGCCGTGCGTAAAGGCGTCCGGATAACGCGGGAAGGAGATGAGATCGATTACAAGCGCATTTCGATCGACCTGTCCCGCGATCCAGACGCGGAAGATCAGATCGTGACGGCCGAGCCACCGGAATCGGGTCCATATATCACCGTCCACGAGTTGTTGAACGGTTCCTTTGCTGAGTTGGCGGAAAAATTCGACTCAAACGAATTGCGGAACCGAATCGACGTTTATCGGGGGTGCCTGACCGGCTACGATTTCGCGACCATTGTGATTCGGGACTACCCGCTGGAAGTGGCCTGCGAAGTTTTCACCCGGATCAACACCGGTGGAACGGCTCCAAGATTCTTCAAATCATGGTCGCAAAAACATACTACGAGACACGTAAATTCGATCTCGCCAGAGAGTACGAGTGGCTCATCGACAATAAAGGAGAAAGAGAAAGACCTTCAGGACGCAGGCTTCGAGACGCTCCCCGAATCTACGGTTTCGAACGCATTCCGCCGCGCATTTGATCAAGCAGTGTCCGAGCCAGAGATATCCTCAAACTCGACAAGGACGAAGTGATCGACACTTGGCCGACGGTAAAAGACGGAATTTTCGCTGCCGTCGATTACCTCCGAACCCACTTACGGATCCCGGTTTCCCGCCTACTTCCCTACGATGCGATCCTCGTGCCGCTGACGTATTT
>CAVZZU010000007.1:0-372952 GCA_963779825.1 uncultured Acidobacteriota bacterium | reverse complement strand
GACGGAAAATTCGTGCTTTCCGGCGGCCAACCCACAATTGCTGATGCTTCAAGCGACACAACCACGGGCCATTCGTTGACCTTCTTTGTGGCGAATGATACGATTTTGATTGATTCGCAGGAAGGTTCGCGCACACTAACCAAGCACCGGGTTGAGAAATGAACCGGCATGTTGAAACTCCAAGCCGCCGATCTGAGGAAATCTTACAGGGGTCGGAAGGTCGTTGACGACGTTAATTTGGAGGTTCAACAGGGCGAAGTGGTTGGGCTGCTCGGCCCGAATGGCGCAGGAAAGACCACGACGTTCTACATCCTGGTCGGACTGGCGCGTCCGGACTACGGGCGTGTGATGCTGGACGGCGAGGATATTACCGACCTCCCCATGTATCTCCGGGCCCGCAGCGGCATCAGCTACCTCCCTCAGGAACCATCGGTCTTTCGCAAACTGACAGTCGAAGAGAACTTGCTGGCTGTTCTGGAAACGCTCTCGGTCACGCCCGAGCAGAGGCGCGACCGGGTCGAGGAGCTTTTGGCCCAGATGGGACTTGAAGGAGTACGAAACAGCCAGGCGTACGTGCTCTCCGGCGGCGAGCGACGTCGCCTGGAAATTGCGCGTTCGCTGGTGCTTTCGCCGTCTTTCGTGCTGCTCGACGAACCCTTCGCGGGAATTGACCCTCTCACCGTCGTGGACATCCAAAAGATCATCGCCGATTTGAGCGACGCGGGCATCGGCGTACTGGTTACGGATCACGATGTGCGCGATACCCTGGCCGTGACCAATCGCGCCTACATTATCAGCGACGGGAAAATTCTGGCCGCCGGAACTCCCTCGGAACTTGCCGCCAATGCCGAAGTTCGACGGATCTATCTAGGAGAAAGTTTTCGACTGAATTGACACCATGAACTGGCTCGCACCCAAATTGCATCTTCGGCTTGCGCAGAAGCAGATTCTGACGCCGGGCCTCGTCCAGATGGTCAGCGTGCTCGCGCTGAATCGTCTGGAGCTGCGGGAGATGATCAATCAGGAGATCATGGCGAATCCGGTTCTGGAAGAGCTGGGCGACGATGGCGTCACCGCCGACAACTATACCGACGAAGCTTTCCTGAAAAAAGAAACCGAAAAAGTTCCGGAAACTCCCGCGCCGAACCCATTCGATGAATTCGATTTCGGCTCCTTCTTTGGCCAGTACCTTGACACAGGCGCCGAGCGCGCCGCGGGCGGCGAGCACGAGGAAATCGAGAAACCTTCGTTCGATAAGTTCCTCTCCTCACCGGCGAGCCTCACCGATCACCTCGCATGGCAATTGAGCGTGAGCATCTGCAGCGAAACCGTCCGCAAGATCGCGGACTCGATCATCGGCAATCTCGATGAGAACGGCTATCTGACGGCGACGCTCGACGAAATCGCGCAATCCGGAAATTATTCCATGGAGGACGTCGAAGAAGCGCTGGCCATGGTTCAGGAATTCGACCCGCCGGGCGTGGCCGCGCGCGATCTGGAGGAATGCCTGCTGATGCAGCTGAAGTTGATTGATCCGCAGAACACGCTCGCGCAGCAGATCATCGCCGAGCACCTGAAGCTGCTTCAAAATAACCAGCTGAAGGAAGTCGCGCGCGCGCTGAATCGCCCCATCGAGCTGGTCAAGCGCGCCGTGGACGTGATCAAGCGACTCGATCCGAAGCCCGGCCTGCGCTACAACAAAATCGAGCCCCGCCTCGTCGAGCCGGATGTCCAATTCCGCAAGGTGGATGGCGAGTGGCAGGTTTTCATGAATGACGACGACGTGCCGCAGCTCCGCCTGAGCCCGACTTACCGCCGCCTGCTCGCCCGCGACGCGGCCGACCGCGATGTCCGCAACTACGTGAAGGAACGTTTCACCGCCGCCATTCAGCTGATGAAAAATATCGAGCAGCGCAAACACACGATTCTGCGCGTTTGCAATTCGATCCTGCGCGCCAGGGCGATTTCCTCGACTACGGGCCCGATCACCTGAAGCCGATGATGATCAAGGAAGTCGCCGAAGAAGTTGGCGTGCATCCTTCGACCGTCAGCCGCGCCGTCGCGAACAAATACGTGCACACGCCGCAGGGCGTGCTCGAACTGCGCAGCTTCTTCTCGGAATCGGTCAACGGCCCGCAGGGCAGCGAAATGTCGCTGCTCTCCCTGAAGCGGCGCGTCAAGCAGATGATCGAAGAGGAAGACACTTCGCACCCGCTTACCGACGAACAGATCACCAAGAAACTGAGTGATGAAGGCATCCACGTGACGCGCCGAACCGTCGCGAAATATCGCGAAGACCTGCGCATCCCGAGCACGCATCGCCGCCGGGTAAAGGCGTAGCAGCTTTCGCCGTGAAGCGCCTCCGACCGGAAACGAAGCGCCCACCAACTCGTCATACTCACCGGGCTGTCCGGCTCGGGCAAGGGATCCGTCCTGAATACTTTCGAAGATCTCGGTTTTTACTGCGTTGATAATCTTCCCGTCGCGCTGATTCCCACTTTCAGCGAACTGTACGAAGGCGGCCAGGGCGAAATGGAGCGCGCGGCCCTGCTCGTGGACGCGCGCGAGGGCGAGCAGATTGCCAAGCTGCCGGGAATTTATCGCAAGCTGGCGCAGTGAACACGCCGCAACGCTGGTGTTCATCGAAGCGAGCGACGATGAGCTTGATGCGCCGCTTCAGCGAGACGCGCCGCCCGCATCCGCTCGGCAAGGGCGGTTCCATCGCCGACGGAATTCGCGAGGAGCGCCGGCGTATGGCGCCCATCCGCCGCCTCGCCGACGTCATCATCGACACGACAAAATTCAACGTCCACGAGCTGCGCAACTTCATCATCGAGCGCTTTCAGAACCGGGGGCGCCGGCCGCTGCTGGTTTCAGTCGTCAGTTTCGGATTTCGCTACGGAATTCCCGCCGACGCGGATCTGGTTTTCGACGTGCGCTTTCTGCCGAATCCGCATTTCGTTCCGCGCCTGCGCCCGTTCAGCGGCAAGGACCCGCGCGTGGCGCGCTATATTCGCTCGTTTCCGCAGACGGGAGAATTTCTGCGCCGCATCGAGAGTCTGCTGGCATATTTGATTCCGCATTACATCCGGGAAGGCAAAAGCTATCTGACCATTGCGCTCGGATGCACGGGAGGACGGCACCGCTCGGTCGCGCTGGCCGAAGTGATCCGCCGCACCCTGCAGCACAAAGGGTATTCGGCCAAGGTCGTGCATCGCGATCTGGACAAAACCAGTACTTGAACTCAAGGCGGTTTGTTTTGCGATTACGGCTTGCAAGATGCCGGGGCCATGCATACGCTAGGCAAGTTTCATTTGGCGGAAAAATCGTCGCTCTTCTGAAATGTGGCACCTGACTCTTGGCACTCGACCCTATTGACGGCGTCCCGCACTTGAACCAACGCCACGAAATCCAGCGGCTCTTGCGATATTTGCGCCCCTATACGCCGCTTCTCGCGCTCGGGATCGTCTTGATTTCGATCATGGGCATGATGGATGGACTCATCGCCCTGGCCATCAAACCAGCCCTCGACGTCGTTTTGAACCCCCACTCGACATTGCAAACGCTGGCGCTGTTCACGATTCCGCACACGCACCGCGTCATCTATCTCAATTCCTTCGTGCCTCACCGCATTCATCACGTCTGGTCAGTCTTCGGTCTGGCGCTCCTTTTTATTTTTCTGATCAAGGGCGTGGCGGAGTATTTTGGCACCAATTTCATCCAGTTCGTTGGCCTGTCGGGCGTCACGGATCTGCGAAATGACGTGTACAGCAAAATCGTGCAGCAACCGGTGGGTTTCTTCCAGCACAATCCCGTCGGCCGCGTGATGTCGGCGGTCATCAGCGACATCGAGCAGATACGCAGCGCGTTCTCGGACTGGCTGGCTGATTTTTTCCGCCAGATATTCGCATTCATTGCGTTTATCGCGGTTTTGCTTGTGATTGACTGGAGGATGGCCGTCGGTTCCGCCGTTCTGATTCCGCTCGTGGTCTGGCCGGTCGGAAAGCTCGGACGCCGCATCCGCCGCTCGTCGGAAAAAAGCCGGTCGCGCCTCGCGGACCTGAGTCAGATTCTGAGGAAACGATTAGCGGCAATCGCATCGTGAAAGCATTCGGGATGGAAGGTTTCGAAATCCGCAAATTCCGCGAGGCGGCACGCAATTTGCTGCGAGAGAACATGCGCTGGATCCGTGCCGCTGCTGCGACTTCGCCCATGATGGACGTGCTGGGCGCCGTGGTGATTTCGATGGTCCTGCTCTTCGCCCGCGGCGAAATAAAGGCCGGCCGGATGACCATCGGCGCGTTCGGCGCCTTCGTTTTCGCTCTGTTTAAGGCCTACGAGCCGGTGAAACGGCTCGGAAATATCTATCAGCAATTTCTGCAGGCTGTCGGCATCTCTACACAGGTTTTCGCGTTTCTCGATCTGCCCGAAGAAGCGATGGAGGCGCCGGGCGCGAAGGTGTTGCCGCCATTCTCGAAATCAATTGAATTTGATCGCGCGAGTTTTTCGTACGACGACGGGTCGCCGATACTCAAAAACATTGACCTGAGGGTTCCCGCGGGCGCCGTGGTGGCGATTGTCGGTTCGAGTGGCGCGGGAAAGACCACTCTCGTTAATCTTCTGCCGCGCTTTCACGAAGTGACCACTGGGACGCTTCGCATTGATGGATTCGGCGTGAACGATTGCACGCTTCGCTCCCTGCGCGAGCAGATGGCCATCGTTACCCAGGAAACGATTCTCTTCAACGACACCATCCGCAACAACCTGTGTTACGGCCGTCCGGATATGCCGGAGGCCCAGGTGATTGCCGCGGCCCAGGCGGCCATGGCTCACGATTTCATCCTGCAGATGCCGCTGGGCTACCAAACCATCGTCGGCGACCGCGGCCAGCGCCTGTCAGGCGGCCAGCGGCAGCGCCTGGCCATTGCTCGCGCGCTGCTGAAGAACGCGCCGATCCTGATTCTCGACGAAGCTACCTCCGAACTTGACTCCGAGTCGGAGATGCTCGTTCAGGGCGCGCTCAACAATTTGATGACCGGCCGCACCGTGTTTGTCATCGCGCACCGTCTTTCGACCATCCGCCGCGCGGATATGATTGCTGTGCTCGACGATGGCGCGATTCGTGAGCGCGGCACGCATGAAGAGCTTCTGGCGCGCAACGGAATTTACGCGCGCCTGTACGAAATACAATTTCGCGATGCCGAGCCTGTAACGCGCGTCGCAGGTCTCGAGTGAAAATGTCCGGCGCAAAGTCCCAGCTCTCGCATCCACCCAACGCCGCGTCGAAAGGCCTGAAATCAATGACGGGTTACGCTCAGGCGCAGACCGCCGAGAATGGCATCGGCCTCCGCGTCTCCGTGCGCAGCGTCAATCATCGCTTCCTCGATCTGCATCTGCGCGTGCCCGAGGGATTCGAGCCGCTCGAGCCGCGCATCCGGCAGATTGTTCGCGACCGCGTGCGTCGTGGCCATCTCGACGTCACCCTGCACTATGAACTCGCGGGGCCGGCCGCCGTCGCCGTGAATCAGGAAATCGCGGCCTCATACCTGCGAGCTGTCGCTGATCTGCGGACGCAGTTCGGCATGAAGGCCGAACCCGATCTCGCTTCCATTCTGCGCCTGCCCGGAGTGATCGGCTCTTCCGCCGGCCTTGCATCGTCCGACGACGAAATCGCGCGCCTCGAATCGGTCGTCGCTCGCTGCCTCACCGAAGCGCTCGACAAGCTCGATCAAATGCGCGAGTTGGAAGCGAGCGCTCTGCGCGACGACATGTCCGGCCGCCTCACCAGCATCGCGAGTCTCGCTGCCCGCGTCGGAATACTCGCAGAGCGTGCCCGGCCCGCTTTCGCACGCCGCCTCGAATTGCGATTGAAGGATTTGCTCGGCGAAGCGCCGATTGATCCCACGCGCATCGCGCAGGAAGCGGCGCTGGCCGCTGAACGCAGCGACGTGTCCGAGGAATTGGCCCGGCTCGCGAGCCACGTGGTGCAGTTCGAGTCCCTGCTTGCCAGCGCCTCCGACGTCGGCAAGAAACTCGACTTCCTGCTCCAGGAAATGCAGCGCGAGGCCAATACGCTTTTGTCGAAGACTCCGGGCAACGAGGCGGAGAGTCTCGAGATCACGGAACTGGCTCTCGAAATAAAATCTGAAATCGAAAAACTCCGCGAACAGGTGCAGAACATCGAATGAGCCAATCGGAACCACTCGTGCTGATCGTTTCCGGGCCCTCCGGTTCCGGCAAATCCACGCTGGTGCAGAAGATCCTGGAGGTTCCCGGCACGATGCTGGCTGTTTCGTCCACCACCCGCCCGCCGCGCAAGACGGAAAGCAACGGCAAATGGTACAATTTCGTCTCCGAGAGTGAATTCCAGGGGATGGTCCAGCGGGGCGAGTTTCTGGAATACGCGCAAGTTTTCGGAAAGAACTGGTACGGGACTCCGCTAAAATCGCTCGGCGAAGCCCTTGAAAAGAAAAAAGACCTGGTCCTGGAAATCGACGTCCAAGGCGCGTTGCAGGTAAAGCAAAAGTTGCCGGGGGCCATTGCGATTTTCGTCATGCCTCCTTCTCGCGACGATCTCGAGCGTCGCATACGGGATCGCGGGCAGGATTCGGAAGACGAAATTCGGCGGCGGTTGGAACGTGCGCGACAGGAAATGCTCAGTTATAGCAGCTACGATTTCGCCGTCGTCAATGACGATCTCGAGCGTGCTGGCCGTGAAGTGCAGGCCATCGCGTTGAGTTCGCGTTGCCGGGTGGCCCGGACCGAAGATAATATTCGAGAAATTCTGAAATCATTTGGAGGTTGACGTTCTGATGGCCGCACTCACAAGCATTCCGGAAAGTCAGTTCGCATACGTAGTCGTCGTCTCGCGTCGCGCTCGCCAGTTGATGATCGGCGGCCGGGCCATGATTGATAACCCGAAGTCGCGCAAGACCTCGCGCATTGCCGAAGAAGAGTTGTTGCTGGGACTCCTCGAATATTCCTTGCCGGAAGTGCCCGAGGGCACGCTGGACAAGGACGGCAAGCGCCGCAAGTAGCAGGCTCTCACAGCGATATTTCACGTAGGGGCGCCGCTTGCTGCGCCCCCCTCTTGAAACGATCATGAAGATCGCTCTCGGCGTTACCGGCGGAGTTGCAGCCTACAAGGCCGCGGAGCTCGTTCGCCGCCTGCAGCAGGAAAAGCTCGACGTGCAGGTGGTGATGACGCGCTCGGCGCAGGAGTTCATCACTCCGCTCACCTTCGCTGCGCTGACCGGGAAAAAAGTCATCACCGAAATGTTCGGCGCGGGCGGCGCGGAGCCTGCGAACGTCGAAAGCGCCATCGAACATATCGCCGTCGCGCAGCGCATTGATCTCCTTCTCGTCGCGCCGGCCACCGCTGATATCGTCGCCCACTTTGCGCAAGGCATCGCGCGGGATTTTCTTTCGACTCTTTATCTCGCCACGAAGGCTCCTGTTGTCGTCGCGCCGGCAATGAACGTCAACATGTGGGATCATCCCGCGACCCGGGAGAATCTGCAAAAGCTTCGCGCGCGCGGCGTTCACGTCGTGGATCCCGATGAAGGCTATCTCGCTTGCGGTATGACGGGCGCAGGGCGCCTCGCCGCAACCGATGCCATCGTCGAGAAGGTCCGCGCGGTGCTGGGCCTTCGCCGCGATCTCGATGGCCAGACCATCGTCGTCACCGCCGGCCCCACGCGCGAAGATATCGATCCCGTTCGCTTCCTCACGAATCGCTCCTCCGGCAAAATGGGCTACGCGCTCGCGGAAGCAGCCGTTCGGCGCGGCGCTCATGTCGTGCTCGTCAGCGGCCCCACGGACTTGCCCATTCCCGAAAGCGTGGATTGGGTGCCCGTGCGATCAACCGAGGAAATGCGCACCGCCGTGCGGGACCACTCTTCGGACGCTAACGTCGTGATCATGGCCGCTGCCGTGGCGGACTATCGCCCCGCTGCCGCGCAATCGCAAAAACTCAAGCGCGGCGAGGGTGGCCTCACGCTGGAGCTTGAACCCACGCAGGATATTCTCGCGGAGCTGAGCCGCGACCCTGTGCAACAAAGCGGCCGCCGCGTGCTGGTAGGTTTTGCGGCCGAGACAGGCCGCCTCGCCGAAAGCGCCCGCGGCAAACTCGCGCGCAAGGGCGCCGACATGATCGTTGCCAACGACGTAACGCAGGAAGGCGCCGGCTTCGACACAGACACCAACATCGTCACGCTGTTCCTCCGAGACGGCCGCGAGCTTCCGCTTCCGAAGCTCTCGAAATTCGAAGTAGCCAACCGCATTCTCGATCGCGTCCTCGAAATCCAGAAACAATAGTCCCCTTCCGCATCTCGTTGACACCTTCGCGCGCCTGAGCTAAAACCTCCAGCATGAAAAACACAAGTGTTCTGCGTCTCGCGCTGCCGTTGTTCGTCGTTGCAGCGCCGCTCATCGCCGGCGCGTATTCCGCCCGCGCTCAGCAGGCCGCCGCAGCCGCTATGGCTAAACCGGAGGCGCTCGGCTTCTCCTCCGAACGCCTCGAGCGTCTCCACGCGCAGATGCAGCAGGAAGTTGACCAGAAGCAACTCGCCGGCGTCGTCACGCTTCTAGCGCGTCACGGAAAAGTGGCCGACATTCGCGCCTACGGCAAAAAAGATCTCGCCAGCGGCGCTCCGATGACCACCGACACGATCTTCCGCATTTTCTCCATGACCAAACCCGTCACCGGCGTGGCGATGATGATGCTCTACGAAGAAGGTAAGTGGCTCCCGAAGGATCCGATCTCGAAATACATTCCCGAATTCGCGCACTTGAAAGTTTTCAAGGGCGTGGACGCGAACGGCAAAATGATTCTCGAGGATCCCGTCCATCCTCCCACCATGGGTGAACTGATGACGCACACCGCCGGATTCACCTACGGCGTCTTCGGCGACGGCCCGGTGGACAAGCTCTATCAGAGCACGGGCGTGATGGCTTCGAAAAATCTCCAGGAAATGATTGATAAGCTTGCGAAAATTCCGCTGCTCTATCAGCCGGGCTCGCGCTGGGTCTATAGCGTCTCGATGGATATTCAGGGCTACATCATCGAGAAGTTAACAGGCCAAACCTTCCCCGAGTTCCTGCAGAAGCGTCTCTTCAGTCCGCTCGGCATGAAGGACACCGCCTTCTTCGTTCCCAGGGAAAAGTGGAACCGCTTCGCCACGCTCTACGCGCAAGGTCCGAATGGTGACATCGTTCCCGCTCCCGCAAACGCCGGATTGGGCATCGACTTCACCTCGCAGCCGACAATGCCTTCGGGCGGAGGCGGCCTCGCCTCGACCGCGCAGGATTATCTTCGCTTCGCGCAGATGCTCCTGAACGGCGGCGAACTTGATGGCGTGCGTATCCTATCGCCCGCTAGCGTGCAGCTCATGTCCACCAACCATCTTGCCCCGAGCTTGATGACGGGCGAATTTTCCATCGGCCCCGAAGTCATTCGCCCCGGCATGGGCTGGGGTTACGATTGCGCCGTGTTCAACGATCCCGTGATGGCCAATGAACCCGTGGGAAAAGGCACGTTCTTCTGGTTTGGCGCCGCCAACACTTGGTTCTGGATTGATCCCGCGAACGACCTCATATTCATCGGCATGACCCAGCGCATGTTCGGCGGCACGGCGCCCGATGTCGAAGCCATCAGCCACCCGACCGTGTATCAAGCGCTCGTGAAGCCGAAGATGTAATCTATGCGCGTGAAGACAACGATGTTCCCGCCCGAGTTAGAACGAGACGCCTTCCGAGCCACTAACGGCGAATTTGGGTGGACTCGCGAGCAGACTCCCCCGGTCGTCGACATCCTGCGCTCTCACGGAATAGGAATCCTTGGCGGCGAACTGTGGTGGATTCGTAATGGGGCCGCCGACTGGGTTTCCTCCATTCCCCAGCAACATGGGCCGCCAGGCGTGTATTGCTGGGAGACCAAACGCAGGCCCGGCGAACTGTGGGCGCATTTTGTCGAACGCGGAGCTTCGGACGCCTTGGCTGCTGTCGACCGCTGGCCGATGCCAGGTGACTTGCCGCCTGATCTGCCCGGGAAGATTCTGTACAACTTCACTTGGGCGTCTGAAGGAGAGTTCGAGAAGCTCGGCGTCAAGGCGGTCTGACAACACTTCCAACCATGCGCTATTGTGAATTCGCGCGTACTCCCGAATAATCTGGGCCTTCGCGAAGCGAAAATCGCAAAGGAGACCGCGTGCATGACGGCTTCGCCCCATCCGATTGAAGGCAGCAATTCCCCGGCGCCTGTCTTGATTCGCCGCGCCGTTCCGGCGGATGCGCAGGCCTGCGGCAAGATCTGTTACGACGCATTCCTCACGATCGCCACGAAGCACGGTTTCCCCACGGACATTCCGTCAGCGGAGCATGCCGCCGGTTTTCTCAGCAGGATGTTCGGACACCCGCGCATTTTCTGCGTCGTAGCGGAACAGGGCGGCCGAATCGTTGGCAGCAACTGCATGGACGAGCGCACCGCAATCGCCGGCATCGGCCCGATCACCATAGATCCGGCCACGCAAAACCGGTCCGTCGGTCGCCGGCTGATGAAGGCAGTTCTCGACCGCGCCGAAGAACAGGAATTCGCCGGAGTTCGCCTCGTGCAGGCCGGATATCATATGCGCTCGCTGTCTCTCTACGCGAAACTTGGATTCGTCGTTCGCGAGCCTCTCGCCTGCATGTTCGGCTCGTCCGTCCGCCAGGAGGTTCCGGGCTACCGCGTGCGGCCCGCGCAGGCATCCGATCTCGCCGCCTGCAATTCGATCGCGTTTCGCGTCCACGGCCACGACCGCGGCGCCGAGCTCGCCGAAGCAATCCAATCGGGTTTGGCCCTCGTCGTCGAATCCCGTGAGCGCATCACTGGATACGCCACCTCAGTCTCTCTCTTTGGTCACTCCATCGCCGAAACGAACGAAGACATGCGGGCCTTGATTTCGGGCGCCCCCGAGATTCCGCCGCCGGGCATTCTCGTCCCGATGCGCAATGCGTCGCTTTTCCGCTGGTGCCTCGATCGCGGCATGCGTACTATCGAGCCGCTGAACTTAATGACCATCGGTCTCTACAACGAACCTGCGGGTGCGTATCTGCCGTCCGTTTTATTCTAAGGACGGCCGCCGAAAATTATGAAAAGCCCTCAAATCGAAGCATGGCTCCGCTACGCCGATGATCTCCACCTCGGCCCGTATTACCTTGACCGTGCTTCGTCGCAACCCGCCGCGCCCGACGTCTCCGAAGCAGTTCCGGGTGCCCCATCCTTCGCGGAGCGAAGGGTGGGATCTCCGCTGGAAATATCGGCTCCCGCCGCCAATCCATCTCCTGCATCTGAAGCGGCATCTCCACGCCGCGCTTCCGAACTGCCTCCGGCACCTAGGTCTGCACCAGCTTTCATTCCGCCTACGGCGAGCCCGTCGCTCTTTGAGGAAAAAATCGAGAATGACTCGCTCGAACGCATCCGCGCCGACATCGGCCCGAATTGCACGCGCTGCAAGCTGCACAAGGCGCGCACGAACATCGTCTTCGGCGTCGGCAATCCCAAAGCGCAGCTCGTATTCGTCGGCGAAGGCCCCGGCCGCGACGAAGACGCCCAGGGCGAGCCATTCGTCGGCCGCGCCGGAAAACTTCTCACGCAAATGATCGAGGCCATGGGCCTCCGCCGCCCGGACGTTTACATCTGCAACGTCGTGAAATGCCGCCCGCCCGAAAATCGCCTCCCGGAACCCGACGAGATCGCCACCTGCTCGCCGTTCCTGCTCCGCCAGCTCGGCGTGATTCAGCCCAGGGTAATCTGCTGCCTCGGCGCTTGCTCCGCGCAGACCATGCTGCAAACCACGCAGGGCATCTCGAAATTCCGCGGCGAATGGTTCGACTACAAAGGCTCGAAATTAATCGCGACCTATCACCCGGCTTACCTGCTGCGCAATCCCGCCGCGAAGGGCGAAGTCTGGAAGGATTTGCAGAAGGTGATGGCCGTCCTCGGCCTCGAGCCTCCAAAAAAGCGTTAGCATTCTTTCCCGGAAACCTCTCTTGGAAATCATCCTCGGAATATCGGCGGCTCTCGGCTGGGGTGTGGCGGACTTTTCCGCGCGCTTTGCCTCGCGTCGCATCGGCGCATTTCGCACGCTCATGGTCATCCAGTTCTTCGGCTTTACGGCCCTCAGCATTTTTCTCTGGCTGACCGGAGGCTTCTCTCGCAGCTTCCCACCCGGCTGGACACCCTGGCTCTTCGCCGCCATCGCCGGCCTGATCAATACCTGTGCGGGGCTCTGTCTCTATCGCTCCTTCGAAATCGGCGCCATCAGCATCGCCGGACCGATCTCGTCATCGTACCCTGCGCTCACCGTCGCGCTCGCGATCGTAAGTGGCGAACACATTCACGCCCTTCGCGGCGCCGGCCTCGCGCTCACTTTCATAGGAATGATTCTTGCCGCGCTCACTTTCGCGCCCGACGAAAAACACGCCGTGGACCCGCACACGCATCATGCCCACGCACATCTGTCAAAGAGTGCCGTTTTCGCCATCGTCGCCGCCACCGGCTACGGCGTTATGTTCTGGTGGCTGGGCTTTCACGTCGTGCCGCTCGTGGGCGGCGTTGTCTCGGTCTGGGTCATTCGCCTCACCACACTCAGCACGCTGCTATTGGTCGGCTTGCCCAGCGGCAAAGCTCTTCCGCTCCCGCGCGGCAGCGTCTGGTGGCTGCTGCTCCTCACCGGTCTGACGGACACTTCCGCTTTCGTCGCCAATAACACCGGTCTCGGCTCCGGCCACGTCGCCGTTGTAAGCGTGCTCGCGTCTCTCTATGGCGCGGTCACTGTGCTTCTCGCCCGAATTTTCCTCCGCGAACGCATGGACCGCAGTCAGTGGTTCGGCATATTCCTGATCTTCGTCGGAATCGTCCTCGTCAGCCTCTAGCGTTCCTAAAGGTTTCAATGTAGCGCCGCGGTCTTCAGCGCGGCACTCTCTCGCCGACACATTTCGGCTCGAGCCTGAAAAACGGTTTCGTAGGGGCACGGCATGCCGTGCCCGGCGCAGATGCTTGGCATGGCCTTAGCGATCCGTCTCGAATGACCACTGGATTTCAAGGCGAAGAACTTGCAATGATGTGAGCTATAAATGTGGAACGAACTGGTGGCGCTGCAGGGATTCGCGATAATTCCCGAAGTCGTGCCCGCAAGCGGCATTGCGCGCATCATTGATAATCTCGCTGAGAATCCGCTCCCTCGAAGTCGAGCCGGCTCGCGCCACGCCCTCAGGCATCCGTCGATCCTTGAATTTGCTCGTGGTCCATGCCTGGCCGGACTCGCTGAAGAAATCCTGGGCTGTGACGCGATACCATTCCGCGCGACGCTCTTCGACAAATCGCCGCGTTCCAATTGGCTGGTCGCATGGCATCAGGACACGGCTTTGCCTCTTCGTAAGCGGAAAGACGTGAGCGGCTGGGGGCCCTGGTCAGTAAAGGAAGGTATTATCTTCGCACTCGCACCGGAAGGAGTTCTGCGTCAAATCTTGGCCCTACGCCTTCATCTCGATGATTCGACCGCTGAAAACGGGCCGCTGCGAGTCTTGCCCGGAACGCATATGACTGGCGTTCTGGACAGCGAAGCAATTCACCAGCTCGCAGCGGACTCGACCGCAGTTGATTGCGTGGTTCCGGCCGGTGGCGTGCTCGCCATGAAGCCGCTCATTGTTCACGCGTCGTCAAAATCGCTGTGCGAACAACCCCGCCGCGTTCTTCACATCGAATACGCCCCGTCACTCCTTCTTCAAGATGGACTCGAGCTGGCGATCGCCTGACCTGAATTTCCACACGAGCTGACTCCAAAAGCTTTCATCCGGGCTGCTACACAATTCCGCTGCCATGTCCACACGCTATTGCCAGGCCTGAAGAGACTTGCAGGGATATTGGCCGTCCCTGGCCCCGAGCCGAAGTGCCGGCGACGCTTCGCCGTCCTTGCATTTCCGGCTTTCCTGCAAAGAACAGCCTTGACAGAAACAAGAGCTTGACACATGCTTGACATGTGAAGGATGTGGAAAGTATATGAAAACTGTCAGCCTATCTCTCAACTTCTGTCTACGCCTGGCCAGAGCGCATGCCGCCTTGCTGCGGCGCTTTGATGGGCCTCTGGGCGCGTTGCACGGGCTCGGTTTCGGCGACTTACTCGTGTTGCTTCATCTGAGCCGCGCTCCGGGAGGACGGTTGCGGCGAATCGACCTCGCCGGACAGATTGGCGTCACAGCCTCGGCAGTCACTCGTACGCTGATCCCCTTGGAAAAGGTCGGGCTTGTGACGCGGCAACCCGATGCTCGCGATGCGCGTGTAAGTTACGCCGTGCTTACTAAGGCCGGATGGCGTTTGCTTGAGGAGTCTCTGGAGTCGGCCGAGATGATCAGCCGGGACGCAATCCCTCCTGAGGGTGTGCGCCGACTCGGCGCGCTGTCTGAACTCCTCGCTCAGCTTGAAGTCCGCTGAAGAAAGCAGAGGCCGGTCGCGCGGGCTGCTACACTATTCCGCTGCCATGGCCGCACGCTATTGCGATGTCGCGCTACCGGTTCCACTGCGCTCGACGTTCACCTACGCCGTGCCGCCAGCGCTCGATGGCGAATCTCTCGTAGGCCGCCGCGTCGTCGTTCCCTTCGGCAGGCGCGCCATGATCGGCGTGGGCCTCTCGGAATCCGACAGCCCGCCGGATATTCCGCGCGTGAAGGAAATCGCCGAGGTGATGGATTCCCTCCCCGCGCTCCCGCCAAAGCTCATCGAACTGGGCCACTGGATCAGCCGCTACTATCTCGCGCCCGTCGGCGAGACATTTCGCGCCATGCTTCCGCCGGAAATCGAGCTGCGCCACAACCGCGAATATTCGCTCACCGATTCTGGCCGCGACTATCTGCGCGATCTGTCCGCTGCCGGCGAACTAACCGATCAGGAGCAATCCGAACTCGCGCTTCTCCAACGGTTGGAAGGCGCAGCCTCTCACCCGCGCAAGAAACGAGTCAACGAAATCGCCGCCGAAAAACTCGTGCGCCTCGGCTATCTCTCCGCGCGCGATGTGGTGCGCCATCGCAAGACGCGCATGCAACAAATCGTCGCCTGGCGCCCGGGCACCGCGGAGCTTCTCGCTGGCGACGCCGAAAAAAAAATCCGCGAAGTCCTCACCGCGACGCGCGGCCCTTTGCCCCTGGCGCTGCTGCTCGAAAAAGCCAACGCTTCCCGCGCCGTGGCGCGACGCCTCGAAAAAGCGGGCATGCTGGTCACATGGGAAGAACCGCTCACGCCGGGCGAAGACCCGTGGGACACCGACTTCGTCCCGCCCGCGAACGTGCTGAATGCCGAGCAGAAAATAGCGCTCGCTGAAATCTGGCGCTGGTTGCTGGCGGGCGAATTCGCGGCGGGCCTGATCCATGGCGTTACCGGCAGCGGTAAGACGGAGGTCTATCTCGGCGCGATCGAAGCGGCGCTCTCACGCGGAAAGACGGCCATCGTCCTCGTTCCCGAAATCGCGCTGACGCTGTGGGTCGGACGCCTGGTCCGCGCGCGATTCGGTGAAGGCGTGGTTGTGCTTCACAGCGGCCTGCCGGATATTGAACGCGCGCGCGAATGGTGGCGCGTCCGCCGTGGAGAAGCACGCGTCGTTGTCGGCACGCGCTCGGCCGTTTTTGCGCCGCTCGAAAATCTCGGCCTGATCATCGTGGACGAAGAGCAGGAGTCGAGTTACAAACAGGAAGAAACGCCGCGCTACAACGGCCGCGATACCGCCGTCTATCGCGCGCGCCTCGAAGGCGCGGCTGTGTTGCTCGGCTCCGCCACTCCGTCGCTTGAGACCTATCACAACGCGCGCGCCGGAAAATACCACCTGCTCAAGCTCACCTCGCGCGTGGAAAATCGCCCGCTCGCCGAAGTCCGGATCGTGGATTTGCGCGAGGATTTTCGCCGCCAGCATCGCGCCGCCCCGATTTCCGAGGCGCTCCGCGCGGCCATCGCCCTGCGCCTCGAGGAGCGCACGCAGGCGATGGTGCTCATCAACCGCCGCGGCTATTCATGGTCGCTGATGTGCCGCGGCTGCGGCGCGATGGTCCAGTGCCAGAATTGCAGCATCGCGCTCACATACCACAAAAGCCGCCAGCGCCTCGAATGCCACTACTGCGGCTACTCGCTTCGCCCGCCGAAGCAGTGCCCGAAATGCCGCGCCGAATACATGTACTTCGTCGGCGATGGCGCCGAGCGCGTGGACGAATATCTGCGCGAACAATTTCCCGCCGCCCGCATCGCGCGCCTCGATCGCGACACCGTTCGCACCAAGCGCGAATACCAGCAGGTGCTCGGCGCGTTCGCCAAGGGCGAACTCGACGTTCTCGTCGGCACACAGATGGTCGCCAAGGGACACGACTTTCGAGCGTGTCACTCTTGTCGGCGTTGTCGCCGCCGATCTCGCGCTCGGCCGCCCGGATTTCCGCGCCGCCGAACGCACTTTCCAATTGTTAACGCAGGTCGCTGGCCGCGCGGGTCGCGGCGAGTTAGCTGGAGAAGTTCTCGTCGAAACGTATTATCCCGAACATTACGCGATTCAATATGCCGCCCAGCAGGATTACATTTCGTTCTACGACAAGGAAGCGCACTTCCGGCGCGTGCTGCACTATCCGCCGTTCACCGCGCTCGCCACCGTGCTCGTGCGCGACCGCAAAGTCGAGAACGCGATTCGCTGGTCGCGCGCGCTGGCCGGATATTTCGCGCCATTCGAAAAACACGGCGTGAAGATTCTCGGCCCCGCCGCTGCGCCGCTCGCGCGCCTGCGCCGCGATTACCGCTTTCAATTCGTGCTGAAATCGCCGCACCGCTCCGCGCTCGGAAAAGCCCTCGCCGGCGCGCTCGAATTCTGCGCCGCGAAGGAATTCCCCGAGACCGCTGTCATCGTGGACGTGGATCCCACCAATTTATCTTGAGAGAAAATCCGTAATGCGGACTACTGCTGGAGCGTAACGGGCCAGGGAGTGAAGCACAGAAGAAAAATCACGAGCGCGCCGAATGCCCATGCGCGCCGCGCCGGGTCGAGCGGCTGCCACTGATCGTAAACCGGCGGATGGCGAAACCGCAGCGAAAGAATCAGCAGGATAATTCCCCACGTCGCCCAACCGTGCCACGCCACAATTCCGAGCCCGATCAATCCCAGCGCTACGATCAACGAAATGCGCGAATGCCGCGCGCTGGTCAGGCTGTACATGATGTGCCCGCCATCGAGCTGCCAGGCCGGCAGCAGATTCAGCGCCGTAACCAGGAGTCCGATGGCTGCGGCACGTCCCACGGGATTCAGCAGCAGCCAGGTCACATCAATATTTGGATGAAATAGCGCGCTGAGCATTCGAGTGAGCGGCGGATGCCCGAATACGACCGCGGAGCTTGCTTCCGCGCCCGGCACGATTCTCGAAGTCGCCACTCCATAAGCGAGCGCGGGCAGCGCGACCAGAAACCCCGCAACAGGTCCGGCGAGCCCCACGTCAAAGAGCGCGCGGCGCGTCGTGATCGGCGAACGAATCCGGATAAACGCGCCAAACGTGCCGAACAGAGTCGGCGCCGGAATGAAATACGGATAGCTCGCGTCAATTCCGTAAATCCGGCACGCGATGTAGTGACCCATCTCATGCGTGAACAAAATCAGCAGCAGCGTAAACGAAAACGGAATCCCGAGCACGAGCAGCGCCGGGTGCTGGAACGGCAGCAGCATCAGCGCGAATGGATCCTGATAACCCGAAAACGGCTCGCGGTTCTGCGCGTAGGAAAGTCCGAACTCCGCGCCGACCGCGAGCGTCGAAATTACGGTCAGCAGAAAAAGAATCAGCGCGGGCCCGAGCGCGTCGCGCGGGGGCCGCGGCGGAGGAAAATCCGCGGACGGCGGTGAATGAATGTCGAGAATTTCGACCGGCGTCCGGGTGTAGCCGTTGCCGTCGCTCATGTGCGTGCGCTCATAGGATCGCTAAGAATTGGATGCGGCGGCGCCGGAACCCGATGCGCGTTTGAAAATCGTTCGCGCGCGGCCGCGCCAAATTTCAGGACTTTGCAGCAGGGGTCGGGAGCGACTGGAGTTCCTTGCCTGGCTTGAATCGAACGGCTTTGCCCGGCGGGATATTCACCTGCTGGCCTGTGCGCGGGTTGCGCCCGATGCCGGTCTTGCGCGGCTTCACGTTGAAAACGCCGAAGCGGCGCAGTTCGATGCGGCGTCCGCGGCCAAGCGAATTCTTCATGGCCTCAAAAACGGTCTCAACCGCCTGCTCGGCCTTCGTGCGGGTAATATTCGTTTTCTGAACGATAGCGTTTACGATGTCGAGCTTGATCACGAATGCCTCCGGGAAACACCTGCTCAGGCCGGAAACCTATGCTAGACAGGGGTTTGCGGGTTGTCAAGCACGACGCCCTGTAATACACTGCGCGCTCTTCAAGGAGGACGCGATGTCGGTGAAGTCGGACAAGTGGATTCGCAGCATGGCGCGAGAGCACGGAATGATCGAGCCGTTCGAGGACCGCCAGGTGCGCGACGGCGTGATCAGCTACGGCGTCTCGTCCTACGGCTACGATATGCGCGTCGCCGAGGAATTCCGCATCTTCACCAACGTGAATTCCACGATCGTGGACCCGAAACACTTCGATCCGAATTCCTTCGTCGAGTTTCGAGGCGACGTTTGCATCGTGCCGCCGAATTCGTTTGCGCTCGCGCGGTCCGTCGAATTCTTTCGCATTCCGCGCAACGTGCTCACGCTCTGCGTCGGCAAATCCACGTACGCGCGCTGCGGAATCATCGTCAATGTGACGCCGTTCGAGCCCGAATGGGAAGGTTTTGTTACGCTCGAGATCAGCAACACCACGCCGCTCCCCGCCAAAATCTACGCCAACGAAGGACTCGCGCAGGTCGTCTTCTTTGAATCCGACGAGCAGTGCGAAGTCTCTTACAAAGACAAAAAAGGAAAGTATCAGTCGCAGCAAGGAATCGTCCTTCCGAAGATATAGCGCCTCGGGGCGGCGCTGTGCTGAATGGCACAGTACCCATTCCGCGCGCGTGACATCCTGCTTCTTGCTGGCCACCTGAACTTCCGCGATTCCGCTCTGTCGTCCCATCGGCCTCAGGTCAACGGCTATTTCATAACGAGGAGAATTAAAATGATTCAAGCTATCCACAAAGGCGTGGAAATCGAATTGGAGAGTCACCAAGGGACGCATGGCCAATGGATGTGCGATTACACGTTGATCCTGCATCCGGACGGAATTCGAACTCGCATGACTCATCCTGCGAAAGCGGAATTCGCCACGAAGGACGTCGCCGACGAAAACGCGCCGCGAGAGGCTCGCGCCGAAATAGATCGCGTGACGAAGGGCAAGCCCGAAGAAACGATAACGGATCCGCCCAGGCAGGTTCGCGTTTGACGCGAAAGGCCGGGACGCGAGTCCGTCGCATTCGGCAGGGTTAGAGCCCCGACCTACAAGGCGCCGCTTGATCTCCCGGACTCCACTCGCCGTGGACACTGGGAGCCCTGTTCTGAAATTGTGTGTCACTTCTTTTGTGCGCCCGCCTTTTGTTTTCAATGAGATAGACCGAAAATTACCTTGCACGGTGTGTCGATTCTTTCGGGGGCAAGGAGCCCGGGAGGCAAGGCAGCACGGATCCGCAGTCCCCCGTTTCAGTGACGGGTAGAATGGTGCGCGATCGTTTGCTTTCAGTAGGTTGCATGCGCTTCTACTCGGCACGTAGTGACGGGCAACTCTCGATTCCGGATGCGAGTTTTCTCGGGTGGCCGCACCCATGCGGAGGAAACGCCAAACACCGGACTCCGAAAACCGGAGATCGCGATTGATCTCCCAAGCTCGCGCGATTTCCCAGGCTCGACTAACCGTCGAGCTGGGAGCCCTGTCCGGCGTCGACACTGGGAGCCCTTCATCCGACTGCGGCGGCCCGTAGTGTCGGCGGCCTGTGCCTCTGATCATGATGCGTAGCTCCTTTGGGGCCGCGAGAGCTGGTGCTGGCCCTCATTGGACGCTAGCAGGATGTCAAGCGGGATAGTGCATGTGCGCCTGTGGACTTTTTGAAGAGGGGTGAGAGGCCGGGAAAAGGCCCCACCCTTTGCTACGCAAGGGATGGGGCACCCGAAAACTCAAACGCTAAAACCTGGGCCACCCGACCCGACAGCTCTAACCGCAAAGATGGGTTCCAGTACGCACTTGTCCCGAAATCCGACTAATCAGGACTTACTCCGTTGTGTCGCGGTTCGACGAGAAGGTGGACGGCGGCAGCATCCCATTCAGACCGCGAATGGAACCAGTTCCCCTCACATGCATGATAGATTGTGGAAACGTTCGTGCGATACCAGTTGTCGCCCTTACGTGGCAGGTACACGTAGCCGACCTTTGCGGAAGAATCGAAACAATACCAGACAACATAGGATGGACTGGCCGGACGCGCATCCGTGTAGAAGGATACTTGGTATCGAGACAGCGCTTCGGCGGGTTCCGCAACGGCGCCTTCAGACCACTTGACAATAAATCCGTCGGAGGAATCGTACGACGTACCCGTAGCGGTAGTGGATGACGTACCCGGTCCGGTCCAGACGTTAAAAGCGTCAAGAATCTTGGGATCGGTGATTTCAATCGGGGAAGGAAGATTTGGAGCGTCTATCGTGATCCTGATCGTACGTCCTTTCGCTATCGCCGGAATAGCGATCACCACGATCGATAACAGAACCGCGACGACGACCAAAGGCTTCTTCACGAATGAGCCCCTTTCGCTGATTAAACTGCTATTGCTTCTGGGTGTCAACGTCCGTGCTTGAACAGATTGTATGTCTGCGGAATCGCGCTGCCCGCGCTCTCGAAAATGCTCAGCCACTCGTGAATTTCGCCCAAGTCCTGATAAACGCCCTAACCGGAAGAGCGGGTCCTAGAACCCATTGAGACCACCCGACTAATCAGGCGCTGACCTAAGGAAATCGAACGGTGACTGTGGAGTCGACCTCAACGGGCTTCGAGTTTAGTAATGTCGGCCGATACTTCCATTGTCGAACCGCATCTAGGGCGGCCTGCACAAGAATTGGATCGCCGCTCACCACCGTTGCTTCCTTGATCGCACCGTCTGTTCCAACGATGACATGCAACACCACATCGCCTTCGATTCCCGCCGCCTTCGCTTGATCTGGATAAACAGGCGCGACCTTATATGTGACACTCGGCGACAATACGCTACTCCCAACGCGAATCCGAAGGGGTGGAGCCGTGCTAAGGGCCTGAAGCACATCCCGGTCTAGGAACCGAAATCCCCCATCCGAGTATACGAAATAGAAGCCTGCGACCGCTCGTCCCGGCACCGCCGTATCTTCGCTGCTCGTCCTCGCTTCGATAGCATACAGCGGGACGGGGTTGACCATCGCATCTACGTATGCGTGCGCCAAGCGTTGCCCTTGATCAGCGGGCCTCTGGAACAAGGTGATGTGGAGGTCTGTGCCTCCATGGAAAACTGCGGTTTCGAATAACTTCCTGTAGTGATTTGGATCAGCGGCGAGGATTTCCGCATATTTCGCATCTAGCCGAGAGCCCTCGTCGGAACCAAATGTTCTTACGAACCAAGCGTGGTGATCGGGAATCAGCAGATTTGCGCAGTACGCGGAAACGGCAGCCGTGTCACCTGATCGGATTGCTCCGAAGATGTCACCCATAAGAGTGCGCAGGCCATCCGGTGATTCGGATGAGGGCAGAACCGGCGTCGAGACCGCCCCGGTTTCCACTTGCTGGGCGAGAATGCACGTCGCTAGCGAGGCTCCTAGGAACAGCAGTAAGAAGCGCATCACAGTCCCTCCGATATATGCTCTTGGTTATATCAGCCTGCATAAGTTTACCGTGGAACAGCTGAAAAGTGAGTTCGTCGACCGTCGCGGAGCCCATCAACGATTGAGAGCGTTCAACTCCTGATTAGCGCGGTAACCGAGAAAGTGCGTCCTAGAACCCAAGTTACCGGTTATCCGACTAATCAGGAGTTTGGCGAGACCCGGTTAACGAGAGATCTTGTACAACAGCAGGGTTGATCCGTTAAGAATCGCAAGACGATCTCCCTGTGGGGACAACGCGAACGCTGGCGCATTCTCCGACTTCAACACAACACTGAAGACCTTGGTCCGTTGGGCGCGATCGTACACGAATACAGCAAACCATCGCTTCGGAATTTTGGTGTCGTCGAATCCAATCTTGCGATACGCAAACAGCAACATTGCAAACCGACTTCCATCCAAGGAGCGCGCGTCATCGTCAACCCCAAAGTTGTTCCAGTTGGGGTCCTCTCGTCGCCACAGAACCTCGCCGCTGGTAGACAGCACCTGAAAGCCACTGCGCACCTGCATAACGATCTCGTGGTCATCCAAGAACATGGCTTGGCCGTATCTGCAAGGGTCTCCGCAGCAAAGGTGACTCTGTGACGAGTCCGCTCGTTGAAGATCGACGCACAGGTACCACCTTTCTGCGAACGAGTCGCTGCTAACAGACTGGGCAGCGCCCGGATATAGGTCCACGCTGCGGAGTTTCTCGAATGTTTCCGACGAACGCCATTCTCCGTATCCTGTTAGAAGCCCGGAATCCGCATTCACTACCATGGACACGCTGCCTGATCTGACAACGACGCCAGGACTACTCCGTTCGAGGAAAAAGACATCCCCACCTGGAGCGACCATCGCGGCATATTCTGAAAAGGGGTCCAGTTGAATCTCTTGCTTTTTGTGAAGATCGCCAGAGTACAAGGCCAGTGTGTTATTTGCGTGAACCAAGAAGCCGTCGCGCACAGGCATGATTTGCGCCTGGCTATCGGTTTTTGTGTTAAAGAACGTCCGACGTCGCGTTTGCCAGACTTGGTGTGAGATCAGATTTCCGTCGTCCGTGTCGACGAAGAACGCTTGCATGCTATGAGCCGGTTCAGGAGCTGGAGACTGACCGTTGCGAGCCACGACTCGCTCATCCACGATCTGGCTGGAATATACGACCAACTCGCTCTCACTGACGAATTCAACATGGGCATGGACATCTTGAAATAGCAACGAGATGTCGGAAAAAATGTCGCTATTGCTATAGTTCGGAATCTTGGGTTGTGCGAAATTGAGCGCGCGCAGGTCAATCTGTCGTTCTGGCACGGGAATTGCCGTTTGCGTGTCCCGAGTGGGCAACGCTGGCATTGCCGTCCATGTCAGGAAAATGGCGGCGAAGATGCACACCCACTGCGTCCGCCGACGCATCCCTAGATTCATGTCACGTTCCCCAGCACGCGGGATTGTACCTATTTATTGTCGCCAGAGAGTATAGAGTTGCACTCGGCTTCGCAACGGCTCTGGTGTGACACTCTTCTCGGTGTCACATTGTTTAGTGTCAATCTCGACCAAGTCCCGAGTAACACGTTAACAGGAAGACCGGGTACTAGGAGCCACTGGTTCGGTAATCCGACTAATCAGGAGTTAGCCATTTGACGCGAGCTAAGTTACGTGACGAAGGCAATTCGACTAGAATGCGGCCACGCTCGATTTTGGTCATGACAACGGGACATTTCACCTTGATACAGCGGACCCATACAATATTCCACTCGGCATGCTCGAGCATTTCTTTGTGGATGTTCTTCTGGGCAATGTCTATTACTTTGCTATTCCCCGGTAACGGCGAGGGAGGGGCGGCCGCGTCCGTCACCCCCTTGTGGACTCTTAACGTCGGAGTTCTGGGCTATAGCGCCCCTGGCGTCCATGAGAACGGCCCGTTTTCCTTGCCACCTATGGAGCCCCTGTGTTTCCTTAACAATAACGAAGTAGCGGTAACTTTCACTACCCGCACAGTGCCGGACTCAATAGCGCGCCGTGGAGACACAGAATCCCTCCCCCTACTGCTGAACGCGTTGTTTGTGGATTCGAGGACTGGTCAGGTGCGAGCCATGCAGGACTGGCCCACGGCATCTGACCGGGCGCGAATTACGCCGGTGCAAGGCCAAGGATTTGTTGTCATTACCCCGGACCTGGTGACCTTGTACTCATCGAACATCGAGCGCATGAAAGAGATTCCCTTACAGCTAAGTCGTGACCCGAGCGCCGACATACATTCTTTCAGGCCACAAGCTTCGCCGGCTGGCAGATACCTGATGATTGGTTATGCGTTCAAGAATGGAGTTCAGGACGGCTACATATGGATAGACTTGGTGAACCTCCGTGTGCTCAAACGGTGGGACTACGTTGACCTGAGCCAAAGACACACCGGAGCGGTTTCGGACGAGGGCACAGCTATCAATTCTCATCGGGGCAGTGGAAATAGCATCGGGATTCCTGGAACCGATCCTGCAAATTCTCCGTGTCCTTCAGACAATGGGAACTGTCTAAGGGGCATTTTCGTGAGTGGCGACAGGCTCTTCTCCTCAAGACCTCCAGACCGCATTCGGAATTTTAGCATCCGCCTCATACGCACGGACGCTACAGCGATTTTCGATCTGGAGTTGGCAAACGGCGAGGTCATGGATCCTTACTACCCAGTGGTCGGGGGCGGAAGGTTCGCAATCGCCATTTACAAGGGGCGCGGGGGCAGTGAGTCGCTCGACATCGCTCCACATTTTGAATTGAAGGAGATCAGGGTGTACGACAGCGAGGACGGACGAGAAGTCTACGCGCTCGATGGAAAATCTCAGAAGATAAAGTCGGTTTCTGCGTTCGCCCTTTCCGGCGATGGCTCGCTCCTGGCGTTGATTGACCAGGACGGATTCTTGCGCCTCTACCGAATCTCGTGAGGTTGCGCTTCCGTTCCACAGCAGAAGCTTGCAAGCCGAGAAGCAGTCACTTCCAAGCTTGTGCGAAATCGCGCGAGCCCACGGGCCGCGAGCGCGTCGGCAGTCTTGATGTCGTCCTTATCGAAAGCTCTCCACGGCCCTGCTACGGAGGAAAACTATCGGCATGGTGTGTCGCACCACCAAACGGTGGTCCCCAATGAATTCACTGGCCCAACGGTTCCTAAGTCCTGATTAGCGCATTCACCGAAGAAGTGGGTAATGGTGCGGACATGTCCGACGATCCTACTAAATCAGGTTATGCAGCGCGATCCGTCGGTTAGAGGCGGCCGGAATTAGCGCGTGGTACTTGCTCCGTGTGGACCAGCCGCAGCGCGAACGGTTTCCCCGAGAATGCGTCTTGCTGCTGGGCTGCCAGGGTCGCACGTTCGTTGTGTCCCAGGCAGGAGGGCTTATAATGCGCGGGCGAGAGGACTCGATCGGAAATTCCGCGCGGACTTTCAGAGAACCTTGGGGTACGGGAACGCGCTAAGACCCGGCCACATCGAGCCGCGCTCGTCCGGGTCTCGGACGATCAGGCGCCGTTTAAGAGAGGGGAGTGCTTGAAGCCGTGATTTCGATGAATCGAATGAAGGCCGCTTTCTTTGGGTTGTGGATTGTGGCGTGCATGCTTGATGCTCCCGTTTCAAAGGCGCAGCAAGCGAACGCTCCGGCCGATCGAGGCCACGCGTCCGCTTTGACGGTGAACCAGGTCGTCGCCCGGCTGGAAGAGAGGAACCGGGAGCGGGCGACGGCACTGAAAAAGTTTCAGGGCACGAGGACTTACAGCATTCAATATCGCGGCGCTCTTGGCGCAAGGGACGCTGAGATGACGGTTAGCCTGAAGTACGCTGCGCCGGACGAAAAGGATTTCACGATTCTGTCGCAGAGCGGATCGAAATTTGTCATCGAACACGTCCTTATGAGATTGCTGCAGGAAGAGCGAGAAGCATCCAACGAGGAAAATCGGCGACGCACGGAGCTGAGCACCAGGAATTACGATTTCACGCTGGCGGGATTTGAAGGTCCCCCGGAAGCCCTCCAGTACGTGCTCAACGTTGCCCCGAAAACCGACAACAAGTATCTGTATCGCGGGAAGATATGGGTTGATGCGAACGACTTCGCCGTGACTCGCATCGAGGCGGAGCCTGCGAAGAGCCCGTCATTCTGGATCAAGAAGAGCGAGATAAGCCACAAATACGAGAATGTGCATGGTTTTTGGCTTCCCCTCGAGAACCGAACCGATAACTGGATACGTCTCGGCGGCCACGCGCTTCTTGTGATCGAGTACAAGGACTACAAGTTGACGGAAACCGAACCCATCGAATCCGGACAAAACACGCGTGACAGCACCGGGGTCGGAGCCACGCCACGCGAAGCCACGCGAAAAAGCTCCGATTGACCGGGGCGGCATCCGTCGCTTCTCCGAAATTCCTCTTGCGACGCACCGCAACAAGACAATCGCTTAATCAGGGAAGTGGAATTCAACCGCCAAACACAATCGCAATTTTAGCGGATAATTCCGGATCAACCTACCGGGTCTCAACCTTGGGGAACGAATCTATTGCGTGACGTCGGGCGTTCCGCCGAGAGTCTCAACGCGTTGGGCCGCTACTCAGATCACGCCGAAATTCGAGGAGCTCAACCGGCGCGCCGCTATCGAGGATCATCGCCACTGTAACGCCTTCCGAAGGCGAATTCGGGGCAGTAAGAATTTCCTTTCCTTCAAGCGCGGCCTGAAGGTCGTCTACTTCAAACGCAATGTGAGGGACTGACTTAATCAGGGCGTGCACCGGGCTATCGGGATCGAAGCGCATCCATTGAATGCCACAAGGACTCGTCTCAAAGGCGGAGACGTACATCTTGAATTGTTCCAAATAATATTCGCCGGGCCGCGAAACGTCCGTCGGGATGCCGATGTGGTGATACCGCCATCCATGTACCGAAATGGCCGCGGGTTGGTCGTGCCCCTTCCGGAGAGTATTCGGGCTATCGGACTTTGGTTCTGAAATGCACATGATCTTTTCCCGGCCAAGATACCACGGTACCCTGTTCGGAGCGATATTCAAGGCAGGACGTAGTTCTCCAAAGCGTCTTTCATGCGTCGTGCGGCGTTTACCTCGAAGGCGTTGGATGGAAGATCAGCCGCAAGGCCTTACGGCACTGCGGTTGACTGGAAATTGCGGCCTACAACGTCGGAGTTCAGTGTGCCATTTTGGACAGAATTCCTCTCCACCGCCGGTTAGAGTTCCTGCGTGTCACACTCTCTCCCCAGGAGAATCACGATGACGCAACAGACGATTACCCTCGCGGGCACAGTTCTGAAGCTGATAGATCGCTCGATGTTGAAACAACCTCCGCTGGTCCAATTACACCTTCACGGCGCCGATCATCTTTATGACGAACTCCGGATTCCCAACACACTCGGATGGGAAGCAGGCAAAAGGGTCGAAGTGACCTTTCGACTTCTCCCGGCTGATGCGCCATTGCCACAAGCGGCTTGATTCGCCAATGAACCGCCTAAGAGTTCTCTAAGCCTTCGGATTCAAACGTCCGGGTAAGATTCCACAACCCGGAGCTCTGCCCGTTCACGATTTAAGCGCCCAGGATAACGACCCGGCGCGGAATTGTGTCTTGTTCGGGACAGACGGCTCAAGTCGCCAACTGCTATCTTCAACTTTAACGATCTTGGTCCCTCTCCGGATTGTTGCCATAGCTTTTCTCGATCGCAAGATGGGGATTCCAGATGAGGAGCCTTCCGTATGACGATGTTTCGGTTTGGTCTTCTGTTAATCGCCATCGCGAATGTCGGTGCGCTTGCGCCCGCGGGAATCGCTCAATCCGTCACGGATACAGGACTTTCCTCCAGCAGTGCGGTTTCGCCCCTCCCGAATAAACCGCAGCCGCAATTGGAATTTATCTACGCGCGTCCGACGGAGAAAATGAAGCTCCATAGCTACCTTTTCGATACCTTCGGCCCCTACGCGATCGCCGGCGCCGTGGTTGCGGGAGCGCTTGACCAGGCGGAGAACACACCTCGCGAGTGGGGCCAGGGCTGGGGACCTTACAGCGAGCGAGTGGCCTCCGACTTTGGAATCGAGATGATCACGACGACCACGCGCTACGCTTTAGCGGAAGCCTTCCGCGAAGACACGCTCTACTACCGTTGCGAGTGCCAGGGTGTACTTCGGCGTTTGCGCCACGCGGCGATTTCGACGGTGACGGCGCGCCACGGTGAAGACGGGCATCGCCGTTTGTCGTTGGCCGCAATTGTCGCACCCTACGCGGGAACGATGACGGCAGTCTACGGATGGTACCCGAGCCGTTACGGCGCAACGGACGGCCTGCGGATGGGTAACTATGCCTTGCTGGGATCTCTAGGCGGAAATATCGCGAGTGAATTCATCTACGGAGGGCCGCACACACTATTCAAGAGCGTTGATTTTCATTCATCTCCCGGAACGAACACCGTAGCTAGTTCGAACCCCTAAGCGATCGTTATGAGCCACAACGCCAAAGATTCTCGCCTCTGGATCGGCCCGGTCACGCCGCAAGCCGTGTCGCGAACACAATCCGCTCTGGCCTCATTCTGGAATCCTATCAATGTTTTCCTCGAGTGGTTCGGGGAAATGGGCATTTTCATCTGGCAGGTGATGCGGGCGACGGTACGGCGTCCTTTTGAAGGTCGCGAACTGATTCGACAACTCGACGAAGTCGGTTCCAAATCGTTGCCGATGGTGGCGCTCGCGGGCGCGGCCATCGGTGCGGTCCTCGCGTTGGAAAGTCGTCACAGCCTGATTCGATTCGGCGCCAAGGCCATGCTTCCTGCGGCCATCGTGTTCTCGATCATTCATGAAACGGGTCCCGTCGTGACCGGCCTCGTCGTCAGCGGCCGAGTAGGTGCCGGTATTGGCGCGGAATTGGGCTCGATGAAGGTAACCGAGCAGATAGATGCTATCGAGGCCTCGGGCGTAAATCCCTACAAGTTGCTGGCCTTCACTCGCATTCTCGCTTGCATGCTGATGCTTCCGCTGCTAACGCTGGCTGCTGATTTCGCCGGCGTGGCTACTGGTTGGATTGCGACTACTTTGGCCGAGCCGATGTCGTTTCACAAATTTCTTCACGCGGGATTTGCCGGCGCAAGCTTCAGCGACTTTCTGGCCCCGACTTTTAGAACCATGGTGTTTGGACTGATTATCGGCGTGGTCGCGTGCTTTCAGGGTATGCGCAGTCAGGGCGGCACCGAAGGCGTGGGCCGGTCGGCGACGAGCTCCGTCGTTTTGTCTTCCCTCTTCGTCATGCTCGCCGACGTGATCTTGACGAAACTGATTCTGGTGTTCTTTCCATGACGCCTACTGAACAGGCAGTTGCGCTGCAAGCGCCAGCGAGTGGCGAAATCCGCGCGGCCGAAACTCGCGCGGGAAACGGCGCAGGTCCCGCCATGGTTCTCCAGGGCATACACAAGTGCTTCGACGCCCAAGTCGTCTTGAACGGGATTGATCTCACGGTCGGCGCCGGCAAGACTCTGGCGGTGCTCGGCCGCAGCGGAACCGGCAAGAGCGTGCTGCTGAAGCTGATCGTCGGCCTGCAGAAGCCTGACTCGGGTTCGATTCGGATCCACGGCCAGGAGATGACACATTCTGACCTCGAAGCGACGAATGAAATCCGGAAGACGATGGGCTTCTTGTTCCAGCACGCGGCGCTCTATGACTCCCTGACGGTAGCGGAAAACGTGGCGTTTCCGCTGCGGCGCCATTCGAAAATGACGGCCTCCGAACGCGCTGACCGCGTCAAGGAGTTGCTAGCGGGCGTGGGCATGGAAGCCGATCTCAATAAAATGCCCAGCGATCTTTCCGGCGGTATGCAAAAGCGCGTGGGACTGGCGCGCGCGCTGGCGCTCGAGCCGGGCATCCTGCTACTCGACGAACCCACCGCGGGCCTCGATCCAATCACGTCCCGCGAGATTGACGAGCTGATCCTCAAATTGCAGGAAGAACGCGACGTTGCATCCATCGTGGTCACGCACGATTTGCACAGCGCCAAGACCATCGCGGACCGAATCGTACTGTTGCACGAAGGGAATGTCGTGATCGAAGGCACGTTCGAGGAACTTGAGAAAAGCGACGACAAATTTGTCGCGGAATTCTTTGAGCGGGATTCATAGGAGCGTTTATGTCGAGAGCAGCTAGGCTGGGAGCGTTCATCATTCTAACGCTGGCGATTCTGGCGGCCGGCATCTTCATCATCGGAGACCGCCAATATCTCTTCTCCTCGACGTATCGGCTGAAGACGCAGTTCACTACCGTGGTTGGACTGGACGAGGGCGCCGAGGTGCGAGTCGGCGGAGTTCACAGCGGCAGCGTGCGCCGTATCGAGCTGCCAAAAAATCCAACCGACAAAATCACCGTGCTGATGGACCTGCAGCGCTCGACCCACGACATCGTCAAGCAGGACTCCGTAGCTGCCATCCAGACGGAAGGCTTGCTGGGCAACGAATATGTCTCGATCAGTTTTGGATCCGCCCAGGGCGTAAATGTAAAAGACGGCGACACGATCGCCAGCCAGCCTCCGCTCGTCATCGCGGACCTGATCGTGAAAACCGACGCCATTCTGGACAGCAGCAAGGAGGCGATTGACAACACGACCGTGGCAACCGCGAATCTGAAATCCATCAGCGCCAAGATCAACGACGGTCAGGGAACGATTGGAGCGCTGGTCAACGACAAGCAAATGTACACACAGCTGAACCAGACCGCCGCCGGAATGCGCGACACGATGGTCCACGCGCAAGCGGGGATCGCGGACTTCCAGGAAAATATGGAAGCGCTGAAGCAGAATTTCCTGCTCCGCGGATATTTCAAGAAACGCGGCTACGAAGATTCCACTGATCTCGCGAAAGACGTAATTACGACCCTGCCTGTGGCTCCACCTCTGAAGACGTTCACGTACGATCCAAAGGGCCTCTTCGATCAGATGGACACCGCCAAGCTGAAGAACCCGCAGTCCCTGGGCGACGCGGGCAAATTTCTCGCCGCTAACGAGTTCGGTGTCGCCGTCGTGGTCGTTTATACCGGCATGACGGGAGACACCCAGAAGGATTTGGTGTTGACGCAGGCTCGCGCCGCAGTGATCCGCGCCTACCTCGTTGGCAATTTCGGTTTCGACGACAGCCAGCTCAAAACCCTGGGAATGGGAAAGAAGATTGGCGCAGACGCCGGTTCCGCATGGGGAGAAATCCAGATCATTGTGTATCCCGTTGGCGCCAGCATTCCCGCCGAACAGCAAACGGCCGTTGACACCAGCCCTCACCCATAAGTTCACTCCGGGGCGGTCGCTTTTCGGGCTGAGAATCCCTCGCCGAGGTGAGCGGTGCCCCCTCGTTTCCGTGTCGAGTAACTGGTA
The DNA here is from genome assembly GCA_963779825.1 of uncultured Acidobacteriota bacterium. Classification (GTDB taxonomy): domain Bacteria; phylum Acidobacteriota; class Terriglobia; order Acidiferrales; family UBA7541; genus Palsa-295. Next base: position 341,744 of record CAVZZU010000007.1, on the reverse strand, counting down.
CGCCGATTGTTGAATCGATTTCGCCTAGTAATTGCGCCGCTATACTCACCGACATTACAGACACCACAATCTATCAGCCCATGCCCATGTTTCCGTCTCGTCGGACAGCCAAGACCGAGGTAACGACGACCGTAAATGCCGCCGAACCTTCAACTCTGACGCTGGTGTCAATATGCGTTCTAGCGTTCTGCATGAAGATGAGACGACCGCTCCGCATAGTTCACCTGTTCGCTGGCCGCTCGCATTGGAATCGCTGATCAACTCCTGATTGACGCGCTAACCGGAGAAGTGTGTTCCCGCACCTAAGTCACCGGTTATCCGGGTGAACTCAATGGGTCGATGCAACACTAGCTCGAAGCTCATTTGGCCGAGTTTAAGAAGCCAAATCCGTTCGCGGGTGTCGATTCAGAGAAAACCCCGTCCTGATTAGGTCTAATTGAGCGTCGCCCAGAAGGTCAGTCTTTTCTGAAAAGTACGATCGGGAGCACCGATTAGAGGGTGTTGCATCGACCGGTTGAACCGGCACGACTTATCAGGCACCAGGGCCAATTCGTGATAGATTTAATTTGTCCATGCTACGAAGTAACTCCCATTCCAATTCATCAACGGAGATGAGTTCGATGCGAACTCTTATCCTGTGGATCGCCGCAATCGCGATTGCGGTCGCCGCACTGCCGCTTATGAGTATTCAGGCGCAGACGAAAGAGGAGACACCTGCGGCGAAGCCCGATGCAACGAAGGCCGACGCAACGAAGGGCGATGCCGCCAAGCCCGAACAATTCAAGCCCGAGGAGAAGGCGAGCAAAGGCTCCGTCACCATAGGCGGGAATCTGATCAACTACGACGCGTTCGCCGGCACTCTCGTTGTGCATCCGAAGGACTGGGATGACGTCCCCCAGAATGCCGACAAGGACGACAAGAGCCAGCCTGCCGAAGCCAGTATGTTCTACGTCGCGTACTTCGAATCCGATACCAAGGGCGCGCAGCGCCCCGTGACGTTTCTTTACAACGGCGGCCCGGGTTCTTCGACCGTGTGGCTGCACATGGGCGCGTTCGGGCCCAAGCGCGTGGTCACGGCGGATAATTCGCACACTCCAGCCGCCCCCTATCCGGTCGTGAACAACGACTACAGCCTGCTCGACGTGAGCGATCTGGTATTTGTGGACGCGCCCGGGACGGGCTTCAGCCGCATCAGCGGCAAGGACCGCGAAAAGGCTTTCTACGGCGTTGATCCTGATGCGCAGGCTTTCGCGGACTTTATCGTGCAGTTCCTCGGGAAATACGGGCGCTGGAACTCGCCCAAGTATCTGTTTGGCGAAAGCTACGGCACCACGCGTTCCGCAGTGCTTTCCAACATACTTGAGGGCGAGCGCGACGTGGATTTCAACGGCGTGATTTTGCTGTCGCAAATTTTGAATTTCGATATGAGCGCGGACGACCCGGAGTTCAACCCGGGCGTTGATTTGCCCTACCAGCTCGCTCTGCCCACTTATGCAGCAACCGCCTGGTATCACCACAAACTGCCGGACGCGCATCCGGATTTGGCGCCGCTGCTGGCGGAGGTCGAACACTTCACCATGACGGATTACGCGCAGGCTCTCGCGGCGGGCTCTTCCCTGCCGGCCGAGCAGCGGCACGCCATCGCGGCCAAGCTACACCAGTACACCGGCCTCCCCGTCGAATACATCGAGAAAGCGGACCTGCGCATCAGCGGCGGAGAATTCGAGAAGACGCTGCAGGACGACAGCGATACCACCACCGGCCGTCTCGACACGCGCTTCTCGGGGCCCACGTTTGATCCCCTCAGCAAAGAAGCGGACTACGACCCGCAGTCGGCTGCAATCGGCTCGGCATACGTTTCCGCTTTCAACGATTACGTTCGCAAAGATTTGAAGTTTGGCGAGGGCAAAACATTTAAGCCGAAAATTGATGTTTTCAAGGCATGGAATTTTCTGCACCAAGCTCCTGGCGCCCCGATCCCGATGCCGCAAGCGACGAACGTGATGGTGGATCTCGCGACCGCCATGAAATATAACCCCGATCTCAAGGTGCTGCTGAACGCGGGCTATTTCGATCTCGCCACGCCGTTCTACGAAGGCATCTATGAAATGCAGCACTTGCCGATTCCTCCTAAACTGCAGAGCAACATCGAGTTTCAATATTATGAATCCGGGCACATGGTCTATGCGCACGAGGCTTCCCTGAAGGCGCTGCACGACAATGTGGCAGCATTTATTCTCAAAACAGAGAATTCCAAGACCAATTGAAGGCGACACCCAGCCGCTGCGCCGCGCCCGATCTGTCCAAGATCGTAGCCTGCGTTGACCCCGGAGCCCTTTCTGTTGCGCCCCTATGAACTCGAAAGCCGGCGGCCCCACAAACCGTGGATGGGGCGGTCGGCGCGCGGGGTGATTGATAGTCCAACGGGAATTGCGGAGCGGCGGCGGGCGGCCAGGCTGGGTGATAAGATTTTTGCATCGCTCAGCTGCGGAGGCTGCCGTGATTTGTCCACATTGCGCGTACGAGAATCCAGAAGGACGCAAATTCTGCCTCGGGTGCGCGAAACCGCTGACGCCACAGCCTGCTGCGCCGATTTCCGCGCCCCCGCAGATTTCGGGAGTCTCGCACGCGTCTGAACCGAAGCTCAACACAATGGCGGTGGTGAGCCTGATCCTAGGCTTTCTCTCGCTGATACCGCCGCTGGGAATCGCGGCCGTCGTGTTCGGGCACGTGTCGCGCAGCCAGATCGCGAAAAGCGCGGGCCGCGAAAAAGGGACGAGTATCGCGTTCGCGGGACTTGTCCTCGGCTACATTCAGCTGGCCATTCTGGGAATTTTCTTTCTGGGAATATTGGGAGTCATACAGGATTTCAGGCACGAAATGGACAAACACCCGCAAACGCAGGTTGCGCTCGCCGAGCGCATCGCGCACGGTGACCCCTACGCCGTGAACCCCGCAAAGAGCGCCCGGCAACAGGAGAGCGCAATCCAGGCGCTGCATCTGATCAGCGCGCAGGAAACTCAATTTCTCGCCGCGCATCCCGATCAGGGCTACGCGTGCCAGCTGTACCAGGTTGGCTTCGATCCCGGCGGAAACACAGAGCTGGGAACGCTGATGCGCGAATCCGACTACGACACCAAATTCATTCGGTGCTCGCAGATCAACGGCCCGAACTACGTCGTACTTTCCGTCCCGAGAAGCGGTGGCAATCCGGCCGATGCGCCGGTCTTCTGTCTGGATCAGGTAAATGGAATTGAGAAATACACCACGGAGCAATCAAGGGACGCGGTGGCCACGATCATGACCACAGTCGCCGATCCATGCCCATTGACCGGCGAGCACGTCGAGTAGCAAGCAGAGCCGGAAAGCACCCACCGAAGGTTGGCTTCCTACACCACAGAACCAAACGCCGGGGCCTGAGCGACCCCCCGTCTGACGGAAATGATCTGCATCGGCTTCTGACCCTGTCACATCGAATTAGACACTTGTATCGCCTTTCCTGAATCTCAGGAGGGAGACGCGAGCGAATTGGAGTTCGGTGTGTGAATCGAGAATTGATCATTGCAGCTGCGCAAAACAAAGGGGACCGATGTCTAACCTAAGCAAGAAAGTAGCACTTGTCACCGGCGGCTCGCGCGGTATCGGCGCCGCGATTGCGAAACGCTTAGCTGCTGATGGAGCGAGTGTGGCCATCACATACTCGAAGGATGCGGATGCTGCTTCGTCTGTCGTCAAAGCGATCGAACAAAGTGGCGGAAAGGCCATCGCAATTCACGCGGACGCTACCGACGCCGAAGCAGCGAAGAGTGCCGTCGAGAAGACCGTCAGCACATTCGGCGGGCTCGACGTGCTCGTGAACAACGCCGGCACGGCCATTCCCAAGACTTTCGAGGAGACGACGCTGGAAGAAATGGATCGCGTGATTAACATCAACTTCCGGGGAACGCTGGTCGTGACGCAGGCGGCGCTGAAGCAGATGAAAAACGGCGGTCGAATTATTACGATCGGCTCGTGCGTGGGCGAGCGCGTAATGACGCCCGGCCTGGTGGCCTACTCGGCCACGAAGGGAGCCGTCAAAATGTTTGCTCAAGGGCTGTCCCGAGAGGTGGGAAGCCGGGGCATCACGGTCAACAACGTGCAGCCGGGTCCGATTGACACGGATCTAAATCCCGCCGACGGCGATTGGGCGGTCACCCAGAAAGCCGCCACCGCGCTCGGCCGCTACGGTCGTGTTGACGAGGTTGCCGCGTTGGTCGCGTTCGTAGCTGGTCCGGAGTCGTCGTATATCACCGGCGCGAACCTGACCGTTGACGGCGGCACCAACGCGTAAGCGTAAGTCGGTTAGGTGTCGCACCTACGGCGCTAGCCTGACTGTGTTCGGAATCATTTCCCAGCTCTGCCGGGCCGGGCGAACGTCTGCCGCGCCTACGGCGCTACTCGGACACACGACGGCTGCCGGTCTGAAGACCGGCGCTACGAAAGCCCAACCACCCTTCGCTGTGCTCGTTCACGGTCACTGGGCTCATCGCCCAGTGACTGGGTTTTTGTAGTGATACGGCGGGACGTAAACGTCCGGATAGAGCTTGTACGTTTCCGTCGGTGGCTCGTCCGGCGGGAGGCCGGGGATTGGGCCGGGAGGCGGGTCGCCGCCCTGGTCCCAGCCTTTGTAGTAGTTGACGTAGTAGGTGAAGTAGGCGTGGAGTTTCTTGATTTTCCAGACGCCATTTTCCTTCACATACTCGTTTTCGTAGATGGCGTCACCCCACTGCGCGCGCTTTTCCAGCGTACCCACCTGCATGTAGGCACGGAAGCGGCCGCGGGCGTGCAGGCCGTCGGGATCAACGGTGACGATGGGCTGCAGCTGCGAATGGTTGAACAGCGTGCCGTATTTGAGATCTCCAAGGTGGTGCATATAAGCGCGCACGCGCTCCTTGCCTTTGTAAACGCCGCGCAGGCCGATTTCGACCGAGCCGTCGTCGGTGAAGAGGTCGGTCACTTCGTCCCACTTGGTTTTGTCCACGTAGTAGCCGTAGGCGTCCTGCAAATTGTTGATGGCGAAGACGTCCTGCGAATTCTGGATCTGGTGCGCGATTTGTGCGATCTGCGTTTTCAGAGCGTCCACCTGCGACGCTAGGGCGACGTTCTTGTCGCCCGCCGCGCCAGCGGAGACGATCCACAGGAGACAAATCAGCGACAGTGGAATCAGGATTTGGACGATTCGAGTTTTCATTTTAGTCGCGCCTCCGTTCCATGGCACCTGCGAATTCAAGAGAGATCCCTCGGCTCGCGTTGCTCGCTCGGGATGACAATCCTTGTCGGATTGTCATTTACCGGTGACCGGATTCTTGTAGTGATACGGCGGAACAAAGACGTCGGGATAGAGTTTGTATGGCACGGTCGTCGGCTGATCCGGCGGAAAGCCCGCGATCGGTCCCGGAGGCGGATTCCCGCCCTGGTCCCAGCCCTTGTAGTAATCCACGTAGTAGGTCATGTAATAGTGCAGCTTCTGGATTTTCCAGACGCCGTCTTCCTTTACGTACTCGTTCTCGTAGGTTCCTTCCGCCCACTGTGCACTGCGATGCAGGGCGCCGAATTGCTCGAAGGCGCGCCAGCGCGCCTTGGCAGTCAGGCCGTCGGGGGCGACATCAATCACGGGCTGGAGCTGCATGTGATTAAAGAGCGTTCCGTACTTGAGCTCGGGAAGCGTATGGAGATAAGCGCGCACGCGATCCTGTCCAACCCAAACGCCGCGCAAGCCGATTTCGAGCGTGCCGTCCTTCGCGAAAAGGTCGGCGGTCTGATCCCACTGGCATTTGTCCACGTAGTAGCCGTAGGCGCGCTGGAGATTGGCGATAGCGATGTAGTCCTGCGAGTTCTGCGCCTGCTTGGCAAGCTGCGCGACCTGGACTTTCAGCGCTTCGACTTCGGCTGCGACGTCTTTCTTGTCGCCGGCGGCCTGCGTCGTTGTCGGATTTTCAAACGCCGGGCAGAAAAGCAAAAGCGCGAGCACGGCTACGATCGTTCGGAGTTTCATGGTGGGAACGCCTCCCGGACGCGCACTGTATCAATGCGCGATGCTGGAGGCAAGGAGCACGTATGCGCGACGAACGGCGAAATGCGAAAAGACGGCTAGGCGCTAGCTTTTCGCACACTGCTCGTTGCGAAACTGTCGTGAGCGCGGAAAGCTTGAGGAAAGATCCCTCACCCGGCCAAAAAACGAAGACGCCGGGTTCGGGATAACGATCGTGGTCGGATCGTTACTTTACAATCGGCGAGGTGTGGCCCCACTTGCCGGTGTACACGAAGGAGGAAGCTTCCTTGCGTTGGCGCGCGCCGGTTTCGCCATCGCGCATGCGTCCTTCGGGAAGCGACATGGGATCGCCCGGATAGCCAAGCGCGATTCCCGCGACTGCTTCGAAATGTTCGGGGATGCCGAATACTTCGCGGGCCTTTTCGGGGTTGATTCCGGCCATCTGATGGACTTGCAGGCCGAGCGACGTCGCTTCGAGCGAGAGATTCGCGGAGGCCTGGCCGACATCGTGGAACGCGTGGCGATTCTGCGAGCCGTCGTGGGGCATTTTATGCGAGGCCACGCTGATGGCAACCACAGGCGCATTTTTCGCCCAGCTCTGATTGAACTCGACGAACGTGCTGAGAACTTTGGCGTAATTCTCGGGATCGTCTTTCGTGGCCACGATGTAATGCCACGGCTGGGCGTTGTAGGACGACGAAGCCCAGCGCGCGGCTTCAAACAGGCTGCGCAGCTTTTCCTTCTCGACGGGCTTCGGATCGAACGCGCGGGGGCTCCAGCGGTGGCTGATCAAATCGTGAATTGGCGCGGCGGCCGGAGCGGGTCTCTTGTGGTCGGACATCATTCCTCCTTGGATTGGCGGAGCATTATACCTGTAAATCAGATGCAGGAAGCCGCCGGGAGATTCGCTACGATCTGGGCGCGCGAGCGGAATCCACGGAACACGCGCCCGCGCCGAATGTGGCGAGGAAGAGCAGGCCTCCCATGATCGCGAGGTTTGTTCCAAAGTGGGTCATATTTATCGTGCGCTCCGGTTCCGCCATGGCCCAGAAATTGTGGAGCATGATCGTGGTCGGAATCAGAAACAAGAAGACGATCCAGGCCGCGAATTTTGTGTGAAAGCCGACGAGAATCGCCAGGCCGCCGAGAAGCTGGATCGCGGCAGCGCACGCGAGCGCGAGCTTGGGCAGCGGCAGATGGGAGTCGGCAGCGTAGCCGGTTATTACCGAGAAATTCATGATCTTGGAGATTCCAGCGAAAATGAATATTGGACTGATTAGAATGCGGCCGATGAGCGGCGCAATGCTGCTGGACGAATTGGACATCGGCATTTCTCCTTTGCAAGAGGCGGCTTTCTTCGGGACACGGTGCGCGAGAGGGGTTGTAGCTGAGTTCGCGCCCCGAAGCAAGGGTGCAGAAGCAAGGGAGTCGGGTCAGGCCAAATCGAACAGAAGAACTTCGGAGGGCTCGCGAGCTTCGACGCGAATCTCGGATTCGTCGGAAATGGCTGCGCCATCGCCAGCCTTCAGGATTTTCCCGTTCAACTTCACCGCGCCGCGGGCGATCTGCACCCAGGCGTGGCGTCCCGCCGCGATGGAATGCTTCGCTTCGGTGCCCTTGTCGAGACGCGCGATATACAAATTCGCGTCCTGATGGATCGTGACCGCGGCTTGCGGACCGGCGACGAGATGGAATTGCCCGCGCAATTCAGCATCCGGAAACGCGAGCTGCTCATACGCTGGATCGAGACCCTTACGGTCCGGCAAAAGCCAGATCTGCAGCAGGTGAACCGGATCTTTCTTCGACGGATTGAATTCGCTGTGCATCACGCCGCGGCCGGCGGTCATGTGTTGCAGCTCGCCGGGACGGATAATTCCGCTGCCACCGGTGTTGTCGCGGTGTTCGAGCGCCCCTTCAAGAATCCACGTCAGGATTTCCATGTCGCGGTGCGGATGTGTGGGAAAGCCGCCGCCGGGCGCGACCACGTCTTCATTCATCACGCGCAGCGAACGGAACTGAGTGTGTTCCGGGTCGTAGTATTGATCGAACGAAAATGTAAAACGCGAATCAAGCCACGAAATCTTGTTGTGGCCGCGATCTTCGGACGGACGGATTTCGATCATTGATTTACTCCTGGCTGATGGGGTGTTAGATGCTTCACAGTGAGGAAGGGATTCGAGCGAGAGCGAGTGCTATGGCGCGATGTATGAGGGCAATCAACCCGCTTCCGCTTTAAGGGCCTGTTAATCAGGGCAGATTTATCTTCCTGAGGCGACACGCAGGGTGAGATTCATCATCCAATCACGCAGGAGTGCGCCTTCCAATGCGCAAGCAGGCAAATCGGGCGGAATCGGATGATCTGGAGGGTTTTACACTTGCGCGGGTAGGACGGTTTCCCTATAATCCCGTGGATTTCCAAATATTGCGCGATTGTCCCGCAGGCGACGCAGTTGCGAGTCTGAACGGCCAGCCGAACACAGGCCATATTCCAGGAGGCAGGAAAGTGATCATGCGAAGGCATCTGAGCTGGACGGCAATTATTTTCGCCGCACTTGTCCTGACGTCTCTGTCTCCACGGCCAGCCGCTGCGCAGGCTGCCGCTACGGCCCAGCAACCAACTTACACATTGCCGGAATACAACGCGCTGCAGGCGGCTCAGGCAGAGAAAGATCCGCAGGCTCGGCTGAAGCTCCTCGACGCGTTCGTGGCGCAGTATCCGAATTCCACGCTGATGGAATACATCTATCAGATGTACTACCAGACTTACTTCGTGGTGAAGAATTACGCAAAGGCGATCGAATACACGGACAAGCTGGTCGCGCTGGGAGACAAAGCCGCTGTGGGATCGCGCGTGACGGCGATCCAGGCACGCTCGCAACTTTTCAACACCCCGGGCGCATTCGACCCCAAAGCCGCAGACGCTCGCGATCAGCTGACCAAGCAGCGAGACGCTATGTTGCTCGGAGTCAAGCTGCTTCCCGACCTGAAGAAGTCCAACCCGAAGGTTACGGACGATCAAATCAAAGCCGTTCAGTCCGCTTTTGAAGGAGCCGCAGGCGCAGCCGACGTGCAACTCAAGGACTATCCCGCCGCCGAAGACGCGTATAAGGCTCAATTGGCGCTCAATCAGGCCGACGCGGTGGCAAGCTACCGCCTGGGACTGGCCTACCTGCAATCAACTCCTCCGCAGTCACTTGACGGCTTTTGGGCGCTGGCGCGCGCCGTTGACCTGAAGATCCCAGACGCGGACAAAGTGAAGGATTATCTTCGCAAGACGATCGTCAACTATCAGCAGCCGAACTGCGACAAGCTGGTGGACGCTCAGTTGGATGAATTACTGCAACTCGCCGCGAATGCCCCGGAACGTCCCGCGACGTACTCGATTCCGAGCGCGGCGGACATTCAAAAAGTGGCGCAGACCAGCACGATCATCAGCGTGATCGGCGATCTGAGCGGCGGAGGCGACAAGGCGAAACTTACCTGGCTCGCGATTTGCGGCGCCGAATTTCCCGAGGTCATCGGCAAGATCATTGATGTAAATAAGTCAGACAATTTCGTGGATATTATGACTTTCACGAGCGCGAGTTCGGATGAGATTTCGGCGGCGACTACGGCGAACATGGATGTGAAGGTGTGGACGGCACCCCCGCCGGCGGGCGCTGCCGCCGGGACGATCACGCCGCAGCCGGACGTGGCGCGAGTGCAAAAAGAAGACGAGATTCGTTTCTCGGGGACGCTGGTGAGCTACGATCCTTCACCCTTCCTGTTGCATTGGGATATGGTGAAGGTTGACCCAAGCACGATTCCCGACAAGGGAGGCGCCAAGCGGCCGGCGCGGAAAGTGACGCCAAAGCAGTAACGCAAGAGTTCTGACTCGGCAAAACGCATCGTGAATCTCGATGGCCGGTCCGGAAACGGGCCGGTCTTTTTTTGCCTTATGCGGCGCACACGGCCAACGAAAGGCCCTTCGGCTCACGTTGTTCGCTCGGGGCGACAATCCTGATCGGATTGTCAACGGCGGCGGAGCGGATGATCCAGGTGATATTCCGTGATTTTGCGGCTCAGCGTATTGCGGTGGATGCCCAGAACTTTGGCGGCGCGGCATTGGTTTCCTCTCGAATGCTCCAGGACGCGCCGGATAAATTTCTTCTCGAACTCCGTCATGGCTTCTTCGAGCAAAATACCGCGCTCGACCATCATTCCGACCAGCGATTCCAGTTGCTCTTTCACGTGTGCATACTCCGCAGTGAAGCTATGGGGGAGTCTCCCCGGGCTCAGTCGAGTGCGTGGCCTGTGATGCTTAGATAGGCTTCCCGATACTTCTCCTGCGTGCCTGACACCACGTCCGGCGGCAGCGCCGGGGCCGGTGGCTGCTTGTTCCAACCAATCTTCTCGAGGTAGTCGCGGACGAATTGCTTGTCGAACGAAGGCTGCGCCTTGCCGGGCGAATACTGATCCGCAGGCCAGAAGCGCGACGAATCGGGAGTCAGCGCTTCATCAATCCAGATGAGCTCTTCGCCGCGGAGGCCGAATTCGAATTTCGTATCGGCAATGATGATGCCGCGCGCCGCGGCGTGTTCGGCGGCAAGGCGATAAATCGTGAGGCTGGTGTCGCGAAGGCGCTCGGCCATCGGACGCCCGATGTGCGAAGCGGCCTCGTCGAACGAAATGTTTTCATCGTGGCCGGTTGTGGCCTTGGTCGAGGGCGTGAAGATCGGCTCGGGAAGGCGATCGGAGTCACGCAATCCCGCCGGGAGCGGATTTCCGCAGATAGCGCCCGTGCGCTGATAGTCCTTCCAGCCCGATCCGGAAATATATCCGCGCACTACGCATTCGATCGGGAATGGTTCCGTGCGGCGGACGAGCATGGCGCGCCCCGCTAGGGCACTAGCGTACGGGGCAAGCTCGCCCGTGAAATTCGTCGCCTCGATGACGTGATTCGGGACGACTCCCGCTAATTTTTCGAACCAGAATAGCGAAAGCTGAGTAAGGACCTTTCCCTTATCGGGAATCGGCGTGGGAAGAACGACGTCAAACGCGGAAAGGCGGTCTGTCGCGACGATCAGGAGACGATCGCCGAAATCGTAAATGTCGCGAACTTTCCCGCGACCGAGAAGTTTGAGCCCCGGAAATTCTGTTTGCGAAATAACGGCGCGCATTTGGGAAGAAGCCACGTGCTTTGTGTCCTCAGTTGCGAGTGGGCGGTATTCTAGCGCAGGGCGAGAGGTTGTCAACCGCTAAGAACAGCTAAGTCAATTCAAACTATTTATGCGGTTGGCCACAAATCTTTCGATCGCGGATTTTGCGGCCTGGGGAACGGTCTGCAGAAGCAGATGTGGGGCGTCGAGTTCGGCGACTACGACACTGGGATGGATCTTTCTTATGAAGTCGCACGACGCGCGAGAGACGACGCAATCGCTCTTACCGCGGAGATATAGAGTGGGCACCGTCACGCGGCGGAGTTTCTCTGAGACGTCTACGGAGGCGACTGCCTCGAGCCTGGCCTTCAGTGTTTTCTGCGAGACCAGGCTACGAACTTTGCGCAGTTTCGCGCGCAGGTACGGAGAGTTGAATCTGCCGAACAGATTCGGCTGCTGAATAAAACGCGGGACGCGCCAGGCCGGCAACGGCTTGAGGATCGCGCTGACCAGCGGCAGGAGCGGGTGAGGACTGCGGGCGAACGTGACGCAGAGTATGAGTCCGAGGAGCCCTGGCGGATTCGAGGCAGCGATCGAAATGGCGATAGGGCCGGAAAAAGATTCGCCGAGGATTAGATGGGGCTCGTTTTGAGGGAGCGCCGCCCGCGCGAGCGCCTCGAGTTCAACGTAGCCAAGGCTTGGGTCATCTGGGTAGGCCGCGATGATCGGTTCGAATTCGGGATGCAACGCGGCGGCGAAATCTTCGAAGAAGACGCCTGTGCCGTCCATGCCGGGAAGGAGAACGAGGGTGAGCATCGCCGAATTATAACGGACGAATGACCTCAGGGAGCTTCAGCGGCTAAAGCTTATCTTTGTGGATGCTTGTACGTCGTGGCTGAAGCTACGACCCACAAAACTCACGTGATCAAATCGCGAACGGAACGAACGACGTTGAATCTACGCGGCGTTACTGGCAGCCTGGGCAGGTTCGGGCGCGGCGGCTGCGACGTCTTCTTCCCACTTCACGGAGACGAGTTTGGAGACGCCGGGCTCCTGCATGGTGACGCCGTAGAGCACCGATCCCATTTCCATGGTCTTGCGGTTGTGAGTGACGACGATAAATTGAGTCTGGCCGCACATTTCGGCGAGCATCCGGTTGAAGCGGCCTACGTTGGCTTCGTCGAGCGGCGCGTCCACTTCGTCGAGAATGCAGAAGGGGCTGGGCCGATAGCGGAACACGGCGATGAGCAGGCCGAGTGCTGTGAGAGCTTTTTCTCCGCCGGAAAGGAGCAGGATATTCTGGAGGCGCTTGCCCGGCGGCTGCGCGACGATGTCTATTCCGCAGTCGCCCGAGCTATCCGGCTCGCTGAGGCGCATCTCTCCGTGGCCTCCGCCGAAGAGCGATTGGAAGGCGACGGCAAACTGCGCGTTGATGAACACAAAGGCGTCGTCGAATTTCTTGCGCGACACTTCGTCGAGCTCGTGAATGGTGAGCTGCGTATTCTGAATGGACTGAATCAGATCGTCGCGCTCGCGGCGCAAGAATTCCTCGCGCTGCTCGCATTCCTGGAATTCCTCAAGCGCCATCATGTTCACGGGCCCCATGGCTTCGACGCGCGCTTTCATTTCGTTGTAGTTCGTTTCGGCGGCGACAAGCTCCTCGCCAATCAGAAGCTGTGATTCCTGCGCGATCAGCTCCTCGGGCTGGGCGTTCAGTTCCGCAACGCAGCTCTGGCGCAGATAGTCGCGGTCGGCGTCGTTGCGGGCCTTTTCAATCTGGCGCTGGCTGCGCTCGGCGCGAAGCTCGTCGAGCGACTGACGGCGGCCGCGCAGGGTTTCGTCAATTTGTCCCGTGCGAGAACGCGCTTCGGTCCATTCGCTTTCGAACGTGGCCTTATTTTCTTCCAGGCGTGCTTTCTCGCGGCGAAGATCCTCCGCCTGCAGGGCAAGCTGCTCGCAGGAGGATTCGATCCCAGTTTTCTCGTTCGATAGCGCCGCGTGCTGCTGGCGAAGCGATTCCATGCGTTCGTTGGCTTGAGCGATTTCGCCCGAAAGATTCTGTTCGATGCTTTCTGCGCTCGCGAGACGTTCGGCCATTGCCGCCAGCTCCTCGCGGCGCGCAACCACGCGCTCCTGCAATTCTTGAAAATCGCGGCGCAGGTCCGCGAGCTTTTCGGCTGCCTGTGCGGCTTCGGCTTCGGCGGCGGCTCGGACGCGAACCGCTTGAGCGTGCTCGGACCGAGCCTTCTCGGCGCGGGCGCGGGCCGCCTCGGCTTCGCCCTGGAGGCGGGCGATTTCTTCGCGCTCGCCATCGAGCTGCAGGTCCACGCGGAGGAATTCGCGACGCGCTTCGTCGCGCTGGTGCGCTGCGGCGACGAGGGATTTCTCCGCTTCCATCTGCTGGGCAGCGGCGGCGGAAAGTTGCATCTCGCCCGCTGCGGTTTCTTCCTCGAGTCGCGCCAGATTCGCCTGCTGCTCCGCGGCGATAACTTCGAGCCGAGCGGTTTCGGATTCGCGCTGGCGGAGTTCGCGCTTGAGCGCGAGCGGTCCGGCGTCGCTCTTGCGGCCGCCGGAAACTGTGCGGCCGTGATAGCAGGTGCCGTCCGGCGTGAGGAAATAGCTGTGCGGATTGTCGTGCGCCATCTGCTCGGCGATCGCAACCGATTCGACGATATAGGCGGTGCGAAGTTTTTTCAGGAAATACTTCGTGGCAGGGCCGAGCGGCTCGCGAAATTCGACGAGACGGTCGAGACGCGCGATGAAATTTCCCGGCATGGACGCGCCATTTTCCATTTTGTCCACATCGAGAGTGCGGGCTGAATCCACGAAGAAGGTGGCGCGTCCGCCGACGTCCTCACGGAGGAGGGCAACGCCGGCGCGGGCCTGATCGAATGATTCGACGACAACGTATTCGAGCTCTTCGCGAAGAAACTGCTCGATCGCGGTTTCGTATTCTTCCTGAACTTCGGCGTAGTCGGCGAGCAAACCAAGAGCGCGGAAGCCGCGCGAGGCCGCGTCGCCATTGGCGTTAAAAAGTTTCTGCACAGCGTCGGCTGTGTAGGCGCGCTCGCGCAGAATCTGCTCGATGGAGGCGTGCCGCGCACGCTCAGCAGATAGTTCCTGGCGCACCTGCTCGAGTTGCTGGCTAGTTTCCTGCTGCGTCTGGCGAAGGCCGGTGAGGCGCGATTGAGAATCGCGAACCGTTTCGCCAAGTGATTGCGCGTGCTGCTCGGCTTGAACGAAGGCGGATTCGGAGGCGTCCACGCGCGATTGCAAGGTCGCGCATTCCTGTTCGATGGCGCGCATGGCGGCGGAACGCTGCTCTTCGGCGGCGGTATGGCGCGCGGCGGCTTCTTCGGCCTGCTGCGATTCGGCCTGCCCGCGCGCGGATTCCTCGACCAAGGTGCTGGCCAAGCGGCGAAGCTCTTCCATGCGCGATTCCAGGTAGCTTTGGCTAGCGGAGCTCGTCGAAACGTGTTCGGTGGATTCGCGCAAGCCAGCTTCAAGCGCAGCAGCTTGAGCGCGGAGCGCGGCGACGGATTCGCGTTGCGCTTCAATTCGCGCGGCGAGATCGGCAGCCTGGCGCACGGCCTGTTCGACTTCGAACGCGAGCTGCGACGCGCGGGATTCGAGCTGAGCGACCTGCTCGCGATTGAACGTGATGCGGTTTTCGGCGCGGTCAAGATCGAGAGCGGTCTGGCTGAGCAGGTTCTGCGTCTGGCGAAGCTCGGCATCGAGATCGTAGGTGCGCGCGCTCAAGCGTTCCTGTTCAGATTCAAGTTCGTGCACGGAGTGGGATTCGCGCTCTTCGGCGGCGTCCATATCGCGGAGAAGTTTTTCCAGGCGCGCGGCTTCGATATCGAGATGCTCCGCTCTACTGGCGAGCACGATGCGCAACAGGCCGCGCATCTGTTCGCGCAGCTCGGCGTAGCGCCGCGCCTTGGATGCCTGGCGCTTCAGTGAAGCGAGCTGCTTTTCGACCTCGACGAAAATGTCATTGACGCGGGAAAGATTGATCTTCGCGGCTTCGAGCTTGGTCTCCGCGAGGCGCTTCTTGGTCTTGTACATCGTGATGCCGGCGGCTTCCTCGATGATCGCGCGGCGGTCCATGGGTTTCGAATTCAGGATTTGGCCGATGCGACCCTGCTCGATGATGGCGTAGCTGTCCGGGCCAAGACCGATGCCCATGAAGATTTCTTGTACGTCGCGAAGGCGGCCCACGCGGCCGTTGATCAGGTATTCGCTTTGTCCGGAGCGATACAGGCGGCGACCGACGACGATTTCACCAGGTCGCGTTGCGACGGCTGGCTTTTCGGCGGCGCGCTTCTTCCAGTGTTTGCGGCTACCGACGGCTTCTTCGGCCGGGATTTCTTGCGCTGAGGCTTCCATCGGGTTCTCGGGCGTCGCGTCTGAAGGGTCAGCGGAGTCCAAGGGCGCTCCTGCAGGCGCTTCGGAGGCGCCATCGAGCACTTTGGCGACGGCTTCGGAGAGTTCCGGGTCAACCAGCGTGAGGGTGACTTCAGAAATTCCCATGGGCGGGCGCTTGGCGGTGCCGTTGAAGATGCAATCCGACATACGCTCGGCGCGAAGCATCTTGTGGCTCTGCTCGCCGAGAACCCAAGATATGGCGTCCACAACGTTGGACTTGCCGCAGCCGTTTGGCCCGACAATGCAGGTTATCCCGCTGCCGCTGAACGTGATCGGCGTCTTCTCGCAGAACGACTTGAAGCCCAGAAGTTCGACTTTACGAAGTTTTAGCACCCGGCCCCTCGCACGGTTCGCCCCTTATGCGTCGAACGCAGAAGGAGGTTCAGTTTGATATGTTGTGGGAGGTATTTCGAGACAAAAACGTTCGGAGGGTCTATATGGATGGCCCTACCGCCTGGCGCTTTCAGATCGGCGGTTACGGGAATAGAAACTAGCATGGCGCGTGGGTGGTGTAAAGCGAGTTTCGAGAATTGTGCGCTATTTCTTGACCGACTTGTTCTGACCTATACTTCCGGCGGATTTGAGTGCACGCGGAGGCCAAATGACGGCAACACCCAGAGTGGTTCTCGATGGCTTGATTTTCCCGGAAGGACCGCGCTGGCATGATGGCGCTCTCTATTTTTCGGATATGCACGGCTCTGTGGTGTGGCGACTGACGCCGGAGGGCAAGGCCAGCAAGGTGCAGGAGTTCCAGGGCCACGTTTCCGGGCTGGGCTGGCGTCCGGATGGGACCATGCTCGTGGTGTCCATGGATGACCGGCGCCTACTGCGGCTGACGCCGCAAGGGCCGGAGACGGCGGCCGACCTGAGCACGCTGGTCTTGAATCCCATCAACGACATGGTTGTGGATGGCAAGGGGCGCGCGTACATCGGGGGATTTGGCTTCAACCTTTTCAAGGGCGAGGAGCCGCGCGCAACGGTGCTCCTACGCGTGGAACCGAATGGCGAAGTACGGGTGGCGGCAAGCGATCTTCAGTTCCCGAACGGAATGGTGATCACGCCGAACGGAAAAACTCTGATTGTGGCCGAAACACTCGGTGCGAGCTTGACTGCCTTCGACATCGAGCCGGATGGCGCGCTCGGGAAACGGCGCGTCTTCGCGGCAATCGAGGGACTCACCTCGGACGGTATTTGTCTCGACGCGGAAGGCGCGGTTTGGGTCGCGTGGCCGGGAAGTAACAAGATCGTTCGCGTGAGAGATGGTGGAAAAATCGCCGACACGATCCCGTTGTTGGACCGGCACTCGTACGCTTGCATGCTGGGCGGCGCGGACCGGCGCGACCTTTACATTTGTACGGCTCTAGGCCACATGCCCGAGGACCTCGCGAAGGGACGGTCAGGAAAGATTGAAGTAGTCCGGGTGGACGTCCCCGGCGCCGGGCTGCCGTAAAGCCGGATCGCTGCAACCTCGCGCCGGATGCGGGCTCGTTAGCCCTGCTTGGCGCCAGCCGCATGGCTGCGCGTCAACTTCACGCGGCCGAACGGCTTCGCTGCGCCGTTGACCACGTTGTCCATGCGCCATTCCCACGTGTCCGTCGCAGCGTCATAAACGAAGTCATTGCTAAAATCGACTGCGCCTTTATCGTCCTTGAAAATAAACGGAAACTCGTTCTCCTTCGGATCTGCCAGGCCGACCGACGCAGGCAATAAGCCACCATAATCGTCCAGCCATACAGCGGCGTATTGCCTCGTTGGTTCGTTCCACGCGATATAGATCGTGGCTTCGTATTGCGGTTGACCTTTGGCGGTCTTTTCGCGCGAAACTTCGTGTAGCCGCAGGTAGTGATGGTCTATAACCCAGTCGGCATCAATATCGTGAATGGTAGCGTGGCCGGCGATCGTCCCCTGTAGAACCCACTTTCCAGCCAGGTGTTCGAGAAGTGGAGACTTGACGGGCGGTTGTTGGGCCGCACCTACGGAAGCGGAGTAAAGCGCCAACGCTAACAGAAGAGTTTTCAAAATGCGGTTCACGCGCGGGATCGTCATTGCCGCTCCTGAGAGACTAAGGCGCACTTCTCGCACTACGGATTCAGATTCGCGGCGACGTAATCGCGCGCGGCGCGAAGCTCGGGACGGTCTGCGCCGGGCGCTGAAACCTTGACCAGCTGCGAGTAGAACCCGCGCGCCAGCTGGGGATTTGCGGCAGCTTCCGCTGAGCGGGCGGCGCCAAAGAGAGCGTCGAAGCGGTTCGGATAGTCCTTCAAAACTAATTTGTATTCCGCAAGAGCCTCCGTTGGCCGTTTTAGCTCGAGGAGCAAGTCGGCCAGCATCTCGCGGGCGGGCATGGCGATGGGCTCTTCGCGTTCAGCCTCCTCACGCTGGGCGGCCGCGCGCAAATCCGCGATGGCCTCGTTGGATTTTCCCTCAGCGAAGGCGATCCATCCGTCAACTTCGCGTTGCTCGGTGCTTTCGCCGGGCGTAACTTTGTTGCCCTCCGCTTTATCGTGATCGTCTTGCGCCTTCATGACTTCAGCGAGCTTTTGGGCGTCCTGGCGGGCGCCGCTGATGTCGCCGCTGCGCGCGGCGCCGATCGCACGCGCCCAGTAGGTTGGGTCCTGCATCATGAGCATTTCGTCGGGAATGGCTAGAGATGATGCTTCCTTCCAGCGATGAAGCTCGATCGCGTTCCGCGCCGAGAATAGAGCTTGATGATCGGCGATGCCTTCCGCCTTCGCGCCTGGCACAGCCTTCACTTCCTCAACCAACTGGCGCGCCTTCGCCTCCTGGCCGCTTTGAAGGTAGGCGTAATCGAGAAAATCCATTGGATGGAATTGATAGCTGGCGTCACCACGGTGCGCTTGCGTTGCTTCCGCCGCTGCGGCGATCGCCGCGATATTCGAGTCGATCATTTCCGGCCAAAGTCCGAGGCGGCGGAAAATGTGCGAAGGCATGTGCGTTGCGTGAGAGGAGTCGGGAGCAATCTTCGCGTAGGCGCGAGCCGCGGGCAGTCCCTCTTGAGCAAGCTCCGGTGTGTCGCAGGCATGAATTAAATAGTGAGCGAGGCCCGGATTATTCGGCTGCTGCGCGAAGAGCGGATTCAAAATCGCGATGGCCTTTCTGCGATTGGCGAGATCATCCACGCCGTCCTGCGCGAGAGCGACGAGCGACAGCGCGTAGAACGCGCCCGCTTCGACATCCATCGGATTATCAGCGTAGAGCTTTTGCATCGCCGTCGAATACGCCTGCGTGCGATCGGTATGCGACAGCTTCGGATCGTCCTGGTAGAACGCAGCGGCGGCGGCGATATATTCGCGTTCGCGCGGGGTTTGCGCACCGAGTTTCTGCGCCTGCTCGACATCTTTTCGCCCCTCGACTAGAGTGGCGGCGTTTGGGAACTCCCACAGCTGATGGTAGAGCGCCATGGCTTTTCCCCAGTAAGCGATCGCGCATTGTCCGTCCCGTTGCGCAGCGTCAGCAAATGCCTGACCGGATTCCTGGTATTGAAACGAATGCAGCAGGGCGAGACCCTTCTCGATATTTGGCTGCACTTCCGGCGAGCAGGAGTTGGGGAAATTCACAGTGCCGACTTGCGGAGCCGGGGCATGCGCCGGGTGCGAACGGGCGTGGGCGGCGGGACCTATGGTGCAAAGTAGAAGCAACGACGAAAGTGACGCGGAAATGTCGCGGAAGCTGATTCGGCGCATGGGTCAACTCCTGTACCGCTCGTGAACCGCGCGAACCCGGATGATAGCAAATTTGCTTGACCAATCGTCACGACACCGCACAGAAAACTTCAGCCACGCAATTATAGGGTGCTTCGATCAGTGACCGTGTTGCCGTCAGAACCTCTACTTACAATGAGGCTGTTCTCCCGCAAATCCTGATAGACCTCGCGGAATGACTGGACCAACGAAGTCTCGTGGTAGGGAACGCCATGCGAGTCGCAATAGGATTTGACTATTTTCTGGACCGCTCGAAGCCTGTTTGCAGGCATCGTGGGGAACAGGTGGTGTTCGATCTGGCAGCTCAGGCCGCCCGTGCAGTAGTCAATTCCCAGATGGTTTTTGATATTTCGGCTTGTGAGCACCTGCTCGCGAAAAAAGTTTGCCGCCGCGGCGCCATCCAGCAAAGGCATACCCTGATGATTCGGAGCGAATATCAGAGTCAAATACAGGCCCAGGAAAGCCTGTTGCGCGAGAAAAAACAGGATGGCGTGCTGCCAACCCAGCAGGTAGCAGAGCAGACCCAAAAACCAACAGGCGTGCAGAATGAGGAAACTTACTTCGATGACGGGGTGCGCGACCTTGTTACGCATTAGGAATCGAGCGCTGTCCACTTTCAGCACGAACGCTTCGAGCAAGGACAACGGGAAGAAACACAAATGTTGATATTTCACCGAGAGGCGCGCGAGCCCATGCTTCGTGGTCGCCTGATCCTTCGTAAATGCGAACGGCAATATATCCACGTCGGGGTCGGCAGTTATGTGGTTCGGAGAACAATGGTGAAGATTGTGCTTCCGAAGCCACCAGCTGTAGCTAAATCCAGTGAGAAGATTTGAATGAATGAGGCCAAGAGCCTCATTCCCGGCCGGGCCGCTGAAAATTTCCTGATGGCCCGCGTCGTGAACAATGAAACCCAGCTGCGCGAAGACAAACGCCAGGAAAGCGGCATTAAAGAGCTCCGCCCATGGATTGTGAAATGCTTTTATCAGCAGGAAAGCGCCAACGAGCAAGACAAAGTTGAGCAGCATCTTGCGGACGTAATACGCCGGCTGCTTTGCCAATAGACCGCTCTGCCTTACGATACCGAGTAATTCACGAAATTCGTCACCAGCCGCCGCTCGCATCGCTTCCTTTACCCTCCCGAACATCTACCCATGGTTCCAGCGGTGCAAGTTCTGCAAACACGCGCATAAAGCCTTGTATTTATCGTTCTTAGTGCTCGTGGATACGGCCTTGAAGCATGTTGAGGCTCGTCTCTAAGGCAGCGGAAATTTTCGCCGCGTGCAAATAGCGCCTGTCAGCCGTACTGCACGTTGGGCAAGAGGCGGACGACCAATGTCGTTCGGTCAGGCTGGTCGTTCCCATCTGAAAATGGTGGCCCAATACCCTGATTTAAATCTGTTCAATTTGGAACACTTTTGCTACCGGTCAACCTCTGGCCATAGATTATCAGTTATCTGCACGGACACTCGCGCGACATTGCCGGATGTTTCCAATTTTCGGACACGTGGTTGAGAGATGTCCAAACCTCGAAACACGGCTGAGACGCGGCGTATTCAGTGCACGTCGAACGGTCTGCCCGGCAGCCGGCCTTCCCATCAGGCCTGGATATACCAGGGGACATTGATGAGCACGATTCGTGTGCTGCCGTGCAAGAGCAGGAGCGCCTTCAGGACTTCCGCGCGCTGGTTGTGGAGAGGATAGTGATACCAGTGTCTCTCGACCAGTTCCGGCACAACAACGGCGATCTGGCGGTCCGGATGTTCTTTCTCGATTTGAAGGACGTATTCCAAAATCGGCTTGAGGATCAACCGGTAGGGTGACGGGAGGGTAATGAGTTGAGGCGGCGTTCGTCCCACGCGCTGCAATGGCACTTCCACGAGCGTGCCCCAATGCTCGCGAAGCGCGTTTGTTTCTTCTTCCGTGGCGACGTGCACTGCGCGAATATCGGGAGAAAGAGTCAGAGCGAACTGGAGCGCTGTTTGTGCGATTTTTCCCCACTCTTGTATGGGAACAACAACCACCGGCGGTCCGAGAGTCCCGACCTCCAATGGATCGGAGCAGGAAGTTTCGGCGGCGACCGAGCGGTAATGATTCCGCACCCACAGCATTGTGGACACAAGCGCGGCGATCAGAAGAGCGCTGACCCATGCTCCCGAGGTGAATTTTGCGACAAGCACGACGCCGAGCGTGACGCCGGTGGCCACGGCTCCAAGGCCATTGACGATCATGCTTTGCGTTGCGCCCTTGCCCCTTAACCTTCGCCAATGAGCCACCATTCCAGCTTGCGACAACGTAAAAGCAAGAAACGCGCCGATGGCAAAGAGCGGAATCAGGCGATCCGTGACTCCCCCAAACAGAATCAGGAGAATCGCGGCGAGCACGGCGAGAACCAGAATGCCCTCTGAATAGACGAGACGCCGCCCGCGAAATCCGAACGAGTGCGGCAGAAAGTTATTTAGCGCGACCGCCCGGCAGAGCCGCGGGAAATCGGCGAAGGCCGTGTTCGCCGAAAGCGACAGAATGACCAGAACGGAGCCAATGGTCACATAATAAAACCATCCACGGCCGGTGACTGCGGCAACAAGCATGGAGAGGACGCTCTGGTATCCGGGGAGTCCGGGGTCTGTTGCCGCGATTCCGTATGCGCGAATTAGGAAGGCGATACCCGCGAGCATCACGATCAGCAGTCCGATGATGACGGTCAATGTGCGCTGTGCGTTGCGGACTGTCGGCTCGCGAAACGCACGGACGCCGTTGCTGACTGCTTCGACGCCGGTCATGGCGGTGCAACCGTTTGAGAAAACCTGCAGCAGCAGCCACATGCTCGCGAGGGTGACGGCAGCAGTTGGTGGCGCAGGAGGTGCAACCACAGGTATAGGATGTCCGCCGGCAAGAACTGTCTTGACCGTGCCAATCAAAATCGCGATGAGCAACGTGCCGACGAACAGGTACGTGGGAACCATGAAAAAGATTCCCGCCTCGCGAAGCCCGCGCAGATTCACGATGGTGATAATCACCAGGATGCCGAGGCAGATTGAAACGGTGTGCGGCTGGAGACTCGGGATCGCGGATACGAGAGCGCCAACGCCCGCGGAAATTCCCACGGCTACGACTAGAATGTAGTCAATCATCAACGCCGCAGCGGCCAGCAGGCCCGGAAACGTTCCTAGATTCTCGGACGCTACGGTGTAGGATCCGCCGCCGGCCGGGTACGCCGCAATCGTCTGACGGTAGGAGAAGTAAACGATCGTCAGTAGCACTATGATGCTCGCGCTCACCGGGACGATATACGCGATTCCCAACGCTCCGAGAGGGACCAGAAGCGTAAGCGCGGCCTCCGGCCCGTACGCCGCCGAGCTGAGGGCGTCCAGACCAAAAATGGGGATTCCAGCGGAAGTTCCAACTTGCTCGGCGCGCTCGTCTAAAGTGGAGAGTCGCTTACCGAGCACGATATCCAGAACGGACAAAATCGCCTCCTGATTCGCTACGATGGACGCATAGGGTAATTCGGAAGGCGATTAATTGGAACCGCAAAGCGCTGGCGGACACAGGAAATCAGAAATTTTCATCCAACTGTAATTTCAGATTCTCGGCGAAGGCGACGAACGGCGAGATCGGCGCCGCGGGAATGCGCGTTGACTTGCGGCAGAGCGCGTCCTAGCATGGCGCGCACAGGAGGTACGCTTGGACTCACCCAGCAGTCCGAGAGTGCGCCGAATACTGTCAAGCGTGGTGATTCTCGCCACGATCCTCGTCCTGTCGTACATGGGGATACTGCCACCGGCGCCGAAACCATCGAGCGCTCCAGCGACTGAGTTTTCCGCCACGCGCGCGCTGGATACTTTCCAGCGAGTTCTAAAGGAAGACATACCTCATCCCATCGGAAGCCCGGCGAACGACGCTATGCGCGGCCGAATCGTGGACGAGCTGACCAGGCTCGGCTACCAACCGCAGGTGCAGACGGCGTTCGCGTGCGGCCAGTATGTAAATTGCGCGACGGTGAACAATGTGGTGGCGCGGCTCAACGGCACGGACGGAGATACGGATTCAGGCGGCGCCGTCCTGCTCGCGGCGCACTACGATTCGGTTCCGGCCGGTCCCGGAGATTCCGACGATGGCATCGGCGTCGCGACCGTGCTCGAAATTGCGCGCGCTCTCAAGTCGCTTCCGGCGCCCCGGCACTCGATCATTCTGCTGATTGACGACGGCGAAGAGGCGGGACTGCTGGGCGCTCACGCATTTGTGGATTCCAGCCCGTGGGCGAAGGATGTCCGGGCGGCGGTTAATATTGACGCGCGGGGCACGTCCGGACCGAGCCTGATGTTTGAAACCGGCAGCGCGAACGATTGGGTAGTCCGGCTCTACGCGCGGCACGCGGCTCGTCCTGCGGCTACTTCGATTTTCTACACCGTCTATCAGCTGCTTCCGAACGATACGGACTTCACGGTCTTCAAAGCCGCGGGATATCAAGGACTCAATTTCGCAAACGTCGGCGACGTGGTGCATTACCACACGCCGCTTGACAACTCCGCCAACATGAGCCTCGCGACGCTCCAGCATCATGGCGATAACGCGCTGCTGGCAGCCGTCGCACTGGCGAATTCCGACCTAGGGAACCCGAGGCAGCGCGAAGCGGTGTTCTTCGATCTATTCGGGCGCTGGCTCATCCACTGGCCGACGCGGCGGACGCTGGCATTCGCGCTGGCTGCGGCGATTCTACTCCTGGCGCAAATTCTCTGGATGATTCGAAACAACCGCCTGACGATGCGCCAATATCTGTGGGGAATGGTCAACTGGGCGGTGAGCATGATCGTGACCGGCCTGCTCGCATACATCGTGGAGCGGCTCGTTCATCTGGCTGGCGGGACGCCCGTTAGCTGGATCGCGTATCCGCTGCCGATTGAGATCGCGTTCTGGTCGCTTGCCATCGCTGTGGTGGCCACGCACGCCATCGTGTTTGCGCGGCGCGCTGGATTCTGGGGACTGTGGGCCGCGGCATGGACTTGGTGGGCGCTACTGGCCGTGGTGATTTCCTGGCAGACTCCCGGATTCAGCTACGTCTTTTTGATTCCCACGGGCGCGGCCGCGCTTGCGGGATTGCCGGCGACGCTGCGTCGAAGCGAAATCTTCGCGGGCGCGGCCGTGGCGGCTGTTCTGCCGCTCGCGGCTGTCGGTGTCGTCGCGTTCGCGCCTGCCCTGCTGCTTTACAGTGCGCTCGGCAACCCGGCCCTTGTATTGATCGCCCTCGTGGTCGGATTGATCTGCACGCCGCTCGCGCCGCTTTGCGCCGATCTTCGCGACGTTCCGGGTTTGCGAGGATTGGCCATTCCGTGGATTCCAATCCTGGTTACGGCGCTTGCTCTTTTCGCGGCGGTGGTGGTGCCGGCGTACTCCGCGAAAGCGCCGGAGCGTGTGAATATGGAATTCTCGCAGGATGCCGACACGGGTAACGCGCAGTGGATCGTGGAGCCCAATTCCGGCCGATTGCCGGAGCCAATCCGGCTCGCGGCTACATTTCGCGCCACGGACCACGGCGCATTTCCGTGGGACACGCGGCCGGCGTTCGTGTCTGACGCGCCGCACCTCGACATCGCTCCTCCGACTTTCACGATTCTGGAATCGTCGCAAGCGGATGGCCGGCGGAACTATCGCACGCTGTTGCGCTCCGAGCGCGGAGCGACATATGTCGGCGTATTTTTCCCTCCTAACTCGGGCGTGGAAAACGTGCGAATGGGAGGACAGCCATTGCCGCCCGCCACTGAGGGAATCCGAGACATCTTCAACGGCTGGGTGACGTACGTCTGCCCGGCGACTCCCGCAGGCGGCATCGAGATCAGCTTCTCCGTACCGCTGGGAAAAACCGTCGAGGTTTCCGCGGCCGACGAAAATTATGGCCTGCCGCCCGAAGGAACGTTTCTGCTCAATTCGCGGCCCTTGACCGCAACGCCCTCGCAGAATGGCGATGTGAC
Organism: uncultured Acidobacteriota bacterium; assembly: GCA_963779825.1. Taxonomy (GTDB): domain Bacteria; phylum Acidobacteriota; class Terriglobia; order Acidiferrales; family UBA7541; genus Palsa-295. Next base: position 316,453 of record CAVZZU010000007.1, on the reverse strand, counting down.
GATCGTGACCCGCCGCGTCCAACTGCTGCCGTAGTCAGACTTCTATTTTAGGACTCTTAGCAAACTGCTGTAATCGTCCGTCCACAGCGCGCCGTTCTTCGCAGGCACGAGGATTGTCCCCGCCTTTTCGATTTGCGACTGGCTGAGGAATCCGGCTCGACTGCCCACCAGAATCCACGAGGAGGCGTACACACCTTTCTGATGATCGTCTGAATTGCTGATCATCACAGCTTCCTTGTTGAACCACGCCGCCGCTGCCGATACGACCGGCTCCAAATCCAGATACTTATTCGAGATGTGCACGGCGAGCACACCGCCGGGTTTCAGATGGCGGAAATATAGATCGAACGCCTGGCGGGTGAGGAGATGCACGGGGATCGAATCGCCGGAGAACGCGTCCACGGCGAGAATGTCGAACGCTTGCGGAGACTCCCGCTCGAGTGACAATCGCGCGTCGCCCAGCACAATTTCGATTTTTGCCTGCGAGTCTCGCAGATAACTGAATTCGCGATTCGCGATTTGAACGTCGAGCGGATTGATCTCGTAGAACGAATACTGGTCGCCCGGCCGCGCATATGCTGCGATCGTGCCGATGCCAAGGCCTACGACTCCGACGCGCAAGGCGCCATTTTCTTGCGATGCTTTCAGAGCAATACCGATTCCGGAGTCCGGGCCGTAATACGTGGTCGGCCAGCGCTGCCGGCTCGGCGCGAGGAATTGCAGGCCGTGGTCAATCGTGCCGTTCATCAATCGGCGATAACGGGCGTCCTCGTCCAGCGACTCTATTGCGTTTGCCTTGACGACGATCACGTTGGGAACGACGCCGTCTATCACTCGCAGCACGCCGTAAAAATTCCGGGCGCTGAGCCGCGCCTCCGCGGACTGTTCCCTGACACTGGTGAAAAGGCTGACAACGAGCGCGACGACGAGACCGACCACAATCAACCAGGCGGGTTGCCAAGGCGTGCTGCGAATTTCGCTCTGCGGATCGCGGTTATGGACTACGAGGACCAGAATCGCGCAGGCTGCCATCGCAACCTGTAGCTCATAGTATCCGGAGAAAAGACGCGGTGCCGCCAGCGCGACGAATGCGGCTCCGACCGCGCCGCCCAAAGCGCACATTAAATAGAATGTTGTCAGTTGCGCCGGATCGGGCTTTAGCCGTGCTAGCTCGCCATGGCAGAACATGCAGCAAACGAAAAGCCCACAACAGAAAAGGGGGATCAGAACCTTGATGGGAAGGCCGCTGAAAGACGGAGAGAGCGCGTAAGCCATGCCTCCGAGCAGCACGCCGAGCAGGCGCAGGAAGAGGCCCCGGCGGTACCAGCCGCTGGCGTCGAAACACAAAATAAAGCTGAGCAGATACAGACTGAGCGGCACGATCCACAGAAACGGAACCGAGGCCACATTTTCCGTAATGTGGTTGGTCACGGCGAGCAGGAGCGCCGAAGCGGTAGCTGCCACCGCTACCCAAAGCAGCTGAATTTTCCAATCGGGGCGCGGCGAAACTTCCGCCATCGAGATCGCGGCCGCTTCAACGCAAGATAGAAATCCGACCGCGGCGCACAATAGCGCGACGCATGCGTATGCCACAGACCAACCGACCGCCTGATGGGAGCTCGAAAACATCGGCTCGATCAAGATCGGATAGCTGAGAAGCGCCAGCATAGAACCGGCGTTGGAGAGCGCATAGAAGCGGTACGGAACAGCGCCAACGCGGTTATGCGAGTACCACGCCTGCAGCAGCGGGCTAGTGGCGGACAAAAGAAAGTACGGTAGTCCCACCGCGACGCTGAGGAGCAGCAGGATATGGACCACCGGCGCGGCGGGTCCCAATGGTTTCCAGGAGTCTTTGGGCAAAATGGGCAGGGCTAGAAAACTGACGGCAAGGACCACTGCGTGAATCCTGCCCTGAGTCCGCGGCCGAAATCTGCGCGACAAAAGATGAGCGTACAAATATCCGAGCAACAGCACGAGCTGGAAAAACAGCAGGCAGACAATCCAAACCGCCGCGCCACCTCCAAACCATGGCAGGATGATCTTGGCGATGAGAGGCTGCACCTGAAACAAAAGGAAGGCGCTCGAAAAAATCGCGACGCCATAAAGCAACTTCGAAGGACCGCGCGAAACCGAACTGGCGCTCATAAGCGGCGGTAGCATATCCCCAAGAGCCAAAGACTTACCACAGAGGACACAGAGATGGCGCTGGGAGCACCGAGAAACCCCTAAAAACTCGCCACGAAGACTTAAAGAAGGCACGTACGAACGTTTGCTGCGGGGCGAAGCGTCGGATACAATTACCGTTTTGCGTTTGGCACAAATATGATCCAGATACTCCTCCACAATACGCTGACGAACAACCTGCAGCCGCTCGACCCCGTCCATCCGGGCGAAGTCCGCATTTATACGTGCGGGCCGACCGTTTATGCCTCAGCGCATATCGGGAACTTCCGTACGTTCATGTTTCAGGATGTGCTGCGGCGATTCCTGAAATCGCAGGGACTGCGGGTGATGCAGGTGATGAACGTCACCGACGTGGACGACCGCATCATCCAGTCCGCAGCCGCGGCAGGAATCGGGATCCGCGAGTACACCGACAAATACATTTGCGCTTTCCTCGAGGACATTGACGCGCTGCACATTCAGATGCCCGAGGAGCTGGTCCGCGCGACGGATCACATTGAGGACATGGTTGCGCTGATCGAAAAGCTGCAGGAAAAGGGAATGACGTACAAGAGCGAGGGCTCGATCTATTTTCGGATCGCGAAGTTCCCGGCGTACGGAAAGCTTTCCAAAATTGACGTGGCCGGCATGCAGGCGGGCGCGCGCGTGGACGTGGACCAGTACGAAAAAGATGACGCGCGCGATTTCGCGCTCTGGAAAGCGCCGAAACCTGGCGAGCATTTCTGGGAAACACGGATTGGACCGGGACGTCCCGGTTGGCACATCGAATGCTCTGCGATGGCTATGAAATATCTTGGCGATACACTGGATATCCACACCGGTGGAGTGGACCTCGCCTTCCCGCACCACGAAAACGAAATCGCGCAGAGCGAAGCAGCTACAGGGAAACAATTCGTACGCACATGGCTGCACGCCGAACATCTGATTATCGAAGGCCAGAAGATGTCGAAATCGCTGGGCAACTTCTACACGCTGCGCGATCTTTTCGCGCGCGGACACAAACCTTCCACGATTCGCTTTCTGCTGCTCTCGGTTCCCTACCGTCGCCAGCTCAACTTCACGGAGGAGGGCGTCGTGCAGGCGCGAAACTCGACGGAGCGTCTGCGGAATTTCGTGACACGACTGAAGACCGCGCAGTTTCCAGCCGGCTCGAACCCGGAAATGGAAACGCGAATTGCCAAAGCGGAGAACGATTTCGACGCAGGCCTCGCGGACGACATCAATACGGCCATGTCGCTGGCGGCGATTTTCGATCTCGTCCGCGACGTGAATACGGCGATGGATCGCGGCGCTTTTTTGCAGCAGGACGCGCCGCGCGCCGTGGCCGCGATGGAAAAATTCGACGACGTGTTGGCGCTGCTCGAGGATGACGACGATGAAAAACTAGCCGAGCTCGGCTTCTCTCCGGAGAAGGCGCGCATGCCCTCTGCCGAAGTGGACGCGTTGATCGAAGAGCGCCAGGCGGCGAAAAAGCGGCGCGACTTCAAACGCGCGGACGAGATACGGCAGAAACTCGCGGATTCTGGTATCCTATTGCAAGATGCCAAGGACGGAAGCGTCCGGTGGAAGTACAAATGAAATTTTCCTCAAAACACGCGCACTTGCTCCACAGCCAGCCTTCTCTGGACCGGCCGAATCTTTTCGGCGCAGCCTAATTTCCTTCCCTCTACGGATGTGCCCGGCACGCAGCGGCGGATACCGTTTCGCGCGCACAGGACCAGTATAATTCCGGAGGAACCCATGCAAGTCGCCGAGATGAAACGGAAACTTCCGCACCTCGTAACTGCTCTACCCGGCCCGAAAGCGAAGGAGATTGTCGAGCGCGACCACGCCGTGGTTTCGCCCTCCTATACGCGCGATTACCCGCTGGTTGCAAAGACGGGTCGCGGCGCCGTGGTGGAGGACGTGGACGGAAATACTTTCCTCGATTTCGCCGCGGGAATTGCCGTAGTCGCCACCGGGCATTGCCATCCGCAAGTGGTCGCCGCCATCCAGAAGCAGGCGGCTGAGTTGATCCACATGTCTTGCACCGATTTTTACTATGAGGGCATGGTCGAGCTCGCCGAAAAGCTCGCGGCCGTTGCGCCGGGCAAGAGCGCGAAGCGCGTCTATTTTGGGAATTCCGGCACCGAGGCTGTGGAAGCGGCGATGAAGCTCGCGCGGTATCACACGAAGCGCGACAAGTTCATCGCGTTTCACGGCTGTTTTCACGGCCGCACGTTCGGCGCGCTTTCGTTGACGGCGAGCAAGGCCGTGCAGCGAAAAAATTTCGGCTCGCTGCTGGCGGGCGTTTTCCATGCGCCGTATCCGAACACGTATCGCGGGGCTTACGGCGTGCGTCCGGAGAATGCATCAGCGGATGCACTGGCCTACATCGAGTACGAGCTTTTCAAGCGGCTCTGCGATCCGTCGGATGTGGCGGCGATCTTTATCGAGCCGGTTCAGGGCGAAGGCGGATATCTCCCGGCTCCGGTGGAATTTCTGCAGGGACTCGAGCGGCTTTGCCGCAAGCACGGCATTCTGCTTGTCGCCGACGAAGTACAATCGGGAATGGGCCGCACCGGCAAGTGGTGGGCCGTGGATCACGCTGGAATCGAGCCGGACATCATTTGCACGGCAAAAGGAATCGCCTCTGGAATGCCGTTGTGCGCCGTAATTGCCAAAGCGGACGTGATGGATTGGAAGCCCGGCGCACACGCGTCCACATTTGGCGGCAATCCCGTCTCGATCGCTGCGTCGCTTGCGACCGTCGCTGTGCTTGAGACGAATGCGATTGCAAACTCCGCGGCCATGGGCGAATTTATCTTCGGCCAGACCGCCGGATGGCGCGAGCGTCACAAGAGTGTCGGCGACATTCGCGGCAAGGGGCTGATGATCGGAATCGAGTTCGTGCGCGATCAGAAGACCAAAGAGAAAGCGCCCGGAATTCGCGACCAGATCCTCGAAGCCGCGTACCGGAAGGGGCTCCTATTACTCGGCGCGGGGGAAAATTCGCTGCGGCTCGCTCCTCCGCTGGTGATTGACCAGGAGCAAGCGGATTTCGCATTGCGCACGCTCGATGCCTGCATCAGCGAGGCGGAGCGGTCGCTCTAGTGTAGGCAGAGGCGGGTAGAGCGGACCGTCCTCGGCAGGATTGAAAATGTTCGCGCGCTTCATGTTTGCAGTTGTGGACTTCGCGGCCCGCAAGGGTCTCGCTGACGGCAGCGCTAGGAACACTCCTGATTCTTCCCCCAAGCAGCAAGCGCGCCGCACCGGAGTTCGCGGCGAAACGTATGCCTACTGGTATCTTCGCCGCCACGGCTACGTGCTCGTCGCCCGAAATTACACCTCGCCGGGACTAAAGGGCGAGCTTGACATGGTTGGTTACGACGGTCCGGTGCTCGCGTTCGTGGAGGTAAAGACGCGCGCGGTAAGCGAGCGAGAGCGGCCGTCGCCCGAAGAAGCGGTGAACGCTGATAAGCGCCGCTTCATCGCCCGCATGGCGCGACAATTTCTTCGCACCCGGCGCGCCGAGGGCGCGCCTCACCGATTTGATGTCCTTGCGATCGAGACCCGCGCTGGCACGCGCCCCGAAGTGCGCCTTCATAAGGGTGCGTTCGTTCCTGACGCAACCTGAGCAACGCCTCCTCTTGTCCCCACGCCCGCCGTAGTAGAATATGTCCACGTATTTCACGTTCGGCCGTTCAGGAAACGCACGACATCTAGGAGGCACGGTTGCCGGAACTTCGCAGAGACCCCATCACTGGACGCTGGGTCATCATTTCCTCGGACCGGAACAGGCGCCCGTCGGATTTTGTGCGGGAAAGCGTTCAGATCAAGGGAGTCGGAGTTTGTCCCTTCTGCCCGGGAAATGAAGGAAAGACCCCGCCGGAGGTCCTTGCTTATGGGCGCAACGGCAGTGGGAGGGACACTCCCGGGTGGTCGCTGCGCGTGGTGCCCAATAAATTTCCTGCGCTTGGCATTGAGGGGGGCCTCGACCGCGAGGGCGATGGCATGTTCGATCGCATGAACGGCGTGGGCGCCCACGAAGTAATCGTCGAAACTCCCGACCATCAGCTCACGCTCGCATCCATGCCGGAGAAGGCACTCGAGGAAGCGCTGTGGGCCTATCGCGACCGCATGCTCGATCTGAAAAACGATCGTCGCTTCCGCTACATTCTACTTTTCAAAAACCACGGTGAGCCGGCCGGCGCGTCGCAGGAGCACACGCACTCGCAATTGATCGCGCTGCCGATCGTGCCCAAGCGCGTGCGCGAGGAAGTAGACAGCTCGAAACATTATTACGACGAGAAGGAGCGCTGCATTTTCTGCGATATGATCCGCCAGGAACTTGACACCGAGTCGCGCGTGATCCTGAACGACGATCACTTCATCGCGCTTGCGCCGTATGCGCCGCGCTTCCCGTTCGAAACATGGATACTCCCGCGGCAACACAGCTCGGCCTTCGAAAACATGCCTACGCCCTACTACGGCGCGCTCGCGAAGGTGTTGCGCAATTTCCTGGGGCGGCTCGACGCGGCGCTCGCGTTTCCGTCATACAACTACGTGGTGCACACATCGCCCATCGGCGAGGAAATCAACGACCATTATCACTGGCACATCGAGATGATGCCCAAGCTGAGTAAAGTGGCGGGATTCGAATGGGGCACGGGTTTCTATATTAATCCCACGCCGCCTGAAGAAGCTGCACGGTTTCTGCGCGAAGCAACTCCGCAACGATAAATCTACAAGAAATCCATTTTTACGACTGCTTCAGTTTTTTCCGCGCCGAATAGAACAGCGTTGCGGCCAGCGCGACAAACAGCAGCACGCCGAACCACTGTGCCTGCTCCAGATTGGGCACGAAGCGCGTGCCGAAACTTGTGAATAAGGTGGGGGACCACGGAAGTCCGAGTCCTCGCGCCATCCAGTGAGGAATGTGAGTGCTCAGCTCCGAATCTTGTAGAAGATTCAGAATGATCGCCAGCAAACCGAACACTCCTCCGGCGGCGATGAGGCCGCTGGAATAGAGCGCGCCGGGACTAACCTCGCTGCCCGCCCCCTCCTGTTTTTCCTGACCCTGTTCTGCGAGCCAGCGAACCATGCCTCCGGCAAACATCGCCATCGTGGTGCCGATGGAAATGTAGGAGCCCACGGCGAATGGCAGCGATCGAACGCCCAGTATTTCAATCGCAATTACCAGGAAAACTCCCAGAAAAACGAGGCGCCACGGAAGCTTGTGATTCAGAATCCCGTTGATGACCGTGGCCATCAAGCGTGCCTGCGGCGCTGCCGCGCGCGCACTGCCGATTCCCTGTTCCCACTGTATTTCGATCTGGCCCAAGCTGGGATCGTAAAGATATTTCCCGTCCGGAATTGTGCTTGAGGCGATCGCATTGACGAGAACGTAGGTTTTTCCGTCGTGGACGTAGCTGCTGTCCTGCGTCTGGACGCCGTCCGGCAGGTGATTCACATCGAGCGCAATCCGGACCTGCTTGTATTGCGCGAGTCCGACATTCATAAGGATCAGAGTCCCACCGATGGCGAGCGACGAAACGAGCACGCCGATCACCAGCGCAATCTGCTGCTTTGCCGGTGTCGCGCCGACCAGATAGCCGGTTTTCAAATCCTGCGAAGTCGCACCCGCGATCGCCGCGGCGATGCAAACGACCCCGCCAATCGTCAGCGCAAGGACTGCGTAAGGCTGCGCAGTCCACCGGATCACCAGAAACGCCGCGCAGGTGGCCATCAGCGTCGCGATCGTCATGCCGCTGATTGGATTCGACGAGTTCCCGATCAATCCGCTGATGCGCGAGGCGACTGTCACAAACAAGAATCCAAAGACGATAATGAAAAGCGCCGCGAACAAATTCGCCAGAAGTCCGGTCTGCGCGCCCGGCACCGGCTTTAACGTGAGGAACGCCCAGATCATGGCCATAATCGCGATCGAGCCTACAACAACAACCTTCATCGAAAGATCGCGCTCCGTGCGGCTCATCACCGGCATCGATTCCCGCTTCGCACGAACATCTTTCAGGCCGGCAGTCAGCGCCGCGAAAATTGTAGGCATCGTTTTGATCAGCGTGATCAATCCCGAGCATGCTACCGCCCCAGCACCCATCGGGCGAATGTAGGTGGCCCAAAGCTGATCGGGAGACATCTGCGGGATCGGAATTGTGCTGGGATAGAGTGCGACGTTGGGCGCGAGCGAACCGAAGAACCTCATCGCCGGCATCATCACCAGCCAGGAAATCACACCGCCCGCGAACAAGAATCCCGCCACACGCGGCCCGATAATGTAGCCGACGCCCAGATATTCCGAGGCAATTGTGCAGCGCATGGACGCGCCCGGCAGCCACTTCGGCTGGTAATCCGGCTGGCCGGGCCAGAGGCCGAGCGTGTTCATGCAGAACGTGTACGCGCCGCCCAGCCCGAGACCCCAGAAAACGCGCCCGGCAAACGATCCGCCGCGCTCTCCGGCCACGAGCACGTCGGCACACGCTGTGCCCTCAGGAAACGTGAGGTTACCGTGCTCCTTCACGATCAACTGACGCCGAAGCGGGATCATGAACAGGACGCCAAGCGTGCCACCGAGCAGCGCCAGGAAGAAAATGCGCCAGTATTCTGTGTTCAGCGAGTAGCCGAGGAAAATCAGCGCGGGCATGGTGAAGATCACGCCTGCGGCGGCCGATTCGCCGGCTGAGCCCGTGGTCTGTACGATGTTGTTTTCAAGAATTGTGGAGCGCCCGAATGCCCGCAGGATGCTGATCGAAAGGACGGCGACCGGGATCGAAGCGGAAACAGTCAGGCCAGCGCGCAGACCGACATATACGGAAACCGCGCCGAATAGAATTCCGAACAGCGAGCCCAATATAATCGCGCGAAGGCTGAATTCGCGGACGCTCTCTTCGGCCTCCACATACGGGTGGAATTCACCCGGCGGTGCGGTTGAACTCCAGGGCTTCGTTGCCACTCTTTGCCTCCCATGCGATCCTGGCGAGCACCGGTGCAATTCCACGCCGGAACATGGCGCGGCAGAGCGGGCAAGTTAACATCACGCGCCCGCACAGGCAAGGCGCAATCACGGGCCGCTCGTCAGTCTGGATTGAGACGCAGGAAGTGACATAGGAGGGATGAATTTGGCGCTGGCTATGCGCCCCCATGGAGTCGTCGGCTCATTGCCGAGTTACCTTTACGACTGCGAAGGCCGCATCAATTGACACGAAGCGGCACTTCGGGATAGCTTGGCACACACGTCACTACCTGTAAACTGGGCGAACGCAGCCGCCGGAAGCAGTCCCGGCCACGGAGCAGCCTGCAACATCGGAAGGAGCGAGGAGCCTCGCATGAATCGAACCCTCACAACCATCTTTGGCGTTGTCATTCTCATTGCTGCGCTCGCGACTTTCCCGAAAACTCTGCGGGCCCAGGACTGGCTCGCGGTTTCACCGGAGGACCTCGCGCTGAAGGACAACCCGAAGCAGCCCGGGGCGGATGCGATGATCCTGTATAGATCCCTCAGTGATGACGCCTCGAAAGCCGCGGCTTCTGGCGACACGCTCGAGGAGTATGTGAGGATCAAGATCTTCACGCAGGCAGGCGTGAAGGAAGGGCACATTGAGGTCGCGTTCGTGAAGGAATACCAGAACGTCGTCTACGTGACAGGACGCACGATCAAACCGGACGGCACCATCGTGAGGTTCGACGGCCAGGTTCTCGAGACAACCGTGGTGAAGTCGAACGGTCTAAAGGTCCTGGCGAAAACTTTCACATTGCCAGACGTCCAACCAGGCTGCATCGTGGAGTACAAATATCAATTGCAAGGCCAGGCAGGATGGGCTCATTCGCATGAATGGACGGTTTCACAACCGTTGTATACGCGCGAGGCTCACTTCACTTACAAGCCGGAAACGGCTTACGGTTCAAGCTTGCATCCCATGGCCTCGACCTACCTGCTGCCAGCCGATGCGACGCCTAAACTACAGGTGGACGGCACTTATTTGATGTTGGTTCACGACGTTCCCGCCATCGTGGAGGAACCGTTGATGCCTCCCAAGCGGCCAATTGAGTCGCGCGTCTCGTTCTATTATGAGAGCCCCGATGCGCCCTCAGCAACGGACCCATCCGACAAATACTGGAATCACTATGCGAAACGATGGAATGACGAACTCGAGAAATTCATCGACAAGAAAAAAACGCTGAGTGAGGAAGTTTCCAAAATCGTCAGCCCCGGCGACGCGCCGGAACTGAAACTTCGAAAAATCTACGCGCGTGTTCAGCAGATCCGCAACTTGAGTTTCGAAGACGAGAAAATGGCGAAGGAGAACAAGAGCGAAAACCTGAAAGATAACTCCAACGTCGAGGATGTCCTGAAGCACGGTTACGCCTACGGGAGAGACATTGACTTTCTGTTCGTCGGATTGGCACGCGCGGCGGGGTTCGAGGCAACCGAAGTCTACATCGCGCCCCGAAATACCGGGATCTTCCTCCCCAAACGCAATGAGGCGCAGGAACTTTCCGATGAACTCACATGGGTTCGCGCCGGCACACAGGAATATTATCTCGATCCCTCCGCTCGTTTCTTTCCGTTCGGATTGCTGCCGTGGTACGAGACGGAAGCGGGCGGTATAAAGGTGGATAAGAATGGAGCCACAATCGTAACCACGCCCAGTCCCGGGCCGTCCGATGCCACGCTGGCCCGCTCCGTGAACCTCGATCTCAAGGAGGACGGTTCGATCTCGGGAACGGTACGACTGGACATGGAGGGCCAAAGAGCAGCGCTCCTCCGCGAAGAGAAACGCAAGGAAGACGACACCGGACGAACCAAGGACCTGGAGACAGAAATCAAGGCCTGGCTGCCAGTAGGCTCGACCTTCGAAATCACGAAGATCGCCAACTGGGATATCACCGACCAGCCGATTCACATCGAGGCGACGCTCACGATTCCGTCCTTTGCGATGGGAGCCATGCAGCGGATGGTAATGCCGATCGAGATGTTCCAGATGTCACAGATGGCGGAATTTTCAGCTGAAAAGCGCGTTAATGCGGTCTATTTCCACTATCCTTTTGAGGAGACTGACGACATCAAACTTCGCCTGCCTGCCGGATACAAGGCAGAAAGCCTGCCCCAGGACCGCAAGATCAATTTGGGTGCCGTCTCCTATGAGATTTCGACAGGCGCGCAGGATGGAGCCGTGGAGATAAAACGGCACTTGGTCGTAAGTAGTGTTTTGTTTACGAAAGAAGAATATCCCACGCTGCGCAGATTTTTCGGAACGGTGAAGTCCAATGACAACACGCAAATGGTGCTTCAGAATGAGCAGTCTGCTCACAACTAGTAGATTGGCGGCGCTACTGGCGCTTGCGGCGATGCAGCTTGCCTGTCTTACGCCCAGGGTGTCAGCAGCGGACAGCGCGCCCGACTGGCTCCGCGCCGCAGCGCAACAAAAATTGCCGGACTACGACAAAGATACCGTCGCGGTCATCCTGCTCGATGAGACTCGAACGACCGTTCACGATAACGGCGAAATCGAGACGCTCCATCGTGGCGCGATTCGGTTGCTGCGCCCGGAAGCCCGCCGGGAGTATGGCGGAATCGCCGTTAACTTCGACAAGGATACGAAAATCTCGTATCTCAAGGCCTGGACGATTGAATCAAATGGGCACGAAATCGCGGTCGACGAAAAGGACGCAATCGAACACGGCTACCTTTCCGATCTCGAATATGAGGATGTGAAGGTCAAAGCACTCCAGTTCCCGGAGGCGAATCCAGACAACGTAGTGGGCTACGAATACGTGCAGAGAAACCGCCCGTACGTTTTCGAGGACAACTGGTGGTTTCAGGACCCGGCGCCAGTGGTGACCGCGCGATTTGAACTCCAGCTTCCTCCCGGTTGGGAGTTCACCGCGAATTGGTTCAATTTCCCTGACCAAAAACCCGAGACTCCTTCAGCCAACCAGTACGTTTGGGAAGTCAAGAATCTTCCCGGTGTGGAAATCGAGCCCGACATGCCCACCTGGAAAGCAGTAGCCGGATGGGCGGGAATTAAGTTTTTTCCTCGCGACGCGGCCATGCGCGCCAAGTCCTCCGGATCGTGGCAGGACATCGGCCTCTGGTATGCCGGGCTGACCCAATCGAGCCGCGTGTCCTCGCCGGCAATCCAACAGAAAGTGGCTGACTTGACCTCTGGTATTTCCGATCCGCTGCAAAAAATGCGCGTTCTGACCGATTACATGCAGAAGAATATCCGATACATGGCGGTGGAGATCGGAATAGGAGGATTCCAGCCTCACCCCGCAGTCGAGGTTTTCGCTCATCAATTCGGGGATTGCAAGGATAAGGCCACTCTGCTGAGCGCCATGCTTCGTGAGATTGGAATCGAGTCCTACTACATGGCGGTTGACGACCGCCGTGGAGTGATCCATCCGGACTACCCGTCGATCTATATGAACCACATGATCCTGGCAATCCGGCTTCCCGACAGCACCCCGGATACCGCCTTGTACGCGGTGGTTAACGACCCAAAACTCGGTCGCTTGCTGATCTTCGACCCCACCAATGAACATGTGCCACTCGGATACTTGCCGTGGTATCTACAGGACAGCTACGGTCTGTTGATGGCTCCCGACGGAGGGCATTTGCTTTCCCTGCCCCTATTGCCGCCGGCAACGAATCGATTATTGCGCACGGCCAAGTTTGACCTGAGCGCAACCGGTGATCTCTCCGGGGAGATTCATGAAATGGAGTGGGGAGGTCCGGCGGCCCAGCAACGCGAAGAGTTTCTCGAAGTGCAGCCCGCAAAGCGCGTCGAGATCTTCGACCACTTTCTTGCAAATTTCTTGAATAATTTCAGCTTAACCGGCGCGACTCTCGGCAATCTGGAACAATACGATCAGAATTTTATAGTTGATTACAAATTCGTTTCTGCAGGGTATGCAACGAGCGCCGGTGACCTGCTATTTGTGCGGCCGCGAGTGGTCGGCGACAAGAACACGGGAACGCTACGCCTCTTCGCGGAACATAAGCCGCGGAAGTATCCGATTCAATTCGAGGAAGCTACGCGGCAAGACGACGTCTTCGACATTACGCTGCCCACCGGTTACGTGGTGGATGGGCTGCCGAAACCGGTGCAGGTTAATTGCGACTACGCGAGCTACAAAAGTGAAACCAAGGTTGCGGATGGCGTCCTGCACTACAAACGAACCTTCGAGATCACGGACGTGATGGTTCCCACGGAAAAGCTCCCTGCGGTTCGGGATTTTCTACAGCAGGTCGTAGCGGACCAGCAATCCTCAGTGGTGTTGCGGCGAGCGACTCCCTGATTATTGGTGCTCTCAGGCGGCCGAGCGGGACTTCAGGATTTTCCGCTGAGGCGGTTACGCACCTTATCGCTGAGAACCTTGCCGTCCACGTTTTTTCCTTCGAGACGCGCGCGGGCAGCTTTGACCACGGCGCCCATTTGCTTCAGCGAGTCGGCCCCCGCCTCGGCTATGGCGTCCTCGACGGCGCGGTGAATTTCGGCGTCACTCGGCGCGATCGGCAGGTAGCCCTCGATGATGGCGATTTCCTTGGTTTCCTTGTCGGCCAGATCCTTGCGGCCGCCCTTCGTGAATTGATCCACTGATTCGCGGCGCTGCTTGACGAGCGTCTGCAGCACTTGCAGCGACTCCATGTCGTCCAGCGCGCGCTTCTTCTCGATTTCCTTGTACTTCAGCGCACTCTTGACCATGCGAAGCACGCTCAGCCGCAGCTCGTCCTTCTCTCTCATCGCCACGGTCAAATCTTTTTCGATGCGTTCGATATAGCTCATGCGTGCGCTTCTCCCGGCGCAAAATAGTAGCACACGCCTTGCGAGCAGCGCGCGTAATTGACAGGCGCGCGTGCGCCCGATACCCTTGTGGCCCATGAAAATTATCATTGCGGACAAAATTAGCGAGCGCGGAATCGCGCTTCTGCGCGAAACAGGATGGGAAGTGCTGACGCCGGCGGCCGCGGCGGTTCCGAGCGAACTCGCCGACGCCGATGCGCTGATCATTCGCAGCGCGACCAAGGCCACCGCTGCATTGCTCGAAAAGGCCTCGAAGCTTCGCGTGATTGGCCGCGCGGGTGTGGGGGTGGACAACGTGGACGTGGAGACGGCCACGAAGCGCGGCGTTCTGGTGATGAATACCCCAGGTGGAAATGCCGTCAGCGTGGCGGAGCACACGATCGCCCTGATGCTCGGCCTGGCGCGCGCGGTGCCGCAGGCAAATGCCTCGATTCAAGCAGGCCGCTGGGAGAAATCCGCATTTTCAGGCACAGAGATGCGCGGAAAAACGCTCGGACTGGTCGGCTTGGGCCGCGTGGGTACAGAAGTGGCGCGACGGGCTCGCGGACTCGAAATGAAAGTACTCGCGTATGACCCGTTTGTGACGCCGGCAGCCGCTCGGGAAGTGGAAGTCGAGCTGCTTCCGCTGGACAAAGTTCTGCGCCAGTCGGATGTCGTCTCGCTGCACACCTCGCTCAGCGGCTCGACCGAAAAGATGATTGATGCGGCGGCGATCGCAAAAATGAAGCAGGGCGCGCGCCTCATCAATTGCGCGCGAGGCGAATTGATTGATGAAGTCGCTCTCGCCGAAGCATTGAAGTCAGGCCAACTTGCTGGAGCGGCGGTGGATACTTTCGCAGTCGAGCCGCCGAAGAATTCTCCGCTGGTGGGTTTGCCGAACCTGATTGCGACGCCGCACATAGCCGGGTCCACGGCGGAAGCGCAGGAAGAAGTGGGAACGGCCATCGCGCTGCAGGTGCGCGATTATCTCGCCGAAGGAATCATTCGCAACGCGGTCAACATGCCGGCACTTTCCCCGGATCAGTATCGCCGGCTACAACCGTACCTGTCGTTGGGCGAGCGCTTGGGGGCTTTTGTCGCCCAGGCCGCTCCCTCGCGGAGTTTCACTCACATTCGCATCCGCTACGCCGGCGAACCTGCCGAGCTGGGATCGCATATGATCCGCAGCGCCGTGCTCGTCGGCGCTTTGAAGGCCGTGATTGACGAAAACGTGAATTTGGTCAACGCGTCGGCGGAGGCCGCATCGCGCGGCATCGTGGTGGAAGAAACCACGCGACGCCGGGAGCGTGGATTCCCCAACACGATCGAAGTTGCCATCACCGATGGCGGACGCGATTTCGCGCTCGAAGGCACTGTCGGCCAGGATGGCTCGCCGCGTATCGTGTCGCTGGATGGCATGAGCCTGGAAGCGCCGTTAGAAGGGACGATGCTACTCTCGCGGAATGTTGACGTGCCGGGCGTGATCGGACGAATCGGAACCGAGCTGGGAACGCTCGGCGTGAATATTGCCACGTTCGCTCTTGGCCGGCGCGCGCCCGGCGGAGGCGGCGAAGCGCTGGCGCTCGTTGGCCTCGACGGCAACGTAGACGCGTCGGTGGTGCAGCACATCCGAGCGCTGCCGTCCGTCACGGACGTGCGACTCGTGCGGCTTCCCGCCGCGCCGCAGGCCAGCGCCGCTCCTCGATAGGCGCCGCTGCGAAGTTAGATCTGTCCTCTGCCGCCATCCACGTCAATTTCCACACCGGTGATGTAGGAAGCATCCGACGATGCCAGGAAAGCAACTGTGCCCGCGACTTCTTCCGAAGTTCCGATGCGCTTCATGGGAACAGTGGCAATAAGAGCTTTGGTGAGCTCGTCCAATGCTTCCTTCGGCATACCGGTGCGAGTCAAAATCGGAGTCGCAATCGGACCGGGTGCCACAGCATTCACGCGGATCTTCCGGCCCACAAGCTCCAATGCGATTGTCCGCGTGAAAGAACGCATCGCCGCCTTCGTAGCGGCATACACGCTGCCATTCGCAATGCCTTCGTGGCTGACAACGCTCGTATTCAGAATAATTGAAGCGCCGTCGTTCAAATGGGGCAGTGCTTTCTGGATTGTGAAATATGCGCCCTTGGCGTTGATGTCGAACTGCTCGTCGTAAAGCTGCTCCGTCGTGGCTTCGAATGGCGCGAATTTCCCGATGCCGGCGTTCGCGAACAAAATGTCGATTTTTCCGAACTCCTGAATGACCGCAGCGTAGAACTTGTCAATCTCAGGAAGTTTGGAGACGTCCGATTGCACCGCAAGAACGTCTTTGCCGATCAGTGTGACTGCCTCGTCCAGGGTTTTCTGACTGCGGCCGGAAATCGCCACCCGAGCACCTTCGTCGTGAAGCCGCTTCGCTGCAGCCAACCCGATTCCGCTATTGCCTCCGGTAACCACTGCTACCTTGCCTTCGAGTCTCTTCATTGAATCCTCCGCCCAGACGGGCTTTGATTTCACCTTGCGCATCGAACAGGCAATTTTGCCGTCCATGGTTAGATGACCGCCCGAGCGCGCCGATTCAAGTCAGGAAGATTCGGTCGCGGGTCGATTGAGGGGCGCACCAAGCAGCGCCCCTACGAAGGCAAAACAAAACCTGCGAGGGTCGGCGCTTTGCAGGAATAAGCGCGAGCGGCTACAATGCAACTGTGAGCATCTAATACCGGGTATGGCCGCTAGAAGGATTCGAATCCAAGACATATGGACGTCGAAAGAGTTATAGACAGCGTCGTAGCGCGCTTCATCGGGACGAAACACGAGCGCGATGTAAAGAAGGTTCAGCCGCTCGTCGAGGCGGTGAACGCGCTCGAACCGGAAATGAAGCTGCTTTCGGACGATGAGCTGGGCGCGCGCACGCTCGCGCTGAAGGCCGAGGTGCAGGCGCGTCTGGAGGGCGTCGAATGGGACGACCCCCGCTATAAGGAGAAGCTTCAGGAAGCCCTGGAGCCAGCTGTTGTGCCGGCATTCGCAACGGCTCGCGAAGCGGGACGCCGCACGCTGGGCATGAGGCATTTTGACGTGCAGCTGATCGGCGGAATCGTGCTGCATCAGGGCAAAATCGCAGAGATGAAGACGGGCGAGGGCAAGACGCTCGTCGCCACGCTCGGCGCCTATCTGAATTCGCTGACGGGCAAGGGCGTGCACATCGTCACCGTGAACGATTATCTGGCACGACGCGACGCCGAATGGATGGGGCCGATCTTCAAGATGCTGGGTCTGACGGTCGGGGTGATCGTGCACGACCTGGACGACGCGCAGCGCCGCGCCGCCTACGCCGCTGACATCACCTACGGAACGAACAACGAATTCGGCTTCGACTACCTCCGCGACAACATGAAATACGATCTGAAGGATTGTGTTCAGCGCGGCCACCAATTTGCGATTGTGGACGAAGTGGACTCGATATTGATTGACGAGGCGCGCACGCCGCTGATCATTTCCGGACCCGCCGAGGAATCCACGGACAAGTACTATCGCATTGACAAGATCATCCCCAAACTGATCCGCGACATTGATTACACGGTTGACGAAAAACTGCGCACGGTAACCCCGACTGAAGAAGGCGTGGCGAAATGCGAACGCCTGCTGAATTTGGGAAATCTTTACGATCCCGCGAACATGGAGATCAATCACCACGTCTATCAGGCGTTGCGCGCTCACGTGCTATTCGAGAAGGACGTGGACTATGTGGTGAAAGACGGCGAAATCGTGATCGTGGATGAATTCACCGGACGGCAAATGCCCGGTCGGCGGTGGTCGGACGGACTGCATCAGGCGATCGAGGCGAAGGAATCGGTGAAAATCGAGCGGGAGAATCAGACCCTCGCCACCATCACGTTTCAGAACTATTTCCGCATGTACAAGAAGCTTTCGGGAATGACCGGCACCGCCGAAACCGAAGCGCCGGAGTTCGACAAGATTTACAAACTCGAAGTAGTCGCCATTCCGACGAACAAGAACCTCATCCGCATCGAGAATCCGGACGTGGTTTACCGCACCGAAAAGGAAAAATACGAAGCGGCCGTGAATGGAATCATCCAGGAAGACGGCACGAAGGCGGGCGGCATCCGCCAGTATTACGAAAGCAGCCAGCCAGTGCTGGTCGGCAGCATCTCCATTGAGAAGTCGGAAAAGATCGCCGAGCTGCTGATCAAGCACAAAATCCCGCACCAGGTCTTGAATGCGAAGCAGCATGAGCGCGAGGCGAAGGTGATCGCACAGGCCGGGCGCAAAGGCGCCGTGACGGTTTCGACGAACATGGCGGGCCGCGGAACCGATATTTTGCTCGGCGGCAATCCCGAAGCCATGACGCGCGATTACTGCCTGAAGGAAAAACTGGCGATGCCGTATTTGCCGGCGGGTTCTGTGATCGGCGCCGCGCCCGGAACCGAAACGCCTGCGCAGGCCGATGCTGCAGAGGCCGGTGTTTCGGGAAACGGCGCGGGCAACGCGGCAATGGTTCTGTTCCAGCAGGAAGGAAAGATTTACCAGGTGCCGCTCGAGCAATGGAAACCCCTCTACGATCAATTCGCCTTGCAGTGCAAGGCGGAACACGACGAAGTAGTAGCGATGGGCGGGCTCCACATTCTTGGCACGGAACGCCACGAGGCGCGGCGCATTGATAATCAGCTTCGAGGGCGCGCGGGACGACAGGGCGATCCCGGCTCGTCCCGATTTTTCCTCTCGCTCGAGGACGACCTCCTGAGGATTTTCGGCGGAGAGCGCATGCAATCCATCATGTTCAGGTTGGGAATGACCGAGGGCGTGCCCATCGAGTCGCGGCTGATCAGCAAGAGAATCGAAAACGCACAGAAAGCGGTGGAGGCGCAGAACTTCGAAGCACGCAAGCACCTGCTCGAATACGACGACGTAATGAACAAGCAGCGAGAGACGATCTATTCGCTGCGCCGCTCGTTCCTCGAAGGCCGCGATCAGAAAGAATTTGTACTCGAACGCGCAGAGGCGATCATGAATGAACTGGTCGAGACCTACTGCCCGCGCGACCAGCACCCCGACCAGTGGAATGTGACCCAGTTCTCGAACGAGATGCTGAACCAATTCGGCTTTGATCCGAAGGCAGTCGGCGTTGATGTGGCCGAAGTGACTCACGATGACCTTGCCGAGACCCTGCTCGAAAAGGTTCGGACGCGCTATGAAGAAAAGGAGAATCTTTTCAGCGCCGCGACGCTCCGCTGGCTCGAACGCCACATCCTGCTCGATATCGTGGACGCCCAGTGGAAAGACCACCTGCTGACGCTCGACCACCTGAAGGAGGGCATCGGACTACGGGGCTATGGCCAGAAGGACCCCCTGGTCGAGTTCAAGAAGGAAGCCTTTACGCTGTTCGACGAGCTGATGAACCGGATTGACACCGAGGCAGTGCGGTTCCTCTTCCTGATGCAACCCGCCAAGCCTCAGGACGAGGCCAAACAGATTGAACAGCGGCAGCGGCGGCAGCAGCAAAATCTCCAGTTCCAGACCGGTCCGGCGCAGGCCGAAGCGCCCAAACCTGTCCGCTCCGGCGCCAAAGTTGGCCGGAATGACCCATGTCCGTGCGGCTCCGGCAAGAAGTACAAAAAGTGTCACGGTACCGCTGCCTGAGTCTTCCCCACCAAAATCCAGTCGCGAGTTCCGCGAAGGTTGTGCGACATACCAGATTGCATGTCATTTGTAAACAATAACTTACATCATTTATTTAACAAGCACACAACCAAAGATACCGCCTTGCCGTCTGATTCCCGGAATGGTAGAAACGAGGGCGGGGGTAGCTGGGTCGGCTCGACAGGGGTGTCAACAGCCGATGGCCAGAATCACGTTCCTCTCGCGCCTAAATCGGGCACGAAAAATCAAAAGATAGGAGATTTAAATGAAAAGGTTGGCACTATTGTGTGGGGCCCTTCTACTGTTTTCGGGTATCGCATCGGCTCAGGACTCGCCGAAGATTGAGGCATTCGGTGGATATTCGTACCTGCGCGTCAATCCGGGTGCCGGTGATTCCGGTCTCAACTTCAACGGCGGCAGCGGCTCGCTAGCGTACAACTTCACTCCGATGTTCGGAGTCGTGGGTGACTTCGGCGGCTATCACTGGAGCGGTTCCGGGGCGAGTGCGACTGCAGTTTCGTACCTCTTCGGACCCAAAGTGGCGCTGCGCCACGGTCCAATCACCCCGTTCGCGCAGGTGCTTTTCGGCGGGGTGCATCTCTCGGGCTCGGCCAATGACTGCTCCGATGCCACAATTCATCGCGAGGGTGGACCATTTGGATGCGGATCGGGTTCGGACAATTCCTTCTCGCTGGCCGCAGGCGGTGGTCTTGACTGGAACGCCACAACTCACATCGGCATCCGCGTGATCCAGGCTGAATATGTGATGACGCAGTTCGGTAATAACACACAGAACAACGCTCGCATCTCTACCGGCGTCGTATTCCGCTGGTAATTTAACGGGTAATTACTTCGGGGGCCGGCGGGAAACCGCCGGCCCTCTTTTTTTTTGAGGTGAGATTTCCCTCTAGTTGCCGACCGCGAACATGTGCCCGTCATTCTGCGTGTACAGTTTCCCATCCGGCCCAATGGATAGCGGCGTATAGGCGGAGCCCACCGCCAGGTTCAGGAAGAGGTTCGCCGCAGGAGTTGTAAAGACCCCGGAATTGCCTTGCGGCAGCACGTAGAGATTGCCGTCCTCGCTGGTCACATACACGTTCCCATTTGAGTCCACGGCGGGCATATTGACGCACCATTCAAACCCGTTTGGATTCGTCGTGCTGCAGGAAATTGTCCCATTGGCATTGCGGGTGCAGCTCTGCGTATTCGTGCTCTGAAACTGCCACTCGATATTGAGGCTCGAGTCCAGCTGCGTGATGTAATACGGCCCCTGCGGCAGCTGCTGGCAAATCGAGCTGCTGAGGTTGCAATAAAGTCCTGTGTTGTAATGATTGTCCTTCAGGACGATGGAATAAGTGCCTCCGTGCGAGTAAACGGCGGGCGTGGAATCCCATCCGAAGTCGTACGCGCCCGTGAATGTCCCGGTCGAATCAAATTTAAACATGTGGCCGCGAAAACCGTTGTAGTTCGTAATCGCGCCGAAAATCACCGAGCCGTCGGGCAGCACAGTTGGAGACGACGACGCAAAATCAATCAGGATGCCGGAGCCTGGCGCGTTCGTCGTAGGGTCAACGCCGGGATTCGCGCCGACACGGCAAGCATTGGGCGTATTGTTCGTGGGACCGATCGGCACGATGGTTCCGCAGCCGTCATTCAGCAGGTGCTGCAAGGACGCTACCCATTTCGCTCCTGAAAAATCGGACTTCACCGCGACCAGATAGGCCTGCATGCTATCGAAATGAGCGCGGCTCGCGGTGAAGATCGTCCCGTCAGGTGCCACCGCTGGCGCGATATTCAGGCCCGGGCGCTGCGAACCACAAGCCACGGTCGGAGGAACCGCGGTGGTGGAGGGTGGCCACGGCAGCGTACCGGCGCCGGAAAATTGCCCCGGACACGTGGTCGCGGTGCCGGCGGGTGCTCCTGGAATAAGCGACGCGAATGAAAGGACGCTCGTCGCACCAGCCGGGGTCACCTTTACCAGCCACGCACCCTGGATGTCATTTTCCCAGGGATCGCCCACAGTGGGATCGGCCAGTTCGATCGCGTTGTAGTAGATGTTTCCCGCGGAATCGGCCGTGAGCGGACCGGCAACATACATATCCGTCGCCGTGATATTCATTCCCGAGAATGGGTTGATCGCCGCAGCCGAGGTGCCATCGGCTTGATTGACTTTCCAGACCGTTCCACCCGCACCTGGCACGTAAATAAATCCATTGGCGTCAATGGGATGAAATACAGGCTCCCAACCCTGCAGTGCCGAGCCGTTGGGCTCCGGCTTCCAGTCACTGGCGAAAATCCAGACCGGCACAAGATTTCCGGCCAGCCAGCTGTATCGCACTTCGTTCCACTGCTCAGTTGACCATGTATTCGGTCCGCATGCCGATCCGTTCGACCACGCGCCAGCCGGACTGCAGGACTTGTAGGTCCCGGTCTTCGTCATCATATAGACGTCGTTGCCGTCGGTCAGGGGGGCCTGATAGTGGACCGTTAAATCGCCGTCCCCGCCGGCACCGGCGTTCTCGGCCTGCTCTTGTGCGACAAACGGATCGTAAACGATGTTCGCGAGCTGGTTCACCACGCTTTGCGCGGCTATGCTTACCATCCCACCGTGCTGCGGATTTGCTCCCCACTGCGCCCAAATCGGATCGCTCGACGGGGCCGTTACGACATTAAGCGTGACCGTGATTGTCGCCGGCGTCGCACCATTTCCCGTAATAGTGACGTGCCCCGTGTAGGGACCCACCGTCAGATTCCCGAGAGCGACGGACACGCTCACGGATTGCGGGGCCGATCCATTTCCCGGAGTTACGAGCAGCCATGCTGAGTCGCTCATCGCTGTGAATGCGAGCGCGCCCCCGCCGGTGTTGGTTACGTTCACCGGTGCGGGCACGGGGGTGTAGGGAAGCCCGAAATTCGCGGCGAAGGTGAGGGCTGTCTGTGAGAGATCGATGACCGGCGTGCCTCCGTGGCCGGAGCCTCCTCCTCCACATGCCGCAAAGCCGAAGCAGGCTACCAACAGCACGACCGCGCCGATCCGATTCATCGCCCCTCTTTCCCCGGCTGAACGCCCACATTCTCGCTTTGAGCTCGCCAAAACGCGAAAAGATTGTAACTAAAATCCCGTTGGTTCTAACACCAATCTCGCCATGGATACTTCTGCTCTTGCAGAAAAGTTATGGTAGGCTCTGGCGCAAGGACCTCTGAAATAAATTTATTCGGGGTGAGTGAGGTTGGCCATGAACGCGGCTGTCGCTGGAAGGTGTCGAAGGTCAGCGTGTCCCAATTCGATTCCAGCGGCCCTCGCGAACGAGCAACTTTGCCTCGAGCATTTTCTCGACGACGCGTTTCTTCGCACGGACCAGACGTTTGGCCGCTGCCGCGAGGGGCGCGAGATGAATCCTGCGGATATCGAATGGCTGCTCTCCGACGCGCTCGCGATCGTCAAAAACCTCGAAGAAAAAGCGAGCGATCCGGAGCCGCAGCACCGGGATAGGATGCTCGAATTACTGCTGAAGCTCGCCAACCTCCACGAGTATGTGGCCCACCACTCCATACGTCTCGACAGGCCTGCGTAGTCCGGCGGCAATCCCCGTCGCCCGCACGCGAAAGTGACAATACCCTCAAGACCTCGTCATCTTGCATTTCCGCAGCCGCGCATTCAATCTGAAGGTGCGTTTGCGGACGCCCCAGCGTGACGGACGAAAAAAAAATCGATCCCTTCAAGCCCCAACAACCGAATATTCCGGGTGTGTTGCCGAGCGCGCCGAAAGTGAAGGCCGAGGCGCCCGAGCAGCCGGAGAATTTCGGCGAACCGCAGCCTAAGGAACCACCTCCCGTTAAGATGTTGATCGCGGTTGCGGTAACTATTGCGCTCATCACCTTCGCAGGCCTGGTCTACCGGCACAAAGGTTCGCCCCCGAAACCCGCTCAGGCATCCGATAATTCGACCGAGGTGGCTCCCGCGGGGCCGGCCGCGGCGACCAAGATCGCGCCAAGCTTGCCCGTCGGACCGGGAACCATCGCAACGACTGCGGAGCTCGCGAAACCCTGGGCGGCGAAGCGCTTCATCTATCGGAGCTTACTTTCGGGTCGAGACGAGCCTGCCATGGTAGTGCGGTTGCCGGGTGGCGGGTACTGGGGATTCTCGCTGGTTGAACCCTTCGGCAGTTGCGAATTGGAATTCATCACGGATCTCAACAAGTTGAGGACCGATTACGGCTATCGCGCCGACCATCCGATGGTCGGTGACCCCTGCAACCATACGGTCTACGATTTGATGCGCTACGGCGGCGGCGCGTCGAACGATATGCTCGTTCGCGGCGTCATCGTGCAAGGAAACGGCATCCGGCCGCCAATGGCGATCGAGATTCGCGCAGACGGCAAAAACGTTGTCGCGGTGCGTGAAGAATAGGGTCCGCTCAACCCCTCAACGCAATTTCCCCAACTGACATCCTGCGATTTATTCATGCCTTAGAGGCATCTTTCGACAGCATTTCGGTCACGACTACGAACCAGCTTGCTGCCAAAAACACAAACGCCACCGTCCCGTTTCGCTGAAATCAGGGCAGTGGCGTTCGCGTGTTCGTTTGCGGCTACTTTAGTCGGTCAATTGTTCAACGGATCGCGCCACCATGACCGGCGCACCCGTCGCTGGATTGATCAGTATGAATCCCACCACGCGAAGCGGGACTGGCGTCGCGCCCGTCAATCCCGAAAGCCCGGTGAGGTTGATAAAGTTGGTCGCGTTCGTCGTAAACACGGTCAGGGGACTCGGCAACAGGATTCCTGCCGTCCATTGATCGCTCAATTCGAAACTTCCGGAATTGCCGGACTGTACGACCGTCTGACCGGTAACCAGCGAGCCCGCCTGGCCCTGCCGTCGCAACACGACGCGATGGACGGTGAGGTTTGAAACGCCGTTCGTGGTTACGAGTTTGCCTCCCACACCAACGGACTGCCCGGGTGCTAGCGCGGAGTTGTTGAACAACAGCGTGGTGATTGGATTCGCGATATTTGCGATCTTGTATTGCTCGGTGTTGTTCAGGGTTAGGGTTGTAATCTGCCCGTCCGCTACTCCGTTAATGTCCGGCAGCTCGGCGCGAACGTACAGGTCCGCTGCTGTCACGGGCGCAGAGGGCGGACGAACGCTCGTGAACAATCCGGCGAGGAAAAAGCCGTCATTCGAAAGGACCTCGACCTCGGTTGCATCAATATCGTGCGTGACCGGATCGAGGGTGCCCGAAACCTCCACGATCGTGGTCGTGGTGAACGAACTGATCGGAATGCTCGGATCATCGAAAATCGTATTCGCGTCGGTCTGGACAGTCCACTGCCGGCCCTTCGGTCCCTGTATCACAAAGCTGGTCGCGCCCGTGGTGCCGACCACGCCGCCGGGAAAGGCGTCAATCGAAACGCCTGCGTCATCCGCGGCGAGCAGCTCCATCTGGAAAGTCGGGTTGATTGTGCCGGTTACCTGGCCGTTCATGTCGGTTGCCAGAGACTTTCGCAGATCAAACTCCATGCGCAAACCGACGAGTTGAGCATCGCTTAGTACAAAGGGCGTTGCAAAGGTCACGGGCACGCTAGACTGCGAAAGCGTTCCATTAATCGTGTTGATGACCGGAGGATTCTGAGTCGTGTCAATAAAACCGATGACCGGACTCGCGAGCGTAACTGTCGCCGACGCATAGGTTCCGGTAGGAACGGCGCTCAGATCGAGGAGCTGGTGCAATCCGCTCAGTTGCGCAAAGTCAACAACCTGCGGCGCGCTAAGGACTGAAACGTTCGTCGTGCCATTATTCAAAGTCACCCCCGTGACCATGATCTGGCAGGAGATCACGCTCGGCAAAGGCGCATCCGTGCCGATCGTGAAAACCGAACCCTGGCCGGTTGTTCCGGGATTGGAAGCTGAAGACGATCCGCCGCAGCTGCAAAAACCCAGCACGGCGAGAAGCACAAAAAACACACCCGTAGCTTTATGATTCCCCATGATCTTTCTCCTTCACCCAGTAGATGACTGCTGTAGCCGAATACGCTATTTCGGCTGCTGAGGGTCAAACCCACGGCCCGAAAAAAAGTTGTGCCAGTTCCTCGTGGCAAACGAGATTTTCCACGGATACCAGGCCCGAATCGGACGGCATTTTGCCGCCAGATCGCATCGTAATAGATTGAGACGCGTTGCCCTGAAAAAATTCGCCGATTGAAAAGCGCTCCGGGCAGGCGAGAAACAAAAGGGAGAAAGCGAAATGCGCGAGAGATCGATCCTCTCGGTCGCGATGTTGGCCATCGTGCTCGCAGTGGGATGTTCGAACAAGGCGAATGACGCCGCGCTCGTCACGAGCATCCAATCGCAAATGTTTTCCGATCAGCAGCTCAAGAACGCGAGCCTACAAGTGACGTCCGATCACGGACAAGTGACCCTGAGCGGTACGGTCCCGAGCGACGCGGCGCGCCTGGACGCATTCAAGATTGCGACCATGACGCCCGGCGTAAACCAGGTCACGGACGAAATGACCGTCAAAGTCGCGCCGGCGCCGCAGGCCGCCGCGGTCGCGCTACCCGCGACCAAACAGGACCGCGCAGCAATGAAGGCGGACGCGCACAAGGACAAGAAAGAACCTCAGCCTGTTCCGGACGACGCAGATTCCGCGTACAACGCTCCATTGGATGACCCTCCACCGCCGCCCGCTGAAGCGACAGCTACGCCCGCGCCACAACCGGATCCGGCGCCAGCTCCTGCCGCGGCTCCCGCACCTCCGCCGCCTCCGCAGCCCGTGCCGGTGCAGGTTGCCGCGAACACAACTCTGACCATTCGGATGATTGACGGCATTGATTCGTCGGTGAACCACGCGGGCGAAATATTCCATGCTTCGCTCGATGCGCCCATCGTTGTGGACGATCAGGTTCTCGTTTCGAAGGGTGCGGATGTGTATGTGAGGTTGGTGGCAGCCAGTTCCGCGGGGAAATATTCCGGCAAGAGCGAATTGCATCTCGAGCTCGTGAAGCTAGAATTCCGCGGACAATCCTATCCGCTCGTGAGCAGCACATATTCACTGGCCGGCGACTCGCAAAGTAAAGGCACGGCCGAAAAAGTTGGCGGCGGAGCTGTGATTGGCGCAATCATCGGCGCGATTGCCGGCGGTGGCAGGGGCGCAGCAATCGGAGCGGGAGTCGGTGGGGCCGGCGGCGGAATTTACCAGGGCACGACGGGCGGCAAGCAGGTGAAAATCCCGTCCGAAACGAAATTGGATTTCCAGCTCGGCCAGCCGGTGACGATCAACTTCATCCCGCGTTCCGCGCCCGCCGCGCAGTAGGCGGCCGGGCGCGGAACGTCCGGCGCCGTCCATTTGCGGCAATATTCAACTGGTTGCGCTATCGGGCGAATGCTACGCTTGCGGCGCGTGCACGCGCGGCCGGTGTGGAAACTCTTTGTTCTCTCCCCGTTTGGCGCAAGAATGATATTTTAGCGTTGCAATTAATGGCACGTGCCGATCAGACCGCTCGGGCCGGGGGGCTGTTGCATGAGACTTTTCGGTTTTCTGCTCTTATTGGCCGGCTGGGGGATCGTTATCAGTGCGCTCGTGCTGATGACGAAGGACGCGCCACGTGCTGCGTTTGTACTGGCCGGCATCGGCGTGGAAATCGTGGGACTTGTGCTGGTGATCCGCGCGCACCCGATTCGGCGAGGTGCGCACGAGTGACCCCTGCGCCCACCGCCAGTGTTTCTTTCCCTGCATCGCTGCTTTGCCTCGCATTCATTTTTCTGGTGCCGTGCGCAGCCGCCGGGCTCGCGCTGATCGGCAACGGCCTCGGGCGCTCGCGCAGTGCATCGCATTCGATGATGTCCTCCATGTGCGTGCTCGCCGTGGCAGCACTCGCGTATTTTGCGTTCGGCTTTGCTTGGCACGGGTTCGTCGGCGGGCCGGCGCACGTTGTGTCCCTGGGCGGTAAAGAGTGGAACTGGATCGCTTCGGGGCGATTTTTTCTGGCGCATCAGGCGCTCGACGGCTCGCCCGCATCGCTTGCCGCATTGCTCGGAATGTTCAGCGTCGGATTGGCCGCGCTCATCCCGCTGGGCAGCGGAGCGGACCGCTGGCGGCTCGGCGCCTGCTGCGTCTCGACCGCGATTTTCGCTGGATGGACGTATCCGCTATTCGCGCACTGGGTTTGCGGCGGCGGATGGCTCGCGCAGCTCGGTGCCAACTACGGGTTGGGACGCGGATTTGTGGACACCGGAGGCGCCAGCACAATTCAAGCCGTCGGTGGCCTGACTGCTCTCTCGATCGCGTGGATTCTGGGTGCTCGTCGCGGCAAATATACGCACGACGGAATGCCCACAGCGATTCCAGGCCACAACAGCGTAATGGTAATTTTCGGCTGCATTCTAGCGCTGCTTGGATGGCTGGGATTGAACTCCGCAGGCGCAATCCTCTACAACGGCGTCGAACCCGGCCAGGCCGTGCAGGTGGCGATCAACACGATTTTGTCGTCGGCGATGGCTGCTTTGACGTCTGCCGTGATCACGCACGCGCGATTCGGCAAACCGGACGCATCGCTGACCGCGAACGGCTGGATCGGCGGACTCGCGGCCAGCAGCGGCGCTTGCGCATTTGTCACTCCGGCCGAGGCTGTGGTGATCGGGTTCATCGCGGGAGCGCTCGTCACGCTCTCAGTGGAATGGTTTGAACTGCATATGTCGGTGGATGATCCGGGGGGATCAGTTTCGGCGCATGCGATGGGCGGCCTTTGGGGCGTTCTGTCTGTCGCATTTTTCGCCAAAATTCCGGCGATGGGCGTGACTGGTGTGCAGACGAGCGGCGCTGCCGGACAGTGGCTCGCACAGCTCGTTGGCATCGCGACATTGATCGGTTTTATTCTGCCCATGACCTACGGGATGAACTGGCTTCTGGATCGCGTGTACTCGCAACGAGTAGCTGTCGAGGGCGAACGCCAAGGCATGGACCTATATGAATTGGGCGCGGGCGCCTATCCGGAGTTCATCGTCCACAGCGATGAATTCACCGAGAGATGAACGCGCGAAGCCACCAGCTTCAGCCAGCTGTACGAAAACACGCCGGCGCAAACAAGTTGTATTCGAAGTGTTCCGGTACTATAAGCAATACGATGTGCGACGCGTAACCGCGACTGAATTTGAGCCGTCTAAGAAGTGTACGGTCCGGGTCTGGGTGGAGACCAACCAATGAATAGACGCAAGCTGCTGTCACTGCTGGGAATGTCTCCGGTTCTGCTGACCGGCAATCCTGCGCAAGCGAGTCAAACCAAGCATCCTGCTCCCGCCACCGACTCAGGCCAAGCCAAGATAACGGCAGTCAATCCGAAGGGTATTCCCCCAGCCATACAATTGATTCCAATGGCACCGCGCCTCGATTCGCTCGATGGCAAGACGGTGTATCTCGTGGACACTGGATTCCACGGCTCCGATCTGCTACTCGCGCAAATCGCGGACTGGTTCAAGAGGAACATGCCACAAGTTACTACCGTATTCCGCAGAAAGGCCGGGCCTTACGCGGAGGACGATCCCGCGCTGTGGAAAGAGATTAAGGAAAAGGGAAACGCGGTCATCATGGCCACGGGCCATTGAAGCACGTGTACCCCAGCGACCGTCGGTCACTGCATAACTACTGAAAAGATGGGCATCCCGAGCGCCCCGATTGTCACCAAGGCGTTCAAGGATCTTGCGATCCTGAATGCGGGGAAGCGGGGAATGCCGCACGAACGCATCTGCTTCACGCAGCATCCCGTGTGGGGTAAGACTCCGGAAGAATTGCGCGTGTACGTCGACGGACTGGATCCCGTCAGCCAAAAACCCTTCATGAAGGAAGTGGTGGATGCGCTGACCGTTCCGCTCAGCGACGATGAAAAGAAATCGGGGATGGTCACGGTGTCCGTTGGCCCACCGACGTTCACCGACACCGCCGAAAATCTGCAGGAATTTTATCTCAACAACGGATACACGGACTTTCTCCCGATCATCCTGCCGACGCAGGAAAAAATGGACGCCATGCTGAAGGGCACGAGCCACCGTCCCGATGAGGTAGTCGGCAAAATGGCGGCGGGCGCGTATCCGCCGTGGAGCTACACCGTGCAGCACGTGGCCGCAAGCGCGGTGATGGCGGGATGCAGGCCAGAGTACCTCCCGATTTTGCTGGCCATCGCATCCACGGGAATCGCTTCTCTCTTCAGCTCGACGAACTCGTTCGCCTTCTCAATGATCATCAACGGTCCGATTCGCGACAAGCTCGAGTTCAATTACGGGATCGGGGCGCTGGGGCCGTTCGCACAGGCAAACGCTACGATTGGGCGCGCCTGGACACTCATGTCGAAGAATCTTGGCAACGGCGGAATTCCCGGCGATACGTATCTGGGTTCGGTTGGCAACAACCTGAACTACAACAATGTGGTGATTGCGGAAAACGAAGAGGCAAGCCCGTGGGATCCCTTCCACGTCCAGCGAGGTTTCAAGAAGGAAGAAAACGTCGTCAGTTTGTTCCGCGGGTTGGGCGTTGTCCCCGGACAAGTCGCGCGCGGCAGCAGCGTCAACACCAGCCCGATGTTCGATGCCCAGCTGAGCGATCTCTTCAGCACGTTCACGGGATTTTTCGGCGCTCTGGTGATTGCCGACCCGCTGGTTGCCGTGCGATTGCACGAACAAGGTTACGACACGAAAGAAAAGCTGATTGATTGGCTGTACAAGAATACGACCCAGACGGTGAAAGATTACAAGGGCCGGAACTACTCTTATTTGTTCGAGTACCCGCAGGCCTTGAAGGGCGTCGAGCCCTTTGCCACCTGGTATAAGCTTCCCGACGATGCGGTGATCCCGCATTTCCCAAGGCCCAGCAGCTTTAACGTGGTGGTCACAGGCGGCCAGACAAACGCCTATCCGCAAGCCGCCAACATGAGCTACGGCGTAAGCGTCTCGATTGATAAATGGATGTGATTAGGATTCACTCTCTTGGGCCGATCGAGTACGGAACAGAGGTGAGCGATGAATAGACGAAAACTCCTTTCGCTGCTGGGAATGTCTCCGGCACTCCTCGCCGGCTCTCAAGCCGCCGCCCAGCAATCCAAGACCGCTAATCCCGGAAAAGCCCCCGCCACATCTGACGCCCATTTCCAGGCTCTGAACCCCAAAGGCTCGCCGCCGCCTGTGAAGTTGATTCCGATGGCGCCCCGTCTCGACAGCATTCACGGCAAAACGATCTATCTCGTGGACACCGGATTCATGAGCGGAGGCGTGCTCCTGCAGCAGATGCAGATTTGGTTCAACAAAAACTATCCCGATGTCACCGTCGTATTCCGCAAAAAAGCCGGACCATACATGGAAGACGACCCGCCGCTTTGGAAAGAAATCAAGGAAAAGGGCAACGCGGCGATCATGGCCATCGGCCATTGAAGCAGCTGCACACCAGCGACCGTCGGTCACTGCATAACAATGGAGAAGTTGGGGATTCCCTCAGTCCCTATGGCGACGAAGTCGTTCGCCGATCTCGCCAAGTCGAACGCGTCAAAGCGCGGCATGCCGCACATTCGCGCGTGTTTTACGCCGCATCCGGTCTGGGGCAAGACTGCCGAACAGTTGATGGCGTATGTGGAAGGCGACGATCCCGTCTCCGGCAAACCGCTGATGAAGGAAATCATCGACGGCCTCACCGTGCCGCTCACCGCCGAAGACACGAAAACCGGAATGATGGACGTCAGCGTCGGCCCGCCGGTTTACGGGCCGGACACTCTCGACAATCTGCAAACGCATTTCCTCAACAACGGAATGACGGATTTCCTGCCGGTGATCATACCCACGCCCGAAAAAGTGGACGCGATGCTCAAAGCGACGAGCCATCATCCCGAAGAGGTCGTCGGCAAGATGGCCGCCGGCGCGTTCGCGGCGTGGACCTACACCGTGAGACAGGTCGCGGTAAATGCGGTGATGGCCGGATGCGAGCCGGAATATTTTCCGGTCGTGCTGGCCGTCGCATCGTCCGGAATGGCGGCGCTAGGCAGCTCAACCACCTCGTTCGCCTACTCCATGGTCATCAACGGCCCGATCCGCGACAAGCTCAACATGAACTACACGATCGGCGCCATGGGTCCCTTCGCGCAACCGAACGCAACCATCGGCCGCGCCTGGACGCTCATCGGCAAAAACCTCGGCAACGGCGGAATCCCGGGCGACACCTATATGGGCTCTATGGGCAACAACACGAACTACAACAATATCGTGATCGCAGAGAACGAGAAGGACAGCATGTGGACGCCGTTCCACGTGCAAAAGGGATTCAAGCCCGATGACAACGTCGTCAGCCTTTTCGCGGGCGAAGACATTCGCCAGGGCCATGGCGCGCGTGGCGCGGGCGTGCTCGAAAATCCGATGTTCGACGATCAGATCAGCGACATCTTCCGGACGCTCACCAGTCAATTTGACGCGCTCGTAATTTGCGATCCGCTCACGGTAAAGCGCCTCGTCGAGCAGGGCTACGATACGAAAGAAAAGCTGATGGATTGGCTGTGGAAAAACACGGTGCGTACCGCCAAGGACTACCGCGACTCCGCGTTTGTTTACACGTTTCATTATCCGCGCGCGCTTCGCGGTGAAGAACCCTACGCCACTTGGTACAAATGCCCGGAGGGCACGCTGATTCCCTATTGGCCCAAGCCGGATAACATTGTTCTCGTCGTCGCCGGCGGCCAGACGAATCCTTTCTTCCAGGTCGGTAACCTGACCTACCGCGTGAGCATCTCAATTGATAAGTGGATGTAACGCGCGCCGCCGCGATTAGCGGAAGTCGTTTGGGTAAGATACAATTTGGGAATAACGTAGTGACGAGGGGGTGGAAATGAGTATAAATCGGCGAAGATTGCTGTCGCTGATCGGCATGTCCCCGGCGATATTGGCCGGCGCGACCGCCGAGGCGCAGTCCAAAGCAAAAGGAAAGAACGGAAAAGGTGGCGCCCCTGCTGAAGTCAAGCTCACTGCGCTGAATCCTCGCGGCATTCCGCCTCCGATCACGCTGATCCCGATGGCCCCGCGCCTCGCGACTTTGGATGGCAAGACCGTCTACCTTGTTTCCGATGGATTCCCGGGCGCCGACCACTTCTTGGCTCAAGTCGGCGACTGGTTCAAGAAAAACATGCCGAACGTCACAACGGTCTACCGCCTCAAGGCAGGCGGATTCGCGGATGACGATCCCAAGCTGAACGCCGAGATCAAGGAGAAGGGCCAGGCCGTCATCATGGCCATTGGGCATTGAAGCACGTGCACCCCAGCGACCGTTGGTCACTGCATAGCGTACGAAAAGATGGGCATCCCGGCAGCTCCCATAGTCACGATCGCTTTTAAGGATCTCGCTCAAACAAACTGCGCAAAACGAGGCATGCCGCTTCAGCGAATTTCCTACACTCCGCATCCCGTGTGGGGCAAGACGGATGAGCAGATGTACGCCTACCTCGACGGAAACGATCCGGTCCATAACGTACCGCTGATGAAAGAGATCGTGGAATCTCTCACGAGACCTCTTACCGCGGACGAAATGAAAACAGGGACCGTTACTCCTCCAGTCGGCGCTCCCACGTTTACGGACACGGCGGACAACCTACAACAGTATTTCCTCGATAACGGAATGACGGACACCATGCCCATCATCATTCCCACGCAGGAAAAAGTGGACGCCATGCTCAAGGCCACGAGTCACAAGCCCGACGAAGTAGTCGGCAAGATGACTCCCGCGCAGGGCGCGTTCCCCGCGTGGTCGTTCACCGTGCAACAGTGTGCGGTCAACGCGGTAATGGCAGGCGCGTTGCCGGAATATTTCCCGATGATTCTGGCGATCGCTTCCACCGGAATTTCCGCGCTTTTCAGTTCGACGAACTCGCTGGTGTCCGCGGCGGTGATCAACGGCCCGATTCGGGACAAGCTCACCATGAATTATGGAATCGGCGCCATGGGCCCCTTCAATCAGCCAAACGCCACGATCGGACGAGCTTGGACGCTGATGTCGAGAAACCTCGATGGCGGCGGAATCTGCGGTGAGACGTACATGGGCTCGCAGGGCAACGTGATCAACTATAGCAACCTGATCATTCCTGAGAACGAGCAGGCCAGCCCGTGGCCGCCATTCCACACCACCAAAGGATTCAAGCCCGAGGAAAACGTCATCAGCTTCTTCTTCGGATTCCTCATCACGCAGGGACAGGGCGGCAAAGGCCTCGGCGTGAAACCGGTTCCGCTCTACAACGTGGCGATGTCCGCAAACGTCGCGCCATTCGCGTCGTTATTCGGCGCGCTGTTCCTGCTCGATCCGCTGGTCGCCAACGGGCTGGGCGATCTAGGGTTCAAAACCAGGGATCAACTCGCCGACTGGCTCCAGAAAAACACGACCGTCACCGTGAAGGACGTGAAGTCGATGCTCTTCAGCGGGCTGCCTCGCGGCGCCGATCCCGCATCTTTCAAGGACGATGACGTCATCCCGAAATTCCAGAGCGCCAAAGCGTTCGAATTCGTCGTCGTCGGCGGCCAGACCAACCCGTATCACCAGCTCGCGAACATGAGCTACCGGGTGAGCGTTTCCATCGATAAGTGGACTTAATCGGGATCTGAAAAATTACGAGAGGGGCGAGCATCGCATGCTATGCTCGCCCCTCTTTTCATGTGGGTTAGCGGGATTCTCGAATTGCCATGAGCAAACTCCGCGTCCTCAGCATCGGCGTTTCTCTCGACGGCTTTAGCGCGGGCCCCGATCAAGATCTCCAAAACCCGCTCGGCGTTGGCGGCACCGCCTTATTCGACTGGGCATGGGCCACTCGTACGTTTCAGCAGATGCATGGCCAAGACGGCGGCGCGACCGGCGTTGACGACGACTTCGCAGCTCGCGGATTCAAGAACATGGGAGCGTGGATCATGGGCCGCAATATGTTCGGGCCGGTTCGAGGGCCGTGGCCGGACGATAGCTGGAAGGGATGGTGGGGCGACAACCCGCCGTTTCACACGCCCGCTTTCGTGCTCACCCACCACCCTCGCGAATCAATCACCATGAATGGCGGAACTTCATTTCACTTCGTCACGAACGGCATTCACGCCGCGCTTCAACAAGCCACGGAAGCTGCGCGAGGTCAGGATGTCCGGCTCGGAGGAGGGGTCGCCACCATCCGGCAATATCTTCGAGAGCGGCTTGTTGACGAGATGCATCTTGCGATTTCGCCGGTCCTGCTTGGTTCGGGTGAAAATCTTTTCGCCGGTATAGACTTGCCCAAGCTCGGATACAAGCGCACCGAGCATGTTTCCACACCGAGTGCAACCCACGTGGTCTTCACCAAACGAAGCTAGTTCGATGCGCAGCAGGACGAATTACCACTACGGAGCCGACAAGAGTCCGCGAAGTAATTCGACAATTACGGCAGCGTGAACGCAATATAAGCGTTGCCCGCAGTCACGAAAATATATTGCTTGCCGTCCACTTCGTAACTGATTGGATTCGACCGCGCGGAGTGGCCCATATAGAATTGCCACAGCGGCTTGCCGCTCAATGCATCGAGCGCAAAGAAATTCCCTTCGTCTGTGCCACTGAATACTAGGCCGCCTGCCGTTGAGAGCACGGGGACCCACGCCGGCGCCAGCAGCTTGAATTGCCATCGCAGCTTCCCCGTCGTAGCGTCGAGCGCGCGAATCGCGCCGTACGATTGCTCGCCGGCGAGAGCGCGAATCCCCCCGCCTCCCACGATTCCTTTCGGCGGCCCCGGTTCGATCTTGCCCGTACCCTTAATAAAGTAGGCGCCTGTTTCGTGGACGCTTACGTAGAAAAGTCCCGTCTGCGGGCTGTACGAGGGACTCGTCCAGTCAACGCCTCCCGTAATGCTCGGATAGACCAACGTTCCGGCTCCCAGGGTCGGCTCCTGATTGGGCGCCGGAATCGGCCGCCCGTTGGCATCGAGTCCTTTGGCCCAGGTTTCTTTCACAAACGGTTGGCCCGTGATGAATTTCCCGGTCTCACGATCGAGCACGTAGTAAAAACCGTTTCGATTCGCAAAGCCGAGCAGCTTGCGCGGCTTCCCATCAATCGTCGCGTTGAATAAAACGGCGGGTTCGTCGGAATCCCAGTCGTGATCCTCATGCGGCGAGAACTGGAAATACCATTTCAGTTTTCCCGTGTCCGCATCCAGTGCCACCACAGAACACGTATAGAGGTTATCGCCCGGCCGCTCATCATCGTTGAAATCCGGTGCCGGATTCCCCGTTCCCCAGTAAACCAGATTCAGTTCGGGATCGTAGGAGCCGTTGTTCCATGTGGTTGCACCCGCGCTTTCGGAAGCCCCAACGCCCCAAGTTTCCGCGCCCGGCTCTCCCGGCCGCGGGGTGGTCCAGAAGCGCCAAAGCCGTTTGCCCGTCTTCGCATCGTAGGCATCGAGAAATCCGCGGACGGCCGCCTCGCTCCCCGCGCTCCCGATAATCACTTTGTCTTTAAGCGCCAGCGGCGGTCCCGTCATGGCGTAGCCCATGGCGTTGTCGGCAACGTGCACATTCCATCGGACCGCGCCCGTCTTCGCGTCGAGCGCGACCAGATGCGAATCGGCCGTGCCGGTGAAAACCGTATCACCGAGAATCGCGACACCGCGGCTCGTCGCATACAGGCCGATCGAGACAACGTGTTCGGGGAGCACCGCCGACCACGTCCACAATCTGAGTCCGGTGCGGACATCCAATGCCGTTACCGTGCTGGGCGGTTCGGTGATGTACATCACGCCGTCCGCTACGATGGGAGATGACTCCAGATTCGCCGCCGGCTTGCTGGCCTGGTACATCCACGCCACCTTCAAATTCGAAATGTTTTCGCGGTTGATCTGCTTGAGTGACGAATACTGCTGGGACGAGTAGCTGCCACCGTAGGTCAGCCAGCTTTGCGGCTCGCTTTGCGAGTGCAAAATACGGTCGTAGGGCACATCCTGCGCAAAAGACCGCACCGATTGGAGAGCCAGAAGGGTAGAAAGTATCAGACCGTACTTGATAATTTTCATTGGTCCCCCTTCAAGCTCGCAAGGTACGCCACCAGATCGTCCACCTGCGTATCGGACAGCTTCTCCTTGTAGCTCGGCATCACGCTCTTGCCCGGTTCCTTCTTGAATTCCTTCAGGTCGCTTTTCTGGAATGAGTGGAATTTGCCGTTGACGTCTTTGATCACGATACGGAACGAGTCTTCCGTCACGCGCGTACCATCAAACGTGTGCCCGTCCTTCGTGACGATGTGGACGAACATGTAATCGAGGAGTCCGCCGGTTTCGAGGAACACGCGCGCCTGCGGCAAATCCGACCCGGGATACAGCAGCGTAGTCTTCAGGTAGCCCGGCCCGCGCAATTTGCCAACGCTCGTGAGCTCGGGCCCCGCGCCGCTGCCCTCGCCCGCAATAATGTGGCACCCGGCGCAACCGCTCGCGTCGTAAACCTCTTTGCCCTTCACCGCGTCCCCGGTCACCGTCCCGGAATCCTTGCGCGTGAGCGTAAGAAGATACGCGATCACCTGCTGAATTTGCGATGCGTCCAGCTGTCCGGCGAACGAAGGCATTCCGCCGCTCATTCCGTTCTTAATCACGTCGGCAACTGCGGGCGCGCCCAGCCTCATCGGAATTCCCTGAATATTTGGACCCATCGCGCCTCCGCCATCAAGGCCGTGGCAGGTCGAACACCGCGTCTCAAAAGTCTGTTTGCCTTGCTGCACGTCGGCGGGCGACGGATTGGCGATCGGCGCATCCTGCGCCGCCTGCGGAGTAGCAGCAGCCCGATTCGGCGTCAGTCCCCACAGTGGAATAATGAACGCGGCAATCCACAAACAGCGAATCGCAGCCATGATCACCCCCCTCGAACTCACTCAAACGCGCCACCAACTGACCGGCTCCCGCGCAATTCCGGTCCGATGCCGCACAAAGGTCGGCGTAGTGTAACTCTGCGACTTCACTCGCGGAACACGAATTTGCCGGCGCGCGGAGACGAAGCAAGGGCGTCCGCAATCGGTCCGCAACGAGTCTACTTACATGTTGACGAGGAATCGGCTCTAGCTGCATGCTGCGGGCCGCTCACTGCGAGGGCGCTCCATGCTGAATGAATACGCGTTCGAGATGGCGACCAGCTCGATTCGCTTCGGCTTTGGAGTCACGCGCGAAGTCGGCGCAGAACTCGTTGACCTGGGCAAGAAGCACGTCCTGATCTTCACCGATTCCAACCTTCGAGCCCTGCCTCCCGTGACCACCGTCCTCGAATCCCTCCAGGAACACAAAATTCGCTTTTCAGTTTTCGACCAGGTTCTTGTGGAACCTTCCGATGAATCCTTTCGCGAGGCGACCGCCGCCGCTCAGTCTGCGGATTTCGACGCCTTTGTCGCTGTCGGCGGCGGTTCCACGATAGACACGGCCAAGGCGGCGAATTTGTACAGCTCGTATCCCGCAGACTTCCTTGACTACGTGAATCCGCCCATCGGCCGGGGGCTCCCGGTTCCCGGCCCGCTGAAACCTTTGATCGCAATTCCCACCACAGCGGGAACCGGCAGCGAAACAACCGGCGTCGCGATTTTCGATTTCGTCCAGATGAAGGCGAAGACCGGCATCGCTCATCGTCGCCTTCGCCCCACGATCGGCCTCGTTGACCCGGATAACACACGGACGCTTCCTTCGGCCGTCGCTGCCGCTTCCGGGCTCGATGTCCTGAGCCACGCCGTTGAGTCTTATACCGCCATTCCCTTTCAGCAGCGCGCGCGACCGGAGCGGCCCTTGTTGCGCCCGGCATATCAAGGTTCGAACCCGATTAGCGATCTGTGGAGTTTGGAAGCGCTTCGGCTTGTTGGGATCTACCTGCGTCGTGCCGTCGCCGATCCAAGCGATGATGAAGCTCGCGCCAACATGCTGCTCGCCGCATCGTACGCGGGAATCGGATTCGGAAACGCCGGCGTACATTTGCCGCACGGGATGTCCTATCCGGTAGCGGGCATGGTGCGGAATTATCGCCCGCCGGGCTATTCCGTCAATCACCCGCTGGTGCCCCACGGCATCTCGGTAATCATCAACGCGCCAGCTGTCTTCCGTTTCACTTCGTCGGCTTCTCCCGAACGCCATCTAAAAGCTGCGGAGCTTTTGGGTGCCAACATCTCCGGTGCGAAACCGGAAGACGCGGGCAAAATTCTTGCTGACCAAATCGTGAAATTGATGCGCGACTTGAAAGTTCCCAATGGCCTCCGGGAATTAGGATACGAATCTGCCGACATCCCGGCTTTGGTCGAAAGCACGCTGCCGCAGCATCGTGTGACGAAGCTCTCCCCTCGTCCGGCTTCACCCGACGAATTGGCACGGCTCTTCGAGCAGTCAATGACGGTTTGGTAGTCGTGGCATATTCGCTGTGAGGACTTCGAGCGGAAGCGTATGATGCCGCACGGACGCGAAGTCCAACTCGTAAATTCCGATTCAGATTAAAGAGGCTCCTGTGCCACGAAAACTTAAGACCACCGCGCTCACGTTGGCCGCGATCTGCCTGATGCTATTGATCGCCTCTACAAATGCCTTGGCGCAAACCACGCAAGCGCCCTGGGCAACGCTCGACGCTCCGCCAACGGGCATCGCGCCTCCGGGAGACGCGCTTCGTCCCGGGCACCTCGGCCGCCAGATCGCTAGCGTCGAAGAGATCACGCACTTCTACCACGACCTCATCGGCCTCGAACTTCGCGGCACGCGCGACCAGCCGCGCCCTTTCGGCCGTAATCACGGCTTGCAGACGGTAGCGGAGCTGGCGCAGGGCGTGCCGGACCCCCTGGATCAGGCCAGCCGGGTCGCGCTGCTTCTGATTCCCGGTACGGCGGCAACGCCGGGCGATCCTGAAATGACCATCGAGGCCATCGAAATAAAAGGAATCAAGACTCGTCCTTATACTCCCGCTCTGACTGATCCCGGCGCTTCGTACCTGAAGCTCATAGTGGTTGACCTCAACCAGACGCTAAAACTTCTGAAGGACGAACTCGTCCCCGTCATCACCGCTGGCGAAAATCCCGTCGAGCTTTCCGGCTGGCCCGGCATCACGGGCACAATTCGCGCCGTGTTCGTGCGCGATCCCGACGGCTATCCGGTGGAACTGATGCAGGTGACCCCCGCGCCCGCATCCACCGCCGCGCCCGGCAGCAAGGTTCTCGGCGCGCGCGTCACAATCGTCGTAGACAATCTGGAAAAAACCGATCGTCTCTATCAGAGCCTCGTCGGGCCCGACTTCAAGTTCTGGCTGAGCCCGTCGCTAATGGGCGACAGTACCTACGAGCAGCTGACCGGCACGAGCGGCCAGTTCCGGCTCGCTGAGGCCATGGTCCCCGGCTCTCCGGTGGTGATGGAGCTGGTCGAATACGTGCATCACGACAAACACTTTCCGCGGAAGAATTTTCAGGATCCCGGCGCCGCGCATTTCCTGTTTATGTCCAGGGACGATGACGTCATGCTCGCCCGGGTGAAGGCTGCTAATTTGCACACAACCAGCCCGTCCGACGCACCGGTCTTCATCGCCCCGACCACCCGCATGTTCTTCGTGACGGATCCTCAGGGGTTCTGGCTGGAATTCATGGACAACGGAGTGAAGAAAGACCCGGACGCGAAATAGGGCCACGTCATCTCGCGGCATTCAATTTGATTTCCGCCGTGTCGCCATTTATTTGGATCGCCGTGCCGAATGGCTTTGACTCCTCCGCCACGCGCTGGAGGATATATCCCGCTTGCGCGCCCGTCGCTGGCGACGGCAGCCCCCGCGTGTCGAGGAACTGGTTATTCGTAAACGCGTTGTGAATATCGGGCTGGCCCTCGCCGATATAGTTCAACGCAATCGGTCGCAACGAAACCGATTGCAGCTTCTTCCCCTGAAATTCCACGTATGCGACCACGCTCTCCCAGCTCATCGGTTCCCCGATGTAGACCAGCGTCGGCGGCACGTTGTAGATGAAATTGCCCAGGTCATAAAAAATCGGCCGCTCGTGATAAATCTCGATACCGTGCAGCAATGGCGCCCCGTGCATTATCACGATGTCCGCACCGGCATCAATCTCCGCGTGCGTCCATTTCCTTAGCCACTCGTTCGGAGCCAGCCGCTCGGCCATTCCTTCGGAAAAAATCGTCGAGAACGAATGATTCCCGAAGACGTGATTGTGCTCGTACACGATCACCAGATCCGCGCGCTGGCGCGCCTCCCGAATGCTCCCCAAGATTCGCCGCGCGTCTTCGGGATTGGGCGTATTCGCGGGCGCTTCGGGCAGGTCCCCGGTCGCCTCATTTTCCTTGTCGCCGGCTTCGATACGCAACTCGTTCACGCCCGCACGCTCCGTCGTCGCGCTTCCTCCCGGCGTGATCAGTCCGGACGCGCTCGCCACCAGCGCAATCGTGCCCTTCGGTGTGCGCAGATAACCCGGCGCAACGGCTTCCGCCGCGTTGTTCCCCGTCCCGGCGTGAACGATCTTCCGGGCGTCCGCCTCGCGGATCGTGTTCTGAATGCCGGCCACTCTCAAATCGAACGCATGGTTGCTGGCAAAGGCCAGCAAGTTAAACCCGAACGTCGTCAGAGCGTCCAGCGCCTCGGGCGGCGTGAAAAACCCGCGGCCCTCGTGTACCGCCTCGCCTTTTTCGGCAACGGTCCCTTCGAAATTCGTGAACACTACGTCTCCCTTCAGCAGTCCTTGGATCACGGGCACTTCCCTTGGCGCCGTCGCGCGAATGTCCGACCGGATCATAGACTGTCCCGTCAGTGTGATCGTAATCGTGGGCGACTGCGACCGCGCCGCGGGGACCGCCGCGCACGCAATCGCCGCGAATACCACTAAACCGGCCGATCTCGCCGACAATCGCCCGGCCCTCAATTTCAGTGTCATCTACGTTGCCTCCCAGAATCTGTGTCAAAATTCTCCACCCCGCAAGTTGGCCCGATTGTCGCCTAAATCGAAGGCCGAAACTATCGAACCTTGTTCGCGTATGTGGTATAGCTTCCCGGAAAGGGGCGCGCCTCATTTTCCGCCCGAATACACTTACTGAGGCTCGGCAATGAACAGAGGAACCTCATATGAAAGCCGCGGTCTATCGCAGGTACGGGCCTCCGGATGTCGTCCAGATTGAGGACGTCGAAAGGCCTATTCCCGAGGACAACGAAGTCCTGATCGAAGTTCGGGCGGCTTCCGTCAATCCTCTTGACTGGCACTTCGTCCGGGGGAAGCCGAATGTCGTTCGCATGGTGGCCGGCCTGCGCAAACCCAAGTACACACAACTCGGCGCTGATGTCTCGGGCCACGTTGAAGCGGTTGGAAAAAACGTAGTGCTCTTCAAACCAGGCGACGAGGTCTTTGGTTCATGCCGTGGGGCCTTCGCTGAGTATGCGTGTGCGCGTGAGGTGGCGCTGGTGATGAAGCCGGGGAACGTGACGTTCGAACAAGCGGCTTCGGCTCCGGTAGCGGCATTCAGCGCATTGCAGGGCCTTCGCGACGTAGGAAAGATTCAGCGTGGTCAGAAGGTCTTGATCAATGGTGCGGCGGGAGGCGTGGGGACGTTTGCCGTCCAGATTGCCAAGTCGTTTGGCGCGGACGTCACCGGCGTTTGCAACGCACGAAATTTGGAGATGGTCCGATCAATTGGCGCGGATCGCGTCATTGATTACTCCAGAGAGGATTTCACCCAAAGCGCGGAGCGTTTCGACATAATTCTCGACTGCGTTGGGAATCGTTCGTTGTCAGACTGCAGGCGCGTCTTAGTTCCGAAAGGGATACACGTTCCGGTGGGAGGATCGGGCGATCAGATATTCGTTCCTTTAGTAGGAAAGTTTCTGCTGTCGCTGTTCGTGAGCCAGAAACTGGTCATGTTCTTCCTGGCGAAATCGAATAAAGAGGACCTGACCATCATCTGCGAGCTCATGGCAACCGGCAAGGTGACTCCGGTAATAGACAAGCGTTACAAATTGGGCGAGGTCCCAGAAGCGCTCGCGTATCTGGAACAAGGGCATGCTCGAGGAAAAGTAGTAATAGTCTTGACGCACCAGTAGCGATTGCTGCGGGACCCGTCGGCAAATCGAAAAAGTACAGGTAACACGAACGCTGAACCAACGGACAGTAGACGCGCGTTCGACTTTCTGCGAGCCTTCCAGTGACGAGAAGTCTCGTCCGCTCTCTCGACGAGAGCCGAACGCTCTTTGACATCTGAATTGCAGTTTTCTGGCACGGACAGTCGCTCGCCTGGAGCGCCGTCGCGAAGGGCCTCTCCGCGCTTCGGCGCGGAACGGATTCCACGTGCCGACGGCTTGCTTTTCGGTAGGGGCGCGGCATGCCGTGCCCGGCGCACATGCTTGGCGATACCGCGCCATATGGTGCTGCCTTTCGCCCGACACGGAGTTTCGGGCTTCGCGCCTTTTCCAAGCGCCGTAGGCGAGAGAGACGATAGCTCCTTGGTCGAGCGCCGGAGGCGCGAAAAAAGTTAGCCCAGCCCGGGAGGGCTGGGAAACCAATCCGCTGCGATCCAAGCGCCGTAGGTGCGACACACATCCCGAGTTTCGGTTTGCGAGTCACTAATCACTGCAATTAAGTGACACACCATGCCGAGTAATTGTCGCCGTAACCCATTG
Source organism: uncultured Acidobacteriota bacterium (assembly GCA_963779825.1). Taxonomy (GTDB): domain Bacteria; phylum Acidobacteriota; class Terriglobia; order Acidiferrales; family UBA7541; genus Palsa-295. The sequence goes on along the minus strand of CAVZZU010000007.1, from coordinate 273,220 downwards.
AAAACAAACAACCGGGGTACACATTAAGTGACACACAAATGAAGGGGTGCGAAAACGCAATTTGAGCTGATCGAACCGCGGCGCGAGACGAAAATCTAGCTTTTCGCGGGCGCTGCCCCGACCGGCTGCGGCTCCGGCGGAGGCAGATTTTGCGGATGAACAAACGGCGCATTCGGCGGTGGTTCCGGCGCGGCGATTTCCCAATCGCATTTTTCGTTAATGCACGCGCGGAAATTGCCTTGCTTCGTGCGCTTCTCGACTACAAACGGTGCGCCGCACTTCGGGCACGGCTCGGCGATCGGCTCGTGCGGCGACGTGAAATCGCAATCCGGGTACCGGCTGCAACCGTAGAAGATGCGCCCGGCCCCGCGTCCCTTCGTGGTGCCGCGCCGGACAAACTCTCCCTCATTGCACTTCGGGCATTTGATTCCCAGCGTGATCGGCCGTGTGTATTTGCACTTCGGATAATTCTGGCAGCCGACGAAATCTCCAAAGCGGCCCGCGCGACGCAGAAGAACTCCTTCGTCCAGCGGGCATTTTTCATCGAGAACCACGTCCGGCTGCAGCGCTTTTTTCGTGCCCGCCGCCAGCCGCCGAGTGGTCTTGCAATTCGGATAGCCGGTGCACGCAAGAAACGTGCCGAAGCGCCCGCGCTTGATCGCCATTTCCTTGCCGCAGTTGTCGCAATAAACGACGCCGCCCTCGCCTTCGCTGTCTGAATTTCCAACCTCGGCGATATCGCGAATAAAATCGCATTCCGGATAGCGCGAGCAGCCCAGGAAAAATCCGTGACGGCTGATGCGTTCCAGCAACTCACCCTCTCCGCATTTTTCGCACTTCTGTCCGGTCGGGATTCCCGCTTTGTAGGACTCCATCTTGTCGCTGGCTTTGTCGAGGTCCACTGTAAAGCGGTCCCAGAATTCGCCCACCGCCGAGCGCCATGTGAGCTTGCCCTCTTCGATTTCGTCAAGCTCGTCTTCCAGGCGCGCCGTGAAGCCAACGTCGAAGATGTCCTCGAACGCCTTAACGAGAAGATCGCTGACTTTTTCGCCCAGCAACGTCGGCGTGAAGCGCCCTTGGTCCTTATTCACGTATTCGCGCTCGACGATCGTCGAGATGATCGCGGCATACGTGGACGGCCGGCCGATTCCCTTTTCTTCGAGTTCCTTTACGAGCGTCGCTTCCGTGTATCGCGGGGGCGGCTCGGTAAAGTGCTGCTCGGGGCGAATCGTCTCCAGGCGCAGTTGCTCGCCTTCGCGAACCACCGGAAGCCGGTTGCCGGCGGCATCACCTTCGTCGTCCTTTTCTTCCTCGTCCTTCACCGCCTGATACGCGGCGAGATAGCCCTCGAACTTCATCACCGATCCGGTCGCGCGGAACGTATATCCGTTGGCGTCCACGTCAATCGTGGTCTGGTCGAAAACTGCCGGCACCATCTGCGACGCCACAAAGCGCTGCCAGATCATCTGGTAGAGCTTGAACATATCGTCGTCGAGAAAGCGCCGGACGCTCTCCGGCGTCCGAGCCACGTCCGTCGGGCGAATGGCTTCGTGCGCTTCCTGAGCATCTTTTTTCGACTTATAGAAGTTGGGCTTTTCCGGCAGATAGGTTTGGCCGTAGCTCGAGCCGATATGGTCGCGCACCTGAGCGATCGCGTCGGCCGACACTTTCACCGAGTCCGTGCGCATGTATGTGATCAGCGCAACCGAGCCTTCATCTCCGAGCTCGACGCCTTCATAAAGGCGCTGCGCGAGCATCATGGTGCGCTTCGCCGTGTAGCGCAGGCGATTGTAACCAGCCTGCTGAAGCTTCGAAGTCGTGAACGGCGGCGGAGCGAACCGGCGCTTTTCCTTCTGTGCCACGCTCGCGACCTGCCAGATCGCGTGATCCACCGCCGCGAGAATTCGCTGCGACTCGGCGTGATCGGGAATCTCGATATCCTGGCCGTTGTACTTGATCAGCTTGGCCTCAAACGATGGCGGCTGGTCGGCCCCGAGCAGCGCGTGGATCGTCCAGTATTCTTTAGGGATGAATGCTCGGACTTCGCGTTCGCGCTCGACGATCAGCCGCAGCGCCACGGTCTGCACGCGCCCGGCCGAGAGGCCCCGGCGAACCTTGTCCCACAGGATCGGCGAGACCTTATATCCCACCAGGCGATCGAGCACGCGGCGGGCCTGCTGCGCGTTCACCAGATTCGCATTCACTTCCGTGGGATGCTCGAAGGCCGCCTTGATCGCCTTCTGGGTGATCTCGTTGAACATCACCCGATAAATCTTCGGGGCCTTGCGATTATCGGCTTCCTGTTTCTTCGCGGGCTTCGCGCTGGCCTCGGCTTTATCGCCGTCTCCGTTTTCTTCTGCCGCTTCGGCCGCAACGGCATCGGCCACAACCTTGGTGTACTTGCGCGGTTTGCTCAGGATCTCCGCCAGGTGAGCGCAAATCGCCTCGCCTTCGCGGTCCGGGTCACCCGCCAGATAAATGGCCTCGGCGGTGGCCGCGGCTCTTTGAAGGTCACCAATCACCTTTAGCTTGGTCGGGATTACCTCGTACGTCGGCTCGAATATGTTCTCGGCGGTAACAACGATCGGCTTGATGGGCTTCTTTTCAGCAGCCTTGCTCTTGCCTTTGCCCTTGGTTTTGCGCTTGGACTTCTTCTTGCCGTTTTGATCGCCGGGCAGAAGGATACCGATGGTCTTCTTCGGCAGGTCCATCACATGGCCGTAGGAAGCCTTCACGTTGTAGTTCCGGCCGAGATACTTATTGATGGTCTTGGCCTTGGCCGGAGACTCCACGATTACGAGTGATCTTGCCATCCGTCTCTATGTTCCTTGTGGAACGATTCTTCTCTGCGTGAAAAACTGGCGCCCGCAGACCGTTTCCACCGGTCCCTCGGGCGCTCCCATCCTAACCTGCTGTCCCTAAAGTTATTACAACAGGACTTTCAGGAATTGCTTACCAGGTAACTGGCGTATCACGCTCTTGAGCTCCATGTCAAACAGGGCCGCCAGTACCTCGGACGAAGTTAAGCCCGAAAGCTCGACCAATTCGTCCACATGCCGGGCTTCGTCGAGGCTCAGCAGCGCATACAACGGCCTCTCAATGGGCGATAGACTGCCCTCGACCAGCGCGGCCCGTTCCTCGTGGGATACCGACTCGACGGGCATTAGCTCCGCCCGCACGGGCGTTGGGAGCTCCTCGACGACGTCCTCCCAACCAGTCACCAGCTTCGCGCCCTGCTTGATCAGCTGATTCGGCCCAAAGCTCGATGGCTGCGTCACGTGACCCGGCACGCCAAACACCTCGCGGCCAAACTCCATTGCCAGTCGCGCCGTAATCAGAGAGCCAGAGTACTGCGCACCCTCTACGACCACAACCCCCAGCGCCATGCCGGCGATGATCCGGTTCCGAATCGGGAAATTCTGGGGCGCGGGAAACGTGCCGATCGGGAATTCGCTGATGACCGCGCCTCGCTGCTCCATTTGCTCGAAAATCTTTTTATTCTCCTTCGGGTAAACCACATCAATGCCGCAGCCCAGAACACCAATCGTCGCGCCTGTTGCCGAACTTAGGGCCCCTTTGTGTGCGCTGGCGTCAATTCCTCGAGCCAAGCCGCTTGAGATCACCAGCCCCCGATCGGCCAAATCCTTTGAAATTCGTTCAGCCATTTGATTCCCGTAAGGCGTCGGACGTCGCGCCCCGACCACGGAAATCAGATGGCGATTCAGAAGTTCAATGTTTCCGCGGACATAGAGAAGGGGTGGGGGATCGTAAATCTCCCTGAGCCTCGCGGGATACTCCGGTTCGTCCCATGTGAGCAATCGGCATCCGGTCGCCTGGACCTGCGCCAATTCTTTCGCCGCATCGCTCAGCGGCCGCCGCGAATGGAGGGCTTGCGCAACTGCTGCGGGTAAGCGCTGTCCTTCCAGCGCCGTCAGCGACGCGTTGAAAATCGCGTCGGGACTTCCGAATTCGCGCAGCAGCTTCCCCGCCGTGCGCGCTCCCAAGCCGGGCGTCAAAGCGAGCCCCAGCCATCCAATATAGTCGTCGGAATGCATCGAGAGGGAAATCCGCGCCCAAGTTACGCAGCAGCCTCATCGGAAGTCAAGCGCGGGTACTACGTAGAAGGGTGGTAGTTCTGCGTGCAATGCCGCTCCAAGCTCGGACCGCCTCCCAAACTCTGGTCGCCCAATATGGGTGTAGACCATATCTCAGGCAACAGCATCCTACTTAGTGGAGGGCGCCATGGAGATCGGAACAAAGAAATGGCATGAAAGCCTTTCCGACATGGGTTGGGAGGTACTGGCGTTGGCAGGGATGCTTTTGCAGGCGTCTGTGCTGGCGATAATCATCGGTGTCGTTTACGCGTTGAACCACCGGGGTTAGGCGCTGCATCAAGCACGACTCCACCGCGCCGAACACCGGAAGTCTAAATTACCCAGCCCGAAATTCCACTATCAGCGCCTTCGCAGGGTCTGAAAAGCTCGCCTGCCGGATGTGATAATATTGCTGCGTCTAAACACCCGGGAGAGAGCCTTGAAGAAGCTTCGCGTGTCCATCGTTGAGTACCTGAACGCGGCGCCACTCGTCTGGGGGTTCACGGACGGGCCGCTGGCGGGCAAGTACGACCTCTCGTTCACGGTGCCGTCCCAGTGCGCCGAAGAACTCCGGCGCGGCGACGCGGACCTCGGAATCATCCCCTCGATCGAGTATCAGCGCATAGACGGCGTTGTCGCCCTGCCCGGAATGGCCATCGCGTCCAAGCGCGAGGTGCGAAGTCTCCTGGTGATCGCCAAGAAGCCGATCGAAATGGCGAAGCGGATCGCGCTCGACACCAGTTCGCGCGCCACGATCGGGCTCGTCAAGTTGCTCGCCTCGGAACATTGGAAGATCTCGCCTGCGTTTGTAGAAGCTGCTCCCGACCCATCAGAAATGTTGCGGGAAGCGGACGCTGCGCTCCTGATCGGAGATCCCGCCCTACGGATTTCGCTCAAGATGGAAGCTCTCGCCGGAAAAGCGCCTAGTGGCGAACAGTGCTGCCAGGGTGATCCGGATGAGATGCCCGTGCCGGGTTTCGAAACACTCTTCGTGTACGACGTGATCCACCAGTGGCGCGAAATGACCGGCAAGCCCGCCGTGCTCGCGATCTGGGCGGGCCGGCGCGATGCAATCACACCGGAGGTTTTAGCCGATTTCGCCGCTTCGAAGCAGTACGGCCTAGAGCGCGTCCGTGAAATATCCGAAGCCGCTTCGATCAAACTTGATTTGCCGCCGCGGGCGCTCGAGCGCTACCTGACCGAAAACATTCATTTCGATCTCGACGAAGAAAATCTGGCTGGTTTGGAGCTCTACTTCCAAAAGGCCGCCGCCGCGGGGCTAATTCCGCGCAACAAGCCGCTGGAATTTCCGCAGGCCGCCGCGCGATCAACCGTGCGCCGGGGCGCGTAACGGTGTGGAACGCATTGGCACGATCAGCTCCATTCGCCGCTATCCCGTAAAGAGCATGTCTGGCGAGGATCTCGAGGAAGCGCGCGTCACGTTTGCGGGGCTCGCGGGCGATCGGGTCTACGCGTTCGTCGAAACCGCCAATCGCACGAGCTTTCCCTGGATGACAGCGCGCCACGGCCACGACTGGATACTGTTTCGTCCGCGATTTCTCGATCCCGCGCCACCCACCGAGGAGATTCCGTTCTCCGAGAAATACACGGCGGAGGTCGTCACGCCCGAGGGGGATTGTTTTCGCGCCGACTCACCGGAGTTCACTCAATACCTGGAAAAGCGATTCGAACGGTCGTTGCGCCTGCGCTTTTCTGAACGCAGCATGACCGACGCTCAGCCGATTTCCGTCCTTGGGTTGAGCACGATCCGGGCGCTTTCGGAAGAGACGGGCAAGGACCTCGATCCTCGCCGGTTTCGCGCGAACTTCTACGCGCGCTGGGACAGCGATATTCCTTTTTTTGAGGATACGCTGATCGGCCGCACGCTTCGTATCGGCGATGCAGTCAGCGTGATGCCGCTTAAGAAAGATGGGCGCTGCGTGATGATCACGCTCGATCCGGACGACGCCTCGCCATTTCCCCCACTTCTTGAATGCGTGGCCCGGAATCATGGCGGCTGCACCGGAATTTACGGCGCCGTCCTTGGCGAAGGAATCGTGCGGCGGAATGATCCGATTTGGCTGATTTAGTGCGAGAATAGGGGAATCATCTAGAGGAAACATGGGAATCAGTTCGCAGGAAGCACTCGACCTTTTCAACTCCGATGACCTGATCGGCATCGGCATGGCGGCCAATGAAGTTCGCCGCAAGAAGACGGATCCTCGCGTCGCCACATATCAGATTGACCGCAACATTAATTACACGAATTTCTGCACCGAATATTGCTCCTTCTGCGCGTTCTACCGTCCGCTCGGCGCGAAAGACGGGTATATCCTGCCGCTCGAATCGATCTACGAGAAAATTGAGGAGATGCTCACACTCGGCGGCACGGGCGTCCTGCTGCAGGGCGGCCTGCACCCAGACCTACAGATTGAATTCTACGAGAACATGCTGCGCTCGATTCATGAGCGCTTTCCGCAGGTTCACCTGCACTGTTTTTCGGCGCCCGAAATCACCTGTATCGCGGAAGTCTCCGGGCTTTCGATTCGCGAGACGATCGTTCGGCTGCGCGACGCGGGACTCGTCTCCATTCCGGGCGGAGGCGCCGAAATTCTGGACGATGAAGTTCGCGGCCGCATCGCCCGCCTGAAGTGCAAATCGGAAGAATGGGAAACGGTGCATCGCGAGGCGCACAAGCTCGGCATGCGCACTACGGCGACGATGATGTTCGGCTGCGGTGAAGAGTATCAGCATCGCGTGAACCACTTCGAGAAGATCCGCCAGATTCAGGAGGTGTCGGGCGGCTTCACCGCGTTTATTCCGTGGATTTTTGCGCCGGAAAATACGCCGCTCGGCAAGAAAGTACCGGAAACCACCGCGTTCGATTATCTGAAGACGCTCGCCATCAGCCGGCTCTATCTCGACAATATTGACCACATTCAATCCAGCTGGCTCACGCCGGGAATCAAGGTCTGCCAGGTCGGATTGCAATTCGGCGCGGACGATGTCGGCAGTATCCTGATCGAAGAGAACGTCGTCTATGCCGCGGGCGTGCGCAACCGCACGAATGAAGAAGAGCTTCGCCGGATCATTTCCGACGCAGGATACATGCCCGCACAGCGCGACACGCTTTACACCTCGTATGTTCTGAAGTAGTCGTCTCTTCCGGACCCCGTTACAAAATTTGCTTCCATTGGTTCGAAGCCGTTGCTAGCGTCTCCTTCCGGACTCTGCGAGGAGAACCGTCGATGGCATCTTCCAAGAAGAGTGAGGGGCCGCCCAAGCCCACGCCAAAATGCGACTGCGGATGTGTGCGTTGCGAGATCGGGAATCACTGCTGTAAGAAACCGGATTGCGAGCACCCGACCTGGAAGGATATTTCTACTGCTGCGCGACGGCCAAAGCGGCCTGTAAACTAGTTTCCTTGCTGGCTTTCCTACGCTTTTCCTTTTTCATCCACTCGGCAAACAAGCTCTCGAATTCCTTCTGTGTATAAATCCCCTTGTGAATCAGCAGAGTGTTCATGGCGTAAACCGTCGCCATAAAGCGTTCATCCCTGGATGCTAGCTCGATTGCTTCATCAAAAGACATGCATCCCTCCTCACCGGCAGATTGGCTGAAAGAAGAACCATAACTGCGTGCCGAGGCTGCGTCAAATACATTGTGGCGTGGTGTGCCCGCCTGCTCTGGGCACAAGCGCCGGTGGTCATGAATCTACTCCTTCAATGGAAGACGAATGTCCATTACGACTTCTGCGCCTTCAGGAAGATCGAGCGGCCCAATGGGCACGAGCACCCCGTTCGCGTAACGGGCGCGAATTTGGCGCGGGTGTACCTGCTCGTTCCGCTCGCTTGGCCCGCGCCCCTCATGCTTCGCCGCTGACGCACCAACGGATGGTGTCGCGTTCATGACCGGTCCGGAATCGAGCGCCACATTTGCGAGCGCATCCGCGTCGGTATTCTGCTCCCGGCGGACGTGCTCGATGGCGAAGTACTTGAGCTGGCGCGACAGAATCGAAGCGCGCTCATAGAGCGGCTTTAAATCCGCGCTCTTTACTTTGTAGCGCCCCTGCATCTGGCGAACGAGCAATTCGGAATCGCTGCGAATGCGCAGCGCGGAAATGCCGTGCGTAGTCGCGTAGTCGAGCGCGGCGAGGAGCGCGTAGTATTCGGCGACGTTGTTCGTATCGCGGCCGAATTTTTTCGCAAGCTCGAGGACTATTTTCCCTTCCGGATCGCGTATCACCACGGCGTACGCGGCGGGGCCGGGATTGCCGCGCGAAGCGCCGTCAATATTGGCGATGTGGACCCCGGCAGGCGGGGCTGCCGGATGAGCTTCGGAAAAAAGGCGCGCGCTGCCCGGGGGAGAAGTTCTCGGTCCTCGCATCCGCTGCGTCCTCAGCTTTCGTGCGATGTGGAGGCAGCGGCGCTGGCCTGGGAAGCCGACGCGGCGGCCGGCGCGGACGAAACGCCCGGCTCGATGTAGTAGATGATCCGCGTGCACGTCTCGCAATGGAACATTTCGGCGCTGTCCGCGCGCCGCATTTCCTGGATCACGTGCGGGCGCACGATCATTCCGCAGGCGCCGCATTTCTCGTTGCGAACTTCGGCGAGCGCCACACCATTGTGTTTCCGGACGATTCGATCGTAATGATCGAGCAATTTTTCGGGGATTTCGGCGATGGCGCGCGTGCGCTCGGCGTTTAAGTCAGCGAGGTCCTTTTCGGCGACGGCGCGGTCGGCTTCCACGGTCGAGCGCTGCACACGTTCGACCGCCTCTACATCTTTCAGCGCAATCTCGGACGCTTTGATCCGGCGGTCGTATTCTTCGCTCGCGACCATCTGCTCAAGGAGCCGGTCTTCGGCTTTCGCAATTTCATCTTCAGCCATCTGCACTTCGTGTTGCAGGGCGCGGTAGGCCTCGTTCGTTTTGACCTGCGACCCCTGGTCGCGATATTTCCGGACCTTATCTTTCCAGCTGTCAACGTCGAGCTCGTACTTCTTGCGGTCCTTCACTGTGGCAAGTTGCGCGGCTTTGCTCGCGTCGAGATCCGCTTTGGCCGCAGCTATGCGTGCGTCCGATTCGGCGATTTTCTTGGGGAATTTGGCAAGCCGGGCTCGGACTTCAATCAGCCGGATGTCCACATTTTGCAGGTCGAGAAGGTTCTGAAGGATCTTTTGCACAGCGGGGTCATTCTAGCACAGAGGCGGACGGCGCCTCGTTGCGGCGCCTTCGGACAGCCGGCGCGGTGGAGATCAGGAGCGCAGCGCGCGTTTATCGCCTTGTCGCAGAGTGATGCCGTCGCGGTCGAGCCGCTCGAGCAGAGGAATCGCGACGCGCCGGCTGTTGCCGAGCATCTGGCGCAAGTCGCTTGTAGTGGCGGGACCCTTCGCGCGAATAAATTGGCGAATCATCTCGGTCGCGCGTTTCATGCTGTCCGCGGATATCACGATCTCGACGTTGATCTCCGCCACCTCTCCGGTTTCGATCAGGAAGCGCAGCGCTTGTTGTGAGCTTGTGTCCGGCGCGAGGTCCTTTCGCGAGGGAGGGTCCAGAGGCTTCTCCGCCAGCATCGCGCGTATTTTCGCACCCGCTGCCTGAAGCTGGGGCGGCAATACCGGCAGGTGCGACGCACGGCGAATCGCCGTGCCAATCCGCACGAAATCGCGCTTGCACAAATCCGCGACGATCGCGTCGAAGAGTTCCGCGACCGGTAATTCGTCATTAAGAGCCGCGCGCAAATCAGTGAGCGGCAAGCCGCTCTGTTCGGGATGCGCTCGATGTCGCGCGTCAATTGCCTCGGTTGCGAGGCGTTGCAGCGCCTGCCACCGGGCGGCGTCCACGATGAAATCTCCGGCGAGGACAAGCGTACCCGCGGCCGTCAGCTGCGTTACGGCGGCGGATATCTCAGCGGAACCGAAGCGCGATTTGAGAAGCAGCTGCGATTTCCGCGTCGCGCCGTCGTACGCTGCCTGCGACGCAATCAGGCGGGAAACATCTCCGGGTGATTCTGCTCGCGCGTTGAGGAATTGCATGCGCGCGCTCCGACGGAACAGCTTTCGATCCCCATCCGGGTCGAGAACGATGGCGCCTCCCAGCGTGTTGCGTTCCGCCCAATCGCGCACGATGAAACGATCGCCCGCGAAAACGAACGCGGACGCTTCGAGTCGAAGTTGTGCGACCGCGCTTTCTCCCGCAGCCAGTGTGCGGTCCTCATGGAATGCGATGCGGGCCGCCACGTTTCCACTTCCGTGATGCGCGTGGACCCGCACGCCATCCTTGATCGCATGAGTCGCCCGGGGCGAAATCTCGATGCGCACGTCGAGAACCTTGCTCGGCCCACCGAAATCATTCAGCGTGATCACGTCGCCGCGGTGAATGTCCTCCACCGCGTCCAGCGACAAATTTAGAGCAGTGCGCGAACCGGGGCCGCTCAGCTCGACGTCGCGACCGTGTGACTGAATGGTGCGGATGCGCGCGGTCTTCCCGGATGGCTGGATCACGACTGTCTGGCCGCGGCGCAATCTGCCGCCGTTCAGCGTGCCCGTGACGACCGTACCGATTCCCTGCAGCTTGAAAACGCGATCCACAGGCAGCCGCGGTTTTCCGATATCGGCTTGCGGTGGAGCGTTCGCCAGCACGTGCGAGAGCGCGGCTTTCAATTCGTCGAGGCCTCGTCCGCTGACGACCGATGTGGGAACGATCGGCGCATCGGCAAATGGAGTCTCACGCAATCTCTCGCGGATCGCGGCGGTCACGCGCGGCTCGTCCTGCGTCAAATCAATTTTCGTGAGCGCGACGACGGCGCGACTCACACCGAGATACGTAAGAATTTGCAGATGCTCTTCGGTTTGAGGCATCCAACCGTCGTCGGCCGCGACGACCAACAGCGCGAGGTCAATGGAACCGACGCCCGCGACCATGTTCTTCACGAAATCCTCGTGGCCGGGCACATCAACGATCCCCAGAACGAGCGATGAAGATGGATTGGCGGGATCGGGCAATTCCAAGTGCGCAAAACCGAGATCAATGGTGATGCCGCGCAGTTGCTCTTCGGGCAAGCGGTCGGGATCGGTGCCGGTGAGCGCCGTGATCAGCGCGCTCTTACCGTGGTCCACGTGCCCGGCCGTGGCGAGAATAAAATGTCGAATGGCGGACATCAGTGCTAGCGACACACCGCGCGAATAGCAGCGATCAATTCCACGTCCTGCCGCGGGAAAACGGTGCGCAGATCGAGTTTCAGGGTGCCGCGCGCGACATATCCGATCACGGGCACCGCGTGGTCACGCAGGCGAGCGGCAAATTCCTGCGGCTTCATCGTGTGATGCACCAGATCGAGGGTGACAGAAGCGATCGCGGAGCGCGGCAGCGATCCTCCGCCGATCTGCGCCTGTCCCTCGCCGACGCTCACCTTGATCGGAAGTACATCGAGCGCGGATTTGATTTTCTCGGCGCGCGAACGCAGTTCATCGCTTGATGCGTGCAACATTTCGAGGACTGGGATCCCCCGCTGGCCGCGCATGTAGATGTCGGCGGTCGCCTCGAGCGCCGAAAGGATCAGCTTGTCGCAGCGCAGAGCGCGAAAGAAAGGATCGCGCTTGAGCGCGGCAATCAATTTCGATTTGCCGGCAACAATTCCCGCCTGAGGGCCGCCGAGCAGCTTGTCTCCGCTGAAGCAAACGAGATCAACGCCGCGGCCGATTACCTCCGCGGGTGTGGGCTCATGCTCGATGCCCGCGACCGTCTGAGTCTCAATCATCGCGCCGCTGCCAAGGTCTTCGACGAATGGCACACGCTTCTTGCGCGCCAGCGCGGCAATCTCTTCGGCGGGCGCCGACTCAACGAACCCGTCCATGAAGAAATTGCTGCGATGCACCTTCAAGATCAGGGCTGTCTCGCGGCCAACGGCGCGGGCGTAATCCTGAAGCGAAGTTTTGTTGGTTGTGCCGACCTCGCGCAGCCGGGCTCCGCTGGTTTCGAGAATGTCGGGAATTCGGAAACCGCCGCCGATTTGAATGAGTTCGCCGCGCGAAATGATCACTTCGTTCTTCTTGGGCGTCGCGCCTGCCTGGCAGAAGTGTCGCAGGATCAGGACGAGCGCTGCGGCATTGTTATTGACGACCGTGGCGGCTTCCGCCGAGCAAAGTGCCCCGAGACTTTGTTCCAAGTAGGCCGCGCGACCGCCTCGCGTGCCGCCCGCGAGGCCGTATTCGAGATTGCTGTAATTCGATCCGATGCTCGACATCGCTGCGATGACGTCGGGGCCGAGAGGAGCGCGGCCAAAGTTGGTGTGAATCAATATTCCCGTGCCATTGATGAGCGGCCGAATGCGAGAGGCGCGCAATTCGCGAAGGGCGTCGCGCACCGAAGCGAGAACCACATCAAACTCGGGAATCGTCTTCTGCTTGCGAAGCGCCGCGAGTTCCCGCCGCACCACTCCCAGGACAATGGGGCGGGGCAAATCAGTATCGCCGAGCGCCTGCAAGACCTTTTCAACGGCGGGAATCGCGCGAAGCGGAGCCTGCTTCATGCACTGACCCGTATGCGCGGCTTGCTGGAACGCACGATTCGGCCGATCACCGCGGCGCAAAGCGTCTGTGCCTTCTCGAGGCGTTTCAAAACAGTTTTCTGATTTTTCGGCGGCACGCACAGCAGCAAGCCGCCGCTGGTCTGCGCGTCGGTGAGCAGCGTCTTTTGAGAATCCGTGACGTCCTCCCAATCCGTGATTTCATTCGCGTGGGAAAGATTGTCGCGGCTGCCGCCAGGAATGCAGTTGGCGGTAATTAAATCGAAGACTTCGCTGCTGATCGCGGGCACGCTCGCGGCGGTGAGTTCCGCGCCCACTTTGCTGGACGCGCACATGGCGCCTAGATGGCTGAGCAGGCCGAACCCTGTCACGTCCACGGCGGCTCGCACGAGCCCGCGTTCGGCCACGTCCGCGCCAACGGTGTTGAGGTGCGTCATCACGTTAATGGCTTTTCGCTCGAGCTCTGGCGCCGCAAGTCCCCGCTTGATGCCGGTGGTGATGATGCCGGTGCCCAGCGGCTTGGTCAGGACGAGCAGATCGCCGGGGCGAGCGTTGGCGTTGGTCATCATCCTGCGCGGCGAAACCATGCCGGTAACGGCGTACCCGAAAATCGGCTCCGGAATTTTGATCGTATGGCCGCCGATCAGGACACAATTCGCTTCCCGAATCTTCTCGGCGCCGCCGCGCACGATTTGGTTCACCATGTCGAGAGGCACGACATCGGCCGGAATTCCCACGATGTTGAGCGCAGTGAGCGGGCGTCCGCCCATGGCATAGACGTCGGATAGGGCATTCGTCGCCGCGATTTGCCCGTACGAAAATGGATCGTCCACGATCGGCGTGAAAAAATCCGTAGTCAGCACAAGGGCCCGATCGGCGCTCAGGCGATACACGCCGGCATCGTCCCCGGTGGCAGTACCGACGAGCACATTGCGATTTTTCAGCGTCGGTACCCGACGCAGCACTTCCGTCAGCTCGCGGCGGCTGAGCTTGGATGCGCAGCCGGCGCACGAAGACAGCGCCGTCAGTTTTAGGATTTCAGTTGCCATGCGCGATCACGACTTTCTAAACCGAATGTCGGAACATCGCGAAAATTTGGCGGAGAGGGTAGGAATCGAACCTACCCCCCGACACGAAGTGTCGGGGCGACGGTTTTGAAGACCGTGACGACCACCAGGCACGCATCACTCTCCAGTCACGTCGCGCTGCATGTTTGATTTCTCGACGGACCGATAATATACACCGCCGCGCGTCGCCACGGTATCCGTCACACAGGTCTCGCGTCACGCGCGCCCGCATCGAGCGCGGTTTGAGTGCTGACGAATCTCAATAATTTGACGCGGAAATGGACAGGGAGGAGTACGCGATCTCAGGGCGAGGCGCTGATTTCCATGTTCTGATCAATAACATAATTCGTGCAGGTCGCAACGGGAGGAGTGCAGCGCGCGACCACGTGAAAGCCTTCTCCGGCCGGCTCGATTTCGTACTTAACGCCTTCGCGCCCCGGCGTTTTCATACTGATTTCGCCGCCAGTTTCCAGTTCTTCCAACGAAGCTATTGAACTATGTTCGGCCTGGTAGGCACGCTCGGCTTCGGCAATGGATAGAAGGTCGCTCTTTATGCCGATAATATTTATGGTTTGCGTCGGAGTCGCCGCCGGCGCCGACCCGCCCGCGACTGCGGGGGGTTGCGTAAGATAAGCGCGGTAAAGAAACAGTCCACCCAGCAGGCCGACGAGCAGTGCTACGAGTCCGCCTATCATTCGCATGAACATCCCCCGGAGCAATTGATGTACTGGATAGGAACTATTTGCAATAGCACCATAGTGGCCCCTTCGCTCGCAACATTCAGTTACTCGCCGAGTGCGAATCGGGAAACAGCCGGCCGGTGCTACCTTTCACCGCCGGAATGCGTCCAAGTATGAGGGCCAAAAGCAATGCTGTTGCCCGCTGATTCGCAGGTATGTTTGACAGGTGCACCCGCTCTCGTAATACTGGAGCATTGATTTCCACCATTTGGGCGGTTCACGCGACTTTCCCCGACCGATCGGAGCGATTCATGAAGAGGGCGAAAACGAAGAAGTGGATACGAGCGGCTGCAGCGGTACTTCTCGCGATCGGCGTATCCGCATCCGTCGCGCTGCCTCTCGCGGCGCAGGACCAATCTTCCGACGTTCGCCCTCCGAAGCTTGATTTCACAACCCACACACTCGCTAACGGTCTTCAGGTGGTCCTGCTCGAAAACCACGACGTCCCGGTGATTAATCTTCAGATCTGGTATCACGTCGGTGGTAAAGACGAGCGCCCCGGCCATACAGGATTCGCGCATTTATTCGAGCATCTGATGTTCAAGGGTTCGGCGCACGTGGGGGCGGAGGAGCATTCGCGCATCATCGAAGCGGTCGGCGGGTATGACAATGCGGAGACGGGCGACGACTCCACGAATTTCTTCGAGACCTTCCCGAGCCAATACCTCGAGCGCGTTCTCTGGCTCGAAGCCGATCGCATGGGCAGCCTCAACGTGGACGACGCGAACTTTAAATCGGAACGCCAGGTTGTCGAAGAAGAGCGCCGCGTCCGAGTGGATAACCAGCCGTACGGCTCGATTGAAGAGGATCTCCGCGCCGCCGCATTTACCGTCCACGGGTATCACCACACCCCGATCGGCAGCATCGCGGATCTCGACAAAGCCACCATCGAGGACGTTCGCGCTTTCTTCAATACTTATTACAAGCCGAATAACGCAACGCTGGTGATCGTGGGCGATTTCAATTCCGATCAGGCGCTGGCATGGACGCGAAAATATTTTGACGGCATTCCCGCGTCCGCGGGACCGATTCCGAGGCCTAACACGCCCGAGCCTCCGCAAACGGCCCAGCGTGACGTGGCGAAGTCGTATTCGAACACCCCGCTGCCGGCCGTCGTCATCGGCTATAAAATTCCCGAGCGCTACTCCGCGGACTCCTATCCGCTGGACCTTGCATCGAACATCCTCGCAGGAGGCGAAAGCAGCCGGCTCTATCAGGCGCTGGTGTACAAGGACCAGATCGCAGTGCAAGCGGCCGGGTTCGGTAACTTCAGCGAGGATCCCAATCTCTTCTGGGCGTACGCGATTATGAATCCGGGGCATTCACCCGAAGACGGTGAAAAAGCGATTGTGGCCATCCTGGACGGATTGAAAGCTCAGGCGGTAAGCGCGAACGAATTGCAGAAGGCCAAGAACCAGGAAATCTCGGGCTTCATTCTGGGCCGCGACACGGACGAGCAAAAAGCCGTCGCGCTCGCCGGCGCTGCGTTGATCGGCAAGAATCCGGACCTGGTTAATACTGAGCTCGGACGATATCTGACGGTCACACCCGAGGATATCGAGCGGGTGGCCAAAGAATATTTCGTTCCGCAGCGAGCCACGATTTTGATGATCAAGCCTATGGCGCCGGCTCAATAGGGCGGAAATAGAAATTCAAGTCTCAGGAGCACTGATGAAGCGCCGAATCAAGCGATGGATTTTTCTTCCCGCAGCACTCTTATTCGTGGGAACTGCGGCGGTAGCCCAGCAACCTGCGCAGCAGGCAGCTCCGCCGAGTGCCGCGCAGGATCAGAAGAACGGCACCGGAGTAGTTCCTCCGGGCGTGAAACTGGTGCCCGAAATGCCTGCGCCCGGCGCGCCGACGCATTTTAATTTCCCGGAAACAGCCACCAAAACTCTCGCGAACGGACTGCGTGTTTACGTCGTCACCGACCACAGCGAGCCCGCCGTTGCGGTGCGCCTGGTAACCTTGTCGGCAGGCACCATCAAGGATCCTGCTGGAATGCCCGGCGTGGCGCAGATGACTGCCAATATGCTGACGCAGGGTACCGAAGAACGCTCGGCTAAGGACATCGCCGAAGCGATTGATTTCATCGGAGGCTCGCTGGAAGCTTCGGCGAGTTCGGATTCGACCGACGTCAGCCTTGACGTGGTGAAAAAAGATCTGCCGACCGGACTCGACTTGATGTCCGACGTGGTTCTGCATCCCGCGTTTCGCGCCGAGGAACTCGACCGCCAGCGCCAGCAGCTTCTTTCGGGCCTCACGGTGCAATATTCCGATCCTGATTTCCTAGCTTCAGCTGCGTTCAGCCGCGTGGTCTACGGTAACTCTCCCTATGGCTCGCCCGCGGAAGGCACGCCGGAAACCATTAAGAAGCTTGATCCGCAGATTCTTGCAAAATTCCACGATACGAATTTCGCGCCGAACCAATCCCTGCTCGCATTCGCCGGTGACATCACGCCCGACGAAGCCTTCGCGGTGGCCGAAAAATATTTCGGGGCATGGCCAACCGTGCAGATCGTCACGAGTGCGACTGCGACACCGTCCCCTTCGCAGGGGCTGCACATATGGCTGATTGACAAGCCGGATGCCGTGCAGACTCAAATTCGCGTGGGGAAACTCGGGATTCAGCGCAGTGATCCCAATTACGTTCCGGTTGTCGTGATGAATCGAATTTTCGGCGGAGGGTACAACAGCCGCCTCAACACAGAAGTCCGCGTGAAAAAGGGCCTCACCTACGGCGCGTATTCTTCATTCAATCCGCACCGCCAGGCAGGCTCGTTCAGCGTCGCCACTTTCACGCGCACAGCGGCAACGGTGGACGCCACGAAGCTCGTGGTGGAATTGATCGCGAAAATGTCCACTGGCGACGTGACGCCGCAGGAAGTGGATTTCGCGCGCGATTACCTAGCCGGTGTCTATCCAATTCAATCCGAGACTGCCGAGCAGGTGGCGAACCGCGTTCTGACGGTCGTGGCCTACGACCTGCCGAAGGATTACAACTATACCTATCCGGACAGAATTCGTGGCGTAACGTCTGCGCAGGTGAAGGAAATGGCGCAGAAGTATCTCGGCACGGAAAATCTGGATATCGTGCTTGCCGGAAACGTAGGCGCATTTCGCGACGATTTGAAGAAAGCCTTCCCGAACGCGAAGTATGACGAAATTCCATTCGACCGCGTGGACATCCTCGCTCCGGATCTCCGCAAGGCGACGGCAGCGCCCCCGACTGGCGCGTCCATCGAGCAAGGCAGACAAATCCTGCTGGCAGCCGCAAAGGCCTCTGGCGGCGACGCGCTCACTTCTCTCTCGGCGCTCAAAATGACCGAGGACGGAAAAATAATCGGTCCCGATGGCGACGTGCCGCGAAGCGTGAAGTGGGTTGTGTCCTACCCGGACCGCGCGCGCGGCGAGTTCAGCCTCTCCGGCCACAATATCGTGCAGGTTTGCGACGGCCATTCCGCATGGGTGCAGATGGGAACCGAAACGCGCGACGCCACGCCCATGAAGCGCGAATTCCTGCGTGCCATTTCGCTTTATGGCGGCGGCTGGGGTCTCTATCGGGAAGTTCTCGCGGGCAAGATTTCCGGCGCGGCGATTTGGGCGATCGGGGACGAGGAAATTGACGGCAAGAAGACTACCGGCGTGGCCGTGGACGCCGGTTTCGGCGCGATCAGATTGTTTTTCGATTCCGCGACGCACCTGCTTGTCGCCGCCCGGTACCAATCGGCCGGTGCGCACGGAGCTTCCGACAACGAACAGCGCTGGAGCGATTACCGGACCGTCGAGGGCCGCCAGTTCGCATTCTCTACCGTGGTCTATCGCGACGGCGTGAAATACATGGAGTCCACGATCCAGAAACTCGATCTGAATCCGGCGGTGGATGACGCGCTTTTCGCGATGCCTGCCAGCCCGACGGCGGCCGCGCGCTAATTACTTGGACGTTATTTCACAGACAGGATTACTTTCCCGATGTTTTTCCTGTCGTGAATGTATTGATGCGCGGCAGCCGCCTGATCGAGCGGGAAAGTCTTGCCGATCACGGGTTTAATTTTCCCGGCCGCGTACATCCGGAACAGGTCGTCGAGTTCGGTGCGGAGAAGGGCGCCGCGGCGCTGCACCTGGCCCAGATTCACGCCCATCACGGAGACGCTTTGTCCCATCAGCTTCAGCGGACTAAATCGCGGCATCTGCGCAAACGCTTTCAGGCTGCGCCACCAGCTGCGCTTGCCGTCCGGCCCGGCGGCGGCCGAAAAACCGTAGACGACCAGCCGTCCCGTCGGCCCGAGGCACTTGTAGCTGCGCGCAAAGGATTTTCCACCCACCGCGTCCATCACCATTTCGATGCCGTCCGGCGAAAATTTGCGCACAGCCTGCACGAAATCGGTCTTCTCGTAATCAATCGGATGGTCCACGCCGATCTTCCGCAAATACTCCTGCTTTGCCGGACCCGCCGTGCCGAAAGTCACCAATCCCTTCGCTCGCGCGAGCTGCACAGCGGCGATTCCCACGCCTCCAGCGGCCCCGTGAATCAGGATGCGGTCGCCCGGCAGCAAATTCCCCATCGTGAACATCGCGTGATGCGCCGTGAGATAGTTCGCGGGAATCGCGGCGCCATCGTCGAACGGAATCCCCGCAGGCAGGCGATAGACCGCGCTCGCCGGCACCGCCACCCATCCGGCATAAGCATTGAAGTGCGGCAGCGCCACCACTGCATCGCCCGGCTTGGGTACATCTCCATCGCTCCGCCTCGGGCCCTCAACGATTTTCTCGACCACGCCCGCGATCTCGAGGCCAGGGACAAACGGCGGCTTGGGAGTGTCGGGGTAGAGCCCCATGCGCTGGAGCAGGTCCGCGAAATTGATGCCGATCGCTTTCACGCGGATCAGCACCTCCCCGGGCTTGGGCTGGGGATCGGGCACCTGGCGGGACTCAAAAACTTCCGGTGGGCCATACCGCCGTACGACCAGCGCGCGCATCCAATTCTCCTTGAGCCGGAACTTCGTCGCCACTGCTTGCCGTGCCGCCGAGTTTCACTTCAAACGCGGGCCCGCCGCGCCGTAGCCAGGTTTTGGCGGAGGCTGGGCATTTCATTAGGAATCGATTGCATCCTATTCTAAACTATTGGACTTCGCGCAACGATGAAACTCAATCTGACACATAGAGCTATCTTTACCGGAGCCGCGCTGCTGGTCGCAGCATGGGGCTGTGTGGCGGCGAATCGCCCCGCGGCCGTCCCGCCTCCAGCTGTGCTGACGGCCATGCAAGACGAGCTCGGCCGTTCGATGGAGGCGATGTCCGCGGCCGATCCTCCGGCCTATTTCATCAGCTACACCGTTTCAGATCGCCAACTCGCCGAGGTTTCCGGCTCCAATGGCGCGCTGCTGTCCAGCACCGCGGACCGCGCGCGATGGCTCGAAGTGCAATCGCGCGTCGGGTCCTATCAGCTCGACGACACGCATAAACTTGGCGACCGCCCGCCCAGCTGGACCAGCCCGGGCACCAACGTTCCTATTGATGACGACATTCCCGTCCTCCGCCGCGAAATCTGGCGCGAAACCGACCGCCAGTACCGCGCTGCCGCGCAGGCCTTGATCAAGGTTAAGACCAGCGAGCAAGTGCAGGTTCAGACCGCCGAAGGCGGAGCTCCGGATTTTTCGCACGAGCAGCCGCACACGTCCGTTGGCCCGCGCGTCGAAATTCAGGTGGACCGCAAGCCATGGGAAGAGCGCGTGCGCAAATACACCGCCGAGTTCAGCAAATCGCCCTACGTGCTGAATTCCATCGCCACGTTTACGGCGCTTGCGACGAATCAGTATCAGGTGAACTCCGAGGGCACGAAACTCGCCTTTGGACAGATTCATTACCGCCTCGAACTTTTCGTGCAGAGCAAGGCTCCCGACGGGATGGACATTGAACGCTACTCGAATTTCGACTGGCTCGATCCCAAGGACACCCCCGACGAGAAGACCATCTTCGACAGCATTCATGAATTGATCAAGGAAACGGAAGCGCTTGACAAGGCTCCGCTCGCGAATCCTTATGCGGGGCCCGCGCTGCTCACCGGCCGCGCCGCCGCCGTTTTCTTCCATGAAGTTTTCGGTCATCGCGCCGAGGGTTTCCGCCAGAAGGACATCAGCGAAGGTCAAACCTTTACCAGCAAGGTCGGCGAAAAAATTCTCCCGGATTTCATTTCCATCAAGGACGATCCCACCGAAGCTACGCTCGGCGGTCAGATGCTCCTCGGAAGCTATCCATTCGATGACGAAGGCGTGCCCTCCACGAACGTGGCGCTCGTGGATCACGGCGTGCTGAAAACCTTTCTGATGGGACGCTCGCCGCTCGTGGACGTTCCGCACTCGAATGGACACGGCCGCCGCCAGCTCGGATTCGTGCCTGTCGCGCGACAGGGGAACCTGATCGTATCCAGCACGCAGTCCGTGCCCTTCAGCGAGATGCGGCAGAAACTGATTGCGCTCGTGAAGCAGCAGGGACAACCCTACGGCCTGTTGATTGACGATATCGCCGGCGGCTTCACGTTCACGGGCCGCGGACAGCCGCAAGCGTTCCAGGTCACGCCGCTCGTTGTCTATCGTGTCTTCCCGGACGGCCGCCCCGATGAACTTGTGCGCGGCGTGGATATCGTCGGCACGCCGCTCGTGTCGCTGACGAAGATCGTGGCCACCAGCGACAAGCAGGAAATCTTCAACGGCTATTGCGGCGCGGAATCCGGTTCCGTGCCGGTTTCGGCCGTGGCCCCCGCGATCCTGATCTCCGAGATGGAATTCGCGAAGAAGGAAACTTCGACCGACCGGCCGCCCGTTCTGCCGCCGCCGGCGCACGATCCGGAAGCAAAGGCTCAACAGCCGTGAGAAAACTAGCCATCGTTGCTTTGATCGCGGCGTTCGCCATGCCGCTAACCTCTGCCCGCGCCGCCGGACATCGCGCAGCACCGACCCGCGGCGCTCAGGCAGCTGTTCCGGCCACCGAGACCGACCAGACTCTCCACGCCATGCACGACGAAATGGAACGCGCCCGCACGCGGCTCGTCCTCGCCGGAGTCGGCAAACCCTTCTACTTTGAATACCGGCTGCTCGATCTCGACGTCCGCAGCGTCACGGCGTCCTTCGGCGCGCTTGTCTCCAGTTCAACCGCGCGCATTCGCCAGATGTCCGTGGACGTCCGCATCGGCGACTATCATCTCGATAGTTCGAATTTCATCAGCGAGGACGGATTTCAGGGTTTCCTTGGATCCACCGGCGAAGTCGGCATTGACCGTGATTACGATTCGCTCCGCCAGGATTTGTGGCTGGCCACCGATCAGGCCTACAAGGCCGCGGCCACGCAGATGGCGCTGAAGCAATCGTTTCTTCGCAGCCTCACGAAGCCACCCGAGATTGACGATTTCTCCCAGGCTCAGCCGCTCGTGAAAATTGACCCGCGGATCGATCCCGATTGGACGTCGCGTAATTGGGAAGAGGAAGCGCGTGAGGCTTCCGCAGTCCTCAAGAATTTTCCGGAGCTTTACGGAAATCGCGTCAACTATTACCTGGTTTACGCGACGACCTATCGCATGACGAGCGAAGGCACGACCATCCGCTCGACCCGCCATCTCGCCGCCGTGGAAGCGGGCCTGGATACGCAAGCGACGGACGGTATGGCGCTGCACAACTATTACTCGGTCTATACCGCGCTGCCTTCCGAATTACCCGACGCCGCAACCGTTGCGAAAGCTCTCGCGAGCGCCAGCACCGATCTGATGGCGCTCCGTTCGAGCCCTCTCGTCCCGGATTACACCGGCCCTGTGCTGTTTGACGCCCCGGCCGCTGCTTCCACGTTGGCGCAGGTACTCGAGCCGTCTCTTTCCGGCGCGCGCCCTCCGCTCTCGATGACTCGCGATTTCGATTCGTTCCTCGAACGATTCGGCGGTCGAAGCGAATGGTCGGGTCGCGTGGGCACTCGGGTGCTTCCGGCAAGCGTCACGCTGGTGGACGATCCCACCCTTCGGGATTTTCAGGGCCAGCCGCTGCTCGGCGCCTACGACGTGGACGATGAAGGGGTGAACGGTCAGCGCGTTTCGCTCGTGGAGAGCGGCATTCTCAAGGATCTGTTAATGTCGCGCCGCCCGGGCCCCGATTTTATGTACTCCAATGGCCACGCCCGCTCGGCGATTCTTACCGACCCGCGTCCGCTCAGCAGCAATTTGATCCTGCAGGCAAGCGATGCGCTCACGCCGGACGACATGCGCAAGAAATTTCTCGATTCCTGCCGCTCCGACGGGCACGAATGGTGTCTCGAGATAAAGCGCATGGATAATCCCGCGCTTTCCTCGGTTCGCCAGTCGGATTTCTCGGAATTTGTCGGCGATCTCGGTGGAGGTATTTCGAACGGCGATCGCGTGCCGCTGCTCGTCTATCGCGTCTATGTGGCCGACGGCCACGAAGAACTGGCGCGTGGCGGAATCCTCGAGGGACTTACATTGCGGTCCCTGCGCAACATCCTCGCCATCGGCAACGACGCCACGGTCCTCACCTATATGCAGAATCCTGAGGACGGCCTTGCCGGCACAGCCCTCGGCGCGTTCGGCTCCGCGCAGGCGGGTATTCCGAGCACCGTCATCGCACCTTCGCTTCTGCTCGACGACGTTGAGATTCGCGGCTTCCATGGCGAACCCAGCCGCCTGCCGCTCGATTCCGCACCGCCGCTAAAATGACGATCCGACTAGGGTCGTTATTCTGAACCCGGGGCTTTCGGTTTTTGGCCGGGTGAAGGATCTCTCTGGCGAATTTCGCTATGGCAGCGAAACGATGGTGAGCGGGTTTGTGCCTATCGCGAATTCACCTTCATACAGCAGGCTTCTCCCGTCGGCGTCCATCAACTGCACCAGGACCGTCGTTTTTGGCGGAACGGGATCGAAACGGACGAGTCTGGTCTCCATGCGATCCGACCCTGTAACGGATGTACGAATGGTCTCCAGCGCGCTGAATTCGTTGTTTGCACTTACGCCCACGATCAGGCTATGCGTATCGCCCACGTTGAATCTGGCCAAATCAAAACCGTCCAGCCAGCTGCCTCTGACCCGAAGCGTCTCTTTCTCGTCAATGCGGTAGATCACGGTCGCTTTCGCCGTGGTGCTCTCATTCGCCGCGCCGCCTCGACGAACTTCGTTCGAGAGCTGCACGATCACCCCCAACTGGCCGGGGCTGTGTGCGGTCCATTTGCCACCAGCACCCAGCGCGGAAATTTGCATCGTGCGCAAATCCGTAACTCTAATATTGGGGCCGGACTTGATCGCGGTCCCCGACCCGGTCGCTGTGGTTGCAGTGACTGGGCTCGCAACGATCGGCGATTTTACCGGAGCGGCGATCGTGGCCGAGCTGATGGCTTTACTTTGCTTTCCCTGATACGGCTGCAGCGTGAAGCACTGCATCGTCGCCGGGCTGATGTTTCGAAGCGACACTTTGATCGCTTCGGCAGCCAGTTCTGGTGGTGGCGGAGCCGGCGAGTTGTACGAATTCTTCGAGAAGATTACCTTGTAGCTGGGACCGCCGGGCAATTCCTTTGTGAACGATTGAAGCCTCGACGCCACATTGATCGCCCGCCCCAGATATTCAACCTGTCCGTTCAATTCCAGCCGAATTAATTCCCCGGCATCAATGCCGAACATGAGGCCAATCGGGTTTGGTTCCTGCGAAAGCAGGGGTCTGATGGAGTCTTCGAATTGAGCTTCGTACGACGCGGAAAGTTCGCGCAGCATATCGCAGAGGGCTGTCTTCGACACATCATCGGGAAACAGAAGCACCCACCCGTCGCCAATGAACTTGTAAAGGTTCATGTCCAGCTCGGCGCCATGTTCGAGCAGGTAATTCTTCAAATGGATCAGGACATTGCGCCACGCGGAAAGATTGTCGGTGCGCTTCAGATCCTCCAGAATCGTGGTCGAAGAACAGATATCGAAAACTACGACCAGATGGCGTTCTCGGCTTGATACTTCCGTTGCCCGGCTCATAGCTCCCTTTGCGATCGGTCAGCGCCGAATCGGCCCATAGTGTCGCCTAACATCTGTGCGAAGGCAATCAAGGCGCGTGCTCGCCAGTGACTCGCTTATTTACTGACCGACTACTGAGGACGTCAGAATGTGCGGCTCGCCGTTACTTTTTTCTAAGTCTCTTGAATCGATAAGATAGCTGTAGAGGATTGCTTCGCCATTCGTTACTTTCCATTCGAACTGTTCCCTGCCAGATCCCCGAGCGAAAGTCGTTTCGTAGCCGAGTAGGATCGTTCCTTGAGCTAGCTGAAAGGTATTGGTCTCTGGAACTGAATCGTGGACTGCTCCCGGCGTTTGATGCACACTTTGCAAGAGCTTCACGAAATTCGGTTCGTTTGTTGCTCCCTTCATTTGGGCGCCCGCCGCCTGATAGATGGTGGAGTACTCTTCCGCATCCAGCTGCGAATGGAAGCGACTGACGGCATGTTCCGCGACCTTCAAATCCCGTTCTTCTGACGCGCAGCCAGATAGAAACGCACAGATTACAATCAGGCCGGCGAGCATGCAGCGAGTTGATCGAGCCTCTAGATGTTGCAATCCGTATCTCGCCATGTGCCCGGGATTCATTTTCGTCGGTTAGTCGTGGGTGAGGGTTTGTACGAAATACCCCTTCTGCCTGTTCCACCAAAAGCCCCAATAGAGCACGACTAGTGCGCCGCCGATTGCGATAGCTGCGGACGCAGCCCAAGGTTTGTCGGCGTGTGGCATTTTCAGGGTCCACGATAATCCTTGAAAAAGCCATCCGAAGTACTGCATCGCGAGGAATCCCCATCCGAGTTTCCAAACTATGAAGGTTCTCCTGTGAATGCCGTAGAGTGCAGCCCCATAGGCGAGCGCTGATACAAGACATTCGACCATAACCAAGCTCTCGTGGCTCGTGGAGTGCGACCCATCGTGAGGCGAAAGAATCGCGTAAACAGCAGCGATGAAGTCCACCAGGGACCACACGCAAAAAAGAGCGAGAACCATTCTCAATATGTACATGTCGAACGCCTGGACTTCGTTTTCCGATTGTCCGCTAGTTGGCAATCCAATTTTACGGCGCGGACCCAAGGCTTACGGCAAATTGAGCTGTTGGCGTGACTAGAATTACACCACTCACTACTTCCGATCGATACGAAACCGGGAGCCCGCCGCAGCCGTGAAATGGCCGCCCCGCAGCGTATAATCCCCCGCATGACCTCCGGCGCGATCGACCAGGCCAGCCGCGAAAAGCGGATGGCGGCGCTTGGCTCGGTGGGTTCGGCCGTTGTGCTTGTGTCCCTGAAGGTTTTCCTCGCGGCAATTACCAGCAGCCTCGGAATTCTCTCGGAGGCCCTGCATTCGATCCTTGATCTGGTAGCCGCAGTCATCACCTATCTTTCCGTGCGAGTGGCGGACAAACCCGCCGACGCGCAACATCTCTATGGCCACGGAAAAGTGGAGAGCTTTTCCGCGTTCGTCGAGACGGGCCTGCTGCTGCTGACCGCGCTCTATATCATCTGGGAGGCTTTTCAGCGGTTGCTCTTCCACGCGCCGCACGATGTGCACGCGAGCCTTGTGGCCATCGTCATTCTTGCGCTCACCATGGGAATTGATTTCGTCCGCGCCCGTGCGCTCGGTCGCGTCGCGAAAAAATACCCCAGCGAGGCGCTCGAGGCCGACGCGCTGCATTTTTCAACCGACGTTTGGAGCACATTCGTCGTGGTCCTGGGAATCACAGGCGCGTGGCTGGGCGTGAAATTCAATCTCCCCTGGCTCAGCTCGCTAGACGCCTTCGCCGCGCTCGGCGTGGCAGGCGTCATCATATGGATCGGCTCGCGGCTCGGCCGCCAGACCGTGGATGCGCTGCTCGACGTGGCCCCGCAGGGACTGCGCGACCGAATTGCGAACGCCGTGGACGAGACCGAAGGCGTGCTGCAGACCGAACGCGTGCGCGTTCGCCGCGCGGGGCAGCGCTATTTCGTGGATGTGACCATGAGCGTCCCGCGCACCGCGAGTCTCGAGCAGGCGCATGCGGCGAGCGAAGCGGTCGAGCGCAACATCGAGAACATCGTCCCCGCGGACGTCGTCGTCCACGTGGAGCCGCGCGCCCGCAACGACGAGCCCCTGTTTGAAACCATTCGCGCCATCGCCCAGCGCCGCGGCCTCGCCGTCCACGAACTATCCGCGCACTATTACGAAGGCCACCTCTTCATCGAGCTGCATCTGGAAGTGGACGAAGCGTCCAAACTCCGCGATGCCCACCACCAGGCCACCGGCCTCGAAGAGGAAATCCAGCGCGTCACCGATCCCGGAACGCGCGTCAATATTCATATCGAGCCGCTCGGGGCGCGCATCGTCGGCGCGGAGGAAATGAAAGAGCTTTCGCAGGCGGTTCAGAATTTCCTGAATTCACTGCCTTCGGAGTATCCCGAGCTGGTGGATTGCCACGAAGTTCACGTCCGCAGCGTCGAACGCCGGATTCTGGTTTCCTGCCATTGCGCGATGGATGGCGACCTGCCGATAACGGATGTTCACGATTTTACGGCAATCCTGGAAGGCCGAGTTAAGGAGCGTTTCCCTCAAATCTATCGGCTGACCATTCAGCCGGAGCCGGTTGAAGAAAGCTGACGTCGCGCGGCGCCTCGAAACCCGGCAAAGACCTGTGCGCCAAGCGCCAGCACCGCGGGAAAGCATTCGAGGACATAACGCGGCTCCGGCGTCTCTATAAAGCTCGCGATATAAACCGTGCGCACGAGAATGAACACGATCAGCAGAGCCACGCCCGGCCGCCTGCGGACCATCCATGCTCCCGCCATGGCCAGAATGATGTACGCAGCGTTCAACAGCCCAAGACCCAGCGTCACCACGAAATCCAGGCGGTCGTCTTCCCATTCGCTCCCAACCGGACGCAAAGGACTGCTGTTCGGCAGCAATTCCACGCGCGGCGTAAACCACATCGTGAGCGAGCGCAGCAGCGGAATTTTCACGTACGTCCGCAAAGGATGATTCGCGGTGCGCTCCCGGGCAATCGCGCCGAATTCGGCGTCCTGCTCCCGCGAAAGCGTCAGCGTGTAATTGTACGAATCGAGCATGTCCGCCACGCGCGCGCGTTCTTCCGGAGAATCGAACGCCTGCGCAGGAATGCTCTCGATCGGAATCCCCTCCGAGTTGAGCCTCCAGAGCGTGAGGTACACATCGCTGAATCGCCACAACCAAGTGCCCGTCCACGCGTTGAATCCGAGAGGCGCGAAATCGTCCGGCATCTGGAGGTAGCGCGGCGTCAGAAATTGTACTTCGTGGAGCGTGCGCCAATTCCGCTCCGCCCATGGAAGCAGCGGCAGCACCAGCCCGACTCCCATCAGCACGCCCGCGCGCGCCAACTTCTCCCAGTTCACCGGCCGCCACCATTTCGCGATCAGAACCAGCCCCGTCGCGAACAGCAGCAGCGGCGTTTCCGGGCGAACCAGCGCTCCGAATCCGACAACCACGCCCGCCAGAAACCATGGACTGAGCGCGCCCTTGCCCGAACCCGTTGAATTCGCTGCGTCTCGCGCTTCCGCTTCGACCAACAGCAAAATCGCCAGTGCCGTCAGGAACGTAACCAGCGTCTCGGTCAATACCACTGCGGTGTAGTTCGCCGTAAACGGGCAAAGTGCCGCGAGCCAGAGCCCTGCGAGCGCGACCCGGCGACGCGACATCTCGGGAGCCAGCCGCGCCGCGATCACCGCCACCACAAAGCACGTGGCGAGGTCCACGACCGCCTGCGTTAGCATCACGGTCCGCGACGAATTTCCGGCCACGCTGAAAATCGCAGCCAGAAACGCCGGGTAGCCCGGCCCCCGTGTGTCCAGCGGCATCAGCTGCCCTTCCACCACCCCGCCATAGACGCCCTTCTTCAGCCAATTCCAGGCCAGCTCGATGTAGAATGGCGCATCGCCAGAGTCCGTCACCGGTAATTTCAGGACGAAATAAAAGCGCAATGCCAGCCCGGCCAGAGCAGCAAGGGCTACGTTTACGCGCATCCTATATTTGGCGGTCATTGACAGCGTCCCAATGGACGGCTAGCTTGGAATGTCCCGATGGCAGAACGCAAGCCCATTTTCTACGATGAAGAGCGACGCCGCTGGCGCCGAACCCGGCTCGCGTTGGAAATTGCCGGCGGTTTCTTCACCGTTGTTCTGGTGGTTTTCCTCCTAAACGTCGGCCGCAAACCGGAGCTGCCCGATATCCTTCGGCCCGATACCCGCGCCGGTCTGCACGCGATCCGCACGAAGGTGAAAGCCAAGCCCGTTCGCCGGGGACGGGAGCGCAAAATTGCGACACTCGGTAAAGTCCCACAGAATTACGACCCTCTGCGCGCCGCCTTCTACGTGGGCGACGATTACACGAGCCTCGCCTCGCTTCAGCTCCACTATCACGATCTGGACCTGCTCATTCCCGAGGCTCTGCACGCCGTATCGCTCGATGGAAAGCTCGACGCCGACCAGGACCCGAAACTCGCCGCCTTCCTGCAGTCCCTGCAATCGCGCACTCCCCCCGTGGACATGCAGGTCATGCCCATGGTTAATAATTACGACGCGAAAAACGGCGTGTGGTGCCCGCCGCAAATGCTCCAAATGCTGGCCGATCCCGCGGCGCGGCAAAATCTTGCCAGGCAGCTCGAGGAATACGCGGACGCCGAGCATCAGGCCGGCATCGTCGTGGACTTTGAATCGTTACCTAAAGCCAGCCAGATGGACTTTCAACGCTTTACCCACGATCTGGCGACGGATTTACACGCGAGAAATCTGAAGCTCATGGTCGCGCTCCCCGCGGCGGATTGGAGCTACGACTACAAATATTTCGCGTCGCAGGCCGACGCCATCATCCTGATGAACTACGATTTCCACTGGTCAACGTCGGATCCCGGTCCCATCGCGCCGCAGGACTGGTTCGTGCGCGACATTCAGAACATCGTGAAGATCGTGCCGCCGGAAAAGCTCGTGATGGGCATCGCCAATTACGGCTACGACTGGCCGGCAAAATCGAAGAAGGTGCCGCACCCGGTCGCGCAAGCCGTCACATTCCAGCAGGGCGTCATCACCGCGGTTGAATCCGAATCGGACATCCAATTCGACTCTGATTCCATGAATCCGTATTACTCCTACGAGGATGAGAAAAATCAAATCCACCATGTTTGGATGCTCGACGGCCTCACCGCTTACAACGAGCTTCGCGCCTCCGAACGCGCCGGGGTTGCGGGCACTGCGCTATGGCGGCTCGGCATGGAAGATCCCTCGATGTGGTACATCTGGGACGCCACGCATCCTGATGACGCCGTTCGCAACAAAATGACGGATGTTCCGCCGGGCTACGATCTGATCCTCGAGGGCGATGGCGATATTTGGCGCATCACGTCCACGCCCCAAAGCGGCAAACGGACATTCGACTACGATTCCGATTCCGACACGTTCGACGACGAAGGTTTCACGAGTTATCCGATGTCGTGGCGGATCGAACAGATGGGCGCCGATCCTAAGAAAGTCGCGCTCACGTTCGACGATGGCCCCGATCCCGAGTGGACTCCCAAGATTCTGGATATTTTGAACAAGGAAAAGGCGCCGGGAGCATTCTTCGTAATCGGCGAATCGGCGAACAAAAATCCCGAAATCGTGAAACGCGAATACGCGCTGGGCAACGAAATCGGGAACCATACTTTCACGCATCCCGAATTTGATGTGGATCGCCTTTCCAAGACCGAGCTGGAGGTTCAGCTGAACCTCACCGAGCTGCTCCTGGAAAGCTATCTCGGTGTTAAAACCACGCTCTTCCGGCCGCCATACGGCATTGACCACCAGCCGGAAACGGCCAGCGAAATTCAGTTGCTCCCCATCCCGCAATCCATGGGCTACGTGATTATCGGCGCGCGAATAGATCCGCACGATTGGGGCGAAAACAACGGCCAGCCGCCTGCCCCCGCGGACACGATTGTCCAGCGCGTGCTCGCGCAGACTGAAAACAACGACGGCAATATCATCCTTCTGCACGATGGCGGAGGCGACCGCGCCCATACCGTCGCCGCGCTGCCGCAAATCATCGAAGGGCTTCGCGCGAAGGGCTACGAATTCGTTTCAGTTTCCGATTTGCTCGGTCAAACACGCGCGCAGATCATGCCCTCGCTGACCTACCGCGAATGGCTGCTTGTGCGCGCGGATTCCTTCATCTTCGAAGTATTTCGATGGCTGCGCAGCGGCATCGCATTCATTTTCGTGGCGGGCATTTTACTGGTCGGCGGCCGCGCGCTGATTATCGGCCTGCTCGCGCTTGCCGAAAAGCTGCGCCCCGCGCCTCCGGACCATCCCGAGTATCAGCCCGAGGTCAGCATCCTGATCCCCGCGTATAACGAAGAATCCGTGATCCTGAATACAGTTCGCGCGGCGCTGGCTTCCAACTATCCGAAGCTCGAAATCCTGGTGGTGGACGACGGTTCCACAGATCGCACCGCCGAGCTTGTGCGCACGCATTATGGACGCGATCGCCGCGTGCGATTGCTTCTGCAATCCAATCACGGCAAGCCTGCGGCCCTGAACAACGCTCTCAGCGAGGCTATCGGCGAAATCGTCGTCTCGATTGACGCTGATACCATCGTGGACCCTGAAGCCGTTCCTCGCCTCGTCCGGCATTTCGCCGATCCCAGCGTGGGAGCGGTCGCCGGTAATGTCAAAGTGATCAACCGCAATCGCTGGATCACGCGCTGGCAGGCGCTGGAATATATCACCAGCCAAAATCTCGAAAAGCGCGCATTCGATTTGCTGAATTGCATCCCTGTGGTACCCGGCGCCGTGGGAGCGTGGCGCGCGGACCTGCTTCGCAGCAACGACGGTTTCTCGGGCGACACCGTAGCAGAAGACACGGATTTGACGCTGACCATCCGCCGAAACGGCTGGAAGATTCTCTACGACGAAACCGCCATCGGCCGCACCGAGGTTCCCGACACAGTTGACGCGCTTGTGCGCCAGCGATTCCGCTGGACCTTCGGCACGCTCCAGGCGGTCTGGAAACACCGCGATACCGCCGGAAAAGCGCGCTACGGCACGCTCGGCTGGATCGCCATTCCCAATATTTTTCTGTTTCAGATTATTTTGCCGCTGGTTTCTCCAGTCATAGATTTGCTGTTCCTGCTCTCGCTGGCCCTCTGGGGCCTCGGGCAGCTCCGGTTTGCGCGGCTGCCCGAACTCTGGACTTCGCAGGACGTCGAGCGTTCGCTGATTTTCTTCGCGCTCTTCATGCTGATTGACCTTTTCACCTGCGTCGTCGCCTTCGCGCTCGAAAAGGACGAAGATTGGACGCTTCTCGCCCCGCTGATTCTCCAGCGCTTCTACTACCGCCAGATGATGTACGTGGTGCTGTTCCGCGCGCTCCGCGAAGCCCTGCGCGGACGCCCGGTTGGCTGGCGCGGCGTTGAAACGCAGCTTCCGCCGTCGGCTCCATCACCCGCGCCGCCTACGCCCGTCGCACAATCTTGAACGCTATTTCGAGTTTCGTTCGCCATCTCAGGGGGCGCGCAAGGCCTGCTAATTCTTTGCGGAATCTCACATCCTTCTGATAGCATCGGCTTGTTGGTGGGCTGCATCCCGAAATTCGGGAGCGGCACCGGAGGCAACCATGAGTCTCGTTCCTCGTGCGGACAACGGCAAAGTTACCGTTCCCGACATTCTCTTCCGCAAGTCCCATTCGCATTCTGGTTTCCCGGATTCCAAGTCTCACGCAATATCAAAGATTACCTGCCTGACGGCCTACGACTACCCCACCGCGCGCCTGCTAGACGAGGCAGGCGTGGATATCCTGCTCGTTGGCGATTCGCTCGGCATGGCCGTGCTCGGATACGACAGCACACTCCCGGTCACGCTCGACGAAATGGTGCACCACACTCACGCCGTCCGTCGAGCCACGCGCCACGCGCTGGTCGTCGCCGACATGCCCTACGGCAGCTTTCACGTTTCTCTCGACGAATCGGTTCGCAACGCCGTGCGCCTGGTGAAAGAGGGCGGAGCGGAAGCCGTGAAAGTCGAAGGCGGCGAGCGCCGCATCGAACTGATTGCGCGGCTCGTCGAAGCCGAAATCCCGGTGATGGGCCACGTCGGCCTGACGCCGCAATCGGTGAACGCGCTCGGCGGATTTCACGTGCAGGGCAAAACGACAGACGCGGCGCGGCAGGTCGAGCGGGACGCGCGCGCGGTCGAAGTGGCAGGTGCATTTTCCGTCGTGCTCGAATCCATGCCGCGCGAGCTGGCCGCACGGATCACGGAAAAACTCCGCATTCCCACGATCGGCATCGGCGCCGGCCCCGATTGCGACGGCCAAGTACTCGTCTTCCACGATCTCGTCGGCCTTTCCACCGGTCACAGGCCGAAGTTCGTGAGGCAGTATGCGAATCTCTCCGCCGAAATCTCGCGCGCCGTATCCGCGTATTGCGACGACGTCCGCAGCGGCAACTACCCATCGGATGCGGAGTCCTATCATTCCGCCGGCGAGCTGCGCGAACATCAGATTGCGCCCCAGCGGCGCTGATCGGAAAAGTTAAGCGACTAGCGCGGTCCCGATTGCAAAGGAGTCATCCGCCATGAACGTTGACGATATTCGCTTGCTCTACGATTTCAACGCCTGGGCGAATCATCGCGCGATTGAAGCGTGCGCTGCGCTAACGCCCGAACAATTCACGCGCGACCTTGCATCCAGCTTCCGCTCGGTGCGAGACACGCTCGCCCACATTTACGGAGCACAGTGGATCTGGCTCGAACGCTGGCATGGTCGCACGCCGGTTGCTCTCCCTTCCGCCGCGGATTTCCCCGATCTTGACACGGTGCGCCGGCGCTTCATCGAAATTGATCGTAACCTGGTGGATTTTGCGGCCTCGCTCAACGCGGACGATCTTCATCGCGTCATTCATTTCAAAACAATAGCGGGCACGCCGAATGCGCAGCCGCTCTGGCAGATGTTGCAACACGTCGCCAATCACAGCACCTATCACCGCGGCCAGATCACAACGCTGCTGCGCCAACTCGGCGCAAAAGCCACCAGCACGGACTTGATTGCCTTTTATCGCGAGCGCGCCGCCCAGGCCAACGCATAACTCGCAAATGACTCCTTCCTGATGGAATTGATTCACACTCTCGCGTGGATGAAGCAGGTCGGCGCCGAGGCTCGCCGGAACGACCTCTTGGTCGGTCTGGTGCCCACGATGGGTGCTCTCCACGAGGGCCATTTCTCTCTCGTTCGCGAGGCCCGGAAGCAGTGTTCGCCGGTCGTCGTTTCGATTTTCGTAAATCCGAAACAGTTCGGCCCATCCGAGGATTTTCAGAAATATCCCCGGTCGCTCGAAGCAGACCGCGCGGCGCTGGAAAATCTCGGCGTGGACTATGTATTCGCGCCGCCGCCCGAGGATATCTACCCGCCGGGTTTCCGCACGTCCGTCGCCGTGGAAGGTTTGAGCGATCGCCTTGAAGGCCGCTCGCGTCCGGGGCATTTTCGTGGCGTCACCACGGTGGTCCTGAAACTCTTCGAAATCGTGCAGCCACGCTTCGCACTTTTCGGCCGCAAAGACGCGCAGCAGGCCCGCATCATTCGCCAGATGACTGGCGACCTCGATCTCGCGACTGAAATCGTCGTCTGCCCCATCGTCCGCGAGCCGGATGGGTTGGCGCTTTCGTCGCGCAACGCCTACCTGTCCGTCAGCGAGCGCCGCGCGGCCACGGTGCTGTATCGCTCGCTCGATGCACTCCGCCGCGAGATTTCAGCGGGCGGCCGGGATTTGCTTCATATCCTGGCGACCGTGCGCAAGGTCATCGACTCTGAGCCGGGCGTGGCGCTTGATTATGCGGAGATTGTGGACGCCGATACGCTCGAGCCGGTTGTGGCCCTTCGTAAAACTTGTTACGCCCTGCTCGCGGCCCGCGTCGGCAACACCCGCTTAATTGATAACGCATTGATTGAACCGGCGGGTGAATCGTTCATCGTCACGGTGTAGGGCGGCGATCCCATCGCATCGCTCGATATTGACAAGGCCTTGTGGCCGCCATACCTTCGCATTCGGCGCATTCACCAAGATATTTTCCCGGGAGGAAATCATGACATCGCGTGGCGGAGGCGTATTCCCAAGCGCCGCTCTGTTCATCGGTCTGCTCGGAATTTTCGAGCTGATTGCAAAGCCGCGGTTCCAGGCCTATCGCACCGTGGATATGGTGCAACTATTCGCTTCGGGAATGTGTTTTGGGATTTCCCTGATGTGGCTTATCGAGCGGCTTCGCAACAACCCTTCGGCGTGACGCCGGCATTTTGCCGCCAACACCGGTGCGTCCGAATTATCCCTCGCCGATCGCGGCGAGCACTTCAGCGGCATGCCCCTTCACCGTGACTTTCGGCCAAATCTTGCGAATCTTTCCATCTGGCCCGATCAGGAATGTCGTTCGCACGATTCCGAGAAACGATTTTCCGAAAAAGCTTTTCATTCGCCGGGCCTTGTATGCGTCCACCACTTCGAATTCTGTATCGGCCAGCAGCGGAAAATTCAGTTTGTAGCGGGTCTTGAATTTCGTCTGATCCTCCACCGAATCTCCACTGCATCCCACAATAGCGGTGTTCGCAGCTTTGAAATCCTTCAGCGCGTCGCGAAATTCCACGGACTCGTGCGTGCATCCGGACGTATTCGCCTTCGGATAAAAATAGAGGACCACATTTTGCCCGCGATAATCCGCAAGCGAGACTTTGTTGCCGTCGTCAGCCGTCACCTTGAAACCGGGAGCCGCTTCGCCTTCTTTGAGCACGTTGGTGTCTCCATTCCCGTTTGACGCGCGAATCAGGATTCGGCGAGCACACGCTTCAGAATTTCATTCACGGCCTGAGGATTTGCCTGCCCACGCGTCTCGCGCATCACCTGCCCCACGAAAAACTTGAACACGCCTTCGTTCCCCGAGCGATATTTCGCCACGTTGTCCGGGCTTTTCGCCACCACGTCACGCGCGATTTTTTCGATGGCGCTGGTGTCCGTGATTTGCGCGAGCCCCTCAGCGGCGATAATCTCCGCGGCACCCTTCCCGGTTTCGAACATCGTCGCGAACACCTTCTTCCCGCTCGCCGCCGTAATTTCGCCCTTCTCGACCTTAGCCAGCAGCTCCGCCAGCGCTGCGGGCTTCACAGGGCAATCCCCGATATCCTTCCCCGCATCGTTCAGCCGCCGCAGTAGCTCCACGGAGATCCAGCTGGCGGCTGATTTCGCAGGCGCGCCCGCCTTTACAGCTGCCTCGAAATAATCCGCCAACGCTCGCGTGTCCGTCAGCACTCCGGAATCGTACGCTGAAATGGCGTACTCGGTTTGGAATCGGTTTCGCTTCGCCGCCGGCAGTTCCGGCATCTTCCAGCGCACATCCGCGATTGTGCTTTCCGCGACCGCCACAGGCAGCAGATCGGGATCTGGAAAATACCGGTAATCGTGTGCGAATTCTTTCGAACGCATCGGCTCAGTGCGACCCGCGGCCACGTTCCAGAGCCGCGTTTCCTGCGTCACTGTGCCGCCGGATTCCAGCACGCCGATTTGCCGCTCGATTTCATATTCCAGCGCGTGCGCCAGATAGCGGAACGAATTCAAATTCTTGACTTCCGCCTTCGTGCCGAGTTTGGGCGCGCCGCGCAGCCGCACGCTCACGTTCGCATCGCACCGCAGCGATCCCTCTTCCATGTTGCAGTCGCTCACTTCCGTATATTCGAGGATCTGTTTCAGCGCCGTCAGGTAGGCGTAGGCTTCGGCGGGCGCGCGCATGTCAGGTTCCGACACAATTTCGATCAGCGGCACGCCGCAGCGGTTGAAATCAATGTAGCTCCATTTGTCGGAGTCGGGGAAACCCTCGTGGAGACTTTTCCCGGCGTCATCTTCCATGTGCAGACGTGTAATCCCGATCGTTTTCTTTTCACCTTCGACCTCAATCTCCAGCGACCCTTCCAGCGCCAGTGGCAGTTCGTACATGGAAATTTGGTAGCCCTTTGGCAGGTCGGGGTAGAAGTAATTCTTGCGTGCGAACCGCGCCCGGTTCTGGATCGTGCAGCCGATTGCCAGCGAGGCTCGCAGCGCCAGTTCCAGCGCCCGCTTGTTGAGTATCGGCAGCGCGCCCGGAAGGCCAAGGCACACCGGACATGTATTCGAATTCGGCGCGTCGCCGAAGCGTGTCGAGCATCCGCAAAACGCCTTCGTCAGCGTATGAAGATGCGCGTGTACTTCGAGGCCGATCACGGCCTCGTAGCGAGCCATCACCTCGGGCGCGATGCGCGACGCTTCTTGCGTTGTTCGGCTCATGGTAAGCCGCCGATTATAGCATCCGGCCGGACAGCGCGCTTTCGGCCGACTCGGCGCCCGCCCGACAATTCGGCGGGTGTGATTGCGCGGCGATCCGCCGTAGAAAACCCCTCGTCGTACTTAGTGATTCCCTCCGAGAATCACCCTCGGCCGCCCGCTTTCGCGCATCTCGACTTCCAGCGGCGCCTCGAACACTTCCTCGAGCAGCGCGCGGTCGTAAACTTCCGCTGGCGTCCCCACGCGCAGGCACTTGCCTTTGTGCAGCAGCACGATGCGATCGGAAAATTCCGCCGCCAGATTCAGTTCGTGCGTCACCACCAGCACAGTGTAGCGGCTGTCGTCCGCCAATCGCCGCAACCGCCGCAGCAATTCCACTTTGCCGCCGATGTCCAGATGTTGCGTCGGCTCGTCCAGCAGCAGCAGCGACGGTTGCTGCGCCAGCGCCCGCGCCAGAATCACGCGTTGCTTCTCGCCTCCGGATAGCTGATCCATCCACCGGTCGCGCAACGCGTCCGCGCCCACCTGCGCCAGCGCATTTCCGGCCAGCAGACAGTCTTCCTCCGTTTCAAACCGTAGCCGCTTCCCGTACGGGTAGCGCCCCTGCAGCACGTATTCCCACACGCGCAGGGGAAACAGCAGCTCGCTTTCCTGCTGCACCAGCGCGATTCGCTGGGCGCGCGTCCGCAGATCGAGCATGCTCACTTCCACGCCATCCACTTCAATCCGACCCGATAGCGGACGCGCCATTCCCGCCAGCAGCGTCAGCAGCGTTGATTTTCCGCTCGCGTTCGGGCCGAGTATCGCCACAAGCTCCCGCTGGTTCGCTTCAAAACTCGTCGGGCCGAGCGTGAACTT
The DNA here is from genome assembly GCA_963779825.1 of uncultured Acidobacteriota bacterium. Taxonomy (GTDB): domain Bacteria; phylum Acidobacteriota; class Terriglobia; order Acidiferrales; family UBA7541; genus Palsa-295. The sequence goes on along the minus strand of CAVZZU010000007.1, from coordinate 235,600 downwards.
CGGCGCAGAACGATCCGTCGCCGCGTACGCGTAGCTCGCCTGCTCTACCTTCAGCCGCATGCCCGGACTTCGCGGAGCGATGACCGTCGGCGATGCGGAATCCGCGCCGCTTCCCGTGACCGCGTTCATCGCACCCTCCGCCGCATCAGATAGATGAAAACTGGCGCGCCCGCCAGCGCCGTCATCGCGCCGACCGGCAATTCCGTGGGGCTCACAATCGAGCGAGCGAGTGTATCCGCCAGCACCACTAGAATCGCCCCGCCAATCGCCGACGTCGGAATCAGCAGCCGGTAATCCGTGCCGAACATCATCCGCATCACGTGCGGCACCAGCAGGCCCACGTATCCGATCGTGCCGCTCACCGACACTGCCAGCCCCGTCAGCACCGACGCCGCGATGTACACCACCAGCTTCACGCGATGCACGTTCACTCCCAGGTGCCGCGCCTCCTGCTCGCCCGTAAGAATTAAATTCAGGTCGGACGACGTCGCGTAAATCGCTCCTGCCGCCAGCACGAACACGAAGAACAACGCCTCGAACCACGGCAGCGGATTTGTCGGCAGCGTCGAGCCAAGATCGCCCATCAGCCAGAACGCCATGCCGCGCAGGTCGCGCCCGCTTAGCGTGGTCATCAGGAACATGATGATCGCGGAGAGAAACGACGCGGCCACAATTCCCGCAAGCAGCAGCGTCGCGCTGTCAAGTTGTCCACCGCGGCGTCCGAGAAAATAAACCGCTGCCGTCGTGGCCGCTGCCCCAGCGAATGCCGCCAGTTGAATCGCGCCCGGCGCGTGCGGCGTCACGATCAAGCTGATGATCGCTCCCAGCGCCGCCCCGCTCGATACTCCAAGAACGTACGGGTCCGCCAGCGGATTCCTCAGCAGTGCTTGAAAACCGGAGCCGGCCGTCGCAAGTGACGCGCCGACCAGAATTCCCAGCAGTATGCGAGGCAGTCGGATGTTGAAGACGATGGATTTATACTCGCTGGGGATTTCTTCCCATCGCCCGAGGATGCCGCTGAAAAGTGTCCTGACGATATCCACCACGGAAATCGGATAAGCGCCGATGCGCAGCGAAATCACCGCCGCGGCAAACAACACCACGCCGAGCCCGGCGCAAATCCAGGCCACTCGTCGCGGCGTCAGCGGGCGCACTGACCCCACTCCTCTCCGATTGTTCCGAAGCCCGCCGGCAGGTCGCGAGTTTCGAATTTCGCATTTCGGTTTTCCCGCTTCTCCGCAAACGCTTCGGGATGCACCGCGTGCGCGAGCTGCTCGATGGCATCCACCAATCCTGGCGAAGGCCGAATCGCTTCAACGCTCACGTTGACCACGTGCCCGGTTTCAACGGCGTCTAGATCGCGCCACGCTGGTCGCGTCCGCAAATCTGCAAGGGTCGTGGCCACCGCTCCATGATCGCTCGTAAACACAAGATAGTCCGGCTGCAGGCGCACGACCTCTTCGATGCTAAGGTGCGGCCATTGCTGCTTCGATAAAACCACGGACTCGGCCCCGGCAAATCTTAGCGCGTCGGCAATGAACGTGTTCTGCCCAATGGTGATCAGCGGCTGGTCCCAAACGACAAACAGCACATGAACCATCGGCCGGTCGCTCAGTCGCGCGTGTAAATCATCGAGCCGCTTCTGCATCTGCGTGACGAGATCCGTCCCTTTTTTCCCCTCGCCTATTGCGTCCGCGATGTGCTGAACCGAATCGAGCATTCCGCGAACCGTCTGCGGATCGGTTGTGTACACAGCGAAACCCAACTGCTTCAGCGCGTCGGCGGTTTCCACCCGGTTAATCGAAGTCGTCGCCAGCACGAGGTCTGGTTGCAGCGCCACAATAGCTTCAAGATTGGGATTCTGCGGATCGCCTACGTGCGCCTTCAATTTCGCGGCTGGCGGCGTGTCGCAGAAGTTCGTGTCGGCCACGAGCCGGTCCTGAAGCCCCAGCGCATAGATCGTCTCGGTCAAATTCGGCGCGAGCGTCACGATCCGTTTAATATCGAACGGTAATTTCACGTGCCGTCCCACTTCATCCGTGACTTCCATTGGGTGCGTGGGAGGCACGTAGCCTTCGCCGCGTTCACAGGTCACTCCGGCCCCGTTTTGCGCGACAACCGGTACTGCGCTCGCGATCAGCGCGCCTACCATCGCAACCATCAAAATCCGGCGATGCCACTCGTAACGCAACCAACCCTCCGGTGAACGGGCAATAAAAAAGCCTCGCGAGAATAGCGAGGCGCGTCGCCACACTCTTTCTCGCGAAGAGTGTCAGCTTCGACTAGCTCGGGTACGTTCCTGACTTTCGGCGACGAATCTAACAGCGCGCCGATCACAGTGGCGGGACCGTGGCCGATTTTCACGGCCTTCCAACTTCACCCGTGCCAGTTCAATTGTCGAAAGCGAGTCTAAGCTCCGCTCGCGGGTGTGTCAATCAATCCCGTCTCAACACATTTTCGTTGGGCTGCTGCTGTGTAGGTCTCAATCCAGTTCCGAGCCCAATGGTTACGAACGTGGCGAGGAAGGCCGCCCAGGCGACGAGCCAACCGATCGGATGACCCGCAGCGTGCAACTCCCAGACGGCGCGGCCACCCAGGAGCACAAAAAAGGACAAAGAGAAACGCACGATTACATCGAAGGTCTTCTTTTGTCGCCTCAGCGAGCGCGATAAAAGGGGCTCAAATGGCTTGATCTCAGGATGGAGATATTGCTTGTCATCGTCGACTTGCATTGTGACCCCTAGCGATTCTTCCACTTCGGGGCGCGCTTTTCAACCAGCGCTCGCAAACCTTCCTGCGAATCTTCCAGCTCGGCGAGTTCGTTCAGAAAAACTTTCATCGAATTTCTCACGCCGTCGCGCAACGGCAAACCCAGGCTGCCCATGATGGCTTTCTTCGCCATGGTCAGCACTGGCGCGGATTGAGCCGTCACTTTCGCGATCACGTCGTTTACTTTCTTTTCCAGCTCGGCCTCGGGCACCAGCCAGTTCACCAACCCCAATTCACGCGCGCGCTCCGCGGACATCGCTTCGCCCGTCAGCACCAGCTCCAGCGCCTGCTTCGGTCCCAGAATGTAAGGAAGAATCGCCGCGGCCAGCGGCGGAAAAACTCCGAGTTTGATTTCCGGCTGCGCGAATCGCGCCTTGGGAGTCGCGATCACCAGGTCGCCCAGCGCCGCCAGCTCCGCGCCTCCGCCGAGCGCCGGCCCGTTGACGACCACCAGCAGCGGCTTGGACGTATCCAGCATTGCTGAGAATGCAAAATGGAACGCGTCGAGCAATTGAAACACGCGACGCTGCGTGTATTCGCCAAGCTCGATGCCGCCGCAAAATGTTTTCCCCGCGGACGCGAGAACGATAAGTTTGATGTTGTACTGCTCGCCGAGGAAGTTGATCCCGGAGGCCAGCTCGCAGAGCATCCGTTCGTTTAGCAGGTTGTGGTCGGGACGATCGAGCGTGAGCCGCGCGACCTCTCCTTCGACCTGCACCTTCAGGAATTGAAATTCTTCGATTTTCGGCGCGACCAGCGACAGCGTTCCGAGGACTTCGACGCCTCCTCCGCGCTTCTGGTGATGCGTGTCCATGGAAAACGCTCCGGTCTAAGCGCTCGCACCAAAACCGCTGGAGAGCACTCCCAAAAGGTTAGACCGTTTCGATTTCGACCGCCACGCCCAATCCGCCGGACACACACAATGTGGCAAGACCCCGTCGGCCAGTTCGCGGACTGCCCTCTTGGCCAGTACCCTGTCCTGATGGCCGGCGGATCTCATGAATCAAAGTCGTCAGGATGCGACTTCCCGTGCACGCGATCGGATGCCCCAGCGCAATCGCGCCGCCATTGGGATTCAGCCGCTCGCGATTGAAGTGCAGATCGCGGTCGCATGCCAGCACCTGCGCGGCAAAAGCCTCGTTCAGCTCGACCGCGTCGTAGTCTTCCACCTTCGTGCCCGTGCGCTTGCTCAAATTGCGCACCGCCGGCACCGGACCAATTCCCATCACGCGCGGGTCTACCGCCGCGACCGTCGCATCCACGATTCGCGCGATCGGCTTCAGATTCAACTCGCGCACTCTTTCCTCGCTCGCGAGCACCACCGCCGCGGCGCCGTCTGTGATGCCGCTCGAATTCCCTGCGCTTACGCTGCCCGTCTTGCTGAACACCGGCGGCAGCTTCGCCAGCGCCTCGAGCGTCACGTCCGCACGCACGTGCTCATCTTTGTCGAGCCGCGTGACGTTGCCTTTTTTGTCCTTCACGTCAATCGGCACCATTTCCGCCTTGAAGTGGCACTCCGCGGCGGCTCGCGCAGCTCGCCGGTGGCTCTCCAGCGCAAATGCATCCTGCTCGTCGCGCGGAATCTTGTACTGCTCCGCCAGAATCTCCGCCGTCTCGCCCATAATGAACTTCGATATCGGGCAGACGAACCCGTCGCGGTACATCGCGTCAATCAGCGGCTGGTTGCCCAGCTTGAATCCCCAGCGCCCTTCCACCAGATACGGCACGCGGCTCATGGACTCCGCGCCGCCCGCCACAATAATTTCCGCCGCGCCGGTCAAAATTTCCTGCCAGCCGAGAACCACCGCGCGCAATCCCGACGCGCACGCCATGTTCACCGTAAACGCAGGAACGTCGTCGCCCAGCCCCGAGCGCCACGCAACTTGCCGCGCCGGGTTCGGCCCCACGCCCGCCGGCCGCGCATTCCCGAAAATCACCTCGTCCACATGCCACGGCATTCCATTCACTGCGCCAGTCGTAGGGGCGCTGCTTGCTGCGCCCTTGTCCAGTGGAGGGTACGAAAATTCCCCCGGCGTTCTTTCTGCCGGCAGCGGCAACCCAAACGCCCGCTCCACCGCCGCGCGAACCGCGATCGTTCCCAGGTCTGGCTGCGTGAATTCCGCAAGCATCCCGCCGAATTTTCCGATCGGCGTCCGCACCGCGCTCACAATGTAAACAGTTTTGGCCATGTTCGATCGGATGTTAGCACACCTCTCCCAGCTTCACGGCTCCGGCACAATCGGCAGGCTGGAAGCACAATTTGCATGGTTTTAGCACCCAGGGAAAGGTCGATTTTGCATCCGGTATCATCCCTAAGCCACGCATTTACAGCTACTTGCGCAATGACCGCCGGGTTGGCAGGCCCGTTGCTACCTTGCTATGGCGTAGCACTCATAAAGTTTCGATCTGCAGCACTACTGCGGAGGCCGCGATGAGAACCGAAGCTGTTATTTTTGACAGTGTTGATAACGCGTACAACCAGCGATTCGACGCGCCCGAAGAGAAAAGCCATTTTAACGCCGAAGAGTTCGAGGCACGCGTCCAGCGCGTATCGGATCACTACAAGAATTTGAACGCCGCTGCGCATCTCGTTCAGCTGAAGGGCGGCCAGTATGTTTGCGATCCACAACTCGACCTGCACGTAAAAGTCGAAGCCGTGCACTGGATGCTTCGGATCGCGAAATACATGAACGAGTCCGCTCGGGAAGTTGTCTTTCTGCGAATCGAGAATTCTCTTCGCCAGCTCGAGGCAGCCGTCGAATCGCGGCCTCGGCCCGTTTATTCAAACGCGCCTACCGAACGCCTCTATCGTTCGGCCCGATAATTAATCCTCAACTTCAGACCGGCTCGATCTCGAAGAACTCCTCGTTTTCGCGCAGATGCGATGATGCATCGCCTCGTGCAATTGCCACCGCATCCAAACGCATGTAACATCTCGCCTCGACTCTCCCAAACAAATCGAGCAGGGGGGCAAGAATGCATTCGAGGCGGTTCATCAAGTCTGCGGTATATCTGACTACAGTGATGGCATTGGCGGCGCTGATCTCATCCGCGGCGCGCGCCCAAGCCAAAGCCGAAGACTATCCCCCGCCAAAGCCCGCCTTCCCCGGCCAGACCAACGCTCCCGCTCCGGCGAAACCGTCCCCGGCGCTCAAAATCGAGACGATCATCAACCACTTTAATGGGCCATGGTCGCTCGCCATCATGCCCAACGGCAAAATCCTCGTCACCGAGCGCTTCGGCTTTATCCGCGTCGCGGAGATGAACGGATTTTATTCCGCGCCGATTGCCGGTGTGCCTGATACGAAAATCGTCGCCGCCGAATCCCTCCACGACCTAGTCCTCGATCCAGATTTCGCCCACAACCGCATGATCTATTTCACGTATTTCGCGCCGCCGCCGGGTGAAACGCCCGGCTCCTGGCCACTCGAGTATTTCTATGCCAACGTCTGGAAAGCTTCCGTCTCCGAACGCCGCACCATGCGCGTCGGCGAGGAGCGTTTGGCCCGCGCGCGCCTCAGCGACGACGAGCGCCGCCTGGAAAACGTCCAGGTCCTGCTCGACGGCGTCAATCGCCGCATCGTCTTCGCGCCCGACGGCACCCTGTTCATAACCGGCGCCGACCGCTTCCGCTTCTACGAAGCGCCCTACGACGGCACCGATCACGAAATCAACGATCCCGATATCCTTCGCAATTTCACAGGCCGCGTCGCTCGCATCAATAAAGACGGCTCGATTCCCAAGGACAATCCGTTCCTCGACCAGCCGACCGTCCTGCCTGAAACCTACTCGTACGGCCATCGTGATCCTGAAGGCGCGGCCATCAATCCCTCAACCGGCAAGCTCTGGGTGATCGAGCACGGCCCGCTCGGCGGCGACAAAATCAGCATCATCAAGCCCGGCGGCAACTATGGCTGGCCCAACGTCAGCTATGGCCGTCGCTACAATGGCGACCTGATCGCTGGCACCGGCGCGACGCAGAAGCCCGGAGTCGAACAGCCCGTATATTTCTGGTATCCCGATATCGCTCCCTGCGGATTGATTTTCTACACCGGCGACATGTTCCCGGAGTGGAAAGGCAACGTCCTGATCGGCGGGATGGGCGCGAAGAGCTTGATTCGCCTCGTGCTCGATGGCGACAAGGTCGTCGCCGAAGAGCGCCTGCTCAAGGACTTGAACCAGCGCGTCCGTGAAGTCCAGCAGGCTCCCGACGGCTCCCTTTATATTCTGCTCGATGACGGCCGCCTCATCCGCGTCTCAAGAAAGTAGCGATCCGCAGATGGGCGAGAACGATCGTCATTCTGAGCGGAGTGACCGGACGTTTCGGCATTTCGTCCCGCTCCTGCGGGACGTCCGGTCACGCAGTCGAAGAATCTCTCTTCGGTGTAAGCGCGAGGCACAGCTGCGCTATTGAGCAACGCCTCACACTTCGGATATCCTCGTGCTCCCAATGAAAGCCTACGAAATCCCGAAGAGCCCGACCTCAATCGAGGACCTGCGCCTCGTGGATCGTCCGAATCCAACTCCGGGGCCGAGCGACGTCCTCGTCCGCATCCGCGCCGCTGCGCTGAATTACCGCGACCACGCCATCATCACCGGCAAGTATCGCTACGGCGTGGACCACGACACGATCCCGTGCTCGGACGCCGCCGGCGAAGTCGTCGCCATCGGCGCAAACGTCACGCGCTTCAAGCCCGGCGATCGCGTCATCCCCTCTTTCTTTCAGGTATGGATTGACGGCGCGCCGCCGAAAAGTCGTCGCGCGCTCGGCTCTCCGCTCGACGGCACTCTCGCCGAATTTGTCTCGCTGCATGAAGACGGCTGGGTCGCCGCGCCGAAAAATCTCTCGTTCGAGGAAGCGGCCACGCTTCCCTGCGCCGGCGCCACCGCATGGAACGCGCTGATGATCGCCGGCACGCGCGTCAAGCCCGGCGACACGGTGCTTTGCATCGGCACCGGCGGCGTCTCGATGTTCGCGCTGCAAATCGCGCGTGCGGCCGGCGCGCGCGTGATCGTCACTTCGTCGAGCGACGCAAAAATCGAACGCGCTCGCGGCCTCGGCGCATCCGACGGCGTCAATTACAAAACGCGTCCCGACTGGGAAAAGGAAGTACTCGCGCTGACCGGCGGGCGCGGCGTGGATTGCGTGATCGAAAATGGCGGCATGGGCACGCTCGCGCGCTCGTTCGAATGCGTCGGATACGGCGGCAAAGTCGCGCTGATCGGCGTGCTCGCCGGACGCGAGGGCAACGCCAATCCGCACGACCTGATGTTCAAAAGCGCCAGCCTGCACGGCATCGGCGTCGGCAGCCGCGCCAGCCTCGAGCAGTTGATCCAGGCGATCGAGGTCAACCGGATCAAGCCTGTCATCGAAGAGGTATTTCCGTTTGACCGCGCCTTGGACGCTTTCCACCTCCAGGCCTCCGGCAATTTCCTCGGCAAGATTGCGATCGAGGTCTAAAAAGATTGGTTTGCGTTGTCGATTTTGCGGCTTTCGTTCGACTAACCAGTAGGAGGAACAACCCATGAAATACCTGCTTCTGATTTACGGCCAGGAATCGGATTGGTTCAATCTCACTCCCGCTCAAACCGGCGCCATGGTGGCGGACTATGGCAAATTCACCGAGGAAATCAATTCACAGGGCAAGAATCTCGGGTCGAATCGCCTGAAGCCCGTCGCCAGCGCCACCACCGTCCGCGTGCGCGACGGCAAGCGGGTCGTCACCGACGGCCCTTTTGCCGAAACAAAAGAACAGCTCGGCGGCTACTACCTCGTCGAAGCCGCCGATCTCGACGAAGCCATCTCCATCGCGGCCAAGATTCCCGCCGCGCGGCATGGCTCTGTCGAGGTGCGGCCCATTTTTGCCATGGAACAGGCCGCCGCGACGTAAAATCGGTCGCCTGAAACCGGCTTCGGCATCAGAGCGAGCGTAGGCCCTCTTCAACATGGATTTGGAAAAGCTCCACCGCGAAGAATCGGGCCGGGTCCTCTCCACACTGATTCGTCTGCTCGGCGATTTCGATCTCGCCGAGGAGATGTTGCAGGAGGCCTACGCCGTCGCTCTGCAGAAGTGGCCCGCGGAGGGCACGCCCGCGAATCCTCGCGCGTGGCTCGTCGGCACCGCGCGGCACAAAGCCATTGACCGGCTCCGCCGCGATCGCCGCTTCGAAAACAAGCGCGACGAGATCGCGCGCAATCTCGACTTCACATCGCAGCCTGCCGATGATTTCGGAGACGACATGTTTCCAGACGACCGCCTGCGCCTCATCTTCACCTGCAGCCATCCGGCGCTCGCCACCGACGCGCAGGTCGCGCTCACGCTTCACACCATCTGCGGCCTGACCACCGAAGAAATCTCGCGCGCGTTTCTGGTTTCGGTCGCCACCATGGCGCAACGCCTGGTTCGCGCGAAGCGCAAGATTCGCGACGCGAACATTCCCTATCGCGTTCCCGCGCGAGCAGATTTGCCCGACCGCCTCGAAGCAACCATGCTCGTTGTGTATTTGATTTTCAATGAAGGCTACCTCGCCAGCACCGGCGACGCTCTCGTACGCCGCGAACTCTGCGCCGAAGCGATTCGCCTCGCGCGCACTTTGTGCGAATTGCTTCCGCGCGAAGCGGAGACCCAGGCGCTGCTGGGCCTGATGCTGCTCCACGATTCGCGCTGCGACTCCCGCGTGAGCGCCGACGGCGAATTGATCCTGCTCGACGAGCAGGATCGCACCCTTTGGCACGCGGAGCAGATTCGCGAAGGCACGGAGCTGACCGAGTCCGCGCTTCGTGCCGGCTCGTCGGGCCCGTACGCGTTGCAGGCTTCGATTGCCGCGCTTCACGCAAACGCGAAGACGGCGCGCGAGACGGACTGGACGCAGATCGCCGCGCTCTATAGCGCTCTGCTCGAAACTCATCCTTCGCCCGTCGTCGAAGTGAACCGCGCCGTCGCGGTGGCAATGGCCCGCACGCCCGCAGACGGTCTCGCGCTCCTCGACGAACTCGAATCGCGCGGCGAGCTTTCCGAATTCCATCTGCTTCCTGCCGCGCGCGCGGATTTGTTGCGACGCGTCGGAAAATCGTCCGAAGCCGCGGAAGCATATCGCCGCGCACTTGCGCTTGCGACCAATGATGTGGAGCGCCGCTTCCTGCGCCGCCGTCTCGGTCAATTGCAGTAGCCTTTTCTTCGTAGGGGCACGGTATGCCATGCCCGGCAAACATCCTTGGCACCGCGCCATCCATTCACCGCAGCCGCGCGCAACCGTGTCGGTCCCGCGCCTCGTGTTATCATCCGCCGCGACGACATCAGGAGGCGACCATGGATCGCAAGCGCCGTGATTTTCTGTCCGCAACCGCAGCTGCGGTAACTCTTTCGGCCGGGCTTCCCGCGAAATTCGCAAACGCCGCCGAGCCTGTGATGCTCGCGCCCGCTACGCAAGCCGCGCAAGCACCGCCTGCGGCGCCGGGCAGCGCCACCTACGACGCGCCCACGGAAATCAAGGCCATCGAAATCATCAACCTGCGCGAGCTCGAACCCGCGGCGCAAAAAGTGATTCCCGCGGGCGGCTTCGGCTACATCTCCAGCGCGGCCGGCGACGAATGGACCAAGCGCGAAAACGAAGCGGCGTTCAAGCGCGTCACCATCGCGCCGCGCTATCTGAGCGGCTACAAGGACGCCGACCGCTCGACCACGCTCCTCGGCTCGAAACTTTCCATGCCCGTGATGGTCTCCGCGATGGCCGGGCACGGCATGGCTCACTTGACCGCAGAGGTTGGCTCGGCGCAGGGCACCAATGCGGCGAAAGCGCTCTACTGCGCGGCGTCGCTTTCCACGAAGACGCTCGAGGAAATCGCGCAGGCGTGTCCCGGCCCGAAGTGGTTTCAGATTTATCTGCCCGCCGACCGCGGCAAGGCCGCCGAAATTCTCGGCCGCGCGAAGGCCGCGGGCTACACGGCCATCGTGTTTACGGTTGATACCGTCGTCGCGAGCAACCGCGAGACCGACCGGCGCAACCATTTCCGTTCGCCGCTGCCCGTCGGTAATTTTCCGCAACAGAGCGGCGGCTACGGCGCGGAGCCGATCAAGCGCGATCTCGATTGGGACGATGTCGCGTTCATCCAGAAAACGACGGGACTGCCGGTGCTGCTGAAGGGCGTGATGTCGCCCGAATTCGCGGTGGCGGCCGTGGAGCATGGCTGCGCGGGAGTTCAGGTGTCGAACCACGGCGGGCGCCAGCTCGACGATGTTTCCGCTTCGTTCACCGTGCTGCCGCGAATCGCGGACGCAGTCCACGGGCGCGCGGTCATCCTGATGGATGGCGCCGTGCGGCGAGGGCAGGACGTTTTTAAGGCGCTCGCGCTCGGCGCGAATGCCGTTGCCGTCGGACGGCCGGTGCTCTATGGGCTGGCGCTCGGCGGATGGATGGGCGTCCAGGCCGTGCTCGAGCATCTCGATGGCGAACTCGAAATGACCATGCGCCTCGCCGGCGCCCGCAACCTCGCCGAAATCTCGAAGAAATTCCTCACTGCTTGAACTGAATTCGGGCCGGGAGTGCGTAATTGTGACCCTCGAATTGTGTGTCACTTTGTTAGGGTGCCGATCGTTTGTTTTGTTAGAGATACGCCGAAAAAGACTTTGCACGGTGTGTCGAGTAATTTGTCGAATTCGGAGGCTCCCGTATGGCGCGAATTTGGCGGCGCGCGGTGCTAGTGGGGCAGAGATGTACCTCGGCTCCTCCGCCAAGATGCTCGCGGATTCGCTCGGTATTGCGCCGAGTTTGTATTCGTGTCGCATGACGCCAGAATGACGCTACACGAATTTCGAGCACAAAGAAGCTGGGACAAAGTCTAGAAAAGGTACAGCGCGGCGCGGCTGGACGAAATCGGCGAAATTCGTCGGTATTAGAGGTGGAAGATTGCGATTATGTCGTAAAGCTCGTGGGCGACAACGATCGGCAGCAGGAGACTCCTAAGCAGCTTTCCTAGATTCGCATGATTCTGAAGTTGCATCCATTGTGGTCGGCGGGGAGCCTCTGGTACGATCAAGGTTACTGGCTTGCCCCACGCCCTATAAAAATAACTGGGGATCTTTACCTTGCATCGTAGTTCCGTATCGTAGCTCTATTCTTGCAAGGGCTGATCCTGGAGGCGTGGGGGGAATTATGACAAAGGAATTGCAGGAGCTGCTGGAAGCCGCAAAGAAGATTGAAATGACGGCGGAACAGAAGGATGCGCAGCGCCGGAGTTTCGTCTTCGGGAACACAAACATCGAGAACCCACGCATCACGCGCGAGACAGTGAACAAGGCCGCGGAGGCGTTGAAGGGTGAATAAGATCGCATGGATTCGGAAGATCGACACAGCGAGGCCCGCGAAGTCGAACTTGTCACCGACCCTGACCTGAAAGCACAGCGTGAGGCGGAAAATGGCATCCGCCAGTTTAACGCTGCGATAGAGCAAATCGAGTATTGGCTTCACCCCGAAAGACCCTTCAAACTCCGCCCTTCTGCAATTCTTGAGCTCAACCGGATCGCTCTTGAAGGTCTAAGTCGTGACGCGGGTCGCTACCGGCCGTCTGACGTCGAGATCAAGGGCAGCAAGCACAAACCCGTTCCAGCGTTTCGCGTTCCCGGCCTTGTCGAAGAGCTCTGCGACTACGTAAACGAGAATCGAGACCGCTCGCCGATTCACCTTTCGGCGTATGTGATGTGGAGGCTGAACTGGATTCACCCTTTCGTGGATGGGAATGGCCGTACGACTCGAATGATCTCCTTCGTGGTCCTTTGCGCGAAGCTGGGATACCGAGTGCCGGGAACAAATACGATTCCGGAGCAAATTTCTCAAGATAAGAAACCGTATTATGACGCCTTAGAACAGGCTGATTTGGCCTGCGAAAAAAACGGGCAGATGGACGTCACCGCGATGGAGCAATTGCTAGGAGAATTTCTGGCCAAACAGCTCGCTGGCGTTATTCGCGACGCCCGGTCGGATCAGACTCCGCGCAAGTGAACTGCGAATCGTGATAGACGCACTCAGTGTTTCGACATTTCGGCCTTCATGATTCCCTTCATGCTGGACGAGAACGAGGTTGTGGCTTCTGTGCTGTGGCCCACTGTATAATCCATCGGGGACGATCCTACTTTGCAAACTCACTCGTATTCCTGCGAGTGGGCAGACAACGTCTGCCGTAGCATCGTGTTGTCGCGCACTTGACGCGTATCGCGTTCCACTGAAAAGCGGGAAAGTCAGTCGTCCCCTTCCTTTGCCGTGAGCCTAACACTTACTTCGACAGACTCGATCCTCGCGGATGAGTTTTCTAAGTTGTTGACGTTCAGAGATGTCGCTAGACTCTTGGACGTACATCCCATCAAGCTAAAGTATTACCTTCTGCATAGAAGCAACTACAAAATCTTTGAGCTGCGGAAACGAAACGGCGGCACGCGCACCATCAAGACTCCGGTTACCGCTCTTAAGATTATCCAGCGCAAGTTGAATCAAGTCCTTCACGCTGTGTATCGTGGCCGCTCACCAGTGCACGGTTTCGTTCGCGAGCGGAGCATCGTAACGAACGCGAACAGGCATGTGGATCGCGAATGGCTTTTGAACCTCGATTTAGAAGATTTCTTCCCGTCGATACATTTCGGTAGGGTGAAAGGCCTATTTGAGTCCAAGCCGTACCGCTGCTTGGAGCCGGTAGCTGTTACGCTCGCCCAGATATGCTGTCACGGGGGAGCCTTGCCTATCGGTGCGCCGACCTCGCCCATTGTTGCCAACATGATCTGCGCTCAGATGGACTCCCAGCTTAGGAGGCTGGCGGTGGAGTGCGGTTGCCGGTACACGCGATACGCTGATGACATAACGTTTTCGGTTGAACACGGGCGGTTCCCACCGACTATCGTGTATCGAGACCCGAGCAGCCAGCGATGGATCATCGGGGAAGAGTTAGCCAGAATCGTGACTTCAAATTCCTTTCGAATCAATCCGAGGAAGACTAGAGTTCTTCGCCGCGGAGATCGTCAGGAAGTAACGGGCCTGATCGTTGGTGACCGCGTCAATGTTAAGCGGTCATTGATTCGGCAGGTGAGGAACATGTTGCACGCAGCAGAGCGTTGGGGCGTGGCCCGCGCTGGGGCAGAGTTCGAGTCCAAATTTGACGTTCGCCAACGAAAGTTGAAACCCGACTTTATGCGGGTGGTTCGGGGAAAGATTGAATTTGTCGGATCGGTACGAGGAAGGGACGACATCATCTATTTACGACTCTTGGATCGTCTTCTCGCGCTTGACAAGCAGGCCCGCTCGCGCAGTGTAGTGCCAAGCGCCGGAGCCGTTGCCTCCGTGCTGGAGAGGGCAGTGTGGCTCCTTGAGGAAAACGACGGGCCACTTCAGGGAACCGGTTTTGCGGCGGATGGTCTTGGCCTCGTGACCGCTGCGCATGTCGTCACGCCAGCGACACGTGCTTACTGTCCCGCGCTGGGTATCGCGAATATCCAGACTAGGATTGATCGCGCCGAGTCGCACGTCGACGTGGCGAGGCTGTCGGTTAGCGTCCGGCTACCGGTTCAACTCCGGATCGGCACATCTGCGAACCTTAAGGTCGGCGATCCCATAAAGGTCCTCGGGTTCCCCCTGCATCGTGCGGGGAATTCCGTGCATATGCAGAGCGGAAGAATAACCGCAGTTGGCCAGTGGCACAGCGTACCGCACCTAATAGTTGATTGCCCTATCATTCGAGGTAACAGCGGCGGTCCAGTTCTCAATGGCCAAAATGAGGTTGTCGGCATCGCAGTTAAGGGACAAGGTACGCCGAAGGTCTTTGGTGACGATGACGAATTGAGTCGATTCGTGCCGATAGAGTACGCGTTGCAACACCTGCGGTGACGATAGCCCGCGGTGCTGCATTAACAGCTTGACCAGCAACCATCTAGCACTGGCCACTCGCCACTAGCCACTGGTTTCCGCTATTCTTCTTCTATGCATGACCTGGGATTTGTGCGCGAGCACCCGGAAGTAATCGAGAAGATGGCGCGGGACCGCGGAATCACGCTGGACCTTGCGCCGTTCCGTGAGCTCGACGGCGAGCGCCGGAAGATCATCACCTCGACCGAGCGGATGAAGGCCGACCGGAACAAGGCCAGCGAGGAAATCGCGGCGCTGAAGAAATCCGGCGGTGACGCCGCGCCGATTCTGGCTCGCATGAAGCAAGTGTCCGAGGAGATCAAACGGGACGACGAGCGGGTGGCTGAACTCGACGAGCGGATGAAGCAATTCCTGCTGACGATTCCGAATATTCCGCATGCGAGCGTGCCCGTGGGGCACAGCGCGGCGGACAATGTGGAGGTGCGCCGGTCGGGCGCGCCGCCGAAATTCGATTTCACGCCGCGTCCGCACTGGGAAGTGGGCGAGCGCACGGGAATTCTGGATTTCACCGCGGCGGTGAAAATCGCGGGGGCGCGGTTCGCCGTCTATAAAGGACTCGGAGCGCGGCTGGAACGCGCCATCGCCAATTTTTTTCTCGACATACACACCAGCGAGCACGGGTACACGGAAATCCTGCCGCCATTTCTGGTGAATACGGCGGCGCTGACCGGAGTGGGCCAGCTGCCGAAATTCGCCGCGGACATGTTTCATCTGGAGGGCACGGACCTGTGGCTCACGCCCACGTCCGAGGTGGAGCTGACGAACCTGCACCGCGACGAAACGCTGGACGGCGAGACTTTGCCCATCAAGGTGTGCGCGTGGACGGCGTGCTTCCGTTCGGAGGCCGGCGCGGCGGGAAAAGACACGCGCGGCATCAAGCGCCAGCACCAGTTCCAGAAGGTGGAGCTTTTCAAATTCACGCGGCCGGAGCAGAGCTACGACGAACTCGAGAAGCTGGTCCGCAACGCGGAAAAATGCCTGGAGCGGCTCGGGCTGCACTACCGCGTGATGCAGCTCTGCACCGGCGACATGGGATTCGCGTCGGCGAAAACGTACGACATCGAGGTGTGGCTGCCCTCGGCGGGCGAGTTCATGGAGATTTCGTCCTGCTCGAACACGGAGGCGTTTCAGGCGCGGCGGTCGGGGATCCGGTTCAAGAGCGCGAAGGGCGGCAAGAGCGAGTACGTGCACACGCTGAATGGGAGCGGGCTGGCCGTCGGGCGGACGTGGATCGCGATTGTCGAGAATTTTCAGCAGGCCGATGGCTCGGTGAAAATTCCCGAGGCGCTGTGGCCGTATATGGGGACGGAGAAGATTAGCGTGAAGGGCTGAAAAAATCCCCACGCTTCGCTTCGCGAAGGATGGGGCACCCGGAAAAGATTTCCGGTGTCAGGTTGCAGAGCTTAGGTTTGAACCTGAACCCTGCAACCTGACACCTGCTCCCCTAGAACTGGCGGCCGCTCCTAGGTTTTCGAAGCGGTGATGCTGTCCACGACGAGCGAGCCATCGTCCATCAGGTGGCCGGTGACTTTTACTTCCTGGCCGAGGTCCTTGTCGGCGTTGACAGCGTCCTGATTGTGGATGGCGATAACTTTCTTGTCGTCGCTGTTCACGAAAACCCAGGAAGCGCCTTTCGTTTTCATGCAGGTTGACGCGCAAGTCTTGTGCGCGGCGTTCGCACCCTTCGCGCCGCAGGTGCTGTCGCTGACCCAGCCGGTCCAGGTCATCGTCTTGTTGTCGGCGATGGTGGCCAGGCTGAGCGTGGCGAACAAAACTGCGAGCAAACCAAATGTGCCGATAGCTCTCTTCATGTTCACTTCCTCCTCAGAATTGCAACGGGCCGCCGGGGATGGTCCGCTTCGTGATTCGTCCCGCCAAGTGTAATGCGCCCGCGGGACGAAATCATCCCCCCATTGCGGGGCACCATTTCAGGAAACCTCTTCATGACACAGCGCCAACGAGGACCACAGGGTTGGTGGGCTGGGGCGGGCAGGTCTGATTGTGCGATAAAACTATCTAGATCATGGTTTTACGGATATGGCGAGACCTGCGAGTGACACTATATGTTACTTGTAGGCCTCGGGAGCGCGGCTTTTACACTGGTTTTCATTGACATCCCCTGCCGCTTCGCTAAACTTCGATTCTCGCGAGACTTACGAGTACCCGGCCAATTTTGGAGTCATAGTACGCGGTTAGAAGCAGCGCAGAGCTTCCCACCCCAGGAGGAAGGCAAGATGGCGACGGTTGCCAAGGCGGCCCCCCAACCAGTACCCCGAATCGCGCCCCGCGAGGATCTGAACCCGTTCCGCATCGCGCAGATTCAATTCGATCTCGCCGCTGAGTACCTGAAACTCGACGCGGGCCTGCGCCAAATCCTGCGCACGCCGAAGCGCGTGCTGGAAGTATCCATCCCCACGAAGATGGACAACGGGCAGGTGAAGGTGTTTACGGGATATCGCGTGCAGCACAACGTGACGCGCGGACCTTCCAAAGGCGGCCTTCGTTACCATCCGGGAGTTACGCCCGATGAAGTGAAGGCGCTGGCGATGTGGATGACGTGGAAAACCGCTACGGTGAACATTCCGTTTGGCGGCGGCAAGGGCGGCGTGATTTGCGATCCAAAGCGGATGAGCAAGCCCGAGCTCGAGCGCATGACGCGGCGTTACACCTCTGAAATTCTGCCTCTCATCGGACCCGATCAGGACATTCCCGCGCCGGACGTCTATACGGATTCGCAGACGATGGCGTGGATGATGGACACTTATTCGATGACGAAGGGCTATTCGACGCTCGGCGTGGTGACGGGCAAGCCGGTTTCGATTGGCGGCTCGGAAGGACGCAAGGATGCGACGGCGCGCGGGTGCCTGGTGGTTGTGGAAGAGGCGTGCAAGGTAAAGAAAATGTCGCTGCGCGGATCAAGCGTCGCGATTCAGGGATTCGGCAACACCGGGTCGCAGGTGGCAAAACTGTTCGCGGAAAAGAAGGCGCGCGTGGTCGCGATCAGCGACTCTCGCGGTGGCGTGTTCAATTCGCGCGGGATCGATCCGCTGAAAGCGATGCGCTACAAGGAACGCTCGGGGACCGTGGTGGGCATGCCGGGCACGTCGCGGATTTCCAACGACGATCTGCTGACGATGAAGTGCGACATTCTGGTTCCGGCGGCGCTGGAGAACGTGATTACGCTGAACAACGCAGACCAGATCAAGGCGAAAATCGTCGCGGAAGCCGCCAATGGTCCGACGACACCGCACGCCGATGAAGTGCTGGCGCGAAAGGGAATCTTGCTGCTGCCCGATATCCTGACAAATGCGGGTGGAGTGACCGTCAGCTACTTCGAATGGGTGCAGGATCTGCAGAGCTTCTTCTGGCCCGTGTCGGAAGTGACGACGAAGCTCGAAACGGTGATGCGTCAGGCATTCCACGAAGTGCACGATTCGATGCGCAGGCATCGCGCACACATGCGCACGGGAGCGTACGTGCTCGCGGTGGGCCGCGTGGCGGACGCGACGCTTGTTCGCGGCCTCTTCCCCTGATTCAAGCACCGCGTTCCCCGCTTTCGCGCAATCGGGAGTACCGAGCGCAACTCCGCGAATGCCGGATCTAGCGTCGCTGATTAGATTGGGAATCCTGGGAGGTTTTCTGCCGTGAAGACGCCGCGTCGCGGATCGGCGCGTCCACCGATCGTCCGATTCCGCATCCGCATAGGCATCGTAATTGCAGCAATCCTCTGCCCAAGCCTTGGAACCTTGAGCCGCACCAGCGACGCGAGACAAGACCCTGCGGTCCAATCAATAGGCCAAGATACCCCGCAACACCATCAAGCGACGGCCTCGTCCACGCCGAGTCAAGCTTACGACGGCGGGTCTCCTCTAGACGAGAAAAGCGGCTACTGGGTGACGGGGCAAAAGGGCGAACTTCCCCGAAGCGCTTTGTACGCGGATGCGACGGGTGCGCTCGGCATTGTCAATCTAAGCGGCCCGATCAACACTCTGGGACATCCTTTCTTCACACCCCTCGGCACGAACGGACGCGCCTGCGTCACCTGCCATCAACCGGGCAATGGCATGAGCATTTCGACGGCGACGTTGCAGCGCCGATGGGTGGAGACCTCGGGCCGGGATCCGGTGTTTGCGGCAGTGGATGGCGCAAACTGCCCGGACCTTCCGCAGGACAAAGTCTCGTCGCACACGCTTCTGCTTGAGCATGGACTCTTTCGTATCTACCTGCCGTGGCCGCCACGCGCCGCCGACGGTTCATCCATGAATCCGGAATTCGCGATTCAGGTTGTGCGCGATCCAACGGGTTGTAACACGAGCACGAAGTACGGATTAAAGAGCAGTAACCCGACGATTTCGGTATTCCGCCGTCCTCGCCCGGTTGCAAACATGAAGTATCCGATGTCACCGTTCGGCCTGTGGTCTCCGAAAACGGGCGAAGTGTTGCCCATCGATGCGGAAACAAAGAAGCGGCAGAACCTGAATATCCTCGCGGACAATCGCCAGCCCACGCTGGAGGCGCAGGCCGTTGACGCAGCTTTCAGTCACGAGCAAGCGACCGACAAGCCGAGCAGCGAGACGCTACAACAACTCGTCGCCTTCGAAATGCAGATATACGCCGCGCAGAGTGTGGATTCGCGGGGCGGCAGCCTGACTACCGGCGCGATCAAGGCGGGCCCACAGGCGCTGATTGACGGCATGCCCGCCATGCTGGCGGACTACAACGGAGGAAATTTCCCGGAGCTAGACGGCTGGATAACGTCAACAGCACTGAGCTCACAGAGGTGGGATAGAAACACGGTGCGACCAGACTTGCCAGCGATAAGAGAGGGAGCTGAAAAAGAGACGCCGGTCGAGACTGCGTTCCGCGATTCCGTCGCGCGGGGTTATGAGATGTTCCGATCGAGGGATATTCTGATCAGGAATGTTTCAAACTACAACACCATCGGCCTCGGCAACCCGTACAAACAGCCGTGCGCAAATTGCCACAACATGCAGCGGACCGGCATGGATTCCTCGCCGGGCTTCATGGACCTGGGCACAACGAATCTACCAACCGCGGATCCACTGCCATGGCTGCCGCTTTTCAAGGTGACGTGCAAAGCTTCGGCGACGCCCCATCCTTTTCTGGGGCGAGTCATCTACACGCACGATCCGGGTCGCGCACTTATTACGGGCAGGTGTGTGGACGTGGGATCCATAAATATGCAGCAATTCCGCGGGCTTGCCGCCCGCGCGCCATATTTCTCGAATGGATCGGCGAAAACACTTCGCGATATCGTCGTCTTCTATAACCGGCGATTCGACATGAAGTATTCCGAGCGCGACATTCAGGACATGGTCAATTTCTTGAGCGTGCTTTAGGAACTGGAATGAAGAAATATCTGCCTCTTTTGTTGCTGGCGCCACTCCTAGCGACCGCACATGCTCAGTTCGTTTCGACAATGCCGGACAAGGTAGTGCCGATTGATCCGAAAGCAGCCCGCAGCTTCGTCAGTTGTCCTATCTTTCGCAATACCGAGCGACAGTCCTGGCTCGCGAAGGAAGGCCATACGCTGTACTACATTGATCCAGGCACGGGATACCGCCCGCAACTTGGATTTCGGGTGTTGGTTGAAGGCCAGGTATCACCCGGGCCGAAAATCGCCGGAGGTATCGTCTTGAATCCCGTGCACGTCTCGGTGCTGGCTGAGCGCGCGCCGGAGTGCAACACGATCCTGCCGGCCGATGGCTTTGCCTCGCCACCCGCGATCAATAACTTCGGCTACGTGAAGCATGCCGATGATCCTCCATTGCCAAAGTTCAAGCCGGGAGAAGTTCTGCCACTGCCCGCGCCTCCCTACAACGATCTCCATTACACGGTGTACTTTCCGTACAATCGCGCATTCCTTCCGGAGGGCATAACCGAGGTGATCGTGGAATCCGCCGCTGCGTATATTCGCGCCAGCGATGCAAGGCATGTCCGCATAGTCGGCTATGCGGGCGACGCCCTGCTGGATAACAAGCGCGTACTGCACGAACGCAAAACCGTGGCCGAAGAACGAGCCAACCTCGTGGCCGACGCGCTGAAACAATTGGGAGTAGAAGCGGCGGTGATCACCGTTGATTGGGAAGCGGAGGCGGCGCCGGGCGACGGAGTCCACGACCCGGATCATCGCAAGGCGGTCATTGACATCCATCTTTAAGCGGACAGAAAGATAGCGAGCGCGGCTCGATTTCCGAAAGCAGAGTGCGGTCATTCTCAGGCGGCAGCCACTCCAACATTCTCTGTCGCGATTACTCCAAGCGAAAATATCTGTTGCGCGCAGCGGCGTAACGCCGTACATTTTTCTTTGCCGGCACGCCCAGCGAGACAGGGTGTCGCCGGCATATGTGTCTAGCGTGGAGGTTTTTTCAAGAATTGAGCAGTCACCATCATCACATGGGCAACGGCCACCAAACACCTCCGATTCTGCTGACCATCGCGGGATTCGATCCGACGTGCGGCGCGGGAATCGCAGCAGACCTGAAAACATTCGCGGCGCACAATTGCTACGGAGTTGCCGCGGTGACGGCACTGACGGTGCAGTCCACGGAGGGCGTGCGCGCGGTGCACGTGACTCCCGCCGCGACGCTGCGAGCGCAGATTGAAGCGCTTGCAGAAGACACCACACTGGCGGCCGTGAAGATCGGCATGCTCGGGAACCGGGCGAATGCATCGGCGGTAGCAGAATTTCTCGACAAATATAAATTTGCGCATGTGGTGCTCGATCCGGTTTCGCGGCCGACGGCGGGTGACGCAGAATTGCTCGATGCGTCCGGTCTGAAATTCGTGCGCGACGAGCTGCTGAAGCGCGCGAGCGTGGTGACGCCGAATATTGCCGAGGCGGAATTTTTGACCGGCCTTGAAGTGAAGGATGTGGCCGGAATGAAGGCAGCGGGGCAGCGGCTGCTCGAAATGGGTGCACGCGCCGTGATCGTTACCGGTGGGCATCTCGACAAACCAATTGACGTGCTATGCGAAGGAACGGAGATCGAGACTTTTGGCGGCGATCACGTGAGAAGTCCGAACACGCATGGCACGGGTTGCACGTTTTCGTCCGCGATTGCCGCGCAGCTGGCCTGCGGACAACAACTCCGCGAGGCGGCGATACTCGCAAAAGCTTACGTGACGAAGGCGATCGAGAAGTCCTATCAGACCGGCAAAGGCGCCGGGCCGCTGAACCAGCTCTTCCGTTTCCATCAAGAGCCGCCGGCACGCGGAGTCCACGAAGTGCCACAACACGGGATGCATCCTGCATCGGAACCTGCCGCGCATTAAGAGAATCGGAAAATTGAAAAAGGAAAATGGAAATTTGGGGTCGGGGTGTGTTTGGGCGGAGCGAATTGGTCGCGCTGTGCGGATTGCGGAAGAACCCACCGGGGGACACGTTTCGATCCTGGCTGAGGGATCCTTACGCCGCACCGGGCGTAGCAGTGCTACGCCCCTACGAAAAGACGGCGACACCGCAGCGGCGATGGATGGGCAGCAAGGTGCCAAGGATTTGCGCCGGGAACGGCCTGCCGTGCCCCTACGAGACCATTCGCGGCCGATGATCGAAGTGGATGGCGGGGATGCGCCAAGAAACTTTGCCGGGCGCAGCATGCTGCGCCCCTACGAAACCATTCGCGGGGACGCTCCGTTGTGTCGAGGCCGCTAAACCGAGATCAAATAAATCGCCATGCCTACGCCAACGAGCGCCAGAAATAAGGCGAGGGCGATCGCTCCTGTGGATGGCCGTGTGAATTCCGTTTCGCCACGGTTCAGCTGGTGCACGAGCCGCAAATGATTCCACGTGGCAAAGATGTCCACAAGCACACCAGCGGCGATCAGCGCTGTGCCAAACCAGATCGAAAGGCCGTACGATCGCGCCTGAAGACCGGGCGCGGCCAGACGAACCTCCTGTAAGAAAAGGCCGAAGCGGGCGACGACGAAGCCGAATCCCATCAGCGCGAGGCCAGTGCGAATCCAGGCGAGGAATGTGCGCTCGGCGGCGAGGTAGTCGGCTGGGTTTCGATCCGCTGGCGTGCTCGGAGGTGCCGGCGAAGTCATCGAGGCATTCTGCCTTGCGGGCTTGGGAAAATCTACTGGCGATAACGTGACCACAAGGCGGATTCACGGTTGAGACGCAGAGAAACGCTGGCAAAGCCCCCACCCTCATGAACCGAAGGTGGGGCACAAGGTCGACGGACTCCCTAACGACACGATTGCAGCACGTCCGGGCAAGTCCGGTCGGCAGGCAGCGGCGGCAAGCCACCGCACTCCACATGAGTTGTGCCTACTCGTCAGCGAGCGAATCTGGCGAAATTACGCCAAGCATTGGCGCCCCCAAAAAACAAACCGCAACACCGAAGAGGCGACGAATGGGCAGCGCGGCGCCAAGGAACTTTGCCGGGCATGGCATGCCATGCCCCTACGAAACCATCCTCTACTGCCGATCGAAGCGGATGGCGAAGAGACGCCAAGGAACTTTGCCGGGCATGGCATGCCATGCCCCTACGAAACCATCCTCTACTGCCGATCGAAGCGGATGGCGAAGAGGCGCCAAGGAACTTTGCCGGGCATGGCATGCCATGCCCCTACGAAACCATCCTCTACTGCCGATCGAAGCGGATGGCGAAGAGGCGCCAAGGAACTTTGCCGGGCATGGCATGCCATGCCCCTACGAAACCATCCTCTACTGCCGATCGAAGCGGATGGCGAAGAGGCGCCAAGGAACTTTGCCGGGCATGGCATGCCATGCCTCTACGAAACCATCCTCTACTGCCGATCGAAGCGGATGGCGAAGAGGCGCCAAGGAACTTTGCCGGGCCCTGCATGTTGCGCCCCTGCGAATGCGGAGGAGCGCGCCGGCTAGCGGCGGAAGACGATGCGGCCGGCGACGATGGTGGCCACGGGAGCGCCGCGGAATGCGCGCCCGTCGAATGGGGTGTTGCGCGATTTGCTGGGTGAATCGGCGGCGCGGTAGGTCCACTCGTGATCGGTTGAGAAAATTGTGACGTCGGCTGGTTCGCCGGCGGAGAGCTTTCGTTCGATGCCGAGAACGCGGGCGGGGCCGGTGGTGAAAAGCTCGACGAGGCGCATGAGCGAAAGTCTTCCCGAATGGACCAGCTCGCTAAGGCCGAGCGCGAGAGCCGTCTCGAATCCGAGGATACCGAAGGGCGCGCGGTCGAATTCGACATCTTTGCTCGCAGGGTGATGCGGGGCGTGATCGGTGGCGATGGCGTCCACGCTGCCGTCGGCGAGGCCGGCTATTAACGCGTCCCGGTCAGAGCGCGAGGCGAGCGGCGGATTCATTTTGTAATGCGAGTCGTAGCGGACATCTTCGTCGGTGAGCGTGAAGTGATGCGGCGTGACTTCACAGGTGACGCGCAGTTTCGATTTTTTCGCGAAGCGCACATGCTCGAGCGAGCCGAACGTGGACATGTGCGCGATGTGCAGGCGAGCTCCGGTGAGGAGCGCAATTTCCACGTCGCGGCCCACGCAGATGGATTCGGACTGCTCCGGAATTCCCTGCAGGCCGAGCTTCAGCGACTGCGGGCCTTCGCGCATTACGCCGCCGGCGAAAAGCGACGGGTCCTCGCAGTGGTCAATCACGGGGAGGCCGAGCGGGGTGCAATAGTCCATTACCTGGCGCATGAGACGGGCGGTGGCGACGGGCTTGCCGTCGTCACTGACTGCAACGATTCCAGCGGCTTGCATGGCGGAGATTTCCGCGAGGGCCTCGCCTTTGCTGCCCATCGAGGCCGCGCCGATCGGCCAGACGCGCACGGCGCCTGCAACTGCGGCGCGCTCGACGATGGAGCGCGTGACCGAAGCGTTGTCGTTTACGGGCTGCGTATTGGGCATGCAGCAGACGGCGGTGAAGCCTCCTCGAGCGGCGGACTGCGTGCCGGTCTCGATCGTCTCGGACATTTCCTGGCCCGGCTCGCGCAGGTGGCAGTGGAGATCAATGAAGCCGGGCGCGACGATCAAGCCCTTTGCGTCGAAAACTTCCGCCCCGGGCGCCGAGAGATTCGCGCCGGTTTTCGAGATGCGGTCGCCATCGAGAAGAATATCGAGCGCGGCGTCCGTCTTGCTCGCCGGGTCGAGGACGCGGCCATTCTTAATCAGAAGCATTCGAGCGATCCTTTGTGGGATGGGGCGCGTCCGCGGGCGCGCCGCCGATCAGATGGTAGAGCAGGGCCATGCGTATCGCGAGGCCGTTGGTAACTTGCTCGAGCACGCCGGACTGCGGCCCGTCGGCCACCGCGGAGTCAATTTCCAGGCCGCGCACGATCGGGCCCGGATGCAGGACGAGCGCGTTCGGGCGCGCGAGGCGCAAGCGCGCGGGAGTGAGCTGATAGCCGGAGATGTATTCATCGGGCGCGAGCGAAGGCTCGTTGATGCGTTCGGTTTGCACGCGGAGAACCATCACGACGTCCGCGCCGTCGAGGGCTTCGTCAATGCGATGCACGACGCGCACGTTGGGGGCGAGCTTTTCGAGCTCGCGCGGAACCCACATGGCAGGGCCGCAGAGCGTAATTCGCACGCCGAACTTGCTGAGCAAGTGAATATTCGAGCGGGCCACGCGGCTGTGGAGAATGTCGCCGAGGATGGTGACGTTCCAGCCCTCGAGCTTTCCTTTGCGGTCGCGAATAGTGAGGGCGTCGAGCAAGGCTTGGGTGGGATGCTCGTGCGTACCGTCGCCCGCGTTGAGTACGGGAATTTCGAGGCGCCGGGCGACGAATTCCGGCGCGCCTGAAGATGCATGGCGAATCACGATGGCATCGGGGCGCATGGCTTCGAGCGTGCGAACCGTATCAATAAGCGATTCGCCCTTTTTTAGGCTCGATGACTCAGCCTGTAGAGCCATGGTATCCGCGCCGAGGCGGGCAGCGGCCGTGGTAAAGCTGATGCGCGTGCGCGTGGAGGTCTCGAAAAACGCGATGGCCACGGTCTTGCCGCGCAAAGTGGCGAGTTTTTTCAGCGGGTGACGCTGGAATTCCTGAAAGGGCTTGGCTTGATCGAGAATAAATAGAATTTGCTCGCTGGTGAGGGTTTCGGTTCCGAGCAAGTGTGACAGGCGCTGAAGCACTTTTTCCCTTTAGACGCTGCCTCCGGACCAATCCCGAACAAAATCAGGAAACGCGGTCCACCAGCACAACGCGTTCTTCGCCATCAATTTCCTGAAGGCGGACTTCCACAATTTCGGTATCGCTTGTCTGGACTTTCTTCCCGATGAACGAAGCCTCGACGGGCAACTCGCGATGCCCGCGGTCAATCAGGACGCAGAGTTGAATGCGCCGGGGGCGGCCGAGATCGAACAGGCCATTCATTGCCGCGCGGATGGTGCGACCGGTATAGAGAACGTCGTCCACGATCACCAGGTCGCGATTGTCCACGGGGAAGTCTATCTGTGTGGATTGGACGACGGGCTGCTGGCCGATGGTCGAGAGATCGTCGCGGTAGAGGGTGATATCGAGAGTGCCGACCGGGACATCCGCGTGGGCGAAGCCACGAATCTGCTTGGCTAGGCGCTCGGAAAGCGGCACGCCCCTCCTGCGAATGCCGACGAGGGCCAGATCCTTGGCTCCGCCGCTATTTTCGACGATTTCGTGCGCCAGACGGCTCAGGGTCCGGCCAATTTCTTCCGCCGAGAGGAGCTGCCTTTTTTCTACGACGTGCATCGCGGGCGTAATCCTAACACAGAGTACGGCGGGTTCGCAGCGGCGGAATCCCGCGCGAAATTGTGGCGGACGCGCGTCAATCTTGACCCGCGTGATAGACTTTTCGGAGTGAATTCGCCCGAGCGGGCAAGCATCCCCCAACAGGCCTCGGGGGTTGACCTCCGAGTCAGCATCGGCAGTATCCATCTCAAAAATCCAATTATTGCTGCGAGCGGCACGTTCGGCTATGGCGTCGAATTCGCTGAGCTCGTGGACCTGAATCGCCTTGGCGGAATTGTGGTGAAGGGTCTTTCCGCGCAGCCGATGGCTGGAGCGCCTGCGCCGCGAATCTGCGAAACGCCCAGCGGGCTGGTCAACGCGATTGGGCTGCAGAACATCGGCGTGCGCGCCTTTGTGGCCGAGAAGCTTCCCCGACTTCGCCAGTTCGAGACCGCAATTATCGCGAATGTCTTCGGGCACACGATCGCCGAGTACCTCGAAGTGATCCGTGTCCTGGAAGACACAGAAGGCGTCGCAGTGTACGAGCTGAACATCTCCTGCCCCAATGTGGAACGAGGGGGGGCCGAGTATGGTACTAACCCAACTTTGGCCACGGAGCTGGTGTCTGCAGCCCGGAAGGCGTGCAGGAGGCCTCTCTGGGTAAAATTATCTCCAACTGTTGGATTCATTGGAGTTATGGCGAAGATCGCGGAAACGGAGGGAGCCGACGCGGTGGTTATTGCAAATACGTACCCGGCTTTGTGTCTAGATTCCCACACTCGGAAGTCCCGGCTAGGTAGTACGACGGGAGGGTTGTCGGGCGCAGGCATAAAACCTATAACCGTAAGGTTGGTTTACGAGGCGGGTCGGGTAATAAAGATACCGATCATAGGGCTTGGCGGTATTGAGAGCCCCTCGGACGTGGCTGAATATATCGTCGCGGGCGCCTCGGCGGTTCAGGTTGGCACAGCGCACTTCGTGGACCCAAGGGCATCAGAGCGGCTCGTGGGCGGCCTTGAAGAGTGGTGCCGGGACGAAAATTTGAATGAAATCAATGGCTTGCGGGGATCTCTAAAGGCCTAACGCGGTTGCTTTTGAGAGCCTCGAAATGCTAGAATATATTGATTTCAGGGAGGTTAGTCGGATATGAGAGCTAAGATTTTTGTGGTTCTCGAATCGGTGTTTTTAGGATTGGGTATGCTTATCCTAACTCCGTCCGCCAATCCAACGGTGGTCGGAAAGGCAAGCAGCCCTTCCCAAACAGCATCCGCCCCCCTATCAACTACGCAAGCTAACCATAATGCCCCAAACCAGCACAAACCGCTGGCAACTTGGGAGTGCACAACCAGCTGGTACGGTGGAGATTTTGACGGACAGCAGACGGCCAATGGCGAGACATATGATATGTACGCCGCGACGGCCGCGCACCCGACGCTTCCGCTCGGGTCCGTCGTCCGAGTCGTAAACACGAAGAATCACCGGAGCCAAGTGGTCCGGATCAATGATCGCGGCCCCTACGTGGAAGGCCGCGAACTCGATGTCTCGTACGCAGTAGCCAAGCAACTGGGATTTGACCAGCACGGTACAGCCAAGGTCCGCCTGGAATTGCTCGAGGTGCCCTCACGCCCCGGCTCGGAACGTCACGACTAATCGTAGCGCTGGATGTTGACCGTCTAGGGCAGGCCTGCGCCCTAGCGCGCCGCCTTCGCGGTGCGGCAGGCCTGTTCAAAGTAGGGCTCCAACTCTTCACGGCTGAAGGCCCGCGGGCGGTCGAAAAACTCGCGGGTCTGGGCTTCGAGATATTCCTCGATCTTAAGTTCCACGACATTCCCAACACAGTTGCCGGCGCGGTCGCCGCAGCGGCGGAACTGCCGAAAGTGCGGATGATCAACCTCCACACACTCGGCGGGGTCGCCATGATGCGGGCTGCGCGAGAGGCGGTCGGCGGCAAGAAACGGCGCCCGGCACTACTTGGCGTGACGATCTTAACGAGCATGGACGCGGCTGCGCTTCGCAGGGTGGGCGTCTCGGGGCCTCCTGCTTCCCAGGCTGTCGCTTTGGCGCAGCTGGCAAAACAGTCGGGACTCGATGGGGTTGTAGCTTCGGCGCATGAGGCGCGAGCGATAAGACGGGCCTGCGGGCCGAAGTTTCTGATTGTTGTTCCCGGGGTACGCCCGGAGCGAACGGCCTTGAATGATCAGTCGCGCGTGGCGACACCCGGAGGCGCGATCCGCGCAGGGGCCAGCTATCTGGTTGTCGGCCGGCCGATCACAGGAGCGTCGAATCCGCGTGATGCTGCGCTCGCAATTGCCAAGGAAATGGCCGAGGCCGGACGCGGAGAGATAATTGCACCGCGTATCCTACGAATTTAGCGCACTCACAACGACTACCTGCTGCGATAAGAGCAGCGCAGAGGAAGGCGCTTCACGCGTCTTTTCATGTAGTGGCTTAAGCCACGACCTACAAGGCTCCTCGGATTGAAGTGCGAGGCTGGTGTGGCTGGGCCGGCGGCGCGCCGGGTAACGGCTGGCGTGATATACTGCAATTGATTTGGAAGTGGCGCCCGGAATGGCTTCTGGTGCGGTGATCCGGGCCTCAAAGGTAGGTGCCCTATGTGGGACAGCCCGATGCATTTGCTGATTATTGCGATCGTTATCCTTGTGCTTTTCGGCGGGCGCAAGATCCCCGAAGTGATGAAGGGACTCGGACAGGGAGTCCGCGAATTCAAGGAAGGCATGCGTGGCGATCAACCGCCAGCGCAGACGAGCCAGCCGGCCGCTCCTCCGGTGGCTGCCACGCCCCCTTCGGCTACGACCGAGGAAAAGAAATAGCGCGCGTCGAAGCGACGAGCCGCGAAAATTGACTTCAGCACGGCGGCCAAGGGGCCGCCTTTTTTTTCGGATAGCCTAACCAGGCACTGAATCCTTCCAGCCGAATTCCCGCAATAGAGACCACAACCGCGCGAGCGGCAGTCCCATCACGTTGAAATAACATCCTTCGATCCGAGTGACATAACGCCCGCCGATGCCTTGAATTCCGTAGGCGCCGGCTTTATCGAATGGCTCGCCGGTCGCAATATAGGATTCGATTTCTTCGTCTGAGAGCGGCGCGAAAGTGACGCTGGTAACTTCCTCGATGATGCCTTCCATCGCGCCGGGACGGCGGATAATCGCGAGCCCCGTGTGCACCTCGTGGAAGGTTCCGCTGAGGAGGCGAAGCATGCGGCGCGCGTTTTCCGGTGACTCGGGCTTTCCGAGGACTTCATCAGCGGCGACTACTACGGTGTCCGCGCCGATGAAAAGGCAATCGGCGGGACCGCTCTGCGCGCTTGCTGCGGCGCGAGCCTTGGCCAATGCTAGGCGGCGGACGTAATCGGCGCGCAATTCGCCCGGACGGCGGGATTCGTCAACGGCGGCGACGTGAGTTTCGAATGGAATCCCGGCATTGCGCAGAATCTCGGCGCGCCGGGGCGAAGCCGATGCCAGAATGATTTTCATCCGCGGCCTCCGCGTTTCACGTCTCGAGTCCCGAGCTGTGCAGCGCCGCATGCTGCGACAGCGTCGTCCTTGGACCATCCAAACAGCCGCGCCAATTGTACCGAAGGCGCGGAGGGATACCATTCGAGATACTTTGCGGCCAGTTGCGCACGAGCCGCGTCTGGCGCGATGTTCCTCGCAGCAGTCGTCTGCTTAGGGAATGTGCGACAGGTCAGATCGAAGCGGTTGGAAGCCCAAGCTCCGGTTTCCTCCTCGGAGCCGAAGTGTACGACGATAAGGAGGCACTGCAGATCGAGCATCGCGCGCTTGAATCGCACGTTGCCTGCTTTTGTTTCCATGTGGCAGAGGTGGCGAAGCTCGAGCGTGGCGAGCGGGCCGTGCGTTTCGAGGGCCTCCCAGACCACGCGGGCATCGTCTCGAATGCGACCTTCGGCATAGAAGCGCGCATGATCGCCCGGAGCGACGGCGGTTTCGCGCATGGCGAGGAAATACGGCAACCGCTCGAGCGAAATCAGCGTGCCGCGCTGGCGGAAATACTTGGCGTAGAAGGCGCGACGGCGGCGCGGCAATTCGTCCTTCCAGCGCCAGAGCATTTCGAAATGCTTGTCGAAGACTATGCCGGCGCGGGGGTTTCGGCGCGTGACGGCGGAATAGAGGGACGGGAGCGGGACGTTCGCCACCGGGAACAGCATGCAGAAACCGGCGGCGTCAATGAATTTGCGGGCTTCGGCGAGGGTGGAGACGCGGCTGGGCCAGCGGATTGTGTTCCCGTGGGTACGTTTCCGTTTCATGATGGCTGCAAAAACTTACCACAGAGATCACAGAGAAGGCACAGAGTGCACAGAGAAAACAGAAGAATCATCCCTCGTCGGCCGCTACGGCGGACCCCGTCGGGAAGACGATCCTGGTCGGATCGTCAGATGACGACAGATTCCTGATATTCGCCGAAGGCGCGGCGAAGAGCGTCGGAGATTTCGCCAACCGTGGCGTAGGCTTCGACGGCCGCAAGGATTGCGGGCATTAGGTTTTCGCTTCCGCGGGCGCGGCGTTCGACTTCATCGAGCGCCTTTTGGGATTTTGCGGAATCGCGGCGGGCACGCAGGGCGTTCAGGCGCGCGATTTGCGAGCGCTCGATTTCGGGGTCAATTCGCATCGTCGGGATGGACTGCTCCTCCGTGGTTTGAAAACGATTCACGCCGACGACGACTTGCTCGCCGCGCTCGACGGCCTGCTGATATTCGTACGCGGATTTCTGAATTTCCATCTGAGGGTAGCCGGCCTCGATGGCACGCAGCATTCCTCCCAGCGCGTCAATTTTTGAGATGTACGTCTGCGCCCCGGATTCGATTTCGTTGGTCAGTTTTTCGATGACGTAGGAGCCCGCGACTGGATCCACGGTATTGGCGACGCCTGTTTCCTGGGCGATGATCTGCTGCGTGCGCAGGGCGAGTAGCGCCGCTTGCTCGGT
Organism: uncultured Acidobacteriota bacterium; assembly: GCA_963779825.1. Classification (GTDB taxonomy): domain Bacteria; phylum Acidobacteriota; class Terriglobia; order Acidiferrales; family UBA7541; genus Palsa-295. The sequence goes on along the minus strand of CAVZZU010000007.1, from coordinate 204,296 downwards.
GGGAAGGGCGAGCGCTTCGTCCATGCCGTTTGAATGCAGCGACTGGCAGCCGCCGAGCACGGCGGCGAGGCTCTGGAGTGCGACGCGGACAAGATTGTTTTCCGGTTGCTGCGCGGTGAGCGACGATCCGGCCGTCTGCGCGTGAAAGCGCAGCATCAGCGAACGCGGATCCTTGGCGGCGAAGCGGTCGCGCATGGTGCGGGCCCAAAGGCGGCGCGCGGCGCGGAATTTGGCGATCTGCATCAGGAACTCGTTGTGCGAGTTGAAGAAGAATGAAATCTGGGGCGCGAATTCGTCCACCTGCAATCCCGCCGTGACGGCTGCTTCGACGTACGCGATGGCGTTCGCGAGGGTGAAGGCGACTTCCTGCACTTCGGTCGAGCCGGCTTCACGAATGTGGTAGCCGGAAATCGAGATCGCATTCCAATTGGGAATTTCCCGGCGACACCAGCTGAAGATGTCGGTAACGACGCGCATCGCGGGTCGCAGCGGGTAAATATAGGTTCCACGCGCGATGTATTCCTTCAGGATGTCGTTCTGCACCGTGCCCGCAAGGCGAGAGAGATTCGCTCCCTGCTGTTTGGCGACCGCGACGTATAGCGCGAGCAGGATCGCCGCGGTGGAATTAATGGTCATCGAAGTCGAGATTTTTTCGAGCGGAATGCCGTCGAGAAGAGTCTGCATGTCCTCGAGCGAATCAATGGCCACGCCGACTTTGCCGACTTCGCCCTGCGCGAGCGCGTGGTCGGAATCCATGCCGATCTGTGTGGGGAGATCGAAGGCGACCGAGAGTCCTGTCTGGCCCTGCGCGAGGAGGTAGCGATAGCGGCGGTTGGATTCGGCGGCCGAGCCGAATCCCGCGTACTGCCGCATGGTCCACAAGCGGCCGCGATACATCGTGGGATAGACGCCGCGGGTGTACGGGAATTCACCGGGATAGCCGAGGTCGCGCTCCGGGTCCCAGCCGGGCAAATCGGCGGGGCCGATGACGGCCTCCATGGGCAGGCCGGTGGGGGACGCCGATTTCTGCGGACTGACGGAGGAGCGATCTTTTGTGTCGCCGGTCATCGGACGCGCCGCGCGCGGCGAAATGCGGTAAAAGCGAATACGGCCATCATCAGCACGTAGATGACGACGAATCCCGTGATCCACACCGCCGGGCGATGCTTCCATTCTTTCCAGACGATGAATACGCCGTAGGCGGCGAAGACGGCGAAAAGCGCTCCGGTGAATTCGTGGAAAAGCTGACGGGTCACGCGCCAGACGACGCGGAGAGTCACCATGATCGAACGCCACAGCGCCTGAATGAAGCTAGCGGGCATGGGACAATTCTAGGAGTTATCCCGCAAATGGCAAGGGCGGCGATTTTCGGCGCTGGGTCGGCTTGCGAGATAATGGCGCGACGCCAGCGCGGCTATTTCACGAAAGTCTGCCAGAGCGGATAACTCAAGAACGTGAAGCTACCTGCAACGACGAACGAGATGACCATGAGGCGTTTCTTGCTCTGCGGGAATGAGGAAGCGTGCTCGTTCCAAGCATTGATGATTGCTTGGCCCGAAGCCCGTCGTCCTCGAGGAACCCCATAAATGGCAATTGTTATTTGGTCTTCCGGACTCAACAGCGGGAGAACCTCGCGGACGATAAGGAACATCGTCACGCCTGCTAAACCGAATAACGAGGTACCCAAGTAGCCGACGAAATCCCTCATGGGAACACTTTAAATGGTGTTATAGCGGGGTTACAAAGTGAGCAGACTTCCTGCGACCAATCGGACAACTCCTGATTAACGTGCTACATGATTTTGGAGTGGTGTCGCGATTGGGGTCAGGAGGAACGGAAGCGGTTCACGAAATTCTTGGGAGACCTGCACGTACGATGGCAGCCCAGCGTGCGGAAATCCCCTTGTTCAGCCTTACGCGGATCGGGTTTGCCTGCCGGATAGCGGAATCGAGGCTCCACAATATGGTGGAAACCACAATTGCGGGCGCCAGAATCGCCAGTGCGGTGCCAACCATGATCGCAATTATACGCTCCATTCCGCTCTAAACCAGCGACGCGCATCGAAAACGGCGGACCCACGATCTATACTCATCTCATGGTTACCGAAGCAGAGCTTCTGACGCCGCTGCGCCGATACTGGGGATATGACTCGTTCCGTCCGATGCAGGAGCGAATTGTGCGAAGCCTGCTGGGAGGCCGGGACACGTGCGTGGTGATGCCGACCGGCGGAGGAAAATCGCTGTGCTACCAGTTGCCAGCGGCGATGCTGCCGGGAAAAACCGTGGTGGTGGTTTCTCCGCTGATCGCGCTGATGCAGGATCAGGCCGCGCAACTTGACCTAATGGGAATTCCAGCGGCGCTGCTGAACAGTTCCCTGACGGAATCGCAGAAATCCAAAGTGATCCGCGAGGCACGCGAGGGCAAATACCGGCTGCTCTATGTGTCGCCGGAGCGGCTGGCGCGCGAAGACACTCTCGAGTGGCTGCAGAAAGTGCCGATCTCGCTTTTCGCGATTGACGAGGCGCATTGCATATCGGAGTGGGGGCACGAATTCCGGCCCGATTACCGGCTGCTGAGCAGGCTGCGTCTGAATTTGCCGATGTGCCCGATCGCGGCATTCACAGCGAGCGCCACGCGGCGCGTGCGGCACGACATCATTGATCAGCTCCAGCTGCGCGACCCGGACAAATACATCGCGAGCTTCCATCGCCCGAATCTCAATTACATCGTGAAGGCGTGCGACGGGCACACGCAGAAGGATCTGCTGCTGACTGCGCTGCGAAAACATTCCGGTGGGAGCGCGATTGTTTACTCGCCGACCATCGCGCGGGTCGAAGAGACGGTGGAATTTCTGAGGGAGCGCGGAATTGCGGCCATCGGCTATCACGGGAAGATGGATGCGGCGACGCGAAGGGCGAATCAAGAGAAATGGATGTCGGACGAGGTGCGCGTGCTGGTGGGCACCGTCGCGTTCGGATTGGGAATCAACAAGGCGGCGGTGCGGACGGTGATTCACTTGTCGCTGCCAAAATCCATCGAGCAGTATTACCAGGAGGCGGGACGCGCGGGGCGCGATGGGCAGCCCGCGGACTGTTTGCTGCTCTGGCAGAAACGGGACACGGCGCTGTTGGTGCACTTCATCAAGGAAATGACCGACGTGGCTGAGCAGAGCCGGGCGTGGCAGCGTTACGACGAAATTCGCGGCTTCGTCGCGGCGGGGAGATGCCGCCATCATCAGATTTGCGCGCATTTCGGCGAGAGCCCCAAATGGAAGACGTGCTCGGCATGCGACACATGCAGCGGCGAGCCCGCGTGGCTGACGGAGAAGCCGGCGGCGGCGGTGGAACCGAAGCGGAAGAAAGCCGGGCGGAGTGGGAAACGCGGGGAGAAGCAAGTCTCCAGAGACGTGGATCCGGAGCTGCGCGAATACCTGCGTGAATGGCGCCGGACGACGGCGAAACAAAACGGCATTGCGGCTTTCATCGTGATGCACGACACGTCTCTCGACGAACTGTGCCGGAAGAGGCCCCGGTCACTCGCCGAGCTGCTGCGCGTCTCGGGCTTCGGCGAGCGCAAGACAGAGGTGTACGGCAACCAGATACTGGAGGCGCTGCGAAACTTCCAGGCCGGGGTGCGGGCCTGAGGCGCGAATATCCCGAAAAAGCTGATCGAAGCTGCGCCCAGGGACAGGTAACCGGAGCGATTCAGAGGTCCACGGAGGCCTTGTTTCGGACTTGCTCCAGACCTAGAATTGGGGTAGGAAGAGTTCCACAGGAGGTAATACCCCCTTGCAACTCGACGACCGCATGAAGCAGTTGCTGCGAGAGCTGGGACACGCCATCAACGACACTGTCTCGGATTCCGAGCGGATCGCGGAGGCCATCTCCGGTGTGCGTGCGGCCGGATTCGACATCGTGCTGAAGCTGGACGCCACGATCGGCTTGGCGCGCAGAACATCGTCAGACGCCAAGATGACGTCGCAGGACCGGCGCTTCCTGGAATCGCTGCACATTCGCGTGGACGAAGAGGCGCTGGAAGAAGAGCACGCGGAGGCGAAGGTGGAAATCACCCCGCAAGACATCAAGTTTCTGAAGTCACTGAAGATCTCATTCGATGAAGAACTATAAGATTCTCGGAATTTCTCTTGCGCTCGGCATGGCGCTGACGCTGCTCTCCGCGAGCCCTGCCCGCGCGCAAGTCCCGCAAGCCGTGGAAACCGCCGCGGCGACGGTGGTGGCGCCGATCGTCACGAAGATCGTCAATGCGGTGATACCGCAACCCACGCCGAAGGGCTCGAACTGGCTGAAAGCGGAAGTGATCCACGCGGATTCGCAGACGATCATCGTCCGCGAGCAGAAAAACGGGATGATGATTCACACCTTCAACTTTTCGCCCGAACTCAAGGACAGGATGCAGGCGATTCTCGACAACGGCGGATTCCAGTACGGCGACAAGGTGGGCATCCTCTTGATGCCCGGACAAACCGTGGCGCTCAGGATTCACGGCAAGCCGTCGAAGCCGCTCTAATTTCTGCTGTTCCGCGCGTCACTTGCAAAACCATGATTCGGCCGCCTGCCGTTGCCGGACGCTTCTATCCATCCGACCCACAAGAGTTAACTCGCCAGATCGAGGAGTTCACTTCCGGCGCTACTGAAAAACGCCGGGCAATCGCGTGCGTCGTTCCGCACGCGGGTTACGTCTATTCGGGACGCGTCGCCGGGGCAGTTTATTCCACGCTTGAGATACCTGCTCGATGCGTCCTGCTGGGGCCTCGGCACTTCCCGCAAGGCCAGCTGATGGCGATCCTCACCGAGGGAAGTTTTCAGACGCCGCTTGGCGAAGCGCCGATTGATTCGGCGATGGCTTCGGAATTGGCGCGCGCCTGTCCTCCGCTGCGAGAAGACGCGGTAGCGCACGCGCGCGAGCATTCGCTGGAAGTGCAGCTGCCGTTCCTGCAGCAGATCGCACGGAATTTTCAGTTTGCGCCTGTTGTGCTGGCGACGGATCGCTTCGGTGCGATGGAGGAATTGGGGCGAGCGGTCGCGCGAGTGGCGAAAGCGCAAAGCGAGCCGGTGCTGGTGATCGCCAGCTCGGATATGAATCACTACGAAAGTGATGCCGTGACGCGAGCGAAGGACAAGAAGGCGATCGCGCGCATCCTGGCGCTCGATCCGCGGGGGCTTTACGACACGGTCCGCGACGAGGGAATCACGATGTGCGGCTATGCGGCGACGGTGGCGATGCTCGTCGCGGCGCGTGAATTGGGCGCGAAGGAAGCGACGCTGGTTCGATACGCTACTTCGGGCGACGTAAACGGCGACTTCGACGAGGTCGTGGGCTACGCCGGAATTATCGTTACCTGACGCTACCGGTCGTGGGCCGGGTCGATCCGCGGTCCACGCGATTTGACGCGCTGGAGGCGCCTGTGCGAACCACCCCGGCGGTCAACACCAAACACGCAAACACGACCAGGGCCAAGGCTGCGTTCGCCCCCCGGGACCTTTGCCGGAAACCGATCAGCAGAATGCCGAGGCAGAAAACACAGGTTATCGCGATAGCTCTTCCCGCCGCTTGCCAATTTCGTTGCTGTGCGAGAGTAGCGGGATTGCGAATTAGCGGAGTTTTAAAATTCGGAGCATCCGGCGCCGCGGCCCAACCGTTGGCCATGACCAGATTCTCGACGTTCACCGAGCCGAGTCCGGTGGCCAGATCATAGCCCGTGCCCGCATTGTAGGCGGATCCGCCGGACTGAATGCCGATCGATGGCGTACCGCCGCCTCCGCCCCCGCCGCCCCCTCCACCACCGCTACCGCCGCCACAACCAGCGTTCGCAGCCAATGCCACCACTGCCAATAGGGCCATTGCCGTGGTCCAATTTCGCGAGTTTCCACGGAAACAAATAAGCGACGCTCCGATGCATAGAATGCAAACGAGAGTGACGAGTATTGTTGGCTCGGGCCACTTCACTCGCCGAGCCCACGGCTGCAAGCCGGCGGCATTGACGGTGCAATCCGGGCTGCCCGTCGCACAGGGCATCGAGATCGTCCCTCCGCCGGTTACATCGTTGAAAACGCAGGTGCCGGGCGGAGGCGAATTCGCGTTGCAACTCGCGGCGAATTCGGCCTTTGCCAGAGAATACATCACGGTATTGGCGTTGCCCTGTCGTGAACCCGTCTTTTGATCTATCAAAGCCATGATGCCGGCAAACACCTGAGTGGAAACAGACGTTCCGCCGACCTCTAGGAAGTCGCCAGCGGACAGATTGCAAGCAGCACCGTTAATTCCCTTAAAGTCGCTTTCGCACACCACATAGAAGCTCGCGGAGATTTCGCCGTCGCCGGCGAACAAGGCCACATCGGGGATGTCGCGGGTGGTGTCAGTGTCCGGAGTGACGCCGTTCTGAAACGCAGGCTTCGGATACCCGCCCGCGCAGGTCGCCAAAGTTCCATTGGAAGTGATGCAGGCACTCTTGCCGCCCGAGCCGCCTACGGGCACAACAAAACCACGAGCGGCAATCGTCGCGTTGTTACAGACCGCCTGCGAAGTGGTGCCGAATTCGCTATTGAAGCCGGTGATGAAAACGGAGTTCGTGCAGGAGTCGTTCCAGGTGGTTTCCGGAATGTAAGAGATGGCGGATGCTTGCGTGATCGGTGCATTCGCTGCGCCATCGCACGGGTTCCAGAATGCGCAGAAATTGGTGAAGTCATTGAAGTCCGTGCCGCCGACAGCAACGTTGAAAGGCGTCGAGGCAAGTCCATTTACGGCTAGGCCAAACTGAGCCGCTTGTGTGGGTGAACCGCTGACCTGCTCGACGTCGCAACCGGCAGATCCGTTATCGCCCGAAGAGATGAGAACGGTAATGCCCTCGGCAGCGGCCTGGCTCCACATATTGTTATACATGGCGTTCCCGGCAGTGCCGAGATTGAGCTCGCAGTCACCGAAACTCTCGCTCAGGATCGGTGTGAGACCCGTGCTTGAGTCCGTGTTCGTCGAATTGGGAAAGTCTATGACGTACTGCGCGGCGAGGTCGCCTCCAAAGTGGCCGGTCGTTGATTTTGAAGTTACGAGGTTAATGGTCGCATTTTTGGCGACAGCGCCCGACCATTCCACGTCGAGAATGGCCTCAATCTCGTCACCGTTCGGTTGAAGGCCCGGATCGCTGCCTCCCGGCGGAATAATCACGACGGGGTCATTTGGCGGCAGGCCAAAGATGGACCGGAAGTCGCGGGCATCCTGGATATTAATGTTGCTGTCGCTGATGACCGCTATGGCTTCACCGCTGCCGTCGATGCCAGCATTCCAGACCGGCAACACGTTATAGATGGTGGCGAAATCGGTGGGACCCAATCCGAAGCAAAAGGTCGAGCTCAATACGTTGCATCCGTTGGCGCCCGCGGGAAACGTATATTGTGGCTTTACTCCGGCGGCCGTTTTCGGCGTGGCGGCCAGCTTCACGCGATGCATGGGCTTCGGGTAGAAATCGTGGAGCGATCGTACGCCGGCGACAACTGGCGACAGCGCTTCCGGAATATCAGGGTCGTTGGCGTTGGCCCAATGTTCTTCACCGTTGACGACGAACTTGTGGATCGGCGCGTGAAACGCCTCCTCCACCTGACCGGCCGTGCCGGAAAACGTGATCAGCTGGCGGCCATTCGAGACGTTGTTGATTGAAAAACCGTGCGACGTAAGCCACGCCGATATTTTTTGAATGTCCTGGTCGGAGGCGCCGAATAACTGGCCGAACTGAACCGGACTGAGCCATTTGTGGTATTGGGGCGAGGATTTGTCCTGTTGTTCGGCCAGCAGTTTTTCGAGCGCAGCTTCCTGCGCAGGGCTGCGCTTCAGGACGAGAAACATCTGGTCCATGGCGAGACTCGACGGTGCGGTGCCGCGATCGAATTGCGGCTTGGCAAGCGGATGGGTATTGCCGCGCAAGACAGTCCGCTGAGAATCAATCACGGGCTGGGTGATCCGAGACTGAATGTTGGCCGTCTGCGCGGAGGCGCGCGCAGCGAGGAATAGGAGAAAGCTGCAAACGAATGCGACAAGAATCGCGGATACAGATCTGTTTTTAAGAGTCGTCATCCCGCTCGAATGCTATCACGGCTGCGAACATACTTCGGGCAGCGTGTGACTAGTGAACTACGATTAAATTTTGGTCTATTGGCGGTTACGGTCGCCATTGATCCGCCAACGGCGGTCGGACAAGCAAGTCCTGGCGGTCGCGGACCGCCAGGACTTGCTGTGGACCTACTGCACGGTGATCCTTACCGAAGTGGAAGTCGAGCCTTGGTAGTTTGTGTCTCCGCTGTAGGTCACGGTGATGTTCCCAGACCTCGTTGGAACAAAGGTGACGGATGCTTCGCCGGCGACAAATCCTTCAGTGTCCAACCCGGCTTGAACAGGAAAGCTGCCCAAATTCGTCGTGCCTCCACCACCACCTCCGCCGCCACCCCCACCACCTCCGCCGCTTCCGCCGCCGCAGCTGACCGTGGTTCCAATAATCCCTACCAGCACGAGCGTTGTGAGTGCCAGTCCCCAGCGGCGACGTCGGCCCGGGAAAAGCACAAGGAGATAGAGAAGGGCCAACGACAATCCCAACGCGGCCAACCAGCTCGGCCAACCCGGCGGCGACGTTCGAGGCCCGACAGGCCGGAATACTTCGCCCCCCGTGGTGGTGGTAAACGTCAGGTTTCCGGTCATGTTGGCACCCGAACTTCCGCCGGAGGGGTTATTGGCGGTAGCACTATCAACTAAGCCAACGATCGTGACCTGCGTTCCGGACGGGACCGTGATTGGCGGATTTGTGATTGAAGTTGCGGTAATGCATTGGGTGACGGTGAGCGACACGGCGCTGGAACTCGAGCTCGCGTTATAGCTTCCATCGCCGCTGCCGCTGGTTCCGGTGTACTGTGCGACAAGCTTATGGGTGCCAACGGCGAGAAATGCGGTCTGATCCTCGAGATAACCCTCCGAGTTCAGTGTGAAGCTGGCGACTGGAGCGCCGGTGGGACCCAATATGGGAACTGCTGCCGCCCCGCCGATTGCGTCAGTAATCGCGACCCCGCCAGTAGCTGTTTCTTCCCCGGAATGCTGGCCCACCACGTCCACGCGAACCAAGTTGAAGTCTCCGTACTGCACCGACGAAGGATTAGCAGATAGCGTCGGATTGGCGTTTGACAAGAAATCGACCGTCCCCACGGTCACGCTCGCCGTACTCATTTCCGCACTGACGGTTACCGTAATCGGAGGATTTGAATCGCTGGCACCAAACTTACCGTCACCCGCATAATGCGCCGCCACGGTATAAGTGCCGCCCGGCAGGAACTTGGTTGATGTGCCGGTAATCGTCCCGTTCGTCAGCGGGTAGACATCGGCATTAAGAGGTGTGCCCGCGGTCGTGCTGGTGCCCAGGACGACCGCGAATCGGTCAACACCTGAAGTAGTGCACCCGGGCACGCTGCATCCGGGCGTGCCGGTCGCAAACGTCCCAATGAGCGCGGCATCCTCAGCTTTGGTAAGTTCCGATGTGCCCGGGGATGGGGTGACACCGATGTTCACGAAGACCGGATCTCCATGCGTAGTGCCCGTGAGCGGACCCGCGCAACTCAGAGAGCCGGTCGCCGTCTTCGAAAGGCACAGCGTGGTGGCGGTAGGAGTAAACGAACCCTGAGCTGTGGCCCAATTGGTCAACAAATTACCGACGTTGATCGAACCGAGTCCGGTCGCCAGATCGTAGCCCGTTCCGGCGTTCCACGCGGGAGTTGTTGAATTGACCAAATCGCCGGTGCCCGAGTTGACGCTGCAATTGGGCGCCCCTCCGACGCAGGGAACGGAATTGTTCCCCTTGATCACGTCGTGGAAGGAGTTCGCAGGCAGGGTGTAGAGGACGTAGTCGGCATTGCCCTGGCGAGATCCCACCTTTTGGTTTACCAGCGCCATGATTCCGGCAAAGGTTGGTGCCGACGACGAAGTTCCTCCCACACCGATAAAGCTTGTGAAGGGCTGCTGTGTCGCAAGGCTGCACGGCTCATTGTTGGTGTCCAAATCCGCCTCGCAGACGATGTAGAAACTGGCGCTCACGAGACCGTCCGCAGCAAACAGAGAGATATCCGGCACGTCGCGCGTCACATCCGTCACTGCGGTCAGACCGCTGGCAGTCGCGATCGGCTGCCAAGCTGGCTTTGGGTATCCCGTAACGTTCAAGCCCTGAAACGCCGCGCCGCACACGAGCGTGCCATTGGCATTCTGACTTTCGAAGTTGAGGCAATTGCTCTGGCCACCTCCGCCGCCGACGATATTCAGAGAGCTTGAGTTGGCGCTCGCCGAGCTGCACGCGGTGGTGCTGAAACTTTGCGCGCACGAATCATTCCAAACTGTTTCCGGGATGTACGATTTCGCAGAAGCCTGCGTGTTGGCGGCGTTCGACGTGTTCCAGTAAGTGGATGCGTAGTTCGCAAGGGTGTAGTCGAAGTCCGTGCCACCAGTGGCCACGTTGAACGGAGTCGAGGCGATTCCATTGACCGCGAGGCCGATGGATGCTGTCTGCTCGGTATTTTCGTCGTCGCATCCGGCCGATCCGCTGTCGCCGGCGGAGATGATTACGGTCATCCCCTGCGCCGCGGCCTGCTCCCACAAGCTGCTATAGAACGGATTGATCAGCTCGGCCTCGCATGCGCCGAAGCTTTCGCTCATGACTGGAGCAAGGTTGTTGTTAACGATGTAAACGGCCGCGAGGTCAATCCCCGCCGAGGCCTCGGTTGACTCGGCGATCACAAAGTCAATGGTCGCCTTCGGAGCGACTGCGCCGGACCACTCCACGTCCAAATCTCCCTCGGTCTCGTCAGAATTAAAGCCCGGGTCGGGGCCATCGAGAATAACGTTGGGTGCATTCGCAGCCAGCCCGAACAAACTGCGGAAGGTAGCCACGTCGTCTGAAGAACACGTGATCAGGGTACCGCTCGGCCCAAAATACTGGGTATTGAAGTCGGGGGAATTGGCCGTGCATATTTCCGAATCACCGACGATGGCGATTGTCTCGCCGGTGCCGTCCACATTCGAGGGGACGTTGTAGATTGTATTGAAATCAGCGGGGCCAACTGCAAAACAAGAGTTGCTGGTGCTCACGTTGCTGCCGTTCACGGAGCAGCCGTTGAATGCAAAAGTGAAATCAGCGCTCGGGAAACTGCCAGCGCGAGCCGGACCGAAATGCACCAACGGCTTCACTTCTCCTGTCGCCTTCGTCTTGCTGAAGACGCCCATAACGTGGCTCTCGGGATGCTTGGGGAAATTGTGAAGCGAGACCACTCCGGCTACGACCGGCGCGAGCGCGGCCGGAATCTGCACGGGGCTGGAATTCGCGAAGTGCTTCTCACCGTTCACTTCATAGACGTGGATCGCAGTGTGAAATGCCGACTGCACCTGGGCGGCCGTGCCTGAGAATTCGATGACCGTGCGTCCGGCCGAAACATTCCCGACTTTGAAACCGTACGATCCGAGCCAGGAGGTGATCGTTTGAATGTCCTGGTCCGCCGGACCGAACTGCTGGCCTAGTTCCTGGGGAGTGAGCCACTGGTGGTAACTCGGCGATGATTTCGATTGCTGGGCGTCCATCAATTGCCGGAGCGCAGTCTCCTGGTCCGGAGAGCGCTGCAGCAGCAGCATGGCCCGGCTAATGGTCTGGCTCCCGGACACGGCGCCGCGGTCGAATTCCGCGCGGGCCAGCGGGTGCACGCTTGCGGGCACCGTGACGAGATGAGTCGCGTCCACAGCCTGGGTGATGCGGGGTTGGACGGCGCTCGTCTGCGCCGAGGCGCCAGGAGGTAGAAGTGAGAGACATGCGAAAACCAGCGACAACGCGACCGCGGACTTGTATTTGAGTGGCATGGTCATTATTCCCGTCCAGTGCAGCAAAAGTTCCGGAAGTATGGATGAACGCCGAGCGAAGAAACGGCAAAAAAGACATCAGCGAAGCGTCCGATGAGCCTGACGCCGCGCATCGCTCAAACACGTTCCGGGGTCTAATTCCAGTATTCCGGATAGCTGAGATGCTAGCAAGTGCCGCGGAGGATGGATGGGCCTGCGGCGAAAAGCGCAATACTTGCACCCCCGTTCAGGGTGATGAGCGAATTAACGCCGCGAGCTTGCGAGCGCGATCGCGGGCGATATCAATAAAGTGCTGATCCGAGGCCACACGATCGAGCAACGGCAGTAATTGCCCGGGTTCGGGAAGCAGCTTCTGGTTCAAGTCCTTCTCGATCCGCAGGAGCACATCGTTGACGCCCAAAGGATCGTAATGCATGGTGCGGTCAAGATCGTAAAGATCGGACTGCTGGCGCGCAAGCCCTTCGAAAATGCTGAGAAGTTCCGCAGCATCGCGATTGAGCGTGTAGTTGAAGGTAACATGGTGTGATTCGGCACCGCGGTCGTAGGCGAAGGTTTTTTCGCCGAGATTCGCGATCCGGCGATGCATTTCCAAATCCACGCCATCGAAGTTGTGGAGCTTCGAGGCAAGGTTGAAGATCGCCTGTACGAGCGGCGCATCAATTTGCATGGCCCGAGGACTTGATTCTTCGTTGAGCTGGCGGATGTCGCATGTGCCAGAGCCGGAATCGCTCACCTTGATTTCCACAAATTCCGGAAAGCTAGACTTGAATATTTTTCGGAAAGTGACTGTCGCGTTAGCTGCGGGAACTCGAGCGACGGCGACGGGCGCGGCAAACGCTACCGCGAGAACACACGCGGAGGCAGCCAGAGCCGGGAGCCAACGATGGAGCGACAAGGAGTTCATCTTCCGCGAGGAATGGAGATGCGCGGAGCGCCGGAAATGCTGCCCGCAAGCAGCCCGACGCGCACGCGCCCGATGGATGCCGCAAGGCGATCCCGGGCGCGAGACATTTGCGCGTGGCAAAGCGCGACGGCCAGGGCGTCGGAGGCGTCAGCAGGTTCGGGACAAGTGGGAAGATCGAGTAGAGATTTCACCATCTGCTGAATCTGCTGCTTGGAAGCGCCGCCAAATCCGGCGACGCTGGCTTTCACTTCCCGTGGCGAATAGCTGTGCGCCGGAATTTGAGCCTGCGCGGCGGCCAACAGCACTACGCCGCGCATTTCCGCGAGCTTCAGCGCTGTCCTTATATTCAGCGCAGTGAAAACGGATTCGACGGCTACGGCGTCCGGCGCAAACTGCTCGACAAGCCCGCAAATCAGAAAATGAATTTCGCGCAGGCGGACGGCGAAAGTCGCGCGCGCCGGGAGCCGCAACGCTCCAAAGCGCATGAGCCGCGCATGCTTGCCATCCATTTCAATTACGCCGTAGCCAGTCGCGCCGGCGACGGCTGGATCCACACCCAGCACGCGCAGCTTCCGTCCGCTCGAACCCGCAGGAATTGGATGGGAAGACATGTTGACCGGCACAAGTGTACGTGCGGCCCGGAACCGGAGGGAAGTAATTTCTCGATGCCACGCTACGCGATGCAAACTATCCCGCCATCGCCGCCTGGATTTCCTTTTCGTCTATATCGAAGTTGGCGTAGACGTGCTGCACATCATCGTGATCTTCCAGGGTCTCGACCATTCGCAGCATCTGTTGAGCCTGCGCACCGGTCAGCTTGACATGATTCTGGGGAACAAAGGCCACTTCGGCTGACGAGGGAGTGATTCCTGCGGCAACAAGAGCCTCCCGGACTTTTTCCATGGCCTCGGGCGGCGTGGTCACTTCCCAGAAAGAAGTGTCATCGCGAAGATCTTCCGCACCAGCGTCGAGGACGATGCCCAACATCTTGTCTTCGTCGGCTTGTTCCTTGGGGACGACGATGTCGCCCTTGCGCTGAAACATCCAGCCGACGGCTCCGGTTTCGGCCATGTTGCCGCCGTTTTTCGAGAACATGTGGCGGACTTCGCTGACGATTCGATTGCGGTTGTTGGTGACCACCTGAACTAACACGCCGACGCCGCCGGGGCCGTAGCCCTCGAAGGTCACCTCATCGAGTGTTTCGCCTTCGAGAGTGCCGGCTCCGCGCTGGATGGCGCGCTCGATGTTATCGTTGGGCATGTTTTCGCCCTTGGCGGTCAAAATCGCGGTGCGGAGGCGGGGATTCGTGACGGGATCAGCACCGCCGGTGCGCGTGGCGATGGTCAATTCTCGAATGAGCTTGGTGAAAATCTTGCCGCGACGAGCGTCCGTCGCCGCCTTCTTGTGCTTGATTGTGGCCCATTTCGAGTGTCCGGACATGGATAAACCTTCTAGGTGAAGTATTGCAGGAGCAGCAGTCCAGCTCTTGCCGCGACAGTGTAGCAGCAAGGGTCAAGAACAGGCAAGAGAGGCAGTTTCAGTTGCCCTCGTCGGAATCTCGAATGGCTCGATGCTCTTTTTCACAGCGTCGTCACAGAATCCTAACAATCGACTTCTATTCTGAGGCGGTATACGTGTGAAAGCCCGACAGCAAATGCCACGACCTTTGCTCCTGATCAGTGCCACGCTCGCATACTTTATCGCCGCTCCCCTGTATACATTCGCGCAGCACGATGCGCAGCGGCCGTGCCCGCTGCGTCCTGTCGCAGGCAGCGTCGTGGGCGAGCCAGAGAATCTGCGCAGCCAGGATGGCGTACTGCGAGTCGACCTCACGTACCGCAACTTCGTTGATGTAAATGGTCGGACGAGCTACTGCTACGTGTCCAAGGATGGTGTCGAGGCGCCTACGCTGCGCGTGAAGCCTGGCGACACGCTAATCCTTCATCTTCGAAACGAACTGGCGCCGCCTGCGAACGCGCCTGCGGGGCCGGCGATGAGCTCGTTGAATGTGAGCGCCAAGATCGATCCGGCGCCGATGACCATGGACGTAGCAGGCCCGTGCGCCAGCTCGAAAATGACGCCGTCCTCGACCAACCTTCATTTCCACGGCCTGACCGTTCCGCCGGTCTGCCACCAGGACGACGTGCTACGAACGATGGTCCAGCCCGGCGATCCGGCGTTTGAGTACCGCTTCCGCATCCCTTCGGACGAGTCGCCCGGCCTCTATTGGTATCACCCGCACGTCCACGGATTTACGAACGCTCAGGTGCAGGGAGGCGCTTCGGGCGCGCTTATCGTCGAGGGGATCGAGCGCGCCAACACGCTGCTGGCGGGGCTGCCCGAGCGGGTGATCGTGATCCGCGATCAGAATCTTGTCAATCCCGATGCACAGGCGATTCACTCGGGGAATGCGCCGACGCCCATGGTGACGCGCGACGCAGAAGGCGACATCCTCAACGCCGGAATGGACGGCGGCAAGCCGGCCAAGGATCTTTCGATCAATTTCGTGCCTGTTTCGTTTCCCGATTACCAACCCGCAGTGATTCAGATCAAGCCGGACGAAACGCAGCTCTGGCGGTTGCTGAACGCCTCGGCTATCACTTATCTGGATTTGCAGCTTCAGGTGAATGGCGCTCCGCAACTGCTCGGAGTGGTTTCACTGGACGGCGTGCCGATTAATGAAAACGGGCTTTCCGGAAACCGCATCATCTGGGAGAGCCACATTCTCGTGCCTCCTGCCGGGCGAGTCGAATTCGTGGTCAAGAAATTAGCTGCGGGGCAGAGCGCGAGTTTCGTGACCCGCCACGTCGATACGGGCCCCGCGGGTGAAAATGATCCCACCCGCGCGTTGGCCACAGTGGTCGTATCCCCTGACGCGCCCGACACTCACGCTCGGCTCGACGCCTCGCCCACCCCTCTCGGAGGCTATGCATCGGTTTGGATCGGCGACGTAACGCCCGTAAGAACGCGGAGGCTCTATTTTTCCGAACAGCCCAGAGACCCCTCCAATCCCAACAGCCCCACGGATTTTTACATCACCGTCGACGGCCAGACTCCCAAGCTGTTCGATCCGAACGCCGGAACTCCCGACATTGTTGCCAGACAAGGCGATGTCGAGGATTGGATTATCGAAAATCGCTCGCACGAGTTGCACGCCTTCCACATCCATCAGATCCATTTCATGCTGGTGGAATGGAACGGAGTGCCCGTGGAAGAGCCGTTTCTGCGCGATACGATCAACGTCGCGTACTGGAACGGAGTCGGCCACGGCTACCCGAGCGTGAAGGTGCGCATGGATTTCCGCGATCCGAATACGGTGGGCACGTTCGTTTATCACTGCCACCTGCTGGAGCACGAGGACGGCGGCATGATGGGACTTATCCGTGTGGAGCCGAATAATCGCGCCGCGAACTCCGCGCGACTTCACTTCCCGACGAATCACGCCTTATGCGGCAGCCGGGCTGGCGTGGCTTCGATCCGCGCCCGCAGTCAAGCAGCCGTAACATATTCAGCGACGAGCATTAACGAAATCGAATTGCCCGCCACGATCAAGGGACCGCCGCCCGCGCAAAACAGTTTTTAACGCCCGTGTCATCAGGCGATAACAACGGCTGCGTACTTTTCAGCGACGCGTTCGATCCTGAAAATTCTCCGCATCGCGCCTCCGCGAGGGCCGATGCGCGAAAGGCGACACGGTTTCGGACGGCGAACTTGATCGGTCACAAGGAGAATTCATGATTCGGAAGAATCTTCGCTGGATGGCGTCGCTCCTGGTCGCCTGTAATCTCATTCTGGCAGCCCCGGGCGCCACGTTTGGCACCCCGCAGCATGGCGGCTTTTTCTTTGATCCCGCCTCAGCTTTCCAAACGACGACGCCGATCAAGCACGTCATCGTGATTTTCGGTGAGAACATCTCGTTCGACCACTACTTTGCAACCTACCCGTATGCGACCAATCCAGTGGGAGAATCGCCGTTCTTCCCCCTGCCGGGCACGCCGCGAGTGAACAACCTGCTCAGCGGGGGGCTGCTGACCGAAAATCCGAATTCCACGCAGCCCTTCCGCATGGACACTGGCGCCGCCTCGGTGACCTGCGACATGAGCCATAGCTATACGCCCGAGCAGCTGGCCGACGATCACGGTTTGATGGACGCTTTCCCGGCGAACACCGGAGGCGCTTCGCCGCAGGATGGCGTGCCCTGCAACGACTACGGCGTGGGCAGCGGAGACGTGATGGGATATTTCGACGGCAACACGGTGACGGCCATGTGGAATTACGCACAGCATTTTGCCTTGAGCGACAACTCGTTCAGCACCCAATTCGGCCCCTCGACCGTTGGCGCCATCAACCTGATCGCTGGCACGACGGAAGGCGCCATCATGCAGCCAACAAAGGTCAACGGCAAGGCCGCCGCTCCATCCGGCAACATCGCCAACGGCCTGCTGAGCGGCCCGCTCGTCGGTGACGTTCGTCCCTTGGGAGACCAGTGCGTTCTAACCGATCCTGGCCTGCAGGGCGCGAACCTGGTTTCCTTCAGCGGCAAGAACGTTGGCGACCTCCTGAACGCCAAGAACATCACTTGGGGATGGTTCCAGGGCGGCTTCGGACCCAGCGGGACCGCCGCTGTTACCGGCTATCCCATTTGCGGCCAGCACCATGCCGGCTTGGCGGGAGACGACTCCACGAATCCGCAAAACTCCAGCGACGGCGACTATATTCCGCATCACGAACCGTTCCAGTTTTTCGCAAGCACTCTGAACCCTAACCACATCGGACCCTCCAATTCCAAGCTCATTGGACAGAGCGCCGACGGCACGCATCACCAGTATGACCTCAGCGCTTTCTGGACCGCGCTTGGCGCAAATGACCTGCCCGCGGTGACCTACCTGAAGGCTGGCGCGTATCAGGACGGCCATCCGGGATATTCCGACCCCATTGACGAGCAGGTTTTCGTGGTGGGCGTGGTTAACGCGATCATGAGCAGCCCCTACTGGCAGGACACGGCGATCATCCTCGCGTACGACGATTCCGACGGCTGGTACGATCACGTCCTCGGGCCGGTGGTGAATCAATCCGCGGTGTCCGATGATGCGCTGGCCGGCACAGGAATCTGCGGTTCCGTGAACACCATCACCCAGGGCCAGTGCGGGTACGGTCCTCGCCAGCCCCTGCTCGTGATCTCTCCTTATGCGAAGCAGAACTACGTTGATCACCAGGTCACCGACCAATCCTCCATCCTTCGCTTCATCGAGGACAACTGGGGCCTGGGCCGCATTGGCGAAAACTCCAGCGACGCCAAGGCCGGTCAGCTCAACGGCCTGTTCAATTTCGACAACAACCCGTTCAACAACGCGCCGAGGCTGATCCTGGATCCCGCGTCCGGTGAACCGGTCAGCCCCGTCCCGTTCTTCTAGGGAAGAGGACAGACATTCCCCGTAGTTCTCTCGCCAAGCAACGCCCCCCTGGCCCGCCCCGATTCCTTCGGGGCGGGCCAGACCGTTTTTAAGGGCGGTTTTCGTCGCGCCCCGGATGTATCCTTGACCGATCGTCTGGACCCGAGTTGGACGGACCTTCGGAGAAGGCTTCTTGGCTCGCAAACCCCGTAGCGTGGATTTGACTCAGGTATCGGAATGGGACGACGGGAAGCTCCGCCGCAAGGAGGACTATCTCGCGGCCGAGGAGCCCTTGGAAATTCGCATCGGCGACGACCCACTCAGCGTCACCATGCGCACGCCGGGCCACGACCTCGAGTTGGCGGCCGGATTTTTGTTTACCGAGGGATTGATCCAGCACCGCGCGCAAATCATCGCGCTCGAAGCGCTTGAACCTGACGCGGAGACAGCCGCGGAGAATCGCGGGAACGTGGTGGTCGCTAAGCTCCCGCCGGAATCGGCGCCCGACTTCGAGAAGATGCGACGCCATTTTTTCGCGGCGTCGAGCTGCGGGATTTGCGGGAAGGCTTCGATTGATTCGGTGCGGGCGCGATCGCTTGCACCGCCCAACCCGGAATTCCGCTTCGACCCGGAGGTCCTCGTCCGCCTGCCGGACGCGCTGCGGGAATCGCAAGCTGTGTTCGGGCGCACCGGCGGCCTTCATGCTGCGGGGCTCTTCGATTCTGCCGGAAGATTGCTCGTGCTGCGGGAGGACATCGGCCGGCACAACGCCGTGGACAAAGTGATCGGCTGGGCGCTGCTGGAGGAGCGCGTTCCGCTCGGTGAAACGATTCTGTTGGTTAGCGGACGCGGAGGCTTCGAGATCGTGCAGAAAGCGATTGTGGCGGGTCTGCCGGTCGTGGCGTCAGTTTCGGCGCCCTCAAGTCTGGCGGTGCAGCTGGCGCGCGAACTCGGACAAACTCTGATAGGATTCTTGCGCGGACGGCGCTTCGTGATTTACGCGGGAGCCGAGCGGATCGGGAAAACCTGAGAACTACGTTGCCGCCTTGCCCAACTTTTTTGACGCCGAGCGCCCATTGCTAATCATGGCGCGGAAATTGTCGAACAGATTCTGGTCCCACCAGCCGCGCGATGCTTCCTCTTCCATGATGTCCAATGCGACCTCCGAAGACGAGGCCTTGCGGTAAGGCCGGTCGGTCGTCAGGGCGTCATACACGTCCGCCAATTGCAGAATGGCCGCGGTCAGGGGAATCTC
This sequence comes from uncultured Acidobacteriota bacterium, assembly GCA_963779825.1. Taxonomy (GTDB): domain Bacteria; phylum Acidobacteriota; class Terriglobia; order Acidiferrales; family UBA7541; genus Palsa-295. The sequence continues at coordinate 184,858 of CAVZZU010000007.1, read as the reverse complement.
ATCGCCCCGCAAGCCATCGGGATAGCCGGAGCCATCGTGCCTCTCGTGGTGATGGCGGATGATCGGCAGAACCAGACGAAATGTCCTGAGCGGCGCGCAGATGCGTTCCCCCACCACAGGGTGCTTTCGCATCATTTCGATCTCATCCTCGGAGAGCGGTCCCGGCTTCAGCAGGATTGAATCCGGCACCACGACCTTGCCGATATCGTGCACGATCCCGGCGCGACGGAGCGCCTTGATGTCCTCTTCGGGTAGGCCCAATTTTTCACCGAGCCGCGCCGACACTTCAGCGAGGCGCTCGCAGTGTCCGGATGTGTAAGGATCGCGCGCCTCGATACTCTGTGCCAGGCTGAAGAGAACGCCTTCGGCGTTCTCGAGTTCATCCGTGTATTGCTTTAGCCGCAGCAGCGAGCGCGTCCGTGCGAGAAGTTCGTTGAAGTCAATCGGCTTGCTGAGAAAATCGTCGGCGCCTGCATTGATGCCCTGGATGCGGTCCCCCGTCGCCGAAAGCCCGGTAATAAGAACCACGGGCGTTAGCCGTGTTGCCGGCGTTGCCTTGATGCGCCGGCAAACCTCGAAGCCATCCACGCCGGGCATTACGATGTCGAGAAGAATCAGGTCCGGACGAAACGAAGCGCACTCGGTTAGCGCGGCAGCGCCGTCGCTTACGTCGCGCACTTCGAAACCCTCGCGGCGCAGTAGAGTCGCGAGCGCCATTCGCGCGGCCGACTCATCGTCAACGATCAGTATTCTCTCAAACATTGCTTCCGTCTATCTCGCCCGTCAATCACGCGCACCAAACCGAGCTGAATGTGCGGACGGCCAGACTCCATCCCAGGCTCGATCGTGATTCGCTTGGAACTTTCGCGCTCTGATAAACAAATGTATCCTGTCCCGTACTTTGGGACAACCCGGAATCGCACCTCCGGCAGGCGATCGCCGAATTTAATGCGTTAACCGCGCCGATCGCGAGAGGCCTATGAAAAGAACGCTGCCAACTGATTCAGTTGCCGCAATTGCCATTCGGCTCGAGCAGGCTCACAAGGCATTTCAGCGGCGCTATCCTGGCCCATCCGGAGAACGCCAGCCGGTTCACGTGGTGTACGGCGGGGCTCATTTGTTTCGCGCTGGAACCACGCGCCGCCTCGGCGATCTCGCGTTGCGATCTCTGGAAGAATACGCGCCTGATTTCGCGGCCTTCGCAAAAGCGATTGGCTTGCAAGGATCGGACCGCCTGCCCGCCTCGCCCGACGCGATCGCTTCGATCGCAAAGTCCATCGAGAGCGATCCGCATGCAGTACGCCGCGAAAACCGCCCGGCGTGGCTCGCGGACACGGTCTATCGCCGCGTGCGCGAAAAGCTGCGGCGAGAGCCTATCGAGGATTTCAGACTCGATTTCGAGGATGGATACGGAAACCGTCCGGATGACGAAGAGGACGGCCATGCCGCGTCCGCGGCCAACGAAGTAGGCACTGGAATGAATGCGGGCGAGTTGCCACCGTTCATCGGTATCCGGATCAAGCCATTCACTGAGGAGCTGCGCGAACGCAGCATTCGCACCTTGGATATTTTTCTGACGGAACTGGCCGCGAGATCGCGCGGCGCATTGCCGAAGAATTTCTGCATCACGCTGCCCAAGGTCACTCTGCCGGACGAGGTCGCGGCGCTCGCCGACATCTGCTCGCGGCTGGAACCGATGCTCGATTTCGATCCCGGCGCGCTTCGAATCGAGCTGATGGTCGAGACGTCGCAATCCATTTTCAACGAGCGCGGGGAAGCCAATCTGCTGCCGCTGGTGAGCGCGGCGAGGGGGCGCTGCGTGGCGGCGCACTTCGGCCCGTACGACTACACATCGTCTCTGGACATCGCGGCCCCACGACAGGCGGGCACGCATCCTGCGTCCGATTTCGCGCGCCAGGTGATGCAAGTGGCGCTTGCGGGAACGGGTATTCGGATCGCCGATGGCCCGTTGAACATACTTCCCATTCCGCCGTACCGCGCCGCGAAGGATGGTGGTGCGCTGACCGCACGACAAACCGAGGAAAACCGCGCGACGGTTCATCTCGGTTGGAAACTGCAGTTCGAGCACGTTCGCCGCGCGCTCGAACTTGGTTTCTACCAAGGCTGGGATCTGCATCCGGCGCAGCTTCCCGCGCGGTTTGCGGCGGTCTATTCGTTTTTTCTTGAGAATCTCGACTCGTCCGCAGCGCGCCTCCGGAACTTCATTGAGAAGGCCGCGCAGGCCACGCGCATCGGCCAGGTATTCGACGATGCCGCGATGGTGCAGGGCCTGCTGAACTATTTCTTGCAGGCAATCCATTGCGGCGCGCTGACCGCGGACGAGGTGCAGACTCTGACGGGGCTGACGCAGGAGGATCTCAGGGTAGGATCGTTCGTCAAGATTCTCGCGCGGCGACCTTCGTAGAAACGAGATCGCTTACTTGCGGCCCTTCATCATCAACATCAGCGGAATCACGCACACACAAATGATGGCCATCGTGCGGAAGTTGTCCACAAACGACAGCATCATCGCCTGCCGCTGCAGCTCCTGATAGACCATTCCGTGCGCCTGCATCGTGGCGTGGACGGCGTCCGGTTCCCGAGTCATCATCATGTGCGTGATGCGCCAAAGCGCCTGCCGGAGATGCGGATTCGTCCGCTGCAGGTTACCGGACAACACGTCTTGATGGAACTGCGCGCGGCGGTCGAGCATGGTGGTGACAAACGAAATGCCCGTGCTGGCGCCGATATTGCGCGCCAGATTGATCAGGCCCGACGCGTTATTCATCTTTCCCTTGGGCACGAAATAGAACGCCATCACATTGATCGGCACGAACAGAAATGCCGTGCCCACCCGCGAAATCATCCAGTCCGACACCATCGACTTCCCGCCTGCGCTCAGGCTCAAATGCGACAGCTGAAACAATCCCGTCGCCATCACCACCAGCCCTGTAACCACAATCCACCTCGGAGCGAACTTGCTCAGCAGGATTCCGACGAAGGGCAAAATGCACAAGAGCAAGAGCCCTCCCGGCAACAATACGAGTCCGCTTTCCATCGCCGTGTAACCCATCAGCGTTTGCATCAGGATTGGAAGCAGAAGAGTGGTGCTGTATAAGACGAACCCCAGCGTATACATCATGAATGTGGAAATTGCGAAATTCCTGTCCTTGAATAAATGCAGATCCACGATCGGATTCTCAATCGAGAGTTCGCGAATCACCAGGACAATCAACGACGTGATGGTGATCACCGTGCCCCACACGATGAACGGAGAACCGAACCAATCGTCGCGCTGTCCCTTGTCCAGCACGATCTGCAGAAATCCCAAGCCGACGCTCAGCAGTCCCAGACCGATGAAGTCTATCTTCAGGCCCTGTTTGAGGGTCCTGTGGATGGCGTGCCCGGGATCAACGATGAGGATCGAAATCAACAGCAGAGAAACGATTCCCACTGGCACGTTGAGCAGGAAAATCCATCGCCACGAGTAGTTGTCCGTGATCCATCCGCCGAGAGTGGGACCGAGCGTCGGCGCCACTACGACGCCCATCCCGTACACGGCCATCGCCATTCCCTGTTTTTCGCGCGGAAAACTATCCACGAGGATCGCTTGCGACACCGGCTGCATTCCTCCACCGCCCGCGCCCTGAATCACGCGAAACAGCACCAGCATGGGCAACGAAGGGGCGAGGCCGCAGAGCAGTGAGCTGAGAGTGAAGATCACCACGCAGCCGATGAAGAACCGCTTCCGGCCGAACATCGCGGAAAACCAGCCGGTCAACGGCAGCACAATCGCGTTGGAAACCAGGTAGGAAGTGAGAACCCAGGTGCTCTCGTCCACACCCGCCGAAAGATTGCCCGCAATATGTGGCAGCGAGACGTTCGCGACGCTGGTATCCAATACTTCCATGAACGTGGCCATCATTACCGTGACGGCGATGAGCCAGGGATTAATTTGAGGCAGTGGACGAGCGTACTCGGCGGTGGCGGCCATTGATCTTCAGGTGCCGAGATTTATCGGGCAGCGCATCTGAGCAGATAGATAGATTGAGCTATGTGCGACGGAAGAGCAGGATATCACCGCGTCTTGCGATGTCTCAAGGCGTGAGTGGCCGCGGGCAAATTCGCGGAAATAAATCGCCTTTGCGAAATTCTGAAAGAACAATCGGAACGAGAGCGGCGGATTCCTACGCGGGGAATTCGAGAGCCCTAGTCGCGCGCGGCGGGACCGGCGACTTGAACGAGAGTACCCGAAGCAGCCGACGAGCCGCCGTCAAGGTTCTGCGGAGCGCGCCACGCATCCACCACGGAGATCTGGTGGACGCAGGAAACGGTGCAGTGGGGCGCGCAACCCTTCTTGGTGAGAAATTCGCGCTGGCGTTGCTCGGCGGTGTAATCGGCGAGCGGGACTCCCGGATAGCCGCGTTGCTGCGAACAGTAGTGCACCAGGCCATCTTCACAGATATAGAGGTAGCGCGATCCCGCACGGCAGCGCCACTGATTCTCGCGGCCGGCGGCGATATTGTGCTGGAATCCGTTGACCCGCGTGAATGATTCCTTGCCGAGTGACATGATCTCTTCGAAAATTTCCCGCTCGCGCGTGCCCAGCGGCTGCAGCTGCCCGTTGCCATCGTGCAGAATCCCGACCGTGGACGTGAAGCCCAGCGCGAGCGCCCGGTGCGCCACGGTGAGCGCGTCCTCGGGGTTGCGGACGCCGCTGCCGAGCACCGAATTAATGTTCACGTGAAATTCGGCGTGCTCCGCCAGTAGCGCAAGTTTCTGGTCGAGAACCTTCAGGCTCTTCTTTGAGACGTCGTCCGGCTGCACGTTATCAATGCTGATCTGAAGATGTTCGAGGCCCGCGCGATTCAGGCGCTCGATGCGGTCGGCCACCAGCAAATATCCGTTGGTGATCATGCCGGCGAGCATTCCATTCCTGCGGATGCGCGCGATGATGGCGTCGAGGTCGGGATGCAGCAGTGGTTCGCCGCCGCTAATCGTCACGGCCGCCGTGCCCATTGCGCCCAGCCGGTCAATCCGGCGGAACATCTCCTCGGTCGGGACCGGCTTTGAGAAATCGTCGAACTCGTTGCAGTAGGTGCACGCCAGATTGCAGCGCCGTATGGGGATGATATGAACCAGCAGAGGATGCTTCGTCGAGACCAGGGCCTTTGCAAGCTTCTGCACTTCCCGCATCCGGCGGCGTGCCGCGGCCATTTTCTTGCGAATTTTCTTCTTAAAGGTCACGCATTCCACGAGGAGCGCCAGCCGGATTTTCCGCTTCGCTCCCGTTCGTAATAGTATGCCACAGTGATTCCGGTTCGCTGCCCTGAACCCCCGCAGGTGTATCCCATCGCCTTTGACAGAGGGTGGTAAGTGACGCCAACCGCGGAAACGGAAAAAGACCCACCCGCCGGGAGGGCAGTCCTGCTAGAATTTGATTTCTTACGTGGCATGGGCTACGTTCTGTCTGTACTAACGCCACTTTTTTGACGCGCGGGGATACTTGCGGCGGAATTCGCCGCGGGCTAAACCGCTGGTCGCCGACGGGGGGAATTCGATGGCTGACGCGGTAGCAGAAAAAGTGATCGCCACACTCGCGTCCGTGAAGCGCATCCCCGTCGAGAACATCACCATGAGCACAAATCTCCAGGAAATGGGTATAGATTCCCTGGACGTTTTCACGCTTCTTTTCGAACTCGAAAATGCCTTCAAGATCTCGATTCCCGACGACGATGTTCGCTCGATCAAGACCGTTAGCGACATTGTCGCCGGCGTCAAGAAGATCCTTGCAGCTTCCCCACCTGATCCTTCGGTAGGTTCAGCCAGCCCGGCGGTCTAACGAATGGCTTCGCGCCGAGTCGTCATCACAGGATTGGGAATTATCTCGGCGCTCGGACTCGATCTCGCCGAAAATTGGAAATCTCTCTCCGAAGGCCGCTCCGGCATCGGTCCCGTCAGCGTTCCCGATGTCGCCGGTGTCGGCCTGAAAATGCAGAACGGCGCGCAGGTCCGCGGCTTCGATCCGCTGAAGCATTTTGCCGGGGGCAAGGACGCACAGCTCGACCGTTTCGCGCAATTTTCCGTCGTCGCCGCGCGAGAGGCTATTCTCGATTCGAAACTTGAGCTGACCCCCGAGATGCGCCAAAACGCCGCCATCGTCTGCGGATCGGCCGTCGGTGGGCAGGCAGCGATCGAAGCGGGCTTCGAGGACCTTTGGGTGCAGGGACGCGGCCGCGTTCATCCGCTCACGATCCCGAAAACCATGGCCAACGCCGGCGCGAGCCACATCTCCATGGACCTCGGCCTCGCCGGCCCCGTTTACACGGTCTCCACAGCCTGCTCGTCCGCGAACCATGCGATCGGCCAGGCCTTTCGCCTGGTGCGCGACGGCGAAGCCGATCTTGCCGTCACCGGCGGCGCCGAGGCGTTCTTCACCATCGGCATGCTCAAAGCTTGGGAAGCGATGCGCGTGGTCGCGCCGGACACCTGCCGCCCCTTCAGCAAGGACCGCCGCGGCATGATTCTCGGCGAAGGCGGCGCGATGATGATTCTCGAGCCGTTGGTATCCGCCCGCGCGCGCGGCGCAAGGATTTACGCCGAAGTTTGCGGCATGGGCATGACCTCCGACGCGCACCACCTGACCCAGCCGACGATTGACGGCCCCGCGCGCGCCATGCGCGGCGCTTTGCGCGAGGCGGGAATGGCGCCCGAAGAAGTGGGTTACATCAACGCGCACGGGACTGGCACTGCAGGCAACGATCCCGTGGAAACGAAAGCGATTCGCGAGGTTTTCGGTGCGCACGCGAACAAGCTCGCTGTCAGTTCCACGAAGTCCATGCACGGTCATGCGCTGGGCGCCGCCGGCGCGCTTGAGGCGATTGCCACCGTACTCGCACTCCATCACGGGATTCTGCCGCCCACCGCCAATTTCACCGAAGCGGATCCCGAGTGTGACCTCGACTACATTCCGAATAAGGCGCGCGCCCTTCGCGTCGGAGCCGCGCTTTCAAACTCCTTCGCCTTCGGCGGTCTCAACGCCGTTGTCGCCTTCAGGGCTTCCTCGTAGCGCCGCATCCTGCCGGCTCTTCGCCTTTGATTTATACGTAGCGCCCGGTCCTTCAGCCCGGCAGTTCCTGTTCCATCGTACGATTCGCTTGTGCTCATAAGCGTGGGCAAAATTCCACGTCGTGTCGCGCTGGGCCGAGTTCTCGTCTCTTGGTCTCGTTTCAACTCCCCTGAAATCAATGTCGCCCTGTGGGCCACTCGCGTGCAATCCTTTCCCTGGTGGCGGATTCGAAGAGCCACAGGGGAACGCACGAAATGACGCGAAGATTCTTTATGTTGGCGGTTGCCTCGTTGTGCCTGGCCCCGTTCGTTGCAGCCGCGCCGCAGGACACGTCATCCTCGCAGTGTTTCGCTTCACTTAGTCGGGCAATGCTGATCTCGCCGGACACCGGTTGGGCCGTCGTCAACCAGCCGTCCAATCGCCCCCAGCACCCGGGTGGCGTTACGCCCGAATGCACCGAGCAACATCTCTATTGGACCGATAACGACGGAAAAGCGTGGCGCGAAGTAGGCCCGGCCACGATGCCCACGCGCCACATGGGCGACGATTCGCCTATTACGGGCACCCGAACCGTCTTCTTTCTCGATCGCCTCCACGGCTGGATGATTTCCACGGACGCTTTGGGGGACGACGACCCCAATTCGCTTTTCTATCTTCTTTCTACGGATAACGGCGGAAAAACCTGGCGCACGCTCGCAATGCAGCGGGCGGACTACAAGCTGATGAACGACTTCTGGCCGACACAGGTCTACTTTTCCGACGAGAATCACGGCTGGATCTTGTGGCATTGGGCCGTGATGCATGGCCAGTCAGACGCGCTCCTCTCGACTGCGGATGGTGGACGCAGCTGGAAGCGCCTGCCCGATCCTCCCGGCCCGGGCCCCGTGGACTTCGTTTCCTCGCGTATTGGTTGGATAATCGGTGCGTCACCGGGCCAACAAGGCATCTTTGTCCACAATACCAACCAAATCTGGGCAACCGGCGATGGTGGCGAGCACTGGCACATTGTCTCGATTTCCGTGCTGCCTGCAGAACTCAACGGCATTCAGTTCACCGATCTGAAATTCCGCGGCAAGGATCGCGGCGTGGTTACTGTCGCAGCGCGCGTCTCGGACTATGTCCAGCGAATGTTCACCTGCGTAACAGCGGACGGCGGCGCGTCGTGGCAAATTTCGCAATTTGACGTCTTCGAAGCCTACCCTAGCCTCGTGAATTTGAGCGCCCTCTGGACGATTTTTCACTTTGCCGACTCGCCAGGCACCGTTTTCGACCGGAAGAACATTTCAACTACGCTCCGAGTCGCCGATCGGGAATTCTCGCCCTCGCTTCCGGACACGCTCTTGCCGGAGGGTGGGCTGAATGGCGTCAACTTTGTCGACGATTCGCAGGGTTGGGCGACGTACATCAATGGCAATGCGGGCAGGTTCGGCATGCCCGGCTCGCCCTTCGCCCTTCCAGAGCTGCTTTCAACCTCCGACGGGGGCGCGACTTTTCACCTCATCACCCCTCCATCCGCGAACGATCATCCGGCTCCCTCCCCCCAGATTTACATCGTCAACGGTTCCATCCTTCGTTTCCCCCCTTTGCCGCGGCTTGCTCTCCGTCCGCCGCAGCTTCGTCCGTCCAATCAGCGCATCTCTTTTTCGCCGCCAGCCGGCGGCCCAACGATCATTACCGGCACTGCCTTCGAGCGCGCGAACACTGTCTGGATCGGCTCACACAAGATCCCGGTGCCCAGCGACGATGGCAAGAACCTCCGGTTCCTCATTCCGCCCGACGTCGTTACCGGAACCTACCCGCTCTACGTCGAAACCGCTCACGGAAAGACCGATCGAGCCCAAATCTTCATTCGCCCGACCGAACGTTTGGCAATTTCCGAAATCAATGACGGCGCACCGGTTCATCCGAGCCAGAAAACGTTTCTCACAGGATCTGGATTGCTGCTCGAAAATCAGGTGTGGTTTGGCACGCACGCCGCAACCGGAACCCTGATTATCAGCGGCGCGCCGATATTCAACTTCACCGTGCCGTCCTCACTCGCTCCTGGCTCGTACGAGGTGTATCTGACCAACGCGAACGGAAAAAGCAACGTTCTCAACGTCGTAGTCGAGTGAATTGTATCGACAGAACTTCGGGACCGCACGCCAACACCAGCAGGCTCGCCATTCCCATTTCGGGAATTTTGGCGCCTAAATCGCATCTTTCACTTGAAGAAATTCCTCGCCCAACTCCAATCACTGCATTCGTTTGCGCCAATCCACGCTGCTGTGTCGACTTGCATCGTGTGATAGGGTGGAAATGCGAGCTTTTCTCCTCGCCAGAAGAGCTCAAGGGCCCTGCTGGCCAAGGCTGTGTTGCTCTTTGACAACTGAATAAGTGGTTCGGTGAAAGCGTGGGCCTTCAGGCCCACGAAACACGCCGCCACGCGTCATGGCTTCAGCCATGGGATTTTGCACGGCGCCAGCGCTCGCAAATCCCCAAAAGAAGTGACACACCGTGCAAAGTAATTTCACGTGTATCTCATTGAAAACAAACGATGGGCACCCTTACAAAGTGACACACTTTTCGAGGGTCAGTATCTGCCGAATCCGGTTCGGGCGGCGGGCAAGCGACGGAGCTAGAAAAAGCGCGTGACGATGGGAATAATCATGTTCGTAGTCGGAAGCCAGCTCTGGGGGACGATTTCCCAGGTGCGCGTGAGTTCGTCCGAGCACGACAGAGTAATCATGATCCCGAGCCAGAAGAAGCCGGCCAGGATCACAACTCTCGTCAGGCCGGTCGCGTACTTCACGTGCATGAAGAAAAGGACGACCAGAATCATTTTGATGACCGCGATCGTGAGCGCCACAATCGTGTTCCACCGGCCCAAGTCGTGCTTGGCAACCTCGGTCGTCAGCCCTGTGCCGATCAGCAAGGCGATAAACACCAGCACATAGGTGCTGACCGGAACGACGTGTCCTGATGCGGCGTGCTCGCTATGGCCGGACATGTTTTATGCTCTCCCTAGTGGGCTTGGAGCCCGCCAATCAGATACAAAAGCGGGAAAAGAAATATCCAGACGATATCAACAAAGTGCCAGTACAGTCCGCTGATCTCAAGCGGCGCGTAATATTCCGCGGAAAACCTGTTCCTCGCCGTCATGACTAGAAGCACGGTCAGAATTCCCAGGCCGACGACCATGTGAACCGCATGCAGCCCGGTCATGAAGAAATAAAAGCACATAAACATCCTCACGCCCGGGGCGTGGGGACCGTTGTAGAACCAGTGCACTCCCGGAATGATGCCTTCCATGTAATCGCGGTACCACTCAAAGCGCAACTTGATCCCGATGAACGCCGCGCCGAGAATCATGGTCAGGATCAGCCAGAAGATGATCTCGCCTTTTTTCTTGCCGGTCTGGGCGGCGCGAATCGCCAGCGCCATCGTCAAGCTGCTAAAGATGAGCACGGCGGTGTTGGTGGCGCCGAATCGGTAGTCGAGCAGGCGGCTGCCGGTGATGAACGATTCCAGATGCAGTGCGCGATAGATCGTGTACGAAGTGAACATCCCGCCGAAGAACAGGATTTCCGTAACCAGAAACACCCACATTCCCAGACGCCCGGCATCGCGCTGCTGCTCGATGTCCTCGAACTGGTGGGCGAATCCCTGCGGATGCGCGCCGTGAGCGAGATCAGACATGAGCCCCCTCGGATGGGTAGTTGTACGCGTCTTCGGTCACGATCGGAATCGTCGGGAAATTCTCAGTCAAAGGCGGCGACTGTGTGGTCCATTCCAGGCCCTTCGCGCCCCATGGATTCGGGCCCGCCGGCGGGCCGTAGCGCATGGACCAAATGAAATAGATCAGCGGAATCACATAACCGATGCCCAGGATTGACGCGCCCGCCGAAGACATCACGTTAAGCACCTGAAATTCCGACGGGTAAATCGCGTAGCGGCGGGGCATCCCCAGGTAGCCGAGCACGAACTGCGGAAAGAACGTCAGGTTAAAGCCGATGAAAATAATCGCAGCGGCAATGCGCGCCCACAGGTCGGGATAGAGGCGCCCCGTAATCTTCGGCCACCAGAAATGCAGCCCGCCCATGTACGCCATCACTGCGCCGCCGACCATCACGTAATGGAAATGCGCGACGATGAAATACGTGCCGTTCAGATGGACGTCGGTAGCCAGCGCGGCCAGGAACAATCCCGTCAGTCCGCCGATGGTGAAGAGGCCGATAAAACCCAGCGCGTAAAGCATCGGCGCTTCATAGGAAATCGAGCCCTTGTAGAGCGTGGCCGTCCAGTTGAACACCTTAACCGCGGAAGGAATCGCAACCAAAAAGCTCAAAACGGAGAAGACCAGGCCTGCGTAAATGGACTGGCCGGTTACGAACATATGGTGGCCCCACACGATGAAGCTGATCACGGCGATGGACAAGCTCGAAAACGCGACGAAAGCGTATCCGAAAATCTTCTTCCGCGAAAACGCGGTGATCAATTCGCTGATCACTCCCATGCCGGGCAAAATCATGATGTACACGGCGGGGTGCGAATAGAACCAGAAGAGATGTTGGAACAAAAGCGGATCGCCGCCAACGGCAGGATCGAAAATTCCGACATGCAGGATTCGCTCCATGCCCAGCAAGAAGAGCGTGATGGCGATGACCGGCGTTCCCAGGACGAAGATGAGGCTGGTCGCGTACATCGCCCAAATGAAGAGCGGCAGGCGGAACCAGGTCATTCCGGGGCAGCGCATCTTGTGAATTGTGACGATAAAGTTCAGCCCTGTGAGGATGGAAGAAAACCCGGCAATGAAAACGCCGAGCGCCACGGCAACCACATGCGTGTGCGAATACAAGCTGCTGTAGGGCGGATAGAAAGTCCAGCCGGTGTCCACACCGCCGGAAAGCGTGGCGTAGAGAGCCAGGGCCGCGCCGGTGATGAAGATGTACCAGCTCATCAGGTTCAGCCTCGGGAAGGCCACGTCGCGCGCCCCGATCATCAGGGGGATCAGGAAATTCCCGAGCGTCGCCGGAATCGAAGGGACCAGGAAGAAAAACACCATGATGATTCCGTGCGTTGAAAACATCTTGTTGTACGTTTCCGGTTCGAAGAGCGCGCCCTGCGGCTCAACCAGATGAAGCCGCATCATGACCGCCGCCATTCCACCCACGAAAAACATCAGCGTGATGGACCCGAGGTACAGCAATCCGATGCGCTTGTGGTCCAGCGTCAACAGCCACGACTTGATGCCGTAGGTGGCGTTGAGATAGTTCACGCCGGATTCGGCCGGGGTTTCGTGGATTTCTGCAATGGCCGTACTCATTTGCCGTTCATCCTTTCTTCCGAGCCGAGCGACTTTACGTAGGCGATTAACTGGAGCATCTGCTCTTCGTCAATCTGTCCCTGGTAGGTCGGCATGATCTGCTGATAACTCGGCAAGTGAACGGAGCTTGGAAAGTAGATGGACTGGCGGATCAGGGCCTCGTCCACAACACGCGTTTCGCCGCTCTGCATCTTTTGCGGCTTGCCGTAAATTCCGGCAAGCGACGGGGCGTGGCTGCCCGCTTCCGGCGAGTGGCAGTTGCCACAACCAAACTGGCTGAAGAGTTGCTCGCCCTGCGCTGCCATCGATTCGGTCTTCTCGCCGCCCGCGAGCCAGGTGGCATAGTCCGTGGGAGACATCACGTAAACCCAGCCGATCATCTCGGAGTGGTTCGTGCCGCAGTATTGCGCGCAAAAGAGGTGGAACGTGCCCGTTTCAGTCGGCTGGAACCAGATCGAGGAGTAACGGCCGGGCAGTACGTCCTTCTTCACACGAAACGCGGGGATATAAAAGTCGTGGATCACGTCTTGAGAAGTCATGGTCATCTTCACGGGCACGCCCACGGGGACATGCAGCTCGTTGATCTCGCGCGGCCCTTCGGGATGCTGCAGGTGCCACATCCACTGCTTGCCGATCACGAAGATTTCGGTTGAGGCAGCAGGCGGCCGCCCGTTGCGGACGTACAGGCTCGACGACCACACGAACAGGACGACGCAGATCAGCGAGGGAATAATGGTCCACGTGAGCTCGAGCATCATCGGCGTGTGAGTTTCAGTGCCCGTCTCACCCGGTGATTTCCGGCGATACTTCAGCATGAAGTAGAAAATGATCGAGAAGATCAACACGCTGAAGAAGATCGTGATGCCGGTCAGAAACAGATACAGCTGATCCACGCTATCGGCGATCGTAGACGCCGCGGGTGGCTTAAATTGCAACATGGCAGCCGCGACCGGCAGCGAATTCAATCCGAATTGAAAGGAGCCCATCATCACCGTTCCGTTGCGATCCTTTGCATGGCTGGCGTACGACGCCGTGCCTGCTTCAAACCCTACGTCCGTGGAGCGCGTAATGCTCGCCCCGGAAAAGCAGAATCAGGAATATCCCGCCGATCAGGACGGTTGCAAGACCACCCAGCTGAATCACGCGCGAGATCAGCAGGCCGTATTTTCCGGTGTGGGGATCGTAGTGATAGCAAAAAAGCAAAACCTGATCTACCGGCGTACCAATCTTCCCTTGCGACGCCTCCACCAGACCCAGGCGCAAATCGCGCTCCGGATAGCTGACGCCGTAAAAGTAACGCGAAATTTTACCGTCCGCCGTCAGCAGCATGATGGCGCTGGCGTGCGCATACTGCTTTGAATCGGAATCGTAGGCGTAGCGGAAACCCACGGAATCGGCCAGCTGCTTGATTTGCGGCTCATCGCCCGTGAGAAAATGCCAGCCGTACTGGGCGCCGGGCCGGCGATACATCCCCGCATACATGGCCTGCTTGGCTTCGGCGATCACGGGTCTGTCGGTCGGGTCAATGCTCACCGTGACAACGTTGAAATCCTTGCCGATCTCCATCGGGATCGTCTGGAGGCTGCGGTCCAGACCATTGAGCACCTGCGTGCACAGCATGGGGCAGTTGTAATAGACCAGAGTAAGAATCACCGGCTTGCTGCCGAAAAACTGCGCCAGCTCGACTGGGTTTCCGTGCTCGTCGCGAAAGGCGAGGTTGAGCGGAATCTGGTCGTTGAGTTTCTGATCAACGCCGACTTCCTTGAGAAGTTCCGGGCGCACGCCGATCCCCTGCGTCGGGTCGGTGAACTGAGCCGACGTCGTCAGGGGCTGCGCGAGCAGCGCCAGCGCCAGGGCCGCGCCTACCAGCCACGTTCGCATCGAATTGAGCTGAAACTTCACTAAACTTTGCCCTCTTTCCTCGAGTCCGAAACTTGCTTCGCGTTTGCGCGAAATCCGTTACTTCGCCTTATCCTTTTCCTCTTCTTCTCGTGCGGCGCGCTCTCGATCGGCTTCGGTGGGTTCCGAGAGGTAGCCGCACTGGCCTTCCACATCCGTCTCGCCCGCAACCGTCGGCGTAGTCACGACCGTTCCCTCAGCAGCTGGACGCGCCGGCAATCCCTTCGCCAGGATCAATTCCATCGCGCGATCAACGGGAATGCGCACCACACCGCTCGGCTGATCCACCCAGGCGTAGGTGGTCACGTTCTGCTGCTGCGCGGAGCAGTAATCCTCCAGCTCTTGATGCGGATGCACCTGCAGGAGCGGACCTGACGGAATCATGCGCGCGCCTTGCTTTACCATCGGCGACATCGTCGGGCCCAAGGGCATCGCCTTCTTATAAGCACTGAAAGTAAATCTCATTCCAATCATGGTGACGGCAAGAACCACAGCCATCCAAAAGGCGAATTGGAACAGCCCCTTGATGTTGACGTCGCGCTTCTCCCAGCCGGCGCTGGCGTCCACGGGAACGTTGGGTTTCTCGGAGTGTTTAGTCGCCATGTTGATGCTCCAAGACGCCTTCAAATCGCGGATCGTGCAGCGGGAGCAGCGGCATTTTCTTCAACTGCCCCATGTAAGTGCCAAGCCAAATGCCACCAATTCCAACGATCGCGAGAATGTCCTCCAGATGAAGATGAGGACCTGACTTTTCAATGGATGGCACGATCAACCAGTAGACGTCCACCAGAGTTATGACCAGCATCCATGCGGCCAGGACCGAAAGTTTCTCCAACCGGCGCTTGACCTTCCGCTGCAACAAAATGAAGAACGGCACGAAGAAATGGAACACCAGCAGCGCAGCCGCAATCGCGCCCCACCGGCCGAAAGCGCGCGTCATATACCACGGGATTTCCTGCTTCAGGTTGCCGGACCAGATGATCAAGAACTGCGCGAACGACATGTAGGTCCAGAGGAGCGTGAACGCCAGCATCAGGTTGCCGATGTCGTTTAGGCGGGCGGGCGCGTAGGAATTATGCAGCGCTTCATTGCCGTCGAGCATGCGCAGCATGACCACAGAGAACGACAGCGCCGCCAAGCACGAGATGACCATGAACACCATTCCGTAGATCGAGGAGTACCAGGTGGGCTCGAGCGTCATCACCCAATCAATCATGGCCCACGACCAGGTAAGCGCCCAAAGCACTGTGCCCGGCGCGGCCAGACTCGACATGCGAACTTTCAGGCTCAGGTCGCCCGTGCGATCCTGTTCTGCCGACCATTTGTTCTGCAATCCCGCGAGCAGATTCCACACCGCGAAATAAATTACCGCGCGCACGATAAAGAAATGCGGCGAGAGATATGCACGCCTGAAATCTCCCGCGGGATCATCTCCGAGCGATCCCGGCTGGGTCCAGGGATACAGCCGCGACATTCCAAATAGAATGGGCACGAACAGGACCGTCATCATTGGAATCGTCCGCGTGCCGGCTTCGAGTATCCGCCGAATCGGCAGGCCCCAACGGCCGCCGGTCATATGGTGCAGCTGAAGAATCGCCAGGCTGCCCATCGCGTAGACCATCCAATAGACAAAGGCCACAAGATAAGAGCGGCAGAACTGCTGCCAATTTGTGAAGCCAAGCGCCACGGCCAGGATCCAGCCGAGAGCGCCGGCCGTGAGCGCCAGTTTCTGGACGCGATCCATGCGCGGGCGAGATGTGTCCGTCGCGTTCATTGCGATTGCCCCATGGATTGTCCCGACGCTTGCCCGGCAGATTGCTGCGTCAGCTTTTGACGGTCGGCTTCCGGCACGTCCTGAATTGTGGCGTTGCGGCTTAATTGCAGGACGCGAATGTATGCCGCGATCCTCCAGCGATCGGCTGGCTCGACGCGCGCCGCATAGCTATACATCGCTCCAAAACCGTTGGTGATGACCTCGTAGAAATGTCCGGCGGGAGCGTCGCGCAAGCGCTGAATGTGATAGGAGGGCGGCTGCGGAAATCCGCGCTGCACGATCATGCCCTGGCCCGTGCCGGAGTAATCATGGCAGGGGGTGCAATACACATTGTAGCGTTCGCGGCCGCGATCGAGATCGGCCCTGGTGATCGGGAACGGAAATTTGTCCACGACCACGCCGTTCTCACGTCCGGTGAACATCAACTCATCCAGGCGCAACTGCCCGCGCGCCACCGTTCCGGGAACAGGCTGGCGTTCTGAACGCCCATCGCCGAAGAAATCGGTCGGCTCGTACGGCAGATATTTCGGCTGGATGTGCATGTCCAATCGGCACCCGGCGACGAGCATCACGACCGCGCCCAGGCAAGCGACGGTGACACCGCGCAAGCGAGAGCCCGCGCGCCGCGCGTTGCCAGGCGCCGCGAAAATGCCGGGAGCGAGTTCAGTCTTCAATTTCAAATACTCCATGCGGATGCAAACCTTCCAAAAATGCCTTCGTCTGCGCGAGATCGAATTTCTTGTCCCGCGACTTGATGCACAAGAAAAAGCGGTCCGTGGACGCCCTCGTGAATTGCTCTACGTTGAACGTCGGATGATGCGGCGTCGGCAATCCATTGAGCGCCAGCATTCCAAACACGGCCGTGAGGGCCGCGCCGAGAATCGTCAGCTCGAAAGTGATCGGAATCCACATCGGCCAGCTATTGAATGGCTTGCCGCCGATGTTCAAGGGGAAGCTGATCACGTTGGCGTACCAGCACATTCCGAAACCGGTCAATCCGCCGCCGAGGCCTCCGAAGAAAACGAGCGTCGGAAGAATCGTCCAGTCAAATCCCACGGCCTCGGCCAGGCCCTCGACCGGAATGGGCGAAAACGCATCAATGCGGCGATAGCCCGCTTCGTGGGTACGGTGAGCCGCCGCCAGCACTTCCTCTGGCGTCGTAAACTCAGCCATCAAACCGTATAGACCCCTGTTCATGACTAGTCGCGAATCTCCGGGTTCGGATTGCGGACGCGCGCGAGATACGTGGTGCGCGGCCGCGTGTTCAAATCCTCGAGCAAACCGTAATCGCGCGTCTGCGCTTTGAGCTTTGCAACCTTGCTGTTCGGGTCGTTGATATTCCCGAACACGATCGCTTCCGTCGGGCAGGCGCTCTGGCACGCGGTGATGATTTCGCCGTCGCGGATCAGGCGATTCTCTTCTTCGGACTTAATCTTCGCCGCGTTGATGCGCTGCACACAGTAGGTGCACTTCTCCATCACTCCGCGGCTGCGCACCGTGACGTTCGGGTTGCGCATGCCGTACAGGCTCGGCGTCTTGTAATCGGAGTAGAGATAGAAGTTAAACCGGCGGACCTTATATGGGCAGTTGTTGGAGCAATACCGCGTACCCACGCAACGGTTGTAGGTCATGTCGTTCAAGCCTTCGGCATTGTGCGTGGTGGCGCCGACAGGGCAGACATATTCGCAGGGGGCGTTTTCGCACTGCATGCAGGGTAGCGGCTCGTAATACATCTCAGGGTTGTCGAGACTGCCACGGAAATATGTGTCAATCCGAATCCAGTGCATGGCGCGGCCGCGAGCTACCTGATCCTTGCCGACGACCGCGATGTTGTTTTCCGATTGGCAGGCGACCACGCACGCGTTGCAGCCGACGCAGCGATTCAGGTCAATGGACATGCCCCAGGCATAGCCATCGTATTTGTAGCCGGGGTAGATCGTGAGTCCCTTGGTCTCTTCGTCCTCGGCGTTCTTGGCGAAGCTGGGGTCTTTGCGGAATTCTTCCATCGTGGCGATGCGCACGAGATCGCGATGTTGGCCGCCCTCGCCCAGCGCAGCAACGCTTTCCTCCTCCACTTGACGTCCATCCGTCTCGATGTTGTATTGCTGCTGAGTGGAGGCGAATTCGTATTTCTTGCCGGTCTTTGCGATTTGCGCGCCGGGCGCAATCCACGGCGCCGTCGAAGTGCGCAACAAATACGAATTGAATCCGGGGCCCGTTCCCACGCTTCCACCGCGAGTGCGGCCGAAGCCAAGGTGGAGCGTGACGGAATTATCCGCGTGCCCGGGAACGATGTAGATTCCGGCACTAACCTGGCGGCCTGAGAGCGTGAGCGTCACGTAATCGCCGGTCGTCACGCTGAGCTGCTGCGCTGTGCCGGGACTGATCATCACGGCGTTGTCCCAGGTGAGGCGCGTAATGGGCTTCGGAAGCTCTTGTAGCCAGGAATTGTTTGAGTACTCGCCGTCGCCGATGGAAGGATCGGGGCGGAAGACTACTTCGAGCGCGCTGGCATCGCCGCCGGCCGCTGCCGTCTTGCCGAGGCTCACGAAGTCCGCATGCGGCGCAACGGAAATGGCGGGCAGCGCTGAGCCGGAAATCAATCCATCGTGCAGGGACGTTTCCCAGAGCGCTTCGAAGGCCTTGTCCTTCTCAGGCCGCTGGCTTTGCCAGTAAGTGCGAACCAGCTCGTGGCCGGATTTTCCGGCGTCGCCTGTAAACAGTGCGATAACTTCGTGTGCTGAATGGCCGTCGTAAAGCGGCGCGATCAGTGGCTGCACGATTCCCACGGTGCCGTCGAATGCGCGGCCATCGCTCCAGGATTCCAGCGAGTGCGCGGCCGGAGCATGCCAGTGGCAAAGCTCGGCTGTCTCGTCCTGATACAGGCCGGAATGAACGCGCGTCTTCGCTTTCTGCAGCGCAATTGCGAAATCAAAATCAACAGGTGCGTCGTAAACGGGATTGCCGCCGAGGATGACGAGAAAATCCACCTTACCGGCATTCAAATCATTCACGAGATCGCGCAGCGATTCGAGCTGATTGACCGGATTTGGCTCGACCGATTCGGTATAAACCACGGTCTTGCCGACATTGCCCAGCGCTGCGTTCATGGCGTGCGCGAGCGCGTGAACGAACGGCGGCTGATGCTCGCCCGCAATCACAATCGAGGAGCCCCGGTGAGCCGCCAGATCGCGCGAGACCGCGCCAATCCAGGCTGCGGGAATCTTTGAGCTGGCGTTCGCGCTGGGCGGCACGGCAACGCCCGCGGCAGCCGCGAGCTGTCGCGCAAGATCGTCAATATCCACCGAACGGACGGGCAGGCGATGATCGGAAACAGCACCCGTCCCCGTCGGCATGCTTTCGGCAACATACAAGCGGTTCAATTTCGACGCCGGACCGGCACTGAGGTCTCGGCGGGAACCAAAATCGCGCGCGTAGCGCACATGCCCGGCGCCGCACGTCAGAAAATCCGCATCGAGCGAGACGATTACGTCCGCCTGATCGAAGTGATAGAGCGTGTTGACCGGCCGGCCGAACGCGAGCCGCGCGCCTTCGCGCACGGAGTCTCCGCTGGAAACCTCATACTGATGCCATTTGGCTTCGGGGAACTGCGCGAGCAGGCTGCGCATCTGCGCACCGAGCGTGGGAGAGGTAATCGTCTTCGTGAGGATGCGCATTCCCGTGCCCTTATTGGGCGCCAGGCGCGTTCGCGCATTTACCATCTCCGCCGCAAAATCGGTCCAGGTGCTGTCGCGGCCGTCGAATACTACCGACTGCGAGCGGTCGGGATCCCAGAAATTTAGGATCGAAGCCTGGTTGAAGATGTCGGACGAGCCGAGGCTGCCAGGATGTTCCGGATTCCCTTCAATCTTGGTGGGTCGGCCCATGTGGCTTTCGACCAGCACGCCGGTGGCGACTCCAGCCTGAAAAAGTGACGTCGCGTAAAAAAGCGGCCGGCCGGCAAGAATTTCCTCGGGCGGGCGCACGTAGGGAACGATTTTTTCGGTGGGGAGCTTTGTGCACGCGCTCAACCCGGTCAGCGCCGCGGAAGCAGCCATCAACTTCAACACATCGCGGCGATTGATCTCGTCGTTGCCTTTTCCCGCGATCGGAGGAAATTCGTGATCGTGAAATTCCTGGGACTGGGGGGTGCCCGAAAGCTCTTCGAGACTCTGCCAGAGACGCGGCGCGGCGGCGCCGGCAAGCTTCGCGCGCGCCGCAGCCAGATCAATCGAGTTCTTCGCGTTGAAATCTTCGCTCATCGTCTCGCTTTCATCACCGGTGACACGTGGAACAGGTCTGCAAACTCTGCACGTGGTACTCCGCCATCAGTTTCTTCCCGAGCTTCAGCTGTTCGGCGTCGGATGGCGGCTCGTAATAAGGATTGAATACTTCAGACTTTGGCCGCAGGTACTTCTCAGGTTGGCGATGGCACTCCAGGCACCACGACATGTAGAGCGTGCCGGCGCGCTCCGTCAAAGGCATTTCCGCGATCTGGCCGTGGCAGGTTGTGCAGCCGACGCCTTTCGCGACGTGAATGCTGTGATCGAAATAGACGAAATCAGGCAGCGCGTTGACGCGAGTCCATTCGATTGATTTGTCGTCGCGATAACTCGCGCGGACCGGCTCGAGCATCGAAGCGTTCGTCCAGATCTGCGAATGGCAGGTCATGCAGGTCTGGGTGGGCGGAACTCCCGCAAAGGACGACTTCTCGACCGACGTGTGGCAATAACGGCAATCAATTCCCAGTTCGCCCGCATGATGCCGGTGGCTGAAAGGTACGGGCTGCTGCCGCTTGACGTTCTGCTGCGTGTACCAAGGCGACATGGCGATGGCATACAGCGCATATCCCAGCAAGCCGACGATCACGACTCCGCCGAAAATCGTTAGCCGCGAGATGAAGTTCGTGCTGCGATGAAATATCTGTGCCATCAGTTTTCTAAATCGTTCCTTTTATGAATGCTTCTTCTCTTCGTTCGTTTCATGCACCAGCGACCGCACTTCCACGATGGAAATCATCGGAAGGAAGCGGATAAAGAGAAAGAACAGCGTAAAGAACAGGCCGAACGTTCCGACGTATGTCGCCCAATCCCATCGTGTCGGGTAATACATTCCCCACGACGACGGAATGAAATCCCGGCTCAAGCTGATCACGATGATCACGAACCGCTCGAGCCACATTCCCGTGTTCACGACCAGCGAAAGAACGAACAGCAGCCCCACATTGCGGCGTACTTTGCCCGACCAGAGCAGCTGCGGGATGATGATGTTGCACGAGATCAACATCCAATACAGCGGCGCGTACGGACCGTGGAAGCGGTTCGTCATCATGTAAATCTCGTACGGATCGCCGCTATAGAATGCCAGGAATGCTTCGAGCAAGTAGCCGTAAGCCACGATCAAACCCGTCGCCAGCATGACTTTGGCCATGATGTCGAGATGCCGGGCGGTCACGAGATCTTCGAGGTGATAGAACTTGCGAATCGGAATGGCCAACGTCAGCACCATCGCGAAGCCTGAATAGATGGCTCCGGCGACGAAATAGGGCGGGAAAATCGTGGTATGCCATCCGGGAATGATGCCGATTGTGAAATCGAAGCTCACCACGGTGTGGACGGAGACAACCAGCGGCGTTGCTAAACCCGCGAGAAGCAGCGAGGCCGTCTCGTAGCGCGACCAATGGACCGCCGATCCGCGCCAGCCCATGGCCAGCATGCCATAAATGATCTTTGCGGCTTTGTGCTTGGCGCGATCGCGGAGCGTTGCCAGGTCAGGAATTAAGCCGACGAACCAGAACAACAGCGAGACCGTAAGGTACGTTGTTACCGCGAATACGTCCCAGACCAGCGGGCTGCGAAACTGTGGCCACGTCCACATCGGATTCGGGTACGGCATGAGGTAGAAGAACAGCCACGGCCGGCCCATGTGGAGCAGAGGAAACATTCCCGCACACATCACGGCAAAAAGCGTCATCGCCTCGGCGAACCGGTTAATCGAAGTCCGCCATCTCTGGTGCAGCAGGAGAAGGATTGCGGAGATGAGCGTGCCGGCATGCCCGATACCGATCCACCAGACGAAGTTGACGATCGCAAAGCCCCAGGCGGTTGGAATGCGGATGCCCCAAATTCCCACGCCCTTGATCATCAACAGGGTGATGGTGAGGTTCAACAGCATCAACGCGCCGAATGCGACGAGGAGGCCGAAAACCCAGCCCGGTGTCACCGGACGAGTCAGTACGATCGAGCTGATTTTGTCGGTTACCGTTTCAAAGGTATGACCCGGTCCGATAATTGGATCGGGATCTACCACACCGACTGTATTGTGTGAACCCTCAGAGGCCACGCAGTGTCCCCGAACTAAAGTTTATGAATGCCTGTTATCGTCTGAAGAAGCGTCAAAGGTCCGGATTGAGCGCCCCCACACCCCGTGCAGGCGCGATCCGCGGTCCGAAGCGATTCGCTGGTCTCAAACTGGCGCCTGATTTTGCCGCGCCCAAGACTTGAAAATCAACTCCATTGACCCCAGATGCTCGCTTAGGACTGAGTAGGATAAAACTGCAGACGCTCAGACGCAAGTTGAATTCAAAATATTTTTGCGGCGTGCACCGGCGAAATTCAGCATGTGAAACGCTCGGCCGCGCGGAAATTTAACATAGCCGTCACGCGCTGCGCTCGACCAGCACTGTGCCGCTTAGGGCATGGGCCGTCCTTGAGACTTCGCGAGCACGCGCCCGATTGCTAAAATCGAAGTGTGCGCCCCGCAACGCCAGTGGCGGTTTTGCTGTTACTCGCCGTGTCCTCGTCCGCGGCTGCCGATACGATTGTGCTGAAAAACGGCAAACGCATCATCGCCGACAACGTAACCGAAGACTCCACGCACGTCACCTATCAGACTCCCGCCGGTGAGCTATCCATTCCCAAGTCCATCGTGGCCCGAATCGAGCGCGACAATTTCGGTTACACCTCCGCGTCGAGGGCTGCGTCTGAGCCACCAGTGTCCGTGCCGCAGGTGGAACCGGTCCGCGGCTATGAAGAGGTAGCGGGACTCGCGGTGCACGACAACGCGATTGATTTTGGCTATTTGTCACGCTTGGAATCCGATGCGCGATCCGGCTCCGCAACCGCCATTGCAAAACTAGCAGCGGCGCAGCACGCCGACGCGCAATTCCTTCTCGGCAAGGGCGATACCGATGCGGCGATTGATCATTATCGCCAGGCTCTCGCGTTTGCTCCGGACAATATCGGTTTGCTGCTGAATCTCGCCGTCCTCTATCTTCGCGAAAGCCAGTTCACCAAGGCGCTCGACCCGCTCGAACGCGCGCGCCGCGTCTCCCCGGATTCGGCGGATGTGGCCAAGCTGATGGGCTGGGCATATTACGGCGCGAATAAAATGGACCGCGCCGTTGAAGAATGGGAGCGCGCCGAGAAGCTGCGTCCGGACCCGGAAGTCGAGCAGGCTCTCGAGAAAGCTCAACGCGACAAGGCCGAAGAAGAAACCTATCGTGAGGGCGAGACCGCTCACTTCGCGTTGAAATACAACGGCAGCGCCACGCCCGATCTCGCGCGCGGTATCCTGCACGTCCTCGAAGACGATTTCAACGACCTGGAATCACAACTCGATTACACGCCTCACGAGCAGATCGCGGTCATTCTATACACGGAGCAAGCGTTTGCGGACATCACGCGGGCACCGCAATGGGTCGGAGCGCTGAACGACGGCCGGCTCCGCATTCCCGTGCAGGGCTTGACCTCCGTGACGCCTGATCTTGCGCGAGTGCTGAAGCACGAGCTCACTCACAGCTTCGTCGGGCAGAAATCGCACAATCGCGCGCCGACATGGCTTCAGGAGGGCGTCGCGCAATGGATGGAGGGACGCAGAAGTACCTCAACGGCCGGATCGCTCGTTGAAATGGCGGGCCAGGGTTCGATTCCACCGCTTGGAGCGCTCGAAGGCTCTTGGATGGGACTCTCGGGCGATTCGGCCGCGTTTGCTTACGCGTGGTCGCTCGCCGTGGTGGAATCCATTATTGATTCAGGAGGCGTTAGCGACATCAGCCGCCTGCTCGATCGCGTCGCGACCGCGCCTTCAACCGAATCTGCAACACAAGAGATGCTGCACTCCAGCTATTCCGATCTTCAAGAGCAGACCGTCGCATACCTCAAGCACGAATACCTGCGCTAATCAGCGGGCAACAATCTCCTAAGGTTATCGCTCAGCGGCCGTGGCACGCGCGATTAGAGCGTTGCGAGAAGCCCGGCAAGTAGGGCCGCACGCTCGGGCAACGATCGAACCACGACGTGCTCGACCACACTGTGTGCGCCATTTCCGATCGCACCAAGACCGTCCAACGTGGGCACGCCGAGTGCCGCGGTAAAATTTCCGTCCGAGCCTCCGCCCACCCATGCTTCGCCCAGCGGCAAACCCAACTCACGCATCAACGATTGCGCTCGGAGAAATAGCGCGACGACAGCAGGGGTCCGTTCGAGCGGCGGGCGATTGATTCCACCGCGCACTTCCACGCGAGCGCCCGGCGAAATAGGTCGGAGGCTGCGCAGCTTTCGATCCAGTCTTGGCGCATCGGCCAGATGCGTGTAGCGAATATCCACTTCCGCCCGCGCGTGTGCGGGCACCACGTTCGAGACGGTTCCGCCCTCAATGACAGTAGCCTGCAGGGAAATGCCGCGCCGCGCATCGTTCATGTGTTTCAGGCGCACAATCTGCAGCGCCAATTCATGCACGGCGTTCACTCCGGCGCCCGGATCGAGACCGGCGTGAGCGGCTCGCCCGGTCACAATCACCTCCGCCCAGCCCAAACCCTTGCGCGCCGTCTTTAGATGACCGTCGGCGCCGGCAGCGGGCTCGAGGACCAGCACCGCATCGCTCTTCCGCGCTTCGCGCTCGATCGCATGCTGCGAACTGCCGCTGCCGATTTCTTCATCGGAGTTCCAGAAAAAGACCAGCCGCCTGCGCGGTCGCAATCCGGCCGCTCGCAACGCGTCAACTGCCGCGAGCGCCAGCACGAGCCCGGCCTTCATATCAAAGGTTCCCGGCCCGTACGCGCGCCCAGCCTTAACGCGGAACGGCATCTTCGCGAGCGTCCCCAGCGGATACACCGTATCGAGATGGCCGAGTATCAGGATTTGTCCCATCGGCCGTCCGCTGCCGAGGCATAGTTCGGCGCGCACATGATTTCCGCGCTTTACCTGACGGAGGATGCGAAGCTTCGCATCGCGACGCCGCCATTCGCCCGCAATCATCCGGCCGAGGAGGTCAACCGCGGCTTTGTTGTGACTCGGCGACTCGCACCGGACGAATTCCCCGAGCAGCCGGACGATCTTCTTCTCGTTGCGTCGCGCTTCACGCTGCAAACTGCGCATCATAAGGCGGCTTTCGTTCATCGCGCGCGTATCCTATCAGCCGCACCACGCGGCCGCAACGCTGTGGGCGCCGTCATTCCAACGCGCCCGGGATTCGTATAGAATTGTTCGATTCGCAGGCCGCAAAAATAGAAGGCGACAGAGGTCAACCATGCTCCTGGACATTAACGAGATCCAAAAGATTCTTCCGCACCGCTACCCGTTCCTGCTCATAGATGGCATTGAAGAAATGGAACGATGGAAGCACATTGTGGGAATCAAGAATGTCACCATCAATGAAAGCTTTTTTCAGGGACATTTCCCCGGAAAACCCATCATGCCCGGAGTCTTGATCATCGAATCCATGGCGCAAACGGGGGGTTTTCTATTGCTCCAGGAAGTAGCCGAGCGCGAAAAGAAACTCCTCTATTTCGTCTCGATTGACAACGCGCGCTTCCGCCGCCCGGTAGTGCCCGGCGACCAATTGCGCCTGGAAATGAACGTCATCGCCTGGCGCGAGGGCCTGGGCTTCTGCAAACTTCACGGCCGCGCCACCGTCAACGGAGAATTGGCCGCCGAAGCCACGCTGATGTGCAAGATGGTGGATCTGGAAACGGAAATGCCACCCGCCAAGGTACCTGTCGAGAAAGCGCGATGAGCGAAATTGACTGCCGGGCCGTCGTTTCGCCGTCGGCCAAAATCGCGAGCGGAGTTCGAATCGGGCCGTTCGCAATCGTCGGTGAGGATGTCGAACTCGGCGAAGGCTGCGTTCTCGAAGCGCACGCCGTGGTCAAGGGACCGTCCACGTTCGGCCGCAACAATCATGTTCACTCTTTTGCGATCGTCGGCGGTGACCCGCAGGATCTGACCTACACGGGCCAGCGCGTGCGGCTCGAAATAGGCGAGTCGAACGAATTTCGCGAGTTTTGCACCGTCCATCGCGGCACGATCAAGGGTGGCGGCGCCACTCGCATCGGCAGCCATAACTTAATCATGGCCTACGCGCACATCGGCCACGATTGCGTGATCGGCAACCACGTGATCCTCACCAATGGAGCGCAACTCGCCGGGCACATTGTGGTCGAGGACTACGCCGGAATCAGCGCGTTTTGCCTGCTGCATCAATTCTCGCGCGTCGGCAGCCACTCCTATATCGGCGCGGGCACCGTGATCACGCAGGACGTGGCTCCGTTCTCGATGGTCGTCGGCGAGCGCGGCGTCCGATGCTTCGGAATCAATAAAGTCGGCCTCGAACGCCACGGATTTTCGCCGGAACGCATCAAAGCGCTGGAACAGGCCTACCGGCTTCTTCTCCGGTCGAAGCTTAATACTTCGCAGGCTCTCGAAAAGATGCGTGGAACCCTCTCTCACTCCGAGGACGTCCAAACACTCATCAGGTTTATCGAGTCGGTTGCCGATCGCGGCTTGACGAAATAGGAGCCGGAATGGCCGCGACCGCAGAAAACTCGCCAGGGAGTTGGGGCTTGATCGCCGGAAACGGCGACTTCCCGTTTCTCGTGCTCGAAGGGGCGCGCAGTCGCGGCATTGAGATGGCCGTGATCGCCATTCGCGAAGAGGCTTCACCCGCGCTTGAGAACGCCGCGAAACGATTTCACTGGATTAGCCTCGGCGAACTCAGCCGCGGGATCGATTTGCTGCATCAAGAGGGAGTGAAACACGCCGTGATGGCCGGGCAGGTGAAACACAACAAAATTTTCAGCTCGATCCGGCCGGACTGGCGTCTCGCGAAACTGCTTTTTGCGCTCCCGGCGAAAAACACCGATTCTGTGATTGGAGCAGTTGCCCGCGTGCTGCAGGACGAAGGAATTGAGCTTGTGGATTCGACGAAGTTTCTCGGCGCTTTGCTGCCGGCCGCAGGAGTGCTCACGGGCCGCGCGCCGGACGAAGCCGAAGTCGCGGACTTGGAGTACGGCAGGCAGGTCGCCGGACAAATCGCCGGCCACGATCTCGGGCAGACGGTCGTGATTCGCGATCGCGCATGCGTCGCGATCGAGGCGATGGAAGGCACTGATGAAACCATCGAGCGCGCGGCGCGAATCGCCGGCGGGCAGCGGCTGGTGGTCGTGAAGGTTAGCAAGCCGCGGCAGGACATGCGATTCGACGTGCCGGTCGTGGGAATGAAGACGATCGAAGTGATGCGTCGCGCGAACGCGACGGCACTCGGAATCAACGCCGGGCGCACGCTGCTGTTTCAACGCGACGAATTGATTCGCGCCGCGGACGACGCGGGCATCGCGATTCAGGCGTTTGCTCCGGAACAAACTTCGGCGAAGAAATCCTCGTGAGCGAAAAACCCATTCGAGTGGCCGTCGTTGGTGCGGGAGAGTTCGGCCGAAACCACGTTCGCGTCTGGCGCGAGCTTGAGGGCGTGGAGCTTGCCGGCGTGGTGGATACGAATGCGGATCGCGCGGCGAAGATCGCGGCGGAGTTCGGGACCAAAGTGATTTGCGATCTGGACGCGCTGGCGTTGGAACGCGTGAACGCCGTCAGCGTGGCCGTGCCTACGAAAGCGCACGCAGAGATCGGCTGCCGCCTGCTCGACGCCGGGCTGGATGTACTCGTCGAAAAGCCGATGGCCGCGTCGCTCGCAGAGGCCGACCGGCTCATCGCCTCCGCGCAACGGGCCGGCGGCATCTTGCAGATCGGCCAGGTCGAGCGATTTAACCCGGCGGTCGTAGCCGCGCAAAAGATCGTTCTGCGGCCGATGTTTTTTGAGGTTCACCGCCTCGGCATTTTTACGCCGCGCAGCCTGGATATTGATGTGGTATACGACGTGATGATCCACGATCTCGATATTCTGCTTTCGCTCGTGGATTCACCGGTCGTGGACCTGAAGGCCGTAGGCATTCCTGTGATCACCGATAAAGTGGATATCGCGCACGCGCGCGTGGAGTTCGCCACAGGCACCGTCGCCAACGTGACGGCCAGCCGAGTCTCGACCGAGCGCGTCCGCAAGATGCGTTTCTTTCAGGAGCACGAATACATTTCTCTCGATTTCGCGCGCCAGGACGCGTTGCGCATTCGCATCAAGCCAGGAAGCCCGCAACCTGGAATTGGATTTGAAAAATTGGAGACCGCGCCGGAAGAACCTCTCCATGCGGAACTCCGCGCGTTTCTTGATTCGGTTCGCACGCGCAAACCAAGCGTCGTGGATGGCGCCGCAGGGCGCCGCGCGCTCGCGCTGGCGGACGAGGTGATGGCAGGCATCCTTGAACACGCACACCGCGTCCAACTGGGAGCCTTTTCTCCACAGGACATACGATGATTCCGCGAACCCTGGTTCCGGTGGACGTGCGCCCCGTCAATAAAGACGAGGTTAGGAAGACACCGACCCGCACCACGACGTACATGGACGACCGGACCGTCGTCCCTTCGGGATTGTCCGACGCGCCTCCGCTCGACGGCAAGACGACCATTCCGTCGCATCTTCCGCTCGGCGTCCTTGTCAATCGCACGCTTGTTGAGCGCGGCATGGCCATCAAGCCGATCGAGAGGCTTCAACATATCTCTCCCGTCACGTTGGAGATTCTCGATTCGCGCACCGTCGTGCCCGCGTTTGTCGAGCCGCTGACCGCCGAGGAACTCAAAACTCCCGAACATGCGCCGCAGATGACGGCGGAACTTCGCGAAATCGTCGAGCCTGACATTTTCAATACCGGCGACGCGAATCTGCTGATTGAGCCGGAAGATAAGCGGGATCCGAAATCCGACCTTGTGACGCGGGTTCTTTCGATTCTTGCCCACGTCGCCGTGATCGCTTTTCTGATTTTCGTGCCGAAGCTTTTCCCGCCGCCGACAGAACAAGAGATCGCCCAATACAAATTGCCCACCGATTGGATCTATTCGGCGCCGTCAACACCGGAGCCAGCCGCGCCCACTCCGAAAGTTCGAGTCACCCCTGAGACATTGCGTAACGTCGCGCCACCGGTTGAACAGCCCAAGATCCCTGCTCCAGTCGCACCCGAGAAACCGGCACCCGAGCTGCCGGAAGCGCCGAAGCCAAAAATCAATGTCGCCCCGGCTCCCCCGGCTTCTATTCCGACGACTCCGGTACCTTCGCATCTCGAACCCGTTGTACCGGTCACGCCGAGTAACAAGCTGAATCTCGGCCTTACGCAGTCTTCTCCCGGAAAGGCGCTGAGCGATCAGATAAACACCGCCGGTCAAGGGCCGCACACAGGGCCTCCAATATTTAGCGGCTCGCCCGGCGGGGGTCGCGGAGTGGGTGCGGGCACTGGCGTGGACATCCTTTCGGACACGCAAGGAGTGGATTTCTCGGCCTATATTCGCAGGCTCCTGGCTACGCTGCAGCGCAACTGGGAGGCGGTAATGCCGGAGTCGGTGCGCATGGGCGAGCAAGGCGTTGTCTTCACCACCTTTTCAATAAATCCGGACGGCAGCGTTTCGGCGCCCGATCCGACGCTCGAGAGAACGTCCGGAAAAGAGCCGCTCGACAACGCCGCCATGGCCTCCATCCATGCGTCGAATCCTTTCGAGCCGCTGCCCTCGCAATTTCACGGCCCGTACCTAAAATTGCGAATCGCGTTCCTCTATAACGTCCGTCCGGAACAAATCGGTCTCCATTGAAACTGAACCGCGCGCAAATCGCTGGGGCCCTGCTGCTCGCCGGACTGGTGCTGCTGGCGCTCCTGCTGCGGTATTGGGCGTTTCGGGGATGAGCGGCGTGGCGCCGGAGGCGGGCGCGCGGCTCATCGTGATTCTCGGGCCGACCGCGTCGAGCAAATCGGCGCTGGGAATCAGCGTTGCCGAACGCCTCGGCGGCGAAATCCTCGTTTGCGATTCCACTCAGGTTTATCGCCATTTCGATATCGGCACTGGCAAAGTGCCTCTCGCCGAACAGCGCGGTATCCCCCATCATCTTGTGGACCTTGTTGAGCCGAACGAAGTTTTCACGGCCGGCGAATATCGCAGGCGCGCCCTCGAGGTCCTCGAAGAAGTGCGCCGGCGCGGAAACCTGCCGATCATCACCGCCGGGACCGGGCTTTATCTTCGCGCGCTGCTCGAGGGTCTGGCCGATGCGCCCGAGCGGTCCGAAGAGCTGCGTGAACGCCTTCGAAATAAAGCCAAGGTGAATGGGCCCGAGCACGTTCATCGCATGCTCATGCGCATGGACAAAGAAGCCGCGGCTAAGATCGCTCCACGCGACACGCAGAAGATCATTCGCGCCATCGAAATCCGCAAGCTGGCCGGAAAACCGGTCGGCGAGATTCATCGGGCGGGCCGGCGTGGCCTCGAAGGCTACAATGTGATCAAGATCGGGCTGCAGCCTCCGCGAGACGCGCTCTACGCCAGAATCAATGCTCGGGTCGAAGCGATGATGGCCAGCGGCTGGCTGAAAGAGGTGCAGGGTCTCGTCGCGAGAGGCGTTCCAGCCAGCGCGAAACCATTTCAGTTTATCGGCTACTCGGATTTGCGGGCTTGTCTCGAGAGCAGCCGGGCCGCGAAAGAGGACGTTGTGAAGCGTATCCAGCAATCCACTCGTCAGTTTTCGAAGCGACAATCCACCTGGTTCCGCCGGGAATCGGACGTTAGCTGGCTCCCGGGATTCGGCGACGACTCGCATATCGTGGCTGCTGCCATTCAGGTCGCTACGGCCGAATCCACCTAACCGCTTGACTGCGCGCGCGAATTGCAATACTCTCACAGCGCATACGCCACCGTATGGCTAGCCCTGCCCCAGCTCGAATGGTTGCCCTCCAGCCGAATGATTGGATTCGTGCTGCTCAGGCGCGCCTCGCCGGACATGGCGTCGAATCCGTGCGTGTGGAAGTGCTGGCCCGCGACTTGGGCGTCAGCAAAGGGAGCTTCTACTGGCACTTCCGCGATCGCAGCGAGTTGCTGGAAAAATTGCTGGCTCGCTGGGAAGATGGCGAGCTCGAGTGGCTGAACGCGGGGGATCAGGCGAGTGCGGCGACGCGGTGGGCGAACTTCATCGCGAAAACGTCCGACCCCGGACGGATGCGAATGGAAGTCGCGCTGCGAGCGTGGGCGCGCGGGGATGAGCGGGTGGCAACCCGCGTTGCGGCGATCGAAAAGCGGAAGGCACGCCTGATCGCGGACGTGTTGCGCGATGTGGGATTCACGGAGGCAGCCGCGGATTCCGGTTCCGAGGTGGTTCTGCTGATTTGCCTCGGGTGGCTGGACCGCGCCACGCGAGACAGCGACCTGCAAATCGCGGGCAGTAGCCTCAGTGAACTGCTCTCCGATTTCATTCTCGCGGCTTCCGCTCGTTCGCCGGCGCCGGAACGCTGAGAGCGCGGCTGGCCGCATATCACAAACTGTGGCACACTCGATGATCTGAAGGACGCGGCGGGAGCTCGCTGACCGAACGCCGCTATTGCCAGGCTGCTGTCCGCCCCTGAACCCATGGATCTCCAGTACATTCGGAATTTTTGTATCATCGCGCACATTGACCACGGTAAATCCACCCTGGCCGACCGGCTGCTCGAATTGACGGGCGCGCTGACCCAGCGCGAGATGAGCGCGCAGGTGCTCGATTCGATGGACCTGGAGCGCGAGCGCGGAATCACGATCAAAGCCAAGAGCATTCGCCTGCACTATGCCGCGCGCGACGGCCATGAATATCAACTGAATCTGATTGATACGCCCGGGCACGTGGATTTTTCCTACGAAGTTTCCCGGGCGCTTTCCGCGTGCGAAGGCGCGCTGTTGGTGGTGGACGCGAGCCAGGGAGTGGAGGCGCAGACAGTCGCCAACGCATTTCTCGCGTCTCGGCACAATCTCGCAATCATTCCCGTCATCAACAAAATTGACTTGCCCGCCGCGCGGCCCGACTTCGCGAAGGAGCAAATCGAAAGCGTTCTGGCCATCCCCGCCGACGACGCGCTTCTGATCAGCGCGAAAAGCGGAATCGGAGTCGAGGAAGTATTGGAAGCAGTGGTGGCTCGCGTGCCGCCTCCCAAAGGCTCGGCCGACGCGCCGCTTCGCGCGCTGATTTTCGATTCCTGGTTCGACATTTATCGCGGCGCGGTCGTGCTGGTGCGCGTGATGGAAGGCCGCCTGACGCCCGGCACAAAGATTCGCCTCTGCTCCAGCGACGAAGTTTACGAGGTCGAAGCGCTGGGAGCGCTGACGCCCAAGCCCGTGGTACTGAAGGAATTGGCGGCGGGCGACGTGGGATTCATTATCGCGAATATCAAGCGCGTGGCCGATGCGCGCATGGGCGATACGGTCGTGGAAGCCGCCCGGCCCGCGGCGCCACTGCCCGGCTTCGAAGCGATCAAGCCGATGGTTTTCGCCGGACTCTTCCCGGTGAACGCCACGGACTACGAAGTGCTTCGCGACGCGCTCGGCAAATTGCAACTCAACGACGCGGCATTTTTCTACGAGCCGGAAAACTCCGTGGCGCTCGGGTTCGGCTTTCGCTGCGGATTTCTGGGCCTGCTGCATATGGAGATCGCACAGGAAAGGCTGGAGCGCGAGTTCAACATTGACCTGATCACCACCGCGCCGAGCGTGCAGTACCGAATCACGACCACGGATGGCGAAGTGAAGGAAGTGGACAATCCCACGAAATTCCCGCCGCCTGCCTCGATTGAGAAAATCGAGGAGCCCATCCTGATGGCGATGATCATTACATCGGAGGAATCCGTCGGTGGAGTGCTGGCGCTGTGCGAGGAAAAGCGCGGCATCCAGAAAAAATTCGAGTACCTTTCGCCGACGCGCATCATGCTGACCTACGAGATGGCGCTGAACGAAATCGTGCTCGATTTTTACGACCGGCTGAAGAGCGTTTCGCGCGGCTACGCTTCGCTCGATTACCATCTCTCGGGCTATCGCGAATCCGATCTCGTGAAGCTGGATGTGCTGGTCGGCGGCGAGCCGGTGGACGCGCTGACGATCATTTGCCACCGCGAGCAATCCTACGATCGCGGCCACGATCTCGTCAGCCGTTTGCGCAAACTGATCCCGCGCCAGATGTTCGAGGTGCCCATCCAGGCCGCCATCGGCAGCCGCGTAATCGCGCGCGAAACGATCAGCGCGATTCGCAAAAACGTGATCGCGAAATGCTACGGCGGGGACATCTCGCGAAAGCGCAAACTCCTCGAAAAACAGAAGGAAGGCAAGAAGCGCATGAAGCGCGTCGGCCGCGTGGACATTCCCCAGGAAGCGTTCCTCGCCGTGCTGAAGGTTGCTAGCAGCACTGGCGATGAAGAGTAGCGCCCGAAAATCGGAGTTCGGCGCACTGTTGCAAGCCAATTCCTGATTGAAAACCGATTTGCGGCACCCCTGAATTGTGTGTCGAGTACTATGTGTGTCCGTCCTTTGTTTTGAGCAAGATACGGGCGAGGTTACTCGGCATGGTGTGTCGAGTAACTTCAGGCCAAGCGAGGGCGTATCGGCCTCAAGTGCGAGGCCGCTCGACGTCGCTCTCAACGGCGCCCCAAATGAGGCGCCGACTTTGGACCATTGGCCCATGCTTCCATTTTATTTGCGGCAATCTGGGGCGGAATCATGTGCGCCTGTGGACTTTTTTGCAGGCAGCAGTTCGGGAAAATAACGGGTCTATTGCCTCGGTTTGGGGCGCAGCGGTAAACTGGTTCAAAGGACAAGCCAATGGCAAAGACAAAACTACGCGCCACGAAGAGGGGTCAGAAAATCAGCATCGTTCTCGACGTCAAGGATTACGAGAAACTGCTGGACGATCTTGAGGAGCTCGATTCCATTCGGGCCTACGATGCCGCCAAGCAATCGGGGGAGACTCCGGTACCCTTCGATCAGGCCATTCAGGAGATCGAGCGCTCCAGCAAGTGAAGTACTCGCTGTTTATCCTTCCACGTGCCCAACAGCTGTTAATTGCCACGCTTGCGGCGGACAGTCGCGTCAATTTCGCCGCGGGCGAGGCGCACGGAAATATCGTCGCCGGGTGCGACCTGATCCGGCGAGCGCAGGACTTTCCCCGAGGCATCGTAAGCGATTGCGTAGCCGCGCTCGAGCAACTGGAATGGGCTGCGCTCCTCGAGCTGCAGCGCGGCGGCTGCGAACCGGCGACGCTTCGCGACGAGCATTCGATCCATTCGGGCGCGCAGATCGCGGCCGCGCTCGTCGAGGGCGCGCCGCAGTTTGCCGACCCGCGCGCGCAGGTCGAGCGCTGCGAACCGCACGCGTGCGACCGTGAACCGGCGCTGTTTGCGCGTGACCACACGTTCGAGCGCGGAACGGAGGCCCTCCCTCTGCTGCTCGATGCGCCGGCGCAACACGGCCGCGCGCGCGCGCAAGTCAAAAGACAAAATCTGCGTCCCGGCCTTCGTCATCCTTTGGCGCGACGCGGCCAGCCGAAGGCGCAGCACTACACCGAGGGATGAGGAAAGCTCGTCGAGCTGCTGGCGGCGACGCCGCATGAGGATTTCGATCTGGCGAAAACCACGATGCGTTCGCAGGTCGCGCACGCGATGCCGCCGCTCGGAAAGCAGGTAGCGCATCTGCTGGACGAGGTCGCGATAATGGGCGGCGATGTGGCGTTCGAATTCCTGGCGTGACCGCACCACAATTTCCGCGGCAGCAGAAGGAGTGGGCGCACGCAGGTCGGCCACAAAATCCGCGATCGTGAAATCGGTTTCGTGTCCGATACCCGTGATCACGGGAATTTCGCATGCCGCAATCGCGCGCGCCACGATCTCCTCATTAAACGACCACAGGTCTTCCAGGGAACCGCCGCCGCGCGCGACGATGATTACGTCCGCAACCTTCGCGCGATCGAAATGCCGCAGCGCGGCGACGATTTCAGCCGCCGCGGCTTCGCCCTGCACCTTCACGGGATATAGCTGGACGCGCACGTTGGCGAAGCGCCGCTTCAGGACGCGCAAAATGTCGCGAATCGCCGCGCCCGTGGGCGACGTGACCACGCCGATGCAACGGGGGAGGATTGGCAGCGGCTTCTTGCGCGCCTCGTCGAAGAGGCCTTCGTCCTGAAGCTTTCTCTTGAGCTGCTCGAAGGCGAGCTGCAACGCGCCCAGGCCGACCGGTTCGATGTGGCTGACGTACACCTGATACTCGCCGCGCGGTTCGTAAACGCCGAGCGAGCCACGTACGGTGATGTGAAGACCGTCCTCGGGGCGGAATTTCAGACCGCGTACCTGATCGCGGAAGCAGACGCAGCGAATCTGCGACCGCGCGTCCTTCAGAGTGAAATAGAGATGTCCGGACTGCGCCGCATGGTAATTCGAGACCTCGCCTTCGATCCACACATCGCGGAACGCGCCTTCGAGCAGATCGCCGATGCGCTCGGTCAGCTCGCTGACTTTCCAGACGTGCCGCTCGGGCGCGAGATCGAATAGTGACGATTGGTTCATGTTCTAGCGCCGGAAGAAATTCACAATCCAAAATATCAGCGTAAGCGCAACGCTCACGACAATGCAGGTCACGATCGGGAAATAGAAACTGCCGTGGCGCCCTTGGTAGGAAATGTCGCCCGGCAAGCGCCCGAGGCGAAAGGGGAGCCGCGCACCGAAAATCAGCAGAGCGCCGGCGCCGATCAGAACGATGCCGACCACGACTAGTAACTTGCCGATTTCGCGCAGCGGATCCATGGATGCAGGCCGGGGACATTCTACCTGAACGGGGCGACAAACATTTCTCGAGAGCGGTGGGCGAAACCCGGGCCGCTCGCGACCAATAACGGTTGCTATCTATATAACTTGTTATATAGTGTCGCTCATGAGCCTGGATCACATCTTGCTCGGCCTGCTCCGCGAGCCCGCCAGCGGCTACGATTTGAAGGCTGTTTTCGGCGAGCGCATCCACTATTTCTGGCCCGCCGAGCTCAGCCAAGTCTATCCGGCGATGCAGCGCCTGGAGGACAAGGGCCTGCTTCGCAGCCGCGAGGCGCCCGCAAAACGCGGTCCGCGGCGCCGCGTGTACCAAACGACCGCGGCGGGGCATCGCGTACTGCGTCAGTGGCTGAACGACATTCCGGAACTCGGCGACGAGCGCATTGGATTTCTCGCCAAGATCTATTTGATGGACGAGTTGGGCGATTTGGGCGGGACGCTGCACTATTTCAAGGAGCTACGCGAAATCTTCGCAACGCGCCTGGAGGAATTGGAGGCGATCGAGCGCGGATGGGCCGCGCGAGACCCGCACTATCCGGACGACCTTTCCCCAAAAATGTTTCACGTCTCTTTAACGCTCCGCAAAGGACTCTGCTCGCTCGCTACGCAGGTGGAGTGGTGCGATGAGTCGGTCCGTCGGATCGAAGCCCGGATGGAGAAGGAGAAATCTAATGGCCGAACTATTTCACGACCTCCGCTGGATTCACATCGCGGCGGGAACCATCGCGCTGATCGTGTTCTGGATTCCCGTGGCCGCAAGCAAGGGCGGCCGGCTGCACGTTAAGGTGGGATGGGTTTACGCGTGCTGCATGTCCGTGGTCGTCCTGACGGCGCTCAGCATGAGCGGCCTGGCATTCGCGTGGCCGTTCGGCGTGCGGCATTTTACGCGTGTGCTATCGGCCGATGAAGCCGCTCGGTTCATCCGAAGCTCGCGCGAATCTGCTTTCTTCCTCGGGTATCTTGGTGGCGTGACGCTGGCGGCACTCTGGCAGGGCATCGGCGTCCTGCGGACCCGCCGCGATCCGAAATCATTCCGCACTCCGTTCGTCTTTGCGCTGAATACTACCGTAGTCGTCGCAGCGCTCGCGAGCCTCGCGATGGGAATCTATACGCGCACGGCGACATTCGCGGCAATGAGCATCGTGGGACTTATCGTCAGCGGCGGAAATTTGGTTTATTTACTGCGCGGCCCGAAGGAGCGCATGGATTGGTGGTATCAACATCTCGGTTCGATGATTGCCACGGGCATCGCGGGCTATACGGCGTTCATCGTGTTCGGCGGCAGGCAACTTGTCGCACCTCTGGTGCGGCCGCAGTATTACGTTCTGTTCTGGCTTTTGCCGACCGCGATCGGCTCGCCTGCGATCGCTCTGACGACCGCCTATTACAAGCGCAAGTTCGCGGGCGGCGGCCGCGCCGCGAAAAGCAGCGGGCCCGAGGCAACCGCAGCGGTTTAGCTTTCTAGCATCTCGGCCGTGCTAAATCAGTTCGAGCCCTGCGAAGAAATAGCCGATTTCAAACGCGGCGGTGGCCGGCGCGTCCGAGCCGTGTGTGCAATTGAACTGGATGCTAGTGCCGAGCTCTTTGCGTATCGTGCCCGGCGCGGCCTTGGCTGGATCGGTTGCTCCCATGGTGTCGCGCCACTTCGCGATGGCGCCTTCCGTTTCGAGGACCATCACGACCGCTTTGCCCGAGCTCATGAAATCCGTCAGCTCGCCGAAAAATGGCCGCTCGCGGTGGACGGCATAGAATCCTTCGGCTTCCGACTTCGTTAATCGCAGCGATTTGATCGCCACTATCTGAAACTTCGCCGCGTGGATGCGGCTCAGGATTTCGCCTGTAAGCCCGCGCTTCACTGCATCCGGCTTGATGATTGCGAACGTTCGTTCGACCGCCATTCGATGATTCTCCCGTAATTTGGATTTCCAGCGCCGATTGATTCGGACGCTACTTTCTTTTCTTTCCCCGCTTCTTCGCTTTGCCAGCCGCGATTTTCTTCGCCGCGACCTTCGACTTTGATCTCGATCTGGAGTTGCCAAGCACATCGGCCATCGCCTGGCCAATCTCCGCAGGGCTTTGCACCGTGTGGATCCCGGCCGCGCGCAGCGCCGCGTATTTTTCCTTGGCCGTGCCCTGCCCGCCGCTGATGATTGCTCCGGCATGGCCCATGCGGCGGCCCGGCGGCGCGGTCTGTCCGGCGATGAATCCAACGACCGGCTTTTTCACGTTCTTCTTGATGTATTCCGCGGCAATTTCTTCGGCGTTTCCGCCGATCTCGCCGATCATCACGATGGCGTGCGTCTCCGGATCATCGTTGAACATTTTTATGGCGTCGAGGAAACTCGTCCCGATAATCGGATCACCGCCGATGCCGATGCAAGTGGATTGGCCGATGCCCAGCCCGGTTAACTGACCAACCGCTTCATACGTAAGCGTGCCGCTTCGGCTCACGAGCCCGACATTGCCGCGCTTGTGAATGAAACCGGGCATGATGCCCAGCTTAGACTGTCCGGGCGAAATAACTCCCGGACAATTCGGCCCGACCAGGCGCGTCCTCGAATTCTTCAGCTCGGCGGCCACGCGCACCATGTCGAGCACAGGAATACCTTCGGCGATGCAGATGACCAGCGACATAGCCGCGTCCATCGCTTCGAGGATCGCGTCCGCGGCAAATTGCGGCGGAACAAATGCGATCGAGGCGTTCGCACCAGTCTCACGAACGGCTTCTGAGACCGTGTCGAACACAGGCACGCCGAGATGTTTCGTACCACCCTTGCCCGGCGTGACGCCGGCGACGACCTTCGTACCGTAGTCAATCATCTGCTGCGAATGGAAGCTGCCTTCGCGCCCGGTGAGGCCCTGCACGATCACGCGCGTCTTCTTATCAACGAGAATGCTCATTGAGGACCGCCGGCAAGCGCTACCGCTTTTTCCGCGCCGTCTTTCATGCCGTTTGCGACCGAGAAATTCAGCCCGGAATTTCGCAGGATTTCCTGCCCCTCGCGGACGTTCGTGCCTTCCATGCGAACGACGACCGGAACCTTGAAGCGCAGGTCCTTCGCCGCGCTCACGATTCCGCTGGCGAGCATGTCGCAGCGGAGAATCCCGCCAAATACGTTGATGAAAACCGCCTTCACATTCGGATCGCTCAGCAGAATGCGGAACGCGTTTTTCACGCGCTCCTCCGATGCATCGCCGCCCACGTCCAGAAAATTAGCGGGGCTGCCGCCGCTCAGTTTAATGATG
Organism: uncultured Acidobacteriota bacterium; assembly: GCA_963779825.1. Taxonomy (GTDB): domain Bacteria; phylum Acidobacteriota; class Terriglobia; order Acidiferrales; family UBA7541; genus Palsa-295. Next base: position 145,596 of record CAVZZU010000007.1, on the reverse strand, counting down.
TCCATTGTGGCCATGGCCAGTCCCGCGCCATTTACCATGCAGGCGATCGTGCCGTCGAGCTTGATGTAGTTGAGTTTGTATTTCGAGGCTTCCACTTCGAGTGGCGTTTCTTCGTCGAGGTCACGTAAGTCTTTGAATTCCGGATGGCGATAAAGCGCATTGTCGTCAAAGTTCATTTTGGCGTCGAGCGCAACCAGGCGGCCATCGCCCGTGACGACACACGGATTGATTTCGAGCAGCGACGAATCCGTTTCGATGAACGCGCGATAGAGCGATTGCAAGAACGGCACAGCCGCGTGAGCCAGCTCCGCTGAAAGTCCCAGGCCAAATGCGATCTTTCGCGCGTGATAAGCCTGAAAGCCCGTCTCGGGAGGAATCGTTTCGCGCAGGATCGCCTCGGGATGCTCCTTCGCGACTTGCTCGATGTCCATTCCACCCGCGGCGCTAGCCATGAACACCGGTGCGCCCACCGCGCGATCCACGAGCACGCTCAGATAAATCTCGCGCTTGATGTCGAGGCCTTCCTCCACGAGCACGCGCCGGACGATGCGCCCCTCCGGCCCCGTCTGCGCGGTGACGAGCTTCATGCCCAGCATGCGCTCGGCGGCGGCGGCGGCTTCCTCCGAGGATTTCACGACCTTCACTCCGCCAGCCTTGCCGCGTCCGCCGGCGTGAATTTGCGCTTTCACTACGAGCACAGACGTCCCTAGGCGCTCCGCCGCGGCTCGCGCTTCGTCCTTCTTGAGCGCCAGTTCGCCGCGCGGCACGGGAACGCCGAATTTCGCGAGGATGGCCTTCGCCTGATATTCGTGGATTTTCATGCGGTTCCGCGAGTGGACCGAAGCTCACCTTAATAATGCTAGAATTTATGCACGCTGAAAGCGATTCAGTTTACTTGGAACCATCAGGTCGGGCAAGGAGGGTTCGCCGACCAAAATCAATGATCCAACAGGCGCTTGAAAAAATCGCAGCAGGGGCCGGCCTATCGCGGGCCGAAGCCGAGGACGCGATGGAGCAAATCCTTGCCGGAAATGCGACGGACGCCCAGATCACGGCGCTGCTGAGCGGATTGCGAACCAAGGGCGAGACGCTCGACGAGATCGTTGGATTTGCTACGGCGATGCGCCGCCATGCGACACGGATTTTCCCAGCAGGGCATGCACACGCGGACGAAGCGCTCGTGGATACGTGCGGGACCGGCGGCGATGAATCGGGCACATTTAACATTTCCACAGCGGCGGCGTTTGTCGTCGCAGGCGCGGGCGTGCGCGTGGCGAAGCACGGCAACCGCTCGATCAGCTCGCGTTGCGGTTCGGCGGACGTGCTTGAGCAGCTTGGCGCGAAGATTGACCTCTCGCCCGAACGTGTGGCGCGCTCGATTGAAGAGGTTGGGATCGGTTTCCTATTCGCGCCGGCCGTGCACTCCGCGACGCGGCACGCAATGGCCGCCCGGCGCGAGCTGAAGACGCGCACGATATTCAATCTGCTCGGTCCGCTGACGAACCCGGCAGGAGCCTCGGCCCAAGTGGTAGGCGTTTACGACAGCAGCGTAACCGAGCTGATGGCCCGTGCCCTCGGTGAGCTTGGCGTGCGCCGCGCGTTCGTGGTCCACGGCGCGGATGGCCTGGATGAAATCTCGATCTCAGGCGAGACGCGCATCGCCGAACTGCGTGAAGGCGCGGTGCGCACTTACACCGTGACACCGGAAGATTTCGGCCTGCGCCGCGCGCCACTCGAATCCATTCGCGGCGGTGACGCAAAGCAGAACGCCGAGATCATCCACAAAGTGCTCGGCCGCTCGATGCTCTACCGCGACCACGGTGCGCATCGCGAAATCGTGCTGGCCAACGCCGCCGCTGCGCTGGTTGTCGCCGACCACGCGGCCGATCTGCTGGATGGCGCGCGACTCGCCGCAAAATCGATTGACTCCGGCGCCGCGCGCGAACGGCTCGACGCGTTCGTTGCGTTCTCGCAGAGCGACTAGTACCGCGCCGACATCCGGTCCGGAGTCAAATACTCAGAAAATTCTCGAGGAGCTTGAATCCGGGACCGGTGAGAACCGATTCGGGGTGGAATTGCACGCCCTCGACGCGCAGCTTGCAGTGACGCAAGCCCATGATCGTGCCATCGGCGGTTTCGGCGGAAATTTCGAGACTTCGCGGCAGCGACCTTCGCTCGACGATCAGCGAGTGGTAGCGCGTGGCCGGAAAATCCTGGGGTAATTTGCGGAAGATTGTTTTCCCGTCGTGATGGATTTCGCTGGTCTTGCCATGCATCACGTGCGGCGCACGGATCACGCGCCCGCCAAACGCCGCCCCGATTGCCTGATGCCCCAGGCAAACGCCCAGGATGGGAATTTTCCCTGCGAAGCGCTCGATCAGCGGGATGCTGATGCCGGCTTCGGCTGGCGTACACGGTCCCGGCGAAATCACGATGCGTTCGGGCTGCAGTTCCTCGATCTCGTCGAGCGTAATCTGATCGTTGCGGCGCACCTCCAGCTGCTGACCCATCTGGCCGAGATACTGCGCCAGGTTGTAAGTAAACGAATCGTAGTTGTCGAGAAGCAGCAGCATGATTCGTATTCGGGATAGCGCGGAATCTTACTCCCCGCGACCGACCCCTCCGCGATGGGCGATTTCGAGAGCCTTCAGCACCGCGCGCGCCTTGTTTCCGGACTCCTCGTATTCACGCTCCGGCACTGAATCGGCCACGATTCCCGCGCCGGCTTGTACGTACGCGCGTCCATTTTTCGCGACCAGCGTGCGCAAACCAATGCAGGAATCGAGATTGCCCGAAAAATCGAGATAGAGGATGGCGCCCGCATAGATGCCGCGCCTGGTCGGCTCGAGTTCGTCAATGATCTCCATGGCCCGGACTTTGGGCGCGCCTGAAAGCGTTCCCGCCGGGAAGCACGCCATGAGTGCGTCGAAGCAATCCACATCGTCCCGCAGGCGCCCGCGCAGGCTCGACGCGATGTGCATCACATGCGAATAGCGCTCGACGAACATCAGTCGCTCGGGCTTGACCGAGCCGTACTCGCAGACGCGGCCCAAATCGTTGCGTCCAAGGTCCACGAGCATCACATGCTCGGCGCGCTCCTTCGGATCGGCCAAAAGCTTGGCTTCGAGTTCGCGGTCTTCCTTTTCGTCGCGACCGCGCGGCTGCGTTCCGGCGAGGGGACGGTACGTAGCATTGCGCTCCTGCACCTTCACGAGCATCTCGGGCGAGCTGCCGACAACCGATACATCGTCGAGCTTAAGGAAATAGAGATACGGCGAGGGGTTCACCACGCGCAGCGCCCGGTAAATTTCGAATGGCTCCGCGTTCGTCTGCGCTTCGAATCTCTGGCTGACCACGATTTGGAACGCATCGCCCGCGCGAATATACGACTTCGCTTTCCGCACGGCGCTGGTGAACTGAGGCTTCGTCATGTTCGAGCGCACGCGCAACGGCCGCGCAGCCCGTGTTCGCACCTGTTTCGGCAACGGACCTTCCAGCATCTTCCGGGTACGCTGAATTTCACTGACCGCCGCGTCGTATTTCTGGCGCAGGCTGCCGGGCCCGTCCGTGAACACGTTGCGGATTACCCAGACACGATGTTGGACATGATCGAATGCCAGCAGGCCGAGATAGAACATCATCACGCAATCGTCGAGGCCCACATCGTCGCGGCCGGTTGCAGGAATGCGTTCGACCAGCCGGACCATGTCGTAGGCGAAATACCCGATCGCGCCTGCAATCAGGGGCGGGAGCCCCGGCACACGCACCGGACGAAAGCGGCGAGTGAGCTGGCGCAGGCGCTCGACGGGATCGTCGTCGAAATGGACTTTCTTGCCGCTCCTTTCAAGCGTGCAGGATCGCCCGCGCGCCCGAAACACTTCCGCCGGATTCGCTCCTGCAAACGTGTAGCGCGCAATCGTCTCGCCGCCCTCGACGCTCTCGAGTAGAAATGAATATTTCGCCTTGTGGGCGATGCGGAGATAGGCGCCAACGGGCGTCAACAAATCGGCCGTGTAGTTTTCATACACCGGCACCAGATTTCCCTGGGCCGCCAAAACGCTGAACGTCTTGAAGTCCGGTTGAATCATCGCGTGGTCCGCTTCTTTACCGCTTCGTCCTTGCTGTTTGATTTTTCTTCTCGCGTCAGCGCGTGAATTACGGCGTCGCGCATGGCTTTCAACGGCGCGCGTTCGCCCGTCCAGATTTCCCACTGCGCCGTCCCCTGCGCAACGAACATTTCAACGCCGGAAACTGTTTCGATGCGCCGCCCCTCCGCGAGCTGGAGCAGGCGCGTCATTCGCGGACGATAAATGGTGTCAAATACCAGCCTGCAATTCAATTCGTTCGCCTCAAGCGGCGAGCGCTGGGTTTTCGGATACATGCCCACGGGCGTCGCGTTCACAATTGCGTCGAAAAACTCCCGCCGCAGCCGTGCCCGCCCGACCGCTTCACCGCCTACGGCTCGCGCAAGCGATTTTGCCCTCGCGTCGCGCCTGGCACACACGCACACAGCCGCTCCCGCCCGGGCGAGCGCGAATGCCACAGCGCGAGCGGCTCCTCCCGCTCCAACAATCAGAACGCGGCTCCCTCGCAAAGGCATGCGGCGTTCAAGAGAACGCAGCACGCCAACGTAATCCGTATTGTACCCGTAGAGTTTGCCGCCGCCGCGCACCACAACCGTGTTGACGGCCCCGATCCTCGCCGCGAGCGGATCGCAGCCGTCGAGATGACGAATGATGCGCTCCTTATGAGGCAGGGTCACACTGAACCCTCGGATGCCGAGCGGCGCTACCGAGCCGAGAAAATCCTTCAGGTCCCGGACAAGGAATGGCAGATACGCGGCGTTCATGCGGCGAGCCGCGAAACCCGCGTTCTGCATCGCCGGTGAAAGCGAGTGGCCGACGGGACTTCCGATCACGCCGTAAACTCGCGTCTGCGCGTCAAACCGATCCGCGCGGTAAACGCGTTTCATTTCTTCGAGCGAGATCTGACCGGGCGCCGTGGCGTTTTCAACCGGCGCGTAGGCAAACGCGCTCTTTCTTCGCAACGCCAGGAACCGCGCCGGCAAACTCACGTCGCCCATTGGCACGGCCACGATGTTGCGCTGCTTCCGGGCGAACGCCAGCAGCTTGCGGCTGTCCGACAACGAATCGCATTGCGCGGCGATCTTGATCGCGTCCGGCTGGTAGCGGCTCAGCTCCGCCGCGACTCGCGGTAGGCTCTTCGGCATCCCCTGAAAGAAGTGCGCCGATGCCAGTTGCTTCCCATCGCCCAGAAGGACGTCCACTATTTCCGGCGGGCACTGCCGTAACGTCTCAATTTCCAAGTCATACCACCCGCAGCCTGAGCGAATCGCCTCGGCCAGGTGCAGCAACTGCTTGGCAATCGTCCCGCGGTATTGGCCCCCCGCTTCCTGGCGTCGGCACGTCACGATCAGGGTCGCTTTTGGGGGGCGAGCGGCCAACCTCTCGAGGAAATAAATGACCTCGCTGTCGCCCGAAAGCCAGTCAAGTCGAAGTTCGATAGTGCGAGTTTCTTCCAGCGCAGAGTCCAGTTGCCTCAGCATGGACCGCGCATCGGGCACCGCGACCACGGCGCAGAGTTTGTCCCGCCCTAACATACTGTGTTTCCTATCTCTTCTGGAGGCTTCGCACCACGCCCTGATCGGCTGCGGACGAGGGAGTTCTTGCTTCTACCATGCGGTGCACAATGTGTAAAGCCCTGCCGACCATTGTCTTGACGCGGCCTAGTACGTCCATTACAGTCGGCTCATGGGCTGGCGCCTGGTCGCAGGCGCATTGGTTTCCATAAGGAGCGAGTGTTATGCGTGGGAAAATTGTCCTTGCAGGTCTAATTTTGGGGCTCTCCGGAATGGTTGCGGCAGCGCAACAGCAGGTAAACGTTCCGCCATCGGGCGATATCTACTGCTCGGGAATGGTCACGAGCGAATCCATTCCCCATGACACCTTCGTGATTACCGGCGAGCAGTCGAGCACCAAGGTCACTTTTGACGAGGGCGACTACGTTTACATCAATAAAGGCTCCGCCCAAGGCGTGAAAGTCGGGGACGAATACTCGGCGATCCGGTCCCTGAAGGACCCGTACGGTATCGAATGGACGAAGTGGGAATTTGCGATCCTCCACAAAATGGGAACTTTTTGGGAGGACGAGGGCCGCGTGAAAGTGCTCGTGGTCCGCGAGAACACCGCGATCGGGCAAGTGGAGCATTCGTGCGATTACCTCCAGCGCGGCGACATCTTGCTTCCGTTCGCGGAACGCCCTGCTCCTCCGCTGAAATCGGAAGCCGGTTTTGATCGCTTCGCACCCGCGAATGGTAAGGCGCTCGCGATGGTGATTACGGGCAAGAAATTTCAGCAACAGGTCGGCAACAACGACGTGATCTACGTCAATCTCGGCAACGCTCAGGGAGTGAAGGTCGGCGACTATTTCCGTATCTTCCGCTACCAAGGCACCCAGCACGAGACGGCTTACCAGACGCCCCGTTATTCCTTTGATCAGGAAGCAGGCATGGCCATACCTGATGCGGGCATCTATGGCTTCGGAAAAGTCTCCACGAAATACAATTGGAGTAACGTTCCGCGCGAGGATATCGGCGAGGGAATCGTGCTGCGGACCGGACCGAACTCTTCCACCGTCCTGATTACGTTCTGTCTGCGTGAGGTCTTCCCGGGCGATTACGTAGAAATCGAGTAACGAGGCTTTGCCCGGTCCTTGGGGCCGGGCAATTCTTCCGCTCGGAGATCCGATTCTGAGAACACTTCTGCGGTAAATCCGTGAATCTTTGTTTCCGGCACGCGCCAAGCATCGCGTTCGAGCCCCGCTTTTACGCAAGTCTCTTCCAGAAATCTACCAGCATTCCAATGGCATTCGGTTGCCACCTGCGGTAGCAGGACGCCTCGCGTTAGCCCCGAGCTGACCATCAGGCCATGCTTGCCGACTTCAATCTGCTCCGGTGTGATCTCCTCCAGCGGCGAAAGCACAGAAAGCTCAATCTCGATTTCGCCCAGTTCATCGGCGCGAACAGGCTCGAAGCGGGGATCCTGCAGCGCGGCGGACTTCGCGCAATGCGCTACGACTTCGATCAGCGATCGCGCAGAACCGATTTGACCGATGCACCCACGAAGGCGTCCGCGCTTGCGCAGCGTAACGAACGCTCCGAATGATTCCCCGACTTGAGTATCTAGCGGGAGACTGTCGAGAGATTCGCGGCGTTCCGCGGCCGAGATCAAGGAACGCCGGGCAAATTCCAAAAGCAACTGCTTCTCGCGGTTACCGAGTGAGGACATCCTGAGGCTTTTCTTTCGCGTCCACGACCATCACGCTGCGGCGATGCCTTTCCTGCACGCGGAAATTGATCTGGCTCCAGAACATCTGAAAATAGTGGATCGCCGAAAGCACGGCGCTCAACACCACGAGCCACAGCAATGTGACTCCGAGGGTATTCAGCGCCGGGTGGTTCGCGGTCAAAATCACGGCGCAGCCGGCCAGCACCTGCAGGATCATCTTCGTCTTGCCGAGCGCCGTCGCCGGGATTACCAATCCTTCCACCGAAGCAATCTCACGCAGGCCCATCACGATGAATTCGCGGCCGATGATGATAACCACCATCCACGCCTGCACCAGGTGCATCTGCACCAGCGGAATGAACGCAGCGGAAATCAAGAGTTTGTCCGCTACAGGATCGAGCAAAATCCCCAGCGTCGTAATTTCGCGCCGCTTTCGCGCGATGTATCCGTCCGCCGCGTCAGTGGCTGCCGCTACCAGCAGAATCAACACACCCCAAACTTCGAAATGAACGGGTAGACCCCAGAAGTTCCAGTTCGGCTGGCGAGTCAGAAGGACGACGACCAGGAGCGGAACAAAAAAGATTCGCAGGACAGTCAGGCTGTTCGGCAGGTTCATTTCGTTCTCGGAAAAACTCGACGAAGCCCGCCAGTGGGCTTGGTAAGCACTCTGAATATAGTCTCCGGCCCTTGCTGAGTCAACGGTACTGGACTTGAGTTTGATCTCAAAGAACACCACTCCTTACCGCGAGCAAATCACAACGGTTAAGGCAAACCCCTGCGCTAGTAACGCTTAGCTAACGATCTGCTGCAAACCTGTGCAAATTCCGGGATCGGAGACGCAAGCCAGAAGGAGACGAATATCAGGAGGCCAGAATAGCCAGACTACACTTATCCTACTCATTTCCAGTAGCTTACAAGGGCATCCCGTACGAGGAGTCTGGGCACACGGAATCCTTGAGGACGCGTTGCCCATCCGCGGTGCGTCCCTTTTTCCACAGAGATTTCCACTGAACGTGGCTTTAATCGGCTCCGACCGACGGCATACTCTGACCGTCTGTAAAGTGGCGTGCACGCCTTTACGTCGCCGACGTTAGCGTGGCGGGGATTGCGGATTCGTTCTCTTTGGCAGGGCTGCGACACAGCGAATCCAGCCGATGATCGGGCCGTGGTGTTCGCATGCTGCTTGCCGATCGCTTGGCGGGGGGACCGCCGCGACCGCCTGATTCGATGGCACACTCTCGACACCAGAGAGAACCGCCGTGACCTGGTAGCAATACGCGGCCCCCGCGCCGACGTTGGTATCAACATACGAGGTGGCGGTGACTGGCGCGGAGTTGATCTTGGCGAAATGTTCCGGGCAAGCCGCGGCTCGATAAACGTTATAAGTCAGCGAGGGATTGGCAGCTGCGTCGGAGCTGGCGGTCCAGGTAAGTCTTACGGTGTACTGCGAATGTGCCGGTGATGCGCAAAATGCAAACGCGAGCGCCAGTATTGCGGTGAATCGTTTCATGTTTCTTCCTTTCTTTGCCGGCGAAATGCCGGGCGATTCGTGTCACTGCGTCCTTTTGCGGACATTAAATCGTACCGGTATGTGTACCGTCGTCGTGTTTGCGCGCCTGTGGACTTTTTTGCGAAGGGCGGGGGGATTTTTCTAGCGCTGTATGCGCCTGGTCGTTTCGGTCTGTCTCAGCGTGACAATATTTGCGCGGCAGGAATGCGAAGCGGGGCTAGCGGATTTTATTCCAAAACAAATTCCTGGAGTCGTCGTGCGGCCGACTGCGGCAATTCAGCTTCCAGAAGAAAATGCCCATCCACAATTTCGGAACTCAAGACGCGTCCGCGCGCCTGCACGAGCGAGAGATTTCGTCCATCGGCCAAGGGCATGCGCAATCGCAATTTTACGATCGGATCCACGGGCATCGCTGAATCAATCCGGGCGAGCAAATTCGCCAGCCCTTCGCCAGTGACCGCAGACACGAAAACGTTATTTTGGCCATGGCCATTGGACTCTGTCAGAGCTTTTCTGTCTTCCTCACTCAGGCGGTCCATCTTGTTCAGCACGTGCAGACGCGGCCGGTCTTCGACGCCCAGTTCACGCAGGACTTTGAGGACTTCGGCGTCCTGCTCGGCGTGATGTGGATTCGAAATGTCGGTCACGTGGAGGATCAGCGCGGCCTCCTGCACTTCTTCGAGCGTGGCGCGGAAGGCGGCGATCAAGTCGGATGGAAGGTCGCGCAGAAATCCCACGGTGTCGGACAGCAAAACGCGGCGCTTTGACGGAAGGCGAACCGCGCGAATCGTCGGGTCCAGAGTTGCAAACATTTTCGGAGATTCGAGGACTTCGGCGTGGGTCAGTGCGTTGAACAGCGTTGATTTCCCCGCGTTCGTATACCCCACAAATGCAATCATTCCCAACGGAACGGCCTGACGCGCGCGCCGCCGGGTCGTGCGCTGCCGTCTAACTGTTTCGATGGCGGCCTTGATTTTAGCCACTCGATCCCGGATCCGCCGGCGGTCGGTTTCGAGCTTTTGCTCACCGGGTCCGCGCGTCCCGATGCCGCCGCCGAGCCGCGAAAGTTCCTGGCCGCGGCCGGTAAGGCGCGGGAGCAGGTAGTTGAGTTGCGCGAGCTCGACCTGAAGCTGCCCTTCGCGCGTGCGTGCGTGCGTTGCGAAGATGTCCAGGATGAGCTGGGTGCGGTCTATCACCCGGCAGTCCGTGCCCTTTTCCATATTGCGGAGCTGCACGGGCGTCAGATCGTGATCCACAATTACCAAGGGCACCTGCCGCGCCTCCGCTTCCGCGCGGATTTCGTCGAGTTTGCCGCGCCCTACGAGAGTCGCGGGATCGAGCACATCGCGCACTTGGAGGAGGCTTCCCACGATATTCGCCCCAGCGCTCTCGGCCAGCTCTTCGAGCTCGTTGAGTGAATCCCGATTGGCAAGCGAAACGCCATCCGTCCCACCGCGAGCACGGCGTTTCAGAGTCACGCCAACGAGCAACACTCGTTCTCGGCGATCCACAGGCTGGGCGGTTTTCATTCGAGCTCGGTGTGGCAGGTGGACCAAAACTCTCGGGGGTTCGCGTTCATTTCTGGTTCGATCATACGCCGTTTGCGTGCCGCCGGCCACTTTCGCCCCCAAGAACCCCTAGGTACAGTCCCGGATTGCCTGTCGAGGGCGGATGTCGTAGGCTGTACCGAGCTTAGGGGCTATCGGCGCCTCCATTTGACTGGCTTCCACCTTTCGCCTCCGGCGGCGCGGCCGAGGACAGGCGGGCTGCCGGCGCTATCTCAAACACGACACGAATTCGACATAGCAGGGCTACGGATCGCCGATTTGCGAGCCGTGCGAGAGCCTGACAATCGCAAGGAGAGATGATGCGCTGGTGGCTGTCGGAAACACCTCTGCGAGTGAATAGGTTGCGCTCGCGATACACATTGGGCTCGGATCAAGCCAGCTCGGCGGCGTTTCAACAATCTGGAGCCCCGAATGTCGGCACGATTGAAGCCTCGAATCCTACGGATCTTCCGCGTTGAACACCGCGATCCAGGACGCATTTCAGAAGAGACCTCGACTCCTTCTGATCGTCGGTTATGGACTAGCTTTCGTTTGTCTTGTCTGGGTCCTGCACGATTTTCACCTTATGCAGGCCTTGCGCGAGCTCGCCAACGTGAGCTGGAAGTGGGTCGCGCTGGGCATCGCCTGCGACGTTCTCAGCTACGCGATTCAGGCCCTTCGCTGGAAGTTCCTGCTGGCCCCCTTTGGAAAGGTACGGCTGAGTCGCGCGATTCGCGCAGTATATTCCGGCCTTTTTGCTAACCTCGTTTTCCCACTGCGGCCGGGCGAAGTCCTGCGAAGCTACCTTCTCTCCAATTCCGAAGAAATTACCATCGGGCGCGTCCTTGGCTCCGTCGGCGTCGAGCGATTCGTGGACCTGGTGATTGCCACGGCGGCTCTGGCAATGGTTTCGCTCTTTGTCGAACTGCCGCGACGATTTCAGAAGGTGGCAGATACGCTGGCTATCGTCACGCTCGTCCTGCTGACGATTGTTGCGATATTGATTCTGTACCTCGAAATCAAACTTGGGAGCAGTGCTCCTCCCAAGGGTGGGCGGCGGCGGTTGCCCGGAAAGTTTATGGCTGTACTTACCGACCTTCACGCGATCGGCACCTCGCCCAGTTTCTATGCCGCGGTCTTCGCGTCGCTGCTTTTGCCGTTTTTCCAGGTTCTGGGGCTGTGGGCCATTATGCGCGCCTATGGCCTCGGGCTGTCGCTCCTTGCCGCGGTGGTAGTGCTGCTGATTATCAATCTCGGGGTGTCGCTGCCGAACGCGCCTGCAAACATCGGTTCCTATCAATTTTTTTGTGTCCTCGGATTGAGCATATTTGATGTCGAGAAGAGCAGCGCGACCCTGTTTTCCTTTTTTGCATTTGCGGCCCTGACTCTTCCCCTCGCTTTTCTCGGATTCGCGGCGTTGCTGCGCAGCGGGATGTCGCTCCGATCCATGCGGGAAAAGGTCAAGGGTCTGCCAAGGAAAGCCGCTCGCGCGAGCGCTTAGGGCCAAACCCCCGTTTAGAGCTTACCGGCAGTCACCATCGGCACATCACCCGGAATTCGTTTGAAGGGCCGCCAGCCGTCCGTTATATAGTTTAAGTTCAACCAGCCCGCCCTGCATTTACGAGGCGCGCGAATTCCCATGGCTCCAGACATCAACAAGCATCTCGAGCGGGCCCGCCGCAGCCTCGAAAAGAACAAGCTCCGCGAGGCTGTTGCTGAATACCAGGCCGCCCTCGAAGAGTCGCCCGCCCATCAGGAAGCCCTGCAGGCTCTCGCGGATATCCATATCCGGCTGAATGAGCCCGAACTTGCGGCCCGGTATTATGGAGTCCAGTTCGACCGTTTGCTCGAGGTCGGCGATGCAGCCAAGGCCTCAGCGGTTTTCGGACGCTTTCTCCGGCCATATCCCCAACCTCCCGACAGGCTGATGCGTTACGGCGGCCTGTTGCAGAGGCAGAATCACGCTTCGGAAGCGATCGAGCAGTTCGCTGCCGCCGCCGAGCTTTACCTTCAGCAGCAACGCGGCATTGAGGCGCTCGCCTGTTACGAAAGCATGGCTCTGCTCGATCCCGAAAATGCCTCGCGGCATGTGATCCTCGGCGAGCTCGCCGAGCAACTCCGGCACGCCGATCTCGCCGCGCGAAGCTACCTTCGCGCGGGTCAACTGACTCAGGCAGGCGGCGGGCTGGACGAGGCATTGGAGTATTTTGGCCGCGCCCATCGGCTTCTTCCGAATGACCGCACCGGGGCTTTGCTCTTCGCCGAAGCCAAGCTTCGCAAAGGCGATGCCGAAGGCTCGGTCGCCCTTCTCGAACCATTCGCGCCCAACGAAAAAGACACCGCGTTCCTGGCGCTGTTCGGCGAAAGCCTGCTGCGCGCGGGCCGGCTGGACCGCGCCCGGGAAGCTTTCGAGGCTTATTACAGACAAAATCCCGATCGTTACGAAAAACTCTTTGAGCTTACGGGCGCCTACATCCGCGCGGGTGAGGACCCCAAGGGCGCCATGTTGCTTGCGCAGACGAAAGACTGGATGCGCGCGGGCCGAAAAGAGGGTGAGCTTTCCGCGCAGATGGATCGTCTGGCGGCCACCTATCCGGGTTCATTGCCGCTCGCCGAAACCATTGCCCGATGCTACGAGGAGATGAACCGCGAAACGAAGTATTTCGACGCGCTGGTGCGGCTCTTCGATCTTTATTTTGGCGCCGCGCGGTTGAAGGAAGCCTGCGACACGCTCGACCGGCTCGTGGACATTGACCCATACGACTATCGAAACCAGGAGCGCATTGGCAAACTCGAAGGGAAGGTTGACCCGGCGTTTTTGCAGAGTGTGCTTTCGCGCGCGGCCAAGGCCGCCACGGTTTCCACGCGCACCGATGGCTTTACGGGCGCCGGCTCCGAGGCTGGAGCGACCTCCGGACCTGTCTCCGAAGAAGCCCGAGCGCAGCAGGCGCTCGAAGATCTGGTCGTCCAGGTCGAGATTTTTCTCCAGTATTCACTTCAGACCAAAGCCGTCGAGCGGCTGGAAAGGATCGCCGAACTTTTCCCCGGCGAGGAAGATAAGAACGAACGCCTGCGCGCGCTCTACGAGCGCGCTAATTGGTGGCCGAAGGGCGCGCCTCGCAAGGCGACTCCCGCAGCGCCATCGAGTCCGCGTCCCGCCCCGGTCGAATCGGCTCCCGCTCCTCCAGTGGCAGCACCCATGCCAGCGGAGACCCATCGCGACCTCGCAGCGATTGCCGAGATCAACCGGTTGATGTACAGGCAGTCCACGCCGCGCGAGCTGCTCGCAACCACGGCGGCGGAAATCGGCAAGTATCTGCAGGTGACCCGCTGCCTCATTGCAGTCGGAGCAGCAGGAGAGGCCCCGCAACTGACGGCAGAGTATTTCGCTGCGGGAACAATTGCCGCAGGGACAGCGCGAATTCCATCAATTATTTCACTGGTCTCCAAAGCCACGCCCGACGCCCTGGGCGGGATCGAGCTTCAGGCCGCGAGCGCCCCCGGCCTTCGCGAACTCGGTCTCAACTCGGCTCTCGCCGTCGAATTAACGGACAAGGAAACTCAGGCGCCCGCCGGCGCCCTGCTCGTAGGAGACGGAAGCGCCAGAAAGTGGAAGACGAACGAGAGTTTCTTCCTCCAGGCAGTCGGCGATCAGCTTGTGATGTCCGTGACTCACACGAGACTGCGCTCGCTGGTTCGTTCGCTCGCTGTCGCCGATGAGAAAACGGGATTGCTGAGCCGCGGAGCGTACATTGATTGCCTGCTGGTGGAGTCGAATCGCTCGCGCACGCAAGGCACGCCGCTTTCGCTGGTGATCGTGCAGATTGACCGAGGCGGCGATCTCCTGCGGCAGCACGGCGACGCGGCAGTGGAACAATATGTCGAGCAACTGGCGCGTGCCCTTTCCTCGGCCGTTCGCCAAACCGATATCGCCGTGAAATATACGGCGTGGTCGCTCGTGTTCGTGCTGCCCAATACGTCGCTTGAAAACGCCCAAGCACTCGCGGACAAACTTCGCCAGGTCGCCTGCACGGTCCAGCCGTCCTGGGGTGAACAAGGACTGACGGCCAGCGCCATCGTGGCCGAGGCTTCGTCGCGTCCAGGTGATGAGACCGAGGACCGCGTCACCGAATGGATCAACCGCGCCGAAGCCGGGCTGGACGAGGCGCACCACCAGGGCGGCAACGTTCTACTTTCGCTCGCAACTCCGTAAAATCATGGATACTGACTAATGGCGGGACACGGAAATCCAAAAGTGCGCCTCGGCGACCGCGGTGGCCTGAATGCGGCGGGCCTGCATTTCGGAATCATTGTGAGCGACTTCAATAATTTTATCACGGACCGCTTGCTTGCCGGCGCGCTCGACGCATTCGCAAGCGCCGGAGCGCGCAAGCAGCAACTGGAAATCGTTTACGTTCCGGGCGCGTTCGAATTGCCGATTGCGGCAAAGAAGCTGGCGGCCACCGGGCGTTTCGATTCGCTCGTATGCATTGGCTGCGTGCTGCGCGGCGAGACCTCGCATTACGATTACGTCTGTTCGGAAACAGCGCGCGGCATTCAGCTCGCGCAACTCGATACCGGCGTGCCCATCGGTTTCTGCGTGCTCACCTGCGACACGCGCGAACAGGCTCTCGCTCGCGCGGGTGAAAAGTACGATAACAAGGGTTACGAAACAGCCGTTGGCGCGATCGAAATGGCCCACCTCTCGCGCAAGTACTCAGCTAATCCCGCTGCCCCGAAGTCCCGTACTCTGGGCGCAGCGCGCCGCCCGAACCGCCGCCGATGAGTCTCCGGCACAAATCGCGCGAATTCGCACTGCAGATGCTTTTCGAATGGGACATGACGCGGCAGGATCCCGGCCGTGTCGAGAAACTTTTCTGGAAGTCAGCGCGCGCCTCGGCGCCGACACGGAAATTCGCCGACGAACTTTTCGAGGGAACGGTCGTCCAAGCAGACTCGATTGACGTGCTCGTCGAGAAGCTCGCGGAAAACTGGCGGCTCGACCGGCTCGCGGCCGTTGACCGCAGCATCCTGCGCCTGGCGATCTATGAGCTTCGCGCTGTCACCGCGCCACCGAAGGTCGTGATTGACGAAGCGCTCGAGCTCGCGAAGAAATTCTCGTCCGCGGAGGCGCCCGCCTTCCTGAACGGCATCCTCGACTCCGCGTTCAAGAGCCTGGAAACGAAAACCTCCGGCTAAAGCCCCCGAACGAGAGTTGTGATTTCGCCGAGCACGCGCCGGGTGGTATCCGCGCGGGTTGTCTCGGAATAGACGCGCAGCATCGGCTCCGTTCCCGACGAACGCACCATCGCCCAGCCAATATCGCCTAAGTAGATCTTCACGCCGTCGAGATCCTGGCGGCGCACGATCGGCCAATCGAGAAAGCGATTCAATTTCGGCGCAGCGAAATATTCGAGCGCTTTTTCTTTCTGCCCGTCCTTTAGCGTGAGATCTACGCGGCCATAGTGATGCTCGCCGAATTCGCGATGCAGCATGGCAACGAGCTCGCCCAAGCGCTTGCCGTGCCAGGCCATCACCTCTGCGAGAAGCAGCGCGCTCACAGTCGCATCGCGTTCTGGGAGATACAACTTCGTGCCGATCCCGCCGCTCTCTTCGCCGCCCAGTACAACGTCGCCCTCCAGCATGCGCTCGCAGATGTATTTGAATCCGACGGGCGTCTCCCAGACCTTGCGGCCGAGCTTGTGCGCAATCTTGTCAATCATCTTGGTGACGGTGAAAGACTTTGCGACATCGCCCGTTAGGTTCCGCGTGCCGGCGAGATGCCAGAACAGAATAGACAATATCTGATGGGGCGTGATGAAGGTCCCGTCAGGATCCATCGCGCCGATGCGGTCGGCGTCGCCATCGAGTGCGAAACCGGCGTCGTAGCCGCCCGCGAGCATCGCCTGGCGAAGAGCTTCTACGTGCGGTTCAATCGGTTCCGGATTCACGCCGCCGAATAGTGGATCGCGATTGCCGCGGATTTCACCGGCCTCGATTCCCTGACTGCGAAAAAGCTCGAGCAGCAATCCGCGGCCCGCTCCGTGCATCGGGTCAATCAGGTAGCGAAACTTCGAAGCGCGCAGACGGTCCCAATCCACCAAGGCCGCCAGTGTCTCGAGATACGGCGTGCGCACGTCCATCGGATGAATCAGATCGTTTCGCGGCGGGAGTACAGGGACGCCGTCGCGCAGGACTCGTGCGAGTTCCTGCTCCACCTGAGCCACGATGGCAGGCGACGCGGAACTTCCGTAGCTCGCCTTGAATTTCACTCCGTTCCAGCGATAGGGATTGTGGCTGGCTGTTATTTGAATTCCGCCAGCGGCTCCGCGCTTCCTCACCAGCAACGAAACCGCGGGCGTGGGGCATGCCTCCGTCGCAAGCCAAACCGGCGTGCCGGTCGCAGCCACCGTCTCGGCCGCCACCCGCGCGAAGCGCTCGGATGCAAACCGAGTATCGTAGCCAACCACGACGCACGCGCCGGGCTTTTCAGCGCGAACCACATAGCGAGCAATCGCGTGAGCGACCTTGCGGACGTTTTCGTCCGTGAAATCCTCGGCAATCACGCCACGCCAACCGTCGGTGCCGAACTTGATCGTGACTTCGGAGAGACGCGATTCTTGCTGGTTTGTCAAAATCATCACCTTTTATATTCGATGTTTCACAGGAGCCGATGTAAGCGCTTCTCCTCGAGCCACTTCACGATCTTGCCAACGTCCTGCGAGCGCTCGCGAGAGCAGAGCAGCAGCGCGTCGTCGGTTTCGACGAGGATGAGATCGCGCACGCCGATGGCGGCGACAAATTTCTTCGGACTCCAGAAATAGTTGCCGTCGGCATCGAGCGTGAACGAGGCGCCCGCGGAAACATTCGCGCCACGCTTCGCCGCCAGAAGTTCGTGGACCGCGGCCCAGGAGCCGATGTCGCTCCAACCGATCTTGGCTGGAATCACGAAAACGCGCGACGTTCCCTGGGTGCGTGTGGCCGGTTCCATAATGGAGTAATCCACCGAGATATTCTCCAGTGAAGGATAGATTCGCCGCAATGCGGCGGCATATCGTGGCGTGCCGATTGACTTGGCGAGTTCCCGCAAGGCATCGTGCGTTGCCGGAAGAAACCGGCGCAAGTATTCAAGGAAAGTGGACGCGCGCCAGAAGAACATTCCGGCATTCCACAAATACTTCCCGGACGAAACGTAACTTCGGGCGAGCGGCAGAGCCGGTTTTTCGGTGAAACGTCGGACGGTGAATGCCGGAACGCCGCGCGGCCGCGACGCACTTTTTCCGCGTTCGATATAGCCGTATCCGGTTTCGGGATGCGAAGGCGGCACGCCGAGGACGACAAGATTCCTGGGCGTCCGCGCGAGCTCGAACGCCGCGCGGACCAGCCTTCGATAGCCCGCCGCATTCGCGATATAGCTATCGGACGGCAGCACGGCCATGAGCGCGTCGCCATGTTCGTGCACCAGATGAACGGCCGCAAGGCCGATGGCGGCAGCCGTGTTGCGTCCGGCAGGCTCGGCGAGCACGTGAGATTCGGGAACTCCACGCATTTCGCGCTTCGCAGCGGCGGATTGTTGCGCGTTCGTGACGATCCAGATGTTTCGCGGCTGTAGTAGCGGCGAGAGACGCGCCATCGTCTCCCCCAGCATTGTTCGGGATCCGACGATATTGAGCAGCTGCTTCGGCGTGCGCATGCGACTGCGCGGCCAAAACCGCGTACCCCGCCCTCCGGCGAGCAGTACGGCACAGGCGGGAAGCGATTCATGCGTCACCGATTTTTTCCCGGGCTTTTTCATCTATATACCAGGCGCGACCAGTCGACTTCATCCACACCGTTGCCACTCAGTGCGGAGCCGAACTCGCCCGGTTCGTGCGGAACATACGTCCGCAGCAAAGAGGTACGATCACCCGGCGCGATTTCATATGCGCCAAGCCCGGCAGGAACCAGCCAGACTTGCGCGGGCCCATAGGCTGCGTGTTCATTGTTCCAGCGAATCGTCCCTGACCCTTCGAGAAAAATCAGCAATTCACAACAACCCTGCGAGGTGGCCGCCGGAACCGGCCCGGAAAAATCCCAGCGCGCAGTTTCAAAATACCGGCAGGATGCGAAATATGTTTTGTCCGCGCCCACCTCTTGAATTCGCACCGGTTCGATCTTCCCGCCGTACTGCTTGCCGAACCGCATTACTTCGAGCGCCTTCTCGACATGCAAGGCTCGCGGCTGGCCCTTCGCGTCGCGGCGATTGTAATCGTAGACCCGGTAGGTGAGATCCGAATGCTCCTGGATTTCGCAGAGCACCAGGCCGGGACCAATGGTGTGGGCTGTGCCGGCGGGAACGAAAACGGCATCCCCGGCTCGCAAGGGGACATGCTCGAGACAGTTTTCCGCCGATCCGTCGGCGATGGCTCGCGCGAAACTCTCGCGCGTCACTTCTGGTTTCAGGCAGACCAAAACTTCCGCTCCCGGCCGCGCACGCACGGCGTACCACATTTCCGTTTTCCCGCGGCCGCCGGCGGCCTTCTCATGAATCGCCGCGTAAGCGTCGTCCGGATGTACCTGCACGGAGAGTTTTTCTTCCGGAAAAATGAACTTCACGAGCAGCGGAAATTCGGCGGTCGTATCCGAGCGCATCCCTGCCCATTCCGAAGACATTTGGCGCCAGGCTTCGCCGAGAGTTTTCCCGGCGAAAGGACCATTGGCGAACCGGCATTCGCTGCCGGTCATCCAAGCCTCGCCGAGAGGCTCGGCGAGATTGGATTTCTCAGGGAAAAACGGTGCGAGCGAACGCGCACCCCAGGGACGCGGACTGAAGATAGGCTCCAGACGCGCTGGACAAAGGATCATTTGTTCACGCGGGGACGTTCACTTCGCCTTGCCGAAGAAACGACCCATCCGCAGCAAGCCTTCGTCAATGCGATCCATGGACGTGGCATACGAGATGCGCAAGTGGCCGGGCGCGCCGAACGCCACGCCGGGAACGACAGCGACATGTTCGCGTTCGAGAAGCAGCCGAGAGACCGCCATGTCGTCCGGCATTTCGGCATTGTAGTGCGCCGATATATTCGGGAACACGTAGAACGCTCCCTGTGGCGCCGTGCAAGTGACGCCGGAAATCGCTCGCAAACCCGCAACGATGCGTTCGCGACGCCGCGCATATTCCGCGAGCATCGTGGCGACGCCGTCCATCGGCCCGCGCATGGCGGCGATGCCCGCATATTGCGTAATCGAGGTCGGGTTCGAGGTGGACTGGCTCTGCAATTTCGTGACGGCATCCACGAGCGGCTTCGGCGCGAGGACGTATCCGAGGCGCCATCCGGTCATCGCAAACGTCTTCGAGAACGAGCCGACGACGATGACCGCACTTTTCGAACCCGAGACGCTCGCAACCGAAAACGGCTTGGCCTCGCCATACGTGAAGTGCGAATAGCATTCGTCGGCGAGCAGCCACACGCCCTTACGCTCGCAAACCGCCAGAACTTTCGCGTACTCGTCAGGCGGGATCACCGCGCCGGAGGGATTGCTCGGCGAATCGGCGATGACCATGCGTGTGCGCGAGGTGATGAGCTTTTCCAGCGCCGAGGCCCGCATGACGAAATTATCGGCTTCGGTCGTTTCAAGGATCACCGGCGTTCCGCCCGCGTACTTGACGATATCGGGATAGCTGACCCAATAGGGAGCCGCGATTACGACGTCATCGCCGGGATTAATCAATGTACAGACGGCGTTGAAGATGGAGTGCTTGCCGCCGACGTTGACCACGCATTCCGAGGGCTGGTACGACGAGCCCAATTCTTTCGCGTGCCATTCGCAAATGGCCTTGCGCAACTCCGGGAGGCCTGGCACCGGCGTGTATTTCGTTCGATTTTCGTCGAGCGCCTGAATCGCAGCACGCTTGATGTGCTCCGGCGTGGGAAAATCCGGCTCTCCGGCGCCGAAATCGGCAACGTCAACGCCCTTGGCTTTCAACGCAGCGGCCGCCTGCAGTACTACCATGGTGGGCGATTCGTTGATGCGATTGACGCGATCCGAAAGCTGAAATGCCTCTTCTGTCTTCACGGCTGTGCCCGGCTCCATGTGCCTACCCTTTGGCTGGTTTGAGACGACACTCTATTCTAGCCGACTTTTGCGCGCAGGCGCTCCATAACGAGGGGCGGGACGAAATCCTTCACGGGGCCGCCCAGGCCGGCAAGCTCCTTGACCAGGCGCGAGCTAAGATAGCTATAGGCTTCGGCCGGCAACATGAAAACGGTCTCAATATCAGGTTCGATTTTTCGGTTCATCATCGCCATCTGGAGCTCGTACTCATAGTCGGAAACAGCCCGTATACCGCGAATAATCACGCTCGCGCCCTGGCTGCGGGCATAGTCCATCAGCAAGCCATCAAATTGTTCCACCTCGACATTTTTCCACTCGAAGGTGACGGCCTCGAGCATCTCGACGCGTTCCCTGACAGTGAAGAGAGCCTCTTTTTCGAGGTTCTTCGCGACGCCGACGATCAACTGATCGAAGATCATCGCGGCGCGCGCGATCAGATCGAGGTGACCGTTTGTCACCGGATCGAACGAGCCGGGATAGATTGCTGTGACGGGTTTGCTCATTTCCAAGCCTTCCGTGGTGTGATCTTAACCTAGAATAGCGGCGGCGCGAAGGGAACGCCTCGTTTGGTAACGGCTAGGCATCCGACTGGTCGAGAGGTACTGTCAAACAATGAACGTGCTGCTATTTGGCGCAACGGGGATGGTCGGCCAAGGCGTATTGCGCGAGTGCGTGCAGGACCCGAATGTGCAATTGGTTGAGGCAATCGGCCGATCCGCGACAGGAGTGCAGCACCCGAAATTGCGTGACTTGGTGCACCCGGACCTCTTCAACTACAAGGCGATCGAGGCATCTCTGACCGGATTTGACGCATGCTTCTTCTGCCTCGGCGTGACCTCAAGCGGGAAAGCGGAAGCGGACTACGAGCGCGTAACCTATGGGATCACCCTGGCGGCCGCGGAGACTTTGTGCCGCCTCAATCCGAAGATGACCTTCATCTACGTTTCGGGCACGGGCACCGATAGCTCGGAGCGCGGAGGAATTATGTGGGCGCGGGTGAAGGGAAAAACAGAAAATGCGCTGCTCCGATTACCGTTTGCGGCGGCGTACATGTTTCGCCTCGGGATTATCGAGCCGCTCGATGGAATCAAATCCAAGACCAACGCCTATCAAATCTTCTACACGCTGGGCAAACCGTTGTTCCCGGTGATCCGCCTGATCTTTCCCAATCAGATTGTAACCACGCGGCAAATCGGCCGGGCGATGTTGAACGTGGCGAGGAATGGCTGGCCGAAGCGAGTGATGGAGATCAAGGACATCCGCGCGGCCGCTCAATCCTAAGTTTTCGAGTTAGTTCTTGGGCGCGGCCTGTTGCTTGTTGTAGGCGTCCCAGGAAATTGAAATCAGGTACGCGTGGATGGCGTCCGCGTCTTCGGGAGTGAGCATGTCGTCCCATGGCGGCATTCCGGCGTTGCGCAGCGCGCCGCCGAGAACGATCTGCTTGAATGCGCCTTGCGTTTCCGGGCTCATGCGGCGCAGATCGGGAGCAAGGCTGCCGGGCTGATTCAGATGGCACGAGGCGCAGTGCGCGGCGAAAATCTCGCCGCCTTTCTTAACGGTCTCGGCGGAAGCTGTGAGAGGCGGCGGCTGCGGAATCGGCTGGATCGGCGGGAGTAGAGGCGGAATGGGTGTGACGCTGCCATCCAATTTGAAAGCGATGATACGGCCTTCATTGCCGCGCTGATAAGCCGCGCTTGCGGGATGAGGAAAGTTCCATCCGCCGCCGCCCCATGCCGCCATCACGGCGACGTATTGGGTGTCGTCAATGCTATATGACATGGGGGCAGCAACAAACGGAGTGCCGACGTCAATGTCTTTCAGTTTCTTGCCGGTGAGCGCATCGTAGACGCAGAAGTGGCCCGTGCCGGTACCTTGAAAGACCAATCCGCCGGCGGTTGCCAGTACGCCCGGATGATCCCACCAATCCGACATGGGAACATCCCAGACGATCTTGGCGTGAATCGGATCCCATGCCCGCAGGAAAGCTTTACCGGAGAAAATTGCTTCCTGACCATTTTCAATCGCGGGGATATAGACGAGGCCGGTTTGCGGATCGTACGACATCGGATTCCAGTTGTGCCCGCCCATAGGTGACGGCGAGATTAACTTTTTCCCGTTCGACGAATATTTGAAGGTTCTCGCGTCCGGCGCTTCGACGGGACGCCCCGTTTTCAGATCCACACTATCGGCCCACGTGACCGGCACGAATTTTTCGGCGGAGAGAACTTGGCCAGTCTTACGGTCAATGATGTAGAAGAAGCCGGTTTTTGACGCCTGCATAAGCACTTTGCGATTCTCGCCATTGATTTTCATATCGGCCAAAATGATGGGCTGCACCACGTCGTAGTCCCATTGGTCGCCGGGCGCTTCCTGGTAATGCCAGACGAGGCGGCCCGTATCCGGATTGATGGCCAAAATCGAAGAAATATAGAGATTGTCGCCACCGGAGGGACTGCGACGCGACTGATCGTAGTAAGTGCCGTTACCAGTGCCAAAATACAGAAGGTTGAGATCCGCATCGTACGCCATCCCGCCCCAGACGGTTCCTCCGCCGCCCATTGGCCAATTGCTTTTCGGGTCCCAGGTCTTTATCGCGACATCGAGTTCGGGAGACTCCTGCGGCTTCGATGGGTCGCCGGGCACCGTGTAGAAACGCCACGCAAGCTTGCCTGTGTCGAGATCGTATGCGGTGACGTAACCGCGGGCATCGTATTCGCCGCCGGCGTTTCCGATGACGACGACTTTTCCAGCAACCTGCGGGGCGCCGGTGCTGGTGTAGGCTCTTTTCTTATCGTCCACGGTGTCGGCGCGCCAGAGTTCTTTGCCTGTGGCAGCGTCGAGAGCGATGAGGTGCGCGTCGAAAGAGGCGACATAAACTTTGCCACGCCAGACTGCGACGCCGCGATTCACTTCGTCGCAACAGGCGCGCTGATTCACGCGCATGTCGTTGTGCGGATCAAAAGTCCACAGCTCTCTTCCTGTTTTCGCGTCCAGCGCGTAGACCTGGCCGATCGAACCGCTCGTGTACATGACGCCGTCAACGACGATGGGCGTGGCTTCGAGGCCGCGAATCGTGTTGGTGTGGTAATCCCAGGCGAAGCCGAGGCGGTCAATATTTTTCGTGTTGATCTGCGCGAGCGGTGAGTAATGGCCTTTGCCGAAATCGCGGCCCGTGGTCAGCCATTCGCCCGGATGTTTGTCCGCGGCCATCAAGCGCTTCTGATCAATTTGTCCACGGGCCGGGGGCTTTTCCTGAGCGCCGAGCGCGGATGAGACGCGCCCAGCGTGGCCAACGAAGAACAGGGCCGCCGTAAAGGCGGCTACTGCGAGTGGCGTCGCGGAGGCACTTTTCGAATTCACCGGCATCTTGGTTTTCTCCCAGAGGAATCGCATCGCGCGCGATCAGTTCGACGGATATTGGATCCAGGGCGACGGCATATTGTAGGGCACGCCGATGAACAAGGACTCGATTTGCTGAATCTTGCCGCCGCGGATCTTGAACAGCTCGAGAAAGCAGAGCGAGCCGGGCGTGCGAATCGAAGATTTCATCGGTGTGCCGTCGGTGAGCGTGTAATTCTCCAGGCGCCCGGCGTGATCTATGAAGCCGGCGGTCATGATCAGGCCGCGCTCCTCGTCTACCAGAAAGTACCGGCGGTCGCGGACGCGATCGTCATAGCGGTAATTCCCGAGCTTGAACTGCTGCGCGCAGCCGAGGTTGGCGACGAGAATCGTCTTTGCCAAATCGGGATTGTGGGTGGTCAGCAAGCCGTTTTCCCAGCGGTCGCAAGCGTCATAGAACGGCGCGAAAAGCACGCCGTCATTAAGCTGCAACGTCGAGAAGTAGCCATCGGCGATGGCGATCATTCGCTCGCGGGGGCTGCGCTCTTCGGCCGGCACGATTTCAATGAAGGCGGGCTTTTCCGTCAGAACCGGCTTGCTGGGGAACGGGCCACTGCCCTCACTGCGGCGGATGAGTGTCTCCGCTTCGGAAATTTTCGAATCGACCACCTTCAGTCGCAGCGCGAACATCGCGGTGCTGTTGGTTTCCTGCACGATGCCGTAGCAGCCGACCGTGCCGTTGACAGAATCGGCCGTGCGAAGATTGTAGTCGCCGAGACCGGTGACGGTGCCCCAGACGCCGTCGCCGATTTTCATCATGACATTATTCTCGGAGTAGCGGAAATTCCTGGCTAGAGGAAGGCGCGAGGGATCTTTGGCTTTCAGCGCAGCGAGATATTGATCGAGAAAGCCGTAAAGACACTGGCGGTCGCAGCTCGAGGAGGCGCTTTGCGCCGCTCGCGCGGAACCTGCGTTCGCGGAGGATGTCACGAGCGCGACAAACACCAGGCAGAGTCCAACGCTGACCAAGACTCTTCGCACGACTTTTCCTCCCCAAGGAACGTCGGGAAGATACTACAGCGCGGGAAAACCACAAAGAGATTCAAAGCGCGCGCGTTTGACAGAAATAGCCGCCGAGCGCGCGGATCAGCGGCGATCGAGAGCGGGGTGACGTACGTCACGACCGGCGACGAAATAGATAACGTCCTCGGCGATGTTGGTGGCGTGATCGCCGATGCGTTCCAGGTTCTTGGCCACGAGGACAAGCTCGAAGGCCGCAAAAACGACGGCTGAATCTTCCATCATGTAGGTTAGCAGCTCGCGGAAGAGCTGGTCGCGCAAGCGATCCACCTGATCGTCGCGCCGGAGGACGCTCTGGGCCAGTTCCTGGTCGCCGCGGACCACCGCGTTCAAACTGTCGCGAACCATCGCCTCGGCCAGCTCGCTCATGCGAGGCAAATCCACATAAGGCTTCACCTGCGGGTGGCGCAGGATGCGCATCGCGGATTGCGCGATGTTCACTGCCTGGTCGCCGATGCGCTCGAGATCGCCATTGATCCGCGAAACCGCCAGGAGAAACCGAAGATCGGCCGCCATGGGCGCTTGCAACGCCAGCAGGCGCTGCACGCGCTCGTCAATCTCGATCTGCATCTCGTTGATGGCGTCTTCTTCGCCGAGCACGGCTTCGGCAAGGCGCTCCTCGCCATCCAGCACCGCCTGCACGGACTGATGGACCGCGCGCTCGGCGAGGCTCCCCATCCACAGCAGCCGCTGCTTCAGTTCTTCGAGATCGTGTTCGAAATGTCGTTCCATGGATCCTCAACCCCTCCCACACAATATCGCAGCCGCAAGGTTTCGCGTTACCCGAAGCGGCCGGTAATGTAAGCCTCCGTGCGGGGGTCGGTGGGCGTCGTAAAGAGCTTCGAAGTCTCGCTGTGCTCGATCAATTTCCCATCCAGCATGAAGGCCGTGAAATCGCTGGCGCGAGCGGCCTGCTGCATGTTGTGCGTCACAATGGCCATCGTGCAGCTGTCTTTCAGGTGGAACATCAGCTCCTCGATCTTGGCCGTAGTCACCGGATCGAGCGCCGAGCACGGCTCGTCGAGGAGCAAAACCTCAGGATCAACTGCGAGGGCTCGCGCGATGCACAGCCGCTGCTGCTGGCCGCCGGAAAGTGCGAATGCCGATTTGTGCAGGTAGTCTTTCGCCTCATCCCACAGTGCCGCACGGCGCAGGCTGTGCTCGACGAGATCGTCGAGCCGGCCCTGAAACCCGTTGATTCGCAGCCCGTAGGCCACGTTCTCATAAATTGACTTCGGAAACGGATTGGGCCGCTGAAAAACCATGCCCACTCGCCGCCGAAGTCCCACGACGTCCATCTGCGAGATGTCCTGGCCGTCGAGAAGGATCTCGCCGACGACGCGCGTGTTGCGGATCGTCTCGTTCATGCGATTCAGCGTGCGCAGGAAGGTAGATTTTCCGCAACCGGATGGACCGATCAACGCCGTTACGCGGTTCTTGGGAATTTTCAGGTTCAGTCCGAAGACGGCCTGCTTCGGACCATAGAAGAAGTTCAGATCGGAAATCTCAAAGCGCACCTGCGCCTCCTTCTCCGATGCCGTTGGTGGTCTTTCAGTCATCGTAATCTGCGGCGCGCGCCGCGCGGCGGTAGCGTTGGTTCCATGTGTGGTGGCACCCATTTCAGACACTCCGGCCCCCTCCGCCGCGGCTCAGAACGACTCGAGTTCCGATGTTGGCAACCAGCACCAGAGCCAGCAGGACCAGCCCTGCCGCCCATGCCTGCCGATGCCAATCATCGTAAGGGGCGATTGCATACGTATAAATCATCACCGGAAGCGAAGCAATGGGCTGCCCCCAGCCCGGACTCCAAAAGCGATTGCTGAAAGCCGTAAATAGCAGCGGTGCGGTCTCTCCTGCTACGCGAGCCAGAGCAAGCAGCACCCCGGTGATTATTCCGCCCTTGGCTGCAGGAAGCACAACGGTCGCAATCGTCCGCCATTTGCTGGCGCCCAGCGCCATCGCGCCCTCGCGCAGGCTCCCGGGCACCGCGCGCAGGAATTCTTCGGTACTCCGCACCGTGATGGGAATCACCATAATCCCCAGGGCAACGCCGCCTGCGAGTGCCGAGAAGTGCTTGAAGGGCAGAACAGCGAGCGAGTATGCAAATATTCCGATCACGATGGATGGCACACCATTCAGCAGGTCGGTCGTGTAGCGAATCACGTACGAGAATGTCTTCCCGCCGAATTCTGCGAGATAAACGCCAGCCATCAAGCCAACCGGCAGGCCCATCACCGCCGCGAGAAACAGCAGTTTCATGCTCCCGACGATAGCGTTGGCCATCCCCCCACCCGTCTCGCCGACAGGCTTCGGAAGCTGGGTGAAGAAATCAAAGTTGAGCGACTTCCCGCCGTTCCATACGAGATACCCGAGTATCAGGAACAAAACTGCGACGACGCCGAATGCAGCCACACCCGTGAGCGTCAGCATCACGACATTCAACGCCTTCCGCCAAATGAGAAGGACGCGGCTCATGACGGATGCCCTCCGCCGCGTTCGGTGGCGACGATCAGCAGCCGGGCGAGGCCGTTCAAAATGAACGTCATAAGGAACAGCACAAGACCCAACTCGATCAGCGCGCTCAGATACAAATCTCCCGTCGCTTCTGTGAATTCGTTCGCGATCACCGCGGCAATTGTATAGCCGGGCGCAAAGAGGGACGCGCTAATCTTGGGATCGTTGCCAATGACCATGGTGACGGCCATCGTCTCTCCCAGTGCGCGCGCCAAAGCCAGGAACACCGAGCCGAGAATGCCGGTTCTCGCCCACGGCACGACGACTTTCCATGTAGCTTCCCAGCGCGTTGCGCCCAGCGCCAATGCCGCTTCCCGCTGTTCGCGTGGAACCGTCAGCAGTACTTCTCGCGAAACGGAGATGATGAAAGGAACGACCATGATCGCGAGAACCACGCCAGCAGTGAGAAATCCCACGCCGTAGTTTGGACCCTTGAAAAATTTGCCAAGAACAGGAACGTGCCCGAGCGTGCCGATCAGAATAGGCCCGACCGTGGTCCGCATGAGCGGAACGACGATAAAAATTCCCAGGAGGCCATAGATAACGCTGGGAACTGCGGCGAGCAAATCAATCAAGAATGAAATCGTATCCGACATCCGGCGAGGGGCAAGTTCCGACAAGAAAATCGCGGCGGCGAGACCGAGCGGCACGGCGATCACCAGCGATACGATCGAAGTGACGACCGTGCCGTAGATAAACGGAGCCGCGCCAAAGTTGTCGAAGATCGGATCCCATGTGCTCGTCCAGAAAAACAGCCATCCGAATTTCGCGCGCGATAGATGGGAATTGACCCAAAGCTCGTACACCAGCATGGACGTAAGCAGCAGAATGCCGGCCGCGAACGTGAGAGTCAGGACGTGCGCCACCTCATCGCCGTGCCGCAGGCGGTGAAGAAACGCACTCGGCCCCGCTTTGGGCGGGGCCGAGTGTTCCATCGTGGTGGCCGATGTTGACATCCTATTGGATCAGCGAGATGGCCTTCACTTCTTTCGCGACGACCGACTTTGGCAACTGTGCGTAGGTCAGGCCCTCATTGAATTTCTGCCCGTCATCCAGCATCCATTTCAAGAAGCCCTTGATCGCGTCGCGTTTCCCCGCATCGGAAATCTGCGCGGGGATCAGCAGCCAGGTGAAGCTGGAAATCGGGTAGGACTTTGCGCCTGGAGCATTGGTGATCGAGACGCGGAAGTCGTCCGGTATATCCTTCATTGCAGCGGCCGCCGCCGTTACGCCCGCGAGGTCCGCCTTGACGAATTTCCCGTCCGCATTCTGAACTTTTCCGTATGGTATGTTGTTTTGAACGGCATAGATCAGTTCGATGTACCCGATGGCGTCCGGCGTCTGTTTCACCAAGCCCGCAACGCCTTCGTTGCCCTTGCCTCCGAGACCCACGGGCCAGTTCACTGACGTGCCCTTGCCCACTTTGTTCTTCCAGTCATCGCTGGCCTTGGAAAGGAAGTCCGTGAAGATGTAAGAGGTCCCGCTGCCGTCGGAGCGATGCACGACCACGATATCGTCTCCCGGCAGTTTCACTCCGGGATTCGCCTTCGCGATTTCAGGATCGTTCCACTTGGTTATCGTGCCCAGATAAATCCCCGCCAGAGCCTTCTGCGTGAAGTTCAAGTCGCTGCTTACACCCGCGACGTTGTAGGTCGGAATCACCGCGCCCAGGACCGTCGGAAAATGAAGGATCTTGAACTTCGCCTGCGCCAGTTGATCGTCGGACATCGGACCATCGGACGCGCCGAAATCCACAGTACCGGCCAAAAGCTGGCGAATGCCGCCGCCGGAACCGATGGACTGGTAGTTGATCTGAATGTTCGGATGAGCGGTATGGTAAACGTCAAACCACTTCGAATAAATCGGATACGGGAACGTAGCGCCTGCGGCGTTCAGCAGCAAGGGGTTCGATTGCGCGCCCGCAGCAGCCGCCACGGCAAAGAGAAGGAACAGTACAACCAGCGTTTTTCTCATGTGCGTTGGGATTCTCCTCCGTCATTTCTCATTATCTTTTCCAGATTGTTACAGCCGTGTTACATCAGCAAGAATTCGGCGTGAACGCACTCGTCGCCGCTCGAAAGGGTGGAGAGGCGCAATCCCGGGGGTAGGAGACAGCGCCTCTAGGTTGGGCGAGACTTGCGTTGGTTCTTCCGGCGCAGCGTGCTGAGACATCGGAACTTATCGAGATCTTCCCTTTGCCAATCGCCCAAACCACTGCCGATTCACGTAGAGCGGGCAATCTCGGCCCGCTGCCCCGAGCAGCGAATTGGCTTCCAGGCCAAAGTACTGCGCGAGCTCACCCTAGGTGTCCCGGTTTAATCAGAGATGAGCCACGTGTGAAAAGACCATGACTACCCGCCCGCAACGGCTGCGTTTTCTGCGCGTGCTTCCAGCTGACGCGCCCTTCCATGACGTACTTCGAGGCCGCGGACCCAGAACAGCACGTCCTCGGCGATGTTCGTGGCGTGATCGGCGATGCGTTCGAGATGGCGCGACGCCAATACAAACTGAAGGCTCGGCGCAGCCTGCGAGGAATTCTCCGCGATGCCTGAAAGGAGCGCCTCAAAAACTCGGTCGCGGTACTGGTCAACGACGTCGTCGCTTTCCAGCACCTGAGTCGCGAGGTCTACGTTCTGATAAATGAGCGCACCGAGGCATTTCGAAATCATCGCGCGGACGGCCATGGTCATCGGCTCGAGCTCCGCCGGCGTTTCGACGTTGCCCATCGTTGATAACGAAATGGCGCGCTCAGCCACGTTGACGGCCAGGTCCCCCATGCGTTCGAGGTCATTGTTGATTTTGAGCGTCGCCACAATAAGACGAACGTCCGCATCGGAAAGATTTCCGGCGCGGAGCAGGCGGATGGCGTGTTCGTCAATTACGATTTCTAGTTCGTTGATGCGCGGCTCGCTGAGAAACACCTCGCTGGCCAGGCGTTCGTCGCGCCCAAGCAATGCGCCGAGCGCCCGGTTTACCGAGCCTTCGACTGTTCGTGCCTGCGAAACCAGGTAGTTCAGCAGCACCGCCTGAAAAACTCCTTCGGTGCTCACTTTTGTGGCTGCCATCGTGGGTTTCTCCGGGGCGGCAGCTCGCCGCCCTAATCTTTGTCACCGGATGCAGGATGAGGGGTGTCCATTGCAATCAGATAAATCGGAAGTAAATGCTTGGAGACAGCGCGGCCAGCTATCCCTCACGAGTTAGCTGGCAATGGAAACGGAGAAAGAAAACTTCGAGCCGTGGCCTACTTCGCTTTCGACCCACAGCCGCCCGCCGTGCGCTTCTACAATATGCTTCGCGATGGATAGACCCAGGCCGGTCCCGCCTGCTTCGCGTGATCGCGCCGCGTCCACGCGATAGAAACGCTCGAAAATTCTCTCCTGATCCGCGAGCGGAATTCCGATGCCCGTATCCTCCACGGTCACCACGGCCTCGCGCGGCCCTGCTGCCGCACTGATGCGAACGCGTCCGCCCTCCGGCGTGTATTGGACGGCGTTGTCGAGCAGGTTCTGCACCACGTCTCGCAGCAGGCTGGCATCGCCGTGCACGGCAGCCAGGTTGGACGGCACTTCCACTTCCAGCTCGATCCGCTTTCGGTTCGCCTTCAGCTGTGAAGTCTCCGTGCAGCGTTCAATTACTTCCGCCAGTTGCACCGGAACGAATTGGATCTCGAGCTTGCCAGCCTCGATGCGCGCCAGCTTGAGCAAGTCGTCGGTCAGGACGGCGAGCCGCGTGGCGTGGTCGCGAATAATTTCCAGAAAGCGGCGGTTGTTGCGGGGATCCTCCAGAGCGCCGGAGAGCAGCGTTTCGGCAAACCCCTGAATCGCTGTCAGCGGCGTCTTGAATTCATGCGAGACATTCGCCACGAAATCGTGCCGCACTCGTTCGAGCCGGCGCAATTCGGTCACGTCGTGGAGCACCACGACCGCCCCCGACGGTTTTTCGTTTAGCGCGGCTGCATCGAGTGCCTGCACCGGGGTCGCCGTCACCGAAAAATTCCGATGTTGCACAATCCCCATCCCGATTTCGCTCCGAAGTCCTTCTTCGCCGCGCAATGCTCGGCGAATCAGTCCCACCAGATCCGAATTGCGGACCGCTTCGATCACGGGACGCCCTTCGATCGCGGCCGAGTCGAGGTTCCATATCTCGGAAAAAGCGCGGTTGCAAAATACGAGCTTCTCCTGCGCGTCAATGACAGCGACGCCTTCCACCATGCTTCGCAGGATCGCGCTTGAGCGATTGCGTTCACCGCTCAACGAGCGGATCGTGCTGTCCATCCATGCTGCCGTTTCGTTGAGCGCGCTTGCTAGATCAGCGAGTTCGTCGCGCGGGCGCTCGGCCGGCAAGGGGCGAAAATCTCCCTCGGAGACGCGCCGCGAAAAATCCTTCAGCCGCTCGACGCGAGCGGCGAACATCCGGAAATAGCTCAGTGAAATTATGCCGCCCAGAATGAGAGCAACCAGCGAGGCGGCATAAAGTCTCCGCCGCAATTCGGAAACCGATGCGTCCATCTCCGCGAGTGGCAGCGCCATGCGGATAACCACGGGAAGGCCGCCGGACTGCTCGCAGCGCACCGCACGATAGATGAGATCGCGGCCCTGCGAGGCACTGCGGTGTACTGACTGGCCTTCTCCTGTCGCAAGGGCTTGCTGGATCTCCGGCCGGTTGGAATGATTCTCCATCGTCTCCGGATCAACCTGCGAATCCGCCAACACGTGGCCCGTGTTGTCAATCACGGTGACACGCACGCCACTTCGCCCCATCAATTCGGTCCACGCGCGAAGATCCGCCGCGTCCTCAAAGCGCGGTGGGCGCGCTTGGGCGATATTCAGGAGAGAGGCAAGTTTGTCGTCCGCCGCGCGAATATAATCGCGGCGAAGAACGCGGGAGGAGTAGAAATCAACAGCAAGCAGAACGACAATCAGCAGGGCGAAATAGGTCAGCCCGAGTTTCCAGAAAAGCCTAGCTCGCACGGGTTTCGAAGAGATAGCCGGCGCCGCGAATCGTCTTCATATAAGCCGGATGCTGCGGATCGGATTCGATTTTTTCGCGCAGGCGCCGCACATACACGTCCACGCTGCGCGGCGTCACAAACCGCTCGGTTCCCCAGACGCCGTCCAGCAATTGATCGCGCGTGAAGACGCGATCCGGGCGCGCCGCCAGAAAATACAGCAATCGGAACTCGAGCGTGCTCATGGGCACGGGCTTTCCGCCGCGCGTCACTTTGTAAGCGGCGGGATCGATTCGCAGCACGCCGATTTCGATGGCCTTCTCGGATGGCGTCCCCGGTTCGCTGCGCCGCAAAAGCGCTTTGACACGGGCCACGAGCTCGCGCGGGCTGAACGGCTTCGTCACGTAATCGTCTGCGCCGAGTTCCAGTCCCACCACGCGATCGGCTTCTTCGCCTTTGGCGGTCAAAATTAGAACCGGCAGGCGATTCAGGCTGACGTCTTTGCGAACCTCTTTGCAAATCTCGAGGCCCGACAATTTCGGCAGCATCAAATCAAGGATCAGAAGATCGGGAGGCGTCTTGCGCACTTGCGCGAGCCCCGTGGCGCCATCCACGCTCGCGGCCACCTGAAAACCGTCTTTCTCCAGGTTGTATTTCACCAGCTCGACAATGTCTTTATCGTCTTCGATTACCAGGACGCGTTTCATCGAGTCTCTTTCGCGGAGTCGTCCACAACATACGGGAAATGCCGCCCTGGGCGCAAGCGGGCGATGCCTCATTCGTGTGGTTTTAACGGGGCGTTAACATTCTCCAGAAACGATCCGCCATTCCGTTGCTGACCGCTTTTCGTTGGATCGTGGGTACGAGTTTCATTTTGGCACACCTCGCAACTTGCTGCCGTCACTTCAGTTAACCACATGGGCCAGGCCGCCACGTTGGACTAGGGTCGTGCTCTCGTTATCCCAGGCCGACCGATCAATGCCTTTCGGCACTTGTGCCGATAGTTTATTCAGGGAAGCGCTGCCGGTGTGTGCGCATCCGGATTGCGAGGGCCGAAGAGTGCCGGGGAAGAGTCAACCCACAGCTTCAGTGAGGCATCGCGCATGGCGTATCGTTCGCACCGGCGCGCTCACTGGAATTCTTGCGTCGCTGTCACTGCCGGCGTGGTCGCAGCAACAGTCCGGGGATCTAACCGAGCAAAGCCTGGAAGACTTGATGAAAGTCGAGGTGACTTCTGTCTCGAAGACCGAAGAGACACTTTCGCGCACGGCCGCGGCGGTTTTTGTCATCTCGCCGGAAGACATAAGTCGCTCCGGTGCGAAGAATATTCCGGATTTGCTTCGTATGGTTCCGGGAATGGACGTGGCGCAGATCAACGCGAACACATGGGCCATCAATGTGCGCGGATTTAACGCGCGATTCAGCAATGACTTGCTGGTGCTTGTTGATGGACGCGAAGTGTACACGCTGACCTTCGGCGGCGTTTACTGGGACGTTTTGGATCTCCCCCTGGAGGATATCGAGAGAATTGAAGTGATTCGCGGCCCCGGTGGATCGGTCTGGGGAGCGAATGCCGTCAACGGCGTGGTCAATATCATAACGAAGAAATCTTCCAAAACGCATGGCGGATTGGTGGTTGCAGGGGGCGGCAATTCGGACCAGGGATTTGCGACCACCCAATACGGCGGCAGTGTTGGTGATAAGACGGACTATCGCGTGTATGCGAAGTACCTCAACCAGGATCATTTGCCAGATTCCACCGGCCTGGACGGAGGAGATGGCTGGCACCTGCTTCAGGGCGGTTTTCGCACCGACACCACTCTCTCCTCTAGAGACACACTCACTCTTCAAGGGAGTATCTACAGCGGCCGCGAGGGAACACCGTCCACGTATCTTCCGTCCGTTACCGCGCCTGCCTTGCTGGACAACGAGTTGCAAGTAAATCTGTCAGGGGGTTTCATCCAAGGCACCTGGGATCACACGGCGTCTCCTCGCTCGGACACAGCCCTGCAAATTTCCTACGATCAGTATCAACGCAACGACACGCTCGGCGAAGGTCGCGGCACTCTCAATCTTGATTTTCAGCACCACTTCAGCGGGTGGGCGCGGCAAAACATCGTCTGGGGGCTGAACTATCGGTATTCAGCGTCGCATTCGACCGGGAGTTTCACTGCGTCTTTGGTCCCGGCCGATCTGGCTACTCAGTTATTCGGCACATTTATCCAGGACGAAATCACAATTGTCCCGGACCGCGTCTTCCTCATGTTAGGCGCCAAATTGGAACACAACTACTACACCGGATTTAACTTTATGCCAGACGTCCGGGTGGCCTGGGCGCCCAGTGCGCGCCAGACGCTTTGGGCAGCCGTCTCGAAGGCGGAGCGGACGCCAAGCGCGCTCGACACCTCCATCCGTGCAAACGTCGGCGGGTTTACGGGTCCGGGAGCCATTCCCGTCCTGATAAGACTTACCGGCAACCCAAAAGTAAATGATGAAGGGTTGATCGCCTACGAAGTGGGCTACCGAACGATGGTTCTCCAACAATTGTCAGTAGACTTCACGGCCTACTACAACAACTACAACGATCAAAACACAACCGAGCCTATGGCGTTTTTCGCGGAGAACTCGCCCTCTCCTCCGCATCTTGTCTTACCTCTCGTTTTCGAGAATCTCATGCACGGAGAAACGCACGGCGTTGAGATCGCAGTGAACTGGCAGCCCACTCGCCGCTGGACCCTGAGCCCGGGATACGCGTTTGAGGAAATCCACATGCAATTGGCTCCCACGAGTCATGACACGACATCGGTTGCCGCAGCGGAGGGAAGCAGCCCCGATCAATCTGCGCAGCTCCGATCGCATTTCGTCCTCGGGCGCGGCCTGAGCTGGGATACCTCCGCATATTTCGTGAGCCGCCTCACCGACCCAATAGAAGCTTCCTACACCAGACTCGATACACAACTCACCTGGCTCGTGGGCGAAGGCGGGTCCCTGAGCTTCGTCGGCCAAAATCTGCTGAGGGACACACACGAGGAATTCGTGGATTCCACGAGCAGCGCCAGAACCACACTCGTCAAGCGTAGCGCGTACGCGAAATTCACATGGCGATTCTGACGAAGGAGTTGCGGATATTGAGTCGAGCGGGCGATGAGCGATTTCGAACGCCGCTGCGCGCACGAAAAGTCCGCACGCGCGGCATTCGAATCATTTGGCGGCGCCCCTACGCGCTCATTATGGCCACGCTATTGTCGTTTGCGGGCGCCCCCTTGGATTGGGCGCAGACGGAGCCGTCGGGCGAATACCAGCTCAAGGCCGCATTCCTTTTCAACTTTGCGAAGTTCATTGATTGGCCCCCTGCGAGTTTCGCAGGCCCTCAATCGCCCTTCGTCGTTTGCATCCTCGGGCCCGATCCTTTCGGACACGCGATTGATGAAGTTCTTAAAGGCAAGACTATCGCCAATCGGCCGGTGGCCATCGAACGGATCAAAACTGTCGTACAGGCTAGACTGTGCCAGATGGTGTTCGTCAGCCAATCGGAGAGCCTCCATCTGGCGGACATCATTCTGGCTCTACACGGAGCATGCGTTCTGCTTGTAGGAGAAGCGGAGGGCTTCGCGGAAGCAGGCGGCACAATCCAATTTGCCCTCGAAGACGACCACGTGCGCTTCCTGATTAATCCGGAGGCCGCAGCGCGCGCGGGCCTGAAGGTGAGCTCGAAACTGCTCTCGTTGGCCCGAGTCGTCCACGATTCTCCCGGGATCGCCAGGAGCTGATATGTCGACGCGGCGCAACCCATCCATCGGTCAGAAGCTTAAACGAATAATCCTGGTGACCTGTGGAATCTCCACTTTGACAGCGTGCATCGCCCTGGCAGTGTACGACGGCTTAACCTTCCGCACGGAACTGGCGAGAGAATTGGCTTCGGCAGCAGGGATCGCTGGGTCGAACAGCACCGCCGCGCTAGCTTTCTCGGACGCGCAATCCGCCCGTGAGACGCTCGGTTCATTGCGCGCACTGCCGCACATCGTCGAGGCCTGCATATATACCCACGATGGAACGGTCTTCGCGAAGTACGCGCGTCCCGGCGCCGACCCAAATTTCATCCCTCCCGTAAAGGGTGCGGCGAACACTGTGTTTACCTCACATCAGGTGACTCTGTTTCAGCCGATACAACTGCACGGAGAGGAAATCGGCACGATTTACTTGAAATCCGACTTGGGCGAACTCTATGCGCGTGCGGAACGATTCGCTCAAATTGTCCTCGTCGTAATTCTGGCCTCTTTTGTGATCGCTTACTTGCTGGCCTCGAGGCTGCAACGTGTGATTTCCGAGCCGATTCTCGAACTCGCGCGAACAGCCTCCGCGGTTTCCCTTGGAAAGGACTATTCCCTGAGAGCCGCGAAGACCAGCGAAGATGAAATAGGGTCGGTAGCCGATCGTTTCAACGAGATGCTAAGCCAAATCGAAATGCGCGACGGCGCCTTGCAATTGGCGCGCCGCGATTTGGAGGCACGCGTCGAAAGGCGCACTCATCAGCTGCAAAATGAAATCAACGAACGCAGACAGGCGGAGCGGGAACTCGAAGAACGAAAATCGTTCTTGAATTCCGTCATCGAAAATAGCCCCGTTTGTATCGTTGCCATGGCCAGCGACGGAGCCGTACAGATGTGTAATCCGGCGTTCGAAAAGTTATTTCAATACAAGCAGCAGGATTTTCTGGGCCGCTCGATCATGAGCGTGCTGGCCCCCCCAGGCCGCCTTGGAGAAATCGAAGCCAATCTCAAGAGTGTCCGCGAGGGTCATACCACGCACATCGTGACGCGTCGGAGGCGCAGGGACGGGACTCTCGTGGATGTTGAAGCTTTCGCTGTGCCTCTCATTACCGACCACGTGATCACGGGAGTGCTCGTGCTCTACCAGGACATCACCGATCGAATCCGAGCTGAAGAGGGGCTCGTTCGCGCAAAAGAGGAGGCCGAGGCTGCGAGCCGCGCCAAGAGCGAGTTCCTGGCCAATATGAGCCACGAAATCCGAACGCCGATGAACGGCATTATCGGCATGACGGAACTTACGCTCGAAACGAAGCTGAACGCCGAACAGCGAGAGTATCTGGGAATGGTGAAAACTTCCGCGGACTCTCTGCTGACACTCATCAACGACATTCTGGATTTCTCCAAAATCGAAGCAGGCAAGCTCGAATTGGAAATGATTGATTTCGAATTAAAACAAAATCTCGGCGAGATCCTCAAGACTCTTGCGCTCCGAGCCCACCTGAAGAATCTCGAACTTGCCTGGCGCGTTGGACCCGGAGTGCCGGAGCGCCTGAAAGGTGATGTGGGAAGGCTTCGGCAAATTTTGGTGAACCTCGTGGGAAACGCGGTGAAGTTTACCGAGCAAGGAGAAGTCTCCTTGGACGTCGAAAAACGAGCAGAGGACGAAAGCGGCGTCCTGTTGCATTTCCGCGTGCGCGATACAGGGATCGGAATCCCAACTGAGAAGCAACACATGATTTTCGACGCTTTCACGCAGGCGGACAGTTCCGCGAGCCGCAAGTACGGCGGCACGGGTTTGGGCTTGGCGATCACGTCGCGGCTCGTGGACTTGATCGGCGGAAAGCTTTGGGTCGAAAGCGAGCCTGGAAAGGGCAGTACTTTCCATTTCACCGGCCACTTTGGATTTTCCGGCGACCTAGGTCATTCGCCCGAGTCCTCGGATCCGGAACTCCTGTCAGGTCTCCGCGTTCTTGTGGTGGACGACAACGCCACGAACCGCACCATTTTGGTCGAGATGCTATCGGTTTGGTCCATGCGCCCCGAGGCGGCAGAGGGAGGCGCCGTCGCGCTGGAGGCCCTCCGGCGTGCTCACGATCAAGGTTTGCCGTTCAGCTTGGTCGTTACCGATATGCAGATGCCTGAGATGGATGGGTGCACGTTGAGTGCGGAAATCCGCCGGAGTTCGAAGTTTGGCGAGGTCCCCATCGTGCTGTTGAGTTCGAGTGTCCGCCAAGGTGAGTCAGCGCGGTGTCGCAAGCTCGCGATCGCCCGCTATCTGGCAAAACCCGTGCAGCCTTCGGAGCTCCTGAACGCACTATTAGCGGCCCTTTCGAAACCTACCGTCGTCCACGAGCCGAAGCCACGGCCGTACGGTCCGGCCGAAGACCAAACCCCAAAATTAAAAATCCTCCTCGCGGAAGACAACGCCGTCAACCGGACCCTGGCCACCGCGCTTTTGGAAAGACGAGGCCACACCGTCATCGCGACCGAGAACGGCCGCGAGGCACTCGATGCGCTGCAGCGCGAAACCGTCGATCTGATCCTCATGGACGTACAGATGCCGGTGATGGACGGATTCGAAGCCATCCGCGCAATTCGAATAAAGGAACAAAGCACTGGCGCGCATCTGCCGATCATTGCCCTGACGGCCCACGCCATGAAGGGCGACCGGGAACGCTGCCTTGCAGCGGGCGCCGATGAATACGTCACGAAGCCGATTCGAATGGCTGAATTGCTCGCCGCAATGAATCGCGTCGAAACCGGGACGGTGGGTGCAGTTCCCGTCGCGCAGCCCATCAGAGCAGAGGTTGTCTTTGACGGCCTGGACATGGCCGCCGCTCTGGAGCGGGTCGAAGGAGATCGAGATCTTCTCGACGAGATCGCGCGACTTTTTGCACAAGAATGTCCCGGCAGCATGGAGGCAATTCGCCAGGCCTTGCACACAGGAGATGCCCGCGCGGTCGAAATGATCGCGCACAGAATGAAGGGATCGGCGTTGAGCCTCGGCGCGCCGAAAGTCTCGCAGGCGGCATCAGAACTCGAACAGCAAGTGCGCGCCGACGGATTGGAAAATGTCACTCAATTGGTCGAAAACCTGACGCGGGAAGTTGATCTCCTGCTGCCCGCTCTCGAATCGTTTTGCCGTCGCGTGACCCATTGATGCTGCCGCGCCCCAATAGCACATGTCGAAATCGCGTGATGCAAATCAAATGCGCCGAATGCCGGCCAATTCACTCGACGGCGGAACGCGCTAAGGACTCGGACGAAGGACCCGCGAAATGACGGGGAATCGGAAAATCACGAACCGCATCCTCATTGCCGAAGACGATCCCGTTTCTCGCCGCATGCTCGAGGCTTTCCTCCAGAAGTCGGGATATCAAGTCGTGACCGCTGTGGACGGCTTGGACGCGTTGCGGATTCTCGAGAGCGAGGATGCCCCGGCGCTCGCCGTGCTGGATTGGATGATGCCCGGCCTGGAAGGTCCGCAAGTCTGCCGGCGCGTGCGCGCGCGGCCCGATCGGCCCTACACGTACATTCTCCTGCTTACCGGGCGCAGCCAGAAGGATGACCTACTGCGAGGTCTGGAATCGGGCGCCGACGATTACCTCACGAAACCCTTCGATGCGGCGGAACTCCGCGCGCGCCTTCACGTAGGCGAGCGCATCCTCGAACTTCAAAATGGTTTGATCGCCGCGCGGGAAGAGCTGCGTTTTCGCGCCACCCACGATGAGCTAACCGGCCTCTCCAATCGCCGCGTCGTTCTCGACGAAATTGCCAGAGAACATTCACGCCACCTGCGTCACGGCGGGACCTTCTCGATCGTTCTGATTGACCTCGACCACTTCAAAATCATCAACGACACGCGCGGGCATCTTACGGGCGACGCCGTGCTGAAAGAAGTGTCGCGGCGTATGGTCACTAACGTCCGCCCATACGACACCGTAGGCCGCTACGGCGGCGAGGAATTCATCGTGGTCGCTCCTTCGTGCGGCCGTTCGGGCGCCGTTGCATTGGCCGAAAGAATCCTCAATTCACTGCGGTCCGCTCCTATTGAAACCGACGGAGGCCCCGTGCACGTGACGGTGAGCTGCGGAATTGCCGTGAGCAGCGCCGCTAAACCTCTCGATGCGCAGGAGCTCATTCACCTTGCTGACGAAGCCCTGTATCGCGCGAAAGAACTGGGGCGTAATCGCTCGGAATTCGCGACGGCTCCGGCGATGACGAACTCAATCTAACGCCCGACCGGTCTCGTCCGATTGGAGCGAGGTCCTGGTGACTGCGCACGGTTGGACTCGCCTGGCTTTATGTGTTCCATACGCTTGCGTATGGAGCCTCAACCCTTCAGAGCTTACAAATGTTGGCGCAAACCCGTTCGCCAACGCGCGATTTTGGTGTACATTGGTCGTTCGTAATTTGAAATCAACCATTTGTTTGCTGCATCGGGAAGGGCCAGCCTATGAATCCGACCAAATCCGCCTCGGTTGCCAATAGCGAAACGCCCGCTGGCGCCCGCCGCGACACTCTGTCCATCGTTGACAACCGCACCGGCCGGCAATATGAAATTCCGGTCAAGAACGACACCATCCGGCCCATTGATCTGCGCCAGATCAAGGTCCACGAATCAGATTTCGGCATGATGAGCTACGATCCGGCGTTCGCAAACACCGCATCGTGCGCCAGCAAGATCACGTACATTGACGGCGACAAAGGAATTCTGCGCTATCGCGGTTATTCCATTGAAGAGCTGGCGGAAAAAAGCTCCTACCCCGAGACGGCCTACCTGATTCTCCACGGCGAGCTGCCCACCAGCACCCAGCTCAAGGAATGGAACTACCACATTACGCACCACACGTTTATTCACGAGAGCATCAAGAAGTTTCTCGACGGGTTTCACTACGACGCGCACCCGATGGGAATGCTGATCTCGACGATAGCCGCTCTTTCCACGTTTTATCCCGACGCGAAGGATATTTTTAATGCGGATTCACGCCTCAAACAGACGTATCGCCTGATCGGCAAAATGCCTACGGTTGCCGCGTTCGCCTACCGGCACTGTCTGGGGATGCCATTCGTATACCCCGACAACGATTTGAGCTACTGCGGAAATTTCCTCAACATGCTGTTCCGCACCACGGAACTGCAGTATCGGCCGAATCCTACGCTCGAGCGCGCGCTCGACGTCCTCTTCATCCTGCATGCGGACCACGAACAGAACTGCTCGTCCACCGCCATGCGTGGTGTCGGAAGTTCGCACGTGAATCCCTACTCCGCCACGGCTGCGGCCACCGCGGCTCTGTATGGTCCGCTCCACGGTGGCGCGAATGAAGCCGTGCTGCGCATGCTGGTCGAAATCGGGTCGGTGAATAACGTGCCGGCGTACGTCAAGAGCGTGAAGGCTGGCGAAAAACTGCTGATGGGCTTCGGCCATCGCGTTTATAAGAACTACGATCCGCGCGCCAGGATTGTGAAGCGCATCGCCTACGAAGTTTTCGACGTGATGGGTCGCAATCCTCTGATTGATATCGCGCTTGAATGCGAGCGAATCGCGCTCGAGGACGAATATTTCGTTTCCCGCCGGCTCTATCCCAACGTGGATTTCTACACGGGCCTCATCTATCAATCCATGGGATTCCCGGTGACCATGTTCCCCGTGCTGTTCGCCATTCCGCGCACTTCGGGATGGATCGCGCAATGGGAGGAGATGCTGCTGGACCACGAGCAGAAAATCTCCCGGCCCCGCCAGGTGTACCAGGGCTACGATCTGCGCAGCTACATACCTCTCGATCATCGCGGCTAAATCCTTAAGCACCGGTTTCGCTCGCGCTTCGCCCAAGTGTTCCATTTCGGGCCCGGGCCCGCACCGCCGCGCGATTCGAAAAGGGTTGCATATGGGCCCGATCTCTGGCAAAACACAGGGGCGCCAGAGGGCATTCCGTTCATGAATATTTCCACGCGTCAATTTGAGAACGCTTCGATTGTGGATGTCACAGGCGATATCACGCTCTATAACACCCCCGAAGTCCGCAAAACCCTGCTCGACCTGCTCAAGGAAAAACGCGTCAAGCGTGTCATCGTGAACCTTGAAAAAGTGAAGTACATAGACAGCGCGGGCGTGGCCTCCCTGGTCGAAGGTCTGAAGCTCTCGCGTGATTTGAAGAGCGGATTCGCGCTGTATGGCTTGAGCCGGACAACACGCGAAGTACTGGAACTCACGCGCCTTCTGAAGGTTTTTGAAGTTCACGACACCGAAGAGGAAGCCCTCAGCGCAATCCCTGGCGGCGCCGGTGGCGCCAAGTAGCGCTCTCGCGCTGATCCCGTATGCCGCTCCTCAGCAATATCGGCGAAGCAACAACAGACGGTGTAGCGTATGTCGGTAGCCTGGCGAGACTCGCTGGAGGCACGGCGCGAGCAGTTTTCATCGAGCCTTTCCGCGGGCACCCGCTTCGCTGGGGTCGCGCCGTGCATCAGGCAATGTCCGTCGGCGTGGAAGCCATACCCATCGTCTCCCTGATTTCTTTTTTCATCGGCCTGATACTCGCTCTGCAGGGTGCGTACGAGCTGCGCCAGCTTGGCGCGCTGCAGCTGGTGGCTAGCGCCGTAGCTGTTACGATGACGCGCGAGCTTGGCCCCCTGATGACCGCGGTCATGGTAATCGGACGTTCGGGCTCGGCATTCGCCGCCGAAATCGGCACGATGAAGGTGAACGAAGAAATAGACGCGCTGGAAACGATGGCGCTCGAGCCGGTTCGATTCCTCGTAGCTCCGAAATTCCTGGCGATGCTCTTGATGATGCCCTGCCTGACGACCTGGGCCGATTTCATGGGGGTTCTCGGAGGCGGAGTGTTCGGCGTCTCGAGCGCCGGCTTCACCTGGGGCACCTATATTCATGCCACGCTGAATGCTCTGGAGCTGCGCGACATCCAGAGCGGCTTGATCAAGAGCGTGATGTTCGGACTGGTGATCACGGCCGTGGGATGCCGCGAAGGATTCAACACGGGTCTCGGTTCCGAACAGGTCGGGCGCTCCACCACCTCGGCAGTC
Source organism: uncultured Acidobacteriota bacterium (assembly GCA_963779825.1). GTDB lineage: Bacteria > Acidobacteriota > Terriglobia > Acidiferrales > UBA7541 > Palsa-295. Next base: position 102,445 of record CAVZZU010000007.1, on the reverse strand, counting down.
GTGAATTCGATTTTCTTCGTGATCGCTGTGGACTTGGTCTTCACGGCGATCTTTTATTTCACCGCGCCGCTTAAATAGAATAAATGCCGACCCAACCCACATCGAACGAAAGCGCCGCCGGAGCTAAGGCCGATATCGCCATCAGCGTACGGAACCTGCGTGTCCGCTACGGGACCCGCGAGATTCTCCACGGTGTGAGTTTCGAGGTGCCGGCGGGTGAAACTCTGGTAATTATGGGCGGCTCCGGCAGTGGGAAGAGCACTCTGCTCCGTACACTTGTGGGCCTTGAACTCCCCAGCGAGGGCGAGATTTGGATTCAGGGCAAGAACTTCGCCGCCATGACGGGCGAGCAGCGCGACGAGCTACGCAAGAAAATGGGGATGTCGTTTCAGAGCGGAGCGCTTTTCGGCTCGATGACCGTGGGCGAGAATGTCGCGCTTCCGCTGCGAGAGCATACGCCTCTCGACGAATCCACGATTAACATCATGGTCCGTCTGAAGCTCGATCAGGTCGGCCTTTCGGGATTTGAGAATTACATGCCCGCGCAATTGAGCGGCGGAATGAAAAAACGCGCCGCCATCGCCCGCGCTCTCGCCATGGAACCGGAGGTCTTGTTCTTCGACGAGCCCTCGGCCGGCCTCGACCCTATCATTGCCGCCGGACTCGACGAGCTGATTTTGAAATTGAAGAAAGCATTCCGCATCACCATCGTCGTGGTCACGCACGAACTTGCCAGCGCCTTCCTGATTGCCGACCGTATGATACTGGTGGACAAGGGCTATATCGTTGCCAGCGGCACGCCAGAAGAGCTGCGCCGGGACACTGGGCCGCGCGTGCGTCAGTTCCTGGATCGCGTTCCCGAGCCAGAAATGGCGGCGGAAATTGACTACTTGCAGATGCTGACGGGAGAAAATCCTCCCCAGCGGCAATGAAGGTAGTAAACAGCGATCACATGATATACTCCGCCGCACCTTACGGGGCGGCAGGCTAGCTGGGCTGCAAAATAATCCGGGCTCTGAATTCACGGGGAAGCGAATGGAATCGAAGCGGGAGCAAGCGCTCGTTGGACTTTTCACCTTGGTGGCTGCCGCTCTGCTTGTGACGGTCGTGATTCTTCTTTCGGGTACTTTCGGCAAAGGCACCGTAACCTACCGTGCGTATTTCAAGAATGCGGGCGGCCTCAGCCCAGGCGCGGAAGTTCGCTATGCCGGAGGCCCTCCGGTTGGCCGGATTGAGAAGGTAGCGAGCGACCCGCTGAATTCTACGCGCATGGAAGTGGATTTTGCAGTGGAGCCCAGCGTCCCCGTGAAGACGGATAGCGTCGCGCAAATCACCAGCGTCAGCCCTCTGGGTGACAATTTCCTCGGAATCATACCCGGCTCGCTGGACGCGCCGAGGGCGCAAAAAGGCGCGGTATTGAAATCCATCGAGTACACGAGCCTCGCGGACGTTGCCGGCATGATTTCCCAGCTGGGGCCCAACGCAAACGTGCTGATTGCCAATTTGAACGATCGCGTGGTCGCCTTGAAAGAAACAATGGATCGCGTCAACGACCTGTTAAGCGATCGGAACCGCGAGAACATTTCCGGCAGCCTGGCCAACCTCAATGGCATGCTGGCCGAAAATCGGGCCAACCTTCGCTCCACGCTAAGCAACGTGAATGCCACCAGCGGGAAGCTTGGTCCGCTGATTGACGACTTCCACAAGACCGCTAATCAAGCCAGCGATACCCTCGCGCATGTTGACGCGATGATTGGCGAGGATCGCCCCGATCTGAAAAAAGCGATTGCCGATCTCCGGACGTCGCTCTCGACGGTTGTGTCGCTCACCAACCAGCTTAACAATACCCTGGGCGCGAATACCGAGAACCTGGATGAGATTATCGACAATCTCCGTCACATCACCGAAAACATGAATGATTTTACGGAGACGATCAAAACGCGGCCTTACACCCTGATTCGCGCATCCGGATTGAAACCGCACGAACCAGGCCAGGCTCCGCCGAAGTAGAAGAGGGAGGAACGAAAAGTGCTGACGCGTCGTATCCAGCAAGCCGCGCTTATGCTTTTGATCGCGGGAGTTGTCGCAGGTTGCGGCGCTTCGCGGCCAGTGAAGTATTACGTGCTCGATACCGGTCCGACGCCCGCCAATTCAGCCGCGCCGCAGTTTCCCGTCGTACTTCTCGTTGCCCGCATTAATGCTTCGACTCTGTATCGTGACGATCGCCTCGTCTATGGAAGCGGAAAAGTGCAGCTCGGCACCTACGAATACGAACGATGGGCCGCACCTCCGGCCGACATGATTCAGGACATGCTGATCGGCACTCTGCGCGCATCGGGAACGTATCGTTCTGTCTCAAGGATCAGCAGCAGTGTTCGCGGCGACTACGTGATCCGCGGCCACCTCTACGCGCTGGACGATGTTCTGGCGCCCGGACTGGCAGCTCGCTTTACTTTCCAATTGGAATTGTTCGATCCAAAAAGTGGAACGACGCTTTGGTCCGGTTCCTACTCGCATGATGAGCCTGTCACCGGCAAGACTGTTGCCGACGTGGTCGAGGCGCAGGATCGCAACGTGAATGCCGGTCTGGCCCAACTCACCGGCCAACTCAACCAATACTTCGCCAGCCATCCCCCGCACTCCGCGACCGGGCAATAGGACGTTTATAAGTAATTCGCCAGGAAGTCTTCCGGCTGAGACTCTGTTGAAATTAGCATTTCTTAATCTTCCTTCTAACAGTTTCACGACTTACTTCTCGCTCCAGACCCAAAGTAATTGAAGCTCATTTCAATGTGGGCTTCGACCGCTGATATGCCGATACGGTCCTTGGAGTCTTCCCGTAGGAGCCGCGCACGGCAATGTCTCGAATCAGTCCCAAAAAGAACCCGGCGAGAAAGGAGCTTGCGTGCGAGCCGGCGCCAATTCGCCGCACCCAGGACGAGAAGACGTTGCGCAAATCCGAAACCAAAGGATTGGCCGCGCTGCGCGAAAGCGAGCGACACTACCGGACTCTTGTCGAAAACGCACCGGAGGCGATTGTCGTCCTCGATGTGGAAAAAGGGACATTCGTTGACGGCAACAGCAATGCGTTGCGGCTTTTCCGCCTGAGCCGCGAAGAGCTGCTGCGCGCTAGCGTGAGTCACGTCAGCGCCGCGGTCCAGTCGGATGGCAGGAGCGCAGAAGCTGCGGAGCGCGAATTAATTGCGCAGACTTTGGGCGGCGCCGTGGCTCATCTCGAATGGGTATGCCGCAATTCCGCGGGAGAGGAATTCCCCGCGGAGATGCGCCTCGTGCGATTGCCGTCTGCCACGCGCCAGCTCGTACGGGGCAGCATCACGGACATATCAGAGCGCAAGCGCGCTGAAAAAGCCCTCCGCGAGAGCGAAGCGCGGTACCGCGCGCTCGTTGATCACGCCACGTACGGAATATTCTGGACCACGGAACCAGAGGGAAGACTTCTTCATGCGAACCCGGCTCTGGCCGAAATGCTCGGCTACGAGTCCACCGCGGATCTTCTCGCCGTCGGCTTCACGAAGGCGCTTTACCGCGATCCCGCCGAGCAAACCAAAATCGTCTCGGAATACATGAGCCACGGCCGCGCGAATGCTACCGTCGAGTGGAAGCGCAAGGACGGGAAAGTCATCACCGTTCGCATGACCGGCCGAACGGCCATGGACCCCGATGGAAAATCCGAGTGCGTCGAGGTGACCGTCGAAAATGTCACCGAGCGTGTCGCGCTTGAAAAACAACTCGTTCAGGCGCAGAAATTCGAGGCCATCGGACAGCTCGCCGGCGGGATCGCGCACGATTTCAACAACATGATCGGCGCAATCCTCGGCTGGGCGGATATGGGCATCGAGGAGACCGACGCCGACTCGCGCCTCCATCGGCACTTCGTAAAAGTGCACCAGCAGGCCAAACGCGCCGCTGCACTCACGCGCCAGTTGCTGGCCTTCGCGCGCAAGCAGATACTCGAACCCCGCAACGTGGACCTGAATCAGACCGTCATCGAAACTCTCAGCCTGCTCGAGAAGGTAATCGGCAGCAACATTGAGATCAATGCGACCCTCGTTCCGGATCTGGCGGTCGTGCGCGCCGATCCCACGCACCTCGAACAGGTGGTAATGAATCTCTGCATTAATGCGCGGGACGCGATGCCCGCAGGAGGCGCGTTGATTATCGAGACATCCAACATCACTTTGGACGAGCATTTCTGCACGTTGCAGCCGCTGGCTCATCCGGGAGAGTACGCCGTGCTCTGCGTTACAGACACGGGAACGGGCATGGATGCCGCCACGCTCGACCGCATCTTCGAGCCATTTTTCACCACTAAAGAACTGGGAAAAGGAACCGGTCTCGGGCTAGCTACGGTGTACGGCGTCGTCCGCCAGCACGACGGGTTCGTTCACGTTTATAGCGAGCCTGGCGCGGGCAGCACGTTTCGCTGCTATTTCCCGGTCAGCGTGGAGGCTTCGGTGCCGCGGGAAAAGGTTGAGGAATCCGCGCCGGTCCGGGGAGGATCGGAGACGATCCTGGTCGCGGAAGATCACGAAGGCCTGGGCCAGCTCGCGGTTGAAACCCTGACCGGACTGGGATACCAGGTGATGCTGGCGACGGACGGCGAAACAGCCGCGCAGAACTTTCACGCCAACCGCACCCGGATAGATCTTGTTGTCCTCGACGTAATGCTTCCAAAACTCAGCGGCCCCGAGGTTTATGCCCGCATGCGGAAGGATAAATCGGACCTGGCGGTGATTTTCGCCACGGGCTACAGCCCGGATATCGCCCAGCTTCAGAAAGCCCAGCAGGAGGGCCTGCCGGTGCTGCAAAAGCCCTATTCGCCGCGCGATCTGGCGCGCAAAGTCCGCGAAACGCTCGACCGACAGGTCTTCGCGAGCGTCCAGAAATAGGGTTGACACCTATTCTTTCTGCGTGATAAGGATTGAGTACACGTGGCACCGGCTAACGGCCGGTTTGCCGAAGCGCCCAGGCGCGGGAACACCAAAATCCCTTACTGGGTATCGGCAACAAACCCCACCCACCCCGGGGGGTGAATGCCTTTGGCATTTGCCTCCCGTTTTATTTTGGCCCACATTAGCGCGGCTCGCCTGCTCACGTCCCAGTCCGGCATGCGTCTAGAGGCTGATACCTAGCTCCACGGAGGCGAACATGAATCTTCGGCCCAGCGCAAGACTTTCGCTCGCAATCGGCCTTTTCCTTACCGCGGCTTCCGCTTGTCTCGGCCAGCAGGCGGACTCGCCGGCCAAGGCCGTCAGGGACAACTTCGCCTACATCAACCGGAAAATTCTGACGATGGCCAAGGACTTTCCCGAAGACAAGTACGGTTACCGGTTGAAGCCCGAGATGCGATCCTTCGGCGAAGTGATTGTCCACGTCACATCGGGAATCGTCTATGCGGGCAAGGTTGGGCGCGGCGAAAAAGCCAGTTGGGATGAAATTGACCCGAAGGGTTACACGACCAAAGCCAGCATCGTCGCATTGTGCGAGAAATCCATCGCTGATGCCGAGGCCACATTGAAATCGCTGCCGGACGATTCGTTCGCGAAAACCATCGAGCCCTGGGACGACGTCACCGAGCATTCCGCCGAGCACTACGGACTGCTAGTCGCCTACTATCGCGCCAACGGTATCGTGCCTCCGGAATCCCGGCCCAAGAAATAGGGGAGATTTTTGGGTCGCTTGAGGTGATCGCCCCTCGCATTTGTGTGTCACTTAATTGGGGGCCGTTTGCTTTGTTTTCAATGAGATAGAGAAGAAATTACTTTGCATGGTGTGTCGAGTAATTTCGCACGAAGCGCACGGCTCGTAGAGGGCATCCCGGCCCTGCGGGCCCCCCTCGATCTGTGTCGAGTAGCAGGTGCGTCCAACCTTTGTTTTGAGTGAGTTGGCTCGAAATCTACTCGGCATCCAGTGTCGAGTAACCTGCGACGAAACACACGTCCCGGGCGGGTAGACAAACGTCAAGACCGAGGCTCCTTGGCCCACCGACTGATTTCCGAGGCTCGTCCGCCCTTCGTCTTGGCGGACGACACTGGGAGCCCTGATTCAGATTTCAAAGAGCATCGCGCCCTCGCTCGGAGGGCGGACAAATTTCATCACACTATTTAGGCTGGCACGATGGCGCGAGAGTTTCAAGAGTTTATGCCGAGAAAAAAGGACAGGTTATAGGACTGGACTAATGGGCAGGCGCGCAGGTCCGAAATGGCCCCACCTGTCGCTGGCGCAACAGATGGGGCACCCGAAAATTCTAAGGAGAAAGCCTGGGCCGCCCGCCGACCTGCATGTCGGCGAGGAAAAGGTCTGAGTACAGGTGGCTTAAGAAGGTATCTCCCACTTCGGAAGATCGCAGTTTCGGCAACGCCTGGCGAACACTCCGCCAAAACGGCGACCGCAGCGGGGGCAACGGAAGGACCAAGAGCGCCACGCTTGCAGCCAGATGAGCGCTGCGATGCACAGCCCCACAACGAGTGGAGCAAATCGCGTACGAAACCCGAGACTTGATACCAGCATTGGCAGAAAGAGGGTAGCCGGAACGAAACAAGCTATGAGAAGAACAGCTGTCCGCCGAATCTTTCTGTACTTGGCCCAAGCGGTGGCATGATCGCTGGCCATCGGTGAGAAGTCCGACATCACCACCACCCTTGTTTGGAGCCGCCCGATATCCAATGAATCAGGAAACTTTCGAACGAAATTATGACCATGGCCATCAGGGCCAGCTTTAAGTTTTCTTGTCCTTTATGGGCGGTAGGTCTGAATGCCCAAAATACGATCGCGCCGCAGATTCCGAGATAAATAAAAAGGAATACGGGGTGAGACGTATAGGCTGCTGCTCGGGCGAAATATGGAGCCCATGGATTTGGTGGAGACGGACTCGGCTTTAGGCGGCCAAGAAGAAAAGCATTAGATAAAGGCGCGACCACACCGACGATGGCCGACCCGGCGAGAACTATCCTGGATTTTCTCGGAGCCCGGAATACGGTTGACGTCATTGCGCTGGACCACAATTCGCAGACACTGGGATGCTGGTACCTCCAAGTTCTGAGCTCGTACCCAGGCCGCCTAATGCTGCGCCGACTGAACCTGTGACCGTCAAGCTCGAGGGCGATTCTGACGCGGTGATCGCCCCACCAACGCCATCTCCGCCGCTCACCGACAGACAGTATTGCGTGGCGGGTGGCCCACGCTTTCGTGCCCCGGATCAATCGCGTCGTGCTTTGGGCGCCGCGCGCATAATACCATCGTGTTACGTGACCGGAGAGGATTGTGTCGCACCTACGGCGCTGGACGCGGTCCGAAAACACCAGAGCTAGAGTCTGGGCCACCCGCCCGGATCACTTTTGAAAGTCGGTCCAGTGCACCCGAACGGGGCCAGGGCCGAAGTAATCGATCGGCACGTAGCGGTGACTTTCAGTGTCCCGCGCCCGAATTTCGTGGGTTTCGGCGATAAAGCTAGTGGTTAACTCGCGGACGACCACATAGCGGCCGTCGGGGCTGGCTGCACCGAGAAATTGCTCGTCGCAGACCATTCTCGTACTGGCTGGAGCTCCAAGGATTTGTTTTCGGATGCATCTGTTCATATCACCGAATACCAGCTGATTTGAGCCGACCCACGTCGGCAAGTAACCTTGGGCGACGAGGTTGAACCGCCCGGCTTGAAGGACGTAAATATTCGGGTCAGCGTCAGATCCACTGCTTACGGCTACATCTCCCGTTGGACTGACGGCAATCCAATCAACATCGCAGGGCGCCGACACCCGCCGAATCGAAGTGCCATCGTAGCGAATCCATTCCACCCATGCGCAGCCTTTTTCATCTCGGTAGAGCGAAATCAGTGCTTCGGATGTTACGGCCAAATCGATGATATTCGACTGGGGCGAAGAGAAGATCGGTCGTGTCGTGCCGTCCGCCAGTACCTTTGCGATCGAGTCCCCGGTTGGATTGCCCTCGTCGAGATCCTTGGAAAAAATCGCATACGTGCTTCCGTCAGGTCCCAGTTGTGCGGCAAATGCGCGTCCAGTCTGTAAAGGATGCGTAATCTCTATTCGGCGATAATTTGCTCCATCAGTGTATAGGATGTCATCCGAAATGCCCTGGCTGACGACGATTTGTCCGGGCAGGCGAAAATGGGATCGAGCGCAGGCTGTCGCGAGACAAAGACACGAAACAGCAGCGGCGATCTCGATGAAAAAATGTCGCGCCATGTAGGGGTAAGCGATCCAAGCTTTGGTTTTTCGGTCCATTCGCGTCGGGCTATGAGCGCTGCGCGCATAATACCATCGCGTTACTTGACCGGAGAGGATTGTGTCGCACCTACGGCGCTCGATGTCGTCATCTATCATGGCCCCAGCCCTTCCGGGCTGGGCTAGCTTCTGACGCGCCTACGGCGCTTGGCGGCACGCGAATAGAGGTCGTTAGGAAGGCGACAGCGAGAGCGCAGACAGGAGTGTCTGCGCCACTGAAGAAAAAACGAAGAGGGAAGAGTTCGGAAGCCGCTACGCGCGAACCAGACGCGCTCGGAGGGCGAGAGACGAAAACGTCGAATTCATTGCGAGGAAGTAGGCACGGCGTCGGATGCCGCGCTAAAGGCCGCTGCGCTGCATTTACATCTTGTGATTCTTGAGCGCCGGACTAGACACGTTCGGTGGGCAAACACGAGCGCGCCGAACCTAGTGAGAAGAGGGGAGCGCCGGATGCCGCGCTGAAGGCCGCGGCGCGACATTTAAATCTTAGGCACTCGGCTGGCGCTACGAATTCTTTTTGAGTTCGGCTAGGACTAGCTTGGCGACTTCTTTTAATGTGTCGAAGACGCCCTGGCCGGTGACGGCGACGGCTTCGAGCGCGGGTTCGCCCTTCACGGAAAGCTGTTTCTGGAGTTCTTCGACCGGGAGGATATTCGGCAGATCGCGCTTGTTGAGCTGCAGCACATAGGGAATGGTATTGAAATCGAGGTTGTGATCCTTCAGGTGCTCGCGCAGGTTATCGAGGGTTTCGAGATTGGCGTCGAGGCGCTCTTCCTGCGAATCGGCGACGAAGACGACGCCGTCCGCTCCCTTCAAAATCAGGCGGCGGCTTGCTTCGTAAAACACCTGGCCGGGAACGGTATAGAGATGGAAGCGCGTCTTGAATCCGCGCACGGTGCCGAGGTCGAGCGGAAGAAAATCGAAGAAAAGAGTGCGGTCGGTCTCGGTGGCGAGCGAGACCATTTTTCCCTTTTGGCTAGTGCCGGTATGCTCGTAGATCCACTGCAAGTTCGCGGTCTTTCCACCCAAGCCGGGACCGTAGTACACGAGCTTGCAGTTAATTTCGCGAGCGGGAAAATTTATAAACGGCACAATTTCCTCAAGTTGCGGCAGCCTATTACTTATAGCACAGGCTCCGGCGTCCGCAATCGCCCAGGGGCGAAGGTGCTTCGCAATTGACAATGCGCGGCTAGTTAGCCAGTGACGACGAATTAAGATGCAGACGATCCCGAGCTGGGACTAAGAGCTTACAATCGCCCGACAGGGGTGTAAATAGCGTATTTACATGACGTTGCGATGCGGTTGTGCGGGGTCGCCCGAGTGGTGTCGCACCTACCGCGCTCGGAATTCGGGCGCATTGCTACCCCGCCCTCCCGGGCGGGGCTAACTTGTGCCGCGCTTACGGCGCTGAGGAAATGAGCCAGGCCTCAGGGTTGCTTCAGCTCGGTGCTGATGAGCAGGATCTCGTTGGCGCCGATGTTTTCGACAGAATGCGGCGGGAGCGGCGGCGTCCATTGCGCGACTGGGTTCGATGGCGGTGGCCCGATCGCGCGGCTATCGAAGAGCAAATTGCCGTCGCCATCGCGGCGGATAAAATCGCTCTGCCTGGCGACGTAGATCGAGGCGGGCCAACGATGCGTGTGCACGGGTACGATGTCGCCCGGCGCGATGCGAACTTCGAGGACGCGGACGAGTTCGTTTTCAAACAGAAGCTTGTGATGGTTGGGCGCGGCGATTACGGCGTCGAGCGAATCCGGCCACGGCCAGGGGGTTGCGTCGTTGGTCAAGAAAACCTCCGAGGGATTTGGTGAATATCCCACGAAAACGTGAATGGGGGAAGCTCTCGTGCAGGGGCGATGGATGGCTGGCGGCGGAGAGGGATTCTTCGGCGCAAAAACCGGGACTCACCGCACCCTTCGCGAATGCACTCAGGGCGGGGAGACGCAGAGAGCGCAGAGAAAAGATGGAGAAGGCTTGAGACTTAACACAGAGGACACAGAGAATCCACAGAGGGGACAGAGCAAGACGAGAACAACGAAATGTAATGGCGACACGAAGCCAAGCAAGTTTGCCGGGCACGGCATGCCGTGCCCCTACGAAAACCTCGCGGGCATCGAAGCGGCGCGTTTCATTTTGCTGTGCAGATCGAAAACAGGCCCGGAATAAAAGGAAACCCACCCTCCCCGGTCCCGAAAGCTCGGGACAGAGAAGGGTGGGCGACCCTGCGGAACTGCTAATTCAAAGCGGGCGCAGCGAGCAGCGCCCCTACAACGAAACACCAGAACACGTGGCTGATGGGCTGTATCCAGCCAAGCATTCATGCCGGGCGTAGCAGTGCTACGCGCCCCTACGAACTACCGACAACTACGAAATCGGTGTGCAGACCGATTTCACTTCGGTGTAGAGATTCAGGACTTCGTGTCCCATCTCGCGGCCCCAACCGGATTGCTTGAAGCCGCCGAAGGGCATCGCCGGATCGAATACGTTGTAGCAATTGATCCAGACCGTGCCCGCCCGAAGCTGCGAAGCGATGCGGTGAGCCTTGCCGATATCGCGAGTCCAAACGCCTGCGGCGAGACCATACTCCGTGGCGTTGGCTTTGGCGACGAGATCGTCCACGTCCTTGAACGGGATGGCGGTGACCACGGGTCCGAAAATTTCTTCCCGGACCACTTTCATCTTTTCGTTGGTGTTGACCAGGACCGTGGGCTTGACGAAATAGCCCCTCTCTCCCTGGCGGCTGCCGCCGACGGTGGCCTTCGCGCCTTCCGAATATCCGGATTCGAGATAGCTGCAGACTTTGTTCATCTGCTCTTCGGAAACGAGCGGGCCCATGTCCGTGGTCGGCTCCATGCCGGGACCGACGCGGATCTTCGAGGCGAGCTGCGAAACGCCGTCCACGACTTTATCGAATTCCTTGGCTTCGACGTAAAGCCGCGATCCCGCGCAGCAGCACTGACCGTGATTGAAGAAAATGGCCATGGCCGCTCCGGGAATCGTGGCGTCAATATCGGCGTCCTGAAAAACGATGTTCGGGGATTTGCCGCCCAGCTCGAGCGAGACTTTTTTCAGGTTGCCGGTGGCGGCATGCACGATCAGCTTGCCGACTTCGGTGGAACCCGTGAAGGCAACCTTGTCAACATGCGGATGCGCGGCGAGCGCGGCGCCGGCGGTTTCGCCGTAGCCGGGAACGATGTTGACGACGCCGTCCGGAATGCCCGCTTCCTGAATCAATTCGCCCAACAGAAGAGCGGAGAGCGGCGTCTGCTCGGCTGGCTTGAGAACCACGCAACAGCCCGTCGCGAGCGCAGGTCCGAGTTTCCACGAGGCCATCATCAGCGGGAAATTCCAGGGAATGATCTGGCCGACCACGCCCACAGGTTCGCGCAGCGTGTACGCCAGAAACTTCGCGCCATGAGCGGAGATCGGAATCGTATTGCCTTCGATCTTCGTGGCCCAGCCGGCCATGTAGCGGAACATGTCAATCGTGCCGGGAATGTCGGCAATGCGGGCGACGGCGAGGGGCTTGCCGTTGTCGAGCGATTCGAGCTGGGCGAATTCTTCGGCGTGCTGCTCGATCAGGTCGGCGAGTTTCCAAATGAGTCTGCCGCGCTGCGAGGGCGTGATCTTCGACCACGGGCCGGTATCGAACGCGGCGCGGGCGGCGGCAACTGCGCGATTGATGTCTTCCTTGTCGCCTTCGGCAACATTGGCGAGAACTTCGCCGGTGGCCGGATTGTACGTGGGGAACGTTTTTCCGGAAGCGGCGTCCACCCATTTTCCGTTGATGAACATCTGGCGGGTCTTCGCGACGTAACGAGCTACATTGTCAGTCAGCTGTACGGCTTGCGTTGCTGTTGCCATTTTTTTCTCCTTCGATCCAAGACTTCGAAATTCGGCCGTGCCGAAGTGGCGCGAGCAGGGATGCCGGTTTCAGTTTCATGGCGACCGTCACCAGGTCGGACCGCTAATCGTGAGATGCATTCCCGCGGGGACGGGTAAGCCAGCAGAGCTGCCTTCACAGCCGTCGCTGGGCTGGCCACACTCGGTGGCCACGCGAGGCGTATCATAGGCCACCGGAGTGCGGTTTGACAATACTACGAGGGAAGCGCGGGCAGGGGCGGATACCGCGTTGCCGTGATGCCTCTGACTGCTGAAAAGCGGAATCACCGGACGAGACCCTTTCGCGAGTGAAGATCGACTTTGCGCGAACGACTGTGCGCATCGTTGACTCACCTCATTCGACAATCTAAGATGTGCACCTCATGCCAGAGACAGCTTCGTTGATCGGACAGACTTTTTCGCATTACCACATCCTGAAACAGATTGGCGCAGGTGGAATGGGCGTGGTGTATGAAGCCCAGGACTCGCAGCTCGGCCGGCGCGTGGCGCTGAAGTTTCTGCCGCCCGAAATGGACCAGGACAGCCAATTGCTCGAGCGTTTTCAGCGCGAGGCGCGCGCGGCTTCGTCCCTGAACCATCCCAATATTTGCACGATTCACGCGATCGAGCAGCATGAGCGCCGGCACTTCATCGTGATGGAGTTGCTGACCGGGGAAACACTGGCGCAGAAAATGACGCGGCAGCCGATGGAAATTGAGAAGTTGCTGCCGATATCCATCGAGATCGCGGACGCGCTGGAATCGGCGCACGCCAAGGGAATCGTTCATCGGGATATCAAACCCGCGAATCTTTTCCTCACCGAGCGCGGACAGGTGAAAATTCTGGACTTCGGTTTGGCGAAAGTTGGCCAGAGCGAAATCGCTAGGGGAGTTGCGGCCGAGCAGGCGGAGACTCTAGTCGCCGGAATCGAACTCACTTCGCCTGGTTCGGCCGTGGGGACGGTCACGTACATGTCACCGGAGCAGGCCCGCGGCCAGCTCGTGGACGCCCGGACCGACCTCTTCTCTACGGGAACAGTGCTCTACCAATTGGCGACGGGAACGCTGCCGTTTCAGGGCGACACCTCCGCAGTCATTTTCGACGCCATCCTGAACCGCGACCCCAAGCCGGCGGCGGATCTGAATCCGGCTCTGCCTCCTGATTTTGTGCGCATCCTGGAAAAGGCGCTCGAGAAGGATCGCAATCTGCGCTGCCAGACGGCGACCGAATTGAAAACCGACCTCAGCCGCCTGAAGCGCGATCTGGAATCGGGCAGACGGCGCGCGAAGGAGAAGACCGATTCCGATCCCGGGGTTCCGAAGCAGACGGGAAAGTCCGTGGCTGTTCTCTATTTCGAGAATTTGAGCGGCGCCAAAGAAGATGAATACCTCCGCGATGGCATCACCGAAGACGTCATCACCGAGCTCTCGAAGATCCGTGGACTGAACACGTTTTCGCGTCCCACGGTTCTGGCGTTCCGCGATAAGTCCGTAACTCCGGCGCAAATCGGCCAGCAACTGGGTGCTTCCTATGTCCTCACGGGCACGTTGCGCCGCGCAGGGGCTCGGCTGCGAATCAGCGTACAGCTCGTGGACACGCACACCGATTTTCCGCTGTGGTCGGAACGCTTCGACCGCGAAATGAAGGACGTCTTCGAGATACAAGATGAAATGGCCCGCAAGATCGCCGAGGCCCTGCGCGTCACGCTTTCACCGCAGGAATTGGAAGCGCTGGCCGTCAAGCCCACGGAAAACCTGCAGGCGTACGATCTTTATCTCCGCGGGAAGCGGTACGCGCGGCGGCAAATTCGACAGGATCTCGAGTTTGCCCTGCAGATGTTTGAAAATGCGGTGGCTATAGACCCCAGTTTTGCACTCGCCCACGCCGCCTGCGCCAACGCCTGCGCCATGTTCTACAGCAATTTCAGCCGCGACCAGGTTTGGGTCGAACGCGCGCGCGAGGCTTCGGGCAAAGCATTGGCATTGCGCTGGGATTTGCCGGAAGTGCAGGTCAGCCAGGCATGGGTCCTTTACGTCGCCGAATTGCATGACGAAGCCGTGCGCATGGTCAGAAAAGCAATCGAGCGCAAGCGCGATTGCGAAGGCGCCTATTACATGCTCTGCCGCGCGCTCTTTGCCGCGGGCCGTTACCAGGAGGTTGTGGACGTGGCGGATGCGGCCATCGAAGCAAGCGGCGAGGACTACAACATTTACGTGCCCATCATGAATTCGCTCGGCGCGATGGGTAAGGAAGAAGCGCGGCGTCACATGTGCCACAGGGTCGTCGTCGCGCTTGAAAACCACTTGAAACACGTTCCCGAGGACGCGCGTGCGCGCGTACTGCTGGGCGCCAACTACGCCGAGATCGGAAGGTCGGACGACGCCCTGCGCGAACTCAATTTGGCTGTAACCTTACGCGCGAACGAAGCCTCGATTCTCTACAACGCGGCTTGCGTGTATTGCGGCCTGAAAAAGAAGCCGGAAGCCATAGATGCACTCCGCAAAGCGTGGGAAACGGGATTCAGGGACGCGGTCTGGGCGCGCCGCGATCCGGACCTTGCCCTCCTGCATGGCGACCCTGAATTTGAGCGCCTCTACCCCGAGGGCGCTGCTTCGGCGGCCGCGGCAGATTCCCACTAGCTCAACCGGTACGATCGGGACGGCCTCGGCTCGGATGGCCTGCGGCGGGCGGAACTCGGAATTGGCCGCGCAATCCGGCGGGTCCTTAGCGGAGGACATCCATGGACTCATCACCCAAGTCACCGTCAAAGATCGCCATCGTAACCGGCGCCGGAAGCGGGATCGGCAAAGCTGTCGCAATTGGCCTAGCTCGGGAGGGCTACTCGGTGGTTCTCGCCGGCCGCCGCAGGGAACCGCTGGAAGCGACCGCGCTGGAACTGAAGCAAGCCAACGCCAAAACACTCGTCGTGCCCGCGGACATCGGCGATCCCGCAGCGGTGCGCGAGCTTTTCGCGAAAACAAAAGAAGCTTTCGGCAGACTCGATCTGCTGTTCAACAATGCCGGTGGCTCGGGCCGAGCCGTTCCGCTCGAAGACTTAACGTACGAGCAGTGGAAATCCATCGTGGATACGAATCTCACCGGCACGTTTCTCTGCACGCAGGAAGCATTCAAGATCATGAAGAGCCAAGAGCCGCGCGGCGGTCGCATCATCAACAATGGCTCGATTTCGGCGCACAGCCCCCGACCGAATTCCGCCCCGTACACGGCATCGAAACATGGAGTCACCGGGCTTACGAAGGTAACTTCGCTCGACGGACGAAAGTACGAAATCGCCTGCGGACAGATTGACATCGGGAACGCGTCAACCGAAATGACGGAAAGAATGAAGAAGGGCGTTCCGCAAGCGAACGGCACAATCGCTGTCGAGCCGACGATGGATCTCGCGGACGTCGCGCGCGCCGTCGTCTACATGGCGTCGCTCCCGCTCGATGCCAATGTGCAATTCATGACCGTGATGGCGACCAAGATGCCATTCATCGGCCGCGGCTAGCAGTCAGCCCGCGCCTTGAGTTATTCAAAAAAGCCCCAGCCAGATGCGGAAATAATCTCGGATTGCTGCGATCTCGCTGGAGCGCGCCCTGGTGGCTTATTCGTTGTGACGAAAGCAGGGGAAGCGTATGATGCGCGCGAGCACGAAGTCGAAATCGAAAATTCCGGTTCAGAATAAAAGGGGGCCAATTTCACGTCTAACCGCCCCATGCCCGCGCTCCACGTCGTGAACCGAATTCCATTGTTCCAGGGATTACGGCCCTTTCAGTGGTCGGAAGTACCAAAGAATCTCGTGGCCGGTCTTAGTCTTGCCGCCCTGAACATCCCGCAATCACTCGGCTACACCAATATTGCCGGCATGCCCGTCATCACGGGCCTCTACACGCTCCTGCTTCCTCTTGTCGCGTTCTCCATCTTTGGTTGTTCGCGATATCTGGTGGTGGCTGCCGATTCGGCCACCGCGGCAATACTTGCGAGCGGATTGGTTAACCTGGCTCCCATCGGTAGCGCCCGCTACGTTGCCCTTGCGGGCACGGTGGCGCTGTTGACCGGCATCTTCCTTTTCGTCGCTCGCTTGCTAAGGCTAGGCTTCCTGGCCGATTTCTTGTCTCAAACGGTGCTCCTCGGTTTTCTCACTGGAGTGGGCTTTCAAGTCGGCATCGCCGTGCTCGGCGAAATGCTAGGCCTCACCATCCACAGCCACCGCACTGCCGGCCAATGTCTCGAAGTGCTTCGCTCGCTGCCACACGCTCATCTGCTCACGATGGAGATTTCGTTTGCGGTTGTAGCCTGCATCTTCCTCTTTCATCGCTTTGCTCCAAGGTTGCCCGGCCCTCTTCTTGCGGTTGCCGGAGCGGTCGCAGCGAGCGCAGTCTTTCACTGGGCGGGTTCGGGTGTTGCGGTTCTTGGGCCGGTGCCCGCCGGCCTTCCTCATCTGGGCCTGCCCGATCTGAGCTGGGGTGACATGGAAACGCTGCTTCCCGTCGCCGGCTCTTGTTTTGTGATGATCGTTACTCAGAGTGCCGCGACGGCGCGTGTATACGCGACCCGCCACGGCCAGCAGCTCGACGAGAACACAGATCTCGCCGGCCTCTCCGTCGCCAATGCCGCCGCGGCGTTCAGCGGAACGTTCGTGGTGAATGGCAGCCCCACGCAGACTGCGATGGTTGAAAGTTCCGGAGGAACCAGTCAGGTGGCGCACTTGACCACAGCGGGAGTTGTTGCCATCGTCCTTCTATTCTTCACCGGTCCGCTGCGATTTCTGCCTCAATGTGTTCTTGGAGCGGTCGTATTCACGATTGCGATTCGTCTGATTGATCTGCGCGGCCTCAGCGCCATCCGACGCGAAAGTCCCGGCGAGTTCGCGTTGGCATTGACGACCGCAGTCGTTGTAGTTTTCGTCGGAGTGGAACAGGGCATTCTTCTGGCCATGTCGTTGTCGCTATTCCGCATCGTGCACCATACCTATCGTCCACACACAGCGGTGCTGGAACAGACTCGCGACGGGGTATGGAAGTTGGACCCCGTCGTTCCCGGCGCCGTCACCGAGCCCGGCATCGTCATCTATCGGTTCGGCGCGCAACTTTTCTACGCCAACGCCAATCGCTTTTCTGACGACGTGCGCATGCTGGCCGCTTCGGCGCCCTCGCAAGTGCACTGGCTCATTATTGACGCGGGGGCCATTTCACACGTGGATTTCACCGCTGCTCGTGTCGTGAGTGAAGTTCAGAAGGACCTGTCTGCTCGGGGCACGGGGCTGGTCTTTGCTCATGTTGAATCGGACCTCAAGCCTGACCTGGACCGTCACCACTTGACGGAAGCCATTGGCCCCCGTCGCATCTTCGACAGTTTGCACGATGCCCTCGCCGCTCTTCGAGGCAAGTCGCCCTCGGGTCCAGCGGCGGGTTCTCCCGAGTCAACTCCTGACTAGCCGGATTGCCGGACAAGCGTTTTCCGAGTGCTCCACTCATCCGGCCTCCGCGTTTATCACGCACTAAGTTCGGCGCGCCAAACTTTCGCGTCGCGCGCCTAGATCGGGCTACACTATCTGTTGCCACAACACCTAAAGGGGGATGAAAATATGAAGACGTTTGAGGTTTCGTTTCGATATCAGGATCGTAGCAACGAAGCTGCCGGATCATCCGTCAAGCTCGACGCGTCGAGTATGCCCGGGGCAATCGCCAAGGCCACGCGCGAGTTCGTGAAGGGACTCGATCGGAAACAGCGCTTCGACATGAACAAGAACGGACTGGAAATTAAAGCTGTTAATATTGCCAGCGCCGGCGCTGAAAAAGAAGGCGGTGGAAATTAAGTTAATCGGCGATTGCTCTCTAAATCCTGGAGTTGAACGCGCTAGTTCAAAGGAGTGCGACAATGGCTGGCCTTTTCAAGACTTCCAATCCTGCATTGAATGAAAAGACGTTTGAGGGTCGCGTTGCCGTCGCGGGCGAACCGATGACCCTTCAGGGCACGGTCAATAAGACCGGATTTCTGCTTTTCTGCGTCTCCGCCACAGCGGCATGGACCTGGTGGCTTTCCAATACGGAGACGTTCGAGGCGGCGCTGCCCTGGATGATCGGCGGGCTGATCGCCGGCTTCATCCTTTCGCTGGTGACGATTTTCAAGAAGGAATGGTCGCCGGTCACCGCTCCCCTCTACGCACTGTGTGAAGGCCTCGCGCTGGGCGGCATTTCTGCAATGCTGGAGCGGTCCTACCACGGAATCGCGATTCAAGCCTTCGGGCTGACGCTCGGCGTCACGGCCGTGATGCTCGTGCTGTACACGTCCGGCGTCCTCCGCGCGACGCCCAAATTCACGATGGGCGTCATTGCCGCGACGGGCGGCATTTTCCTGGTTTACATGGCGGACATGATCTTGCGTTTCTTCGGCCGGCAGGTGCCGCTCCTAAATAGCTCCGGGCCGTGGGGAATTGCGATCAGCCTTCTGATCGTGGGCGTCGCCGCGCTGAATTTGATTCTGGATTTCGATTTCGTCGAAACCGGCGTTCACGCCGGCGCGCCGAAGTACATGGAATGGTACGGCGCGTTCGGCATCATGGTCACGCTGGTCTGGATGTACCTGGAGATTCTGCGCCTGCTCTCGAAGATGCGTAGTCGCTAAGGCCGCCATCTTGCGCGCGGAGCCTCTGTAGCGGTCCCGCGCGCTCGATTGATTCCTTGGAGCTTCAGATGGGGTAGTGGCTGGGCGTGCGCCGAATGGTGATCCAGCGCAGCTCGGTGAACTCCTGCAAACCTGCGTGCCCGCCGAATCTGCCATAGCCGCTATCCTTCATGCCGCCGAAGGGCATTTGCGGCTCATCGTGCACTGTGGCGCCATTGATGTGGCAGATTCCGAATTCGAGCTTCTCGGCGATCCGCAGAGCGTTGTTCACGTCGCGGGTGAAGACGGCGCTCGAAAGGCCGTAGGGAGTGTCGTTTGCAATGCGGAGAGCGTCCTCGGCATCGTTCGCGACGACGATCGGCTTCGCCGGCCCGAATGACTCCTCGCCGTACATGCGCATCGCGGGCGTGACGCCGTAAACCACAGTCGGCGGATAGCATGGCCCGTTCGCTTTTCCGCCGCAGAGAACCTTCGCACCCTTCGCGACGGCATCGTCCACGAGCTCCTGCACACGCTTGATGGCGCCGGGATTGATCATGCAGCCGAGCTGCGAATCGGGGCTGAGCGGATCGCCGACTTTCAACGATGCGCCCTTTGCCGCGAGCTTCTTCGCGAATTCCTCGGCCACGGATTTTTCGACGACGATGCGTTCGGTGGACATGCAAATCTGTCCCTGATTCATGAAGGCGCCGAAATTCGCCGCGGAGACCGCCGCGTCAATATCCGCGTCCTTCAGCACGATCATCGGAGCTTTGCCGCCGAGTTCGAGCACGACGCGCTTGAGGTGGCGCCCGGCGCTTTCGGCGATCAGGCGGCCGATTTTCGTCGAACCGGTGAAGCTGATGCGGCGCGTCTTGGGATTCGCGATCAACTCATCCACGACTTCGGCGGCGTCGGCGGGTGCGTTGGTGATGACGTTGACAACACCCTTGGGGAAGCCAGCTTCTTCGAAGATTGAGGCGATCATGAGATGCGTGGCCGGGCATTCCTCGGAGGCCTTCAGGATTACGGTGTTACCGTAGGCCAATGGCGCGGCGATGGCGCGAATTCCCAAAATCATCGGCGCGTTCCACGGCGCGATTCCCACCACGACGCCGACAGGCTGGCGAATCGCCATCGCGGTGGTGTCGGGCAAGTCCGTGGGAATCACCTCGCCGACGGCGGCGTAAGCCTGCGCGGCCGCTTCGCGAAGCGTGCCGACGCTGAAAATACAATTGAACATGCCCCAGCCGAAGGTCTGGCCAGTTTCCTCGGCGGTGATCTTCGCGACTTCCTGCATACGACGTTCGAGGATGTCGGCGACTTTCAGGAACAGGCCGCGGCGAACGCCCGGCGCAGTGGAACCCCAGGTCTGGAAAGCGGCGTGAGCTGCTTCGATGGCGCGGCGCGCGTCTTCGCGCTTGCCGGCCGGGACCTGAGAAGCCAGCTGCCCGTTAAAAGGATTTTTCTTTTCAAAGGTCTTCCCGTCGGCGGCGCCGGTCCACTCGCCGTTGATGAACTGCTTTGCGTCGTGCCCTGCGACTGCTTGTGCCATGGAAATCTCCTCTTTCTGACGGACTATTAAAGCCTATTCGATCGCGTGTGGGATCGAGTTCTTTTACCACATTTTGCCGGGGCGAAGAAGAGACCGGGAAGGTTCGGCCGAAAATGAGCCGTTTCATCCTGTGAAACGACACGCTGCTTCGGAGCGATACGTATTTCGATGTTCTCTGGATTTCTGCGTACATTTCAGATAGGATTTCGAAGTTTTGGATTAGGAACAGCTCTGAAAGGAAGCCCGAAAAAGGCAATGGCCAAGAACAGCCCAAAAGCAAAGACTTTGCTTGAATCACTCGACCTTCTGATCGAAAAACACCATCTGCTGAAACATCCTTTCTATCAGGCGTGGACCGAAGGGACACTCTCGAAGGAATCGCTCCAGCTCTATGCGGAGCAGTATTACCAACACGTGCGGGCATTCCCCGAAAATCTGCAGCAGCTCGCCGACCGGGCGAGCGGCCCCGTGGCGAAGCTCATCCAGGAAAATCTCGACGAAGAACTCGATCCAGTCTCCCCGCATCCCATGCTCTGGCGCCAATTCGCGGAATCGCTCGGCGTGAGCGAAAGCACGCTGATGGATGCGCGCCCGCTTCCGGGCATCGCGGCGCTGCTGGACACTTTTGACGAAGTGACCTCGCAGGGAACGATGGCGCAAGCGGTAGCCGCGTTCTACGCGTACGAAGCGCAGGTGCCGGAAATCGCAGCCCAGAAAATTTCCGGGCTGAAGCGTTTCTACGACATCACCGAGCCCCGCGCGCTGGCCTATTTCAGCGTGCACGAGGAGGCCGACGTGCGCCATCGCGCCGCGTGGCGTTCCTGGCTCGCGAATCAGAGCGAAGGGGACAACTTCGAAGTGCTTTGCGCGGCCGAGAGAAGCCTGAAGGCTCTTTGGGGCGCGCTCGATGCCGTGTACCCGCAATCCTGCGCCGCAAAGAACTAGTTTTTTCCTGAGGGGGCGCGTCCCGTAACATGTGGGGGCGGGGGACGCGCCTTTCGCGAAGCAGGTTCCCCAGCCTGGACCCATCGCGTCCGCACACGTATTGCGCGAGAGCGTGGAAGTCTGTCAGTATCTGGTCCGCACTTTTGGCCGATAAGAGATCAATAGGAGGCTATCAACAGCCATGGCACCCAAAAACCTAGAGGAAGTCCTGCAAGCAGCCGGGAATCCGGTGACGATGCTCCGCAATTCTCCGATCGGAGCGTACGTCTATCCGGTGGTTCCTTCCGAATATTCGAACTGGCGCGACGAGCAGAAGGCATGGCGTGATACCGCCGTTCTATTCGATCAATCTCACCACATGGCGAATTTGTACGTGGAAGGTCCGGACGCGCTGAAGCTGTTGTCCTATCTCGGGACGAACAGCTTCGCGAATTTTCCGGTAAACCGCGCGAAGCAGTTTGCTCCGTGCAACTACGACGGCAAAATTATCGGCGATGGAATTCTATTCCACCTCGAGCAGAACAGCCTGGTCTACGTGGGACGTGCGCCGGTCGCGAACTGGCTCGAGTTTCATGCCACGTCGGGAAAGTATGACGTGAAAATCAAGCGGGACGACCGGTCGCCCTCGAACCCCGGCGGCAAAGCGGTGATCCGGACGACCTATCGGTACCAGATTCAGGGGCCGAACGCGAAGCAGATTATCGAGAAGCTGAACGGCGGACCGTTTCCGGACATCAAGTTTTTTAACATGGGCGAGATCAAGATCAAGGGAAAGACGGTGCGCGCACTGCGGCACGGCATGGCCGGCGCTCCGGGCTTGGAAATCTGGGGACCCTACGAAGAACGGGAAGAAATTCGCGCCGCGATCGTGGAGGCAGGGGCGGAGTTCGGCATGAAGCAAGTGGGCTCGCGGGCGTACGCGTCCAACACGTGCGAATCGGGTTGGATTCCTTCGCCGCTGCCGGCCGTCTACACCGGCGAGAAAATGAAGAGCTACCGCCAGTGGCTGCCGGCGAACAGCTACGAAGCCACCGGCTCGCTGGCTGGAAGCTTCGTCTCCAACAATATCGAAGACTACTACAACACGCCGTTCGAGCTGGGGTACGGGATCTTCGTCAAGTTCGACCACGACTTCATCGGCCGCGAGGCGCTGGAGAAGATTGACCAGAAGACCCAGCGCAAGAAGGTCACGTTCGCGTGGAGCGGCGATGACGTGGCGAAAACCTACAAGTCGCTGCTCGAACCAGGCGATCCGTACAAATTCATTGACCTGCCCATTTCGAACTACGCGTCGTCGTCGTACGACAAGGTGGTGACGAAGGGCGGAAAGATCGTGGGATGTTCGATGTTCGCCGGCTACAGCTTCAACGAGCGGTCGGTGCTGTCGCTGGGTATCGTTGACCCGGATATCGAAATCGGAACGGAACTGACCCTGGTCTGGGGCGAGGAAAACGGCGGCACGAAGAAGGCGACCGTCGAACGCCACAAGCAGCTCGACGTGAAGGTAGTCGTCAGCTCCGTACCTTACTCGAAGGTTGTTCGCGAAACCTACGCGGAAGGCTGGCGCACGGCGAAAAAGTAAGCCGCGCCGAATGCGGTTCCGAAGTTACGAGGGGCGGGTGCTTTCGATCCGCCCCTTTTTTATTGTCACCGGCCCGGGAATGCGATACACCGATGCGTTGCCGATGCGTTGCCAATCCGTCGAGCCGTTTCACCGTTCGACATTTCGCTGGCATCTGCATCATATTAATAACGGCGCGCAGCCGGATGTAAGGAGATTTCGATGTCCTCAAACGTTACTGGAGCACCGCGCGGACTGGAAGGCGTGGTCGCCGCGCAGACGCGCCTGAGTCACGTGGACGGTAAGAACGGCGTGCTCATTGTCGGCGGTTACACGATCGAGGAGCTCGCGAGCCACGTCGGATTCGAGGCCGCTGCGCACTTGCTGTGGCGCGGACATCTGCCCAACTCCGCCGAACTGGCGAAATTGTCCGCCGATATGGCGGAGTTGCGGGAGCTTCCCGCGTTGACACTCGAAGTTCTTCGCGGCGCGGCCGCCGCACCGCCGATTGACGCGTTGCGCATGGCCTGCGCGACGCTATCCCTCGGCCTTGCCGATCCTAACGCCATCACGCCGGAAGCGGATTTCGCGGCGGCGATGCGGCTAACCGCCTGCTTCCCAACTGTCGTCGCCGCCCACGCGCGCATCTCCCGGAAGCAGGAACCGATTCGTCCACGCAAGGACCTACCGCTGGCCGCAAATTTCCTCTACATGATTCATAGCAAGGAACCGGACCTATCGGCCGCGCAGGCGCTCGATACGTATTGGGTCACGGTGATGGATCACGGCATGAACGCCTCGACGTTCACGGCGCGCGTCATCGCCAGCACTCGTTCCGATCTCGTGAGCGCGGTTACCGGGGCGCTCGGCGCACTGAAGGGGCCGCTGCACGGCGGCGCGCCCGGACCGGTGCTCGATATGCTGCTCGATATCGGCAGCGCCGACCGCGCCGAGGGGTGGCTGCGAAACGAACTCGCGCAGGGCCGCCGGATCATGGGCTTCGGCCACCGCGTTTACAAAGTTCGCGACCCGCGCGCGGAGGTGCTGAGCAAGGCAGCCGAACGTCTGGGGAAGGCGCAAATGGAAAACCGCCAACTCTACGATCTCGCACTCAACGTCGAACAAACCGCGCTGAGGGTTCTGGCAGAAGTGAAACCGGGACGCAATCTACGTACGAACGTGGAATTCTACACGGCGCTGGTTTTGCAGGCGCTCGGACTCGATCCGCACCAATTTGTCGCCATGTTCGCGTGCGGACGCACGGCAGGCTGGTGCGCGCACGTGATCGAACAACACGCGGAAGATCACCTGATCCGTCCGCAATCGGAATATATCGGGCCGGTGGGATTGAAAATCAGCTAGGGGAATCGCGACTATGCCTTGGGGCGGTCGTCGAGGCCAACGAGTTTCCGGAATTCCGGATCATCGTGCAAGCACGAGAGATCGGAGTCATTGGCAGCCCAATTGGTATTGCCGTAACCGGAAGCGAAGGCCTTCTTTATCGTCTCGAGAGTTTCGGGCTTCCGTCCCAGCACGCCATAAGTGCAGGCCGCGTTGTAAAGCGTGTTGGGATCGTTGGGGCGGAGAGCGACGGCAGTCTTGAGGTGACGGACGGCCTCGTCCGCATCCTGTCCGCAAGAAGCGAGGTTGGTCGCGAGGAGCACGCGGGCGCGAACATCCTCGGGGACGCGCTCGAGCTGCTGGCGGAGGACCTTAGTCATACGCTCGCGGAGCTGCTCGGCTTCTTTCTTGCGCCCCAGGCGCTCGAGGGATTGGTGATAGGGAATATAGGTGTTGTAGTCGTCGCCGTTACATTCCATCGCGCGCTCGGCGAGAGCGGCGGCGTCCTCGAAGCGGCTGGAAGCAAAAAACGCGCGGCCAAGAATATTCCATAAGCCATCGCAATCGGGCTTCCGTTCGCTGGCGCGCTGGGCCATCATCGCGGCTTCGGTGTATTTCTTCTGCGCGTAGAAGAGCCGTGCGTGCGCGACCAGAACCTCAGGCAGATCGGGCGCCAATGCGGTGGCGCGATCGCAGGCGGCGAGTCCGCGGTCAATCCATTTCTGGTTTTGCTCGCGAATTTCGTAGTTCAGCCCGCAGAGGTCGGCGATGCCGGCGTGCGCCAGCGCGAAATTCGAATCGAGCTCGATGGCTTGCTCGAACATTTGGAGGGCGTAGTCGATATTTTCGCGACGGGTATAGCTTCTCCCGCGCAGATAAAAATCGTAGGCCTGCGGATTCTCGGTTGGCTTTCGCGCGATGGTTTTTTCTTCCAGAGGCGTGAGCGTGATGCGCAGCGCCTGGGCGATGCTACGGGCGATTTCCTCCTGAATGGCGAAGACGTCTTCAAGTTGCCGGTCATAGCGCTCGCCCCAGACAGAATGCCGCGTGGAAGCTTCGACAAGCTGCGCGGTGATGCGCACGCGATTCCCCGCGCGACGGATGGAACCTTCGAGCACGTAGGCCGCGCCAAGCTTCTGGCTGACCTGTTGCGCGGTAACAGGCTTGTCTCGAAAGGCAAGCATCTCGGAGCGGGGAAAGATTTCGAGCTGGGCGATTTTGGAAAGCTCGGTGACGATGTCTTCCGTGATTCCATCGCGGAAATACTCGTCTTCTTTCGCGCCACTCTGATTTTCGAAGTAAAGCACTGCAACTGACTTTGGCGTTGCGGCAACCGCCTGCGACCCGGAACCTGTGCCGCTTTTCTCGGCGGCGGGCTGCCGGCTGGATTCGATATCCCGCTTCAGCCGCTTCAGATCGGCGCGCAGTTCGGCGGCCGACTGCCCACGCAGGTCGGGGTCTTTTTCGAGCGCCTTGGTGAGAATATTTTCGAACGCGAGCGGCAGGCGCGGGTTCAGTTCCTTCGCGGATGCCGGAGTAGAGTGAAGGATACCGTCAAAGATGACCGCGGTCGTCGAGCCCGAAAACGGAAGTGACCCGGTCGCCATTTCGTAAAGCACCACGCCGAGGGAAAATAGATCGGAGCGCGCATCCAATTCCTCGCCGCGCGCCTGTTCGGGCGACATGTACGCAATCGTTCCCAGCGAACTGCCCGGGCTAGTCAAGTGGTCTTCCCGATACATGTGCGTCTGCGTTTGCGAGTTCATGGCGCCGGCGCCCACTGATTCGGCGGCTTGCCGAAGGGCAGACGTGAGTTTCGCCAGACCAAAATCCAAAATCTTCGCCTGCCCGCGTTCGACAAGAAATATATTCGCCGGCTTGATATCGCGGTGGACGATTCCCTTCGCATGCGCCGCATCCAGGCCGTTCGTAATCTGAACGCTGATTTCCAAAAGCTCCGATATATCAATGGGCTTGCCCGCGATCCGGTGCTTGAGCGTCTGGCCCTCAAGCAGTTCCATGGCGATAAAAGGCCGGCCTTCGTACTCGCCGATGTCGTAAATCGTGCAGATATTCGGATGGTTCAGCGTTGAAGCGGCGCGCGCCTCGCGATGAAACCGCTCAATGGCCTGCGGATCGTGCGAGACATCGTCCGGGAGAAATTTCAGCGCGACATTCCGGCCAAGGCGTGTGTCCTTGGCTTTATAGACGACGCCCATGCCCCCGCCGCCAACTTTGCCAACGATTGTGTAGTGCGCGATGCCGCGTCCAACGATAGAAGGAGAATCGGCCATGAGCCAAGCAGTTTACGCCGGCAGTTGAGTTCAAGCAATCGTGCTGCGCGAGCTACGAGACTCGCTGGGCATTGATCCAGTCCACGGTCTTGTTGAAGCCGCCGAAGACGAAGAAGTGCACGCCTTTGATGCCCAGCGGTAGCGCCGATCCGTTTGACGGGCCACACAGGTTAGCGACCTCGCGAATCAACGGCTCGGGGCCCTTGTCTATCAGAAGCTTGGTGAACAGCGGCTTTTCGGTGAGCACTTTCACGGAGGCGCCGACACCGCAGACCATGGCGTAGCGTGCGAGCGCGATCAGGCTTGCGGGGCCGGCAAATCCTATGCGGATGGGATTGTCTATGCCCAGCGCGCGGACTTTGCGAATCCACTCCACTACCGGCTCAGACGCAAACGCGAACTGGGTGACGATGGTGAGGTTCAGCCCGTTCTCGCGCGCGAACTTCGTTTTCGCAGCGATGGCTTCCCAGAGCAACGGGTCGGGGATCTTCGGATTACCCTCGGGAAATCCGCCGACGGAAAAGCGCGTAATGCCAGCCTTCTGCAGGATGCCGCTTTGCATCACCGCGAGGCTCGAATCAAACGGACCGGCGGGTTCGTCGCGGTCTCCCGCGATGATCAGCACGCGGTCCACGCCGGCTTCGCGCACCAGTCGTCCCGCCACGTCCTCGAGCTGCGCGGCGCTTTCCACGTGTCGTGCGCCGATGTGCGGCGTGGGATAAAGTCCGGCGTCGCGTAGTTTCTTCGCCGGGCCGATGGTGTCCATCGGATTCTTTCCCGGAATCCAGGTCATGAAAACTTCCGTGCCCGGGTCGAGGCGCTGGGGCGCGGCGTCAATAATTTTCGGTTCGCCGGGATTCACTTCGATCGAAAACCCGCGCAGCATCTCGGCCAAGCTGGGCGCAGCGGTTGAAATGTCTGTCATAGCCGCGATTATAGTACGAGCCGGGTGCAGATCGTGGCCCGGCCACTGCTTCGCGCCGAACCCCTCGCTCGTCTTTGTTTTACAATGTGAAACAACCATTCAGATTGACTTTCGCGCTGCCAGTGGAACTACAATACGGCAGTCAACCAGCAAGGTCGGGGGGAAGGCGTGCCGAAAGCCAGGACATCGAGCGGGAAGCGGAGCCGCGCGAGGGGCGAAACAGGTTCCAGCAAGTCCCTGCAGAAAGCCCTCCGCATTCTGATTTACATGGGCGACCACGGTCCGGCGCTCGGCGTCACCCAGCTCGCCTCGGGACTAAACCTGAACAAGACCACCGTTCACCGCCTGCTTCACGCCATGGAAAAGTTTCATCTGATCGAGCGAAATCCGGAAAGCGACCGCTACCGGCTGGGCCTGAAGCTGCACGAGCTGGGAACGCGCGCGGTCGAATCGAGGACGCTGCGAACGGAAGCTCACCAGTTCCTGCTGGAGCTGTCGCGCGCGTCCCACGAAAGCGTAAGCCTGGCCGTTCCCGGCGCCGGTGGCGTGATTTGTCTCGATCGGGTGGATTCGCGCGATAGCGTCATTACCGTGAGCACTCCCGTCGGCGCACGGTTTCCAGCCCATTGCACCGCCGCCGCGAAGGCGACGCTCGCCTTCCTGCCGGAGGAAGAGGTGGACGCTATCCTGGCCATCATGGGGCTCACGTCCTATACGCCGCATACGATGACCACCGTGTCTGAGGTCAAGAAAAACCTCCGCGAAGTGGCCGAACGCGGATACGCCCTCGATAGCCAGGAAACTGAGCGCGGCCTGACCGGCGTAGCCGCTCCGGTGTGGTCGCGGGACGGGCGCGTGATCGCGGCAGTGGGAATGGCGGGGCCGACACCGCGCTTCCGAGGCAAGGAGCTCGCGCGGAAGATCGAACTCACGAAGGAAACGACCGCGAAGATCTCCGCCAGTCTGGGCCATAATGCTTCCAGCAACGACGGGTTTTGATTCCGATAGCGGAAATCCAACTACCCGCTGGCAAAAATGAATTGATCCCGGTAAAGTTCGGAGCCGGCCAGATGGGACGTACGTTGCGGTCGCTCCGCATGCCGGCTGAGCGGAACACAGGAATCTTCAGGCCCAAACAGTGAACCTGCATCTCAATCACACTCGAAAAGACTCGGCCCCCGCGACGACGAGCAACGTTGTCGAGACTGTCTTGTCGCTCCTCGAAGAGGGGCACTTGCAACCGGCGCAATTCGCGCGATTGCAGATTCATCTCGACTGGCTCCAATACAAGAACAATTTCCGCGAAGCTGTCACGGTGATGCAGGGCGGTGAGGAACGGAGCGAAAACGCCGCTCCCATGGAGATTCGAATTGATTCCCGGCAAGTGGCGCCGGGCTCGCTCCGCGAACTTCTGCAGGAAGCCATCAGCCCCCAGAAATCGGAATCAGGCGAAAACAACGGCCGTGTCTATTTTGAGGACTTTCGGTCTTTTCGCACCAGCATCGTGTGGGAGTTCAATCGGCTCTACTGGCAGCGCTTGAAGGACTGGGAAAAGGCAACCGGTAAGAGCTACGAGCAGGCACTGCCCGGCGGGAAGTCCGACGGCAATCAGGCGGATGGTGTCGCGGAAGCCGCAACCGAATTTTGGACTCTGCTCGAAAACCTGGAAAGCCAGAACCGATTGCCGCAGGAACTATTTATTCTGGAAATCGGCGTGGGCATGGGAAAGCACGCCGGTATGTGGCTGGACAGTTTTTGCACTCTCGATCAGACGCGGGGCACGAATTTCTATCCGCGCCTGCGATATCTGCTGGGCGATTATTCGCTGGCCACACTCGAGCATTCCCGGCCCGCGGTCAAGAAACATATTGATTTGTGCAGCTTCATCGCGCTCGACGCCACGGATCCGATCAAGACTCTCTCCTTTCTGCGCCACAAAGTTCTCCACGTTCACTCGTCTAACATGTACGACAACCTGCCGGACGAGGAAGTCGTGTGGCGAGACAACCGGATTTTCTGGGTGCAGTGCCGTGCCTACCTGCCTCCGGCGGACGCGGCGCGGATCAGCAGGGCATGCGACGTGGCCATCGGGGACATTCCGGCAATGGTGGATCGCCTGCTCGATGTGGGCATAGCAGCGTTGCCGGACCGCGCCAAGGGAATGACCTTCTGGATGGAAGTATGGAAAGCAATGCGCACCGAGGAGCGGCTGGTGGACGCCGTGGACATGCCGGACGCTTCTTTCCCGGCGGGACTCAGCTCCGCCCACATGGAAGACATTCTCCGCAACGCGCCCAACGATTTGCGGTTCCATTTGAGCCCGGGCGCTCTCGAAAGCTTTCGCAATACTTTGCCGCTGCTGCATCCGCGCGGGTATCTTCAGGTGCAGGATATTTTCGTCACCGACCTTCAGGAATACAGCATGGGATTCCATGGCCCGGGGAAATTGGACGGGTCCATCGTGAATTGGGTCAACGGTGCCCTCCTCCGCGAAGTCGCGGAACGTGCTGGCTACGACCTGCACTTTGCGCCATTCCAGCATAGGACGGGATCGAAGACTTCGGTCCTCTACACGACACGACGGGAGTAAGACCAATGACTCTTCCCATTCTTCCAACAACGATGGTGGGCAGCTACTCGATGCCGGGCTGGCTCGAGCGGCTTAAGACCGACTATTTCGCCCGGCGAATCAGCCGCCACGACCTCGACGAAATTCACGACGCCGCTGTCCGCTCCGCGATTAAAGATCAGGAAATGGCCGGCCTCGATATGGTCACCGACGGAGAGCTCCGGCGCGACAATATGATTGACTACTTCGTCGAGCGCCTGCCCGGAATTCAAATTGACCGCTCCTCGAAAAAGTTTTACTACGATTTTTACGATAGCGAAGTGATCGGAAAGATTCCGATGGCTGCGGTCGGATTGTCGGACGATTTCCGGTTTCTGCTGGCGAATACAGAGCGCGCGGCGAAGATTTGCATTACCGGCCCGCATTCGCTCTGCAAGCGGGTCCGGAACAAACACTATCCGACCGAAGAGGCTCTGGCCACAGACATCGCCCGCGTCATGAACATGGAATTGAAGGAGCTCGTGAAGGCTGGTGCGAAATTCATCCAGATTGACGAGCCCTACTATTCCGGATTCCCCGAAGACATCAACTGGGGCGTAAAAGTGCTGAACATCCTGGTCGAAGGGGTTCAGGCGAAGATTGCCGTTCACATCTGCTACGGAAACCGCTACGGGAAACCCTCCTGGGAAGGAAGCTATCGGTATCTCTTCCCGGCGATTCTCGACGCCAAGGTACATTCGTTGAGCCTGGAATTTGCGCGGCGCGGCGGCGAAGACCTGGATCTTTTCCGCGAATTCAAAGTGCCATTTGAATTGGGCGCGGGCGTGATTGACGTCAAAGATAACTCGGTCGAGACGCCCGACATCGTCGCCGAACGCATTCGCAAAACGATGAAAGTCGTGCCGCCAGAGAAGCTGTACGTGCTGCCGGATTGCGGGCTCTTTCACGTGCCGCGCGATATCGCGTTCGCCAAGTTGCGCGCGATGGTCGAAGGTACGCGGATCGTCCGCAAAGAACTGGGAAAGTAGAACGGCGGCTCCCATGCGCGATCCGAAACATCCAGTTGGGCGAAGCGCTGCCGAAGCGGGCGTGCGTCGTGTGCGTATGCGCACTTCCGGCGCGTCGCTCGAGCGGCTTCCCGGCGGCGTGCTTCTCGTCAGGCCGGATGAAGCCCTGCGCCCTTATCCCAAAGTCCTCACCAGCCGCCTGATTCACTGGGCGAAAATTACTCCCGAAAAAACCTGCATCGCCAAGCGCGGCCCGGATGGAGAATGGCGGCGGCTGACCTACGCGCAGGTATTGCGTTCGGTGGAAAGCATCGGCCAGGCGCTGCTCGATCGCGGGTTATCGGTCGAGCGGCCCGTGGCGATTCTTTCGGAAAACGATCTGGAACATTTTCTTCTGACGCTGGCCGGCCAACACGTCGGAATTCCCACCGCGCCACTTTCACCGGCGTATTCGCTGGTCTCGAAGGATTTCGGCAAGCTGCGCCATACCCTGAAAATTCTCACGCCGGGGCTGGTCTTCGCATCGGACGGCATCCGCTACGCCCCCGCGATTGAAGCCGCGGTTGGCGAACACGTGGAGGTCGTCACGACCACGGCGCCTCCGGATCGCCGCAAGGCAGGCACCTTCGCCGATCTCCTGGAAACAAACCCCACGCCCGCCGTCGCTGCGGCTCACGAACGAATCACGCCCGATGGCGTGGCGAAATTTCTTTTTACTTCCGGATCCACGGCCATGCCCAAAGCGGTGGTGAATACCCACCGGATGATCTGCAGCAACCAGCAGATGATCGCCCAGATTTTCGGTTTTCTCGAGGCCGATCCCCCGGTGATCGTGGACTGGCTGCCCTGGAATCACACTTTTGGCGGAAATCACGACGTTGGAATCGCGCTGTATAACGGAGGCACCTTTTACATTGACGACGGCAAACCCGGTCCCGGCTCGATGGAGAGAACGGTTCGCAACCTGCGCGAAATCTCCACGACCGTGTATTTCAACGTTCCCAAGGGCTATGAAGATTTGCTCCCGTTCCTGCGCGCCGATCGCGAACTGCGCGAGAATTTCTTCCGCCGCCTCGGCCTGATGTTTTATGCCGGAGCGGGCCTCTCGCAACCCGTGTGGGACGCGTACCGCGAGCTGGCGTTTGAAACCTGCGGCGAGCGCATCGTCATGGCCACCGGCCTCGGCTCGACGGAAACGTCGCCGATGGCGATGCAAACTACCTGGGAAACCGATCGCGCGGGCACGATTGGAATTCCAGTCCCCGGAGTGGAATTGAAGATCGTCCCGACCGGCGGCAAGCTCGAAGCACGCGTGCGCGGGCCCAACGTCACGCCGGGATACTGGCGGCAGGACGAATTGACGCGAAAAGTTTTCGACGAGGAAGGTTTCTACTCGTTCGGTGATGCGGTGCGACTGATTGATCCGAACGACATCAACAAGGGGCTGCTCTTCGATGGACGCCTGAACGAAGATTTCAAGCTCGGCAACGGCACCTGGGTGAGCGTCGGCCCGCTCCGCGCTCGGATCATCGCGCACTGCTCACCGCTGATCCGCGACGTGGTGCTCGCAGGCCTCGATCGCGATTACATTGCCGCGCTGATTTTTCCGGACGTGGAGGCGTGCCGCTGTCTCTGCCCCGAGCTGCCGCCCGACGCGACGGCGGAAATCCTGGCGCATCCCACCGTGCGCGCGCGCTTTCAATCGCTGTTGACCAGCCTCGCGGCGGAATCCACCGGCAGCTCAAATCGAGTTGCGCGCGCAATTCTGCTGGAAGAGCCACCGTCGCTTGACGCCGGCGAGATCACGGACAAAGGTTCGTTCAATCAACGCGCGGTGCTCGACCGCCGCGCCGCGCTCGTCGAAAAACTCTACCTCGAAGATCCACCGCCCTCGATCCTGCAGTTCCACCGGAAATAATCCGGCCACATAGTCGCCTAGCGCCGAGCGAAATAAAGCAGCAGTGCAAAAATGAGGAGCGGCAGCAAGATCATCGCGGCATACAGCGCGATCCTTCGTGACACTGCCATCCCCGGCTTTTTCCAGTTTTGCAATTCGGGGCGCTCGGCGACGCCAACCTGGTCGAGATGCTCGAGATCGAACGCGAAATCGTGGGCGTTGGCGTAGCGATTCTGAGGTTCCCGTTCGAGCGCCCTATAGATCACTTCCTGCAGCTGAGGCGATATAGAGCGGTCGATTTCGCGCGGCGGGATGGGGTTCCTCAGAAGCCGGTCGTTCATGATGGCATAGGCGTTGGCCCCTGTGAACGGGACCCGGCCCGTCACCATCTCGTAAAGCATCACCCCGAGCGCGTAGAGGTCGCTGCGGCCATCGCCGCGCTTTCCCGTCACCTGTTCGGGAGAAATGTACTCGGGTGAACTGGTGAATTGAGAGATGTTCGCGAATGTTATCCGCGCCGCGCCAGTTTGTCCCGCAAAGCCGAAGTCCACAAGCTCGATGTGATTCTCGGAATCAACCATCACGTGTTCCGGTTTGAGGTCGCGGTGGACGATCCCATGGTTGTGGATATAACCAAGGGCCTGACATATGCCGATCGCGATCTTGACCGCCCGTTCTTGCGAAAGCTTTTTCTCCTCGTTGAGAATCTGGCTCAACAGCTTGCCTTCGACCCATTCCATCACCATGTAGTTCTGACTGTGGTGATCGTTGGCGAACACTTTCATGACGCCCGGATGATCGAAATGTTTGCCGATTTCCTGCTCGCGCTGAAAACGCTGGGCGAAGATCTGATCGCCGTCCATCTCCGGGTGGGGAAGCTTTATCGCTACGGTTCGTCCTGACTGGAGGTCGGTGGCGCGGTAAACCGTGGCCACACGGCTGCGGGAAACGATACCGTCAATCTTGTAGTGATCGAGTTGGTCGCCGACATTAATTTGGAATCCCTATTCGCGGGGCTGCCGCGTCTTAACGTTACGACCTGAAGCCAGATGGGGCATCGTTGGCCTCAAGAGCAAGTAGGCTCGTGCCGCCAGGCGTCATTACGCTGAAGCTCGATTGGCTAGGCGGACTCCCGCTCCCGGGCGGCTCGACGCTCAGGGAAGCGGATGCCTGTCCGCTGATTGCGGGCATCATCGGCTTTGGGTCTTCGATCCCCTCTTCGAAATCCTGCTGTGACTTTAGGTCAAACGCCCCGCGCAGGGCGAGCGGCGTCAGCAGCGTCGTCAGCAGAACGACTGTGACCATCACTGCCACTTCGGTCCGCCCGAAAATTCCCGTCGCGGCCCCCATTGCGGTGACGATCAGGCCGACCTCACCACGCGACATCATGCCGCAGCCGATCCGCAAACTGCGCACCCAATCCAAGCCCGAGGCGAGCGCGGCAAAGCCGCAGCCGACTACCTTGCCGACCACCGCGACCAAGAGTATGAGCAGCATCAACGTCCAATGCCCGGAGAGAGCGCGATAGTCGCTGGAAAGACCGATTGAGACGAAGAAGAGTGGGATCAGAAGGCCGTGGCCCATCGCATAGAAGCTGCGCTCCACATCCGCCTTGAACTGCGACCCGGCGAATACATACCCGAGCAGGTAGGCGCCGGTAATGCCGGCCACGCTGCCGAGCCACTCGGCCGAAATTGCGTAGACCATCACCAGTCCGAGCACGCAGGCAGGCACGGCCTCGGTGGCCGCGAGCTTACGCATTTGCAGAATCAATGGATCGAGCCAGCGCTTGGCCAACGCGTACCCGGCGACGAAAAATACCGCTACGCATACGCTGAGCATCGCCATCTGGATAACCAGCGGATGGGCAGCCGCGGGCGCAACGCGCTCCTGTAGCCAGGCGCTGGCCATCGGCGCAAGTCCAAATGCCTGTCCCTTCACGGCGGTGGATGCCGCGAGCAAGGCGAGGACGAAAAGACCCATTACGTCGTCAATGACGGCGGCCCCAAGAATGATTGTGCCTTCCGACGAAGCCATTCGGCCGGCATCCATAAGGGTTCGCGCAGAAATGGAAACGCTTGTCGCGGTCAGCGCGCCGCCCAGGAAACACGCTGTCTTCCACGAAAGACCGAGGAGATGTCCGATTCCGGCACCCAAAAAGAACGGCCAGATGACGCCGGAGAGCGCCACCACAAATGCCGTGACGCTCGCTTCCTTCATGCGGTCAATATCGGTTTCAACTCCCGCGATGAACATCAACACCAGCGCGCCGACTTGAGCGAGAAGCAGCAGTGCACTCGTTGCCTGGCCGCCCTCAAATAGCTGCCAGTGCAGCAGATTGACGGCGCCGGGTCCAAGCCCGACGCCGACCAACAGCTCTCCCAGGATGGGTGGAATTCTAAACCGGCTACAGATAGAACCTGCAATTTTACAAGCTGGAATGAGAACGGCGATCAACAGCGCAAGCTGAAGGGCCGATGACATGTTTAGCCGACGTCCACCGTCGCAAGGGACTCGGCTTCCTTCCTGTTGCGATTCCACAGCCGACGCAGCCGGCCGAACGAGAGCCAGGGCGTCCTGTAGCCGCCGCGCTCCACGCCTTCCCGCATCATCACACGAAGCGTCGCCGCTTGTCGGCGCGCCATTTCGGCTTGCGCCATGTTTTGCGCCAGGAGCGCGGCCTGATGCGTATGATTCTTGGCCTTCTCGCACACGCGAAGCCGCATCCAAAGCTCGCCCATTTTGAAGTGCGCGATGAAACTGTTGGGATCGAGCGCGACCGCCTCGCCGAGCTCTTCCATCGCGTTTTGCGCGTCTAGATTTACGGAGAGCGCCATCCCTAGCACCACGCGTAGGTTCGGATCTTTGGGGTGAAGCGCCACGCACTCGCGCAATTGCTTCACGATCTCGGCCTTCTCCTCCTTCGCGAGCACCAGCGGATCTGCGAACATCCTTAGCAGAAGGCCTTGCGCCCCTGCGGGCACCCCCGCAAGGGAAAGCGGCGCGGACGCGCCAGGTGCAGCCAGCGCTTCCGTGGAATTCTGATTTGCCGGCACTATGTTGGTTTGCGTTGTGTTGTTCATGTTGGTATAGGCGCTGGACTGGTTGCGCTATGGAATTGCTTCAGAGAACACGATGGCAAGGCGCCCCGAATCTCGCGCCTTCCCATCATGGTTTCCACAACTCACAGCCATTACGCGGCCATCGCCTCCTTGTTAGCCTGCGTGAGGTAGTCGGGTTCCGTCCTGAAAACGAACTCGGGATATCCGAGCTGGCCCATTTCCGGAAGATCCAGACCCGCCACTTCGGTTTCAATGGAAACCCGATGCCCGACGAAAAACTCGACTACCAGGTTGATGAGGAAGCTAAGCGTGAAAACGAAGCCGATCAGCGTGGAGATGCCGACGAGCTGCGCGGCAAGCTGGCTGGCGTCGCCGTAGAACAAACCGGCAACCGAACCGGTGACTCCGTTCCAGGCCCCTCCGTAATTGCTGGTACCGTCCGCCAGAAGCCCGACTGAGAGTACGCCCCAGAGGCCGTTGGTTCCGTGCACCGAGATGGCGCCGACTGGATCGTCAACCTTCATTACGTTCTCGACAAACCAGCAGCTCAAGCAAACCAGCACGCCGGCAACAAGACCGATGATGCAGGCGCCGACCGTGCTGACGAAGCCGCTGGGCGCCGTGATCGCAACCAAGCCTGCCAGAAGACCGTTGCCGCACATGGAAGCGTCCACCTTGCCGTTTTTCATCCACATGTAGATCAGCGCACCGAAGGTGCCCGTGCAACCTGCCAGCATGGTATCCACGGCAATGGTGCCGATCCGCAGGTTACCGGCTGCGGAAGCGCCGAGTGTGCTGCCGGGGTTGAACCCGAACCATCCGAACGCGAGGATGAAGCAGCCGATCAGCACCGCCGAAATGTCATGGCCGATGATCGGGTTGCTCGATCCGTCGCGGTTGAATTTGCCGATGCGTGGGCCGATGATGAAGCAAACAGCGAGAGCCGTAATGCCCCCGACCGCGTGCACTACGCCCGACCCCGCAAAGTCGCAATAGCCCTTACCCAACTGGTTGTTGGTGCCCAGCTGCGAAAGCCAGCCGCCACCCCAAGCCCAGTTGCCGTAGATTGGATAGGTGATTGCTCCCATAATTGAGGACGAGACGCAGAAAGCCAGGAATTTCCAGCGCTCCGCGCAGGCTCCGGTGACGATCGTAAGCGCGGTGTCCATGAACACCATTTCAAAGAGGAATATCACCATCACGCCGACATCATAGGTGTGGCCGGACAGAAAAAACCCAGCCGCGCCAAAGATGCCCCAGGTCTTCCCGAGGATCGAGAGGGTGTGCTCGCCGGTGAGAGGATTCAGTCCGCCGAGGTTCCCGTTACCGGCCGCGCCGCCCATTTGGATCGCAAAACCCATGATCCAGTAGGAGAACAGCCCGCACGCGTAGACCATGAAGTTCATCATGTACGTGTGGTTGGCGTTCTTTACCCGACAAAGGCCCGATTCAACCATCGCAAACCCGGCCTGCATGAACATGACGAGAAAGCCCGTAACGAGTGTCCAGATAAAATTGGCTGCGATTTTATTCTGGCCCACCTGGTTGGCCACATCGGGCAGTGTCACGCCCTTTGTGGAATCGGCGGCTGGTACATCATTGATAGTTCCAGTGATGGTGCCGCCCGGGTCGCCCTTCGCCAAGTCTGCCGTGGTCGGTGCTTTTGCTGTTGCGGCCGCCAGTTGAGCATCGGCAGCCGGAACGGGTGCTGCAGCCGCGGCGGGAGCCGCAGCCGGTGGCTGCGCGTGGACCACTACGCCCACCGCCAAGCCGATTGCGAGAATACAAAGTAAGAGACTGCTAGCTCTGGTTGAGTTCATCGTATGGGCTCCATAATTGTTTGAACGTTGGCTACCGCCATCTAGCTTTTCCAAACCGCGTTCTTGTTAAAGGCCGCTGGCAAAATGACGATGATCCCGAAAAGGCTTACCCCGATTCCTACAAGCGCCAGAACGATGCGCCCGCCGACGCTAGGTGTGAGGTGCATCCCGAACAGCGTGATGAGCCATCCCAACAGCGAGCAGGCGGCTCCGGCTAGCTTCATCGCTCCCGGATTCGACTTCAGGGCCGTTTTCCCTTCGAGCGACTTGATCCCCAACATCCCGAAGAGGCTGCCGATGATACCGACGGCCCCCACGACCAAAAGCAGCTTCCCCATCCCGCTGGAGTACTCGTAAAATCCAGCGCACAGCACTGTCGAAGCCACCAAAAACAGGCCGTAATAACTTCCTTGCGCCCTATTTGCTGCCATAGAGACTTCCTCCTCGACCCGTGAAGGTCACGCGCTAGCCTTGTATTGCACGCCGCCTTCTTCCATTTCGAGCGGCTCCAGCACCCCGTCGTCCATCTGGAAGTGAAAGCCGCATAGCTTGGCTTTCATGACGGGGGAAGTAACCCTAGGCACGGAAGGCATTTCCCGCGTAACCGTACCGTTGATGATCAAAAGGGGAGGCTCGCGAGCCTCCTGCCGAAAAATTCGAAAGTCGGCGCTCTGAACCTCTGAAAGAGCGGCGAAAAGCATCTCGCGCAAAGCCACCGTATTCTGCAGCGCCTGCAGAGAAGCGTCGCGATCCCGAATGTGACGCGGCAGCGAACCTGCCCACACATCCATAGGACGCGCCAACCAGTCGCACTGTGCCGTATCGCCTCGCAATTCCAGGCGCAGCAGTCGGATGGGCGCCCGGGAGAGCTCGCCGAACCGCATGCGACCTCGGATCCTGCGGACGAATTCGCCGACTTCCCATAAATCCTTCATCCACGGGCCTCCGCCTTAGCCGTGGCCCGCGTTGGTATCACGAGAAACAGCACGAACATCAATGCCACCGAGGCCTCAAGAACCAGTGGCATGCCCTTCTGCATCCGTATCACCAGGACAAACGCCACCATCGAAAACCACTGCCATCGCGAGCGGCGCAGCCTTTCGATGCGCCCGGGAAGACGCAGAAAGTCGTTGAAATGCAGCCTGCCATCCGGCGCAACGGGAACGGACGTGCGCATGCACGCCACGGCAAAGAATCCCCCAAGAATCAATTCCACCAACAACGTCTGCTGATTCATCAGTTATCCCCCCTTCAACTCGTGCAACCGCGCGGAGCTGTGGCGAAAGCCCAGCCCAAATGCGAGGAAAACACCCGCCCGCTCACAACTATCTCTCTGGCCCAATTAGGAATGCGATGTGCTTACGGAACGGACACGACGGTGTGCCCTGCGAAACTCAAGCGAAGCAGAAACTTGCTGCGGGCTCCCCACTCAACGTGGAAAGGAGGGCTCGAAGGAACTGTACTGCCACTTCCAATGAGAGGCGCAGTCTGTGCGCGCCGCGACTTAATGTCCAACTCAAATAATTGATGGCGATTATCGGATTTGCGGATTCGATGCTTGCGACCGCTTGATTCCGTGTGCATCATAAGAATTCGTTCGGCTTTGCAAGGGGGTATTGATATGGAAATGTCATCTGCCTGCGTTGCGGGACTCTTTGCTTTCTTGATCGTCGGCCTCGCAACGAGTCCGAGCTCGGCGGCCGGCGAAACTGGTCCCACGCGGTCGGTCACCGTCAGTTCCACGACGCATGTCAATTACAAGTCATCGAAATCATTCGATGCGGTTACCGCGGCTATCGAAAAGCAGCTTGGGAAATTCGACCCGCAAGCGTTCGCCACCGCCATGAAGGACGTCTCGAACCCCGCGGATGTGGAAGCCAAGATTCACTCCATGGAAGGAAGCAGCGGCTTCATGCTTTTTGCCATGCGCGATCACGGGCAGCTCCTGTCGTTGAAGGGCAGGAAAGAATTTGACCGGCAATATGAAGTCGGGAATCCGCTGATCGCCGTTGAAATGACCCAGGCAGATCTTCGTGCAGGGGAATATGCGCCGCTGAGAATATGCGTGTACGTTGGCGAGGATAAAATGACGCACGTTGACTACGATCTACCGTCCACGGTGTTCGGCAGGTTCAAATCAGCTCAAGTAGATAAGGTAGCCGAGAGTCTCGACGAAAAACTGGAGGCATTGATCACCAACGCGCTGAAGGATTAAGCGCAGCGCTAAACCGTTCGACATTGAGCGATCTACTCATCCAAGATTGCTGCACGATACGGGGGAGCGAAAATGAATCCGGCGCCCGAGCAAACTCAGAAACTGTACCTGGACGACCTGCGTGTTGGCCAACGATTCACGACCGGTGCGTATCGTATGGATGAAGATCGCATGAAGACGTTCGCGGCGGAATTCGATCCGCAACCGTTTCATTTGGACGACGCTGCCGCGCGCGAAAGCGTATTTCGCGGGCTCGCCGCAAGCGGATGGCATACGGCCGCCGCAACTATGCGTCTGCTGGTGCACGGTGAAATGCAAATCGCCGGCGGATTGATCGGCCTGGGAGGCGACATCGGATGGCCAAGGCCCACTCGTGCCGGCGATACGTTGCGCGTGGAAAGCGAAATCCTCGAAATCGTGCCGTCGCGCTCGAAACCGAACCAGGGCATCGTGAAAGTCCGGAGCACGACGCTCAATCAAAATGGCGAGGAGCTTCAGATATTCACTGCGAAACTTCTGGTTTTCAAGCGCCCGCTCGCGCAGACATAGTCTTCAACACAGCATTCGCCTCACTCACGCCAGAACGCCTCGATCTCCTCGAGCGTGCGCCCTTTGGTTTCCGGCGCAAGATAATAGGAAAACAACCACGCACCGATGGCGAAAACTCCGTAGAGCCAGAATGTCCGCGTGGCGCCAATCACATGCAGCAAAGTTAGAAATGTCAAACTGACGAGAAGATTCGAGCCCCAATTGAACGTCGCTGCGACGCCTTCCGTCGAGCTGCGGACCTTCAACGGATAAATCTCCGAGATCAAAAGCCAGAAAATGGGACCGAGGCTGATGGCAAACGATGCGACGTAAACCATGATGCTGACTACGGCGATCCACGAAAGCGCGCCAGTGGGGCTTGCGGAGTGGAATGCCCATCCAAGCACACCGAGCGTTACGATCATACCGGCGATGCCGGTCAACAAAAGCGGCCGGCGGCCAATCCGGTCAATGAGCCACATCGAAACAATCGTCATCAACACGTTGACGATTCCGATGCCGGCGGTGGTGAGAATAGCGCCGGAAGCAGAAGAAATTCCCGCGGACTGGACAATCATCGGCGCGTAGTAGATGACCGTGTTAATTCCGGTCACTTGCTGAAAAACCGCGAGACCGATGCCAACTATCAGCGCCGGACGAAGCCGCGCGCTGAGCAGATCCTTCCAGTTGCCATGCTCCTCCGCATGAGCCAGGCCGTGCTCGATCTCCTGGAGTTCCGTGTCCACGTCGTGCGTATCGCGAATGCGCGCAAGAATCGCGCGGGCCGCATCGTGATGGCCGCGCTTGGCGAGCCAGCGTGGGGACTCCGGTAAGAAGAACATTCCAAATGCGAATATGGCCGCGGGCACGACGGCCAATCCGAACATCCAGCGCCAGCCCTGAATGCTCGCAAAAGCGTAATCCACGACGTAGGCGAGAAGTATTCCGATAGTAATTGCGAGTTGGAAAAGTGAGACGGTCCAGCCTCGCGCATCCGCGGGAGAAACTTCGGAGATATATACGGGTACCGTGCTGGAAGACAAACCGATCC
This sequence comes from uncultured Acidobacteriota bacterium, assembly GCA_963779825.1. Taxonomy (GTDB): domain Bacteria; phylum Acidobacteriota; class Terriglobia; order Acidiferrales; family UBA7541; genus Palsa-295. Next base: position 60,923 of record CAVZZU010000007.1, on the reverse strand, counting down.
CGAAGCCAACGATGATTCGCCCAACAATCAATATCGCGGCCGAGGGAGCCGCAGCGCACAGGATGGCGCCCGCAGCGAAAATGAGCGCGGTAAAAATCAGCAGGGTTCGCCGGCCAAAAATATCCGCCAGCCGGCCTCCCAGGAGCGCGCCTGCAGCCGCTCCCGCCAGCACGCCGCTGACGATGACCTCGAGAGCGAAAACGGAAAGTGAAAAATCATTCTTGAAAAAAAGTTCGGCGCCGGAAATAACCCCGGTGTCGTAGCCAAAGAGCAGGCCACCCAGACCGGCAAAGGCGGCGGCAAGATAGACGAAACGGCGGTTCTGGGTGCGGATGGGAACCGAGCCTGTCTGCGGCGGTGTTTCTGCGCTCATGGCGTGAAGGTTCCTCTCAAGACAGCGAAGCCGCGCGGCCGGGGGTTTTAGATTCTCACGACTTCCTCAGTACGCCCAAGATTTGTTCACCAGGCACCAATCGCAATTCTAGCCCGTGCCTTGAATCACTGATCCGTCCGTCGTCCGAAACTCATTGGGATGTTCGTCCGTGATGGGGTGCTTTGCCGCAAGCGCCTCGTCAACTTCGATGCCCCAGCCGGGTTTTTCGCTGATCCACGCGTAGCCGTCTTTAATTTCGAGACAACCCTGAAAAACATCCTGGACGACCTGCGGATAATCGAAATGCTCGTGAATGCCGAAATTGTTGTTGGTGAGATCGAGGGTCAGATTAGTCATGTGGCCGACAGGGGAATTCGGGGCGCCATGCCACGCGAACTTCACCTCATAATTTTCGGCGAATGCCGCGATTTTCCGGGCGGCCGTGAATCCTCCGACGTGGGAAACATGGTGACGGATGTAGTCAATCTCGCGCGCTTCCACGAGTGGCTGCCATTCGTGCGGATTATTCCAGAGTTCACCGATCGCCAGAGGCGTCGAGCACTGCTCGCGAACGATTTTGTAGTGGCCGGCCTCTTCCGGGGCAAAAAGGTCTTCGCAATAAAACAGCCGGAAAGGCTCGACGTCTTTGCAGAATTGAACGGCTCGAATGCTATCGAGCAACGAGTGCACATCAACACCCAGCCCGATTTCCGGCGGCATTTCTTTTCTGAAGGTCTCAAACGCCGCGATAACCTTGCGCGTTTCATTGTCGCGATCGAAGGGCACGGACCCGTCATCGAATGACGGCTGCCCGTACAAGGTATTGACAGCGCCATCGCGAAGGAACATGGCGACCAACAGATTGCGGCACCCCTTTTCGACGAGCTTCATCGAGTTCTCGACGAGCTGCTTTCCGGGATCCTGCGAACCCATTCCGACATGCAGATAAATGTCCGCGGCTTCGCGGCATTTGCCGCCGACCAGCTGATAGACCGGCATTCCCGCCTGGCGGCCCTTGATATCCCAGAGCGCGTCGCAGACGCCACCGATGGCGCAGTTCAAAACCGCGTCGTTCTTGTAGTACGAACTCATGTAACAGATTTGCCAGATCTGCTCGATGCGGTCGGTTGTTCGGCCAATCACCAGGGGCTTCAAATACTGCTCGACTGCCGCGCCCACCAGTTTGTAGCGCCCGCCGGGAAACGTATGCGTGGCGCAACCGTAGCCGTAGAGTCCCGCCTGATCGGTCGTCACTTTCACAACGGTGGAATCGTTGGCGGCGCCGCCACCGACTTGAATCACAGTGACGTCTTTAATACGCGGAGCGGGCATGCCGCGAGTGGCACGATCAACGGCAGCTTGCGCTTCCTGTTCTTTCGGCGTGGGCGCGGCTTGAGCCATCGGAGCGCGAAAAAAACTTGCCACCGCGGCGCCACCGCCCAGCACCGCCCATTTCAGCATTGCGCGGCGATCCCTAGCGCCGCCAGACTTAGAACTCTTCATGCGTCCCTCAGTACAATGGATTGCGAGCGTCTCAGTTTTATTTCTACTGCGCCGCCTGACTTCTTAGTGATGCTTCGCGGATCGCCTTGAACTCCGCGCCTGCTTTCCATTCGGGCATCTTATCGGCATTCGCCACGCGGTCGCCAATCTCAAAGAACAGCAAGCTGTCTTCCGCAGCCCCGCTAAGATCCCAGTCAGGCTTAATCACGTCGCTCGGCTTGTGGTAATCGTTCGCGGTGTATTCGTTTTTCTTCATCATTCCCCAACCCTGCGGTTTCCCCAGATAGTCAGTGCCGCTATCGGGGTCGAGCGCCGGGACTCCTACTTTCGCGAAACTGAAATGATCGGAACGATAGTAGAAACCCTTTTCCGGCTCAACATCCGGGAGGACCACTCTTCCCTGTTCTTTGGCCGCTTCCGCCGTCACTTCATCGAGCGTTGACTTGCCGATGCCAATTTCCAGAATGTCGTGCGTTCTTCCCCAAGTGTTCATTCCATCCATGTTAATGTCCGCGGCAGTCCGCGCAATGGGATACAGCGGATGAGTCGCGTAATACTCCGACCCGAGTAGGCCCTGTTCTTCAGCGGTAACTGAAATAAACAAGATCGTCCGCCGCGGCGCGGTCTTGAGCTGGGCGTACGCGCGAGCGATTTCCAACAGCGCCGCCGTTCCCGAGGCGTTGTCCGCCGCGCCATGGTAGATGTTTTCCCCGTTTATTGGCGGCCCGATCCCGAAGTGATCCCAATGCGCGGTGTAAATCACGTACTGATCCTTCAGCACGGGGTCGCTTCCGGTTCGTTTGGCAATCACATTGTGAGAATCAATCGTACGGATCGTATTGTGGATTTCGAGATGGGCGTCCATCCCGAGCGACACCGGCTGGAAATCGCGGGTCGCTGCCTGCTGTTTCAGCTTTTCGTAATCGAGGCCCGCCGCGCTGAAAAGCTCCTGCGCCTTTTCGTGCGAGATCCACCCCTCCACCACGGCCCGGCTCATCCCCTTGTCAGCCGATAGGAGGCTGAACGACTCACCGCTCCAACTGTTTCGCACCACTTCCCAGGGATAACCCGCCGGCGCCGTCTCATGGACGATCAGGCATCCCGCTGCTCCCAATTCCGCCGCCTTCTCGTATTTGTAGGTCCAGCGTCCGTAATAAGTCATCGCCTTTCCGCCAAACATCGCGTCATCCAGCACAGGCGGATTGCCTTTGGTGACCTGCGGATCGTTCACGAGCACAATGATCACTTTTCCCTTCACGTCCACGCCCTTGAAATCGTCCCATTTGTATTCGGGCGCCTGCACGCCGTAGCCGACGAAGATCATCGGCGCGTCGAGGGTTACGGACTCGAGCACGCGCCTGGTCAGCGCTACAAAATCATCGCGGAACGCTGCGCGGATCGTCTTTCCGCGTCCGGAAAACGTCATCTCCATATTCGGGTCGGGACGAATTCCCACGAGAGGCACATTTTGCAAGTAGGTCCCGTCGGGATTGCCCGGCTCGAGTCCCTCCGCGCGATACTGCTCCTGCAAGTAGGCAATAGTCTTGGTTTCGCCTTCGGTGCCCGGCCCGCGCCCCTGGAATTCGTTCGACGACAGCACGCGGATGTGGGCCAGCAGCCGGTCGGCTGAAAAGGACGGCGCCGCCGCGTCCGCCGAACTCTGCGGTCCAGACGTGGCGCGCGCGACAACCACGGCGCCAATCACGGTCAGAAGCACGCCCGCAATTACCACTGGTACCTCGCGCGATCCTCGTATCCTTCGTTTCATTTCCTACTCCAAACTGGGAAACTCGTTGCTCTGCCCGAGGCTTTCTTCGGTGCTCGAAAACGCGTGCGATTGTACTCCCATTTCGCATGCTCCGAGCGACGTGAAATGGGTCTGAATGAAAACCTGAAAAAGGCAAAAACCAATTTCTGGACCTTGGGCCCTCTCGGTGTAAAATCCAGCGGAATGGAGAAACGACCAAGAGTCCAACCGGCAAGGTCACACCGCAAAATTGCCGATGCGATTCGATAAACTCCGAACCGGCTTACGCGCCTATTGGGAACGCAGTCGCGAGCGCGGTTGCCGGAAGGAGACCGAGGGAGCGTTCATGAAAAAGCGAAGGACAGTGAAACCTTTATTTTCGAGAAATCTTGGTGTCGTCCTGGGAGTTGGTGTTCTTATGGTCGCGGTGGCAACCGTCGGTCTTGCACGATCCTCGGCTCTCGCATCAAGCGCCGCACCAGATACTGGTACGGCAGATGTACTTGGGATGGCATTCGATGGCCACCAGACGGCGAATTTGGATGCCACGATCAAGTTCTACGTGACGATGGGATATCCCGTGGCGAGCAAAACCGACTGGAAGGTCGACAAGGAGGCCAACGCGCTGGGCGGCACGAAGGGCGCTGAATCGCGCACGGCGATCATCAACATTCCCAGCTCGGTGGTGGTGGACAAGCCGTTTCCGCTGATCCTGCGCGAATACCGCGGCATCGACAGGAAGGACTGGAGCAACCTGACGTCCTCGGATTTGGGAGCCGGGCACATGGACGTGACGGTGATGGACGATTGCAACCCGGTGATGGATACGCTGAAGGCCGCGGGGCTGCTGCGAGTGCCTAAGATGGGATTTCCGGAGCCTCCGGCGGGGCAACCGCGCCGATTCGTCTTCGTCCAGGATCCGGACGGATGGTTCATCGAGCTATTCGCGAAGATGAAGCCCGCGCCGGGCGCGCCGCCAGAGGGGCCAAAGGTTTCGAATTCCACCGCGACCCAACAAAACATAGAGCGACTGGGGATTCAGGCAGGATTCAATCACATTGGCTTGAACGTAATTGATGCGACGAAGGCGCTGGCGTTCTATCAGGGCGTGCTCGGCGGAGATTATCCGCCGCTTCCGCCACCTCCGCCACCTGGAGGGCGCCCCGCGATGGGTATGATGAACGGATGGTTTCCGCAAGCCGGAACCAACCAAAACGTGCGGCTGGAGTTGCTGGCCAATCCGGGAAACAAGGACAAACCAGCTCCGGATCAGCATTTCGCCGATATCGGCGTCAATTACGTCGGCTTTCAGGTCACTAACCTGGATGCTGTCTACGCGCGCGCGAAGTTAGCCGGCGCGACGACCGTCTCGGATGGCGGAATCGTGAAAGTGAACGATGGTCGCGCCGTGATGATGCGAGACCCGGACGTCGGCGGATTCGTCGAACTGTGGGAAGCGAAGAAATAGAGCTTAGCGATACCGAAAAATGGCGCGCCCGGAGGGGTTCGAACCCCCGACCTTGTGCTCCGGAGGCACACGCTCTATCCATCTGAGCTACGGGCGCGCTGTTTACGGGCCTGGTGATTTTACATGGCCCTGCACGGGGTAGCAAAATAATCCCCCGATTTGACCGCGAATCTTGAGCCGCACCGTGCGCCGCAGCGCTGCGTCCATCGAGTGGTATAATTCCGCGCCCTAACTCCCATGACCGAACCGCTAAGACATTGGCTGGAAACTGCCGGAACGCGCGGCGTGCGCATACTCGTGATCATCCTGATCGCGATGATTCTGATTCGCATGCTGCGAGCTCTGACGACGCGGCTGGTGTCCAGCGCCAAGACACAAACGCGCGCGGCGCAGATGCGGGAGCAGCAAACCCGTACCATAGCAGGGCTGGTTTATAGCGTAGGCGCCGCCGTGATCGGGGCCGGGGCGATCCTGATGGCTCTCCCTGAGTTCGGCTTCGACGTGACGCCGTTCGAGGCGGCGGCCGCGGTGGGCAGCCTCGCGCTTGGTTTCGGCGCGCAAACCCTGGTAAAGGACATCATCAACGGATTCTTCATTGTGCTGGAGGACCAGTACGTCGTCGGCGACCTGATTCAGGTCAATGGCGAAACAGGGCGCGTGGAATACCTCACCCTGCGCCGAACCGTGATCCGCAATCTGGCCGGTGCGATCGTAACCATTTCGAATTCCCTGATAGGCCAGGTCGCCAACCTCAGCCGCGATTGGTCGCAAACATTTGTGGACGTTATGGTACCGTCCGATGAAATGGTTGGCCGTGCGCTGACTGCTCTCGAGAAAATCTCGGCAGATTTTCGCAACGATGCCGATTGGTCCCCGGCGCTGGTGGACGGCCCTCGCGTGCTCGGCGTGGAATCCCTGTCGCTCGATGGGACGGTGTTGCGGCTGCAAGTTCGCACGGTCCTCAATCGCAAAGACGACGTGGCGCGGGAACTCCGCCGGCGCATCAAGCTGGCGTTCGAGGAAACGGCCATACCGCTGACTCGCATACACCAAGTTCAGCTGACGGGCACCATCGCCACACCTCAAGCGTAATGATTTGAAGAAATCGCATTGCCAATTGCTTCGCACCCGACCTTACACAAGGAGGAACAGATGGGAAAAGTGACGCACGACCAGGCCAATTTGATGCTCCGGCTTTACGATCTGCGGCGCGAGCCCCGCATGCGCGAGGCGCGCGATTGGTACTTCGGCAAGTTCCACCCAACTTCGCTTGAGGACATGAGCAAGTATCCGATGACCAGTCCGGAAAGCGCATCAATGCGCATGCTGATCAGCTATTGGGAAATGGCGGCGAGCATCGTGAATCGCGGCCTGATTGACGAAGGATTTTTCTTCGAAAACACGGGCGAGCAATGGATGGTCTGGGAAAGGATCAAGGCTTTTGTCCCGGCGATGCGCGCGCGAAGCAAGAATCCCCACCAGTACGAAAATCTCGAAAAGCACGTGAAGAAGCTCGAAGCATGGCGGAAAAAGCGCGCACCGGGAATGGCCGAAGCCATGCGTCAAATGATGGCGCAAATGCAGCAGGCCGCTCCGAAGACCTCTGGAGACTGACCCGCTCTCTTTCGCGACGATAGCTCAACGATCCGCTCGCCGCGTAAGCGGCATTCCGGCGGACCAGCCCGTTCACTCGGAACTCCGACCTCAGGTGGAAAGCCCCTCCCTCTAAGCGAACGAAACCGAATTGACATATCGTACCGGATCGCGTAAATTCGCACCTCGCCGCTGGCTTTTGAACGAGCGGCTCAATCCATCCGAACGAAAAATCAGGAGAACCCGTGACAAATCGTTCAGTTATCCTCGCATCCCTCGTTGGCTTTCTGTTTCTCACTGGCGCCGCGCGCGCGCAATCCACAGCGGCGAGCCTTTCCGGCGTGGTGACGGACCAAGCCGGCGCAGGCCTTCGCGATGTCGCGGTGACAATCAAGAGCATTGACGGAACTGAAACGCGCACGATCGTAACCGACGGCGGGGGGCACTATCAGGCGTCCGGCCTGACTCCGGGACGCTTCGAGATTCGAGCGGCACGACAAGGTTTCGCCGATGAAACGCGTGCGGGAATCAGCTTGGCGGCTGGGCAGGGCTCCACGGTCGACATTAAGATGCAAGCGAAAACCCCCGACGCCTGCACGAGCGGCCACGAGTTCGCCACCACTGATTGCGCGCTAACCTGGCACGGCATCACGCTGTTCGGTGCGTATGACGTCGGCTTCGGCTGGGTAAGCCACGGCTTACCTGTAAATGGCTATAACTATGAAGGTGAATCCCTAGTGAACCGAAATGGCAATCACTCTCGGTTCCTGGTAGCACCGAACAACCTGCAGCAGACGGGTCTGGGCGTCAGGGGCAAGGAGGAGTTTTTGCCTGGCTGGTCCGTCGTGTTCAACGCTTCAACTGGCATCAATCCGAATTCCGGCCTGCTCGCCAACGCGTCGCTCACCGCTATCAACAACAATGGACTTCCAAGGGCCAGCTATTCGGAAGCCATCGACGGCGCGCGCGCGGGCCAACCTTTCAACGACGAATTCTATGCGGGTATATCGTCCAAGCTATTCGGCACGGTGACCTTCGGCCGCCAGCGGTCTCTGGGCACCGATGCGATGCTCCTATACGATCCGGCCGGCGGCAGCTACGCATTTTCGTATATCGGGTATAACGGCACGATGGCTGGCGGCGGCGACACCCAGGACTCCCGTTGGGACGATGCCCTAAAGTATCGCGTCACCTATGGCCCGGTCCATTTCGGCGCGATGTATAAATTCGTCAATGGTTCCGGCGGCTGCTATTCGGCTATCCCAGGCTGGACTGCTGCCGACTGTACGCCGGAACAGCCACATAACAATGCCTGGGGATTCGACCTCGGCGGAGGGTACCGCAAGTTCTCCGCCGACGCCGTATACCAACATTACAACCAGGCGATCAGCGTATTGAATCCCCTGCAGGGGCCTCAGAGTCAGGCCCCGGGGGCGCAGCTTCAGTCGACCACCGACAGCGTCAATACAATCTACATCACCGGGACCAATCTGATCGACCCCACCAACACCGTTTATGGGATCGTGACCGACAACAACGCAATTCTGATCGCTGCCAAGTACGCGTGGGACCGATTCAAGTTTTTTGGTGGCTTCGAATACATCTGGCAGAACAACCCGTCGAACCCGTTGGGCGTGGGCGCGGATGACCAAGGCGGCTACCTCATGAGCGGGGTCGAAGACAACAATCTTGATTCTCAAAAGCAGGTGAATATCTGGTGGAATGGCGTGAAGTACGCTTACGACAAGAAAACCGACATCACTTTGTCGTGGTATCAACAGCGGCAGAACACTTTCCGTCGTAATCCGTCGACCTGCTCGCCCGGAAATTTCCGCGCTTCCTGCGCGGGCACCCTCGACGAGGTGTCACTCTATGTGGACCACCACTTCACACCGCGCTTCGACGGTTTTGCCGGAATCGCGTATTCCGACGTGAGCGGCGGTTTGGCCATCGCCATTCCTCATGGCCCCGGTGTCCCCTATAACTACCCCAACAACCTTGCCCCGACAATCGGTGGTCGTTTCGCCTTCTGATCGTTTCCGCGGCGCGCACAATCGAGAGCCCGCGTGGGTACCTGAAGCGCGCGATCGGCGGTACGCTGCTCTTCGCGGCAGTGCGAACTTCGAGAACGCTGTGCGGCACATGCCTAGCCGGAGTCGCGGCTGGAGATATCCACTTAAGCCGTACGAACTTCAACAGGCATTCAATCCGGACTCAAGCTACTCAGGTACGCGGCGGGCAAAAAAAAACGGGAGAGGCAGCGAACCGCCCCTCCCGAGTTTATTTAAGTGTTCGCTACGGCAGGTAATAACGGAACGACGTGAACACCATGTTGTTGTCGGAGTGCGGTGCGCCGTTCGTGACCACCGGGACGCCGTAAATAGTCCCCGTACCCACGCCCCTCCAGGTGTTCAGGACGAAGTTCGAGTACTGCACGCCGAACTGCACCCTGCCCTTAGGTCCGTTGTAGAAGCGATACCAGAAGCCGAGCGTTCCCTCGATGAGGTTCCGCGGGTCACCCGTGCAGCTGTTTAGTGGACCAGGGATGAACCCTGTCGAACCGCCGACTCCGGTTGGAACTCCGAGGTTGGTATTTGTCGCTGGTGCGGAGACCGGTAGCGTCTCTGACCAGCAGCCGAAGTTGGCGAGGCCGGGATACCCGTAGCCGTCGTTCAAGGTTCCACCTGGAGTCTTGGCGAAAGCAGTGCGAGCCTCATATTCGCCACCGACGTTCATGTAGATGTCCCATTTCGGCGTCGGGTGAAATTGTAGAGTTCCGAGGGCCTGAAAATTGTGGATGGGAGCGAGATCGCCGTTCGGACGAACGGTGAGATCGGCCAACGCGCCGGATGATCCATACCGGCCGATGCCATCTCCACCAAAGAAGTGGATTCCCACGTCCACCTTCTTGGCCAGAAGATTCCATCTTGCATTGGCGCCGACGCCGCCGCCGGTTCTGCTGTCGTTCGTGGCTCCCACTCCCGAACCGATGATCGTGGTCAACCCAGCCGGGCAGCCCCCGGGAAGTACAGTGCCACCGTTGATCGGGACGCACGGATAGGTTCGATCGCGGAACTCGCTCAAAAGGCCGAAGACTTCGTAGTGGCCAAAGCCCGGTTCAAAGACTGCCTTGAAGACTAAATCCGGGGCTTCGTTGTAGGGGTAGTTGCCGAGCGGGTCGTAAAGACCGCTGGTGTTGCCGAATGCGCCGATGAGGAAATTATTGTAGGTAGTATTGTTCACGACTGCCGTGCCCGTGGTCCCGACGCCCGTAGGCACGGTGACGAGGGTGCCATTGAATCCTGATGGGCACGTCGCGGCCGGCTCCGGAACGATAGTGGGATTGGCCGGTGCGCATGCCACGGTGGGGTTGCCGTGAACCTTGACGTTGGCAACCGCTTCTTCAACCGCGAAGCCCAGCCAGAGTTTATTGTCAAGCAGGCTCTTGGTGACGCGGAAGCCGTACTGCCGCGCCCAGCTGAAGCCGACGTTATACTGCGCGTCAATTGTCAACGGCAACGCTTCGGTGCGGTTGTCCATGCCATGGGTTGTTTCCGTGATCAAGCTCCACTGTTGGCCGCCCGTAACGGTGAAGCCGTTGTTAAAGGCGGCTTGCGCCCAAAACTGCCGCTGGCGCATCGTGTAGCTGTTGCTCTGGGTGTCTGTTGACGTGGTACCGGCAGAGAGGAAATCCATTTCGTAGTAGCCGCCGATCTTCACGTTGTCGAGCTTTCCTTCGACCAACATCGAGATACGAGACTGACGGCCGCTGGCGTTGAACTCCCCCGCGCTGGCGTTCGGGGATCCATTGAAGGGAGTGGAGCCGAAAGCCGTATTGACGTCAGACGCAAGCGCTTTCTGACGCCACACCGTTTCTGCCGCCATGAAGCCACCCGGAGTGAGCGTGATTCCCTTGAACTGAATGGATGTCGGGGGGCCGGTTTTTTCCTGGCTCGGATTCGAGTTCGCCAAATTGGCGCTCGCCGCCACGCCGGTGACGGGTTGGATGCCCGCGCCATCAGCGACGCCCGGAACGGTTGCGAGATTCGCGCGGGCCGCGCTCGAAGCGTTCAACTGATCTTCGAGCAACTGCATCTTCTGTTGCTGTTCCTGAAGCTGCTTCGACTGCGCCTCTAGCAAATCGCGGAGCGTTTGCAGCTCGGCCGCTACTTCGCTGCTCGAGGGTTCGGGCTTTGCGGCTGGATCAGCGGTCGCAGCTGGCGCAGGCGCAGCGGCCGGCTGAGCGCCCGTCGTCGCGGTCGTCGTCGCGGTTGTATTGGCCGTCGTACTGTCGTTGGTCCTTGGCGCAGGCGTTCCCGCCAGCACTGGCGAGACAACAAGGCCAAGGGCCACGATACACGTTGCAAGTACTCGCATTCATTCCTCCTTGAAATTTAAATCGAATCAGTACAGACAAACACCACCACCCGAGGAACTCAAAAAATACCCGCCCGAATCCTTGGCTCTCGAAGCCAAAAGCGGCCTAGTCCCAGCCAACCCTTTCTACGGGAGAGATACACGTCGTGCTCCCACATCCTGGGAGCCACCAGGAATCTCCTGGCTTCGTAGCCCTCGCTGACGCTGGAATACGGCCAGGCGCCAAACCGATGACACAAGGCGACCGAACCTTAACCAGTCCTATTGAATCGCCTGTGACGAATACATGAATAATGTGTTACTAGCTGGAGGTTCTAGTACCAGGAGCTGGACGTTCGCCTGCGCTCCGAGATGGAGTCCATCCCCAATTCGCTCCGATGCAGATTGTCACTACCGCTCGCCATGCCGCACAAACGGCTTCACTCCAGCGGCTGGTCGCGTAAAGTAACTGTCCGCGAACTTGCCGTCGCGACGAAGATGGCGAGCCTGGATATGAGGCCGGCCGCACCGCCTATTTACTGCTATTGCCAAAGTAGAAGTTCAGAGTCACTCCCGCCACGTTCACGTTAGCAGGTTTGCAGGTAGGGCATTTCTGTAGCAGGTAATAAGTGTCCAGCATAAGAAGCCGCTTATACGGCCACTGGACGCCGCCGGCGTAATACTCTTCATTCCAAGAGCCCTTCGTCACATCGTAGAAGGCTTCGGCGGAAGCGTACGGAGTAAAGCGAAAGCCGCGAGCAAGAAAATCGCGTTCGACTGCTAGTTTGTTCCGATAACGAGTGGAATAGACCCCGTTAACCCAGCGGAATTCGATACGGTTCGTATCGCGCATTAGGAATCCAGCTGGGGTACGGAAGCCGGGCACAGCCTCAAGAACCACTCGGCTCTCATCCTTCGTTTTTCCTGATTGAATCGTTTGTAAGAACTCATAGCCGCCAGCAACCACCAGGTAATGCTCTTTGTCCGGATCAATGTTTTCTAAGTGGTGCTTCAGAATATGTTTAAACTGATAACCGAGCCCTGCCGCCGCGTACCACTGCTCGTAGGGAAAACCCACTGCCTGTTGCGTCCCTGCAAACGAGAGCACTCGAAAATTTGGCGAGAATTGGACGTGGCCATCAACTTCCGGCCAGACTTCGGTCCCTGTCATCGGGATCTGGGATTGCCCTACGGCAGATTGACAGAAAATTGTACCCAGAACTAACCCAAGGAAGACCGTTGCTGCAGTGCTGCGCGTAAGATGAGCTGTCATCTAACTTTCAACCCCATCCCGGGCGCCTGCGGCGGCCGGCCACCTGTGGTACTGCAACGCAACCGCCATGCGAACGGGACAGGCGTCCGAACTAAATCCTTAGCCAGAAGCAAGTTAAGACTCAGATGCAGCGGCGAGAAGTGGTTCGTTAGGAAGGCATGCACGACATTTCGGAGAGACTCCGGAATGTTGGATGTTTTCTGCGGTCATTCTGAAGTCCTGATCATTGCGCCATCCGGCAGAGTGGGTACTGGAACGAATTATTCCGGTTATCCGACGAATCAGGACTTGGCCCGGTTGGCGTCGATATGTCGTGGGCCGCCTAGTCAAATTCACTGGGTAACTCTACTGCTGGCGCGTTTCCGGCGTGTAGTGAGTCTGCAAATACTTAATGATCAGCGCGGCGGACGCATCGGGGATGGGAGCGCCGAACGTCTTGCGCATCTTGGTGACTTCGGCTTCCCAAGTAGCCGCGGGTAGCGGCGGTTGCATCATGATGTATCGAGTACTGTGGCACAGACTGCAGAAGCTCGCGGTTTCGGCGCGGCCTTCCCCTTCCGCGAGCTCCACAGAATATTGCGCATAGGCGGAAACCTGGTAGACGGAATCATCGGTCAGCGCGGCCGGAGCGGGCCGCTGGAGCTGGCCGAGCGGCGCGGGAGCGTAGCTGCCTTTTTCGACCTGAGCAAAGAGAAGCCCCGCGACTAGAACAATGGTGAGCGAGCCGCCGAGCAACAAGGCGAAGCAGCGTTTCACCAATCGCACGAGAGTTCCTCCTCTTACTCAGCGCTGCCGACGGAGTAATCCTGACGTTCGATCCGGTTCCAGAGATAACCGCCAGGATTCCAGACGCCCTCGTCGGGCTGCGTGTTTCGTGCGCTGTCGGCTGCGCGCGAGGCTAGGGTGTAGCTGCCGGGCGCTTTCGGGGTCCACGTGAATTCCCAAGTGCGGAAGGAATAGGGCCCAAGGTCCTCACCGAGTCGCGCGACCTGCCACGTCTTCAGTCCGTCAACCGAGACGTCAACCTTCGTCACACCACCATGACCGCTGAAGGCGATGCCGCGCACCTGAACGGGCATCCCCGCAGGAATTTTCGTATCGCCGTCGGGCGAGACGAGAAACGAGCGCACAGGCATTCGATTAATTGGAATCATCTTGACGGTTCCGGCCTTCACATCATCAGGAGTTGTATTTCCCCGAGGCGTGTCCGGGATGCGATAGGCAGACTTCATCCAGAAGTTGTCGTCGGTCTTGTCCAACACTCGAATCCACGTAAGGCATTTCATCCAATAGGTTGCAAAATAGCCAGGCACGACTAGGCGGACGGGGAATCCGTTGAGCATCGGGAGTGGTTCGCCATTCATCGCGTACGCGACAATGCACTCATCGAGAACCGGTTCCGTCATGTCGAGCGACTTCTGAAAGAAATGCGAGCCGAAACCTTCCGGTCCCGGGCCGCTCTCGAGTCCTTGAAACTGGACCTGCACGGAACCGGTCTTCGGAGCCGCCGCGTGAAGAAGCTCACGCAACCGCACACCGGTCCATCGGGCGTTGCCCATAGCGCCACTGCCCCATTGGCCTCCGGCAACGCGCGGTTCCAGACGGCTGCGGCTGTTTCCCGAGCATTGGTTGACGGCAACAATCGTTTCGGCCGGAAACTTGCGCATTAGGTCGGCCAAGCTGTATGAGACCGTCTTGTCCACATTTCCTTCGACCTGCAGTCGCCAGGTCTTCAAGTCCACGGCGTTTGGAATGTCATCGAGATGCCACCGAACGTAAAACGCGTGATTCGGAGTAATGGTTGTCTGGAAGTAGGATCGCGGAGTTTCCAGCTGAACCCCGCGGTCGGTGAGGAGAAGCATCGGCGCCTTCTGCGGTTCCGAGACATATGGGCCCACGGAATTCCAGTACGGATTCGCCCCCGGGCCGGTAAATGAAGACATCGCTGGGCTGCCTTGGGCAGCTGTGGCTCGATGCGTGAACGAATCGAGCGTCAGAGTCCCTCCAGCGACGCCCAGAAGGGTCAGCAACGAACGACGAGAAATCGAAGGTGGGCTGATCGGGGAAGGTTTGGCCATCGGCGTACCTCTACAGAGAGTTTGATAAACCGACGGGATTATACACAAAGGCAACGTCTTCGCGGGGGATGACGCGTGATTCGCCGACGATAGAGCGCAATCTTCAGTGTTGTTACCGACTGTAATAGGTCCTCAACGTCGGGTCACTCACCCTTGGCAACAGCGTCATCGCTTCGTCCACCGTGACCCATGCGGGCTAACTCCCGAATAACGCGGCGGGCTCAACCGGAAAAGCGGGTACTGGACGAACTCGTCCGGTTATCCGACCAATCAGGAGTTAGCTCCCGCTCTCACGACCGGTCAGCCGCGACCCTACTAAGAGACCGGCGTTGGCCGGTGCCCGGGAGGAAGGCAATTCACCAGGCACTATCAATCGCACGCACCGTGATCCATCGGAAGTCCTGCCACACTGCAATTTTGAGCGGTTTCAAGGAGGACAGGAAAAACCACAACTTGTTCCGAAGCGAACAACACGGTTTCTCCAGACTCATTAAGATGCTATTTTGGTGCAAGTATCGCGATTCTAGAGTTCCGCTGCAACGATGCCCACCCCAGCCGCCAACTCGACTGTTTCACCGAAAACGTTACAAGGTGATCCCGAAGACAGCCTAGCGCGCGGTCTCGCGAGCGACGAAGCGCGAGTGCGGCTTGCGAAGTTCGGCCCAAATGCAATGCCGGACACCGCGGTCCGGCCATGGCGTATGGCGCTCACCAAATTCTGGGCGCCTGTTCCGTGGATGCTTGAGGCCGCGATCATCCTCCAGGCAGCGCTCCACGAGTATGTAGAAGCCGCGGTTATCGCCGGTCTTCTCGTATTCAACGCCGCTCTCGGGTTCTTCCAGGAGGGGCGCGCACAGGCTACTCTTGCAGCGCTGAAATCGCGGCTCGCGCTTTCAGCTTCCGTGCGGCGGGATGGAGTTTGGAAGGTCATACCCGCTACGGAACTGGTGCCGGGTGACGCCGTGAAGCTTTCGCTTGGTGGCGTCGTCGCAGCCGACGTAAAGCTTGTCGAAGGATCGATCCTACTCGATCAATCGATGCTCACCGGCGAGTCCGTCCCGATCGAAGCTGGACCAGGCTTGCAAACTTATGCAGGAGCTTTGGTGCGGCGCGGCGAAGCGACGGCGACCGTCACCGCAACAGGTGCGAACACGAAGTTTGGACACACCGCCGAACTCGTCCGCACCGCCCATGTCGAAAGTACTCAGCAAAAAACAGTCGTGCGCGTGGTGCGAAATCTTGCCAAGTTCAACGGTGCAATCATTGTCCTGTTGGTTGCCTACGCGCACATCCGTAGGATGCCGATTGGCGAGATTATCCCTCTTGTACTCACGGCAGTTCTTGCGTCCATCCCTGTGGCGCTGCCCGCCACTTTCACACTTGCAGCGGCGCTAGGCGCAAGGGCTTTGGCACGCTTGGGCGTACTTCCAACGCGGTTGTCCGCGGTGGACGAGGCAGCAACGCTGGATGTTCTCTGTTCGGACAAAACGGGCACGTTAACTCGCAACGAATTGGCGGTAACTGCAATCCGTCCTCAACCTGGCTTGGACGAAGTGCACGTACTGGCGATGGCGGCCCTGGCCAGTTCCGATGGTGGACAAGATCCGGTCGACACAGCCATACGCGCCGCTGCAGCGAAAAACAAGATCGCCGATCCTCCCAAATTGGTCAAGTTCGTTCCATTCGATCCAGCGACAAAAATGTCCGAGGCGACTGCGACGGATGCTAATGGCGGTGCGCTGCGTGCCGTGAAGGGGGCATTTGCGACGGTAATCACTCTCGCGGAACCTATGCCAACAGCGGCCGCGGTGGCCCACGAACTCGAGGTCCATGGGTTCCGAGTTCTGGCCGTTGCTGTCGGCACACCTGCGCCGATGCGGCTTGCTGGGCTCATCGCGTTGAGCGACCCGCCGCGCACGGATGCGGCCGAGCTCATCAAGGAGCTGCGTACTTTAGGCGTTCGTACCGTGATGGTGACGGGCGACGCGCCGGCGACGGCTGCGATCATCGCAAAAGCAGTGGGGCTAGATGGCGCCATCTGTCCCGCCGGTCCAATTCCGGAGAGTGTGCGCCCGGAAAGCTTCGCGGTCTTCGCCGGAGTACTACCGGAGGATAAGTTTCGCCTCGTACAAGCGTTCCAGAAAAGCGGACACACCGTCGGCGTGTGCGGCGACGGCGCCAACGACGCGCCAGCGCTGCGCCAGGCGCAGATGGGAATTGCGGTTTCAGCAGCGACGGACGTTGCCAAGTCGGCCGCTGGGATCGTGCTGACCAAACCAGGACTTGAGGGTGTCGTAGCCGCAGTAAAGGAGGGCCGCATCACGTTTCAGCGCATCCTGACCTATACATTGAACTCAGTCACGAAGAAAATCGTACAAGTGCTCTTCCTGGCAGCGGGTCTGATCATGACCGGACATGCGATCCGGACACCCATGTTGATGGTCATAATAATGATCACCGGTGACTTCTTAGGCATGTCCCTGACGACGGACAACGTGCGGCCGTCAGGGACGCCTAACGCCTGGCGAGTTGGCAATTTGACGTTAGCGGGCGCTTTTATGGGAATTTCTGAACTGGTGTTTTGCACAGCTGTGCTTGCCGTTGGCAAATTCCGGCTGGGTCTCGGGATTGAGGCCCTTCAAACCCTCGCCTTTCTGCTCATCGTGTTCGGCAATCAAGCAACGATGTACGCGAATCGGACTCGTCAGCGCCTGTGGTCAACCCACCCAAGCTGCTGGGTTGTGCTTTCGTCGGTCGCCGATTTGTTGATCGCCTCAACGATGGCCAATCGCGGCATCGCGATGGCGCCTCTACCGCTACTCGTGATGGCAGGAGCGCTTGCGTGGGTAATTGTTTTTGCCTTCGCGGTGGACGTTGCCAAAGTCCCCGTATTCAATCGCCTCGGGATCGCCTGAGGACAGTGCATGCCGCATCCGATGAGTGCACTCTTGGACAGAACCAGTTCTCCTTGAGGGCCGCTGCTTTTTGACACGCGAATTTCCAACGATTCGGACAGACCGAGGGCCTAAGAATTCTGGGTAGGAACGTTCTTGAGGCACTTGAATGTATAACAATGTCGGCTCACTTCGACTCGGGCGGCTTTAGCTGGTAGGTTCGGGTGGACGGAGCCGGTATCCGGTTCGCACGCGGGACAGCTCGGTACCGGACATGGTGCGCGCCGTAACGCGCCGTCCATTTGAATGGGCATCCCGCCCCCTCGCGAAAGGGAGTTCGAAGAAGCAATCACGGTCTGAAGTTTACGATCGAAGAGATGTATGGGTCGGACTGCAGCCTACGGCTGGATTACGAGCGGACCGTAGTCATCAAGGCCTAGAAGAAAGACAACTCAGCAAGCGAAAGACAAAAACTCTTTTCAGTGACTGGAGAGGTCTGCTCAAAAGGTGTTTGACCGTGCCGATATTGTTAAAGATGTCCGGTTATCCGGGTGGTCTCAATGGGTCGATGCAACACCAGTTCGAAGTCCATTTGGCGGAGTTGAGTAGGCCCAATCCGCTCGCGGGTGTCGGTTCAAAGAGAACCCCGTCCTGATTAGGTCTAGTTGAGTCAAGCCCAGAAGATCAGTCTTTTCTGAAAAGTACGATCTGAAGTACTGGTTAGAGGGTGTTGCGTCGACCGGTTGAGCTGGCACGACTAATCACGACTCAGGCTGCCCTGTGATTGAGCTGACCAGCCGTAGAAACGTGGGGAGCACCGATTCGCCATGCTTCCCCATCTACTAAATGCGTAACGACTACTGGAGAACCGCAGCTGCTCCGAGTCCCGCGCACGTGCCAGCGCCCGTTCCGATAACCGCGCCGGTCGTGTTGAAGTGCAGCACACCGCTCATGTCCGCGCAAAATGCACGCTGACCGGTGGTGCCCGCAGTTAGTGGGCTGGCGTTTTCCTCAAAACCCGTATACGGGCTGGCCGCAGTGCCGGCTCCGCCGTTCGGTACTGCCGCGAATTTGTAGCCACTCTTCTGTCCGGCCGCCAGATTCGAGTCAATCAAGCACGCTGCCGCCGTCGTCGCTCCGCCCGCAGGGCAACCGCCGGCTGGCGTCTGCAAGTTCGTGAGCAGCGTCGGGCCGACCTGGAAGCTATTCGAGTAGCTAATTTCAGCGGTAACGATGGTGCGCGTCGAACCGACTGCCGACGCTTCGTTGGCCGCGATCTTCGCGCGAAGCAGGTTCGGAATTGCGATGGCCGCGATGATCAAAATGATCGCCACGACGATCAGCAATTCAATAAGGGAGAAGCCCTTCTGACTCCGATTCATTGTGTCTCCTGAGAACACGACTCCGGCGCTCTATATTAATGCCGACCGGCGACGTACGCTTACATTCGCTGCACGGGAGGAACCACTCACCTGGCCCCGGTTTACCTTCACGACACAAGCGAGGCATACCCTTCCCACTCAATGGCATGCGGAACAGCTTGGCAGGCCATTCGGCCCAGTAATCCCATCGAAGTTGAACCTAGAGGTAACAGGTGACACTTCTCGTCGACCGAAAACGGCTAGACGGCTGGGAATTCCGGCCGCTGTAATCAACCTGTATCGTTGCCGTCAAGCGATCTGTCCACTCGTACCTGCCGGTTCAGACGGTCGATGCAACACCCTCTAAACAGTAGTTCCGTTAGTACGCTTCAGAGAAGACCGATCCATTAGGCTGCACTCAAATTGGACTTAACCAGGACATGGTTTTCTTTGAATCGACGCCCGCAGTCACTTTTGCCCTTTAAACTCCGCCAGATAGCTTTCGAGCTGGGTGTTGCGTCGACCCATTGACACCACCCCGCTAACCAGGCATTTGCGCCAAATCGTGCTAAATTCGACCACGCCGAGTCTGATTCGCAACACATATATAGAGCATGTCAACGTATTGATGGACCGAGACTAATTCCGTGAAAATCATCGCCACGAGGGCGCCGATGAACACAGTGAACGGCTGGCGAGATGACCTCTGATCCCAACAGGCCAATAAGATTAGCCCCGAGATTTGGAGAGCGGTCGTCGAGGTCGGTTTCATAATCTTCCTGTTCTATCCCAATCTCTTAATGGGAGAGTTCATTCATGCAAATGGCCACGGGAAAACGTGGACGTTCGCAATTGAAGACGTTTTCTCAGAAACCAATCTGGCTATCGCTATCATTTCTGGCCTAGTGGGCTATCTGGTCTTTGAATACCTGCGAAAGAAGCTCCAGTGCAAGTCCAGTCTAGTGTCGATCCTTCACGCCATACGAATTAAGAACATCCGCCAGGACAACAACCCCGATCAGGTAGTGAATGTCCGCGCGGCTCACGACCGGAAGCAAATCCAATTTCGCCCTGCCCATTCGTTCGAGCGCCACGTGAAGCGGATGGTCCGCGTGGACGTGCGGAAAATCACGGGCGCCGAGTAAGTCTCGCAACGGTTTTGTTGCTTCGCCATTCGCCACCGCCTGTTCGATTTGCAATCGACTCACGACGCCTACGATTCCTCGTATCTCGTCCGTCACGGGCCACGCACGCATTTGGCTTCCGTTCGTCGCTTTGAAAGCATCTTCCGAAGTCGTGTTCGCTTTCAGGACTTCGCTGGCGGCGCGCATCACATGGGCCACTTGCTGTTGACCGTATCGGCGTCGCGCGCCTTCACTGGGTAAATGAATGCCATCCTGATTCGCCAGCGCCTCGTAAATGGGTTCTGGCTGCAGCCGTGCTGAAATGAAAAAACTCACCATATTCGAGATCATGAGTGGGACGATTACGGCGTAGTCATGCGTCGTCTCGAAGATCATCAGCACGGACGTCATGGGCGCGCGCAGAATTCCCGCGAACAGGGTGCCCATGCCGACCAGCGCGTAGGCCCCGGGCGCCGCCGTATACGCCGGCCACAAATGATGCGCCACGCTTCCGAGCGCACCTCCGAGCATCGCGCCAATGAACAGGCTCGGGCCAAAGATGCCGCCTGCATTTCCCGACGCATAGCTGGTTGTCACGGCGATGAGTTTGAAGACAACCAGCAGTGCCATGAGTTTGAAAGCCATATTGTTATTGAGCGCGTCGCCGACATATCCATATCCCACGCCCAACACCTGCGGCACGCGCCACGCGATCAATCCCGCTACCAGGCCGCCAGCCGCGGGCTGGAACCAACGCGTCCATGGCGGAAACATTCGAAAGCGCAGGCGCATCCCGAGCAACAGTTTGGTAAACGCAACGGAGACGAAGCCGCCGACTACCCCGAGTACGGCATAAATTAGAAACTCGATCGGATGGACAAGCTGGTATTGAGGCACCTGAAACAGAGGGTTGTTGCCAAGGAGCAAGCGCAAAACCAGCCAGGAAGTTGCAGACGCCAGCACGACGGAACCCAGCACGGGCGCGTTGAGATCGCCCACGATTTCTTCGAGCGCAAACACTACAGCGGCTAGAGGCGTATTAAACGCCGCGGCGATTGCGGCGGCCGCCCCCACCGGAATGAGCGCCTTCACATTTTCGGGTCGCAATCCCAAACGGCGCCCAAGAATCGAAGCGATGCCCCCGCCGACTTGTACGGAAGGTCCCTCGCGTCCCAGCGGGATGCCGCTGGCGAGCGTCGCGGCCGTGCAAAAGAATTTGCCGATAACCGTGCGAAACGTGATGACCCCATCGCGTGCGTAGAGCGCCGCTTTCGTCTGCGGCACACCGCTGCCCCGCGCATCTGGAAAATAACGGAACAGCAGGTAGCCCATGCCCAGCGATCCGGCCACAGGAATCAGCACGCGCCGCCAAGCCGCGCTTCCCGCCGGGTACAGGCGCATGCCGAGCCGTTCGGTGAGCAGGATGAAAGCTACGACCGCCAGGCCGGTCAGCGCGCCGATCAGAATACTCAATACCAGCAGTACTCGCTCCTGACGCTGATTAAAACGCAACGCCCACCAGCGGAGCGGCATTTTCCACAACGACACGGCGGGCAGATTTCCAGTGTCACTCATTCTTACGAGCGCCCTTCACGACAAACATCATATCGGATTTCTGGGAGATCTGCCGTCATCTGGGCAAGGATCAGGCACTCGCTTTTGAGGGGAAAATGATCCCCATGCGCGATAAACGCGGTAACCGGAGAAGTCCTATATAAGGGAATGTCAAGAGAAAGACCTCCCCTTAGGGTCGGTGCCGATCCTGTTTTTGTCTCGGCATTCAGCCCAACTGGATGAACGTGCGCTCTCAATCTGAGAGTGGTTTCCCTCAGGCCTGAGGTCCGGTTTCGTCTCCGCGTGTGAGGCGGAGCAACGCTTCCTCTTCTCTGTGGTTCCATTTCCTTGTTACGGCGGCGCCATCCGTTTTCTGAAACATCAAGCCTGACGGTCATCCACTCGATGAGTGGCAACGCATGGTCCTATTGGAGACACGGGGCCTATGGCTTTCTTCGGTTGTCCGAGAGGGCATAGGGTGGGTACGGAGACTCGCGTCCTTCCAGCACGGGCCTGACTTTTCCGGTTGATACTTCCTCTCGAAACCGAGCGTCTCAAGAACCCAACGGTCACCGCCCGGAATAGTTCCCAGGGATGGAACGGACTCTTTGCCAGAGACGCTCAAGCTGCTTGTGGTTTCAAATAGTTGGCGTCGAAACGCACCTCCTTCTTCCAGACGGTCAACGTGATCGCGGCAATCTTCCTCGCCAAGGTCAGGCGCGCCATCGAGGGCTTCCTCCCCTTGGCCAACAGAGCCTGGTAAAAATCGCATAGCGGTCCAGCAGCATTGCTGGCTCTCATGGCCGCACCCTTGAAAATATCTTTCAGGTCATGGTTGTGGTCCTTATTCAGGCCACGCAGCGTCGCGGGCTTCTTGGAACGTTCCAGCTGTCCTTCCACGACGCGGTATTGCGCACTGTCATGCGTTTCTAATCCCAGACCGCTATAGGTCCACAGCTGCCGCTTGGTGCGGAACCGGTGAGGCGTCTGCATCAGTGCGATCAACAGAGCCGCTCGGATCGGACCGATCCCTGGGACCCGGCGAAGCAGTTTCCACGCCTTGTGCTTCTTGCTTTCCACCAACAGATCCCGCCGCACCTCCTGGCGCAGGGACCGCAAGGCATCGAGCTGTTGGTAGTAGTGTTCGGCGCGGCGCCGGACGCCGGCTTCGCTGATCTTGCTGAGCCATTCCGAACGGTGACCGGGTGCATAGACCTGGTTGTCGGCACACGGAATGCCCCAACTGCGATACAACGCTTTGAGCCGATTCATGACCCGCGTGAGATCCTTGGTGATGGTCAGATAACTGCGCGCCAGCTCCTTCAACGTTCGCAAGCCGTGCTCTCCGTGATAGACCGGCTTGAGTTTGTTCAGGTACAACAGTTCGGCCAGCTTGCGCGCATCGATCCGGTCACTCTTGCTGCCTTCTTTCAGTAGGGCATTCTTCCGCGGGTTACACACCACGACCTGCGTGACGTGCGGTTTCAGCAGGTCGTACAACCAGGCCGCCCAGGTTCCTTCTTCCAACGTGACCTGCAACTCTCCGCGCAGCCCGTGGATGAACTGCAGAATGGTGCTCGCCTTGGTCTCGATGATGCATTCCATCACGATCTTTCCGCCAGCATTCATGACTGCGATCGAAATACTTTCCTTGTGGATGTCCATGCCGATATATTTGGTGCTCGTCATAAAGGGTGCTCCTTTCTGGAGGGGTTCGAGCCGACACTCCAAAACCTACTCCAAAGGGGCGCCCTTTTATAATGTGTGGGTACTGGAACGGACTTGTTTGGTTATCCGACCAATCAGGAGTTAGACAGCTGCTGCGCCGAATACAAACCCGACAACGGCAATTAGTGCAAGGCCCCGATCTGGTAGTTGAGTGCGGAGAGCTGAGTCTCGTAGTCGTATTTCGCGCTGGCCGATCCGAGTTGAGCCTGCGTCAAGTTCAACTGGGCTTGACTCAGCTCGATAATGGAACTCAACCCCAGTTTGTACCGCGCCTGCGCGAGATCCAAGCCCTCCGTTGCTTGCTTCAGGAGTTGGTCCGTGAGCGCGAGACGTTGGAACGTGGTATTTGCGTTCAGCCATGCGGTGCGAACGTCGCGAACGATATGATTTTGCAGGTCGCGCAAATACTGTTCCTGTGCGCTTGCGCGAGAGTTCGCTTCCGTGTGCAACGCCCCGAACAGGTGTCCATTGAAAATCGGGATATTGACGTTGACGCCCGCCGCCGCATAGCGAGGCGCGAGTTGATCCGCGCCGTATGGCGTGAGCCCCGCGGCGCCGACGGCCGAAATCGTCGGAAGCCACAGGTCGCGTTCCGCAGTCGCATAACTGTGTGCGGAGGCCGCGTCCAAACGCAGGCTGATCAAATCGGGCCGATTCTGGATAGCTTGCTGGAGGAGGTTGGCGAAGCCGGTTGGCGGGGCGGAAGGCAGCGATTCGTCCACCAACTCAAACGTCCGCTCATCCCCATAGCCGAGTGCCGTGGACAGCTCCGCATACGACGTGTCCAGATCGTTTTGGGCCTGGAGCAGCAGAAGCTGGGCCTGCGCCAGGTCCACGTTCGCAAAGCTTAAATCGAGTCCCGATTTGATTTTGTTTTTTTCAAGCTCACCTACCTGGTCTGCCACCAGTTGGCGATCTTTGACGGTTTCCTGGGCGACGGTCAATACGGCCTGCGCCCGCAGCGCGACAAAATACGCGCGATCAGCCCCGAGCAGAACGTCCGCTCGCGTGGCCACCACCCTTTCCTGATCCGCCCGAGCATGCAGATTCGAACTCTTGACGAGTTCATGGGTGCGGCCGAAATCCGTGACCAGCTGCGAGACGGTCAGGCCATTGGCGTAGCGTTCGTAGATGATGGGGTTATTCAACCCACCGGCTGCGATCCGGCTGTTGTTCTCCGAATCCACGGCGGTGAGGCTTCCGAAGGCCGTCGGGTAATATGCGGAGCGGGCCTCCGTCACCTGAGCCTTGGACGCAGCGGCCAGGTCCGTTGCGGCCTGAATCTGCGGGTGATTTTCAATGGCAATCTTTTCTGCCTCCTGCAGGCTCAATTTCTGGGGATTTTGCGCGGCAATCGGCGTGCAAGAGGACACCGTAAGAACGAAGACTGCGGCCAGACGATTCGGTGCTTTCATCGCGCTTCCTCCGCCACCAGCCCCGCTTGCGAAGGGGCGCGGCGCTGATAAATCATCAGGTATGCGGCGGGTACCACGAAAATGGTCAAGACCACAGAAGCGATCAGGCCGCCGATAATCACGCGCGCGAGCGGCGCGTAGGATTCGCTTCCTGCCTCAAGTTTCAGCGCCATCGGCAGCAGCCCCACGATCGTCGCGAGTGAAGTCATCAGAATCGGCCGCAGGCGGATGCGGCACGAATGGCTCACGGCTTCCCGGACTCCGTACCCTTCCTGGCGAAGCCTATCGGCAAAGTCCACGATCAGGATGCTGTTGGAAACGACCATGCCGGTGAGCATCACAATGCCCATGAGGGATTGAATGTTGAGCGTGGTGTCCGTGAACGCCAGCGTCAGCATCACCCCCACGAGGCCCGTGGGAATCGCGAGGACGATCAGAAAAGGATCGATAAAAGACGAAAACTGCGCAACGAGCACGAGGAAAACAAGCAGGATCGAAAGTATCAGCCCCAAGCCGAAACTCCGGAAAGACGCGTTCATGGTGTTCACCAGTCCGCGGACATCAATTCGGATATCAGGTGGGAGTTTCGTATTGGCGACAATCTTCCGAACTTCCCTGGCCGGCTTCCCGAGATCTTCCCCGGAGGTCGCCACATACACGTCGATGGTGCGTTGCAACTGATAGTGATCAACTTCGGTCGGCGTGAGGATCGGGGTGATGTCCGCCACCTGGTTGAGATAGGTAGGCAGCTTCAAGGTCGGAGCGTGCAGCGGCATCGCTTTCAAGTCTTCCAGAGACTTAACCTGATTTTCGGGATACTGCACGGTCACGAAATAGTTGTTTCCGCTTTTCGGATCAACCCAATAACTTGGCGCAATCATCGCATCTGATGTGAGCGAAGTAATGAGATTGTCCACCACTTCCTTTGGGCTCAGGCGGAGCTCGCTGGCGCGCTCGCGATTCACGTTCACTTGTAGGGAGGGATAGTCCATGTCCTGCGGGACATATACATCCGAGACTCCCCGTAGGCGGCGAAACCTTTCTTCGAGGTCCAGCGCGATGCTATCGGCGGCTTGGAGATCGTTTCCACTGACTTGCACGTCGATAGGGGCTGGCAATCCCTGGTTGAGCACCGAATCAACGAGCCCGCCGGATTGGAAGTACGTGCGCAGTTCGGGCAGTTGTGACGAAACCTGCTTTCGAACCTCGTCCATGTAGACGAAACTGCCGACCTTGTGGTCCTCCTTCAAGCCAACCTCGACGAACGCCGTGTGCATCGCCGAGTTCGGTGTGGATAACGAAGACAGGTCAGGCGTAACCCCGATGTTCGACACGACGGAGTTCAGATCGCCCGGCCGGACGACCTGGCGAACGATGCTCTCGATCTTCTTAACGTAATCCTCCGTGACCTCAATGCGCGTGCCCGTGGGCGCCTTGACGTTAATGATGAATTGTCCGGCGTCGGTGCGAGGAAAGAACGAAACTCCCACCAGAGGATAGAGAGCAAGGCTAAGAACGAATATGCCGACGAACGCCCAAACGACTTCCTTCGGACGATCGAGAACCTTTTTTACCAAAAGGTCGTACCTTACCAGCGCCTTTTCGAACTTTCCATTGAACTGCGCGTGGAATCGCATCCCCCATGAGTGCTGCTTGGCGGGTTCGCTGGCAAGCTCCTGATCCGCTGCGTTAGGGTGCGCGATTCCCCTAAGCATCGTTGCGCAGTAAAGCGGCACGACCGAAATGGCAACAAAATAAGAAGCGAAAAGAGAGATGACCACGCTCAGGGCGAGAGCCGTGAAAAGAAACTTGCTCACGCCGTAGAGCAGGGTCACGGGGAAGAAAACGACGGCGGTCACGATGGTAATAGCCAGCACCGCCAGCCCGACTTCGTTGGCACCCAGTTCGGAAGCGACCGCGGGCGTCTCGCCGAGCTCCATGTGACGGAAAATGTTTTCCAGCACGATCACGGAATTATCTATCAGCCGCGAAAAAGCAAGCGCGAGGCCGCTCAGGATCATGCTGTTGATTGTCGAGCCCTCGATATGAAGGATAAAGAAAGTCGCCATCACCGAGAGCGGAATCGAAAGGAACACGGCAAAGGTCGCTCGCGGACTGCCGAGAAAAACCAAAACCATCAGGGCCGTAAGCACGAGCCCAGTTCCGCCTTCTTTCAGCACCGTGGAGATTGCCTGTTTCACGATTAGGGACTGATCGAATACGACGTGCGCTTTCAGCTGAGAAGGTATATCGCGCAGGTTCTTGATCGCGCTCTTGATCCCGTTCACGACCTCAATCGTATTGCTGTTACCGCCCTGCTTTTGAATGGGGACGTAGACGGACCGTTGGCCGTTGACGCGGACAATATTGTATTGCAATGCCGAACCGTCCACCGCGTGGCCCACATCGGAAATGAAAACGGATTTCTCACCTTCCGTTTTCAGCGGCATGTCATTCAAAGCTTTGGCGTTCAGAACCTGAGCATTCGTATAGAGGTTGTAGTCGAGCGGGCCGATCCGGACGTCGCCGGCGGGCAGAATGAGATTCGATTCATCCGTGGCGCGCACGACGTCCATGGGACTCAATTGGTTTGCCTGCAACTTGAGCGGGTCCACATAGACCATGATCTGTCGATATTTGCCTCCGTACGGCGGCGGGACAGTGGCCCCCGGAACGCCCGCGATCTGGTTTCGAATCTGGAATTGCAGGTAATCATGAAGCTGCGTCTCCGAAAGACCCTTTCCGTCAACCGTGAGAAGACATACCGGAAGGCTCGAGGCGTCCATGCTCATCACGACCGGGGGGAGCGTGCCCTGCGGAAGCCGCCTCAAGTCCGCCATCGCCAGATTTGACACCTGAGTCACGTCCGCATTCGCGTCGGTACCCGGCTGAAAGTAAACCTTGATTAGGCTCACACCGGACATTGACCGCGACTCCATATGATCAATTCCGCTGCCCAACGTGAAGAATCGTTCGAACGTGTCCGTGATGTCGGCTTCGATCTGCTGCGGCGGCATGCCACTGTAAAACGTCGCCACCTCCACGACCGGGATGTTGATCGGCGGAAACATATCGACGGGCATTTGAACCAGGGCAGTGAGTCCGAGCACACACACGAAGAGGCAAATGACGACGATGAAATATGGATGGCGCAGCGAGAATGACGACATACGAGCCTCTACTCCACTGCCGAAGGTGTGACCACCTTCGGATTGACGAGTTCGCCGGGCTTGAACTGCGACTGTTCGCCAAACACAACGCGGTCGTTGTCGTTCAAACCTGAAAGGACTTCCACGTCTGTGGCGCTTCCCAGGCCCAAAGTCACATCGCGGTTTTCAATTCGGTTGTCAGCGCCTACGACGAGAACAGTCCCGTTGGACTCACTTGAGCTTCTCACCGCCTGCACGGGCACAGTCAGTGCGTTCTGCACGGTATGAAGAGGAATTTCGACGGTGGCATACATCCCTGGAACGATCTCGTAAGTGGAGTTCGGCACGACGACTTCGGTGTGCATGGTGCGGGTCTGTGGATCGATTTGATCGGAGTACAGGCTGACTTTGCCTTGGAAAGTCTTGTTAATCGTGGTAACGCGGACGGTAACATTTTCGCCGACGTGCAGGTCCGCGACCGCTCGTTCCGGCACAGGGATTACGAGACGCAGAAGACTATTTTGCGAAAGGTGGCAAAGGGTCTGGTCGCCTTTGTTCGATGACGTGCCTGCTGGTAGCAGCGCCCCTGTGTAGGCATCGATTTCGGTGACGACTCCGTCGAAGGGGGCAGTAATGCGCGAGTACGCAAACAGTGCTCGATCCTTCTCCAGGGCGGCCTTGGAGCCCGCCAACTCCTGCTCGCTGCCTGCCAGCCCATCTTTCGCGGACGATTCACCCGCGCTCGCTTCCATATCCTTCCCTTGGGCGACGTCGATTTCCTCTTGTGCCACGAGCTCGGGCCGCGATTTCTGCACATCGGCCAGGCGCGTGTAGGTCAGGTGCGTCACTTTGTAAGCGGACGACGCGCGGTTCAGTTCTTCTTTGGCACGCTCGAGGTCCTGTGCGCTCTTTTTCGTATTGGCCTCATCCTCTTGGAGTTGCTGCTGTAGCTCGGGAATCTCAAGAACAGCGAGCAATTGGCCCTGTTTGACGTGCGTGCCCCAATCAACATATAGCTTCTGGATGTACCCGGAAACTTTGGCGTAAATGTTCACTTCCTGGTAGGGCTGAAACTCCGCGGCGATACTCAGTTGGCTCGAGAGATTTTCTCGATGAGCTGTGACGACCGGTGCAACGGGCGCAACTCCGGAATCCGCGTCCGGTTTGCTGTTTGATCCGCACCCCGCGACAACTGCGCAGGCGAGGAACAACGCGGCAAACGAATGGGCGTCAATTCCCCGCTGCAACTTGTGGAGCGTTGTCATGGCTGCGTCGAGGTCGTCCTCCGCCTGTAAGAAGTTCATTTCGATTCTTGGGACACCATCGCTGTATCGCGAATGGCCTGGCGAAGTTTCTCGAGCGTAAAACCCGCCGAGCGGCGCAGACCGACCAAGTCTTGCCGGCGTTGGCGAACCTCGCGCGCCGCTGCGGGAACTTTGTCCGCAATTTCATTGGGGACGGTTTGAACGCCGTGACAATCGGCGTGAATCAAATCCCCCGGACGAACCGTCAGGCCGCCAACTTTTATGGCGCCGCCGAAATCGAAGATGTGTGAGTAGGCGTGAGAGACAGAGACGTTACCAGCGAACATCTGGAATTCCGTCGGCTGAATATCGGGAAGGTCGCGCACAGCGCCGTTTGTCACGATGCCGACGCATCCAAGCGCAAGAAGGATATTCGCGTGGACTTCGCCGACGAACGCGCCCAAGCCCGCAGGATTATCGACATCTTCGATCACTACGACGCGCGGCGCCGGAATCGTGAGGATGTCATTCCACCAATCGGTGCGGTCGTAATAATCGTAGGATTTCGTCGCTTCCATGCGCGGGTTTGAGCTCCGCATACGCGCCGTAGCGGCGTATCCGGCCATGGCAGGCTCGTCCGGAAACATGCAGTGAATGCTGGAATCAGCGAAACCGGTGTTGGGCAGCCGAACGCGAAACGTTTCGATGGCGCTGGCCACCAGGCACGTGGTTAGCCGGCGGAACTGTTCCAGTTGGGCGGGCTTCAGTGCTCTCATTGTCGGCAGGTCCTCGGTGTTGAGGTGTCTCAACGAATTTCCAGATATGTATCCAGCGCGCGGAACCGGCGGACATTCCATCCAGTGTCTTCTGTGTGGGAAGCGGCCACCACAGATACGGTGCAGGCCCCGGTGTTCTTTACCTTCAGGTGATGACCGAACAGGCCCGACCGGTCGCCTACGGTCGCACAAACGGATTTAGTGCCGTCTGAATCGTAGACCACGGCGTGCGCACGCGCGTCGTATCTCAGGCCCGGAAGCTGAACGATTGTGGACGCCGGCCCGCCAGCGTCATCATCGGGGGTGAAGGTCAGCTGATCGGGGTAGGTGTACTCAACGACCACTCGGGCGCGCCCGGTCTCCGGTTCGACCTCGAAGTGATAACTCGACAGAGAAACGGGCTCGCGGTTGGTCGGACTATTGATCGGGGCGTATTCCGAAGGAACTGTGTCTATCTTGATTCTTGAATTGGCGGAAACGGGAACCGCCGACGACATTGCAACGAAAACGGTAATAATGAAGAAGTTTCTCATTTCGCCCTCCAGCTCGGAGACGAATGCTCATCGTCGCGTTCGCTCGAATCGAGCGCAGCCACTTCCACGGTAGGGCGGGTACAGGAGGAGAGCTACTGAAGAGATCCTGAAGATTTACTGAAGAGAGTTGAGCAGTAAACGGACAACGAAGCGGCGAAGATTCGACTTTCGGATTGGACTGAAGGCCGTGACGTCCTGCACTTACTTCTTCGAAGCACAGCCGACGGCGGGGAGGCGAATCCAAAACGTGGCCCCCGCGCCTTGAGTGCTGCGAACTCCGATTTCTCCGTTGTTGGCTTGCACTGCCCATTGCGCGACCGCAAGACCGAGCCCGGCGCCATTTTCGTTGTCCATGTTGTGACCGGTGCGCGATTCATCGATCCGGTAAAACCGCTCGAAGACTTTGGATAGATGCTCCGCCGAAATGCCCGGCCCCGTGTCTGTGACCGAAAGCTCCACGCGAGATTCGCCGAAGCATTCCACGCGCGCCGAAATCGAGCCGCCCGAGGGCGTGAATTTCACAGCGTTGTGGAGAATGTTGACGATTGCCTGCCGGACGTGGAGGCGATCGCCAAGCGCTCCCAGGCTTTCGTCGCCCGCGAGCGCAAATTTCAAGTGCTTGTCTTCGATCAGAACTTCGAGCAGCGCTGCCGCTTCGCGCACGAGCGGGACAAGCGGGAAAACCGAAACCTGAATACGGATCTGGCCTGCGTCAGCGCGCGAGAGGTTCAGAAGGCTTTCTACGATGTTGGTAAGCCGATTGACCTCTTCGAGCATGCTGCCAATCGTGTCGCGATACTCGTCCGGCGTGGCTCCTTGCTGAAGGCGAACCTCGCCGATGCTGCGGATTGCTGCCAGCGGCGTGCGCAGTTCATGTGAAGCGTCCGAGGTGAAGCGCTGCAACTGCTCGAAGGATTGTTCGATGCGCGAGAGCATGGCATTGAAAACTCCCGCCAAGTGGCCGAGTTCGTCCTGCGGATTCTCTACGGGTAGACGCTGGTTCAATCGTTCGGAATTTATTTGCTCGGCGCGATGCGCCATCTTGCTGACCGGGTCAAGGGTGCTGCCGACAATCTTGTATCCGGCCCATGCGGAGCCGGCGAGGACGAGGGGTGAGGCGAGCAACAAGACAAGGAGCGTTTGTTTTAGCTGATCCCAAATCAGATCGTGGCTATAGCCGACGCGAATCAGAACCGTGCGGCCCTGAAGATCATATTTGCGACTAATCAAAATCACAGGCGTGCCATCGGACATTCTGGCGGTGCGGCCCGAATATCCGTTCTCACCCTCGCCAGCAAATGGCGGGCCTCCGAGCCTGCGGTCGCCTAGGCGTTCGTTGCGGTAGAGAATCGAGCCGTCTGGCCCGAGAATTTCGAGCAAACGTTCCTGAACTTGCTTCCAGTCCGTGTGGTGGTGATAGTCCTCGCGCACGCCCACTTGTCCATCGTCCGCGACGAAGAGCAAGCCTTTTAGCGTTTCGAGATCTTCCGCCGCGATGCGCTTGAGGACGTTCCCGGCTTGCCAGAAAAGCAGGATCGACACGCCGGCCAAATACGCGGCGAGGACACCGGCCAGCATCGCCACATGCCAAAGGGTAAGGCGCGTGCGCACCCGCTTGGGACCAAGGGCAGTCACGGAGTTTCCTCGCGGAGCACAAATCCTACGCCGCGCACGGTATGCAAAAGCTTCTTCTTGAACGGCTCGTCGAGTTTCTTACGCAAGTGCGCGACGTGCACGTCGATGACATTGTCGAGCGGCGTGTAACGCTCAGTCTCCTGCCAGACGTCGCGCGCGAGCATTTCGCGAGAGACGACCGTGCCCTGGCGTCGCAGCAGGTATTCAAGCAGATCGAATTCCCGCGCGGTCAACGTCAATTCTTTGCCGTTGCGCGATGCCGTGCGGCCGGCGGCGTCCAATTCGAGGTCGGCGAATCGCACCTTGTCGCCCGATTCAGATTTGCCCCGCCGGAGAAGTGCACGGACACGCGCCAGAAGCTCCGAAAACGCAAACGGTTTCACGAGATAGTCATCGGCACCTGCATCGAGACCGCGCACGCGGTCCTTAACGGTGTCCTTCGAAGTCAGAATGAGCACCGGAACAGAGATGTTCTTTTGCCGGAGTGCAGCTAGCACTTCCATGCCGTCGCGGAGGGGGAGCATCAAATCCAGAATGACGAGGTCGAATGGCTCCGTGGATGCTAGGAAGAACCCGTCTTCGCCCGTATGCGCGACGCTGACGGAAAACTGGTCGGCTTCAAGGCCGGTCCGCAGGGCCTTTGCCATTTTTTCTTCGTCTTCTACAATTAGGATGCGCACTGGGATAGTTGAACTCTTGTTCCTAGATCCTTCTGTTCCCTGACGCTGACGCCATGGAGTGAATCGCCCGACCGTTTGTGGCGGAGCCGGTGAATCACGGCGAATATTCCGCCCAGGATGGAAATATACACCTGTGCGCGGAGACGGAGATCCCGAATGGTGAGATCCCAGCCGCTACCATCAATGGTAACCGAATGTTTTATTGGATATTTTATGGAGGCGCGGGTGGGAATCGAACCCACGAATGAAGGTTTTGCAGACCTCTCCCTTCCCACTTGGGTACCGCGCCTCGGACGCACAGTATAGCGAAACAGCGGAACGGATTCACCACGCTCTGCCCGGCCTCGTGGCGCAAATTCCCTCGACGCAGGTGCCGGGATTCCAAATTATCGAACGCCTTCTCCGCGAGCGCCGTTCGCGCTAGAGTGTTTAGAGCGATCGCGCTGCGAAGAAAGGTTTTCAGGGCGAATGTTAATGAATCCCATCGTGTGGCTCGCGGCCGGAGTGGCCGGAATCGTTATCGTGGCGCTGATGTTGCGCATGGCCAGCCGCCGCTCGGAAACGCAATTGACCGCCGTGCGCCAGGAGATGCAGAGCTCGCTCGCGGCCCAGCTGCAGGCCGTTGCGGGCCAGCTCAATCACCTGATGCAGGGCGTAACGCAGCAGCTCGGGCAGGTCCGCCAGGAACTGATGAGCGGCGTCGCTTCCACGGGGCAGTTGAATGCAGAGGCGCAACGCGACGTCGCCAAGCAATTGAAATCCTCCACCGACGCATTAGTGCAAATGAGCCAGAGAGTCGGCGAAATGCAGCAAACGAGCCAGGACCTTTCGAAGGCCACACAAACGCTTCAATCCGTCCTCGGCGGTGCAAAAACGCGCGGCACTCTCGGCGAGGTTACGCTCGAACGTCTTCTCGCCGATGCGCTCCCGCAAGCCGCCTACGCGACGCAGTATCGCTTTCCCTCCACCGGCGCCATCGTGGACGCCATCGTATACAGCGGAGAGCGCCTTCTCCCGATTGATTCGAAATTCCCGCTGGAGGCTTACCGCCGCCTGGCCGAAGAGGGCGACGAAGCGCGGCGCGATTTTTCCGTCGCCGTCCGCAAACACGCCGATTCCATTGCGGATAAATATATTCTCCCGGACGAACACACGTTTGAGTACGCGCTCATGTTTGTGCCTTCCGAAAGCATCTACTACGAACTCCTGATGACGGAAGATTCGAAATACGGGAGGCTCGAGGAGTACTGCCGTGCGAAACGCATCTATCCCGTCTCGCCGAACAGCTGCTGTGCGTTTCTGAGCGCTGTCGCCGTCAGTTTGCAGGGGCAGAAAATCGAGGAAAACGCGCGGCACTTGCTGGCGAATCTCGCCGGGGTCACCAAGCAAGTTGAATCGTTCACCGATGTTTACGACAAACTTGGCACGCACCTTCGCCACGCGCAACAAAGCTACGAAGATGCCGAGAGCAAACTAACTCGCGCGAGGAATTCGCTCGAGCAAATGTCCCAGGGAGCACTTCCCGGGGCCTCGCCGAAAGAGCTCGAGGCCGGATCGAGCGAGTAGTCGCTGCCTAGAGCGACTCCCACGCGGCGTCAAGCAACGTGCGAAAATCTCCGCCAATCGTCTGCCTCAGAATGACGCCCAGCCTGGCGCGCACTTCCTGTGAATCGTTGGGGTGGCGCTCCAACCGCCGTGAATATCCTTGAATGGTGCGCTGCAAATCCTCTGGCGCCAATGGCAGCGCGGCTCGCAAGTATCGCTGCGCGATCACCAGATCCGTCGGGGGAAGTAAACGCGCGCGGAAGGAATAATCCCCGACGCGGATGGCCCGCACGTCGAGCGCGGCACCATTTTGCGGACCGCCCGTGGTCAGCAATTCCTGCGTATCGCCGCGCACGAATCGAAGAACCCCGGGCGTTTCGTTCTCCACCATTATCCCGAGCTTCTGGTCCGATCCGTGCACGCGCACATTCAGGTGTGATTTCGCCTCCGGCAGCAGCGCCGGCTGCGGGGCATCGAAATCGAGCGACACAAGGGTGGTGTTCGCCGTAACTTGCGCGCCGGGAGATTCCACGGAAATTTTCGCCGGACCGGGCGTCACCTTTTGACTGGGAAGCGCGACGAGACATTCAGGTGAAGCCGCGAGCACCGGAGCGGGCTCGTCATTGATGTGCACACTATCCGCATCGGCGTCGCCGCGCAGACTGGGACTGCAAATCCAGAAGCGGTCGCGCGTGGATACGAACGGCGGGAGAGTAGTTTCCTTCGGCTCGCTCGCGCCCGCTGCCGGATCAATCAGCGCCGCGACGGAAGAGCCCGCGCCTTTGGCGAGCAGATAGTCGCCCGAGGTCGGTACCGTAAAGACGGCGC
This sequence comes from uncultured Acidobacteriota bacterium, assembly GCA_963779825.1. Classification (GTDB taxonomy): domain Bacteria; phylum Acidobacteriota; class Terriglobia; order Acidiferrales; family UBA7541; genus Palsa-295. Next base: position 26,066 of record CAVZZU010000007.1, on the reverse strand, counting down.
GTCCGGTGCGATCGGCCGTCAGCGTCTGGCCATCGCCAAGCGTGACCATCGCGCCGGCGGCGAGCTTCCCGTCCACTCCCAGGACGGCAAGCGTGGCTGGATGGCCCGCCATAAGTCTGGGCGGAAGCACAATCTTGACCGTCCAGGTCGTGTTCGAATTGGATAGGTCTTGAGCTCGCGGCGCAGACGCACGCGCCACGGCAATTCCGTGCCACATGCTCATCGGGACACCCGCTGCCACGCAGGCGACGGCGAGTAGATGACGGTGGCGCTTGTAAAGTGCGACGATGCGGCGATCAGACGCGATTCTCATTTATTTTGGCGCTGCATGGGTACTAGTCGTCGAGGCGCACGACGAAGGTAGTCAATTGCTCCCCGGAGCGCAACTGCTCGGCAAGCTGTTGCGCCGCACTTTCAGACGGCACGCGGCCCACGCGCACGCGGTAGAAAATTCCGTTCGGCGAATCATAGGTCGCAATGCTCACCGAAGGATATCGCGCCGCGAGCTGAGCGCGGAATCGCTCGGCATTGTCCTGCGACTGGAACGCGCCCACCTGCACGCCAAAGAATCCCGCCTGCGGATTCGGACCGCCGATAATTTCGAGGCGCACAGGCGCGGTACCAGCTCCAACCATGTCGATCGCCTGCGCGGCCGAAAGCGAAAGATCAATCACGCGATTCGCCACAAAGGGACCGCGGTCCGTGATCCGCACCTCGGTGTGCTTTCCGTTTCGCAGATTGGTCACGCGCACGATCGCTCCGAATGGCAGCGTGCGGTGCGCCGCTGTGAACTGGTGCATGTCGTAGATTTCGCCATTCGAGGTTCGGCGACCATTGAACGGATCGCCGTACCACGACGCCACGCCTTCTTCCTCGTATTGGCCCGGAATGGCGGGCTGGCGTTCGACGGCGGGCGGCGCGCCCGATGGTGGCGAAGGCGCCGCCGAATTTGGTACGGATTCTACCGGCGGTGACTGCACGGGCGGCTGGGAAGTGGCCGTGCGATGCGCGCAGCCTGCGGAAATCGTCACCGCGCAAACAAGGACGGCAGCGAGGTGCGCGGTAAATCCGCCACGGGCGCGGCAGAAAGCCCTATTGGAATATAAATGGAACTCCGCAGAGACTACGGAGAGCTTCACGCGGGTACCTGATTCACTTGTTTGCACTCAACTTGGGTATTATAAGAACGCTCGCACATTCCCGCAAGGAACCCCATTGGCCCTGTCGCCGCAGATGCGTTGGAAATTCGACCAGTTCCGCAAGAAAATTGGCGGAATACTTGGCAGCGAAAGCGAACAGCCGCGCCCGCAGTTATGCCCGGCGTGCCGGACGCTTGTGGGCGCGGGCGCCAAGCGCTGCCACCAGTGCGGCGCGAATATGACTTTTTCGATGGCTGCCGCGAGCCGCTCGCTGGGCCGCCTGATGCCCGCGACATCGCCAGCCACGTACGCGATCCTCACGATCAGCTGCCTGATGTTTGTCGTCAGTTTGCTCGCGACCATGCGGCAGGGCAGCCTTGAGGCTCCGAGTGGCGGCCTATTCGGCATACTCAACTTCGGTTCGATCAACGGTCGCGTTCTGATACGGCTCGGTGAATCCTTGCCGCTGCCTTACAACTTGATCCAGCCATGGCGATTTGTGACGGCTGTCTTTCTTCATGGCAGCATTCTCCATATCGTTTTCAACATGTGGGTGCTTATGGATATCGGGCCGCAGATCGAGGAGATGTTCGGTTCCGCGCGATATCTGTTCATCTACGTGCTGTGTGGGATTGGCGGCAACATAATTAGCAGCGGCATCGGCGGCCATCCCAGTGTCGGCGGTTCGGGAGCGATTGTTGGTCTAATAGGCGTACTCCTTGCAACCACGACCGGGCGGCGAAGCGCTGGTGCGCAAATGCTGCGCAGCCAGCTCATCCGGTGGCTGGTCTACCTTCTAATTTGGGGATTGGTCGTTCCGGGAATTGATAACTGGGCGCACGGCGGAGGGCTCGCCACCGGATTCATCCTTGGCAAGATTTTGACCGACCGCCCTCCGGCGACACCGGAAGAGCGGAAAGTAGCTTACGCGCTCGGCTGGGCGGCGGCGTTGGTCGTTGTCGCCAGCTTTGCCATGATGATCTTGTGGAATTCGCGCGCGAGCTAGCACGGACGAAAACGCGCAGGAATCGTGCACGGCATGCTACTGCCCGGCATGCAGCTGCCGCGAAACGACAATGCTGTAATGCAATCCCGAAGTAACCACCAGAACCGCGACGCAGTACCCGCAAATCTCCCGCGCCAGCGACAGGCTTGGTACGCCCCAAGCAGCCATCACTAGAACAATCACGATCAGCAAAATCTCAAAGAAAGTCGTCAGCTTCCCCCAAATGCTCGGCGGAAAAGGCCGGTATCCGACCGTCAGCAGAATCACCGCGCAGGCCACAAGCAGCAGCACGTCTCGGCCAAGAACCAGGATCGCCAGCCACCAGCCAATCTTGTCCTTGAGCGCCAGCACGAAATACGACGACGACATCAGCAATTTATCCGCGATCGGATCAAGATACGCGCCGAGAGCCGTCTTCTGATTCAGCCTCCGCGCCAACCAGCCGTCCAGCGCGTCGCTAAAACCCCCCGCGACGAGAATCCCGAGAGCAATAAAGTAGCGGTCGTACTTGATCGCAATGATAAAGATGGGCAGGAACGCGAGGCGGAGAAACGTCAGCTCGTTGGGAACCGTAAAGATTCGGTTTTTCATTCCGTTTCCGGCTTTCTCGCGTCAACTTCCGCGAGCGTTTCATCAGGCGAACTGCGCGAGATACTCCCCCAGAGATCGGCCCACCTTTTTCTCGAACATCGTGGCCAGCGAAGGGATCGAGCCGCGCGCTTCATCCAGCGCAATTCGCTCGATCCGCACCATGGGAAAAAACAGCGTCGGCAACCCGATGCGGTCGCCTTCCGGATGCAACACCTGGATGACGAAGTCGTCGAACGAGCCCAGGTCAATGCCGCGCATGGTCACTCCGGCGCCTGATATTTCCATCAATTCGCCCCACACCCTTTCCTTCGGGCTGTGCAAACTCACGACTACGATCGAATGCGGATGCATCGGTTCTCCTGGAAAATTCCCCTGTGCCTAAATCAGACTGAGATTGTCTTCAAATCAGGCGCCCGCAACAGCGTAGGCTCCGTAAGTTTCTGCACCGCTTCCGGTGTCACGCCAGGCGCGACTTCCAGCAACACCAGGCCCTTCGGCGTCACTTCGATCACGGCCAGATCCGTCACAATCAGGTCCACCACTTCAACGCCCGTCAACGGCAGCGTGCACGTCTTCACGATTTTCGCGCCGCCGTCCTTGGTCGCGTGCTCCATGGCGATGATTACGCGCTTCGTGCCCGCCACCAGATCCATCGCGCCGCCCATACCCTTCAACATTTTCCCGGGAACGGCCCAGTTCGCGAGCGTGCCATTTTCGTCCACTTGCAGTGCGCCCAGAACGCACACGTCCATATGTCCGCCGCGAATCATCGCAAAAGAATCGGCGCTCGAGAAATACGAACAGCCGGGAATCTCCGTCACCGGCTCCTTGCCCGCGTTGATCAGATCCGGATCAACTTCGTCTTCATAGGGATACGCCCCGATGCCGAGCATGCCGTTCTCGGATTGCATGATCACTTCCACGCCGGCCGGAAGATAATTCGGAACCAGCGTGGGAATTCCGATGCCCAGGTTGACGTAGAATCCGTCGCGCAGTTCCTGCGCCACGCGCCGCGCGATGAATTCCCGCTTGTCCATTTCAGATGGCACTATGCGCCCCGCTTTCGCTTCGGACCGGGTTCGACCGGTTTCACATATTTCGTGCCCTGGAAAATCGCATCCACAAAAATTCCCGGCGTGTGAATGCCGTCCGGATTCAGCTGGCCGAGCTCCACCATTTCCTCGACCTCGGCCATCACGTAGTCCGCGGCCGTGGCTACGACCGGATTAAAATTGCGCGCCGTCTTACGGTAAACCAGATTTCCCCAGCGATCACCCTTCCACGCCTTCACAAAAGCGAAGTCGCCGCGCAGCGCCGGAACCAGAACGTGCGGCCGCCCGTTGAACTCGCGGATTTCCTTGCCTTCGGCGACCATCGTGCCGTAGCCGGTGGGAGTGAAGAATGCCGGAATCCCCGCGCCCGCAGCGCGCATCCGCTCGGCGAGCGTGCCCTGGGGATTCAGCTCCATCTCGATCTCGTTGTTCAGCGCGAGCTTCTCGAAGAATTTATTGCTCCCCACGTAGCTCGCGATCAGCTTCTTCACCTGCCGATTTTCGATCAGCGCTCCGATGCCATAGCCATCAATCCCAGGATTGTTCGACGCCACGGTCAGATTTTTCGCGCCCTGGCGGATCAGTGCAGTGATCAGATTTTCCGGGACGCCACACGTGCCGAAAGCACCCATCAGGATCGTCGCGCCGTCCTTCACGCGGCCGATCACCGCCTCGGCGTTCGCTACGCGCTTGTCCATCCGTGACTGTCGCCTCCCAACACGTTTGCGGAAACCCGGAGTTTACTACAATTGAGCGGGCCTGCTGCGGCAGCAAGCTGGGCCACGGCGCGTTACGCGTTACGCGCTTCGCCTGCTGATCCCTTCGCGCGCGGCGCGTTTGAGCGCCCGGATTTTTTCGGCCACAACGCTCGCCGCCGCGTCCACCGTCGCGGCCTTTTCGATTTCGGCCACCAGAGCCGATCCGACCACCGCCGCGTCGGCGATACCTCCGAGTACGGACACATGCTCGGGCGACGAAATCCCGAAGCCAACCGCAAGCGGCAGTTTGGTGAAACGCCGCACGCGCCGCGCCAGTGCCGGCAGGTCCTCGGGCAAGGAGGTGCGCTCGCCCGTCACACCCGTGCGCGAAATCAAGTAAAGGAATCCGGTCGAGCACTCCGCGATCAGCGCCAGGCGCGAGTCGGTTGAGGTGGGCGCCGCGAGAAAAATCGTGTCCAGACCGCGCGCGTGCAGCACGGTGCGGTATTCGACCGCTTCCTCGGGCGTCAAATCCGTGGCCAGGACCCCGTCCGCGCCGGCCTCGCTTGCGGTTTCGGCGAATTTCTCGATGCCCATTTGCAGAATGGGATTGAAGTAGCTGAAAAGCACCAGTGGAACTTCCGTGCGCGCGCGGAGACTCCGCACCAGCTCGATCACGCCCGCAAGCGTTGTACCGTTCCGCACTGCGCGTTCGCTCGCGCGTTGAATCGTCGGACCGTCGGCCACCGGGTCGCTGAACGGCACGCCCAGCTCAATCACATCCGCGCCAGCCCCCGCGGCGGCCAGCACGATTTTCTCCGTCGCATCAAGCGACGGGTCGCCCGCGGTGATATACGCGACCAGGCCCAGCTCGCCGGCCTCGGCAAGCTCGCGAAAACGCCGGCTGATGCGCCCGCCGGATTTTCCGCCCTGCGCTTTCGCTGCAGAAGTTGGCTTGGGAATAGCTGTGTCAGACATAGCGCGAAAGGGTATCCATGTCTTTATCGCCGCGCCCGGAAAGATTGAGTATGACGATTTCGTCCTTCTTCATTTTCGGAGCGCGCCGCACCAGCTCCGCAATCGCGTGCGCGGATTCAAGCGCCGGAATAATTCCCTCGGCCCGCGCCAGCATCTTCGCGGCCGCGATGGCGTCGTCGTCCATCACCGCGGTGTATTCGGCGCGGCCTTGCTCCGCGAGCCACGCGTGCTCCGGGCCGACCGCCGCGTAATCGAGTCCCGCCGAGACGGAATGCGTGGTCGCAATCTGCCCGTCCGCGGATTGCAGCACGAACGTGTACGTTCCCTGCAACACGCCCGGCCGAGCGCCCACAAATCCCTCAGCCGCCGCAAGCCGCGCCGCGTGCTCACCGAGAGATTTCCCTCGCCCGCCCGCCTCGACGCCCACCATCTTCACGCTCGCGTCTCCCAGGAAAGCATGAAAAAGCCCAATAGCGTTCGACCCGCCGCCCACGCACGCGAACAAATAGTCCGGCAGGCAGTTTTCCGCACGCTGTATCTGCTCGCGCGCTTCTTCCCCGATTATTTTCTGAAAATCGCGCACGATCATGGGGTAAGGATGCGCGCCCAGCACCGACCCAAGCAAATAGTGCGAAGTCCGCACGTTGGTCACCCAATCGCGCATCGCTTCGTTGATGGCATCCTTCAGAGTCTTGCTGCCCGCGTCAACGCCGATCACTTCCGCGCCCAGCAGCCGCATGCGATTCACGTTCAGCCGCTGCCGATCCATATCTTCGGTGCCCATGTACACCGTGCACGTCAGCCCGAGCCGCGCGGCAACCGTCGCGGTGGCGACGCCGTGCTGCCCCGCGCCCGTCTCCGCAATTACGCGCTTTTTTCCCATGCGCACGGCCAACAGGCCCTGCCCAAGGCAGTTGTTGATTTTGTGCGCGCCGGTGTGCAGCAGGTCCTCGCGCTTTAGATAAATCCGCGCGCCGCCCAGACGTTCGGTGAGTCGTGAAGCAAATTGTAGCGGCGTGGGCCGCCCGGCGAAATTGTGCAACAGCGAATCGAGCTCCGCTTGAAAGCGGCTATCCGCGCGCGCCTCCGCGTACACGCGCTCGAGTTCTTCGAGCGGCGCCATCAGCGTTTCCGGGACGTAGCGGCCGCCATACGGTCCATAGCGGCCGCGCTCCCGCACCACATTCACCGTGTAACTCATCACACCGTCTTCTTTCGAGTCGCCTTCGCCGCGCGGATCAGGCTCCTCATCCGCGCCGGATCTTTTTTGCCGGGCCGAGCTTCCACACCGCTGCAAACATCCACCGCATATGGCCTCGCCGCGCGAATCGCTTCGCCGACATTTTCCGGCGTCAATCCACCCGCCAGAAAAATGCGACCGTGACGCTTGGCTCGACGCGCGATCTGCCAATCAAATGTCTTCCCGGTGCCGCCGCGCGCGCTGCGATCGAATCCGTCGAGCAATATCGCACTGGCGCGCTTGAACGCTGCGAGTTGTGCCTGGCGAAACGGCTTGCGGACCCGCACCGCTTTGATCACGCGCAGCGAGCGCCCCAATCGCGCGACCATCGCGGGTGATTCCTCCCCGCTCAGTTGCAGCTGATCGAGCCCCACTGTCCGCGCAATTTCCAGCATCTTCAGCTCAGTTTCGTTCACAAAAATTCCCACGGCCGAAATTCCCTTCGGCAATCGCCGCACCATCTGCCGAGCCTTGGCCGGCGTCACATAGCGCGGGCTGCCAGCGTAAAAATTAAACCCCAGCAAGTCCGCGCCGTCCGCGACCGCGCGCCTCGCGTCCGTCCAATTCGTGATCCCGCAAATTTTGACTTTGACCATCGCCATTATTCTTCGTCAGGGCACGGCTTCAGCCGTGCCGCCGCCGTTTTGTGGGCCGGAGCTTTAGCTCCGACATTACAATCAATCGCGCGAAGCGCGTTCCCATGCGCCGTTTCTCTCGCAGCAAGTAGTCCGGCCGCCGCAAACCCGTCCGCGCGCCAGAGCGGGAGAATATTTGTGGGTCGTGGCTTCAGCCACGACATAAAAATCGTCGCGCGAAGCGCATCCATTGCGCCGCCTCTCCCGCGGCAACGGGTGCCCACGTCGGCGCCGCCGAGCTTTCCGCCACTACACCGCCCCGATCAAGCTCCGCAGCGGCGCCGCCGGATCGGCGTCCTTCATAAGATGCTCCCCCACCAGGAACGCATCAAACCCCGCGCTTCGCAGCCGCGCCAGATCCTCATGCGTGCGCAGCCCCGACTCGCTCACAGCGATGCAATCCTCGGGCACCGCCTCAATCAACTCCAGCGACGTCTCGAGGCGCACCTTGAAATCGCGCAGGTCGCGATTGTTCACCCCAATAATCCGCACCCCGGCGGCAATCGCCCGCCCGAGCTCCTCGCGCGAATGCACCTCCACAAGCGGCTCCATCTTCAGCGACCGGCCGAGTTCCAGAAGCTCACGCAACGTTTCATCGTCCAGAATCGCCACGATCAGCAGAAAAGCATCCGCCCCTGCCGCGCGCGCTTCCCAAACCTGCCACGGATCCACGATGAAATCTTTCCGCAGAATGGGAATCCCAGCCGCTTTCTTCGCCGCTTTCAAATCCGCGAGCGAGCCAAGAAAAAAATCCTCCTCGGTCAGCACGGAAAGCGCCGCAGCTCCCGCCGCCGCCAGGCCCGCCGCCAGCGTCGCAGGCGCATACTCCTCGCGCAGCACGCCCTTCGACGGAGACGCCTTCTTCAACTCCGCGATCACGTTGTATCCATCGCGCACAAGTGCGCCCGCAAAATCGCGCGGCGGTTCGACCTTGTCCACCGCCATTTTCAGCGCCACATCCGGCAACACACGTTTCCGGTGCGCGATGGATTCGCGCCGCGCCTCGACAATACGGTCGAGAATCGTCTTCTGGTGTGAGCTGGTTTCCACGTGCGAAGGCCCCTCTACCCCCTGCTGCCGCAGGACGAGTATTCAAGTTTACCTTGTTGAGGGGCGATTTTGCTCGTCTGCTGGCGGGCAGGCAATCTCCGGTTCGAAGTCGGCGGCACTTGTTCGGATAGGGCGTTAATCGTCAAAGTGGATGCTTTCGGCGAAGGGTGGCGATTGAGGACGTTCATACCGCCGCGATGGAGTCACCGTACTCGCATCGCCATCTATGTCGAGCATGCGGCGGGCGCTCAGTCGAAAGCGAGGGAGGTAGAGAGTTCCCGGTTAGCGCCGATCTGCGCCTTCAGATCGGCGACCTTTTGTTCCGCGATGGCAATGGCGTCGGCCCCAGCGATGAAGCGACGCGGCGGCGGTTCCTGGCACGCAAGGATGGTTAGCGCCCGCGCGAGCTTCGCAGGGTCACCGGATTGCTGCCCATTCTGGGACTTCCAAAATTGGAGTTGCTTCGCTCTGCGCTCGTCGTAATCCTCGATGGACGGCTGGGCGTAGTTCGTTGACTGCTCCGTGAGGAGCTCCGTGCGGAAGAACCCTGGGTTGACGATGGTTGTGGTGATACCGAACGGCGCGACCTCGGCGTGCAGTGACTCCATCCAGCCCTCCAGACCAAACTTGGACGCGGCATAAGCGGTACAGAACTCAAAGCCGACGAGGCCTGCTGACGAGGAAATTGAGATAATGTGCCCCAAGCGCTGTTTGCGCATCACCGGCAGGACAGCGCGAGTAACATTCATTGGGCCAATGAGGCTTGTCGCCAACTGGCGCTCCATCTGCTCCGGCGTCAGCTCCTCGAAGTAGCCCGCGTAGAAGCTAGCAGCATTGTTGACCAGCACGTCGATGCGGCCGAATCGGTCGAAAGCGGTCCGCACCGCCGCCTCGGCATCGGGGCGGCTAGTGACATCCAGCTTGACTGTCAGCAAGTCTTTCGATTGTCCCAAGGCGTCGGACACGCGATCCCTGTCCCGGCCGGAAGCCACAACTGCGTGGCCGGCCGCCAGGGCGGCCTTGGCGAAGTCAACGCCCATGCCACGGCTGGCACCAGTGATAAACCAAATCTTCTTGTTACTCATGACACCTCCACGTCCGGCGCGTGCGTCACGTTGCGCACTCGCTCGCGGGTCCTTTCGATTTCGTTGTGTTTTCTCTGCCAGTATGTTGGTTCGCGCGACATCTCCGCAAGTGGCCTCGGGGAGGGTTATCGGTCAACTCCTGGTTAGTCGCATTACCGAACATGTCCGCGGCTGCCGGGCGAAAGATCGTGTCAGTTCGACGCGCGAGAGGGTGCGGAGGCGAGCAGCGGCTCCGAAAATCGGATGGGAATTCCGAAATTCGAGCCGCCAAAACCCTTGAGGACGGCGAACGTGACACCGATTACTTTCCCGTCTTTGTTGAAGAGCGGGCCGCCCGAACCGCCCGAGGTCGTCTGAGCATCAAACACGATCTTGTCCGGCAGAATGTCCCCGATGTGTCCCTGCGTGATAAGCGGGTGAATCAAATTGCGGCGCGCGAGTTCATCCAGGACCTGCGAGACGTCGTTGCCGCCGTGCGACATGATCTGTTGCGCCGTATCTTCATCCGTCCGCGCCAGGATTGCAGCGAGTCCCGTCGCGTAGCCCATCAAAACCACCGGCTCGCCCGTCACCGCCGCAGCCTTCCCGGCATCAATCGTAAGAGTGGGCCGCTTGAGGTCCTGCATATTGATCCTCATTGTTGCCAGGTCCGTCTCTTTTGAAATATCCTGAATCTCCGCGGTGAACGCGCGCGGATCGCCCGGAAAATACGCATGGATGGACGCGATCTCAGCCGTGAAACCCTGGCTGGTCACCTGGCTCAGCTCGTCGTTGTCCCACCAGGGTTGCGCGACGTGCCTGTTCGTGACAATCCGCCCGTCCGCGCCCGCCGGAAATCCGGTGCCGAACACGTCTACACGAACTTCGGGTCCGTTGCCCTGCATCGTGAGGACGGGATTGCCGTCGCTATCCTGTAGGGGTTCTCCCTGCGGATTCAGTCCGGCGTAGCGCAGCCGTTGACCGTTCTGCTGATTGCGAAATCCCACCGCGACATGCAGCAGGCAAACGCTATTCACATCGGCGCGAATCAGATTCTCAGCGGAATCGCCCTCCTGCTCGATGCGTTTCAGGCGCGCATTCGTGTCGTCCAGCTCTTTACGAAGCGCCGCGCTCTGGTCCGAATCGGCGGCCGCCATTTTTGCCTTCAGGTCCGCCGCCTGCTTTTGCAGCTCATCCTTCCCAACCGGCGCTGCGTCGCCGCCGCCCTGCTCTCCGCGCAATTTGCGCGCTTCGGCCATCAGGTCTTGCTGATGGACGATTCCGCGTTCGAGTCGCGCAATCGTCGAGGCGCTGAGCTTGATGTCTTTCTGGGCGCTGTGGGCAAAAAGAAAATATGTTCCCGCCATCATCACGGCAATCGCGAACACGCCCGCCAGTCCCATTTTCAGGCGACGGTTCAGCGACACCGCGTCGCTGGCCATCTTCTCCGTAACCGCCAGCGCGTCGAATGCCGTGTGCGCGATCTGCTGGCCTTCTTCAGCCAGGTGCATCTTGTCCAAAAGCTGCTGGTCCGCGCGCCGCACCCGCAATTGCGCCCGCACTCGCGCCATCAATTCGGCCGCGTCCCATGGCCGCGAGATGGCGTCGTCCGCGCCGAGGTCGAGCCCCGCAGCTCGGTCACTCGCGCCCGGGCCCGTCAGGACAATCACGCGGACTCCCTCGGTAACCGCGGAACCACGAATCGTCGCGACGATTTCGTGGGCGCTGGGCGCGCCCGCATCAGCCACCGCCGCGTCGAGCACAAGTACATCCGTCCCCGGCTGACGCGCGGCCTCGAGCCCTTCGCGCGCCGACGCAAGCCCCTGAACGTCGTAGCCCGAGCTCCCGATCGCCGCCAGCATCAGATCGCGGCTGGCCGCATCCGCTTCGACAACGACGATTTTTTCGCGTCCGTTGATCATCGCCTCAATCCGCTCTCAATTCCGAAAGCCCAAAGTCCACAGGCGCTCACCCTTGCGCTGCACTCGCCGGATGCTAACCTAGCGACGTGCCGGATGCCAACAATCATTAGAGCCGCGGCGGCACAACCCGGTTGCGGAAAAACTTCCGGCGAAAGGAGCCGAATGAATGGAGCGAAAAACGAGGACGACGCATAACCCACGAGCCGTCGTTCGGCCACCGTCGCGAGCACGATTCACGCTCAATCCGCGCCTAATTACTCGACACACCATGCCGAGTAATTTTCATGCTAAGTCATTGAAAACAAACGGTGGGCGTACATGTTACTCGACACACATTTTAAGGGGCGCCTGCACCACATTTTCCCCCCATGCGAGGCCATTTTGAACGCCCTCGGCGAGCTGAATGAAAAGATTATCCACTGCCGCGCGTGCCCGCGCCTGGTGCGCTACCGCGAGAAAATCGCCCGCGAAAAGCGTCTCGCATATCGCGAATGGGAATATTGGGGCAAGCCGGTTCCGGGCTTTGGAGATCCGCACGCGAAGCTGTTGATTCTTGGGCTTGCGCCCGCTGCGCACGGCGCAAATCGCACCGGGCGCATGTTCACTGGCGATCGCTCGGGCGATTTTCTTTACGAGGCACTGCATCGCGCCGGTTTCGCCAATCAACCGCGCTCGACGAACCGCGATGACGGCCTCGAACTCAAAAACGCCTACATGGCCGCCACGCTTCGCTGCGCTCCGCCGGCGAACAAGCCGTTGCCTTCCGAACTCGCGAATTGCCGCCCATATTTCGAGCGCGAACTCGAAATCCTGCGCCCGCGCGCCATCCTCGCCCTTGGCGGAATCGCCATGCGCGCGTATCTTGGCATGCTCAAGGGCCGCGGCGAAATCACCGGTGCCGCGGCGTTTCCTTTCGGCCACGGCGCGAGTTACGCGCTGCCCGGCAATCTGCCGCGCCTCTTCGTTTCCTACCACCCCAGCCAGCAAAATACGTTCACCGGCAAGCTCACACAAGCTATGCTGTCTCGCGTTCTGCGCGATATACGGCGATTCCTCGAGAAGGATTCCTCCACATGAGCACCGAAACGGCAGCAGCGCCGGACGCGATCATCGAATTTCGCGGCGCCGGTTACCGCCTGCCCAACGGTCAGACGCTACTTCAGAACCTCAGCCTCACGGTCCGGCGCGGCGAGACTTTGGTGCTTCTGGGCCGGAGCGGTGCCGGAAAAACCACAGCACTCAAACTGATCAACCGCCTCGTCGAGCCAACCGAAGGTCAGGTGCTCATCGAAAGCCGGCCCACATTGGATTGGGACCCCATCGAGCTGCGCCGCCACATCGGTTATGTGATTCAGGACACCGGACTCTTTCCGCATTACACCGTCGAGCAAAATATTTCTCTGGTTCCGCGCCTCGAAGGCTGGCCCGCCGAGCGCATTCGCTCGCGGTCGCAGGAGCTGCTCGCGCTCGTCGGCCTCGACGCCGGACGATTTCTGCGCCGCTACCCGCACGAACTTTCCGGCGGCCAACGCCAGAGAGTTGGCGTCGTGCGCGCCCTCGCCGCCGATCCGCCGATTTTGTTGATGGACGAACCGTTCGGCGCGCTCGATCCGCTCACGCGCATGGAAATTCGCCGGGAATTTCTAGCGCTTCAGGAGCGGCTCCAGAAAACCATCGTCATCGTCACGCACGACACGAGCGAGGCGCTCCTGCTGGGCACGCGAATCGGCCTGGTCGAGAGCGGAGCGCTCAAAGGACTCTATTCGCCGAAGGATTTTCTGCATTCGCGCGAACCTGTTGCCGCCGCGTACGTGGAGCAGTTGCACGCCTTGGAAGAATTCGAGAGGGGCCAATGAACGGACTCGGATTTTTTTCGCAGCACGCCGGCGAAATCCTGCAGGCAACGCTCGAGCACGTCTGGCTGGTCGGCGCGACCATGCTGCTCTCAATCGCCATCGGAGTTCCTTTGGGAATTCTGGTGGCGCGGCGTCCGTGGCTCTCGAAGCCGATTCTTGGCGGCGCCAACATCGCCGAAACGATTCCGAGCCTCGCGCTTCTTGGTTTCCTGCTTCCGGCTCCGTGGCTGGGCGAGCGCGCCGACCGCGTCGCCATCACCGCGCTCACGCTCTATGCCCTGCTGCCCATCATTCGCAACACCGCTGCTGGGATCACCGGAGTGGACCCCGCCGTCCGCGAGGCCGCGCGTGGCATGGGCATGACCCCGCGCCAGATTCTGTTCCAAGTGGAGCTTCCACTCTCGCTTTCAACCGTCCTCGCGGGCATCCGCGTCGCAACCGTGCTGACCATCGGCGTCGCGACGATTGCGGCAGCAGTCGGCGCGGGCGGACTGGGTGAATTCATCTTTCGCGGTCTGGCCATGGTGAATAATCAACTGATTCTCGCGGGCGCGATTCCCGCGGCTGCACTCGCGCTGCTGGCCGACTTTTTGCTGAGCGTGCTCGAACGCCGCCTCCGGCCCGCGCGGTGATATTGTGATGACTTTCCTTCGCGCGCGGCTGCTGTCCGCTGCCATCTTTCTACTGGCGGCATCGTTGATCGGCTGCAGCGGGCGCAGGGACGATATTATCGTGGTCGGCTCGAAGAATTTTCCCGAGCAGGCGCTGCTCGGCGAAATTCTGGCGCAGCATCTGGAGGCGCGCACCCATTTGCGCGTCGAGCGCCGCTTCTATCTCGCGGGGAGTTATATCTGCCAGCAGGCGCTGCTCGCCGGCCGTATTGACGCTTACGTCGAATACACGGGCACGGCGTTGACCGCGATTCTGCACGAACCCATTGAGGCCGATCCTTCCGCAGTGTTTCAAAAGGTGCAGGCCGAATACAAGAAGCGATTCGCATTGGACGTGCTGCCTTCGCTCGGATTCAACAATACCTTCGCGATCGTTGTTCGCGGGGAAGACGCGCGCCGGCTACATATCACCACTCTCAGCGACGCCGCGCCGTACGCGCGTGACTGGCGCGCCGGATTCGGCTACGAGTTCATGGAGCGGCCGGACGGTTATCCCGGCCTCGCGCGCGTGTACGGATTGCAATTCTCCGCGCAGCCGCGAATTTTGGATCTCGGCCTGCTTTATCGCGCGCTGCTAGATAAGCAAGTGGATTTGGTCGCCGGTAATTCGACCGATGGATTGCTCGCCGCACGCGATTTGGTAATTCTGGCGGACGATAAGCACTACTTCCCGCCGTATGAGGCCGTGCCGATCGTGCGGGAAGACACCCTTGCCCGGCACCCGGAGGTGCGCGCCGCAATTGCGGAGTTGGCGGGTAAGATTTCCGACGCGCGGATGCAGAAGATGAATTACGCTGTGGCAGGCGAGGGCCGCGACGCGAGCGACGTGGCGCGCGAATTCCTGCATGCGCAAGGGCTGGATTGATCCACGGCGTTGAATAACCCGAGCCTGCGAAGAATCATTTCACGATCTTCGATTTCTCAAGTTCTTCGGCGAGTTCGCCTCGCGTAAATATTTCCTTGCGCAGCAGGAGGCGGACAAGGGCGTCGAGCGCTTCTCCGGTCGGCGACAAATCAACCTGATCGGAGTCTGCCAACCCGTACGAGCGCGCGGTCACTCTCGCGTCATTGTTTCGCGACGCAGCGCTTTGGCGAAACGGCAGAGGTCGAATCGCGGGTGCCTTTGCGGGCACTTTCGCATCAGCTGTGGGTGGCGCGAACCGCCACAATTTTTCGAAATCCTCAGGCCCCATTCCGGTAAACGACACGCCCATCCCCAGCCCCATCTGCGACGAGCGCACTTTGCCCGACATATGCAGTGTCGTCGTTCCCGGATTCAGGGACAAATGAATGGTCGAATCCACGGGCAGAGGAGAAAGCATTTCCACGTAGCATCCGCCGAGTGAAACGTCCGTGATCGTTCCGGGCACCCCGGTGGAACCGTCTTCGCTGACTACTTGCGTTTCGATTCGACAGGTGTGGCGCGCAAATTTTCGGCGCTCGTCCCCGCCAAAGTTTGCCGGCGCGGCGTAAGCTCCGGGCGACTCGGACGGCCGCCGCGGCAAAGGCTCCGGCTTCGCTGGGTCGTAGTTGTCCGGCTCGGACCCTCTTGCAGGAACGCCCCAGATGTATTTGCCGGGTTCGAGGCAGCGCACGCCGATTCTTCCAGCCTTGGAGCTGCCGCTCTTGCCGACCCATTGCACGCCATACGGGGCGTTCTGATCCCCGAACTCGATATCGATTTTCCCGCCGGGTTCCGCGATCGTGTTCAGGCCCTTCACGGACGCGCCGGAAAGGCTGATATCGAACGTCTCCGTGGCCACGGAAAACTGATTCCCGCGCGAATCGGAGCCTCGAACTGTGACCGGAAAGGAAATGGCGATGCGTTGCTCGCTGCGGCGCCCCATCCAACCTCCAAAACTATGCGCCTAGACGAACTCTGACCGCCTGACTGTGAGAGGTGAGTACAGATTAGGGCGTGCGCCGATGCGGGTCAAGCCAGTGCGCATGCCAGTTTCACAGGAGCAACGCGGCGCGTGTTTCAAATCGGAGCAGTTGCGCCGGGGCTTGTGCGGCCTACTCGGATTCCTGAAGAGCCTTGAAATGAGCCTCGAGAGCTTCGCAATATTTGTGCTCGGCTTCGATTTCGGCCTGGAGCTTCTTGACAAAAAGTTCGAGCCGCCGGATTTCGTTGCGCAGCTTTTGCATTTCGGCGGACGTGGGCGACGAAGTGGAAACCGCAGCGGGCGCGGAGACAACCGGTGCAGGGCGCGGTGCAACAGGCGCAGGTGCGCTTGGCTTCGGTGCTGCAGCCATTACCGGAGCGCTGACCGCGCGTGGAGCAGCGACGCTGGCAGGAGCTGCAGGCGCAGGACTGGGAGAAAACAGACCGGACAAAGCCTGCGAGGAAGCGCGCGAGCCTTCGGGTGAATCGCTCGCCGAAGCATCCGAGACGCTACTGCCGGCAATTTTCGGATTCAACAAGTTTTTCACGCGTGCAATCAGATCCTGCGGCTGAAACGGTTTGCGAATCAGCTCGTCCGCTTTTACGGCCATCGCCTTTTCGGCGACGGTACGGTTCACGACTCCGGACATCAGGATCACGGGCGTGCGGCCAAGCTGTTCGTGCTGCTTGATGTACTGGCAAACCTCGTAGCCGTCCTTATCCGGCATGATGACGTCGGTGATGACGGCATCAGGGGCCATGTCGCCAAATTGCGCCATCGCGGTGGCGGCGTCGGGACAGGTGACGACGTGGATGTTTTCCTTGCGGAAGGCGATCTTGATCACCTCGCGCATCGTCGCGCTATCATCAATAAAATAGACTGTTGGAACGCGAGCAGCCGTGAGGGTTCCGGTATCGCTCATGACGACTCCTTCTCCGCGTGATCAGTTTCCGCAAGATTCTCTTCCGCCTCGCGCTGGTCCTCGTCGAATTCGCGCATCGCGTCGAGGAGCAAATCGGTGGCGGAGCGCAGCACGGTTCGCTGCGCCGCGGTAGCTCCGTACACAAATTTGTAGACGCCCGCGGTGGCGCTCTGGCAGGTCTTCACAATCTGCGTCACGGCTTCGTCGCCGAAGAACAGGCCGCATTCCGCGTGAAAGATTTCGCCGCCTTCGAAGAAAATGATCCCGTCAATGTCGCCCGCGTTGATGTGCAGGGCGCCGGTTTGGTGCGCCTGGCCTAGCATCTGCATCACGCCGGGCAGATCGAGATGAGAAAGGTTGCCGCTCAGCGCCGTCTCCGCGGTCGAAAGCATCTGCGTGGGGCGAAAGCCGTCCTGGCGGCTCACCAGAAAATTCCTCACATGCGCGGCGATGTCCGCCGGCGGCAGGCGGCGATCCACATAGTCATCGCAGCCGGCTCGATATGCTTCGAGCAGCGCCTGCCCCCCCCCATCGCCCACGGCAATCAGCGGAATGGATGAAGTCTTGGGATCGGCGCGAAGAATCGGAGCCATTTCGTAAGCTCCCATCTCGCGGAGGTTCGTGGCGCACACGATCGCGGCGGGCGCGTCCCACTCCAGCATCGTGAGCGCGTAGGTTGCCTGTGTGCTCGGAACTACCTCGAATCCCTGCGACTTCAACGCATCGCCCAGCCGCTTCGCGAAATAGACGTTGCTATCAATCAACAGGACCTTCGGAAGATTCGTGGGCGCGTTCATGATCGCGGCTCCGTGCCTGCGGATTCGGCAGTGGCGGAGGAATAGGCATCAACGAACGCGTCGAGATTCATCACGTCGAAGGAATCCTGGCCGACGGCGAGCGTTCCAGCGACGTATGGCGGGCGGTCCAGTGCCGGCGGCTGCATTTCGCCTGTGGCCAGCTCGCATTCGCCATTCACCGGAATTGCGCCCAGGTCGGTCGCGCTACCGGTTTGCCAGCGCGCGATCAAATAAAACCGCTGCGAAAAGGAACTTCTGCCGCCAAGGACGAGCGCCGCCTCGTAAACGGGCACGATTCGCCCGCGGCGAACGATGACTCCGGAGATCAGTTTCGAGGTGTGAGGAAACGCGTGCAGCCGCACCGGCGGCGCCAGTTCCGCCACATGACCGGCGGGAAGCGCGACGCGGCGATTGCCGATCTGTAGCAGCACGAACGAGTTTTCGCGCGCGTTCTCGAGGGCGCTCATGCCTGCACCGCCGATTCCGATTCGCGCTGCGACGCAGCCAATGTGGAGGCCCGATCGAGCTTTTGGAATTCTTCTGGCGTGAGAAATCCGGTCGGCTCGACCACTGGAATCACCAGGTCGTCCAGGTACGTCAGACCGCGGTACCAGCGGCGTTCTTCGCCCGTGAACGCGATGGGCAGCGGATAGACGGCCGGGATTTCGGCCATGCGGTCTATGCGGTCCACCAGCAGAGCGGCGCGAAATTGCCGGAGGATCAGGACGAGCGCCGGACGAGTGACGGGCAAACCGAAATGCGCCCCGGCGTTCACTACGTAATACGTCCGGAGCCCGCGCTCGATGGTATGGCGCACTTTCGGCAATTCCGGATTCTCGATTTCGTTTGCCGAGCCCGCCAGGCTGTCCGTGCTGCGAATTTCCTGCACATTGTCCGCGGCGATGGCGAACATCTGGTTCGCCACAAAGAAAAGAACGACCGTCTCCGGTTTACGCACCCGGCGCGCTTTCGGATCCTGCTCGCTCGCGGATTTCATCGGGTGGCCACTGGGACAAGCTTGCATAATTTCGCGACGCGCTTTTCAATCGCCGCGCTGATGCTGTCGAGCGGAAGCACTTCATCCACCGCTCCGGTCTGGATCGCTTCAGCGGGCATGCCGAAAATTACCGAAGTGGCTTCGTCCTGCGCCAGAACGTAGCCTCCTGCGGCCTTCACCATCTTGACGCCCTTGGCCGCATCATTGCCCATTCCAGTGAGGACGACTCCGACCGTCATCGCGCGCGCGTACGAAGCAATCGTTTCGAGCGCGACGTCGGCGCAGGGACGATAGCCCTCGATGCGCGGGCCGGAATCGAGCGAAATCTTCCCCCCAAAGGAAAGCCGGAGATGATGCGAGCCCGGGCAGAGATAGATCGTTCCCGGAAGAGGCGTCTCGTTGTGCTCTGCCTCCTTCACGGGCAGGGACGTCACTTCCGCCAGCTGCATGGTGAATTGCTTTGTGAATGCGCCGGGCATGTGCAGCACCAGGAAAACGGCCGCGGGAAGATCTTTCGGCAATCCCGACACGACGCGCGTCACCGCCGCCGGACCTCCGGTGGACGCGGCGATCATAACCATCGGAATCTTTCCGCCATTCTGGATAGCCGCAGCGGCAGCGCCGGAAAAATCGGCAGCGCCGGTGGATGCAGACGCAGGAGCCGCGCCAGTCCTCGTGCGTGATGCGGTGCGGACCACGCGAACCTTGGCGGCCAGCTTCAGCTTGCGCGTCAGTTCCTCGCGAACGGATTTCATGTCGAGATCAATGCCGCTCGTTGGCTTGGGAACGAAATCAATCGCGCCCAGCTCGAGCGCCTTCAGCGTGCTCGCGGCGCCTTCGCGCGATTCCGAGCTTACGATCACAATCGGGCGCGGGTGCTGCGTCATGATCTGCTCGGTCGCCTGCAATCCATCCACGTGCGGCATGTTGATGTCCATGGTGATCACATCCGGCCGCAGCGATTCCGCGAGCGCCACGCCGTCGCGCCCATCGCGCCCCTGACCCACAACTTCGAGCTGAGGATCGGAGTTGATGATCTCCTGCAGCACCTTGCACATGAAGGCGGAGTCATCCACCACGAGCACGCGAATTTTTTTGTCGGGCGTCTTCATCATCTCAACTCTGCCGTACCGGGACCCGCATTGCGGGCCGCCCTTGCGACACGTCCGAGCCGATGAGGCTCTCGACGGTCGCGATCAACTGATCTTCTTGCACGGGCTTCGTCAGGAACCCTGACGCGCCTTCCTTCATGGCGCGGTCGCGATGCTTCGCGCCGGCGCGTGACGTAACCACGAGCACGGGAATTTTTCGCGTGTTCGGGTCCTGCCGCAGATGCGCCATCAACTCGTAACCATTCATGCGCGGCATTTCGAGATCGGTGATCACCAGATGGCAGCCCACCTGCGCGACCACTTCCGAGGCTTCCAGGCCATCGGACGCGAGCTTCACTCGGTAGCCGGCCTTCTCGAGCATGCGGCCTACGAATTTCCGCACGCTAATCGAATCGTCGGCCACCACCACGACGCGATCGTTTTCAATCGCGTCCACCGCTTCGGAAGGAATACTGCCTGCGGCGACCGCTTCGGCTCCCGGCGCGAACACGCGCGCGGCAGGCGACGAAGCAGGCAAAGCGTGGCGCTCGGCGGTGTCCGCGGAGACGAGGCGATTCAAATCAATCAGCAGGATCAAGCTGCCGTCGGAAGCGATGGTGGTGCCCGGAAACAGCTTCACGCGGCGGAGGTAATCGCCCAAATTCTTGATGACGATTTCGTCCTTGCCGAGAACTTCTTCGACGACCACGCCGACCTGGCGACCAGCTACTTTCACGATCACCATGTGGAAATATCCGTTGAGCGGTTCCAGCGGCGGCAGAGCGAGTTGAAGATCGAGCCGCACGACTTCCGTGACCACATCGCGCACGCGCGTGAGGAGTTTTCCGCCGACATCCTCGATTTCCTCGGGGCGCAGGCGGCGGATTTCGTCCACCACCGCGAGCGGAAACGCGAAGACGGATGTGCCGCAGCGGATGAAGAGCGCCTGCGAAATGATCAGCGTCAGCGGCACCTTCACCGTGAAGCAGGCGCCGCGGCCGGTTTCGGACCGAACTTCGATTTCGCCATTGAGCGCGTGAACGTTCGCGCGCACCACATCTAGGCCAACACCCCTCCCGGCCAGCTCGGACATGGAGGAGGCTGTTGAGAAACCGGGACGGAAGAGAAATTCGCGCAACTCGCGTTCGGTCAGCTCGGCTGCGGCGATCGAGGACATCGCCCCAGAATCCACGACGCTGTGGCGAACGCTTTCGTAGTTGATGCCGCGGCCGTCGTCTTCGACCTCGATGAAAATGTGATTGCCGCGGTGATAGGCGCGCACGGAGACGCGTCCCTTTTCGGGCTTGCCCGCGCGGCGGCGCGTTTCGGCATCCTCGATCCCGTGCGCGACGGAATTGCGCACCAGATGAATCAGCGGATCGGAAATGTGCTGGACGATATTGTTGTCGAGTTCGGTCTCCGCGCCTTCGAGCGAGAGATCCACCGCCTTACCAGAAGCCTTCACTGCGTCGCGGACCGTGCGCGAAAGCCGTGTATAAAGGTTGCCGATGGGCACCATGCGCGCGGCCGTGATCTCGTCCTGCAAGTGGTGCGCGAGCTTTGTGAATTCATCAATGTCGGAATCCACGCGGCCCATGAAACCTTCGAGTTGCGTGAGGACTTCGGTGACGTCCGCGGAAATTTCAGTCAGCGACCGCGACAGGATATTGACGTCGTCGTAGCGGTCCATTTCGAGGTCGCTGAATTCAAGCAGATCATTGGTCGTGATGGGCGCGAGCGCGTTGGCGTGTCCGCGGAACGTGTCTTTGTGCAGTTGCTGTCCGCCAGGCGCCAGAGTGTTGGAGACGCGGCTGAATTCGTGCTTCTCTTGGAAATCCGAAACCTTGCTCGCCAGCCGCGCCTTGGAGAACTGCAGAACTTCGACGAGCTTCGAAAGTTCGGTCAGCCGGCCCAACATGCGCGTGCGGTTGATGACGAGTTCGCCTACCGCGTTCATCATGCGATCGAGCCACTCGAGCGAAATGCGCACGGATTTGGCCTGCGGCAAAGCCTGCGCCGCTGCCGGGCGCGCGCTCGCGGCAACTGGCACTGCTCCAGCCAAGGGCACTTCCACGACCGACACGTCTTCGGATTCGGGGCTCTCGGCTCCCGGTTGTTCGGGCGCCTCTTCCGGCGCTAGATCCGCGATGCGCGCGAGAAGCGGATCAACGGCGGCAGCCATTTCGGCGTCGCTCGTCCACTGGCGGTGGAGAAATTGCTTGAGGACATCCACGGACAGCAGAAACAGGTCTACGATTTCGGCGCTGGGCTGCAGCGCGCCGTCGCGCAAGCGTCCGATCAAATCCTCCACGCGATGAGCCACCGCGGAAAGCCGATGCAAACCAACCTGCGCGGCCGAACCTTTCACCGTGTGCATCGCGCGGAAAAGGCGATTAATGTCGTCCGCGTTCGGATGACCCTCGAGGGCCAGCAGGCATTCGGTCACCGCCTGCAAATGTTCCTCGGCCTCGGGAATAAAGAACTCAAGAACTTCGTCCGGGACTTCGCCATCCTGAGGCAGGCGGTCAACGAACGAAACGCCCGGGAAAACAGCCGGAATTGGTTCGCCCGCGCCCAGCGATTCGGCTGCCAGATCGGATTCCGTTTCGGGCGGCGGAGCGGTAGGAAATGCGAACGCATAGCGCTGCTTGAATGCCGCGATGTCCGCGGACGTTTCCGCACCGGTCGAGCTGATTTGCAGCAGGTCGAACTCCAGCACGGAAATCGCATCAGACAGAAATTCCGTCAGCGGGCCGTGCATGTCGGGAGTGAGCGTCGCATTCATCGCGTAATGAAAAATGTGCGCCATCTTCGCGGCCACTTCGGAGAATTCCGGGAAACCGTAACTCGCCGACGTCCCCGCGAGCGTGTGCGAAGCGATATAAAGTTTCTCGAGGTCCTCCGGCTTTGTCTGCGACTCCTGCAAAAGCCCGGAGTACTCCCGCAGGTACTGGAGGTTTTCGGACGCCTCCTGGAGGAACAGCTCGATGGATTCTTGATTGGGCCCGTTCACAGCGCTCCCTCCACGAGAGCTGGCGCGCGACGCGCCTCAACCGCACCCGGCTTGCGATAAATCCGGCAGTCGCCGAGGACCACCGGCTCGAATTTCACGGGTATGTTCGTAAGCGTCTCCGCGTGGCCGAGCAGAAAATAGCCGCCGGGCTCGAGCGCGTCATAAAAGCGGCGCAGGATCGCCAGGCGGCGCTCCTCCGAAAAATACATCAGCACGTTCATGCAGAAGATGCAGTCAATTTTGCCGACGTACACCGATTCGACCAGATTCATCTGCACGAAAGAAATCATCCGTCGGATGCGCGGCTTCACCTGAAAACCGTGCTTCGTGGCCGTGAAATAAGTGTCCACCTGCCCGAGCGAAACCTCCTGCAAGCTGCGCTTGGGATACGCGCCGCGTTCGGCATGCCGCAGCGCGCGCCGGCTGATGTCGGTCGCCAGAATTTCGATCTCCCAGGCTTCCGCGAATTTCAGCGCTTCGCTCACCGTGATCGCGATCGAGTAAGGCTCCTCGCCGGTCGAACAGCCCGCGCTCCAGATCCGCAGCGTCCGCGGTGTCTCCCAGAATTTGCGCTCCTGCACTTCCGGCAGAATTTTCGTTTCCAGCGCTTCGTACACCGCCGGATAACGAAAAAACGATGTCTCCTGCGTCAGCAGCCGTTCGAGCAACGCCTCGTACTCGATGCTCGAGCCACGCACCAGGCCCATCAATTCGCTGCCGCTCCCGAGGCCTTTTTCCTCAATGTACTCGCGCACGTGCGTCGAGAAAAATCGCTCGCGCGAAGAATCGAAAAGGATCGCCGAGCGATTCTCGATCAACGTTCGAATCTGATCGAGCTCTGGCTCGGTGAGCCGTGCGGCCGTGACTGGATGCTGTTTCATGTTCGGCGTTCAGCGGCGGCGTCCGTTTCTATCGGGCGCCGGATCGCGGAGTTTGCCGTTATCGGTTCGCTCCCACGGGCTCCTTTGCCCGCGTCTCTTCCTTTGCAGAAGCCGTGTCGCTGGCCCGCGCCGATTGCGACCGGAACTGCGCGAGCGCTTCGTTCAGTTGTTCCGACAGCTTCACCATGTTTCCGACCGTGCCGGCGGTTTGCTTCGCGCCCTGCGTCGTCTGCCGGGTAATGCCGGAAATGATCTGCATGGCGTTCGCGACGCCTTCCGTCCCACGCACCTGCTGCTTCGATGCCAGTGAAATTTCCTGCACCAGCTCCGCGGACTGCCGCACCACGCTCGAAATTGCTTCGAGCGCCTTACCGG
Organism: uncultured Acidobacteriota bacterium; assembly: GCA_963779825.1. Lineage (GTDB taxonomy): Bacteria > Acidobacteriota > Terriglobia > Acidiferrales > UBA7541 > Palsa-295. The sequence continues at coordinate 2,202 of CAVZZU010000007.1, read as the reverse complement.
CTTGGTCTGCGAGTCCCGCTCCCACTTCCACTTCGCGCGTGCCTTCTTCCATGACGACGACCGCTTCGTTCGTCTCGGCCTGAATGGCCTTGATGAGCGCGGCGATGTCCTTCGTGGCGCTGCGAGAGTGTTCCGCCAATTTGCGAACTTCGTCTGCGACGACCGCGAATCCGCGGCCGGCTTCGCCCGCGCGGGCCGCTTCGATGGCAGCGTTGAGCGCGAGCAGGTTGGTCTGTTCGGTGATGTCGTTGATCACGTTGATGATTTCAGAAATTTCGAGCGACCGGTCACCGAGCGACTTGATCTTCTTCGCGGTGGCCTGCACCGATGCGCGAATGCGCTGCATTCCTTCCAGCGTATCGCTCACGGCGCGGTTACCCTGTTCGGCGGCATCGAGCGCGCGGCGGGCCGCTTCGGCGCTGGCTTCGGCGTTGTTCGACACCTGCTTCATCGAAACCGTAAGCTCCTCCACGGCGGACGAAGTGTTGGTGATTTCCTGGTCCTGTTGGGTTGCGCCGGCGGTCATGTCGTCCGCCGCTTCCAGAATCTGATTGGCGCTGGTGCTGACGTCAATCGCGGCCTTGCGGACCCGCTCGAGAACCTTCGTGAAGTTGTCGAGCATGAAGTTCACGGAGTCCACGACGTTGCCCAGCGCGTCGTTGGTGACTTTACCGCGGATGGTCAGGTCGCCCCGCGCCACTTGATTGATGGTATTCAACAGGTCGGTGATGCTCCGCTGGAGCGAATCCTGCGCCTGTTGATTGGTCACGGCGTGCGCGACCTTTGCGGCGCTGCGGTTCAAGTTCTCCGCGATCTCGCCGAACTCGTCGTTGCTGTCGAATTCCGCGCGCGCGCGTGCGTCACCGGCCACGAGCCGCTCGGAAAATTTCGCGAGCTCGCTTACCGGCGTGATCACGCGCTTGCTCAGCACAAACATGACAAGCAGAGCGGCGGCCAATGCCAGGACGACGGCAGCGAGCAGAGCTCCGCTGGCGCTTCCAGGCAGCGAAGGCGCATCGAGCAGGGATAGCCCTCCCGATTCCTTGCCCGCGTGGTACGCGAGGCCGAGAACTCCAAACAACGCCACGGCGGTCCCGAAGACCAGCAACCAGATTGTCGAACTCAAACGAGCTTTCATGACTTCCTCCCAGAAACTTGTGCGCTCATCGAACCGGAGCAAACCTCGAATATGTCGGGACCGATTTCATCGAAAATAAAATTGCAAACGAGCCGCTTCATATCACCGGCACCGGAAACACGTCCGTCAGGCGCCTCAAATCCACAACCAGCGCCAGCCGGTCTTCGTGCCGCAGCATTCCGCGGCAGTGCGGCACCTCCGCCGGAGCCTGGTCGAGCATGGCGTCCTCCGCTGCCGAAAATGTTCCGATCACTTCATCGGCAGCGATGCCGAGCCGCAAATCCTCGTGCTGCGCGTCGCCCTTGATCGCAGCCACCACCACATGCTTCGGCAGCAATCCCGGACGCCGGCCCTCCGTGAACGCGATATCCATCAGCGGTACGATGGTGCCGCGCAAATTGAAGACGCCCATCAGGAACGAGGGCGCCAGAGGAATCCGCGTCACGATCGGCCAGTCCACCACTTCCTCGACCTCGAGCACGTTTAAGCAAAATCGCTCCCGGCCCGCGCGAAACACGCAGTATTGCCGTTCCGGCCTGCGCTCCTCAGGCGAGGATTCGCTTTCCAGGAACTCGCCGTTGTCGAGTCCCACGGCCAGTACGGCGTTTTCCGGCTCCATCGCCATTATTCAAACCTCTTCACGGCGCTGATCAATTCATCCGCGGTAAACGGCTTCGCGACGTAGCCGTTGGCGCCCTGCTGCTCGCCCCAGTAGCGGTCGCTTGGCGCTGTCTTTGACGTCACCAGAATCACCGGAATCTTCGCGTATGACTCCTGGCTCTTGAGGTCGCGGCAAACCTGAAAGCCATTTCGCTGCGGCATCACCACATCGAGAAGAATCACGTTGGGCCGCTCTTCCTCGATTTTTTCCTCGACCTTGGTCGGATCCGAGATCGCTACCGAATGAAAACCAGCCTGTTGTAATACGGATTGCAGCAGGCGAATTTCCGCCTGCGAGTCATCCACTACCAGGACCTTCATCACCACTTGCACACCTCCACGCTCAAATCCCCCAAGAAAGAATTGCAACTCCCTAGCCACCTGTCGCACGGTGTTTCAGGCAT
>CAVZZU010000006.1:0-17569 GCA_963779825.1 uncultured Acidobacteriota bacterium | reverse complement strand
CTTCCTCGGCGACCTCCTTGATCATCATCGGTTTCAGGTGATCGGGCCCGTAGTCGAGGAAATCTCCCTGGCGACGCAGGATCGAATTGCAAACGCGCAGAATCGTGTGTTTGCGCTGCTCGATATTTTTCATCAGCTGAATTGCGGCGGTGAAACGTTCCTTGACGTAGTTGCGGACATCGCGGTCGGCCGCGTCGCGGGCGAGCAAGCGGCGGTAAGTCGGGCTCAAGCGGAGCTGCGGCACGTCGTCGTCGTTCATGAAAACCTGCCACTCGCCATCCACCTTGCGGAACTGGACATCCGGCTCGACGAGGCGGGGCTCGATTTTGTTGTAGCGCAGGCCGGGCTTCGGATCGAGTCGCTTGATCAAATCCACGGCGCGCTTGACGAGTTCGATGGGGCGATTCAGCGCGCGGGCGACTTCCTTGAGCTGGTTATTTTGAAGCAGCTTCAGGTGCTCGGCGATGATCTGCTGTGCGAGCGTGTTCTGCGGATCAATCAACTTCACCTGCATAATCAGGCATTCTTCCAGATTGCGCGCGGCCACGCCCGGCGGGTCGAATTCTTGAACGACGGCCAGCGCTTCTTCGACGTCCTCCATGGAATAATTTCCGGATTGCGCGATTTCGTCGAGCGTCGCCGTCAGGTAGCCGTTCTCATCGAGATTGCCGATGATCGAGTCCGCGATCTTGCGGACGGTTTCGCTGCAGATGCTCACGCTCAATTGCCATGCGAGGTGATCGGTGAGGCTCGCCGGTGAGGAGAGGAACTTATCGAACGAAGGTTTCTCGATTTCCTCGTGCTCGCCGCCCGCGGCGCGCTCGGCGCCTGTGTCAAGGTACTGGCCGAAGAAGGAGCCGAAATCGAATTCATCGAATGGGTTCGGCGCGGGAGTTTCCGGAACTTTTTCGGTTTCTTTTTTCAGGAAAGCTTCGTCGGTATAGTTGTCGGCGGTGACGCCATCGTCGCCCAGCTCTTCCAGAACCGGATTCTCCATGATCTCCTGATTGATCATCTCCCGCAGCTCAAGACGATTCAGCGCGAGCACGCTGACCATCTGGACGAGGCCCGGCGTCAGAATCTGCTTCTGCGCAAGCCGAAGATGCAATTTGGGTGCGAGCCAGTTCATGGTGTCAATTCAGTTTAAAACCTTCTCCTAGATAGATCCGTCGAACTTCGGCATTGGCGGCGAGTTCCGAGGGAGTACCGGCGGCCAGAATTTTCCCGTCGCTGATAATGTAGGCGCGTTTGGTCACGGCCAGGGTATTGCGAACATCGTGATCCGTAATCAGGACGCCGATGCCCGTGTCGCTCAAATCGGCGATGATCTTTTGGATGTCCACGACGGTGAGAGGGTCAATTCCCGCGAAGGGTTCGTCGAGCAGCACGAAAGACGGCGAAAGCACGAGTGAACGCGCAATTTCCAGGCGACGTCGCTCGCCGCCGGAGAGAACGTGCGCTTGGCTGGTTCGTACTCCTTCAAGTCCCATCTGGGCCAAAAGCTCCTCGACCCGGTCGCGCCTCTGCTCGGGCGTGACCGAGAGCGTTTCTAGAACAGCCAGCAAGTTCTCTTCGACTGTCAGTTTGCGAAAGACCGATGGTTCCTGAGGGAGGTAGCTGATGCCGCTGCGGGCCCGGAGATACATGGGGAGGTCGGTAATGTCCTCGCCGTCCAGCATCACACGCCCGTAGTCCGGACGCGCCAGTCCGACCAGGATGTAGAACGTCGTGGTCTTTCCCGCGCCATTCGGGCCGAGCAGCCCAACCACTTCACCCTGTTGAACTTCCAAATTAACGTCGTTAACGACCTTCCGACCCCTGTAAGATTTCCTCAGATCGGCGGCTTGGAGTTTCAACATACCGGTTCATTTCTCAACCCGGTGCTTGGTCAGTGTGCGCGAACCTTCCTGCGAATCAATCAAAATCGTATCATTCGCCACAAAGAAGGTCAACGAATGGCCCGTAGTTGTGTCGCTGGAAGCATCAGCAATTGTGGGTTCGCCGCCGGAAAGCACGAATTTTCCGTCCGCTGCGGTGTACTCCGCCTGCTCAGCCATCGCTCGGCGGTCGCCCTGCCGGACTACCACAGCCCCCTGGGCCAGGGCCCGTTCGAGCTGGCGCCCGCCGGGAGCCCCCGCCGCAGCCGCCGCTGGATTGAGGAATAGGTCCAGGGTGCGGGATTCGAGGTAGCCCTGATCGGAACTGGCGACTACGCCGCCTTCGAGATGCGCCTTACCCTGGTCGCTCCAATAGGTGAGGCTCGGCGCCAGTACCTTCCAGAGCGTCGGGCCCGAGTTTGAGCCGGAGGAAGTGGAACGCGACGCGGGCTTGGACCCCGCGGTTATTGCGGGCATGGCACCGAAGGGACCCGAAATTTGCGAGAACACAGCGACCACATGTCCGGTGGCCTGCAACTTCTTGTCATCCTGCCAGACCTCGATCTGATCGCTATCGAGGACAGATTCTCCCTGCCACAGGCGCGCGTGCCCGGTGTAAGTGACCATCACGTGATTGGATCCCACGGTGCCGGAAAGCGTGTCCGCAGAAATATGCGCGGTGCCGGAGCCGAGGCTTAGCGCGTCTCCTTGCGCGGTCGGCAGATAGGTTGACACGACGCCGCCCGTGGCGTGCAGCTCTCCCGATTTCTGATTGACGAGCACACTTGCGGCCGTGGTGCGGCTCATCGCATCGGAAATTACCGGAGATCCATCCATGGTGATCGTGTCCGTTGCGCGAACGACGGTGGCGTGGTTCGCACTCGCCTGCCGGTCGGCCTGCTGAAAGCGGACATTTCCGCGCTGGTCGAGCGTGTCCCAATCGCCGTGCGCGCCAAATGTGGCGACCAATTCCGCGGCCGAAAGCACCTGCGGCGCGGCATTGCCGATTTGCCTGTGGACTTCGACGCCCGCATGCCCGAACAATTTGTCGAGGTGGCCGCCGGAGCCTAATTGCGCCACAAATTTCTTCGCGCGAAGCGTCGTGGTGTCGCTGCTGCTCCTGGATTCAATGGTGGCCGGCGCCAGCGTTTCGGCGCTTTCGATTCTTTGCTGATCCGCCTTGCCTCGCGTCTGGCCGGGACTCGCGCTGCCTGGGCCAGTCGAGAAGGTCACGCGCAAGGCGTCCGTTCTTAAAACACGCGAATCGTTTCCCTGATGCGACTCCGCAGTCACGCTTCCGGTCGCGTTCATGTCCTGAATTAGATTTTTCTGGGGCACCATGGTGAATTCCGCGTGCGCCGCGGAGAATTTGTCTGTGCCGACTGCGGTCCGCCGAATGCCCGAAATATTTCCATCTGCGACAACGTGCTCGACCCAGCCGGCCGGATTCAGGACAGCCTCAAATCGGGCGGCCAAAACGGAAATGTTCGCTCCGCCTTCCGTGCTGCGGATTTGCGGATGCCCCTCGGCGACGGCGCGGCGGGCGTGATAATCCGCGTCGAGTTCCACCGTGAAAGTGTCCGCGGACAGTTCCCGAACGCCTTCTTTCACCGTCGCGGGCCCCTTGAGCAATACGGTATGGTCGGCGCGCCGTATTTCGAGGCTGCTCCCAGCCGCGATCACGGGCATGCCGCCCGTTTGATCCGAAGCGTTGAGGTCGAATTCAACGTCGTGGTCAATACGCACGATCGAGTCGCTCGTGCTGTAAGAGACTCCCACGCCGCGCCCATGTCCCGACGGAAACTGGAATTCCACGGGCGCCGGAGTAAATGCTTCACCCGTACTGCGGTTGAACGAGAGATTGCTGGTTTTCACTTGCAGAGTGCCCGTGGAAAGCAGGCCTAGTTGCCCGGCCGACTTTCCGGACGCGGTGTTCGCGTTGGCCAGGTCAATCTTCACCTCGCCTTCGCAGCGGACGTCCTGCGTTCCCTCATAGGTGCATTCGTGGGTGTGTATGTTGTCGTTGCGGCTGCCGTCGCGTCCATAGAGGGTGATCCACACGTCCTCAAGCACGGCGCGATTCTGATCCTTGTATTGCGTGGCGTGGGACGCGCGGACGGTAAAAATCGTTCGCTGCTGTTCGACTTTCGAAAATGAGAACTGCGCGGATTGCTGCTGCACCGTGATGGGAACGGACACCGGCGCGTTGCGGTTTGCCCGAGCACGGCGAAAGGCGCGCTCCGCGTATACGCCGCCGACCGCCAATGCGATTAGCCCCGCGGTGATGGCCGCCCAACGCGCGTAGCGCGCGGCTTCCCGGTTGCGCAATGAAGAATCTCCCCGACTAAGTTAGAAGCCGAGTATAGGCGGTTGGTTTTCGGGGTACAACAATTGTAGGGGGAATCACAAGCCGTGAGACCAACGACGGACGAATCGTCAGACGGTGGGAAGCATGCCGACGCCGGCGGCGGCAACGCTGTCGCGCGAAGTATTCTTCACGAGGTACATCGCTTCGTCTGCGAGATGCAGAAGTTCGGCCTTGGTGCGGGAATCGGTTGGGTACGCGGCCACGCCGACGCTGGCCGTCAGGCGCACAGGCGTTCCGGTGCCCTTCAACCACTCCGTCTCGCGGATCAGCTTGTGCAGGCGGTGCGCCACGCCCAGCGCATTTTCCTTGGACGTTTGCGGTAGCAGGACCACGAATTCGTCGCCGCCGTAGCGGAAAGCGAGGTCAATCAGGCGGCACTTCTCCTTGATTGCCTCTCCGATTTCGGCAAGCAGTTTCGAGCCCACCAGATGCCCGTGCGTGTCGTTCACCATCTTGAAGCGGTCGAGGTCTATGAAGATCAGCGAAAATTCAAAAGCGTAGCGGTGCGAGCGGTAGATCTCCGTATCGAGCATGAAATTCAAATGCCGGGCATTGTACAGGCTTGTGCAATCGTCGGTGATCGTGAGCTCGTGAATGCGCTGCACGTGCCGCGCATTTTCGATGGCGATAGCGGCGTAGTCGGCGAGCGCTTCGAGCAGAGCAAGATCTCGCGCGCTGAACCCCTCGGGGCCGATGCAATTGATCAGCTCGATCACGCCGAGGCACTGATCGCGGAAGCGGACCGGTACTGCGACGATCGAGCGCGTCGCCATCTTCGTCTTTTCATCCACCTGGCCGAAAAACCGGGAATCCTTGCTTGTGTCGGCGACCACCACAGCTTCGCCGGACTCCGCCACCCAGCCTGCGAGTCCCTGCCCGACTTTGATGCGCACGTCCTTGAGTGCTTCCGCGCCCGCGCCCGTTGCGATTTGAAAATAAAGCTCGCGCTTCTCCAGGTCCATCAGCAGCAGCGACCACGTATCAGGGCGCAGGACTTCGTTGATTTTTTCCATGATCGTGCGCAGGACCTGATCGAGCTGCAGCGACGAGGTGAGAGCCTTGCCGAGTTCGTGGAAAACGTTTACTTCGGTGGTCTCCGGAACCGGCGGCTCGACGTCCGGATTGCGGCGCCGTTCCACGCCGTCAAACGGCTTGGCGTCAGCGGCTCGCCGCAATCGTTCGGCGGGGCTGTGCGGCTTCGCGTCTTGGCGTTCGGGGAGCAACATTTGCCATTATAGTGAACCATTTTCAACTCTAGCAACGGGCATTCCAACTCGATTGCTGAAAGGCCAATGGCCTGTCCTTCCACCATTAATTCCCGGGCAGCATTGACACCCCACCTACCGACGCCTATATTTTTGATGGTCCCTGCGGATGTCTTCGACTCCTTTCGGCGAACACCTTCGGCGCGAACGTGAAATGCGCGGAGTTTCTCTTGACGAAATCTCCGCCGCGACGCGGATCAGCACGCGTTTTTTGGAAGCAATCGAAAAAGATCAATGGGAGCTTCTGCCCGGCGGGGTATTCAATCGTGGCTTCATTCGCTCGATCGCGCGTTTTCTGGGGCTGGATGAGGATAGCCTGGTCGCCGAATACGCTCTGGGGACGGCGAGCGATGCGCACGTCCACGTCGCCGCTCAGCGATCCCGTCATATGCCGCGAAATTGGCGTCCGGCTGCAGCCGCTGTTGTGACGATCGGCTTGCTTATTGCCGGTGGAGTCTTCGGATACCATCGCTACGGCTCCGGAATCGCAGCGAGGCTGCACGAACGTTTCCTGGTGGGTCGTGCAGGCGCCCGAACTGGAGTTTCCACCAGCCAACCTGCGACACCGGATGCTGGCGCTGTCAGCGAATCGCCAGCCCCGGTTGCTGCGCCGCCGGTAAGCGATTTAGTTCCAGCCGGCCTCGCTCTCAAGATGCAGGCCGCGAGGCAAGCCGACGTGAAAGTGATCGCTGACGGAAAAATCGTATTCGAAGGGACCGTTCAGCCGGGTGCCGTGAAGCAATTCAACGCGCAGGACAATTTCGAAATCACGTCCAGCGAATCCAGCGCTGTGTCCCTGGGGCTAAACGGCCAGGCCATGTCGCCGATGGGAACGCCGGGGCAGCCCGGAAGCGTCGCGTTGACGCGGAACAATTTGACGTCCGTCACAGGGGGTCCCCATTCGCGCCGAACTGCGCACGCAAATCTGTTCCGGGCGCGCGCGTCCCGAACAGAAAATGGCCGTATGCGCCGGAGGGGTACAGCTTGCTGCGGAGGACCGCGTGGAAATTCTCGCGGTGCTGGCTTTGGACGCCGACCCCGCGATTGCCGACCGTGCGCAAAATGCGCTGCTGACCCAGCCTCTGGAAACATTTCTCGCTGCGACAGCGCGGGCCGATGCGGACGCGCGTTTCTTCGCGTCTGCACCGAGAACCTGGGAGAAAAGCCGGGTGTGGCCGATGCGCTGGCAAAAAGTACCGCGTGTCCGACGGCGCACGTCGCGCGCCTGGCGAATTATCTGACCCCGGCGGGAATCCAATCGTTGCTCGATAATATGGAGCGATTCACCTCCGATCCGCAGCTGATCATCGCAGTAGGGGCCTGTCCGGGCGCGATCCGGAACAGCGCGATTTGCTGGCCGAGATGCAAAAGGGTGCGGTTGGTCCGCGGAAATTGCGGAGGCCGCGGCGGAAGTCCAGCCGGCCCCGTGAAGCGCGAAACGCTGATGCAGCGGGTCACGCATATGAACGTGGTCCAGCGCCTCACGCTGGCGCTTAAGGGCGGCCGCACCGAGCGAATGCTGCTAATCAAGGACCCGAACAAGCTGGTCCAAAGATGCGTGCTGCAATCGCCGCGGCTGACCGACACCGAGGTCGAAGCCTTTGCCTCGATGACCAATCTGACTGGAGAAATCCTTCGGGCGATCGCCCTGACCCGCCTCTTCATGAAGAATTATTCGGTCGTTCGGAATCTCACCAACAACCCGAAGACTCCGCTCGACGTTTCGCTGCACCTGTTCCCGCGTCTTACGGCGACAGACCTGGTGAAATTCCCGGCCAACAAGAATGTTCCCGAGACGCTGCGATCCTCCGCGCTGAAGCTTCACAGGAAGCGGAAGATGAACGCTCCGGGCGCCTGAGCAGCGATACGGCCCGATTTCGTGCCGAAAGGGTGTCGCGTCAGCCCCGATTTGTGCGACATTGAGTTGGTTTCAGCCAATGGCCACCGCAAGACCAGTGACCGAAGGATCCGTGGTGATCACCCTCGGGGTGTGGAACGCCTTCGCTCGGGTCACCTGTGGATTTATCGCAGTGACGTCCGATCGGCCCACGCCGAGCCCGGCGCCGTGGTGCGGCTCACCGACGAGCGCGGAAATTTTTTCGGGCGCGCCTTCTATAGCGACAAATCGCAAATCTCCATAAGGCTTCTTACGCGCGAGGACATTCCCATTGACCGCGCCTTTTTTGCCGCGCGAATTCGCCGGGCTGCCGCCTACCGCGAGCTGGTGGTTGAGAACTCCGACGCCTACCGGATGGTCTACAGCGAAGCCGATCTTTGCCGTCCGTGATTGTGGATCGCTATGGGGATTATATTGTCCTGCAGACGCTCAGCCAGTCCAGCGACCGCTTGAAAAGTCTCCTCGTCGATATACTCATCGAACAGTTTTCACCGAAGGCGCTAGTCGAGCGAAATGACCCGAAAGTGCGAATGCTTGAGGGGCTGGATCAGCGCGTCAGCGTCCTTCATGGTGATGTGCCTCCGGAAGTTCTCGCCAAGGAAAACGGCGTGTCGTTTGTTTACGATCTCGCCAAAGGGCAGAAGACCGGCTCATTTCTTGACCAGCGCGAGAATCACTGGGCCGCGCGGCGCTATGCCTCCGGAGATGTCCTCGACTGCTTTAGCTATCAGGGTGGGTTTGCGCTGACCGTCGCGGATCGCTGCGAGCATGTAGAGGGGATGGATATGGCGCCCGCAGCCATTGAAATGGCTCGTCGAAATCAGCAGCTGAACTCGATTCCGAACGCCACGTTCCGGGAAGGGAACACCTTCGATCTCTTAAGGAGTACGACGAGGCCGGGCGCCGTTTTCAAATGGTTATTCTCGATCCGCCGGCCTTCGGAAGAATCGCGACAGCATCCCGGCGGCGCGCCGCGGTTATAAGGAAATCAATCTACGGGCACTGAAGCTCCTCATCCCGGGCGGCTATCTGGTCACCTGCTCATGCTCCTACCACATCACCGAACCGCTGTTTCTTCAGATTGTCGCCGAAGCGGCCAACGACGCCCGGAAAAACGTTGTGGTCGTGGAGCGCCGACCCAGGCGCAGGATCACCCAATTCTGTTGACTATGCCGGAGACGCACTACCTAAAGTGCATGATATTCAAGGTCTTGGAGTAACTTAAGCATATTAGAATAATGGACTTAGTGCGTCAAAGAAATAGTTGACAATGATGTGCGCAGATAATATCATGTTGTTGCGCTAACTAGGCGCTAAATTCTCTAGGAGGATGCGACAGTGAGTTCGATAACCCGTTGGGACACATCCATGGCCTCTCCGGTTTACAGGAACAGGTCAACCGGCTCTTCGAGACTTCATTTAAGGGCCGCTCCGATAATTCCGCTTTGACGACTTGGGCTCCGGCCGTAGATATCTACGAGACCGAAAACGAACTGGTTGTGAAGGCCGATCTGCCGGATATCAACGAAAAGGACTTGGACGTACGGATCGAGAACAACACGCTGACCGTTCGCGGCGAACGCAAGTTTGAAAAGAAGGTGGAAGAGGAAAACTACCTGCGGGTCGAGCGCACCTACGGCTCGTTCAGCCGCAGCTTCAGCCTTCCGAACACCGTGAATAGTGAAGCGATCAAGGCCGTGTACAAGAATGGCGTTTTGACCGTCGAGCTGCCGAAGCGCGCCGAGTCGAAGCCCAAGCAGATAAAAGTGAACGTGACGAACGGCGACTAAGGCCGATTCATTGGCGGAGCTGACGGCGCGTGCCGCCAGCTCCGCGCAGTTTCCAGCGTCACGAAAAAGTGAGAGACTTTAAATATGGTGCGATTCGACAAATTGACGGTGAAGGGCCAGGAGGCGCTTCAAGCGGCGCAAGAAATGGCCGCGCGCTCGGGTCAACAGCAGATTGAGCCGCTGCACCTGCTCTGGGCGCTGACCGCTCAGGGCGACGGCGTTGTGCCGCCGCTGCTTGAGAAGCTGGGGGTGTCTCCCACATCGCTTGGGAGCGAAATCGAGAAACAGATCGAGCGACTTCCGAAGGTTACCGGCGGCTCGGAAGAATCGCTCAGCCGCGCTTCCAATACTGTCCTCGAGAAGGCGTTCGACGAAGCACAGCGTCTGAAGGACGAGTACGTCTCGACCGAACATATTCTGCTCGCCATTGCCGGCGCGGACCGCGATCCGGCGGGCCAGCTGCTGGCGCGCCACGGCGCGACCCACGATGCCATCCTGCAGGCGATGACCACCATCCGCGGCAGCCATCGCGTTACCTCGCAGAATCCGGAATCCACATATCGCGCGATCGAGCAATACGCCCGCGACCTTACTGACGCTGCTCGCCGCGGAAAGCTCGATCCCGTGATTGGACGCGACGAAGAAATTCGCCGTGTGATGCAGATTCTCGCGCGGCGCACGAAGAATAATCCAGTGCTGATCGGCGAGCCAGGAGTCGGCAAGACCGCAATCGTTGAAGGTCTCGCGCAGCGCATTATTTCCGGCGATGTACCCGAAGTGTTGAAGCCGAAGCGCATTGTGGCGCTCGATCTTGCGGCGCTGGTGGCCGGCGCGAAATACCGCGGAGAGTTTGAGGACCGGCTCAAGGCCGTCCTGAAAGAAGTCACCGAATCCGAGGGCCAGATTATTCTTTTTATTGACGAGCTGCACACGCTCGTCGGCGCGGGAGCGGCGGAAGGTTCGATGGACGCCTCGAACATGCTGAAGCCTGCGCTTGCGCGCGGAGAGCTGCGGGCCATCGGCGCAACCACGCTTAATGAGTATCGAAAATACATCGAGAAGGATCCCGCCCTCGAGCGCCGCTTCCAGCCCGTACAGATCGGCGAGCCTTCGATTGAGGACACCATCGCGATTTTGCGCGGCCTCAAGGAGCGGTACGAGGTGCATCACGGCGTGCGCATCAAGGACGCCGCGATTATCGCCGCGGCGATGCTCTCGCAGCGTTACATCACCGACCGTTTCCTCCCGGACAAGGCCATTGACCTGGTGGACGAAGCCGCTGCCGGTCTGCGCATGGAAATCGATTCGTTGCCGACCGAGATAGATTTGATCGAACGCCGCATCATGCAGCTCGAAATCGAGCGCCAGGCTCTGCGCAAGGAATCCGACGCGCACTCGCGCGAGCGCACGGCCCAGCTCGAGAAAGAACTCGGCACGCTGCGCGAGCAATCCAATGGTTTGAAGGCGCACTGGCAGACCGAAAAGGACGCTATCGGCCGAATCCGCAAGCAGAAGGAAGAAATCGAGCGGCTGAAGGCCGAGGAGCAGCGATTCGAGCGCGCCGGCGATCTTTCGCGCGTTGCTGAAATCCGCTACGGAAAACTTTCGGCCGCTGAAAAAGAGCTGAAGAGTGCGCAGGACCATCTCGCCGAGATGCAGAAAGACCATCCGATGCTCAAGGAGGAAGTCGGCGAGGAGGAAATTGCCAAAATCGTGAGCAAATGGACAGGCATTCCCGTCGGGCGCCTGCTCGAAGGCGAAGTGCAGAAGCTCGTCCACATGGAGGAGAGGCTGCGCCAGCGCGTCGTTGGCCAGGATGCGGCGCTTGCAAGCGTCGCCAATGCGGTTCGCCGCAGCCGTTCGGGACTCAGCGATCCCAATCGCCCGATTGGGTCGTTCCTGTTTCTCGGGCCCACCGGCGTGGGCAAGACGGAGCTCGCCCGCGCGCTTGCGGAATTTCTATTCGACGACGAGCGCGCCATCGTGCGCTTGGATATGTCTGAATACATGGAGAAGCATTCCGTGGCGCGGATGATCGGCGCACCTCCAGGCTACGTAGGATATGAGGAGGGTGGACAGCTTACCGAACAGGTGCGCCGCCGTCCGTACTGCGTGGTGCTGCTCGACGAAATCGAGAAGGCGCATCCGGACGTCTTCAACGTGTTGCTGCAGATTCTGGATGACGGGCACCTAACCGACGGCAAGGGCCGCAGGGTGGATTTCCGCAATGCTGTAATTATCATGACGTCTAACGTTGGCTCGACGGCCATATTCGAACTCGCGGGCAAGGACCCGAAGAAGGCGCGCGAGGAAGCCATGAACGCGCTGCGAGCAACATTCCGACCGGAGTTCCTGAACCGGATTGACGACATCGTGATGTTCAGCCCGCTCGGCAAAGACCAGATCGAGCGCATCATAGATTTGCAGATGAGTTCGTTCATGAAGCGTGTGGCCGAGAAGAAAGTGGCGCTCACACTCACAGCCGCCGCAAAGGCGCTGCTGTTCCGCGAAGGGTACGACCCAGCCTATGGCGCGCGGCCGATGAAGCGAGCCATTCAGCGGCTGATTCAGGATCCGCTGGCGCTGAAAATTCTGGATGGCGAGGTGAAGCCGGGAGACTCGGTGGTTGTGGACGCCGATTCGAAAACGGGCGAGATGAAATTCAAACACGAACATGCGAAGGCGGGCGCTGCCTGAGCGGGCGCCAAGGACAACGGCCATGAAGACATTCAAGACTGCATTCCTACTGACGGCTTTGACTCTGCTGCTGGTCCTTGTTGGCAGTCGCTACGGCGGGCAGAACGGCATGGCGCTGGGGCTTGGTTTCGCTATCCTGATGAACGGCACGGCGTATTTTTTCTCGGACAAGATCGCGCTGATGTCCGGCGGCGCGCGGCCCATCAGCCGCGAGGAATCTCCGCGCCTCTATGCGGTGATGGAGAGGCTGGCCGCCAAGGCGAATCTTCCTGTGCCCAAGCTCTATATGATTCCGCAATCCGCTCCGAACGCCTTTGCCACCGGCCGGAACCCGAGCCACGCGTCGGTCGCCGTCACCCAGGGACTGATGGAATTGATGGACGACGAAGAACTCGAGGGCGTGATTGCTCACGAACTCTCGCACGTCCGCAATTACGATATCTTGACCTCTTCGATCGCCGCGACGATTGCGGGCGCCGTTACGTTTATTGCGCGCATGGGATTTTGGTTCGGTGGCGGCGGACGCGATCGGGATCGGCAGGGCGGCGGTATCGCCGCGATTCTAATGCTCATTCTCGGACCGTTTGCAGCGATGCTGCTTCAGCTCGGCATTTCCCGCCAGCGCGAATACCAAGCGGATGCTTCCGGCGCACAGATGGTCGGTTATTCGCAGGGTCTGGTTCGTGCGCTCCAGAAGCTGGGCGCTTATAACCAGAAAATTCCGATGGATATTCCGTCATCCACAGCCGCGCTTTGCATCGTGGCGCCGTTGACCGGCGGACAATTTCTCTCCAACATGTTCAGCACGCACCCGCCGCTCGCGGATCGCATCGCTCGCTTGCAGAATATGACTATCACGCGTTGAGCGCATCGCGCGAACCATCCGTGCGGACTTATCTATTTTCTCAGGTGCGAAGTGCGTGCTTCGCACCCCGTTAACCTCCCCCTTGCCTCCGTCTAGTACCTTTCTTGTCACTGCGCAGAAACCGTTAAAGCCACGTAAATTTTGCAGGGTAATCCTCGCTTCCGGCATTTAGTACCCGCGCGTACTCCACGGCATGTTATTCATTCGGCGGATCTTATCCGCAGCGCCCCGGAATGCCGCATTTGGCTCCGCGCGTGCTTTTATTGGTTTCAGCAAGGGGTTCCCACGGAGGAAACCAAAATGATTGACGAAAAACCAGTGATCGTAGAACAGGAAGGGGCGGCCCCGCGATGGATCGGGATTGTTGTCGTGGTGTTGGCCATTGTTTCGCTCGCAGCGCTCGGTGTGGGCTGGACTGCTTCAAACCGCGCGAACACGCTTCAGCAGACGCTGACGGCGCAGACGCGTCAATTCACCCAAAGCGATGACGTGATGAGCCAGCGGCTCGCGAAGGCGGAAGACACCAACGCGCAGCTGCAAGGCGAACTCAGCGTCGTGACCGATAAGATGAAATTGACGGAATCCGAACTCGGCCGCGCTCGCTCGCAGACCAAAAAGATCAAGGAAGAGGACGCACAGCAGCTGACGGATCTCACCAACAACGTCAACGGTCAGTTGGCTACGAAGGCCAGCGTGGATGACGTCAACAAGCTGGGCACGGACGTCACCGGCGTCAAGACCGACCTCGACGCGACAAAGAACAGCCTGAACATGACTCGCGGCGAATTCGGCACGCTGATCGCCAAGAACCATGACGAAGTCGAAGAGCTACGCCGCTTGGGCGAGCGCGACTACTACGAGTTCACCATAGACAAGAAGAATACCCGCGAAAAGGTGGGCAGCCTGATGGTCGAGCTCCGCGGCGTCAACACGAAGAAGAGCCAGTATTCGGTCAGCATCTTTGTGGACGACCAGCTCCATGAAAAGAAGAACCTGTCGGCGAATGAGCCGCTATACTTCTTTTCGAATGGCAGCCGCGCCCCGCTCGAATTCGTAGTGAATTCGATCGGCAAGGATAAGATCGTCGGATACCTGAGCACGCCGAAAGCCGGCGCAGCTCACGCACAGGCCTCCGGGAACTAAACTAACAGGCTGCCATTCCCCTGGCGGGGGCGGCCGATAAAACAAAAGGGCGTCCTGGTGAACCGGGACGCCCTTTCTTTTTGTCCGAAGTTATTCCGCTTTGCTGAGGGCCCGCATTTTGCGGGCCAGAAACTTCTTGGCCAGCGCGGGAAGCTTGTCGTGCGGAAGTTTTCCCTGCTCGTAGAGCTTCACTTTCGCCTTGGCGGTCTTGCGCCGGCGCCGCTGGCGCTTCTGCGCCACGTAACGCTTGTCATATGCCATTCCATTCTCCTCCAAATTTGAGCGACAGTTGATTGTAACGAAGAAGCACACGGATGCAAGCTCGGCTGTGATTTAGCAGCCCGCTTCCGGTAGCATTCTTGAGTAGCCCCTGGGAAAGCTGGAGACGATGCAGACCACGGTTATCCATGCCGGCAGGATTCTGACGCCCGACGAGGAGCTCAACGACTCAATCATCGTTGTGGAAGGCAGCCGCATTGCCGCGATCGGGCATCGCGACGAGATCCGCGTGCCTGCCGACGCGGTGGATTACGTCGCCGCGGAGATGACCGTCGTGCCCGGTTTTGTGGACGTGCACATCCATGGCGCAGGCGGCCACGACGTAATGGAAGGCACCGCTCGCGCGCTTGACCGCATTTCCGCAACCGTCGCGCGCCAGGGCACCACGTCGCTCGTGGCCACCACCGTCACCGCGCCAGTCGAGGAGACGTGCCACAGCCTGGAAGGCATCGCGCGCTACATTCGCAGCCACGAGGAACTGAAAGAGTCGCGGGAGAATGGCAAGCTCGCGGCCGAGTTCGTCGGCATTCACCTCGAGGGGCCCTTCATCAGCAAGGCGCGCCGAGGCGTGCATCCGCCGGACTCCATCGCCCGGCCATCAGTCGAAGTGCTTCGGAAGTTTCTCGACGCCGCGGATGGACTCGTGAAAATTGTTACGATCGCGCCCGAAATTCCCGGCGCGTGCGAGCTGATTGAATACGCCGTCGCGGCCAAAATTGTCGCCGCCATCGGCCACACCGATGCGGACTACGATCAAACGCGCGCGGCGATTCAAGGCGGAGCGCGCCACGCGGTTCACATGTTCAACGCCATGCGGCCCTTCGCTCACCGCGATCCCGGCGTCGTGGGAGCGATTCTCACCGACCCCGAAGTGACGGCCGAGATCATCGCCGATGGCGTGCATGTCGCCGGACCCACGATCCAGGTTCTGCTCGGCTGCAAAGGATTCGACACGGTGCTTCTCGTGAGCGACGGCATCGCCGCCACGGGAATGCCCGACGGAAATTATCGCCTCGGTAATTTCGAGGTCACGGTCAGGGATGGAGTCGCGCGAAATTCGGAGGGGAAGCTTGCCGGCAGCACCCTGACTCTCGATCGCGCCCTGCGCTATTTGGTTGCGCTCGGTGTGCCGCTGAAGGACGCCGTGCGGATGGCCACCGTGCTCCCGGCCCGCCGGCTCGGCCTCGCGGGCAAGAAGGGAATTATCGCCGTGGGCGCGGACGCCGATCTCGTCGCGCTAACGCCCGACCTGCGCGTCGCCGGTGTGATGACCCGCGGTGCCGGACTCGTGTAGGCTCATTGTCGCGAAAAACCCATGAAGCCCGATTTCGCCCAATACGGCTTTCCCTACCCGGAGAATTTGATCCAAGCCTTCATCGGCGGTTCCCAGTTGCACGGGGCTAAAGTCGGCGCCACCGACGACACCGACTGGTACGGCGTCTTCATCGAACCGCCTGCGAAAATGATCGGACTCGACCGGGACGAGTTCTTCGTCTTCACCACCGGAGGGAAACGCGGAGGCAACGGACCGGAAGATGTGGATGTGTGTCTTTATTCCTTGCGGAAGTGGGCCGGCATGGCGGCCAAGGGAAATCCATCCGCTCTGCATTTCGTCTTCGCCCGGGACGAGTTCTCGACACCTTGGTGGAAAGAGGTTGTCGAGCGTCGTGGCATTTTCGCGTCAAAACGCCACGTAAAGCCATTCGTGAAATTCGCGGACGGCCAGATGGAGCGTTTGTGCGGTCGTAAAGGGCAAAAGAGCATCCACCGGGCGACTCTCGAGCAGAAACACGGTTACGACACCAAGTACGCCATGCACGTGATCCGTTTGTACTTGGAAGCTAAGGAATATATGGAGACAGGGAAAATCACGCTCCCCAATCCGAAAGTTGACCTGCTCATCTCAATTCGAAAAGGAAAGTACAAGCAGTTCGAAATCGAGGAAATGGGAAAGCAGCTGGAGGCAGAGGCGATGCGAGCTCAGGAGAAATCGCCGCTGCCGGAGTCAGTGGATCTCGACGCAATCACGAAGCTGATCACTGAAGTCTATCTAAGGTTTTGGACTAGGTAGGCGCGACTACTTACCGTTCAGCGGGATCTTCAATTCATCGGCAAGCTTATATGGATCAAACGGGCTGCACGCGAAAAACCGTCCATCGAGTTCAAGGGTAGGCACCTTACGGCGGCCGTCGTTTACGCGCAGGACAAGCTCTTCCGCATCCGGCGTCTCGTCGATATTCACCTCGCGGAATGCGATACCGCGCTCGCGCAAAAACTGTTTCGCGCGGCGGCAATCGCAACACCACTTGGTGCTATAAATCGTAACTTCAGCCATTTCCGTTTTTCCAGCCGTTATGAAAACGAGAGGGAAGCTATCTCAATTCTGCCATCTATTGGATGTCGAGGGAAGGGCCGAGATTCGGGGCAAGTTAACCAGAAGTGGACATCCTCGCAATTGGCTGCAGGCATGCTAGTGTTGCCCGCCACCGGCCATTGTGCCGGTGCGAGCTGCGGCCTGCATGCGTATCAGCGCGCGGTCCAGCGCCAATTTCTCGCGCTGCCATTCTTCGCTGCCGACGCCTGCTCTCGCCAGCTCGGCCTGTGCGCGATTCTGTGCCGCGCGGCTGCGCTCCACGTCAATTTCCTCGGCCTTCTCAGAAATTTCGGCGAGGACGATCACGCGGTCCGGCAGCACCTCGGCATAGCCGTTGATGACGGTGAGGAAGTGGTTCTCGGCGCCCTCGCGATACGCCAGGATTCCGACGCCGAGCTCCGTGATCAGCGGAGCGTGCCCCGGCAGAACGCCGAGGTAGCCTTCCTTGCCGGGTATTTCGACCGACTGTACGGTCGCCTGCAGGACGTGCCGCTCTGGCGTGACGATTTGAAGTTCGATCGCTTCGGGTAACGTGGCCATGGGTTCGCTTCGGGTACGACGCGCGCCTGAAGGCTACGCGGTCGCCGCCATCTTCTCCGCCTTTTCGCGTGCTTCTTCGATTCCGCCCACCATGTAGAACGCCTGCTCGGGCAGATCGTCGTGCTTTCCTTCGACGATTTCCTTGAAGCCGCGAATGGTGTCTTCGATCTTCACGTATTTTCCTTCAATGCCGGTAAACTGCGCGGCAACGAAGAAGGGCTGCGAAAGGAATCGTTCCACCTTGCGCGCCCGCGCCACGGTCTGCTTGTCGTCGTCGGAAAGCTCTTCGATTCCGAGAATGGCGATGATGTCCTGCAGTTCCTTGTAGCGCTGCAGCACCGACTTCACTGCGCGCGCCACGCTGTAGTGCTCCGCGCCCAAAATGCGCGGATCGAGAATGCGCGAGAAGCTCGCCAGTGGGTCAACCGCGGGATAAATTCCGCGCTCCACGATTTGCCGGCTCAAGTTCGTGGT
>CAVZZU010000005.1:0-285798 GCA_963779825.1 uncultured Acidobacteriota bacterium | reverse complement strand
TCTCGTCTAGCTCTTCGATTGGGGATTCAGCGGGATCTTCAATTCGTCGGCAAGCTTATACGGATCAAACGGACTGCACGCAAAAAAGCGGCCATCGAGTTCGAGGGTAGGCACCTTGCGGCGGCCGTCGTTTACGCGCAGGACAAGCTCTTCCGCGTCCGGCGTGTCGTCAATATTCACCTCGCGGAACGCAATGCCGCGCTCGCGCAAAAACTGCTTCGCGCGGCGGCAATCGCAACACCACTTGGTGCTAGTACATCGTAACTTCAGCCATTTCCGTCTTTCCAAGCGTTATGAAAACGAGAGGGAAGCTATCCCAATCCTGCCATCTATTGGATGTTGAGGGAAGGGCCGGGATTCGGTGCAAGTAACCAGAAGTGGACATCCTCGCAATTGGCTGCAGGCATGCTAGTGTTGCCCGCCACCGGCCATTGCGCCGGTGCGAGCTGCGGCCTGCATGCGTATCAGCGCGCGGTCCAGCGCAAATTTCTCGCGCTGCCATTCTTCGCTGCCGACGCCTGCTCTCGCCAGCTCGGCCTGTGCGCGATTCTGCGCCGCGCGGCTGCGCTCCACGTCAATTTCCTCGGCGCGTCTCGGAAATTTCGGCGAGCACGATCACGCGGTCCGGCAGCACTTCGGCATAGCCGTTGATGACCGTCAGGTAGCGGTTCTCGGCGCCCTTGCGATACGTCAGGATTCCGACGCCGAGCTCCGTGATCAGCGGAGCGTGCCCCGGCAGAACGCCGAGGTAGCCTTCTTTGCCGGGTATTTCGATCGACTGCACGGTCTCCTGCAGCACGTGCCGCTCGGGCGTGACGATTTCGAGTTCGATCGCTTCGGGTAGCATTGCCATGGGTTCGCTTCGGGTGCGACGCGCGCCTGAAGACTACGCCGTCGCCGCCATCTTCTCCGCCTTTTCGCGCACTTCTTCGATTCGTGCCCACCATGTAGAACGCCTGCTCGGGCAGATCGTCGTGCTTTCCTTCGACGATTTCCTTGAAGCCGCGAATGGTGTCTTCGATCTTCACGTACTTGCCTTCGATGCCCGTGAACTGCGCGGCAACGAAGAACGGCTGCGAGAGGAATTTTTCCATCTTGCGCGCGCGCGCCACGGTCTGCTTGTCGTCGTCGGAAAGCTCTTCGATTCCGAGAATGGCGATGATGTCCTGCAGTTCCTTGTAGCGCTGCAGCACGGACTTCACGGCGCGCGCCACGGTGTAGTGCTCCTGCGCCCACAATGCGCGGATCGAGAATGCGCGAGAAGCTCGCCAGCGGATCGACCGCGGGATAAATTCCGCGCTCCACGATTTGCCGGCTCAGGTTCGTCGTCGCGTCCAGGTGCGCGAACGTTGCCGGCCGGCGCGGGATCGGTGTAATCGTCCGCGGGCACGTAAATCGCCTGCACGGACGTGATCGAGCCGTGCTTGGTCGAGGTGATGCGCTCCTGCAGCTCGCCGATTTCGGTATTGAGGTTTGGCTGATAACCGACGGCCGAAGGCATGCGGCCGAGCAGCGCCGACACTTCCGATCCCGCCTGCACGAAGCGGAAAATGTTGTCGATGAAGAGCAGCACGTCGAGATGTTCTTCGTCGCGGAAATATTCCGCAACCGTCAGGCCGGTCAATCCCACGCGAAGACGCGCGCCGGGCGGTTCCGTCATCTGTCCGTAGATCAGCGCGCAGCGCGACTTTTCCGAATTGCCGGGGACAATAACGCCCGACTCCTGCATCTCGAGCCACAAGTCGTTTCCTTCGCGCGTGCGCTCGCCGACGCCGGCGAACACGGAAACGCCGCCGTGCTTCATCGCGACGTTGTGGATCAGCTCCTGAATCAGCACGGTCTTGCCCACGCCCGCGCCGCCGAACAATCCGATCTTGCCGCCCTTCAGGTAGGGTTCGATCAAATCCACGACCTTGATGCCCGTCTCGAACATTTCGAGCGTCGTGGACTGGTCTTCCAGCGACGGCGCCGCGCGATGAATCGGGTAGCGCTTCTCGGTTTTCACCGGGCCCAAGCCGTCCACCGGCTCGCCGACCACGTTGAGCACGCGGCCCAGCGTCCCGCGGCCGACGGGCACCGAAATCGGCTCGCCGAGATCCTCCGCCTTCATGCCGCGGACGAGCCCTTCGGTCGGCTTCATCGCCACGCAGCGGACGCGGCCTTCGCCGAGATGCTGCTCCACTTCCGCGATGATATCGAGCGGCTCGGGAATGTCGAATCCCTCGCTCTGAATGCGCACCGCGTTGTGAATCAGCGGCAGGTGGCCTTCTTCAAACTGCACGTCCACCACCGGGCCAATGACTTCTGTCACGTGGCCGATCTTATTCTTGTCCGTTGCCATTCTGACTTTCTCCTGTAGCTGCCAAATATCTTATGACTTCGCGGAAGCTGCCCCGCTTACGATTTCGATCAGTTCCTTCGTAATGCCCGCCTGACGAATCTTGTTCATGTCGAGCGTTAGTGAATCAATCAGGTCGGACGCGTTCCGCGTGGCGGAATCCATGGCCGTCATTCGCGCGGCGTGCTCGGCGGCCGCCGATTCAAGCAAAACGCGGAAGACCTCCGCTTCCAGATAACGCGGCACCAGACCGCCGAAAATCTCCTCGACTGGTTCCTCGTAGATGTAGTCCACCAGCTGTGATTTTCCGCTGGCCGACAAATCGTGGGGCAGCTCAGATTCTTGCGCTGCGGACATTCCAGTTTTTTCCGCGGATTCTTCGTTCAGGATGCCGGGATCGATTGGCAGCAGCTTTGCCGTCCGCAGCTTCTGCACCATCACATTCTTGAATTCGTTGTAGACCGCGTACACCGCATCCACTTCGCGCGACGCGTACATCTCCGCGATTTTTCCAGCGATTTCCTTGGCAATCGAAAAATCCACTTTGGCGGAGACATTGAGAAACTCGCCCGCAACCGTCCATCCGCGCTTGCGCAGCGCGTCCCGGCCCTTCTTCCCAATGGCGATCATCTGCGATTTCTTCGACGAGTTTTCCTGAATGAACAGAATTGCTCGGCGAATCACGTTCGTATTGAACGCCCCGGCAAGGCTGCGGTCGCCCGTCAGAACAACAACGAGTATTCTGTCTTCGGGACGTCGCTCCAGCAGCGGATGAGCCGCGGATTCCATGCGCGCCGCAGCCGAGCGCATCACGCGCAGAATCTCACCGGCATAGGGCCGCGCCGCAAACACGCCTTCCTGCGCGCGACGCAACTTCGCTGCGGAAATAAACTTCATCGCGCGGGTGATCTGCTGCGTGCTCTTCACCGAGCGGATGCGGCGCCGATAATCGAGAAGTGTGGGCATGGAAGATACTCAGCCGGCTTTAATCGGCCGCTGCTGCTGCTCCCGCGGTCTGCAGGAATCGCTCCTTGAACGCATCGAGTGCCGTCTTCATTTCGGCTCGCAATGCATCGTCGAGAGCCTTTTTCTCGCGAATGTTTTTCAGAACGCCACCGTAGTTCGCCTCGATAAACGGATACAGCTCGCGTTCGAACCGCCCGCACTCTGAGACGGCGATATCGTCGAGGTATTTGTTGGCGCTGGCGAAAATCAGCAGGACTTGCTTTTCCACCGGCAGCGGCTGGTATTGATCCTGCTTCAGGATTTCCATCAGTCGCTGGCCGCGAGCCAACTGCGCTTGCGTGGTCTTATCCAGCTGATCGGTGCCGAACTGCGCGAACGCAGCGAGGTCGCGGTATTGCGCCATATCCAGCCGCAACGTTCCGGCTACCTGGCGCATGGCTTTGATCTGCGCGTTGCCGCCTACGCGGCTTACGGAAATGCCCGCGTTGATCGCCGGGCGAATGCCGGCGTTGAAAAGGTCCGCTTCCAGATATATCTGGCCGTCGGTGATCGAGATAACGTTTGTCGGAATGTAAGCTGATACGTCGCCCGCCTGCGTTTCGATCACCGGTAGCGCCGTCAGCGAGCCCGCGCCCAGCTTGTCATTCAATTTCGCCGCCCGTTCCAGCAAGCGCGAGTGCAGGAAGAAAACGTCTCCCGGGAAAGCCTCGCGGCCGGGCGGCCGTCGCAACAGAAGCGAAATTTCGCGGTAGGACTGCGCGTGCTTCGAAAGGTCGTCGTAGAAGCAAATCGCGTGGCGCTTGCTATCGCGAAAATATTCGCCCATGGCGGCTGCGGCGAATGGAGCGATGTATTGCATGGTTGCGGGTTCGCTGGCCGTCGCGGCGACCACGATGCTGTAGTCCATGGCGCCATGGTCCGTCAAAGTTTTCACCACCTGCGCGACCGTCGAGCGTTTTTGCCCGATTGCGCAGTAGATGCAAATCATGTCCCCGCCTTTTTGATTCAAAATCGTGTCGAGGATAATGGCGGTCTTGCCGGTCTGGCGGTCGCCGATAATCAATTCGCGCTGGCCGCGGCCGATTGGAATCATCGAATCAATAGCCTTGATGCCGGTCTGCACCGGCTCGCGCACCGGCTGGCGATCCACCACGCCTGGGGCAATCCGCTCGAGCGGATTGCGCTGATCCGTCTGCACGGGGCCTTTGCCGTCCAGCGGCTGCCCGAGAGGATCCACCACCCGCCCGATCATTCCTTCGCCGACAGGCACGGACATAATTCTGTTCGTGCGCTTCACCGTGTCGCCTTCGCGGATTTGCGTGTAGTCGCCGAGCAGCACCGTGCCGACCTGATCTTCTTCCAGGTTCAGCGCGATGCCGAACACGCCGTGCGGGAATTCCAGCATTTCGCCGGACATGCAGCGGTCCAGCCCGTGAACGCGCGCGATGCCGTCGCCGACGGAAATCACCGAGCCGACTTCCTCTACCGCGACCGTCTGCTGATAGTTCTCGATCTGTTCGCGCAGTATCTTTGTGATCTCGTCTGCCTTGATATTCGCCATCCGTGGCTCCTATTCCGCTTCCAACTGCTCGCGCAGCCGGGTCAATTGCTCGCGCACCGAACCGTCATAGACGGTTGAGCCGACGCGCACGACGGCGCCGCCCACGAGAGACTTGTCTTCGTGGAAGCGCGCTTCGATCTTCTTTCCGCTGCGCTTTTCGAGCGCCGCGGTCAATAGCTTTCGCTCCTCGGCACTCAACTCACGCGACGAGGTCACATCGGCCTCAGCGATGCCGAGCCGCGAATTCAGTTCCACGTGGAACGCCTGCTGAATCTCACCGAGCATGTCCGTGCGGCGATTGTCCACCAGCACGCAGATGAAATTTCGCACCGCCGGCGTCAGGTCCATGAGCGCGGCGATCTTCTGGACAACGTGCAGTTTTGCTTCGTGTCCCACCGCGGGGCTTTCGAGTGAATTTCGGAGGTCGGTCGAAGAATCGTATGCTGCCGTGAAAGCTGCGAGGTCGCGCTTCACGCGGTCCGCACCCTTCTGCTCCAGCGCCACATCCGCAAGCGCTGCCGCATACCGTGCCGAAACAGCGCCGTTCAATTCGCGCCCCCTGCCAGCTCCGCGACGAACTTGCTGAAGCGCGTGTTTTCTACTTTCGGCGTCAATTCCTGCCGCAGCAGGGCCTCCGCTCGCTCGATAGCCATCCGCGCGGCCAGCGTCTTCAATTCCAGTCGCGCGGCGCGTTCCGTCGCGGCGATTTCCGCCTGCGCGGCGCGCTCAATCGTGTCCGCTTCGGCCCGGGCCAATCCGCGAACGCGTTCCGATTCCAGCGCCGCCGCCCGCTTTGCCTCCAGGCGCATTTCAGCGACGTCGGTGCCAATGTTCGCGAGCTTGGCCTGTGCCTCGCTGCGCCGCTTTTCCGCGGCTTCGCGCGCACGCGCCCCTTCCGCGATTTTCTGCGAGATTTCTTCCGCGTGCGTACGGAAATAGGGAAGCGCCTTCCGGAAGCCATAGATCAGCAAGCCCAGAACGATGGCAAAATTGATCCAGCGGAACACCTGTCCAATGGGAGCGTCGGCCGGCGATTGCTTGACTTCCTGGGCGAACGCAGGTGCGACCGCGACCAGGAATAAGAAGCCGAAGCGCGCGAGGGATGGCACTGAATTCCGTACGCTGCGCGTCATCTTGCGGAACCTCTGCCCGAACCGCCGCGCAAGGACGAAGGTTTGTCGAGTATGGCGCGAGCGATCTGCGCAGCGAGAGCGGGAGTTTCGCTTTCCACCTGCGCCCGAGCGGTATTGAGCTCCGCCGCAATTCTCTTTTTCGCCGCGTTCACGTCTTCCGTCGCCCGCGCGCGCATGGCCTTCAGCAACTTGGTGCGATTGTCGTTGGCTTCCTGCCGCGCCTGTTCCTGCTCGGCGTAGATTTCCGCGCGCGCCTTGCGCAGCGCGTCATGGTAGGAATCCAATTCCTGCTTGGCGCCAGCTTCAGCTGCCGCGGCTTCCGCGCGCGCCCCCTCGATGCGGGCGTTGCGCTCCGCCATGGCCTTTTGAATCGGCCCGAAGAACGCCCAGCGCATGAAAAAATAGAAAAGCAGGACGACGATGACGGTCGGCAGAGCACCGAGGAACAGTTTGCCGAGCTGGTGTGCGATTTCCATTGCGAAGGAAAGGACTTGCGGCCTATCTCCTGATTGTTGTTTGCGATTTCCGGCGTACAGTCCGCCTCTGCGGCACACGCTTCAACGGACGAACAAAGGCGAGAAATTATCGCATCGGCCCTGCCGCGCGTCAAATCCTTTGGCTGGTTGGCAGCAGATCTCTTCGCGCGCCGCGCAGGCAATGTTTCACTTCTTGAATCAAGGCAAACTGAGGGCCACGAAGCAGTTTCCGGATGCCCCGATCACATATTGTTTGCCGTCCACTTCATATGTGATGAGATTCGATTCGGCATTCGCTCCGCCGACAGTAAATTCCCATAACAACTTGCCGCTGGATGCGTCTAGCGCGAAGAAATTGCCTTCGTTGCTTACGGCGAAGACGAGACCGCCCGCCGTCGCCAGCGTGTTGGTTTCCGCTGGCGCCAGCAGCTTGTACTCCCACTTCAGCTTGCCGGTAGTCGCTTCCAGCGCGCGAATCGCGCCGGAGACTTCATCTCCGGAAAGGTTGATTCGTCCCCCGCCGCCGAAGCTTGGAAAGTCCACTTTCGGTTCGCCTGCGACGCCATACGCCCCGGTTTCACGGGCCGATACGTAGAACAGTTTTGTCAAAGGGCTGTATGACGGGCTGTTCCAATTCGTGCCGCCGTGGCCATCGGGATAGACCAATTGCCCCTTTGGCGTCGGCTCCGTGTTGGGCAACATGATCGGACGGCCGTTTTCGTCGAGGCCCTTGGCCCAGGTTTGCTTCACGAAAGGAACACCAGCTACGAATTTGCCCGTCACGCGGTCGAGCACGTAATAAAATCCATTGCGATTCGCGAACGCCAGGAGCTTTCTCGGTTTGCCGTCAATCGGCTCATCGAACAGCACGGGAACCTGAATCGCATCCCAGTCGTGCGTGTCGTGTGGCGTGAACTGGAAATACCATTTCATCTTTCCCGTGTCGGGATCAATGGCCAGCAGGGAATTGGTGTAGAGATTGTCGCCTGCGCGATTGGCGCCGTTGTAATCGGGAGCGGGATTTCCCGTGCCCCAGTACAATAGGTTGAGTTCCGGATCGTACGAGCCGCTGCCCCATGTGCCTCCGCCGCCCGTTCCGGTCATGTCTTTGCCCCACGTTTCCGAGCCCGGCTCGCCCGCAGCCGGAATGGTGAAGCAGCGCCAGAGACGCTTTCCCGTTTTCGCGTCGTAGGCGTCAATGAAGCCGCGAATGCCAACGTCTCCCCCGGAAATTCCAACGATGACTTTTCCATCCAGCACGCGAGGAGCGGCCGTCATCGCGTATCCCTCACCGTTTTCGTCCACGTGGACCTTCCATTTCACGGCGCCGCTTGTGGCGTCCAGAGCATACAGGTAGGCATCGAGCGTCTCGGTGTACACCGTATTGTCGAAGACCGCGACCCCGCGATTCGAACGATGCACCCCGATGGTGTACAGCGTTGCCGGGAGTCGAGGCGTCCAACTCCATATCTCGGTGCCCAGGCGCGCATCGAGAGCCGTCACCGTGCCGAGCGGCTCGGTGATGTACATGATTCCGCCAACGACAATCGGAGAAGATTCGATCGGCTGGACCGGCGGGTTGGGCTGGTAGATCCAGGCAGCTCTAAGGCCGTGAACGTTCTCACGGTTGATTTGCGTGAGCCTTGAAAACCGCTGCGAGCTGTAATCGCCGCCGTACATCAGCCAGTTTTGCGGGGTGCTATCGGCGTGCAGCAACTGATCGTAGGTCACATCCTGCGCGCGCGATTGCGACAGAGCCAGGAAGAGGGAAGCGGCAAAGGCGAGCGCACACAGGCAGGTTTTCATCGCGCGCCCTTCAGAGTCAGAAGATAAGCCACAAGGTCGTCCATCTGTTGCGCGGTCAGGGTGTCCTTGAAGCTCGGCATGATGCTCTTGCCCGGCTCTCTTTCAAGGGAACGCAGATCGGGCTTCCAGAGCCCATGGAATTTCCCGGTCGCATCCTTCAGCGTAATCGTAAACGAGTCCTCGCTCATGCGAATCCCTTCGACTACGTGCCCGTCCTTTTCGACCGCGCGGTACATCGCATATGCAGTCCAACTGTTGCCCATCATTCCCCCGCCACCCAGTTTGGGCAGATTCGCGGCGGGATCGATCAGTCTCTGCTTCAGGCCCGCAGGGCCGCGCTCCGTGCCGATGCGCGTCAACTCGGGTCCGATGCTGCCGCCCTGTCCGGCGATCATGTGGCACGCGGAACAGCCACTCGACTGGAAAAGAGCCGCGCCTTTCTGGGGATCGCCGGATGATGCCCCGGAATCAACGCTGGTGGTCAACGTATGGAGGTAGGCCACGATGTTTGCCGCACCTGCGTCGGTAATGTTGTAGAACCCCACCATCGCCGTGCCGGGAATTCCTCGCCGGATGATATTTGCCACCGCCGCGTCACCTAGCGCGGCCGGAACTCCGCGGAGGTCGGGTCCATCTTCACCGCGCGCATCCACACCGTGACACGTGGAGCAGTTCGTATCAAACAGATTTTTGCCCTGTGCAATATCAACGACAGGCGGGATCCGGGGTGCGGTCTGAGGAGCGGGCGGGGGCCCACCTTCCTGGCCAGCGGCGCGTGAAGCGGAGAACAGATTTAGAATCAGAACGCACGCCGCGAAAACCAACGCCGCAAGCCGCGAGCATTTCATTCCACTCACACAACACCCCCCGCTCTTCACATTCCCAATAATATTCAGAATGAAAATAATCGCCGAATCCGCCTACATCCACTTATCAATCGACGCGCTTCTGCCATGGCGCATATTCGCCACCTGGAAAAACGCATTGGCCTGGCCGCCGCAAACGACCAGGTTAATGTCCTTCGCACTCGGGAAAAACGGAATCAGCGTGTCTTCTGGAACCTTGTACCAGGTCGCGTATGGCTCTCTTCCCTGTAGCGCAAGGGGATATAAGTGAAAGGGGGCCAGGAAGGACTCTCGAAAATCCTTCGCCGTGCGCACGGTGTTCTTCCACAACCAGTCAATCAGCTTTTCCTTCGTGTCGTACCCCTGGTCCACTAGGCGCCTCGCCACCAGCGGGTCGCAAATCACCAGCGCACCAGACCCGCCGACCATGGATTGAAACATGAAGCTGATCTGTTCGTCGAACATCGCAGGTTCGGCCGCCGAGCCTTTCGCGCCATGACCCTGGCGCACGTCCGGCCCGTCGAAAATACTGACGACGTTTTCCTCGGGTTTGAATCCGAACTGCACGTGAAGTGGAGTCCAAGGGCTGTTCTTCTCGTCTTCGGCGATTATGCAGTTGTTGTAATCGAGCTGGTTTCCTTGCCCACCTTGATAGGTGTCGCCCGGTATGCCGGCGTTGCTGAGGTTCTTGCCCATCAGCGTCCAAGTGCGCCCGATCGCGGCATTCGACTGCGCGAAGGGGCTGAGCGCGCCGAGACCGTAATTCATGTTGAGTTTGTCGCGGATGGGGCCGTTGATCACAAGCGCCGTGCTGGACGACGTCGTCGAACCGAAAAGTCCTAATGAGCCCACGGACGCCATGGCCAGGACGACCGGAAAATATTCCGGGCGGCATCCCGCCATCACCGCGTTCACTGCGACCTGCCTCACCGTGTACGCCCACCGCGCGGAGGTATAGCCGACACCTTGCTGCGCCGTCCTGAGCACTTCATCCGGACTGTGGCTCGTGCCCTTCAGCATCGCTTGTACTTTTTCTTCCGTCGGAATGATGATCGGCATGTAATCCGTCATTCCATTGTTCATGAAGATTTCTTGCAGGTTATCCACGGTTTCCGGGCCGTAGGTCGCCGGTCCTGCCGGTATGGATTGCATCCCGGTCTTCTGTTCGTCTGCGGAAAGCGGCCTGGTCAGGTCGTCAACGATCTCCTTCATGATCTGAATTTGCGAGACCGGGTCGGGATTTACGAGATACGCCGCCAGTTCCTTTTGTGTCTTGCCTCCCACAGGGTGAGGAGTAAACACTTGACGCAAGTGCGGCATACCCGACCTTGCCGCGGTGAGGTTCGCCAATTCCGTGTAGGCCTTGGTGCACATCGGGATTGCCGGGACGCCCATCTTTTCCATCGTTACGCAGTGACTCACGGTCGCTGGGGCGCAGCCTCCTCAATGCCCAATGGCCATGATGGTGGCATAGGCGTTTGCCTTGATTTCCGCCCAGAGCTTTGGGTCATCCTCGGCGTAGACTCCGGCCTTCGTTCGGAAGACGGTCTTGACGCTGGGCATGTTCAGTTGAAACCAGGCCTGCATATTTTTCAGGAGTGTCGCGCTCCCATCGAAACTCGTGGCGTCAACCACGTAGATGGTTTTTCCGTCGAGGGAACCGGCGCGAGGAGCCATGGCATAAAGCTGAACAGCGGGCGGAGTGCCTTTGGGACTGACCGCCGTCAATTTCTGTTCGCCGCTGTCCGCCCCTTTTTTCTTTTGCTCCGCCTCCGTTGGCGAGCCCGCCAGAAGAGCGGGAGACATGCCCAGCAGCGACAATAGCTTTCGTCTGTTAACTTTCATGGTTGAACCACCTCTTCCGTTTTACCGAGTCCCCGCAATGCCGGACAGCCTGCCCGATTGGTCGGCGCAATCCTATCTTGAAAACCGCGGGCTTCGCCAGCGCCGCGCGTCTCACTTGGCGCTCCTGACGTCTGCCGCGACTTCGACGAGGAGCGTCGCCAGCCTGTTCGGGTCGGAAACCGGCGGGTAGCAGGTCGTTTCGACGCAAACGAACGCCTGAGGCATAGACGCATCGAGGTGCGGCAGCGTTTCGTGGAGTGCGGCGGGAAGCGTGGCATTGGTCAATTGTTCGGGCGTGACGCGCAACACCGCCTTTCCGTAGCGATAAATTCCGTGCGCTGCTTTTTCGAGGCCGGCGGCTTTGGCGTCGCCCGCTGCACCGGTCACGATCACCTGCATCGGATGACGCGCGTGGAGCAGTGCCGCGAGTCCGTAGGTGGCGGCGAAGAGTCCGTACTGCGGAATCAGTCCTACGAAGGCTTCCAGCGTTTTCTCCGCCCACTCGCGGTAGAGCCGCTCGCCAGTAAAACCGTGCAACCGGTCGAGAACAATCGCGGCGACGGAATTCGCTCCCGGTGTGGGTGAATCTTGCAGCGGCTTGCGCCGGACGTCGAGCCCGCCCATTGGCGCGGCATCCTTCGCGCGGTCGAAAAATCCGCCGCCATCGGGATCGCCGTACCGTTCGACGGCGAGATGCATTGCGCGCTCGGCGATGTCAAAGTAACGGCTGTCGAGCGTGGCCTCATACGCGTCGAGCAGTGCTGCGGCGGCAAAGACCTGGTCGTCGAGCGAACCTTCCAGCCGCGGCCCGCCCACTCGGTGCAAAAAACCCTTCGATTCGTCCCATGCTTCGGCGAGGATGCGGTCGAGCGTCTTGAGCGCGAATTCGCGGCAATCGGGCCGATCGAGCACGCTCGCGGCTTCCAGGTACGCGGAGATAAACATCGAGTTCCAGCCAACGTAGAGCGTATGGTCAATTGTGGGAGTGGGTCGGCGCTCGCGGCGGGCGGCCAGCAATTTTCCTTTTGCGCGCGCGAGCAGAATGCGCGCGCCCGATTCGTCGAGTCCCAGTTTTTTCGCAAGAGCTTCGATGCTTTCTCCGATCCAGAGAACGTTTTTCTCGTGGTTATGGTGCATCTCGCCGTGCGGGCCGATGTCGTAATAAAGCTCGGCGGCGCGAGCCTCTTCCGGCGAGAGGGCGGCGCGGACTTCCTGCTGCGTCCATGTGAAATAGTCGCCATCGTCGTCGAGAGTCTGGTCGGCATCCTGGCTCGAATAAAAGCCACCACGCGCGGGATCGCAGAGAACCTCTCCGATCCACGCGATGATTCCTTCGGCCGTTTCGCGGAAGAGAGGTTTTCCCGTCACCTGATAGCCGTGGAGATAATTCCTCAGCAGCTCGGAATTGTCGTACGTCATTTTTTCGAAATGCGGCACGCACCAGCGTTCGTCCACCGAATAGCGATGAAATCCGCCGCCGACCTGATCGTAGACGCCGCCCAGCGCCATGCCTTCGAGGGTGCGCTCGGCGATGTGCAGCAACTGTGGATCGCGCGTGGACTGGTAGCGCTCAAGCAGCAAATCCATGGTGCCCGCGTGCGGAAATTTCGGCGCGTGGCCGAAGCCGCCGTGCGTCTCGTCAAATTGCTTGCGCGCCGAATCTATTACCGAGTCAATCACGCGCGCGTCGAATACTCTGCGCGCGCCGTGAAACACTTCTGCTTTGGCGACGGCTTCGGCGAGCGCGTCCGCGGATTTGTCCACCTCTGTCCGGCGCGCCTTGAACGCCTCTGAAATCGCGAGCAGGATGCGCTTGAATCCGGGCCTGCCGCCGGCATCGTCGGGCGGGAAATATGTGCCGCCGAAAAACGGTTTGCCGTCCGGGGTCAGGAATGCAGTGAGCGGCCAGCCGCCCTGGCCCGAAATTGCGCTGACGGCGGATTGATATCGCGCGTCCACGTCGGGGCGCTCATCGCGGTCCACTTTTACCGGAATGTAGAGGTTGTTGATCATCGCCGCGATTTCGGGATTCTCGTAGCTCTCGCGGTCAATCACGTGGCACCAGTGGCACCACACCGCGCCGATGTCGAGCAGGACTGGTTTTTCCTCGGCGCGCGCCTTGGCGAACGCTTCCTCGCCCCATTCGTTCCAGTCAATCGGCTGGTGCGCGGCCGAGCGCAGATACGGGCTCGCGGAATTTTTCAGGCGGTTGTCGGGCGCATCAGGCATGGCGCGGCCCCCTGAAAAAGTGTGTCACTTTGTGGGGGTGCCGATCTTTTGTTTTCAATGAGATAGGCCGAGAATTACTTTGCACGGTGTGACACTTCTTTTGCCGGATTTCGCGATTTAAGACGCGTGATTGATGAGCGCAAAGGCACGCGGGACCTACCCGCTCTTTTGCCGGGTAGAGGCCCCCACGGCTGAAGCCGTCGCTCTGATGCGGCTGTTTTTCGCGGGCCTGGAAGGCCCGCGCTTTCACCAAAGACAGCTCCGCGCCTCGCGGAATGGCGGGCGTGCGCAGAAACTCCCCAATGAACGCCGCCGGGAGTGCGTGCGGCCGCCGAAATTCCAGACTGTTACTTTCGTTCGTCATTTTCGTTTCCCATTCACCTACACAACCACATTAGCAGGAACTCGGAGAAATGAAAGGCGGGGAACTACGGAAAAAAGGACAGGTCCTGTAACTGTCCTACTAGAACTGGAGTTTCGAACGCAAAAACAAAATCGCGCGATTCGCGATTGCTCTGTTCATGTTCGCCGCGTTGTCATTCGGATTCCGGGGCCGGCGTAGGACCTGAACACGACGAAAGAAAGTGACAAAGCTTATGTCGCGACAACGAGGAGTTACACATTCCTTAATATTTAGATATTCCGGCGCTACAATGCTGCCGTCGTGGGATTCGTTCTGCCGTGGGCCCTGAAGACATTGATTCGCAAGAGGAGGCAGCCATGCGAGTCGTAATGAGCCGACGCGATCCACTCAGCATATCCAAGTTACTCGTAGTTCTGACTCTGCTTCTATGGCCGGCCAGGGCGTTCGCACAGGCGAATCCGGAAGGGCATTGGGAGGGCGCGATCGCGCTGCCGGGCTCGTCGTTGCAGATCCATGTGGATTTTAAGCAATCCGCCGGCGCGTGGCAGGGAACGATTGATATTCCGCAGCAAGGCGCGGCGGGACTCGCGCTTCAGGCCGTGCGGTTCGACGCACCGCAAGTTCATTTTGAACTCCAGGCAGGTCCGGGGCTGGCAGTATTCGATGGCAAACTTGCCGGCGACAAGATCAGCGGGGATTTTTCGCAGGCCGGAGGGAAGTTTACTTTTTCGCTCGACCGCGTTGCCGCGGGGGCGAGTCAAACAGCAGGCGCGACCCCGGGATCGAAACCCGGGCTTGATGGCCTGGACGAATGGGTGAATCAGGCACTAAAGGATTTCAAAGTACCGGGCGTAGCCGTGGTGGTTGTGCAAGGCGATAAGGTGGTGCTGCTTAAGGGTTACGGCATGCGGGACACGGAAAAGCAGCTCCCTGTGACGCCGCAGACGCTGTTTGCGCTCGGGTCGGTGACGAAGTCTTTCACGGTGACAACGCTCGGCATGCTGGTGGACGAGGGCAAGCTCGACTGGGACAAGCCAGTGCGCAACTATCTGCCCGGTTTTCGAATGTACGACCCGGTGGCCACGGACCAGATGACGACGAGAGATCTGGTGACGCACCGCTCGGGGCTTCCGCGCCACGACTTCGTCTGGTACACGTCCGACTTTACGCGGGAAGACATCATCATGAACCGGCTTCCCTACCTTGAAAACAGCAAGCCATTCCGCAGCACGTTTCAATACAACAATTTGATGGTCATGACCGCGGGATACCTGGCCGGGAAATTGAACGGGACAACGTGGGAAGAGGCAGTGCAGCGACGCGTGCTCGGGCCGCTCGGGATGACGAACACGAACTTCTCCGTCCTCGATTCCCAAAAAGCTGCCGATTTCGCACAACCCTATAGAAAAAACCGCGAGACCGACGAGGTGAAGCTGATTCCGTTTTACGTTCAGGGCGCTGTGGGACCGGCAGGAGAGATCAACTCATGCGCGGCGGACCTGGGGCGATATCTGCTGTTTCACATGAACCGGGGCAAGCTGGAAGGCAAGCAGTTGCTGTCGGAGAATAATTCGGTTCAGATGCAGATTCCTCAAATGGTGATTCAAGAGGCGCCACCGTTTCCAGAGATGGGAACGACCAGTTACGGGATGGGCCTGTTTATTTCGACCTACCGGGGACACAAATTCGTCGAGCACGGAGGAAACATTGACGGGTTCAGCGCGGAATTCGCGTTCCTGCCGCAGGACGGAATCGGCGTGGCCGTGCTGGCCAATCTTGATGGGACGGCGCTTCCGGAAGCTGTGGCCTACAACGTATTCGACCGTTTGCTTGGCCTCGGGCAGGTTCCGTGGAACCAGCGGTTCCTGTTTCAGGAGCAACAGGCCCAGAAAGCTCAGAAAGAGGCGAAGGACAAAGGATATGTTCCCCGGAAAACGGGAACGCACCCCTCGCACGACCTGGACGAGTACGTCGGCGAATACGAAAATCCCGGGTACGGCGTCGTCTCCATCACGCGGGACGGCGACGGATTTCGGATGAAGCTAAATCAAAAGACCGAGCCCCTGAAGCACTATCACTACGATCTTTTCCAGGTTCCGGAGGACCCGCTCGACCTCCTACAAAAGATGTTCGTGATGTTTCACACGGATCTGAGCGGGGACATTTCCAGCCTGTCCATACCGCTGCAGCCCGACGTGGCAGACATTGTGTTCACTCGCATGCCGGACAAGCAGTTGTTGCAACGTAGCGTCGTCGAAGCATTTGCGGGGCAGTACGATATTCCGGGAAGCCCGGTGCCGTTCACCGTCGTGCTGCGCGGGGACCATACTCTTATGGCAAGTGAGCCCGGGCAGCCGGACATTGAACTGGTGCCGACCCGAGGGACAACATTCAATTTGAAGGGAATCAATGGAATCACGTTTGAATTCAAACGAGACGCGTCGGGCAAGGTAACCGAGGTCGTGCTCGACGAGCTTGGCACCGTCATTGAACTCAAGAAACGCTAACGGCGGCGCACAATTCTAGTTGGCTTTTTGGGCGGGGATGAAATCCCGGAGAACGGCCTGGCGCATGAGATAGGGTGGAAGCAAGCCCTGCGCGAGGATGAAATCGTGAAACTTCTTTTGGTCGAACTTTTTGCCGAGCGCCGCTTCTGTTTCCCTGCGCAGTTCGAGCAGCTTGGTGAAGCCGTAGAAATATGAATTGGCCTGGCCGGGCGCGCGGAAGGTATAGCGCTCCACTTCCTGCTTGGCGAACGGCACGCTCAGGTTGACGTCCTCGGTCAGCACGTGCATCGCGTCCTCAGGCTTGATCTTGCCGGACTGAAGCTCGGGATCGAGAAACGCGCGGGCGGCGCGCTGCATGCGCATTTGCAGCGAGATCAACTGTCCCTCGAGCGGCATGTAGGGTTTGGTAATGTATTCGGCGTAGAGTCCCCAGCCTTCCACATTGGTGCTGTTGAATGCGAAGAGCGCACGCGCGCGCGATACTCCGTGCTCCACCATCGAATCGAACTGCAACTCGTGCCCCGGGCGGGCTTCGTGCGCAATGATCGTCCACGAGGCGGCGTCGTAGGTGAAGTCATCTATCTTTTCGGGCTTGGCGACTCCTGCCGTGGGCGGCATGTTCAACGGGAGGACGAATTCGCCCTGCTCGCCGGTATTGTTCAGCAGAGGAGGAGGCTGCATGTGCGGCGCGGGCTGCTCGGCGCTTTCCGCGGGTGTGGCGATGCGGATGCGCGCGGGGCGGTCGGGAAGCGTCACGAGGTTTTCTTTCACGATGATGGCTTCGATTTGCGCCAGGCGCTTCTTGTAGAAGGGCAAAATGGCGTCGCCCGTCAACTGGTCCTGCCTGAGCCTCCGGCTCACGGTGCGATAGTCCTTATCAGGCCACCCGCGCTGCTGGGCGATCTGCGTGGCAATTATCTGCATCTGGGCCTGGTAGACCTTGAACTCGTGATGGGCCATCTCGGCGAGCTGCGCGATGGGAATGTCAATGCCGTAGCCTTCCAGGTTCAGCGCGTACTCTTCAGGCGGCAGACGGAAATCGGTGCGCGCCTTCGGCAAGAGTTCTGTCTTCACCCAAGAGTCGTAGTCGGTCAGCTCGGTTTTCAGTTTTGCAAACGGTTCTTCCCATCCGGTCAGGCCGTACTGCTTGAAGAGCGCGGGGATGCCGTCGAGATAGTTCTGATTGCGCGAAAGCTCGGTATCAATCTCCAGCTTCGCAGGGAAAACCATGTCCGGCTTGGCGATTTGCCCTTCCGCGCGCTGCTTAAGGATTTCCGTGTACGGTATATAGCCGGGTTCCAACCCCGCATATTTGCGCAGCCGCACCAGCGCGGCCTTGCGCCGCTCCGGGGCGACTTGATCATCCAGCAGGATTCGCAAGCCCTGAAATACATCCTCGCTGGCGTTGTCATACGGGACTTGATGGTTCTCCGAATAGTCGTAGCGCTTCAAGGTGTGCTGAATACTGTGCAAAAGAATGCTGAGATCCTCTTGGACATTCCTGTCGCGCTCAGTTGCCAGCGCGCGCGTGAGTTTGGCCTGGACGACTTTGGTCTCCGCGATTGACGCGTCGTCGTCCTGCTTGGTGGGCTGGGAGATTTTTTCGTCGTACTCGGAAAGGCCTTCCGCAGAAGCAGACTCGGGCGAATGCTTCTTCAACACCGCCAGCAGCAAGTCGG
Source organism: uncultured Acidobacteriota bacterium (assembly GCA_963779825.1). Taxonomy (GTDB): domain Bacteria; phylum Acidobacteriota; class Terriglobia; order Acidiferrales; family UBA7541; genus Palsa-295. The sequence goes on along the minus strand of CAVZZU010000005.1, from coordinate 268,049 downwards.
TGTACGCGTTGCTCGTCGCGATCCAGCTGCGGTCAGGCAGAGCCGGCGCCTGCGGGCTGGCCTTCGGAGCGGGACGCGCTCCGGCGAGGAAGATCGAGAGCAAAGCTACGAACAAAAGTTTTCCGACGACGTTTCTCACGAAAAGGATCTCCTTGCTGGGATGAAGAGAATCGGGATCATTGCACGGATTGGACGCGCTGCGCGAGATTTCGTAAGCCGAATCGGCGCGACTCAAATGTTACTACTGAATCGGATTGCGATAATCGGCGTCGCGCGGGTCAATCGGCTTGCGCCCTGAAAAGCCCTCGTCCTGGCTGTGATAGAAGCGGATGCGGTCCTCTCCGAGGCGCCAGCAGAGATAGACGGCCTCGCCGTTGATGCGCGCGGGGAAATCGAGCAGACCAACTTCGAGGTCCTTGACGACGCAACCGGTGGACTGGATTTGTTCGAGCGCCGAATGAATGGACTCCGCCAAACCATTGCGTTCCAGGCGCTGGCGCGCGGCTTTTTCATGGGAAACCATCAGGCCGCCGGACTGTTGCACGCGTTCGGTGAGCCGGGCGAGCTGCTCTTCCAGTTCAGCGAGTTTCCTGCGCGCGTCAATTGCTTCGATCAGAATTGGCTCGAGCTGCGCGCGGAGGCGTTCCGCGTCGCGGAGAGAGAAGATTTTGGATTCGTCGTCAGCCATTTTTTCAAATTCTCACGAATGATGAGCCAGCTTCTGCTCGGTCGAAGGGAGATCCCTCAGCCGCGTTGCGGCCTCGGAATGACAATCCTTGTCGGATTGTCACCCGCCGATGGAAACCATGGTTCGCGAGGGAGCCACAAAGCCCGGCTCGTTGATACCGTGTCCCTTTTCTTTTTGCGCGACGATGGCGTGAATTTCGTCGCCGATTTCGCGATCGGTCGCGTCGCCTCGCAAGAGCGACCGCAAGTCGTGATCCTCTTTGCTGAACAGGCACGTACGGAGCTTACCATCGGCGGTGAGGCGCAGGCGCGAGCAATGTCCGCAGAAGGGCTGCGAGACGGGAGAGATCAGTCCGATTTCGCCGCGGCCGTCGGCAAACCGGAACTTGCGCGCGGTTTCGCTGCGCTCGTGGACCACCGGGACCATCGGCCAGCGCGAGGCGATGCGATCGTGGACCTCCGCGCCGGTGACGACCATTTCGCGCGTCCACGCGCGGTCGGCATCGAGCGGCATGAATTCGATGAAGCGCATGATCAGATTGCGGTCGCGCGCGAAGGCGGCGAATGCTTCGACCTCGTCATCATTAATTCCACGGACGAGCACGGCATTCACCTTCACCGGGCGCAGCGGCGAGGCCTGCGCGGCGTCAATCCCGGCGATTACTTGATCGAAGGTTTTTGTGCGCGTGATGCGCTCGAATTTAGCGGGATCGAGCGAATCGAGGCTGATGTTGATGCGGTTCAGCCCCGCGACGACGAGCCGGTCGCAGCGCTCCGCAAGCAAATGGCCGTTGGTGGTCATCGAGAGGTCCTGCACGCCGAGCGCCTTCAGCCGCGCGATGAAATCCTCAACTCCGGGGCGAACGAGTGGTTCTCCGCCCGTGACGCGAACTTTGCGGATGCCCATGCCGACCAGAATGCGCGCCAGCCGCTCGTATTCATCCCAGGTGAGCAGATTGCCCGCGGGCATGTGCGTTTCCGGATCCGCGGAGCGGCAATAGACGCAGCGGAAATTGCAGCGGTCCGTGACCGAGATGCGCAGGTCCGTGATCTGGCGGCCGAATTTGTCCGTTAGCGGCATTTCATATGCGCAAAAAAAAGCCCAAATCCATGTTTGGATTTGGGCGACACGGCTGGCGCAGCATTTTCATGCGCCAGACATCCCCCTTTCCAAACATAGGGAGGAACGGGCGTTTCCACCCGAACCCTCATCCCTCGAATTGCGAGGGCATCGCCTCCGGACCGTCGGATTTCTCTCCGTTAGGCCGTGGAGGTCGGAGAACTCAGGGACGAGTCTATCCCTTACGAAGGAAGGGAAGCAAATCGCATGGTCACTATGGATGTAGTCGGTTCAGAACGCCAATGCTGGATGTTTCGCAATGTGTGCGCGCGCTTCTACGCGCGGCCGCGGCTCATATTGCGGATTTCTTTGCGGTAATCCGGGGCGAAGATTTCGACGGTGCGGCACATTTCGTAGAGGCGCGAGCGGATTCGCTTGCCGACGCGCTCGGCGAGCGAGTCTTCAACCGTGGGAGTGCGCATACCGACGACGCGCGGACTTGGCGCAGGAGCGGCGCCGTTCGCGGATGTGTCCGAATCGAGAAAATTGGTGGTGAGGAGGGTGACGCGCTTCTCGTTGTAGCGGGTGTTGAGGACGTGGCCGACGGTTTCGAGCGCCCAGAGCGATGGCTTGCTGGAACCGATATCGTCGAGCACGAGAATTTCCGCTTGCAGGACCGGCTCGAGGACACCCATCTCGGTGGCCTGGCTTTCGGCGTTGTAGCTATCCTGGATTTCCTTGAGCAGCTCGCGGTAATCGTAAAAAAGTCCGCCGTGCCCGCGAAGGATGATTTCCTTGAGCGCCGCGACGGCGAGGTGCGTCTTGCCGACGCCGCACGGACCCATCAGCAGCAGGCCATTCTCATTGCCCAGCGGAAATTCGCCCGCAAAGCGCTCGACGACTAGCTTTGCTTGCGCGAGGCTGCGATTCCACGCAGCGAGCTGTTCGCGCGAGACGTTTTCGATTTCGTTATCCGTCTCGTAATTTTCGAAGTCGCAGTGGCGATACCGCTCGGGAACGCGCGAGCGTCCGAGCACATGGCCCGCGCGGTCCGCCGTGGTGCAATCGCACGGTACCGCCCAGACCATTTTCGGCTCGCCGGCAGCAGGGCCGGAACGATCCGCGGCGAGCGCCTGCGCGCCTTTGGTGGTTCGCTCGACAACTTTCCAGCCGCTGCCCTGGCAGACGGGACAATCCGATCGCGCCATGGAAGAAGCATATGCGGGCTAAGTGTGGAGCGCAAGCGGACGTGTACCTGTGCAAAATGGCGGGGCTGTGGAATTCGACGATCCGACTAGGACTGTAATTTCTCCACACGGAAAGCATGACGCGGAGCGGCGCGGACGATGGCGTTGCGCGCGGGGCGTTGGGCGCCGGCGATGAAATCGCGCGCGACCTCGTTGCGCACGAATTTGATGAAGGCTTCCATCTGCGACTGCATCTCTCCCATTTTGTCGCGCATATTCAGAATGATTTCGATGCCTGCGAGGTTGACGCCCAGCTCGCGCGTAAGGTTCAGGATCACCTCGAGGCGTTCGAGGTCCGAGTCGGTGTAGAGCCGCGTATTGCCCTGCGAGCGCGAAGGTTTCAGGAGGCCGACGCGTTCGTAGAGACGCAGGGTCTGCGGATGCAGCTGATAAAGTTCGGCGACGGCGCTGATCATGTAGCCGGCTTTCGCTTTTTTTCTCGGACGCGTTGCCATCGTCGTTTCCTTTCCAGACTTCAGACCGTCGCGCGCGCGAAAATATCCTGGCGCGGATCTTCGTGGTCAATTTTGTCGAGTTCTTTCAAGAGATTGCGCACACGTTCGTCTTCGGGTTTGGGCACAACGATCTGCACTTCAACAATCTGGTCACCGCGTTTGCCCGCGTGGCGAGCGGAAGGCGCGCCCTTTTCACGCAGACGGAGTTTCTTGCCGCTGTCTGTGCCCGGCGGAATGCGCACCTGGGCGCGGCCGTCAATTGTTGGCACTTCAACCTTGGCGCCGAGCGAGGCTTCACTGACGGTGATCGGGACAACCGTATAGAGATCGTCGCCGCGGCGATCGAAGAACGGGTGCGGCGCGACTTTCGTGATGATATAGAGGTCGCCCGGCGGGCCGCCCTGCACTCCCGCGTTGCCTCGGCCGGCCACGCGGACGCGCGAACCAGTCTGCGCGCCGGGTGGGATGCGCACGTCGAGAGTTTCGACGCGTTGGACGCGCCCTTCCCCGCCGCAATTGCGGCACATCGAGTTCAGGTGTCCGCTGCCGCCGCAGCGCGAGCACGTGACTTGAAAACGCATCTTGCCGCTCACCTGCGTCACGTGGCCGGAGCCTCCGCATGTGGGGCAAACCTTTTCGTCGCCTGGAGCGGAGCCGGTTCCGTGGCAAATGTTGCAGACATCGAGGCGCGTGAAGGTCAGCTTCTTGATGGTGCCGCGCATCGCTTCCGCGAAAGTGATCTCGACCTGATATTCGAGGTCGCTGCCGGGCTCGCGCTCGTGCCCCGGCTGCGCGGCGGTAGCGCCGCGGAAAAATTGGCTGAAAAGGTCCTTGAAACTCGTCCCGCCCGCGCCCTGGCCGCCCGCGCCACCCGCGCCGCCGAAATCGAATCCGCCGAAATCGAAATGGATGTCTTCGGGAGATGCGCCGCCGGGACCCGGAGCCGGGCCGCCGCCCGCGCCGGGAACGTTGAACCCAAACTGGTCGTACATCTGGCGCTTTTTTGCGTCGGAAAGAACTTCGTAGGCTTCCTGAATCTGCTTGAATTTTTCCTCGGCGGATTTATCGCCGGGATTCAGGTCGGGATGATATTTGCGGGCGAGCTTGCGGTAAGCCGCGCGGATGTCTTTCACCGCCGCTTTGCGCGGAACCCCCAGAAGCTCGTAGTAATCGGTTTTTGTTGTCGAGGCCATCTTGGTCTTCTGTAATCGCCGTCTTCGCCTAGGCCAACTTCGATCAAACGTGCGTAGGGGCGTCCACCGCGGCGGACGCCCCTACCAAGAGAGATCCTTCGAACCGGCACAGCCGGCTCTCAGGATGAAATCCCGCTTTGCGGGATTTCAGTTCGGCTTCTTCGATTCGTCCACGTCAACGAATTCGGCATCCACCACATCGCCGCCTTGCGGAGGCGTCTGGTGACCACCCGCGGACGAACTATCGGTTCCGGCTCCTGCCGCGCCAGCTGCGCCCGCAGCGCTTTGCTGAGCCTTGTACATTGCTTCACCGATGCGGCTGAGCGCCTTGGTGAGGCTATCGGACGCTGCGTTCAGCTTGTCCGCTCCGCCTTCCTTGATCGCGGTCTGAGCCTGCTCGATCGCCGCTTCGGCGGACCTGACGTCCGCTTCGGCCAGCTTCTCGCGGTTCTCCCGGACCAGCTTTTCGCCCTGGTAGATGAGGCTGTCCAGTTTGTTGCGCGCTTCGACTTCCGACAGGCGCGTCTTGTCTTCGGAGGCGTGCTCGTCGGCTTCCTTCTTCATCCGCTCGGCCTCTTCCTTGCTCAGGCCGGTCGAAGCGGTGATGGTGATTTTCTGTTCCTTGTTAGTCGCGGTGTCCTTCGCCGAGACGTTCAAGATACCGTTCGCGTCAATATCGAACGTGACTTCGATTTGCGGCATGCCGCGCGGCGCTGGAGGAATCCCGATCAGATGGAATTTTCCGAGGGAGCGGTTGCCGCTGGCCACGGGCCGTTCGCCCTGCAGCACGTGAATTTCGACGGATGTCTGACTATCCGCCGCGGTGGAAAATGTTTCGGACTTCCGCGTCGGAATGGTCGTATTGCGCGGGATGAGCACGGTCATCACGCCGCCAAGCGTTTCCACGCCCAGCGAGAGCGGAGTCACGTCCAGCAGCAGGATATCTTTCACTTCGCCGCCGAGCACGCCGCCCTGAATCGCCGCGCCCACCGCGACCACTTCATCGGGATTGACGCCTTTGTGGGGTTCTTTCCCGTTGAAGAGGCCTTTCACGATTTCGACTACGCGCGGAATACGAGTCGAGCCGCCGACCAAGACCACTTCGTCGATTTTGTCGGGCGTGAGGCCCGCATCGGTCAGCGCCTGTTTCACTGGACCAACGGTCCGCTGGAGCAGGTCTTCCATCAATTGCTCGAGCTTCGCGCGGGTCAGCTTGGTCTGCATGTGCTTCGGGCCGGAGGCGTCCGCGGTCAGGAAGGGAAGATTGATTTCCGTTTCTTGCAATTGCGAAAGCTCGATCTTGGCTTTTTCCGCGGCTTCCTTGAGGCGCTGGATGGCCATGCGATCCTTGCTGACGTCAATGCCTTGATCGCGCTTGAATTCCCCGACCATCCATTCGACGATTCGCTGGTCAATATCGTCTCCGCCGAGGTGCGTATCGCCGTTCGTTGACTTCACTTCGACCACGCCCTCGCCGACTTCCAGGTCGGAAATATCGAACGTGCCGCCGCCGAGGTCGTACACGGCGATGGTTTCTTCCTTTTTCTTGTCGAGGCCGTATGCCAGGGCCGCGGCTGTCGGCTCATTGATGATGCGCAGCACTTCGAGGCCGGCGATCTCGCCCGCCTGCTTGGTGGCCTGCCGCTGGCTGTCGTTGAAATATGCCGGCACGGTGATGACGGCCTTGGTCACCTTTTCGCCGAGGAAATCTTCCGCGGCGCTCTTTAGCTTTTGCAGAATCATCGCGGAGATTTCCGGCGGGGTGTAGGACTTGCCGGCAATATCAACGCGCGCGTCGTCGTGCGGACCCTTGGTCACTTTGTAGGGGACACGCTTGGTTTCTTCCTGCACTTCGTCGAAGCGGCGACCCATGAAGCGCTTGATCGAATACACGGTGTTCTCCGGATTCGTAATGGCCTGGCGCTTGGCTACCTGGCCTACGAGACGTTCGCCGGACTTGGTAATTGCTACAACGGATGGGGTTGTGCGCGCCCCTTCCTGGTTGGGGATGACAACGGGCTCTCCGCCCTGCATGACGGCAACGACCGAGTTGGTCGTGCCCAAATCAATGCCGATAATCTTACTCATGGAATTCGCTCCTATTGGCGTCGGCGGGCTCGGTGAAGAACGGCCTGCGCTGAAACAAGGCGAGAATACATGTTGAGCGTCACATTGTCAAGTTTCTTGTGCGTCTGTAGTGCAATGTTTTTATTGGACTTACGGGAGGCTCCCACAGTCCTGTGCGGACGTCTTACCCAGGCGCCCGAGTATGTTGGAAGTGGCGCCTGCGCGCCGGGGAACCAAGCGGTCGGCGATCGCATCCTACGATTGGGGGTCGGTATCGGTGTCCCGCTAACTACGCGTGGTCGTCACCGGCGAAATTCGCGATACAATGGGTTAGCGGTCTTCTACGAAACTTGGGGGAGGCGGAATTGATTCACGGTCGGAACATATTGATGGGCGCGTCGGCACCGTTGCTGGCGCTGTGCTTCATGGGACTGAGCGCGGCAACGATTGCCGGTGCGCAGACCACAACTACGCAGCCGGCTGCGAAATCCACCACAACCGCAAAGCGGGCCTCGTCGTCGCCGAAACCCGTGGCCTCGCTGGGCGCGCCGGTAAAGTCCTACGGAAAGAGCACGGCCCCTATCATGATGGAAGTATTCAGCGACTATGAGTGCCCGTCGTGCCGGAACCTGTATGAGACGACTCTGCGCCCGATGATAGACGACTACGTGGCGGCAGGAAAAGTGTACCTGGTTCATCGCGATTTTCCGTTGCCGATGCACAAGTACGGTTATGAAGCCGCGCGCTGGTTGAACGCCTCGGCGCGCGTGGGGCAATTCCAAGTGGTGGAAGCGGCTCTCTACGACAACCAGAATTTGTGGGCGCAGGACGGCGACATCGAAAAATACGTCTCCTCAGCGATGTCGCCTGCGGCGTTCAAGCGGGTGCAAAGTCAGATGCAAGGCTGCGGTTATTCGGCCAGCGCGTCGGTGAAACCCGCGGCGTTTGCGCTTGGCGGCCAGACTGGCTCGACCTGTCCCCTTGATACCTTTATTGATGAGGACAGAGCGCTGGGCAACAAGATCCCGGTGCAAGCGACGCCGACTTACGTGATCAGTTACAAGGGCAATCGTCTGCCGGCAGGCTCGGGCGCGGTTTCATGGCCCATCCTGAAGCAGTTTTTCGATTCGCTGCTGAGCCAGTAGAGGAATCTTCGCCGCGCGAACCCACCACGATGAGCAACGAAGCAGGCCGCAGATGGGGAAGAGTTCTTCTGTTCATCGGACGAGTTCTGCTCGCGTCCATTTTCCTAATCGCCGGGTATGCGAAGGTAAAGCCTCAGCTCTCCATGCCATGGTCTGCCGGGTCCGTCAGGACTTCCATAACGCTCTTCGCAATGCAGGTGGACTCCTACCAGATGCTCCCGCCGTGGGGGGTAAATGCGATTGCGCATGTGTTGCCGTTCTTCGAATTGTTCTTGGGACTGTGGCTGCTCAGCGGTATCGGCCTGCGATTTTCGTCGGTTCTTTCAATCGTGGCATTTTGTGGATTTATGACGGCAATCGCGTGGGCGTACCACAAGGGTCTGGAAATCAATTGCGGATGCGGTATCGGGCCGGCTGAGCAAGTCGGGCCCGGAGCGTTGATTCGTGACGGCCTGAAATTCCTTCCCCTGGCGCTGGCGGTTGCGATCGGTGCCTTTCTGCTTCACCGCAATCGCGTCCCGGCGTTGCAGCACACGGAATCAGTTCCTTCGGTAACACACGCGGACTAATTTCCCTGATGCGGCGGCGCGATGTTGCGCAGATATTCGCCCAGGCGCCTGCTGAATTCCTGGCCTCCTTCGTAGGTTAAGTGAAGCGGATCTGCGTACGCGGTTTCCTCCGGAATCCAGTGGCTTGCGTCAATGTACGTCGCCCCGAGATCGCCCAGCATGCTTTGCAGATGCGCGCGGTAGCCTGCCCATTCCGGCTGGTCGTAAAACATTTGCACATGTTCCGGCGGCATGGGCATTTCGACGAAATAGACTTTGCTTCCGGCCGCGGCGGCTTGCAGCGCGATCTCACGCACGGACGGGATCAGGGGATTGCGGCTGGCGCGGCCGCATTCCGCGACGAACGCAGGTGCGCTGGGATATTCGAGCATGGCAAAATCAACCGCGCGCCCCATCGAGTTCGCTTTCTCCGGAGGCATGCCTTGCTGCGCGAGGGTTCGTCGAAAAAGTTCGACGCGCTCCCAAACCTGGCCGCGATCGGCGAACAGCTCGAAGTGCCGCATGATTTCGAACTCGGCGCGATCGTGCAGCGAGAGATGGTAGAACGCGCGCGCGTATTCGGGCTCCGTGTAGTAAAGCATGGCGCGGTTCCCGATTAAATCGCGCGTGGCATATTCGAGCGGATGGGTGAGCTGAAAATCGAAGAAGCCGAAGACGACCACGCGCGGGCGCATGCCCAGCTGGAGCGCGTACCGCAGCATCAGCAATTGCTCGACGGCGCTTGAGCCGCCCATGCCGAGGTTGATCGCTCCATCGCGCTTATCGAGTTCCATCCCTTCATTGAATGATGGCTCGTTGAATCCGACGCCGATCAGGGAATTGCCCAGCGCCACGGCCTGTGCCTCGGGCGATTCGCGCACGCGCGCCATCAGCGCCCGCGGAACGGTATTCTGCGACGACCGCGCGACCTCGCGATCGAGCGCGATCAGCACCAGCAGAATGCCCGCGAGCGCTAGAAAGAAGATGTGTTTCGGTGCTCTCAATCTCTAAACCTTCTCCAGGGCTAAAGCCCTTCACTTTTCTCGGCTTTTTCGTGGGCCTTAAAGGCCCACGCTTTCACCTAGAAATCTATGTAGATGAACTTCGAGCTCTGGCCTGAAAACACGTAAATCGTCAGAACCATGGCTCCCCACCACACGGCCCAGAACCACCAGTAGCCGAGCGTGATCGGAAAACCGGGAGGCGGCTCGTCCTGCGCGCCGCCGATGTAATCGAACGCGTGCTTGATCCACTCAAAAGTTGTCATCGCATTATCCAATCAGGAGCCTCCGGAAAAAGAAGAGCGCGGTGTGCACATCCATGCAAAAGAAAGCCCAAGCGAGATTTACGGCGACGTACGTCAGCATCCAAGGCCCTAGCTGTGACCACATCGGCAGCGTTCCCACCGGCATGGGACGAATCTGGCGCCATGCGCGCCGGATCACGAGCATGATCCCGTGCAACAATCCCCAGACGATGAAGTTAAATCCCGCGCCGTGCCATATGCCACTGACCAGCATGGTCACCAGAATATTCGCGTAGACTTGCCCGCTGCGCCCGCGCGACCCGCCCAGCGGGATATAGATGTAATCAATCAGCCAGTTTGTGAGCGACATGTGCCAGTGCCGCCAGAAATCGGTGATGTTGGTGCGAAGGTAAGGCCAGTCAAAATTCTCCGGCACGCGAATCCCGAAGAGGCGCGCCGAGCCGATGGCGATGTCCGAGTACGCCGAGAAGTCCGCATAAATCTTGATGCCGTAGGCGAAAAGCCACAGCGGCAGAATCGTCCTGTGCGCGCGGCTGATGTCCATCCAGTTCAGGTGATTCGTGTAAGCGGTGAGGACGTCGGCGACCGCGAATTTCTTGACGAGTCCAGTCAAGATTCGCGTGAGCCCACGCTGCCAGTCCACCACCCATTCCCGGGAAATGCTTCGCAGCTTGGGCAGAAAATCCTGATAGCGCTTGATCGGGCCGGCCACCATCGTCGGGAAGAAAAGTATGAACGCGAGGTACTCGGTCGCGGAGCCCTCCTCGGTTTTGTTCTTGTACCGATCCACCGCGTAGTGAACGAACTCGAACGTGAAAAAAGAAATGCCCAGGGGCAGGAACGCGTCCTTCCAATAAAGCGGGTTGGTCGCGGCGTCATGCCAAAAAAGTCCGGTCAGAAAATTGCGATACTTGAAAAGAGCGAGAAACAAAACGGTCTGCGTGACACCGAACCAGCAAATCCAGGAAGCCGGTTTGTAGAAACGGCTGACGAGCGTCTCCCAGAGGAAAATCGCCAGGCAGGCGGCTCCTGCGATTCCTCCGAACTGCGTGTACGAAAAATAGGTGAAGAACAGGCCGCCGCTCATGAAGATCACCCACGGGCGCAGCCACGGGCTGGCCGCGCGGCAAAGAATGGCGCTCGGGATCAGGAAGAGAAGGTAGTAGTCCCAGGTGTTGAATATCATGTGTGGCCGATGGGCGTGGCCGGCCGATGAAGAGAAAACGACTTTATCCGACAATCAGCGGCATTTCAATGTAGCGGGTCTGCTTATCGGTACCGAGAGGAATTAATCGCCGATCGAAGCAGGTACAGGTGCCGGAGCCGTCGTCGTCGCCGCTGTCGCGGAAGGGGACGTGTTTCGGAGGTAACGCCACGGATTTACGGGCGTGTTGTAGATTCGTACTTCGTAGTGCAAGTGAGGGCCCGTCGAGCGGCCGCTGTCGCCTTCATAGCCGATCACGTCGCCCGACTTAACATGCATGCCGCCCTGTACGTTGAATCCTGAAAGATGGCCGTACCAGGTGGTCACGCCGAAGCCGTGGTCAATCACGACCAACCGGCCGTAGCCGGCGCGCTGGTCCACTTCTTCCACCACGCCGTCCGCGGTAGCGCGGACCTCATCTCCGTAATGCGATGCGATATCCAATCCTGCGTGGAACGCGCCCTCACCGCTGAACGGGTCAAGCCGCTCGCCAAAGTGTCCCGTAATCTGGCCGATCACAGGCCAGAGGGACGGCACGATGCCCAGGCTGCTCAACTGCGCGGCGGGCAGGAGCCGCATCCCGGCGCTCGACATTGCCACGGCGGTCGCGTTCTTTTGCAGGTAGCTGAACTCATCCACGGAATTCTGAAAGTCTTCATCCGGCTCAGGTGGGGCATCGGTCAAGCCGAAGGGGGTCTGGCGGAATCGCGTGATGCCGTAGGCCATAGCCACTTCGCCGGCGAGCGACTGCAGGGAATTGAGGCGCTGGTTGGTGTCTTTAACTTCGGTTTGAAGTTGGACGTATTGCTGTTTCAGGCTATCTTGCTCGCGGCGCAGGGAATTGTAGTTCGTGGCCTTCCAAAGCATGCGCGAGTAGGAACCCATGCCCGCAGCGACCGTAATGCCTCCCACAACCGCCAGAGCTGCCACGGCATGCAGGACATACCACGGCAGACGCACCCGTCTCATACCGCCGGAGGCGTTGGAAGCAATAAAAAACGTGTAGGAAGACTTACCCTTCATCGTTTTATTTTCGTCCGAGTGATTCTTACTACGGTCGGCCAACCGCGCGCCCCTTGCCGCGGCTTGCCGTGTTCCTCAGAACTGCGTGCACCACGAGTCTGAACCGAGAGCCCTGGTCCGAAACCCGCCAGATTGTAGCTACCGTGCTGGTTCGCGTCAACCCCGATCTTCCATTTTGCATAGGGCGCCCGATTCGCTTCTTGACTTCTGGCAATCTATAATCCGGGACTCGCCTACCAAAATTCTAGCTTAGGAATCGAGCGGCTGACAACTGTACGGAGGGACAGGTTGGATCGCCTCTTGGATAACGAAGACCAACTGATCGAACGGATAGCAGGAGCCGTCCCCTCGGTCCGGGGCACGGGAAACCGCGGCGGAATGCGGCTGGGAATAGGCGACGATGCCGCTATATTGGCGCCCGGGCGAAACACCGAATGGGTTCTGAGCTGCGACGCGTTCCTCGCCGGAGTCCATTTCCTGGAAAAGAGCTATCCCGCGGACTCTGTCGGGTATAAATCGCTGGTTCGCGCCACTAGCGACCTTGCCGCCATGGGTGCGAAACCGCGCCTGTTCTTCCTGACTCTCGCATTGCCAGCACGGCTGACCGGGAACTGGCTCGACGAGTTCCTGCAAGGCATGGGGCGCGCCGCTCGGCTGCTCGGAATGCGCCTCGCCGGAGGGGACACGACACAGAGCGCTACGGTCTCGATAAGTATCACCGTACTGGGCGAAGTGGCTCGCGGTAAGGCGGTGATGCGCTCGGGCGCGCGGCCGGGCGACATTCTATATGTAAGCGGAAGGCTGGGGCGCACCCAACTTGGCCTGGAGTTGGCGAAGCGCGGCGGTCACGGGTCGCTGGCGAAGATGCTTCAAAGGCACTCTGGTCTGCTGCAGCCGCACCTCTACCCGAAAATTCGAGTCGAGCTGGGCGCCTGGCTCGCGCGGCACGGAATCGCGTCGGCTATGATGGATATCTCCGATGGTCTTTCGACCGACCTCGCCCGGCTGTGCCGGGCGAGTGGAGTGGGCGCGCGCCTCTTGGCCGAACGGATTCCATGCGTGAAGCTGCCCGCCGCGCGAACCGGTCCGCTGCGAAGGCTGCGACTCGACCCGATGCAGATGGCTCTGCACGGCGGCGAGGACTACGAGCTGCTTTTCACTGTGCCGCGCAAGAAGGTAAGTAGTCTGCGAGGCGCGCCGGGATTCGCCGAGATCACTGCGATCGGCGAGATCGAGCGCGGGAAGCGGATCATGATCGTTGGCGCCGATGGCCGTAGCAAGCGACTCGATCCGGGCGGCTGGGACCCTTTCCGCAGGAAATAGCCGAACTAGATTTCCTAGTGAGATTCCTCAGGAGGCGCCGTCTGGGGTTGCGGTGCGGCGGGCAGCTTTTCCGCCGGTTGTGACGGCGGCTCGGGCTTGGCGGCTGAGGGCGCGAGGCCTTGCTCGGCGGCGTCGGCGGGAGGAGCGGTATCGGGCGTGTCAACCTGTACAGCGTGCTCGCCCGCAAGTTTCTCAAGCGGGACGACGTTCTGGAAATTTTCTACGGGCATTCCCTGCATGCCCTCCTCCATGAACTGAATCCAGATGGGAAGCGCAGCGCGAGCTCCGGTTTCTTTCTTGCCCAGCGTGACGTGCGCGTCGTTGCCGACCCACACGCCCGCGGTGATTTGCGGCGTGAAGCCGATATACCAGGCGTCCGTGAAATCGTTGGTCGTCCCGGTCTTGCCGCCCGATGGACGTCCAATCTCTTTCGCGCGAACGCCCGTGCCGAACTGCACTACGTCTTCGAGCATCGCGACCATCGTGCGCGCCACTTCCGGAGGAATCACGTCGGTGACGTTCGGCCGCAATTCTTCCATCACTGCTCCATCGTAGGACGTCACGCGGCGGAGGTAGTGAGGCTCGATGTGGATGCCGTCATCGGGAAATACGGTGAACGCTGACGTGTGCTCGATGAGCGTAAGGTCAGCGGAGCCGAGCGCCAGCGGCAGAACCGGCGGCAGCGGACTGGTGAGGCCGAACTTTCGCGCCAGCTCTACGGTATTCTCGATGCCGACCTTGGCCAGCAGACGCACTGCCGGAACGTTGCGCGAATCGGCGAGTGCGCGGCGCAGGGTGATACGCCCTTCGAATTTCTGGTCGTAGTTGTGCGGAGAATAATCCTGACTGCCGGTGTGGAACGTGACCGGTTCGTCCACAACGGTATCAAAGGGCGACGCACCCTGCGCGAGCGCCTCGGCGTAGACGTACACCTTGAACGAGCTTCCCGTCTGGCGCATGGCCTGCGTCGCACGATCGAATTTTGAATCCTCGAAATCGTAGCCGCCGACCATGGCTTTGATTTCGCCGGTGGCGTTATCAATCGCAATTAAAGATGCCTGTGCGATGGGCACCTGCTCGAGTTCAACTTCGGCCGCAGTTCCGTTCAGTTCCTTGATCTGCACGGTGATCAGGTCGCCCGGCTTCACCAGTTCCGCAGCGGATTTGTGCGCGGTCCACGCAAAATCGGCTGGCGTCATCAAAGCGCGATACGGGCCGATTTTCACGTAGGCGAACGTCGGCTGCACGGACGTCACCAGGCCGGTGACGTAATCGCCCTTCTGGATCGCGCCTTTCCAGTCATCATTCTGGTAGTTGTCGAGCGTGCCGAGATTGTCGCGAAGAATATTTGGAAGATTGCCGCGCCAGCCGTGGCGGCGATCGTAGGCGTGAAGTCCGTCGCGAACGGCCCGGTCCGCCGCCTTTTGCATGTCCACGTTCAGCGTCGTGTAGGCGCGCAAGCCCTGTTCGTGTACGGCCGTTGTGCCATAGGTGTGTTCGAGGTACTGGCGAATTTCCTCGACGAAATAGGGCGCCAGATCGTTGCGCAACGATTCGACATGTAAACCGAGCGGTTGCTTCGCCGTGCTCTCCGCGACCGCCTCCGTGATCTTGCCGTTGTGCGCCAGCAGTGACAGCACCAGATTCCGCCGCGCGCGCGCGCGGTCCGGGTGCGTGATCGGCGAATAGATCGGCCCGCGAATGATGGCCGCGAGCGTTGCGGCTTCTGCAAGCGTCAGTTGGCCGATCGGTTTGCTGAAATAATATTCCGAGGCCGCCTCGAAGCCGTAGTTTCCCGCGCCCAGATAGATCTGATTGCAGTACATCGTGAAAATCTGGTCCTTCGTATAGTGCCGCTCGATCTGCAGCGCGAGCATCGTCTCCTGGAGTTTTCGGTGAAGGCTGCGGTCGGAACGATTCAGGAAAAGTCCGCCGGCGAGCTGCATCGTCAGTGTGCTGGCGCCTTCCGCGGCGCGATGGCTGACCAGGTCGCGCCAGGCGGCCTCCAGCACGCGCGGGAAATCCACGCCCCAGTGTTGTTCGAAGTGCTGATCTTCCGTCGTAATGATCGCGTCGCGCAGGACGGTTGGAATCTGGCCGTAGGTGATAAGAATCCGCCGCTGGAGCGCGAACGTGCCGATGGACTGGCCGTCGTCGGCGTAAAGCTCGGTCACGATGACCGGACGGTAATCTTCCAGCGCGTGGATTTCGGGCAGGTCGCTCGAGTAAACGAACAGCAGGCCGATCGCCGCCCCCAGCGCGATCGAACAGATCACCAGAAAAGAAAATGCGAGCCGCCCGAGCAGCGTTCCGCCGCCGATCTTCATCGTCGCGCGATAGAACCGTTCATCCATTGTGCTGCCATTCTATCGCATGGAGTGCGGGCGTACCGGGAGGGGAATTCGTGCCGTGTATCCAGGAATGCGACGCCCGACGCAGCCGCACAAAATCGTTTAAGTGACGCTGGCTCAAGATTAATGGCGGAGGATAGTTGATACCTTGCCGTCCTGACCGATTGGATTGCGGTTGTTTTCCTCGCAAATGAATTCCAGCTGGTCCAGATCGCGGTGGCGCGTGTAGGTTCTGACGACGTGCCATGGTTTCGCCAGCACGTCGGGATCAGTCAAAGTCATTCGATCCTCGAGCGTGTCGGGAGATGTGAGGCGGATGCGTTCGACCACGTGCAGATTCGGGCCGTGCTGAAGACGATTGAATCCAAGCGGGGTCTTGTGCCCCAGTCCAGCAGTGTCCACTACCAGAGTGTCGCCTTCCCAATGTCCGATGGAATGGCCGTTGAAAGTAGGATCGAGGTCGGCCGGATGCCCGCGGCCATCGGTAAACACGCGCCGCACTTGCATGTAGGCTTCCTGAATTATCGTCACGCGTCCCGGTGTAAACAGGAATTCAACATCGTAGGGTTGAGACATGATCGTCGGCATGCCGGGCGGAAGGCAGTTGGCGCTTTCGGTCGCCGGTTCTTCGTTTTTTGCTTCCTCGGCTTCTAGAACTTTCAGCTCCGCTGCCGACGCCGGAGTCAGCACCGGTTGTTCGGGAGGTGGGCCGCCGGGAGTCGGAAAATCGAACGTCCAGATTCCAGACCAGTCCGGCAATGAAGCGAGAGACGCGGTATTCGCATTTCTGGGCACGGCAAAAGTCTTGTCAGGCTGTTGCGCTGCCTGGCCCTGGCATGCGGGTCCAAAGCCTCCGAAAGCGGACAATGCAATGACGATTGCGGCAAAAACTTTCATGCTCGCTCCATTTCCAAAGTGACGCGTCGCCGATTGCGTGCAAAACTTTGCGACGGAGGACACAGGCCAATCCGCATGAAACAAAACTTCAAATTCCGGCGGGCATTATAGTACTTTATGCAAGCAGCGTGTACGGAGCTGAGGATAAATTAAGTCCGAAGTCGGCAATTATTGATTCGGGGGCCACGATGAAGAAATCACGAATCGCGTGCTTGGGCGCGCTTCTTGTCCTGATTGCTGGCTCTGCCTCCGCGCATCATTCTTTCGCGATGTTCGACCGCTCGAAAGAAACCACGATCGTCGGAGTGGTGGAAGACTTCCAGTGGACCAATCCCCACAGTTGGATTGAGCTCGATGTCCCGAACGAGGGCGGCAGTACCGACAAGTGGAGCATCGAGCTGAACAGTCCCAACAATCTTTCCCGGCAGGGATGGAAATCAACCAGCGTCAAGCCCGGCGACAAGATCTCGGTCATTATCTGGCCGCTGCGGAGCGGTGAAAAGGGCGGCCTTTTCATCTCGCTGACTCTTCCCAACGGGCAGGTTCTCGACGAATTGGCATTCCGCAATCGCAACAAACAGTAATTTCCTCCCTCCAAATATCTCTAACGAGCAATGACGGTTTTCCAGGCTAGCGAGGAAACAATGCACTCAATCCGAACACACATATTTCGTTGGAAATTCCTGGTTGGCTGTTGCACCGGAATATTTGCGCTGAGCCTGGCTTGCATTGCGTTCTCTCATCGTACGGCGGCACAAGCGGCGGGGACGGCCGGCGGATGCGACGAAGGTTGTCTCAAGGGCTTCATGGATACCTATCTCGATGCGCTCTCGAAACACGATCCGTCGCTGGTGCCCGTGGCGGCGCATTATCGCTACACCGAAAATGGCGCGCAGATTTCCCTCGGCGAAGCGCTGTGGGTGACGTTCAATTCGTACGGCAACTATCGCCACGATGTTTTTGATACCGAGACTGGCGGGATCGCGACCTATCTTTCCATCATCGAAAACCATGAAATGCCTTATCCCGATTTTCTAGCGGTGCGTTTGAAGGTGGTCAACCGGAAGATCACCGAAATTGAAACCGTGGTGGATCGTCATGCGCAGGGCACGGAGAATATGCCGCCGAAGGATCCGACCTGGATGGAAACGATGAATCGAGTGGAGCCTGAATCAACGCGGATTTCGCGCGAGGCGCTCAAGAAGGCGGCGCTGGGCTACTTGCGCGCGGTTGCTTTCCACAACGGGGACCTGGCGCCGTTCGCGGAATCCTGTATTCGACTTGAGAATGGCACTTTGTCGGCGCTTGGGCCGAACGACAATCCGCCAATCCCCATTGTGAAGTCTTCGCCTGCCAACGGAGCTCCGTCTCCGCCCAGTTTCTTTGTCTTAGGTTTGGGATGTGCGAAGCAGCTCGACCAAAAATCCTACACATTCATTACCGGATATGAGGACGCACACTTTCCAATCGTGGACACCAAGCGACAGATCGTGTTCGCTACCTTTGACTTTATGCGGCGCGGAAACGTGGAGAGTTGGACTCTTGATGGCCGTTCCGTTCCTTACCCGGAAGGCATGCGGTATCCGAACGAAATACTGAATACCGAGATTTTCAAATTGGTGGATGGCAAGATCACGCGAGTCGAGGCGGTGTTCGAGGGTCCGCAGAGTTACATGCGCGGAACCGGCTGGCCGGGCGGCACGAAAGCGGAATCACGCCCGATCGGGCAGTAGTCGCGTCGCACGACATTCGAAGACCGCGCGCAGAAGGATGATCTAGCTTGCAGCCGCGCTATTGGTTAGCTGGTGCTGCAGTCGGGACGCAGATTCGATCGAACGCTCGGGTAAGAGCCGCTGCGATGGTGAATGGATCGCTGCTTTCGATGTCGCGCCTCTCCATCATGAATTCCAGCTTGCCGTCACGCAGCAGCGCGATCGAGGGAGACGACGGTGCGTACCCGGTGAAATAGCTTCGCGCCTGCTTCGTGGCTTCCAGATCCTGGCCCGCAAAAACTGTCGTCAAAACTTCCGGACGCGCCTTGTTCGTGAGCGCTTTGGCGATCGCGGGGCGTGCCTTGCCCGCCGCGCATCCGCAGACGGAATTTACAACCACGAGCACCGTGCGCTTCTCCTGCTTCAGCACGGAATCCACATCCGCCGGCGTCCGCAGTTCGCGAAATCCGACTCTCGTCAATTCCTCGCGCATACCGACAACCATTTCTTCAGGAAACATCGTCTCTCCTTAACCAGTTCTGAATCTCTGGTACTGCAAATTCTCTAGCTACGGACTATAGCACATTGGATTCTCGCCAATCCGATTGGACTCAACGCATCGTAAACAATGTGCTTGCCGCGGGAATTTCGGCCGAAGTGCATGCCTTGACCCGGGGCCGTGCCGAGCCTATCCTTAATGGGACAAGGGAAATTTGAGAGTGCAAATCCCGCGCGGCGGGATTTTGAGGACTCGCTGATTTCGACTGGAGACTTATGAATACGAATTCGCGCAAGGCCGGATTGCTCGGTTATCTGCTCGTGGGGGTGATGGTGCTTATGACGGCAGCCAGCTTGTACGCAGCATCGAATATCTATGATTTCACGCTACCGCTGCTGAACGGCACGGCGGCGCCGCTCGCCAACTACAAGGGCAAAGTCGTGCTGGTGGTCAACGTCGCCAGCCGCTGCGGGTTCACGCCGCAATATACGGCGCTCGAGGCCACCTACGAGAAGTACAAGGACCAGGGCTTTGTGATCATCGGTTTCCCTGCGAATAACTTCGGCGGCCAGGAGCCCGGAACCAACGAAGAGATCGCGAAATTCTGCACGGGAAAATACAACGTTACATTTCCGGTGTACGGAAAGATTTCAGTGAAGGGCGACGATCAGGCGCCGCTTTACGCCTACCTCACCAAGGACGCGAACCCCGCGGTGGCCGGCGACATCAAGTGGAACTTCACCAAATTCCTCGTGGATCGCAATGGCAACGTCGTCCAGCGATTCGAATCAGCGGTTACGCCCGATTCGCCGGAAGTGATCGCGGCGATTGAAGCGCAACTGAAAAAGTAACGGTCCGGATTCAGGGAGTCGGCAGTATCGGGGACCCTCGCAAAGTGTGTCACTTTGTGAGGGTCCCTTTCTTTTGTTTTCAACGACTTGCACCGCAAATTACTTTGCATGGTGTGTCACTTAATTGGGCGTCGAGTGGGTGCTGATTAAGTCTAGAATCGTTCGCCTGGATTGATGGATATATGCGAGAGTGCGGCCGGCGTTTGACGGGTCACCTTCGCAAGAGCACAGGCAAGAGTGCCTGTGCCAGTTACAGCGGAGAGGCGGCTTGTCGCCGGCGCTACGAACCGTATTCAGTTGTCAAAGAGCTGTGCAACTCTCGCCAGGAGAGCGGCGAAGTTCCGTTTCGCATCTATGCCGCAAATTTCGTTGTAAATTCACCTGCAAACTGCCGAGTTAGGCTAGCACGAAGGAAATTACGGGCGCAGCTGGACGAAAGGTTGGAAACGGTACAGAGGATCGCACCTGTACTTTTTCAAGGACGCACGGGGCGCCGGGGGCAATCGGATCTCGACAAACGCGGCTACAATTCCGAGGCGCGAGCTGAAACCCGAGGCGCTATTTGATGCCGAGCAGCGCGCACGCATTCTTGTAGTAAATTTTCTCGCGATCCTCTTTGGAAATATCAAGCTCGTCAATCACGCGAAGAGTTTCACGAATGTACATCGGGCCGCCCTCAGGATCGAACGGCGCGTCGGAAGCAAAAAGCGTGTGGCTGACGCCGTAGAAATTCAGCGCGCAGACAAGCGCGGCCTTCGAGCCGAACGTCGCCGTATCCACATAGAACATCTTGAAATAGTCGAGCGGGCGCTTTTTCAGCTCCTTGAGCAGAGGCTTGTAGTCCACGTTTGATGTACGCGCGCCAAGCTGGTCCCAGCCCGGGCCGACACGCCCTTCGAAAAACGGCGTCATGCCTCCCGCGTGATGGATGATGATCTTCAGATTCGGCATCTCGTCGAGCATTTTCGAGAAAACGATCCGTGCCTGTGCCGCGCTCGATTCGTAAGGCCAGCCAAACGTCCACCAGATTTCGTAGAGCGAAAGCTCCTCGGTCTGATAGTCCGGAAATTTCGCGGTGCGCGCCGGATGAATCCAGATCGGCTTTCCGAGGCTCTCCATCGCTTTGAACACAGGGCGAAATTCGGGCGCATCGAGCGGCTTGCCGCTTACGTTGGAATAAATCTGAATGCCACACGCGCCGAGATCCTTCACCGCGCGGCGAGCCTCTTCCACGGCGCCTTCCGGGTCACGCATCGCCACCGATGCGATGAAGCTGGGAAAGCGCTCCGGGTATTTTTGACAGAGTTCGGCCATACCATCGCTGCCGATGCGCGAAAGCTCGCGCCACGCAGGGCGATCACCCGCGACGTCCGGCGGAGGGGACGCGAGCGAAAGAATCTGCTGATACTCGTCGAACATGTCCATCACCTCGAAGCGCCGATCCAGGTTCGTCATCATCGGCACGGCCTCGCTGCGCCGGTGCATGTCCTTCATCTGGCCGGTGGTTTTCAGGAGCAATTCGTGAAATTTCTTCGGCCAGATGTGCGTGAAGATGTCGAGTTTCCTCATGGCTTCATTCCCCCAAATTGCATTATGGATTCGTTCGCGGCGGCTTTGGCGGCGGCTGTTTCAGCATTTCCTCGGGATCGTCGGTGCGGTCAATATAGCGGCCGGAAAGAGCGTCGTAGCGGCCTGAGGCCAGTGCGAGACAGCGGTCCGTGCACCAGGCCATTCCGTCCTGTGGGCCGATTTTGCCTTTCATCTGGTTCAGGCGCTCGACCATTTTCGGAACCCAGCGCTGCGCATCGGGATTGCTCATCGTTTCGTCGGCCATTTCCGTCATGATCGAGCCCGGATCGAGCGCGAAGGCCTTGACGCCGTGCTCCTTCGCTTCGTTCGCGACAAGCTCCGTCAAACGATTTAGCGCTGCTTTGCCAAGACTATAGGCGGAAAGGCCCGGCGTCAGCATGTGGCAGCGCGGCGAAGAGATGTTGATGATTCGCCCGGCACGGTGCGCGATCATGCCGGGCAGCACCGCCGTCATGAAAAGCAGCGGGGCGCGAAGATGCACTTCCTGAGCGGCCCACCACTGCTCGGGATCCACAATTCCGATCGGGCCGTAGGGCCCAGCGATTCCTGCGTTGTTCACCAGCAACGTCACGCCGCCGAATTTTTCCCAGGTTGCTCGCGCGACGCGAGCGACCTCGTCCCGTTTCGTAACGTCACCCGCCACGGCTAGCGCACTGCCGCCGGCGGCTTCGATTTCACCGGCGACCTGATCGAGCTGCGCTTTATTTCGAGACGTGAGCGCGACAGCCGCGCCCTCGGCCGCAAATCGCAAAGCGATGCCCTTGCCGATTCCCCGGCCGGCGCCGGTGATCAGCGCGATTTGTCCTGCGAGCAATTTCGACATTCTGTACGCGCCTTTCGCGACACACGAAGATACAGGCGGAAATTCGCAGCGGCAAGAGATTCAGGCGTGTTCGGGCTCGGCCGTTGCCAGAGCGTTTTGCGCCTTCCGCGCCGGTCTCATCAGCAGTAGCACGATGGCGGAGAGGACCGATAGCGCCGCAACGCAGTAGAAAACCGGCGTATAGCTATGAACACGATCGAATACGATTCCGGCGGCCACTTGACCGAGCGAGCCGACCGACGTCCCAACCATCATCATGAGCGATATGACCGCCGGATATCCGTTCACGCCGTAGTAGTTGGCCGGCAGAACCATCATCGCGGAGAAGCAAACACCGAACGAGCCGCCCAGAAGGATTGCGTAAAGATAAAGCCCTGCTGCGCCGCTGGCGTGCATGGCAAGAAGCATTCCACCGGCAAAGACGAGCGACGCAGCCGCCCAGGTGAGCCGCGGTTCGATCCGATCGGCGATGGCCGCGAAAAGCAGGGTGCCGAAGAGCGCGCAGAGCAACATGATGGAGATTGATGAGGCCGCTTGCGCGGGCGTGTAACCCAGATCGCGCAAATGCGCGTTGCCGTGCGCAAGGTAGAGCGGATATCCGGCGCTGAATCCCAGCAGTGAAATAAGTATGAGCCAGATCGCCGGCGTTCGCAGCGCGTCGAGCAGCGTCCAGTTTTCGTTTGTTTTGTGAACGCCCCGTCCGCCCGGACGGATCGAAACTCCGGTTGCCACTTTTTCGGTGGCGCCATCCGGGAACTGGCCCAGATCGGCGGGCCGTTCACGCACGAAAGACATTGCCAGAATCGCGCAGAGCGTACTCAATCCCGCCATCAGCCACCATCCCGCGCGCCAGTTTCCGCCGGAAGCGCGAATCACTTTGTCGAGCACGCGCGCGGCGACGAAACCGCCGAACGTCCCGCCGGTATGCACGAGCGTAATGGCGAGACCTTTGTATTTGTCGAACCAGCGATTGATGCCTGTCTGCGAGACCAGCACGCCGCCGGTCATGGCTCCGAGGCCGATCATCAGGCCGTAGACGAGATCAACCTGCAAGCTGGTGTGCACAACGGTTGACATCAGCAGCGCCCCGGCTGCGACGACCCAGCAGCCGAGCGAGGCGCTGAACCGGACTCCCTTTCTTAGGATTAGAAAGGCGATCAGAGGGGCGGGGAGGCCGATCATGAGCTGGTAGACGGCGGCAGCAGTTCCCAGCTGCGTGCGGTCCCAGTGCAGGGCCTCGGCCATGTAGGTGTTGACGACGCTGGCGCCGTAAAGCGGGAACGCGAAGTTCGCGAAGAGAATGATCCAGAAGACCGCAAGCAGCTTCCAGCCGTAGAACTCAGTCTCTCGCGCCATCTGGCTCCTTGCCGCGGATGAAACTCGAATCCGAATTGTCGCGCGTTAGCCCGATTGCGAGAGGCTACTGAAGTTCTTCGGCCGTGACCCAATTGCCGTGCACCTGATTTCGCAGGCGCAAAGGGAGGTGCACCGTCGCGATTGGTCCTTTGTCCAGGTGCTCGGCCTCGAAGACCAGCACGTCCGAGAGCTGCGTATCGTGCAGGTCGGCGACCAACGCGAGATATCCCTCGTGGCCGGGCTGCTTCGAAGGAATGTGAACTTCCTCCTGGATCGTTATCGGGCGCGTCGGCTGCCAGGATTTCAGTTTGCCGCTCTTGATTTCGAGGCGGCTCAGAGTGTTGAAACCAGCGCCCACGGGTCCCGCGACGATCGGCGCGCCAGCCTGGGGATCGAAGCGCTCGTAATAGCCGATGGAGTAATCCTTCATGTGGTCTTTATTCGCGATGCGCGGGAAATCGCCGGCGGGCGCGAGTTTGTATTCCTCGAATTTGTCTCCGGGTTTCGACAAGTCAAAAGTCCAGCGCACCACGCGGCCGAAAGCGAAATCCTCGGCCGTCGGATGGATGTGCGACGCCTCCTGAATGAACGGGAACGGCGCGTATTTGCCGATGCCGAAATCCAGATGGACGAATTTGCCTTCGGTGTACGCGTTCATGAAATGAAACGCGGAGCACGCGGGATGCTTGAACCAGCGCATGTCGCTGGTGTGTCCATCGCGCGGCATGATGCCGACGTAGGCTTCGCGCTCCGGCTCAAAGACCCAGTGCGTGCCGCCGGCCTTCATGCGGCCGAGGTCGGCCGTTGTCGGAAAGACGGGGAAGATCACGTGTTCCTTCGACACGGCGAAGTCGTGCATCAGAGAGACATATGGAACCTGGAACCATTCTTCGCTGACGAGTTGGCCTTCTTTGTTCGCCACGCAGTACGACACGTCGCGCGTCGCCAGGCCGCTGGCCTCGTAGCCGAAAAAGTGAAGCTCCTGCGTGTCGTCATCGAGCCGCGTGTGCGCGGTCATGGTCTGGCTCTTCAGCTTGTCGCGATAGTTGAAGACGCCGATTGTTTCGAGTGACTCGGGATGAACTTCCACCGCCAGACCGTCTTCCTTGAGGGTGAGCAGCTTGCCGCCGTGGAAAATCGGCGTCGTGTTGTTCACGCACCGGTTGATGCCCTTCACGCTGGGATCGTCCGTGTACGGATTGCGGTAGAGACCGAAGAGTCCGCGGCGAGCCTTTCGATCGGCCTTTAGGCGGTCGGTCATGATGTACTTCATCTTGAAGTCCACGTGGCCATTTTCGAATTTGAACGCGCTGATCATGCCGTCGCCGCTCAGATACGTGTCGTGGCCGAGCATTGGCGGATACTGCGGGTCGGGAATCGTCCGGTACCACGTGCCGTCAATTTCCTTTGGCAGATTTCCCTCGACGATCAGATCGTAGATGTCGCACTCGGTGCGCATCGGCGCGTTGAAACCCGCGTAGTCAAATGTGTCCGGAAATTTCGTAGTCATGTTGGCCTCACCCCCCAATCTTGCGTCCGTTGCCGGACACGTATTCTCGTATCACCTTCGCAAGGAGACTGTCAACGTGTCCGCTCAGGCTCACGCGGTATCAGCGCCGATCCAGGCTTCGGCGGCGGCTCGAGCAGCAGCTTGTCGAAGTCATCTCCGGGCAGCAGGAAGCGCCCCGAAAGTCCGGCGTAGCGCCCGGATGCGAGCTGTACGCACATCTCCGCGCACCGCGCGAACCCGGGGGCCGGGTCGGTGGTCGCTTTCAGATTCTTCAGGTATTCGACCATGTGCGGCACCCAGCGCTGGGCATCAGGGGAATTGATCGTGCCCTCGGTCATGTCCGTGTAAACCGTCCCAGGCTCGATCGAAAAAACGCTGACGCCGAATTCTTTCGCTTCGGCCGCAGCGTGCTCCGACAAACGAATCTGGCTCGACTTCGCCACGGCGTATCCGGTCAGCTTGGGGGCGAACCATTGGCCGCCCAGCGCCGAGACGTTGATCACTGTCCCCTTGCGCCGCGCCACCATTCCGGGCATTACCGCGTGCATGAAAAGCAGCGAGCCGCGGACGATCACCTCTTGTGCATCCCACCAGTCGTCCGGATCGGACGACCAGACCGGCCCGTACGGCCCGGTGATGCCGGCGTTGTTCACCATCACCGTCGCCGGGCCAAACTTTTTTTCCGCCGCCTCGACTACCCGCGCCACATCCTTGCGATTCGTGACGTCGCCCGCGACGGCGAACGCGCGCCCGCCCGCGCTGCCCCCATGACGCTCGATTAGCGCAACAGTTTCATCGAGCTGATCCTTCGACCGCGCGGTCACTGTAACCGCTGCGCCCGCCGCGGCCAGGCCCATCGCGATCGCCCGGCCGAATCCGCGGCCGGCGCCGGTTACGATTGCAGTTTCGCCCGCGAGCGAGATTGCTCTGGAATTCTTGCCGCTGGGCTCCGTTGCCGCGCTCACTGAATCAGTTTCCCGGTCACGGGATGGAGGTAGTGGTAAGGGACGAGTTCGTTTTCCGGCCAGAAACTTGCACGGCGCGCGATCAGTTCGTCGGGACCATTGGGATCTTCGGGAAAGGTCTTTGAAAACGGTGGAACGGCGTAGCCGGGCTTCACTTTGCCCCAGCCCTGCTCATAGGGCGCGTAGAAAAACACGTTGTAGTTCAGCGCGCCGATTTTCCAGACGCTGTCTTCCTTCAGATACGTGTTTTCGTAAACACCCGCCTCCCAAAACGCCGGAAAAATCTCGGGGACGCTTTCGTGGCTCCCGCCCTGCATGAAGCAGCGATAGCGCGCTTTGGCCGAACTGCGATCCGGGGCGACCGTAATCACGTCCTGAAGCAAAAGATGATCGAGCAGCAATCCGCGCACCGGGCCATTCTTTCCCGCCGCGAATCGCGCGCCGAGCCGGCCGCAATACAGCCGCCGCACGCCGGCCTTCCCCTTGAAAACGCCGCCCAGAAAATATGTCTCCCCTCGATCGGAAAAAAGATCCACCACCTCCGCGTATTTGCACTTGTCCATGAAGTAGCCGTAGGCGTGCTGGAGTCGGCGAATCGCCAGCTCGTCTTCTGCGCGCCCGAGGCGATTCTCGAGCTCGCTCACACGCTTCTCCAGCGCCTGCAATTTTTCGTCGGTCACGAGTCTCCGCTTCGGGATACCGTCAACGCGGAACGGTCGTCTTCTTGTCTCCGCGCAGAATCCAGTTGCCGCGGGGAATGCGGTCCATCTGAAAAAGGTCTGAAGTGCGCGCGTACCAGCCGGTGCCGTGCATGCGCCCGATGAGCTTCAGGCGGGGCGTGTCAATATAGTGCTTCGCGGGGTCGAGCACCAGATCGTCGCGCACATGCATGGCCAGCACTCGCCCCAGCACCAGCCCGTTGTCCGATCCCAGTTCCACGATCTGCATCAGGGCGCATTCCATTGAGACCGGACTTGCGGCAATCCGCGGCGGCTTCACGTGGACGGAAGGAATGGTTTCCAGCTCGGCCTCCGGAATCTCGTTCACTTCGGGCTCAAACTCGATCGCCGTGACGTTCATGGCTTCCGCCGTATCTTCGGAAACGAGATTCACCACGAACTCTTTCGTCTCCCGGATATTCCGCCGCGTGTCCTTCGCACGGCCTGGATGATGACTCCCGATGCCTATTCCGACCACCGGAGGATCGCCCGCGAAAACGTTGAAAAACGAAAAAGGAGCCGCGTTCAGTTGTCCGGCCGCATTCAGGCTGGTGATCCACGCGATGGGGCGCGGAGTCACCGTTGAAACCAGGAGCTTGTATCCCTCCCGCGGAGGGATTTTGCCGAAATCGAACAGCATCCATTCCTCCTATGGAAGGATCCCCGACGTTGACTACGCTTCGCTGATGAATTTCGTCACCAGGCAGGCCTCAAGCCCCTCGATGCCTTCTTCGGAGCCGTGGCCGCTTTCCTTCACTCCGCCGAACGGCGACTCCGGTACGGAAATCGCAAACGTGTTCACACCCACCATGCCCGCTTCGAGCTGTTCTCCGACGAGCTTGGCCCGGTGCGCGGAGTCCGTGAACGCGAATGCGGCAAGACCGTAGGGCAGGCGATTCGCTTCCCGGATTACGCTGTCGTAGTCGGAGAAGGAATTAATCACTGCAACGGGTCCGAATGGCTCTTCGTTCATGATGCGCGCTTTATTCGGCACGTCGGACAAAACCGTGGGCGCGTAGAAATATCCGGGGCTTTTCAGCCGCGCGCCGCCCGCCTGCACCTTGGCGCCAGAGCTTTTCGCGTCCTCAATCAATGCCTCGATCGCGGCCAGCCTCCGGGCATGAACGAGCGGACCCATTTTGTTTTTTTCTTCGATTCCATCGCCGACGGGCAGAGCCTTCGCGCGCGCCGCAAAACCCTCCACGAAGCGGTTGTAGATTTTCTCGTGCACGTAAAATCGAGTGGGAGACACGCATACCTGACCCGCGTTGCGATATTTCGCGGTCGCGCATGCGTCGAGCACCTTCTCGACGTCCACATCGTCGAACACCAGCACGGGCGCGTGGCCGCCCAGCTCCATCGTCGTGCGCTTCATTCCCTCCGCGGCCAGCTTCATCAAATGCTTGCCAACGGGAATCGAGCCAGTGAACGAAATCTTGCGAATGATGGGTGACGCCAGCAGGTGCGTGGAAATGTCCGACGGCACGCCGTACACGATGGACAGCACGCCCGCGGGAAGTCCCGCATCCACCATGCAACGCGCCACGGCGAGGGCTGATGCGGGAGTCTCCTCGGCAGGTTTCAGGATGCACGAGCATCCCGCGCCCAGCGCCGCGCCGATCTTGCGCGCGGGATTGCCGATCGGAAAATTCCAAGGTGCGAAGGCCGCGACCGGCCCCACCGGTTCTTTGACGACGGCGAGACGTGTCCCCGGCGCGCGCTGCGGAAGTACGCGCCCGTAGGCGCGGCGTCCCTCCTCCGCGAACCACTCGAAAATGTTCGCCGACATCTGCAGCTCGACGCGCGTCTCGTGGATGGATTTGCCCGATTCCGTGGTGGCGATGCGCGCGATGTCCTCCGCACGCTCGCGCATCAGCTCCGCCGTACGCTTCAGGATTTTGCCGCGTGCGTCCGGAAAAATCGCGCGCCACAGCTTGAATCCGCGCTCCGCCTCCGCGAGCGCCCGATCCAGATCGGCCTTCGACGCGTGCGGTAAATGCCCGATCACTTCCTCGGTCGCTGGATTCAGCACCGGCGAAGTCTTCCGCCCCTCGACACCCAGCCATTCGCCGCCGATGAAAAGTCCCAATTCTGCGTACGCAGCTGCCAGTTGAGTTGCCATGATTCACCCCCCTTGAAATCGCTAGTGGAAACGGAATGATTCCACGTTCTTCCAACGCCCGTCAAGGTTTGCATAGTTCCGTGGCCAGCGCGACCCTTGCAACAGCCTGCTAGAATAGGCGCGCTTGCCAACCACCACTCAACTCGACCGCCTGCGCGTCGTGCTTGTTTCATCGCGTAATCCGCTCAACATTGGCGCGGCCGCCCGCGCCATGAGCAATTTCGGTTTCCGCCAGCTGCGTGTGGTGAACCCGTACCAGCCAGCGTTTCGCGAGGCGCGTTCGGCTGTGGGCGCCTCCGAACTGCTCGCCAGCGCCGAACAATTCAAGACCGTCGCCGAAGCCGTCGCCGATTGCACGCTCGTGGTAGGGACCACCGCCGTCCGCCATCGCACGTTGCATCAGCCGCTGCGTCGCCTGGAAGATGGCGCTGGCCTGATTCGCAAGCGACTCGGATCGAATCCTGTTGCGCTCTTGTTCGGCTCCGAAAAATTTGGCCTCTCGAATGACGATCTGAGCCATTGCCACTGGCTGATGCGCGTGCCCACCGTTGATGCGAATATCTCCATGAACCTCGGCCAGGCCGTCGCGGTCTGCCTCTACGAGCTGATTCGCGATGCGAAGATACCGCGCCTGAAAGAAAAATTGCCGCTCGCATCCGCCGCCGAAATGGAACGGATCACGATAATGCTTCTCGACGCGTTGCACCTGAGCGGCTTTCTCGAATTGCGCCGAGTCGCCGATTCGGACCAGCGAATTCGCCGCCTGGTCCGGCGCCTGAATCTGCCCGCTCGCGACGCCGTTATCTGGCTCGGTATGCTGCGCCAAATTGCGTGGAAAATGCGCTCAGGCTCGAGCTCCGGCACGGATTCCGCGCCGCGCCGCTAGTCGCGGTTGCTGATATAATTTCCCCGCAGAACCTGAAGAATGAGGACGCACATGAAAGCCGCATCTCGCATCGCGCTCGTTTCGGTCGCGCTTTTCGCTCTGTCCGCGTTCGCGCATTCGGCAGCGGCTCAATCCGTCGCTGGAAAGTGGGAAGGCACCGTCGTCGTGGACGGCATGACCATTCCTTTCCGGATTGATATTTCGGGCAAGGGCAATAAGCTCGAGGGCGCATTCATCAATGGCGATGAGCGAGTCACCTCAACAAGCGGACGGCAGGATCATGACGCCATGGTTCTCAATTTCGACCAGTACGCGGAAAGAATGAACGCGGCCATCCAGGGCGGCGAATTGACGGGCACCATCGAGGGCAAGTTTGGCCCCGAAGCGCGCAGCACTCTGCCGTTTCAGGCGAAGCGATTCGTTCCCGAACCTGACCCGCCCGCGGGGACCGTTCCTTCGATTGGCGGCTTGTGGGAAATTGAAGTGAAGAGTCCCAAGGGCGAGTCCGCGTGGCGGTTCATCGTGCGCCAGGCCGGCGCGGACATTTCCGCCGCGATTTTGCGAGTGGACGGCGATACCGGCGCGCTCACGGGGCGTTATCGCGACGGCAAATTCGTCCTCAGCCATTTTTCCGGCGAGCGTCCGTACATGATTGAGGCGGCGCCGCAGCCGGATGGCAGCCTCGCCATCACGTTGAACGACTACAACGGCAAGCGGGTATTGCCCGCGTATCGTCCGGCGGACGCCCGCGCGAAAGGCTTGCCCGAGCCAACCGATCCCGCGCAGCACACGCGCGTCGCGGATCCGAACGCGCCGTTTGAGTTCAGCTTTCCCGATCTGGCGGGACGCATGATTTCCAATACCGACGCGCGCTTCCGCGGAAAAGTTCTCCTCGTCAACATCACCGGGAGCTGGTGTCCCAATTGCCACGACGAAGCGCCGTTCCTCGCCGAACTCTATCGCACCTACCGCGACCGCGGACTTGAGATCGTCGCGCTGGATTTTGAGGAGGCCGAACAGTTCGGCCAATTGAATCGCCTGCGCTGGTTCGTCTACCACTACGGCATTGGGTACACGGTGCTCGTCGCCGGCGATCCCGAGGATGTGAACAAGAAAATTCCGCAGCTGGTCAATTTGAATTCCTGGCCCACGACAGTCTTCATAGGGCGCGATGGTCTGGTGAAAAGTATCCACGCCGGTTTCGCCAGCCCCGCCAGCGGCGACTTCAACGGCCAGCTGAAAGCGGAAACTATCGCGCGCGTGGAAGCCCTGCTTGCCGAAAGCCAGCCACCGTCGCAATAGACTTCGCCGCGCCCGCCGTGTTCTTCGTCGCCGGAAGATTTCTTCTAGTCTTCTCGATTCGATAGTGATTCAATGCACGGCGAAACCTACGGGGGCCAGCATGAGGTCGCGCAGAAAATCCATTCGTCTCGCAGGGTTTGGCTGTTGCATCGCGGTTGGCATATTCGCGGCAGTGTGCGGTTCATCGCCGCTTCGCGCACAGAACATGCAGATCGGCAACAGCCGCAACATCGCCACATTCACCGTCGCGCAAGCCACGCAGGGAAAAGAAGTCTACGCAAAGAACTGCGCCAGCTGCCACGGCACGAGCATGGGCGGCAGCGAATTCGCCAGCTCGCTTCGCGGAACGTCCTTCACCATGAATTGGGGCGGCAAAACCTCCGACGAGCTCTTCGCCTTCATCAATACGAAAATGCCGCCCGCCAGCCCTGGCTCGCTCGGCCCGGACGCCGCCGCGCAGCTCGTGGCTTTCATCCTGCAAACCAATGGTGTGCAGGCCGGTGATAAGGAATTTCCCACGGACGCAACCGCGCAAACCGCGATGACGATTCCTCGCGGCGCCACGCAGCGCAACGCGCCGATGATGCCGCTGTCGCCGCTCGCTCCGCCAACGACGCCGGTCGTGCTCCCGAATCCACTCGAAAAATTCTCTCCGGTCACCGATGCGCTGCTCGATAAGCCACCGGACTCCGACTGGCTCCTCTGGCGCCGCACATACGACGATTTCGGCTACAGCCCGCTCAAGCAAATCAACAAGACGAATGTCGGCGATTTGCGCGTCGCGTGGGCATGGTCTCTGCCCAACGGCCAGAACGAAGCCACTCCTCTCGAACACGACGGCGTGCTTTTCGTGGATAGCTATGGCGACAAAGTGCAGGCGCTCAACGCCGTCACCGGCGATCTCCTCTGGCAATATTCGCGCCAGCTTCCCAGCGACGCGCGCCTCGCCGTGAAGCGCAACATCTCGCTCTACGGCAATCGCCTCTACGTGCCCACCTCGGATGATCACATCGTCGCGCTGGACGTGAAGACCGGCGACGTTGTTTGGGATTCGGCGCTCGCCGATTACACGAAAGGATTTCAAACCACGGGCGGCCCGCTCGTCGCGAAAGGCAAAGTGATGATGGGTCTCGCGGGTCAGGCGCAAGGTGGGAACCTCATCGTCGCGCTCGACGCCGACACCGGTAAAGAAGCCTGGCGCTTCCACACTATTGCGCAGTCCGGCGAGCCCGGCGACAGCTGGAACGATCTGCCCAATGAAAAACGCAACGGCGCTTCCGTCTGGACCGCCGGCAGTTACGATCCGGAACTCAAACTTGCGTTCTTCGGCGTCGGCCAGACGTATGACACCGGCCCGGTATTGCATCGCGTGGACAAGCCGGGAGTTTCAAACGACGGCCTGTTCACCGATTGCACGCTTGCGTTCGATCCCGACACGGGCAAGCTCGTCTGGTATTTCCAGCACGTTCACAACGATCAGTGGGATCTCGACTGGGCCTTCGAGCAGCAGATCATGCGTCTGCCTGGTGAAAATGCCGGCAAGAAGAAGATGATCGTGACTTCCGGGAAAATGGGTATCTACGAAGCCCTCGACGCCGCCACCGGAAAGTATCTCTGGTCCCGCGACATGGGAATTCAAAACGTCATCGCGTCAATTGATCCGAAGACCGGCGAGAAGACGCTCACTCCCGAAGGAGCCGTCGGCGACGGCAAGCCGCACACCATCTGTCCCCATCCCGGCGGCGGCCGCGAATGGATAGCCGGCTCCTACAATCCGGATTCAAAGATCGTCTATACCGAAATGACCGAAACCTGCATGGACATGATTCCCGCTCCAGCAGGCCAACGCGGAAATCTTTCCTCCGGCTATAACTGGTTTATCCGCATGCGGCCCGGTGATAAAGATGGAAACCTCGGACGCATCGAAGCGTTCAATCTTCAGACGGGAAAGGCGCTATGGATCGACCACCACCGCGCCCCGGACACTACCTGTACGCTCGACACCGCCGGAGGAGTCGTCTTCGAAGGCTCGTTCGATCGCTTTCTGCACGCTTACGATGACGCGACGGGCGCCGAGCTCTGGAACATCCGGATGAACGACGTCCCGAATTCCTGTCCCATCACGTTCAGCGTAGGCGGTAAAGAATATCTCGGCGTCGTAGTCGGTTCGGGCGGCGCGATTACACAGACATTCCCGGCCCTCATTCCCGAAATCCAAGTGCCGCCCGACCACGGCGCGGCCATCTGGGTTTTCGAGCTTCCGGATAAGCATCCGGCAAATCCTAAGAACTAGCTACTCGCTGTCCCGCCGTTGCCGTTTCGCATTTTCCTCGTAGGGGCGCAGCATGCTGCGCCCGGCGCTGATGCTTGGCAGTCACTCACCCATCCATCTCGATTACAGCAACCCGCCCCGCCCGATTTAATTCGACCCGGGAAATACCAAAATCTTCGGATCGAGCTCTTTGCCGTTCACCTCGATCGTGTACTTGTAATAGCGGACTCGGCTCGCGAGCACACCGCGACGCACCAATCCGCTCCGGCGGTGATTCTGATTGAATTGATCTTCGTAGAACGGCGTACCCTCCTTGAAATCAATTCGGAACGGGAACTTAGCAACCCAAATCACCTCTTCGTCCTTCATGCTGTCAACAAACACGGTTCCCTGTCCCTCAGGCACCTGGGGCGTACCATCTTTGTCGAGGGTGATTTCTATCGTCTTCACGCGATCTTCGCTCATAGTTGGTTGGCTGGACATCGCCCCTCCTTTTTCACATTTCATTTTGGCCGAAACAGCTCCTGGACCCGTGGATTGCTCCGAAGTTGATCGAAAATAGGTGTGTCACTCGCCAGCTTTGCGGAATAACCGGCTGCGATGGCTTCGCCCAGTCGCTGGACGGCCCGGTCCTCGTCGTGGAGCTGAGTGTACACAATGGCGGCTTTGAAGCTCAACTCGGCATCCGGGGGACCGAGCGCATACGCCCTCTGGATCAAATCCAGAGCGCCTTTGCGATCGTTCACCATCGCGTGGCACACCGCCAGCACACCCATCGCATCCACATCGCGCGGATCAACATCCAGTCGTGGGCTGCCCAGTGAAATGCATTGCCGGTAGGCGTGTTCCGCCTGCGGTTTCTTCGCGGGGCTCCAATAATACGCTTCGGCCAGATTCCACCAGACGTCGAAGTCTCCCTCGTCCAGCTTTAGAGATTGCTCGTAATTGATCGCGGCGTCGTCGAATCGGTGCATGTAAAAATACGCCGTTCCGATATTCGAGTACGCGTACGCAGTCGGCCGGATTGATATCGAACGCTTAAATGTCTCGATGGCTTGGGAATACTGGCCCTCTCCCAGATAAGCCGCTCCCAGATTGTCGTACCCGTGAAAACTATCAGGCACGAGAGCCACAACCTTGCTGAACATCTCCGCCGCCTTCGGATATTCCATCTGGTTAAAATAAAATGCTCCCAGCCAGTTGTATCCGGCCCAGTATTGCGGCCGCAGTTCGATGACTCTGCGATATGTGCGTTCCGCCTCCACCGGCTTGCCGAGCAGTTCGTAAGCGTGGGCGAGTCCTGTATAGGCGTCATCATTGGCCGGGTCGGCATCGAGCGCTCGGCCAAATTCCTTCACGGCTTCCTCGTAATGCCCCGTTCCGGCGGAGATAGTTCCCAGGCACTCGTGCGCAGACGAAAGCGTTTCATCCAGATGCAGCGCCTGTTCGCATGGCGCGCGCGTGCTTTCGACCAAGCGAGCATCCCTGTTATGGAGATACTTTTTCCAATACGCGTCGCCCAGGCTCGCGTAGGCCTGTGCATACGTCGGATCCAATTGCAGCGCTTGCTGGAACAAATTCACGGCGGTGTCAATGTTGTCGGGATTGTCGTAATTATCCAGGTAGCCTTTTCCCTGAAGGTAGAGGGTGTAGGCGCCGGGAACCTTCGTGCCATGGGGCCGAAGCGCCTCGCGGTCCGCGGACGGAACCCGTACTCCGAGCATGTCCACCGCTCCATTCACGATCTCGTCCTGCACCGCAAACGGGTCGGCTGCCGCGAGGGTCACGCTTTGCGCGCGCAGTTGCCGCCGGGTTCGCGCGTCAACCAGCGCGTAGTTCACGCGCACCTGATCGCCCGACTTGTGCAGGCTGCCTTCCAGAACCAGATTCACGCCGAAATCTCGCCGCGCCTGCTCAGCGGTTGTGACGTGCCGTTCCCGCAAATCTCGCGCCGGCACCACCTGCAGCGAGAGATCCCCCGTCAATTGCGTGAGCTTCGTGGTCACCGTGTCCGTCAAGCCGGCCGTGAACGACGTTTCTTCCGGGCTTCCGTCCACCGCTTGAAATTCCAGCACCGCCAGTTGCTTTTGTTTGGGGATGACGTCAATTCCCAGCCAGGTTTTCACTTGTTGCCGAGCGGAAGGAATCAGCGCAATGATCGCCAGAATAATGACGACGCCCAGCGTGATGCCGGCGGCAGCGCGAATAAACTGCTTCGACCTCGCTGGCGTCTGACCGTCGATCACCGCCGAGCCAGGGCGCCGGAGCGCTCTCAGGTCGGTCACCAGATCGCCGGCCGACGCATATCGGTCACCCGGATTCTTGGCGAGCATTTTCGCGACGACTCGCTCGAGTTCGGCAGGCACTTCCACATTCAATTGCCGCAGCGGAGCCGGTTCCTGATGCAGAATCCGTTCGTACGTTTCCAGGAATCCCGCGCTTGGAACCTTAAAAGGATGCCGTCTGCCCAGCGCCTCGTAAAAAACCACGCCCAGCGAAAAAATATCCGCTCGCTCGTCCGTCGTTTTTTCCTCCAGCGCCTCCGGAGCCATATACGCAAACGTTCCGGCGAAGTTCGCGCTCTCCGCGGTCTCCAGCGTAGTTCCGTCTTCACGCAACAGGGTCCGCGCCAGGCCGAAGTCGAGAATTTTCAGCTCGCCCTCGCGATTCAGCATCAGGTTTTCGGGCTTGATGTCGCGATGCTGCACGCCGCCTTTATGCGCTGCGGCCAGCGCCGATGCGCACTGCTCGGCAATTTCGAGAAATTCGGCGATGGAGAGCGGCTGTTCCAGTCGCCGCCGCAACGTCTGGCCTTCGACGTACTCCATCACCAAAAAAATATCGTCGCCTGATTCGAATATGTCGAAGATCGCCGCGATATGAGGATCGTTCAATCGCGAGGCGCATTCCGCTTCCTGGAACAGGCGCCGCCGGTCGCTTTCGTTCTTGCGCATCGCGGGCGCGATGCGCTTCAGGGCCACCAGCCGCTTGAGCCTTGTATCTTCGGCGCGATACACCTCTCCCATGCCGCCTGCGCCCAGCAGATTGCGAATCACGAAGCGTCCTTCGATCGTTCCGTTCAGCTCGGTCGAAGTCGCCGCGGAATTCGGCGTCGTTCGTGGATCGGCCATCGGGGGTTACTCGTTTGCAATGGAACGATATGCCCCACATCCGCACGTGTCAATCGCCCGACGCCCGATTTTAATCTGCTCTTTTCGGGCAAAATGTGCGGCTTAAGCGCCCGCAAATCTGCGCCGTACGCCGATATCACCGCCTTCAATCGCAATGATTCGTTATTTGAGTTTGTGATTTTCAGGCGGAATCTGCAAACTGTCTAAGACTTTAAAGTGTAGTTGCTTCATCTCGCTTTTCCACGTGGAGACGGGAGTTCCCATCGCTTTTGCAAGGCGGTGGCGCTGTGGGCTCAATTTGGATCTCGACTGAGATTCCGACGAATCCCCATGGCTGTTGCAGTTCCACTTGAAAAAGGAGATGAAAATGTCAGCGATCAATCAAAGTGCGCTTCAGCAGGGCAATTTAGGTCTCGATCCAAAGCCTCACCGCACGCTTCCGACTTCACCTCCCATTGCGTCCGGCAATCGCGGCATGTTTTCCGCCGCGATCATCGAGGAAGATTCCCGCTCCCGCGGCAAGCGTGCAGCACAAGCCGGTCTCGCCTTCGCGCTCCAGGTTGTAGTCGTCGGAACTCTCGTGATCGTTCCGCTTTTCGTAACGCAAGCGATCGACCTGCATCAGTTCGAGAAAACCATGCTAGTGGCGCCGCCTCCGCCCGCCGCCCCTCCCGTGATCCACGCGCAGGCGGTGGTGCCCAAGCAGGCTTTTCTGCATCCGCTTCTCACAGCGCCCACAATCATTCCAAAGAAAATCGTTGAGACGGCTTCCGACATCGGTGCCGCGGCGCCTTCGATTTCAGATATGAGTGGCGTTGCTGGCGGAACAGGAGACGTTCTTGGAGCGTCGCTTGGCGCGCCGCCACCTCCGCCGCCTGCTGCCGTCAAACCCAAGGGACCGATCCGCATCAGCACCGGCATGAAAGAGCCACGTCTTGTTTTTGCTCCGCCGGTCGTGTATTCCCCAATCGCAAAAACTGCGCGCGTCGAAGGGACGGTCCTCCTCGACGCAGTCATAGACGAGCAGGGCAACGTCACGCAGGTCCGTGTAATTAGCGGGCCCGCATTGCTCCTCGCTTCGGCGCTCAAGGCAGTGTCCGAGCGAAAATACGAGCCAACGATTTTGGACGGCCAACCGGTTGCAATCCGGCTCAACGTCACCATTCAATTCCACCTGTCCTGATCTTGAACCGCTGTGCAGTCTCCCGCGCTAGCTGAATTGTGCGAGGAAGCTGCGCAGCGCGGAGACGCATTCCTCCGGCCGGTCAATATAGATCTCGTGTCCTTCGCCCGCGATCCGCACCAGGTCTGCGCGGGGTAGCGTTGCCGCGATTCGTTCCTGCTCAGCTATCGGCGTCGCCGCGCTCCGCGTCGGCGCAAGCACGAGCGCCGGCACTTTCACTTCCGGCAACAGCGGCGTAACGTCCGTCGTCGAAATCACGCGGCTGTATCCCACGAGCGACGCTGCCGACGACCGCCCGAATTGCTGAATGGACCATTCCGTTCGCGCTGCATCTCCGCGCGGAGCCGTTCCGGGTTGTGACAGCAGCTTCCGTGCCCAGCCCTCCGATCCCATTTCCATCAGTGCGCCCTGCCATGTGTCATGCCCGAGCGCCAGAAACTTTTGCTCTGCCGGGCCAATCGTCGTCGGGGTTCCGCACAGCGTCAGCGACCGCACTCGCGCCGGATGCGTGGCCGCGTATCCGATCGCGAGCATCCCGCCCGTGGATTCTCCCAGCAGATGCACGTCCTTCAGATCGAGCGCATCGCAGAATCCGGAAAAATCTCGCACCAGCCCATCAAACGACCACGGATCGCTCGCTCCCGGATCACCCGAGCCGCCGTGCCCGCGCAGGTCGCGCCGCACCACGCGATAATCGCCCGCCAGCATCGGCACCCACTGCCGCCAGAATTGCGACGTTCGTCCAAACCCGTGCTGGATCAGAATCGTTTGCCGCGGCTTCCACGGCTCAGTGAAGTCGTCGTCTTCGTAGTAGGTGACGTATCCGTTGATTTTAATTTCAGGCATCTCGATGCAGCTCCAGCATCTTGCAGTGGTCTTATGTTGTCGTACGAGCGCAGACACTTGGCGATGCGCTGCCGACATTTACCGTCGTCGCTGTTTCTTCGTAGCGGCACAGCATGCTGTGCCCGGCGCAAATGCTCGGCGGCGCGCAGCCCATCCGTCTCCTTTAACTTCCCGGCTCGATACACGCTACGGCTTCGGCGCCGCAGCCGCCGGGGCCCGCGGCGGAAGATCATCGAAGATTTCGCGCGAATAGAATCTCCACTGTCCGTTTTCGCGCTTCAGCGTGTCCTCGTAATGTCCCGCGCCCTCGACCACCGACTTACAGTCCGTTGTCCCGATGGTTTCCCAGTAGGCCTGATCCGTCGCGGTGTCTCCATCAATGTGCAGCGAGAGATTGGTCACCACATGCATGAATCGGTGTACGCCCGGCGGAAGTGGACACGGCGACGGCGTCGCTGGCGCAGCGGGAGGCTGCGCGAATGGCGCTGTGGCGAAAAATTTCTCAATCGCCGCGGGGCCCGTCGCCTTCGTCTTTCCGCCATTCATGATGAGCGTGCCATCCTGGGTAAACAATGCCGAGTAAGCTTTCCAATCGGTCGAATCCAGCGCCCTCGGATAATCGCCCATCAGAAGTTGCTCGATCGCCTGACGATCTTCCACCGCGCGCAAACGCGCCGCCGAATCCGTGCTCTTTGTCTGCCCAAACGTGCTGCTGGCCAACGCCAGGCTCACGACCGCCAAAGCCGCCAGCCTAATTGTTCGCCCGCTAGTCAATCTCCCGTTCACGATGTGCCTCCTGTGCTTGAATTCGCCGCGCCAAGCGACTGGAGGATACTCCAAAATCAGGGGCAATCGAATGCCGCTCCCAAGAAATGTCGTCCGCCTCTTGGTCTCGCTGCACTCCGCATCGCTGCAGGCTGCCGACGAAAAGCAACCTCTGTTTCGCCGCGAAACTCCTATACTGGGTGACGCCGCCAAGCGGCGGGAAGAGAACTGCGAAAATGCGGCGCGAAATCTCCGAAGGAACAACGAATTGCAGAGCGCGAGCACTGCCGACGGCTTGCGTCCTGTTCGCTGCTGCATTTTGGGCTATCCCGTGCGCGGGACAGGAAGTTGGACCAATGCCTGGTGCGACTCCGCAATACGAGCCGGCCACCCAGCCAGGCGTGAACCCGCCGGCCGGAAAACCGGCAGCCGCCGCGCCCGCGCCGAAGGCTTCGGACGCCGCGCACCGCTCCTCCGGCATCTCGAAGGAGCCGCCCTCGATCCCTGCGGACCAGATTATTCAGCAATTCGCGCAGCACGAAGGCGAGTTCAAAGCGGAACGCGAGAACTTCACCTACGTCCAATCATTCGTCGTCCAGACAATTGATGCCGACGGCCAACCCGACGGCGAATATCGCATGACCAGCGACATCACCTTTACTCCGGCAGGCAAGCGCTACGAGGTCGTCACCAACGCCCCTCCTCCGACGCTCGAGCGCGTTTCGCTCTCCGAGCAGGATCTTGACGATCTCAGGAACGTGCAGCCCTTTGTGCTCACCACCGACGAGCTGCCCAAGTACGACGTCACCTACGTCGGTCGCGAGCGGGTGGACGAAATCAGCGCCTATGTGTTCGACGTGGCCCCGAAAAAAATCGAAAAGAATCAGCGTTACTTCCAGGGACGCATCTGGGTTGACGACAAGGATCTGGAAGTCGTCAAGACTTTCGGGAAAGCCGTGCCGGACATCCGCAAGCGCGGCAACGAAAACGTGTTTCCTCGTTTTGAAACCTACCGCGAAAATATCGAGGGCCACTTTTGGTTTCCGACCTACACGCACTCCGACGACGTGCTGAACTTCCAGTCCGGCGGCGTTCACATCCGCATGTCGGTTCGCTATTCAAACTATCGGCGGTTCAGAACGAGCATGCGCCTCGTGCCCACGCCCCAAAATCCGCCGCCCCCGGTTTCGCCGCCACCAGCAGCGCCGCCGCAGAAGCCGTAACCACCGGCCGTCTCCGATCATCGCCAGACAACGGTCTCGTTGGGGGCGCAGCACGCTGCGCCCGGCGCAGACGCTTGGCAACGCGCTGCCCATCTATCGCGCCGTCGTCGTTTCTTCGTAGGGGCACGGCATGCCGTGCCCGGCAAAGATGCTTGGCGATCCGTCGCCAATTCATCTCGCTAGCGCTCCCTGGATGTTCGTACCGCTGGCCTCCCGCCGGCTCGCGTCGGCCGCGCACCCCGGCCTTGTCAGTGCGGTACAATCATCCGCGTTCTGGATTTCCCTGGGAGGCAAAATGAACTTGCGAAACGCAGTGGCGTTGATCACGGGTGGCAGCAGCGGCATCGGACGCGCCATCGCTCAATCCCTAGCGGTCAGCGGAGCGCGCGTAGCAATCACCGGCCGTGACGAGCGCAAACTCGTGGAGACCGCCAGCGCCCTCGGCGTCCACGCCATTCACGCGGACGTCACCAGGGAAGCCGACGTCGAGCGCACCTACCGCGAAGTCCTTGAAAAATTTGGCGATCTCGATATTCTCGTCAACAACGCCGGCTTCGGCGTTTTCAAAACCCTCGTGGATCTCGATCTCGCCAGCTTCGAATCCGTCTTCGCCACCAACGTTACCGGAGCGATGCTCATGGCCCGCGGCGCGGCGAAGCACTTCATCGCGCGCCAGCGAGGCAACATTGTCAACATCTCCTCAACCGCTGGACTCAAGGGCGCAGCAAGAGGCACGGCATACTACGCGAGCAAGTTCGCGCTCCGCGGGATGACGGAATGCTGGCGCGACGAGCTCCGCAAACACAACGTCCGCGTCATGCTCGTCAATCCCAGCGAAGTCCTCACGAGTTTCTCCAAGGTCGCCGGCTTCGAGCAGAAGGAAAATCCCAGCAAGCTCCGCGCCGACGACATCGCCCACATGGTCAAAGCCATTCTAGAAATGGACGACCGCGGCTTCACCCCCGAGCTATCGATTTTCGCCACCAATCCCAAGAATTAAAAGTTGGGCTACGCGAATTCGTAACAGCGTCGTTATCCGAAGTAGTCGCCCGTTAGAACAGCCCTCTCGTCATAACACCTTAGTCAGCAGAGCAGGCCCGAGCGCGTATAATGCAGTTTCGCGCGGACCAGGGTGAAAGATGACGAAGAAAATGCGGGCAGCGGCTCTTTGTTTGGTGTGCTTGCTCTCGACGGGTTGTCTGTCGGCAGGCACTTCTGGAAATGGCACTTCAACGGACGCGAAGCAATCGGCTGCCGAACCCCTAAGCGCCCAAGGGCAGCAGGATCTGCGCACGATTGTGAACAGCGGCCGCCTTGCCGACCTCCGTTGGCAGAATTTCTCGGATTATCAGAAATATGTCAAAGAGTTCTACGACGCCGGCAATTACCGGCTTGAGTGGACCCGTGGCGGAAAACCAACGCCACAGGCTTTAGAGATGATTTCGATTCTGCAGTCGGCGGCAGAGAAGGGTCTCGACAGTAAGGATTACGATGGCGACCGATGGGCCGGAAGGATCAGCGCGCTGGGCAGCGCGGCAGGCGGAGTAGAATCCGCGGCAGTGAAGATGGATGTCGCGCTGACGGTTTCCACGATGCGCTATATCTCCGACCTGCACCTGGGCAGGGTAGATCCGAAGACACTGCACCCCGATTTTGATCCGGAGCGCCACAAGTATGACCTCGCTCAGTTTCTGCGCGTGCGCGTGATTCCAGCATCGAGCGTAAAGGACGCTCTGCAAGTCGTTGAACCGCCGTTTCCCGGCTATCGGCGAACCGAAGCGGCGCTCGACAAGTATCTGCAACTCGCGAAAGACGAAGTGCCGGATCCACTTCCCACGGTTAAGAAGCCAGTTGCGCCCGGGCAGAGTTACGAGGCCCTCGCAAAACTGGCGGCGAGGCTAAAGTTTCTGGGGGATTTGCCCGCCGCTGCGACTGTCGCGCAGGATTCGACCATTTATCAGGGAGAAGTTGTAGACGCCGTGAAGCGATTCCAGCAGCGGCATGGTTTGGACAGCCAAGGAAAGCTGGGTCAGCAGACGATTGAAGAACTCAATCGCCCCATGAGCTTTCGCGTGCAGCAACTTCAATTCACCCTGGAGCGCTGGCGCTGGCTGCCGGACAATTTCGATACGCCTCCGGTTGTCGTGAACATACCCGAATTTCTCCTGCGGGCGTACGACGACCAGGGCAACCCGGTGCTCAGCATGCCCGTGGTCGTGGGCCGCGCGATGCGCACGGAAACGCCCGTACTCGAAGAGGACATGAAATATGTCGTGTTCTGGCCCTACTGGAACGTTCCACCGAGCATTTTGCGTGGGGAGCTTGTGCCCAAGATCACGAAGGACCCGGCATACCTGCAGAAAAATAATTTCGAGGTCGCTACGTATTCCGGACAGGTCGTGACCGATGGTGTGGTGAGCGCGGATGTTCTGGCACAACTCCGTGCCGGCAAGCTGATGGTGAGGCAAAAGCCGGGCCCGAAAAATGCCCTGGGTCTAGTTAAGTTCATTTTCCCGAATAGCAACAACGTCTATCTCCATTCGACGCCGTCCGTCAGTCTGTTCTCCGAAAGCCGCCGCGATTTCAGCCACGGCTGTATTCGCGTGCAGAATCCCCCGGCGCTTGCAAAATGGGTGCTGCGAAATAATCCCGGTTGGACCGCCGAAAAGATTGATGCCGCGTTCAAGGCTGCGAACAACCAGCAGGTCAATCTAACGAAACCCATTCCTGTCCTGATCGTTTACGGCACCGCGGTCGTGCCGGAAAGCGGCACGGCAGAATTCTTTGCGGATATTTATGGCTTCGACAAGAAACTCGAGAAGCTGATCGCGGACGCGTACGCCGCCAGAAACTGAGGGTGTCTCGATCCGAGCTCGGAGGATTCTCTAGTCGGAATTGGTGTGTGAAGTGGCGCAGCCGTAGCACCAGGTGCGCACGCGTCCCGTATCAACATGCACGAACCCCGACCGCGGATAGTAGCCCACACCGCCGCGGCCGAGCGCCAGCGCCGCATTTCGCAGCGTTAGAGTATCAATCCCCGGAATTCGAATATCAATTGCCTGCGCCTGCATGTGAAGGCTTCCCTTGGCGACGCCGGCGGAATGTGAACGCAGGAATTCGTTGCTCCACGGTGTTCGATAGCCGCAAATAATCTGAATCTCCGCGCCCGGACGTCCCACCGCCGCAGCCAATTCCGAAAGGATGTCAAACACGCGCGGATCGTAATGCTTCACCTCTCCGGTGCGATGATCGCGCAGAAAATAGTCCAGCTGCGCTTCGGCCTCAGGCAAAAAAACATCGCCGCGACGGTAAACAATATCAATCCGCTCGCCTGTGTGCGTGTGATATAGGCGGAGACGATGCACATCGGCGTGGGCAGGCTCGACCGGCGACGGGCGGATGCTTTGAGCCGACATCAGTACGAACAGGCACGCAGTAAGAACGGGCAAAGCAATCGAGAATCTCAAACGCAAAATGCCTCCTCGGAATAGATCAGGACGCCGGACAGAGAGATTTACCGGTAGCTCACGAATATATATTTTACAGCATTCAGAGAAGGATCGGCAAATCGCGTCGGAAAATTTTCCACAATTTGCTGTGTAATCCCTGTCCGGACACGGTCTCGCGTCTGTTATTTCTGTGGAGCGTGATAAACGCGGCAGCCGGGCGAGTACATGGTCAAAGCCATCCTCGAAGTGGACGACCGCGGCTTCAGCCCAGAGCTGTCCATCTTCGCCACAAATCCCAGAAATTGATGGGAATCAGAACGGCGCGACTAAGATTAGTCCGCGGTAGAAAGTGCGTCGGCGTGTTCGCGTTGTCGCAGGTCTGGCAGGAAACCGGCTAGCAACCCGATTGCCGGCAGGAAAGCGCAGATACGGTACACCGTAAAAATCCCGTAAGCATCGGCGACCCGGCCCAACACGGCGGCGCCAAGTCCGGCCACGCCGAAAGCAAAACCGAAGAACAGGCCGGAGATCATCCCT
Organism: uncultured Acidobacteriota bacterium; assembly: GCA_963779825.1. Lineage (GTDB taxonomy): Bacteria > Acidobacteriota > Terriglobia > Acidiferrales > UBA7541 > Palsa-295. Next base: position 223,841 of record CAVZZU010000005.1, on the reverse strand, counting down.
ACCTTGTTCGGCACGAGTTCCTGGCCGAACACCACAATCGCGGAAAAAGCCGAAGCGAGCACCAGACCGATGATCGCGCTCAGCACCCCGGTCCAGAAAAGGTTGACGTGCGGCAGCAGCAACGTGAACGGCAGCACGCCGAGGATGGACGCCCAGATCACGTATTTGCGCCCGATACGATCGCCGACCGGTCCGCCCAGAAACGTGCCGAGCGCGACAGCCGCCAGAAAGACAGATAGGTGCAGTTGGGCCGCGCGAATGGAGAGACCGAAGCGCTGGATCAGATAGAAGGTGAAGTAGCTGGTGAGGCTCGTTAAATAAACGTATTTCGAGAAAATAAGCACCAGCAGGATGGCGACGCCGCGCTTGGCAGCGCTCGGCGGCAAGCTGACCTGTTCGAGACTCTTGCGATTTTCCTCGAGACGAGCCAGCCCGTGGTCGCGATACCACACGGCGACGTTCCACAAGACGGCGAAAGACAGCAAAGCCAACAACCCGAAGAGAGCGAGACTCGACCGTCCGTAGCGCACGATGACCAGCGCGGCCGCGAGCGGTCCTATCGCGGACCCGATGTTCCCGCCCACCTGAAATAGCGACTGTGCCATGCCGTGGCGTTTGCCCGCCGCCATGCGGGCGACACGCGAAGATTCCGGGTGAAAGATAGACGACGCCACGCCGAGCAGGGATGCCCCGGTCAGCACCGCACCGTAGCTTCGCGCCATGGATATAACCACCAGTCCGGCGAGCGAGAAGATCGTCCCGCCGGGAAGCGCAAACGGCGCAGGCCGCCTGTCCGCCTGGAGGCCGACCAGAGGCTGAAGGAGCGACGCCGTAACCTGGTAGACCATGGTGATAGCGCCGACCTGTCCGAAAGTGAGCTTCAATCCCGAAGCCAAATTTGGATATATGGAGGGGAGCAGCATCTGCATCATGTCGTTCAGCAGATGGCAGAAGCTGATGGCGAAAATCACGCGGAACACAGTTGTGTCGGCGGAAAGTGGCGTGGCCACGCCAAGCGGAACTTCCGGCGCAAGTATTTTCTGCTTCCTCATCGGCCCTCGGCAAGATACCACAGCGCCGGAGGACGCACGCTCCACGTCCGGAGTCTTTGTGAATGCCAATTTGGAAATGGACGCCCGCAGCTTCCCCCCCCGAGCTATCCATCTTCGCCACGAATCCCAAGAATTGATTTTGCTTTCGTAGGGGCACGGCATGCCGTGCCCAACAAACTTTCTTGGCTCAACCGCGCAATTTACGTCAGCCGATCTGCCGTTGTTTAAGTAGGGGCGCTGCCCCGTGGTGAGCGGAACCGAATCCATCGCTGCACCCAACTTTCGTCGCGGCCTTACTTAGCGTTGAAAATTCCCCTCAGTGAAATCCTTAGCTGGACGGCTTGCGTTTTATGGGCGCGCAGGTTACAAACAAGCCATCGATGAAACCGCTACTGGGTACCACGGTTTTGCTCCTCGTGTCCTCTCTCTGGCCTGACTTTGCGCTGGCGCAAAAGTCCGCACCGCCACCCGCGGCTCCGACTTCCACGCAGCAGGCCAAGGCCGACTACTCCGGGGAGTCATCCGTCATTCAGGAAATGACGACGCGGTTTTCGTTCTCGAACGACGGGACGTTCGTCCGAGACCAGACGACGCGCGTGTTGGTGCAGTCCGACGCGGGCGTGAAGGATTGGGGCGTACTGGCATTTCCGTTCGAAGACGAAACACAAACGGTGGCGTTGACGTACATTCGTGTCCACAAGCCCGATGGGAGCACTGTGGAGACTTCCGGCGAGGATGCGCGCGACATTGATTCGGAAATTACGCGGGAAGCTCCGCTTTACAGCGACCTGCGCGAGAAACATATCCCGGTACGAGGACTCAGCCCAGGCGACACCCTTGAATATGCAGTCCAGTGGCGCTCGACGAAGGCGCTGACTCCGGGCCAGTTCTGGACCGCGTACAATTTCACGCGCAGTGGCGTCGTCTTGAGCGAGACCGTGCAAGTGAGCGTGCCGGCCGATCGGGTGGTGCAAATTCATGGCCCGGCCGCGACGCAGAAGATATCCGAGGACGCGGGGCGCCGAACTTACACGTGGACGAACTCGAATTCGAAGTCCGAAGCGAAGATCAAGACCGGGCAGGCCGCGATTGATGCCGCGCTGGGGCGCAATCCTTCACCCGACATTGAGGTGAGCAGTTTTCAGAGCTGGGACGAGGTCGGGGGCTGGTACTGGAATCTACAGCAGGATCGAGTGGCGGCTTCGCCCGAGATTCGCGCGAAAGCCGCCGAACTGACAAAAGGCGCGACCGACGATTTGGCAAAGGTAAGAACGATCTACGCATTCGTCAGCACGCACTATCGGTATATCGGAGTTGATTTTGGACTCGGGAGATACAAACCGCATGCAGCGGCCGACGTGCTGGCGAACAATTTCGGAGACTGCAAGGACAAGCAAACGCTGCTGGCTTCGCTGCTCGCGGCGGTAGGCGTCGCGATCTATCCCGCGCTGATCAGCACCTCGCACAGCCTGGACACGGACATGCCATCTCCAGGGCAATTCGACCACGTGATCGGCTACCTGCCCCAGGGCAGCGGCGGTATGTGGCTCGATACTACGCCGGAAATTACTCCGCAGGGATTCCTGATGCAGGGGCTGCGAAACAAAGAGGCGCTCGTGATTTTTTCCGATAATTCGGCGCGGTTGATCAAAACTCCGATTGACCCGCCGGAGCCGTTCGCCGCGGTGTTCAAGGTTGACGCCAAGCTCTCCGACGATGGCACGCTAACGGCGAAAATCGAAAACATCGAACGCGATGATTACGAGCCGGCGATGCGCACCATTTTCCGGCAGTTACCGCCATCTCAGTGGCAGGAACTAGTTCAACAACTCTCCTACCGGATGGGCTTCGAGGGCACGGTCAGCGACGTCAAGACGGATGCACCCGAATCCGTCGACGCACCCTACCGCACGACATGGGATTACTTGCGCAAGAATTATCCGGATTGGGACAATCATCGTTTCCTGATTCCTGGGTCACCCATTCCGTTTTCTGGCGACGCTGCAAATCCGGACTCGACCGACCCGGTGTATCTCGGTTCACCGGCGAAAATTGAATCGGATGCTCGGATCGAACTCCCGCCCGGGTACGCCCCAGTGGCTGCGCAGCCGGTGGACATCGTCCACGACTACGCGGAATATCATGTCGACTATTCGGTCGACGGCAACACTCTCGTATCCCACCGGTTGTTGATGATCAAAATGCACGAAGTTCCCGCCGCTGAGTTAGCCGAGTTCAGGAAGTTTGTGACGACCGTGCGAGACAATTTCAATCTGTACGTGCAGACGCGCGCGATGGGGCCACCTTCGCCGCCGAATTCGCCAGAGCGAATGGCGGAGCTGATACGAAGCGGGCTGGACGATTTGCCCGCCAGTACAACTGAAGAGGCGAATCGTTTCGAGAGCGCAGCCTTGCGTGTAGGCCCAACCGACCGAGCGGCCGCAATGGAGTCCCTGAAGAAAGCAGTGGCCGCGGATCCGAAATTCACACGCGCGTGGATCCACCTGGCAGCGACGCAGAGTTCCATGCGGCAATATGACGACGCGGTCGCGTCGTACCGCAGCGCGATCGCAATAAAACCCAAGCTGGCATTCCCCTACAAAGCTCTGGCTTACGCCCTGGCGGGCATGAATCGCCGGGATGAGGCCATTAATGTGTGGAGCGAATTGCTGAACGCGGTGCCCGACGATCCCGATGCGCCAGCCAGTCTCGGGGGCCTGCTGGTGGCGCAGAAGCGTTACCAGGAAGCGATTCCGCAGCTGCAGAAGGCCATCAAGCTTTATCCAAACGACATGGCATCCACCGGCAATCTGGCCCAGGCTTATATGATGAGCGGAAATCTCGACGACGGCCGGAGCGTGTTGACGAAGGCGCTGGAGAAGGGGCCTTTTCCGCTTGCGCTCAACAATGTTGCGTACGCGCTAGCAGATGCGAATCTCGATCTGACCGACGCCCTCGATTATGCGCAGAAGGCCGTGAAGCAGGAAGAAGACGCAACGAAGAAAATCGATCCCGGCACGCTGAAGATCGCCGACGCGCGGCAGATGGTGGAGCTGGCGGAGTTCTGGGACACGCTCGGGTGGGTCCACTTCCGCCTGGGCCATCTCCAACTGGCTGAGAGTTATCTTACGGCGGCTTGGCAGCTTTCGCAGTTTGGAACGATCGGCGATCATCTGGCGCAACTGGACGAGCAGCTGCACAATCAGAAAGCGGCCGTTCACATGTATCAGCAAGCAGTCGCAACAATGGAGCGCAAGCTTCCCATTGAGCGCAGAGACGCCATCCGCGAGCACGTGAAGGCGATCGATCCCACGGCCGATTTTTCAAGCGCGCCGCTGCTTTCGCATGCGAGCCCGACCGATGAGCTATCCGACGCCCGAACGGTGAAGCTTGGACACATCGTTCCGGGATCCGCCTCGGCGGAGTTTTTTATTCTGCTGGCTCCGGGAAACAAGGTTGAAAACGTCGCGTATATAAGCGGCTCGGAAGAACTAGAAAAAGTGGAGACGCGCCTCGCGGATTCCGATTTCCACGCGGCCTTTCCCGAAGAGAGCGACGCGCGGATTTTGCGGCGAGGATTGGAGACGTGTTCTGAGATTGTCGGTTGCGAGATCGTGCTTTATCCACTGGATTCCGTGCGATCTGTGAATTAGCCGCGGCGCGCGTGCGGCTATCAAGGATCCCCCGAATCGTGTGCACCAAACTTCTCCGGTGAACGTGCAACCGCCATGCAATCGAGGCCTCTGTTCGCGTAGATACCATCAGATGTCCCTGGGAAACGGGCCCGCGTTAGAAGGTCACCTTTCAGGTTGAAACCACTGCGCCTCCAAAAGTCCACACACGCTCACCCTTGCACCCTCGCTCCCATGTACTAAGACAGTCGTGCGCGACCAACGATGAGATCACGCAAACCGCACAGTCAAGCGACCTTGAGCGCGCCGCCTCGGCGTCTGCTTCACTACGATCTGGACGTCTCGGCCCAGCCGCGTAAGACAGCGCAACAGCCGTCGCTCCGAAATTCCCCGAAATTGCCCCCGAAACAATCGCGAAAACTTTGGCTGCGTAAGCCGAAGGATTTTCGCCGCTTGGTCTTGAGTCAGCCCTCGCTGCTCGATGATTTCGGCGATTTTCGTCACAATCTGCGCCTTCACCAGCATGTCATCGCTGTCGGCGTAGCCCAAATCCGCATACACGTTCCCGCTGCTCTTCTCGACCGCAATCTCGTTCCGCATGACCCGCTTCCTTCTCATGGATGCTCCGAGAGTATGTCCATAGTGGTATACGCGCAAGCCAGGGACCACGAACCACGAGTCGCGAATCACTAATCACTAGTTACGAGTCACTAATCACTGCCTTCAAAAAGTCCACACACGCCCACCCTTGCACTCTCTTTCCCGTGTACTAAGATAGTCGCGTGAAAAGCACGATCAGCATCGGCGCAGGAAGCGGTTCCCGGAACAGCTCACTGGAATTGCGCCCGCCCGCGAAAGTGTTCGGGCTCTCGCTGCGACCTCTGCGTCTCCCTGCCGTGAACGGCCGCAGGCGCGAAAGGTGCGGTGAATCGCTTGTCCTCCCGGTCCTCGGGCGCCCTAGGTCCGCCGACGCGCTCCGAAACGGAGCGATTTTGCCCCGCCCGCTGTGCCAAATTACTCGACACACCGTGCAAAGTAATTTCACACGTAAGTCGTTGAAAACAAACGATGGGCACCCTAAAGAAGTGACACACAAATCGGGGGTCGGGTGCACCGGTTTTTCAGCGGGCTGGAGGCGTCGGCGTCGTGAATTTTCCACTTTCGATTTTCCATTTTCGAATTTCGATTTTCGGTTTTCGAATCCCATTCCCGAAACTCGCCGCTCGCGGCCCGCATCGGATAGCCTTTCAGGAGGAATCGCATGAGATTGAATGAATACGTCACGCTCGGTCGCACCGGATTGCGCGTCAGTCCATTGTGTCTGGGAGCCATGGGCTTCGGCACCGGCTGGGGCTGGGGAGCCGACGAAAAGCTTTCCTTCGAAATGCTCGACCTTTACGTCAAGGACGGCGGCAACTTCATAGACACCGCCAACGGCTACCAGATGGGACAGAGCGAGCAGATCGTCGGCAAATTCGTCACCGAGCGCAAACTTCGCGACCAGGCCGTCATTGCCACGAAATTCACTTTCGGCACGCAACCGGGCAATCCCAACGCGGGCGGCAACGGCCGCAAGAATATTTACTCCGCGCTCGAAGCGTCGCTGCGCCGCCTCAACACCGATTACATTGATCTCTACTATCTCCATTCCTGGGACATGATCACGCCGGTCGAAGAAGTCGTCTCCACGCTCACGGATCTCGTTCGCGAAGGAAAAATCCGCTACTACGGCTTGTCCGACACGCCAGCGTGGTATTTCACCCGCGCCCAAACCCTCGCCGAAATCGGTGGACTGGAACGCTGCGCTACGCTGCAACTCGAATATTCGCTCTCCGAGCGCAATATCGAACGCGAGCATATTCCCGCGGCGCAGGAGCTTGGTATTGGCCTCTGCCCCTGGAGCCCTCTCGCGGGCGGTCTCCTCACCGGAAAGTACAAGCGCGAGGCGGCTGGCGGCAGCGGCGAAGGTCGGCTGACCATGCCGAATCCGATCTTCAACAAATTCACGGAGCACAACTGGCGGGTGCACGATGTGCTGATAGACGTCGCGAAAAAAATCGGCAAGTCTCCCGCGCAAGTCGCCATCAACTGGCTCGTCACCCAGCCGGGCGTCACGTCGGTGATTTTGGGCGCGACAAAGACCGCGCAGCTCGCCGACAACCTGGGCTCGCTCGATTTCTCGATCCCTGCGGACCAGCGCAAGAAGCTCGACGAAGTCGGCGCGCTGGAACCGGTTCATCCCTACAACTTCTATCAACCGGGAATTCAGGCGCGAGTAAGCGGCGGCACCACGGTAAAGGAATGGCGCCGCGGCTATCTCTACGAAGGCGCGGTTGCGCCTCCACCGGAGAAAAAAGCCAGCGCCAGCTAGGCGCTAGCCAAGCGGTGCCGGAACTTTCGCCTGGGTTTCCGTGGTCGGGAGCTGGTCGGCATTTCGCAATTGCGGAAATAGTGCGGCGCAAATCGCCGTCACGACCAGACTCCCGACGCCGCCAATTACGACGGCGGCCACGGTTCCAAATTTTTGCGCCGTCACACCGGATTCGAATCCGCCAAGTTCGTTCGATGTTCCGATGAAAATCATGTCCACGGCAGTCACGCGACCGCGCATTTCGTTCGGCGTCGCCAGCTGAATCAGGATTCCGCGAATCACCACGCTGACCATGTCCGTCGCGCCCACAAAGATCAGGGCGATCATGGACAGAACCATATTGCGAGATAGGCCAAACACAATCGTGGACACGCTGAATCCCACAACGCACCAGAACATCTTCGCGCCCGCTTTGCCGCCGAGCGGCCGAATCGCGAGCAGCATCGCCATCGCCGATGCGCCGATAGCCGGCGCGCACCGCAACAGGCCGAGCGCCAGCGGTCCCGCGTTAAGAATGTCGTGCGCGTACGCCGGCAGCAGATAGACCGCTCCACCGAGTAGGACCGCAAACATGTCGAGGGTGATCGAACCGAGGACGATCTTCTCGCGCCAAATGTAGCGCATGCCTGCTGCAACAGATCTTGCACTGAACGGCTCTCGCGGCCGCGCCCGGAACTTCGGAATCACGCCGAGCATGGATAGCGCGGCACACAGCGCAGTCAACGTTGACATCGCATACACGGCGGCCGGACCGCGGAATATGGCGTAGATCAACCCGCCCGCGGCCGGGCCCAAAACCGTCGCACCCTGGAAAAGCGTCGCGCCCCACGCGAACGCGCTTTGGAAAAGCTCCTCGGGAACCAGCAACGGCATAATCGCGCGGCTTGCGGGTCCGTTAAACGAGCGAACGACTCCGACCAATGCCACCACGGCCCAGATGGCATGGACCGAACGAACGCCGCGCAAATTCATCACGAGCAGAAGTCCCGAACAAACAGCAAATCCGGCGTAGCCGATGGTGAGAACTCTTCGACGGTCGAATCGGTCGGCGGTGTAGCCGGAAACGAGGAACAACAATATCCCGGGAAAGAACTGCGCGAGTCCCACGAGGCCGAGATCGAGCGGGCGCTTGGTGATTTCATAGACCTGCCATCCGACGGCGACCGATTGCATCTCGGTGGCGAGGACGATAAAAAATCGAGCGGTCTGATAGAGCCGGTAGGAAGGATACGTGAATACGATGGTGCTCGCGCGCCTGGGATTTCCGGGCTCAGCCATCGGTTTCTACTGTGCCACAAAATCAGGAACTGGACGAGAGTCGCTCGCGCACGAATTTTGGAGGAGTGCCGGGAATTATCGAACGGGTCTGGTTCCGAGGACGGCGTCGAAGAAAACGACGAGCAGGTGGCGGGTCTCTTGCTCGGAAACCATCGTGGGGTCAACGAAATGTTCGAGCGAAAGAGCGCTCGAGAGCGCGCCAAATCCGGTGGCGGCGGCGGTACAGGAGATCGGAAGCGTGCGCCCGGCAACCCGGGCGATGCGGCGCAGCAAATCGCCGCTGGAAGCGCGGAGCCGCCGCTGGCGCGCGCGCAGCCGGGCATGCGCTTCGGGATGGCGAATGGCGAAAAGCTTGAATTCGAGCGATAGGAGCGCGAGGCGGCGATCTTGCGTGATCTGGGCGTAATGCTCGCGCAGCGCGCGCAGCAGTTTCGCCGGGGTTTCCTGTTGGGCGAGCAGCGCGTCCACTTCAGAAATGCGTTGTCCGACCCATCGCTCGAGCAGCGCGAAGAAGATGTCTTCCTTACTTTGGAAATTGGCGTAAAAAGCGCCGCGCGTGTATCCGGCGAGCGAAGCGATATCTTCCAGCCGAGCGGCCTCAAATCCATCGCGCGCGAAAATTCTTTCCGCAGCGACCAGGAGTTTCCGCCGCGTAGCCTCCGTGCGCGCTTGCTGCCGCGAGGCGGACGCCTTGAGCCTGCGGGGAAGAGGAGCGCTCGAGCTGCGCGGGAGTGCCTGGTTCATGCCCGCACGACCTCGCAGCCTTTACAGGATACATACATGCATGTATATTATTTAAGAACTCGACCGAATACAACAGGAATTCATGGCAACCGCTGCAGCAGTGATGGATCACGCCGCGTGGCGTCCCCGCTACAATCCCTGGCTGGTCGCCTTCACGGTGACGCTCGCCACGTTCATGGAAGTGCTCGACACTTCGATTGCGAATATCGCCCTGCCGCACATTGCGGGAACGTTTGGCGCGAGCATCAACGAATCCACATGGGTGCTGACGAGCTATCTGGTGTCGAATGGGATCGTGCTGCCGGTCAGCGCGTGGCTCGCTACGCGATTTGGCCGTAAACGCTATTACATGACGTGCGTAGTGCTGTTCGCGGGGAGCAGTTTTCTCTGCGGTCTGGCGCCCACGCTGGGGATGTTGGTGTTCTTCCGCGTGCTTCAGGGAATCGGCGGCGGCGGTTTGCAACCGAGCGAGCAATCAATTCTGGCCGATACTTTCTTGCCTTCGCAACGAGGAATGGCATTTTCCATGTACGCCATGGCGGTGGTGCTGGCGCCGGCGATCGGGCCGACGATCGGCGGCTGGATCACCGACAATTACAATTGGCGCTGGATTTTTTACATCAACGTGCCGATCAGCCTGATTTCGCTCTATATGACGCACCGTTTTGTGGAAGATCCGCCGTACCTGAAAGAGGAGCAGAGAAAGGCGAGAAAGGGAACGATTGACTACACAGGACTGGGGCTCGTAGCCCTGGGCATTGGAACGCTGCAGATGGTGCTCGACAAGGGGCAGGAGCTGGATTGGTTTGGCTCGCACTACATTCTGGGAGGGACCATCATCGCGTCCATCATTTTGACTGTGTGGGTGTGGTGGGAATGGAGGCATCCGCATCCGATTGTTGATTTGAGGCTCTTGCAGAGGCGCAATCTGGCAGCGGCGATGTTATCCATGGTGATGCTGGGGGCGGTTCTCTACGGCACGACCACTCTGCTGCCGGAGTTTCTTCAAACTCTAATTGGATACTCCGCGCAGCAAGCGGGAGAGTGCATGGCGCTCGGCGGTTTCCTGATGATGATCACCATGCCGATGGCGGGCGTGCTCACCGGGAAAATGGATGCGCGATACTTGTTGGTGTTTGGGTACGCTTCCGTGTCGCTGGGGCTCTACCACATGGCCACACATTTGAGCCTGGACATGGACTTCGGAACGGCGGCGATGTTGCGGACTTACCAGGTGGCCGGGCTTGCGTTCATTTTCATTCCGTCGAACGTGCTTTGCTACGCGGGGGTCCCGCGCGAAAAGAACAATCAGGTCGCTAGCATGATGAATTTCGTCCGGAACATTGGAGGGAGCGCGGGAATTGCGATTGTGAGCACGATGGTGACGCGGGCCACGCAGCGCCGGCAGAATTATCTTTCGGCGAACATGCAGAACGGCAACCCGAGATTTCGAGGGATGGTCGAAGGCCTATCCGCCACGCTGCGTGGCCAGGGTGTGAGCGCTGCGGACGCGACGCACCAGGCCTATGCCCGAATGGCCATGATGGTGCAGCAACAGGCGTCCGCGCTGGCGTTCCGGGACGTGGTTTCGATTCTGGCGGTGGTCGTTCTGTGCCTGATACCGCTGGCGTTCATCATGCAGAAGCCTGCCGCCGCGATTCGTGACGCGCCGCCACCGCACTGAGTTCGAGAATCGAAGCGCGAAAATCGAAATTCGATAGGAACTCGATCGCCACATTCGTGATTGTCACTGACCGCTTCGAGAGGGTTTGTCTTCCAAAGCAAGCGAACTCTGGTCGCTTGGATAGGTGACGCGCGTCCCGGCGATGCGGGCAAAAGGCGTGAGCGCGTGTTCTTTCGGTTCGGCGGTGCTGACGATTTCGAGGACGCGGATGCCGCGAACGACGAGCGCGTCGGCGACGAGCGAGCGATGGCAGCGCCAGGGGACGGCTTCGGCACACATCAGCGCGGTCGAGCGCGCTTTCGCGAGTTCGATGGCTCGGTCGAGCGCGGACTCGAACTCCGCCGTTTGCATGTAGTCCGCGTACCCGCGAAAGCTCGAGTTGCGCCAGCCTTGATTTATGGAGTCCCGTTTCGCGTGGCGCAGGCCGCCGAGATCTTTCATGTGGACGTAGCTGATGTGCGCGGCGCGAAGTGACGCGGCGAGGGCGTCGGAATTGAATTGAGGATTGTGGCGTGATTTCGGGATGGTGCGGATATCTATGAGTTGCGTGATGGCGTTGGCTTGCAGCAAGTCGATGAAGTCGGCAATCGGCCGGGTGGAATGGCCGATGGTGAAGATCGTCAGCGGCTTCGTTGAGGACGGCATCCCAGGGGTTTGATGCCGCGGCGACGCGCGAAGATTGTTGGACGAGCAGCCCGGGACTTAAGCCCGGCGACTTTGAGATCTTAATTCGTGGGGCTGAAACCCCACGCTTCCACCGGAAGAAACCCTCTATTGAAGCGCGGCTGACGGTGGGTGTGTCGCACCTACGGCGCTTGGGACCGCGACGGCTTGGAACAGGACAACCTATTGAGACTCCACAGCTAACTTCTGCCGCGCCTCCGGCGCTCGCCTCGGAGGTTCTGCCGAGCGCGAATGTGGCGCGCCTGCCGCCCTCCCCTCGGAATTCCAGTCTGTGACGAGGCTGAATCGCCGAGAAATGTGCTTCTGCGGCGGAAGGGGTATCGGGGATAATGGCTGCCGCGGATACGGCTCACCCGTAGCACGAGCGGGCTCGAGGGCCTGTGGGCGCGAGGATTCATGGCAGACGTCAACACACTATTCTGGGACAACGGCGGCGTCATCCTGACGAACGGATGGGACCGCGGCTCGCGGAAAAAGGCTGTGGAGAAATTTCATCTCGACTGGGCGGATTTTGAGGATCGCCACGAGCTGCTGCTGAATGCGTTCGAGTGCGGCACAGCAACACTCGACGAATACTTGAAGCGGACGGTTTTCTACCGCGAGCGGCCGTTCACACAGGAGCAATTTAAACAGTTTATGTTCGAGCAGTCGCAGACGATGCCCGAGTCGTTCGATTTTCTGAAGCAACTGGCGAAGACGCGGCGGCAGACGCATGCGGCGCTGAACAACGAGTCGCTTGAAATCAACGAATACCGCATTAGGACGTTTCATCTGCGGGATTGTTTTAGCTCGTTTTTCAGTTCGTGTTATCTCGGAGTGCGAAAGCCGGACCGCGGAATTTTCAGTCTGGCGCTGAAGATCACGCAGCGCGCTCCGGCGGAATGCGTTTTGATTGATGACCGCGGATTGAATCTGGAATGCGCGAAAGAAATGGGAATGCACGCGATTCAATTCAAGGATGTGGCGCAATTGCGCGGGGATTTGGCGGCCTTGGGAGTGACGGCATAGGGAGGAGAGAAAAATGGAACTGGGAATGATTGGGCTGGGGAAGATGGGCGCGTTCATGACCGAGCGGTTGGTGCGCGGCGGACATCGCGTGGTGGGAGTTGACCGCGACCCGGCGGCGGTGAGCCGCGTGGTGGAAAAGGGCGCGGTGGGCGCGGATTCGCTCGAGAAGATGCTCGCGCAGCTTAAGGCGCCGCGAGTCGTGTGGCTGATGGTTCCATCGGGCGCGCCCGTGGACCAGACGATTGACCAGCTGACGCCGCACATGGCACCGGGAGACACAATCATTGACGGCGGGAATTCGTATTACAAGGACTCGATGCGGCGCTCGGATGCGCTGGCGCAGAAGAAAATGAATTTCGTGGATTGCGGCACGAGCGGCGGCATCTGGGGGCTGACCGAAGGATACAGCATGATGATCGGCGGCGACGCCGATCAGGTGAACAAGCTATCGCCCATTTTTAAGACTCTGGCGCCCGGGCCGGACAAGGGCTGGGGCCGCGTGGGGCCGGCGGGCGCGGGACATTTTGTGAAGATGGTTCACAACGGAATCGAATACGGAATCATGCAGGCGTACGCCGAGGGATTCGATCTGTTCCGCCACAAAAAGGAATTCAATCTGGACCTGTTGCAGATTTCGAAGATCTGGCAATTCGGGAGTGTGGTGCGTTCGTGGCTGCTCGACCTGACCGCAGATGCGCTGGCCAAGAATCCGACGCTCGAAGGGATTGGGGCGTATGTGACGGATTCGGGAGAGGGCCGCTGGACCGCGAAGGAAGGCATTGATCTGGGTGTCCCCCTGCCGACACTGAGCGGGGCGCTCGACGTGCGGTTCCGTTCGCAGGATCCCGAGCCATTTGCGAACAAGCTTCTGGCCATGATGCGCAACGAATTCGGCGGCCACGCGGTGAAGAAAACGAAGTAGAAGCGCCTATGGGGTGGTGCACGAGATGAGCTGTGACTATGGAGTTTGGGATACCAGCCTTGGAGCCGACCCCAAGACGTATGGAAAGTTGTGTGAGGGGAAGTTGACGCCGGCCGGACAGAGTCCGGCCGTGGATGCCTTCTACCGGGAGCTCACCGGTCGCTGGCCAGAAATCGATGCGATTCCGGGCGACAAAATCGATGATTTGGAGGTATGCCCATGGTCCATCGCGATGGACCGATCGGGAATGCACGTCATCATGTGTTGCGTCTGGTCGAAAGCTGATGAGGTTGGCGAGTTTGTTGAGAGTCTTGCCATGAAGAATGGGCTGGTGTTTTATGACCCCCAGTCGGATCGCGTGAAACCCCCGACATCCTACGATCCTCAGGCGAGTCGCGAGAAATCTTCGGGCTTGTCGAGCAAGTTCAAGAGACTATTTTCTCGCAGTCCGCATGACTAACGACGAAACCAGCGATGAAGATGGACACGCGAGTATTTCCCGATCTCGATGCCGTGAGCCGAGCCGCGCTCGATGAGGTTCGGCGAGCATTCCGTGAGGCGATCGAGAGTCGAGGCCGGTTTGCCATCGCGCTCGCCGGCGGGCGTACTCCCGCGAACATGTACGAGCTGTGGGCGCATGAGCAGGTCCATGGCGCGCCCGTACCATGGGACAAGGTGCATTTATTTTGGGGCGACGAGCGATTCGTACCGCATACAGATCCGTTGAGCAATTACCGTATGGCTCGGGAAACATTGATCGAGCACGTGCCGATTCCGCCGGCGAATGTGCATCCCATGCGGGGACCGGAGGATTTTCCAACGCCCGAGAAGGCCGCGGAAGCCTACGACGCGGAACTGCGGAAGTTCTTTGGCTCTGCGCCACCGGCGTTTGACGTGCAGCTTCTGGGATTGGGAGTCGAGGGGCATACGGCGTCGCTGTTCCCGGGTTCACCGGCGCTGGATGAGAAGCAGCGATGGGTCGCGGCTGTCGAGGCGCCGGCCAAGCCTCCGCAGCGGCTGACGCTGACGCCCGTGGTTCTGAACCAGGCGCGAGACACGTTTTTCCTGGTGGTCGGCGCGGATAAACGCGAGATTATCGCGGCGCTTCGAGACGAACCTGCGTCGAACCCCAGCCAGTATCCAGCAGCAATCATTCAGCCGCAGGGGCGCGTTCTGTGGTTCCTGGATAAGGCTGCGGAAGGCTGAAACACAGGGACTTGCGCGAAACTTCGCGGCCCTGTGGTGCGTCTAATTAAGTCAAGGGCTTCGCAGTACGCAGCGCCTCGGGAAAGCTGCCGATAGGGGCATTGACGGTTGGGATGTGGTGTCGTTGTTGATGCTAATCCCGGGCAATCCTCTATGAGCCGGGGCCGGTGCGTCTTCCGCCTAAATCTCTGAGCGGGCAACTTACAGAAGACAGGGACACGACCATTAATGAACAGGATTCCTAGCCATCGACCTACGCTGGTTTTCACGCTCGCGACACTGGCGATGCTGGCAGGCTGCACCACCAAAACGGTGCAAACAGCGCCGATGTTTGCGGCGCGGGTCGTCGTCGCCAAGGCGATACAGAAGACAGTTCCCGTGGATTTGACCGCCATCGGCTCGGCTGAAGCTTTCACGAATGTTTCGATCAAGGCGCAGGTGAACGCCGTCCTGAATGAAGTGCATATTAAGGAAGGGCAGTTCGTCAAGAAGGGCGATCTGCTTTTCACGCTGGACGCGCGGCCATTTGAAGCGGCGCTCCTTCAGGCACAGGCAACTCTCGCGCGAGACAAGGCGCAAGCGGAGCTGAATCGGACGGAGGCCAACCGTTACGCGGCGCTTTACAAAGCGGGCGTGGCGGCTAAAGAGCAGCTCGACCAGATGCAAGCCAACGCGGACGCGCAGCAGGCTGCAGTCCGCGCGGACGAAGCGGCAGTGGAGGCGGCGCAGCTTCAAGTGGACTACTGCAAAATCTATGCTCCCACCGACGGGCGGCTTGGCGCAATCCAGGTGTATCCGGGAAATATCGTGAAGCAGAACGATGTGCCGATATTGATTGTGATCAATCAGATCACGCCGATTTTCGTTGATTTCTCGGTGCCGGAACAGTATTTCGGGCCGATTGAGAAATTCATGGCCAAGGGCACGCTGCGCGTGGAAGCGACTCCCTATGGCGACACCGCATCGGAAACAGGCGACCTAACGTTTGTGGACAACACCGTGGACAACACGACGGGGACGATCAAGCTCAAGGCGCGTTTCGAAAACGCCGACCATCGGTTGTGGCCCGGGCAATTTTCCACCGTGTCACTGCGGCTGGCGCAGGACGAAGACGCAACCGTGGTTCCTTCGCAAGCCGTGCAGACCGGAACGCGCGGCGACTACATCTACGTCGTAAAATCGGATTCGACCGTGGAGCAGCGGCCCGTGAAGGTGGCGCGTACGGTCGGGCCGGACGCCGTGATCGCGAGCGGAATTCAGCCCGGCGAAACGGTGGTTACCGATGGCCAGATGCGGCTGATTCCCGATATGAAGGTGGAAGTCGTCAGCACGCCTGCGGGCACCTGAGAACCCTTCGATGACGATCGCCGAACCATTTATTCGCCGACCCATCATGACCACGCTGGTCATGGCGGCAATTCTGCTGTTCGGCACGCTCGGCTACCGCTCCCTGGCCGTGAGCGACCTCCCCAACGTGGATTTCCCCACGATTCAAGTGTCCGCGAATCTGCCGGGCGCGAACCCGGACACGATGGCTGCGGCCGTGGCCACGCCGATGGAAAAGCAATTTTCCACGATCGCGGGCATCGACTCGATGACCTCGACGAGCACGCTCGGGAGCACGAGTATTACGCTGCAGTTTGACCTGAGCCGCAACATTGACGGAGCCGCGCAGGACGTGGAGGCGGCCATCTCGCGCGTGGCGGGCCAGCTGCCGCCAAACATGCCGAGTCCTCCGACGTTTCAGAAGGTGAATCCGGCGGACCAGCCAGTTTATTTCATGGCGCTGAGTTCGCATACGCTGCCGCTCTATACGGTGGATCAATACGCGGAGACGCTGCTCGGGCAGCGGATTTCGATGGTAAAGGGTGTCGCGCAAGTGCAGGTTTTTGGCGCGCAGAAATATGCGGTCCGGATTCAACTGGACCCGCAGGCGCTGGCGGCGCGGCAGATTGGAATCGATGAAGTAAATACCGCCGTGCAGAACGCGAACGTGAACCTGCCGACGGGCACGCTCTACGGCACGCACCAGGCGTTCGCCGTACAGGCCAATGGACAACTCACGCGCGCGTCGCTCTACCGCCCGCTGATCGTGGCCTACCGGAACGGTTCGCCGGTCCGGCTGGATGAGTTGGGGAACGTGATTGACAGCGTGCAGAGCGACAAGATTTCGAATTATTACAACGATGAGCACGCGGTGATTCTGGCAATCCAGCGCCAGCCCGGAACGAATACGGTCGAAGTAGTGAAAGGCGTCCGGAAGATTCTGCCGCAGTTTCAGGCGATCCTGCCGCCCTCGATTCTGATGACGGAAATTTATGACCGCTCCGCGCTGATTCAGGAGTCGGTGAACGATGTAAAGTCCACGCTGTTCCTGGCGATTTGCCTGGTGGTGCTGGTGATTTTCCTGTTTCTGCGCAATCTTTCGGCCACGGTAATTCCGAGCATCGCGCTGCCGATGTCAATCGTAGGCACGTTCGCCGTGATGTACCTGCTCGATTACACGGTGGACAATCTGTCGCTGATGGCGCTGACGCTTTCGGTGGGATTCGTGGTGGACGACGCGATCGTGATGCTCGAAAACATCGTGCGCCACATGGAAATGGGCGAAAACGCGATGGAGGCGGCGCTCAAAGGCTCGAAAGAGATTGGATTCACGATTGTCTCCATGACGCTGTCGCTCGCCGCCGTGTTCATCCCGGTGCTTTTCATGGGCGGGATTATCGGGCGGCTGCTGCATGAATTCTCCGTGGTGATCATGATGGCGGTGCTCGTGTCGGGCTTCGTTTCGCTAACGCTCACGCCGATGCTTTGCAGCCGTTTCATTAGACCGCAGCACGATCAAAAGCACAGCCGGGTCTATATGTCACTCGAGCGATTTTTCGAGCGCCTGCTTCGGCGATATGACGTCTCGCTGCAGTGGGCGCTGCGCCATCGCGCGCTTGTGATGGTCGCCTCCGGAATCATCCTGGCGATCACCGCCTGGCAGTTCGTGAGCATCCCCAAGGGATTTCTTCCCGAAGTGGATTCCAACAACCTGAACGGCTACACGCTGGCGGCGCAGGGAGTTTCCTTCGATGAAATGAAGGCGAAGCAGCTGGACGTCAACAAGATCCTCAATGCCGATCCGAACAAGAAAGGCTTTTTTTCGAGCCTCGGCACGGTTGGCGGCAGCAGCAACTCGGGTTTTATCTTCATGCATCTTTTGCCGCCCGAGGAGCGCCCGAAAGTCCAGAGCCGGATGATGATGGGGCTTCAGCGTGAGTACGGTAAGACTCCGGTTGTGGGAACTGTGCTGCACGCTGTTTCGCCGCTCTTCATGCACCACCCTGACATCAACGAAGTGCTTCAGGAGCTGCGCGGAAAACTGATCGGCATTCCCGGACTTTCGGTTTACCTCAGAAATCCTCCTCCGATTCAGATCGGCGGGCAGGTTACGAACAGCCCGTACCAGGTGACGCTGCAGAGTCCCGACACCGAGGAGTTGTACCGGGTGGCGACGGACTTCGAGCAGAAAATGGAAGGTCTGCCCGAGTTGCAAGATGTGACCAGCGATTTGCAGATCAAGAATCCGCAAGTGAACGTAAACATTGACCGGGACAAGGCTTCCGCTCTCGGCGTGACCGCGGCGCAAGTGGAGGACGCTCTGTATACGGCCTATGGCCAGCGGCAGATCTCTACCATCTACGCGCCGAACGATGAGTTCTGGGTGGTAATGGAGCTGGAGGACCAATATCAGAAGGATCCGACGGCGCTGTCTTTGTTATACGTGCGCTCGAGCTCGGGCACCTTGGTCCCGTTGAATGCAGTGGCGAGCCTTGGCACGAGCCTCGGGCCTTTGAGCGTGAATCACCTGGGCCAGCTTCCGGCCGTGACGGTTTCATTCAATCTGAAACCGGGTAAGGAGATCGGCGAAGCCGTGAGCGCGGTGAACGATCTGGGGCGATCGCTGCCGGCCTCGATCACGTTGCAATTCCAGGGCAACGCGCAGGCGTTCCAGTCTTCTGTGAGCGGGCTCGGAATTCTCCTGCTGATTGCGATCCTGGTGATTTATCTGGTGCTCGGAATTCTTTACGAGAGCTTCATTCATCCACTGACAATTCTTTCCGGTTTGCCGTCGGCTGCGTTTGGCGCATTGCTATCGCTGCAGATTTTCGGATTTGGCCTGGACCTCTACGGCTTCGTGGGTGTGATCATGCTGATCGGCATCGTGAAGAAGAACGCGATCATGATGGTGGACTTCGCGATTGCGCGGGAACGCGAAGGAAACACGACGGCCGCCGAGGCTGTCTATCAGGGCTGCCTGGTGCGCTTCCGGCCGATCATGATGACTACGATGGCCGCTCTGATGGGAACGCTGCCGATCGCTCTGGGCACGGGCGCCGGCGCGAATTCGCGTCGAGCACTGGGGGTCGCGGTTTGCGGCGGCCTGATTTTCTCTCAGATGGTGACGCTCTACCTGACTCCGGTGTTTTACACCTACATGGATACATTCCAGAGCTGGCTCGAACGACGCTTTGGAAGGCTCGCGGGAATCAGCAAGCCGCACCTCGCGGATGGCCCGGCGTCCGCGGACTGACCGACCAGCCGCACGTTCCTCCGTCCAACCTCGGTGCTGCTTTCGCTTGTACTTCCGGCCAGCGAAAAGCCCTGTCTCTGCGTACCATTGACCGCCCAACCATCGCTGCCTAGCATACTTTTGTACGGACGCACGCGACTTCCGGAAATCGGGAGTTCCCAGCTCCGGTTTTTCGCTGACTCCCTCAGGAGATCTGATAAGGATGCTCTTCACGCAAGACCTGCCCAGAGATATACGCATGAGAAGCAAACGGCGCGGACCTCGCATGAACTCGCGGGTTCCGGTCACCATCGAATGGAAGGGCGGTGGCGGACCGCTGCGCTTTGAAGCCGGATTCACGCGAGTGGTGAACAACTACGGCTGCCTGTTGGTAAGCCCGCGGGAAATCGGCGTTCGGGAACGAGTGAGGGTGACGAATCTGGCTACACGAGAGACGGCGAACGGTGTGGTGGTCTGGAAGGGAACGCAACGATCCGACGGCTGGGACCTGGGAATAGAGCTGCTCACAGCCGATCTCAATTTCTGGGGGGTGGAACTTTGAAAATAACGACGTTAAACGTGACGTCAAGGAAATTATCCGCGGCACAGGTGAAGCAAAGCGTCGTTCCCGCCACCGTCCAACCAACAACAAAACTAGCAGCGCCAACGGTACCCGTGAAAGCACCCATCGCGAACCAGGAACGCAAACGCGGCCAGCGGGTGCTGCTGAGGATCCGCGCCAACATTCACGTGGCGTTGCAGGGTAAAGCTACCACGCTGGATGTGGCGACGCTGAGCGTGACTCCCCAGGGCGCGATTGTGGTGATGAAGCAGAATCTTCCAGCCGAGACGCGCCTAGTGCTGGAACATGGCGGCACGAAGCAGTGCGTGGAATGTAAGGTGGCGCGCCCGTCGCGGGAAACGCCCGAAGGATTCCACATTCCGATCGAATTCGATGCTCCCGCGCCCGGTTTCTGGAAGATCAATTTCCCGCCGACCGATTGGCGTCCTGACGGCCAATAGACGCTGGCAGGCGCTGGCAACTTCGCGCCCGACGAACATTAAGAAAGTTGACCGGCTCCGGAGCCGGTGACACTCTCGATAAACCCCTTCCGGCAGTAATCCGCAAACCAGATACCAACGGTCCTCAGGAGGACATCATGTCAGGCAGAGAACGCCGCACCTCGCCCCGGAAGGAATGCGTAGTCCCGTTGCGCTTTCGAGTGGTTACGAATGGACACAAAGCCCTGGCGGAGGATATTGCCGCGAGCTATGGACTGCGGGACTCCAAGGTGCTGGCTCGCGTGGCCACGCTGGAAGGGGAAGCCCTCAACATATCGGAACGCGGAATCTATTTCACTTCGCGCGAAAAACTGCACGTGGGTGAACCACTGGAAATGTACTTTACGCTGCCCCGGGAATTGACCGGACGAGGTCCCGAGCTGGTGCACTGCAGCGCGCGAGTGGTTCATGTAGATGAGGCGGCTGATCCGCGAGGCGCTCGGGGGATCGGCGCTACCGTGGAGCGCTTTGAGCCCGTGGTAGTGGCGCGCAACTGGGCCAACTGACGAGCTTCTGTTTCGAGTGCTTACTTGCCGGCTGGCCCCCGCGGTTGAACGGTGAACGTGGTTTTCGCCGTGGTCGAGTTATTGAAATCGTCGGCAACCTGCACGGCCAGCGTGTGCTCACCGGGAGGAAGTCCGGGAAGCTCCATGTAATAGCTTTCCTTCGGCGAATCGGAGAGCACTCCGGTAGGGAATATCAACTGCCAGTCGCCCGCGTCAATGCTGTATTGCGCGCGCGCGATCGCGCTCGAGGCGGCAATCGCATCGAACGAAGCCTTGGTATTGAGCAGGCCCGACCCGGCGCGCAAATTCTCAATTCGCGGCGGGGTATTGCCCACCATCCAGCGATCGCTTTCGCGCGCGCCCCACAATGATTGGTCGGCGGGATTGGACGGGGAATCGGACGCGACGATCTTCAAATAGTAGGCGCCGTCCGGCATGGACGTGGTGTCCCAAGAATAGTAACGCTGCGTAAGTTTGTCCTTCAGCACGCGCCAATTCTGTTCCGACTCACCGCGAAAATAGACCGTGAACACCAGATCGTCGTCGTTGTCGTCGTGCGCGCTCCAGAGCACGCTCTGATAACCCTTCTGTTCGATTCCCTGAGGAGGCGGCTCATTCTTGAAACCGCTGGAGGAATCAGCGCTCTGGATTTGCAGGGTCGGGTTCGATCCGGAGGCCCGGGGATATCTCAGCTGCGCGGGCGCGGCATTTCCGGGACCCGGAGGCTGAATTGGGAATCCCGTCGCGCGGATTCCAGAGTCTTCCACAACAATATCGTCAACGACCGGCGCGACGTTCTTCGGCTGGTACGCCAGGCTGACCCAAGAAATGCTCGGCGGCAGTCCCTGGTCCGTTTCGAGGAAGACCGCTTTCCATTGCACGAATCGCGCAGGCGGGCAGGTCACGGCCTCGCCGGCGGAAATCTTGTACGGTCCCGCCCAGGCGCTCCAGTTGTCTTCCGGGGTCGAGGTGTTGCCGGAACGCACGTAAAATTCGACCTTGCCCTGCGCCGCGCCGTTGTCGCCCCACCAGGTCAGCCGTCCCCAGCGCGAGAAAATTTTGGAGTCGAAGGCGTCGGATTCAAAGCTGCCGTTCGGCTCCAAACCCGGGCCGAGGGTGAAAATTTTCCCGGGATTGGCTGTGGCGACGAAAACTTTGCCGCCAGGACCGGCTACGAGGCTGGTCACTTGTTCCGACGCAGTGGTCGCGACGCTGGAATAAACATTGTCGCCTTCCAGCTCGATAAGCGTTCCGTTGTTGCCTGTTCCAAGCAAGAGCTTTCCCGTGGGAGACAGCGCCATGGCGAGCACGAGGTCGTCGCGCGAGGTCCAGAGCGTCTGCGGAGAACCATCCGGCGCGATTTTGACGACTTCGGCGCCGCCTGTGGAAGCAATGCCGGGGAACGGAAGAAAAATCGTGGACTGCGGCGGATTCGGCTGTGACTGGGAGATGATGGCGCCGCCGGCTCCCGTGACGGTGGTGGTGGATGTTTGAGGCACCAAGTTCTGCGGGATCCGCGGAATCCCCGGCGCGCGCGATTTGTCACCGACGGAAGCGGCGTAGACATTTCCGTCTGTATCGGTGACGAGCGAAGTCACCTCGGACTTGTTCGTTTCATACACGACGAACGAGGCGCCTGCTTCGGGCGCCGCCTTCGGAGTCTTTCGCGCGATCTCGACGCGGACGATGAGCCCGTCCGGCTCCGTGCCGATCAAGAGATTGCCTTTGGAATCAAACGCAAGAGATCGCGCGTGCCGCTCGCGGCTCTGATAAAAAAGCTGGCCCTTGCCATCTGGCGTGACCACGAAGACCTCGCCCGTATCTCCGGTGGCCACATACAGCGCGCCTTGCGGATCCACGGCGAGCGCCCAGATGTATTTCGTCTTGGGATCGAAGAACACGCTTTTCTGGCCTCCGGGAGTGACCTGATAGACCTTTCCGTCCGGCGACGTTCCAACGTAGAGATTGTCCGCAGCGTCAAATGCAATTGTTTGAGCGGCAAGCTCGGTGGATTCGAACACCGTGGTGGGCTTTCCGGCATCATCGAATCGCAGAACTTTGGCGTCGGAACCGCCGGCGGCGTAAAGCTGGCCGTGCGAGTTCAAGCGCAACGCCCACACGTAGGCGAGATTCGGGTCGGCGAAGGAATCGAATTTCAGCGCGGGGCGAAGCTTTCCATCGCTGCGAACGGCCACTCCCTTGGCGGTGCCTTTCTGAAACTCGGAGAAATCCGTTTGGCGCCAATAACGCGTGTGCTCGGCGAGCGCGGAAAACGGTAAGAGGATCGCAATCGCCAGCAGGCACACGACATTCGTTCGCCGCATCATCAACGAAAAGCTCCTTTTTGGCGGGGGCTCACTTCACCGTGATCGTCAGCATACGCTGACCCGCAATTACCTGATGCATCTCGACCGACCATTCACCCGCCGTGGACTGCAGCAGCAGCCTGGCGTTCCCGGGATTCTGGCGCTGGTCAATGACATTGATTGCCGAGACAGGTACATTCGGCATTTCCTTGTCTTCGACGAGCATCGTGGGAGTGGATTGAAGCAGAGTGGCGTACAGGCGGTCATTGTGACGCTCGCGATTGGTCAACTGGATGAGCTCTTCGAGGCCGGGAAGCTGTCCTTGCGAAGTGGCGGCCATGGATTGTACGTTGCGATTCAGAAAATCCGCGCCGCTGACGACGAGCTGGAGCGCGCCGCGCGTAGTTTGAGCGGGAATTGTGACTGGTATCTCCTGGATGAAGGGCGCGCCGCGATAAGGCCGCAGCAGCACTTTCACGGCGACGGAATCGCCGGGCCGCACTTCGCTGCGCTCGACCCACGCGTTGTCAATCGTGGCCCAGCGGTGCTCGGCGAGCGCCTTCACGTGCAGTTCAACTCGTTCGATCTTGGGCGTCTCGTACGGATTTGAATAGATTCGCGCGAAATCGGCCATGACTTCCGTGGCCACGTAGAACGCCACGGGCGTGCTCTGATCGGTTGAGGCAAACAAATCCTCGAGCTTCACGGAGGTGTGTCCCTTCAGGTCAATGGTGCCGTCCATTTGCAGCGTCGCACCCTCGCCGTACGCCGGGCTGCCGACGATTCCGTTAAACGCGGCCGTGGCGACCAGCGTGGGAGTCAATTGCGGGCTTTCGATCACTTCGAAGTGATATTTCTTCTGCTCGGCCGGCGTGTCGAGCGTCACGTCGAGCGGAATCATCGCCGGTCCCGCACCCAGCGTGCCCATCACCGCAGTCTGGCGGTCCTGCGTGAGCGTGCCAATCGTCGCGCCGGTGCTCATAATCTTAGTCGAGGCAGCGGAAGAGGCGAGTGTCATGATCACATGTGCGCGTGAGAGCGGCATTTGAACGGCGCCAAAACCAAAAAGCGGGTGGCCGCAGGCGAGTATTTGATTTCCCACCACCGTCGTAACCGTGCAGCCGGAGCTGATCGAAAGATCCCCCTCGATCAGATCGATTCCCACCATATCTCCGGGCTTGAGCTTTGCGTCCTCAGGCGAGGCGGCCGAGTTGCCACCGGCCATTGCGGTCATGCCCCAGGAGGCGAACTCCTTGCCGAACCGCGCGAGGGTTTCGGGATACAGCCCAGAGGTGACGAGAGGAGTCTCGATCGGCACGAGGAATTGGCCGGAGCTGACAGCGGTTCGCACGGCATATTCTTCGGGCACGGGAACGCGCGGCGAAATCCCGGCGTTTGCGGGCGTGGATACCGCAGGAGCTTGCTCGATTTCGAGCATGTCAGCAATCGGTGTGACGCCGCCGATCGCTTCCTTCGTAAAGTTCCCGAGCTTGAGAGACAGCGCGCCGGCAAGCTTCCCATCGAAATAAACGGGGCTGCCGCTCATCCCTGCAACGACGCCGGTTTGCTCCACTTTGTCGCCAAGCAACCGCACCAAGATGACATCCAGCTTCGGGCCGACAGCGTTGTGCAGCACGCCGATGACTTCGAGATCAACCTTTTCAACCTGATCGCCTTCGAAGATCGTATACGCGACACCCTTCAAACCGGGCTTTACGTCACTTAGAGGAAATATTGCAGGATCGTCCGTGGCGCGGGCGGGACGCGAGCCGGCGAACAGGAGGACCACAAGAAGCGTGAGGCACAGTTTGCGCAGGGGCTGGGGCATCGAACAACCATGATACCCGCCCGGAAAGCCGGAGGCAAACCACGCCCGGCCCCGGAGGCTGTTGGGCCGAGGCATCACTTGCCCAGCGGCACTTCGAAGAACATCAGCGGCTTGTTCGCTGGGATAGTGGTGACGTCTGGAACGTAGAGGCTTGCGTTCGTCGCGAGCGTGAGGTCGCCATTCAAGTCAAAAAACACGAAGCCGTGAATTGTCGCCATGGGTGGCACGATATCCGCATCGAGCGCGAGCGGACCGAGAGTTTCCAGCATCTTGTCGGTCTTTTTGTCGGTCACGGATCCGATCCCGACAGGGAAACGGCGCGATTGAGGTCCCGGCGGGCCATTGGGATGGGCCACAGCAGCGGCCACTTCTTTGGCGGAAATCGAATCCACGTCCTGATGCTTGCCGCCCGGAAACTGCACGGAAAGCTGGATCGTGCTTATATCAATGCGCATTGGCTGCAGCGTTTCGTTGAAGAGGAAAACTTCGACGGGCAAGATTCCGACAATCAGAGGATTTGCTTTGCCGAATTTTTCCTTGGCACGATCGGGCTCCGTATATGAATTGACAGAGACTGTTAGCCCCTCGTGCTTGTCCTGAGGCAGCGAAGCGGCGGGTTGGTTTGCGGGAGCAGCGTTCTTGCCCGCGGATGAGTTGGTCTGCGCGAGAGCGCCCGCGCACACCAGCAACGAGGCCGCCAAGAGTGGAGAGCGCCGCGTCGAAGATCGCATCATAATCTGAATGTCGGATGCCCCAGGGCCACCGCAAGTTGTGCGCGGTTAGCGGCCGCCACTATAGCGCGAATTCGAGTCACTGCTGCGGCGGGAACTGCACGATTTCATTCTCGGTGGGGATTTCCATTTCGTGCTTCGCCGGAGCGTCGTGCGATATGGACGCTGTCGCATTATCACTTCCGCTGGCGACTTTACCAGTGGTCTCGAAGGACGCAAATGCGTAGGGCAGGCCTTCGCAGGCGAGCATCGAGCTGGCGTTGCAGATGTCGAAATGGAGATGAGGCTCGGTCGAGTTTCCCGAATTACCGAGGAGACCGAGGACCTGGCCTCGGCGGACGTGGTCGCCCAATTTCACGCGCGGCGATCCGGGCTGCATGTGCGCGTAAAACGCGTAGAGGCCGTCGCCAATCTCAACGATTACGTGATTTCCGCCGATGGTTTCCAGGGTGACCGAGGGCAGTTTACCCGGCGTGTTCTGGGGGATTCCGTCCTTCATTTCCGTGACGACGCCGTCAGCCACGGAGTGGATTTCTGAACCATAGGCGCGGTAATTCCGGTTGTCACTGGGATCGCCGTGAAAGGTTTTCCCGTCCGGATTGAGTTCCACCCAATCAATGGCGAACCGTTGCGAAATGTAAGCGCGGCCATTTAGCGGGATCAGAGCGCGCCGGTGGAGCGAAGTGTTCGAGGGACCGTTGGCGGCCAGCCAGTTGTCGCCGGCCAGGGGCGGACTAATGACCACCACGGGCTTTCGATTAATCGGAGTTGCAGGAATCTCAATGGTCACATCCTCGGGATAAGTTCCCATCTTTGCCCGAATGAGGTGCGTGATTGAGGTAGGAATATCTTCACGGGTGTTGACCGTAACCCACATATAGACGACCGCGATCGAACCGGAAGTCAGTTTCGGGTTATCCGCTGTGCCGGGCTGGCCGGGATGGACGACCATGCCTTGGAGATTAGCAGCGTTGAATTGCGCCAGCGATTTTGGAGAAGAGGCTTCGGCGATGACCTCGACTCCTGTTAGATCGCAATCCCATTTGCTGAGATTCGAGACATGAAGTTCGTAAGCGAGGTGCCATTTTCCATCGGATTTGAAGGCGGTGGGTGCAATCGGGACGGTTATGTCGAGCGGCAGGGTTTCGGGCTTTGTTGCCGGGCCGGACGGGGCGCTCGCCTGCAATGGGCTGCCTGGGACTCGGCGGGTAAATGCAAGCGGCTGCGGATTAGGCGCGGCAGTCTGCGTCCAGGTACCGGTGATTTCCGCACCCTCTTTGCCGAGTGTCCCCTGGTAAACGCCTCCGAGGTTTTTCAGCTCGAATCTGACGGCGTCCCCGTTCAAAGTAATGTTATTCAGAGGAAGTGTCGCGCCCTGATCCACGCTATTAAGCGAACCGTCGTATTCGCCTGCGCTGGTTCTTGAAATCGTCACGACAAGGTGGAGCTTTATCGGGCCGTTCCCGAGCGTCCCCTCCCAAGTACCTTCGAGAGTTTTCGTGTTTGACGACGTCTGGGCGAGGAGTGTTGGCGGAAAGACGAAGAGAAACATGACAGCTGCCAGTAAGATCGCCAAATTCCAAAGTGTGGACGAGTTTGGAGTCGCGGAAGACGCGGATACTCCCATACAAGGACCAGTCATTGGCCGCCATTCTACTTCGAAACCAGCACGGATGGCACCCAGCCGGCTGAATTACCCCGATTGGGTAAATCGCTGGGCAAGTGGTTAATGGACAAACGGACGTTAGAACGGCCGCAGAAGGCGACTGCTTCGCGGCGCGGAACGCAAATTGAACGCCTGTCCGACGAAACCTGGGTTCGCTTGGACTTTCAGCGCCCACATTTTCCTTGACACTTTGTTAGCTGCGTGCAAACTTGCCCCCGTCGCAGCCCCCTATATTAGGAGGAGATCATCCTATGGCAAGTCGCAGAGAGTTCCTTCAGATTGGTGTGGCAGCTCTGGCGTTGCCGATCTCGGCGCGGGCCGGATTGGCGCCCGCGATTTCCGGCAATGCGAATGAATCCACGCCGACGCCACTCTACAAAGTGATTTTCGACGAGAGGTTCGGGTCGAGCCGCGCGTTTGCCGGTGAAGTAAAACGGCTGGGCGCGCCCGTTTACGGAATTAAGGGCGACATTACAGATCTGTGGTTCCACGACCTTGACGCGCGCTGGAAGAAAGAGCCGGTCGCGATTGCGGGGCTAACGGAACACGGGCCTCTTTTCTGCCTCGAAAGGTTGGCGTGGGATCACGGGATGCGCGTGGTATATCGCGCCGACCACACGTACCGGGCCGACGGCTATATGGAACATGAACTATCCGGCTCCGAGCGAATGTTGCGCGAGGCGGTGGACCTGAGCTCGAGCGGGCCGGACTGGAGCGGCCGAACCGCGAGTTTGCTGACGCGCTGCCCCGCAAGCCGGGCGCAGGCGTCCAAAATGACCGTAGTCACACCGACAACGAAGCGTGCGGATGATCCGGACCACCTGGTTTCGTGGGTGATTGCTCCGGTCGGCGACGCGCGAAAGTTTTCGCGCTCGTAAATTGGCGAGGAGTGTGTGATGCGGCTTCCCCCGGGCGTCAGTAGCACGGACTTCTCTGACGCGATCAAACAATTTGAGGATGCAGTCGGCAAAAATTGGGTGTTCACGTCCGATGAGGACGTGGACCTCTATCGCGATTCTTATTCTCCTTTCTGGCACGAAGACGAAGAACCGATTCCTTCCGCAGCAGTTGCCCCGGATAGCGTCGAGCAGGTGCAGGCGATCGTAAAGATTGCCAATCGGTACAAGATCCCTTTGTGGACGATCTCTACGGGCAAGAATCTCGGTTATGGCGGGTCGGCGCCGCTTTTGGGCGGAAGCGTAATGCTCGACTTGAAGCGCATGGACCGCATTCTGGAAGTAAACGACAAGAACCACTATGCCCTGGTCGAGCCGGGCGTCAGCTATTTCGATCTCTACAAATACATTCAAGAGAAGGGCCTCAAAGTATGGATAGACCCCGCTGATCCGGGTTGGGGTAGCTTGATCGGCAATGCCGTGGATCGCGGGGGCGGCCGGACGCCGATGCGCGACCATTTCGACGCGCAGTGCGGGATGGAAGTCGTCCTGCCAAGCGGCGAGGTAATGCGCACGGGCATGGGCGCTTTGCCCGGCTCTAAAACCTGGCAGCAATACAAATATGGTTTTGGCCCTTATGTGAACGGAATGTTCTCGCAATCGAGCCTGGGAATCGTGACGAAGATGGGTTTTTGGCTGTTCCCCGAGCCCGAGGCATACCTGACCGGCACCGTGTCGGTTCCGAAGCATGATGACCTTGTTCCGCTCGTGGCCGGTTTGGCGTACCTGATGAATTCCAGCATCGTGCTGGGCACGACGACTGTGGCCAGTCCCTTGAATTTTCTGCGGGCGGACGCTGAGCTAGCGGCGCTGCGAGCCAAGCCGGGCGGTCCCTCGACGCAGGACCTCGAGCATTACCTGCAAGAGAAGAACATGGGCTACTGGAGTATCGAGCTGCCGTTTTACGGACCTGCCAAAGTGGTGGCCGCGCAGTGGGAATATGCGAAGGAAAGGTTTTCGGGGATCGAAGGGGTCACGTTTAGAGACGGAACCATGCACCGATTCCCGGTGGATCCCGAAGAGTTGCCGCAATTTCAAAATTCTGTGGCCGTCGGCATTCCGAGTCTCTCCGTATTTGGCGTGGGAGGCGGGCGCAGCGAAGGGCACGTGTGGTTTTCGCCGATCGTTCCGATGACGGGCGAAGCTGTGATCGAAGCGCAACAAGTGTTCGCCGATGCGTACAAGGAAATGGGCATGCCCGTCGGCCCACTGTTTTTTCTTGGACCTGCGTCCAACTATCCGCGCTGCTTTCTGGTGCTTTTCGGTTTTCCCATCGAACACGATGTCGCGAAGAACCAGAAAAATCGGGAAAACTTCAAGCGCCTGATCAAAGTGGCGGCCGAACATGGCTGGGGGGAATACCGCACGCACACGGCCTTCATGGAAACGGTGATGGATACATATTCCTTCAACAACCACGCGCTACGGCGTTTTCACGAAACGATCAAGGACGCTGTGGATCCCAACGGAATTTTGTCGCCCGGTAAGTGCGGCATCTGGCCAAAAAGCATGAGAAAGGCATCGGCATGAAAAACGCGAGAGTGGGATTGCTAGTGGCACTGAGCCTAATGATGACGGTGCCGGCATTCGCCGCGCCGGATCAGGATCAGATTGAAAGAGGACACAAGGTCTATGACAAGTGGTGCTTTCCATGTCACGGAACTGGATTGGGAAAGCCCGGCACGGATGCGCTGGCCGCCCGCGGACAAAAGCCCGCTGTGCTGGAAGAGCGCACGGACCTGACTGCGCCGGTGATCAAGACGTTCGTGCGCCACGGCGTGCTGTTCATGCCTATGTTCCGTAAAACGGAAATCAGCGACGCGGAATTGGACGCTATCGCGGCGTACCTGACGAGAAACAACAAGCCGTAGGATCAAGGCGCGGCTTCACGGAAGATAGCGCAATCGGATGATTATGAGGAGCATGCAATGAAAGTCCCGCCGGGCGTAAGTGCGAGCGACTTCGCCGCAGCGATCAAGCAATTTGAAGAAGCCGTCGGCAAGGAATGGGTCTTTACCAGCGACACGGACGTCGCTCTCTATCGCGACGCCTATTCGCCCCTCATGGGACAGCCGAACGAGCTTGTGGCGTCGGCCGCCGTTGCGCCGGATGGCGTGGAGCAGGTGCAGGCGGTCGTCAAAATCGCGAACCGCTACAAGATTCCGATCTACCCGGTTTCGACCGGGAAAAATCTCGGGTACGGCGGGTCCGCTCCGGTTCTTTCCGGCAGCGTGGTGCTCGACCTGAAACGCATGAACCGGATTCTCGAGGTCAACGAGCGCAATGCCTACGCGTTGGTTGAACCCGGCGTTAGCTACTTCGATCTCTACCGTTACATCCAGGAGAAGGGACTCAAGCTCTGGGTAGATGTGCCCGATCCGGGCTGGGGCAGCCCGATCGGCAATTCTCTCGATCGCGGTGGCGGATATCTGATGCCCCAATATCGTAACCATTTCGATTCGCACTGCGGGATGGAAGTGGTGCTGGCCAATGGTGAAGTGATGCGCACGGGCATGGGGGCGCTGCCGGGCTCTAAGACCTGGCAGGAGTATAAGTCCGGATTTGGCCCGTGGATTGACGGCATGTTTTCACAGTCGAATTTCGGCGTAGTAACGAAGATGGGGTTCTGGCTGATGCCGGAACCTGACGCCTATCTCTCGGGCACAGTGACCGTATTCCGTCACGATGACCTGATTCCCCTCGTAAACACGTTAAATTATCTGGAGAACACGCGCGTCACCAACGGCATGCCGGACTTGGCGAGCCCTCTGCTGGGAATTCCGATGCTCTCGGAGTTCGCGGCGCGGTTCGATCAGGGCGCGACGCCATTTGACAGGCCGCAGGACGCGGAGCTTACGGCCCTAGTTGCCAAGGCCGGCGGCAACATGACGCCGGAACTGGACGACTACGCACAGAAAAAGGGGATTGGCTACTGGAGTTGCAAGCTGAGCTTTTACGGCGCGCCGAAGGCAAATGCCGCGAACTGGGCATTCGCGAAGCAGAAGTTCTCCGCCATTCCCGGCGCCAAATTCGAGGACGGGGATGCGTACAAGCTTCCGCTGACCGCCGAGCAGCGCGAGAAAGTTCACAAGCCCCAGTTCGGCATACCCAGCCTGGCAATGTTCTCCATTGGGGCGCGCTCGGCGATGAACCCGGAGCCCAGCACCGGCCACATGTGGTTCTCGCCAATCATTCCGAGAACAGGTGAGGCAATTTTCGAAGCGAATCGCGTGTTTGCGCAGGCCGCCAAGGATTTCGGGTTGCCGTTTCTTAATTTCAATCTCCCCTCAACTTATTGGGAGCGGTCGTTCATCTTTATTTTTGCTTTTCCGGTAGTGAAAGACATCGAGACCAATAAGAAAAACGTTGCGTCGTTCAGGAAATTGATTCAAGTGGCGGCCGATCATGGCTGGGGGGAATACCGCACGGCGCCGGCCTTTCAGGACGCGATCATGAACACCTATTCATTCAACAATCACGCGCTGTTGCGTTTTCACGAAACGGTCAAGGACGCGATTGACCCCAACGGCATTCTTTCCGCGGGCCGGTATGGAATCTGGCCGAAGCACATGAGGGAGGCAAAGTCATGAAAACTTTTGGAGCCTATCTGGTTGTCGCACTCGCGTTTTTCTTCGTGGCGAAGGCGCTGCCCGCTCAGGAGGCGGTGTCGAGATCTTCCTCGTGGACAAACGCCACGACGCCGAGCCAGGGTCAGCCGCGAGGTTACGTACAGTACACAAACTACTGCTCAATGTGCCACGGCGAGGGAGTGGGGAAGCCGGGCACTCTCGCGTTGCAGGCGAAATACAAAGGAGCCGTACCGGCGCTGCTCGCCAACCGCACCGATTTGACGCAGGCGCTGATCAAGCAATATGTGCGGAACGGAATTTCCGTCATGCCCATATTCCGGAAGACGGAAATCAGCGACGCGGATCTGGATGCGATTGCAGCGTATCTGACGCGAAACAATAAACCGTAGCATCAGGGAAACTATTTCATTCGGTGGAAAGCAAGCAGGAGCGTGTGATGAGAGTCCCGCCTGGCGTCAGCCCCGGCGATTTTTCCGACGCGATCAAGCAGTTTCAGGAGGCGATCGGCAAGGAGTGGGTGTTCACATCCGACGAGGATGTGGATCTCTATCGCGATTCCTATTCTCCCTTCTGGCATGAAGAAGAAGAGCCGATTCCATCGGCAGCGATCGCGCCCGATGGAGTCGAGCAGGTGCAGGCGGTCGTCAAGATCGCGAACCACTTCAAGATTCCCCTGTGGACGATTTCAACGGGTAAGAACCTCGGCTATGGCGGATCGGCGCCGCTGCTGGGCGGCAGCGTGGTGCTGGACCTGAAGCGCATGAACCGGGTCCTGGAAGTGAACGACAAGAATCACTATGCGCTGGTCGAGCCGGGCGTCAGCTATTTCGATCTCTATAAGTACATTCAAGAAAAGGGTCTCAAGGTATGGATTGATCCGCCCGATCCCGGGTGGGGCAGCCTGGTTGGCAACGCACTCGAACGCGGCGGAGGCTACACGCCGATGCGCGACCATTTCGACTGCCACTGCGGTATGGAAGTGGTGCTGGCCAATGGTGACGTGGTGCGCACGGGCATGGGCGCGCTCCCCAACGCGAAGACCTGGCAGCAATACAAATATGGCTTCGGCCCTTACGTGGACGGCATTTTCTCGCAGTCGAATTTCGGCGTCGTCACGAAGATGGGTTTCTGGCTGTTCCCGCAGCCGGAGGCGTTCCTTTCGGGAAACGTGATGGTGTCGAAGCACGATGACCTATTTGCCATGGTCGAGATCTTCACGAATCTGCTGAATTCCGGAACTGTGCAGGCCACCACCACGGTGGTGAGTCCTCTGGCGTACGTTCGCGATCCGGAGCTGGCCACTCTGCGCGCCAGCGGTTCGACGAAAGACCTCGAGGATTATGGGGCGAGGAAGAACATTCCCTACTGGAGCGTGTCACTCCCGTTTTATGGCTCCGCGAAGGTTGTGGCGGCGCAGTGGGAATATGCACGCGAGAAATTTTCCGTGATTCCCGGAGTGAAATTTCAGGATGGCGCGTCGTACCGCTTTCCGCTGGACGCGGATCAGCTGGCGGCAATCAGGAACCCGGTGCCGTATGGCGTGCCCAGCCTACAGACTTTCCAGGTCGGCGGTCCGCGCAGCCAGGGCCACATGTGGTTCTCGCCCATCATCCCCATGACGGGCGAAGCAGTGCTCGAGGCGCAGCAGGTGTTCGACCAGGTCTTCAAGGACTTGAGCGATTCCGAAGGCGTCTCTCCGTCATTTCCCGTCTGGTCGTTCTTCGCGAGGGCGTTCGTCATCATCTACTTTTTCCCGATCGAGCATGATGTGGCGAAGAATCGACGAAACCGCGAGATATTCAGGCGATTGGTGAAAACGTCGGCGGAGCGGGGCTGGGGTGAATACCGCACGCATACGGCGTTCATGGGCGACATTTCGGACGCGTATTCCTTCAATGATCACGCGCTGCGGCGGCTTAACGAAAACATAAAGGATGCGCTCGACCCCAATGGCATCCTTGCGGCGGGAAAGTGCGGTATCTGGCCCAAGGAGATGAGGAAGGCCAGAGCGTGACAACGAGATTCAGTAAGGGTCGAGACGGGAGCGCGCAATGAAGATTCCGCCAGGTGTGAGCGCCAGCGATTTCGCTGAAGCGATCAAGCAGTTTGAAGAAGCTGTCGGCAAGGAGTGGGTTTTCACGAGCGACGAAGATGTGGCGCTCTATCGCGACGCCTACTCGCCGTTCTGGGGAGAGGCAAACGAGCTGGTCGCGTCCGCGGCCGTCGCTCCGGATAATGTCGAGCAGGTGCAGAAGGTCGTCCGGATCGCGAACCAGTACAAGATTCCGATTTATCCGGTCTCCACGGGCAAAGATTTGGGATATGGCGGTTCGGCACCCACGTATTCCGGCAGCGTGGTGCTCGACCTGAAGCGGATGAACCGGATTCTTGAAGTTAACGAGCCCAATGCGTACGCGCTCGTTGAGCCGGGAGTCAGCTACTTTGATCTCTATCGCTATATTCAGGAGAAGGGACTCAAGCTTTGGGTGGATGTTCCCGATCCTGGCTGGGGCAGCCCGATTGGCAATTCGCTCGATCGTGGCGGCGGGTATTTGACTGCGCTGTATCGCAACCATTTCGATTCACACTGCGGGATGGAAGTTGTGCTCGCGAATGGCGAAGTGATGCGCACGGGAATGGGTGCGATGCCGGGCGCGAAAACCTGGCAGCAATACAAATCGGGATTTGGTCCCTGGATTGACGGAATGTTTTCGCAGTCCAACTTTGGCGTGATCACGAAAATGGGTTTCTGGCTCTTGCCACAGCCGGACGCGTATCTCTCGGGAACCGTGATGGTGCCGAAGCATGGCGACTTGATTCCGATGATTGACATCCTCAATTGGCTCGAGAACACGAACTGTACGACCGGCATGCCGTTTCTAGGCAGCCCTCTATTGAGCCGGGGAGGTCCGTTGAGCGCGGGTGGGCCGCCGCCTGACGCGGAGCTGACGGCGCTGCTCGCAAAGCCCATCGCGACGACGCTGAACGAATTGGACGCATACGCGCAGAAGAAGGGAATTGCGTTCTTCAGTTGCACGCTGAGCTTCTATGGAGCTGCCGAGGCAAATGCCGCGAACTGGGAATTTGCCAAGGAGAAATTTTCCGCCATTCCGGGCGCCAAATTCGTGGATGGCCAAGCCTACAAGATGCCCCTGACCGTGGAGCAGCAGGACAAGGTGAACGTGCCGCAGTTCGGGATTCCGAGCCTGAGAATGTTTTCGATTGGCGCGCGTTCAGACGCGAACCCTACGCCGGGACAAGGCCATATCTGGTTCGCGCCGATCATCCCACGGACTGGCGAGGCGGTCTTCGAGGCGAATCGCGTGTTTACCGACGCCGCCAAGGAGCTAAATTTACCCGTCCCGTCATTCAGCTTGCCCACGTGTTATTGGGAGAGAGGTTTCATATATCTCTTCGGATTTCCAATCACGCATGATGTCGAAACGAACAAGAGAAATCGCGCCTCCTTCGATCGACTGGTGCAGATCGCGGCGGAACATGGCTGGGGTGAATACCGCACCGCTCCCGCCCATCAGGCTTCGGTGATGGACACATATTCCTTCAACAACCACGCGCTGCTGCATTTTCACGAAACGGTGAAAGATGCAATTGATCCCAACGGGATACTTTCCGCCGGCCGGTACGGAATCTGGCCGAAGCACTTGCGAGAGAACAAGGCATGAGAGTCCCGCCGGGAGTGAGCGAGGCTGATTTCGCAGCCGCGCTTCATCAATTTGAAGCAGCCGTCGGCAAGGAATGGGTTTTCACGAGCGACGAGGATCTGGACCTTTATCGCGACTCATTTTCTCCTTTCTGGCACGAAGCCGAGGATTCTGTTCCCTCCGCCGCGGTTGCGCCCGATGGTGTCGAGCAGGTTCAGGCGGTCGTCAAAATTGCCAACACATACAAGATTCCACTCTGGACGATCTCGACCGGTAAGAATCTGGCGTACGGCGGTTCGGCGCCGCGTCTTTCCGGCAGCGTGGTGCTCGACCTCAAGCGCATGAACCGCGTTCTTGAGGTCAACGAGACCAACGCGTACGCGCTCGTCGAGCCGGGAGTCAGCTATTTCGATCTCTACAGCTATATTCAGGACCACCAGCTGAAAGTCTGGATTGATCCACCCGATCCCGGCTGGGGCAGCCCGGTCGGCAATTCTCTCGAACGTGGTGGCGGCCGCGGTCCCCTCCATGACCATTTCGCCACCGTCTGCGGACTGGAAGTTGTGCTGCCGAATGGCGAACTAATGCGCACAGGCATGGGCGCGATGCCGGCCTCGAAGACCTGGCAACAGTACCGCTATGGTTTCGGCCCATACGTGGACGGCATGTTCTCGCAATCGAATTTCGGCATCGTAACGAAGATGGGCGTCTGGCTGCTGCCCGAACCCGAAGCCTACCGCGACGGAACGGTGATGGTTGCTCGCCACGACGACCTTGTCCCGTTTGTCGAGACTCTCGCCTACCTCTACAATTCCCAAATCGTGCAGGGAACGATGGCGCTCGATAGTCCGCTGCTCACCTATCGCGTCTCGAAGGGCGGTGGCGTCGTTGATCTACCCGGCGACATTTCCGTCGCTGAGCTTGAGCGCATCGGCCGCGAGCAGAACATTCCCTACTGGAGCGCCGAGCTGCATTTCTACGGACCGGCCAAGGTCGTTGACCTTCAATGGGAATATACAAAAGAACAATTCTCGGCGATCCCAGCCGCCACTTTCAAAGAAGGCCGCTCGTATCGCTTTCCGGTGAAACTCGAGGATTCGGACGACGTCCTGCGCCAGGCTCTGGGCATTCCGAATCTTTCGGTCTTCGGCTTCCTGGGCAAGACCCAGGGCCACATGGATTTTTCGCCGATCGTTCCTCTTTCAGGTGAAGCCGTTTTCGAAGCCCTCAAAGCATTCGGCGACGTTTACCATGAGCTGGGCGTGCCGCCACAAAATCAATTCATCTCGCTGCCCTGGGCTTTCTTCCCTCGTGCGTTCGTTTTCTTGTTTGGCTTTCCTATCATGCACGATGTCGAATTCAATAAACGCAACCGCGAAGTGTTCCGGCGCCTGATCAAAGTCTCCGCCGAGCACGGCTGGGGCGAATATCGCACTCACATCGCTTACATG
This sequence comes from uncultured Acidobacteriota bacterium, assembly GCA_963779825.1. GTDB lineage: Bacteria > Acidobacteriota > Terriglobia > Acidiferrales > UBA7541 > Palsa-295. The sequence goes on along the minus strand of CAVZZU010000005.1, from coordinate 186,944 downwards.
GACGACGTGGCGAACGTCTATTCTTTCAACAATAACGCGCTATGGCATTTTCACGAAACCATCAAAGACGCCCTTGATCCCAACGGAATCCTGTCGCCCGGTAAACAAGGCATCTGGCCGAAAGGCATGCGCAAGGCACGCGCTTAGCGAAGGCAGCCGCCTAACGCCGGAAATGCCCAAAGTTCTCGCCGCGACAAAAGGAAAAATGGACCCACGAATGAAGCTTCCTCCCGGCGTCAGCCAGGCCAACTTCGCCGAAGCGATCAAGCAGTTCGAGGCGGCCATCGGCAAAGATTGGGTCTTCACCTCCGATGAGGACGTGGATCTTTATCGCGATGCCTATTCGCCGCTTTGGCACGAAGCCGAAGAGCCAATTCCGTCCGCCGCGGTCGCCCCGGACGGCGTCGAACAGGTGCAGACGATCGTCCGAATCGCGAACAAATACAAAATCCCCCTCTGGACGATTTCCACCGGCAAGAATCTGGGCTATGGCGGTTCGTCGCCGCTGCTGGGCGGCAGCGTCGTGCTGGATCTCAAGCGCATGAACCGCGTGCTCGAGGTCAACGACAAGAATCACTATGCACTGGTCGAGCCGGGAGTCAGCTATTTCGATCTCTATCGGTACATTCAGGAAAAGGGCCTGAAAGTTTGGATTGATCCGCCCGATCCCGGTTGGGGCAGCCCCATCGGCAATTCACTCGAACGCGGCGGCGGCTATACGCCGATGCGCGACCACTTCGATTGCCACTGCGGCATGGAGGTGGTCCTGGCCAATGGCGACCTGGTGCGCACAGGCATGGGCGCGCTGCCGAATTCAAAAACCTGGCAGCAGTATAAATACGGCTTCGGTCCCTACGTTGACGGAATCTTTTCGCAATCCAGCCTCGGCATCGTCACGAAGATGGGAATTTGGCTGATGCCCGAACCGGAGGCCTATCTTTCGGGAACCGTGACAGTCGCCAAACACGACGACATCTTTCAGCTCGTCGAAATCTTCGCCTATCTAATGAATTCCGGAACCGTCCAGGCCACGACTCTGGTGACCAGCCCGCTTTCCTTCGCGCGGCCTGATGCGGAATTGACCGCTCTTCGCGCGAGCGCCGACAAGCAGGGCTTGGACGACTATGCCGCGCGAAAAAATATCCCCTACTGGAGCGTATCTCTGCCTTTCTACGGGCCTGCCAAAGTCGTCGCCGCGCAGTGGGAATTCGCGCAGGAGAAATTCTCTTCGATTCCGGGAGTGAAATTTCATGACGGCGCTTCGCACCGCTTCCCGCTCAGTCCCGATCAAGTGGCGAAAATCCTGGACACGGTCCCTTTCGGAATCCCCAGCCTGCAGACTTTCTCGATACTCGGCCCGCACGGCCAAGGTCATTTGGGTTTTTCGCCGATCATCCCCATGACCGGAGAAGGCGTCCTCGAGTCCCAGCAGGTTTTCGAGCAGGTCTATCGCGACCTGGGCTCTCCCGGCGGCGCCGCGGCGGCCTTTCCGGTTTTCTCATTCTTCGCGCGAGCCTTCGTGATCATCTATCTCTTTCCGATCGAGCGAGACGTCGAAAAGAACCGCAAGACCCGCGAAATTTACAGGCACCTGATCAATGTTTCAGCGGACCACGGCTGGGGAGAGTACCGCACGCACACTACGTTCATGGGAGACATCGCGGCGACGTACTCATTCAACGACCACGCATTGCTGCGCCTTCATGAAACGATGAAGGACGCGCTTGATCCGAATGGCATTCTATCGCCGGGCAAGAACGGTATCTGGCCCAAAAGCATGCGCAAGGCGCGAGCGTAAGCGCGGCGGCTCGCGCGTTTTCCAAAATATACGCGGACGTAATATCTTCAGCAAGCAGCAGGAGTCCGGAATGAATGTTCCGCCCGGGGTTAGTCCCAGCGATTTTGCCGAAGCAATCCAGCAATTCGAAGAAGCTGTCGGCAAGGAATGGGTTTTCACCAGCGACGAGGATGTCGCGCTCTATCGCGACGCCTATTCTCCCTTCCTCGGTGAACCTGACGAGATCGTAGCCTCCGCAGCCGTCGCGCCAGACGGCGTGGAGCAGGTGCAGGCAGTCGTCCGGATCGCAAACCACTACAAAATTCCGATCTATCCGATTTCCACGGGTCGTAACCTCGGCTACGGCGGATCAGCTCCCGTGCTATCCGGCAGCGTGGTGCTCGACCTGAAGCGCATGAACCGGATTCTCGAGGTGAACGAGCGCAACGCATATGCGCTGGTCGAGCCCGGCGTCAGCTATTTCGACCTCTATCGCTATATTCAAGAAAAGGGACTGAAGCTCTGGCTCGATGTTCCGGATCCCGGCTGGGGCAGCCTGGTCGGCAACTCTCTTGATCACGGCGCGGGATATACGCCTCTACCGTTTCGCGATCATTTCGAGTCGCATTGCGGCATGGAGGTAGTCCTCGCGAATGGCGAACTACTGCGTACTGGAATGGGTGCGGTGCCAAAAGCCCAAACCTGGCAGCAATTCAAATTCGGTCTCGGGCCGTACGTTGACGGCATTTTTTCGCAATCCAATTTCGGAGTCGTCACGAAAATGGGCTTTTGGCTGATGCCGCAGCCGGAGGCATACAGGGTCGCCACGGTTTGGGTGCCGAAATACAACGACATCATTCCGTTCGTTGACATCATGGCGCGGCTGATGAACTCCGGCACGATCAACTGCCACATCTGGATTGAGAGTCCCGTGTACAACGGACCGCCCGATCCGGCGCGCGAAGTGCTCCTCGCGAGACCCGATGGCGGCTCGCCGGAGGAATGGGACCGCTACGCACACGATCGAAAAGTCCAGTTCTGGGGTTGCCCATTTTCATTCTACGGGCTGTCGAAGGTCATAGACGCGCAATGGGAGCACGTGAAGGAACAATTCTCCGCGATTCCGGGCGCCACATTTGAAGAGGGCGAATCTTTCCGCTTTCCGCTGACGCCGGAACAGACCGAGAGAGTGGGCGAGCGATCGAAATTGGGTATACCGAGCCTGGGCGTTTTTTCGCTGGGCGCTCGGTCGCCAGTCAATCCAACTCCAAACAACGGCCACTTATGGCTCGCGTCGGTGATACCAATGACCGGCGAGGCCGTGCTCGAAGCGCAGCGGGTGTTTACGAAAGCTTTCCGCGAATGGGGCGTCACGCCGTCCGTCGGCCTTCCGCAGTCGTATCATTGGAGGGCGTTCGTTCTTCTCTACGGCTTTCCGATCACAAACGACATCGAGACGAATAAGAAAAATCGCGCGACGTTCGATCGCATGCTCAAGCTTGCCGCAGATCACGGCTGGGGCGAATATCGGACGCACTCAGCGTTCATGGACACCGCCGCGGGCGCGTATTCGTTCAACAATCACGCGCTGCTTCGCTTCCACGAAACGCTCAAGGACGCGGTGGATCCCAACGGAATCTTGTCCGCCGGCCGTTACGGCATTTGGCCGCGGGAGATGCGGAAGGCGAAGACATGAGGCGAGTGGGGAGTGTTTTACTGGCTGCGTTCGCCCTCGTATTTTTGGGAGCCGGCGCTGCTGCAGCCCAAAACTCGTCCTGGACCCTGTTCCCGTCGCAAGGCCAGGAGCCCGGGGCGTCGAAAGTTCAGCGCGGCAAGGAAGTATTCCAGAATCTTTGCTCCGGCTGCCACGGGCCGGTCATCAAGAATGCGAGCCCCGGAATCGGCGCGACCATGCCCGGTACGGACGCACTGGCCGCAAAGTACAAGGGCACGAAGCCGGCGATGCTCGAAGAGCGCACGGACCTGACGTCGCAATTTATCAAGATATTTGTCCGGAACGGCGTTTCCGTGATGCCGCGATTCCGCAAGACGGAGCTCAGCGACGCGGATTTGGAAGCGCTGTCGGCCTATCTTACCCGCGACAACAAGCCTTAGGCACCGCCCGGTGTAATCTTTGATGATCGGGCTATAATGCCGCGTCGCCTGCCATGTACTTTTTCTATCGCATCATCACTGCTGTCGGCACGTTTTTTCTCGCGCCGTACTATGCGTTGCGAGGGTGGCGTCGCGGCGAACCCGCGAGCGCGCTATGGGAGCGCTTGGGGAGCGTGCCTCCAGAGGTTGTTTCCCGCGCCGCACACTCTCGTGCGGCGGATGGTTCCGGCCACGGTGCGATCTGGATTCACGCTGTCTCGGTTGGCGAAGTGCTCGCCGCAAAGCCGCTCTCCGAAGGTTTGCAGCATCGCTTTCCGGGCCGAGCGATTTTCATTTCGACGACTACGGAGACGGGCCAGCGCTTGGCGCGCGAGCGATTGCGGTCCGTTGATGGCATCTTCTATTTTCCGTTGGATTGGGTCGTGCCGGTTCGCCGAGCCCTCCGAACCATCCGGCCCGCGCTGGTGATCGTGATGGAGACGGAGATCTGGCCGAATTTCCTGCGCGAAGCGCGGCACGAGGACGTTCCCGTGATCTTTGCAAACGCGCGTATATCGGAAAAATCTTTTGCCCGGTTCAAGCGCTGGGAGTTCCTTGTCGGCGAGTTCTTCAAGCGCACTTTGCAGGACGCAGAACTCTTTCTCGCGCAGACACCTGAGGACGCCGCGCGGCTGCGCGAAATGGGTGCCGCCGAAGAGCGCGTCGAGGTGACAGGCAACCTGAAATACGACGCCGAGCCTCCGGCCGCAAGCGACTTCGGCGCGTGGCTGCAGGGTCAAATTCGCACCCAGGAGCGCTGGCCCGTGTTTGTGGCCGGAAGCGTAGTCGCCGAGGAAGAAGAAGCTGTGATCGCGGCCTATGACATCGTGCAGCGGCAGTGGCGCCACGCGCTGTTGATCCTTGCGCCGCGTAAGCCAGACCGATTCGACGTTGCCGCCGAAATTGCCGCCGCGGGCGGCTGGAACGTGGTGCGCAGGAGCCGTGTGGACTCTGCGAAGCCGCTCGACGAAAATGCGGATGTGCTGGTGCTCGATTCCATCGGCGAACTCGCGGGCCTTTATTCGCTGGCTGATGCTGTCTTCGTGGGTGGTTCGCTGGTTCCCGCGGGCGGCCACAATATTCTGGAGCCGGCCTGGTTCTCAAAGCCGCCGGTCTTTGGCCGGTCCATGGAGAATTTTCGGGATATGGCCGCGCAGTTTCTGGCGGCGAAGGCAGGGGTCGAGGTCGCGAGCGGCCAGCAGCTCGGCAAGGTTTGGGTGCAGCTCGTCGAGGACAATGCTCTCCGAGAGCACATGGGCAAATCCGCGCGCGCGCTTTCAGAACGCAATCGCGGCGCCACGGCGCGATCACTCGAGCGCATCGCGGCTGTTCTCGGCGAAAGCGAGCGCCCGGCTTGACGTTCATCGAATCGCTTCTGTGGCCGCTAACGCTGCCCTACGGCGCCGTCACTCGTCTGCGAACGCGCGGCTACCGCGACGGAATCCTGCGCCAGCGGCACCTCAACGCCATAGTCATCAGCGTAGGGAACCTCACCACCGGTGGCACCGGCAAGACGCCGATGGTTCTATGGATCGCGCAGCGTTTGCTCACCGAGGGTAAGCGCACGGCCGTTCTCACGCGCGGATATCGAGGCGAAGGCGACGGGGCGGCTTCGACGAGCGACGAAGTTCAGTTGCTGCGAGCGCACTTGGGCGAACAAGTTGCGCTCGGAGTCGGCGCAGATCGCTTCGCGCGCGGCAGCGAACTTGCCAAACGCGGCATCCAGTTGTTCGTTCTCGACGACGGATTTCAACATCTGCAGTTAGCGCGCGATGTGGATATCGTTTTGATTGACGCGATGAATCCTTTCGGCGGCGGCCACCTGCTCCCGGCGGGCCGTCTGCGCGAGCCGCTATCGGCTCTGTCGCGCGCAGACGTGATCGTAATCACGCGGAGCGGCCACGCTTCGGCCATTGAGGCTGCCATCCGCCGGAATTCGGACGCGCCGATTTTTTACGCGCGCGCTCACCTTGAGTACATTCAGGAATTTCGCGGCGAATCTTCGGGCACAAAATATCGCGAAGCCCACTCGCGCAAATGGTTCGCATTCAGCGGAATCGGCAATCCAGCCGCTTTTCGCGTCGATCTGCGGGAGTGGGGCCTCGATGTAGCCGGGTACCAGGCTTTTCCCGATCACCACCGCTACACCGCGCAGGAAGTGAAAGCGATTGAGGACGCAGCTCATGCTGTCGGCGCGAACGCAATCATCTGCACGGAGAAGGACGCCTACAATCTTTCGGGTGTCCCGCTGCCCGCGATGGATCTCTACTGGGGATGCATCTCGCTTCAGATCACTCGTGAGCAGGAGTTCTGGCAGACTGTAATGGCAGTCGCCGAATCTCGCATCCGGTCCCGCCGATGAATGGGCCCGGTGAATACGCGCAGCATTTTCACTCGCGCTGCGCCGGTTTGCTGCAATTAGGGTGCGTGTGATACTTTTCGGCGCGGCGTCGCGAACTTACCCCGCGATGCTCAACACTTAATGGATACGCGCGATAAAATTCTTTCCCGCGGCGGTCTGCACGATGTGCTCGAAGAACACCGCCGCGCGGGACGCAGGATCGTGTTCGCGCACGGCGTGTTTGACCTGCTTCATGCCGGACACGTCCGCTATCTTCGCGCCGCGCGGGATGAGGGCGATCTGCTCGTCGTGGCCGTTCATTCCGATGCGAGCGCGAGGAAGCTGAAAGGCGAGGGACGGCCGATTTTGACCGAGCGCGCCCGCACGGCGCTGGTCGCCGCGCTTGCCACCGTGGATTACGTCATCATCTTCGACGACGCCGATGTGGAACCGTTACTGCGCGAGTTTCAGCCCGAGGTGCATGCCCGCGGCGCCGATCGCTCAGCAAACGCCGGGCGCGACGCCGAGCTGGCGGCGCTGCTCGGGATTCGCGTCGCCATCGTCGGCGATGGATCGCCGCACTCGACGAGCGAAATCGTGGCGCGCCTGCGCCGGGGTATGAATGACTGACTCGCGGTCGCTGCAAATCAAGCAATCGAGAAGATTCTGGATGCGCTGGCGCGTTCGCCTGGGCTATCCGGTCGCGGTAGTGTTCCTGGTACTCGCAAGGCCGATACCGCGCGCGATCATGATCGGAGGACTTGTCGCTGTCGTCGGCCTGATCGTTCGCGGCCTTGCTTCCGGGCACCTGCGAAAGGATGAGGAGCTTGCCACAACTGGCCCGTACGCGGTCACGCGAAACCCGCTCTACTTCGGCAGTGCGCTTCTGGCGGCTGGGTTCATCGTTGCGGGTCATTCATTGTGGGCTGGGCTGATCGTGGGAGTGTATTTCGCGGTTTTCTACTACGCCGTGATTCGCAATGAAGAGGCCGATCTGCGCAAGCGCTTCGGAGGAGCATTTGAGGACTATGCTGCGCGCACGCCGCTGTTTTTCCCCGGCTTCCGTGCGTCCAAAGGTTCGACGCCCGCACAAAATGCGCCTGAGAGCGCGTTTTCGTGGCCGCAGTATCGGCGGAATCGCGAATATCAGGCGCTGCTGGGTACGATTGCGGGACTTGGAGTGGTGTGGCTGCGGATGTGGATTCGAATGCGGTTTGGTTACTGATGCGGCTTGGCTACTGAAGCCTGTAAACGGCGTGCATCACCCGCTGAAATTGGGGCCTGTAGATCAAATCGAACGCACGCTCTTTGCCGGGAAACATTTCCAGTGCGACGCGCCTGGTCGCGGCGATCATTCCCGATGCTTCTTCCGCCGTGAGCCCGCCTTCCGCGATCGTTTCCACGGTGAGCTGGACTAAAATGCGCAACCGCCGGATTCGTCGGCTCTCGTCATCTATCTGTTCCTGCGTCGGATCCGCTTTGGCGCCGTCTAGTAACGTTGGCATGGTTTATTGTGCAGCTCGAATCTTAATAATGCCTGCTGCCGCCGGGACCGGCAATAGTACTCGGGGCCAGCCTGCCCTTTTTTGCACCGTTTGAATTCGTATAAGGCGCCCAGGACATGGGAGTACAATCGCGGCGCGAAATGGAGGGCTTGGAAATGAGAGGACATATGCTGCGAATCGCCGCTGCAGGAATACTGCTGTTTCTAACGCTGTCGGCCACTCTTTCCACGGGCGCGAACAAAGCCGCGGCAGCAAATAACGAGCCTCAAAGCGCTTCTGCAGCGGCGTGCGATTACGCGTGTCTAACCGGTTTCATTGATCAGTATCTGGCCGCTTCGGTTGCGCACGATCCGAGCGCCCTGCCGGTGGCGCCCGGCGTGAAGTTCACGGAAAACACGATGCAGATGAAGCTTGGCGACGCGCTGTGGGGCACCATCAGCGGCATGGGAACCTACAAAATCTATTTCGCCGATCCCGAGGCCGGCCAGGTTGGGTTCGAAGGAACGATTCGGGAGAACGGCACGCCAGCGATTTTGGTGATTCGGCTGAAGGTGGTGAACCGCAAGATCACCGAGGTCGAGACGATCGTTCGCCGGGGCGCCGAGCCTGCCGAGGCCCTGGAGAAATTCGGGCATCCGAATCCGGTGTGGCTCCAGCCGCTGGCTGCGTCAGAGCGGTCATCACGACAGGAAATGCTCAAAATCGCGAATCAGTATTTCGAAGGAATCGTGCATCTGTCCGGGGACAGCGTTCCGTTCGACGACAAGTGCAATCGCATTCTCGATGGCATTCAGGACACCAACAATCCCGGTTACAACGAAGGGTGGGGGCACGGCGATTTCAATCCCGCGGCGATGGGATGCCGGGAAAACATGAACACCAAGATTTGGGCGTACATCAAGGCGGTTGATCCGCGGCGATTCATGATCGTGGACGAAAAAATGGGAATCGTCTTTGGTTTTTTCATGTTCAATCATCCTGGGACGGTGCTGGAGGCGGACGTGCCGGGTGTCGGGAAAATTCCCATGCCTCCTTCGGCAAAACGCCCGTTCAACGTCGAGGTAGCGGAATTCTTCAAGATTCAGAACGGCAAGATACGCCAGGTGGAGGGCGTTCAACTCGCCCTGCCTTACAAGACTCCCACGGGATGGGATAAGTAGCCTTATATCGCGGTCAGGGTTCCAGATTACCCTTGACGTAGGTGCGCACCGAAAGGCTTGTTCCGTCTGTGAGCGCGGTAATGGCGCCGTCGCGATCGGTGCGCAATAGTCGCACGCCGCCCCGCTGGAAGCGCTCGACCACGCTTTCGGAAGGATGTCCGAACGGATTCGCTTCGCCCACTGAAACGACGGCCACTCGCGGGGCAACCGCGCCGATAAAATCTTCTGTCGAAGACGTTTTGCTACCGTGGTGCGCGGCCTTCAGGAAATCCGCTGCAAGCGGCGCATCTTCCTCGACGAGCTTTTCTTCCGTGCGTTTCTCAATGTCACCCGTCAGCAGGATGTGCATCTGGCCGTCAGTGAGTCGCAGAACGAGCGACGCGTCGTTCGGCGTTTCTCCATCGCTCGTGGCAGGCGGCCAAAGCACGCTGGCTTGAGCGCCGTGCCAATCGGTCTCGGCGCCCTGCGCTTTCCGCACGATTGCAATGCCGCGCGAGCGTGCCACTGCCAGAAGGCGCTGGAATGCCGGCCTCTCGTCGTCGCGTCCCACCCACAATTCGCCGACTTTGAAATTCGCGAGAACGGCGCTTAACCCATCCACGTGGTCGTGATCCGCATGCGTGAGCGCAACCACATCGAGCCGCTTCAGACCGCGCGACCAAAGATAAGGCGAAACAACCTCTTCACCGACGTCCGTACCCGAGCGGTATCCGCCGACCCATTCCGAACCTGCGAGGCCACCACCGTCAATCAACATGGTATGCCCGTCAGGAAACGCCGCGAAAATCGAATCGCCCTGCCCCACGTCGAGCACGGTCGCTTCGAGCCGGCCGCGCGCGAGGCTCGGCGCAAACGGATGCGACGCGACAAGGACTGTCAGCGCGAGAAGTGCGAAAGCGGAAACCCACTCCGCCGCCGCGATGGGCGGAGGAAGTTGACGCCTGGCGAGACGGCCCGTTCGCTGCGCCGCGGCAGCGCGCGCCGATGTCGCGAGAACAATCAACGCCGCAAAAAATAGTAGTATCAGCCAGAACGGCGGATCAGGAATGCGGTAGGAAACGCGCGGCAAACGACTGAACCAATTGATCGTCGCGAGCAGCAATCCAGCACAGAATCCGGCCGCTTTCGCGACAGCCATCGCGAGCCTCGCCCACACAAAAGTAAGAAGGAGCGCGAGAAAGCCGAGCGGCACGATGACGCCCGTCAAAATAACCGCCGGGATATTGCTGAACGGACCCGCCAAGCTTACGCGGTGAAAATCGCGAGCCAGCAGCGGCATCATTCCCCACTGAATCACCGCGGACAGCACGACGATTTCCCACAGGCGTAGTCCGGCGCGAATGGGAAGCGTCAGCAACTCGCCCGCTCGCGACGCGAGCCGCGACGGCAATCGAGCGGCGAACCACTCGGTGGCGGCGCGCATCTCGATCCGGAATTGTGCGATTTTCGGCGGGTGTGCGCCGTCGCGGGTGACGTCTCCCAGATGGCGCAGCCCGTCGCGATACGGAGCGCTCGTGCGGCTCATCCAGGGAAGTGCGAGCGCGGCGATGACCCATGCTGCGAGGAAGGAAAGTTGGAAGCTTGAGTCCACGAGAGACGACGGTTTCCAGAGGAGGAGCACCAGCGCGGCGAGCGCAATCGTATTCAGCAATTCGACGCGCCGGAAGAGAGGGCGCGCGCACATATAAAACGCAGCCATCAGCGCCGCGCGCAGAATCGGCGGCCGATCCTGGACCACTCCTACGTACGCGGCCAGCACCGCGAGCGTCACAAGAGTGGTGACGCCGATGGGTAGCCGCAGTCCGCGACAAATCCAGAAAAGGAACACGACGAGCGCGCCGACGTGCAGGCCGGCCACAACGAGCACGTGGTACGCGGCCGTTATCTGGAACGCGGTGACGACTTCGGAATCCACGAAGCTACGGTCGCCGAGGAGCATGGCTCGCAGCACTGCCGCGCGAGCAGGTTCGCCCGGGTAGAGGGCGTCGACGCGAACCAACAACGCTCCGCGTGCACGCGCCAAACGCTGCGTGAAAGTCGGACGTGGACGACCAATCAATTGCAGCAGTTCGCCGCTGCGGAGCGACCCTGTCAGATCAACTTTCTGCCGGGCCAGGAAGCCACGCAGATCGAATGCGCCGGGATCGAGGAAATTACGCGGCGGCCGTGCCTTTACGAGCGCCTCCACGCGATCGCCTGCGCGCAAGTTCTGGAGTTCATCGGCCGGCCGCGCCTCACCGTACAGATTGACGCGCAAGCCGCCGCTGACCGGAACTGATTCGCCAGCCTGTTCGATTTGTTCGAGGTCAATGTCGTAGCGATGTCCCCACGGAAGCGCCATCGGGTCTTCGCGCAGGCGTCCGCGCCAGCGCAGCGGATCAGTTGTGTCGAGGCGACCGGCGGCGATGAGGCGCGTAACGTGATTTGCAGGAACGGAGAAGCGCTCGATGTCCGTCGCTAGGGCGCCAAGCGCGGCCCAAGCAACGAGAGCGAGCACCCACGCCGACGTGCGATGTCCAGGCCAAAGCAAAATGCCTGAAACCAGAATCGCCAGCGCTGCGAGGACGATCCACAGTCGGAGCGATTCGGGCCAGCGTGTCGCAAGACCGATGCCGGCCGCGAACGCCGCCACGAGCCACAGCACGGGAAGCTTCACGGACGCCGGCGTAGGCCTACCACCGTCTCCATGTGAAATGTCTGGGGAAAAAGATCGAACAGGTGAACGCTTGAAATGTCGTAGCCGGCCTTGGCGAACGCAGCAAGATCGCGCGCCAGGGTCGGTGGATCGCAAGAAACGTAAGTGATTCGGGCCGGCGCGATTCGCGCGAGGTGCTTGACGATTCCCGGCGTCAAGCCGGCCCGCGGAGGATCGAGCACTACCAGTTCCGGCTTCTCTTTTCGCTTGGCGAGAAATTGTTCGACTTCCGCAGACCGGACTTCGATCACTCGACCGCTGCGAGCGACACGGCCAGAGGTATTCGCCTCCAAATCGCGCGCCGCTGCGGGATTCGATTCGACAGCGATGACACGCGCGAAGCGTTTCGCCAGCGGCACGGAAAACAAACCCACACCGGCAAAGAGATCGAACGCCAACTTTCCGTCCGCTTCGTCTTCAGCGACCACGCGCGCAAGCTCCCCTGCCAGGAACCGATTCACCTGAAAAAACGAAAAGTGGCCCACGCGGTACGTCGTGCCCTCCGCTTCGCATTCGACGTAGCCCGGGCCATCGAGCTCCATCCGCTCGCGAGTGGGATCGTGGAAAAGCAGGCTCTCGATTTCCGGCAGAATGCCGCGAAGCTTGTCCACCAAATCCTGTGCACGAGCAGGGAAGCCGGCGAAAATAGCCGTGATGAGTAGCTTGGAGTCGTCCCCGCCTGCAAACGCCTCGACTTCGCGCAACTCGCGCGGCAGCATACCAGCGGCGGCGCCCGCGCGAAGCGCGAGCAGAGTTTTCAGCAGAAGCGGCGAGAGAATCGCGCAATCCTCCACTGCACAGAGCGCAGTGGAGTTTGCGCGGAAATATCCGATGCCCATGCCGCCCACCCCATCTTCACCGAGCGGACGGACTTTCCATTGTGCGCGATTGCGGTAGGCCCAGGGCGGCGAGGCGTGCGTCGTAATTTCGCCGGTCCATTCGACGCGTCCGATTCGGCGGAGCGTCTCGCGCAGGATTTCGGTTTTGAACTTGAGCTGCGCGTCGTACGGAATGTGCTGATAATCGCAGCCGCCACAAACGCCGAAATGCGGGCACCGCGCAGCTGAACGGTCTGGCGAAGGCTCGAGCACGCGCTCCACCCGCGCGCGAATAAATTTCTTTTTTTGTTCGACCGGCGCGGCGGTGACGCGCTCTGCCGGGAGCACAAAGGGCACGAAGACGGTCGAGCCGTCGTGATGCGCGAGCCCCTCGCCGCCATAGATCAGTTTTTCAATGGTGATTTCCATGAGGGCCTAGGCCTGAAAAGAGTGTCGAGTAATAATGCGACCGACCCTTTGTTTTGAATGACTTAGCCCTATATTTACTTGGCATGGTGTGTCGAGTAACGAGCATCGACGGTCCACCCCGAAGGGCCTTGCAACGGCGCCGAATTGTCGTTTGTAATTCATGACTCTGCAAAGACGCTAGCACAGTTGCGCAGGACGGAATAGATCGTAAAAGTACGAAGAACTGAAACTAGACCAACGTACAGGCCGCAACCGAACCGCCGGAGAGCGGCGGAATCACTCGGCGATCACGTGAGGTAGAAGAGGCTCAAGCGCGGGACACCGAACTGCTCGAACAGGCGCTTTTGCGTGTACTGCCGCTCGAGCTGCGCCAGTTTCTCCACGGACATCTTACGCCGGTATGGAGCCAGCGAGCGGTCCATTTCGCGGCGGATCGCAAGGAGTGCCTCTTCGTCGGCGTCCGCGGAAAGCGCGGTGGTGAGTTTCTCTTCGAGGATTGTGAGGCGGCGCTCCAGATCTTCCAGATCGAGCGCAGCGGGTGAATCAACGAGCGACAAGGCTTCGTCGAGTCGTTTGGCGGTTTCTTCCATGCGCGCGGCCATCGCGGGGTGCGCGGAGCGATTCTTTTCGGCGGACGTGCGCAGGCGCGCCGCATTACGCCCAAGATATCCTTTGAGCTCGGTACGCGAGAAAGGTTCGGTGGCAGGCCGCGCCGCAATTTCCGGCCCCGTTCCCGCGGTCGCCTCCTGCGCTTCCGCGGCGGCGTCGAGCACGGCATCAACGCAATAGGCAAGGCTTTTCAGTTGCCGCCCGCCGGCCGCGCGTCGCGAGCGCCCCCAGCTTTCAAAGGCCCGATCAATGCCTTTCAGCACCGCGTTGAGAGGGATGCCGGCCTTCTGCCATGTCTCGACGATGGCCCAATCGAGCGGCGAGACCAGCAGGTGGGCGCCGCGCTTGCGCCAGAAGTGCTCCTCAATTTCGGTGAAATAATTGAAATAGTTGAAAGGTTCCATTTGTGGCTGCGCTCGAGCTGGCATCGGCATGGACATCCTAACTCGCGTCTCGCACGAAAGAAAATCTGTCTTGGAAGGATACGGGCTCGATAATTCGACGGCCGAAAATCTCGAATACATGCCGCCATAGAGGCAGCGCAAAGGTAGCACGCTCCGCGTGCGTCTGTTTCGTGGGGATGAATCCCCACGCTTTCACCTTGATTCGCGCTTTGCGCGAATATGAAACCAACTGCAAATGCTGCCGAGTTGAGGCTTGGGGCTACACTTAAATCTCTAAACCTGCAAATCCTCTCGGAATCAAAGCCGCAGCGTAGTAGCACGCTTCGCGCGAATACGAAACCACAAAGGCTGCCAAGCTGAAGCTCGGCGCTACATTTGGACCTTCAAACCGGCGTACGTCTCGCGATCGCGGTTTCAATGCGCGGGCCCGTAGGTTCGACTTCGCCTCGAGCCACGTCTCAGTGCAAACAAGCGCTCAGGATTTCGCGCCGGGCTGGTTGCGTTCCCAGATAATGCGCAGGCCGTCCAGCGTGAGGAATTCGTCGGTGTGCTGGATGTGTTTCGAGCCGCCGGCGACGAGTTTGGCGAAGCCGCCCGTGGCGATCACCTTGGCCTCTGAGCCGAATTCCGCCTTGGTGCGCGAAAGGACGCCGTCCACCGAATCTATCGCACCGTAGTAGAGGCCGGCCTGCATCTGCTCGACGGTGTTGCGCCCGATGATTTTTCCGGGGTCTTTGATCTCGACGCGGAAGAGGCGCGCGGCGCGACCGAAGAGCGCATCAGCCGAGATTCCGATTCCCGGGATGATCGTGCCGCCGAGATACTCGCAACGGGCGGAAATGACATCAATCGTGGTCGCCGTTCCAAAATCCACGACGATGCACGGGCCTCCGTACTTTTGAAAGGCTGCGACGCCGTTGACGATGCGGTCCGCGCCTACCTCGAGAGGGTTGTCAACCAGCACGGCCATTCCCGTCTTGACGCCCGGTTCGACAAACAAAGCCTTGCGGCCGAAATAATGGTCCGCCATTCCGGCGAGGGTTGAGTTCAAGGGCGGCACAACTGAACTGATTATCACGCCCCCGATTTCGCCGGGCTTCAATTTGGCCAGCGTGAAAAGGTCGCGCGTGAGGATCCCGTATTCGTCTATGGTCCGATCGCGCGCGGTGGTGAGGCGCCAGTTGGCGACGAGAGTTTTTTCGCGGAAGACGCCCAGCACGGTATTCGAGTTGCCGACATCGAGCGCCAGCAGCATCAGGGAGCCTCCGTCACGTCGCCCGAAAGCACAGGCTCGGTTCCGCGCCCGTCGTCGCGCGCAACCCGCAGGACGCCGCTCGGCTCGAGACCTGCTGTGACGCCCGTGAAGGTTTCGGTTGCTGTGGTGATGCGCACGTGCTTGCCCTCGAAATAGCTGGAGACCTGAGCGAACCGCCGGAGGATCGGCCGCGCGCCCTCGGCGAGAAACTGATTGTAGTAGCTGTCGAGGTGGCGCAGCAACCGGATCAGGAGTTCGAGGCGCGAATGAAATTTGTCCGTCTCCATGCGCAGCGAGGTCGCGACATCTTCGATCCCCTCGGGCATTTTGGTCTGGTTGACGTTCATGCCGATGCCGACCACCGCGTAGTGCACGCGGTCGGGTTCGGCGTGCATCTCGGTGAGGATACCGCAAAATTTCCGGCTGCCGTTGCGGCCGCCGCTGTTTGCGTGACGAATCATCAAATCGTTAGGCCAGCGAATGTCGGGTAGGGTATCGAGATCTTCCGCGGCGGCATCGCGCGCGGCGAGGCCGGCGATCAGGGTGAGAAGCGGCGCGTTCGCCGGCGGAATCGGCGGCCGCAACAGCACGCTGCAATATATCCCGGACGATTTCTCCGAGGCCCACGACCGGCCTGCGCGGCCCCGCCCGGCCGTTTGCTCTTCGGCGAGAACGACGGCTCCATGTGGCTCGCCCGCTTCGCCGAGGCGCATGGCGACCGAGTTCGTGGAATCGGTCTTGAAGAAATGGTAGATGCGGCGCGCGAAGGGTGTGCCGTAGAGGCGGTGGCTGAGCATCTGCGGGGCGAGGATGTCCGGCATGCGCTCGATGTGATAGCCAGAGCGCGCGTGGCCCTGGACCTTTACGCCGACGGCGCGCAATTTCTCGATCCAGCGCCAGACCTGCTGGCGAGTGACGCCAATCTCTTTGGCGATCTTGGCGCCGCTGATGACGATGGTCGAATTTTCGGCGAGCAGCGTGAGCAGCGCATCAATGCGCCGGTCGGTGGTGCCCGGGAGGTTCGCCATTCGCTTCGTAGCCATGGGGTGAAACCACCGAGCATACTCGACCACTGCGCCGCGAACAAGTTTCCGTCCACTTCCGCGTAGAGCTGGCTTCGGCCAATCGAGGGCTTATTTCCGACGATCCCGAATTACAGGGCTCGGACGAATCCGCTTGACATATGCCCATATAGGAATATATAGTTCTGGCCATGGCAAGGGCGGCGACAACCTCGGACGCGTTCAATGCTGTGGCGGAGCCGCGACGGCGCGACATCCTGAACTATCTTGCGCTCTCGGAGCGGCCGGTCGGCGACATCGTGATTGCGCTGCGGTTGGAGCAGCCCTCGGTATCGAAGCATCTGCGCGTGCTGCGAGACGTTGGGCTGGTACGCATGCGCCGCGAAGGGCGGAGGAAGCTCTATCGCACGAATGCCGAGGCGATTCGTCCATTGCACGAATGGACTGGGGAATTCGAGCGGTTCTGGCGGCATCAGTTGAATCAGGCGAAGGAACGAGCCGAGGCCAAAATGGCCGAGGCAAATCTAAAGAAAAATAAGGAGGATTCATGATCGCAACAGCATCGAAAGTGGAAGATTTGACTCTGAATTTGACCGAAGAAATTCACGTGAAGGCGCCGCTGGACGTAACGTTCGACGCGGTGCTGGAACAACTCGGGCCGCTGATGACTGCGGCGGAGGACCGTCCGATGCCGATGAAGATTGAGGCGTGGCCGGGCGGAAGGTGGTATCGCGATCTCGGTGACAATAACGGCCACTTGTGGGCGCATGTGCAGGCGATCAAGCGGCCGACGCTACTCGAGTTTACGGGGCCGCTGATGATGTCGTTTGCGGTGACTTCGAATGTGCAATACCGGCTGAGCGAGGAAGCGGGCGGAACGCTGATCAAGTTCCAGCACCTAGGGTTTGGGTTTATTCCGGACGACTTCCGGAAGGGTCTGACCGGCGGCTGGAAGCAGATCAACGCGCGCGCGAAGGGGAGAGCCGAAACTACGAGCTCCGGAAAAGCGGCGGCTCGCTGAAATTGGGGAGTTTTCGAACCACACATTTGTAAGAAATCGCATACCAAATTTCGCGCATGCGGGGGGAGCAATTATGAAACTTTCAGAATCCATCTTGATGGAGCTCGATCAGGAAGCGCAAACGACGAAGCGGGTGCTTGAACGAATTCCGGACGACAAACTCGCCTGGAAACCGCACCCGAAATCATTTTCCCTGGGCCAGTTGGCGCTGCACATCGCGTCCGTGCCGGGCGGCGTTACTACGATCGCGATGCAGGATAGTGTAGAAGCCCCGAACTTTGCACAGTCCGAGCCAAGGAGCCGCCGGGAAGTCCTCGACACTTTTTCCAAGAGCCTTGAGACCGCGAAAGGCAACTTGAATAAAATGGACGATGTCCGGCTTGCGGAGACATGGAGCCTAACGAGAGGCGGGAAGGTGGTGATGTCGGCGCCGCGGGGCGCGTTCCTGCGCTCGGTGCTCTTGAATCATGTCTATCATCATCGCGGACAGCTTTCCGTGTATCTGCGGATGCTGGATGTTCCGGTGCCGTCAATTTACGGGCCTAGCGCGGACGAAAATCCATTCGGTTAGTTCGGCGGCAATCGGGACGTAGGTGGCTACGCTTCCAACTGGCGGAGGCGATCGAGTATCTTTCGGAGCTCGAGTTGGCGATCGAGCATCGTGAAGCGGAGGGCGTCAACGACGTGGCCCGGCGCTTTGCTGGTGAAGCTTTCGTCAGCGAGGCGGGCTTGTTTCGACGCGATGTCTTTCTCGAGGCGCTCCTTGTCCTTTTTGAGGCGGGCGATTTCGGCAGGCTTGTCCACCGCGTCGCTGAAAGCGATACGGAGATCGAATGCGGCCGTCGAACGAATCGCCGCGCCCGCCGGATCGAGGTGATCCGCCGTAACGCGCAATTCCGACAGCGCCGCCAGTCGTAGAAGCGGATCTAGATTGTCCAGGACGAGATTCCGCAGCATCGGACTGCGGCCGGAAAACTCCGCAGCGACTTTGCGCTTCGGGTCTATTTTCATTTCGGCGCGAATATTGCGAGCCGCGATCACGATTTCCTGCAAGCGGGCCATGGCGTCGTCGGAACCGGCGTCCGCCCAATTAGGGAGCGGCTCCGGGAACTTATCCAGGGCAATGGAGCGCGCACCCGCGGGTTGCGGCAGCTTGTGCCAAAGTTCCTCGGTGAGGAAGGGCATCGCCGGATGAAGCAAGCGCAGGGCGGCATCGAGCGCGGCGAAAATATTGCGCCACGCGGGGACCGCGACCTCGCGGTCGGTATCCGCCAGTTGTGGCTTGACCCATTCGATGTACCAGTCGCAGAAATCTCCCCAGAAAAATTGATAGATGGTCTGGCAGGCTTCGTGGAAGCGAAAGTTTTCAAGCGCGTCGTTTACCTGCGCGGTGACGGCGGCGAGGCGCGAAAAAATCCAGCGGTGTGCGAGCGCGCCTTCGCCCTTGACCGGGTACGGCGCTCGGGCGCGAATTGCCGGAGCGGCAAGTTCTTCGAGCGTCAAGCCGCTCGCTTCGACCTTTTCGAGGTTGAGGAAAAGAAATCGCGCGGCATTCCAGATCTTGTTCGCGAACGAGCGCGCGCCGAGGATCCGATCGTCGCTCAGGATGATGTCCGTACCGGGCGCAGCCATGCTCGCGAGCATGTAGCGAAGCGCGTCGGTGCCGTATTGCTGCGTCAATTGCAGCGGATCAACGCCCGTGCCCTTCGTTTTCGACATCTTCGCGCCTTCGGAGGTACGGACGAGCGAGTGCAAGTAGAGGCGACGGAAGGGAACGCGGTCCTTCGCGGTTGCGCCGCCGGTGAGATGCAGGCCCATCATGATCATGCGGACGTCCCAGAAAAAAAGGATGTCGTAGCCGCTGATCAGCAGGCTCGTGGGGTAGTACGTGCGCAGATCCGGCGTGTCATCCGGCCAGCCGAGCGTTGAGAATGGCCAGAGCGACGAGCTGAACCACGTGTCGAGCACATCCGTATCCTGCGTGAGTTTTGCGCCGCCGCATTTTGGGCACTTCGTGGGGACGCCGGCAGCGCGGGCGTGGCCTTCGAAAAGTTCGACGCGTGAATCCGTCGCGGGTACCATTTCCTTGCAGCCGGCGCAGTGCCAGATGGGAATCCGATGGCCCCACCAGAGCTGGCGCGAAATGCACCAGTCGCGGATGTTGTCCAGCCAGTTGAGGAGAATCGTGCGCTGGTTATCGGGAACTACCTCTATCAATCCACCGACGACCGCTTCCTTCGCCGGCTCGGCGAGCGGCTTCATTTTCATAAACCACTGCGTGGAAATTCGCGGCTCGACTTCGGACTTGCAGCGGTCGCAAACGCCAACGGCGTGCGAGATATCTTCGATGCGTTCGAGAAGACCCAGCGCTTCGAGATCGCTAACGACGCGCGCGCGCGCTTCGAAGCGGTCGAGTCCCGCGTACTTGCCCGCGGCAGCGCTCATGTGCGCGTCATTGGTCATCACGTCAATTTCGGGAAGGTTGTGGCGCTTGCCGACCTCGAAGTCGTTGGGATCGTGCGCGGGCGTGATTTTCACAACGCCGGTGCCGAACTCGCGGTCAACGTAGGTGTCAGCGATCACGGGAATTTCGCGGTCCACCAGCGGCAGCATCACGGTCTTGCCGATAAAGCGCTGGTAGCGCTCGTCATCCGGATGGACGGCGACGGCCGTGTCACCAAGCATCGTTTCCGGGCGCGTGGTCGCGACGACGAGAAATTCCTTCGAGCCGACAACGGGATAGCGTAGGTGCCAGAGCTTGCCCGGGCGTTCCGTGTGCACGACTTCGAGATCGCTGATGGCAGTCTGGCAGCGGGGGCACCAGTTAACGATGTAGCGGCCGCGATAGATCAGCCCTTCGCGATAGAGACGCAGAAAAGCCTCGATCACCGCGCGATAAAGGTCCGGCTCGAGCGTGAAGCGTTCGCGCGTCCAATCACAGGAAGCGCCCAGGCGAATCATCTGCTCTTTGATCGCGCCGCCGCTTTCCGTCTTCCATTTCCAGACGCGGCGCTCGAATTCCTCGCGGCCCAGATCCTGGCGGCGGATTTTTTCCGTGGCGAGCTGGCGTTCCACGACGAACTGCGTGGCAATGCCGGCGTGGTCCATGCCCGGGAGCCACAACGTGCGATGGCCGCGCATCCGGTGCCAGCGGACGAGCATGTCAATCTGCGTGTGCTCGAGCATGTGGCCGATGTGGATCGAGCCGGTAATGTTGGGAGGCGGCAGGGCGATCGAGAACATGGGGCCATCGGCGGAATTCTCCGCGCGGAAAAGCTTTTCGTCGAACCAGGACTTGGCCCAGCGCTCTTCGATCTCCTGCGGCTCGTAAGCCTTGGGAATTTCCCGGGGCATGAATTCCTTGTGGTCTTGAATTTTCTGCTGAGGTGAAGCAATCAATAATAAGCGGCGGGCGCGGACTGCGTCAAATGGAGCGGGGAGATTCGATTCGGTTTGCGGATGATTTTAATGCTTAGCGAGTATCGAGGAGAGATCCCTCGGCCGCGATGCGGCCTCGGGATGACGATCCTTGTCGGCTCGTCACTTTCCCTTTTTAGCGAGTTCGCTTTGGAGGAGGTTTTCGACCAGCGGCTTCAACACGCCCTGCGAGAGCATGTCGTGAATCTTAGGCTCGAGTCTCGCGAGTACCTTGCGCA
This sequence comes from uncultured Acidobacteriota bacterium, assembly GCA_963779825.1. Classification (GTDB taxonomy): domain Bacteria; phylum Acidobacteriota; class Terriglobia; order Acidiferrales; family UBA7541; genus Palsa-295. The sequence goes on along the minus strand of CAVZZU010000005.1, from coordinate 166,098 downwards.
CGACTTCATCAACGGTATCAGTGTTCGCTGCCGCGGATTCCGGCGTCTGCGCGCCGAATTCCGGCGGAGGCATCAGGAATGGAATCCCGGCCAGCGCTTCGCGGTCTGGCGGCGGGCCGGTCGGTATTCGGGCGCTTGGATCGCTCGATGGAGTCTCGAATGCCGGCACGGAGGCTTCTCCCCATCCGGAAGGCGATGACTCCGCGGCGTTCGGCTCTTCGACTACCGGGTCTCCGGACGAAGGCGCGAAAAAAGAGTGCAACGGCGGAACCTGCTGCGGGCGTGAGCCGTACTCCGAAGGTCCGTGTGATTCCTCGCTGTCAACGAGCAGCGGTTCCGGGGTGACGTGCACGGCCGGTGATTCCACCAAGCCTGGATCGCGCGGCGCAAAGGACGATTCGGTTTTGTCCGCGTCGAGTTCGAGTTCTTGATCCGGTTCGGAGGCCGCGACGGCGACGGGCTCCGAGACGGGATCGGGAATGGATTCGAAAACCGATGGAGCAGGCGCGAACCAGGAATCGGCCGGTTCGCTCGCCATGGTCGTGTCCACGAAAGGCGGCTCTTGTTGAATTGCGTGAGAGACCGGGAACAGTTTCTGAGCTTCCGGAACTTCCACGTGCGCGTGTTCCTCTTCGCGCGTGCCAATTGATTCAACCGGTGCTTCATCGTGCGACGAGGCCTGTTCTTGAGTTTCCGCAGGTTCGTGGGCAGGGTCCGCGACGAAAGTCGCGACCGCGGACTTCTCGGAAAGGGTATTCATCCACCCGCCGCTCGTATGACCCGATTGCGTTGGAGCCAGCGCGTCCATCCAATGAGCAGCTGCAGGGGACGAATCCGGTTCAGACTTCGATTCAGATTTGACCGCGGGCGATTCAAACTGTTCGGCTTCGACTTCAGATTCGGCAGCGACTACCGGCGCATATGACTCAGCCGGCGCGCTGAAAATTTCGGGTGAGGGGGTTTCCTCGACCGCGGATTGCTCAACCGTGGTTTCAACGACTGCGGATTCCGCGACGGCGTCATCAGCAAACACCGCGACCGGCGTCTCGTCTTGCACGACCGAACCGTTCTCTTCCACAGGATCGGGCATTCGAACGTGCCGCGGAGGATAGTCGCTCTCGGAAGGGAACGTGGACGGCTCCAAATTGTCGTCGGAGGAAAATGCCGGCTTGTTGGCGGATTCGGCCGGGATTTCGAAATCCATGGCGTTGCGGCGCCAGTCGCTCGAGGTTGATGCGCCGTCGAAATCGTCGTCAGCCTCTTCGTCGGCTTCGGCGACGGGAGGCTTGGCTACGCCAGCGGCTTCGGTTGGTTCATCGTCCAGCGCGCGCACGCCTTTTCCGAAGCCATACACCATCGCGGCTTCTTCGGCGGTCGGCTCGGGAAAATCGGGCAGCGGCTTGGGTTCGGCTCGCGCGGGAATCTCGAGCTGCGCCACAGGCTCCGGAAGTACTTCCTTCGCCTTCGCCATCTCGGCGACAACCTTGGGATTCTTTTCGAGCGCGGACATGACCATCGCGATCAGCGGGTCGGGAGGAACAAAGGGCTTTTTCAGGACGCCATCCGCTCCCACTCGACGCGCTTCTTTTTCATCGAGCGGATCAAACGCGCCGACCAGAAGAATGACGGGGACGTGCGAAAAGCGTTCGTCTTTTTTTACGAATTCGCAGACTTCGTAGCCATTGCGCACCGGCATGAAAATATCGGCAAGGACCAGGTCCGGATTTAAATCGGGCATGCGGCGCACGGCCGCTTCACCATTGCCAACGGTAACAACTTGAATGCCGCGCTCCGCAAACGCCAGCACGACCATTTTCTGAATATTGGCGTTATCGTCGGCGACCAAAATCTTGGGCACTGGAATCCCCTGGAGGCGCGTCCAAACGGCACTGCGCCTACCCCTGCCTACACCTATTGCAGCATTACCAGAAGGGAGCGTCAACGAACTCGAAGTACAGGGGTGCTACAGTTGTTAGCAGGGGGTAAACACCGAGTTTAGAAGGGATTCAGCTTGTGCAACCCCTTCTTTTTCTTACTGGTGGATTCGGTGCTTGGGTCGGCCTTGGCGGCCGTAGTCGGCGTGGTGGTTGTGGAACTGGAAGATCCCGCCGCTGGAGCTGCGTGCGACGACGCTGTTTGAGCTTGAGGAGTCGCTGAAGTCGTTGCGACTGCAGCTGCGCCCACAGGGGCGGCACTGGACGACTCACGTGACGTATCAGAATTTGCCGTCGCCGGTGGATCCGCCGATGGTTTTTCCGGTGCAGACGACGACTCCGCTGGCGCGGCGGTCGCAGGTGGGCCGGCTGCTACAGGTGCCGCAGCTTCGGAACCGCCCGCGTTGGGCGCGGCGAGAATTTGGACGCCGGTAGTCGTGGCCGGCGCATCGGCAGCTGGCGCGTCAGTGGCTGGCGCCGCGGCTGAAGTAGCTGCGGCAGCGGCTGCGGCTCCGGCTGCGTCCGGAGAGTCCGTCGTTACCACAGATTCGGAATCAGCGGTTCCAGCTCCGCCCGCGATAGGCGTATCCGCTCCGACAGCGCGAACCGAGAACGCAGGTCCAGTCGCGCCCTCACGCAACACTTCCATGGCAGAGACGGTGTCGTCGGGCGGATTCAAGTTCGGCGAACCGGAATGCGCTGCCGCGGAAACGTCCGGGCCGCCCTTCAGCATTCCCATCGGAAGCCTCAGCGCGGCGATTTCGTGGTGCTGTTTCGCGTAGAGCTGCTGTTGCTTCATCCGTTGGACCGCGTCGGGATTCGGAGCCGGGATCGGCATGTTCATCGCCTTCAGGCGCGCTTTGGCGCCTGCCACTAGGTTCGACGCCGGGTAGTCCGACACGATGTGGTCATAACACTTGCCTGCGAGATCCGCCCAATGGTTCTTGTCGTCCTCATTTTTTGAAACTTGTTTCGCGCGCTGGTAAATGTCCCCCAGCATCCACAGCGCGTCGTCGCTCTGGCTGAAAAGCGGATATCGCCCCGTGACTTCCACCAGGCGAGCCGCCGATGCGCGATAGTCCTTCTTGACGTAATAAAACTGCGCAATGCCGAATTCACCGCCAGCCAGGACTTCCTGTACGTCGCGCATGCTTTGCTCGGCCTGGGGCACGTAGGGGCTTTGCGGGTACTTCAACAGGAACGTCCGAAATTCGTCTTCCGCCGCCTCGGCGTGGCTGTTGTCGCGGTCCGCCTTCTCCATCAATTTGTAATTGGCCATGCCGACCTGCATTTGCGCGTAGGCGGCTTCGTCCAGGAACGGGAAGAATACAATGAAGTTTTTGTATTCCTCGATGGCCTGGGTGAGGCTGGAGGTGCCGCCTTCCTTGTAGAAGGAGTCGGCGACGCCGAGCTTGGCTTTGGCGAGGTATTCGCTGTCCGGGTAGGTGTTAATCAGAGTCTGAAAATCGAGACGCCCCTCGGTGTACCTTGAGTGCTTGATGGCGAGCATCGCCTTGTCGTAAAGGACCTTATCGGGTTCTGCCGATTGCGTCGTATCGTCTTTTTTCGCGGGCGTCGGCTTGACCTTGGTAATTTTGGGTTTTGACTGGCCGTACGCGGTCGCGCACATGGATCCGCCAAGAGAGAGAGCCATACTGGCAATCAGGAGATGACGCTTCATCATAAGCACTCGACCCACACTCTTTCTCAAACCCGCTGACTCAGGGCTTCGGTTGCGAGTTTACGAATTTGCCGCACAGCAGCTGCCGGATCGGGGGTGTGGAAGATCGAAGTCCCAGCGACGAACGTGTTTGCTCCGGCCAAGGCCAACTCGGCCGTGTTTTCCGCGTCCACACCGCCGTCAACCTCAATCCGGAAGGCGCCATTATAGCGCGCACGCCACTGATTCAACTGCCGAATTTTTTCGAAAGCCCCGGGGATGAATTTTTGCCCCCCAAACCCCGGATTGACGGACATGACCAGGACGGTATCCACCTTATCGAGTACGTCCGTGAGAGTCGCGACCGGCGTCGCCGGATTAATCACCACGCCTGCCTGCGCTCCCAGCTCTCGAACCATGGTGAGGGCGCGATCCAGATGCACTGTTGCTTCCTGATGAATCAGAACGCGGTTGGCGCCGGCCTGCACAAATCGCTCGATGTACTCCTCGGGCCGCTCGATCATCAGATGCACGTCGAGGGGCAGGCGGGTTGCCTTGTGCAGCGACGCGACCACCGGGAGGCCAATCGAGATATTGGGCACGAAATGGCCGTCCATAACGTCCACGTGGATTACGTCGGCCCCGCCCTGTTCCACGGCCTTGACGTCCTCGCCCAGCTTGGCGAAGTTCGAGGACAGAATGGACGGCGCGATTTCGATTTTTGCGTATGCCATGGCGAACCCCGGGATTCTAGCACAGCCCGAAACCAGGGGCTCGGATGCGATTGCTACTCGGCTACCTGCAGTTCGATGGTCGAATTCGAGTCCACGCGCTGGCCGCGCGCCGGCGTTTGACCCACCACCGTTCCGGCGGTTGAATCCGTGGTGGGTTGGGGAGTGAGCTTCGAGAGCCGCAATCCGGCGGAGCCTAATTTCGACTGCGCTTCCCCGATTGGGAGGCCCGTGAGTTCGGGCATCACGTAGGCGGCCGGGCGAGGCCCGAGCGAAACCAGTAGATCAACGTGGGGACCTGTGACTTCCGTGTTGCCCGGCGCGGGGTCTTGTTCCGTTACCGTGTCCGCCGGCTCATCGCCGAGCAGGTAGGCGCTGGACACTTCGCCGAGTTGCATTCCACCGCGCAGAAGCTCCACCTGCGCAGCGCGAAGGCTGCGATCCTGAAGTTGCGGAATTTGTATCTTCTGAGGACCGAGGCTAAGGACCACGTGTGCGCTCTGCCCCGTTTTCACGCGCATGCTGGGCGGAGGGCTCTGGCGCAACACGGTGTCCACAGGAAGATTGCTGAAGATGCGATCTTCGACCTTCATGCCGACTCCGCGATCGTGCAGAACTTGCTGCGCCGTGAGAGCTCTCTTCCCGACGATGTCCGGCATGGCCACTTCGCGGCCCTGGATGGCGAAACGCATCGCCGTCAGCGCGCTTAGAAACGCGACAGACGACAAAATAAACAGCAGCACAGCCATCCGGAAAATCCACTGCAGGCGCTCTCGCAGCACCATTCGCTCACCCCTTCCGCGATGAGCCTAGCACGAGTTGCCGGACGAGCACGAGCCGTGCGACTAAAAGCTAAAGCGTGCGGCGAGCTGAATAATGCGCGGTCGTTCGTCGCCGGGAACGCCCGTGTTCGTAATCTGGCCGAATGTGCCGCCCGGACCGATATCGGTTGGGTTCGTGTCCGGATTCGCAAACTCGGCGTGGTTGAACGTGTTGAAGAAATCTCCGCGTATCTCAAGCTTCAACCTTTCCGTGATCGCCGTGGTCTTTGACAAAGACAAATCGAGATTCACGAGACCCGGCCCGCGGATTGAATTCCGCCGATACGTCCCGTAGGTGCGAAGCGCGGGGCAATTGACCGCCTGCGCATCTGATGGGAACGTGCCCGGTGGTTCTGTCGCGAGCTCGCCGCAATCCCCGATGGTGTCGGGGCTCTGCTGGACATTGAAGCTCGTCGGGTTGAACCAATAATTCCCGCAGAGATTGGGATTGCCGGGCAACAATTGGCATGATTCGAGTGATGTGCCGTTGACCGCGCGTTGCTTTCCCGGATCGAAGGTGTTGAGGGGGCCGATGACATTGGCGTTAACGACGATGGCGTCTCCAGCGCCGGAAGGCCCTTCGGCGAATGATGAACCCGTATCGTTGGGAAGATCCGCAAAGACGTTCAGCGGAAACCCGGTTCTCCACGTGAAAATTGGGAAGAGCGTCCATCCCTGTGTCAATCGCTTTGGACCGGATGACCAGGCGCGGTCGAACGGAATATCCCATCCGCCGCTGAGGCTCACCCGGTTGCGAACGTCGGTATCGCCCGATGCGCGCAGGAGCTCGGGATTATACGAAGATACCTGGTCGCTTCGCTGGCGGAAGCCGGATGCGTTGTCTATGGCATGGCTCCAGGTATAGGCGACGATGAAATAGACTGATCCGAATCGCGTGTCTCCCATGCGCTTGGTCAAGCTTGTGGTCAGAGCGTTGTAATTAGCGTCCACGATGTTTCTAAACTCATCGAGAGCTGCGAAGGTGCAGCCGGCTCCCTCAGAATTCCCGGCGTTCGCGTCAGGACAGGTACTGTTCCCGGGCATGAGATTGAGGACGCGGTCTGTGGTGCCCAGCACGAATGGATTGATGTCCTGCAGCGAAGTGAGCCCATGCGAGCTGCTGCCAACATAGTCCACTTCGAAAGCAATGCTCGACGCGATTTCGTGCTGAAGACTCAAATTATATTGATACGTGTAAGGAGTTTGCAAATGCGGGTTCACGAAGAAGAGTTGCGACCCGAATGGCAGTGAGCTGGGATTGGAGAAGTAAACGGTACCGTTCAGTTGCGGCACCGATGGGAATGTATTCGTGGTGCAGGTTGAATCGAAAGGATCTGAGAAATAAGTGATGATCTGGGCAGGTTGATTGGATGCCGCGCACGAATTTCCCGTCAGGCTCGTCGGGAAGCCGAAATTCGCCAGGCTGAAGAACGGCGGCTGGCCATTAAACTGGAAATTGTCTTCAGCCTTCAGGATGTCGTAGAAAATCCCGAACCCGCCGCGAATACTCGTTTTGCCGCCTCCGTCCGGATTCCAGGCGAAGCCAATGCGCGGCGCCCAATTGTGCGTGTCCGGGAAATTGACGCCGTTTGGCGCGCCCCTATCGCTGGGGAAAACCAGCCCCAACGGGGCATTCGGAAAGCGGCTGGACTGAAGGCCGGGGATGATCGAAAAAGTGCGGCCCAGCGTGTCCGACTTTGGGCTGTTGTACTCGTAGCGTATCCCGAGAGTCAGCGTGAGTTTTTTCGTGGCGTGCCATTCGTCCTGAAAAAAACCGTCGAAGGACTTGGTGCGAATGTTGGAAGGCGCAGCCGCGCCCTGCAGGTAGTCCGTTGGGGCGCCCAGCAGAAAATCAGCGAACGCGTTGCCTGTCAGGGTGCCATCGAAGTCAAAAAGACCGTTGGTGATAAAGTCGAAAAGCTGATTATTTTGGTATGCGGAAACGCCGCCGCCCATCTTCCAGTTGTGCTTCCCGCGAATCCAAGTGAGCGTGTCGGACGCCCCGAAGGTGTTGTTGGCCAGTGATGACGGGCCACCGTAGGTATACCCTACAGACGTTGCCAGGTTATTGATGTCGAAGAGCGGCGGACCAGTAGAATTGTCCGGTGTCAGATTCGTGAACCCGAGTGCTTTGGCGGTGAACTGCGCGTTCGAACCTACCGGGACGCCTTGCAGCTGAAACACGCGCTGGGTGCCAAATCGCAATTCATTCAGCATATTTGCGGAGATCGTCCGCGTGTACGCCAGATTCACAAAGTAATCGTTCGTGTTGATCGTCACTCCAAATCCCGGCACGTTTGCAAAGGGAACGAGGTTCGACTCGGTAACGAACGGATTGAGTGTCGGATTGCGTTCTCCTCCTATCGTGGCGGTGATTTGATCCTTCTGGGTGACCTGAAAATCGAACCGCATTGTGAGTTCGTTCTCATTATTGGTCGCGGCACCAGTCGGCGTAATAACACCCGAAGGCGTGACAGGCAGAAGGCCCTTGGTAATGTAATTCACGGCCACGGGGTTGAACTTGGTCGGGTCGAGCGCACAGGCGAAGGCGGCGCAGGCCGCCGGCTGGACTGGGGCTTGAAAGAACGGATGCGTGGGGCCCTGGACGCCGCCCGAGCCGCAGCCGCTGCCGTCAGGTTCCGTCGGGTCTCCGGTGTTTTGCCAGAACCCTGTGAGGAAGCAAGTCACGTTGGGATCGGGGCCGCCGTTTCCGGCTGCTTGTGAAAAATCACCGTTTGCCTCCGCAGTCGTAAGCACGGGCACCTGCGATTCGGGCGGCGTTGACAGATCCGATTGCTTTTGTCCTTGATAGCCCACAAAAAAGAAAAAGCGATTTCTGCCGTTGATCAGATGAGGAATAGTGATCGGTCCTCCGAACGTGCCGCCGTACTGGTTTCGTCGCAGCGGATCGCGCGGGATCGGCGTGCCGGTGATGATGCTATCTATTCGGTTGAAGTAGGAATTTGCATCGAGATCGCCGTTGCGGAGGAAGTCAAACGCGCTGCCGTGCCACTGGTTCGTTCCGGACTTGGTTTGCTCGGTGATGATTCCACCGCCGTTGCGCCCGTATTCGGCGGAATAATTGCTTTCCAGAACGCGGAACTCCTCAATCGTATCGGGATTGGGGTTGAACACCACGCCGTTATCGAGCAGGTTGTTGTTGAGGCTGCCGTCGAGCAGAAACGTCACCGAATCCGTGCGGCCGCCGGCGATGCTGTAATTTCCGGCGCCCGTGTTATCGGGATTGGATTCCGTTACGCCGGGCGCCAACAAAGCCAGATTGAGCACGTTTCGCCCGTTCAGAGGTGCTTGCTGAATCGCTTCGCCCTGGATGGTAGCGCCGACCGTGGCATTTACGGTTTCCACTCGCGAGGTTTGCGCCTCGACCGTGACGGTTTGATTGACCGCGCCCAAGGTCAGCGTAACGTCAAATCGCAGCGACTGGTTAATCTCCAGCTTGTTTTCCTGTGTGACAGCTTTGTTGAACCCTTCATGCTCGACCGCCACGCTATAGCGCCCGATGGGAAGGTTGAGCACCTCGAACGAGCCGTCTTCGCGTGTGGTGGTAACGCTACTCTGCCGGGTGGCCGAATTCGTAATCGTCACTTTGGCGCCTGGTATGGCCGCACCCTGCTGGTCGGCAACGCTGCCAATCACGCGGCCCGTCGTATCCTGCGCCGATATCGGCGTGCTCAACAGAAATAAAAATCCGAAAATACATACACATCCGAATAATTGAACAGCTCGTTTCATGGCCATGCCCCCTAAACGCTTGCGATCTCAACACGGTGCCCGCCCAATAATCGGAGTTGGACGTGCGTCTACGAGGGATAGAAGCAAGACGATTGCCAGATTATTTTCCGCAGATGAATACGGCGAGAAAACGATTGATGCGCGGCCGCGTCTAAACTTTTTCGAGCAAAGCTGCGAAGAATCCGTCGGTATGGTGCGCTGGAGGCGAAGTTCGGAAATATCCGTCCGTCGTGAAAAGCGTCGAGGAATCCACGCCCCGCGAAAGAAACGGTTCCAGCGTTCGCGCTCCTTCGCTGGCGGGAACGCGCCGGATCGCCGGTGTGTTCTGCAGAACTGCCGCGACGACCTGTTCGTTTTCTTCAGGCTCGATCGAGCACGTTGAATACACGAGCCTGCCGCCGCGTGCGAGATGCGCGAGCGCCATCCGCAGCATCTGCGATTGTTGTTCGCGCGACTCCGTGAGCTGCCCGGGGCGCAGCCTCCAGCGAATTTCCGGATGGCGCGCGAGCGTGCCTGTGCCGGAACACGGAGCGTCCACCAGGATTCGGTCGAACTCGCCGCGGAATGGAAGCGATTGCGCGGCATCGAGTTCAACCAATTGCGCGCCTGCGAGGCCGAGCCGCTTGAACTGAACTTGCATCGCTTTCAGACGATGCGCGTGGCGGTCCGCGGCTACAACGACGCCTTTGCTCCCGGCAGCCCGCATCAGTGCAGGCGTTTTGCCTCCGGGCGCGGCGCACAAATCGAGCACGCGATCGCCGGCGCGAACCCCGAGAAGCAGCGGGATGGCCTGCGATGCTTCGTCCTGAATCGAAATCTGGCCGGAGAGAAACGCGTCCGCGCGCACCGGGCTGCCGCCGCTGACGGAAAATGCCGCGCTCAAAAGCTCCCCCGGCTCGACGCACATGCCTGCCGTTTCAAGCCCGCGGATGATTTCGTCGCGCTGGCCGGCAATTTGGAGCGCGCAGCTCAATCGCGGAGCGCGATTATTTGCTTCGAGCAGCGAGTCCGTGGCCGCGTCACCCATCTGGGATAACCATCGCTCGACCATCCAAGTCGGATGCGAGTGCAGAATCCCGAGCCGTTCGGCTGGCGAGATATTTGGCGGCAGATACTCTTCGGCGTGTGACTTCGCGTCCGACGCCATTTTGCGCAGGACCGCATTCACGAGCGATGCTGCGGATGCTTTCCGGGCCTTCTTGACGAGTTCAACCGATTCATTCACCGCCGCACGCTCCGGAATCTTTTCGAGGAATCGAAGCTGGTAAGCTCCCATCCGCAGCGCGATCGCGACCGCCAAATCAAGGCGCTCGACGGGTTTTTTCAGCGCGCGCTCGAGCAGGAAATCCAGCAGGCGTCGCCAGCGCAGAACGCCCATCGTAAGCTCGGTCGCGAGCGCCGCATCCGCCGGCTTGACTCTCGCCCTTAGCTCGGCGTGCAGCACGTCGCTCGCGTACGCGCCCTCCGCTTCGACGCGACGAATGACCTCGAATGCAATTTGTCTGGATGGGGAAACGGCCATGGTTCGGCTCTACGCGCCGAAGCGCTCGCCCGGTTTAATGCGCGCCCCGGCCATGAACTCTCCGTCCGTCACGCGCTTGCGGCCTTCGAGCTGGAGATGTTCAACGTGCAAGACAGTGCTGGCGCCGCAGATCACCAGCATCCCGTCTTCCTTGGTCGGCAATATCACTCCGGCAGTGCCCCCCGCCGCAGTGGGCTTGAGCGGCTTGCCCCAAATCTGGCAATTTTTCCCGCGAAAGGTCGTAAACGCCCCGGGCCACGGTTGCAAGCCGCGAATGCGGTTGTATATTTTGAATGCGCTCATCAACCAGTCAATTCGCCCATCTTCCTTCTTGAGGATTGGCGCAAACGACGCTTGAGAATTATCCTGCGGCGTTGGCGCGATCTCGCTGCGATCAAGTTTCCGCAGCGTCTCGAGGATCAACGGCGCGCCGGCTTCGGCGAGCTGGGCTGTCAACTCCGGCGCAGTTTCGTCCGCGCCAATCCCGGTCTGATATTTCAGCAGCATCGGTCCGGTGTCGAGGCCGGCATCAATCAGCATGGTTGTGAGGCCTGTGATCTTCTCTCCGTTCGCGATCGCCCAGTTGACCGGCGCGGCCCCGCGATATTTCGGCAGCAGCGACGCGTGTAGGTTGACCCAGCCGAGCCGCGGAATATCAATCAGCCGCTGCGAGATGATCTGCCCGTACGCAATGATGACGGCCACGTCCGGCGCGAGCCGCGTGAGATATTCGTACGCCCCGTCCGATTTGATTTTCTCCGGCTGGTAAACGGAAATCCCGGCAGCCACGGCCGCAGTTTTCACGGCCGAGCCGTGCATTTCGTGGCCCCTGCCCCGCGGACGGTCCGGTTGCGTAACGACTCCGGCGACTTCGAAATCCGTCTCCGCGATCAGCCGCTGCAGCGACGGGACGGCGAAAGCCGGCGTGCCGCAAAAAACGATTCGTAGAGCCACCGCGCGCCTACCAGTCGCCGGCTTTTTTCAATTTGCGGATTTTCCGCTTGATCATGTCCCGCTTCAGCATGCTGAGGTGAGTGATGAAGAGAATTCCGTTAAGGTGATCAATCTCGTGGCAGAATGCGCGCGCCAGCAATCCCTCGCCGCGCATTTCGAATTCTTTGCCCGCGGCGTCTTGTGCGCGCACGGTCACATATTGCGGACGCGCGACGTGTCCTCGAAATCCAGGCACCGAAAGGCAGCCTTCTTCTTCGCGTTGCTCTCCTTCCGCATGAATAATTTCCGGATTCGCGCAGACGATTTTGGCTTCCACATTTTTTCCGTTGCTCACATCAATCACAGCCACGCGCCGGCTGGTGCCGATCTGCGGCGCCGCCAGCCCCACGCCGTTCGCCGCGTACATGGATTCAAACATGTCCGCGACCAACTGCTGGAACTCGGCGTCGAATTTGTCCACCGCCTTAGCGGGCGTTTCGAGCACCGGGTCGCCGTATTTCACAATGGGATGGATCATCGCGCTTTTTCTCGCCGAGCTTCCTAAAACGAATTTCCTAGAAATCATCCAGCTGCCGCTGATATCCGTCGAAATTCCTGCGGGTTTCGTCGAGAGAATCCCCGCCGAACTTTTCCATGAACGCGCCTGCCAATATGAGCGCCACCATCGCCTCGCCGGCCACGCCGCCCGCCGGCACTACGCACACATCCGATCGTTCGTACGCCGCCTTGACCGCTTCTTTCGTGTTCATGTCGGCCGTCAGCAGCGCCCGCCGCAGCGTCGAGATCGGTTTCAGATATCCTCGCACCACGACGTCCTGCCCGTTTGTAATGCCGCCCTCGAGTCCTCCGGCGCGATTCGACGACCGGTCGAACCGTTTCCGCGTGGCGTCGTAGCTGATCTCGTCCTGTACTTCCGCGCCATAGCTTCCCGAATTCGTGACGCCGGTGCCGAGTTCAACAGCTTTCACGGCCTGAATAGACATGATCGCCTGTGCCAGCCTGGCATCGAGCTTTTCGTCCCACTGTACGTGCGTTCCAAGCCCCGGAGGAAGTCCCCGCGCGACCACTTCGAAAATCCCGCCGACCGAGTCTCCCGCGCGCAGCACATGATCCACTTCGGCTTTCATCCGCGCTTCGGTGGCAGAGTCAACGCAGCGCAGCGGCGATTCCAGATTTTCGCAGATCGCCACAATTTCCTCCCACGTTGCCGCGCGCTCCACGCGGACGTGGCCCACAGCGATCGTGTGGCTCAGGATTGTGACGCCGAACTCGCGCAGCAGCGATTTGGCCAGTGCACCGACAGCGACGCGCCCGGCGGTTTCACGCGCGGATGCGCGCTCCAGCACGTATCGCGCATCGTGAAAATTGAACTTTTGCGCGCCCGCGAGGTCCGCGTGGCCGGGCCGGGGCGCCGTCAGGCGGCGCTGCGCGTCGTCCGCGCCTTCGCTATCCTCGACCGGCATGGCCTTCTCCCAATTTTTCCAGTCGCGGTTTTCGATGCGCAGCGCGATGGGTGCTCCGATCGTCTTCCCGTGGCGCACGCCGGCTAGGAAGTCAGCCTGATCCTTTTCGATCCGCTGGCGACCGCCGCGCCCGTATCCCAGTTGACGGCGGTGCAGCTCGCGCCCAATGAAGTCCAGGTCCACTGGTATGCCGGCAGGCAGGCCGGAAATCCACGCGACGAGCGCCTGCCCGTGAGATTCTCCGGCGGTGACAAATCGCAGCACGTCCTCTGATTCCTTGCCTTTCAGGACAGACGAAGGATTCTACCGGACGCACTCGCGCCCGTAAAGGCCGCGCGATCTGTGATCTGCAACCGAATTGCGATGTTCGTTCTACGGCAAGTCGTGCGTTAGTTTGAAGATCACAACTGTGTTTAACGGTCGCTTGTCCGGCTAGGGCGTCAATCGGGGGCAGGCCCAAGCCGACGCCAGCGGGATCGTTACCTCATCTGCGCACTTGGCCTTAAATTTCGAAATGAAACTCCGATCAGCTAATGGAGCAGCCGAGGCAAAACATCGGAGATAAAATCCACCAAAAAATGGGCCAACATATTTGCGTTCAAATCCCGCCGCCATTGGTACATCCCGGCCAAAATCGCGCCCAACAGTAAAGCCAGGAGAACACCAATCCTGCCTAGGGAGTAGTGCCCGGAGCAAAAGATAATCAGCGGCAACAGAAATACCCAAACGCGGCCAAGGCCCGCTTCCTTCAGTTTCTCCATCGCGTACCCGCGGTAGCAGATCTCCTCGACGGTCCCCGCCCGCAAAATGTTAAGAAACACCAGCCACGTCGGCAGACGATCGAACCCGGTTCCGGAAGCCTCGCCGTGGTAACCGGTGAAGTGCACGACGATTCCGGCCACCGCGAAACACATGGCCCCGGTCAGCACGGCCCAGACCAAGGTTTTCCACCAAACCGAAGTCCCGATGCCTACCGCGGAAAGGGGGCGATTCTCCCCAATCCGTACAAGCAAGAGCAGGAAAATCGCCAGAGCAAAATAGCAGCATTCGCGGGCCAGAATCACGTGCGGTGCCCGCGGATCAGCACTGAAGTGCAAGAACGCTCCGCGAATCGCGAGCATTCCAAACAATGAGAGAAACAATCCGAACCACGCCGGTTTTCTGCGTTGTGGCGCCGTGATGTTCGCGGTGCCCATGTTCCGTTCTCCTTTCGAGTGACCAGGTGGGAACCACTACTCTGCCCAGGTGGCCCAAAGGTCACGACCCAAACCGGAGAAAGCTATCACAACCGGAGTCGCGCGCGCGGAAACTAAATGCCCGCGCCACCGGCCCGCCTGCGAGCCTAGGACGCGACTCCGCGCCTGCGCGGCTCGAAAGGTGACCCGCTTATGCGTGCCGATGTTTGCTTGACGCGCCGCGCAACGGACGTTACGCTCTCGAAGACTCGGCTGGACCACGGCAGCCGCTTCACACACGATGCCAGATACCACCGAAGCTCCATCGCTCCCATCATATTTAGGGAACGTCGCAAAGCGGTTTGTCTTTGCCGTACAGGACTATTCGCTTCTCTCCGCGCAATCCATCCGAAACCTGCTGAGCCCCCCGCAGTATTGGGCCGATACACTGGAGCAGATGGACCTGATCGGCGTCGGTTCGCTGCCGATCATCATCGCTGCGGCGCTATCAATCGGCGGCGTGATGGTCATAAACACGGCTTCGGAATTCCAGCGATTCGGTGAGACGGCGTTGACCGGCGAAGCCGTGTCACTCGCATTGGTTCGCGAACTCGGACCCGCCATCACCGCCCTGCTTGTCGCCGGTCGGAATGCGTCCGGCATGGCTTCCGAGCTTGGTTCGATGGTCGTCACCGAGCAGGTGGATGCCATGCGCGCGCTCGGCACAGATCCGATCCGCAAGCTGATGACGCCACGCGTGGTGGCCGTCGTGCTCACCGTGCCGCTGCTGGTAGCGGTCTTCGATCTCGTCGGGCTTTGCGGAGGGTTCGTCGTCGCCTGGTTCACGCTGCGGCTCGGCGCCGTGCAATTCTGGACTACCGCCATCAAGTCGCTCGACTTTGGCGATCTGGTGCAAGGATTCGTAAAGCCGGTTGTTTTTGCGTTCATCATCGCAACTGTCGGCTGCTACCAGGGTCTCCGCGTCACTGGCGGGACGCAGGGGGTCGGCCGCGCCACCACAACCGCCGTGGTCGTTTCTTCAGTGATGGTTCTCGTTTCTGACCTGTTCCTCGCGAAACTGCTCCTGTATCTCTTCAAGTAAAGTTGCACCGCTTCAAACGCGGGCTTCTCGATCTGCTCGCTCTCGCCGCACATGGAGAGGAAAAAAACGGCCTTTAGCCCGCGAGGCGACATTTCCGTCTATAATTTGCGCATGGTGCGCCCCGGCCGCACGTCGAACATGCTCGACGCAAATACCATGGTTCCGGGCGAACCATTCATCGAGTTCAAGGATGTCCGCATTGGCTTTGATGACGGCGATGTTCTGCGCGGCATCTCGTTCGACGTCTCCCCCGGCGAAACGAAAGTGATCCTCGGAGAAAGCGGCTCCGGAAAAACGCTGATCATGAAGCTCGCCGCCGGTTTGTTGCGCGCGGACTCAGGGCGCGTCTGGGTGATGGGCCAGAATGTTGGCGAGATGTCCGAGGACGCATTGCTCGATTTCCGCCGGCATCTCGGATTCGTGTTTCAGGAAGGCGCGCTTTTCGATTCGATGGATGTCGCGGAAAATGTCGCGTTTCGCCTGCGTGAAGAACACGTGGACGACGAAGAGGTTGACCACCGTGTGCGCGAGGCGCTGCGATTCGTCGAGCTTGAAAACGCCCTTGACAAATTTCCCGCAGAGCTTTCCGGCGGCATGCGCCGGCGCGTCTCAATCGCGCGCGCGCTGGTGGATAAGCCACCGCTCGTATTTTACGACTCGCCGACCGCGGGGCTCGATCCCGTCACTTCGCAGACGATCATTACGCTGATTCTGCGCGGCCGCGATTTGCAGGGCGTAACTTCGCTGCTGGCCACGCACCGCGTGCAGGACGCGTTCGGCCTGGCGCACTACCGCTTCGACGAAGCGACCAAGCGCGTGGTGCCGTCGGGGGCTGGCAATGGCAATGCATCGAGCATGCCGAAATCGGCGAATGGCCATGCGGCCCCCACGAATGTGCTCGTCCTGCGCGAGGGCGAAGTCTATTTCGAAGGCTCGACCGACGACGTTCTGCACTCGTCTGACGAATATCTGAAAAAATTTCTCGCTTCCGCCGAATAGATACGGCAATTGCAGTCTCTGAGGAGGAAAAGCAATGGCGCAACGAAAGCAACTGACGTGGGCTGAGCTGCGGGTCGGCGTTTTCGTCCTTGCCGGGCTGTTCATTCTAATGATCGCGATTTTCTACGTCACCGGCGCGAGTTTTCTGGGGCCGAAATATAAGCTCATTACGTACCTGCCCGAAGTGGACGGCCTCAACACCGGCGCGCCCGTCGCGCTCGACGGCGTCGAAATCGGCAATGTGCAATCCATCACGTTGACGCCCCACCCCACCAGCCGCGATCAGAGCATCACGCTGGTGCTGCGGATTGACAGCAAGTACAAGGATCAGATTCGCCTCGATCCATCCGATCCCACGAAAAGCTCGTCCGCGAGCCTTGTGACCCAGGGGCTGCTCGGTGACCGGTACGTCAGCATCACGCGCGGGCTTTCCGGCAGTGAGATTCCCCCGGGCGGCGTGGTGCCCGGCACCGAAGAGGCCGCGATGAAGGAAATGGTGGAGCGCGGCGCCGACCTGATGGAAAACCTAGGCGCACTGACCACAGACATTCATGCCATCGTCGACCAGGTTCAGAAAGGGCGCGGGACGATCGGCAAGCTGCTGGCCGATCCGGAGCTTTACAACCATCTGAACGCCAGCGCCGCGAAGTTCGATGCCATGGCGTCGAATATCCAGGCCGGGCAGGGAACCCTCGGCAAGCTCGTCACGTCCGATGAGCTCTATACGAAAGTGAATTCGACGGTCGGTAACCTCAACGACGTGGTTGGCGCGGTGAAGGACCAGAAGGGCACGATCGGTAAATTGGTCTATGACCCGACCGCATACGACAGTATCAAAGGTCTGGCCGAGAAGGGCAACGCGCTACTCGGTGACGTGCGCGAAGGCAAAGGCACGCTCGGAAAACTCGCCACCGATGACACGCTCTTCACGAATCTGAAAGACGCGAGCGCAAACGTCCGCGACGCCTCCGCGAAACTCAATTCCAATCAAGGCACGATGGGAAAATTCTTCACCGATCCTGCTTTGTACGACAATATGACCGGGCTGACCGGCGATCTGCGATTGCTCGTCGGCGATTTCCGGCAGAACCCGAAGAAATTCCTGCACATCAAGATCGGCCTTTTCTAGCTCTCTGCAGAAAGGCACAGGGTCACGGAGCAATTCGAAAAACTTCGAAGAGCCGCAGCCATTCGAATGGCGTGATTCTCTAAGTGTCCGGTCTATCTCTTCGTGTTTCCGTGACTCAATGGCTCGTCGTTTTGAGTTTCCCGAGCGCCGGACCGAGGCGGGACCCCGGCCACGCGACTGGCTAGCACCTGTTGCGTCGCGCACCGTGAGTCCCTGTACCGTGACGGTTACCCCGGCCAGGACGTTCGAGAACTTGAGCGCCGTCGTGTTTCCCAGCGGCAGCAACCCTCGATTAGTCGTGGTCTTCGAGGGTTAACTCTATTTCACCGCCTTCCTTTGCGAGCTCACTCGCGTGAACGAAGCCGGTGCGCTTCGGATCACGAGGCGTGACGATCAAGGCGATTTTTTCCATCTCGTACACGGACGGACGCGTCTTGTCGCGATAGACGGAGCATTCGCGGATCGGAAACGGTACGCGATGCGCCGGCTCGGCCGCCACGCAGACCACGAACACTTCGCTTTCGCGGAAGCCGCGCTTGACATGAGCGAATACGCACGTCTCGCAAAGTGATGGGCCGTGCATCGGCGTGCCATTTTTCACGTGGAAGCCCATGGCGTCACTTTTCTGGGAACGCGGAATGCGTCCCGGCTGGCGCGCCTGGAAAAAAGCGCGCGGTGATTGTGAAACGGCTCGAAACTTAGATTAATTGCCTGGCAAGCGATTGAACTGCAAAGAGTTACTGCTTAGCGGGACCGGAGCTAAGTCGGCCACAATCCCGGCGCAGCGTCTGTGGCGCTTGCCATGGCAACGAATTGTGTGTGTCAAATATGTTCATGCCGAATATCTCCAGCGTCCGGAATCTTAAACGAGGGCGATGAGTGAATCAAGAGTAAATGCGCGAACGGCGAAAAATAAAGTTGAATGGTTTTGCAGCAGCGGTGAAGTGCGAATCTGGACGGCTGGCCGCATCGGTTCAAGACTCCTTTTCCACAGGAGAGAATTCCAGAGCCATCTCCTTGATGCGGCGGAGATCGAGCTTGCCGGTGCCGAGGTGCGGCAGTTCCTCAACGAAGAAAAACTGGTTCGGGCGCGGCGTCCAGAGATTCGGAAGGCCCGATTCGCCGAGCCGATCGAGCACGGATTGCAGTTCGGCAAGCGGGAGCGTGTGCAGGACGACGAGCCGCTCTCCTTTTTTCCCATCGGGCACGGCGGTGACGACGAATCGCTGGTCGGTGGCGCCGGCGAGCTCTTGCAACTCTTCTTCCACTTTGATGTGCGGCACCATTTCGCCGCCGATTTTGCTGAAGCGGCTCAGGCGGTCCGTGATCGTCAGGAATCCGTCTTCATCTTCCGCCGCAATGTCGCCGGTGACGTACCAGCCATCCCGTAAGACTTCCGCTGTCTTTTCGGGCTTGCCGAGATAGCCCAGCATTACGTTGGGTCCGCGCACCAGCAGCAGTCCCGGTGAGCCGGCGGCCACTGGCTCGCGAGTATCCGGATCCACGATGCGAATGCTGACGCCTGGCAGCGGATGCCCGATTCGCCCGCGTTTTGCGCCGACCTGCCGAAAACCCGGAGCGCGAAAGTCATGCGTGTTAACGGAAACGACAGGCGCGCATTCCGTCGCGCCATATCCTTCGAGCGGCCGTATGCCGAATCGGTCCTCGAAAGCCAGCGCGAGGCGCTCGGGCAATTTTTCCGCGCCGACGACCACATATTCCAGGCTGCCGAAATCCTCAGGCGAACAACGCCGCGCGTACGCTTGCAGGAAAGTCGGCGTGGACATCAGGAACGTCACGCGATAGTCGCGGACGATTTCGCTGATCGCGGCGAGATCGAGCGGGCTGGGGTGGTAAACCACGCTCACGCCCAGCGCCGCTGGCAGCCACAGCGTCACCGTAAACCCGAAAGAATGGAAAAATGGCAGAACGCCGAGGAGACAGTCTTTGGCGTCGAACATGAACATTTGCCCGACCTGATCGATATTCGACCGGATGTTGCAATGCGTGAGCATCACTCCCTTGGGCTCGCCCGTACTGCCGCTTGAAAAAATAATTGTGGCGAGATCGTCGAGAGTTTTATTCTTTCCGCCGCTCAGGATACGTTCGAGCATTCCGCCGGGTAGAAACCACAGGAACAGCGCCACCAGCCGCTCACCGAAGCCATGGCCCGCTGCCACTTCTTCGAGCAGGATCATTTTCCCCGGAACCTTCAGCGGAATTTTGTCGAGCAGCTGCTGGGTGGTGATGACTGTCTCGAGCTTGCACTGCGCGGCGCAGGACGCGAGCGACTCATCCGACGTCGTGTAGTTCAAATTCACCGGAACTTTTCCAGCTAGCGTCGCCGCGAAATTCACGAGCGCGCCTGGAACGGAGGGCGGCAGCAGGATGCCGACCATTTCCTGGCCAGCCCACGTGCTGCGCAGCCTGCGCGCCAGAAAGATCGCGCTCAGCAGCGCGCCGCCCCATTTCATCCGCGGACGCCGCCTGTCTCCCATCGCAAAGCGGAACGGATGGCGATGCGCAGTGTGAATCAGCGAGCGGTGCAGCGTCCGCATGCGCTCCCGGCGGTGACCGTAGGCTTCAGTCTGCAGCGCCTGCACGGCGCGGCGCACCTCGAAAGGCGTCGTCGTGGATGGCATCGGCTTGCCGAAACTCACGGTGACGGGGTAGGGAACCGAGCGTGGAAGCTTCCAGACGAATCGCCCGCGCTCGAAGCTGAAGATGCTGCCCCACACGCCGTCGAGATTTACGGGAATGATCGGGGCGTCCACGCCCTTCATGATGCGTTCCATGCCGCGGCGGAACGGAAGTAGCTGGCCGATGCGCGTGATCTGCCCTTCGGCGAAGATGCAGACTACTTCGCCGCCCTTGATCGCGTTGGTGGCTTCCCGCAGCGACTGGAGCATTTCGCGGGGCCGAAGCTCGGAGGAAATCGGAATGGCGCGAATCATTTTCGCGAACGGCTTCACGTAGGGAAGATCGTAAATACCCTTGAACATCAGGAAGCGGATCGGACGGTCGGTCGAAGCGATCAGCAAAAGCGCGTCCACGAACGACATGTGGTTCGAGACGAAAAGCGCCCCGCCAGATTCGGGAATGTTGTCGCGTCCCTCGACGCGAATGCGATAGATCGAGTGCGTCGCGGCCCAGAGCACGAATCGGAGCAGCGAATCCGGCAGCAAATAGATCGAATAGGCTGTGGTGACCAGCGTGAGAATGGCGCCATCGAGGAAAATTCCTGCAGCCGTCTGATGAAACACGTTGGTGATGATCGGATAAACGCCTGAGGCGATCGCGATTCCAATGAAAGAGACCAAGTTTGCAGCAGCGATCACTCCGCCTTTTTGGTCCGGCCTGGGCCGATGCTGAATCAGAGCATTGAGAGGCACCGCAAACAGCCCACCCGAAAACCCGAGCAGGGCCAAATGTATTCCCGCCGTCAGTAGCGTGTGGCCGGGGCTATAGAGCAGCCCGCCAAATACCGTCATTCCCACGGCGCCGAGCGGAATCAAGCCGTATTCAATTTTTCCACCGGAGAGATATCCTGCCGCCACGCTGCCCAGCCCGATGCCGATCGCCACTGATGCCTGCAGGTAGGTTATGTGCGTCTCGTCAATTCGCAGAACGTCGTGGCCGTAGATGACAATCGCGAGCTGCAACAGCGCGGCGAGGAAAAAAAGATAGGTATTGCCGAGGACGGCCCATGCGAGAACACGATCGGCAAGGATCGTCTTCATTTGCGTAAGAAAATCGCCCAGAGGATTCCAGCGGAATTTCTTCGCGGGATTGGCTGCGGGGATTTTGGAAATGCCGAGGCTTGTGACAAGCCCGACGAGGGAACAGGCCAGGAGCAAAAGCCCCGCGACGATTTCGCGGCCCTGAAAGCGCTCGGCGAGTTCGCCGGCGGCGACCGTTCCGCCAATGCCTGCGAGGAACGTCCCAAATTCCATGATGCCGTTGCCCCAGGAAAGCCGCATCTCGGGCAGCAATTCGGGCAGCAGCCCGTACTTCGAAGGACCAAACAAAGCGCCCTCCGTGCTGATCATAAATACTCCCGCGCATTCCATCGGCAGGCTTCGCATCGAGAGCCCCACGATGAAAAACGCCATCACGCCAATTTCAAGGAATTTCGTGCCGATGGTTACGCTGCGCTTGCTGAAGCGATCGGCGAAATAACCGCCCGTCATCGAGAAAAGAATGAAAGGAATCGCGAACAGCGCACCGACGATCGGCACCAGGCTGTCCCGCCGGGCCTGCGGGAGATCCATGCCGATGATCAGGTAAATGACGAGGTACTTCAGGCCGTTGTCGTTGAAGCCGGTCTGAAACTGCGTGACGATGAGGCTCCAGAATCCTCGGCGCCAGCTGCGAGGCGGCTGGGAGGCGCGCGGGACGAAGGTCGTTGAATTATTCATTGTCGCCGGCCGTTTTCCGGGGATTTCGCGAGCCCCGAAAAGTGTGTCACTTTGTTCAGGTCGCCATCGTTTGTTTTCAGCGAGTTAGACCAAAAAATACCTGGCACGGTGTGTCGGTTCTTTGCGGGGAGAATCGGCGATTTTTCAACGTCGAATCTAAGGGCGGCGTTGCTGCCGACGTTCATCCGATTCTCCTTTCGGCCGCGCTCGACGAAACGCGGCGGAACTACAAGCGTATCTTAAGGCGCGCGGCGGGGGGCGCAAGGTTGAGGTTGTGTGGACTTTTCGTTAATCCGGGAAACGCGAATCGCTGGATGGTTGCGGGACGCCAAGGAATTGCGCCGGGCACGATATATCGTGCCCCTACGAAGAAACGGCAACGGCGCCGCGGATGGGCGGGATGGAGCCAAGGAAGTTTGCCGGGCGTAGCAGTGCCATGCCCCTACCAAACCGGCGATGACGGAAGAGGGTGATGGATTTGATCGCGCCAAGGAACTGCGCCGGGCACGGGATGCCGTGCCCCTACGAAAACCGGACTCACGGAACGGACGGGTCAGGCGATTACGCGGAGAGATGGCTTTGCGGGCGCGGCGGACACGGAGACGGGGCTTGCGGGGAGCGGGGTTTCCCGGCGAGCGTATTTTGTTGAGATGTAATCGTTCACGAGGGCTTGAAACGCCGCGGACAATTCGTCGTAGGTTCCTTCGAGCGTGGTGAATTTCTGGCCGTCAATGTAAACGGGACAGCGCGGAGCCTCTCCTGTGCCCGGCAAGCTGATGCCGATGTTGGAGGCCTTGGATTCGCCGGGACCGTTAACGATGCAGCCCATCACCGCGAGCTTCAGTTCCTCGACGCCTTCGTAGTTCCGCTTCCATTCCGGCATTTTGTCGCGAATGTAGCCTTGAATGCTTTCGGCGAGTTCCTGGAACGTGGAGCTAGTGGTGCGGCCGCAGCCGGGACAGGCTGTCACACTCGGCGCGAACGTGCGCAGTCCGAGCGATTGCAACAACTCGCACGCCGCATAAACTTCGTCGCGGCGATCGCCGCCGGGCCGGGGCGTCAAAGAAACGCGGACCGTGTCGCCGATGCCCTCATCGAGCAGAATTCCCATGGATGCGGCGGACCAAACGAGTCCCTTGGCGCCCATGCCCGCTTCGGTCAAGCCGAGATGCAGAGGCTGGTCCGTCTTTTCGGCGAGATCGCGATAGATGGCGATCAAGTCTCCGGGCCGCGAAACTTTGCAGGAGATGATGATCTGGTCCTTGCGCAATCCGCACTCAAGCGCCAGCTCGGTAGATTGCAGCGCCGACAACACCATACACTCGTTGATAATTTCCTCGGAAGTCTTGCCGAGGTCTTTGTCGGTGTTTTCCTGCATCTTCAGCATGACCAGCTCCTGATTGAGCGAGCCGCCATTCACGCCGATGCGCACGGGTTTGCCATTGTCGCGAGCGACCTTGCAGATGGTTGCAAACTGCTCGTCGCGCCGCTGACCGTGGCCGACGTTGCCGGGATTGATACGGTATTTGTCTAGCGCGCGGGCGCAATCGGGATACTTCGTCAGCAGGACGTGGCCGTTGTAGTGAAAATCTCCGATGACCGGAACGTCGCATCCGGCGTCGAGGAGGCGTTTCTTAATCTCGGGGAAAACCGCGGCAGCTTCCGGCACGTTGACCGTGACGCGGACAAGTTCTGAGCCCGCCTGAGCAAGTTCGAGGCACTGCTGCGTGGTGGAGGCTACGTCGGCTGTGTCCGTATTGGTCATGGACTGAACGACCACCGGCGCACCGCCGCCGACCTGAATCTTGCCGACTTTCACGCCAACCGTGTTGTGACGTTTCCGAAGCATCGTGGCTCTATTGTAACGAATCGGCGAGGGCGGGTGCTAGTGCGGTGATGTGG
The DNA here is from genome assembly GCA_963779825.1 of uncultured Acidobacteriota bacterium. GTDB lineage: Bacteria > Acidobacteriota > Terriglobia > Acidiferrales > UBA7541 > Palsa-295. Next base: position 142,535 of record CAVZZU010000005.1, on the reverse strand, counting down.
GATTAGCCACAGATGAACACTGATAAACACAGATAAGAGAGAGGGAAAGCAGAGAAGCAGAGAAACATCCTCAGATTGGTGGCGCGATCGCGCCAAGAAACTTTGCCGGGCACGGCATGCCGTGCCCCTACGAAAACACTGCTAATTGGCAGCAACGCTTGAGCGAACTGATACGCGTCTGAAAGCAACTCGTGATCAATATCGAGAGTTGCGAGATTACATTTCCGCGCGGTGCGCTACACCGACGGACTTGCCGTTGCGCGCGGGCGGAACAATGGTGGCCATCTTGCGGATCATGGCCAGAACGAGCCTCTTATCGTCGTCCGAGAGGCTGGTGGAGTATCGCTTGATGTCCGCGAGGAAACGGATTTCTTCTTCGGAAAGCTCGCCCAACATTTTGCGGGTTTCGCGATCCTGGGGAGTGTCCGTGCCCGGGAAAAAATCCGCGAGGCTGATTTCCATCGCCTCAGCGATCTTCGCGAGCGTTTCCAGCGACGGAACGGTGTGGCCATTCTCGACGCGGGACAGATAGCAGCGAAGCAGTCCGGTGCGGCGTTCGATATCACCCTGCGACAGGCCTCGGTCGCTTCGGTAGGACCGAATGACCTCGCCGATATTCACCTTCGGTTTCTCTTTTGGCATGGTATCTCTTTCTACAACAGGCCGATCTTACGAGGCACCTCCGAGGCGGGCAAGGAAATTATCGGGAAGTGTTCCTGACAGGAACATCTCTTTTTCGCTGTTAATTCGAGGGATTTAGGGCAGGAACCGTGACATCGTGCTCGGTCGTGAATTCGAGCAACGTCTCGCTCGGAATGCGAACCGTTTCGCCATGCGTCATCACCTGAACGGCCGTGCCGCCGCCCGCTCCGAGTGTTGCGCCGATCGCTGCGCCTTTGCCTCCGCCGATGATTCCGCCGATGACGGCGCCCGCAACCGCGCTGCCACCAATGCGAGCGGCGCTCTGGCCGCCGCGGCTTTTCCCCGCGACGTCGTAGGTTGTCGAGTCAATGGGCACGATGTTGCCATTGATTCGGATGCCGGTAAGCTCCAGCGTCAATTCCGATGAGCCTGAAATTTTGCCAGCTTCTTTCGCTCGCGCGAGCATGCCGTACACATCCGCGCCCTTTGGAGCTACGACCGTGTCGCCCACCACCAGCGCGCTTTCAAGGCTCGCGTGAAATGGATCGCTGACTAAATTCGTCGAGGAATCTACGCTGTCAATCATGCGGATCAGCAGTGAAGTGCCGGTTGGAATCGTGACGCCCTGCGTTTGCTGCACGCCCACTTGCGTGGTTTGTGGCGCGCTTTGTTGTGGGTTCTGTTGTTCGCCCTGTGGCGCCGCCTGCTGATCCGTTGAGTCAGCGACGGGTGGGTTGGGCGTCTCCGTGGCCGCTGGCGGTGGGGCGGTAGCTGGCGGCGGAGCTGAGGCTGCGGGCGCGTCAGCAGGAGGCGGCGCCGGTGTTGGCGCTGCGCTGTCCGATGAAGGAGCAGGCGCCGCGGGAGGTGCAGGTGCGCTGGACCCGTCGCCTAAGTCGCTGAACCCGAGATTCAAGACGTCCTTCGTCTTGAATATTTGTTCTTTGCCATCCACCTCGAACCGTATGTTCAGCGGCGAGCCACCGATGAACTTGCCCTGCACGATCTCGCCGGTCTTTAACTCGAGCGTGTCTCCGAGAGCGATTCCTGCGAAGCCGATGCTTGAGATCACAGCACCTGCAAGGACGATCAACAGAGGCGTCAAGAGCTTCGAGCTAAATTTGGATTTCACAAGAGTATCTGCCCGGGACTTCATGGCCATCTTCCCCCAGTATTTCGGAACGCTCGCGTTGGTCACGGAGACTCACAATTTCTCGCCATGGCCAGGATGCATGGCTGCCTCGATCATGATACCGCAAGGTGGTGGCTTGAGCAGCTTGGGAGCAATCAGTTCGAGGAACTACTTTTCCTGATGCGGCCGACTGTTGCGCGTGGGAACTGACTTTACAGCATGGGTTGCGGGACGGAGGAGGACTGTGAAGGATCAGTGGTTTTCTTGCCGGCGCGTTTGTTTTCGTAAAGAGCTTCGTCACCGCGCCGCATGAGTTCCTCGGCGGTTTCGCCGGGCTTGTAATCGGTCCACCCGCGAGAAAACCGGCAGGGAATCCTGGTGTCCTCGTATTGCACGTCGAGCCCTTCGAGGCGACCCAGGACGTGCTTCACTTCATCGGAGCGGCATTCCGGCAGCAGCACCATGAATTCGTCGCCGCCGAGCCGCACAGCGAGGTCGGAGCCACGGATGGCCTTGCGCAGGCGCTCGGAGAAAGTTTTCAAGACCAGATCTCCCGCAGCGTGTCCAAGCTTATCGTTCGTTTGCTTCAGGCCATCGAGATCTATCAGCAGAATCGTCAGCGGACGTTCATGGCGCACGGCCCGGCTGATTTCCTCGGCGAGCCGCTGCTCCCCCGAACGGCGATTGTAGAGGCCGGTGAGTTGGTCGAGGGCGGCGAGCTTGTAGACCTCGTCCGTAAGGCTCTGGACCTTGGCGAGAGACTGGATTTGGTCGGCCAGCTGATTCCGCATGCGCACGATCATCGTCTGCTGGTAGACGACGTACACGCTGAACAGCAGCACGATTCCAACCAGCGCCCGAACAGCCTGATTCAGGTAAAAAGAGTAGGTGACCTGCTCGATGCTGAGCATCGCGGGAAAGGCAAAAGATGCGACTGCGATCGTCAACAGAACGAGAACAAGGACGGTAGAGGACCAAAGCCACCACTGGCGGCGGTCCAGCTTCCGCAAATGCTCGCGGAACGCTTCCGGCGGAATATGCGCAGCTTCTAGAGAGGGACTGGTTTCAACCATCATGTTCACCGACACACACTGCCTGAATACATTTAGTACCGCGATTCCTGAGTGAACTCCATAAGTATGTTCCGCGGAGGTTCCAATGTCGTTAGCTGCAGTTACGCGACTCTGAGTAACGCTACGGACATGACGCGATTGCTGGGTTGCTCGACGCGGGCGGTCATCGTGATTCCAAGAGCTTAAGGTATTAACTTGAGCGTAACTTCTATTTTGCTTCGCCATGCAAGCGAAACCGGACCTTTCCCCACCCGGCCCACCCCGGCGACTACCTTCAGCGTGCCGTTTTGGGCCCGATTACAACTCACAGGAGAAAACAGATGAAACTCAGCAATTCGATGTGGTTGCTTTCTATTGCACTGGCGGCAGTGGCGATGGGAGCGACAGGTCAAATTTCGACGTCCGCGCCTCAGCAGTTTGCCTTCCAGGGTGGGCATCCGATGCCAACCGGCGGCGGCGGTGGCGGGGTAGCCTTCCAGGGTGGGCACCCGATGCCAACCGGCGGCGGCGGTGGCGGGGCAGCCTTCCAGGGTGGGCATCCGATGCCAACCGGCGGCGGCGGTGGCGGGGTAGCCTTCCAAGGTGGGCACCCGATGCCAACCGGCGGCGGCGGTGGCGGGGTTAGCGCCTAGAGCGTTTCCCAGATTTCCCGGCTTAGAGGTTCGGATATAAAGGGTTAATGTTCAGCAAGCAGGGGAGAAAGTCCAGCGTCTCCCCCGCTTTTTTGTGCTAGCATTCAGCTCGATGTTGACGTGTGTACATCTATGCTGAGTTTGATAATCTGGCAGGCCGCGATTCTGCTAGAGGCGTTGCTCCTGTATAGGGGCTACCGGGCGAAGCTTTTCTCTCGCTATCCGAATTTTTATATTTATGTGCTGAGCCTTTTTCTATCGGATGGTTTGCTGTACTTGGTGTACTTATTCAAGCCGGCGGCCTATCAAAAATGGGCCTGGTATCCGGGCTTTTTGATCCTCTTTCTCGGCTGCGGAATCCTGGTGGAAATCTTCCGGCACGTTCTTTCTCATTATGCGGGTGTCGAGAAATTTGCCAGGGTTGGCGGATTCGCGGTCCTGGGAGGCGTTCTATGTTTCGCCATCCTCTACCCGATCTTTGGATCTAGTGGATCTGCCGCGCACGTCCTGTATGTGCGGCTGCAAAGGGATTTCCTGATGGTTCAGGCGATTCTTCTGTTTGGCCTTCTGCAGCTTATCTCCTATTACGGCATTTTCATGGGTAAGAACCTCAAGGGGATGATCTTCGGTTTTGGACAGTGCGTGGGAACAACGCTCGTCACGCTTGCTCTGCACTCTTATATTGGGGTTCGCTTTGAGGCGGCCTCTATCCTGATACAGCAGATGTCCTATTTTGCCGCCCTAGTGATCTGGCTAGTAGCTCTTTGGTCCTATTGCGCTGATCCAGCTCCGGAGGCGACAATTGGCGGTGACGGGGACTATGGGGTCCTCGTGTCTAAGACGCGAAACATGGTTGGCGCTGCAAACACGGAGCTCATTAAGGTGAATCGCCTGTGATTCAACTGATCTCATTCCTGTCTATCGGAGCCCTGCTCTTAATATCGCTGGGCTTCTTCGCGCGCCGCGGCCAGCGTGCGGAGGGCGGCTCTGGCGCGTTAGTACAAGCGAAGCAGGCCCTGAACACCTTACAGGGGGGGCTTTTACCTTCTGAGCTTGTCACCCGGATATTCGATCGGCAGGATCTGAAGTACATTGAGTCCGAGAGTTCGAAAGAGATTCGTGAGCTGTTCCTAGAGGAGCGCAAGACCATCGCGCTGTCCTGGGTTAGCCGGGTTCGCAAGCAGGTGTTGAGTCTGAGGAGTTTTCATCTCGGGTCCGCGAGATTTTATGCGCAACTGAGCCTGCGAACGGAAATATCGCTTGCCGTGGACTTCGCGGCATTGCTTTTTGAGTGCCGCGCGCTGCAGTTTTTCCTGTACGTTCGCGGGCCTTTCGCGGTTCCCCGAATGGTGGGGTCCACCGCTGCCACAGCGACCCGGGTCTGCAAGATCTCCGAACAGTCCCTTGCTTTCCTAACTCCCGCATACGCCGTCAGAGTCGGCGACAGCGCGACCAGGCCAGCGCGCTCGTAGAGATCCGCAAACGTGGCCTCCCTCCCAAGGCGAATGGACGTCCAGCAGGCGGCAGACGACCTTCGCAGGCGCTCCCTATCTGAGTTCCCAAGACCGCTGGACAGGCTGATTTACCTGGCTTCCATGCGCGATTACAACACCGGCCTCTATTATCACGATGGCTTGGCTTCCCGCTTCAGCCAGGAGGTGGCGTGCGAGGCGATGGCTGATTGTCACCGCGAGGCTTTTCGCCAACTGGTGGGGTGTTCACTCGAGGAGCTGGTCGCGCAGATGGAGGCTTACATGGCGTCCACGCACACCAGCCCGGCTGAGTTCCTGACTGCGTGGAGAGGGCTCGAACCCTATCGAGTTGCCGTGCCGGTGGAAAGCGATCCACTTTCGGCACAGTTCTTGTTTTCGAGCTTCAAGATCGCTTTGGCAATCTTGGAGTCTCGTCTGAATCCGCGCCCTGTGCGACTAAGCGCATAGCCACCCCGGTTACCTGGCCCACAATTTCCGCTTCCGACGGATACGCGAATTGCCTGATCGTGCACCCTGAGAGCGGGTGCGGTATCAGCGTCAATTGCGATCCCCGTACCTCGCACCACGAGCAGGCATAACCGTCCCGCAGCTCAACGAAATAAATCGGCCGGTCAAATTCAGTGCGCCATTCCGAAGATTGCATCCGGCCGGTGTGGCTGTCAATTTGAACGAACGAGCCGGGACGAAGCAGCGGATACATCGAATAATCCTCGACTCCAATGTAACCGTATTGGCAATGCCGCACGTCCAGCTTCTGAATTAGAGCGACGGGGACCTCGCCCCAGACCTCGACCATGCGCGAAATCAGGCTCGTGGAATCCAGGCTGAAGCTTTTGTCGAAGCGCACCGGGAATGTGACGCCCTTTTCAGGATCGAGAGATTCAAATGCCGTGAGGTGCGTATTCTGCAGGGGCAAGGCGAGCTGGTAGCGAGATGTCGCGCCAAGATCAATTCCAAAAATGGTCAGCAAATCGTTGAATTTAGTGCGGTAAATGACGCTGAGGCTATAGAGCTTGTAGATGCTGGGGATGGAATTCTTGTTCTCAAGCTGCGTGAGCCAGGCATTGGAAATGTAAAACTCTTCGTTCTGACGATCTTCTGCGATCGTCCGGCTGAACTCTTCTACTTCGCGTGTCGTAACCCCGAGCCGATTACGAAGCTCCCTGAGCTGTTCCCCTGGCCGCATGGATGGCACCGTTGGACTGTTCCGAAAAGACACGCTTCTACTTGATTGTCGCGCTAAGTAGCACGATAGAGCTTTCCGGACCCTGAAGCAACTGATTTGAGAGGGGTTGTGTCCAAGGAGGGTACTGCCTTCACGGTAGGAAGCGACAACTTAAGGGAGCCGATGCCTGACGAGAGAGTTGAGCCCGAAGGTTGCGGTTGGCGTCGCGAGGCACCGAGAGATCACGACGTAGCATTGGGGTGAAGTCCACCGTCTCAGGGAGTAGCATCCTGATGGAGTGGAGTAGTTACCCCTTCGTCGAACAGCGTGACGGAATTTCGCTTCTAGTACCAGACTGCTTGCAATTGGAAGCAGTTGCCGGAACACCACTGCAACTTGAATCGGCGTTCCAGAATGAAGGGGTTTTGTCAAAATGGCTCCATCCCTCCGTGCTGACCCATCACTTAGCTAATTTTGCCGGTCGTATCCCACCGAATATTCGTGCACCTGAGAAAGGCGTTTCCGCTTTCGCGTCGCGATAGGACGTAATCGTGGCATTGTGCGGACGGCTGTGGAATTCTAGACAGACGAGCAGGAGTGAGACGATGGGCGAGTCCGGTGGTTCGCCAAACGACCCGGGAGTGTCCTACCGCAACCGACGCTCGGTGCCGCGTTACGGTCTGATCGCGCAGACCGATGTGGTCGAACCCGTAAGTGGCCTGCGTATTACCGGGCGGATATCCGAAGTCAGTCTCAAAGGCTGTTACGTGGATGTACTCAACACGTTGCCTACTCAAACTGAAATCGAAGTCCGTATTTCGCGCGATCAGGGCACGTTCACGTCGCCTGGAAAGATCATCTACACGCAGGAAGGAATGGGCATGGGTGTCGCGTTCCTGAATACGCCCGCCGATCAATTCAAAGTCCTCGATACCTGGCTCGCCGAACTCAACGCTTCCTAACGTGCACGCAAATCTCTAAGTTCTATTCCAGTCGGCAGGCGGGGCGCTCAACGGCCAGAATTCCGGGGATGGTTGGGTGAACTCGACGGCCACTTGAGAAAGCCCCGCGTGGAGCGGCCCGCGGTAGGCGATCCGGCCTTCACGCTCATCTTTATTCAGCGGATTAATCACAACGATCTTTTGACCGAGAACCACGTCTGACGCGAGCATGAGTAGCGCGCCGTGGGCGCTCACGGTAACCGTGAATGTTTCCTCGCGAAAGGTTTGATGGCCCGCGGATTCGCCACGAACCACAATGGGCACATCCATCAGCACTCGCGCGCTTCGTCGTTGTCCAGCCTGCGCCACGAAATCCACCTTTTCTTCCGACCTCTTCCACTATCCCCCAACTGGCCGTGCATCGGAGAGAAAATGCGGGCCCGGCACCGCCAAAGTAACGTTGGGCGAAAACGGGAGCAGCCAGCCCCACTCGACTTGACATTAGACTAGATATCTGACAAGACAGTAGATGTATGAAAGCAGCCAATGGATTGCCGAAAGGGAAGCCTTCGTCAGGGGCGCGACCGGATTCGGCCGATCGTCGCCGGCGCCAAATCGTTGAATGGATGCGGACCCACGGGGGCCCAATTCGGGGCGGAGAGCTTGCAACGCGCTTTCATGTAAGCCGCCAATCTCTTGTTCAGGACATCGCCATTCTGCGGGCCGGCGGAGAAGACATTGTGGCCACGCCGCGAGGCTACCGCTTGCCCGAGGGGCGGGAACGCGGGCACCGGGCGATTCTGGCCTGCCGGCATGCCCCCGAGCGGACGGAAGAAGAGCTTCAAATCCTGGTTGATCACGGCGTCAAAATTTTGGACGTAATCGTCGAGCACCCTCTCTACGGCGAGCTGCGCGGTTCATTGATGATTGAATCGCGGGCCGATCTGCAGGATTTTCTTAAGCATGTGACGGCCTCACACGCGTCGCTTCTTTCGTCGCTTACTGGCGGTGTGCATCTACACACCGTGGAGGCGTCGCGCCCGGAGATGATTTCGCGGGCTAAGGCCCGGCTCCGCGCGGAAGGTTTTCTTCTGAAGTAATCTCCGAGGGCAGGCACTTGGGATGAACGCGACGCGCGATCAACGAATCGAACAAGCTCTTTTTCGAGGTGGCGGTCTCACGCTCGATAACCCCGCGTATTGCCACGCGGTTCGCACAATGACGGAATTGCTCGTGCAGACCGATCTAGCCCCGGAAGATTTGACTGCGAGAGCACTGGGAATGAAGGATCGGTTCGCGTCTGCTGCGATCCTTGCTCGCGAGGGAGGAGTCGCGGCGGGACTCGAGGAATTTGCCTCCCTGATGCGGGTACATGAAGTCGAGGTTGAGTTCGAAAAGCAGGATGGCGACGTAATCAAGCCCGGTGACACGCTGCTGCACACTGAAGGAGACGAATCAAAACTACTCGCGCTCGAGCGCGTGGGCTTAAATTTGTTGCAGAGAATGAGCGGCATTGCCACAGCATCGCGCTGCCTGCAGGAGCGCGCGGGCCGGCGCTCGCCCACAACGCGAGCCGTGGGCACGCGAAAGACTCCCTGGGGGCTCCTCGACAAGCGCGCTCTGCATCTCGGGAACGGCGGAACACATCGCCTGGGCCTGGGCGATGCAATCGTGATCAAGAACAATCACCTCGCGCTGCTTGCCGCACGCGAAGAGGATGCTGCGCCGGTGGCAATCGAAAGAGCGTGGAGAGTTCGCGCGGATTCGGCGTTCATCGAAGTCGAGGTACGCGGCGAAGGCGCGGCGCGCGCCGCGGCGCAATCCATTCGCCGCCTGCAGGAAGAGGCGGGCGAGCAATATCCGTGTCTGCTGATGCTCGACAACATGTCGCCTGATCAGATCAGCGCGATTCTCGACATGCTCCGCCGCGAAAATTTGTGGGATCACACGCTGATCGAAGCCAGCGGTGGCATTTCGGAAACGAACGTGGAAGCGTACGCCGCATGCGGCGTGGACGCGATTTCCATCGGCGCGTTGACGCATTCGGCCCGCGCCCTCGATATTTGCCAGAGGATTTCATAACTCCATCGAAAGAAGGAACCCGCCATGCCAGAAGCCATCGTGCAGGAAAGTTTTGAAGGGCGCTACAGCCTTCCGGTTGTCGAACAGGTGGAGGATTCCGCGGAGGAAATTCGCCGGAAACAGGAGCGAGTCCGCGCCCTCTGCGCGGAGCGCAACGCCATTCTACTTGCGCACCATTATCAGCGGCCCGAAGTTCAGGAGGTCGCGGACGCCGTTGCGGATTCCCTGAAGCTGTCACAGGCTGCGGCAAAGACCAATGCCGACGTCATCGTTTTCTGCGGCGTGCACTTCATGGCGGAGACGGCGGCGATTCTGCTGCCCGACAAAATCGTGCTGCTGCCGGACTTGCGCGCCGGTTGTTCGCTCGCCGCTTCGATCACGCCCGAGGAACTGCGCAAGTGGAAGGCGAAGCTGCCCGACGCCGTGGTGGTCTCCTACATCAACACCTCAGCCGCAGTGAAAGCCGAGAGCGACTACTGCTGTACGTCGGCGAACGCCGCAAAAGTAGTCGGCTCGATTCCCGCCGATCGCACGATTCTATTTCTCCCGGATAAATTCCTGGCAGAGGTTGTCGCGCGGCAGACCGGACGCAACAACATCGTCGCTTATCCCGGCTATTGCCACGTCCACAAGACGATTCGTCCCGAGCAGGTTGTCGAAATCATGGACCAGCATCCCGATATCGAACTGCTGCTACATCCCGAGTGCGGCTGCGTGAGTTCGTGCATGTCGAAAGCATTGGACGGCACGCTGCCGCAGGACCGCACGTTTTTTCTTTCCACCGAAGGAATGCTCCGGCACATCGGAGAATCTTCCGCATCGGAGTTTGCCGTGGGAACCGAGCTCGGCATCATGCACCAGCTCAACAAGAAATATCCCGAGAAGACGTTTCATCCCGTGAATCCCAACGCGATCTGTGCGTTTATGAAGACCATTACGCTCGACAAAGTAATTCGGTCGCTCGAGACGCTGACGCCGCAGATTACAGTGCCGACGGAAATCGCGCACAAGGCGAAGCATGCGATAGACCGCATGCTCGAGTTGGCATAGAGGCTCCGGGGACATGCTCAAAATAGGGATACTCGGCGTCGGAGCCATCGGCCGGGTGATTGCAGCAGCTCTCGATCAACAAAAATTGGATGCGGAACTCGTCGCGCTGGCCGATCAAGACTGTGCGCGGGCGAAAGCTCTTTCGGGGGAGCTTCGCGGCCACCCACCCGTGGTCTCGATTGACGAGATGATCGAGCGCTGCGAACTGGCCGTTGAAGCAGCGAGTCAGGCGGCGTTGCCGGAATTTGTACCCAAGGCGCTCGCCAGCGGTCGCGACATCCTGATCATGAGCGTCGGTGGTCTGCTCGGCAGGGAAGAGTGGTTTCGCGAGGCTCAGGAAAAAAGTTGCCGGATCTATGTTCCGTCCGGTGCCATCGCCGGACTCGATGGAATCAAGTCCGCGTCCATCGGACGCATCGAAGTGGCGGAGCTCACGAGCCGAAAGCCGATAGCCGCGCTTCAGGGGTCGCAATATGTGGTCGAGCGCGGCCTGCAACTCGAAGGATTCAAAGAGGAGGCCATTATCTTCGAGGGTACGGCCGAGGAAGCTGCGCGCGCGTTTCCGGCGACCTCGAATGTGGCTGCTTCTCTGCGGTTGGCCGTTGATCCCGCGGTTCCGGTGCGCGTGCGCGTTGTCGCCGTGCCGGGCGGGAGTGAAAACGTGCACGAGATCCGAGTGCAAGGCGAATTCGGGAAGCTGACGATGAAGGTCGAAAATGTGCCGTCGAAATCGAATCCAAGGACGTCGCAGCTGGCTGCATTCTCGGCGGTCGCGACCCTGAAGAACCTCACGCGCGCGCTGCGCGTGGGAACCTAGCTGGGGAATTTGATTTTCAAAGATTGTTGGTGCCGGAGGAGGGAGTCGAACCCACACGGCCTTGCGACCAACGGATTTTGAGTCCGCCGCGTCTGCCATTCCGCCACTCCGGCGTGGGCACAGTTTAAGTTAGTTTGCGAATCGCGGCAATCCATGCGGGACGGATTGTGAGTCTACCTTCGCCGATTCGAAAGCCACGCTTCGAAAGCGTCAAATTTCAGGCAAACTATCAAGCCCGGCTATTCGCGTCGTGAAGGCGCCGTCCAAGGTGAGCTGGCATGGTAATTCGTGTCGGCGTGCACCACCTCTGCGCGATAAAGCTTGCCGTTCTTGAATTTAAACATCTCCAGCATGACGAAGCTATTGGGAGTTCTGAAGCCGGCATGAATCTGCGTGCCGTCGGTGAGGTTGATCGTCTGCACGACGGCATTGTGGTCGAGAAATGCTCTGGCCATGACGATGCCTTTCTCTTCGTCAATCAGGAAAAAGTCCCGCTCGCGCACCGCATCGTTGGCGGCGTACATGCCGGTCTTGAATTGGTCGCCGCAGTTCAGGCGGAAATTGGCCTGAGGAGAATCGGGATTGCTGGCGGTCTTGGTGCCATTATCAATCCGCGAACAAGTGGGGTCGAAATCGGTGTAAAGAATTCCGTTGTTAAGTTGCAGCGTGGCGAAGTAGCCGTTCGCCAAGTCAATCATCTTGCGGCGCGGTACGCGATCTGCGGGCGCCAGGCTGTCGTACATCGCGGGATCATGCTTCAGATCCTTGGGGTCGCCGCCTCCCGGAGCGGCGGCGTTCACCACCATGGGCCGCGGCCGCCAAACGGTCTCCAGCTCTGTCACCTTAGAATCTGCGACCTTAATTCGCGCGGCAAACCAAGTGGGCAATCCGTTCATCTCGATGGTGCCAAAGTAGCCCACCTGGCCGGTGAGAGGGTCGGCGACAATTAGATCGTTGTCCACTTTGCCGGTCGTCACCGCCCAGGATCCGTCGCCGATCATCAGCCGGGCGTTATTCTCGGTGAACTCCACTTTGTCAGCCCAAGGCACCCGGCCCGAGTCCCGGCCGACGAGAGCGCCCAGGTATTTGTTCATGAATTCGACCAGGCAGGATCGGTCGCAATTTGGCGGCACGGCGTTAAGATTTTGCCCCCGCGTGGTCGTCGTGAAGGAGAATCCGCTAATCAAAACTACGAGCGCGATCGCTGCAGATGCGAAACTATTCACTCTCAATGGCCCTCCGTTGGATGATTCCGGCAATGTCGCATGAATTCCCTCAGGACTTCAGACTGACGGGGGCCTTTGTACCCCAAGTAGCAGCGGGCTGTAAACCGTCTTCGGCTAGTGAATCTCGCTCAGGTGCCGGGGCCAATACGTCTGGGGCGTGTGAGGACATCGCATCATCCCGGAAATTTCCGGAAGGGTCTCGGATGAGACCAATCGCAGGTCTCTCCGAGACGTGCCGATTGACAGCAACCGTGGTATTCTCCGGACGAAATGGTGCATGGGATCGCGCACCCGGGCGCGCAACGGGCTCCCAGAGTTCTGACCGAGGTGATGAAATGAAGAAAGTCTCGCTTGGAGTGGTTCTATTCATGATGGTGGGTTCGTCCGCCTTTGGACAACAGAAGGAACAGGATCGCGTTGCAAATGCCGGGAGAGTGATGCAGGAAATTCTGGCTATTCCCGACGATATTCCGCAGAGCGTAATTGACAAGGCGGACTGCGTCGTTGTTTTGCCTTCGGTGCTCAAATTCGCGATCGGAATTGGCGGGAGTTACGGCCGAGGTGTGATGACGTGCCGCGGCGGCAAGAGTTTCCAAGGCCGTTGGGGCGCGCCCACCATGATGGCGCTGGAAGGCGGCAGTTTTGGTTTGCAGCTGGGAGGTCAAGCGACCGACTTCGTGCTGCTTCTGATGAGCTCCGGATCGGCGCGCAGCATTCTTAGCAGCAAAGTGAAGCTGGGAGGTGACGCCTCCGCCGCCGCGGGCCCAGTGGGACGGAACGCCTCCGCCGAAACCGACGTGACATTGCGCGCGGAGATTCTTTCCTACTCTCGCGCTCGCGGACTATTCGCCGGAATTTCTCTCGCCGGCTCGACTCTTCGTCCCGACAACGACGCTAACAAGTCTCTCTACGGGAAGGACGTTAGCGCGCAAGACATCGTATTCAATGGCGCGGTTGCCGTGCCTCCGTCCGCGAAATTGTTGCTGCGTCAGCTGAATAAGGCATCGCCAGTGAATAAATCCAAGAATCCATAAATCGGGTGGACTTTATGCGACAAGCGATGAAATCAACTGTGGTTTCGTTGTTGATCGTGCTGTTCGTCATGCAGGGCTACGGTCCCGTAGCCTTCGCGCAGGATGCGGTACCCACGGCACAAGAATTGGACCAGTTACTGGCTCCGGTGGCGCTCTATCCTGACTCACTGCTCTCCCAGATCACCACGGCCTCGACGAATCCCCAGGAAATCCTGGACGTAAACGCATGGTTGGGACAAAACGCCAGCCTGACCGGCGCAGCGCTCACCGATGCCGCGTCGAGTCAGGGATTCGATCCCGCGTTTATCGCTCTGGTGAACTTTCCGCAAGTGTTGCAGATGATGGCGGATCACATTGACGATTACGCCGCCATCGGAACTGCGTTTTTGGCCGATCAGGGAGCGGTGAGCGCCTCGATTCAGCGGCTGCGCGCTCAGGCTTACGATGCGGGTTCCTTGCGCACGACTGAGCAGCAACAGGTGCAAGTGCAGCAACCGGCGCCGGGTCAGACGGTTTATGTAATCCAGCCGGCGAACCCGCAAGTTGTTTACGTGCCAGTGTACGATCCCACGATCGTTTACGTTCGGCCTGCTCCGACCGTCGTCGTGACGGCGCCGCTGATTACTTTCGGTGTGGGAATCGGAATCGGCGTACTCATTGCGAGCAATCAACCCTGGGGTTGGGGTGGTTGGGGATGGAACTGGGGAGCGCGGCGCGTCTATTACAACCACGGCTACTGGGGAGGTTGGGGAAATCCGTATCGCCCGCCACATATCTGGTACCGTCCGCGACCAATCGTATGGGCCAACCGGCCGGGCTACGGCGGAAATTGGGGCTATCGTCCGCCGCACTATCGCCCACCCAATTATCCACAACCTCGGCCACTTCCGAGTAATCCGGGACATCGCCCCGGAACTCGACCGCCGGCTCCTCCGCCGCCGAAGCCCGGCAATCCGGGCAAGCCCGGGACACCGCCGTCGAACAGGCCGCCAACAAAGCCGAACCAGCCACCACCGGCGAAACCTGGGACACCGAAGCCGCCGCCGAGTACTCGGCCGCCGAAACCCGGCACTCCGGAAACACAACCGACGAAGCCTGGCACGCCAGGCACGACGAGGCCTGCGAAACCGACCACTCCAGGCGGTCCCGAGACGCAACCGACAAAGCCAGGCACACCGGGGACGCCGAAGCCTCACCAGCCCAGCACTCGGCCGACGAAACCGACTGCTCCGGGTGGTCCGGAAGCGCAGCCGACGAAGCCTGGAACAGTGAAGCCGCAACAACCCAGCACTCGGCCAACGAAACCGACCACTCCGGGAGGGCCGGAAGCGCAACCGACCAAGCCCGGCGGCTCGACCAAGCCGCCCTCGGATCGAACGGCAAAGCCGGGGCAAACGGGATCAACGCCGTCGAATCGGCCTCCGAAGAGCCAGCCTTCCTCGCAGACAGGCGGTTCGCAGCAGCAAGGTTCGCGGCCAGCCAAACAGCCGGACAAGCAATCGGATTCTGGTCAAAAGCCGCAGCTCTAGCCGAGGCGTCGCGGAAATTCCGGCCGACGGGCTGCTGAAGGTCTTGCGGCTGCGATGACAGCCGCGCGTGCTTGTCATGGGCATGGATTAGGATGCGCCAGTCACGATGATTGCTCGCCCCCGCCGACTTTTCCACAATCCCGCAATTCTCGTAGGCCTCGTGGCATTTTTTGCGGCGTTCGTGGTGCAATCGGGTGAACTCGGCTCGAGCGACACCGATCACCGTCTGCAGACCACGCACTCTTTCTGGACGTCCGAGCCGCCCGTTGATCCGACGGACTACCCTGATTTTGGCATCCACGGACGCAATGGCAGGCTCTACAGCTGGTACGGCATCGGCCAATCGCTGCTCATGCTTCCCGCGGATATTGTAGGCACCTACCTCGACCGTTCGCCCGTGTTTGGCGATTACGACGCGGACCCATCCGTGCGCGATGTTTTCGTCACCTTCACCACGGACATCCTGATCGCAGTTCTGAGCGCGCTAGTCTGCTTTCGCTTGCTTGGTCTGTTCGGCTTCAGCGTCAACCAGCAGATCGCGGGCGTGCTGGCGCTGATTTTCTGCACTACGTTTCTCCATTACACGCAGAACATGATGGAAAACAATTACATTCTGCTGCTGACTCTCACCGGACTCACATTTCAGTACCAGTGGTTTCGCAGCGGCGACGCGCGCGCATTGCTGATAGGCTCGCTCGCGCTCGGCTTAAACTTGCTCACGCGCCTGACGACTGGAATGGATCTGCTCGCAGTATTTTTCTTTCTCGTGCTGGTTTCGTGGTTCGCGGGCGCACGGGGGCCGGAGCTGGGTGCCCGATTTGCGCGTTACATGAAGACGGCGCTGCCCGTGTACGCAATCTTCATACTGCTCGATCGCCTGTACCAATTTTATCGCTTCGGCTCGTTCTTCAACACGTACATGAGTGTGTTTGCCCAAGAACAGAAAATGCTGAACCCCGCGCTGCCTGCGGCGTATCCATTCGAGACGCCATTTCACGTGGGATTCCTTGGCGCGCTGTTCACACCGGAGAAATCCATCTTCCTGTTCGATCCACTGCTGATACTGGTGGTGATTCTCGGCGGGGTCGCCTGGAAGCGCATTCGGCCCGAAATTCGGGCGTACCTGATCGCCATTTGCGCGCTTTTGCTCGCGTACATTTGCTTCTACGCCAAGTTCACCGTGTGGAGCGGTGATTTCGCGTGGGGCGACCGCTACGTTTCGACGACGGCGCAGTTGCTCGCATTTATTTCTGTGCCGCTGCTGATGCGCTATCGCGCGGAGGTTGGAAGGATTGTGTGGGCAATCGGAATCGCGCTGATCGCGGCCAGCGTTTTAGTCCAAGTGTCGTCGGTGATGTTTTGGTGCCCGCTCGAGATCTATCAAATGGACACGCTCGGGCATCCCACATTTATTGTCGCGTTGCGTATGAAAAATATTGTCGCGTTCAGCCTGCGGAAAATGGACAAGTGGGGCCTCGTGAACGATTCGATGAGCTACGATCCGTGGGATTACGCGCACATCACGGCATTCAACTTTCTGCCGTTCTTGCTGGCGCGAGTCGGAAAGGCCGCAGGATGGATCGTACATCTCGTGACTCTCATCTGGTTTGCGGCTCTAGCCGCTCTGATTTACCTGCTGCTTTTCATTCGCAACCGGGCCGCGACGGATGGATTCTCCGCCGTCACGGGAGCGCCACTTTCCACCGCCAAGTGACACCGGCTGCCAACCGCTATAATATGCGCCCGACGCCGAATTTCCACCGGAGGAAAAAGTGACGACCGGACGACAGCTCGCGAGCTTGTTTCTGTTGGCTGTTAGTTGCGTGCCGGCGGCGGCGTCCCAGCTGCACCTGCAGGTTTTCACCTCGCCGCCGGATGGAATTTCGGTCAACTCCACGCTAATTTATGGTGACAAGGACGCGATCCTGGTTGACGCCCAGTTCCGGTTGAGCGATGCGCACCGCGTGGTGGCGGCTATTCTCGAGAGCAAGAAAAATCTGACTACCGTTTATGTCACGCATCCGCATCCCGATCACTATTTCGGCCTGGTCGTGATTCGGCAGGCTTTTCCAAATGCCAAATTTGTGGCGCTGCCGAAAGTCGTGGACGGCATTAAAGCGAGCTGGCAAAACCGTGTGAATGCGTGGAAGCCGCAATATGGGGACAACATCCCGTCCAATCCGATTATTCCCGACGCGCTCGAGGGGAACACTCTGAGGATCGAAGGAGAAACCCTTCAAGTCTTCGGCCCGCTCCAAGGCGACAGCGCGGGCGACAACTCGTTCGTCTGGATACCGTCGCTCAAGGCCATCGTGGGCGGCGACACCCTTTTCAGCGGAGCGCATTTCGTGTACGCGCCCATGCCGCCCGCTCAAAAGAAAGATTGGATGGCGACGATTGATCAGATGGCGGCTCTCAGGCCGGAAATTGTGATCCCCGGGCATCAGATTGCCGGTGCGCCGAACGATGCGTCGGTTCTCGCGTTCATGAAAAAATACATGCAGGATTCCGACGCGGCGCAGGCGTCCTCCAGGACCGCGGACGAATTCAAATCCAAGATGAAGGCGCTCTATCCGAACCTCGGTATAGACGGCCTCTTGAACATCAGCGCCGGCGCCGCCTTTCCCGCGAAGTTCCCAGCGCCCACCCTTGCCACGCACTAACCCGCGCTTCGATCGGCGAACCGAATCATCGCGAGAATGCGTCTAAGCTGACAGACGTCCCGGTCTGAGGAGAGAACATGCGAATTAACTTCTTTGTTGTTTGCACGCTGATGGCACTGGCCGCCGTTCTCGCCGGGCCGAGCCGCGCTCAAGTGGGAGGCAATGTACCCAGCCCTCCCGCGAAGGCCGATTGTAATTTTACCGACGGCAAGACGATCCATGTGGACTATTCGAGTCCGAGAATGAAGGGCCGCAAAATTTTTGGAGGTTTGGTTCCCTTTGGCGAGCCGTGGCGCGCCGGTGCAAACGAAGCGACGACCTTTGTGATTGTTGCGGACATGAACGTGGGTGGGAAGATCATACCCGCGGGAAGCTACACGCTATTCGCGCTGCCCACGGCGGATGCATGGACGCTGATCGTCAGCAAACAAACAGGCGAGTGGGGTATCCCTTACCCGGGAGAATCGTACGATTTCGCTCGCGTGCCGATGAAATTGTCAAAACTGGATTCGCCGATGGAAAACTTCATGATCGCGTTCGATCAGAGCGGCACCGCATGCACGCTGCGGCTGGCCTGGGAATCCACGCAGGCCTCGGTGCAGATAACCGAGAAAAAATAGCGGGAATTTACTGCTGCGCGCGGGCTTTGGCTTTCGCGCCATGCTCTCCCGGATGAACGATCGCGCGAAACACGCGCCCGCGGCCAATCAGATGCTCGCCCGACCGCGCCTCGACGTCGAAGACGAGAAAGCGCCCTTCATATTTCACGAACCGGGCCCACGCGCGAACCGTTGCACCGGGTCCAACAGCCTTCAGGTGATCCACTTCAATTCGGGTGCCCACTGAGATAGCGCCCGGCGGCAATTCCGGCGTGATTGCCATCACCGTGGCATGCTCCATCAGCCCAATCATGGAGGGAGTCGAAAACACAGCCGGAAGATTCGGATTGACCACCTGAATCGTGTGCTCGATCTGCACCACGCGTTCACTGGTCGCTTCGAGCCCGATCCTGGGACGCTGCCCAGGGAGCGCCGCTGCTGTTTTGCCTGAAATCTTCTTCGGCGCAGGCTTTGAGGAGCGCTTGGCCTTTCGTTTTTTCATGGCAGCGGCTCCCGGCGCACCTGACGCGGCGCGGAAATGATCCTGCGCGGGACCAAGAAGCTGCGCGCAAATTCCAAAATCGTAACTCCGACCTGGTCCCACAGCCGCTGTTTCAGTCCGCGATACTCTTGCGAGCCGCTGAAGACCTCGCCAATCAGAGCGCGGGCCGCGGGCGAATGCTTCAGCAACTGGACCATCCGCGTGGTGACGGCTTCCCCCAGGAAGTTGCCGCGAAAGATTTTTCGCGCAATGTTCGCGGCAAACTCGAGATCGGCGGAGAAAGCCGCACGCAAACGTTCGGGATACGCCTGCGGCTGGCCTTCCATCAACGCCTGCGCCAGCAAATCCCCCGAACGCAGCGCGTAATAAAGTCCTTCGCCGGTGAGCGGGTCCACGCACGCCGCGGCATCGCCCGCCATCGCCCAGTTTTTTCCGACGATGCGGCGGCCACGAATCGTTTGCGCCTCTGGCGAGGGCAGCACGTGGCTGTAGAATCGAGCGCCGTCCATGCAAATGTTTTCTTCCCGCACGAAGTCATCGAGATGACGGCGAAGTTGCTGCGTGGGGTTCTGGCCCATCTTCGCGCAAATGCCTACGGAAAGATGATCGGCGCGCGGGAAGGACCACAGATAGCCCTCAAACTCCTTCAGAAATTTCACTTTGATGATGTCTTCTTCGGTCGGAACGAAGTAGCCGAGCGTCATTTCCAAATCCAGCGCGCCGAGCGCGGTCGTTTCCGGCAATAATTGATTGCGCGCTCCCGCCGCGAGCACGACGAAGTCCGACCGGTGTTCTTCGCCGCCGGCCATCAGTCGCACCTGCGCCTCGTCTATATTCACGTTCGTGACGCGCGAACAAACCGTCGTGCATCCCGCCGCTACTGCACGGTCGAGCAGCAGCCCGTTGAGCACCTTGCGCGCGTAGATCACGATGGGATGGCCCATCTCGAATCGCACGCGGTGGTCGGCGCCGGAAATCAGCTCCGCCGTACGCACAATTTTCTTGGGTTCGGGTCCGTCGAGGAGGAAAGGATACGCCTGGATCGCTTTGTGAGTGAGCCCACCGCCGCAGGGCTTTTCCCACGCCAGGCGTTCGTCGAAAATTGTCACGCGAAAGCCCTGGCTGGCGAGGCGTTCGCCGCAAAGCGCGCCGGCAGGTCCGCCTCCGACAATCGCGATGTCTTTCATGACCCCTGTGACGATCCTGTGGTGACTCGGATACGATCCGCGAAAACACACCCGCCCTGAAACTAGCAGGAATTATAACATTGAAAATCCCGGCATCAGTGGCTCGACGATCTTGAAAGGCAACCTCTCGGATGTCTCGTGGCGTAGGTATCTACGGCCTGATTCGCAGAGCCAGCCGCAGAGCGGCGGGCGCGCATGGTAGAATTGTCGCTTCGGCTGTTCCTCCGGGAGCAGGCTGACAGGCAGACGTTTGGGACAAGTCGTTTCGCAAAGTGAGCTGATTTCCCTCCGGGGCCAGTGGAAGCGCGCCGGGAAGGGAGTAGTGTGCGCGAGCGGCTGTTTCGACCTGTTGCACCCGGGTCACATCCGGCTCCTCGAACACGCGAGTTCCCTCGGAGATATTCTCGTCGTAGCGATTGAAAGCGACGCAACCGTCGGCGCTCGGTCAGCTGCCGGCAACGGCTCAGCCAAGAAGGCTTCTGCGCGTCCAATTACTCCCTCTGCCGAGCGCGCTGAAATTCTAGCAGCGCTTGCCGCTGTGGGATATGTAGTCGTATTCGAAGGCCCATCGCCCCGCGAATTTCTCGCACGCCTGTTGCCCGACGTCGCCGTGCTAGGCGGCAGCGGCGGTTCCGATCTGTCCGAGCCTCGCGAAGTCGCCGACCTTGAGGACCTGGGATGCAAAGTGGCGCGCGTGCCGCTTGAGCCCGGCTATTCAACCTCTCGCCTGATCGAACGCATCCTAGAGCCTCGAGTATGATTCTCCCGCTCGTTTCAGAGCTTCTTGCGCGCATTGCCCGCGAGCCTGAAGTTGAAGAGGCCTGCGACAAGCTGCGCCGTCTCGGTGGTGAAGTTCGCCTCGCCGGTCTTACCGATTCTGCGAAGGCGCTGTTGGTTCCGCTAGTGTTCTCCGAGCTTGGGCGTCCCGCGATTCTGTTGGTGGAATCGAATCAGCGCGCGGAAGCGCTCCTTGAACCAGTGCGCTGGTTTTACACCGCCGTCACCGGCAAGCCGGGACGGCGCGTCGCGCATCTACCCGCGCACGACGTACTGCCGTACGAAAATCGCTCGCCCCACGCCGAGATCTCCGAGGATCGAGCGGTGGCCCTGTGGCGCCTTTCGACGGGAGAGGCCGATGTGCTGATTGCGCCGGTGCAGGCGGCGCTGTGGCGAATGCGCGAACGCTCGTTTTATCCAGGACTTGCCCGAGTGATCGCGCGCGACGAGTCCATCCCCCACGAAGAACTCATCGGTTTCCTTGTAGCTGCCGGGTACGAGAAACACGTCACCTGCGAGATGCCAGGGCAATATGCCGTCCGCGGCGGCATCATTGATGTGTTCTCGCCCGAAACGCCGCAGCCCGTGCGCATCGAATTGCTGGGCGACACGGTCGAATCCATTCGCGCGTTCGATCCCAATACGCAGCGCTCGACCAATCCCGTCGAGCGTGCCGCGCTGCTTCCACTCGTCGAATTGCAGCGCCGCGCCGAAGTGCTGGAGCGGCAGCGGGTCGGCTCCGGCTCCGGTCGCGAGGACGATACCGCACCCGCGGGTTTTTACGCCGGCTGGGAGTTTCGCGAGATGCCCACTGAGGAGCGGCCGGGCGTGCTGTTCGATCTCGCGGCGGACCCCGTTGTGGTGATGGACGAGCCGTCTCTTCTCGATGCTGCGGTCGAAAAATATCGCTCGCGCCTCGCGAAGGCGTTTGACGAAGTAGAGGACCCTCTCGCCGAGCCGCCGGCTCGCTACATTTTCAACGAAGACGAATGGTCGCTCGCGCTTCAGCTTTTCCCGCGCCTGGCCATCGAGCATCTGGGTCTTGTTCACGAAGGCGCTGCGCCTCTGGCTATTGAAACGCAGCCCACTACTCGCTATCACGGAAATGTAGCTGCATTCATGGCCGAGGTCCGCAGCAGGCTCGGCTCGGGTGAGTATGTGATGGTATCAGCCGCGACCACCGGAGAACTCGAGCGCTTCGCCGACATCTGCCACGAGTACGAGATGCCGTACCGCCTGGGTGAACTCGAGGAAAGCGTCACCGTGACGCGGTTGGCCGAAGAATCGAGCGGCAGCAGCGCTCCGGCCATGGTGCTTGTGAAGGCGCCACTCAGCGAAGGCGTTGTGTTTCCCGAGGCGCAGCTGGCCATCTATGGAGATGGCGACCTTTTTGAAACGCTTCCACCGCAGCGCCCGCGCGCGCGGCCGAAGACATCGAGTTTCTTCAGCGATTTCTCGGATCTCAAGCCGGGTGATTACGTTGTTCACGTCGATCACGGCATCGGACAATTCGAAGGTTTGCGGCAGGTGGTGGTCGAAGGAGCTACCGGCGAATTCATGTTTTTACGGTATGCAGGAGACGCCAAGCTTTATGTCCCGCTCGCGCGAATTGACCTGATCCAGAAATATCAGTCGCTTGGCGGCGTGGAACCAACGCTCGACCGCCTGGGCACTACCGTCTGGGAAGCGCGCAAGACGCGTGTGCGCAAGTCCGTGACGGACATGGCTGAGCAGCTCCTCGCCCTGTATTCTGAGCGCAAGACCACGCCCGGCCATGCGTTTCCGCCGGATACTAACTCGCAGCGCGAGTTCGAGGACGCCTTCGAATTCCAGGAAACCCCGGATCAGCAGCGCGCCATCGAAGATGTGAAGCGCGACATGGAATCCACCCTGCCGATGGATCGCCTGCTTTGCGGGGACGTCGGCTATGGCAAGACCGAAGTCGCGATGCGGGCCACGTTCAAGGCGATTGCAGACGGGAAGCAGGTCGCCGTGCTCGCGCCGACCACGGTACTGGCGTTTCAGCATTTGGAAACATTCCGCCGCCGTTTCGCGGCGTTCCCGATGCGCATCGAAATGCTCAGCCGGTTTCGCACGGACAAAGAGCAGAAGAAAACCCTCGAAGAATTGGAAGCCGGGAAGATGGACGTGGTCATCGGGACGCACCGGCTGCTTTCCAAGGACGTAAAATTTCACGATCTCGGCCTGCTCGTTGTGGACGAGGAGCAGCGCTTCGGCGTGGCGCACAAAGAGCGCCTGAAGGAGATGCGCAAGAACGTGGACGTGCTGACCATGTCGGCGACTCCTATACCGCGCACGCTGCATATGTCGCTCGTGGGGCTGCGCGACATGAGCGTGATCGAGACGCCGCCGAAAGATCGCCTCGCGATTCAGACGACCGTCTCGCCGTTCAGCGAAACTTTGGTTCAGCGAGTGATCGAGGAAGAAATGGCCCGGGAAGGGCAGGTGTTCTTCGTGCACAACCGCGTTGAATCCATCGCTTCGCTCGCCACGATGGTGCAGCGTCTGGTTCCGGGCGCGCGCGTAGTCGTCGGCCACGGCCAGATGCGAGAGGCCGAGCTCGAAAAGGTGATGCTGAAATTCATCCGCAATGAAGCGGACGTTCTCGTCTCGACCACGATCATCGAGAATGGTCTCGACATTCCTCGCGCAAACACAATCCTCATCAATCGCGCCGACCGCATGGGGCTTGCCGAGCTCTACCAGCTTCGCGGACGCGTCGGCCGGTCGAACCAGCGTGCTTACGCTTACTTGCTTGTGCCCACTGAGGGCACTCTGACGTCCATTGCTCGGCAGCGGCTGGCCGCGCTCAAGGAATTCAGCGATCTGGGCGCGGGATTTCGCATCGCTGCGCTCGATCTCGAATTACGCGGAGCGGGGAACCTGCTGGGCAGCGAGCAGCACGGTCACATCGAAGCGGTCGGATTCGATATGTACTGCCAGATGATGGAGCGCGCCGTGGCCGAGCGGAAGGGCGAAGCTGTCACGCCCGAGCGCCGCGCGACGCTGAACCTGGGCCAGGAAATCCGCATCCCGCCGGAGTATATCGAGAGCGAAAATCTGCGCCTGCGCATTTACAAGCGCATCGCAAGCGTTGCGTCCGAAGGCGAGCGCGTGGAGGTTGCCCGCGAACTCGACGACCGCTTCGGACCGCCGCCGCCCGCGGTCACGAACCTGCTCGAATATGCGGTGCTGAAGGCGCTGGCGGAAAAGCTGCTGGTTGCCACCGTGGATCGCCGCGGCGACCAGATCGCGATCAAGTTCTATGACGACACACCCCTGGGTCCGGAGCGGATCGTGAAATTGATACACAAGCGCCGCGACATGCGACTCGATCCGTCGGGCGTCCTTTGGATCGGCTGGAAGTCCGCTAAGGGGTCTGCTACGGACGCCGTGAGAAACGTGTTGCTACAACTACAATCGTAGGGATAAACTTTTCGGGAGTGAAAACCATGACTAATCGAATAGCCGTCTGTCTTACTGCTTTGGCCCTATGTAGCGCATTTCTTCTGGCGCCTGTTGGTGCTCGCGCCCAGGCCAAGGGCACTGTCGTCGAAGAAATCGTCGCTCGCGTGAACAATCAGATCATCACACTTTCCGACTATCAAAAGGCCTCCGCGGGATTGCAGCAGGAGGCCGCGCAAGATTGCCAGAATTGTTCCCAGCTGCAGATTCAGGCTGCGGTGGCAGATCACCAGAAAAATCTGTTGCGGGACCTGATTGACCAGCAGCTCCTAATCGAGCGCGCCAAGGACATGGAAATCTCCGTCGAGACCGACCTGATCAAGCGGCTGGACGAAGTCCGCAAGCAAAACAACCTGACGAGCATGGAAGACCTCGAAAAGGCCGTCGAGCAGCAGGGGATCGTCTGGGAAGACTATAAAACGCAGATGCGTAACAGCCTTCTAACCCAGGAAGTGATTCGCCGCGAAGTCGGCGGGCGCATGAATATTGGGAGCGACGAAGTGAAGGCGTATTACGAAGCCCACAAGCAGGATTTCAACCGGCCCGAACAGGTCGCGTTGGCCGAGCTTTTTCTGAGCACGGAGGGGAAAAGCCCCGAAGATATCGCCGCTATTCGAACTAAAGCGGACGACCTCCACAACCGGCTCGTGAAGGGCGAGGATTTCGAACAGCTCGTGAAGCGCTATTCCGAAGGCTCGACAGCCCAGCAGAACGGCGATCTGGGGGAGTTCGAGCGCGGCCAGCTCTCGAAGCAGCTCGAGGACGCCGTCTTCACGCTGGAAAAGAATCAGTTCACCGACGTGATCCAGACCAAGACCGGATTCGAAATTCTGAAGGTTCTCGATCATTATCAAGCCGGCCTGCAGCCGCTCGACAAGGTCGAAGGCGAAATCACGAATATTATCTACCGCCAAAAGATGGACCCGGCGATGCGGGTATATTTGGCTCAGCTGCGCGAGGAAAGCTACGTCCTAGTAAAGCCTGGCTACACAGACTCGGCGGCAGTACCGGGCGCGACGGTAATTCAAGAAGTCGCACCCACGCCTGATGAGTCAGACAAAAAGAAGCAAAAGAAGAAACTGCCGTTGCCGAAAGCCAATAGCTGATGAAGTCTCCTTGCGTCAGCGACCTCGCCGACGGCCAGATGGTCGCCTCGCTTTTCCTCGTTCGCGAAAAAGAAATTCGCACTTCCGCGCGTAGCGGCAAATCGTGGCTGGAACTTCGTCTGGGCGACCGCACGGGCTCCATTCCCGCGAAGATGTGGGACAATTTCGAAGCCATCGCGAAGACATTCGAGCGAGACGACGTGATCCGCATTCGCGGCCGCGTGAAACTCTACAACGGCTCCAAGGAATTGACGCTCGAGCAGATCATTCCGGCCGCTGAACGCGACTACGAGCTCGGCGATTTTCTGCCGCACACGAAGTGCGACGTCGAAAAACTCTATGCCGATCTGCACACCGCCATTGCGGGGATGAAGAATCCGTGGCTTCAGAGGCTGGTCACCAGCGTGGTGGACGATCCTGAAATCGCCCCTCGCCTGAAGCGCGCGCCGGCGGCGATGACCATGCACCATGCGTATCTGGGCGGCCTGCTCGAGCATGTCGTTAGCCTTGTGGGTCTCGCGGCCGCCGTTGCGGCGCACTATCCGGAACTCGATCCTGACCTGCTGCTGACCGGCGTGGTGCTGCACGATATCGGGAAAATAGAAGAGTTGCGCTACACCCGGGGAATAGATTATTCCGACGCGGGCCGCTTGCTCGGACACATCACGATCGGTGCGGGAATGGCGCGCGAGAAAATGAAAGCGATCACGGGATTTCCCGCTCCCCTCGCCGTCCTGGTTCAGCATATGATCCTGAGCCACCACGGCTCGTACGAATTTGGCTCGCCGTCATTGCCCCAGATTCCCGAGGCCGTGGCGCTGAATTTCATTGACGACATAGATTCGAAAATGGCCGGTATGCGCAAGACGCTCGAGCAGGCGCCTGGAAGCGCCGCGGCGGAAATGTGGACGGAGCGCAATCCTTCGCTGCGCCGCTCGCTGATTCGCAGGAACATGTTCTTGGCGGAGGGCGCTGCGAAAGCGTCCCCGCAAAAGGGATAGTGCCGGCATATGGCTGAAAAAATTCCATCGCCGCGCCGCTCGCTGCTCGATCTCGCTCCGCTCGAGCTCGATTGCATGAATACGCTCTGGCCCATGGGCCAGGGCACGGTCCGCGAGATTCGCGATCTGCTCGCCGCGCGGCGTCCACGCGCATACACCACGATCATGACGATCATGGACCGCCTCGCACGCAAGGGAATCGTCGAGCGCGCCAAGTCCGGCCGGGCATATATCTATCGCCCCCGGCTGACTGCCGAAGACGCACGCTCGCAGGCGCTAGGGCAGGTCCTTGAGAATTTCTTTGGCGGCTCGAAGGAAGCGTTGCTCGCGCAGCTTGGAAACGGAACGGCAGTTCGCCGCGCCGCTGCAGGCGTTGCCGCGGCGACAACAGGCGACGGCGAAAGGCGACCGGAAAACGCTCCGCAGCCAGTCACAGGTTCTGACTGATGTTTCCCGCAGAGATGAAAATTCGGGATTTGGCGATTCGCCCGGCGACTATCCTCGCCCCTATGGCAGGAGTGACGGACACGGTCTTCCGGCGCGTGATTCGCTCCTTGGGCGCCTGCGGTCTGATCATGACCGAGTTCACCAGCGCCGAAGGGATGTCGCGCAATTCGGCGCGTACGCTGCGTTACCTCTACTTCGACGAAGACGAGCATCCGATCGCGGGGCAGATTTTCGGGTCGGATCCCAAGGTGATGGCTTCCGCCGCTGCATTGATTGAGGATCTCGGCTTCGATCAGGCGGATATCAATCTCGGCTGTCCGGTCAAGAAAGTGGTCAAGTGCGGTGGCTCGGGCCTGCTGCGCGACCTGCCGCATCTCGAGAAATTGTTTCGTGAGGTGCGTGCCGCGGTTCGTATCCCGCTGACGATCAAGATTCGCTCCGGTTGGGACGAAAACAACATCGTAGCCGTTGATGTAGCTCGCATGGCCGAGGATATCGGCATCGAGGCTGTCGCCGTTCATCCGCGCACGCGGATGCAGGGCTACGCTGGCTCAGCGGATTGGAATATTATTCGCGCGGTGAAGCAGGCTGTGCGAATTCCCGTGATCGGCAACGGCGATATTCGATCGCCGCAGGACGCTGTGCGCATGATCGCGGAAACCGGATGCGATGCTGTGATGATCGGCCGCACCGCATCTTCTAATCCATGGATTTTCCGCCAGATCGCGGACTTCGTCGCAATCGGCCGTTATGACGAACCCACCGAAGCCGATCGTTACCAGCTGCTTTCAGGATATTTTCAGAGCCTGATCGCCGCGGAAATGCCCGACGCCATCGGTAAAATGAAGCAGTTCGCCACGCTGTTCACGCACGGCGTGCGCAACGGCGGCGAGCTGCGTCAGCAGGTGCATCACGCCCACACCACCGCCGAAATTCTCGATCGCGTGGACGCGTTTTTCGCCCGGCCCGTCAGCTCGTAGCAATTCTTCGCAACTACTCCGGCTTCGCGAATCCGTGTGCAACGGCGTCATCGAGCAGTTGTTGCATTTGGCGCGAAGCCTCGCGCGCCATCGTCGCCTGCTGGCGTCCGAGTTCGCCCTGTTGCCGTCCGAGCTCGCCCATTTTCCGTCCCAACTCGTCCTGCTGACGCCCGAACGATCCCTGCTTGCGTCCCGCGCCTGACTGGACTTCTCCGATCCGGGATTGCAGTTCGCCGAGCTCGCCCTGCAGATTACCGAGCTCTCCCATTGTCCCGCCATTCGCACTGAGCTGCCTCATGTCCGATTCCAGTTTCTGCATCTCGGCGGTCAGGTCGGGAATCTTCAGCTTCATCTCTTCCATTTTTCGCGCCGCTTCGTCCTGCTGCTGCCCGAGCGCTTCCTGCTGTTTCCCGAGTTCTTCCTGCTGCCTGGACAGCTTTTCTTGAGGCGCCCACAGCGCCTTCGCGCGATCTACTGTAGCTTGGTCGGAAATGACGTAGTTCTTGTCGTCGTTCTGGAACCAGATGAACTCGCCCGGAATCTTGCTTCGTAGCGCTTTCGCGTGTTCGGCATCTGCACGGTCGCCGGACATCGTGATCGAATCCGGATCCTTCGTGACGATCACGTAGCGCGGCCCCCAGTCACTATAACGGCCCACAAAGTAACCGCCCTGGAAGCCTCTGAAGTAATTCCAGTTGCCCGACATCGCAAAGGCAACGGGCGGAATGGGCGGGATGTTAATCGCCGGAATGGCCGGAATGCGAATTGCGGCTATGTGAATCGGCGGGATGGCCGGCACCATGATGTCCATAGGCGGGACAACAACCTCCGAGGGAGATTCGTCCGTCGGTGGCTCCGGGGTTTGCGCCGGAGCCGGGTCTGGTGCTGCTGCGGGAGGTACCGCTGGGCGAGGAGCTGGGCCTGGGTCCGCTTTTGGGGCAGGTGGCGCGGGCGGAGCCGGTGGCACCGCCGGCGCCTGAATATCGTAAGCCGCCGGATGAACGGCTGCTGTCAGCGCGACAACCGGCGCTGCAATCGCCACGAGAGCCACCACGAAAGACTTCTTCAATTGACTCGACATCGTTCCCCTCCACGCAAGAATTCGATCCACTCTTTTTTCCGCCTGGCCTGCCTTAGCCATCGAGACGCCCTGCCACCAGACGCGTTCCGGACCTGCTTCAAGCTCAGCGAAAAACCCGAGAAGCGTTTCGGCGTAACGGGTGCGGTCCGCGCCGCCGGCCAGAGCTGCGTCATCGCTCGCCTGCTCCGAAAGATCCTCCAGACGCCGCTCCAGCCACCACGACAGCGGGCTAAACCAGAAAATTGCGCGATGAATCAAGGCCAGTCGCTGCGCCAGCGCGTCATGCCGGTCCACGTGCGAAACTTCATGCGCCAGCACGGCCGCAAGCTGACTCTCATCCCATTCGCGCCAATTCGAGGGAAGCAGAATTGCAGGGGCACGCACGCCCAGCATCACCGGAACGGAGATCAATTCCGATTCCGCTAACCGAGGCGGTGCGTGCAATCCCGCCGCACTCGAAGTCGCTGAAAGAATCCGCGTTGCATCGCTGTCGTTGATCGGATTTGCCGTGCGGACAAGATGTTTTCCGAACCGCATGCCGACAATCACGCGCGCGAGAAAAGCCAGCCCGACCGTGAGATATGCGCCAATCGCGAGAAGAGGCCATGGAATTTCACGGCGCGCGATGGAGGGGCCGGAGGGTACCGGTTGCCACGGCGCTGTTGGACTTCCCGCCGTCTCGAGTTGCATGTGCTTACCCGGGCGAGGAGCTCTTTTTGCAGGCATTTGGGGCGCAGTCTCGTGAGGAAGGGCAGGCTGCCTTAACGCGCCTCCAGCTTTTGCTCTTCGCTCCTGAAAACTCGGGATGGGCACCGCAAGCTGAATCGTTGGAGCAAAGAGAGTCAACAACGGCATCGCCAGGGCGGCGAGCAGCACTCCCTTCCAGAGAAGAAGCTTGATCCGCGCGTTCTTGACGTGAAGTGTTCCGATCGCGGCTGCAACCATGCATCCAAGTGCAAACGACCGCGCCGCCGCATTCGCCAGCGCCATCAAGAAATTCGCACTGAGATGAATTATCGCCGGCGGCATCGTCAACTCCCCTTTTTCCCGGAGCGATTTCGGTGCCCTGATTCCAATTTCTCTCCCATCTTTCCTTCAGCCACCTTGCGCGCGAGCCGGTCGAGGAGATTGCGGTCAATGACGGAGCTGTTGACCATGCCCACGACGAGTTCTTCGGCCGACCCGCCGCAGAAACGATCAATGATGCTTTTCACGGCGCGCACAGCGACGTTCTGCCGCGCCTCGGCCGCTCGATAGATGAACGTGCGGCCCTCGATTGAGTGCGCGACGAAGCCCTTCTGCTCGAGCCTGCGGAGAATCGTCCGCACCGTTGAGTCCTTCATCGGGCGGGTTGCCGCAAGGGCTTCCCGACAGGATTCCGCCGTACACGGGCCATGGGCCCAAACATAATCCATCACCATCTGTTCGACTTCGCCGAGGCCTTTTGGGCGTTTCTTGTATGTGTTATTCATTGTAGCGTTACAACATGTAACGCTAAGCTTAAATCTTGTCAAGTGGAATTTTGGCGGAGCGGAAAAATTCCGAAAGCTATTCGTCTCGAGTGATCAGAAGTTGCTTGTAGGCTTCGCGCCGGGTGAGGCCGCGCTCCCTCGCTGCCTGCTTCAGCGCGGCTTTGCGATCCACGCCGCGTTCTTTCATGATCTCCTCGACGTGTCGCGCAAGCGGCGCCGAGTTTCGGGGATTGGCGGCGTCGGCCGCTCGCTGCGCGTGGCCGTCGGGAGGGCCGATGAGCAGAGTGATTTCTCCGCGCGGAGCTTTCTTGCGCGCAGCCGCGACGAGATCCTCGATGTGGCCGCGCAAGAATTCCTCATACATTTTCGTTACTTCGCGTGCGATTACCGCAGGACGGTTCCCGAGAATTTCGAGGGCGTCCTCGATCGTGTCCAGCAGGCGGTGCGGCGCCTCATAGAGAGCGAGCGTGCGTTTCTCAGCTGCCAGCTCGCGAAGCTTCTTCCGCCGCTCGGTGGGCCGCGAGGGCAAGAAGCCCACGAAGACAAACTCTTCGATCGGCATTCCGGACGCCGCCAGAGCCGCGACCAGCGCAGATGCTCCCGGCACGGGAACCACCTGAATTCCGTGACGCAGGCAGAGGCTCACGAGGCGGTGGCCGGGATCGGAAATGGCTGGAGTTCCCGCGTCGCTGACCAGCGCAACCTTGGCGCCCTGTTCGAGCTCGATCACAATCTCAGGGGCGCGCGTGAGTTCGTTGTGCTCGTGATAGCTGACGAGGCGCTTGGGAATGTCGAAGTGCGCGAGGAGCTTCAACGTCTGGCGCGTGTCTTCGCAGGCGATCACGTCCGCTTCCTTCAGTATTCGCAGCGCGCGGAGCGAGATGTCCTCGAGGTTGCCGATGGGCGTCGAGACCACATAGAGGCAGCCTGCCCCCGCATCGCTTGGCGCCGTCTTA
The DNA here is from genome assembly GCA_963779825.1 of uncultured Acidobacteriota bacterium. Taxonomy (GTDB): domain Bacteria; phylum Acidobacteriota; class Terriglobia; order Acidiferrales; family UBA7541; genus Palsa-295. Next base: position 111,465 of record CAVZZU010000005.1, on the reverse strand, counting down.
GGTCTTTTCTTAGACATCGCATCCACCGCCGACCGACAGCGGGACATTGAGCGTATGCTTTGGGGCCTCCTATATGCAAGGCGCAAGAGCCCGAATTCACCGCGCCAAAATTGACAGCGCCGCGCCGCTCGGATACTCTGGATCATCCGAAATCAAATACGAAGGAGTAATGAATGGCTCAGGGTAATCCGGTCAAGCACAAGAAGAAGACGAAATCGGTGCTAAAGAATATCCGCCAGACGGAGCGGCGCGCCGCGGTCAATCGCATGAATCGCACGCGAGTCCGCACGGCGATGCGCCGGATGCGCGCGGCGCTCGGCTCGGCTGATGCCGCTGGCGCGGCCAAGCTTGCTTCGGAAACCTATTCCGAGCTCGACAAGGCGATCCGCAAGCGCACGCTTTCCGAGAACACTGCCAATCGGTACAAATCGCGGCTGGCGCTGGCGCTGAACTCGCTTAAGGCGAAGAAGTAGCTTTTCAGACCGCATAAGTTTGAAGGGGCGCTCCGAATGTTGGAGCGCCTTTCTTATTGGCAGGGAAGCGGTCAGGGAATCTAAGCGGCGGAAGACGTCAACCGCGCGATCAGAAACTCCATCATCGCCCGCGGGTTTGGGTTCGCGGATTTCAGCTGGCTATCGGCTTCAGCCAGCGCGGCCAAGCCAGCTAGCAGGTCCTTCTTTGGAATGCGATGCGCCTGCCGAACGGCGGTTTCGGCGGCCTCGGGTCGCATGCCCAGTTGGCGCGCAGCCTGAAACCCATTCGTCTGCGCGGGCAGGTCGCGCGCTTCGATCAACTTGCGATAGATCCAAGCGAGTGCGCCCACAATACCTGCCGGCTGCTCGCCCTCGCGTAGAAGATTATCCAGAAATGCGAACGCGGCAGCCCGCTTGCGGCTTGCCAGGATTTCCGTGAGCTGCCACACCGTATTTTTCCGCGCAGCAACAACCAGAGCTTCGACATCTGCCACGGTAATTCGGCCGCGGTCCTGCGTATAGGCGGCCAGTTTTTCGAGCTCGATACGCATCCGCGAGGGCGCGCCATTCAAGATGTCCGCGAGCATCGCCGCCGCTTCGCGATCAATTTCCCCGCCCAGGTCCTTGGCCATTTGCGCGGCCAGCGCTGCGGCGGATTCCGGACCGATGGTCAACTCCGCGATCAGCGCTTTTTCGCTCAAAAGTTTGAAAAATCGCTGCCGCCCATCGAGAGCCGTCGCCTCGAGCAGCAGGACCGTGAACGGCGCCGGCGACTCGAAATAGCCCCCAAGCGTGGCGAGTACTTCATCGCGTGCTTTCTCGCCTAGCTTTTCAACGGACTCGGCTTCTTCGACAACCAGCACCTGGCGGGGAGCGAGCATCGGCAGCGTCTGCGCGCGCCCGATGATTTCGTCCCATCCGGCATCGCGTGCGGAAAGCCGCGCCACGGCCCAATCCCGTGCGGATTCCGGAACACATGCTTCGATGATTTTGTTGCGGCACATTTCTCGCAGGTGGTGATCGGTGCCCAGCAGCACCACGGCGGGAATCGGCATGCCGCTGGCGAGGCGCTCGAGCAGTTTCTCGGGTGAAACGCCCGCCATCAGAAATTCTCCAGCACGTTTGCAACAAGATGCGAGGCCAGATCGCGAGACATGCGGTCGAGCGCAGGGTCCTCTTCCTGGAAGAACGACTTCACGTCCGTCGCAATCTGGTATTCGTCGCGGAAAACCATGTCATCGTTCTTGTAAACGACCTTCTCGGTTTTATTGTCAATCAACTCGACTTTGGTATGGACGATGACGAGCATGGTGGTTACCTCGCCGGTAGTCGCTTGGAAAAGCACAGGGTCCGTTTCAATCGAGAGGACTTCGCCGTGCAGGACGCCATCGGCAGATTTCGGATCCTGCACCACGCGGTATTTCGTGCGGGTGATAAACTCGCGGATCACCGCCTCGGTCATTCGCTGCTCGATGCGGTAGGTCGTAGTATCGTTCTTGAATGCGGGAATGGCGATGTCTGTCCATTCGGACGGCAGCGATGAGGCGTGCCCTGCCACGTGATAGCCGCAACCAACGGCTGCGAGCGGCGCGGCAAGTACGGCGAGCCACAGCGCCAGCGCGCGTCCGGCGCCCTCCACCTTATTCGCTCGATTTCGCAACCAGTTCCTCCGCGATTCGCACGGCGTTCGTTGCCGCAAGGCGCAAATTATCTGCCACGCCCCAGATCCACACGCCGCCCGCAACATTGGGATCAGGCTCGTTCCGCGCAAGATGAATCTCCGCTTCGCCTGCCGCGCTAACGTTGCTCGGCGCCAAGTCATCTGGCGCTGCGATCCTTACTCCAAGATTCGCAAACGCCCCGTGAAGTTCCTCCGCCGCCACCGCTGACGGGAATTCCGCGTACCCCGCGAAAGCATACCCATAAAAGACCGGCGCTTGCACCAACTGAATTGCCGGCACGGGGGCGCGTCCGTGGAGATACGATGCCACGTCGCGCGCGATCGAGGCGCGCATGTCCGCAAGGCGAGGTTTCGCCTCCCGCCCATAACTCGCCAAAAGGTTGAACGCGACCTGCGCGTCGAACACCGGCTTTGCGATTTCCTGGAACGAAAGCAGCCCAGTCGTTTGCTTTTCGAGTTCTTCGATGCCGGCCTCTTCCCGTTCCGAAACCGGTGGGAAGAGCAGCACGGAAATTCGTTGCGGCTGAAATGTTCCCAAACCGGCTACCAGAGTGCACACGATGATGACCGGGGCGGAAGGGGACTCGTACGCCGCGGGCAACGAAGCCCCCGACGACGTTCCGTTTTCTTTCGTATTCACCCGAGCTGGCAGCACGGAGGCGAGCGATGGTATCCAGGTGCTCGCTTTGGACACGTGGCCGGGAGCGGCGAGTGCTCCCGTGAGATCAATCACCGTAGCGCCCGAGCGCTGCGCCACGCTCCAATTCTGCTCGGCGTCGCGGACTGTGCCCGCGAAGAACGCGAAACGCGCGCCCTCGAAGCTCTCCTGATCCAGAGCGCGGATGAATGTCGGTTCGCCAGCCGCTTCGGTGAGCGTACCGGCAACCTCGCTCTCGTCCAGCAGAACGAAATCACTCGCGGGGAAATGGCGGTCTTCGAAAACCTGCCTTAATTCCTTGCCGCGGAGCGAGGAGGCGCCCACGATCGCAACACGATGGTGATTTGAACGCCCGGAGGGCATGGCTTAGGCGTGATGCGAAGCGAGACGGTGCCGCACGGAACGCACGACATACAGCGTGATGCCGTGGAGGAGGTAGATGCTGGCGACCAACATCAGCGTGGCTTCTGAAAATAACACCACTGCGCCGAGCAGCAGCACGAGCGCCACCACGACCAGTGATGGCCGGCGGCGAGCCCATTCAATATCCTTGAAGCTTGTATAACGAACCGTGCTCGACATCAAAAGGCCCAGTACCAGAATCAGCCCGAGCCAGAGTAGCGAGACACGCCCGTCCTGTAGGGGACTCTTGAAGGCGTGAACCGTCGCCGCAATCATGCCGGCCGCCGCTGGAGTCGGCATCCCCACGAAGTATCGGTTTCCGCCTGGCGCCATGCCCTGGATATTGAATCGCGCCAGCCGCCACGCGCAGCAACCCAGATAGACAAAGCCGATCAGCCAGCCGAGCTGCGTGAGATGCATCTGTTCGGGAGCGGCTGCGGCTGCCAGCGTGCGGACGCCCCACGCGTAGGCGAGGAACGCTGGAGCCATGCCGAAGCTGACGATGTCGGCGAGCGAGTCGAACTGTTTTCCGAACTCGCTGTTGGTACCCATGGCTCGCGCCACGCGTCCGTCCAACGAATCGAAAACAATGGCGATGCCGATGGCGCGTGCGGCGTTGTCAAAATCCGCGGTCCGGCCGTCGAGAGTCGCGAGAATGGCATAGTAGCCGCAAAGTAGGTTGGCTACGGTAAAGACGCTCGGGAGGATATAAATGCCGCGGCGCAGGCGATGATTGCGGAAAAGTCGCCGAGGTTCTTCTTCGGTGCCTATCGGATCTAGGTGGTTGAATTCCATTTCGCCAGGATACTTTCGCCGCCCTTGACCATCTGCCCTTGCTTGACCATAACTTCCGCTTCCATTGGCAGCCAGATGTCAACGCGGGAACCGAATCGAATCATTCCGACGCGCTCGCCCAGGGCCACTGTTTCGCCCCCACGTTTCCAGCATAGCACGCGTCGCGCGATGGCTCCGGCGATTTGTTTGAAGACCAACTGGCCTTGTGGCGTATGAATATAGATTATGTTTTGCTCGTTTTCGCGCGATGCGACCGAGCGGAACGCCGCGTAAAACCTTCCCGGGCGATACACGACGTCCGCGATGAGTCCGGCTACCGGCGCGCGCTGAATGTGCACATCCCAGATCGAAAGAAAAATACTGACGCGATGGCCCATCGTGGAATCAAGTAGTTCATCCACGATCACGACCACGTGGCCGTCCGCGGGCGATACAACCACTCCTGGTTCGGGAGGAATCTCGCGCTCGGGATCGCGGAAGAAATAAAATACGAAAAGTCCTAGAAAAATCAGGACCCCGGCGGCCCATTTCCAACCGGGGATCAGGCACAACGCGCCCACGACCAGGGGCGGGATGGCAAATTTGTATGCTTCCTTAACCATGGGGACGGGAGAGGTGTTGGTTCATTCGGTCGAACTCAGTGATGCTGCAGGCGGCAGCAGGACGCGCTTTGCTCGAGACTCGATCGGACGGCCCGCTCGGATACAGGTGTATTGTACGACACAAGTGCAAGCGCCATTCAGCCCTAGTGACTGACCGTCTGTTGATGGCGGGCGAGAATCATTTCCATGCGGTCACGCAATCGCAGCTTCAGCTTCTTCAGTTCAATCTCCTGAATCAAATCCTCGGAATTGACATAGGAAGACTTCAGAAGTTGCTCCAGCTGGGATTCACATCGGGAATGTTCTTCAGCGAGGTTTCGAAATTCTGGATCTCTTGCCAACAGGGACTGCCGTATATCCTGGCCTGAACTCGGCATCCGTTCCCTCCTGGTTGGTAAAGCGTTCACATGGGAGTAACAATTACCACAAACCGGGCGCGGAGCCAATAGGGTGAATCGAAAAAATCTCGTAACAACGATCGAAAACTTCGCAGAAGCCGCTCATCCTATGACAATTCTTCCCGCCTAAAAGGAATTAATCAGCTCATTGGATAGCAACCGCGCTTTTTGTGCCAGGTTCTGGGCTCGCACCCAATCGCCGTCCTTGCTGGCGTCGCGGGATTGCGAAAGAAAGCTGCGAATTTTTCCAACCAGGTCCTGCTGGGCTGCATTCAATTGCTTGCCGCTCGTTTCCTGTAGGTTCTTTTCCGCGACGGTCGTGTCGTCCACGGTCTTGCGCTGATAGGTCGCTTGATCGCTCGGCGAAAGCTGCGGCGAAATCTGCGGCGCCGGCGGATGCGCGGGTTGTTCCGATTCGGTGTCCGCCGGCTGATCTCCTGCCGGACGGCGGGGCACGGCGGGCTTCGGAGGCGGTATCGTCACCTCCGCAGGAGGAGGGACAACGCTCGTCGGTAATGCGGGAGGTGCGGCGACGACCTCAGCAGGCGGAGAGGCATCCGTATCCGGCGCTGTGTTCATGGGCCGCGCTGCTTCGGCCGGTGCGGGTGCGGCGGCGGGTGCCGCGGCATGCACGGTCTTGTCCGCGCATCCAACCGCGCCAAAAGAAAGCGCGCAGATCAGGAGGGCCGTAGCTATCCGTGCGTTCAAGACGTGGCTGGACATCTATCGTTTTTCCGCCGCGAGCGGTCGGTCCGAGGCGCCATATCTTCCGGCGGGCGCGTCCACGAATCGCGCCAAAGGCAATTTCACTCGAAACGTCGTGCCGTGTCCCGTTTCGGATTCGAATTCTATCTGGCCATTATGCAGCTGTACAAACCGAAACGTGTTTGCCAGCCCAATACCGCTTCCTCCTGGGCGCGTCGTGAAGAAAAGCTGAAAGATCTTCTTCTGGTCACCCGTGGAAATTCCTCGGCCGGAGTCCTCCACAGCGATTACCGCAAACTCGCCGCTGCGGCGCAGGCTCAGAGTGATTCTGCCCCCGGGATCGGTGAACTCGCTCGCGTTGATCAGCAGATTCAGGACCGCCTGGTGGATGAGTTGGTGATCCACCAGCACAGGCGGACAGTCGGGCGGCAACTCCGCGCGCAGTTCGACTCCGGCGCGCGCAATGGAGGGCCGCGCCGCATCCATGATTTCCTCGAGCAGCAGGCGCAGGTCGGTTTCCTCCAGGTTGAGTTCCACGGGCCTGGTAAAATTCAGGAACGTTTTCACGGCGCGGTCCAGCCGGTCAATTTCGTTATCCAGCATCTTCACCGCTTGCTGGGGCTCAGGCTCCACGGGCATGTTGGCCTTCAGGACTTCCAACCATAGCCGCATCGAATTCAGCGGATTTTTCACTTCGTGGGCTACACCAGCGGTCACGCGTCCCAGCGCCGCCAGGCGCTCGGAAACCTGAAGCTGGCTGCCGATGCGTTCGAGCGATTCCACGTCTCGCAGCGTCACCAGAGTGCCCATGCGCGTGCCATGTTCGCGAATTACCTGCACGCTGACTCCGATGCGTCGCGGCCCGTCGTCCCCGTCGAGCGTCACTTCCTTCCCTTCGGCCGGCTCGATTTGGTCGCCTTCGATTTTCAGAACGCCTCGGAGAGGATGTGACGAGGGAAAAATCTCCGCCACGCGGCGGCCTCGCAGCTCCACCGAAGGCCCTCCCAGAAATCTCTCGGTGGACGGGCTGACCAGCACGGCGCGTCCCTGACCGTTGAAGAGCAGCAGCCCATCCTCGAGCCCACCCATCACCTGGTCGAGGTTTTCACGCAGCGTGCTGAAAATTTCGCGCACGTCGCGCAATTGTTTTCCGATCCCGACGATTTTCGTGCTGACGGCGCCCAGTTCGTCACCTTGCCCGACCACCGGCTCGGCGTCGAATTGTCCGGCGGAGATGCGGTCAAGCTGCGCGGAAATGCGCCCGATCGGCGCGAGCGCGATTGTGCTCACCAGCAAGGCCAGCAAAGTGGACAGCAGGACGGATCCCAGCGCCCAGTATCCGGCGGAAAGCAGTCCCGGGGAGATTTGGTCGCGCAGCAACGCCGAGGATAGCCCCACGCGAATATTGCCGAAGGGCTGTGGCCCGACCTGAAACGCGAGCGAAAACTCGTACGTTTGCGGCGGGCCGTACAGCAGACGCATCTGCTGAAAAAATCCCGCGCGAACCAGTGAACTAAGCGGCGGGCGACTTGCGACTTTCAGATCTCGTAGTGATGCGTCGCTCGACACCAGCGCCCCGCCGTTAGCATCCGTAATCGTAATTTCATAGATGGTCGGTGAAATTCCTACGTCCGATTCGATCAGCGAGTTCAGCGTGCTGCTGCTGTCGAATGCATGCCGGACGTACTGCCTCAAGTCGCTGGGGGCGAGCGAAGCAGGAGATTCGCCGCGCTCGGCGGCATCCTTCAGTGCGTCGCCGCACGCGCCGTACACTTGTTGCGCAACGAAACTGGCCGTGTCGTTGGCCTGGCGCAGGGTCTGCCGCATCAGCCGCCCCAGGTAGAGGCCGGAGACAACAGTGACGACGGCGAGGACCAGCAGCGACGTGGCCAGCGTGAATTTAGTTTTCAGACTGAGACGCATTGCTCCGCCCCGCTTCGTACTCTTTCAGTTTGTTGTGGAGTGTCTTCAGGCTGATGCCAAGAAGTTCGGCGGCGCGCGTCTTGTTCTGGCTTGTGGACGCGAGGGTTTGAATGATTAGTTCGCGTTCAGCGTCGTCCACCGTTGTTCCGATCGGGAAGCGAATCCCGCCCAGTCCATCACCTGCCACCGCCGGGGCGTGCCCGAAATCGGGCGGAAGGTGCTGCCTTCCGATGGTTCCGCGGTCCGAAGCGATAGCCGCGCGCTCGAGAACGTTGCGGAGTTCGCGCACGTTTCCCGGCCATGGATAGGACTTGAATAGGTCCATCGAGTCCGCGCTCGCGCCTGAAACCTTCTTGCCGTGTTTTTCCGAAAGTTCCGCGAGCAGATGCTCGATCAGCAGCGGCAGATCGTCCTTGTGCTCGCGTAGCGGCGGCAGGTGAATGTGGAACACGTTGAGCCGGAAATAAAGATCCTGACGCAGATGTCCGCTGGCGACCGCCTGTTCGGGATTCTTGTTTGTCGCCGCGAGGACGCGCACATCCACGGCCGTTTCCACTTTGCTTCCCAGTCGCCGGATATGATGGTCCTCGAGAACGCGAAGCAGCTTCGCTTGCGTAGGCGCCGGCATTTCGCCGATTTCGTCCAGCAACAGCGTGCCGCCGTGAGCCAATTCGAAGCAGCCGAGGCGGCGCTCGGCCGCGCCGGTAAACGCGCCCTTCTCGTGTCCGAAGATTTCACTTTCCATCAGAGATTCGGGGATCGCCGAGCAGTTGATGGCCACGAACGGCCGATCGGCCCGCGGCGAAAGCATATGGATCGAGCGCGCCACCATTTCTTTTCCGGACCCTGTCTCGCCCGTGATCAGCACACTGGCAGTCGAAGGCGCAACCATCTCCACCTGCCGCATCACTTCCTGCATCGCCGCGGACGCTCCAACCAGAGTTCCCAGTTTTCCCGCATCCCGCAATTGCCGCGTCAGCGCCGCGACTGCCTGCTGGTCGCGCACGCGCCCAAGCGCGCGATCGAGCAGCGCTCTCAGTACGGGCGGCTTTAGCGGCTTTTCGATGTACCAGAACGCGCCCGCATCAATCGCCTGCACGACGCGCTCGTCGCTGCCACGCCCGGTGATGATGATCACCGGAATTCGCTGAATCTCTTCACCCAGATGACGCAACAGTTCGAGGCCATTCATGCCGGGCAGCTCGACATCGGCAAGAATTACCTGCGGGTTGAACTCCGAGATCTTTGCAAGCGCATCCTCGCCGCTTGGCACGCCCAGCACTTCGCAATTCCACTTATGCAGCAGGGCCTCGTAGCCCTTGCGAGCGTTGTCCTCGTCTTCGACGATCAGGATGCGTTGCAGGGATGCAGGTTCGGTAGGCATCGCGAGTTTGAATCTACCAGCAGTCTGCATGATTTCCAAGCGAGCGTGGCTGGCGAATGCGGAATGCAATGCAGGAATAAGGGATGTGCGGCGCTGCCCATCGGGACGGCGCCGCACATATATTGCCCGAATCAGGTTCGGGGAAAGAGAAGCGACCGTTCGAGAATCAGTTCGAGTTTGGTGCTTTTCTCGAGTGTCACCTCTTGCCCGAGGCCCGCCGCGACCATGTATGCCGCAGCTGCCGCAGCTGCCGCACCCATGGCTGCGTCCTTTTCATTCTTTGAGATCACTCCGGGTGCCGCCCCGACGAGGGCGCCTTCGGCCGCGGCCTGCACTGCTTCCTGACGCTTGGTCGTGTTGGCTTCGATTTCACCCTCGCGGTTGAAGTTCACGCGAACGGAATGGATCCCCGGCGCGTCGTCCACCATGGCAACCAGCGGCATCCACCCGTCGGGGGTTTTGATGTCGTCGAATGCCAACCACATCCGTGCGCGGCCCGTCTTGCCGGCGGATTCCACCCTGTCAACGTGACCGCGAATTTCGGCGCCCGCCGCGAGACCTGTTCCGTCGGCGCTTATCAACGGAACTAGCGTCCGCGCCGTGAATACATCACCCTTCTTCGAGTCCTTCGTGCTGAGAACATCTTGCAGCCCGACCAGAAAGCGGGTTCCGGGCGCAACTTCATTCGGTGCAGCAGAGCTTCCCGTTCCCGCGGATTGGTTTTGTGCATAAGCAGGTAATATTGCAGCCAGCGTGAGGGTCAGCAGAGCTGCCATAGCCGGAAGCATCGTCGTGCGTCTCATTCGCTTCTCCTTTTGAAATTTAGCTTGGCGCCTTCTGCTGGAGAGAAAGCGATCGAACCATACGTTACTCAGATGTGTTCAGGCGCCGCAAGGTGGTCCGAATCGCTGGGAGATCGGGCTACCTCCGAACCGTCTAATTATAGACGCAATCGAGAGCGCAATTCCAAATCCGGGTTTATACAGTTCCCAAAGTTGCATTCGATTGAGTAATCGCGGCTTACCGGCCTGCGTAGTTTTGCGAACTTGCCATTCGTTCCATTTCGGAACTAGAGTCCGGTGCTTGGGGCCGCACGCATAAGTATAAGTCCCATAATTTCAGTGATATTGATCTAACTGAACATTGGACTTCGCTTTGCATTCTCCCTGAGAGAAATTCGAAAGGGGGCGCAGAAGCATGGCTGAGAGTGGAGCAGAGATCGCGTCATCAGTTAGCCGGCCCACGGCAGTTTCCGTCCTGATCGTGGACGATGAAGACGCCTCTCGAAACCTGTGCCGCGACGTAGTAGCCGATTCCGGCTGGCGGGCCCGCACCGCCTCGACCACGGAGCAGGCCACGGAAATACTCGAGCAGTCCGGCATTGATGTTGTCATCACCGACTTGCGCGTTCCCGAGTTGGGAGGATTGGAACTTCTGAAACGCATTCGCGAGACATATCCGCAAACCGCGGTGATCGTGCTTACCCAGTACGGCACGATCGAGAGCGCGGTCGAAGCCACGCGGAATGGAGCCGCCGATTATGTTACCAAGCCGTTTCACATTTCAGAACTCCGCGCCAAGCTTGACCGCGTGGTTCGATTGCTGGAAGTCGATCAGGAAAATCGGATTCTGCGCGAGCAGCTGCGCACCCGACCCGGCTTCGGCGGTCTGATCGGCGTTTCGCCAAAGATGCAGCGCGTGTACCGGCTGATCGAAAAGGTAAGCCAGCACAACTATCCGGTCCTGATTCTCGGCGAAAGCGGAACGGGCAAGGAGCTTGTTGCGCGCTCGATTCATTTTTCGGGCACGCGCCGCAAGGATCCCTTTGTTCCCGTCGACTGCTCTTCTTTGGTCCCCACGCTGATCGAATCCGAGCTGTTCGGCTACGTGAAGGGGGCGTTCACAGGAGCGATGCAGTCGAAGACGGGATTGATGCAGTCCGCCGGCAACGGCACGCTCTTCCTCGACGAGATCGGCGATTTGCCCGTGGACTTGCAGGCCAAGCTGCTTCGGGCCTTGCAGGAGAGGGAGGTGAAGCCCGTGGGCTCGAACGATCGCATCTCCATCGCCACGCGCATCATCGCCGCAACCAACCGCGACCTTGATGAGGCTGTGCGCCAGGGCCAGTTTCGCCAGGATCTCTTTTTCCGCCTCAACGTGGTGCAGATCAAGCTGCCGCAGTTGCGCGAGCGCAAAAGCGATATCCCAATTCTCGTGAATTCCTTTCTCGAAAAATTTGGAGATACGAACGGAAGAGTCCAAACGATCTCAGAGGACGCCATGGCGCGCCTGATCGCGCACGACTGGCCCGGCAATGTCCGCGAGCTCGAGAATGCCGTCGAGCGCGCGGTAGCGCTCGGTTCCGGTTCGATTCTGCATGTTGGTGATTTGCCTTCTAATCTTCAGTATGTCGCGGACGACCGAATGCTCAAGAGCGACGAACTCTTGCCACTCGAGGAACTTGAGCGCCGCGCGATTTTACGCGCCCTGCGCGAGTCCAGCGGCGACAAGCTAGCCGCGGCGCGCCTCCTAGGCATCGGCAAGACGACGCTTTATCGCAAGCTGAAGCAGTATGAAGCGGCAGAAAATTCCGAACCCAACTGAAATGCACAGCCACGACGAGCAATCCTTTTCGTCGTGGTGTATTCCGAAAGATCCGTCTTCGTCGCCGATGAATTAGTGAGTGTTAAGCCGTTCCTAGAGAGGGAAGTACGCGCCGCCGTCCGGGTCGAAGTGGGAAGCGCACCTCATCTTTTCTTTTTATGTGGACCGTCAACGTGCTGAAAACCCGCGACTTGGTCTAACCCATAAGCTTGGTCAAGCTCATGCAATGCGTAATTGATGCACGGCATACAGCACTTCAGCCAACAAGTGCGCTGGACCGTCGCGCTGCGTAGGGGAGCGGAATACGCGGCCGTGATCGGTCTCGCACTTCTGTCCAGTTACTGGATCGTGCGGGGCCGCTGGTAGATGACGCTATGAAACCAACGCACAGGACTTCAGTTCTCGACCTGCCAGCCTCGGCCACCCAGGTTCGGCGTCCCGCCGTTCATCCTTCGTTGTTTCCATCGCTTCCGCTTGGTGCGGAAGGCACGTTCAACGCCGTCTTCGAATCCAGCGGCGAGGCGCTCGTCATCATTGATCCCTCCGGAATCATTCAGAGAGCCAATCCGCGCGCTCGCGAGCTGCTTCGACTGAAGCACGCAACCAACCACGGCGCGGCTCTGGCCGATTTCCTGGCGGGAACGCCCGCGGAAAAGCTCGCCTCATTTTGGGCCGATCCGGTTTCTTCTGCGCGCGCCAAAAGCTTGGACGCGTCGCTCTCGAGCGGGTTCCCCGTGCGCATCGTTCTGCGTTCGATACTACCGGGCACTCATAATCTGCTTCTATGCATGGAAGAGGGCTCCATCGTCCAACGCGCGGACGCCAAATGGCGCCAGTTGGATGCTGAACTTCGCAGCGTGCTCGATTCAATTCAGGTGGGAGTCGTCCTCGTGGATCCTTCCGGGCAGATTCGCTTTTCCAACGCGCGCTTCGGGCAGCTCTTCGGTATCGTCGCTCGCCAACTCGGCGAATTCGCCAATTTTGAAGAGCTCGAGGAACTGATCGGCAAACGCTTTGACGATCCCGGTGCGTTTCTGGCGCCCTGGAAATCCTACGCCCGCGGTGCGGGAGAACCACGGCACGACGAATTGGAATTGACTCGGCCTGTGAAGCGCGTGATCGAGCGCTACTCGCGCCCGGTTCTTGATTCCGAAGGCCGTTCCGTGGGATGGTCCGAGCTGTATTCCGACGTCACTGGAGAGCGCCAGATCCAGTCTAAGTTGTTGCAAGCCGAAAAAATGGCAGCCCTAGGTCAGCTAGTTTCCGGAATCGCCCATGAGCTGAATAATCCGCTCACCGCCATCATGGGCTACGCGCAGCTCTTGCTCGGCCACGGTCTCGGCCAATCACAACTTTCCGAGGCCAAGAAAGTTTACCAACAGGCGGAGCGTGCTCGCCGCATCGTGAAAAATCTCCTCTATTTCGCGCGCGAAAATAAACCTGAGCGCACCCGCGTTGATCTGAACGAAATCGTCGAACGAACGCTAGCTCTGCGCAGCTACGAACTGAAGGTAGAAAACATTCATGTGGAATCCGAGCTTGATTCCAACCTCCCGCACACGATGGCCGATCCGTATCAGCTCCAGCAGGTGGTCCTGAACCTTCTGGTGAATGCGGAACAGGCCCTGCTCGAGGAGCGCGGTCAGGGGCGCGTTCGTATCCGCACCAGCCATTCGGCTCACAGGGCTGGGTCACATAACCCCGGTCGAATTCTGCTCGAGGTTTCAGACGACGGTCCCGGCGTCCCCCCGGTGATCGCCTCGCGGATTTTCGAGCCGTTCTTCACCACGAAGCCACCGGGCGTGGGAACCGGCCTCGGTCTTTCAATCGTTTACGGAATCGTACAGCAGCATGGCGGAGAGGTAACTTTTGAAAACCAGCCCCGCGCGGGTGTGAAATTTCTGGTGGAGCTGCCCGTTCTCGCGGTGCCCGCTGCGGATCGCGGCGCGACATTGTCTCCGCGCACCGACCGTTCCGGAGCCGTTTCGGCCGGCCGCATTCTCGTCGTTGAAGACGAGCCAACCGTCGCGCAGCTCATCGTGGACGTGCTGAAGGAAGAGGGTCATCGCGCCGAAGCGGTTCTCGACAGCCAGGAAGGCCTCACGCTTCTTTCCCGCAACCAGTACGACCTGGTGATCTGCGACGTGCGCATGCCGCGCCTTGACGGCCCCGCCTTGTACGACGCGCTCGTCCGCGCCGGCAGCCCGATCCGCGACAAAATTCTTTTCACGACTGGCGACATGCTCGCGCCGCGCACCATCCAGTTTCTCGAGCCGAATGGCTTGCCCTATCTCGCCAAGCCCTTTCTGGTGGAGGAATTGAAGCTGGCGGTGAACCGCTTGCTCGCGGATGGCCGTAAGCGAGCCGCAAAGGATCACGTTGCCGGTGCCGCAAAAGGCCGCATCGCGAGCCCGAAGACGTGAGCAAGATGGAAAGCGGGGTGAAAAAAGCGGTGCTCGTGCCCTACAACAGCCCGCTACTGGGCATCGCCGACGAATCCGTCGCGCAGCGCCTCGCCGATGAAGTCGAACGCTCCGCCCGCGCAGGCCGCGTGGCCACTGCTTCGAATCTTCTGCAGTTGCAAGTGCTCGCCGGCCGCGCTTCACCGCAGGTGATTCTCTTCGATTGCGATCTGTTGCAGGGCGCGCCGCTCGCCGAATCAATCGCTCAGTTGGCCGCGCTGGCTCCCGTCATCGTACTCGCGCCTCTCGAGCGTCAGGCGGAAATCGCGCCTTTCGTGGCCGCGGGGGAAGTCGAATTCGTGGCGCGCGCCGGAGACTTCGTAGCCACCGCAGCCAGCCTGATCGAGCGCAGAATGCGGCGCGAGGAGAAGTTGAAATCCATGCCGGAAACGACGTGGGCCGATTTGCCGGGCGAAATCCGTGCGATCTTCCGCCACGAAATCAATAATCCGCTCACGGGAATCCTCGGCAACGCCGAGATGCTTCTCGCTCACGGCGAGCGTTTCACAGCATCGGACACCCAGCGCCTCCAAACCGTCGTGGACCTCGCCGTTCGTCTCCGCGAAACCATCCGCCGCCTCAGCAACGCCTGGGAAAACAACCCGTCCACCGTGAAGTCCGCTTAGTCCCTCCTCCGCCGCCCCCGAACCAGTTGAGGAATGTCCCGAAAAAACGGATAATCACACGCCTAGTTGAACCGCTTCTGCTGGCCAATCGAACTCAAATGGGGGCCGTGAATGGCAAATGAAAAGCGCATGGATGCGGATCGCCTGACCGCGATTGACGTGCACGTGCATATTGAGCACGAAGGCGAAGGAACTGCGGCGGACGAAGCCGCGAAGAAATATTTCGGCGAAGGCGCGGCACGCGGCCGCCAGGGAATGGCGGACTACTACCGCTCGCGGAATATCGGCTGTGTTGTATTCACCGTGCAGGAAAAACTTTCGGGCCGACCACAAGTGTCGAACGAGTCCGTACTCGAATTCGCCGCCGCGAATTCCGACATAATGATGCCCTTCATCAGCATTGACCCCACGCGCGGCGCGGAAGGCGTGACCGAAGCGAAGCGCCTGCTGGCCACAGGCCAGGTGCGCGGATTGAAACTCCATCCGCCCATCCAGGGATTCTTCCCCAGTGACCGGATCGCGTATCCTCTCTACGAACTTTTTGCCGAAGCGCAATTGCCGGTGCTGTTCCACACCGGGCACAGCGGAATCGGCACGGGCATGCCGGGCGGCGGCGGGATTCGCCTGAAGTACGGCAACCCCATGTACATTGACGACGTCGCCGTGGATTTCCCGACGATGCCGATCATCATGGCGCACCCGTCGTTCCCCTGGCAGGATGAAGCCATCTCGATTTGCCTGCACAAGCCCGAAGTTTACATTGACCTATCAGGTTGGTCGCCGAAGTATTTTTCGCCGAACCTGGTGCAGTATTCGAATTCGCTGCTGAAGACGAAAGTGCTGTTTGGCTCGGATTACCCGCTGATAACGCCAGACCGCTGGATGGCGGATTTCGCAAAGGTGGCATTCAAGGACGAAGTGCGGCCGCTGATCCTGAAGGATAACGCCGTCAAGCTCTTCGGCCTCGTCTCAGCTGCGGCCGGCAAGTAGCGCGAGCGTGCACGCGAAAAACAACCGCGGCGATTCGCTCTCCAGACTCGATGAGCGAATCGCCGCGGTTTTGCTTTTGAATGCGTGTCCTCTAATCCAGCGCAAACGTGTAAATGGCGTTGTGCCCCGTTGTCAAGTTCACGCCGCTCTGCCTGCTAAGCACCGGTTCCGCAAGATTGTCTCCGGTAATCACCATGATGTACTGCTTTCCGCCCACCGCGTATGTCACGGTGCTAACGGAAATGGGTCCTCCGAGGATTGACTCCCAGAGTTTCTTGCCTGTTGCCGCATCGAACGCGCGGAACCTGCGATTGATGTCCCCGTGGAAGATCAATCCTCCGGCGGTCGCCAGCAACGCGCCAGTACCGGGCGCATTCTGCACGTCAAACTTCAGCATCTCGCCAGTCGAGATGTTGATTTTCGCGATTCCCGCAATCGCGTTGATGTCGGAGCCGTCGCGCAACACGCCGTGCCTGTTTCCACTCGTGCTCGTTCCGGTCATGTCCAGGCAGTTGTCCACGTATCCGGTGTAAAGCGAGTTCGTTTCCGGATCGTACGCCGTCGGCCAGTAACTTCGCCCGTTCCAGTAGCAAATCACGTGATGATCGCCCGGCGCCTTCATGACGACATCGTAATTGATCGTGGTCGCGCCGGTTTTCCCGTCAATATTCGAGATGGCCAGATTCGGCGCATCCACGGGTACGGGTTCGGCCCACAGGAATTGACCGTTGTTGCGGTCGAGCACGAACATGATGCCGCTCTCACCGACCATCGCCGCCATATCATGTTTCGAGCCGCGCGGGACTTCAGTGTTGTACCACTTCACCGACTTGGGATCGGGATTGAAAGTCGTGGTTAGCAGCGTGCGTTCGTGCGTGTGATCGGTATCCCAATCATCGGCCGGCAGATGTTGGTAATACCAGATCAGCTTTCCGGTGGCGGGATCGAGCGCCACTGTGCAATTGCTGTAAAGATCGGCTGGTGCAGTCCGTGAAACTCCGTCCGGGTTGCCGCCATGGCGGGCTAATCGCTCGTAGGGAGACGGATTCGCGATGCCCCAGTAGATCACTTTGCGAACTGGGTCGTAATTTCCGGGCATTCCCCACGTGGACGCCGTGAAGTTCGTGTTGTCCGCGCCGTTCCACGACGCGTAACCGGGATCATCCGGCCCCGCCACGTTGTGAAATCGCCAGATTTCTTTTCCCGTATCCGCGTCGTCCGCTTCGATAAAGCAGCTGTCCCGACCCTTGCCGCAGGTGCCGCCGGAAATGACTTTGCCTTCGACCACAATGGCGCCAGAAGTGTTCTGCGTGTCCGTCTTGAACGTTTCCCAGCGGACTTTTCCGGTGGTGGCGTCGAGCGCAACCACGTAGCCATCGGGCGCCGTGTAATAAATCATGTCCTTATAGATTGCAAGGGCCTTGGTGCGCTCGGTCGAACCGAGCTGCGGATTCTTGTACGTCCGCTTGTACTCCCAGATGACGTCGCCGTTGGTTCCGTCAATGGCCATCACGTCCGATCCGGGCGCGATCGTATAAATCACGCCGTCGTGAACCAGCGGAATGGTTTCCGTGGTTCCGGCGGGCAGGCCCTTGACCCACGCGATATGTAGCTGGCCGACGTTCTTCTTGTTGATCTGCTTCAGCGGGCTGTAGCGCCACGCGTCGTACGTGCGGCTGAACTGCAGCCAGTCGTCCGGACTCGGATTCAAGAGCATGTCCGCGGTGACGGGTTTGTAATCTTTCACCGTGCCATGCGGCAGCGGTGCGGCCATGAACATTCCGGGCGGCGGCGCCGGCGGGCGTGCGGCCGGTGCTCCACCTGCCGCTGGAGCGGCGCCTGCGGGAGCTTGAGCGGGCGGAGACGCCGGAGCCTCATCCTGCCCGCGTAATGCCGGCGCAATCGCTCCCGCAAGCAACACCAGTAGTGCCAAGCAATATGTCTTCATCGGGCAGCCCCCAAAGGCATTCTCGGTTCACTTCTGCTGTGTTGTGACGCCCAGCAGGCAACTGCCGTTTCGTTTTTCTGCGGCCGCGCGCGGTTATATCCCAATCCATCAGACTTATGCAAGCTCCGGTCGTTTTGTGTGTCACTTGATAAGAGGCTCCGTCGTTTGTTTTGTGTGACTTGAGCTGAAATTTGCTCGACGTGGTGTGTCGAGTAAATTCAACGCGAGGTTTGCCCTCGCGGCCGGCGAAAATCGGGGCGGCCCGCAAAAACTGGCGATTAGAAGAACTTTCGCGGTTTGTTTTCATTGGCTTGGCGGGAATTTGAGTCCCTATTTTTGCGATTAAGAAAATCATAGGTGAGGGCCGGCGAGGCGTTAGAGGCGAGGGACGAGGGGGAACTGCTAGGAGCAGCGAATTCGCGCGATGTGACACTTTTGTGGCGTCCCGATTTACAGCCAACGACGGGAAAACGTTTCGCTGGGTCCGCCACCTGGGAGCTGGCGGATTCGACCAACGCATCATCAACTCTTCGCCGCCGCATCAAGCGTTGCGTGTCCAAGGTCGTGCACCTCGGCGCAAAGTAGCACAATGGGAACATCGCGGCGACTGGGCGAAAGGATAGAAAAAGTACAGGTGACGTGATGGCCGGGGAAAGACGGCGGGAGCTCGTCGCGCAGGCCCCAGGGGCATTAACCGCCGGCGATGGCGCCGATGATCATGAATGGCTCTTTGCCCGAAGAAACCGCTTCAGGCAACGGGGCGTCGGGCGGCTCGTGCGATAGATCTTCCTGGCAGGCGAAGAACCGCAGGAACGGGCGGCGCTGATTTGTGACATGATCGCGGATGGTCCCGCGCAGCATCGGATAGTTTGACTCGATCGCGTCGAGCACCGAGCGCTGCGTGACGGGACCCGCAATCTCGATCGAGATTTCACCGCCGACGCCCGCCAGAGTCCGAAGGTGCGCCGGAAGCACGACCTGAATCATTGAAGCGTCTGCACTTCGACGGAAAACACAGCGGGAAGATTGCTAACAATGGGAGCCCAGTTGTCTCCGGCATCGGACGATGCGTAGACCTGTCCGCCCGTGGTGCCGAAGTAGACGCCGCAGGAATCGAGCGTGTCCACTGCCATGGCGTCGCGCAGCACGTTGACGTAACAGTCGCGTTGCGGAAGGCCTTTCGTGAGCGGCTCCCACTCGTTTCCACCGCTGCGGCTGCGGTAAACGCGCAGCTTGCCTTCGATCGGAAAATGCTCCGAGTCGCTCTTGATGGGGACCACGTAGATTGTCTCCGGCTCGTGCGCGTGGACGTCAATCACGAAGCCGAAGTCGGTTGGCAGATTTCCACTCACCTCGCGCCACTGATCGCCGGCGTCGTCGCTGCGCATCACGTCCCAGTGCTTCTGCATGAAGAGCACCCCTGGACGCTTGGGGTGCATAGCCACGTGGTGAACGCAGTGGCCCGTCTCGGCAGTCGGATCGGGAATATGTTCGGATCGCAGTCCACGGTTGATCGGGCACCACGTCGCGCCGCCGTCGTCGGTTCGAAACGCGCCCGCAGCCGAAATGGCGGTGAAGATTCGCTGCGGATTCGATGGATCAAGAATGATGGTGTGCAGGCCCAGGCCGCCGGCGCCCGGTTGCCATTTGGGTCCGGTACCGTGGCCCCGCAATCCGGCAATTTCCTGCCAGGACGTAGCGCCGTCGGTCGTACGGAACAGCGCCGCGTCTTCCACTCCGGCGTACACCGTGTCCGGGTCGGAGAGCGAAGGCTCCAGATGCCATACGCGCTTGAACTCCCACGGATGCTGCGTGCCGTCGTACCATTGATGCGTGGTGAGCGGCTTGCCGGTTGCTGCGGAAGTGTCGTAGGCGAATTTATTGCTCTCGCCCGTGGGCATACCACCGGGTGTTGGTTTCATCCCGCCGCCGGGCGTCTCCCAGGTTTTGCCGCCGTCGTTTGACCGCTGGATGATTTGCCCGAACCAGCCGCTGGTTTGCGACGCATAAAGCCGATTGGGGTCGGCAGGTGATCCCTTAAGGTGATAAATTTCCCAGCCCGCGAAGTACGGGCCGCTGACATCCCAGTTTTGGCGCTTGCCGTCAGACGTCAGGATGAATGCGCCCTTGTGGGTGCCAACCAGTACGCGTACTTTGCTCATCGCTCGGTCCCCCAAGTCTCGCCCCGGCGTCCATCTTATCCCAAACGAGAATTCTCACGCAAAATCGGTGCCGCTACTGCCGAGGATGACTCGCCTTCAGCACGATGGCGATACCCACAAGCAGTGCCGTAGCAGCGTTGGCCCAGATAACCGCCGCGGCGTGCAGCATCAGTCCGTACGCCAGCCACAACAATATGCCGGTCAGATAAAGGAACAGCATTGGGTAGGAAAGATCTCCGCCGCCTTGCCGTCGGATTTTCAGGATTTGCGGAATGAATGCGCCGGTGGTGCACACCGCCGCGATTCCTCCGATGTAACCCAGCAGTTCCATTGGACGGTCGTCAGATTACGCGGAGAGCGATTTTGCCGCGCGTGTGGCCAGTCGCGTTGGATTCCTGCGCGGCGCGCGCTTCAGCGAGCGGAAAAACCTTCTCGATAATAACCTTCAATTTCCGGGCATCCACGAGCTTCGTGATCTCGTTCAGCTGATCGAGATTTCCCTGCACGAACGTGTGATGGCAGCGCACGCCGCACGCGGCGGCTTTTTCCGGCGACGGCGGCTCAAGAATGGACACCAGAATTCCACCCTTCTTCATCACCTGCCAGGAACGCGCCATTGTCTCGCCGGTAATCGTGTCGAGCACGCCATCCACGCCGTGCACCACGTCTTCGAATTTCGTCGTGTTGTAATCAATCGTTTCATCCGCCCCGAGCGAACGCAGGAAATCGTGGTTCTTCTTTGACGCCGTCGCGATCACGCGCGCGCCCTTCATCTTCGCGAACTGCACGGCGAACGTGCCCACACCACCCGCCGCTCCGTGAATCAACAGCGTCTGGCCCGCGGATAGTTTCGCTCCATCGTTCAGCGCCTGCCAGGCGGTCAGCGCCGCCAGAGGAATCGCCGCTGCGGTCGTGTGGTCAACGGATTTCGGCTTCAGCGCGACCACCGATTCATTCACCACCACATAATCGGCGTAGGTCCCGTCCCGAGAAATATCGCTGAGGGCGTACACCACGTCGCCGGCCTTCAGCCGCGTCGCGGCGGGGCCGACCGCTTCGACGACGCCGGAGACATCCCATCCCGGAATCATCGGCAATTTGTATTTCATCATCTGCTGCAGATATCCTGCGCGTACCTTCCAATCCACGGGGTTGACGCTCGATGCGTGCACGCGTATCAATACTTCGCCAGGACCCGCCTGCGGTCGCGGTGCGTCTTCGTACTTGAGCACTTCCGGGCCGCCGTATTCGTGCACTCGCACTGCCTTCATCGTTGCCATGGGCGTCTCCTCGATTTGCTGAACCGGCATTCGCCTCAGCACATTGGATTGGGGCCTCGATAATACTCAGCCCGCGAGGATTCCCAAAATACTTACTTCATCGGCCCCGCCAATCACAGTCCTGAGCGATCGAGCCTGTTCGCGAGCAAGCAGCATCATGCGTCGGGATGAATGCATGTGGCTGCATTGCGTAAATAGGCTGATCCCGGGAACAACACGACTGGTTTGCCGCAGAGGAGACAGAGGAAGTGATTGAAGAGCTGGCCGAGGAGGCTCTCGCCTCCCCGGCTCGCTCCTGTCGTTATTCGCCCGTAGTAGCGGAATACCGCTGAAGTTCCCGCGCTAGCGTGCGTGCGTCCGAGGGCGCGTGCACGCCACCACTCAGGATGTCGTGACGCGTGACGTCCGGACCATACATCGCACTGTCGCCGCTCTTGTCGGCCTGAACCACGGTGCCGTCCAGGCTCACTCCCGCAAAAATGCCTTTGCTGCGGGAATACGAGAGAATTTCGGCGGTTAGTTTCAAGTCGGTGCTAGCCGTAGCATCGCGCCCAACCGGTCCGGCTGCAACCGAAGCGTCGCCGCCCATCTTGAACTTATCGCTCAACAGGCTATGCAATGCGTGGTCGTTCATGAAGAGGAGTACCAGATCCGTTGACGAGCCACCGATCTGGTAACCGAAGCTGCCGCCTTCGACCGCCAGGAACAAGGGCGAACTCCATCCGGTCGCAGTGCGGCAAACGGCGACACCGCGACCATAGTTAGCGCCAAAAATGAAAGCGAACTTCTTGTCGCCGGGAATCACTGCGATGCACCGTGCTTTGTTTAGCACGTCATGAGGAATGCTGTCAGGGGCGTTCATGATCTCCTGAAACACCTCCCCGGCCCTCTGCGCGCGGCTGATGTCGTCGTCTTTGTCCGAAGCCGCCGAGATCGCCGGCATGATCAGGAACAAGACCAAGGCCCAAATTGTTAATAAATATTTCGTCATTACGCTCTCCTTTGAAAATCGAGATCCTAAGCTTGGTAAGCGCTGCTTCGACGAGCGACCGATACGATCCGGAAGCCGGCACTCTGCTCACCAGCGCGCCCATGATCGTATTTCGTCCCAATCCTGGCGATACGCTAAAGCCTGTAAAATCCCAGTCGTTGATCCCTAGGACTTCCGCCCTTCGGTAAGCTTCTTAATATCTGTGGATTGCAGGAACGAACGCCTCGGAGGGAAAGAACCAGCGTGCAAACAAAAGCCTGCAGAATGCACCGCCGCTGCAAACGGAATCTGTTGAACCGACAGGCCCGTCGTGCTAAGTTCCGCGAAAAGGGGGGACGTCATATGTTTGAGACACCTGAAACCAAGGGCGAAGAGAGCAGCACGGGTAAATGGATTGGGATCGCGGTTGCCATCGCCGTCGTGATCGGCGGGGTCGTTTTCTTTATGGATAGAAAGGACGGCGCGCAAAACACCTCACCTGCTGCCGCGGCCGCCGCTGCGCCCGCGCAAACAAACGCCGATGCGGTGAAGGACCTGCGCGTGGTAAGTCGCAAAATGGACAAGGACAACACTGGCGCGGCTGGATGGACGGTTGAGCTGCGGAATCTTTCGCAGGTCTACAGCTACAGCAACATCCAGTACGAAACGACATACGTGGGTGCCGACAGCACCCTGCTGGCGACCAACCACGGCGTGATTCCTTCGCTGGCGCTGGACCCCGGTGAATCGCAGAGCGCCCAATTTCGCGAAGCGCTTCCGAGCGGCACGGCGCTCTACACTTTGAAAATCACGGGCGCTACGGCGACGAAGTAGCCGTTTCTAATTGGCGCCGCTTGCCGAGCTGGACTTCAGAACCAGCACCAGGATTCGCCCGTCGGAATGAAAGCTTGCGCCCGTGGCGGTTTTCGCTTCCGTTAGGGGATTCGCCGGCGTCACGTGATCGCGCGCCACCACCAGTCCGGTGCTCGAGAGCGTGTCGTTGACGTACTCGCGCTCCCCGTCAATCGCCGGATCAATCTTGTGTGTCACTCCGTTGTTCCGTTCATCACGCTCGAATCCAATATCGTGTGTCGCGGCGACGCACCAGACCGGCCGCCCGCCGACTTCGTACGGCGATTTCCACGCCCTTAGATGGTTACGCGACATCGCCACACGCACCGGCTCGGCGTGCGCGAACCCGTAATCCTGCACACGATTGAAGAGATAGAGCGTGCTCATCGGCATCGTCAGATAATCCTTCTTCTCCAGCGAATCAACCAATCCTGAGATCACGGTGGTCTGCACTGAGCTGTCCACGTGCACCCATCCGGCGGCCTTGAATGCGCTCACAACATCGTCCTCGGTACCCACGATCAGAATGTTCACCATGTCGCCCGGATTGTGATCTGGATCGGAGACGCGCCGCGGAATTTCGTCGAGCAGGGCGGGCGTGATCCCAAAAATTCGCGTCTCAGGAGGGCCGCCAGCTAGCGCGGCTTCGGCCGTACTCAACCCCGGATCGGCTATTTCGATTTTGATGCGGAAACTTCCCTCGGCTGTTCCTGCGTCTTTCTGGCTCTGGTTGATTCCGAGCAAAAGTCGCCCCGCAACGGGCGCCTGATAGTCGGTCGCCCCGCCAACTAGAAATGGCTGTGCACCGTCGCCCGATCCGAGCCTCCCAATCAATGCGCCGTGCCCGCCATCCGGAACCGCGTACTGGTGAACCAAGTCCGCCCAGCCTCGCGCTAGACCGTCCGGCCCAAACGACTTGGCGGCCGACTTACCCGACGGCTTGGAGGCGTCGGCCGCGGGATAGGTGATCGTCCCGGTGGCCGAAATGTGGAGTTTTTCCTCTGCGCGAAGATCAATGCCCGTATCCACCCACTGCATGCTCGCGTCCAAATCGAACTCGTAGGATTTCCCGGGGACTGAAACTGGTGTCGCCGCCGACGCTGCTGTCGCCTGTGCCCTCGCTGCAGGCATCGCGCAGATGGCCGCGACGGTGGCGAGCATGAGTCTTATGGATTGCGAGGGTTCCATTACTGGTCCCTCCGTTAGCCGCCAACTATATTACAAAACCTCAAAAACGCCCGCTGGCATATCGCTGGCACGGCTGCGAGCAAAACGGAGCAACGCGGATTTGCTTGCCAAGGTAACTGCTTATTGGTATACCTTCCGCCAACTGAACGGGCTCACCGCCCGGCTCGGATCATCTGCGCGACAGCGGCGCGCTACTGCGTGGAGAACAGTGCCGTAACGAATACGCTTTTTCGGCCCACGACTTTCGCACTGAAACAGGCTTCCGACCGCTGCGTGCAGACCGTGCATGCAAGCTGGATTTGGAGACGATATGCGACTTCGGACAGCAATTACCGAGGCTATATCCCTGGTACCAAACTGTCCCAGTTTGAATCGTTCCCACAGGGAGTGTCTTTTTTCCGCGTTGGATAACTTCAAGATCGGCGTCGCCCTCTTTGACCGGCATTTGCGCTACGCGGCGGTGAGTCGCGCTTTGGCGGAATTTACCAGACTTCCCGTCGAGGCTCATCCTGGAAAACCGATGGATGAGGTGGTGGATAGCGCGCTTGTCAAGGAAGCCACACCATTATTAGAGGATGTTTTTTCTACGGGACAGCCGATGCCGAATCTTCGGCGATCTGGACGATTGCTGACGCGGCCCGGCCAGCACTTGCATTGGCTCTCGTATTATTTCCCTCTGGTTGATAACCGTCGGCGGGTTGTCGAGGTCGGCATAATGGTGTTGGAGTTGGAGTCACATCCGGTATCGCAAATTACGCCCGGCCCTTTGACACGCCCCGCAAAACAGGAAGGCCTGCACCAGCGCGGTCGAATGCTCCATCCGAACTCTATGAACCACTCCGAACTCACCAGCTCTCGTCACGCTGCCACCGTTCTCTCTAACCGCGAGAAGCAGGTCCTCCGGCTTCTGGCGGAAGGCAAGTCTAACAAGGAAATCTCACCGATTCTTGCCATCAGCGTGAAAACTGTTGAAACCTACCGGTCAAGACTGATGCTGAAGCTTCGTGCGCCTTCGGTCATACATCTTGTTCACTATGCAATTCGTCACAATCTCGTTGACCTTCAAGGTTAATTGTCAGGAATGTCCTTACAGTAAGTATTTCGCCTGACCGTTGTTCCCTCGAAGTGAGCATGCATGTAACCACCCGCGCTCACGAGTTTGTCAGGTTTTTCCTTACAGAGCATTACGGGCTTGACGTGCGAATTACTTCGGCCATTGTACAGCCAGTAAAGTCCGACCTATGACTGAACCGTAAAGGAGTTTCATTCATTCCGGATGAGACCTAGGCGCAGACCCCGGCATGCTCGTTCAAGGAAAAGCCGTCCCGTCCGCTCGGCGCGCGGCATGTTTCCGATCGTTGCGGTCGGCGCATCGGCTGGAGGCCTGGAGGCCGTAACTCAACTTCTCTCTCGCATCCCTGCAAAGAGCGGGATTGCGATTGTCCTCGTTCAGCACCTCGCCCCGAAACACGACAGCTCACTCGTTGCTTTGCTCACGCGCGTCAGCAAGATACCGGTCTCCGAAGTCACTAAAACTACTGCCGTGGAAGCCAACCACGCCTATGTGATTCCGCCCGGCAAGGATCTCATCTACGCGAGCCGGAGGCTTTTCCTGAAGCCCCGCGACGAAAATCATGGGCTGCATATGCCGGTTGATCGATTCATGGAATCGCTGGCTAGGGACGAAGCGCATCGGGCCATCGGCGTGGTTCTTTCGGGCACAGGGTCGGATGGCGCTCTCGGTTTGCAGGCGATCAAAGCCCGGGGTGGGATCGCTTTTGCACAGAGTGAAGACTCGGCAAAATACGACGGCATGCCGCATGCCGCGATCGCTACGGGGTGCACGGATTTCGTTTTACCTCCAGCGGAGATCGGTGAAAAGCTGATCCAAATTGCCCGCCATCCGTATGTGGTTCGCGCGGCTGCGCGGCCGGTGGAGGAGACGATTGACCGCGACGTGCTTCGCGGAATCCTTAATCTCCTCCGTTCGAGCACTGGTTCCGATTTCACCCAGTACAAGACGGGGACAATCGTTCGGCGCATTCGCCGCCGGATGGTACTGCACAAAAGCCGGAACCTTATCGACTACGCGAAATTTCTGGCACACCATCCCGACGAAGCCAGCGGGCTCCAGGAAGACATTCTGATTCATGTTACCGGTTTTTTCCGCGACGCCCCGGCATTCGACATCCTGAAGAAAAAAGTGTTTCCTCGGATTCTAAAATCGCATCAGCCGGCCGCTCCGATCCGGATTTGGGTTCCGGGCTGCGCCACGGGTGAGGAAGTCTATTCCCTCGCGATCTGCCTCCTGGAGTGCATCAAGGACGAGTCGGACAGTGTGACGATTCAGGTCTTCGGCACGGATGTGAACGAACCCTCGCTCGAAAGAGCCCGCGCGGGTGTGTACAACTCAAATCAGGTCAAGGATGTTTCTCCCGGGCGCTTGAAGCGATTCTTCGTGAAACTGGATCGCGGATACCAGATCAGGAAAGACGTCCGGGAAAGATGCGTGTTCGCAAAACAAAACGTGTTTCAAGATCCTCCCTTTTCGCGGCTGGACCTCATTAGCTGCCGCAACGTGCTGATTTATCTTGGGCCCGAGTTGCAGAACCGGGTGATTCCGATCTTTCACTATGCGCTCAAACCGAATGGACTTCTGCTCCTGGGAAGAGCAGAGACCATCACCTCGCATTCCGGACTATTTGCTCCGGTGGACCGCAGCTACCGTATTTACTCGCGAAAACCCGGCGCCAGCCGATTGGCTTTTGAACGCCGATCGGCGGAACACGACGTCCAAGTTTCCCGGAGCCAATCGCCGTCGGCAAAAACGGAAGATGCGCCCACCAAATCAGCAGGCGCCGAGAGCGTCCTGCTTGCGAAGCACGGCCCCGCGGCTGTCCTCGTCAATTCAGATCTGGAGATATTGCAGTTCAGCGGGCGAACTTCCGCGTTCCTCGATCCCGCTGCAGGTCCGGCAAGTCTGAGTCTTGCGAAAATGGCCCGCGAAAGCTTGGTATGGGAGATCCGCACGGCCATTCACAAGAGCAGCAAGACGGGTACTTCGGTTCGAAGAGAGCGCATTCCCATCGCGACAAACGGCAGAACGAAAGATGCGGCGGTGGAAGTGATTCCGTTGCCCGCGCGCTCTTGAGAAGAACGCAACTTCTGGGTCGTGTTTGAAGACAGCGCGGAAAAACAAGCCCATGTAGATCCTCCGGCGACACTAGGGAAGGGTACAAAATCGGGGCCATCGGCGGCCCAGCGCCAGGCCCTCGCGCGGGCGCAGCGCGAGCTTGAGCAAACGCGCTCGCGGATGGACGAAATCATCCGCAGCCAGGAAACTACCAACGAGGAGCTTCAGTCTGCCAACGAGGAAATCCTCTCGAGAAACGAGGAATTGCAAAGCATTAACGAAGAGATGGAAACGGCTAAAGAGGAGCTGCAGTCGTCCAACGAAGAATTGACAACTCTGAACGACGAGCTTGAGCATCGCCATTCGGAACTCAGCCAGCTGAATAGCGATCTCACGAACCTCTTCGTCAGCCTGGAGATTCCGGTCCTCATTTTGGGGAAGGACCTCCGGATACGGCGATTTTCTCCGGCCGCGGAGAGCCTGCTTAACCTGATGCCCAGCGACATCGGGCGGCCGGTGAGCGACATGCGTTTTAGCGCCACGATTCCGGATTTGAAGAATGCCAGCGCGACAGTCATTGACTCAGGAAGGCGAAGCGAACATCAAGTTCACGATCTCGCGGGCAAATCGTATTCGCTGAGAATTCATCCATATCGTGTTGCCGAGGGCAAAATTGATGGCGCGGTCGTGGCGTTGCTGGATATCAGCGATCTCCAGCGAGCCAGCGACGCAATCGAGGACGCGCGCCGGTACGCCGAAGCTATCATCGAGGCCGTCCAGGAGTCCTTGGTAGTGCTCGACGCAGACCTGCATGTCGTGTCAGCGAATCGCTCGTTTTACAAAACTTTCCACGCAACGCCCAAGAACACTCTCGGGAGCCTCATCTACGATCTCGGCAATGGACAGTGGAATATTCCGCGGCTGCGTTCAATGCTCGACAAGGTTCTTTCCCTCGACGCTCCGCTTTCCAATTTCGAGGTGGAGCACGATTTCCCGTTGATTGGTCGCAAAAGCATGCTCCTCCACGCTCATCAATTCCACAGTCCCAAGGGCGGCATGCCTTTGATTCTCCTTTCGATTCAGGATGAGACCGAGCGGAGAGAAGCTGAACTTGCCGCGTCACGTTCCGGCGTTATGTCGGCGCGCCTGATGCGCGTGCAGGATGACGAGCGCAGGCGCGTGGCTCGTGAACTTCACGACAGCACCGCGCAGTCCCTCGCCGGCCTGATGATGAATATGAACCAACTGAGCCGTATGCTCCAGAAATCCGACCCCAAGATTCTGGCGACTCTGGCAGAAAGCAGAAGATTGGCGGACGAAAGTATTCGCGAAACCCGCACGATTTCTTACTTGCTCCACCCGCCGCTCTTGGAAGACGCAGGATTAGCATCTGCTATGCGCTGGTTTATTGATGGCTTCGCTAATCGCAGCGAAATCCAGGTGAAGCTGCTCTTGCCCGCTCGGATGCCGCGCCTCGCCGACGCTTCGGAACTGGCGCTGTTTCGTATCGCACAAGAGGCACTCACCAACGTGCACCATCATTCCGGCAGCAAGTCCGCTCTCATCCAAATCGCGATCACCTCCAGCCAGGTAATTCTTCAGATCAGCGACAAGGGTAAAGGCCTGCCTTCCGATATTTGGAAATCCGAGGACGGGATCGTAAAGACATCGGGCGTGGGAATCGCCAGCATGCGAGAGCGCGCCCGGGAGCTCGGAGGTACTCTCGAATTCGATTCCGGCCGCCCCGGCACCACGTTGAGAGCAATTCTGCCCCTCGTGAAGAAGTGATTAGTAGTAGAATCTGGCCCATCGCAGATCCATTGCACATGACTTGAATGAGTTCCCGGGGGCAGTCGGAATGGAGATTCTCTGGCCGGCACTCGGCATCGCCGTAATCGTCGTTTTCGTCTTCTACGTTCTCGCTCAATACTGGCAGCGGCTTCTGCGGCAACAGAGCTGGACCATTCGCCGCCTTTTCGAACGCGTTCAGTCCCTCGAAGAGCTTTCCGACCCCGAATGGCGGCGAAAAATCAGCGAAGCGGCGCCGGTGCCGCTGGAACAAGTGTTCACATTTACTTTCCGGCTCGGCGACCGTTTCTGGCGCGACGCCGTCGGTTTGAGCGAGGATGATCTGAAGTTTGTTCACGAATACGGCAGCTTCGTCGGAGCAATCAAACTCGAACGCTGGCGCAGTCACACCGTCGCGACCATCACTGAAGTTCTCCCGGACCGCAAGGCGACGGGATGGCAGACGCGCGCTCTCGATTTTTATTCCGATCCGTTCAAGAACGGCGATACGGTTTCGCTGTGGGAGCTCGCGCTCGCTCGACCCGGACCTCCGGCCGAGCGGACGCCATCGCTTGAGTTGGTTTTGCGCGCGAATTCGCTCGAACTGCGCGCGCGTTTTTTGCCAGCAGCACAAGTTGCTCCGGACAACGGAAATGAGGCCGCGGGCGAGAACGGCAGCGCGATTTTCTTCTGCGTGCCGCTCGATACGGCGAAGCTTGCGGAGTTTCGCAGCCACGATCCCGCGCTCTTTGCAAACAATGGGAACGGCAACGGCCATGCTGTCAGCGGCGATCCAAGCGTCAACGGAGATTCCTGGCAAGCCTTCTACTCCCAGCAAAACGAGGCTGCTGGCTTCGAATGGCAGCTCCGTTTGCGCGATCTGACGCGGAAATCCGAGTGGGAGCGTTGGAAAATTCTGGAAAGTGCCGCCGTGCCGGTTGCGTCCAGTGACTAGGCGCGACCACCGCCTTTAGGATTCGGGCCGCACGGGAAGTCCCAGCCAGGCATTCAACAAGCCCAGGATTTCCCGCACCACGGAAAACGTATCGTGTGTGTTGCGCCACCAGCGGTCGGCGTCAAACGAGTCCTCGGGCGCGCTGCGCACAATCATCTGCAAGTCTTTTCCCGCTAATTTCCGCCAGAGCGCTCTCACGCGACGCGTGTGTTGCGGCGATGTGACGATCATCACGCTCGCGATTTGCTCGCGCCGCATCTGGCCCGTAATTTCTTCGATCTCCTGCTCGGTGTTCACAATCGGCTGTGGAAAAATGCTGATGTCTGCTTCCGGCACACCCTCGTGAATCAACACCGCGCGATTAAAATCTTCTTCGCCGAGATAGTGGATGCCCATGACCTCCAATTCTTCGCGGGGGGATACAGGCCGGCTCACCCAGACTTCATGCGCATATCCCAGGCGAAAGATTCGGGCGGCTTCTTCCGCGCGCGCGGGCATGCTTCCACTCAACACGGCGATCGCATCAGCGGGCCCAAGCGCATCCTCGCGGACCAGCCAGCGGCCGATTCCGCGAAACGCAACCACTCCCCCCGCGCACACGACCAGTGTCACGATCAGCAGAACGTTTCGGAAGGAATGCTTTCGTGCCATCAGACTCTGTAGGGAAGCCAGCCAGCTGGGCGGCTAATCGGCCGCGTCTGGCGCATAGCGAGGCTCATCAAACGAGCGGTTGCGCATCAGCAAGCCGCGTAGACCCAGTAGCAGCAGCCGCGGCTGCCGCAGGCAGACGCGCCAGAGCATTTTCCACGCTTCGTCGCGGGAATATTCGCCCAGAGATTCCTTCGCAGGGTCGTTCAACAAGTCCACCAGATGGCTATAGTCCGATTGCTGGAAGTGGTGCAGCGAGCGGCGCAGCAGTAGATGAAAATCAAGCTCGCGGCGCAGCGTGCGCAGCTCGCGGCTCGCTCCGCCGTTCAAAATCGCTTCGGCGACACCAAGCGCGCCGCGAAATCCCGTGACGATTCCGCCCACGGTGGACACCTTCACCTGCGCTGCCGCGTCGCCCACCAGATATACAGATCCTGTGCCGACTTTCCGCTCCACAGGAATCCAGCGCTTGTACACGGGGATGCGCGCGCCCTGGAATTCGATGGGGTCAAACTTGCGCTTTTCCAGGAATCGCTCGAGGCAGCGCTTGGTTTCGGGGCCGGATTCGCCGATCACGCCGAGCGCGCCCTGCGAAGGGGATTCGGGAATCAGCCAGTAAAAGTAGGGCGTATCCTGCGGCACGAACCATACACGCACGGTGTCCGGCGCCATATCCTTCGGAAGCGGCACGATCGCTTGCAACAGCGGCACGGTTTCCAGCGGCGCCCATCCTGCGGAACGAGCCACGCGGCTTGCCGCGCCGTCGCCGCCGACTACGGCATCCGCATGAATTTCCTCGCGGCCGCCGCCGGCGCAGCGCTCGATTTCGACGCGCAGACCGTTGCCGTTCGCCTGCAACGCGTGAAACCGCGTCCCCATTTCGACTCTGGCACCGGCGCGCTGCGCCTCATCGGAGAGGTTTTGGATCAGCTTCCGGCGTTCGACAATCAGGTCGGGATGTTTCAGTGCAATGGTGGCGGCGCGACCGTCGGTGAAAAGCTCGAAGCGGCGAATTTCGTTGACGACGCTGCCTTCGGCCGCGCGGCCAAGCAGGGCGCGCATGCGATCGGTTACAATCAATGTCCGTGCCTCAGGCTCGAGCGTCTCGATGCGTTCGAGCACGCGCACGTCTATGCCCCGCCGCGCGAGCAACGACGCCGTGAACAATCCTGCGGCCGACCCTCCGATCACAGCGACACTGCGAGTGCCAGTGCGAGCAGTCAGGTTGGGCTCGGCTGCCGTTGAGCGCTCAGAACGCGCCGATGTCGTCTTGAACAATGGACCTCGGTACATGAATTTCTGTAGTTGGAATTCGCCCGCGCGCCCAGTGCGGAGAATATAACGTCCCGCGCACAACGCTGAGGTTGGTCAGTATATCCTACGTGCACTTTCCCGCCAACGCTGCCCGTCGTGATGGCGAACGGTTTCGGGGCCAGGAGGCGACGTAAGGCCCTAATAACTCAGATACATGGAGTCCGCTTGTGCCCGGCGGGTTGCATCGCCGGATTCGCTGAGTCAAGCGACCACGGCACTCAGCGCTTTGGAGCGGCAGGTCCGGAAGTTCCGTTGGAATCCTTAATGAGTCGCGCCAGGAAAATGTTCATCAGGGAATTAGATCCGCCTCCGTCACCGCTGGCGACGATGTCGGGGACAAGTTTGAAGCCGCTTGCCGCGAGGGCCCGCGCCGTCTCGATAGTGGCGTAGTTGTCCGAGGTCATTGAAGCGATCTTCAACTTAATGACATCGGCCTCGGCCGTTCCTACGGCGAGGGTCTTTCCGGCGTCGGCCTCTCCAGTCACTTTGGTCACGGCGGCATTGGCTTCGCCGTTCACCGTGGTCACCGTGGCGTCGGCCTGCGCATTCAGGGTCTTGGCTCTTGCCTGGCCCTCGGCCTGTTTGATGGCAGCGTCCGCCGCGAACCCGGCAATGGAGACGCTGCGTTCCGCGGTAACAACGCTCGCCTGCGTGTCGGCCATCGCCTTGGATTTCTCAAGTTCTCGCCGGTTGTCCTCCGCCAACCTTTGGGAATCAAAGGTGACCTTTCGTTGGTCGGCAATCTTGCGATCGGTGAGAGTCTTCATCAGCTCGTCGGGCGGAGTGATGTCGCCGATCAAAGTATCAACAGCACCGACGTTGTACTCCTGCAGGGCATCAGAGATGGACTTCCGCGCCTCCGCTTGTCTGGTTTGGCGATTCTTGAGGAAGTCAATCACGTCGGAATTCTGCGCGGCGTTGCGGAAGTAGTTGCCGATCGTCGGCTCCAGAACCTGCGTGACCAGGTTCACCATGCTGCCGAATCGGGCAATGACTTTGGGGGCGTCCGCGCGGGGAATGTGAATGATCTGGCTGACGTCGAGATTGAACTTGAATCCGTCGGACGATCGAACCGTGATGGTGCACAGGTCCTTATCCAGATTATGCGCTTCCGATTTTCCGTCCGCCCAATTCAAAACGACGTTTGCGGTGGGCACCAACTCCACGCGCAACGTATAGGGATTGATCGGATACATTCCCGGATCGAGCGGTTCATTCCAAACACCTTTCTCTCCGCTGCCTACCAAATTCCCGTGTTTGAAGGAATCTCCCGTGACGTCTTTGCCAGGCTGGCCGACGTACGCGATCACGACTCCGACGTTGGCGATGGGCACGGCGGTCATCGGCTTGATTTCCACGGTCGCAAACATCGGGTTGATGAAGTAGCGGCCCGCCAGGACAACTTGTTCCTGTAAACCTTTGTAGCCTCCGGCGTCTATAAATGCCTGCGCATCCTGAAACGAATTGTGGTTTTTGACTTCGGGTCCCGCGATCTCTCCGGTATTGAGCGGCCTGCCGTCCTTAATGGTGACGATGCCGACGGCGTTGACTGGGATTTCCATCACCTTCGCGGTCGAGACTGAGAACACGGAGGTATTGATGCGGTAAGTCCCCGGCGGAATCACGGTGATCTGCGGGCCCCGTTGGCCGCCGCCGAGCAGGAACGCTCTGGCATCCTGAAACGCTTTGCACTCCACGCGCTTGCCGAGAACTCTTCCTTCGGTCAAAGGAATTCCGCCGCGCGCTTCGACCACGCCAATGGAATCCTGCGGGACGATCAGGAAGTCTTGCAGCTTGATTTTGTACTGCCAGGGCCAAAGAAAAAAGTGCAACCCCGGAGCGAGTGTGTCGGCCTGCACTCCTGCCTCGCCGTTGAGAGCCACGATCTGGCCTTCGGCCAATGTCCGGCTCTTTCCAAATACGGCATAGCGTTTGTCCACGATGCCAACGCAGCTCTGGGGAATCAGAACGACGCCGAATAGCCTGAGTATCAAGCGGTAGCAAGCAATCACCAAAACGACTGCGACTACCCACCAAACCCAGAGCAAGCTGTGGAACGCACCCGGCAGTGGCATTGTTTCTCCTCGATTAACGAACTGCGGAATCCATCAGAGCGTTATCTACGCCCGAGTGGGCCACTTATACACCCGAGTACCTTACGCAGTGAATAAATTTATTGCGGCTCGCGGAGTGGCGTTTTTCCGGTGAGGATGTGCGCGCCTCGCGAAACAGGTGCGGCGGCTGAGTCGTTGTACTAGAATAACGCGCAAGGATTGGTATCGGGCGCGTTGAATTGGGGGAAATGATGGCCAATTTCGTGATTGCGCCGCACATGCGGCTGCAGGAATGGGTCGCGGAAGAGAAGGGTTATTTCGCGGCCGAAGGCCTCGATTACGAGTTCCACGCGGCGTTGGATTCGACCGAAGGCAAAGGCCACCAGCTGGGGAATAAGGTCGGCGCGTTCCAGACCTTCGAGAAGGGGCGCGGCTCGGACATCGGCTGCGCCTGCCACTGGACGGTGAACGTCTCGGCATCGGTGGGCCACGGCAAACTGTACGCCGATGCGTATTCGGTCGCGCCCGCCGGTATTTTTGTCGCGCCGGAATCGCCGATTCACGGCCCCGCTCAGCTCGCGGGCGTGCCGATCTCCGTGGGGTATCAATCCGGCAGCCACTACGCGGCGATCCAGTCGCTGGAACAATATCTGAAGCCTGCGGAAATCAAGCTCTCCTTCGCGGACGGACTGCTTTTCAGCCGAATGGAGCTGCTGATAGATCGCAAGGTCCCCGCTGCGCTGTTGTTCAGCGGTCCGAACTATTTTCTGGAGCAGCTCGGCTTCCGCAAGATTATTGACACCACCTTCATGATCGCCACGCTGATCACGCGCGAGCCGGATATGGAGGACGTGAAGAAGTATTTCCGCGCACTGCGGAACGCTCAGCGCGATATAGATCTGCGTCCCGACCTCTACACGCATTACTACAAGAAGGAATTTCCAGTGCGCTTCCACGACGTGATGGACACGCGCCGCTGGGGTCCCGGCGAGCGCCTCGTGTTCGAGCCTTACACGAAAGACGTATTCGACAAATCCTTCGAGTGGATTGCGGAGCACGGGATCTTCCCCGAAGGAACCATGGGCGCAGGCAAATACGAAGATTCCTGCGTGTCGCTCACGTCGAAGTAAAGGATGTTTTGTAGGGGCACGGCATGCCGTGCCCGGCAAAGATGCTCGGCTTCCTGTAGAGATTCTAGCTTCTACCGTCGGTTCGGAATCTTCCTAAGTGCGAATTTATCCTCTTCTGCTACGATTCACCCGTGTCGATCGAGCGCGAAAAACTCGAAGCGGACGTTTTGATCGTCGGCGCCGGACCTGCCGGCCTCTCCTGCGCGCTGCATCTTGCAAACCTGATCGAGCAGCACACTGCCGCGAAGAAATCCCCTTCACTTTCGGCCGAAAATATCTACGTGCTCGAGAAAGCGCGCGAAATAGGTGCGCATCAACTCTCCGGTGCGATTATGGACCCGCGCGCGCTGCGCGAGCTTGTTCCCGATTTCGAGCAGACCGCGCCGCTGGATACTCCGGTCACGGGCGACGCGGCGTATTACTTCACGGAAAAAAGCTCGTTCAAGCTGCCGATCACGCCTCCACCACTGCAAAACCACGGAAATTACGTCATCTCGCTGAACAAACTTGTGAAATGGCTGGGCGGGCTGGTCGAGAAAAAAGGCGTCAACCTGTTCACCCAATTCGCGGGCAGGGAACTACTCTACGAGAAAAGCGGCATCGCCGGAGTCCTCACCGAAGACAAGGGCGTGGACAAGAACGGCAAGCCGAAAGACAACTTCACGCCGGGCTACGAGCTGCGCGCGAAAGTTACCGTGCTCGCCGAGGGGCCGCGCGGATCGCTGACAAAGGAAATGGTGAACCGCCTGAAACTCGACGGGCTGAATCCGCAGGTGTACGGCATCGGCCTCAAGGAATTGTGGGACGTGCAGCCCGGGAGGATCGAGACGGGCTTCGTAGCCCACATGCTTGGCTGGCCGCTGACTCCGGATCTCTACGGCGGCGGCTGGATTTACGGCCTGCGCGACAATCGCGTTTCGCTGGGCATGATCGTCAGCCTGGAATACAAGAATCCGCTCTTCGATCCGCACGAAGCGTTTCAGAAATTCAAAACTCATCCCTTCATAAAAAGGATTCTGGCCGATGGAAAGCTCGTCCGTTATGGCGCGAAGACGGTTCCCTATGGCGGGTGGTATTCGATGCCGCGCAACTACGTGGACGGCGGGCTGATCGTCGGCGATTCCGCGAGCCTCCTGAATTCGCAGCGGCTGAAGGGGATTCACACGGCCATCAAAAGCGGCATGCTCGCCGCCGAGGCGATCTACGAGGCGCTCTGCACGGAAGATACGTCCGCCGCGAGACTTTCTGCGTACCAACAGAAGATTGACGCGAGCTGGCTGAAGAAGGAATTGTGGGGTGTGCGGAATTTCCATCAAGGATTTCACGGCGGCTTGTGGAAGGGACTGGTGAACGCGGGCTTGCAATTCGTCAGCGGCGGGCGCGGGCTGGTGGATCCGATGCGTTGTGAGGCGGGCTACAAGGAATATGAAAATCTCCATCGCGACCGCACGCTGGTGGATCAATCCACGCGTTACAAAGGCGACGGAAAGCTCACGTTCGACCGGCTGACGGATGTCTATCACTCAGGAACGCGCCACGACGACGATCAACCGAGCCACTTGATCGTCCTCGAGCCAAACATTTGCGGCGACCGCTGCGTCCGCGAATTCGGCAACCCGTGCCAGTATTTCTGTCCCGCGGCCGTCTATGAAATGGTCACCGAAAAAGGCGCGCCGAAATTGAAAATCAACGCCGCGAATTGCGTCCACTGCAAGACCTGCGACATCGCCGACCCCTACCAGATTATTCAGTGGGTTCCCCCGGAGGGCGGCGGCGGTCCGAACTACGAAGGAATGTGACGACGGCCATTCTGTAACGCATAAGATGTGTTTCAGCCCTAGTCGCCACCGCCGCCGAAGACCCTCTTCAGCGAAGCCCAGAATCCACCCTTCTTTTTCGCAGGCGTTGCCGCGGGCGGATTATCCGCAGGCGTCTGCGCCTGCGGTCCCGCGGGCTTTTCTCCCAGCGCGTGCTGCATGGCCTGCGCGAATTCCGGCGCAACCACCTGGCCTGAAAATTCCCATTCTGGCGAGACTCGCGCTTCTCGAATCAGGAGGACCATGTCCTCCGTCGTTTCGGGTGGCCGCGTAGGCGAACCAGCCATGAAACTGAGTGCCGGTAGAACCGCTGTGTACACGGGCACCGACGTGGGTGGCGCGGCATTTTTTGCCGGAGGAACGACTGGGTGCGCTTCATTCGCCTTTGCCAGCATGCTGTAATTAATAGCCGGTTTTGTGACGGGACTGGGAGCCGGATCGACCGTTACCGGCGCTGGGTCAGGAGCAGGTTGCGGAGCCGGCCGTGGATTCGCCGCGATGGCATACTCCGGCGGCGCCGCGGCTGGCGGTGGCGCCGGAATTATCGTCGTCGGCGTGCACTGGCAGCTTCCAGGGGTTCCGGCGACGGGGAGCAGTCTGCCCGCGTTCAGGAAAAATTCTCCCGCCTGGGGAACAATCAGCTTTTCTCCGGTGAACTGATGTTCCAGTTGAATCGCGCCGCTGGTGGCGCGCACGCACAGCGAATCATCGAGGCTCAGTCCCACCGTTACATCGCGCGATCCGCCGGAAATGTCTATGGGCGTGCCGATGACGGTGGGGGTGAAAATCCGCAGCACCGTGTTCGCGGGCAATTCCAGGCGCACACGACCGAAATTGAGCGCGAGCGTAATCGCGTCACCCGACAATAACACCGTAAATTTCGCCGGGCCGCAAACGTCCACTTGGCCGCCGGCGAAGAGCGTCAGGAGCGCCTGGCCGGAATGCACGGTCACGACGGTGCCGTTCGACACAAAAATGCTTTGGCCGACGGTTGACGTAATGCCCGTCGCAGGCGTGCCGTTTTCGCACGAAATGTCCGTGCCCTGCACCCGCCCGATCGCGCCGAACGGCGAATCTTGCGCGCGCGATTCGACCGGACACATGAGAATCGCTCCGGCGAGAAAACCCAGAAGCATCCCTCGCGCGGACCAAGAGACACGTCGGGCTTTCGGCACGATTTGGAACCGGGGGCACATCGAGACCGCTTTATACTATACCGCAGTGAACGACGCCTCGAAATCCGCAGCCCCAGCTGCCGCAACCGCCGCAGGCATCCCGATGCCGCACCTTTCGCGATGGCGGCGGATGCAAATCCCCGCGATCGCGTGGGCGGCGTACTGGGTGATTCGCCTGCTCGGTCCGACGCTCCGAGTGGAAATAATCGGAGTGCACAACGCGATACAAATTCGCGCCGAGGGCGAGCCGGGAATCGGCGCGTTCTGGCATCGCTGCATTCTTCCGGCCGTGTGGATCTGGCGCCAACGCGGGATCGTGGTGCTGAACACCGTGAACTTCGACGGGCAGTGGACGCGGCGCGTGATCGAGCGGCTCGGATTCGGCACGGCGCAGGGCAGTTCTTCGCGCGGCGCGGTGGAAGGGCTGGCGGCGATGGCCCAAAGCCTGGAAGCGGGCCATCACGTCGGGTTCACCATTGACGGCCCCCGCGGTCCGCGCTACATCGCGAAACCGGGCCCCGTAATCCTGGCGCGCCGCACGGGACGGCCAATTTCAGTGTTTCACGTCGGCGTCGAGCGCGCGCACACGTTCCAGAAATCGTGGGACCTGTTTCAGGTTCCGCATCCTTTCTCGCGTGCGGTGATGTTTGTGGCGCCGCCGATTCGAGTTCCCACAAACGCGGATAGCGACATGATGAAATCAAAGCAGGATGAAATGCAGGCCGCGCTCGAACGCGTTCGCGACGTTGCTGAATCGTGGTTTGGGCTGACCGAAGAGGAGCGCGACCGCGTGCGGGAAGAGTGGCGCGAAAAATCAATCTAATTGACGTGTCATTCCGAGGAGCAGAGTGATGAGGAAGCTCTCTTAAACTTAAGCCAGCGAGTACGAGCGTGCCGAGCTGACGCCCTAGCCATCCCCGAGCTTCACCGGAATATCCATTTTCTTGCCGTCGCGAATGATTGTCAGCGTGACGGTGTCGCCGGGCCACGCGCGATTCAGAAGAAGATTCAAATCCATCTGGCTCGCGAGCTCCTTACCATTGACCGCGACGAGAACGTCGCCGCCCACGCGCAATTCCTGCAATCCCGCGAGCACCGAACGCGTTCCACCGCGAATGCCTGCCTGCGCAGCGGGGCCGCCGGGATCCACGCGTTCGATCAAAATTCCCTGCTGGACGCCAAGGTGCAGCGCATCGGCGAGAGCTGGCCAGACCGCGCGGCCCTCGGCGCCGAGCGTCGCGCGGCGAACGCGGCCTGTTGAGATCAGATCCTCAGCCGCGCGGCGCGCCGTGTTAATGGGAATCGCGAATCCGATTCCGGCCGTCGTCCCGGTGGGTGCGTAGATGGCGCTGTTGATTCCGATCACTTCACCGCGGGTATTCAGAAGTGGGCCGCCGGAATTTCCGCGGTTGATGGCCGCATCCGTCTGGATCGCCTCGTCAATGAACGTGTTTTCGCTGGTTTGCACCGTGCGGCCGAGCGAGCTGACTACTCCCGTCGTGAGCGTGCTCTGAAATCCGAAGGGATTGCCGATCGCGAGTACGCGTTGACCCACCAGCAGATTCCGCGAATCTCCCAGCGGCAACGTCGCGATTTTCTTGCCATTTGGATCTATTTTGAGGAGTGCGATGTCGTTGCGCGTGTCCGCGCCGATGTATTGGGCTTTGTAGCGGGACTGATCGCCGAGCGTGACCTCAATCGTATCCGCGCCCTGGACGACGTGATAGTTCGTCAATATGTGCCCGGCGGTATCTATCACGAAGCCGGAGCCGGCGCCTTCCACCGGCACCGCGTCGTAGAAGAAATCGTACTGAACCGCCCGCGTCACGATGTTCGCGATTGCCGGCGAAGCCTGTTTGTAAATGCGGACATTTTCCGCCTCGGTGGCGTCGAGAGTGATGGGGTTTTCGTCCGCCGGCAGGTCCGCGGGCAGGGCGTGAACAGACGCAGGACTGTGCTGTCCGTAGCGGGAGCCGGCCCAATATGC
Source organism: uncultured Acidobacteriota bacterium (assembly GCA_963779825.1). Lineage (GTDB taxonomy): Bacteria > Acidobacteriota > Terriglobia > Acidiferrales > UBA7541 > Palsa-295. The sequence goes on along the minus strand of CAVZZU010000005.1, from coordinate 71,361 downwards.
GCCGAGACCGACGATCAGCCCTAGGGCGAGGAGCCGGATTGCGCGTCTGTGATCTTGTGCTTTCGCCATCTCTTTTTTCCTTCTACCGATAAATACGCAGCCGCTTCAGGATAAGTTTCTTTCCGATGCAGCCACTTGCTTCAGTTTTCCAAGAACCAGCTTCACTTGCCGCTGGGTTTCCTCCATGGTGCGGGAGCAGTCAATCACTTCATCGGCAAGTTTCCGCTTCTCGTCAATAGGCATCTGCGCCGCGATGCGCAGCTTCGCATCCGCGACCGATAGGCCGCGCTCCTGCAGGCGCTCGAGTTGCTGCTCGGGAGAACACCAGCAAACCACCACGCGATCGAAATTCCTTTTCGCGCCGGCCTCAAGAATCAGCGCAGCGTCCTCGAAGGCCATGTCCGGACCGCCCGGCCGCGCGAGCGCGTCGAACCATTTGGCTACCACTTCCTGGATGCGCGGATGAAGGATTTGGTTGAGGCGCGCGCGCTTCTGCGCCTCGGCAAAAACAATTGCGCCGAGCTTGGGACGATCCACCGCTCCCCCGCGGTTCAGAATTGCGTCGCCGAATTCGCGGACGACTTCATTGTACGCGTCCTGCCCGGGCTCGAGTAGCTCGCGCGCGAGCGAATCGGCGTCGAGAACGGGATATTCGTAATCGCGCAGGAGTGAAGCCACAGTTGATTTTCCGGAAGCAATGCCGCCAGTGAGGCCGACGCGCAGCATCAGGAAAGGGAAGATGCGGCCACCGGAGGGCGCGCGCCGCGGCGCATGCGCGCGGCTTTGACTGTGTTGCTCATCAGCATGGCGATCGTGAGTGGTCCCACGCCGCCGGGAACCGGCGTGTACGCGCCGGCGATCTCGACGACATCGGGGTGAACGTCTCCGGCAAGAATCGAGCCCTTGGTTCGAAAGGTCTCGAGCTTCGCTGGAAACTTCGCGAAGATGCGTTCCGCTTCTGCGGCGTCCTTGACAACAACCTGGCCGACGTCAATCACCGTCGCGCCGGGGCGAACGAAATCGGGCGTCACGAGGGCCGCTTTGCCGATGGCCGCGACGATGATGTCCGCTCGGCGCGCGATTCCCGCCAGATCCTTGCTCTTGGAATGGCAGATCGTGACCGTTGCGTTCGCGTGCATCAGAAGGAGGGCCTGCGGTTTGCCGACAATGTCGCTGCGGCCGATTACCACGGCATTCGCGCCTTCGATCTGAATATCATTGCGGCGTAGAATTTCCATCACGCCGGCGGGTGTGCATGCGGTCAACCCGGGGCGCCCCGCGACGAGATGTCCCACGTTGATCGGATGAAAACCGTCCACATCCTTCGCGGGAATTACTGCGTCGAGGATTTTCTTGGAATCAATCTGCTTGGGTAGCGGCATCTGCACCAGAATTCCGTCTACGTCATCGCGATTGTTCAGATCGTTGACGATAGCGAGCAATTCTTCGGTGGTGGTTGTCGCGGGCGGTGTGATGTGGAAGCTGCCGAGGCCCAGCTTTTCGCATGAGGCGATCTTACTGTTCACGTAGAGCTTCGATGCGGGATCGTCTCCCACTCGCACAGCCGCCAGGCCGGGGCGAATCCCCTCGCTCGCGAGCGCGGCGATTTCCGCCTGCAGCTCGGCGTAAATCTGATCTCGAATCGCGTTGCCATTCAGAATCCGCGCGGCCAAAGCATGCTCCTTGTGCGGTGTTTGGACGATTTCGAACGCGCCATGATAGCACACGCGATTCCGGTGCGCGTCAGGCGGAGGTCCGCGAATCGGGGAAAAAGACAGTGTAGAATGGCACGGTCGGCCGGTAACTTCGCGGGGAGTCCAGAATGTTTGGCGAGCTCACGGAACGTAAACAACTGGAACGCGCGATGCGCGAGGCCGGGCGTTTGCCGCCCGGGCAATCTGCCACGCTGAAATGGCCCGTACTGCACGAAGGGACGGTGCCGCGGTTTGATCCGCGGACGTGGGATTTCCGGATTGCGGGTTCGGTCGAGAACCCGGTACGGCTGACGTGGGACGAATTTACGCGCTTGCCCATGAAGGCGGTAACCGCAGACATGCACTGCGTTCCGCGCTGGAGCAGGTTTGACGTGCGATGGGAAGGGGTGCCGTTTACGGAAGTGATGAAGCTAGCCGGTGCGAAGTCGGAGGCGAAATATGTAATGGTTGTTGCCGAGCAGGGCTACACGTCGAATGTGCCCCTCGAAGATCTCATGCGCCCGGCAACTCTGTTTGCGCTGAAGCACAATGGCGAGCCGCTTCCCGCCGATCACGGTTACCCGGTGCGACTCGTGGTGCCTCACCTTTACGCGTGGAAAAGCGTGAAATGGGTTCGCGGGCTCGAATTCATGACGCAGGACGCGCCCGGCTTCTGGGAAGAAAACGGCTACAACATGTATGGCGACCCGTTCAAAGAGCAGCGCTTCAGCAGCTAGGCGATTCCGGCAATCTCGTCGTTGCAATTCTTCCGTGCGGTGTACAATTCACCCCGGTATTTATTGAGGATGAAAAAGTATTTCCGATGATACCCTCTGATATTTCATGGCACTAACCCCCGGCACAAAACTCGGTCCGTACGAAATCAAATCGCAGGTCGGCGCGGGCGGCATGGGTGAGGTTTACCGCGCACGCGACACGCGCCTCGGGCGCGATGTCGCTCTGAAGATTCTCCCCGAATCTTTTTCGCGCGATAGCGACCGGCTGCGCCGCTTCGAGCAGGAAACGCAGGCCGTGGCGGCCCTCAATCATCCGAACATTGTCGCGATCTACGACGTCGGCCACTTCGAAAGCGCGCCGTTCCTGGTTTCGGAGCTTTTGGAGGGCGAAAGCCTTCGCGCGGTGATCAATCGCGGACCGATCCCCCAGCGAAAAGTGATCGAGTACGCCGTGCAAGTCGCGAACGGGTTGGCGGCCGCACACGACAAAGGCATCGTGCATCGCGACCTCAAGCCCGAAAATCTCTTCGTTTGCCGCGACGGCCGCGTCAAAATTCTCGATTTTGGGCTGGCCAAGCTTGCCGGAAGATCTGCCGGCGAACCCGACGGCGCGACGATGACGAGCTCGCATACGGCAGCGGGCGTCGTGATGGGCACCGCGAGCTATATGTCGCCCGAGCAGGTGCGCGGCGAGTCCGTGGATGCGCGCACCGACATGTTTGCGTTCGGCGCGGTTCTGTTCGAGATGCTTTCGGGCAAGCGTGCGTTTCAACGCGATACGCCTCCTGAAACGATGACGGCGATCCTGCGGGACGACGTGCCGGAGGTTACTAATATTCAGCCTCCGATTTCTCCAGCTCTCGATCGCATCGTCCGCCGCTGCCTCGAAAAGAGCCCGGACCATCGTTTTCAATCCGCGAAAGACTTGGCATTCGCCCTGGAATCGCTCTCGCAAATCTCAAGCTCGACCAGCACGGGCGCACAATCTGCTGTCGCGTCCTCGAAATCCGGTGCTCGCCGGAAATTGATTTTGGCCGCAGCAGGAATTGTGGCGGCAACGGCGTTGTTCGGTGTGGGCTGGTGGATTGGCCGCGCGGGCGGCGCCGCGCCTCCTCCCGAATACAGGCAGATTACGTTCCGCACCGGCTCGGTCGGGAACGCCCGGTTCGCTCCTGACGGCAGCATTGTTTACAGCGCCGCGTGGCAAGGCGCGCCCCAGCAGTTGTACATCTCCCGCGTCGGCGACAACGGCTCAAGCGAACTCGGGCTGAAGAATGCGGAGCTGCTCTCCATCTCCAAAAATGGAGAGCTCGCGGTCCGCCTGAATTCGGTTTACCACAGCGGCTACGCCCGCTACGGCACCCTGGCTCGTTTGCCGTTGAGCGGCGGCTCCCCGCGCGAAGTCCTTGAAAATGTGCAGAATGCCGAATGGGCCGCCGACGGCCAAAGCATGGCGATCGTCCGGTACGTCCCCGAAAATTCCCATTGGCGGCTGGAATATCCGATCGGCAAAGTTCTGCTCGACACGATCAATTGGATCAGCGACCCACGCATTTCGCCAGACGGCAAATCCGTCGCGTTCGCCGACCACGAAGTTCCTGGCGGCGATGACCGCGGATCCATCGCCATCATCGGTCCCGATGGGCGCGAGAAGAAGCTTTCGTCCGGATGGGAGTCGGTCGAAGGCATTCAGTGGTCGCCCTCCGGTGACGAACTTTGGTTTGGTGGTTCCGATAGCGGCGCTTCGAACCAGCTCCGCGCCGTCACTCTCGGCGGCAAAGTTCGAAGCATCGCCAACGTTCCCGGCGGCATGTGGTTCGAAGATCTTCGCGACGGCCAAGCCCTGATGATTACGCATCAGCAACGCGTGGACATTCGAGGACTGCCCCCGGGTGGAAAACAGGAGATAGATCTCAGCTGGCTCGGTTGGTCCGAGCTGCGGGACATCAGCCGCGACGGCAAGAAAATTCTCTTCGAAGAAGAAGCCGAAGGGGGCGGCCCGAACTACTCCGTCTTCCTGCGAGATACGGATGGCTCGCCTCCCGTGCGCATTGGAGAAGGTCTGGCGGGAGCAATCTCACCCGACGGGAAATGGGTGTCCACGCACCCCCAGAAGAACGGCATCATCACCCTCGTTCCCACCGGCGCCGGCGAAAGCCGACAGCTGACCCACGACAACATCACCTACGTCGGCGAGCGCTATATGCCGGATGGAAAGCATTTGTTGGCGATGGGGATCGAGCAGGGGCACGGGGCCCGGGATTACATGATTGACCTTGATAACGGCAATTCCACGCCTCTCACGCCGGAAGGGGTCACTGGCCTAGTTCTGTCTTCGGACGGTCGCAGCATCGCCGTCAACAGCCCGGACGGCAAAATCGGAATCTGGACGATTGGCGGCAGCGCGGTACGTCCCGTCCCAGATCTCGCCTCTCCGCAGCAACCGATTGCCTGGACGCCGGACGCCCAATCGTTGTACGTCTTTTCGCGGGCAATCGCGAAAACAGATGGGGAAGTCGAACGCGTGAACATCGCAACGGGGAAAAGGGAGCCTTGGAAAGTCTTCGGCAATCAGCTGCAGGCGGGAGTGGAAAGCGTCGGTCCTCCGCATTTTTCCAGCGACATGAGCGCGTACGCCTACGTCTATAGCACGACTCTGAGCGAAGCCTACGTGGTCAAGGGCTTCAAGTAGTCCGTCATTTCCTGCCTCTCAAAGCGCAGCGCCTCGGCGGCTGACTTGCGTGTCGGTTAGAAAACCGTGATTTGGGACCGGTGACTGGCGCTCACCGAATCGCGACTTAGGCACTCGAAAAAGTGTGTCACTTTGTGGGTGCCGCTTTTCTTTATTTTCAGTGAGTTACGCGGGAAATTACTTTGCATGGTGTGTCACTTAATTGGGTAATTGGTGAGCAGTGATTGGTGATTGGTGACCGGAATCATGACTCGTGACCGGTGACTTGTAACTCGTGGAATCGGAGGCCAACGTGGATCCTTCCGTGCGTGTGATCGTCCCTTGTTAAGGAGTGGTCGGAAGAGCACAGACAGGAGTGTCTGTGCCACTAAGAACTCCGCTTCATATTCCATTGTCAAAGAGCGTTCGGCTCTCGTCGAGAGAGCGGCGACGACGGGCGTCGCGAGCTGCGGTCGCTATCAAGTTCACGACTGCACGATCACGCTAGCATGGTGGGACCGTCGAGAAACCTGTCCATTCGTTCAACGGAAGTACAACGACTAGTACCCTGTACGTTCTGGAGGCCGCCGGTGAATGGGCCGAGGACCAGCGGGTGAAGTCTAACGCACCCTTCCAATTCAATCCGGGACTCAAGTGAAATCGGGTGCGAGTTGACCTGGATGCGGTGAAGACCGTGCCACCTGCTAAGATTAGCTGGGCGGGAAGGAGGCGAAGATGTCAGGGGGATCCGGAACCCGCGCTGACGATCCGTTGAGTGGCCGGCAGCCAACCAGTCACGAAAGGATTGCGGGACAGCCTTGGGATGCGTCATACCACGACGGCCCCGCACCTTGGGATATTGGCCGGCCGCAGCCACCGATCGTGCGCGTGGCATCCGAAGGCGGATTCGCCGGAGCGGTGCTCGATGCGGGCTGCGGGACCGGCGAGAACGCTCTTCACATCGCATCGCTGGGGTTTTCAGTTCTGGGCTTTGACGTGGCTGAGACGGCGCTGGCGATGGCCCGAAGGAAGTCCCTCGACCGTGGGATCGAGGTCGAGTTCGTTGCGGCTGACGCGTTCCATCTGGAGCGTTTGGGGCGCAAGTTCAAGACCGTGCTGGACTCCGGACTGTTCCACTCCTTCGACGGCGACGAGCGAACACGGTACGCGGCGAGTCTGGCGTCTGTGACCGAGCACGATGGAACTCTGTATGTGTTGTGCTTCAGTGACGATGGTCCCGACACCGGCCCGCATCCAATCAGTCAGGAACAATTGAGAGCGGCGTTCAGCCCCGGCAATGGATGGAATGTCGTCGCCATCGAACCGGACCGGGTTCAGACGAGATTCCACGACGACGGTGCACCAGCCTGGTTCGCGACAATTAAACGGATTTAGACTGCGGGAACCTTGGGTCCGATGAGCGATCTCGTGCGGTCATCGTGTACCTATCGGTGGGACGCTAAGAAGCTGCCGAGCGCCAGCGAACCAGGAAAGAATTCGCTCGCATAAAGTTCGGTGAACGGCGCCGAGGTCCGTGGTAGACGAAGTCTCGCGCACCCTTCACAAAATCCGTGAAGGCTGCGGCACCCCGACGATTTAGTTCGGCGCTCGAATGAAGTCAGGCGTGAGTTGATCAAGGGCGCTTCAAACGGTGCACCACCCGCCTTCTAGTTGCTTTGGATTGAGTCATTTGGAACTCCTCGAAATCGTGGATAGCTGGCACCAGGGGAGTGTCCATCAGATACGGGAGGTCATCTGTTCTGTTTGGCACATGATCAGACGGCCGACACAAAAACGCCCGGGACTTGCATCCCGGGCGTTTCGCGCAACTTACAATTAATCGCTTAGAACTGAGAACTAGTAGATGTCGTACTGCTCCCAGTGGAGCGTGGGATCAGCCTGGATGATCACGGTCTTTTTCGTCCATTGCTCGAGCTCGTCAATGAGCGAAGACTCGCGCGTCTTGAGCGCTTTGCCGATTTCGGGATGGACGCGCAGGGTGATGCTGCCGGAACTCAACTCCGGGGCCATTTTGTGCGCCTCGGTTTGAATTTCGTAGCAGAGCGTCGGGATGGATTTCACCATGCCCGAGCCGGTGCAATAGGGGCAGGGCTGCGAAAGCATGCGCTCAAGCGCCTGCTTGGTGCGCTTGCGGGTGATGGCGACGAGTCCGAATTCGTTGAAGCGGAGAACCTTTGAGGGAGCGCGGTCGCCGCGAAGAGCGTCTTCAAGCGCGGCCATAACTTTGTCGCGGTTGCGGCGCTCCTCCATGTCAATGAAGTCAATCACGATGATGCCGCCGAGATCGCGCAAGCGCATCTGGCGGACAATCTCCTTCGCAGCCTCGGCGTTGGTGCGAACGATCGTGTCTTCCAGACGGTTCGAACCTTTGCCGACGAATTTTCCGGTGTTGACGTCAATGGCGACGAGCGCTTCGGTGTGGTTGATGACGATGTAGCCGCCGGATTTGAGCCAGACCTTCGGCCGCAGCCCCTTGTCAATTTCCTGCTGGATGCCGAATTCCTCGAAGACCGGATTTTCCTTGGTGTAGAGCTTCACGCGACTCACGAGAGCGGGCTGGAAGCGGCTCATGAAGTCCACGACTTTTGTGTATTCGTCTTCCGAGTCAACCCAGATCGCGGTGTAGTCCGAGCTCATGTGGTCGCGAAGCAATCGCTGAACGAGATTGAGATCGCGGTGCAGGAGCGCAGGAGCTTTCTTTTGCTCCGAGCGCGCCTTGATTTCCGACCACGTGCGCGTAAGGAATTCGACGTCGGCGCGAACTTCTTCCGGAGCCGCGGCGCCAGCGGCGGTGCGAACGATGAAGCCTCCGCCTGCGCTGCCCTTCGCGTCATTGACCAGATGGCGCAGGCGGGCGCGCTCTTCGGCCGAAGCGATTTTGCGCGAGACGCCGGTATGGTCGAGCGTGGGCATATAGACGAGGAAGCGGCCCGGGAGAGCGACGTGGCTGGTGATGCGCGCGCCCTTTTTGCCAAGCGGTTCCTTGGCGATCTGGACGATGATTTCCTGGCCCTGCTTCAGCATGTCCGCGATGAGCTGCGGGCGGCGTGGCGCCGAAGAATGATGATGGCCGTGGCCACCGCTGCGCCCATGCTGCGGGCGGCGCCCCCGATCATCACGACGGCCGCGATCGCGGCCTCCGCGGCGCGCGGGATTCTGCATGCGAGCGCGGAAATCGTCGCGGACCTGAGCTTTCCAAGGTTGCTGTTCCTGCGGAGGCTGGTTCTCTCCCGAAATTGTCGAGTCGCCTTCGGCCGAAATCGTTTCCGACTCGTGATCGTGTTCATGCTCGTGATCGAGCTCGGAGGGCGGAGCAATCATGCCTTCGGTTTCGGCGTCGGCTTCTTCTTCTTCAAGCTCGTGCTCTTCCGATTCGGCAGCGGCGGTCATTGCTTCGCGTTGTTCTTCGCCTTCGACGGCGTCGTGTACCGCGCCAGCGGCTTCATCGGCGGCGGCAAAGCCTCGTTCTTGCGCGTCGCGCTCGGCTTCTTCTTCGCGAGCCTCGGCGACGTGCTCAGCCAAGACCGCGGCTTCTTCCGGACTCAACTCGGGCGCAGCGTGCTCTTCGTGCGCGGATTCGGCAGCATGAAATTCGGGCTCGTGGTGCTCGATCGGAAGCTCGGGCTCAGGTGCTCGCTCTTGATGAGGCAGAGAGGGAGCTGCGGCTTCGGCGTGCTGCTCGACGGGAGCTTCGCGATGCTTCCACTTCGAAAGCGACTCGCCGGGCAGCGGTTCGAGGCCCGTCGAAAAAGATCGAGGAGACTCCGTACGAGGCTCGGAATGAAATTCGCGCCGCGGCTCAAATGCGCGCGGAACCGGAGATTCGTGGACTGGTTCGGGGGTTTCGACCACGGGAGCCACAGTCGGCGCGCTCGCCACGAAATTCGTGGGTTCGCTGGGAGCGGAGATTCGCGCTGCATCTTCGGATGATGTCGGAGCAGATTCGCCGGCGGGCTTCTCACGATATTTCGCGAGAGACTCTCCTGGGAGAATGATCGAGACGTGTCCTTCGGGAGCGCCTGCATCGCTCGGCGAGCTTTCATACGTGCCGGGCGAGGCATATTTCGATGAGGGAAGCTCGCGGCCAAAGCGCCGGTCGCCTCCGCGTCCACCGCCTCCGCCGCTACCACCGCGACGGCCAAAACGTCCGCCGCGTCCGGGCCTTCCGCCACCACCACCGCGGCGGCCGAAGTCACGGCCCGGCCTGCTGTTGCGATTGTCGAAGCGTGGCCGGTCGTGCGAAACCGGAGGATTTGCGGGCGACGGATTCGACGCGTGCGTTGGGCCAGGCGCGGAAGGACTCACCGCGGCGTTCCCGGGCTCGATGGGCGACGATTCGTATTCCGCGCGTGCATCATCGGGGGCGGGCGCGGCGTCTGCGAATTCGACGAGGGGTAATGCCGCGCTGGGCGCGACAAAACTCTGCGGGGCTTGATCCGGCGCTGCGGAGCCCTTGACCTCTGTGGCGATGTGCTCGTCGAGCTCTTCGATACCTTCGAGGAAGTCGGTGACGTACAGGAAGGCGTCGCTATCGAGGCCGATCTCAACAAAGGACGACTGCATGCCTGGCAGCACGCGAGTGACACGCCCCTTGTAAATGCTTCCGACTAGAGCAAACTCTTTTTCCCTCTCAACGTAGTACTCACAGAGCAGACCTTCTTCCATTATCGCGACCCGAGTCTCGTGCGGGTTCGCGGAGATGACCATTTCCTTCGACATTTGAAAACTCCTCATGGCGCACGGGACCGGCGGGGCGCGCGAGGACATCGCGCGCACTTCGGCCGGCGGAGCGGCGAGGGGCGGCAAGAATTTGCCACGACTGGCTGCTGGGGAAAGAACTCAAGTTGTTTGGACTGGCTTTCCTCACCCGATGCGTGTTCCTTGGATCAAAATTGAAATCTGAAATTCGCGTCCCCAAGTAGAGGGCGCGGGCACTGCTAAATTTTTTGTTGGCTTTAACAGCCGGGGCTTAGTTTACGAAACGCCGCATGCGGACGTTCATCACGAGTCCCAAAGCCAAAAATACGAAGGCCGTTGCCGACCCTCCATAGCTCATCAGCGGCAGTGGAATGCCGGTGACCGGCATGTATCCGATCACCATCGAAGCGTTAACCAGAACGTGGAAGCCCAGGATCGCGGTCACTCCCATCACGACGTACATCCCGGCACGATCTTTCGCTTTCTGCGCGTTGTCCACCAGCCGCAGAATCAGGCCTAAGTACAACAGCAAAACGACACAAACGCCAATAAAACCTTGTTCCTCAGCCAGAGCCGCCAAGATGAAGTCCGAATAGCGGACGGGCACAAAGCCCAATTGGTTCTGGCTGCCCTTGCCAAATCCTTTTCCCCAGAAGCCGCCGGAGCCGACGGCGATCTCGGACTGCAAAATCTGGTAGCCTGCGCCGCGCTGGTCTTCCTCCGGATGCAGGAAGGTCTGAATGCGCTGCTGCTGGTACGGCTTCAGATGACGCCGCATGTTCCAGCCGAGCGGCACAAGCAGCGCGATGATGACCAGGCCGATCGCCGCGTGCTTCCATTGAATGCCGGCGAAAAAGGCTCCCACTACCGCAACGGGAACCAAAACCATCGCGGTCCCCAGATCGGGCTGCTTCAAGATCAAGCCTACGGGAATTAGCGTCAAAACGCCAATCTTGAGCAGGTCGGTCAGCGTCAAGCGATCGGTGCGCACTTCCGCAAAGTAACGCGCAAGCACGATGATTATAATCAACTTCATTAGCTCCGACACCTGCAAATTCATCAGACCGCCGAGCGAGATCCAGCGCTTGGCTCCGAGCCGGGAAAATCCGAGCAGGAGTACGACGAGGAGGCCGGCCACGCCGACGAGATACAGCGCGGGCGCCTGATCCATCAGAGTGTGATAGTCAATGCGGGAGATCACGAACATGCCGGCGATGCCGATCGCGATCCACATGAGTTGCTTCCATTGCATTCCTGCCATGGCGCTGGCATGCGTGGAGGAATAAATCTCGAGCACGCCGAGCGCGCTGATGGTGCCGGCGAGAGCGAGCAGCGGCCAGTCGAAATCCTGAACGCGCGGACGATCTTTCATTGCTGCTCGGCTCCGGCGCTTACGCCGACGGGATGAACCGCGGAGGATGGCGGCAAGTTATCGGCTGTCGAAGGTTGCGGCAGATGGCCGGCCTTCTTGTCATAGTATGCTTTCACGACGTCGCGCACGATCGGCGCAGCCGAGGTGCTGCCCCAGCCACCAGCTTGTACGAGGGCGGCCACCACAATATCCGGATTGCGCCGCGGCGCGTAACCAACGAACCAGCCGTTTTCCTTCAATTTCTTGCCCAGTTTGTTCTGAAGTTCGAAGCCTTCCACTTGAGCCGTGCCGGTCTTGCCGGAGAAGTCCACGTTCTGCAGCTTGACCTGCCCGGACGTAGTGCCATCAGGCTCATTGACGACACCCCACATGCCGTCCGTTACCTGTTGGACCGTGTCGTCGGAAAGAGGGAACGACTGGGATTTCAGGTCCGTAGCGTTTTTCATCAGGTGCGGTGGAATCAAAGTGCCGCCATTGGCAACGGCTGCGATCATGCGAGCGAGCTGAATCGGCGTGACCATCACTGCGCCCTGACCGATGGAAACGGAAATGGTCGAGCCCGCATACCATTTGTGATGGTCCACACGCTCGACCCAATCTTCCGACGGCATTAACCCGGGCTCTTCGCTTGGCAAATCAATTCCGGTACGGCGTCCGAGGCCTAGGCCGGTGGCGTACTGATCTATGCGGTCAATCCCGAGTTGTTTGCCGACGTTGTAAAAGTAGACGTCGCAGGAAGCGACGATGCCTTTATGGAGATCTACGGAGCCGTGCGCGTGATCACAATGAAATACTCGGCCGTAAAATTCCGCATAGCCCGGGCAGTTGACCGTGTAGGTCGCGGGTATGGCTTTGGATTCCAACATGGCCACGGCCATGACGACTTTGAAAACCGAGCCGGGAGCGAGCTGCGCCTGAATCGCGCGATTTAGCAGCGGCGTTTTCGGATCGGTATTGAGCTGCGCCCATTCCGAATTGGGAATACGCACGGCGAAATCGTTGGGATTGAACGTGGGCCGGCTGACCATGGCGAGGACTTCGCCGGTGCGCGCGTCCATGGCGATGAGGGCGCCTTCTTTGTTTGCGAAGTCGGCTTCAGCGATCTCCTGCAGGTCCTCGTCAATCGTAAGCTGAATGGGCTTTCCGGGAATCGCCTCGACATTGTCGAGCGTGCGCATCACTTTGCCGACGCTGTTGACGACGACGCGCCGCATGCCATCGGTGCCCACGATCTGATCGTTGTATTCCTTTTCAAGGCCGGCTTTGCCGACGATGTCTCCCGGGCGGTAGCGGTCGGGATTCTTTTCCATGTCCTGCACGGAAACTTCACCGACGTAGCCGATGGTATTCGCGAGCATCTCGGCATGCGGGTAGCGGCGCCGCTGAACCATCATCAGATCGAGCACGGGAAGATCTGCGCGGTGCGAATCCACGAACGCGATGTCCGCCTGGCTCGCCTCAGGCTTGATGATCAGGGGCAGAAATTTGGGTTCTGCTTTCGCAGCGTCCAGCTGCTGGTCCAAATCATCCTTCGCGATCCCAAGGCCTTCTTCGATTTGTGGCAGGTTTTTTTCGAGCAGCTTCGGATTGTCGCGCAGAAGTAAAATGCTAAAAGAAGGATAGCTATCCACGAGGACGCGGCCGTCGCGGTCGAGCATGGCTCCGCGCGGAGCGATGATGGCGATCGAGCGGATGCCGTTTTTTTCGGCCAGGTCGGCGAAATGCTCGGACTGCATGACCTGCAATTTCCAGAACCCGACCAGTAGAAAGACGATCATGGTCGCGGAAAGGTAGGAAAACAGGGCCAGGCGTCCCTGCGGAATTCTCTGGTCGTTAACGTTCCACGATGGCAACTAAACTCCCACGCTACGTGCCGTGCTCAGCCCGGCTGTCCTGCTCCCAGTACCCAAATTGATCGAACCTGAGGCGAATCCCAGCCGAACTCGATTTGGGACCCGGACTGTTCAAGCTAACACCGTGCATTGCGGGCCGCAAGCCGCCCATGCCCTTTCCGTCAATGGAATGTTCCAGGGGCGGTGAGGGGCTTTCGATTTCTTGACGCTCCCGGCATCAGGCCTGAGGCGGCTAAATGGCTCTTCACAGGCGCTGGAAGTCTTAACCGGGCTGTCACACGCCGTTCACATAGACCCGTTACCGTCGCGCCCCTCAGCCCGAAATCTGAGTCCGAGGAGGGCGTATGTCAAAGCAGGCAGCGGAGCACCATCACCACGCGGCGGAACACCATGAACACGCGGCCCGGCATCATCGGGAAGCCGCCAAACATCACGAAGCCGGCGATCACACATCGGCGGCTCACCACGCGCACACAGCACAGGGACACCTGCATCACGCAACACACCACGCGGCCGAAGCAGCAAAGGCTCACGCGGAGCACCACGGCCACAAGGCTAAGGGAGCCGGACAGTAGGGTCGCAACGGGGGCGTTGCGTTTTCCTAGTCCAGGCAGTCGTCGCGGCGTCGGGCGAGAAGCCCGTTAATTGCGAGTTTAACTTTGCACCACGGAGAGTCGGACAATGGCAACGACAACGGGAACGAGCGTACTTGATGCAAAGACATCGAAGGCGGGCCGAGTCGGCGTACTGGTTTTCGGAATTGCGCTCATCGTCGGGTTCATCTACGCGGGAAGCCATCTCTTCGGCGACTTGCAAGGATTACATCCTCAGAGCGCGCTGCCATTCATCCTGCTGGGAATCGCGCTGCTGACCGCGCTGGGATTCGAATTTGTGAACGGATTTCACGATACGGCGAACGCCGTGGCGACGGTTATCTACACCCACTCGCTTGAACCGCACATCGCAGTCGTTTGGTCGGGCGCCTGGAATTTCATCGGGGTCCTGGTTTCGAGCGGCGCGGTGGCGTTCTCGATCGTCTCGCTGCTACCGGTTGAGTTGATCCTGCAGGTGGGAAGCAACGCAGGATTCGCCATGGTATTCGCACTGCTGATCGCGGCGATCATCTGGAACATGGGAACGTGGTACTTCGGCTTGCCCGCCTCAAGCTCGCACACGCTGGTCGGTTCGATCATCGGCGTGGGGATCGCGAATCAGCTGATGTCCGTAAAATCGGGGACCAGCGGAGTGGATTGGGGCCAGGCAACGAACATCGGCAAATCGCTTCTGCTGTCGCCGCTTGTCGGATTTGTGGGCGCTGCTCTGCTGCTGCTGCTGTGCAAGGCGCTGATTCCCAATAAGGCGCTTTACGAAGCTCCGAAGGGAACCGAGCCGCCTCCGTTTTGGATTCGTGGCCTGCTGGTGCTGACCTGCACCGGAGTGAGTTTTTTTCACGGTTCGAACGACGGCCAGAAGGGCATGGGCCTGATCATGCTGATCCTGATCGGCACCGTGCCCACGGCTTACGCGGTAAATCATGCCGTGAGCCCGGCCCAGACGGCAGACTTCGTCGCCGTCTCAACCCAAACCGCTGACATGCTGGGGAAATACGTTTCGCCCACGGCAGTGGTCGGGGACTCGCGCGACGAAGTGACAGACTACATTCGCACCAAACAGTTCACGCCGAACACGATGCTGGCCCTGCGGGAGGAAGTCAACGGAATCGGGACGGAAATGTCCATCTACAAGGAATTGAAAGCAGTGCCGCAGGATAAGGTGCGCAACTTCCGTAACGATTTATATGTGGTCAGCGAGGCGCTGCGGTTGATGCAGAAGACTCACAACCCGGAGTTCTCAACGGCCGACGCGGCGATACTGAAAAACTACAAGGGACACGTTGACAACGCGACCAAGTTCATCCCGAGCTGGGTGAAAGTGGCCGTGGCGCTGGCGCTGGGCATGGGCACGATGATCGGCTGGAAGCGGATCGTGATTACCGTCGGCGAGAAAATCGGAAAGGACCATCTCACCTACGGGCAGGGAGCGGCCGCTGAAATTACCGCGATGGCCACAATCGGAGCGGCGGACTGGTTCGGGTTGCCGGTCAGTACCACGCACGTGCTGTCTTCGGGCGTGGCGGGGACGATGATGGCAAACAAGTCCGGCTTGCAATGGGGCACGGTCCGAAGCCTCTTGATGGCCTGGGTGCTCACGCTTCCTGTGTCCATGTGCCTGTCGGGTTGTTTGTTCTGGGCTTTCCGAACGATGGCGAAGTAATTCGGCCGAGCCACGACACCGCGGTTCGGTCCGAATTCGGGCCGCGACAATCGAAGGCTTTCGCCGAAGAAGCTATGGAGAAAATATGCTGCCACCAAAATTAATTCTTTCCCCGATAGATTTCAGCGACCCGTCGCATGAGGCGCTCAGTACGGCCGCAGATCTAGCGTCTAAATTCGGCTCGGAGCTGCTGCTCGTTCACGTGGTGCCGATGCTGCCGAGATTGCCCTCGCCCGCTGCGATATTCAACGAAGCCGAATACGAGCAAGAGTTACACAAGGACTCGGTGGCGCGCCTGAAGGAACTCACGGACAAATTAATCGCAAAGGGCGTGAAAGCGCGGTCGGAGGTGGGGACGGCGAACGACGTGGGCATGGAAATCGTCCGGCTCGCGGAATCCAACGGCGTGGACCTGATCGTGATCGCGACGCACGGGATGAGCGGCTGGCACAGGCTGGCATTCGGTTCGGTGGCGGAAAAGGTCGTGCGTATGGCTAGCTGCCCGGTGCTGCTCCTGCGCGCGGAAGCGGTCGAGAAGCCGGCGGGATCCGCGGAAGCGCGAGCCGGAGCTGTCTCCCGCTAACCGATCCTGCGGTTTGTCTGGTCAGGTGAGACTTTCGCTGAAACTTCGGTGATCGAGTTAAGACTTGCGAAGACGATCGAGAGCGGCAAAGAGGACGACGCCGAACGCCGCTGTGACGACGGAATTCAGCAGCAAACGCAGCGTGAAGAACGGTTCGGGATGGTTCAACAGGACGCGCTCCGTGACCGCGAAAATAGCCTGATGTAGATGAAAGAATAGAAAAATCAAAAGCAAACGGCTGACGGGATGCTGCGTATCAATCCTCGCGCCAACTGTTGACGCAAGATAGCCCACGATCGTCTTCGCGATACCAAACAGGCCGATGGGATTGTCGTGGCTGAGTGCGTCCTGCAGGATGCCAATCGTCGCTCCGAGAAACATGCCTGTGACCGGATTTCGCCGGCTCACGCCGAAATAAACTGTCACCAGCAACGGTAGATCAACCAGCTCCGCCCAGCGGCCGTACTTGTGCAGAAACGCCTGCAGGACCAACGCTAAGAACGCCGTAGCGAGTACCGTGCCACCGTAATATTTGTGGACTTCGATATTCGATTCGGAATGCATCGCGGAATTGAGCGTGTAGGACATTTTTCAATTCTTGGGAGCGGGCGGCGCCGGAGCCGGAGATTGCGTTGCTGGGGATGCGGCGGACGGTTTGGGTGCGGCGGCTGCCGGCGCGGATTCCCTTTGCACGATTCCTGGCGCGTTCGGCTCCGACCCGCTCGCGTCGGCTGATTCATTGGATTTCTTCAGCTCCTGCGGCGTCAGTAGAATCAACACGTCTTCCAGCCGGTCGAGTCGCGCGGCGGGCCGAACGTGAATCACTTGAAACGGGTTTCCCGGGTTCGCCATTGATACTGTGCCGATCAGCAAATCCTTGGGGAAGATGCGGTCCTCGCCGGAGGTAAGGATCATTTCGCCGGCGTGGACCGGCTCATCGTTCACCACGTAGTCCAGCCGTGGGTCGGGATCGCCGCTGCCCTTGACGACGCCGTGCGTTCGTGTGTCCGCCAGCAAGGCACCGGCCCCGCTGTCCTTATCATTGATAAGAAGCACCTGTGAAGTGGCCGGAAAGACCTCGACGATTTTCCCCACGATGCCATCGGGAGTGATCACCGCTTGATCGCGGCGAACGTGATCGCGGTCGCCGCGATTCAAAAACAGCGTGTGCGAGGACGGGTCAGCGCTCGCGCCGATCACCTGCGCAGCGAGCATGGGCGTATCCGGATGAGCGTCGTGGAAATTCAGCAGGACGCTGAGGCGCTGCGCCTCGGCCGCTTGGCCTTCGAGATCCCGATTACGAAGGCGCATTTGATCCAACTCGGCGCGCAAACGCGCGTTCTCCGCGCGAGTGCCGCGCAGGCCGATGTAGTCTGACCAGATGCCGCCGGTGTGCGAAATGGCGTCGGTGCCGCCGCGTTCGAAAGGCATGACCACCGCCGCAGCCCAGTAGCGGATCAACCGAACATCGTGATCGCGCTTGATCTGGAAAGCGAGCAGCAAGACTTGCGCCAGCACAAGGGCAGCCAGCAACGCGAGAGGACGTTGACGAAAAGTCGTGTCGAGCATTTTAAAGACTCGATGCTAAAGGCCGGGAGCCGAAAAACAGAAGGCGGCTCGGGCCTGCCTCAATCAATCGAAACCAGGCGCAGCAGCCGGAAATCGCTGAGCATTTTCCCCGTGCCAAGCACGACGGACGCCAGCGGATCGTCGGCGATCGAAACGGGCAAGCCGGTTTCCTCGCGAATGCGCTTATCGAGATTCTTGATCAGCGCGCCGCCGCCGGTGAGCACGATGCCGCGGTCGCTGATATCCGCCGATAGCTCGGGAGGCGTGCGTTCGAGAGCCACGCGGATGGCGTTGACGATCGTCGAAATATTTTCGGAAAGCGCTTCGCGGATTTCGCTGTCGTCAATCGTAACCGTTCGCGGCACGCCCTCGATCAGGTTGCGCCCTTTGACTTCGAGTGTCATCGGCTTTTCCAACGGATATGCGGAACCGATTTCAATCTTGATCTGTTCCGCGGTGCGCTCGCCGACGAGCAGGTTGTACTTGCGCTTCAGGTAGTGCATCACGGATTCGTCCATTTCGTTTCCGGCCACGCGCACGGAGCGCGAGTAAACGATTCCGCTCATGGAAATGACGGCGATGTCCGTCGTCCCGCCGCCGATATCCACGACCATGTTTCCGGAAGGTTCCTCGATCGGCAGGCCGGCGCCGATGGCTGCGGCCATGGCTTGCTCGACGAGATAGACTTCGCTCGCTCGTGCGCGATAGGCCGAGTCTTGTACGGCGCGCTTTTCAACTGGCGTGATTTCGCTGGGAACTCCGATGACGATTCTGGGATGAACGAGGACGCGTCGGTTGTGCGCCTTCTGAATGAAGTAGGTGAGCATTTTTTCGGTCACCTTGAAATCGGCGATCACGCCGTCCTTCATCGGTTTGATGGCCACCACGTTGCCCGGCGTCCGGCCGAGCATTTCCTTGGCCTCGCGGCCCACGGCGACGACTTCTCCGTTGTTCTTGTTGATGGCAACGATCGAGGGTTCGTTTACGACGATGCCTTTGCCGCGCGCAAACACCAGCGTGTTGGCGGTTCCCAAGTCAATGGCCAGGTCGGAGGAGAACAGGCTGAAGACCGACCGCATGTTATAGCCGCTTTTATTTACCAAGTGCTTTCCTCTCAGGGTATTCGCGAGCGCCGCCAGAGCCGCGCGCCAGCCGGACTTTTACGATCTCACGGAATCACAACATCAACGCGCTTGATCGCCGTTCCCCCCCGGCGGTTCTGACCGGTGATGACGATCGTGTGGCTGCCCCGCGTCATAGGGTCGGTAAAATACCGGAAATGGCCGTCCGGCTTGATGTCGGCCACTGCCGCGCCGTTGATGATCAAGGCGGCGCCGGGTTCGGTACGTCCGATGACCTCGACGACACTGCCCTGCAATTCGGTGCCGTCCACTTCGAGGAGCATATCCTGCTCCTTGCCTTGTGTCACAAGGGTGAACTTGTAGGATTCGCTCGCGTCGCTTACGTTGCTCTTGTCGTCAATTGCGCGCACTCGCCAAAAATAATCGCCAGGATCGAGCCCAGTAACATCCACGCTCGTCGCGGCCGTTTTCCTCTCCATCACGATGTGGCTGAAAGCAGTCGTCGTGCTGGCCTGGAAATCGTACATCTTCGCTGTTGCCGCTGCTTTCCACGAAAAATGAATCGCGTCATGCTTTGGATCGGCGACGATGATCGGCTGCAGATTAAGCGGCTCGACCAACTGCGGAGGAGCCAGCACCTGGGATTTCGTAATGGTGCCGCCGGCGGCCGTCGGAAAAGTCGCCCTCTCGTATTGAGCGATGTCCACATGCTCATCGCCGCGCTTCAGTTCTGCACTTCCGGCATCCACGGTGATCTGCTGTTCCTTGGAGTCCGGATCGCTGCGAACAGCCGCACGGCTGTTTTCGCGCAGCGAAGCGGTCGCATTCTCGAAGGAAACCTGAGCTTTCGATCCCGGGACCTGCCACGTCGCGGTTTGCAGGTCCACCTGTCCTGATGTGATGTGCACCGCAACTTGCGAAGCGCGGTCCTGATCCACGATGTTTTCTTCGACGGTCACGAGCGTGTCGCCCTTTACCGTATAGGTCGTGCCGTCGGCGAACGCGATGCGTGCGACGCCTTCGGAAGTGGTTTGGATCAGGTCTCCCTTATCCAGCGTGACTTGATAATCGGCGTTCACCCACTGCACCGAATTGACCTTTTTTACCTGCACCTTGCCGTCGAGGTTCACGAAACGCGCCTGCCGCGACGAGGGGTTCGCGACTCCGCTATCCGGTCCGGCTGAGGTGTTCGAAATCCTCCGCAACACGCCGTTCGAGAAATCTGGAAACACGAGATAAACCGCCGCCAGCACGATCGCCATCACGACGACGGCGTACAGCACGACCGTGCGATATTTCACGGTGTGCCAATACACCTCGACGCGCGTGACTTTCGGTTTTGCAGCGGCGCTAGTTTTCGCTTCCATGGTCGTTGTAAGGGGTCAATTCAAAAATCTAGCATAGCGGTATGGGCCTTTCAACGCGGCGAAAAAACAGTTGCGAAGGCCGCAACAGCAACTTATCGGGAATTTACGAGTCTCTGCCTGGCTACGCATTGATTCCATGCATGCTTTGGTCCGTCGCGCCCTGCAAAGCCATTTTGGAGGTTGACCGCGACGGGCTGATTTAGGGAGACTAGAAGGCAGAGCGAAAGGATTCGCCCGTTTAGCTGCGGCTCGCTGCGATTGGTTTCAGCTAATTCGCCAGGCGGAAACAAAATTTCGGGCTGCGAGGAAAAGCAATGACAGACCGTGGGAAAGAATTGTTCGGCGAGCTTCTTCCGCCACAACGTTTGATGATGACGCCGGGTCCCTCCTGCGTGGACCCGCGGGTGTATCGCGCGATGGCCGCGCCGATCGTGGGCCACATGGATCCGTGGTTCACGCAGATGATGGAAGATGTCCAGGAAATGCTGCGCCGCGTTTTTCAGACGCAGAATCGCATCACGTTTCCGATCTCCGCGTCGGGTTCCGGCGGAATTGAAGCGGCGGTGATGAACGCGCTCGACGCGGGCGATGAGTGCATCGTCTGCATCAACGGCGCATTTTCGGAGCGCATGGCGATTATTGCCGATCGCATCCCCGCGAAAGTGATTCGCGCCGAGGTTCCCTACGGCCACACGGTTGATCCGCAGGATATTCTGCGTCTCGGCAAGGGCAAGAAAATTAAGTTCGTTGGCCTGGCGCATGGCGAGACTTCTTCCGGCGTCATTCAGCGAATCGAAGACTACCGCGAAGTCGCCGATGAATTGGGCGCGCTATTAGTGGTGGATACGGTCGCGACGCTGGCGGGAGTTCCGCTGAATGTGGCCAAGCAGGGAATTGATATCTGCTTCAGTGGATCGCAAAAAGCGCTCAGCGCGCCGCCGGGCATGGCCCCAATCACCGTGAATACACGCGTCGAAGAGGCGATGCATGCCCGTAGAGAGCCGGTCCGCAGCTGGTATTTTGATCTGACCTCCGCGATGAATTATTGGGGCAAGGAGCGTCTGTATCACCACACGCCGCCGATCACATTGATTTATGCGATGCGTGAAGCACTTCGGGCAGTTCTCGAAGAAGGTCTCGAAGCGCGCTGGGAACGGCACGCCCGAAACCAGAAAGCCTTAATCGCGGGCGTGGAAGCAATGGGCCTGACGCTATTCGTCAAGAAAGCGGCCGATCGCCTGATCACCGTCACCGCGATCAACATTCCCGACGGAATCGAAGACGGGAAGGTTCGCGGCCAATTGCTTAACGAGTTCAATATCGAAGTCGCGGGCGGCCTGGGACCAATCAAAGGCAAAATCTGGCGCGTCGGCTTGATGGGATACTCGTGCCAGGAAACGAACGTCCTTCTATTCCTCGCGGCGTTCGAAAAGACTTTAAGCGACCAGGGCTTCCGGCTTCCCGCGGGCGCGGGCGTGGCCGCCGCTCTTCAGAGTTATCAACATAGCTCGCAGCCCGTTGCAGTCGGCGCAAGGAAGTAGGGAAGTTCATGGCGAAAACAGCAATTCCGTCGAGGATTCCCAACGTCGGCGCGATGAGCGAGTTCATCGGAGCGTTCGACGTGCCGTCGAAAGTAACCGACTACGTCTATAAATGCCGTTTCTCGCATTGCTGGAATGGAATTGCGACGCGCCACAGTGACACGATGGATTGCAAATTCCTCGTGGATGGCAAGGAAGTCGTGCTGGGCCTGGCGCATCCGGGGTTCGTCAAGTTCCGCGAGCGCGCCGGCCGCAATCTATCGGACCGCGAAGCCAGCTACATCGGCGCCGAATATCTTCGCGGGCGGCTCGAACAGGAAGACGAACACGCTCTCTACGACGTTTCCGCTGCGGACGTACTCCGCGCGATCGAAAAACTGGGTATCCGCTAGGCTCTCGCCGAATTACTTCGCTGCCGCGCCTCGTAAATCGTCACTCCGACGCAGGGGCGCTTCTTCGCTCACCGCTTTAATCAGGCACAAAGCTCGCGAGCGAATCGTCTTCGTTCGTTTGAGCATCGGTGAAGTTAGGCACAACGCGTTATTCCGGCAAGATAACCGCTTCGTCTCGAGGAATAGCGTCATATGTCGCCCTGTCAATATTCAAGTGCGCCATGACCAGTTCGGGCGGCGTGTGCGTCAGCCATTCGGTGAATGAAAGGTCCTGGTAGAGGGGGTTCTTGAACATCTCGAGGAAGACTAGATCCGAATCGCCGGTGTTCTCTACGTAGTGCAGCAGGGTTTTTTCAACATAGCCGACATCGCCCTCCTGAAATTCCATGGTGCGCGCCTTGTTGCCTGTGGACACGACTGTCATTCTTCCCTTGCCGGAGATGAAGTATTGCCATTCGTCGGCGTTGGGATGCCAGTGCAGTTCGCGCAGCCCTCCCGGGTGAACGGTGACCATAGCCATGGTGGTTGTGGCGACCTTGAACTTGGTCGAATCAACGATGCGCACCTCTCCACCTTTGGTCCGCTTCGTCGGTGGCATTTCCATTGTGCGAAAAGCGAAATCGCGCGACGACCTCGGAAGCGCTCCCGCGGCAGATTTCTGGTCGTTCTCCAGCGATCCAGGAACTGCTGTCTGGAAGATGAACAACTCTTGCTTCGGCAGATTTTGGAAGGCCTCCTGGGGAACGCCGAAGTTCTTTGCCAGGACCGAGCGCGGGAGGTGCGCCATCGCGTCGCTCAATAGCACCGTTTCTGATTCGGAAAAATTCCCGTCGTCGAAAACCAGCATGAATTCGCAGCCGTCGGGCTCGAGGCCCTGGATCGAGTGCGGAACACCGCTGGGGAAAAACCAAAGATCGTATTTGTTTGTGTCGGCGACAAAACTCTTCCCGTCCAAATCTATAGCCGTGATACGTGCCGACCCATAGAGCATGATTGCCCATTCAGCCGCCGTGTGCCAGTGCAGCTCACGAACGCCTCCGGCCGTGAGTCTCATGTTTACGCCAGCCAAAGACTTCGACACGGCCAATTCGCGTACGGTCACCTCGCGAGACCATCCGCCTTCGTAAGTTCGCTTGTTCGCAAAGGAGAAGGGATACTTGAATGTTTGAACCAAACTCTTGGAATCCGTTGAAGGCGGCCATATGGAATCCGGATTCTGCCCGTCGAGGTCGGGATTCGCTGGGCCAGGATCGCTTTTGCTCCTGTCGCCTGCGGCGTTTTGGTTCTGGGACTGCCCTTGGGCGGATGCGCCACTAACGGAAAGTGCTCCGACTGCCACAGCCAGGGCCGCCGACCCAGCTCCCAGGAATCCACGCCGCGACAATTCTTCTTTCGCGTCTTCAGTTTTCATGTCTTGATCTCCTCGACGTGAAATAGAATTCAACCGCGATTTCCGATTTGAGCCGCTGGTTGAGCACATTTATACATCCGAAGGCCTTCCGGGTGAACCAAATTGCCCTCGGTCGCATAAGGCTCCAGCTCGTGAGACCTTGCATGGTCTGCTGGGACGGGCGAGTCACACAACAGGCTCGCCTTTCTCACTTCTGCCAACAACCCAGTAGTCGTGTACCTCTTCCGGCGTCCAACGTATGGCCCATCGCGCCGTAGGCTAACCCTTCGTGGCGCATTTTGCATTTTCCCCCAAGGAGTCTCATTTGCTTGGTTAGTCGGATCACCGGACAACTTCGTACTGTGACCCGCATGATTGAATAACAGCGTCGGCTCCTCTCTCCCGAGCCTCTGGTCTTCGACAAACCAAATGTTACTCGGGGCGAGGAGCGCACGCCGCCGCACCGCCGGAGCAATCCCACCGTGACGCGACACCAAACAACGAATAGAGGAATGTTCTTTCCCAAAAGCACGCCCGATCTCATGCAACGTCTGCCCTGCCTTCCAACGACGCCACACGTCGCTCTTCTGCTCCGCTGAAAGCCCAAACCGTCTTCCTGGCTTAATAAACACCACCTTTGAAAACAGCTTTATACCAGATGGTGTTGCATCGACCGTCTGAACTCGCAGCGTTAATCGGGACCTTGCCCCCTTGCAGCCGTTGTTCGCGATGGTTTCCAGGTTGCCGAAAAATCGGGACCTACGAGCCGGCGACAAGCCAGGATTCGAGGCGCGTGTCCATTCGTTTGAGAATCGCGTCTAAGTTTTCGGAGCCTGCGAGACCAAGGAGGATTCGATCGAATTTACTGACGAAACGCCTGCGGCGCCAGGTCAAAGAGGACAGTTCGTAGAGAGTGTCGGCGCTTCCGGTTTGTTTTTGCCACGCCTCGCGGCAGAGTTTTCGGATTTGCTGACCGGCGCTGACGGCCTGGGAACCCGAGTTGCCTTTCGAGTAACGGAAAAGTGCATTGCGTTTCAGCAACACGAAGACATTGTCGCCGCTTCCCATTGCGAACCCGACCAAATGGGCGCAGCGAGTGTTGAGGAGGGCGTCTCGCCATCCTTTGGGAGGATTAAAGCCGCGCATGCTTGATAATTTGATTTCGAGCAGCGGGAGTGGGCCGCGGTGAAGAACTAGCATCCAAGATGTGTGCGGACCAGAAGGCTCAACGTCGATACCAAAAGAAATGCCGCGCGAAACAAGAGACATCTCGCGCAGTTTCGCCAAGCGCGTTGCACAGGTTTCCACGGCCCCAGGGACGGATTCGGCGACGACCCTGGGTTCACCCTTTGTTGATTCATC
The DNA here is from genome assembly GCA_963779825.1 of uncultured Acidobacteriota bacterium. Taxonomy (GTDB): domain Bacteria; phylum Acidobacteriota; class Terriglobia; order Acidiferrales; family UBA7541; genus Palsa-295. Next base: position 46,755 of record CAVZZU010000005.1, on the reverse strand, counting down.
GTCATCGTCTGCGGATAAGAGAAGACTTCCAGATCCGAAGCGTTGCGTGCGGGCGTGGTGCGAGCTTCGCGCTATCATGCGCATCATGGGATGCATTCCGTATCGAAAGTAAATCGTTTTGGCCCGCATGACCTGAAGAAATCCTGAGAGAAGGAGTTTGGCAGCCGCGTGAATATCCTCGGGATTGGTGGTATCCAGAAAACGCTTTGCAGGCGAGATTGAGACGAGGCCCATCAGTTTGTTGAAACAATGGCAAAAGGCATTGGGACGCTCGCGTTCCGAGATCTCCTAGGGTGTCTCCAGTATACCGGCCTATGTTGCGTCAGTGCCTGATTAGTCGTGCCGGTTCAACCGGTCGATGCAACACCCTCTAAACAGTAGTTCCGTTAGTACCCTTCAGAGAAGACCGATCTATTAGGCTGCACTCAAATTAGACCTAACCAGGACAGGGTTTTCTTTGAATCGACGCCGGCAGTCAATTTTGCCCTTTAAACTCCGCCAGATAGCCTTCGAGCTGGGTGTTGGGTCGACCCATTGACATCACCCGGATAACCGGTAACTTGGGTACCAGAACCCACTTGTTTGGTCGGCGCGTTGATCAGGAGTGGAGGGGGTGCCGCCGACTTTCTGGTCCATATACTGTGTTCAATCGAGGTATAAGAGCATCGCGTCGCCACGCGTAGCCGCTTCGTCGTAGTAGTTGCAAACTTGCGTAAAATAATCTTGGGCCAATTGCAATTCACCCTCGTCTCGGCAAGCGTAAACCCGTGCCGCCTTCATGGCTTTCAAATCAAACCGTGACGCTAGGTCCTTTTTTGAGACTGTTCTTAGTGATTTCGCCACCTCTTTGACTTCATTCGGCTCAAGGTACCGGGCAGGTCCGTAATCCATCTCTGGTCCGATTTCCTTTCCACCAAGAATTGCTTTGCCCAAAACAGAGTCAGTTTCCCCAGCCGACCATCACGTTCCAGACTTACTTCTTTGGGGGTTCCGGCTTCGGAATTCGCAACGTCCACGAAAAACCAAACACGATGGTGCGGCCTTGCGGACGTGCCAGTGCTCTGTATTCATCGTAGTATTTGAAGAAAGCTACCAGGGCCTTCGCGGGCATAATAAAATTGGCCTGCACGCCGAGAGCGTGGACCGAATAGAACGGAATCAAGCTCTCGGGAATTTCGGTATCACCAACGAAAAGGATTCCGCTACTGTGTGAGACCTGCCATTGGTCGTACCCAACGAAGCCGAGCTGAGCCAGCATGCTCATATCTTTCTTCAGCGGAAGTATCTGCCCAATTCCCCATTCATCGGTGAAAGCCTGACCCGGTGTTATGGCCGTGCCCGGTCCCACGTTCGTGCCGTCTTTCTGCCCATGGATTTCCCACGCGGTCGCCAGATTTGCGGTGGTTCCATGGTTTTTGGTGATGTAGAGCGTGGTGCCACTCGTTATGTCGTTACCCCAATATCCGGAACCCACGTTGTTGCTGGCTCCCTGAGTGAATCGGCCGGTGGGAGCGGTGAAGGCGTATCCGGCGTTGAAGTCCACTCGCTTCCCAAAGTGCCAACCGATGTTCAGTGGCTCGACGAACGTATCGGCAAAACCCGACCCACCTCCGCCGGTTCCGAGGTTGGTCCCAGTGATATTCGCTACCAGTTCACCGTTGGCGTAGTTCAGTGCGATATACGGCATGTAATATCCGCCGAGGATTTTGTGTTTCGGGACGAAGTAGATGATGTTCTCGTCCACCCAGAACGAGTAGGTGCCATTGAGACCCGGAACGCGGTTTCCGGCGGGATTATTCAACTGGCTGGCGGAGTAATTCAACGCCAGGTTGGCATAGGTAAACCCGGGATCGGGAATCACGCCCGCGTTGAGACCAAACTGCCCCGGGACCCATTGACCTTTCTGTTGGGCCGACGCAGACCAAGCCCCTAGTAAGATGATGCAAGCAAGAACGATGGTTTTGATCTTGATGCGCAGTTGCATTCCTGTGCTCCTATCGCTTCCGTAACCTCAAAGTCGAGGCAGTAGTCAATCGAGTAGACGGGGTCGTAACTGTCACCTGAGCATGCGGAACGCCAGACCCTGCATTGGTCTACCTCGCGTATGTCACTCAAAACGTTCCTATTGCTGACATCGGTGAGTTTGGGTTGGTTACGAAGATCACGAAGTGTCGGGGCGACTCCGACATGTCGTAGCCGGACTGACGTCCTGGCGTGGCGTGCCGATCTAAACGAACTTGCTTTTGATTAGTCGGATAATCGGAGAAGTGGCTATTAGTACCCCTTATGCGTTTCGCTTTCCTCGGAGCTTCCAAACCCAGAGCGCAACCGCTTGCGAAAGTGTGAGCAGATTGCCGAATGGTGTCATATGAGAATCGCCGAGGCCGAGTTCTGCAAGGAACATTCGCCGCAAAATGCTCTGGAAATCGAACGGACCTGCCCGCCGATGGCTAGCCGTGTACGTAGTTTCCACAACAGACAGCAAAATCACATTGAATTAGCGTGAGTAGGGGTTTTCTTTTACCCCGCTGTCGGGCGCGTACGTGCCCCGGCGCTCTCGACGGGCGCCGTATCGCTCTTTGAAAATCGACGATCCGACGCCGTCGGGCCGTCATCCGAAAATTTCGCACCGAAATTCGGAAGTTACCCGTCACTGCGTGCCGAGTAGAAAGGGACGCAAATCATTGAAAACACGCAGCCGCGACTATCGCTACCCGTCACTGAAACAGGGGGGTTTCGCGATCCGACAAACAGGGCTCCCAGTGTCAACGCAGGCCAGGGCTCCCGAGGCCGCGTTACTCAGGGCTCCCAGGTCAACGGCTAGTCGAGCCGGGGAGATCGAGCGCGCTCGGGAGATCAAGCGAGCCTGGGAGATCAATCGCAGTTCCAGACGAGTCGCTGTAGCGACGAGCCGAGGGATCACTCTTTGCGTTCCGGTGAAAGCCTGGGCCTTTAGGCCCACGAGACGCACCGCCAGTAACCGTGGCTTCAGCCGTGGGACTTTACGCGGCGCGACCGCTCACGAATCACCAAATTAAGTGACACACCGTGCAAAGTAATTTGCGACGTAACTCCCTGAAAACAAACGATGGCGTACCCAACAAAGTGTCACACTTTTTCGTGGTCCCGGCGAAAACATTGCGACCCGCCGGGTCACGGCGGGCCAGACCGACTTCTTGGTGAAGAGGCGTTTTGAGAGCGGTGAATTCTACGGCAGCGAGTAAACGTAGAGCATGTCCGCGCCGACGATGGCGACGTACTGCTTGCCATTCTTGCCCTCGAACGTCATCGGGTCTGAGTTGCCGTCCCGTTCGAGTTTGGTCACCCATAGCTCCTTGCCCGTCTTCGAATCGAAGGCGCGGAAGCGATGGTCGGAAGTGGCGCCGATGAAGACAAGCCCTCCGCCGGTCGTAATCGGGCCTGCGCTGCCGCCGTTGCCGGTGTTCTGCTTGCCTTCGGGCAGACCCTCGCTGATGCCGAGCGTGGTTTGCCACGCGATTTCGCCGGTGTTGCCGTTGACGGCGGTCAGGCGTCCCCACGGCGGTTTCTGGCAAGGCCAGTTGCCGACCACTTTGCCGCTGGCGTCTTTGCCCGGCGCGCTGAATCCGGAATAGGGGCCAGGACCGATAATGCTCGCGCGGTCATACTGCTGAGTTGATCCTTCGGTCCCTCGGCCATAGTTCTGACCGGATTTTTTCTTTTCGATCCAGCCCATCAGCGACATGTCGTGCGTCTGCACGAAAATGTACCCGGATTTCGGGTCAATGGAAGTTCCGCCCCAATTGGATCCTCCGGTTCCTCCCGGGAATTGAATCGTGCTCTTCGGAGGCGCGCCGTCTTCGTGATAGAGCCACGGTGTGAAAGGTCCTTGATTGACGAAGCCGCCACTCTTTTCTGCGAGATCGTGACAGGCCTTGGCGTGATCGGCGTTCGTGTCGTCCGCGGTAACGATGTCGTCTGCACTATACGTAGTTCGCGCGAGCGCGGGCGGTTTCAGCGGGAAGGGTTGCGTGGGCGAATACCATTCGCCGGGCACGTCGCCCTTGGGAACGGGACGCTCCTCGACGCCGAACACCGGTTTACCCGTGTCGCGATTAAGAATGAACATCCATCCTGCCTTGCCGATAATTTCGAGCGCGGGAACTTTCTTGCCGTTGACCTTCAGGTCAATCAGGCTCGGTCCCGGCGGCAAATCTGAATCCCACAGGTCGTGGTGAATCGTCTGGAAATACCATTTGAGCTTGCCGGTGTCCGCATCCACGGCGACGACGGAATTCGCAAACAGGTTCGCGCCTGGACGGTCACCTCCGTAATAGTTCGGTGAAGGTCCACCGATGGGCATGTAAATCGTATTGGTTTTTTCGTCTCCGGTCATGTACCAGCCCCACACGTTCGTGCCGGAGCGGCCCTCCCAACCATTGTCGAGCCAGGTATCGTGGCCCGTTTCACCCGGTTGAGCCACGGTATGAAACGTCCAGACCAGCTTGCCGGTAATCGTGTCGTAGGCGCGCGTGTCGCCCGGAGGCCCCTTGGGCAACTCTCCAACGCTCGCGCCGAGCAAAGCGATATTCTTGAAGATCGTGGGAACGCCGTTGTAGCCGACGGTCAACTCGGTGATCCCGCCCGTGCCGAAGGTGGGCACGAGTTTGCCGGTGGCGGCATCGAGCGCAATTAGCTTGCGATCGAGAGTAGTGAAAATGATGCGTGGCGCGTTGCTGCCGTCTCCGGGCCAGTATGCGACGCCTCGCGTAGACGCCTGGCTCGCCGCCAAATCGTAGTGCCAAATTTCCTTGCCGGTTACCGGGTCAACCGCCAGCACTTTATTGGCGGCGGGAAGATACATCACTCCGTTGACGGCGATCGGCGTGACTTCCAGTCCGCCGCGGTCGTTCAGTCGCATCGTCCAGGCCTGAGCCAGCGTCGTCACGTTCTTGGTATTGATCTGCTTCAGGTCGGAATAACCCGTGCTTGCGGGATCGTGGCGATACATGGGCCAATCGCCGGCGCCTTTTTGCGCCTGGGCCGCCACCGCGAAAGACGCAGCCAGTATCGCGAATCCCGCCATCCTCAAAACACAATTGAAGCGCATGAATCAAATCCCCCCTTGAAAGTCGCGGTGAATATTATCAGCAATTACTGTGGGACGCTCGAATTCTTGCGTCGGTTACGTGGACCTATGCCCAAGGGCGCGGAAAGAATGCGGGCACGCGGCGCGCGTAGTCGTCAAATTTGGCGCCGAATGCTTCGCGCAACAGATTCTCTTCCGCGCGGATGCGAATTGCGGTGCCCGCCGCGAACACGACGGTCGCGCCGAGCAGCGCCTGCCACCGGCTGACTACGAGTCCCGTGGCGAGCAACATTCCGAGCATCGCGAGATAAATCGGATTGCGCACCACGGCATAGGGGCCCCGGCTGATTAATTCGTGGCCTTCAATCACGCGTGCCATCAGCGCCCATTGCCTGCCGAGCGCTCGCGCCGCCGCAAAGCAAAACCAAACCGACGCGACGGTGAACGCAATCGCAAGTCCCGCGAAGATTTCCTCGCTCAGCCGCGACACGGGAAACAACGGGGAGAAATACGTGCGGGGGAACGCAAAGCAAATTCCGTAGGCGGCACATTGCAGCAGGAAGCCAATGCTCGATCTTACGTCGCGCTTGGCATCGCCGCGCGCCGCACCGCGCTTGCCGACAGCAAGGATCACGCCGTAACCAACCCAGCCAGCAGCTAGCGCGAATGCGGCGATTTCGGTGGGCTGGCCAGCGAGCAGGGTCAATCGCACGGTGCGAGTGCTTTCACGAGAGAGCCTTTTTCAGCATGACGATTTGCCCGGCGTGATAGAGATCGTGTTGCAGCACGCCATGCAGGACGACGTAGCAGGTATAGTCGGGGCCAGTGGCTTTTTGTTCCAGTCGCTCGTCGCTGAATCCCATTACGGAATCGCGCAAGCGCGCGCGACCTTCGACGAGACTTTCCAGCGCGCGCTTCCACGCTGTCTCGCTAACTTCCCACACCGGCGGCCAATCGCGCTCCGGCGTAATTTCCACGTTCTCGCCCGCCAGCCGGTGCTGCGTGATGGTGCTCCACGCGGAGATGTGATGCACCAGTTCCCAGATCGAGTGCGCGCTGCGGATCGGATGCTTCGACGCATCTTCCGCGGAAATGCCATCAAGCACGCTCATCAGGCTGGGGCCGTGCCACGCATCGCCGGAAAATGCGCGGTCCATCTGGTCGAGAATTCTGTGGATTTCGCTCATCGTTTCACTCCGGGGAAAAGCGTAGGCCAACCGTCAGGACAAGGCAAGCGGCGGGCAGCTCAAAACACTTTGTCGGAATCGAGCAGGATGGTGATCGGGCCGTCGTTCACAATCTCGAGGGACATATGCGCCTGAAACACTCCCGTTTCGACGCGAACGTTCAGCGCCTGCAGCGCGCGGACAAATTCCTCGTAGCCTGCCTTGCCCAGGTCGGGCGGGGCGGCCTGGAGAAAACTTGGGCGCCGCTGGCCGCGTGCGTCACCATAGAGCGTGAATTGCGACACGGCCAAGATGGCGCCGCCCGTGTCGAAAAGCGAGAGATTCATTTTTCCCTGGGCGTCGTCGAAGATACGTAGCTGCACAATTTTCTTGGCCATCGCAGCTGCCGTCTCAGGCGAATCTTCGCGCCCCACGGCAATCAGCACGGCGAGGCCCGCGTTAATTTCGCCGGTGACGCAGCCTTCGACCACCACTCGCGCGTGCGTCACTCGTTGAATTACGGCTCGCATCGGTTGTCCCTGTTTCGGGTCGTTCGCTATTGTTGAATGGCCCGGCCAATTCTGGCATATACGTTCGATGAAGCGAGTGCGAATATGTTTGTTGATTCTGGCGTTAAGCGATGTCGGCGCCGCCGGAGCCCAGAGCACGGACGTCCGGTTGTCCGCGAACCTGGAGCGATATTACTTTCCATCTCCGGCCGCCGAACTGGCATCGCGCCAGGAACTACAATCATCCCTGGCGAACCTGGCCAAGCTCCGGGGAAAACTGGGACTGGCGCCGCAGCAGCTCCTGGCAGCACTGCGGACGCTGGACGAGATCCGAAAGCTAGTTGGTAAGCACGACGGCTACCTGCACGTACGCTGCGCGCTGGACAGAACCGACACCAGCTGCGGCGACGAGGACAAACTGGATGCGAACGTCGCCGCCGGGACCGCATTCGTGAGCGCCGAAATCCTCGCGATTCCCGTGGGTCGTCTCGCGTCTTTCTATAATTCGGAACCGGCGCTGGCCGCGTATCGTTTCGCCATAGAAGGAATCCGGCGCAATGAGGGGCACGCGCTGCCCCTACCTCAACAAGAACTGCTGGATCGGTTCACTCCCGAGATAGCCGGATGGCAATATTCGCTTTACGACGAGATCCTTTCCCAAACGAAATTTGGCTCTGTGCAAACGCCAGCAGGACCACTCGACGTCGCGCGTCAGCGGAATTTGATCGCTTCCAACCCGGACCCGCAGGTCCGCGAACAAGGATTCAAGCTCCGCTACGCAGGTTTCGCGAGCAACCGCGACCTGCTGGCCTTCACGCTGCTTCATACGGCAGAAGCCGGCAACGAACTCGCGCGGGCGCAGTCGTTTCCCGACGCGCCGGCCCGAAAGTACTTTCAACTCTTCCTCAAGCCGGAGGATACGCGCAGCCTGCTCGATCAGATGGCGAAACACGGCGACGTCGTCAAGCGCTTTGAGCGCGTTCGGGCGAACGATATCGAGCGTGACTATCATGTGGCGGCCGGCCCGTGGGATCTGTCTGCGCCTGCTCCCGGGTTTCTGCCGCCCAGGGTCTCGGTGTCGGACGCTCGCGCGATCCTACACGAAGCGCTCGCAGGGCTGGGCCCTCAATATCAGCGTGAATTCGACGCGCTGGTCGATCCGGCATCCGGCCGCGCTGACGTGCTGCCCGGCGGCGCACCAAACCGATATCGCGGCGGTTTCTCGGTGGGCTACTCAGGCAGCACGAGCATGCTGTTTGTCGGAAACTTTGACGGGACGTTTAAGGACCTTTCGGTGATCGCCCACGAAGGCGGTCACGCGGTTCATCGCTCGCTGATGTCTTCGCACGGGGTAGCGCCAGCGTATGCGGAGGGTCCATCGTTCTTGTTCGAGTCGTTCGCCGAATTCAACGAACTGCTCTTAGCAGACTATCTGGCGAAGCACGCATCCAATCCAGCGTTGCGGAGGTATTACCTCGAACAGTGGATCGAAATAAAAGGGCTGGATGCTTTCTACGGCGCGGAGGATGCGCTTCTGGAGCAAGGCGTTTACGACGGCGTGAAAGCCGGCACACTGCTTGGACCAGATGACCTCGATCATATGACGCTGAGCGTGGACAGCCAATTCTCGATCTGGCCGGAAAAGGAACCCGCGCTGCGAGCGCGGTGGGCCGCCGTCTCGCTTGCCTACGAGGACCCGCTCTACGAGGTGAACTACATGTATGCGGGTCTGTTGGCACTGAAGTATTTCCAGCTTTACAGCCAACGACCCGATTGGTTCGCGTCGCGCTATCTCGCGCTTCTGGAAAATGGCTTCGACCGTCCTCCGGCGGAGCTTCTGCGCAATTTTCTCGGCATTGATTTGGGCGGCGATTCGCTCCTGACGGACGATCTGCAGTTGCTCGACGGAAGACTTCGCGCGCTCGAAGCTGGTCCTTCTACTGCACCATGAGCGAACCTGTTGGCCGGTCCCCATCGTCGAAGCGCTGGCTTACGCGCGGCGTGCTGGGTATCGGTCTTGCGAGCCTTTTCTCGGATTGGGGCCACGAGGCCGCGACCGCAATTCTTCCTGCATTTCTTGCAAGCCTTGGAGCGCCGGCGGTAGCGCTGGGAATGATCGAAGGCGTCTCCGACGGCCTTTCGAGTTTCGCGAAACTGGCGGGCGGCTTCGTCGCTGACCGCCCGCGATGGAGGCGTCCCACAGCCATCGTCGGTTATTTCGCGACGGCGATCACGACGTTTGGTTACGCTTTTGCGCAGAGCTGGCCGGCCGTACTCGTGCTGCGTGCATTTGGATGGATGGGGCGCGGCAGCCGCGGGCCGTCGCGCGATACGCTGCTGGCGGAGAGCGTCGCGCCGGGTCAGACGGGCCGCGCTTTCGGATTCGAGCGCGCGATGGACACGCTCGGCGCCGTGCTGGGGCCACTGTGCGCCACGGCGTTGCTGGGAGTGCTGGGATTGCGCGGCGTGCTTCGCTGGACACTTCTGCCGGGTTTGACGGCAGCGCTGGCCTTCGCGTTCCTAGCGCCGACAAGCAGGAAAATTGCGGAACATCATGCGCCGGGAGCTTCGGCTACGATCGCGTCGAAGTTTGCGCAGCTGCCCGGGAGCTACTGGCGCTATCTCGCGGGAGTTTTCGCGCACGGCATCGGGGACTTTGCGCCCACGCTATTGATTCTGCGGGCGAGCCAGATTCTGACGCCGCGATTGGGCGTGGGCCGAGCCGCGGCAATTTCAGTTGGGCTCTATACGTTCCACAATTTCGTGGACGCGGCGGCGTCATATCCCGCCGGTGCGCTTGGCGACCGCATCGGAAAACGAGGGCTGCTCGCGATCGGATACATCGTTGGAGTCGCCAGCTATGCCGGGTTCATTTTCGCGCAGCCCACGATTTCCGTGCTCGTGGTTCTCTTCGGACTTGCCGGCATCCATGACGCCTTTCAGCAATCGCTCGAAAAATCGCTCGCGGCGGAACTGCTGCCGGGCAACGTCCGCGGAACGGGCTTCGGCGTCCTCGCGACCGCGAACGGCATCGGAGATTTCGTGTCCAGCATTGTGGTTGGGGCGTTGTGGTCACTGGTGAGTCCCACGGCAGGATTCGTATACGCGGGGATATTTGCCGCTCTGGGGGCTGCGCTTATTTTTTCGTCTCGGGGGAGCGAGAGCTAACCGGTTCTACAGAGGAAGCTGCAGCGGCGTGCCGCGCTCTTCGTTCACGCGCACAGTCGCGTCGGAATCGAGATCGGTGACGGCGAATGTGCGGCGGCTGCCGTCCGCGGTGATATATACGATCCGATCTTTCATCCGCGTAAAGGCCACAGCCTGGAGCTGCGTCCCATTCTGCAGGATCAGCGTGAACTCGCCTACGTCCGGCAACGGCGCCGAATCCTCGGCAGCGGGCTGGTCGGCGGCCTGCTGCGACGATGGCGCCTGCACCACGATGACCTGCGGCTGTTGCCCGGACTGATCAGATTGCTGAGCGGGAGCCGAATCATCCGAAGCGGAGTCGTCCGTGGCCGGGTAGGCGCCGCCACCATCCAGCAGGTAGAATCCCCCGTCGCCGAAATTTGGCCGGTTTCGCGCCAGCCGTTCCGCGAGGGCCAATTTCCACTGGGTGACGGGATCAATCAGGGCTTTGATGGCGAGATCCTGATTCATTACCGAGAGAAACTGATAGTCGAATCCCGGAGGCGGAACTGGGTTGAGCAGGTCTTGCAACGATACGGATGAACCATCGCTTGAGACGAAGGAGTGAGTGGCGGAGCTAAAGTGGAATCTGTTTCGAGCAGGCAGAGGCTTTCGGGCGACGGCCGAGCCGCGCGCAAATACGACATGCGCGCCGACAGGCCGCGCCTGAGCTAGAGGTTGCGGAGCTACTGCTGGCGACACTCGCTGGGCTTCTATGGGGAGCGCGGCAACGCTCGCGCCAACAATCGAAACGACGAACAGGACCGCTGCTGCTAGCGCTGGGTGGCTTTTCATGTGCGCCTCGCTTCTAGAAGATAAGACGCTACGCTTCGTTGACCGGTTGCATTCATGGGGCTCTTTGCAGGGTGCCCGGGCCGCCGCGATTGGTCGCTGCGGCGGGACGTGGAGCACAGGGCCTTTGCTTTGCCATGTGCACTGGATGTGCTATAAACATCGGGCCGAGAAGCCGGAGATGGCCCAGCCAGAATTGCTATTCGGATCATCGGATAAAGCCGCACGCTCGCCTGTTCAAACGAAACCGGCGGCCGGCGGTTCACGCGAGCAACCGGAGCTAGCCATGAGCTACTGCCCGAGCTGCTCGACGCGTCTGGCATCGCGAAGTTGCAAGTTGATCTGCCCGGGTTGCGGCTACTATATGTCCTGCTCGGACTTTTACTGAGAAACGCGGTATTGAGAAGAGAGCACGCCCGGCCAGAACGCGGGAAGCGATTTTTTCAAGGCAAAAAATACCACATCGAACTAGAAGCTTTTCAGGAGGCACGAACGTGGCACTGCGAATGACGGATCGAGAAGTAGGTGGAGTAGACGTGCTGGATATTGAAGGGCGCATCGTGCTGGGCGAAGAGAGCAATGCGTTCCGCGAGAAGGTGAAAAGCCTGCTGGCGGCGGGCAAGAAGAAGATCATTCTGAACCTCGCGCAGGTCGGCTACATTGACAGCGCCGGTCTCGGTACGCTGGTGGCCACGTTCCACAGCGCGCGCTCGCAGGGCGCCACGCTGAAACTCACCAACCTCGGGTCGAAATTCAAGGAAGTTCTTCAGGTGACGAAGCTGATGACCGTCTTCGATACCTACGACACCGAAGCCGCGGCAATCGCGAGCTTCCCGAAGTAACTCTTACCGAGTAAATTTCGTCCAGCTGCGGGGATGCGCCCGCGGCTGGAGTGCTGAATTCCATGGCCGGGCGGCTCGCGAGCAATTTTGAGCCGCGCGTCAATTTATTACTGACTTTCGATTCGACCTTCCACTCGAAAGATCGCCACTCCGCTCAGCAGCTTTGGGTAGAAGTCCGTGGATTTTTGGGGCATCACATCGCCGCCGAGCGCGATCTTGGTTACCTGTTCGACGCGAACCGGATTCAACAGAAACGCCAGCTGTGCTTCGCCCCGGTCCACCGCCGCGAGCGCCGTATCCATCTCGCGCTCGTAGCTGAGATTTTTTTCGCCCGCGACGGCCTCGACCGTAATTCCCAGTCCCTTCTCGAGAATCAGGCGATGCAGCAGGACGACGTCGAGCCCACGTTGCGCTTCGGAAACGTTCGGCAGCAACGTCTCAAGATCGGCGTCGCGGCGCAGCGCGAAAAGATAAAAAGCGCCGGCACTGGAATTCGTGGCGCCGGGGTACACGCCAATCGCCCGGCGGCCGTGATTCGGGCGTTCGAGATCCTTGCGAAATTCGGCGAGAGCCGTGGCGCGTTCGTCGGAATTCGCAAAGGGATAGGAATACCAGTCGAACTGGCGAACGAGATTGTCGCGGAAACGGTCGAAATCGAAATTCGCGATGCGCGAGACGAGCCGGTGGGTCGGCAGAATCGTCAGGCCACGGGAATGCGTGTTGATGAATGTCGCCATCGCGAATTCGGACGCGGCCATGGGATCGGTCTTGCCTGCGCGCGCGCGGCATTCGTTGCGAAAGTTCAACGCTGTCTCGTAGCGATGGTGGCCATCGGCAATCACGAGCTTTTTCTCCAGCATCGCAATTTGAATTCGCTTCGCGAAAGCAGGATCGGTGACGGGCCACAGGCGATGAGTGACGCCGAATTCGTCGCTCAGCTCATTCGGAGCGGGCGTGCGAGCGATCTGTTCGAGCCATGTGTCAATTTGGCGCACGCGGTCGTCGTACAGAAAGAACAGCTGTCCGGTTTGCGCGCGGGTGCGGCGAAGCAGCTCGATGCGGTCCGCTTTCGGACCCGATAGCGTGTGCTCGTGGCGGAAGACGACCTGCGCGTCGTAATCTTCCACACGCGCGAGCGCGATGAAGCCGATGCGCACGCGGCGCGCGTGCGTTCCTGGAACTTCGAAGTCCTGTGAGTAGACGTAGATGGCGGGAGCGGCGTCCTGGAGTAGGATCTTTGCGGCGATCCACTCATCAACTTTTGTTGCGGCACGCGTGTAGACATTGTTGTCGGGGGCGTCGTCCGGCAGCACGCGGCCTTTTTCGATTGCGATCAGGTTGTATGGACTTGCGGCGTAGTAAGCGTCCTGCATGGCGGGGGTGATTTTGTCGTAGGGCTGCGTGAGGACATCCTTCAACGCGACACGGTTTGTATCGTATCGGTATGCGCGGAACGGTCGGATTTCAGCCATGAGGGCCTCGGGATGAAATTGTGTGCTGTATGAAACTCGACATTGTAGCAGTGGCGCGCGCTCGTGCCAAAGGTCAGCGGATCCCATATGTAGCGTTGCGGAGTTAACGCGGTGAGGGTGATGCGGAGATTACGCCGGGCGCCAGAATTCCGGAGTGGGTGCCACGAATTCGATGCCGACGCGGGCTTTGCCATGGATGCGCCTACCTACATGGACGACGCGGCATTCCTGTTCGGCCTGATTGCGCATGTTGGTCAGGAACAAACGCTGGCCGCGCACAACGACTGTCTCAAGCGCAAGTGAGCAGCCGTTCTCGTGAGCGTCAATGGTTTCGGCTTCTTCGTGGAATGGCTGCTTGTCCGCGTCCGATCCGTAAATGAGCAGGGAAACGTTGTGCGCGTGGCGCAGGCCTTCGCGACGGTCGGCGTCCGCGGCCGCGGGATCGTTCGCGCGATCCGCAGCCGGCGCACGATCCTCCGAGCGGGACCTCTGGCGTTCGGCTTGTTTCAACGCATCCCAGATGCGGCTCAACGCAGTCTCCCAAGTGACCGACGGGCGTTCAGCATTCGCACCCGTTGGCCAACAATAGCGTTCGGGGCTCGGCGAAAGTGAAATTGCCGCGCGTGAGTTTCCTTTCGGTTACGGTCCAACCTGCGGAAGAATTGCCGCGCGTCGTGACATCGTCGCAGGCGCCGCTTACAATTGACAAATCGCGTACGAGCAGCGAACTGAATGAACGACAACCTGGAAAAACAGAACGGCAGATTTTCCGGCGTGCGGGCACTGGTCTTCGATCTCGATGGAACGCTCATAGATTCGAAACTTGATCTGGCGCTTTCGATTGATGCGACGCTCAAGCATATGGGGCGCGCATCGCTGCCGCATGAAACAATCTATGGTTATGTGGGCAACGGCGCGGCGGTGCTGGTGCGCCGGGCGCTGGGCGACAGCGTGACGGACGCCGAGGCCGAAGAAGGACACCGCTACTTTCTTTCCTACTACCGCGAACACATGCTCGATAACACCGTCACGTATCCGGGCGTGCGCGAGGCGCTCGTGTTGCTCGAAAAACATCCTATGGCCGTGCTGACGAACAAGCCGGTGCGAATCAGCGAGCGGATTCTCGAAGGCCTCGGTATTTCTCGCTACTTCCGGTATGTGTACGGCGGCAATAGTTTTGAAACGAAGAAGCCGGACCCCGAGGGCATGAACATTCTGTTGCGCGCCTTCGGGATCGCGCCGCGCGAGGCGATGATCGTCGGCGATTCCGACGTGGACGTGCGAACCGCGCGGAACTCCGGCACATGGGCGTGCGGCGTCAGCTACGGCCTGGGTCTGGAAAGCATGCGCGCCCATCCGCCCGACCTGATGCTCGACAATCTCGCGGATCTTCTGGCACACCTGAACGGCCGCGCCTCCTGAGCGAACGTCGCGGCGATATTTTCACGTGCCGATAACGGGGCGCCCAATCCAAAAAATTGTGAACAATCGGAGATTCATGAACATGTGTAGATGTGAGGGAGTGTGGCTATGCATGTGCGCTTCGCGGGATTGCGTCCATCAGCTCCGATAGGCCAGTGTAGAATTCTGGAGGGCGTAGATGACTGCGGTTTGAGGAGCGGCGGATGAAAATGATTCGAATTTTGACGGCGCTGGCATTGCTGGCGGGAACGCTGGCAATCGCGCGCGCGGATGAGAACCAGATCTGGACGGGATCGCTCGTGGACGCTTCCTGCTACTTGACCGATACCACTCAATCCGGCAACGAACACATGGGAATGAAGCAATGCGGCATGGCCTGCCTGAAAATGGGCCGCCCGGCCGGAATCGTGACGCCTGACAAGAAGTTTTTCGTGCTGGTCACGCCGTCGCCCGATGTCGCTGAGTACGTCGGGCAGCAGATTCGCGTAACCGGAAAATTGAGGAACGGCTCGATTCTGGTGGACAAGCTGGAGGTAAAGAAGCCGACAGGATGGGTGGCCGTAAAACTCAGTACGATGATGTGATCCGCACGTTTTGAATCAGCGTGGGAAGCGGGGCCAGGGGAGATGAGCTTGCGGGGAAAATTCTTGTGGACGTTTGCGGTGTTCGTGGTCGTGATTGCCTGCCTGTTGGTATACGTTCGCTTCGTCAGGATTCCGAAGAACGTCGCCTACGTGAGCGAAGAGGACGGCGGCATCGTCGTGATTGACTTGAACACTCTCAAGATTGCGAAGCGAGTTCATCCCAAGGACACCGCGCCGCGCGGAATCGGCATCACATTCGACGGGAAATATCTCGTCACCGCCAACAAAGACACGGCTGACGCGAGCGTGTTCGATACTCGCGGCCTGCGGTTCGTGCGGCGAATCCCGGTCGGAGACAATCCCGAATTCGTAAAGCTGAATCCCAGTGGCACTTCGGCGTTTATCTCGTATGAACCGGGCTCCACGGCCGGGCCGCCGCAAGAGGGGCCGTCAGGCGAAGAGGAAGACAACGATGCGGACGAACCGCCGGCGCAAATTATGGAGTTCAAAGTCAGCGAATGGTCTCGCGTGCAGAGCTTCGTCGCGGGAAAAGAGACCGAAGGGCTGGAATTCACGCCGGACGGGAAAACCTTGATCGTCGCCAACGAGGCCGCCGACTCGCTGGGCGAGTACGACGTGGCGACGGGGAAGCTCGCACGCACAATTAACCTCGCGTCGTATGGCAAGCGCCCCCGCGGAGTGAAGGTATCGCCGCAGGGAAATTCGTACGCGGTGACGATGGAGGGATCGGGCACGCTGCTCTCGCTCGACCAGAATCTGAACGTGATTCGTTCGGTAGCCACGGCTGCGAAGCCATATGGAGTGGCCTTCGATCGGCAGGGAAGCCGCATTTTTGTTAGTGCGGCCGCAGCGCGAAAGATGCAGGTTTACTCAGCCGATTCCCTGCAATTGCTCGGTGAAACTTCGATCGGGCAGCGGTGCTGGCACTTCACGTTTACTCCGGACGATTCGAAGCTTCTGCTCGCCTGCGGGCGCTCGAATAATATCTACGTGATTGATGCGAAGACATATAAATCGATCAGCGTGCTCGACGGATTTCATCTGCCCTGGGGAATTGTCACCTACCCCCGCGCGTTTGGCAGTCTTGGTCTGCCGTGAGGTCCTCGAAGCAAAGCTCACAGTCCTTGACACCCCTAGCTTCGGTGTAATAATCCGCACCGGATAGGAGTAGCTCCTCCTAGGGGGAACGCAAATGAGCCTGATCCGGCCGCTGTGTATCGCCGCGCTGGGATTCTTCGCATGTGTACCGGCTGCTCTGTCGCAAATTCCACGCGATCCGACGCCTGTGGTTTCGAAGAATTCGCCCGAGGACGTGGCGACCGGAAAGAAGCTCTATGAAGCGACCTGCTCGCGATGCCACGGCCTGGATGCCGGCGGCAGCGATGGCCCGAGCCTCCAGGGCGCACCGGAAAGACTCGGTGACGATGCGATGGGCGGCATCATCCGCGGAGGAATTCCCGGAACCGGCATGAATGGTTTCGGATCGCTGAGCGCCGAGGAAACCGGCCAGATCATCGGCTATTTGCGGACGCTCGGTCACACCGCGGACGCGGAAATCGCGAAGGGCGACGTCGCCAGAGGGAAATCAGTCTATGAATCGAGCGGCTGCGCGGGCTGCCACATTATCAATGGCGAGGGCGGGGGCGTCGGCCCGGAATTGACGCGCGTCGGTGCGATGCGCGGGCCGAGCTATCTGCGCACCACGCTGCTGACCCCCGGCACGAATTTGCCGCAGGAGGCGGGCGCAATGGAGCGGGGTCGCTTCACTCAGTATTTGTTCGTGCATGTAGTCACGAAAGACGGCCATTCCGTGGACGGCACTCGCGTGAGTGAGGATTCGTTCACGATTGTAATTAAGGATTCGACCGGCCACTTTCACGCCTTCAAGAAACTCGATGTCGAAAAGTTTGAAAAGATTCCCGGGAAAAGCGTGATGCCCAGCTTCAAGGACACCCTTTCCGCGTCGCAGCTCGACGATCTGGTCGCGTATCTGGCCAGCCTGAAAGGTGCGCAATGAGAACCATCAAGTACCCGATCGTCCTTCTTATTTTGGCGTCGGCGCTTCCTGCGTTCGCGCAAGTGCCCTACCAGCGTGTGGTGAAATCCGATAGCGAGCCGGGAAACTGGCTCACCTACGGCGGCAACTATTACGACCAGCGCTTCTCGGGTCTCAAACAGCTAACTCCGCAAAACGTCGCCGGGCTGAAACTGGCGTGGGCGTACCAGCCGACGCGCCCCGCGGGAAACGTGGAAACCTCTCCCATCGTCGTGGACGGAGTGATGTACGTCACCGATCCGCCAAGCACGGTGACGGCGCTCGACGCCCACGCGGGCGACAGGCTTTGGACCTGGTCGCCGATCTTGAAGAATGTCGTCTCCATCGGCCTGTTTCAGACGAATCGAGGAGTGGCAGTGCTGGATCATCGCGTGTTCGTTGCCACGATTGATGCGCACTTGGTCGCGCTCGACGCGACGACCGGCGCGGTGATCTGGAACACCGTGGTTGCCGACAATAAAATGGGTTACGCAATCACCGCGGCGCCGCTCGCTATTGATGGCAAAATTCTGATCGGCACCGGCGGCAGCGAAGCCGCCGTTCGCGGCTTTCTCGATTGCTACGATGCCGCGACCGGAAAGCGGCTCTGGCGCATCTGGACCGTTCCCGCGCCCGGCGAGCCCGGCTCGGAGACGTGGGGCGATTCCGTACCCGCCGGCGGCACCACATGGAATGCGGGGGCCTACGATCCCAAGCTGAACCTAATCTATTGGGGGACCGGCAATCCTGCTCCGGACTGGAATGGTGACGGGCGGCCGGGCGACAATCTCTATACCTGCGCGCTGCTCGCCATTGATCCGGATGCGGGCAAAATTAAATGGTTTTTCCAATTCTCGCCCCACGAAACGCACGATTGGGATTCTTCGGAGCCGCCGGTCCTTTTTGACGACGTAATCAATGGCAAGCCGCGAAAGCTTCTGGGTTTTGCCAATCGAAACGGGTTTTACTATGTGCTCGATCGCGCGACGGGCGAATTTATCGCCGGGACGCCCTTCGTCAGGGAAACTTGGGCGAAAGGACTCGACGCAAAGGGGAAGCCCATCGCGCTCCCCAATTCCGATCCGAGCCCCGAGGGAACGCTCGTCTATCCCAGCATCACCGGTGCAATCAACTGGACCAGCAATTCGTATAGCCCGATCACGAAGCTCTTTTACGTGGACGCGCGTGAAATGGGCTCTTACTTTGTCAAGGGAACCACGACCAAGTGGGAGATGGGGAAATTTCCCATGGGCGCGGGGGGAGAACGCGCGCTGAGCGGCGATGACGCCTACGGCGCAATCCGCGCGCTCGATTCCACAACGGGCAAAATGAAGTGGGAGTTCAAACTGCACTCGCCATCATGGGTGGGCACGCTCGCCACGGCGGGTGGATTGGTTTTTTCCGGAACTGATGAGGGGAACTTCTTCGCGCTTGATGCGGTCACCGGAAAGCCCCTCTGGGACATCAATCTGGGAGCGTCGCTGCGGTCGAACCCAGTGACGTTTTCAGCGGGCGGCAAGCAGTTTGTATTCGTCACGGCCGGGACGACCTATTTCGTCTTCGGCTTGCCATAGACCGGGAGATGAGAGGACGTACCCGGATTCGCGCGCCGGACGTCGAAACACCTCAGGAAGCCGAATTGTTTTGCCGAATATTCAGCAAAGTTTGAACCGGAGGCCGCAGATGCAAACGAAATCCCTACGATTCGTGATTCTTGGCGCGATGGCGATATTGATCGCCGGAATGATGGTTGCGCTGCCCAGTCGCGCGACGTCCGCCCATCCCATCACGGTCCCTCCTCCACCGCAGTGTGATCGCACGTGTCTTGCGCGCGTTGTCGATCTGTACCTCGCGGCGCTTGTGATACGGGATCCGTCGGGAGTGCCATTCGCAGCAGATGTGAAATTCACGGAAAATACCGCGCGGCTGAAGCCTGGTGAAGGCTTCTGGCAGACGGCAAACGGGCTGGGTACTTTCAAGCTCTACTTTGCCGAACCCGAAGCTGGTCAGGTTGGCTTCATCGGGGTGATGAAGGAGTGGGATAATCCGGTGATTTTCTGTCTGCGCCTGAAGGTGGCTGACGGAAAGATCGCGGAAGTCGAAGATTTCGTCGTGCGCGATGCCGACGCGGCGAAGAAGCTGGAGGCGATGTCGCCAAACCCTCAGTTTCTGAAAGCAGTTCCTGTGGCCGAACGCGCCACGCGCGATGATCTGATCAAGACCGCGAATATGTATTTCACGGGCTTGCAGAATAACGACGGAAAGGGGATTTATCCCTTCGCCGACGATTGCAATCGCGTTGAGAACGGCACCCAGACCACGAACAACCCGGGGCCCGCCAAAACGCAGACGGACAACCCCGGCATTGCGATCATGAGCCTAGGCTGCGAGGCGCAATTCAAGACCGGCTATTTCAAGATCGTCACGCATATCCGCGATCGGCGATGGGTGATTGTGGACCGCGAGCGCGGGCTCGCCTTCGCGTTTGCGTTTTTCGATCACGCGGGCACGGTAAAGACAATCACGCTCACCGATGGCAGCACGTTTCCTGCGACGCTGCGCCACCCATTTACGTGGGAAATCGGCGAGCTTTTCAAGATTGAGGGCGGAAAAATCCACGCGATCCAGGCAGTGCTCACGCAGGAGCCGTACGGAATCACGTCCGGATGGGGGCCGGTGACGCCGCATCCCGCCGCTGCTTCGGCGAGGCCAAGTGAATCTGCCGCAGCCGATTGCGACCGCAAATGCCTGAACGTTCTGGTGGACGCGTACCGCGCGGCGCTGATCGAGCACGATGCGTCGCACCTGCCGCTCGCGGCCGGCGCGCGCTACACCGAAAATGCCCAGGACCTGAAGATTGGCGACGGCCTATGGGGCACGCTCACCGGATGGGGAAGTTACAGACTCTATATCGACGATCCGGAGGACGGTTCAGTCGCGTACGTCGGCGTCACGGACGAAGCGGGAATGGGCGGTTTGCTGGTTACTCGATTGCGTGTGGTGAATCGGAAAATCACCGAAATTGAAACGCTCATTACGCGCAAGGAAACTGCCGTCAGTTTCACGCGTCCCGATGGATTCACGGATCCGAAGGTTGCGCCGCGGCTCGCGGGATTTTTCGAGGATGTTCCCGAATCCGAGCGCGAATCGCAAAAGGACTTGATCGCGCAGACCGATCTTTATTTCGACGGCATCGAGAAGAGCAGCGGCAGCATCGTTCCGTTCGCGCCGGACGTAATTCGCGTCGAAAACGGGACGCAGACATGCCCGTCAACTTTCGGAGCGCTCTCGCACAATGGTCAACCCATGGGCTGCGCCGCTGGCCTTGATTCGCATCTGTTTGAATACATCTATCCGATTCACCCTCGCGTGTACAACGTCGTGGACCGCCAGCGCGGAATTGTCATGGGCTCGTTCATGTTCAACACGTCGGGAAAAGTGAAAAGCGTGGACGTGCCGGGCGTCGGCAAAGTGGACGAATCGCCCGCCGCGTTGCGCCCCTTCAGCGAGGAAGTGGACGAGATTTTCAAAATCAAGGACGGCAAAATCGATTCGATCATTGCGGTGATGACCGGCCTGCCATACGGCGATACTTCCGGCTGGACCGACACGCTGCAGAAGCCGTGAAAAATTAGTCGCCGTAGCCCGGAGGCGGCGCGAAACCTCCGATTTCTCGTGCCAGCAATTCGGCAAATGCGATCGGCGTGGCGTCCTCCCAGTACGGGCCCATGATTTGAATTCCAACGGGCAAACCGGCTTCGGTTCGGCCGACTGGCGCGACCGTGGCCGGGCAACCGGTCAGCGTGCCGGGACTAATCCAGTTGAGCCCATCCATATATTTTCGCGGCCCGTTGGCCGTGGCGATCACGCGTTCGTCCTGAGGCTCGCTCTGATCCTGCAGAAACGCAGCGGTGAACGACACGGGCGACAGGAACACGTCAACCTCGTCGAAGTAGGACTGCCACTGCGCGCGGAATCTCAATCGCTTCAGGTTTTCCGCTTGCCAGCTCGGGAACGAGGCCAGTGCTCCGGCAGCTGCGGAGCTTGGGATTTTGGCGAATTTTTGCCTCTGTGCCTCCTGGGCGCTCGGGGGCGCCATGCTGATTTCGAAAGCGAAGAGCATGAAGCGGTAAGTATCCAACAGCGCGGACGGCTGAAATCCGGCTGGCCATCCGGGTTTCAGTTTAGCGCCGGCCCGACTGAGACTCTCGATCGTTCGTTCGAGCACGGCGCGGTAATCCGGAGTGACTGGAGCAATCGGATCGTCGAGAACGTAGCCGACGCGAAATTCTTTCAAGCTTCGGGCGCGCGAAGGAGGCATCTCCCATTTCCACGCCCTGGCATCCGGGCCCTCCGGTCCGCCCAGAACTTTTAGCGCTGCCAGCAGATCCGTCGCACTTCGCGCCATCGGCCCGGCGACAGCGAGGAACGTCGAAAAACCCGGCGCCGCGGGAGTGCCGCCCGGCTGATGGCCTCGCTGGCTGACCAAATCGAGCGTGGGCTTATGCCCGTAGATTCCGCAGAAGTGTGCGGGAACGCGTATCGAGCCGCCGATGTCGCTTCCGACGCTGAGATATCCGAGTCCCGCTGCGAGCGCCGCCGCCGATCCTCCTGACGACCCGCCGGGCGATCTCTTCAAATCCCACGGGTTATGGGTGGTTCCATACATCGGATTGTAGGATTGCCAGTCAGCTAGGCTGACCGGAACGTTGGTGGCGCCGATCAAAACCGCTGCCGCGCCCAGCAATCGGTCCACGGCTGTGGAATTACGCGGCGCCTTCGAATCCTTGAATGCTGAAATTCCCCACGTGCAAGGACGACCCGCCACGGCAAAGCTTTCCTTCACGTTCACGGGAACACCATGGAATACGCCGAGCGATTCCTGGCGCGCGAGCGCCTCGTCGGCTTTCTTGGCTTGAGCGAGCGCGTCTTCCTTCAGCAGATAGGCAAACGCATTGATCGCGGGATTGTAGCGTTCGATCCGCTCGAAAACGTGGCGCGTCAGCTCCACCGACGAAATTTGCTTCTTGCGAATGGCTTCGGCTGCCTGCAATGCCGAAGCGAAGTTAAGTTCGTGGGAGGGCGCGCCGGATGTGAATGCCGCCGCCGCTGAATCCATGAAGGACCTCCTGCGAGAAACGTGCTATCTAAACCTGTAGTTTGCGAATCGTACGCCTCCAAGGTTTCGGGCACAACGGATTTGCCAACACCGATCCGTTGCCACGCGTTCAATCAAATTGACATTCCGTCACCCGGTGTCTATCTTCAGGCAGGTTTTGGTGGAGGCACGTTGATGAAAACTCATTCGAATTGGCTCCGGGCTGCACCGCTCGTGTGCGCGGGCTTGTTTCTTGCGGGCACGGCCGCCGCCCAAGTGACACTCGAAGTGATGAATCCGCGCGGCGAGATTCCGCCTCCGCCTACGAGAGGAATCAGTGCGCGCGTGTCGAGCCTCGCCGGCAAGAAGATCGTGCTGGTGGACAACGGCAAATTCGGCGCCGACAATTTCCTGAATGTGGTCGCGCAACTGCTCAAACAGAAATACCCCGACGCAACAATCGTGATGGATCCCAAGCCTTCGGCGCAGACCATCACCGACCTGCCCAAGTGGTATCCGACGGTGAAGCAGCAGGGCGACCTCTTCGTCTTCGGTGTGGGTGATTGAGGCAGCTGCACGTGGTGGGGTTCCCACGACACGATTGAAATCGAAAAATCTGGCATGCCAGGCGTTTACTTCACGACCACTGAATTTCTAGACGATGCTAAATCCGCGGCGAAAGATCGCGGCATGCCGGGGATTCGTATGATCGCGCTTCCAGCGGACACGTATTACCGCTCGCGCTCGACTCAGGCAGAGTTGCAACCCATCGCTGCCGCGGTGTTCGATCAGATGGTGGACGATCTGGTCCGGCCACTGACTGCGGAAGAAGCCAAGCCTTCGCAAATTGTGAGACAGCGTGAAAACACCAACATCACGATCACCGGCAAGGATTACCAAGACGCCTACCAGAACGTGAACGACCTGTTTCTCGACAGCCGCTGGGCCGATGGTTTGCCGATCGTCCCGCCGACGCCCGAATTGGTGAAGGCGATGCTCGCGGGAACAACCCGCTCGCCGGACGAAGTCGTCGGCCAGGTCGCGCCGAAGAACGGCACGGCTACGGTGGAAAAAATCGCCGTGAATTCCGTGATGGCCGGCGCGAAGCCGGAATATTTTCCGGTGATTCTCGCGGCGATGGACGGACTAGTGGACAAGCACTTCGACCTCACGCACGTGCAGGCGTCCACTGGTTCATTCACGCCAGTCGTGATCGTCAACGGACCGCTCGCCAAGGAATTGAACTTTAATTCCGGAATCGGCATGTTAGGACACGGATGGCGCGCGAACAGCACCGTTGGCCGCGCGCTGCGTCTTTCGCTGCTGAACATCGGCCAGACGTGGCCGGCCGTGAACGATATGGCGCTGACCGGCCGCCTCTCGTCGTACACCTTCTTCACGTTCGCAGAGGATGAAGCCAAGAGCCCGTGGGAACCGTATGACGTGAGCCTCGGATTCAAACCCGAGGACAGCACCGTCACCGTCGCCACTTCCGGCACTCCGGTCGTGCTCGGTGGTGGCGCCGTCGCGCCCTGGACCGCGCAGGGAATTCTCGACACGGTCGTTGCCCGAAGTAGCAGCCCGTTCCTTTGGGTACACTCGCAGACTTTCGTCCTGGTCCTGCACCCGGACTGCGCGTACGAACTTGGTAAGATGGGCTACACGCGGAAGAGCTTGCAGGAGTGGCTGTACGAACATACGAAAATTCCGTATGAGAAAATTACTTCGGCGACCACGGGATTCGGCCACGACAGCGCCGTCAAGGAAATTCAGGCGTCCATTGACGATGGCCGCATTCGCCCGGATCGCGCGCAAATTTTCAGAGACGCGTTGAAGCCCGGCGGCAAAGTTCCCATCGTGCAAAGCCCGGACGATTTTCACATCTTCGTCGCGGGCGGATCGCCGGGCTACAGCTTGCTGTTCAGCTATCCCGGACCGAATTGGGCGAATGAGACGAAGAAAATCAGCGGCGCGACATTGACGAAGGCGGGGCACTAGAAATTTTCCGCAACTGGTGTATCGTCATTGCCGTCCATATAGCAGTTGGGACTCAGGGGATCCATTTGAAGAAGCCTGCTCTGATCGCGTTCGCAGTTCTGGCAGTGGTCGGATCGCTCGCAGCCCAAGCGCCTCGTGCAGCGGCGCCGACTCCTGCGGAGGTCGCAGCGCAAGCCGCGGCGGCTGAACGCGGCCGCGCGATCTTCAAAGCGAATTGCTCCGCATGCCACGCGGAAGACGCCACCGGCGGCCGCGGTCCCGATCTGATTCGTTCGTCGCTTGTCCGCCACGATAAGGGCGGAGATCTCATCGGGGTTGTGGTCACCGGCGGGCGCGTCGAGAAAGGAATGCCGCCGTTCCCGATGACCGAGGCGCAGATTTCCGATATCGTCGCATTTCTGAACGCGCAAATTTCCCTCTTCGATCTGCACACTCGCTATGGCCCGTATCCCAACGACATTCCAGCCGAGCGTCTGGCGACCGGAACCGTGGAGGCCGGGAAGGCTTATTTCAACGGCCCCGGCAAATGCAACACGTGCCATTCGCCGACCGGCGATCTCGCGGGCGTCGCGAAAAAATACAACCCTCCCGATCTTGAGGTGCGTTTCTTGTATCCATCGGGCACGCCCTCCACTGCCGTCGTGACGCTGCCATCTGGCCAGAAATTTGAAGGAACGCTTCTGCTGAACGACGACTTCAACGTCGCCATCATGGGCAAGGACGGTTGGTATCGTTCCTGGCCGGCGAGCGGGGTCAAAATCGAAGTACACGATCCTCTGGCCGTTCATGCCGAGCTGCTGCAAAAATACACCAATGCCGACATGCACAATCTCTTCACGTATCTGGAGACTTTGAAGTGAGGAGGTGGTTGGCCCTCGCTTCGCTCGCCTTGCTGTTGATGTCGTCGCGTCTCGTAGCCCAGGAACTTGATCCGGCGAAGATTCTGAAACCTTCCGCTGACTCCTGGCCCACGTTCAACGGCGACTACACCGGCCGCCGCTTCAGTTCTCTCGCACAGATCAATAAATCAAACGTCGGCTCGATGACTCTCGCCTGGGCGTTCCAAGCCCACACGACCGGCCTGCAATCCATGCCGCTCGAAGTAAACGGCATCCTCTATATTGCGGGCGGCAATCAGGCGTGGGCCGTAGACGCTCGCACCGGACGGCAAGTCTGGCACTTCGCGCGTCCCGGACAGGCGTTCAGCGGAGGCAACAAAGGCTTCGCCATGTGGAAGGATCGCCTCTTCCTCACCACATTCGACGCGCAGCTTCTTTGCCTCGATGCCCATGACGGGAAATTGATCTGGCAGATTCAGATTGACGATCCTGCGCTGAAAGCGTTCGGCAGCATGGCGCCGCTAGTGATTCGCGATCACATCATCGTGGGCACGTCTGGCGACACTGCCGATCTTCCCGGGTTTCTCCAGTCCATTGACCCAATGACCGGCAAAGTGGAATGGCGTTGGGACTCCATGCCAAAGCCGGAGGATCCTGCATGGAGCACATGGCCGCACGATACCGACGTGGTCACGCGCGGCGGCGGAATGACCTGGCTCACGGGCACGTATGATCCGCAGCTGAATTTGCTCTATTGGGGCACGGGCAATCCGCATCCCGTGGAAGCTGGTGACACGCGCGTCGGCGCCAACCTATATACCTGTACGATCGTGGCGCTCAATCCCGACACCGGCAAACTGGTCTGGTATTTTCAGTCTTCGCCGCACGACACGCACGATTGGGACATGGTCATGACGCCGGTTTTGTTCGACGGCACGTTCGACGGCAAGCCGCGCAAGATGCTCGCGCAGGCGGGCAAGAACGGTCTGTTCTTCGTGCTCGACCGCACCAACGGAAAAGCGCTCATCTCCGAAGCATTCGTTCCCGCGAACTGGGTCAAAGGCTACGACGACCGCGGCCAGCCCATCCCTGATCCGGACAAAGAGCCCAAGCCCGATGGCGTGCTCGTCACCGGAGGCGTCGGCACAAACTGGCAGGCTCCGAGCTACGATCCCGATACGGGCCTCTTCTATGTGAATTCGCGCGAAGCAATGGGCGTCTTCTATTTGACGATGACGGGGAAAATGGCCGAAGGCTGGGCCGGACGTGATTTCTTCCTCTCGTCCAAGTCCATGCTCAAGGCGATAGACGCTCAGACGGGCAAGATTCGCTGGACGGCCGATACCGAAGGCCGTGGCGGGTCGGCAGGCATCCTGTCAACCGCTGGCGGCCTCGTTTTCACGGCGGATAGCTCGTCGAGCCTGGTCGCACTCGATGCCGCCACCGGCAAAGTCCTTTGGCATATGTATCCCGGCGGCTCGCTGGGCACCGGCGCGATGACTTACGAATTGGATGGCCGCCAATACGTCGTCTATCCCGTCGATGGCGTGGTCTATGCTTTCAGCCTTCCCGCTCCCTGAGCACGATTCATGAAACCAGCCGCGCAACGTCACGTCTAATGATGTGAGAGGCAGATATGCCTCGGCTGTCGCGGAGTGGTTCATGGCCCGCAAGCGCTCTTCCTTGACACACTTAGGGGCCGTGAGTAACATGCAAATTTGGCGCCGGAAATCCTTACGCTTGGGCCGCGATTCGAAGTGGCAGGCCGAGTACTGGCAGGCCGGGCAGATGCGAGGGAGGTCATTATGAAGACAATGGTTAAGTGGGTTGCTCTCGGATACTTTGCGCTGATCGTAATGTCGGTGTCGGCCAGGACGGCTGCCGCGCAAGACGACGCACAGCCCGGATTTGACGATCCCACCGCGATGGCGGCTCCCCCGGCCCAGTTCATCACTCCCGCCGACATCAAGAAGATGATGGACAATAAGGACACGAGTTTTCAGCTAGTTGATACGCAGCCAGAAGAAGCCTATGCCGAAGGCCACATCCCTGGTGCGATCAATTATCCCTGGGTCCAGCAGGTGAAGCCGCCAATTCCGCTCCCGCGCAATAAGATGCTCGTGCTTTATTGCCCCTGCAACCACGACGAAGACTCGCTCGACATGTACAAAAAGCTCGCGGAGTTCGGTTACCTCAACACGAAAATCTTGGAAGGCGGCTGGTACAAATGGGTCGCGCTGAAATTGCCCGTGGACGGCACTGACGCAGCCAGCGCCATCAAAATGGCCGATGCCGCCGCAGCTAACGGCAGCACTTCGAGTGAAGGTGGCGCCGCTCCGGCCGCAACTGCTTCTGTGCAGCCCGCGGTTGCCTCCGGCCCGCTCGTCTCCGGCCGACAGGTCGGCGCAATGACTCCGTCGCTTCGCGTGATTGATGTGACCGGGAAGTACAAGGGTCAGGATACCTGCTACGTTTGCGAGTACGGCGCCGCGCCAACCCTCATCGGGTTTTTCAACAAGCCCAGCGATCAGGCAGCGGACTTGATCGTTAAGCTCGACGCGCTCGTCAAATCGCAAAAGAATCTGAAGGGCTTCGTCGTGATGACCGAAGGCGCCGACACGAAGGAATGGCTCGAAAAGCTCGCCGCCGATAAAGGCATTCAGATTCCGCTCGTGTACTTTGCCAAAGGCAATCAGGATCTCGGTATGCGCCTCTATAAGCTGGCTCCCGCGGCGGACAACACGATTCTCGTCAACGACAATCGCCAGGTCGTCGCGAATTTCGTGAACATCAACGGCTCGACGTTCACGCAGGTCCAGGACGCGGCCGTGAAAATGCTCGCCTCGCCGCCACCCACGTCCGGGAGCGGTCAGTGAGGACCTGGCACAAGCGCTTTTATCTATTGGTTTTGGCGGCCTTTGCGCTCGGCGTCGCCATGCCATCCGTTCACGCTCAATCGTCCGATATAAAATCCGTAGAGCCCAAGGACATCAAGGACATCGTCGCGCAGAACAAAGGCAAGGTCGTCGTCCTGAACTTCTTCGCCACTTGGTGCGTCCCTTGCCACACGGAATTTCCCGACATCATCAAGCTTCAGAACGCATATAAGGGCAAGGGCTTGCAGGTCATCGAAGTTTCGATGAACGACGTCACCGACAAAGACGAATTACAGAAGTACCTGAGCGAGACCAAGCCGCCCTTTACGGTGTATATCGCAGCGAATACGGAAGACCAGTTTTATAAGGATATGGACTCGCGCTGGGACACCGCGCTCCCCATGACTATGATCTTCGATCGCAGCGGCAAGAACGTCGCTTTCTACAAGGAAGCTCGCACCTACGATCAGTTCGACAAGGACGTTACTCCGCTCCTCGCGGCAAAATAACTTCGAGCGAATGTCCTTTCCGAAATCTTCACGAAATTTCGAACGCGGCGCTCTGATGGGCGCCGCGTTTTGTTTTGGTCTCCTCGCTGTGTTGTTTTCATCCGCACCTGCGCTCGCGCAATCCGACTGGCCCACAGCCGGCCGCGATCCGGGCGCGCAGCGTTTCTCTCCTCTGAAGCAGATCAATACGAAAAACGTCACGAAGCTCCAACGCGCTTGGACGTTTCACACCGGCGACGCTAAGGACGACATGAACTCCGAGGGCGCGCCGCTGGTGATTGACGGCGTGCTCTATTTCGACGCGGGCAAGAACGTTTATGCGCTCGATCCCATTACCGGGCTGCAAGTCTGGAAATTCGAGACGAAGGGCACGCGCCCCCGCGGTCTTTCCTATTGGCCCGGCGACGCGAACACCGCGCCGCGCATCTTTCTCGGCGTCTCCGGCAGCCAGATGCTCGCGCTCGACGCGAAAACCGGGAAGCCCTCTGAAGGATTCGGCGACAGCGGCTTCGTCACTGGCGTCAGTCCCGCCGCTGCTCCCGTCGTCTATCGCGATCTGATCATCTGCGGTGAAAATCGGGTCCAGTCAGTCCGCGCACTGGACGCTCACACCGGCAAAATTGTGTGGACGTTCTATACCAAAGCGCAGCCCGGAGAGCCCGGGCACGAAACGTGGCTCGGCAATAGCTTCGACGCCAAAGGCGGCACCGACGTCTGGAGTTTTATGACGCTCGACGCGGAGCGCGGCCTGGTCTTTGTCCCCATCGCGCCGAGCGGCGGCACGGAATATTACGGGGGCCAGCGCCTCGGCAACGCGCTCTATAGCGACAGTCTCGTCGCCCTCGACGCAGGAACCGGAAAGCTCGTCTGGTATCGGCAGCTTGTGCATCACGATCTGTGGGACTACGACGTGCCTGCGCCGCCCACGCTCTTCGACGTGAAAATCGGGGGCAAAACTGTTCCCGGCGTCGCCGAATTCAGCAAGCAGGGCACGCTGTTCTTGTTTAACCGCACCAATGGCGAACCGCTCTTTGGCCTGCAGGAGCGGCCCGTGGCGCAATCGGACGTTCCCGGAGAACAAACGTCGCCCACGCAACCGTTTCCTGTAAAACCTCCGCCGCTCTCTCCCATGAGCGTCACGAAGGACGACATTTACAACCTCACGCCGGAGCACGCCGCGTTCTGCAGGGACCTTTGGGAGAAAAATAATCTATACAACAACGGGCCGTTCACTCCCTTCGGTGACGATCCGAACAAAATGGCCATCGTATCTCCGGGCAGGGAAGGCTCGGCCAATTGGAGCGGCGTGGCATTTGACCCGAAGCTCAATTACATTTTCGGCGCCACGGATTTCAATACCGCACAGGTCGGCCGGCTGGTCAAGGGAGAGAAGGAAAATCCCACCGGCGGTCCGTACGAAAAAATCTATCCCGGCACCGGCATTCGTTACAACACGCGCTATTGGGATCCGAAGTCCGGCTGGCCGTGCATCAATCCGCCCTGGGCGGAACTATTTGCGGTTAGCGCCAAGACCGGAGACATCGTCTGGCGCGTTCCCTTCGGCACCGTAGATGCGCTCGCCGAAAAGGGCTTTCCGCATACCGGTGCGCCCAATACCGGCTCGATGATCGTCACGGCGAGCGGACTAATCTTCATCGGGGCCACGAACGACGGTCGCTTCCGCGCCTTCGATGCGCGCACCGGCAGGGAATTGTGGACCCAGAAAATCGACGCGAGCGCTCACACGATTCCCATCACTTATATGGGCAAGAACGGCAAACAGTACGTCGTGGTCGAAGCCTTCGGCGGCCCAGGCATCGTCGCCGTAAGCGGATATTTCAACGACGCCCCCGGTGATTCTGTCATCGCGTTCGCGCTTCCTTAAGCTGGCAAATGCCGTCCCAACCGGTCCGGTTATGTCCGAGTAGGCAACTGTGTGTTCCCGCTCGACATCAAGGTAGGAGCGCGGCGTATAGTGGGCTCGTGTGGCGGAAAATGCCGAAACGCTCGGGAGCCGCAATCGTGAATCCGGCAAGAAATGACCGACGCAAGTGGCGCCCGGGCCGAATCGCTCTTGGTCCGATCCGTCGCTCTTGGATCTTAGCCTGTCTCATCTTGAGCGCATTGCTCGCGGTTTTTCCGTCTCTGTCTCAATCTCAGCAGCCCACCGACCAGCAGTTAACTGGAAGGATTATCGGCACAGTTCTCGACCAAACGGGTACTCCCGTCGCCGGAGCCCGCGTGACACTCTCGCGTGAGGATAATTCTCCAAACCAGGACATGCTGTCAGGCGACGACGGTCAATTTTCCTTTGCCCGCGTCGCTCCGGGGCCATACCATCTGACGATTGCGTCGCCGGGCTTCGCCACCGAATCAATTTCCGGAGTTCTGCACTCGGGAGAGGATTCAATCGTCCCGCAGGTGATGCTTAAGGTTGCCGAAAATGTTACCGAGGTTCGCGTCGAGCCTTCACAGACCGAAGTCGCGGAAGTGCAACTTAAGGAAGAGGAGAAGCAGAGGGTGCTAGGTGTCTTTCCGAACTTTTATGTCAGCTACATTCCGGATGCAGCTCCGCTTACGTCGAAGCAAAAATTCAAACTTGCGTTCAGAGACACGGTTGATCCAGTCACCTTCGGAGTGACTGCGGCAGTCGCGGGACTCGAGCAGGCGGCAGATCAATATGGCGGATTTGGACAGGGCGCGGAAGGCTATGGCAAACGCTACGGCGCTGCCTATGCTGACCTGGTTACCAGCAATTTCATCGGAAGTGCGATTCTCCCCTCACTCCTGAAACAGGATCCGCGCTATTTTTACCGGGGAACGGGAACTACCCGAGCTCGAGTTCTATACGCTATCGCCAATGCAGTGATCTGCAAAGGAGACAACAAGCACTGGCAGGCGAATTATTCGAGCATTCTCGGGAACCTCGCCTCAGCCGGCATCTCGAATCTCTATTATCCCGCGAAGGACACCGGAGTCGGATCGACGTTCGAAACCGCATTGATAGATACCGGCGCCGCCGCCGCCGGCAATTTATTTCAAGAATTCCTCGTCCGGAAATTGACGCCGAATCTTCCCAAGCACGATCCCACCAAACACTAAGCGCGATTGGCAAACTCTGGACGCCGGGCGTTCCTTGCGGTGTCTCGAGTCGTCGTTCTATCTGTCCGTTCGTCGAGCGTTAGCCTCCTCTCCTTTTTACCGGCAGAATCCCTTGTGAGCTGTTGCTTGGTTGAATTGTTTTGCGCAGTTCGGCGTGAGTGGAGTTCGGTGGCCCCAGCATTTCAGGCGTCACGCCGAGGGTCACGCGCACCCAGCGGTCCTGGTGAGTTACCTTGACCTGGCTCGCGAGCGCGGTGAGAAACGCCGCCTGCTCTGCGGTCATCTGGCGGCGCGTTTTCGGATCGGACAGCGCGACGGCGCCGAACATACGGAAGCCGTCGAGAAGCGTCGAGATCTCGGCGGCGTGCGCCACCGAATCGCATTCGGCGTCGAGCGCCAGATCAATGCGGTCGCCTTGAGGTTCGCCCGCAAATGTCAGCCCCTTGATGCTGCGCGCCAGCGTTTGAAGCTGGGGCGCGTTCTTGAAGTTGTCGTAGAAGCTGTTGGGCAGCGTGTCCGTCTGCGCTACGGCGAAGACCGGCGCGCCCGCCACTCGGCTGATGCGCGCCTTCACCACATCTATTTCCTTGGCGTTCACCGCCGGTACAACGAATGGCATGCCCGGCGTATCGGTCATCTCGATTCGCGTCGGAGAAAGAAAGCTGAACGAGACAGGCGGATTTCCCGGCACCGAGTAGAACTCTGCGGTGAACGAGACTCCTCGTTTTCCGGTGCGCAGCGCGTAGGCCTTGATCTTGTCGTGATCGAAGCGCCCGTCCGCGATGGTAATCGCTTGGTTCTCGCCAATCCCGCCCTTCGGCGTCGGCATGCTGGTTGGCCAAATGGCAACAGCGACCTTGTCGAGGTCGCGCGTGTAGTCGAATCCCGTATCGCGAACAAAGTCTTGATAATCGCGATCCTCTTTGGGATCGGCGCCGGCGAGGCCCAACATGGCGGGGAGCGGCGAACCTTGCAACTTTCGGAGCGCTGCGACATCTATGTAGGCGACGAGTGGCGCGCCCGGTGGAAGTTGGCCCATGATATCCGGCTCGGCTCCGGCGCTGGCAGCCGGAAGTGGACGGTGCAAGCGGTAGAGATAGACCCCAGCGCCCGCTGCTGCCAGGGCAACGAGCACAACCACCACAATCCACGCGCGCTTGGTGCTAGATACAGTCATGTCGGCGTGATTCTCGATTCTCCGCAGATTAGTCTAATGTCTCCTCTGCGGATTGAATATGGGAAAGATCCGGCGGCAACCCTCTATCCTTCACGCGCGTCTAATGTTGCAAGCTTGCAGATCGTGCTAGTCGCGGTCATTCACGCGGGGGTTTCCGCCATCCACAAGAGCGAGCGTCCAACGATGCAGCGATTTCTTCGGTCGGCTGCGATTCTTGCCCTGGCACTCGGGGTGACATTCACTGCGCGCGGTCAGTCGGCGGCGCAAGACGTTGCGCCAGCCGCGCAACCCACTGCGAAGACCGTGACGCCTACGGTCTCAGCAGCAGCCCCAAAGGTCGACCCGATTCTTGACCGCTATGAGAAAGCCATCGGCGGTCGGGAAGCGTGGGAGAAATTCACGTCGCAGGTAATGTTGGGTACGATCGAAATTCCATCGGCGAATCTGACCGGCACAGTGATGGTTCACGAAAAGGCGCCGAACAAATTCATGACCGCGGTGATCATCAACGGAGCGGTATTCCAGCAGGGATTTGACGGCATACAAGGTTGGACGGACGATCCCAAGAACGGCTTACGCGAGCAGACCGGACCGGAACTTGCGGAATCCAAGCGTGGCGCGGATTTTCTTCATGCTTTCAAGATGCGTCGCGTTTACACGAGCATGGTGGTTACCGGCGTGGAAAAGATCGGCGACCGCGATACATGGGTTATTGAAGCGGGCGTGCCCGAAGGCGGCGATCCGACGAAGATGTACTTCGACGCGAAAACCGGTTTTCTATTGCGGGTGATCAGCCAAAATCACGACGCGGACGGCGTCTCAGAATCGCGCGATGAGTTTGATGATTATCGCGACGTCGACGGCGTGAAGGTTCCGTTCGTATGGCGCCAGACCAATGGAGACACGACGTACATGCTGACGTTCAGCGAAGTACATCATGACGTAGATTTGAGTGATTCCGAATTTGCGAAGCCCGCTGCACAGTAAGACATCTGGGAAGCTGAATCTGTTACAATAACTGACGTGCTGGCAATGGTTTTGCTGGGGGCTCGAAACCTGCTTGCAATTTGATTGCCGCTACGATATATTTGCTCGGTTTGCGCAGGGCTGGCGTAGCTCAGTTGGTAGAGCATCTGATTTGTAATCAGAGGGTCGGGGGTTCAACTCCCTCCGCCAGCTGAGTTTGAAGGGGATCAGGATTCGGCGGTCGGGTATAAGGACGGATTCCTCGCGAAAAAAGCGAATAGGGCTGGTGTGTCCACACACGAGCCCTTTCTGCATTTCGGAGTGCCCCGTACAGCAGTCCGGTACAGTTCTGATTCGGTTTACGGGAGACGATAGCTGTGTCCCGAGCACGTTTCGCCGGACGGGTGGGTGAGTGGCTAAAACCAGCAGACTGTAAATCTGCCGCTCCTTGCGGGCTACGGAGGTTCGAATCCTCCCCCGTCCACCAGCGTCTCTTGGGGCTCCGAGCGGCTGGTCCCGAAGGCGTGAAGAAGTTCTCGGCGATGGACTCGCGAGAGAATTCGGACGCAGGATAAATTCTGCTGAGTTTTCGGCGCGAACGCGGAGAAGAACTAGAACCGGTTCGGGCCTGGGTAGCTCAGTTGGTAGAGCGCGTCCTTGGTAAGGACGAGGTCACCGGTTCAATCCCGGTCCCAGGCTCCATGTTGCAGCGAGCAAGGCATGAGCGGGGGTAACTCAGTGGTAGAGTCTCTGCCTTCCAAGCAGATGGTCGCCGGTTCGAGCCCGGTCCCCCGCTCCAGCAGTTGTTCGGAGGCGGCAAGCAGTCCGCAGGCGAAGTGATTGGCACGAGCGCGGCAGCGACCGCGCAGCCTTCATCCGAGAGGATAACCCGCGATGTCGAAGGAGAAATTCGAGCGGAGCAAGCCGCACTTGAACGTGGGGACGATCGGGCACATTGACCACGGCAAGACGACGTTGACGGCGGCGATCACGAAGGTGTTGTCGAAGAACAACCCGAAGGTATCGTTTCGGGCGTTCGATTCGATTGACAACGCGCCGGAAGAGCGGGAACGCGGAATCACGATTGCAGTGTCGCACGTGGAGTACGAGACGGCGAATCGCCACTACGCGCACATTGACTGCCCGGGCCACGCGGATTACGTGAAGAACATGATCACGGGCGCGGCGCAGATGGACGGCGCGATTCTGGTGGTGGCAGCCACGGATGGACCGATGCCGCAGACGCGGGAGCACATTCTGCTGGCGCGGCAAGTGGGCGTGCCTTCGATTGTGGTGTTTCTGAACAAGTGCGACATGGTGGACGATCCCGAGCTGCTGGAGCTGGTCGAGCTCGAAGTGCGGGAACTGTTGAAGACGTATCAGTTTCCTGGGGACACGATCCCGGTGGTGAAGGGTTCGGCTCTGAAGGCACTTGAGGGTGACGAGAAGTGGGAGAAGTCGATCTTGGAGCTGATGGAAGCGGTGGA
Organism: uncultured Acidobacteriota bacterium; assembly: GCA_963779825.1. Lineage (GTDB taxonomy): Bacteria > Acidobacteriota > Terriglobia > Acidiferrales > UBA7541 > Palsa-295. The sequence goes on along the minus strand of CAVZZU010000005.1, from coordinate 11,606 downwards.
CAAGCATATCCCGCTGCCGCCGCGGGAAGTGGACCGACCGTTCGCGATGCCGATTGAGGACATTTTCTCGATCTCGGGCCGTGGAACGGTTGTGACCGGAAGAATCGAACGCGGCAAAGTGAAGGTTGGAGAAGAAATCGAGATTGTGGGCTTCCGACCGACGATGAAGAAGACGGTGACGGGCGTGGAGATGTTCCGGAAGCTGCTGGACGAGGGAATGGCAGGCGACAACGTAGGACTCTTGCTGCGCGGCACTGAAAAAGATGAAGTGGAGCGCGGGCAGGTGCTGGCGAAGCCTGGGTCAATCACGCCGCACACGAAGTTCAAGGCGGAAGCGTACGTGTTGACGAAGGAAGAAGGCGGGCGACACACGCCGTTCTTCACGGGCTACCGGCCGCAGTTTTACTTTCGGACGACGGATGTGACGGGAGATGTAAAGTTGCCCGCAGGAGTCGAGATGGTGATGCCGGGAGACAACGTGAGTGCGGAGATTACGCTGATCACGCCGGTAGCGTTGGAAAAGGGATTGCGATTCGCGATCCGCGAAGGCGGCCACACGGTTGGCGCAGGCGCCGTCGCCGAGATCATCGAGTAAACGACCATGCGAGAAATAATCACATTGCAGTGCAACGATTGCAAAAACCGGAACTACACGACCACCAAGAACCGTAAGAAGCATACGGACCGGTTGGAAACGCAGAAATTCTGCAACACGTGCCGGAAGCACACTGGTCATAAGGAAGTTAAGTAGGCACGGGCAAAGATTAGGGGAGTAGGTTCAACGGTAGACCATCGGTCTCCAAAACCGAGAGTGGGGGTTCGAATCCCTCCTCCCCTGCCAGTTATGGCGGCGGAGACGGCAGGCGAGATCAGGCAGCAAAATGGCGGACGCGGCGAAGACAAATCGGGAAGAGCAGGAGCACCGGGTAAGCGGATTTTCGCTGATGGAGCCGGTCGGGAAGGTCAGTTTGTATTGGAAGCACGTTCGAAGCTTCCTGCACGACGTGCGCGTTGAGATGCGGCAGGTCAATTGGCCGTCGCGTCTGGATGTGTGGTCCACGACAATCGTGGTGACCGTGACAGTAGCTTTTTTCGGAGTGTATTTCTGGATTACGGACCTGGTATTCAGTCGGCTGTACATTATCGTGAACGGATATTTTCGGCACAACTAAGATGAACGACGTCACCGCAAAGCAGTGGTACATCGTCCACACCTACTCTGGGTTTGAGAAGAAGGTGAAGGAGAGTCTCGAAGGCCGGGTACAGGCGTTCGGGCTCACGCACAAAATCGGCCAGGTCGTAATTCCCACCGAATCGGTGGTCGAGGTGCGCGGCGGCAAGAAAGTGGTTTCCCCGCGGATGTGTTATCCGGGCTACGTGCTGGTCGAGATGGACATGGACGACTATACATGGCATGTCGTGAGGTCCACGCCGAAGGTGACCGGCTTCGTTGGATCCGGGCAGATGCCTTCGCCGCTGACCGACGAAGAAGTGCAGAACATTTTGAACCGGGCGACGACCACGGCGGAAAAGCCCAAACCGAAGCTGTCGTTTGAGCGCGGCGAGAAAGTACGAATCGGCGAAGGCCCATTCGCGAATTTCACGGGTGAGGTCGAGGAAGTGAACTCCGACCGCAGCACGCTAAAAGTTTCAGTCACCATTTTCGGGCGCGCGACGCCGGTGGAACTGGATTTTGCGCAAGTGGAAAAAGTAGCCTAAGGATCCGAGATGGCAAAGAAAGTTCAAGCGATGGTGAAGTTGCAGTTGCCGGCCACCAAGGCGACGCCGGCGCCGCCCGTGGGCACCGCTCTGGGTCCGCACGGCGTAAACATCATGGATTTCTGCAAGCAGTTCAACTCTAAGACGTCGAAGGAGCCCGACGGGATGATCATTCCCGTGCTGGTGACGATCTACAGCGACCGGACGTTCACATTCATTCTGAAGACGCCGCCGGCATCGGAACTCTTGAAGCGTGCCGCGGGAATCGTGAAGGGATCGCCCGAACCAAATCGCAACAAAGTGGCAAAGCTTTCGCACAAACAGGTTGTGGAGATCGCCAAGCAGAAACTGCCCGACCTGAACACGACGAATCTTGATTCGGCGGTCCGGTCAATCATGGGAACGGCCCGGAATATGGGCATCGAAGTGACGGAGTAAGGGGACACACGCATGGGTCGTAGCGCAAAAGTCGGCGGGAAGAATATTGATAAGGCGCGAAAGATGGTCGAGGCGCGTCCGTACAAGCTGGAAGAGGCCGCGGAGGTGCTTCGCAAGGCGCACTTCGTGAAGTTCGATGAGACGGTCGAGCTCGTCCTGAATCTGGGTGTGGATTCGAAGCAATCCGACCAGATGGTGCGCGGCACGGTGGTGCTGCCGCACGGTCTCGGGAAATCGAAGCGCGTGCTCGTGATAGCCAGCGGCGAAAAAGTGAAAGAGGCGCAGGACGCCGGCGCGGATTTCGTGGGCGGCGAGGACATGGTCCAGAAGATCACTGAGGGCTGGACGGACTACGACGCGGTGATTGCCACGCCGGACATGATGAAGTCCGCCGGACGGCTGGGAAAGGTGCTGGGTCCGCGCGGCCTGATGCCCAATCCAAAGACCGGCACGGTGACGTTCGAGGTCGCCAAGGCCGTGAAGGAAATTAAGGCCGGTAAAGTTGAGTTTCGGTTGGATAAGACTGGGCTGATCCACTCGCCAATCGGGAAGATCAGTTTTCCGGCCAAGAATCTGGCGGACAACGCCCATGCATTGCTCGAAGCGGTTGTGAAGGCAAAGCCATCCGCGGCGAAGGGCAAGTACATCAAGAAGATCACGCTGACTTCGACGATGGGTCCGGGAATTCTGATTGACCACGCCGAGTCGGAAACCGGCACGGCAGTCGCAGCGTGACCGGTTAGCGAAATAAGTTCACGAGGGGAGTTCGGCATGAAGAAGAAGGCCGAAAAAGTAACGCAGGCCGACGAGCTGCGAAAGCACCTCGCGACGGTTTCGACCGTCATTTTGTCTACGTTTCAGGGGATCACGGTCGAAGAGGACACCAAGCTGCGACGTTCGGTGGAAGCCGCGGGAGGCCATTATCAGGTCGTGAAGAATACCGTGGCCGAACGCGCCGGAGAAGGCACGCCAGCCGAAGGGCTGCTGAAGAACCTGAAGGGCACGAATTCGATCGCGTACACGAAGACCGACCCGGTCGCTCTGGCGAAGATTCTGACCAAGGTCGCGAAAGACGTTCCTGCGTTCCAGTTTCGCGCCGGATGGGTGGAAGGGCGCGTCATTTCGATTCAGGAAATCGGCCAGCTTGCCCTGCTTCCAAGCAAGGAAGAGCTGATCAGCAAGATCATGTTCATGTTGAATGCACCTGCGCAGCGAGTGGCGACAGTGCTGGCGGCGGTACCACGCAATCTGGCGGTGGTCACGAGCGAGGCGGTGAAGGCAAACAAATTTGCAGGGGGCGGCGCAGCGCCAGAAAACGCGCCGACGCCTGAAGCGGCTCTGTAGAAAAGGTTCTTCGTCTTTTTAGCTTTTCATCTTGAGGAGGATAGACACGGCAATGGCTAGCAAAGTGGAAACAATTCTGGAAGAAATCAAGGGTCTGACGCTGCTTGAGGCTTCCGACCTGGTCAAGAAAATGGAAGAGGCCTTCGGAGTCTCAGCGGCTGCTGCAGCGCCAGTAATGGTGGCGGGCGGAGCGGCAGGCGCGGGCGCGGCAGCCGGAGCGCCAGAGGAGAAGACGGAATTCACCGTCGTCCTCACCGAAGTCGGCGCGAACAAAATCAACGTGATCAAGGCAGTCCGCGAAGTCACCAGCCTGGGCTTGAAGGAAGCCAAGGACCTGGTGGACGGTGCCCCGAAGACTGTGAAAGAGGGCATCAATAAGGACGAGGCGGCGACGATCAAGAAGAAGTTCGAAGACGCCGGGGCCAAGGTCGATATCAAGTAGTGGCAGCCTGCAAACGGCTTTGTGCCGGGCTGCAAAGGAACTCGCGTACGCACGCGCTCCTTTTTATTTCAGAATCTCTAATGTTGTCCTTCCCGGACCGGCGGGGCGGGTGTCTATCCGCATTGCCGCATTCGGCGTAGCCCTGAAGGGGATGGTCCATGAGTCATCGTAACGGTAATCGTGTGATGCGGGAACGGGAACGCCTGGACTTCGCCAAAATCAAGACGACAGTCCAGATTCCGAACCTGATTGACGTTCAGAAGAAGTCGTACCAGCGCTTCCTGCAGATGGATCTGTTGCCCAGCGAGCGGGAAGACACGGGCTTGCAGTCCGTGTTCTCGTCCGTTTTCCCGATCCAGGATTTTCGCGGACTATCGCAGCTGGATTTCGTGGACTACGCGATCGGAAACTGGGAGTGCAAGTGCGGACACCTGCGCGGACTGCATCACCTGCGCGCCACGTGCAGAAGTTGCGGCGCATCCGTCGTCACGAACCCGTACAAGACGGGCGATGTGCTGTGCACGAAATGCGGCACGTTCAACAAGAACACGCCGACGTTTTGCAACAAGTGCGGCGACCCGGTCACGCTGCAGCTGAAGTACGACGTGAACGAATGCCAGGAGCGCGGCATGACGTATTCCGCGCCACTGAAAGTCACGATTCGCCTCACCATTTACGACAAGGATCCTGATACCGGCGCGAAGTCCATCCGCGACATCAAGGAACAGGAAGTGTTCTTCGGCGACATCCCGCTGATGACGGAGAATGGCACGTTCGTCATCAACGGCACCGAGCGCGTGATCGTCAGCCAGCTGCATCGCTCGCCCGGCGTTTTCTTCGAGACCGCGAACAACCGCAGCTATTTCCTCGGAAAAATTATTCCATACCGCGGATCGTGGGTGGAATTCGAATACGACACAAAGAATATTCTGTACGTCCGCATTGACCGCAAACGCAAATTCCTCGGCTCGATTTTCCTGCGGGCGCTGGGAATCAAGTCGAATGAAGATGTGCTGCGCACATTCTTCCAGGTCGAGCGGATTTCGCTGCGCGATGGCGACCTCTACTGGAACGCGTCGGAAGGGCTGATTGACCGCAAGCTCACGCGGGAAATCAAGCATCCGAAGTCGGGCGAGTCGCTGGTCGGCGCGCACAAGCGCATTACTGAAGCGCTATACAAGGAATTGGTGAAGGCGCGCGTGACGCAGGCGGAAGTCGGCGTAGCTGATCTTGAGGGCGCGGTCACGGTCGGCGAGCTGGTGAACCGGCAGACCGGCGAAGTGCTGCTCGAAGCGAACAAGCCGCTGACGCCCGAAATGTGGACGGCGATCGGCGAAGCGGGAATTACCGAAGTGGATGTCTGCTTCCCGGACCGCGACGACGTCGGCATCATCGTGTCCCGCACGCTGGAGAAGGACACGATCCACACGCCGAAGGAAGCGCTGATCGAAATCTACCGCAAGCTGCGTCCGGGCGATCCGCCGACGCTGGAAACGGCGACGGCGCTCTTCAACGGGATGTTTTTCGACGCCCGCAAGTACGATTTCAGCAAAGTGGGCCGGCTGAAATTCAACATCAAGCTGGGACTTGAGACGCCGCTCGAAAAGCGCACGCTTGATCCGTCCGATTTCGTCGCCGCGATCAAGTATTTGCTGAAGCTGCGCAAGAACGTCGGCTCGGTGGACGACATTGACCATCTCGGAAACCGCCGCGTCCGCGCGGTGGGCGAGCTGCTCGAAAACCAGTTCCGCATCGGACTGGTTCGCATGGAGCGCGCGATCAAGGAAAAGATGTCCGTGTACCAGGAAATGTCCACGGCCATGCCGCACGACCTGGTGAATGCGAAGCCCGTTATGGCCGCGATCCGCGAGTTTTTCGGGAGTTCGCAGCTTTCGCAATTCATGGACCAGACCAATCCGCTGAGCGAAATCACCCACAAGCGCCGTCTTTCGGCTCTTGGACCGGGCGGTCTTTCGCGCGAGCGCGCGGGATTCGAAGTCCGCGACGTTCACCCGACGCACTACGGGCGCATTTGCCCGATTGAGACGCCGGAAGGACCGAACATCGGATTGATCAGCTCGCTTTCGTGCTACGCGCGGATCAACGAATTCGGCTTCATCGAGTCGCCCTACCGCAAGGTGAAGGGTGGCCGCGTGATTGACTTCGTGCAAGTGGTCAATTCAGGCGACAGCGAATTCAAGGCCGGCGAAATTGTCGAAAAGGACAAAGTCGAGGAGACGAACGAAGAGCTGAAGCGCAAGCGAATCGTCGTCGAGCCGCACTGCTTCTACCTATCGGCGTGGGAAGAGGATCGTTACGTGGTCGCGCAGGCCAACGCGTCACTGGACGACAAACTGCGAATCACGACCGACCTCGTCAACTGCCGCCAGGCAGGCAACTTCGTTCTGAAGAGCCGCGAAGAGGTGGATTACATTGACGTGTCGCCGAAGCAGCTGGTGTCGGTGGCAGCGAGCTTGATTCCGTTCCTTGAGAACGACGACGCGAACCGCGCGTTGATGGGCTCGAACATGCAGCGCCAGGCCGTGCCGCTGATTAAGGGCGAAGCCCCGCTGGTCGGGACGGGCATGGAGCGAGTCACCGCGCGCGATTCCGGCGCCGTGATCGTCTGCCGTCGCGACGGCATCGTGGACCAGGTGGATTCCGAGCGCGTGATCGTGCGCGTGGAATCGGACCAGTCCGGCGTGCTGAGCCGCGAAGTAGGATCCGACATTTACCTGCTCACGAAGTTCAAGCGGTCGAACCAGAACACGTGCATTAGCCAGAAGCCGCTGGTTCGCGCGGGAGACCGCGTGAAGCAGGGCCAGGTGCTGGCGGACGGTCCTTGCACCGACCGCGGCGAGCTGGCGCTGGGACGCAACGTCCTGGTCGCCTTCGTGCCGTGGCGCGGATACAACTTTGAGGACGCGATTCTGGTCAGCGAAAAGCTGGTCAAAGAGGATTACTACACCTCGATTCACATTGAAGAATATGAAATCGAGGCGCGCGATACGAAGCTCGGCCCCGAGGAAATCACGCGCGACATTCCCAACATCAACGAGAGCTTTCTCCGCAATCTGGACGAAAGCGGCGTGATCCGCATCGGCGCAACCGTCAAGCCGGGCGACATCCTGGTCGGCAAAGTAACGCCGAAAGGTGAAACCACGCTGACGCCGGAAGAGAAACTGCTCCGCGCAATTTTCGGCGAGAAGGCCGGCGACGTCCGCGACGCTTCGCTCTACTGCCCGCCGGGCATCGAGGGAACGATCGTGGACGTGAAAATCTTCTGCCGCAAGGGAGCGGAGAAGGACGAGCGCCACAAGGCCATCGAAGCTACGCACGTGGCAAAGCTGGAAAAGAACCTCGGCGATGAGATTCGCATTCTCACCGACGAGCGCCTGAAGCGGTTGAACGATTTGCTCGGCGGGCAGAAGCTGGTCGCCGACCTCCACGATGAGCGCACCAACAAGCGCCTGCTCACCAAGGGCGCCGAGCTGACGCGCGACATCCTGGAAAAAATCTCAACGCGCAACCTGAAGCGCCTTCGGCTCAACGACAAGGACCCGCTGCTAATCGAGAAGATCGACGAGGTTGAGGAAATGACCTCGCGGCAGATTGATGTGCTGCGGAAAATCACCGACGAGCGCATCGCCAAGCTGAAGAAGGGCGATGAGCTGCCGCCGGGCGTCATCAAGCTGGTGAAGGCCTACATCGCGATGAAGCGCAAGCTTTCGGTCGGCGACAAAATGGCCGGACGGCACGGCAACAAGGGCGTCATCGCGCGAATCGTTCCGCAGGAGGACATGCCCTACATGCCCGATGGCACGCCGGTTGAAATCGTACTCAACCCGCTGGGCGTTCCATCGCGTATGAACGTCGGCCAGATTCTGGAAACGCATCTCGGCTGGGCGTCAAAGGAACTGGGCGAGCACATCGGCAAGCTGCTGGATGACGAAGCACGGGTCGAATCGGTACGAAAGTATTTCAAGGACGCGTTTGGGCCTACGTCGGTCTGGAAGACGATCGTGGACCTGGACGACGAAGCGATTCTCGACCTGGCGCAAAGCTTCCGCGAGGGCGTTCCGTTTGCCACTCCGGTATTCGACGGCGCCCGCGAAGGCGACATTCGTCACCTGCTCGAATTCACGAAGCTGCCGCAGAGCGGCAAGATCACGCTCTTCGACGGCATGACCGGCGACGAATTCGCGCAACAGGTCACCGTCGGGTATATCTACATGCTCAAGCTTTCGCACTTGGTTGACGACAAGATTCACGCGCGTTCCATCGGGCCGTATTCGCTGATCACGCAGCAGCCGCTCGGCGGAAAGGCGCAATTCGGAGGCCAGCGCTTCGGAGAAATGGAGGTATGGGCGCTGGAAGCCTACGGTGCAGCGCACATCCTGCAGGAGCTGCTGACTGCGAAATCAGACGACGTGTATGGCCGCGCGAAGATTTACGAGGCCATCGTGAAGGGCGAGCCGGGCATCGAGCCGGGCGTGCCCGAATCGTTCAACGTGCTGGTGCGCGAGTTGCAGTCGCTGTGCCTGGATGTGGAGCTGATGAAGCGCCAGAAACCGCAACTCGAGAAGGCCGAAGCAGCGGACTAATTGCGCGTCCCGGGGAAACCCGGGGCGCGTCTGATTAATTTGTTTATGAATGGTTTTTGTTCCGGGTAAACCGGGACGGGAGGATCATCCCTTGTATCGATCGAGCCCTTATGACCGTGCCAGCCAGATCGCGGATTTTGATTCGATTCGCATCAGCCTTGCGAGCCCCGAGAAAATCCGTTCGTGGTCGCACGGCGAAGTAACCAAGCCGGAGACCATTAACTACCGGACCTTCAAGCCGGAACGCGACGGCCTGTTCTGCGCCAAGATTTTCGGCCCCGTCACCGACTGGGAATGCCTCTGCGGCAAGTACAAGCGCATGAAGCACCGCGGAGTGATCTGCGACAAGTGCGGTGTCGAAGTGACGCTCAGCAAGGTCCGCCGCGAGCGCCTCGGGCACATCGAGCTGGCATCGCCCTGCTCGCACGTGTGGTTCTTCAAGGGGCTGCCGAGCCGCATCGGCTACCTGCTTGATATCACCATGCGCGATCTCGAGCACATTCTTTACTTCGAGACCTTCGTCTGCGTGGATCCGGGCGAAGTGCCGGGACTCAAGGAAAAGGAAATCCTGCCCGAGGAAAAGTTCCGCGAACTCCAGCGGGAATTTCCGGGCAAGTGCGACGTGCGCATGGGCGCCGAAGCGATCAAGGAACTTCTTCGCCGCGTGGATGTGGACAAGCTTTCAACCGAGCTGCGCGAGAAGATGAAAATTGATCCGAGCCTGCAGAAGCGGATCAAATTCGCGAAGCGGCTCAAGGTCCTCGAGGCGTTCCGCAAGAGCGGCAACAAGCCGGAGTGGATGATTCTGGATGTGATTCCGGTGCTTCCGCCCGAGTTGCGCCCCTGGTGCCTCTCGACGGCGGCCGGTTTGCCACGTCGGACCTGAACGACCTGTACCGGCGCGTGATCAACCGCAACAACCGTCTGAAGAAACTGATGGAGCTGCACGCTCCGGACGTGATCGTCCGCAACGAAAAGCGCATGCTGCAGGAAGCCGTTGACGCGCTGTTTGACAATGGCCGCCGCGGCCGCGTGCTTCGCGGCACCAACAACCGCCCGCTCAAGTCGCTCTCCGACACGCTCAAGGGCAAGCAGGGCCGCTTCCGCCAGAACCTGCTCGGCAAGCGCGTGGATTATTCGGGCCGCTCCGTAATCGTGGTGGGACCGGAACTGAAGCTCCACCAGTGTGGTCTGCCGAAGAAGATGGCACTCGAACTGTTCAAGCCGTTCATCTATCACCGGCTGGAAGCTGCCGGGCCACTGCACCACGATCAAGCAGGCGAAGGAGCTCGTCGAGGCGCAGGAAGCAACGGTTTGGGACATTCTCGAGGACGTGATCCGCGAGCACCCGGTGCTGTTGAACCGCGCTCCCACGCTTCACCGCCTCGGCATTCAGGCATTCGAGCCGGTACTCGTCGAAGGTAAAGCGATCCGCATCCATCCGCTCGTTTGCACCGCGTTCAACGCGGACTTCGACGGCGACCAGATGGCCGTGCACATTCCGCTATCGCCCGAGGCGCAGGTGGAAGCCTCGGTACTGATGCTCAGCTCGCACAACATCCTTTCGCCGGCCAATGGCTATCCTCTCGCCGTTCCGACGCAGGATATGGTGCTCGGCATCTATTACATGACCAAGGCGAAGCCGAAGGCCAAGGGCGAAGGCCGCGCATTCGGATCGAGCGAAGAAGTGGTAATGGCGCTGGAAGCCGGCGAAGTCGAATTGCTCACGCCGATCCGCATGCGCTACACCGGCGAGGTCATTGATCTGACGAATGCGTACGACGATCAGGACGTGTCGCACACCGAGCCTGTAAATCTTTCAAAGCAGTTCCTGCAGACCACCGTCGGCCGCGTGATTTTCAACGATCACCTGCCGTCGGATATGCCCTTCATCAACGGCTTGCTGAAGAAAAAGGGCGTGCAGGCCCTGGTTCACTACGCTATCTCCGCTTCGGCCTGGAAAAGACCGTGGTGATGCTCGACCGGCTGAAGGAGCTGGGCTTCCTGTATGCGACGAAGTCCGGCATTTCGATCGGTATCAGCGACATGGTCATCCCCAGCGTGAAATTCAAGCTGGTGGACGCAGCCGAACACGAGGTCGTGAAAGTCCAGCAGCAATATCTGGACGGCGCGATCACCAACGGCGAGCGTTACAACAAAGTCATCGCCATCTGGAGCGACATCACCGAGAAAGTCGCCGACGAAATGTTCAAGGCGCTCGAGGAGCAGGACAAGCAGGGAATCATCAACCCGGTTTATGTGATGGCCGATTCCGGCGCGCGCGGATCGAAGCAGCAGATCCGGCAGCTTTCCGGAATGCGCGGATTGATGGCAAAGCCTTCGGGCGAAGTCATCGAAACGCCGATCACTTCAAACTTCCGCGAAGGTCTTACCGTGCTGCAATACTTCATCTCCACGCACGGCGCCCGCAAGGGTCTGGCCGATACGGCGCTCAAGACCGCCGATTCCGGCTACCTCACGCGGCGTCTGGTGGACGTGGCGCAGGACGTGATCATCAACGAATTCGATTGCGGCACGGCCGACGGAATTTACGTTGAGCCGATTCTCGAAGCCGGCGTCGAAGTCGAACCGTTGCGCGATCGCGTCATCGGCCGCGTGTCTCTTGAGAAGATCAAGGACTACGAAGGCAACGTGATCGTCGAGATCAACCAGGAAATCACCGAAGAACTCGCGAGCGCAATCCAGGCCGCGGGCATCGAGCGGGTCAACATTCGCTCCGTGCTCACGTGCGAATCCCGCCGCGGTGTTTGCGCGCGGTGCTACGGCCGCAACCTGGCCACCGGGCGCTTCGTGGAAATGGGCGAAGCGGTCGGCGTCATCGCCGCGCAGTCCATCGGCGAGCCGGGCACGCAGCTCACCATGCGGACGTTCCACATCGGCGGCACGGCCACTCGCGTCACCGAACAATCCAAGGTCGAGGCCCGTAACAACGGGTTCGTAAAATATCATTGACCTGAAGGTGGTCGAGGGCCGCGGCAAGACCCTGATCGCCATGAACCGCTCCGGCTTGATCGCAGTCGTGGACGAAAAGGGCCGTG
>CAVZZU010000004.1:0-1812067 GCA_963779825.1 uncultured Acidobacteriota bacterium | reverse complement strand
CCGACTACGACAACGGCAAAGACTTCAGCATAGTCCAGTTCACGCCGCCCGGCTCCGGGTGCTCGGTCATCTTCGGCAAGAACGTCACAGCGGCGGCGCCCGGCTCCGCCCAGGGCTTGTACCTGATCGTCTCCGACATCCAGGCCGCCCGCCAAAACCTGCTCGACCGTGGCGTCGAGATCAGCGAAATGTTCCACAGCGAAGGGGTGTACGCGGGCACCGACGAGCCCTACCTGTTTGGGCGGGTCCGGGTCAGCGGTCCGGATGCAAAGCATGACAGCTACCGGTCGTTCGCCTCGTTCCGTGATCCTGACGGCAACGGCTGGCTGTGCCAGGAGATCACGACGCGGTCGCCCGGTCGCATAGATCCCGCAACGACGACCTTCGCATCGGCGAACGATCTGGCGAGCGCAATGCGGCGCGCCTCGGCCGCCCACGGCGAGCACGAGAAGCGCATCGGTGCGGCCGATCCGCACTGGCCCGACTGGTACGCCGCGTACATGGTGGCGGAGCAGGCCGGGACCGAGTTGCCCAAGTGAGCGACTCCGGCGTGAGCAGGGCACCGGCACTCGCAGGGCAGACGGTCGTCCTAATCGGCGGCAGCGCGGGGATCGGGTTCGAGACGGCCCGGCGAGCACGGTCCGAGGGCGCCGATGTCGTTCTCGTCGGCCGCGACCCGAAACGGCTGCAGGACGCCGCACGCGAGCTCGGCGCGCTCAGCAGCGCGGCGTTTGACGCCACCGACTTCGAGCGTCTCGGAAGGTTCTTCGACGAGCTGCCTGCTCTCATTGATCACGTCCTGGTGACCGGCCCGGGTCCTTACTACGCGCCGCTGGTGGACTTCGACCTCGAAAAAGCCCGCCGCGACGTCGAGGCTCATCTGTTTTTGCCGTTGCAGGTGGCTCGTAATGCTGCAAAAAAAGTCCGCCCTGGAGGAACGCTGCTCTTCATGAGCGGGACTGGCGGCCGCAGCACAGCGCCGGGACTCACTCTCATCTCGGCGCTCACGGCTGCTATGCCGGCCATGACGAAGAACCTCGCGCTCGAGATTGCGCCTGTCCGCGTCAACCTCATCGCCGCCGGATTCGTGGACACGCCGCTCTCGGCATCCCTGCTCGGCGCTCAGCTGGGCGCGCGTCGCGAGCATCTCCGCACCACGCTCCCAATCCGCCGCGTGGTCGGCCCGGCCGACATCGCCGCGCTCGCCGTCCACCTTATGACCAACACAGCGGTCACCGGAGCAACGTACGACATCGACGGCGGCCAGCAGCTCGTCGAGGGGTGAGCCCGTGGTTCATCCAGGTGACCTCAGGTCCTGATAAGTCGGATAACCGGACAACTGAGAACTAATACTGCGCTTCGCACAACGCAGGGCCCTGGGGGCAAAAACCCTCGAATCTTACGTGGCGTAAGTGTCTAAGATCTCAGCTTCGCTGGCGTCCGGGATCGCTGGGGCACAATCAGTTGATTTGGACACCCACGAATCGTTGGCCGCCGCCTAGTCTCGGCGCGCAACCCGTCTGATTTTGTAGTGTCCCCGCTATGCACTGCCGTTGGCATTAAACTTTGTGATAGACTTCAGTAGGTTTTGCTTCCAACGTTTCGGACGCAAGGTGCTACTGGCCTTCCTTCCTAGACTGAACGAAGCAGATCACTTCTAATTCAGGAAAAGCCGTCACCCTGCTTTTCCTAAGAGGAGATGCGAATGTCTAAGTTTGTCCCGCTTGTTGATCCCCGCGAAACACTTGAGATGAAGGTCGAGAACATGACCTTCATGATCGACCGCCTCCACAAGGACTGCTCGCCGCTTCAGTTCCTCCGCGAACTTACGCAGAACTGCATCGAGGCGATTTCAGCCACTCCGCATCGGAAGGGAGAAATCATCTGGGATGTCGATTGGAACCAATTCGCGCTCACGCGCATACACAAGCTCGCCGTGATCGACACCGGCGTCGGTATGACTGGGGAGGAAATGGTCAAGTACATCAACAGCCTCTCGGCATCCATGCACGCGCAGTCAGTCGAGGGCAATTTTGGAGTCGGCGCGAAAATCACCGCGGTGCCGAGGAATCATGCGGGGCTCATCTACTTGAGCTGGAAAGAGGGCCGTGGATACATGATTCATGTATGGCGCGATCCGCTCACAAACGTCTACGGACTCCGGCGATTTGAACGACCAGACGGATCGTTCGAGTACTGGACGACGGTTGAGGATTCAGTCAAGCCGACTCCCATTAAAGAACACGGGACAATGGTCATCCTCCTCGGAAACAATTCGGACGAGGCAACGGTCCAAGCGCCGATGGGGACGTCTATGCCGTCCCGCTGGATTCTCCGCTATCTCAACAGCCGATATTTCAAGTTCCCCGCGGGTATGTCTGTGAAGGCGCGCGAGGGCTGGGAACTACCGAAGGGGGATTCTCACAACTTCCTGCGCACTGTGACCGGGATGCAGGCTTGGCTCGACAAGAACTGCGTTGATTCCGGAACTCTCGGCTTGACCCATGCAAAGGCCCATTGGTGGATTCTGAATGAGAAGCTCGATCTCAATGCTGGACATCAAATGAGCGGCGGGCACGTCGCTGCGCTCAACCGAGACGAGCTCTATGAGGTGCAGGCCGGTCGCGCCGGGGTTTCACGTCTTCAAGCCTTTGGAGTCATATTTGGGCATCAACGCGTGGTGATTTACATCGAGCCGAAAAACGGCACTGAAAACCATGTAATAGCGAACACTGCTCGGACGACATTGTTTCTAAACGACGAACCGTTACCTTGGTTGGAATGGGCGGCTGAGTTTCGCGCGTCTATGCCCGACGCGATCAAGGCTCTCGTGGAAGAAGTTAGCGCGAAATCTTCCGAACACGATCACCAGCAGTCAATACGCGAGAGGTTGAAACAGATTTTGGATCTTTTCAAAGTGAGTCGTTACAAACCGGTGGCAAGCGGAGCGATCACCATTGAGGATTCAGTTCTGGGCCTTGGAGGTGTGGCGGTTGAAAAGGATCGGCCGCGTTCTGGCAGCCACGGCAAACCGGGAGGGACAGGCGGAAGGGCGGGGGATATATATGCACTCTTCCAGACCGTTTCCGGGAATCCGGGGGAAGAGGTAAAGACCTTTGCTCCCGAGCCGAAAGTTCAGTGGATTTCAGTGAACGATGGAACGCGAACACCACCAGATCTCGAAGATCGTGCGGCTAAGTACCTACCGCCACAAAACACGCTGATGATCAATGCTGACTTCCGAGTGTTCAACGACATGGTGGATCGCTGGTGCAAGAAATACTCCCACGTATCAGGTGCAAAATCGGTGGTCGAGTCTGTGGTGCGCGAGTGGTTTGAACAACAACTCGTGGAAACCATCATGGGCGCTCTAGCCTTACGTGGCTCCAGCCAGTGGACAATGGAAGACTTGGAAAAGTTGTGGGGCGACGAGGCGCTCACGGCCGCTGTGCTTCCACGTTACCACGTTGACATCAATGTAAAGCGTACGCTTGGCTCGAAGATTGGATCACTGAAGGAGCAGGTTGCATAGGGAGCGCCGCGGCCGTCGCTTGAGAAAGCATCTCAATGGCTTAGGCTGTCGCCGCGGTTTCCTCTGTTTATCGACTGGCGATCCACGACTGCAAAACACCTGATTGTGCCCCATCAGAAAAGGGGCTTGATCGACTCTGCGTTCTCAAGCACATGCGCCGTGTTCTATCCGAGGGTTTTTGTCCACTCCCCGCGATCAGGCGCAAGAGGTAGTACTGGGACCCAGATGTCCGGTTATCCGACTAATCAGGAGTTGGCAAAGGCTATGATATACGGCGAGGAAGCGGCACCAAATAGGAGCCTGCACTCTCAAGCATCATGCAAACCGCCATCATGGTCGCCTTGGCAGTATTGGCTTTCTTCGGCGCGACCATAGCCGTGTTCATTGGAGGGAATTGGCTGTTAGCGCGTTTCAGAAAACGGCAACAACCTCCCAATGAAGCAATTCAAAGATACCGGCGGAGGCTTCTCAATCCGCGTTGGGACGAGTTGCAAGAGCATGTCGGCCAAACCGTTCCTGACCCCTTAAGGAAGCTCTATAAACAGACGGCGCTGATTAGTAGACAGGACTTGGTTTTCCGCGAACGCACCGGTAAAGAATGGCATGTCGCTGAGTTCTATCCTTTGGACAAGGAAACCCTAAATGGAATTTGGCCTGACTTGAAGAAGTCCAAGATTTTCCCGTTCGCGTTCGACTCTGTTGGCGTTTGCTTCTACGTTGAGTTCGCTAGGAAGGACTCAAAGCGATGCCCAGTAATGTATTACCATCACGACGGCGGAGACGTTGAGCTCGTGAGCGAATCGTTAGACGAATTTCTCAAATGGAATCGAGACTCGTGAAGTACGCGATGACTTAGTCCCAAGTCCTGATTAACGCGCAAACCAGACAAGTGGGTTTTAGTACGAAGATTTCCTAATTGTTAGACACCCTCCCGACAGAGAGCTTCGACTTGGTCCATAAGAGCGCAACGAAAAATCCGCAAATTCCCGTGAGGACCGCCAGCGGCGGCCCGGCAATCGCTCCTGCGAATCCGCCGAGAATCGTACCTGCAAATGCAGGCAGCAGAGCTTTCTGAAACCCAATCCTTCGGACCAGAAACGGGTACGCGAGCGGTCCCACAAAAGCCCCGACAAATCCCCCATAGAGGAAGCCCAGCAAAATGGTCGCTACGCTCCAGTAGCCGACGTACTCATAACCTGTGTCGCCGCTCCTGCCGATGAGGTCACTGAAACTGAGAATTACAGCCCCACAAACTGCTCCTCCAACTATTCCTAGCAACAGCGATAGAAAAACACCACCAATCGCGTTAGCGGTCTTTTCCAAGAAACTCATCGGCATTCCAAGGGTATGGAGTTCCGGCAGCGCTAAATGCGATTATCCCACGTACCCGTATCACGTGGGCGCAGTCCGTACCATGAGTGTCAACTCCTGATTAACGCCCTTACCGTACAAGTGGGTACTGGGACCCAGATGTCCGGTTATCCGACGCAATATAAAAGGGCGCCCCATTTGGAGTAGGTTTGGAGTGTTCGCCTCAAACCTTTCCAGAAAGGAACGCCCTTATGACAAGCACTAAATATATCGGCATGGATGTGCACAAGGAAAGTATTTCGATCGCGGTCCGAAATGCTGCCGGGAAGATCGTGATGGAATGCGTGATCGAGACGAAAGCCAGCATGATTCTGCAGTTTATCGACGGACTGCGTGGAGAGTTGCAGGTCACGTTTGAAGAAGGAACCTGGGCCGCCTGGTTGTACGACCTACTCAAACCGCACGTATCGAAACTCGTGGTGTGCGATCCGCGAAAGAATGCCTCCATGAGGGAAGGCAACCAGAGTGACAAGATCGATGCCCGCCGGTTGGCCGAGTTGCTGCGGCTGAATCATCTCAGCTCCGTCTATCACGGTGAACACGGCCTGCGAAGCCTGAAGGAACTGGTGCGCAGTTATCTCACCATCACCAAAGATCTCGGACGGGTCATGTCGCGAGTGAAGGCAATCTATCGCAGCTGGGCTATTCCTTGTACCGGCAAGCAGGTCTATGCACCGCGTCATCGTGCCGAGTGGCTCGGGAAAATCAGCTGAGCCGGGAGTGCGCCGGCGGGCCGAGTTTTACTACCAACAACTGGATGCGCTGCGGACGGTGCGTCAGGAAGTGCGGCGGGATCTGCTGGCGGAGAGCAAGAAACACAAGGCCTGGAAACAGCTCTGCCAGATTCCCTCGATCGGTCCGATTCGTTCGGCCGAGCTGCTTGGCATTCTGCAAACCCCGCACCGCTTCCGAACCAAGAGGCAGCTATGGACCTACAGCGGATTTGGCATCGAGACCCAAAGCAGCGCTGATCACCGTTCTGTCGGAGGGCAGCTGGAACGAGTGAAGAAACAGATTTCCATTCGCGGACTGAACCGGAACTTCAATCACGATCTGAAGAATCTGTTTAAGGGCGCGGCGATCGTGGCTTCGAGCAAACCGGGGCCGTTTCAAGAGTTCTATACAGCTTTGCTGGACAAGGGCATCCGGCCGGAGATGGCACGGTTAACCTTGGCCAGGAAGATCGCCACTATCGTGTTGATCGTGTGGAAGACAGGAGCGTGCTTCGACGCCCAACATCTGAAACCACAAACAGCTTGAGTGTCTCTGAGCGCTTCCGCTCCATCCCGGGGATTTTCTCTGGCGGTGGCCGTGAGGTTCTCGAGACACTCTGGTTCGAGAGCGAGTCTCAGCCGATTAGTTAGGCGCTGCGTGCTTCGGGCACCAAGTCTCCCATTCGACCCTAGGCCCTCTCGGATAACCAGAAAAAGCTATGGGCCACGAGTCCCAGATAGAACTATGGTCACCACTTGACCGAGGTTCTGCTTTGCTGGTTTCGGAACAGAACGGCTTCGTTGCGAACAGGCGATGAAAATCGCTGAGAGAAGAGCCCCCCATCGCTGGGCCACAAGGTCCAGAAACCGAGCACATGGTGCGGGACGTCAGAACAGATCCTGCTCATCGAGGTGGGCTGAGAAGCAAGAAACCTCTCAGCCAGTGGAGAAGTATTTTTTCTTGACTTCCCCTTTTATAGAACTAATCAGGAGTTAGGCCCTAGGACAACCACGCGGTACATCACCCAAGAACAATCGAGTCGCCGTTGGAATGAAACAGGCGGGAACCCAGAGTATCGCGCCCTCGCCGATCCAGACTAAGACAGTGGTCCGCCGGTTCTACGATCAATGCGTGCTGGAGTTTCCCGCCGTCGCTCGGCTGCTTCGCTGTGCGGCTTGGCGGTTCGGTAGTGGCCGTCGCAGAATGCCTTGGAGCGGTTTCGAGTTTCCATCAATCGGCCCTATCTCGAGGCCTAGAATTTTCGCGATGAACGGATACAGATCCACATTTTCAAACGGAGGCACTTTCGCTCCTGGCTGAATATCGGGACCGACGGCATAGAAAATAGCGCGCATGGATTTCAACTCGCGGGGATCGTAGCCGTGTTCGCCTTTCAGATCCGGCTGCGTGATCTCGGGATTCTCGGTGGCGCGCGCGCGGATGACGTATGGCCCAGTCGGAATCACGACTGGATCGCCGATCCTGGGATTGCCGTTGTAGTGCAGATAGACCGGCACGTCGGCCTGCCGGTACACAACGAACTTGTCGCTCGCCCCTTTTAGCTGCTGGTAGGCGCGCGCCGCGGCCGCTTCGTCGTTCGGGTACAACAGCGCGCCGTCGGTCTGAAAATGCGAAAGGTCCGCGTAGCGATCGAGATCAATCCAGTTGCCTTCCACCGTAGCCATGCCGTGATCGGAGACCACGATCACGTCCACGGGCAGATCCACCGTTTTCAGGTCGGCGAGAAGCGTACCTACGAGAGCGTCCACGTGATGAACGGCATCGGCAGTCTGCGGAGTGTCAGGCCCGAACTTGTGTCCGGAATGATCGGGTTCGGAGTAGTAAAGCGTGATGAAGTGGGGCCGCTGTTCCGGCGGCAGCCTGAGCCACGCGATCACCTGCTCGATCCGCTGCTCGTCGGGAATTGTGCCATCGTAGTGCAAATAGAATGTCGGCCGCATTCCGTCAATTTCAGCGTCCGAGGTAGGCCAGAAAAAGCAGGCGCTGCGCATTCCTTGTTTTTCGGCGAGCACCCAGAGTGGTACTCCGGTATACCAACTCCCATCCGTAACCGCCCGGACGTTCTTGATCGCGTAGCTTTCCTTGCGGGAAGGATCGTAAAAGCTGTTTTCGACGATGCCGTGATGTTCGGGATAGAGGCCGGTGATGATCGAGAAGTGATTCGGGAACGTGACCGAGGGAAACGACGGAATCATTCCCTCCGGCGCGCTCGCACCCTCGCTGGCGATATGTGCCAAGGTGCTTGCGCCGTATTGCGACGCATAGCTATAGCGGAATCCGTCGAGCGAAACCAGAATTACGTATGGTTTCGTCTGTTGGGCAGCCGCATTCGGCCCGTGATCTACATGTATGACTTGTGCCGCGAGCGGCAATCGCAGCGCCAATAGCAGGCCTACTACAACCGCCGCCCTTACGAAGATTCTTTGCATTCTCCGCATGCGAGCGCCTCCGCTTCGGGAGCGACGAGCGCGGCAAATAACCGCCCCTTTCCTCGGCGGCACAGCCTAGAACGTCAGGTGCAGCGACATCTGCAGGAATCGGTTAGATCCAACCGTCTCCGAAATCACGCCGTAACCCAGCGTGGGATCTGGTGGGTTCGAATAACACGGGTTGGGATTAAAGCATGGGTTCAGTTCAAAATTCGTGTTCGGCGTATCGAGGTTCGGCTGATTGAACAGGTTAAACGCATCAAACTCATACTTCAGGTTGAAGCGCTCGTTGATCTTGAAGTTCTTGAAGACTGAGAAATTGAACCCCGTTTGGAACGGAGCTCGGAAGACATTCCGCCCCGTGGTGCCGAACCCGGTTTCGACAGTGTCCCCGGCAGGTATGCCGTTTTCGGCGCTCGGCACGAGCGTTGGAATAGCAAAAACATTTGGGTTCACGAACGGCATCCCGTTGACCCTAAAGCCGCCCTGAGAACCGTTTATAACTGCCTTCGACTGCGCCTGCTTCGGACTTACTCCGGGATCGAGCGGAAGAAGGGGATTTGTCACGAAGTCATCGGCGCTGAAAAACTGGCTGCCCGCGCTGCCGGAGAAATCAATGACGCTGAATGGCTCTCCGCTCTGAGCGACCGTGCTTCCGGCAATGCCCCAGCCATTCGCCAGGACGTTTACGAAGCCAGTTGCGTCCTTAATCTTCGGAAGATTGTAGAGGTAGGTGATGATGAACACGTGCGTTCGGTCGAAATCAGCCGAAGCGTACGACTGGCGGAGATCGAGTGGATTGTTGCCATTAAAGAACAGGCCCGCCCCGAGCCCGCTTCCTTCATCGAGTGTATGTGAATAGGTATAAGAAGCGTTGAACTGGAATCCGTGAGACATATTCTTGACCACACTGACCTGCAAGGCGTCGTAATTTGAAATCCCAGCCCCAGTCCACAAGTCCGCGTTCGGATTGATTCCGATGAACGGTGAGCGCAGGGCCGTGTTCCCGTCCGAGAAAGAAAATTCGCCAATCTGAGTCTGCACCTCCTCGGGCGCAACCCCGTCAACCTGGTATCCAAAAGAATAAATTTGATTGTTAATCGCATTCGTCGGCGTCGCAATTCCGGGCTGGTTGAAAGGAATAGGCAACACCTGATGCACGCCGTGGTTCCCGAGGTAGCCCAATGTCATCACGAGATCGTTTCGAGGCTGCCATTGCAAGTCGAGGCTCCAGTTCTCCGAGTAAGGCAATTTATTCTTCGGATTGTACCCGCCAAACAAAAGAGGGAAAGCAGTCGTGCCGGAGTCGCTGACGGTGCACCATGGCTCGTTGGGCTGCTCCAGTCCTGGAACGGGCCCCGCGACGCAGTCTGCCATCTCCCGCATGTTAGGGACGAGCGCCGCCAATGCCGCGAGGGAGTCGGGCGGAGGGGGCAAAACCGTTCCAAACGGACCGGCGGAAAGGCAATTCAGCGAAATAGCTCCGCAACTGGCGGTAAGCGGGATTGTGAATGGTTCCTGCGTCGTGACGCTGAATGGTCCGCTAATCCCCAGTCCCGCGCTGGCTGACAACTCCGCGAAGAACTCGCCGCGGTCGTAATACAAGCCGTATCCTGCGCGGACCACGAAATTCTTCTTGGGGCTCCAGGCAATGCCGATCCTTGGCGCAAAGCCCCATTGGCGTGCCTTCAGCGTGGAAGGGCTCACGCCCTTGACCCCGAAGGTCTTGTTGATCGTCGGAACAACAATTCCGACTCCCGGCGTTCCATTCACCTCATTAAAGCTGTCGGTCGCCAGGTCATACCCGTAGTCCTCCGGATAAAAGTTCGTCATCAGGCCGTTCTTTTCGTAAAGCGGGCCGTCCCAGTCCCATCGCAGGCCGTAGGTGACCGTCAGGTTCGGCCGAATCTTGAAGCCATCCTGAGCGTAGAGACCCGCCTGCCGCGAGCGGAAATGGCGGTCCGTCTCGCCGTCCAGAAGAGTGCCGCTACTTTTGTCCGAACCAATCGTTCCGGTGAGAAAGTCTTCCATGTCACGGAAGGTCAGAATCGCCACATCATTCTCGCGATTATCAACATCGAACTGCGCGTAATCGTAAGTGACCCCGAACGCCAGCGTATGCCGCCCGACCACCCAAAGGTACTTGGACGAGCCTTCGAATTGGTTTTGGAACACGCCCGCATTGGCGAAGTTCGTGGACGGCCCCATGCGCATATCGTTTCCCCGCAGCGGCGCGACGACTCCTCCACTCGCCGTCGCAGCTCCTACATCGGCGTTGTCAATGACGATGCCGGGGAAAAAGTCACTGGCGAGAGGCATAATTAAACCGACATCGCTCGCGCCGAATGGTTGGCCGGTCGAGGCATTCGCAAACTGCCGAATAAACCCGAAGCGCTGCTCCCACGTGGCGTTGGGCGATACCACCGTGGTGTTCTCGAGTGAAAACACCTGGCTGCCCGCTCCAAGAACCTGTGGAAAACCGTCGGTCTGGCTTACCGCGAAGGGGGCCGCGGTGGGATCGCTCTGATAGTAATACTTGGCCGCGAGACGATCGCTAGAGCTGAAGTTGTAATCCACGTTGCCGTTCACCTGGTTCGCCTTGAATGTGGCGGCTGGCCCCCTGATCAGGGAGTTGTACTCCTGGGTGCTCTGTTCGCCGCCGGTTGTGCCGGCTTCCGACGGAATAATGAATTGACCGGATTTGGCTTTTGCGCTGAAGAGATTGAAAGCGACTGGATCTACCTCGGCCGCAGTTATGCAACGAACGTTCTTGATCGGCGTACAGGGTCCTCCAAGAACGCCGCCTGTTAGGCCAGCGTCGAAGTTAACGAGGTTCACAAGGGCCACTTGAGAAGTCCGATCGGCATCGGTGAGGCCGGCGAGCGTGGGCACGCCACTCGTCCCTCCGCTCAGGGCATCGCTTACGTTCTGCCGTTGATAGGACGCAAAAAAGAAGAGCTTGTCCTTCAGGATAGGACCGCCAAATGTGCCTCCCCAAACAGCTCTATGCAAAGGCGGCGTATTGCCGTCGAAGGCTTGGATGACGCTCGGTGAGAGAAACGTAGATTTCGCGTCGAGAGCACTGTTCTGGAGATAGCCGTACGCTTGTCCGTGGTACTGATTGGATCCCGATATCGTGGTGAGTTCGATATGGGCCCCAGCGTTCTGGCCCATGGATGCGTCGAACATGGAAGTTGTGACCTGAAGCTCCTGAATGGTTTCCGTTGGCGGTGTCGGCAGAGCTTCGCCGATCGCATCGTACACGGACGTGTTCGTTTGTACCTGCCCGCTGCTGCCGAAAATCTCGCCCGTGTTTAACGTAAACCGGCTGTCAGCAACGTTGCTCGTCGAGTTGCCGTTAAAGAGGTTATTTGCATTGACCGAGTTAAAGGTGAAGCTATTACTGGTATCGCGCTGGCCGTTCGCAACAATTCCCTGATTGCCGAGTCCTTCATTGGTTCCCGACCCGGAGAGGAAATCCGCGCTCGTGCCGGGGGCCAAAATCGCGAGTTGCGTGAAGCTGCCCGTTCCGAGTGGAACGGACTGAATGACGTCCGTGCCCAAGGTGTAGCCATTTGAAGCATCCGTTTGGTTGAGCAAAGGCGTCGAATCCACAGTGACCTTGGTCTCAACCGTACCGGCTTGCAGGCTGACGTTCACTGTGGTCGTGTGATTGCCTTGAACGAGAATGGAAGAATGGATCTCGGTCTTGAATCCGTCCTTTGAAAACGTCACTTCATAATTGCCGATTGGCAAATCGGCCGCGCTGAACGATCCGTCGTCTTTTGATTGGACGGCCACGGCCAGGTTTGTAGCTGTATTGCGGATAGTGATGCTGGTCTTCTGGACGACCGCGCCGCTCGCATCCGTCACAGTACCGTTTATTGACCCTAAAGTTTGCTGCGCGCGAACGTTAATTGCAGCAATGAGAATGACCAAAGCCAACAAAACAGAGACACGTAATGGTTTCATAAATCTTGGCATGGGATCCCCTTTCTCATGAAATCTCGCAGGCGTTTTACTGCCGACCGCGACCTCTGTCAAGATGCACTTGTGGATATCTTCGATAAACGAAACGAACACGGATCTTTGGTAATTGGCTAGTGTGAATCTAAAAAGAAAGAAGTCTTAATGAATTGTGAATAACGACGGGAAATCGGCAATCTACCGAGGAATTTCTGGGTGGTTCTCGATTGATCGCCGTAGAACCGTATTTCCGTCCTAATCCGGAACCTGGTGGAAAGTGAATGATTAACTCGGTAATCAGAAAAGAGGGTAGTAGTAGCAACTTGTTCGACAATCGAGCTAATCAGACATCACTTGTGCGCGCACTCGTACCTGGTGTCATTACGGTTGCGTTTACGGCTAACTCCTGATTAACGCCCTAACCGGACAAGTGGGTACTGGGACCCACATGTCCGGTTATCCGACTAATCAGGAGTTGAGGATCTTGTCCAAGCCTTTAAAGGCTGTAAGAATGGCCTAAATGCTACGCCCTGTCTCCACACGCGCCGGACGTCTGCGTCGTTCCGCTCGGGCTGTTGGTGTGCTCTACGGGCTGTCTGCCTCGCTGTTGATTTGTACCTTAGCGTTTGGCGAAGGTGCGACCTGGAAGGTTTTCTTGAATCGCGCCGGGTGGAGCATTGAATACCCCAGTGATTGGACAATCGGCAGTTGCGCGTCTTGTAAGGACCCAACTGCACCAGACGTTTACGTTGATTTCTTCCCCCCGACGGACAGCGACTCGGGTTCGGTGATGATTGAGCACCTTGCTGACAAACCAACAGGAATGACAGCGGATACATGGCTTGCGGAAATCAAACAAACAGCCAATCTCAATCCGCGTTTGAAAGAGCAGAGATTCGCAGTGCACGGCTTACCTGCGCTGAGCGTCCGCTATCGCAATCCCGATAACAGCGGTGAAGAGATGGAATCGGTTTACGTTGTGTCAGGGTCCCGAACATTTGCAATCGAGTTTAGCGGAGAGAAACCCGGCCTCTCTTTAGAAAAGTTTGGCGATTACGGCATCTTTCTGCAAATGGTTAAGAGTTTTGCAGTGAAACCCTGATTGCTCCCGCCTTATTTCACAAACGTCCGCCGCTAAGTCCTGATTAACGCCCAAACCGGACAAGTGGGTACTGGGCCCGTCCGAGTTCGCGCTGCGGTGGTACAATTCCCGACCATGCGAGCGCCTACTCGCCGTCCGAAGAATCCTCGTCCCGAGCTATCGGTGGAACAGCAAGAGATGGCGGCTCAGTTCAGTGATTTCGCGTTCGACTACCCGACATTGAGCTTCGATGAAGTTGCGAAAAAGGTCCTCGGCCCGAATCCGTTCGCAGCCACACCGACAGGCCGAAAGTTTCGGACCGAAGCTAAGGCCGCGTTCGATCAAGAGCGAAGCGGGTAGTTGCGCGATCACGCGTAGTAATGCCAGACGGGCTTCCCTAATCAAAGGTTAGGAGAAATCAAATGGTCATCGGCGACAGGTTGAAAATCCTACGAGAGGAAAAGAATCTCTCGCAGGGCGAAATTGAAAAGCGCACGGGTCTACTGCGCTGCTATATCTCGCGCGTCGAGAACGGGCACACCGTTCCCGCTATCGAGACGCTTGAGAAATTCGCGCACGCAATGGACGTTCCGATGTACCAGCTTTTCTATGACGGCGACGAACCTCCTGCGGTGCCAAAGCTCCCCAAGCGGAAGGATGCGGTTGAGGGGACGTGGGGAGACACCGGGAAAGACGCCCGCGCTTTGGATCGTTTCCGTACTCTGCTCGGTCGTATAAAGGAACCGGACCGGAACCTATTGCTTCATATGGCGCAGCAGATGGCGGGGGCAAATCGCCATCGAGCGTGAGCGTGGGGTTCTAAAACCCACTTGTCCGATAATCCGGGTGGTGTCAATGGGTCGACGCAACACCCAGCTCGAAAGCTATCTGGCGGAGTTTAAAGGGCAAAAGTGACCGCGGGCGTCGATTGAAAGAAAACCCTGTCCTGGTTAGGTCTAATTTGAGTGCAGCCTAATAGATCGGTCTTCTCTGAAGCATACTAACGGAACTACTGCTTAGAGGGTGTTGCATCGACCGTCTGAACCGGCACGACTAATCAGGAGTTAGCACGCCGGAACTTCCCAGAACCGGACTTGTGGCCCCGAATAGTTTCCGGATGCACCGTGATACGGCCGGAACCTTGAGCAGTTCGGGATTTAGCGTACGATAAAACATAGAACTCGGCGATTGGAGCCTATGGGCACCCAAACGCCTCGTGATCACAATCTCAGAACTCTAGGTGCAGTTGGAACGCGATCATGCGTGGCGTGCTGTCACCACCCAAACCAACGCCGAGCAGGCCAGTCGGCGGAGAGGTCGCGTACGTAAGCGCTCCGAACCCTGTCTGTGTAGCAGGTTTTCCCGGAATGCCAGCCAGCACCATGCTAGGAAGTGCAAAATTCGGATGATTGAAAACATTGAAGAACTGTGTGTCGAACCGCAGCTTCACACCCTCGGTCAAGGAAAACGATTTCGTAATGTAGAAGTCACTCCACGCAAAATTGGGACCGCGCAGCGCGTTGCGACCGAGATTTCCAAATTGACATTTCGTGGGGCTGTCGCCTCCCAGGCATGCGCCCGTGCTCGGATCAACGGTTGACACAAACGCATCGGGGTTGAGCCACTGAACCGTGCCCGGTTGGGTGACCCCTGGAATGGGATTGTGTTCGTAGAGCGGAACGCCGGGAACAACGCTTGCGAATTGCGGTCCACTGCCGTTCACGATGCCGTTTCCATCTGATGAATACGGCGTGCTCAGGACGGAGAACGGAATCCCGCTATGCCAAAATACGGTTCCCGAAACCTGCCAGCCGTTGAGCGCGTAGCCGAGAAGGCGATTCTGAACCTTGGCAGGAAATTCATAGACATATTGAGCGTTGAGATTGTTCCGAATGTCGTAGTCGCAGGGACCGTAGTCGCGAGCTAGGTTTCCGGGGAGCGGGGACAGGATTCCTCCCGCCGAGAACTGCAGAAATCCGCCGTTCGAGACGGTGTCCATGCAGCGGCTCCAGGTGTAGTTGATTTGTCCCATCAGGCCGTGCCCCATGCGCTTCATCGCTGTCAACTGCAGTCCGTCGTAGTGACTGTTGGCTCCGGTGGAAAATTGCGTCACGGCTCCGAATCGTGGATCTGTCGAGCGCGCGTACGGAAACGGCGCAAAGCAGCCGTCGCAGACCGTCTGATAGCCGTTCACTTGCGTTAAATACGGCTGGTCCACCGCGCGGGTGCCTACGTATTGCGCGTGGACACTTACGGTGGCACCGAATTGATGTTCCAGGCCAAGACTCCACTCCATAAAGTACGGTGCATGGAGCTCTCCATTCGGTACCGCCGTGATGGCAACGGGAGAAAGGCAAGTTGCTGGATTTGCTTGTGCGGACGCGCAGGAAAGCTCGCCTTGCGGAAATCCCAGGCTGAAGATCCTATTGGCGGCAACAGCTGCGTCGATTGCACTGCCAGGAACCCCCGGCGCGATGCCCGTGCCGCCGACAGTCCCAAGAAGTCCGCCCTCGAAGGATTTGACGTAGGGCGGATTGAAACCAACAGTATCGGCGACGCTCCCGGGCAAAATGTCGCTGAAAACCCCGAAGCCGGCACGCAGCACCGACTTGGACTCAAACTGCCACGCGATCGCTGTTCTCGGTTGCAGGGTCGCAAGGGGCGTCGAAGAAAACACGTTACCAAGGCCGGTTCGAATGGCGGCGTTCAAAGGCTGATTCACGTCGTGCGAGATGGAAGCGAAGTCCCCGCTCAGACGAGCGATATGCTGATGCGGATTTAAGGGATTGGAATTCAGCGTGTCTCTGATCCCGAAGGTCCATGTCAGTGTCTTGTTCACCTTCCATGTGTCCTGCGCATACAGGTCGAGATTCAGGAAGTTATACGGCTCGTTCGGAAATGTGGGAAAGGTTTCTGTCGCCGTGGACGCGACTCCGTAAATGTATTGCGGCAGGTCGGTGTACGTCACTGTGGGGACCGATCCCTCCCCGAAGTCGTAATCATTCAACCGCAGGATTCGGGTATTGGTTCCAAAGCGGAGTTCGTGCGCGCCGTGGCTCCAGGCCAGGTTGTCGTTGATGAAAAAACGGGAAGCGCGCCTTCCCTGGATCCATGTGTTGTCCAATCCACCGACCGTGGTAAATGGTGCATTCGCGCCGCTGCCTTGCAAAACGATTGGGAATGCAGCGAGCGTTTTCTGAAAGTCGCTCGGACCGAACAAGCTTTCATACCACGAGAACGCCGGATTGAAATAATTCACGAGATTTTGCGAAAAGACGTGCGTGTATCCTGCCGCAAAGGAGTACAGAGGTTGAGGGGAAAGGGCGTTAAACAGCGGGTTGATGGGATCGGTGTAGGCTGCCTGAAGCCCGGTGTCCGCCTGAAAGCGAAACCAGGTCGTGTTTTTCTCGCTGATGTCGTAATCAATTCGAGCCGTTTGGACTTGTTCGTGATCATCGCTCGAATGCGAGACGCTCTGGCGATTCGCGCAACCGTTCCCATCGTTCGCAATTGCGGGCGGGCCTCCGCCCACATCGAAAGGACAACCTAGCACCGTGAGGGGCGTTCCGTTCGTATTGCCGTAGAGCGAGAACATCTTCTGATAGAACGGCACCGACTGCGGAGACGGTTGATAGACCGACCCCGTGACGGAATCGATTCCGCCCAATGGAAGCTGCTGCAGAACGTAATCCTCAAATGCCGAAGTTGGAACCGTTGTGGCAGTGACAATCGGTAGCGCGATCCGAACCCACTCGCTGTCGAAAAAGAAGAACAGCTTGTTGCGGACTATCGGGCCTCCCACACTTCCGCCGAAGTGGTTTACTGTTGACCGGGGCTTATGATTCCCCGGCGTCGCGTCTGTGAAATAGTCCGCTGCGTTCAATATCGAGCCGTTCCAGATCTCGTAGAGATTCCCGTGAAACTGATTCGAGCCTGACTTTGTAACGTAGTTGACTTGCGACGCACCGTACCGCCCCTGGTCCACCGCATAGGAAAGTGTATTCACGGTGACTTCTGATATTGAGTTCAAACCGAGGACCAGGTTGGTCGAGAGTCCGCTGTTCAGATTGGTCAGCGGGTCGTTCGTTTCCAGGCCGTCAACGATATAACCGTTTGAGAGAGCGGGCAGCCCGTTGAATTCAACGTTACCGTACCCGTTTGTTCCGCCGACGAAATCATTGCCACTGCCTGCTGTGTTGATGAGCGCGCCTGCTGCAAATTGAAGAGGATAGGTTAAATCACCGCCTGGATTGGGGAGGTTCTCCAGCGCCGGCGCATTCAGGTTCGTGGATGAGTTTGGATTTTCCGGGTTGATCAAAGGAGCTGCACTGCTTACTTCGACCGTTTGATTTGATCGAGCCACTTTCAGCGTGAAATTGACCGTCTGCTTTTCCCCCAGACCTGAAACCACATTGTCATTCCGCTGCGGGTCAAAACCTTCTGCTTCTACTCTGACCGAATAGATCCCGGGTTTTAGTTGCGGGAAATTGAACCGGCCCTCATCGTCTGTCTTCGCGCTGCGCTGTAGGGCGGTCTCGCGATTTGTGATGGTGACCGTAGCGCCTGCAATGGCTGCGTTGGTTGCATCAGTCACCTGGCCAACGATTGCGCTCGTGGTCTCTCCCTGGGCCAAAGTCTCCGCTGGAAATAACACCATGTAAAAAACTACAAGGGCCAGTCCGCAGTTCGCGATTCGCGCCATGGTTCGTGTCTCGAATCTCACGCTCCGGAAGTCAGGGTGGGCCGGAGAAGTTTAGGTCTTCTGGTAGTCCAATCGTATTCACGGGCAGCGCTGAATGATATTAACCATAGTTAAGTACAGGAGTAAACGTCAATAAATATATGCGTATGCGGAAGCCGACTACTAATAACTACCGTCGGTCGTGATGCTTTACACAGTCGCCTCTGGCATGTGCCAGCGTGAATTCTTGGCGGATTGTCCGCAATACGGAAACTATCCAGAAACGGGGTCCTGGGACGTCGGTTGGATTCCCAAGTCCTGATTAACGCGGTGGTCTCAATGAGTCGATGCAACACTAGTTCGAAACCCAATTGGCGGAGTTTAAGAGGCCAATTCCGTTCGCGGGTCTCGATTCAAGGAAAACCCCGTCCTGATTAGGTCTAATTGAGCGCCGCCCAGAAGATCAGTCTTTTCTGAAAAGTACGATCGGAAGCGCTGATTAGAGGGCGTTGCATCGACCGTCTGAACCGGCAGCCCTAACCGGACAAGTGGAGTACTAAGAAAGAACGAAGTCCTGGCTGGCCGCTCCCGCGAATCGGTGCCCTCGCAGCGCTCACCCGGCTGCCTCGCGCTCCTGCATGAAGGCAGCGAATACCTGGTTTAGTTCGTCCGACACGATCTGCGGGAAATGGTGCCCCGCCTGGATCACTGCGCGTCGGCCACCAGCCGCAGCGGCAACCGCGTCGGAACTGACCTCGAAC
This sequence comes from uncultured Acidobacteriota bacterium, assembly GCA_963779825.1. Taxonomy (GTDB): domain Bacteria; phylum Acidobacteriota; class Terriglobia; order Acidiferrales; family UBA7541; genus Palsa-295. Next base: position 1,793,511 of record CAVZZU010000004.1, on the reverse strand, counting down.
GCGGGATTCCACCCACCGGTGATGACAAGCAGCGGAATGCCCACCTTCTTGACTACTTCGAGTTCGCGGGTGAGTACCTCCTTGTTCGGGACCCGGACGCGACGAAGCGACCTACCCATTCGCGCCAGCTGCGCCTTATCGCGAGTGCCGCGCACTTCCGGGGGGATTCCGAGCAGCTTGAGCATCCGTCGGGCTCGACCGGCGTTTGAGATAGAGAAGATCATCGCCCACATCATCGCGAGCAGCTGGCGTCGCACTGCTGGATTCCCCGCTGCGAACTGAAACATCGCGGGTTCGATCAGAGTAAGAGATTTCACCGCTTCGGGCCGCCTTGCCGCAGCGGAAAGCGCGACGCAGCCGCCGAACGAATGTCCGAGTAAGTGCGCGCCGTCGCCGAGCAAATCGGCGACCCACATGCCGTCCGCTTCGGCATCGTCGGGACGACCTGGGTCGGAACTTTTCCCGTGCCCGGGCCGGTCCGGCACGATCAGCTGCCAGCCGCGCTCGGCAAGGACCCTCTGATTCGAGAAGTTGGTTTCGCCTCCGACGTCCGTGCCCTGCGCACCGCCGTGGACGAGCACAACTCGTGGTCCCGATTCACCCCAGCGCGTAATGTGAATCGAAGTCGGGCCGCTCATGCTGCTTTCACCTTGTTCTGAACCGCGCCGATCACGGCGACTTCGCGGGGGATGATGTGGCAGAGACGGAGTGTTTTTCCGGGAACCAGAGGCATGAGCGCCGCGATTATACACGCGAAGCAACAGAGGGAGCGTCCAGTCCTCATGCAGCCACTCTCAACTCCTGATTAACGCCCAAACCGGACAAGTGGGTACTAGCCCGATGAAAGCCTCCGCGCAACAGAAAGCATGTTCTGTTGCATTTCCCTGGCCTTGTCGACTAAGGACAAATGATTAACCTGCCGTCTGGTTCCGAATGCTCCGCGGGTAATGTTGCATTTCGGTACAGAACAAGCAACCGAAGTCAGGGCGGCCGCTTCGACAAAGCGCTCATGTTCTAAAGAAAACTCGCTCTCGAATGATTGGCAAGGATATCGCCATTGGAATGGCGGCGATTGGCCCGTGAACTAGTTACTCGGCCCGACGAACGAGTTCGCTAAGCTTCAGACCGAGAGCGGCGGCCAGCGCATTGGCGACTTCGATTCCCACGTTGACTTTGCCGAGTTCAACCGAACTGATATACGTGCGGTGCACACTGGCGGCCTCCGCAAAAGCCTCTTGGGAGAGCCCAAGTTTCTCCCGCGCCAAACGAATGGTCCGGCCGAAGGTGAGACGCGAAAATCTTGTTGCCTTAGGCACCACATACTTCTAGTATTCTGAATACGATCAATCTACAGACGATCCTCTACAGCGGTGACGCATGCTCTTCAAGCTCTTGACTACTTTCCTGGCACTCATGCTGGTGGCGGAGAGCGTCTACATCCTGATGCACAGACTTCCAGCCAACAACAGATTCAGACCTGTGGAAGGTTATGAGGGAATCGCGGCATTCGACACAGCCACGGGTGAGCTTTGCAAGACGATCAGGACGAAATTCGCGGTGGAAACCGAACAGTCGGAAGCAGTGGCAGCCCAGAAACTAGCGCCGTGCCCCCCGCCGCCCAAACCTTCTGGCGATCCAGTCAGCGATGAGATCATTAGAGCTACTATAAGCAAAAGGTGCGGTGGCAATGGCCAAGAAGTCACACGAAAATCCGAAGCCGACTCGACTCTTGAATTTGTATCGGACCTTCCAGCTTGCGCGGATATCCGGTAGGTGGGTAGAAACAGAAGTCCCGAGGGATTGGAATGGAGGTGAGCGGCAATGGGACGCGAGTTCATTGGCGAGTGCCCTGGATCTGGAGAAGATTCCAAGTTCGACAAGCATGAGACGGAACTGACGATTAAGTATATCAAGCAGGAGTGCGGCACGCCTCCGCGAGGCGTGGATGTGCAGGTCACTTTGGAAGGCCACGAAGTTGGTAACGAAGGAGAAGAAGTCAGTTATCCCGTAATCTCGGTCGTTTGGGATGATTACACTACCGAGTATCCCGACGAGTACATTGGAAAATGCATTGAGGCCTTTGAGAGGTTTGATCTCCCCGAAGAAATTCACGAAAGATATCGCGTGCTTTTTGAGCTGCAAGACAAAATTCAGAAGCTGTTCGACCCAGATTGATGCCGCATATCAGTTTTCGAAACCGGCATCCCTTCCGCTTCGAGAATCGACGCGAACGGGAGATTCTTCGTAAGAACTATTCTTCGAGCCGACGGTGTCGGTCGGCTGCTACAAACTTTATAGTGGTGCTGGGCTAGCCAGCGGCCGAGCTACTATCAAACAATCAGTAATGCTTCAAGAAATTCGCCACTTTTGCCAGGCGCGACCTACGCAACTCTCCACGTTCTCGCATCTGCCGACTGCAGTCCTGCGCGCGGCTAAGGTCCGAGAATCTGGGGTCACCCTTCGCCGCTTGTAGCCGCCACATTCTGCTTGGGTCTGCCGTGAATTCCCGAACCAACTTCTGAAGCCACGTATGGCTGATACCAAGGAGCCTGGCCCACGCTCGACCGGACGGCCGGTTGCCGCGGCAAGTAAACCACTGAAATGCATATCGACGTATCATCTGAGCTTCCTGATCGCTGCGCCATGGCCGAGGCCGGCGCCACCTCGCGCGCGCTTTTGCGAGATTCCGCAGCGAAGAGTCACGCGACGGCATCTCATCCTCCCTGCTCGTTTTGCAGAGTTGCCAGGCTTCCCATTGCTTGTCTAAAGGACTTAGCAGCGATCGAGGAGGTGGGTGGCAAATTATTTGTCTGATTTGTCGCGCTACATTCGGATAGCTTTTTTAGAAGCTCTTCCGTAATAACTGCGGGGCATTTGGTGTCGTACTTAGCACACTGATCCCAGATGCGTCGGACCCAAGCAGCATCGGTCTCGCTTTCTTGGCGCGGTGTTTCCTTTACGATCTCGGCGAAACGTTTCCTTTTCTTTAAGCCATCCTGCAAAGACTTCTGCAAGAGCTCCTGTGCTCCCGGAAATCCCTGCCGATCGAAGATCTTTGCCATTTTGAACTGTGCCGGATGCAGCGGGCCGCGTCTGGCCTCCTGCTTGAGTTTCTCTAGTTCGTCGAGCAAAACGGAACCTGCCTTAGCGTGCATGGCGGCTATAACACAAGCACGCTGTTGTTGTTCTTCCGACGGCGTCATTGGCCGGCCTTCAACCATCGCGCGAGCGAGAATCTGGTCCGATTCCTCAGTCGCCTTGAGGTAACGCTCCTTGTGTCGCCACTGCTCCAATCCGTCGAGGTAGTGCTTTAACAGTTGGTGGGAAGTGCCGAGCTCGCCTGCTAGGGCCCTTAGCGACGGCCGGAACCATTCAGGAGTCTGCTTCCATGCTATGAGCCTCCGGCGGAACTCTGTTGCGCGAGATTCCCGCATGGGTTTTCGTCCGCTCACTGGACTTGCGACTTTCTCCGGAGTGACCCCGAGTCGTTTTCAATCTCGACCCAGGTCCACCCAACGAACTTGAGAACAATTTGAGAACAGAACCACCCGAAAACCCTGCTATGCCGTGATGCATGACGCAGAAAGAAGCTTGACGATACAGCTACTTAGCTTTTCTGGAGTGATCAGCGGGTTGTAGGTTCGAGTCCTACCCGGTTCACCACTTATTTTCAATGACCTAGCCTCATCGGATTTTTTCGAAGCGAAAAATAGTGCCCAATTTTGTGCCACGAGCGGCTCAAAATCGGTGTCGCTCAGGTCGTCAACCGCACGGCGCTTCGCTTCCATCCTGATATGCGAATACCGCTCGATCATGGCGCGTGAAACGTGTCCGGCCAGTGCCATCACTGTTGAGTCCGAAGCCTGAGATCCGGCTAGCCGCGAAATGGAAGTGCTGACTAGAGCGTGTTGCGTCGACCGTCTGAGCCGGCAACGTTAATCAGCAGTTGAGAATCGAGAGACATCCGAAATGTCGTGTTATCTGTGGATCCAGCTAATTCTCGCTACCGCCTGAAGTCATGAGCGTACTAATGGCTGACAACTTAGTTCACCACAACTAATTTGTGCGCTTGGAGGTTTGTTTGCTGTGAACTCACGAGTCGCATTCGGCGCATCGGTATTTCGGGTAGGTTGTGCAATCCCAAAACGCCGCTTCCATGAGCGTACAAAGTGTTCAAGCAACTCGAGAATGGCGGATTCGTGCACGTAGAATCTCGCAGCGGGCTAGAAACGGCGGTGCAGCTCGTAGAAGGACTCAACGGCACTTGGCGGGGAGATTATGAAGTACGAGATGCAGAAGGCAACGAGGTACACCGATTCGAGTCACCGCTGATTTGACGTGTACGCGCTCGCGCCCCGATAAGGGTAGTCGCTACGTCTCTTCTCTTCGGAGCAGCTATTTCCTGGCGATTCCGAGTTTTTTCATTCTCGATTCCAAAGTGGTGGATTTCAAACCGAGCATTTGCGCCGCGCCTTGCTGGCCGCGCACCCGCCACCCCATACGATCGAGCACCCGTAAGATGTGACGTCGCTCGACTTCCTCCAGCGTGTCTCCGACCGTAGTGTCAGAGTGGATCGCTTCTGGCAATTCTGCCTCGAATGCCGGCCCGGGGTTGGTGATCAGATGGCGTTCGATTACGTTGCGGAGCTCGCGCACATTACCTGGCCAAGAGTAGTTCTGAAACGAGGTCATCGTCCCTGTTCGTACGGATTCGATTTGCCGGCCCATTCGATTCCCCAGCTCTCGCAAGAAGTGCCACGTGAGTATCGGAATGTCATCCCGGCGCTCCCGTAGCGGAGGAATGTGAATGGGAAACACGTTCAGGCGATAGTACAAATCCTCTCGAAACTTGCCCGCCCTCACCGCCGCCTCCAGGTCCCTGCTCGTCGCGGCGATCAGGCGCGCATCCACGTGAATGGTTCTCGAACTCCCGAGTCTCTCGAATTCGCCCTCCTGCAGAACGCGCAGCAACTTCGCCTGCAGCTCCAGCGGGAGCTCCCCAATTTCGTCCAGGAAGATCGTCGAGTCGTGCGCCAGCTCGAAGCGTCCGATCTCGCGCGTGAGCGCTCCGGTAAAAGCTCCTTTTTCCCTGCCGAAGAGTTCGCTTTCGACCAACGACGCAGGAAGAGCCGCGCAGTTCACTTTGACCATGAGTCGGTCCTTGCGTTTGCTATTTCGATGTATGGCTCGGGCGATCAACTCCTTCCCCGTTCCCGTCTCGCCCAGGAGGAGGACCGCCGAGACGGTGGGGGCTACCTGCTCAGCTTTCATCAGCACTCGCCGGATCGGCTCGCTTCGCCCAATCACTTCGAAGTGGTTGCGTTCGACTACGATTTCCTCCTGAAGGTAAACGTTTTCCTGTTCCAACTGCTCCTTCAGTTTCGCGATCCGTTGATTCGCCTGCAACAAGCTCTTGTTGGCGTCAATCAATTCTTGTTCTGATTGCTTCTGCCGGGTGGTATCCGCGACGGTGTACAGGACCAGAGCTCCCCAGTCGGCCTCTACGTGGTTTGATGCGATCTCTACCGGAAATTGACGACCATCTTTGTCCACGGCGTAGCAGTCTCGGCCAAAACGCTTCGGAAGCAGTGTCTCGATAGGACGTCCGATCAGTTCATCCGGCCTGAAGCCGAACAGCCTTACCGCTCGCGAATTCAAGAAAAGCATCTCGCCGCCGCCGTCCGCAACGACCACAGCGACGGGAAAACACTCGACGATCTGTCGAATGCCGACGTCGACACGATTCCGTTCGTCAACAGCCGGGTTCACCATCGCAATCCCGTAAGCTGACATTTTGTTCTTACCCTAAACCCGTATGCACCCCGGATAGGGATTTTGTGCCAGTCCCATGAAAAAAGCTTTCCGGGGCTGTCTGGTTATGTAAGCTATGGGATCGTGAGCTTGGATTCCATCGCAGGGGGCGATCGAGGCGCTAAGCCGGTGGGGCTGACGCAGCTAGGGCGTCTGACCGACGAACAGCTCATGGCCTGCCTCCAGGAGGGCCGAAACGACGCCCTCGCTGTCCTCTTTGACCGCTACCAGAAGCTGGTCTTGAGCATCGCATTGAAAATAGTCCGCGATCCCGGTGAGGCGGAGGACGTTGCGCAAACGGTATTCCTGGACATTTATCGCGCGGTGGCACAATTCGACCCCCGCAAAGGCAATACTAAAGTGTGGCTGATTCAGTACGCGTACCACCGTGCCATCAACCGGCGACAGCATCTTCAGAGCCGGGAGTTTTACAACAGGACGGAACTGGAAAAGCTGGAGGCTCGGCCTCGCGAGGTTCAGGCTGCTTTTGGCCTGGCTTCGCCAGAAATTAAGACACTCGTTCGGCAGAGCATGTCCGCTCTTTCAAACAAGCAGAAGTCGGTGGTAGAAATGGCCTGCTACGAGGGCCTTTCCATGCGGGAAATTGCGGAGCGGACCGGCGATTCATTCGTGAATGTCCGCCACCACTATTACAGGGGGCTCCAAAAGTTGCGATCCTTCATATCGGGCGGAAGTGGGAGGAGACCGACATTCGAGGGAGAAAAGGGTGCCTGAGCAATTGCAGAAAGGGATGCCCGAGCATGAGGGGTACGAAGTGCTTTGCGCGCTCGCCGCAGGTGGGCTTCTGGAGCACGCGGAAATTGGCGATTTCCTGGCCCACCTGAAGGAATGCGGAGAATGCCGCTCGGACTATGAAGAATTGTCCAGTCTCGTCAATAGTGAGTTGCCGCAAGCCCAGGGAGGCTTCCGGCGGACCCTGGCGGCGATGACGGCAAAGCCGCTGCCATATTCGCGGGAGCGTTTCCTTCGCCGCGCTCGCGCCGAAGGCGTGGTCTTCTCGCCCGAAGTCGAGGCTCAAGGGCGATCGGGGTTGTGGAACTTCCGTCCCGTCGCAATCCTGGCCCCAGTTGCGGCTTTGGTTGTGGTCGCGGCCAGTCTTGCGGTTTACCAATTCCGAGCTACGCCGGGCACCGCCGCAATGCAACAGATCGCTGAACTTGAACGGAAGAACTCTGCGCTCACCGTGAGTCAGTCTCAGTTAACCGAGTCGCTCGCGGCACGTCAACGCGAGATTGACGATCTGCGCGCACAGCTGGGAAATGCCGCTACCGCCGCCGAGAACCTACGACGCGACAGTGAACAGGCACGAGGAGAAGTCGAACGATCCTCCAGCCAGAACGTACAATTGTTGGACGAAACCAATCACCAGGAGAAACTGCTGGCAGACGCAAGAGACGAGGCGGCTCGTGTCAATCAACTACGGATCAGTGATGAAAGCTCCATAGGGGAGCAACAGGCTCGCATCATGGAACTTTCAGATAAGTTGCGGATCGCGAGCGCCACCCTAGATATGGAACGGCAACTCGCGGCAGCGGGGAACGATGTCCGGCAGCTCATGGTAGCCCGACAGTTGCATGTCATTGACGTCCGCGACACCGACCCGAACGGTCACCCCGGCAAGGCCTTTGGACGCGTTTTTCTGACCGAAGGAAAGTCGCTCACTTTTTACGCCTTCGATATGAATGAAGATAGGGCCGTAAATGCAAATCGTGGTTTCCAAGTCTGGGCGGTGCCAGACGCGATAAAGAGCTCGCCACGCAGTTTGGGCCTCCTGCGCGTGGACGCCGAAGCACAAGGGCGATGGGTGTTGAAAGTGGACAACCCTGAGCTTGTGAAGGGAATTGGTTCCGTATTTATTACCGCCGAATCTGCGGCTGGTGGCAAACAACCCAGCGGCCAGAAGATGCTTTATGCCTACCTGGGCCAAACGAATCACCCATAACGACCGTTTCGTGGCATCCCATTCCCAGGTACCGTCGGCCCGCTAAGCCCTCTTGCATCCCCTCGCTCGCGGTAATACTCTTCTCAACAAATTTCCAACGAGGCAGAACTAACCTCAGGGGTGCGGGTAGGGGAGGGGATTTTGATCAGGTTCCCGGTCCTGGTTGCGATTCTCCTGCTTGCGACTGCAGGCGCGTTCGCACAAACAGAGGGTGCGCGTGTTTCCGGCAGGATTACGGACCAGACTGGCCTCGTGATTGTCGGCGCGCAATGCACGATCACCGACATCGAGACGAACGTCTCGGCCACTACCGTCACCAACGATGACGGCATCTACGTCATACCGGACCTGCACCCCGCCACATATCGTCTCGCCATTCAGAAGCAAGGCTTTCGCAGCGTCGTCCAACCCAATCTGGAACTCTACGTACAGGATGAGGTCAACGAGAATTTCACCCTCGCACTCGGTCCCTCGTCACAAAGCATCACCGTCACGGCCGTACCGCTCATCGAAAGCACCAAGACGGAGGTTTCAACGATTATTGACAGTGAGGACTTGGCGGACCTTCCGACTACGACGTCCTTTGAAGGCGTCGGTGGCGTGTCCAACGATTTCGAAGGTTTGGCCGTATCAGCCCCGGGCGTAAGGTATGACCACACGAACGATTCCGCAGACCTTGTGGGGCCTGGCAACGTCAACGATCGCGGGATCATGGTAAATGTGGACGGCGGTAATATCTGGGACCAGGCACAAATTCTTGTGGCGCGTGACGCGCTTGGCGCATCGGTCGAAGAGGTGCAGGAGTTTCAGGTTTTAACGAACAACTACAACGCGGAATACGGGCAGGCCGGAAGCATCATCCTGAACGTCGTCACCAAGTCTGGGACGAATGACTTTCACGGCGACGTCCACGCGTACTTCCGCGGGACTAACATGGGAGCCTCTAATTTCTTCTACAACCTCAGCGATCCGACAACTCGCGCACCCTTTTTCAAGCACGAGTATGGTTTCACGGCGGGCGGGCCGTTCGTTAAGGACCGCTTGTTCTGGTTCGTCAGTCTGGAGGACACCGCGCAGGGTTCTCCAGTGACTCTTTTGCCCTTCGGCGCTACTGTCACCGTCAATCAACCAACGCACGAGCTGCTGTGGTCCACAAAAGTCGATGCCATCCTTAGCGACAAACAGCGGTTGACTGTGCGCTACAACGTACAGCGCGATACTTCGTCCAACGTCTTGATAAACACACCGCCGGGGAGCACGGGCCCGAGCGGCTTGGTTGACTCGGTCATTCACGACGCTGGCTTAAACATCGGTATGATTTCGACGCTGACAACGAGCGTCGTGAATGAGGCGCGGTTTTTCTGGCACCGCTTTCTGTTGTCAACGGTGACAGCGAGTACGTTGCCCGGCGAGCTCTTGCCTGATGCATATGTTGGGTCGGACTTCTGCTGCCCGCAGGGAGATTATCAGAATCGCTTCCAGTACATTGACAATCTATCTTGGACGAAGGGTCGCCATACCTTTAAGTTTGGGACGAACATCAGTCACTTCCCAATCAACGCGTTGTTTCAGCAGTATCACTACGGGCAATATTCCAATTTTGCACCCGGCCCTTGCACCAACTCCTTTTTCCCTCAAGCGGACGGCGAGTGCCCGTCGCAATTCACAATCGGGCTGGGCCCAGGTACCGTGAAGACATCCGACAATATGTATGGATTCTATGCACAGGACACTTGGCGATTCCGGCCAAACATCACCGTGAACTATGGATTGCGTTACGACGTAGAGCATGGGGCATTCAGAGGTGGAACTATCCCCGACACGCACGTACCGGGCGGCTGCTTGCAGTCCAACGGTCTGATCCCAGCCTGCGGATCGGACAACACGAATTGGCAGCCGCGTCTGGGAATCGCTTGGAGCCCGAATTTTGAGCGTGGGACCATGCACTGGCTCTTCGGAGATCCCGGCAGGTCAGTGATTCGCGCCGCAGGTGGATTGATAACGGAAATGGTGGATCTCAACATACCGGTTAATTCGTTGAATTTCGACGGCGATACTATTTTTACCCAGGTCATCAACCCAGGATCAATCGGCAATGACGGAATGGCTACGGGTCAGGAGGTCCTCGATGCCTATCCAAACGAGCCCAGCGCCGCTCTGTTAAATCTCTTCAAGCCGGAGGGCTACTACGGCCGGGTGCGCCCTATATCGCCAACGTTCAAGAACCCCCAGGTGACCATGGCTTCGCTGGTGTATCAGCGGCAGTTGGGGTCTTCCTTTACCTATAGCATCGGATACCAGGGCGTGTTTGCACACCGTATGCCCGGCGAAAGAGACACTAACTTCCCGACGCCGATTGCCGACCCGGCGCATCCGGGCTATTTCTATATGCCGGACGTTCCCAATCCTGCCTTCGGTCCCATCCGGACGGTCTTCAGCGATCGCGAGTCGGGGTACAACGCACTCGTGATCACAGTGGCACAGCGGATGGCACATCACTTGCAGTTTCAAGGGAACTACACGTGGTCCCACACTCTGTCTGACGGAGAGGACTTCTTTGGACTCTCGGAACCCGGGAATCCACTTGCGTCTCCCCGTCTAGACAATGCTTCCGCCCAGAATGACGTCCGTAACTTGGTCAATTTCAATTTCGTGGCGGACACCAACAACCTTTTCCACACTCGAGTTGCCGGCTCGATCCTGAACAACTGGACGTTCGGTATGCTGAGCACTCTTCAGTCCGGGCGACCGTTTCCTGTTTCGACGGGTGACGCTTCCTTCATAGGGCTAAATTTTACGGACTTGGGCAGCGAGACCATGCAGAGACCCAACATCTGCACTGGGGGTTCGTCGGTGCCGGGTTGTGCTGGAGCACCCATCGGCGCACTGGTGGCCACAAACGTTGGGTCTATTTCAGGCACGAACTTGGAAGTGGGCCCCGCTGGCGTGGCTGCCTGTAATGCGGCAGGGCTGACTAATTGTTCCGCATTGCAGACCACTTTTGCGGCGCCTGCGGGAGCCAGCACGTCTGGCCCGGTGGATAGTTTCGCGGGCACACCTGTGGACTTCCAGTACATCAACGGTAATCTCGTTCGGAATGCGGGCCAAAGTCTGGCGATCTATCTCTTCGACGTCTCGCTGACAAAGGCCATCAAGATTCCAAAGTGGGAATCTGCCAGCCTCGAGCTGAAGATGGACGTCTTCAACCTGTTCAACCACCCGGGGTTCATTTTCAACAACTCATTCGACGCCTTGAACCTTCTATCCCTGCCGGCGCTGACCGTCAACGGAGCGCCAAACGCAAACTTCAACTGCACGGCGACCTGCCTCAACCCGTTCTCGGGCCTCTACCTGGGGGCCAACGGGCAGCCACTGACACTGGCGGACTTCCAGAGAGCTACATTTGGCGCAGCGAAAAACTTCGATGGACTGGGCGGACCGGCAGGCGAAGTAACACCGCGCGTCATCCAGCTCGCGATTCGCTTCCGATGGTGATTGTCACGGACTTTTGTGATCGCGCAGAGAATAGTGGCGTGTGATAGCACTAAAATAATGCCTCCGGGATCCCCCTACATTTTCGTTCACGCCCGCGGGATCGACTGGAGACTTCCCGCGGAACAGCCTGCGCAGCCCACCGTCAAAATGCCGTTCTGAAACAATCCTCGAACTCACTTAACCCGTTATCCGACTAATCAGGAGTTAGCGCCTTAGCGTATTCGAGCTTGGCTTGCTTCAGCAGAAGAAGGCTGGTGTCGGCATCCTTCCACAGATTGAGAAGCTGACTCAGGGTCTGTTCGGCCCTTTGGCGGTCGCCCTTGGCGAGGTAATCGGCCGCGAGGGTGCAATGAGCTGCCATCCACGGCTGTTGGGGCTCCCACCCGATCGAGTCAGGCTCTTCATTCAGAAGCTTTTCGTACCAGGTAATGGCGTCGTCTGATTTTCCTGCTTCCTGGTAGGCGCTCGCGAGAGCTTCCACGCTGAAGCCCGTGCTGTACTCCGAATTGGAAGCGGTGAGCAGCTCGATTGCCTTCTCGGTTTGACCCTGAGCCAGAGCAATCTCTCCTTGCAGTAGTTGCAAATAACTCCTCTGTTCGGCGCTACTGGCGTCTATCAGCGGTGCGATGAGACCTTCCATTTGCTCCGCTTTGTCCAACGCGCCGCTCCGCGCATACGCTCGGCCAAGCCAGGCACCGAAGACCACCTTCGGTCCCAGTGCTTCAAAACTATCGAAGGCGTTCGCAAGCTCTCGCTGCTCGGTGCGCGAATCTCCCTGCCCATCCGCGACGATGGCCAGCCAGAGGTGGACACGTGCCTCGCTCAGGGGTGCTTGTTGATTCTGCAGGATGGTAAGGCACTCATCAAAGCGTTTCCGCGCGCTCGCAAATCGCCCGTGATAGGTGTCGAGCAGAGCCAAAGACCGCAGGCCGTTTTCCCTCGTTTCAGGCTGATCCAGCATAGTCGTGAAGATCTGCGCGGCTTTCTGATCTTCGCCAATTTGAACGAGGAGAAACCCATATTCCCGGCTGGTGTCTCCTGCAACAAGCCACTGCGGATCCAGCTGGAAAGCTTGCGCGTAAGACTGGAGTGCCTGCGGAACTTGATTTAGCGTTCGGTATGCCGTCGCCATTTCGACATAAGTCCTGGCGTCGTCCGGAGCGACCCTGAGAATTTCCTTGTATTGCGCGATGGCCTCTGCCGCGCGCCCGTGCCTGCGCAAGAGGAGCGCATAGTCGGAGAGCATGTCCCAGTCGTCCGGGTACCGGCTCAAATAGGAGCGATAGAGGGCATCAGCGTCGGCGATGTGGCCGAGATCATCCGCATAATGGGTTTGGATGATCATCCGTTCGCGGTCGGTCGTGCGCGAAGACAGTGCGAGGGCCTCCTCGTACTCCTGTTTTCCTTGCACGGGTGCGTTGACAAGGTAACTGAAATAGCCGAGGCCGAGCGCGGCATGAGCCATGGCAAAGTTTGGATCGGTCTCGACCGCGGAGCGAAGCAATGTTCCCGCTTCCGCAAATTTCCCCTGATGCCACAGTGCCGTGCCGTCGGCGTACTGTTTCAGTGCCGTGAGCGAGCTCGTGGTTACCTCGGGGAGGGGGCGGTCCGCGCGCTGAATCTGATAAAGCGATTCACCAAGGTCGCGACGGACATCCGCCGCGATAACTTCGAGAGCATCCAGAATGTGGTCCTCGCCATAGCTGCGTTCCGTGTATGAGCGGACTGTCGCGCCGGTTTGAGGGTCGATCAATTCGGCGGAAATCGCGTATTCCTGGCCGGTGCGGGTGATGCTCCCGGTTACCAGCCCGCGAATATTTTCACGCTGGCAAATCTCGCGCCCTACTTCGGGAGTGATGCGTTCCGTGGCCGGCTTACCCATAAGGCGGAGGACGCTGGCGAGACGAACTTGCGGAAAGACGTTGGCGCGCCGGGATTGCTCGAGGCTCACCGCGAACGCCGTGCGAAGGGCCTCGTCAAAGCGAGGATCGCCGGTCCGGTTCTCGAAATCGCTGACGAGGATGGAGTCGCGGGAATCGAACGAGAACGCAGGTCGTCCATACAGGAGCCAGAAACCCACGCCACCCATAACGGCTAGAACCACCCCGGCGGCGAGCGCCCAAGTCTTCCATCTGCTTCGCCACCGATCAGCCAGCGCCGAGAATTGCCCGGCCATCTCGGATGGGCGCATCTCCGGCGCGGCAAGACCTGTGCGCGCCGATGGCGAAATCTGTTTTGCATCCTGCAGGAACCGATAACCCCGGCGCGGAACTGTTTCTACGTACCGAGGCGTTTCTGCGTTGTCTCCCAATGCCTCCCGCAATTTCTTGACGGCGGTGTTCAGACCGTCCTCAAAATCCACAAACGTGTCGGCCGGCCAGAGGCGTTTCTGCAACTCATCGCGCGTAACAACTTGTCCCGATTTTTCTGCCAGTGCACTCAACAGGCGGAGCGGGAGGTCTTGGATCTTGACGTGGAAGCCGTTCTTGCGGAGTTCTCCGGAGGAAAGGTCCGCTTCGTACGGACCGAAGGAGAACGAGGGCTGAGACCCGTTCGGGGAGTCCATGAAATTGCTCGATCCGTTGCGCGGGGGACGCCAGTCGAATGCTATCACCCGCTCCGGCCAAGTGCAAGATCGGTAAAGATGACGGCGGCGTGAACGCGTAACCGGCGCGTAACCAATAGATTAACCATGCAGCAAGAGTTCAGACGCAGTACGGACACCGTCCATTGACCCTGCATGCGCGTTTGGGGCAGTGTGGCGCGGATTGCTCCTGAGGAGTTGCGAGCACGCTAGGGATCCGGCGAATCGAAAGCAAATCGAGGTTCACAAGAACGACCGGGACACAGGGAGACGTCACATGAACGCGGGACTCAACCAAGGGCGTGGCACCGTGCGGACAAGCTGGATTGCGGTTCGGATTGCGCTATTTTCGGCGGTTCTTTTTGCCACAAGTCTGAGTTCGACGACCACAACCGCGCAGCAATGCCCTCCGCCAGCGAGTCCGCCGCCAGTCTGCACTTTTGATAGCGCCTTTTGTGGTGGAGCGCTTCAGACCTGCGCCGGGACGATAGCCGACTGGTCAACCAGCAGCACGAACCTGGACCAAATCATCACCGGCACGGTGACGCAGTCCAGCGGCTCATCAAGCGTCGTCGGCTTCGACTCCTACAGCTACACGTTCATCAATCTCAATGACACCGTTGAGGATACGTACGACCTTTACGCTTGGCCCGCCACTTTCCAAGTCACCAGTACGGGCACTTTTAATCTCCAGGGGGGATCCCTCACAGCCGGGTTTGAGGTGATTAACGGCGTCTTGAATCAGAGCGGGGATTCAACGAATTCGCTCGTCAGTTATTCCCCAGGTGCAAATTCTCAAGGAGCGGTGTTCCACGTTCATTGTACCGGCACCGACAACACGAGTTGCGGGTCGGTAACCTCTTCAGAAGATGCGGTAGGGTCCGTGCTCGTTTCCGGAAATGCGGCTCAGTACAATCTGAGCTCCGGCACGCTCACAACCCCGATTCTCCAGCTCGACGCTGGTGGAACGTTCAATCAGACGGGCGGTGCCGTCGCGATCTTGCCGTACCTTAGCGAAGATGCGGACCAGCCCAGGGGTGACCTCAGCAGCGCTCTGTATGTGGGCCTGAACACAGCTGGCACCTATAACTTGACGGCCGGCAGCTTGCAGGTCGGAGGATATTACACGGCCCCTTCATCCGCCGTTCAGCAGCAGGCAAGCGGGAATGAGTACATCGGGTACGGCCCAGCCAGCAGCGGTGTCTTCAATCAATCAGGAGGTACTAACCAACTCGGCCAATACACGAACCCCTCCAATCCGTCCGCTGGGTCTGTTGCCGGGACCCTTTATGTCGGATACGCGGGAACTGGGACTTACAACTTGTCCGGTGGCACGATGGCGAATGTCCTCGATACCAACGAGTACGTCGGGTACGCCCAGGGCAGCGTCGGAACCATAAATCAAACAGGCGGCGTGAATGGAGTTGACATTGGAACTGTCTCAACCCCCGAACCTACTATTCTACAACTATTCGTCGGCTACATGGGCCAGGGCAGCTACACACTTGGCGTGCCGGGCGGCTCAGCTTTGAGCCCCACGATGGCCGCAGATTCCGAATATATTGGAACGGCTGCATACAACAGTTCAGGTCAACTCATCGCGGGCACCGGAAACTTCACTCAGAATTCCGGCGTGAATCTGGCCTCTGTCGAACTTATCGTCGGCAATGATGGCAATGCCGCCGGCGGAAACTTCGGGGCTTTAAATTCCCAGGGTATTTACACACTCAATGGGGGCGTTCTCATCGCAGGCTTCGAAATCATAGGCGACCAGTCGAGTGGTCTCTTCATTCAGAATGGGGGAACCAATAGCGTGACGTCGCTTTCGATTGGATCCGGCAACGCCCAAAATTCCCCCATTGGCATTTACGACCTCACGGGCGGCACACTAATCAACTGCTGCGGTTCCGAACTGATCGGCCAGGGCGCGGGCACGACCGGGTTTTTCGCCCAGTCCGGCGGACTGAACCAAACTCTCGGGATCGTGCTCGGAAATTCTGGCAGCGGTACATACTCCCTCAGTGGCGGGACTTTGGATGTGGGGACAATGTACGTCGGCGAGAATGGCACCGGAGAATTCGACCAGACCGGCGGCACGGTCAATATGTCGTTCACGCTGCAAACCTTTACGGGCGCCAACCTACTTGAAGTAGGAGACAACGGAAACGGGACATATAACCTCGGCTGCTCCACTTGCACCGGCCCAGCCGCTTTGAACTCCGGGACTGAAAATATTGGATTAACTAATGGCACCAGCTTTGTCGGCACGTTCAATCAGTACGCTGGCACAACAAATACGCTTGGCCCCAATGGCAGTCTGAATGTCGCTGCGGACGGCCAGGGCGTTTACAATCTCTATGGGGGCACGCTCTCAGCCAATTACGAGAATGTCGGTCAAATTGATGGAACCGGCATCTTCAACCAAACGGGCGGCACAAACAACGTTGTGGCGAGCCCGTCCAGCCCGAGTACCGGCACGTTGACGGTCGGCGCAAATGGCACCGGTACTTACAATCTCTCTGGCCCGAACTCAACCGTCCTGAACGCTGTGACCGAAATCATCGGCACCGGCACCGGCACGTTCAATCAATCAGGCGGGGCCAACAACGTCACTGGCACGCTTACTGTAGGTAACGGAGATGTCAGCTCAAGCTCCGGCTTTTACAATCTAAGCGGAGGAACGCTCAGCGCCGCGAACGAGATTATCGGCAATAATCTCACGGCAACCGACGCAATTACTCAGGCGTTCACCCAAACAGGCGGTACGAACACCGTGTCCGGAACGCTGACGATCGGCGCGCATTCCGGCACACAGGGCGCGCTCGGCGTCTACGGCTTCCAAAACGGCGTTCTGAATGCTGGCAATATCACAGTCGGCGCTGGAAGCGCTTTTGCGATCAACCCCGGGGCTGGAGGGGCCGGAGCCAATGTTAGCTTGAATGTCGCGGGGACCTTTACGAACAACGGCTTGGTGGATGTTTTTGGCGCGACAGCGACAAATTCAACACTCAATTTCGGAAATGTCGTGAATAACGGCATGTGGAATGTGGATCCGACTACGCTCAACATGGGCAACCTCACCATAGGCGCAAACGGCGTGCTGGCGACTGTTGCTGGGGACACCTTCGATGTTGGCGGAAATTTCACGAACAATTTCAACGCGGCCAACGCGACCCTGGCAGCCGAATGGGATGTGGCCGACGCAACGCTCGATTTCACCGGTGCGGGTGTGCATGACATTTCTCTCGCCGACGTTTTGAATGCGGACAATTTAGTCTGGGGCGACCTCGATCTGGGCACGGGCGCCAGCCTCACGTTCCTCGCTGGCTCGCAAAGTCTTTACGTAGATTCGCTCGATCTTAGCGAGTTTGCTGAGATTTGCGGGGGCTCCGTTTTCTACGACCAAAACGACGCCGCCAATAGCGGGCTTCTTGCCGGGGGCAACGACGGCGCTTACACGAATGCCTGCGGAGGCTCGTTAACTCCGTTCCTCGGTGCCGATATTGGTTCTTCCGGCGGCGGTACAGGCGGTGGCACGGGCGGCGGGACGGGTATGGGGGGCGGGGGCACAACCCAAGCGCCTGAGCCGACCACTTGGCTGTTACTTTTGGTCGGCTTGGCTTGCCTTTCGATGGGGAGGTTGGCTCGGAGATTCCAGGTTTAACCGAACTTCAGATATTGGGTTACGGCTTATCCCTTGCCGACTCGACGCCCTGGCCAAAGTTTTCTTCGCCCAATGCCACCTTCCGCGTCCCCTCAACCGGCAGGGAATCCACAGCAGTACGCTAATTCGAGGTAAGAGTTTTCTCGCCGCCAATTCTCTTCAGTAACCAAGTCTCTCAGTGTCGGTCATTACGCGCAGGCGTTTTCCCGGAGCGGATACAACGGCTTTACAGCACGGTTACCTGGAATCGCGAAGGTATCGCACGGAATAGCTTTCATTCGAAAGTGTGCATAACGTGACAGACC
Source organism: uncultured Acidobacteriota bacterium (assembly GCA_963779825.1). Taxonomy (GTDB): domain Bacteria; phylum Acidobacteriota; class Terriglobia; order Acidiferrales; family UBA7541; genus Palsa-295. The sequence goes on along the minus strand of CAVZZU010000004.1, from coordinate 1,775,689 downwards.
TCCCGTACGTCAGCGGCTAATCTTCTACTTGGAAACACATCATCGCAGCAGTGATCGCGCTCAGAAACAAGGAGATGAAAACATGCTTGGGTTTATCGCCGCAGTTTTGATCATTCTCTGGCTGCTTGGTTTTTTCGCATTTCACGTCACCAGCGCCTTCATTCACGTTGCTCTGATTGTGGGGCTGATATTGCTCGTGCTGCACTTCATGAGAGGTAGTTCAGCAAGCGCGTAAACACGCGGTCTGGCGCGAGGACTCGTGGGCGCTGCTGTCCGAGTGCAATGTCAATGCGGCACGGCGCGCCAGCCATCATTTCGTCGCGGTTTGAGATTGAATCTCGAAATTAGCAAAGGAGAAACGTGAAAAAACTCAGATTGTCAGTAACCATAACCACGCTATTCGCTCTTGGGATTCTGGCCGGATGCTCCGCAACGGCCGCGAAGTCACCCGATGTGTCCGATAGCGTTGGCAAAGCACTCGAACAGGCAGGCCTCAAGGACGTCACTGTCAGCCAGGACCGCGATAAGGGCGTTGTGACGCTCGGCGGGGAAGTAGCAAGCAGCGACGAGAAGTCGCAAGCCGAATCCATTGCAAAGTCCTTCGCGGGCACTCAGGTTGTCGCGGATCAAATTGCCGTCGTTCCCGTCGGCATAGAAAAAGAAGCAAAAGCCGTAAATTCGGATCTGGACGAGGGCATCGAGAAGAATTTGGACGCTGCCCTGATTCAGAACAGGATGCACAAGGTTGTGAAATACGACGTGAAGAACGGCGTCGTCACGCTGACAGGTGAAGTGAATTCGGAAACCAAGCGCGCGCGCGCCGAGAGCGTGGCGACCGCGGTACCGAACGTTCAGCAGGTGGTGAACGATCTGCAGGTCAAGGATCAGAAGGCCAGCTCTTCGGAATAAGACTTGCGGAGTTGGTCAACCGTGGAAAACAGAGAGCGGCCGGTTTCTGGGCTGCTCTCCCATACACGGGAAGTCCGGGTTCTCGAACAAGCGCTGTCGCGCTTGGCTCGATCGGAGACGATATGTCTTTCGGAATTTACGCAATCGGGTTCGCGATCGTGATCAGCGGACTAATTTACGCGGCATACTTGATGCACATGCCCGCGCACTGGATCGCGGCGGGCGCGATCGTACTTTTGGGGCTCGGGATACTGAAGGCTGTAACGGCAACGCGGCAGAAGGATCCCGTGGCGTAAGTACCGAGAGATAGCTCACAAGCGCGACATCAGGCGCGCCAGCGGCGGCCCAGCGCGGGAATGATGGCTCCGCCGACGTTCGGCAGGCTGAAATCCGGTAGCGGCGGGCGTTCGGCGCGAGGATTGAGGCCGCGGATGAGCGATCCGAGTAATCGCATGTGTGCCGAAAACTTTTCCTTAAACGAATGGCTCGGCTGGCGCCCGTTGGCGCGCACGACGAGCACGGTCACATCGTCTTCGGATAGATTTTCCGGGTAGCGCTCGCCGATTTCCTTCAGCAGCGATTCGATCATATTTTGCGGCTCGACATCACCCAGCAATTTCAGGATGCGCAGCACGCCGGCCTCGCCAAGCATCTCTCCATCCGCATCGCGCGATTCAATCAGCGCGTCTGTGTAGCTGACCAGACAGTCGCCGGCTTCCAGCTCAACGTCGAACTCCTCGTATTCGGTGATGTCCATGATCCCTAGAGGCATGTTGCTGAACGTACGTTTGTCGTCCGCGGTGTCCTGTCCCAGCAAAGTCCACTGCTGCTGCGCGGCGCGATATAGAACCGGCCGCGGATGGCCTGCATTGGAAACAAGCAGCCGGCGGCTGGGAGCGAAGAACGTGGTGACGACCGCGGTCGCGAATGACCCTGTCCGCGACAATGCGACAAACTGCTGATTGAGCAGCCGCACGAATTCTTTTTGATCCAGGCGATTGACGAACCTCCGCATCAGCGTCCGCAAATCCGCGGCGGTTGCCGCGACCGAGGTGCCGTGGCCCGAAACGTCCGCGAGCAACAGGCGGCTGATGCGTCCGGTGGCGCAGCTCGAAGCGTAATAGACGTCTCCGCCGCGCTGGGCTTGGCCGAAGGGTTTGCTGTAAACCCACGCGTCCAGCCCTCCCATTTCAATGCCGCGCGCGGTGAGCTGGCTGTCACCCCAGACTTCCATGCACGTCATGTGCTGCTTTGGCTCTTCGCTCACCATCTCATTATACTCCGGAGGAAATGGTGGGAGGGATCATCGGTTGTCCGGAATTCGAATTCTACGAGACTGGCTCGGCCGCGGGTTCCGGCGCGTCGGTCGCGGGCGCATCCGACGCAGGGCCGCTGCGGCGAACGGTCGCGACGAGCATCAGAATGTTGCTCAAGAGAATTACGGAGAAAGCGAGGCCGGTAATGAAATTGAAGCTCGCGCCCTTGGCGTCAACAATCTCGAAGGCGAGGACGGCCGTGATGAGTCCGCGCGGAACGAGCAGGCTGATGGTTTCGATGTCCATCGGCTGGACATCTCGCATCGCGAGGCGGCTGAATTGCGCTGAAATCCAGCGTGCAATGAAGATGACAGCAACGATCCCGGCCGCCGGAATTGCCGCCGCGCGGAGCCCCGAGAATTTCACGATGAGGCCGAGCAGCACGAAGAAAAACGTGCGCACCAGAAAGGCCAGCTCGGAATGGAATACCAGCAGTTGGCGATGGGTGTTGCCGGATTTTGGCGCGACCCACCAGGCGAACTCGAAATCGGCTCTTACCTTGCCGGGAAGATTCGCCAAAGTGGCTCCGAACGCGATCACCGCGAAGAGATTGCTTCCTCCGACCAGATCAGAGATGGAATAGACGAGCAGGACGACCGCGAACGTGAGTACTTGCCAGAAGCGCTCCTCGGAAATCAGCGGAAGCAATCGGGACCAGAGAAATCCAACCGCAAGGGCCAGCGCCAGAGAGATCACGACGCGCAGGACGAAGCCTCCCGCGACGCCGCCGGCCAGCGACGATTTCGTGCCTTGCGCGGCGGCATGTCGCATCAGCAACGTCGTGACGTTCGTCTGGCTCCCGACGTGAGAAGGCTGTGTCAAATCGAGTATCGCACCGACTCCGAGAACTCCCAGCGCGTCGCTCAGCGCGCCTTCTACGACGAGCGTGGTCTTGAGCGCTGTGCCGATATTCATTTGCTGCAGCACCGGCAGCATCACCGAGCTGCTGACGCATGCGAACGCGGCCGCTACGAGACCGGCGTCCATTCGCGTGAGGTGAAGCGCGACGACGAGGAAAGCGGCTATCGCCACGAGGGTCAGGCCGTAACTCAGCAGAGCGAGCAGCACGCCGCCGGGGAAATGCCGGAGCGTGTTTCGAAATTCGAGGTCGAGCCCGGCCTCGAAGAGAATCAGAATCAGCGCGAGCGCGCCGAATCCGTGAGCGACAGATTCAAACTTCGAAGGGTCAAGCAGATGGAAGACCGGGCCGAGCAACATCCCCGCAGCCATCAAGACCACGACGTCCGGCACACGCGTCCACCCGGCCAGACGATTGGCCACAAAGGCGAGGACCACGATCCCGCCGAGCAAACCAAAAAATGCGGGCAAGCTCATCGCGCTCGATATTACCCGGTATTTCGTCGTTATTTGTGCGAATTGAGGAAAGGAAGCGTCAGCGCGCCGGCTGGGCCGCAATGAGTTCGATTCCCAGAAACTTGGCCGCATTGTAGAGCAGAATTTTCGGCCGGACGCTGTCCTTCAAGGGAAGCTCGGCGAATTCGGCGAGCCAACGCTCGGGAGTCATCATGGGAAAGTCCGTGCCAAAGAAGGCTTTGTCCTGCACAAGGGTGTTGATGTTGTGCACAGTTGACGCGGGAAAATATTTTGGAGCCCAGCCGGAAAGGTCCATGTAGGTGTTTCCCTTGTGGCGCAACACGGCGAGCTGGTCGTCGTGCCAGGGCCACGAGGGATGCGCCATGATGATGCGCATTTCCGGATACCATGCCGCAAGGTTGTCAATGTAAGGAATTGGCTTGCAGTATTCGAGCGTGATGCCTTTGCCGCCCGGCGAGCCTGCCGCAACCGCCGTTGTTCCCGTGTGAAAAATTACCGGCAGGTTCAGCTTCACGATCGTTTCGTAAATAGGAAAGAAACGCTCGTCGTTGGGATTAAAGCCCTGCGCGGCCTGCTGGAATTTCATGCCACGAAGGCCCATGTCGGCACAGCGCTGCACTTCGATTTCGGCGATCTTGCCCTTCCATGGGTCCACGCTCCCGAAGCCGATGAACGTATCGGGATATTTTCTCATCCACGCCGCGGTCTCGCCATTGTCCATCTTGATCCCGCTGCGGGTTTCGCCATCCACGTCGAAGATGACGGCCATCATGTTCTGGCTTTGATACATCTCCGCCATTCCGTCGGGATCGGAGCGCCATTTTCCGGTGTTCATCGGGAGACCGGCTTTGGCGATGTGCCCCCAACCCTGCTTGGCGCGCTCGCCCGTCTGAATGTGGGCGTGCATATCAATCGCTTGTAACAATGTGATCTTCGTTAAATCAGGCAGCCGGCTGAGCGGCGTGGAACTTCGCGGGAAGGTTCATTTCCTTGCAGTCGCTTGCTACGCGGAGCGGCGCTTCCGTCTTTGCCTGTACAGCCTGGGGATCGAGGCCCGGCGCGAATTCGCGCAGGACGAGTCCATCAGGCGTGACGTCAATTACGGCCAAGTCCGTATAGATTCGCTTCACGCAGTGCGGCGCGGTCAGGGGCAGGGAACACTTGTTCAGAATTTTCGGTTTGCCCTTGTTGGTCACATGCATCATCGTCACCAGAATATTCTGCGCGCCGAAGGCGAGGTCCATTGCACCGCCAACGCCGGGAACCTTTTCACCGGGAGTCCGCCAGTTGGCCATGTCGCCGTTTGCAGCCACTTCGAGCGCACCCAGCACGGCGTAGTTGATGTGCCCTCCACGAATCATCGAGAAGGACGTTGGATGGTCGAAGAAGCTCGCGCCGGGATTCAACGTGACATATTGCTTGCCCGCGTTGATGAGGTCCGGATCTTCATGGCCGGGGGCCGCGAGCCCTCCCATGCCCAGAATTCCGTTCTCGCTGTGGAAGAACACGTCCTTGCCCGCCGGGATGTATCCGGAGACGAGTGTAGGGATGCCGATGCCAAGATTTACGTAGCTGCCTTCCGGCAGGTCGGCTGCAACTCGATACGCGATTCCATCTCGTGAAAGCGACATTTCCTACCTTCCTTCCGTGGTGATTTTCAGATACTCGGGATGGCGAACGACCTCCACTACGTGGTCAACGAAAATTCCCGGCGTGTGGACGTCTTCAGGGTCAATCGAGCCGACAGGCACAAGCTCGTCAACCTCTGCGACCACAAATTTCGCAGCGGTACACATCGGCACGTTGAAGTTGCGCATGGCCATGCGGTAATTCAAATTGCCGAGACGGTCGCCACGGTAAGCACGCACAAACGCGAAGTCCGCGTGCAGTGCCTTTTCGAAGATCATCTCGCGGCCGTCAATGACGCGGGATTCCTTCCCCGCGGCGAGATCTGTGCCGGCGCCGGTCGGCGTGAAGAATCCGCCGAGGCCGGCGCCGGCCGCGCGGATACGCTCCGCGAGCGTGCCTTGCGGGACCAGTTCGAGCTCGACTTCGCCCTTGAGGTACTTCTCCTGGAATGACTGATTGCCGGGATTGCTGGGGAACGAGGCGATGAGCTTCTTGACCTTCCCGTCGTAGATTAGTCCGCCGAGCGAGTGCGTGCCGCCGCCGGAGCCGTTGTGCACAACCGTCAGATTCTTCGCGCCTTGCAGTCGCAAGGCCTCGAGGATTTGCCCCGGCAAGCCGGGATCGCCGAAGCCGCCCAGCAGAATTGTGGCTCCATCGAAGACTGGCGCGACTGCTTCCTGAACTGTTGCCAGAGTTTTGTCTACCAATGCTCCCCCCGTTGGGATTGAGTTCAGAAAGTTATCACGCGGGCCATTCTGGAAGCAATTCCAGCGTTTGGGGCTCACGGGAGGCTTCCAATTAGTGTGTCACTTTGTGGGTACCACTTTTCTTTGTTTTCAGCGACTTACGCGTGAAATTACTTTGCAGGGTGTGTCACTTAATTGGAACAGTTTGTCGTTGGGGTGTCATCGCGCGAAACCGCCGCGGCTGAAGCCGCGACCAAACCGGGGTGTGTTCCGCAGGCCCAGAAGGCCTGCGCTTTGGCCGAACCGCAAAAGGCGGAAAGGCATTTTCGTCCCGTGCCACTGAGACCATTAGGACGATTCAGTTGTCAAAGAGCGGTGCGACTCTCGCCCGGAGGGCCGGACGACATTTTCTCGTCGCTTATACATTGGCAGATTTGCGGCGGAGTGCCTACTGTCCCGTCAGTCAGTATTGGTGCCGAGGGCGCGGCCTGTACTTTTTCGATTTTGTGCGATGGGAGAAACGCCGGAAACTATTCCACTAAGGTGCGCGGGACGTTTTGTTTCAGGAACCGCGCTGCAACGACAAATAGCACGCCGCCGATCAAGAATGAGTCGAAGCCGAGGTCAATCAGCTTCGACACTAGACGCATAACCGAAGCGGCTAGCGGGCGCGCGCTCCAGAGCTGCTCGTCGCCCTAGTTGGGCATGAGCCCATAGACGTCCAATTCGCCCTTGGTTGTGCCGGAGCCCTGCGTATTATCGTTCCCGCGCGTACCGAGGTACACCTTGCCATTCGCAATTGTGGGGACGGTCATCTTGACAGCGTTTCCGGCGGTATTTCCGGTGCCACTGGAACTGTTCCAGAGTTCGGTCGCCAGATTTGTCGCGTCATACGCGTGCAGAACGGCGGGGCCAGCTACGCGGGTCGGGCTCGTGTCGCTCAATCCATATTGGCTGGAATCGATCGCCCAAACGATTCCGTTGGTGGTACCTGATGACGAAACGGACGGTGTGACTCCGGGGAAACTAAAGGTTGTGGGTGACTGCGAAACGGGCGTGGTGGTAAACAGACTCGTCAAAGGATTCACGGTGAAGAGCGACAGCGGCGCGTTCAAGCCGGCGATATAGAAGGAGCTCTGCCAGAACGCGCCGGTCGCAAACACGCGCCCGCCCGCCGGGAATTTTTGCACTACGCCGGAATCGGTCGTGCTGAATTGCCCCATTTTGTCGCGATTGAGAACGAATAGCTCGCCCGGTTGGCCGCTTCCCTGTTTTCCGCCGCCGATCAGAATGTGCGGTATGGACGATAAGGGCAAATTAACGAGCATCGTCGAACCGCCCGAACCGAGATCGTAATCGTTGGCCTGAAGGTTTAATTGGTCGGACGGCGTGAACCAATCGCTCAAAGCGAGTCCGCTACTGAGCTTCAGAACGCTGTCACCGAAATTGGTGGCACCGTCCCAATCACCGTTCCCGGTCATCACGTAGAGATTGTTGCTGCTGTCGATGGCGGGCGCTCCACCCGACATCCAGATGCCGCCCTCGACGCCATTCGGTGTGTCGTTGAATACCAGCGGCGGCGGGGACAAATTGGAAGCGGTGAAGCCCATGATCCAGCCATGGTAAGGCTGTTGATCCCCGTGAGAAGCCCATGAAACGTAGACGGTGCCGTTGTTGAGAGCCAACCCAGGCCGCTGGTTTTCGCGCAAGGGACAGAACGGGACTGTGTTTGCGGCGCTCGTGCAACCCACGCTGGAGTCACCCGTGTCCGCGTCTCCGGCAACGGTGATCGCCGGCGTAATGTCCACAGGGCCGCTAAATTTTTCGGTACCGTCCGCGAGGTTCAGTGCGTGCAAGCGCTGGTGGTAAACCGAACCCTCCAGAGTTGCTGAAACAACGTAAAGCGTCTTCGTGGTGATGTCGATCACCGGCGTGCCGGTAATTCCAATTTCCCCGGAGATGTCGCCCACCTCGCCAGTGGCCGAGGGATTTACGGGCGTCCCGCCGTTGAGCAGGCTGACGGTCCAATATTGGATGCAGCTGTTGCCGCTGCCACCGTCGGCGTCGAAGGCAAAGACGCTGTCGTGTTCGGTGGCCACGAAGACGACATTGTGGCTGCCGCCACCGATCGGCAAATTGGAAATCCAGAGAGGCTGGGCGTAGACGGCGCCGTCCGCCGCGCATGAGAAGAGCTTTCCGAAAGTAGCTGTGGTCACATTGGAGGTTGTGAGGGCATATTCCTGCAAGTTGGAGCCATCGCGCGACGAGTCGTTGTGATACGTCAGGACACCAGCGAGATTCGTGACCCCGATCGTCGCGGAAAATGATTTCGTGCCATCCGCGATACTGGTCGCAGTCACGGTGTGGGCTCCGGCTTGCGTTCCCGGAGTGAACAATCCGTTCGCACTCACGGTCCCAGTCGTGGAATTCCCACCGGCATTACCATCCACGGACCACGAGACTCCCGCGTTCGTCGAATCGTTCGTGAGCGTAACGGCGAATTGCTGCGCTTGAAAGACGGTGATGCCTGCGCGTTTCGGGCTGAGGGTGACGGATATGGGACCGGCGGTTGTCAGCGTAATGATCGCCGAAGCGGAAGCCGAGCTAGAAGCGACCGATGTCGCTGTCAACGTCAAAGAAGCCGGACTCGGCAAACTCGACGGTGAACTGTAGGTCACGGAGGTGAGAGTTACGTTCAAAAGGGTCCCGCAGGGCGCGCCTGAGCAACCGCCGCCGGTCAGAGACCATGTGACACCCTTGTCCGAGGGGTCATTCTGCACCGTAGCGCTAAATGCTTGCGATATGCCGCCGATTGAGACGCTCGCCGAAGCCGGCGAAACGCTCACGGATGGGCTGGGCGCGGGCGCTCCTGTCGCCGCCCGAAACGCCGCCAAAAGCGCGACCCAATTGTCCGTCGCGCCGATCGAGGCGGTCGCCGAACTTGCCGCTGCCACGGGTTGAATTTCAGATTCCACCATCAACTTTGTACTCGGGTAGGCCGGCACGCTACCGATCGTCGTGTAGCCGCTTCCCGATGTGAAGGCCTCGAAATTGGCGACCGACATTGCGCCCAGCACCAAATCGCCGTTCGCCGTCGTCGCAACATTGCCGCTGTTGAGCGACGCGCTCGCACCTTGAACTCCGCCGCTGGCGTCGAGTGAACTTGACGTGGCAACTCCGGAATATTCGAATATCGCGAACCTCAGCAGGCCGAAGATGCTGCAGGACACATTGACGGTGTTTGACCCGCCCCGAACGTTTTCAGCATAGTAGATTGCGAGTGTCGTGCCTTGGACGGTTTCACTAAGTTGAACAGCTTTTCGATACGTGTTTCCGTTTGAATCCGTCACTGTGAACACCTGGCCAACCGAGCTGGCACGCACGGCCACCGCAATCCAATTGCCCACGCCGTTGCTTGAGGTGAACGCCAAGCTTGACGCGCTTGTCGAGCCTGCATCAACGCTTCCAGCTTGCACCAGCGATATCCCGGTTGGTGGCGCAACGACAGTGAAATTCATTCCGTTGGACGGCGTGGCGCCCGCGGTGACGACGATGTTGCCTGACGTGGCCCCGTTCGGAACTTGTGCGGTGATGCTCGTCGCGCTCCAACTCCCTATAGTCGCCTGAATTCCGTTGAACTGAACCGTGCCCATCGTGGTCCCGAAGTTGGCGCCTGCAATCACCACGGTTGTGCCGACCGCTCCCGACGCTGGATTCAGGCTCGTTATCGTTGGAGTGGTCGCTGGCTTGAATGCGGCCATTCCTGCGCCCCAAGCGTCTGACATCCCAAGAACCGCACTTGCGGAGATGGAACCGGCTGTCCCTTGTACCCAACCCCCCGCGATCAATTTCGCATTCGGCGCCGCGGGAACGCTCTGCGCTACGGAAAAACCTCCGGCGGCTGTCCAGGATTCCGGGTCGGCCGATAACATCGCGCCGAGCACGAGTTCTCCGGCCGAAGTCGTAATCGCATTTCCACTGTTCGGCTGCGCGCTGACACCCTGCGCCGCAGCGGTCACGTCCAGCGAGTTCGCTGTTGAAATTCCCGAATACTCCAGGATCGCAATGCGAAGCGTCGCTAAAGAATTGGCGGAGACCGTTACGGTGTTAATGCCGCCGGCGATGTTCTGCGCGTAGAAGATTCCCAGCGTGTCGCCAGCTGGCGAATCGGCTGTAACGTTCAACTGCACGGCCGAGCGGTACGTATTTCCGCGGCTGTCGGATACCGTGAACGTCTCGCCGGCCACGCCGCCGCGAATACAAACCGCGATGAAATTCCCTGCCGTGTTATTTGCGGTGAATGCGACCGATGCGGACGTGGCGACTCCCGCGTCCAGGCTCGCGCTTTGGGCGAGTGCCGGCGCCGTCGCCCCGCGCGCGGTGGAGACCGCGAAGCACCACGCCGCGCAGATCCACAGCGGAGCCAGAAAACGCCCGAGAATCACGATACTCGAAACTTTCACCGCATGGCCGGAACCGAACATCATCACCTCGCTTTCGCGTACGCAGCTTCACTTCCGTCTAGATCGGCATTGATGAAGAAAACAGTAAGCACCACTTCTAATTATTTCCGCGAATGCGACCGCGGCGCTGGGTTGCGCGTGTTCCAAAAAAGATCAATCAAGGGCACTGAGCCATCGGTTGTGCCTGCGTGCTCGGAGTTGTCGGGACCGACGTCAGCAGCCGGAAATCGCAAACGACTCACCCAGATTCGTACCGTGAACGAGCTACGCCCTCCAAGGATCAATGCACTTGAGTTTTCAGGAGGCTGGGGATCCTGTTTACTAAACTAAACTGCCGCGGATCGCCCCGTGTCTGAGGGCAAACGGGCGATTTGAAGATTAGCACGTAAAGCGGCGCGATCAGACTTCAATCGTATGAATTTTTCCGAACGGGAAAATTAAAGCGACGGAGCTTGTGACCGCAGGCTAGGAAGGCTAGTACTGCGAGCGAATCTCGTCGCGCAACGGATGTTCTGAAGTATTGCGCTGGAGCGCTGCGGGGTGTAGACGGTTGAAACAGCGGCACGATGAATTTGCTGTCACTCCGCCGTCGTGCGATCAATGTCACGCTGCAGGTACTGCGCGGCAACCACAAATAGGAGGCCGCCGATGAGTGTCGTTAGAGCGGCGGTGGACATCGAGTAGCGGATGACGTCAACTCCAAGGCGCTGGCGGTAGTGGTCGTTGAAGACGCCGATCAGGAACGGGCCCAATCCAAGGCCGATCAACTCCGAAACCAAGTACATAACCGAAGTGGCGAACGCGCGCATCCCAACCTTCACCACGGAATGACAAGCCGCAACGATAGGCCCAACATGCACCGGCGACGCCGCGGAAACGATCGTAAAGCCCGTGATGCACCAGAAAAGGCTCTTGGAGAAAACAAAAAGCAGCACGCCGGGAAATGCCATCATCGAGCAGATTGCCGAGACGTAGATTCGCCAGCGAACGTCTCTGCGCCCCGCCCAATCAGAGAGGAAGCCACCAACGAGCGTTCCCCCGAGGCCCGCTGTAAATCTCACGTTGCCGATGTAAGTGCCGATTTGCGCGCTGCTCAGATGATGGATTCTGCCGAGGAACGGCGCGGTCCAGGTGCCGAATCCGAACTGGGTGAACGTTGTGAAGCAGAATCCGATCAGCAGCAACACATAGCAGCGCTGGCGCAACATAAAACGGAATGTCTCGCGAAGATTCTGCTGGCCGGTGCTTACCTTCGTGAGCTCCGAATTGCCGCGCACTGGCTCTTTCACGGTGAGCCGAAAAAGAACCGCCACGAGCAAACCCGGAATACCCGCCACCAGAAACGCGTCGTGCCAGCCGTAGTATTGGTTGATCCAGCCGCCGATGTAAGCGCCGAGGAGTCCTCCGAATACCGGACCCAATTGATAAATCGCCATCGCCGTCGAGCGCCTTCCGCCAGGGAACAGATCCGAAATCATGGAAGTTGACGGCGCGGTGCCGGCTGCTTCGCCGACGCCGACACCAAAGCGAGAAAGGGTGAGTTGCACCGCGTTTCGCGCGACGCCTGCGAGCGCCGTCATCCCGCTCCAGATCACAAGTCCCCAGGTGATTATTGACCGGCGGCTGCCTCGGTCGGACCAGCGCGCCACCGGCGCGGCGAGAATCGAGTAAAAAATCACGAAGCCGAAGCCGGAGATGAATCCCATCACTTTGTCGGAGAGGCGAAAGTCGTGCTTGATCGGATCAATCAGAATGGTGATGACGGTGCGGTCGAGAAAATTGAGGGAATAGATGAGCGTCAGCATCCCCAGGGCGTAATAGGCCGTCAGCGGGACTTTTTGAGACCCGATGGGCCCGCTCTGGGTTGGTGCACTGTCCTTGTCGTCCGGCATTCGTCGCCCCACTGGCATCGGGGAGACTATGCTGCGCCTGCGAGTACGTCAACTTCGTTATGAGGCGTGATGAAGAGGCGAGTAATGAGCCGGGGATCCACTCCTTCTAAAGAAGCGGGGTACAATCGGTTGACATCGAAAGAGTTCAGCGATAAGAACACGTGTTGCTGGATAGAGACTTCCACGGGGGGTGGAATGCGATGGTAATTGACGTTCACGGTCATCTGACTGCGCCCGATTCACTCTACGTCTTCAAAGCGAACATCCTTTCCCATCGCGGGTCGCACGGCCGCGGAAGCGTGAAGGTCAACGACGACGAGATGGTCGCGTTTTTGAACCAGCCCACTTTTGAGACTGGCAAATCGCATATCGAGCTGCTGAAAGAAGTTGGCACGGATATTCAGCTGCTTTCACCCCGGCCGTACCAGATGATGATGGCCGAGAAACCTGCGAAAGTTTCGCAGTGGTTCATCGAGGAGTGCAACAACCTGGTCGCGCAGCAATGTCGCTTGTTCCCCAATTTATTCCGAGGAGTGTGCGGTCTGCCGCAGACGCCTGGCGTGAGCCCGAAGAACTGCATTCCCGAGCTGGAGCGCTGCGTGAAGGAATTCGGGTTCGTGGGATGCCTGATCAATCCCGATCCGAGCGAGGCGACGAATTACGACACGCCCGGAATGGGCGACGAGTATTGGTATCCGCTGTATGAAAAGCTCGTCGAGCTCGACGTGCCGGGTTACATTCACGGCGCGGGCTGCCGCTCGGTTCGGCATAGCTACTCGACTCACTTCATCAATGAAGAGACCATTTCCGTGGTCTCGCTCGTGAACTCGCGCGTGTTTCAGGATTTCCCGAAGCTGAAGATTGTTTGCTCGCATGGTGGCGGAGCGGTTCCGTACCACGCGGGACGTTTTCTGGCGCCGACGCTTCGCCGCGGAGCGCAGAGCAGCTTCATGGACAATTTGCGCAAGCTTTACTACGACACGGTGCTCTATACGGCGCTCGCGTGCGAACTTTTGATTAAGACGGTTGGCGCGGATCGCTGCGTCTTCGGCACTGAACGTCCGGGCGTCGGCACGGCGAAGGATCCGAAAACAGGGAAGTGGATGGACGACGTGCGAGTTTACATTGACGGCTTCGCGTGGCTGAGCGACGCGGACAAGAAAACGATCTTCGAGGACAACGCCAAGAAGCTTTTCAGGCTCAACGTGGGCGCAAAAACCGCGGGATGAAACAGGCTGTCAGCGAATCTGAAATCTGATTTACAAAAGGCGAATAAAGGGATGCCCGTCGAATACCGAGCCGATCAGGTCGGCAGCTTTCTCCGGCCGAAAGAGCTTTTGGAGGCGCGTCGCAGCGATCCGCCAAATCCGGAGCGGCTGCGAGAAGTGGAGGATCGTTCCATTCTGCGGGTGCTTGCCAAGCAGAAGGAGCTGGGATTCGATGTCTTCACGGACGGCGAATTTCGCCGATCGAATTTCATGGGCGATTTCACCGACGCGGTTGAGGGCTTCGATTTCGGCGACGGCGTGCCGCGCAGCTGGAAAACGGCAGCGCCGAAGGCTCCGTCGCTTGGTCGAGGGCGGGTGGCAGGCGTGGTGGTCGAGAAGCTTCGGGCTGTGCGGCCACTTACGGGCCACGAACTACCGTTTCTGAAGCAACACAGTCCGGGGCCGATCAAGATGACGCTGCCGAGCGCGACGCAGTTCCCGGCTATTTCGTACAAGCGCGGGCGATCGGATGATGCGTACCCGACATACTCCGCTCTGCTGTGGGATATCGTCGAGATCATGAAAGCGGAAATGGCCCGGCTGGCCGCGGAGGGCGTGAAGTACATCCAGATTGATGCGCCGCGGTACAGCTATTTTATGGATCCGAAGTGGCGCGAGTGGATTCGCACGGAGATGAAGGTTGAGCCGGAGGCGTGGTTCGATGAGTCCATTCGCGCGGACAATGCGTGTTTCGAGGCGGCGCGGCGACCCGGCGTGACGCTGGCGATTCACCTCTGCAGGGGCAACAGCCAGAGCCACTGGTACGCCGAAGGCGGATATGACGCTATCGCCGAGAAGATGTTCGGGACGCTGGCGGTGGACCGTTTTCTACTGGAATACGACGACAGCCGCTCGGGCACGTTCGAACCGCTGCGGTTCATGCCGCGAAACAAAATTGCGGTGCTCGGACTGGTGAGTTCGAAGCGTGCGGAACTGGAAAGCGCCGACGAAATCGTTCAGCGAATCAAGGACGCTGCGAAATATGCGCCGCTTGAAAACCTCACGCTCAGCCCGCAGTGCGGCTTCGCTTCGACCATGGAAGGGAATTTAATAACCGAGGAGCAGCAGTGGGCTAAACTGCGGCTCGTGACGGAAATAGCCCGCAAGGTGTGGAGCTAGTCGAGATTCGGCGTTCGAGCAGCAACGGAGGACAGCATCATGGCTAAGGTCGTACTCGGCATGGGTTCATCGCATGGACCGATGCTTTCAACGCCGCCGGACATGTGGCATTTGCGCGCAGGGGCGGACAAGAAGAATCCGAGGCATTTCTATCGGGGCGAGGCCTACGACTTCCCAAAGTTGCTGGCGGCGCGCCAGCCGGGTTTTGCCGCGGCCATCACTCCTGAGGAAAGCAAAAGGCGCTACGATCAGTGCCAGCGCGCGCTCGACAAAATGGCCGCGAAATTCGCCGAGGTCAAACCGGACGTGGTTGTGATTATCGGCAACGACCAGCGCGAAATGTTTACGGAAGAAAATACGCCCGCGTTTCTGGTGTACACGGGAAGCAAGATCGAAAATATTCCGGAGACGGAAGAAGCCAAAGCGAAATTCCCACCGGGAATCGCGATTGCGGAAATCGGACATTGTCCTCCCGGCGGCGCGGTCTACAACGGTTCGGCGGAGCTCGGCGTTCATCTGGTGACGTCGCTGATGGACCAGGAATTCGATGTTTCCGAATCCTCGAAGCTGCCGAAAGTTGACGGCCACGACCATGGAATACCGCACGCTTTCGGTTTCCTTTATCGCCGCATCATGGTGGATAACCCGCCGCCCAGCGTACCGGTTTTTCTGAATGCGGGAATTCCGAACAACTTGCCGAAAATCCCGCGATGCCTGAAGTTCGGGCGCGCCCTGATGAAAGCCATCGAGAGCTGGAAGGAAGATGCCAAGGTGGCGGTGTTTGCGTCGGGCGGGCTGACGCACTTTGTGATTGATGAGGAGCTCGATCAGCGATTGCTGAAGGCGATGCAGACGGCGGACGAGTCCGCTTTGGCGGCGATTCCGGAAAGCTTTTTGCTCGGCAATACCTGCGAGATACGGAACTGGATGCCTCTTTCCGTGGGCATGAACGCGCTGGGGAAGAAGATGAGTTTGGTGGATTACGTCGCGTGTTACCGGACCGAGGCCGGAACGGGCAGCGCGATGGGATTCGTTTGGTGGCAGTAGAGTTTGAGAGGGAGAAGGGATGAGCGCAGGCGCAGCGGCAGGCGATTTTGTCACCCGGCTGAAGAAGCTGGATTGCTGCGCGGTTTCCGACGCGCTGGATAAGCTGCATCTGAAGGGGGCGGTGACCGGAATTACCGAGCTGGCTTCGTCGCGGCGGATAGCGGGCCGCGTGCTGACCGTAAAGCTGGGAGTTGGCGAGCCTCCGGCGGGGAAACCGCGCCACGTAAGCACCACTGCGATCGAAGCGGCGCAGCCGGGCGACATTATCGTGGTCGAGCAGCACAGCGGCGTGAACGCGGGGAGCTGGGGCGGAATTCTCACGCTGGGCGCGAAATTGCGCGGCGTTGCCGGGGTGATCGCGGACGGGCCGGTGAGGGACATTGATGAGGCGCGCCAGCACGATTTCCCTGTTTTTGGGAGCGGCGTGACTACGTTTACTGCGCGCGGCCGAATCGTGGAGCTTGCGACGGGAGGACCGATCACAATTGGAGAGATCCCGGTGAAGCCGGGCGACTATGCGATCGCCGATGGCAGCGGCGTTGTCTTTATCGCCGCGGAAAATATCGAGCGGGTCCTGATGGCGGCGGAAGAAATCTCCGCGCGCGAAGCGGCCATGGCTCAGGCTTTGCGCGAAGGCAAACCCATCACCGAAGTGATGGGGGCGAACTACGAAAACATGCTGCGCAATTAAACCGAGGAAACCTTCGTGCCAACACAGGATCCATCCGTCGAGCGAGCGAGCAAGCTCGACACATCCACGATCAGCGATGCGCTGGACAGGCTTGGCATCGGCGGCCAATGCCTGGATATCAAGCCGCGGGACTTCCGCTTTCGGGTAACAGGGCGCGCGTTCACGATGTTTTACCGGCCGGTGGGAAAGCCGGCGGGAACGGTGGGCGACTTTATTGACGACGTCGCGCCGGGATCAGTGGTGGCGATTGATAATGGCGGCCGCGAGAACGCGACGGTCTGGGGCGATATCCTGACCGAAATCGCGCACCGCCGGGGAATTGCCGGGACGGTGATAGACGGCGCTTGCCGCGACACGGCGCTCTGCATGGAACTCGGCTACCCGGTCTTCAGCAGGAGTTATTCCATGCGCACGGGCAAAGATCGAGTGCAACTGGATGCGACGGAGGTCGCGATCAATCTCGGTGGCGCGCGCGTCGCGCCGGGAGACATTCTGCGCGGCGACGCGGACGGCGTCGTGGCAATCCCGCGGCAGCACGAGGGCGAAGTGCTGACGATCGCCGAAGGGATCGCGACTGCGGAGGAAGCGATTCGCAACAGCGTGCGCGGAGGAAAGCGGCTGGACGAAGCACGCAAGGAATTCGGCTACCACCAACTGCAAACCAAGCGTTCCTGACTCGAAGTACCCGCCCGAAGAAATTATCGCGCTCGTTCGCTTTTGAACGACCAGCTCATCCCCGAGGAATAAAACGCGAGGATGATGAGCACGTCCACCGGCAAACCGAAAACGATGTAAAGGACGGGCATGAATAGCACTGATTTCTGGAGGACGATGGCTTGCAGCAAGATTTGCAATGGAACGAAAAGAGCGAGGTGCCCCATGGTCATGGCCGTCAGCAACGCCTTGCGAAGAATGCCGAAATCGAAAATGTAGTACGTCAAGCCGAAGAGAATCGGCACGAACGTGATGAGGGCGACGGCGTAGCCGGTGAGACCCTCCATGTAACTATCGGGCGAGTGCGAAAAGCGTGCGGGCAGGAACAGGAAGAAGAGCAGCGCGGTCACGTGGAGAAATAGAACCGCGCGCAGAAGATACATGAGGGGGATGAATTTTTTCGACAAAAGAAAGCTCGCGGCGAATAAGACAACGACGACAATTGTTGAGGCCCACCATGTCAGTGCGTCGGGAAGAATTCCCGGCATGCGGGGAAAGGGAATCGCGAAGCGGATATACGGAGTGAATTGATGTTCGGTGAGGCCGAGTTCGGTGTGCAAGGCGAGCATTCGCATTCCGGTCTCGAGAACAGCCTGCCAGAAGCGGCATACGACCGGCAGTGCCGCAATCCAGATGAAAGTGAAAAGAATTACCAGCAGGGCCGCGGTGACGAGGTCGAGAGGCTCGAGAACAAACCGCGCGAGGGCGCGGTGCATGGCGATGACACCGCCGCGGTATCCGCGGAAACGGCTGCGGTCGGCGAATCTCGGCGGCTGCTTCGCGGCTACGAGTGGAGCGCGATGATCAAAACTCTTTGAAGAGTCCAAAGCTGCCACCACCTCGCTGATAAAAAGGGCTGTGGTAATAATCAGCCACGAGATTGAAGCCCCAGGTTTTGCCCGTCCACTGACGCCAGGTAATCGTAAGGTTCTGGCTCTGGAATTGGGTCAAGACCGTGGTCGGGCCGACGATTTGATACGCCTCTTCTCCGAATCCCGCATTGACGGTCAGGTAATGGTGATTGTTGGTGCCTTGGGTGACGGCAACGAATCCGGCAGGCGAAAACACAACGCCCGGATTGCTGATGTTGAACCGGATGCCGTCCTCGATGATCCAGGGCTTTCGAAAGTAGTAGGTGGTGCCGAGGTAGACGCTTTGATCGCGGTGAACGTCCTTGGAGGCGTAATAGCCGTAGCCGAACGTGGCGATGAATTGCTTTCGCGAAAGTAGCTTATGGTTTAGGAATGCATCGGCGCGGAAGCGCGGCCAGAAAAAGCCGCCGACGCTGGTGCCGAGCGTAAGCGAAGCGTACCAATCCGGGGTGAAGTTGTACGTATCGCCGGCCGCGAGGTACACACCGCCATCGCCGAATTCGTGCTGCCCGTTGATTTCGCCGCTCCAGATGTTTTTCCCTTCGTCATAGACGCCGCGAGCGTAGCCGCCGCTCCAATCGCCGAAGTCGTTTGTGAGCTGGCGATAGCTGCCGCCAACCTCGACGTAGTTCGTGAGCGTTTTATCGGGCGCCGGCGTGGCGGGGACGTCCGTGCCAGCCTGCTGCGGGGACGACGCGGTGGTCGAATCCTGCTGGGCGTTCGCGGCGAGCGCGCAAGCGAAACTCAACCCGGTAGCAATGGCAATTTTTCGGAGGAGGCGGCCGCGGATCATTGGATTAATGTCCTGGCTTGCACTTCCAATTGAGTTCCTTCGCCCGCGATTACGAGCCAGCCGTCGCCATCCTGGCGCACTGCGGCGGCCCCGCGGACGACAGTGGGCTTGCTGAACTTATCCGTCGGGAATCTCCACGTCTGATGAACCAGAGTCTGAGGGTCGGCGGCGTTAAGCGACGCGAGGCCGTTTTCCTCGATCAATTTCCACCGGACTTTTTGGCGAGAGTTCAGGAAATTCGCCATCTGAGTCATGGTGTACCAGTGGAAACGGCCCTCAACTTTCAGTCGAGCCGTAATTTCCATCCAGCTGTCCACTTCCTTGTGGAAGCCGAGAATCCCTGGAGGGTGAAAATAGACGAGACGCACTTGTTGATGGTTCACGACGAAATCGGTCAGCGCCTCAAGCCACTGCTGGATGACTTCGAATGGGACATCCTCGCTAGTTAACTCTTCAAACGATGCGGCGCGATCCATTTGAGCGATAGGGAACGCCCAGATGCTTCTCCCTCCGCGCTTGCCGCCGCGATAGTCGTGCGTTGGCGCCATCCCCGTGTCGCCCGTAAAGTAATAGGCAACGAAACCGTGGTCGTCGAGCCAGTGAGTGACCCAGA
The DNA here is from genome assembly GCA_963779825.1 of uncultured Acidobacteriota bacterium. Lineage (GTDB taxonomy): Bacteria > Acidobacteriota > Terriglobia > Acidiferrales > UBA7541 > Palsa-295. Next base: position 1,756,342 of record CAVZZU010000004.1, on the reverse strand, counting down.
CCGGCTGATCGCCGTTGGGCGCGGAATATTCCACGACGGGCTTGCCCGTTACCTTCTCGAGAGCGTCTTTGTTCAGATCGAGGAACTTCACCATTTCCTTCGATTCAGTCTCGACGTGCGCCGCGAAGTAATTGTGAATCCATCCACCGTGGCTGCCGATTTCATCGCCGCGCTGCGCGTGAGCGCGGACGAGAGCCTGGCTGACGGGATTGTGGAGGACGTCGAAGCCCTTGCCGTCGCCAATCGCGTACGTATCGGGACCGGCGGTGACGTCAACCGAATACGGTCCCTGCTGGACGATGGACCATGTCTCGAGTTCCTGAAGCGACTTGATCGCGGCGTTGGAATCCACGTGCCAATCGAGAACCAGACCGCCAACTCCATCGGGCACGGCCAGCAAGTAGGGCAAGGAGAGCGTGTGCGTCGCGAAATATTTCAGAAATGCGTGCAGAGGCAGCCCATCCGTATTGTTTTTCAGGTAGCCGAGAGGCAGATTCACAAACAGCACGGAGCCTTTTTGGTACGAATGCTCGCCAGCGACAATTCCCGCGAGCGAGTGCAGCAGGACATTCCCGGAGTATTCTCCGGCCGTGACGAAACTGGGATAGGCGAGGCTGCCGTACTGATAGCGACGGAGCTGGGTCTCTACGGCAAGGGACGCGCCAGATTTGCCAGGCGGAGGCTGAATAAATGGAAAATACTTTCCGGGCGGGACGCCGAGCTCGTCCATCACGGGAATGCTACCGCTGACATCGCTCGATTGAATTGTCGAGGAGCCGAGCGTTTTATAGAGCGCGTAATCAACTCCGGCCAAATCGGATAGCCGCGAACGATCGCTGGAATAGAAGCCCTGCAGAGACTCCACTGCGGCGTCGTAAACGAGCATCAAATGTCCACCTGTGGCCACGTAATCATGGATCGAGCCGACAAAGAGATCGCTGGCTTGCCCATGAACTGAATCGGGCAAAATCACGCCGGCGCACAGGGGCCGGGGAAAAATGGAGCGGATGAAATTGGAATCGTGCATGGGCACAACGTGGAGGCCTTCTTCGTCGCCGGCGTCGAGCCAGACGGTCACTCGCGGATTCGAAAAACTGGTGCCGTCGGGAACCAAAAGGATGATGCGATCCGCGCCCGGGCTGAAGCGGTCGTAGGAATACCACGCAAAACCCGCGACCAAGACGAGCGCAGCAACCGCTACGGAGACGAGGATGCGCCGGCGTATGGTCATGCCCTGGGAACCACTCGCCCTTCGTTTCGGGCCCACAGCGAACCGAAAACGATGACGCCTTCTTCAAGCTCGATTGTGGGAGCAGCGACGGTGGTCGGATTGTGCGCACTCCCGCAGTGCGTGCCGGACTCGATGACTACGCCGTGTTCTGCCAGCACGGGACCGCCGATGCGGCAGTTGGATCCAAGGCGAGTGGTGGTCGCGCTGAGAAGGCCGCCGTCCACGGACACGCCGGAATCAACGGTCAGGTGGCCGTTGCTTTTTATGCTGCCAAGCACATGCGCGCCCGCGCCGATGTGAAGTTTTCCGCGTGTCACAATGCTGCCCGCGATGATTTCGCCCGGGCGAATCTCGAAATCGCCGTCGTACAACGTGCGGCCCGCAGGGGGTGGTGTCGCACCCGAGGCATGATTCACCGGCTGCGAACGGGACTCACCGGCAGCAGTATCTGAAAATCCAGCGATGATGATCGGCGCGCCGACACGTTGAAAAACACATCCGGACTGCAACTGGATTTCCCGATCGGATGAGATTCTTCCGAAAAGATCGCAATCGTGTTCCGCTCGAAATACTCGCGCGGCGTGCGCCCAGCGAATCACTTTGCTGCCGCGCCGGAGATGAACGTCCCTCTCGCCGAGGATCGCGCGGAAGGTGTTACCTTCGCCGCCGGTCAAGTTTCCTGCGGCGTAGATTTCTTTGGCGAAGGTCAGACCGTCTGGGAGCGCGAGATCGGCTCCCGCAGCAACAACGGAACGCCAGGTCGAGTCGCTTCTGGTTGCCGGGACGAAGAAAGATTCATCCGCGCTACCGAGCAATACGCATTCATCGCCATCAGGCAATTTGCCGGTTGCCGTGGTGCCCGACGCGACACACTCCTGCAATTGGGACTGCAACGCGATGGCGACTCTGCGGAAACCGTGAGCGAAGTGACGAATGTCACCGCCATATTGCTGGATCACGTCGAGCGGCTGAGCGTCACGCTTCAAGCGCAGTTCGGCGATTGCAGGCAGCAGTGGAAGCATAAACAAAAGGCCCGCTGACAGAATCAGAACCAGCATGGCGGTCGCAGGGCTCACGGCGCAGTCCGGAAGCGCTCGGTTTTGTCCCAGTGGAATTTGGCGCCGGTAATCGGAGCCATCACCTGGGAAACAAACGCCTGAGAGACGGAGAAGATACTTACGGCGAATCCAAGAACCAGAAACGGCAGGAGGCAGATGCGCTGACGCGTGTAGTCCAGTCGAACCGCTGCGGCGATTTCAAAAAAAGCGGCAAAGTTTCCCATCGCGGCGTAGGCCGTGAATGCAAACAAGGCAATGATGCCGTGCAGCGGCACGACACCTTGATAGAAAACTCCCAAAGCCAGAAGCCAGCCGATCAGAGTTACGGGCGCCATTGCGTAGACGCCCAGGAGCAACGTCCCGTCCATGCGTTCGCGGAGAGTCGCGCGATGTTTGCCGAAGAGCAGATGGAAGCCGTAGGCCGCCAGGGCCTGATTGTGCCCCTTGGCCCAGCGCATGATTTGCTTGATGCGCACGGGCCAGGTTTCCGGAACTTCCTCGTAGCACTCGGAACGATTCTGATAAACCGTCTGCCAACCGTTCAAGAGGAGGCGGTAGGTGAGGTCGGTGTCCTCTGTGAGCGATTTGTCGTTCCAGCCGCCGATTTCGCGCAGCGCGCTGAGGCGCACTCCCGCGACGGTGCCGCCATGCTGAGGGACGAGGTGAAGATTCATTCGCGCCTGTTGGTCCACTTGATAACCGCCGGATCGCTCGAGGTCGAGCAGCCGCGTCAAAAGATTCGTCCCGACATTCAGAGGAACGACGCGGCCCATGACGCCTCCGACCTCGGGATCAAAGAAGGGCGCGACGAGCTGCTTGATCAAGCCGCTGCCGGGAATGTAGTCGGCGTCGAAGATGAGGATCACTTCGGTCTCGACCATTTCCATGGCGTCTTTCAGCGCGGCGGCCTTGCCTCCCTTTCCTCCGGTACGGTGAAAGGGGCGGATGCGGCCGGGATGTTTTGCGACGAAGCCGTCAATTATTTCGCGCGTGCGATCGGTGGAGCGGTCGTTAACGGGCACAACCATCATTCTGTCCGCGGGATAATTCACGCTCATCAGGGCGGACAGAATATTCGCCACGACTTTTTCTTCGTTGTGCGCGGCCACGAGAATCGTGACCTGCGGCCAATTGGCTGTGTCGGTGTCAATGTAGGGGTGGCGTTGAAATCCAAACAGGCGGTTCAGCGTGAACCAGTAATGGCGCGCCGTATAAACCGAGATGACAAGGACAATTCCGAAGAGGCAGTAGATCATGGTATGCAGCCGCCCGCTACGCGCGGACCTTTTCGAGGTGGGCGGTGTTCGCGGTCTCGTTCGCATCAGTTTTGCGGCGCCGATGCAGGGGTTTTGGCGGCAGTTTGAATTCCTTTTCGGGTTCGAGCAGCGGCGTTTTTCCCCGGTGCCAGCGGGTGATTGCCTCGATGATTCTTTCGGCGGCGCGGCCGTCGCCGTAGGGATTTCCTTCGGCCGACATGTCCCGATATGCCTCCTTGTCCGTGAGGAGACGCTCCGCTTCGCGGAAAATGCCGTCGCGCGTCATGCCGATGATCCTGGCCAATCCGAACTCGGACGCTTCCGGGCGTTCGGTGACCCTGCGCAGCACAAGAACAGGCTTGCGGAAAGTAGGAGCCTCTTCCTGTATTCCGCCTGAATCGGTGAGAACCAGGAAACAACGGCGCAACAAGCTGACGAACGTGATGTAGTCGAGCGGCTCGGTGAGGTGAATTCTGTCCGTATCGCCCAGGAGGGAATTGATTGTGCTGCGCACGTTGGGATTCAGGTGGACGGGATAGATCACGCGAATGTCCGGGTGTGCCTTCACAAGATCTTTCAGGGCCAGGCACATGTTTTGTTGGTCGGTCCCCAACGATTCGCGCCGGTGGGAAGTGACCAAGACGAGGCGTGAACCATCTTCGGGAATGCCGGCAAGCGGAGTGTTCTCCCACGAGTGAGGCAACTGACTGAGTCCTCGCAGCGCGTCCACGACCGTATTTCCGGTGACGACGATTTTATTGGCGGGAACTCCCTCGGCCAATAGTGAGTCGCGCGAATTGGCGGTGGGCGCGAAATGAATTTCTGTGACGACCGAAACCAGGCGGCGGTTGGCCTCCTCGGGGAATGGATTGTAAATGTCGTGACTGCGCAGGCCGGCTTCGATGTGGCCGACTGGAATCTTCGAATAGTAAGCGGCCAGGGCAGAAGCAAACGCCGTGGTCGTATCTCCCTGGACAAGCATCATGTTGGGGCCGAATCGGCGGCAGGCGTTTTCGACTGTGTCGAGGACGCGGCTCGTGAGCGAGCTCAGGGACTGATTGGGGCGCATGACGTCCAGATCGAAGTCCGGTTTAATTTTGAAGTGCTGCAAGGCATGGTCGAGCATCGTGCGGTGCTGACCCGTGTGCACGACTGCCGTCTCAAATTCCGTGGGGCGGCGGCGCAGTTCGTGTATGACGAGTGCCAGCTTGATTGCTTCTGGGCGCGTACCCAGCACTGCGATGATCCTGCAAGGCTTGCTCAAAGGTGCTTGCTCCTCGGGAAGGGGATTCCCGCGGCGCTTGCTGCGCGTAGCGTGGCGAGAACCATCTTCCCACGCCTCACGATGAGCAGACGGATAGCTTACGAGGAGAGTTTGCGAGGATGCGCAATCGTGCACTAGAGCGCGTTGCTTACTTCCGACTTGCAACTGTAAGCAGCGACCGTTTCGCCTGTTCCGGTTTGAAACTTCTCGTCACTCGAGCTGTGTCGCCGCAATTACCGAAGGTGATTCTCGATTTGACGTGAAGTCAGGCCCGCTTGCTGCCGATCAATTCTTTCAGAGACTTACAGAAAAGGAATCACCGGTTGGATCGTGACAGGAGCGGTCGTGAAGAAGATAAAGCCACGTAGGGACCGAGGCGTGCCGGACGGGCACGAAGCGTCCAGATTTCGCCGAATCGAACGGCGGGAGTGGTGGCTATGGTCGTCTGCCATCGCGGTCAGCCTGCTTCTAACGGTCGGGCTGAGCTCATTCATCATGCCGCAGTTTTGGAACGCGGACGACAATTTCATGCGTTTTACGCTCCCACAGGCAGTGCGCGGACTGCTTGGATTGGTATTAATTTTCGATGTGTACACGGTATTTCAGCAGCTGCAGATCCATCGAATCCGGCGCCAACTGATGGAGCGCGAGGAACTGTTCCGGTTGATCAGTGAGAACGCGGCGGATTTGATCGCGGTCGTGGACATGGAAGGCCGGCGAATCTACAACAGCATGGCCTACCAAAAAGTTCTGGGGTATTCGCCGGAGGAATTGAAGGGATCCTCCGCGCTGGGACAAATTCACCCCGAGGACCGCGCGCGCGTGCAGGCGGCCGCTGAGGAAGCGCGGCGAACCGGACTCGGCACGAATCTGGAATATCGCATCCGCCACAAGGACGGAAAGTGGCTTGTATTGGAATCCACATCGAGCGTGATCCGGAACGAGAAAGGGGTACCGGAGAAGCTCGTCATCGTGAACCGGGACATCACCGAGCGGAAGCGGGCGTCGGAAGCGCTGCGCTTATCCGAAGCCAGCTTCCGGTCCATGATCGAGAATGCGCCGTACGGAATCTATCGCGCCACGGCCGCGGGACAGCTGCTCCGGGTGAATCCAGCACTCGAGCGAATGCTCGGGTACGACTCGCCGGGCGAACTGCTGAAGAAGAATTTGGCCGGAGATCTCTATTTCGAACCGGATGAACACCAGCGGATCATCGAACTTCTCGCGAAGCGGAAAAGCTTTAAGGATGTCGAAGTCGAATGGAAGCGCAAGGACGGCACGCTGACCAAGGCGCGATGCAGCGGACTACTCGTAAAGGACGAGGGAGAAGAGGAAGCGTACTTCGAAGTGTTTGCGGAAGATGCGACAGAGAAACGATTGCTGGAGCGCCAGCTTCAGGTCGCGCAAAAAATGGAAGCGGTCGGACGGCTTTCCGGAGGAATCGCGCACGATTTTAACAATCTGCTGGGCGTGATCATCGGTTACAGCCAGGTGCTCAAGAAAAAACTGGGCGAGGCAAATCCGCTGCGGGAACACGCCGAAGAAATCGAGAAAGCCGGCCAACGGGCCGCGTCGCTCACGCGCCAGCTCCTGGCGTTCAGCCGCCAGCAAGTGCTGGCGACGGCCGTACTGGAACTGAACGCCCTGCTAACAGACCTGGGGAAAATGCTGCCTCGCCTGATCGGCGAGGACGTGGAACTGGCGCTGCAGCTCGATCCGAGAATCGGGCGCGTAAAAGCGGACCAGAGCCAGATCGAACAGGTTGTGATGAATTTGGTGGTCAATGCGCGCGATGCGCTGCCCCGGGGCGGCAGGCTGGTTATCAAGACGGCAAACGTAAACCTGGATGAGGCGTATACGCTCCACCATCCCGGGTCGAGAGTCGGGCCTTACGTGATGCTTTCAGTGACAGACAACGGCACGGGCATGAATGTAGAGACGCTGGCACATCTCTTCGAGCCGTTCTTCACTACGAAGGAGCGCGGGAAGGGAACGGGCCTGGGCCTCGCGACGGTTTACGGCGTGGTGAAGCAGAGCGGCGGATACGTTTGGGTGGATAGCGAGCTGGGGAAGGGAAGTTCGTTCAAGGTATACCTGCCGCAGATTGACGAACCGGTGAGCGCGCCCACTCCTGCTGTACTTCCGGCGGATTCATTCCGAGGCGAGGAAACGATTCTCCTGGTGGAAGACGCCGATGCCCTACGAAAACTCGCGCACGCGCTGCTGGAGCAAAACGGCTACCACGTGCTGGCCGCGGAAAACGGGGAGGCGGCGCTGAAAATCGCCGAGCAGAACCATGAACGCATTCACCTGCTGCTGACGGACGTCATTATGCCCGGAATGACCGGACGAACCCTGGCAGATCGGCTGATCGCACTGCGAACTGGATTGAAGGTCCTTTACATGTCCGGTTACACGGATAGCGCCATCGCGGACCAGGGCGTGCTTGAGCCAGGAACGTATCTCCTTCACAAGCCGTTCAGCGAAGAGACGTTGATTCAGAAGGTGCGCGAAGTGCTGGACACGGAAGCGCCCGGACACTCCGCGCCGAAAGAAACAGAAGTTCTGGCAGGGAGCGAATCGCGCAGGACGCAATAGGCAGAAATCCACACGTGCGACGACTGCTGATTGTGGATGACGACGAATCCATACGCCGGTTATTCCGCCTGCAGCTGGGGGACGAATACGAGATCATTGACACCGAGAATCCTGAAGAGGCGTTGGCGTTGGCCATGGAACATAAACCTGATGCCATCCTGCTCGACATGCACATGCCCAAGTTTTCGGGTTTCGATCTGTGCCGGACGTTCAACTCTTTCAGCCAGACGAATCTGGTCCCCATATTTGTTGTCAGCGGCGCCATGAAAGAAGACGAACAGGAAGCCTGTGCATCCCTCGGCGCGGCCGGGTTTTTCGGGAAGCCGATTGATTTTGACGCGCTCAGGGCTCGGTTAGCCACGGTGAAGAGACAGACGATGGTGCCGCGAAGCGAGGTCCGCGTGCAGCTGAAGGTGCCCGTCAAGCTTCGCGGAGCTGATACTGATGGGAGGGATTTCGAGGAAGTAACCTCGACGGAAAACGTGAGCCTGAGCGGATTCCTGTGCAGCTGCAAAACGGTGCTGCGAAGCGAGTCGGTCGTAGAAGTCTATCTAACCAACACCGGCCATGGGCTGGTGGGCAAGGCGCGGTGCGTTCGATCCGATGCGCGCGAAGGAGAACCGCCGCAATACGCTTTCCGTTTTATCGAGAAGTCAGGAACCTGGATTTTGCAGTAGGCTCGCGAAACAGAGGTATGCCGGTTCGTTTGAGATTTAAGCTATGCAGCTGCCGCCCAGATAGTCGTTGATGGCTTTTGCGGCGCTGCGGCCCTCCGAGATGGCCCACACAACAAGCGATTGGCCGCGGCGCATGTCGCCGGCCGCGAAGACGCCGGGCACCGAACTCATGTAGTTCGGCTTGGTCGCGATATTCCCGCGGCCGTCGAGATCCACGCCGAGTTGTTCGACCATTCCGCGCTGTACCGGTCCGGTGAAGCCGAGCGCCAGCAATATGAGGTCGGCATCAATCGTGAATTCGCTGCTGGCTACAGCTTCGAACTTCGGCGGGGGACCGACGCGAATGGCGTGCAGCTTTTTCACGTTTCCGTACTCGTCGCCTGTGAATTTCGTCGTGTTGGCAGCCCAATCCCGAACTCCGCCTTCTTCGTGCGCGCTTTCGGTGCGCAATTGAAGCGGCCAGAGCGGCCAGGGCGTGGAGGACGATCGCTCCGCCGGCGGCATAGGCATAATTTCGAATTGCAGGACTGACTTTGCATTCTGGCGGTGGCATGTACCCAGGCAGTCCGCGCCCGTGTCGCCACCGCCAATGATCACCACGCGTTTTCCGGTGGCGAGGATTTGATCCGGAACGGAGTCGCCGGCGACGCGCTTGTTCTGTTGCGGTAAGTAGTCCATGGCAAAATGAATGCCCTTGAGTTCGCGTCCGGGCACCCTCAGGTCGCGGGGATTCTCCGCGCCGCCGGACAGGAGAACAGCGTCAAATTCTTTGCGAAGGTCGGCGACGGGCACGTTGCCGCCCACATGAGCCTTGGTCTTGAAGAGAACCCCCTCAGCAGCCATCTGCTCGAGGCGCCGGTCGAGCACATTTTTTTCCATCTTGAAATCGGGAATGCCGTAGCGCAGAAGTCCGCCAATGCGGTCGGCCTTCTCAAAGAGCGTGACCAAGTGACCTGCTCGATTTAATTGCTGGGCAGCGGCCATGCCGGCCGGTCCCGATCCCACAACGGCGACACGCTTGCCTGTGCGTGTCGCGGGCGGTTCGGGCTTGATCAAGCCTTGCTTCCACGCGCGGTCTACGATCGTTTTTTCGATCACTTTAATACTGACCGGCGGCTCGTTGATGCCGAGCACGCAGGCGGCTTCGCATGGCGCGGGGCAGATGCGTCCGGTAAACTCCGGGAAATTATTTGTGGAGTGCAGCACGCGAATCGCTTCCTGCCATTCGTCGCGAAACACCAGATCGTTCCAGTCCGGAATGATGTTGTTCACAGGACAGCCCGTGTGGCAGAAGGGAATGCCGCAATCCATGCAGCGAGCCGCCTGCGTGCGGACTTTGTCGTCAGGGAAGGGAAGATAGACTTCGAAATAATCCCTCACGCGCTCGGGGACGGGACGCCGCGTTGGCGTCTCCCGCGAATATTCCTTGAAGCCGGTGACTTTACCCACGGATTACCTGCCCGCCCGATTGTTTCCCGGCCTTCGCGGCAAGCACACCAGCGGGCACACGCGGAATTCCCAGCACGCGCTTGAATTCGTGTGGGAATACTTTGACGAATTTCGGCAGCGTGGACTCCCAATTCTCGATGATCCATTTTGCCTGGGTGCTACCGGTCAGTTCGCTGTGGCGCGCGATCAGCTGGTAGAGGCGATCGATGTCTTTTTGGTCTGAGACCGGTTCGAGATCCACCTCCGCGCGATTGCAGCGGACGGCGGGAAAATCTCCAAAATTGTCGAGAACGTAGGCGATCCCGCCGGTCATTCCGGCGGCGAAGTTACGTCCGGTGCGGCCGAGCACTACTACCAAACCATTGGTCATGTATTCGCAGCCGTGATCACCGACGCCTTCGACGACCGCTGTGGCGCCTGAGTTGCGGACCGCGAAGCGCTCACCGGCCATGCCGCCGAAATACGCCTCGCCGCTCGTCGCGCCGTAGAGGCAAACATTACCGATCAGGATATTTTCCTCGGGCACAAATTCCGACTGGCGCGGATGGTAGATGACCAATTTCCCGCCGGAAAGCCCCTTGCCGACGTAATCGTTCGCGTCCCCTTCGAGTGTCAGAGTAATGCCCTTGGCCAGGAACGCGCCAAAGCTCTGCCCGGCGCAGCCGGTGAACTGAACTTGAATCGTATCGTCCGGCAGGCCCGTGGAGCCGTACCTGCGCGCGATCTCCCCGCTCAACATCGTGCCGACGGTGCGGTGAATATTTCGGATCGGCATGCTTAGCGAAACGGGCGCGCGGTTCTCGATGGCCTCCTGCGTCATTTCGATAAGCTTGTAATCGAGCGCTTTTTCCAAGCCGTGATCCTGCGCCTCGGTGCAGCGACGGCCGACATAGCTCGGCATCGGAGGATTGTAGAGCACCGCCGAGAGGTCAATTCCCTTGGCCTTCCAGTGGTCAATGTCCGTGCGCTGAACCAGACAGTCCACGCGCCCGACCATCTCATTCACCGTTCGGAAGCCAAGCTCAGCCATCACCCTGCGGAGATCCTCGGCGACGTAGAAAAAGAAATTAACTACGTTTTCCGGTTGTCCCTGGAACTTTTTCCGCAGCTCGGGATCCTGCGTCGCGATGCCGACCGGGCAGGTGTTCAGATGGCATTTGCGCATCATGATGCAGCCCATCGTGATCAGCGGAGTGGTGGAAAACCCAAACTCCTCGGCGCCTAGCAATGCCGCGATGGCCACGTCGCGGCCGGTCTGCAGTTTTCCATCAACCTGCACGCGGACGCGGCTGCGAAGATCGTTGAGAACCAGAACCTGCTGCGTCTCGGACAGCCCAAGCTCCCACGGAACGCCTGCGTGGCGGATCGAGCTGATGGGCGAAGCGCCCGTGCCGCCGTCGTAGCCGCTGATGAGGATCACGTCGGCATGAGCTTTCGCGACGCCGGCCGCTACCGTTCCCACGCCCGTCTCGGCAACCAGCTTCACCGAAATTCGCGCGCGCGGATTGGCGTTCTTGAGGTCATGGATGAGCTGAGCCAGATCCTCAATCGAGTAGATATCGTGGTGCGGAGGCGGCGAGATCAAACCCACGCCCGGAATCGAATGGCGCACTCGCGCGATGACATCGTCCACCTTGTGGCCGGGCAACTGGCCGCCTTCGCCCGGTTTCGCTCCCTGCGAAATCTTGATTTGCAAATCGTCGGCGTTGACCAGGTAATTCGTGGTTACGCCGAAGCGTGCCGAGGCCACTTGCTTGATTGCGCTGCGCCGAAGATCTCCGTTGGCATCGGGCTTGAACCGCGCTTCATCCTCGCCGCCCTCGCCGGTGTTGGATCTGCCGCCGATGCGATTCATGGCAATTGCCAGAGTCTCGTGCGCCTCCTTGCTGATCGAGCCGAAGGACATCGCGCCGGTCGCAAAGCGCTTCACGATTTCGGCGGCGGGTTCGACATCGTCGAGCGGCACGGGCGAGCCGTTCGGCTTGAAATCGAACATGCCCCGCAGCATCAGCAGGTCGCGGTTCTGCTGATTCACGATTTTCGCGAATTCCTCAAAGCTCTCGAAGCTCGATTGCCTCACGGCGTGCTGAAGCTTGCTCACGGTCACGGGATTGAGCAGGTGGCGCTCGCCGCGCACGCGGTATTGATACTCGCCGCCTACTCGAAGCTCGGTATCCGATTCACTCGGGGGCTGCATGGCGAATTCGTGCTTCATCAGCGATTCGCGAGCAAGGATCTCGATGTTCACGCCCTCGATGCGCGAGGAAGTACCGGTGAAATAGCGCTCAACCACGGAGCGGCTCAAGCCGACGGCCTCGAAAATTTGCGCGCCCTGATAGCTCTGCAGGGTCGAGATGCCCATTTTCGAGAAAGTTTTCAACAGGCCTTTGTCCGTGGCCTTCATATAGCTCTTGAAGACTTTGTCCCACGAATTTTCGGTGGGGAAATGGCCATCTATGTAGAGATCCTCGAGCGTTTCGATGGCGAGATACGGATTGACGGCACTGGCGCCGTAGCCGAGAAGCAGTGCGAAGTGCATCACCTCGCGAGGCTCGCCGGATTCGACGATCAAAGCGACTTGATTGCGCGTCTTCTCCCGGATTAAATGATTGTGAACAGCGGAAAGCGCGAGCAAGCTCGGGATCGGCGCGTGCGCGGAATCCACTCCCCGGTCGGAGAGAATCAGAATCGTGTAACCGGATTTGACGGCGGCGGAAGCCCGCACGCAGAGTTCTTCGACCGCTTTTTCGAGCTCGCGTTCTCCGCCCTTGACGGGGAACAGGGCCGGCAGGGTGGTGGCGAGGAAATCGCCCCAACTCACGCTGCGCATCTTTTCGAGACGCCAGTTCGAGATGATCGGATGACGAAGTTTGAGCGTGTGGCACTGCTTCGGCGTTTCACCCAGCAGATTTCCCTCGCGCCCGATGTAGCTATTCAGCGACATGACCAAGTCTTCGCGGATAGGATCGATCGCGGGATTCGTCACCTGCGCGAAGGTCTGCTTAAAATAATTGAACAGGAGCTGCGGTTTGTCCGATAGGCATGCCAGCGGCGTGTCGATACCCATCGAGCCGACCGGCTCTTCGCCCTTGATTGCGGATGGGTGCAGGATGGTGCGCAGGTCTTCGTCGGTATAGCCGAAGGCGCGCTGCCGCATCAAAATCGTTTTGTGATCCGTCGGCTGGACGTTGGTCGGGCTCGGAAGATCATCCAGCGTGATCTGGTTTTCTTTCAGCCATTTCGCATAAGGCTGCCGGGCCGCCAGATGTTTCTTCACTTCTTCATCTGAGATGAGGCGCTTCTGCTCCGTGTCTACCAGCAGCATGCGCCCGGGTGCGAGCCGTCCCTTCATGCGCACCTCTTCCGGCTTCACGGGAAGCACGCCGGCTTCCGACGCCATGATCACGAGCCCATCGGATGTGACTACATACCGGCCGGGTCGCAGGCCATTGCGATCGAGTTTGGCACCGATCACGCGCCCGTCGGTGAAGGCGACAGCAGCCGGGCCATCCCACGGCTCCATCAATGAGGCGTGGTATTCGTAAAACGCTTTCACGTCCTGCGGCATTTCGGGATCGTTGTCCCACGCTTCGGGTATCAGCATGGACATCACGTGAGGCAAGGTGCGGCCGCCAAGCGCCATCAACTCGACGGCATTGTCGAGCGCCGCCGAGTCGCTGCCGCCCGGTGTAACGATCGGCAGCAGTTTCTCAATGTCCTTGCCGAATAACGGCGAAGCTAGAACGGACTGCCGCGCATACATCCAGTTCGCGTTGCCGCGCAGGGTGTTGATTTCTCCGTTGTGGCAAATGTAGCGGTAGGGATGCGCCAGTTGCCAGCTGGGAAATGTGTTGGTCGAGAAGCGCTGGTGGACCAGGCAGAGCGCACTCATTACCTCGGGATCGGAAAGCTCTTTGTAAAAATTGGCGATCTGCGGAGCCAGCAGCAATCCCTTGTAAACGATGGTGCGCGACGAGAGGGATGGGATGTAGAAGAAGTCTTTCTCTTTCACGTCGGATTCGCCGACTGCGGTTTGGGCGGCTTTGCGCAGCACGTAGAGTTTGCGCTCGAGCGCGGCCTGATCCATGCCCGGCGCGCGACGGACGAAAATCTGCTTTATGTAAGGCTGCGTGTTGCGCGCGACGCGGCCGATCATGTCGCCGTTGATCGGAGTGTCGCGCCAGCCGAGCACGGTCAGGCCTTCCTCGCGCGCAGTTTTCTCGAGGATGCCTTCACAAAGGATTCGATCCTGTGGATCCACGGGAAGAAATACCATTCCGACGCCGTATTCGCCGGGCGCGGGGAGCGTGAATCCAAGACTCGCGCATTCGCGATCGAAAAACTTGTGCGGGATCTGAATCAGAATGCCCGCGCCGTCGCCTGTCTCCGGATCGCAGCCACACGCGCCGCGGTGCGTCAGGTTGATGAGGATCTGGATGCCCTTCAGGACGATATCGTGGGATTTCTGCCCTTCGATATTGGCAACGAATCCGAGGCCGCATGCGTCGTGCTCGTGGTCGGGGCAGTACATACCCTGAGCTTTGGGCAAGCCCAAAAATGGATAAATGGATTTCTTTTTGCGCTGCATCTTCATAAGATCGCAGAATTTCCCGAGCGAGAATACATCTTAACATTTCTGTTCAGAGCCAATCCTATGGAGGGAGCGCTCGCAGACCTTTATTTTTCTTCGATGCAACCTATCAGGAATTCAAATATGAGCGTTTTTTGGCGGTCTTTCAGCCTTCGCAGAGGCAGGGCTAAAGACTTATTCCGGATGCAAATGCGGTTGTGGGACGCCGCTGATGATCCCAGCAATGGCGGTGGAGCCGGCGCCGAACAACAGTGCGAGGCTGGCACCGTGGAGTGACACGCCGCCGCGTGCGGTTAGCTCGAAGATCACCGCAACGATTGAAACGCCGATGGATTGACCGAGCAATCGCGACATTGTGCTGATGCCACCAGCGCCGCCGCTGCGTTCCTTGGGTGCGCTCGCAACCATGGCGCGGTTATTCGGGGCGCCGAAGAAACCAAACCCCGCGCCGCCGAGCGCGGCTCGCCAGACAATCTGCCATTTGTTCGGATGTTCGCCGACGAGGGCCAGCAGAATCAGACCAGCCGTCATCGCGGCCATACCTATCGTGCCGAGAACTCGAATGGGTATGCGGTCAGCGAGTCTTCCCGAATAATGCGAAGTGATTCCAGCCGCCACGGGCCACGGGCTCAGCAACAGTCCGGCCATTACCTGCGAGAAATTCATCACGTCGATGAAATAAAAAGGCAGCACGACCACGGCCAGTCCCTGGGCAACAAATGCGCACAGCGATGCTCCCACGGAGAGCGCAAAAATCGGGCGCTTGAACAAGTCAATTGCGAGCATCGGAATTTTCAGATGATTCTGGCGCCAAACCAGCGCGACACCGAAAAGAAAGGCCGCAGCCAGTTCTCCCGTGACCACCGCGCTGCCCTTGCCATTGCCGATGCCGTCAATTCCCGTGATCAATAGAGCCACGGTGATGCCGTTCAATATCGCGCTCCACACATCCCAGCGATGGCGTGAGCCTTCCGCGGGCGCGAGGCATCGCTCCGCCAGACTGAGCGCCAGCAGACCGAACGGGATGTTGATTGCGAATAGCCAGTGCCATGTGGTGATCGCAAGTATTGCCGAAGCGACGCTCGGGCCAGCCGCGGCCGACGTGAAAACGACGAAGCCGCCGAGACCAATTCCACGACCCAACAGCGCCCTCGGGTAGGTATAGCGCATGACTGCCGCGGAGACGCTCCAGATGCACGCGGCTCCCATACCCTGGCACACGCGCGCGAGCACTAGAGTGTTCAGCGAGTGCGGCAGAGAGCAGCCCGCCGAGGCCAGCGTGAAAATCACGAGGCCGCCCTGATACACCTTCTTGTAACCGATGATGTCCACAAGCGACGAAAGCGGCACCACGCAGATTCCAACGGTCAGCAGGAAAGCGTTCACAACCCAGATCGAAGCGGCGGGACTGGCGTGGAGCTGCGTCGCGATATTGGGCAGCGCCGTATTGGCAATGTTGCCGTCGAGCACCGACATAGCGAGGCCGACCAAGTAACTGAGCATCGCCCAACGGCGCTGAGCGCTTGGCAATCCGTCGGTGAAGCCCATTTCGCCCGAAACTGAGATTGTTAGTTCGGACATCTCGTGCGCGCGACTCCCGGGAATGTTCGAAAATTTGCGACTGCCCGAGCGCTCAAGTCCGCCGCTCGCGAATCAGACGGATGGCGTCGGGGAGAGCCGCACCTGCGGTCTTGGCGGAATCCAAGTCTCCGTTCGGGCCCTGAGGTTCGTCCATTTGAGTATCGCCTTCGCCGGGCGCGAGGAAGAGATTGGTTTCGATGCCATGCTGCCGGGTGTAAAGATCGTAGTAGCGGCCTTTGTCCGAGTAGAGCGATGCGTGCGTGCCGCGCTCGATGATTTTTCCGGCTTCGACGACCAGAATCTGATCGGCGCGCCGAATGGTCGACAAGCGATGGGCGATCACGAACGTCGTGCGTCCATGCATCAGGAAGCGCAAGCCCTCTTGAATCAGCGCCTCGGATTCAGAATCGAGGCTCGATGTCGCTTCGTCGAGAATCAAGATGCGCGGGTCCGCCAAAATCGCGCGCGCGATGGAGACGCGCTGCTTCTGACCTCCCGAGAGCTTCACGCCGCGTTCGCCGACCACTGTCTCGTATTTTTTCTCGAATCCCTCGGCGAATTCATCTACGCGAGCGATGCGGCATGCGGCGAGAATTTCTTCTTCGCTCGCGTCGGGACGCGCGAATGCGACGTTCTCGCGGATCGAGCCGTCGAAAAGAAACGTCTCCTGCAACACGACCCCGAGCTGTGTGCGATAGGAATCAAGGCGTACGTGCGCCAGATCCACGCCGTCCACGAGCACATGGCCCGCAGTCGGCACGTAGAACGCCGCGATCAGGCCAATGATCGTGGATTTTCCAGCGCCGGACGGTCCCACCAGCGCCGTGGAGGTGCCCGGAGCTGATTCGAAGCTAACGCCGCGCAGAACCGGCTTCCCGGGATCGTACGCGAAGTCCACATTTTCGAAGACCACGCGGCCCCGCACGCGATCGAGCCGCTCAGTCCGCTGCGGGTCCTGATCCTCGAGTTTTTCGCTCAGCACTTCCCGAGTGCGCTCGAGTCCCGCGAGAGCCTCCGTCATCTGCGGCCCGACCGACGCAATCTGCGCCACCGGCGCGATCAGAAAGGCGAGGAATGCCATGTAGGAAATGAGGAGGCCAACCGACATCGTACCCGCGAGAATATTTCGCGCGCCGAGAAACATCATGGACGCAGTGACAATTCCCATCAGCGCCGTGGCGGAAAAACTCATCAGCGACGTGGCTGTCAGGGTTTGCAGCACGTTGTCGAGCAGTTTCTGCACGCCACCCTGAAAGACTCTCTCTTCGCGCTCTTCGGCGTGGTACCCCTTTACGACGCGGACGCCGCCGAGTGACTCGGTCAATCGTCCCGTCACTTCGGCGTTGAGCTTCGGCCGCGCGCGATACATTGGGCGAATCGTCTTGAACGCCTTGCTCAGCCCGATGCCAAAAATTACGACAGCCACGAACGCCGCCGCGGTCATCGAGACGCTGACATGCAAGAGGTAGCCTAGAGCCAGAACCGCCGTGACGATCCCGCCCACGAAATCCACGAGGCCCGTGCCGATCAGATTGCGAACGCCCTCCACGTCGCTCATGATCCGCGAGACGAGGACGCCCGTTTTGTTTGCGTCGTAGAACGATACCGGAAGGCGTCCGATATGCGCCTGCACGGCAACTCGCAACTCGGTGATCATTCGCTGGGACGATTTCGAGAGCAACTGCGTGAGCGAGTAAGAAGTCATGCCCTGCAAGATCGTCGCGCCGATAACCGCCAGAACAATGCGCGGCAGCAGGTACGCTTGGTGCCTTCCGATCACATTGTCGAACAGGAATTTCAACGAATACGGAGCTACCAACCCTGAAACACGGTTGACCAGCATCAGAGCAAACCCGCCGGCGAGTACCCACCGGCGCGGCTTGATCAGCTCCCAGACGTGGGGCAGCAACTTCCAGAATGGCTGCTTCGAAGGACTATTCTGGCTTGCCGCTGCGGATCGTGGCGACCGTTCGGCACCTCTGGTCGCCTTGCCCGAAGGGGATGATGGAAATGTTGGCATCCTAAATCAGTTCGTCCACTTTGATTTATTTTGAGCTGTTCGGATTATAGCGGAACGTCCGTTCGAGCGCGATGTTTGCACGAATGACGACGTAGGACGTGAGCGTCACTTGCGAGGCGGATTTGTTCTGCGGCGCCTGATTGAAGGCTGTGCGATGGATTAAAGCGTCGTGCTCATGTCGCTTGACGTACCGCCAGCTGCCGGAACGTAGCATTTCCGCGTGTAGTCCATCACCATGCGATCGGCATTGAACCGCCAGCCGAGTGTGCGGATGGTCCGCTTCATGCGCTTGATCCAGCCGCGCGGCAGGCCGTCACGGTCGCGGTTGTAGTAGAGGGGGATCACCTCCTCGAGCAGCGTGCGGTAGAGGTCTTCGCCGTCGCGCGCGTCGTGAACGTCCATGTGGGAATGTGTCCTGCCGGTTCCAATCGCGAAACCGTTGAGCCCGTCGTACGCTTCCGCCCACCAGCCGTCGAGCACGGAAAGATTCAGTCCGCCGTTCAACACGACCTTTTGCCCGCTTGTGCCCGAAGCCTCCAGAGGCCGCCGCGGATTATTTAGCCACACGTCCACGCCCTGGACGAAATGACGTCCGACGTTGATGTCGTAGTCTTCCACAAACACGAACTTGTCCGCGAACTGCGGATTGCGCATCATCTGCGCGATCTCCTGCAGCATGCGCTTGCCGGGATCGTCCCGCGGATGCGATTTTCCCGCGAAAACGAACTGTACGGGCCGCTTCGGATCGTTCACCAGCGAGGCGAGCCTCTGGATGTCCCTCAGGATCAGGTCGGCGCGCTTGTAGGTTGCGAAGCGGCGCGCGAATCCAATGGTCAGGGCATCCGGGCTGAAGACGTTTGCGAGTCTTTGCAAGGTTTCCGGCGGCTCGTTGCGGCGCTCGGCCTGTTTCACGGCGCGGCGGCGGACGAATTCCAGCAGGCGCGACTTCAGGCTAAGGTGCGTTTCCCAGAGTTCGCCGTCGTCAACGTTCTCGATGCCTTCCCAAATGCGAGCTTCGCTGCTGTGATCGTGCCATCCCGTTCCGAGGTGGCGATCGTAGAGGCGAAACATCTGCGGCGCAAGCCAGGTTGGAACGTGAACGCCATTCGTGATGTGTCCGATTGGCACGGCATCTTCCGTCTTGCCTGGATATAGCCCTGTCCACATCGCCCGCGACACTTCGCCGTGCAGCGCAGAGACGGCATTGGCGCGTCGCGAAAGCTTCAGGCCGAGCACAGTCATGCAG
This sequence comes from uncultured Acidobacteriota bacterium, assembly GCA_963779825.1. GTDB lineage: Bacteria > Acidobacteriota > Terriglobia > Acidiferrales > UBA7541 > Palsa-295. The sequence goes on along the minus strand of CAVZZU010000004.1, from coordinate 1,737,371 downwards.
AACTCTTCGTCTCGATTGCCGGGATTTTCGCGTCCGAGCGCCATCAGCTGATCGCGGGAGAGCCCCAAAAATTCTCCGAGAGGTCCCAGGTGCTCTTCGATCAGGTCCGCGCCGAACCGGTCATGGCCCGCGGGCACCGGCGTGTGCGTGGTGAACACAACTTCGCGTGAAACTCGGTGAACGGCTTCGTCGAATCCCAGGCCCTCTTCCTGCATGCGATTGCGAATGGCCTCAAGGACCGCGAATCCGCTATGCCCTTCGTTGAGGTGAAGCACGCCCGGGGTGATGCCCATCGCTTTCAGAGCGCGGAACCCTCCCACGCCCAACAGCAACTCTTGTCGGATTCGCACTCGAGCATCTCCGCCATAGAGACGCGAGGTCAGTTCGACGTCCTGCGGCGCATTTCCCTCGACATTCGAATCGAGGAGAAGCAGATCGCAGCGGCCTACTTTCATGCGCCAGACCTTTGCCCGGATCAACCCGCTGCGCGTCTCGATTTGCACCTCAACGGCCTGCCCGTTCGATCCTATCGCCAGCTCCATGGGCAGGTGAGTGACATCCGTCTCCAAGTACTCTTCCTGCTGCCAACCGCTCGGATCGAGCGACTGCCGGAAATAGCCCTGGCCGTAAAACAAACCGACGCCGACGAGCGGGATACCCAGGTCGGACGCGCTCTTGATATGGTCACCTGCGAGCACACCCAACCCGCCTGAATACTCGGGGATGGACTCGTGCAGTCCGAATTCGGCCGAGAAATACGCGACCGGGCGAGGCCGCAGGACCCCGGCATGGCGTGTGCCCCAGGTGCGATCGGCTTCCAAGTATTCGAGCTTGCGTCGGTACGCGTAGTTGATCCGGCTGTGCAGCACGAACTCGCCGGCCCGACGCTCGATCTCCGCGAGGGGGATTTCGCTCAGCATGGACACCGGATTGTGATTAAGCTCCCTCCAGCGCACTGGATCGAGGTCGCGGAACAGGCTGGTCGAATCGTGATCCCACGACCACCATACATTGCGAGCCAGCGACCAGAGCCTCTCCTGCGCAGGAGCGATGAAGCGGTCGAGCGTGCGAGCTTCGCTCACTACCGGCGCCACCTCGGCGGCCGCCTTCGCCAGCATCTGAATCTCGTCCTCTCGAAAGACACGCGCCTCGATGGTCTGTATAACAAGGACGCCCTGCAGAACTCCGCGGTCTATCAGCGGAACGCCGACGAATGATTGGTACGCGTCTTCACCGGCCTCATGAAAATATTTGAATCGGGGATGATCTTTCGCCTGCTCCACGGCGACGGGCCGCACGTGCTCGGCGACCAAGCCGGCCAAGCCTTCGTGAATTCCCATGCGGAGAGTTCCGATACACTGGCGGCGAAGCCCTACCGTTGCCGCCAGCACCAGATTCGCGCGATCGGGTTCGAGCAGATAGGCCGAACACACATCGGTTTCGAAGCGCTTGGCGATCAGCGCAACCACGTTCATCAGCGTTTCGGCGGGCTTGCCGCCCTGTCGTGCGAGGTTCCCAATCTCTTCAAGAGTCAGGACATAGTTCGCGTCGCGCACATCCGCACCTTGGCTCACGCTCTGCATTCCCTGGTCATCTGGTTTCCGTCGGACGCCCGATTGTGCCATCGCGTCTGCCTCTATTTATCTCATGCCCTCACGACTAATTGCCGTCGCGGCGCAACGCCGGTCACGGAGATGCAACCCCTCGCATACCGCCGAAACTCTAGTTGCCCGGCGCTGGCGAAGTCCAATCCAAATTGCTGATTGTGGATATCACCAATGGACGAATGGTTATCCGATGGGATATCGCGGGTATGAAGGAGCAAAGTCGGTCGGGGGTGCTTTAATGCGCAGCGGTTGAAATATGAAATGTCAGGTCCACTTCTCTCTGAAATTCGACCGGTTTCCCGTCGAGAAAAGTAGGCGTGTAGCGCCACTGACGAACGGCGCTTTCAGCCGCGCTAACCAGCAATTGCGGGCCGCCCAGCAGCGAGATGCCGCGAACAATCCCATCTGTACCGATGGTTACGTTTAATCTAACCACGCCTTCGGCATGCTGTTGCCGGGCCATCTCTGGATAGTCCGGATCCACGCGATGAATCAACTGGCCCTGTTTCACGACGCCGGTGGGCTGCGGCGGTTCCGGTTCGTGCAAAGGCGGCGCTCCCGCCAAAGTGCGTGAATTGATCGCCCCCGATGACGTCAGCACTCCCTCGGACGCCGCCTGAGTTTCCGCCAGCTGCGGCGGATTCTCTGTGATGGGCCCGCTTTGGTCAGCGGCGGCGCGGGTTTGTTGGGGTGGGGCGAGAATCCACGTACGGAATCCTGTCTGAGGCTTCGGTGATTGCGAGGAAGCGTTTACGTTAGCTTGCCTTCGGACCACATCGCCAGAATTACCTAACGGTCCGTTAAATGGGATTGTCCAGCGCTGACCACTCGCGCTTACCACTTCGATTTCCGAGATTCGTACGGCCGGGCTCGCGGAGACTGGCGCCGTTTCTGGATTGTCCGTGCCTCTTTGTGACGCCAAAGCGCTGATTTTCCCGAGGAGTCTGCCCAGCTTTCCCTGCCCGGCCGCCCATCCCGCCGCGAGCGAACCTATGGCCAGAAGCAGCAGGACGGCGGCCGCGGCCCAGCGATCTGAGATAGGCCTCTCAGCACTCTGAGGCTTCGCGTCGGCCGATTGGTTCCTGGCATGAGGTTCAATTTCGCGCGCGCGACGCAGAATACGTGCGAACGCGTCTGCCGTCGGAGGCGAAACCGTATCCGTAATCGGCCCGGCGGTCATAGAGGATTCAATTTCCGAAGCCGGAGCTTTATTCCGGACGGGATGGTCCGCAGCCAACTCTGCCTCGGGTGCGGGGGCGGTCTCAATCGCGGCTTCGCTGTTGGCGCGGGGTGCAACTAGCGGTTCGACTACGTTCGGACTCGTGCCTGCGCCGGGCGGTGTTCCGGGCGGCGATGCCTCACGAACCAACCATTCTTTGATTCGCCCGCGTGCCTCCTCGGGGAGGTCAACGAACTCGAGCCCCGCCAGTTTTCTTGACTGGCCCGTCCAAGTGATTCGCGCGTTTGCCTGAATCCAGCCGTCGGACTCGGAGAGCTGAAAGCGCACGCCTGGCAGAACGTCGTCCATCAAACTCGCGAAAGCCTGAACCGAAAGCCCACCTTCGCTGACGTTCAGAACGATCCCGCCATTGCCCTCGTCGAGTTCCACGTACGCGAGCGTGCGTATCGGTTGCCGATAGTATAGGCGACGGTCCGACCCTACAGGATGGTCGTGGGCCTGCGCGAGAGGGTTGGACATGGCGCCGACTTAACTTCCTTCAGCTGCGGGCCTGGGATCCGCAACAGTTGCTCTGTGCGAGAAATTGTATGCTGGCTGGGCGGTGAATTCAAGGTCTGGCCCGCGCTGGTCCGGCTCACTGCCGGCTAGTTCGAAGTCGAGATGCGCGGCTGGGGAAGCTCCGGTGAGGTTGCCGCGAGCTCGATTTGATATCGAGTCGCCTGATCGAATAGAACGAATCCCTCGACGCCTGCGACCTGATCGGCTACAAACTGTCTCACCTGGCGTTCCGACGCGGGGTCTCTCTGCACAGGCCAGTCGAAGGCATGGCTTATTGCCAGCGAAATGCGTGTTCGGTTCTTGGCCGGTACGAACGCAGCGGAATCCAGGCTAGCGAGTTCGTCGCCGCTCAAGCTGCCATTGGGCTGCAGGCGGCTCATAATGACGACGTTTGGCCCGCTCGTGAGCCGGTAATCGCTGTCGGTCCTGTTGTCCAGATCGTAGAAGAAAACCACTGCCGCATGGGTGGGGTCGAGTTCACGAACACGTACCCCCGCGAGCGTGCTCAGGATCGCCTGCGAATTCCATTCCTTGGCGCGCGCGGACGAATGCCAAACCTTCGGAAACTTTACGATGATCAAAATTACGATGAGCCCGCAACTGGCTAGACCTACCCATCCGAGTTTCTTCCGTTGCGCCATGAAAAATGAATCTACCACATCGGTCGCCGTTCCACGATGCTTCTGAAGCGTGCCGAAGGCTTGACACGGCAGCGAGGCGGGTATTACGCTTCGGGCAGCACGCGGACCCCACCCCAAATTTTCGGAGGAAAGATGAAATTCAAGTACACGTACGTCTTCGCCGTCGCCGCACTAACTGCGTTTTCGGCCTCGGCCCAGACCAGCACCGGAACCATTGCCGCAATTGAGTACCAAACACCAAAGGCCGGCATGAGCCAACAGTACGAACAAGGGCGCAAACAAAAAGCGGATTGGCACAAGCAGCAAAAAGACACGCAGCCACTTTACGTTTTCCAGACGATTAGCGGCGACAACACCGGAACCTATCTCGTCGGCCGCCTGGATCAGCACTGGACGGATTTTGACAAACCGTCAATTCCCGACGCCGCCGACACCGACGAATTCAACAAGGCCATCGGCGCGTACGTGCAGTCAGTGATAGACCGCTACTACGAATATCAGCCGAAGGTCAGCAATCCCGATCCTTCGTCAACAGGGCCCGCGAAATACACGGAGATGATTACGTTTCGGGTTCATCGCGACAAGATAGCGGCATTTCGGGGCGCATTGGTCCGGCTCGCCGAAGCGGTTCAAAAGACAAAGTGGCCTGTGCACTACGAGTGGTATGAACTCGCCAGCGGCGGCTACGACGGCACATTCGTGTTGATCGAATCTCGCGCGAACTGGGCAGACTTCGAGGACAAACCGGACGTGAAGCCGTTCCGCGAAATGCTCAAGGACGCATTCGGCCAAAACGAATCCGACTCGGTTTACGACAGGCTCGAGAACTCGATCGAAAGCGAGTACAGCGAGATTGTCGAATTTCGCCCGGATCTCAGTTATATCCCCGCGAAGTAGCGGAGCCAAAGGCACACGTTTGTGGTCAAGGCCGGCGAGTCTCCATTCCGGAGGCTCGCGGGCTTTAGTTTTGCAGCGGCTCCATGCATCCGTGCCGAACCTCAGGTAATCTAATGACTATGAGCGAAAAAATACGCAAGGACGATGCGGAGTGGCGGGCGAAGCTGACGGACGAGCAATACCAAGTCACGAGGAAGAAGGGAACTGAGCCGCCCTTCACCGGAGAGTACGAGAACACCGAGACCGAAGGTACGTACGTGTGCGTCTGTTGCGGGCAACCGTTATTTGCCTCTGACGCGAAATACCATTCCGGTTCCGGTTGGCCTAGCTACTATCAGCCGATCAAGGCGGAAAATGTCGAAATGGAGACCGACACTGCCTATGGCATGCGTCGCACGGAGGTCACGTGCAGCCGTTGCGATGCTCACCTGGGCCACGTCTTTGAAGATGGCCCTCAGCCGACTGGCCTGCGCTTCTGTATCAACTCCGCCGCTTTGGAGCTGAAGGAGAAGGACGACGAAAAGAAGGGCTAGAGCTGGGCAGCCACGCTCTGCGGAAGCATCCCGTTTCCTGACTCCAGCAGTGCAAGCCTAGTGATCCAGCAGAATCAGTTCTGGGTGCGTGTCAGTCGTGTCTTCCGAAACTATGCGGACGCTACCAGGCGACACAATGTAGAAGACCGAGTTTGTCGGGAAACCGCTGGGCACTGTACCCGTTCCCGTGAGCGTGCCGCGCCCGTTTGTAGCCGGGTTTGAATAGGTTGCGGTCAGGGGTTGCGCCAACTTCGGTCCCGAAGCCCCGGTCGGATCAATCTCGTCCACCACACCTGAAAGCGTTGCGGTCCCGTCAGCGGTCGTTTGCCCGATCACATTTTTCACGTTCGGCTCCGCCGTGAAGGGCGCGCTCAAGGTGTAGCCGTCGAAAAAGGACTTGGGCGAGAACAACGGCCCGCTCGTCTGCTGTTCAAGTCTTCCCGTGGTGACCGCGGTATCGCTGCCGATCAGAAATCCCTGGGCAGGACCGGTCAAGTACGCAGATGCAACACGAGTTGTCGCCGCGGATGTTCCCAGTCCAGTAAACGCCACACGCCCATTTGAAGTGATCGCGCACGTTCCCGCAAAAGAAATCGGCGTGGCTGCGCCGCCATTTATCGTGCCGCCGTCATTTTCATCGTAAGTCAGGTTCACGGCCGCGTTTTGATTGCACAGAGTCGAATTGAGCAGGCCCGCGAATATGCTGGCGTTGCCGCCCGTGCCTATGCCCGTTCCGCTCGCGACGCTCGCACCTGCGAGCGCGGACTGATTGAACGCCGTATTCGTTTGCTGCAGAATCAACTCGCCCGCGAGCCGAAACACTGTAGGTAATCCCGTAGTTTTGTCGCTGTCTGCTTCGATGAAATACAGGTCGGAGGGGGTGACAAAGTAGAAGATGAAATTCATCGTCACCTGCGGCCCGTTCGGTGCAAACGTGAGTTCCGCCGTCCCGCGAGTTCCTGCGCCGAATGTGTAGTCTCCCGAGAGCGACTGGGTTGTAAACGTTCCTGCGTCGTTGAAATCGCTGTTGAGACCGCCGATCGCAGGATTAATCGTCTGATTTCCATCTGGCTTGATAACACCCGCAAGGGCAGCGGGTTTTCCAGTCAAATCGTAGCCGGGCAATTCGAGAGCGTAATTCCCGTTGAAGTTGACGTTACCAAAGCTTGCCGGCCCCGTGACAGGCTTCATCACGCCTTCGCCGTGTGTCATTTTGTTGGCGGGATCCTGCGTGGTCTTCGTTGTGTAGTCTTCGTAAAAGCTCACGTTCCCGCTGGAGTCGAGCACCAGATCGTAATCCGCTACGATTTGCGTATTTGCGCCAAAGGCGAAGGCCAATTCCATCGTCCCACGTCCATCGGATCCCATCACGTAGGTGCTGCCCGGAGGCGTTTTCCCACCCGTTGGCAAGATGACTCCTCCAACCGCGACGCCGGATACGCGGTTGCTGTCTATGGTGCCCGCTGTAATCAGTCCATCGCCGTTCGCCGTGAGCGTGCCGGCGAGCTCGACTGGGCCATCAACGTCGAAGCCGTTGAACAGGAATGCGTATTGGCCGCTGAGCAAGGTGTTGTTTGTGGTGCCGGCGTTGATAGAAATCGCAAACTGCGCAGAATTGGTCGCGGGCGCGGGAGTCCCATTCGCGGGATTGACTTCGGAATCGGAGACCTGAACCGTGAAAGTTGAAGTGGTGACAAGGACGGGCGTTCCCGAAATTGTTCCACCGCCGTTCGCCAGTGTTGAGAGCGACAATCCAGCCGGCAATTGTCCTTGGATTACGCTCCACGTATAGGGAGGCACCCCGCCGGACGCGTTCAGAGTGGCTCCGTATCCAAGTGCTGTAGTACCGCTTGTCAGCGGTCCCTCCGTGGTAATCAGCAGAGCCTGCGGCTTCTGAATCGTGATCGAGAATTGTGCGGGAGGCACCGGAGCCTTTTGCGGCGTCGGGAGCGCGGAATCGGACACCTGAACGGAGAAATTGTAAATCGCAGGGTAGGTTACCGGAGGTGTCGCGTGAGACTCGTCAATCGGTATGCCGGTGATTTGACCGTTGCCCGCATTCAGCGACAGACCGGGGGGAAGAGTGCCGGACGTGATTGTCCAAGTCAGCGGAGCCACTCCGCCGTTTGTCGCGATCGATGCAGGAGCATAAGTCGAATTCAGCGTCCCAGGAGGAAGCGGCGCCTGCGTTACGGTAAGCAGCGGCGGCGGCGCGATCGTGATGACAAATTGCTGACTGACCGGAGGCGCGCCTCCGCTGTCCACAACCTGGATCGTGAAAGTAGATGTCCCCGAGCCACACGGCGTTCCGACGATCGTGCCAGTGGTACTCGTGGACGACGTGTTCAGCTTCAGGCAATTCGGAATCGAGCCGATGGGTACCGAGTATGTGTAGGGTGAGACGCCACCTGTGAACGAGAACGTCTGTGTATACGGAACGGCGTTGTTTCCACCCACTAGGGTACAGGGAAGCACGCCGCTCGGATTGCACTCTGTCGTCGCGAACACGGGCGCAAGGACGATCGAGAGGGTCGCGGTCTTAGTAGTGTTTATGTCGGCGACAGATGTAGCTGTTATGACCACGGCGGTGGTGGCCGTGATTGCCGGGGCAGTGTAGGTGACTCCAAACGCCGCGTTGTTTGTGAGCGTCCCGCAATTTCCTACGGCCAATCCCGAACCCGCGCAGCCAGACTGCTTCGCGAAACTCCACGTGACTCCTTTCGCCGACGTGTCTCCACCTACTGTGGCGGTGAAATTGAGCGTATTCGGTGTCGCGGAACCTAGCGGGGTTTGATCCATCATTAAAATCCCCGTGACGGAATTTATCTGGATCGAGATCGTCGAGCTACTACCACCGCAGCCGGAAAGCATAACTAGTCCCACACAGGCTGCACAAACCACCGCAGCGAATCGCATCGTCTTCATCCAGCCACCCGAATTCCCATGATCGAATCCGCTCCCTTGCTCGGTGTCTCGTTCCATTTGGGCGTACGCCTTCGGAACCGTCCTACTCCCACGGATTTCCAATCAGACGCGGCCGGATTTGGATAGTCTCACAGGAAGCTCCAGCGCATCTAGCGAATTGACTTGAATAACAAAGCAGCCGCAGAGAGTCAATCTGCTTCTCCCGGACCCCATCCCCCAACCCTATGAGGGTGGTCTGCATCTTAAGCATTGAGCGCATCTCATCCTGGAAATCGCACTATGCGGCCTGAGTCAGCCATGGTGGATGCGTCTAGCGTGGCGCTCGTTGCCTGCCGGTAACGCGCCCGTTGGGCCTCGACGGCATCCGCCAACTTGACCCCTGCACTTAGGGATTGGGCTGGCGTGGGCCTAACGGTGCAAATTTTTTTGGAATAATTTAGCGATTGTCTGGCCCAATTTTCTATTTTGAACGGTTTTTTGGTATAACTGATTGCTCATCGGGGCTTGGGTAGCTTATCTGTCCGCTTTTTTCGCACTGCTCATACGGAGGAAGGCATTGATTGAAGTTCAGAATCTGACCAAGGCCTATGGCCCGGTCACTGCAGTGGATCACGTCTCGTTTACCGTCAACAAAGGCGAAATCCTCGGCTTCCTGGGCCCGAACGGCGCCGGAAAGACCACAACGATGCGCATCCTGACCGGGTTCATGCCCGCAACATCAGGAACGGCGCGGGTATCTGGATTTGACGTCGCACAAAACTCGATCGAAGTTCGCCGCCACATTGGCTATCTGCCCGAGGCGCCTCCGCTGTATCCGGATATGACAGTCGGCACGTATCTCGATTTCGTTCTGCGAATCAAGAACATTCCCGCGGATCGGCGGCGGGCTCGCGTGGACGACGCGCTCGAGAAGACCAATCTTGGCGATAAACGCTACCAGCTGATCAAACGGCTTTCCCGGGGCTACAAACAGCGCGTCGGCCTGGCGCAAGCGCTCGTCCACGATCCGGACGTCATAATTCTCGACGAACCGACCGTGGGCCTCGACCCGAAGCAGATCATCGAAGTGCGCCATCTCATCAAGAGTCTGGCGGGAAGCCACACGATTATTCTCTCGACGCACATTCTTCCCGAAGTCAGCATGACCTGCGACCGCGTCGTGATCATCAACAAAGGCAAGATTGCGGCGGTGGACACTCCGCAGAACCTGACCACGCAACTGAACAGCGGCCAGAGAATTCAACTTGAGGTGCGCGCCCCAGAGGAGTCTTTACAGGAATTGCTCGGGCACATTCCGGGTACGAGCCGCGTGCAGGTGGATACCACGCGAGCCGATGGCCATTTGACCGCGACGGTCGAGGCCGCGCCGGGGCAGGATATCCGCAGTCTGATCGCCGCGAAGATCGTCGAAAAAGGCTGGGACCTTTACGAATTGCGGGGCGTGAGCATGAGCCTGGAGGATATTTTCCTCGAGCTGACCACCGACGATGCCGCCCACGCGCAGCCGTCCAACTGATCGGAGGACATGATGCGGAGTTTGTACGCCATTTATCGCAAGGAGCTGGGCCACTATTTTGTTTCCCCGGTCGCCTATGTGCTTGTGGGATTGTTTCTGTTCCTCACCGGTTTCTTTTTCGATTTGTACGTGAATGCGGCCAACGATCAGTCGCCCGACGCGCCCACCTGGGTGCTCCGCGCCTACCTAGGATTTCTGGTTCTCGTTTTTCTCTTCTTGCTTCCGATGGTTACGATGGGCATTTATGCAGACGAACGAAAGCGCGGCACCATGGAGCTGTTGATGACCTCGCCGATCACGGAATTGCAGATCGTTCTCGGCAAGTTTTTCGCTTCTCTCACTCTATTTGCGGCCATGTTGCTCCCGACCGCTGGTTGCGTCGTTTTCATCTGGCTGCATAGCGATCCAGTGCCACCCTTTCGCATGGTGCTCTCCGGATATTTAGGGGCGCTGCTATTCGGAGGGTCCCTGCTGGCTCTCGGTTCGTTTCTTTCGTCGCTTACCGAAAATCAGATCATTGCCGCTGCGGTCACCTTCGTCGCCTTCTTGACTCTGTGGGCCATTGATTTCGGTGCGCGCGGTGCGGGCGGCACGGTGGGTCAGCTTTTGCAGTATCTTTCGGTGATCAATCATTACGATGACTTTACTCGAGGCATCATTGATACGTCCGGCGTCACCTACTACGTCAGCTTCATAATTCTTTTCGTTTTCTTGACCGTCCGCTCGGTTGATTCCATGCGTTGGCGGCGGGCGTAGCGCGAACTTCGCGCTGGCGGAGGGATTCAAAGTATGACTTGGGATTCTAAAGAAGTCGCACGATCGCTCGCCGCAGTCGGCGGGGCCTGCGTGGTCGCGGGATTTCTGCGTTATTCGATACAGGGAGAATTGCTGCGGACCAGCGAAATTCTAATGATCGGGGGTGGCGTTGTTCTCCTCGCTGCGATCGTCATCGGTTTTCGGCACATCTTGAATTTTTTCTCGAAGCGATCTTCGCAGCTCGGCACAAATGCGATCGTCATGTCCGTCGCCGTCATCGCCATTCTGATAATTTTGAATTTCCTGAGTTTTCGGCATCCCAAGCGATTCGATCTGACCACCGAGAAGCTATTCAGCGTTTCCGACCAGACCCGCAAGATCGTAGGCGGCCTGCAAAAAGATGTGACCATCGTTCGCTTCGCGCGGCCCACTGATTCGACGCCGGAATCTCAGCGCTTCGAGGATTTGATGGTCGGATACAAGCACCTCAGCCCGCATTTCAAGTTCAAGGACGTCAACCCGCAGGACGAGCCCGAAGTGGCCAGAGAATACGGCGCCAAACACCTTGGCGACGTCATTGTGGCTTCGGGCGACCGGAAGGTAAACTTGGAAGGTAGCCCCGAAGGTGGCTTCTCCGAATCCGACGTTACAAACACGATCCTCAAGGTGACGCGGGACACGGTGAAGACTGTCTGTTTCGTAACCGGCCACGGCGAGAAATCATTAACCGATAGCAGCGTCGACGGCTACGCACAGATTGCGGAGAACCTCAAGAAGGAAACGTACGCCACCGAGTCGGTCAATCTTGTCAGCGGAAACGGCATTCCTACGGAGTGTGACGTACTCGTGATCCCAGGACCCACGAAGCCTTTTTTCCCGCAGGAAACCGCGATGGTTTCCAAGTACCTCGACGCCGGCGGCAAAGTACTGATTGAAATTGACCCCGAGATGGACCCCAAGCTCGACACCGTTTTTCAGTCATGGAACGTCAATGTAGGGAACAACGTCGTGATTGACGCAAGCAAATTGGGTCAGATGCTGGGTACCGGACCCGCGGTCCCGCTTGTCGTGCAATTCGGTGACAGCCCGATCACCAAGAGTCTCGTTGGTCAAATGACTTATTTCCCGATCGCGCGCACCGTATCCATCGCCGACAAGTCGAAGCCCGATCCACAGGCCGTGGAGTTGCTGATGACTTCGCCGCAAAGTTTCACGAAGCCGAAGCTCGCGCAAACCGTGACATACGATGCGAAGACGGACACCATCGGACCTCTATCGTTGGGAGTAGCCGCCAGCCGAAAGGTGGGCGATAAGAGCGCCCGACTCGTCGTCGTCGGGGACTCCGACTTCGCAACGAACCAAGTACTAGGCGGTCCGGGAAGCGATGGCGACTTCTTCCTCAATTCCATGAATTGGCTCGCGCAGGATGAAGACCTCATTTCGATCCGCCCCAAACCCGAGACGAGCCGCCACATCACGCTCACCGCGGCGCAAGCAACCGCTCTTGCATGGATTGATCGGTTTTTCCTTCCGGGGCTCGTGATTATCGTCGGGATCTCCATATGGTGGAAGCGGCGCTAGAGAGTCCGCGCGGGCGATCATGATCAAGAAGACGACTTTACTCATCCTCCTGTGCGCCGTCGCCCTCGGCGCTGCCGCTTACTATTTCGACTGGAAGAAGGGAAGCGAACCCAAACCCGCGGCGGATGCATCGAAACCCGCCTTTACGATTCAGGCCTCCGACATTGTGTCATTCACGCTCGCTCATCCCGCCCAGCCGGTAGACTCCCCGATTCACTTCGAGAAGCGCGATGGCAGTTGGAGAATCGTGCAGCCCGTCGAGACCGACGCCGACCAGCCGACTGCCGAAGGAATCGTTGACCAGCTTGCCGCCGCGCGAATCGCGCAAACCGAGTCCGGCTCGGCCGACCGGCGGAAAGCCTTTGGCCTGGACCCGCCGAAGTTTTCGGTGGAGTTTCAGCTCGCCAATGGTTCAAAGCATACGATTCTGATTGGGGACAACGATTTTGCCGGCGAATCTGCCTACACCATCGTTGACGGCGGGCAAAACGTATCTCTGCTGCCGCAATTGCTTTCGACCAGCGTCGGAAAGTCGCTCGACGGCCTGCGCGATCGCGCCATCCTGCACTTGAATACCGAACAGGTCGCGTCATTCGACCTCAAGAATTCAGCAGGCAGCCTCGGGCTTTCGAAGGACAAAGACGAGTGGAAATTTGCAACGACCTCGGGATTGCTCGCCGACAAGGACGCTGTGGATTCGCTGCTTCAAGCCATTGCCAATTCCAAGATGGTATCGGTTGCCAGTGAAGATCCCGACAACCTGGCGCGATATGGCCTTGCCGCTCCCACCATTACGTTCACTGCTTCCGGTGAAAAAGGGACCATGTCCACGCTCGTGGTCGGCAAGAAGGACGGCGACGCCTATTTCGCGCGCGATCTTTCCCGGCCGACAATTTTTCGGATTGACGGCGACCTCGAGAAGAAACTTTCGGAGAAATCCGCCGACCTTCGCGACAAACAGATTCTTCACGCCGATCTGGCCGATACGCAGCGCATTCAAATCCGAGACGCAGACGGCACCTTCACTCTCACTCGCAAGCCCGATAGCTCTGATGACTGGACATTTGACTCGCCCGCCGATCGGAAGGGGAAAACCGCATCGGGCTGGAAGGTTCTCGATCCGCTTGGCACCGTCCGAGCTGAGGAGGTGATTGACCATCCCGCACCGAATCTGCTCTCTCAACTCTCGAACCCAGCCGTACAGCTAGTCCTTACTGGCAAGGATGGAAAGGAATTGACGCTGCGAATCTCTAAGCCCACTGGGGATTTTGTTTACGCGCAGGCAAGCGGGAATGCCGCGCTCTATAAGCTTAAGAAGGAAGTTTATGACCAGTTAAATCTGAAGGCAGCGGATCTAGCTGCCGGCGACGCGGCCCCGCCCGCGAACTGAACGCGCGCTAGGACGCCTGGCCCGCAGGAACGGCTACGTTCTGCCATGTGGCTAGCAGCAGCACCTTGCCGGTCACGGGCGAGACGTGGATGTAATAGACCACCGAATCGCTCTCTACTTCATAGAAACCATTGCGCTTGGGGTCCGCGCTCGTGCTTGCGCCGCTGGTTAAGAGGCTTCGCAGGGCGGCCACCGTCTCCGTCGGATGATTTCCGAGATCTTCGATTTGCGTTTTGGCACTCAAGTTCGCAACCATTGCTTGCTCCTTACCGTCCTACACATACTACGTGGCACCCTCGCGAAATGTTCCACCGCGTCGTAAAATGTTTCCAAACTATGCAGTCCAATGTGGCCTGGCTGATGGCCGGAAATCGTAATTGTTAAATAGTAGGAAAGTTAACCTTCTTCTTGCTACTTGCGCTGCCAAATCAAAATTGCGATAGTCGCGGGCATTGAGGTTTATCCCATCGTGAAGAAGAAGACGACATCGAAAGCAAAATCAAAGGGCTCGAGCCGGTTCCACAAGGATCGCAGGCGCAAGCATCGTCACTGGCAGGTTACCGTGTATTACCACGACGGCGAGAAGTTTGGTCGCGTATATATTGATCGCGAACGCGCCGAGAAGTTTGCCGAAAGGCAAAAGAAGTCGCCCGTCGTGAAAGCGACCCGCATAATGGAAGTGGATTAGGCAACTCGCCGGTTTTCCCGCCTCGGTTCCCGGGCCTCGAAGCCTCTGGCACCCCACCTTCTATTTCTGCGAATTGTGCCTCGGAGCGGGCCTTGTCCCTCTCTAGGCGCCGTGCTATAAATGCGTCAGGCGACGTTCTGTCGTCCCAGAAGCGGGATTCGTATAGTGGTAGTACGCCACCTTGCCAAGGTGGAGGCGAGAGTTCGATTCTCTTATCCCGCTCCATTTTTTCCGAACCATCCACCGAATTGGTCCGGTAGCTCGTTTCGTAGCACCATGCTAGAGTGCTGCCCGCCCGAAGCCAATGTTGGCGTATCTTTGCGGTCTGATTGACTTCGCCATTAACGGACTCACAGACTCCGATGGAAAAGATCATCGTCGCGGTCGGGAGTAGCCGCAGGCCGAAACTGGACGCCGTCCGCGAGGCTCTCGATGTGATTTCGCCTCGACTCGGTGCCAAGGCGCTCTTCGATGTAGTAGGCGTGGAAGTGCCGAGCGGCGTCCGCCACACGCCGCTCTCGCGCGAAGAAGTCATGACCGGCGCCCGTCAACGAGCAGTAGCTCTGCTGGCTATCGCCCGCGAAAAAGACGAACCTTGGAAATACTTTGTGGGCCTGGAAGGCGGCATTGATATCGTTCACGAACGCGGCTTCCGTTGGGTTTTCCTCGAAAATTGGGCTTACATCACCGATGGAGCCGGACGCGCTTCGTTCGGCCAATCGGGCGCCGTCTTGATGCCAGAGCCGCTTGTGAAAAGTGTCGTGGACGAAGGAATCGAACTCTCCGAAGCCATCGACGCATTCGCCGGAGGCCGCGGGATTCGCGACGCGCAAGGTGCGTGGGGAGTTTTGACCGATAATCTCGTCACTCGACAGGATTCGTTCCGGATCGCCGTCGTCAACGCGTTCGCACCATTTTTCGCATCGGCCGCTTCTAAAACGTCCTGGGCAAGCACCCGAAGTTGAGCGCGTCCTCAGAAGTGTGCTGTTGCGAACAGATTTCTGATCCTGCCGCCACTATCATTCTGCCCGTCCAGTCCCTCGGCCCTGATCAAAGACTCGTAGAAGCAATGGAGGCAAATCATGAACTTGAATGCATTGAGCACCACGCAGTGGGCCCTAATCGTCGCCGTCGTAGTGGTCGTTGTTGCAGGCATCGCGACGATGCTCTATATGCGCAAGCGCCGCACCGCGAGACTGCGTGGCCAATTCGGTGGTCCGGAATATGCCCGCGCAGTGCAGGAAGGCGGAAACCAGCGTCGCGCGGAAGCCAAACTCGAAAAGCGCGCCGAACGCGTAGAGAGTTTTCATATCCGGGAGCTTGCTCCAGGCGATCACGCACGTTTCGTGGAATCGTGGGGCAGAGTTCAGTCACGATTTGTAGACAGTCCCGGAGGAGCAGTAACTGAAGCCGATCAGCTATTGGGCGACGTCATGTTAACGCGCGGCTATCCGGTCAGCGATTTTGAGCAGCGTGCGGCAGACATTTCCGTGGATCATCCACTGGTAATGGAAAATTACCGGGCTGCACACGCAATCGCGGCGCGCCAAACGTTGGGACGAGCGAGTACCGAAGAGTTGCGCCAGGCGATGATTCATTACCGGACTCTTTTTGAGGAACTCGTCGGACAGCCAGAAAAGGCTCGCGCGGTGTCGGCGTCCTGAACTGGGATCGTAAAAGAGGAACCGCAGGATTCGAGTCGAATCAACCAGTTCACGTCCCTCGACGGTGCTGGCGGCGATCGCGCCGCCAGCGCCAGAGGCCTTTCCGATCTTGACGACGGATGCGTCCCCATTCACTCACGTAATTCTTTTTCGCTACCAAACGGTGCAGCTGTCGTCAGCGGGCTTTACAGCCGCAGTCCGCCGAACAGATACACGATCAGCACGATAAGTAAGACCGTCCCGAGGATCCCAAGTCCGCCGCCCGCTCCCCATCTTGAATATCCGTAATAGCCGCCGCCACCGCCGAACAACAGGATTAGAATAATAATCAGCAATAACATTTGGATCTCCTTTCAGTTCCCGAACTGCACTGAACGCGCCTATTCTATTGGCCGAGAGCCCTTTCCACCTGTCCAACCTTCTTCTGAATCTTTCCGGCGATCTTTTCTGCTTGGCCCTCAGCCTCGAGATCGGGATCGTTCATCACTTTTCCGGCTTTTTCTTTCACCGTACCCTTTAGGTCGTGAAGATTGCCTTTCAACTCGTCTTTTGTGCTTGGCTTTGTCATCGTTAGCTCCGCGTTCGCAATTCCATTTGCAATGCCATTTTGGGACAGGCACACACGCATGTCTGTCCGCTAAGACACATTGTCTGGAAAATGGTTAGGCGCGAGCGCGCCGCCGTCGTCGTTTGATGAAGTAGAAGAAGGCGAAAACCGCAGCCGTCGTGGCGAGTAATCCGAGAACTGTCATCAGCACTGGATGCCCGTTTTGCGAGATGTAAGTCAGCATCCGCCGTCCATAACGAGCGGACAGAAATCCCAGCAGCGTGAACCTGGCTAGCCTGCCCAATGTGAGCGCGGCAAGGAACTTCTCCACCGAATATTGCAACGCTCCGGCGGCAAGCACGAATGGAACCATGGGCACGGGAGGCGGCAGCAACGCGGGGAGGGCAATTGCGCCAAAGCCGTATCGCTCGAAGATCGCGTAAACTTTCTTAAGCGTGCGGGCTGAAAACCTGCGCGCTAGCATCTCCTTCCCGCCCTTGCGGGCCAGTCGGTAGGTCGCAAAACCCCCTAACACCGAGCCGATCGTCGCCATCATCGCGTAGTAGATCCATAAGTCACCTCGGCGCGCACATAGGACGATAGTCAACACATCCATGCTGCCCGGTACCGGGATGATCGAGGCGTCGAGGAGTCCGAGCGGAATGAACCCCAAACCGCCTAGGTGGTACAGCCAGCGCCTCGCGCTATGGGCTAAGGTGGGTGAGGCGACGGCGATAAGCAGGCGATGGAGCATTTTTCTTGGCGATCAGGCGCCTCATTCTTGCATGCCGCTGGCGTCCAGGGGAATCCATTCGATCCCAGCGCCAAGACTCGCCGTTTCGGGTATTGACCCGCGTGTCGGCTGACCCGAGAAGATGTAACGGGACCCTCCTGCGCTCGCTCGAACTTCCTATTCCCGAAGACGGGCAAACGCCGTAGAATAGGGAAACCGTAATGGGCGTTCAGTTCACCATCGCGCTCTTGGTTGCGCTCGCTTTAGGAGCGGACATTCCGGGTTTGACTCCTTTCCGTTCCGCTCCCACTGGTCTTGGAAACGCCTTTCCCGCGGCTCTGGCAGGCGGGCGTGCCGTCACATCGGAGCCTCTGGCGATTCCGTCATCGGACCAGGCATCGAAAACCCTGCAGCCGGAATCGCGATTGCTCCTAGTACGTTTCGTGGATGGCGAATTCGCCCGCGTGGTACAGCCCCTGCCCGGTGGCAAGAAGGGCTACAAGATTCCGGCTGGCAAACCGCTCGACATGCAGCATTTGAGCGACGCCCTGAGGCTCTACGGCACCGCGGCCAGTCAAGGCGATACGGTGCAGATCACGTCCATCGAATTTCGCGCCAGCGAGATCGTACTGAGCATCAACGGTGGCGGGAAAAAGCACTTCCACTGGCGCGATCACGTGCAGGTCGGGATAGGCGGAGCGTCCACCCCACCGCCCGAACAAACGCAGCAAACGTACGCGCAGCAGCAATTGCCCGGCGCGACGCTCGTTCTGGATTACGGGCACAGCCTTCCGGACATGAGCCCGGACGATTTGAAACGCGATCTCTCCGTGATGCTGGATTTCTCTAAGCAGCGTTCCGCCACCGTAAATTGGATTGACACTCTTGCGCCCCAGTTCCAGCAGGCGATCAAGGACGAGCGCGCTGTGGTTGGAATGGATTCGGAAATGGTGCTCGCGGCGATGGGCCGCCCGGAGCATAAAGTTCGGGAGCGTGATACTGAGGGGAACGACACGGAAGACTGGATCTACGGGACGCCACCCTCGAAAACGACATTCGTCACCTTTGAAGGCAATACCGTTATCCGCGTGAAGGAGTACAACTGACCGGCGTGGCGACGAACCCGCGTTGACTTTTGTTTGCGCGCGCCCTAGCATCTTCACTTTCACGGAAGTCCAACTGGCTCTTCTCGCCGGCAAGTAAGTCTCGGCAATTCTCAGGAGGAAGCATGGCTGTCAAAGTCGCTATCAATGGGTTTGGCCGCATCGGCCGCAATATTTTTCGCGCCGCACTCGGCGACCCGGCGATCGAGATCGTAGCCGTCAACGACATCACGGATTCGAAGACCCTGGCGCACCTCCTGAAATACGATTCGATCCTTGGCAATCTCACGCACAAAGTGACCCACACGGAAGACACGATTTCCGTGGACGGCAAATCCTTCAAGGTTTTCCGCGTCAAGGATCCCGCAGAACTCGATTGGACTTCAGTCGGCGTACAGATCGTTGTCGAATCCACCGGCCTCTTCACCAAAGGCGCCGATGCCCGCAAGCATATTCGCGGCACGGTAAAAAAAGTCATCATTTCCGCCCCCGCCACCGATCCCGACGCCACCATCGTTCTCGGCGTTAACGATAAGACCTACGATCCCGCGAAGCATCACGTCATCTCTAACGCTTCCTGCACCACGAACTGCCTCGCTCCGGTCGCGAAAGTCCTGCAGGACACTTTTGGAATCGTGGTCGGCACCATGACCACAATTCATTCTTATACCAACGACCAAAAGCTGCTCGATCTGCCCCACAAGGACCTGCGTCGCGCCCGCGCCGCCGCAATGTCCATGATTCCGACTTCGACCGGCGCCGCCAAGGCCTTAAGTCTAGTGATCCCCGAACTCAAGGGCAAGCTCGACGGCTACGCGATGCGCGTGCCGACACCGAACGTGAGCGTGGTTGACCTCACCGTCATTACCGAAAAGCCGGCGACAGCCGCCAGCGTAAACGCCGCTCTGAAGAGTGCGGCCGAAGGGCCGATGAAGGGCATCCTCGAATACACGACCGAGGAGTTGGTCTCCGTAGATTTCCGCGGCAATCCGAGTTCCTCGATCGTGGACGCCGGCTACACGCTCGTTGTTGGTACCAATTGCGTGAAGGTGCTCGCCTGGTACGACAACGAGTGGGGCTACTCGTGCCGCTGCCGTGACCTGATAAAACTTTTCGCTGCGCGCCTCTAGCGGAGCGATTCCGGCCCGGCGCATCGTTGCGACCACGACCATGAGCAAACTCTCCATCCGCGATCTCGAACTGAGCGGCAAGCGCGTTTTCATTCGCGTGGACTTCAACGTCCCGCTTGATGCCGGCCGCGTCTCCGACGACACGCGTATTCGTGAGACGCTGCCCACTTTGCGCCTTGCCATCGAACGCGGGGCGCGCCTCGTGCTCGCTTCGCACCTCGGCCGGCCAAAGGGAAGAGTAGATCCCAAATACAGCCTCGCGCCCGTGGCCGCAAAGCTCGGGGAGATGTTGGGGAAGGCTGTGACGTTCGCCGCCGATTGCGTGGGCAGCGACGCCGAAGCGAAGAGCAAGGCGCTTAGCAACGGGGAAGTGCTGCTCCTCGAAAACGTCCGCTATCACCCGGAAGAAGAGGCGAACGATCTCGCGTTCGCCAAGCAGCTCGCCGCGCTGTGCGACCAGCTCTTCGTGTGCGATGCCTTCGGTTCGGCGCATCGCGCTCACGCGTCCGTGGTCGGCATCACGAAGTTTGTCCGCCAGTCCGCAGCGGGCTTGCTGATGGAAAAGGAACTGACCTATCTCGGCAAGGCCATCTCAAATCCCGAGCGGCCTTTTGTCGCCGTCCTCGGTGGCGCAAAAGTCTCCGACAAAATCGAAGTCGTGCAGAATCTGATGAAACTCGCCGATTCAATGCTGATCGGCGGCGCGATGGCTTACACGTTTCTCAAATCGCAAGGACTGCCGGTGGGGAAATCACTCGTCGAAAACGACAAGCTCGACCTCGCTCGCGGCCTGCTCCATGAAGCTCGCAGCCACAATTTCCGCCTGCTGTTGCCGGTGGATCACGTACTGGCGGAGTCGCCCGATTCGACCGCAACGAGAACCACTGAGATTGCCGACACGCCCGATGGCTGGATGGGCCTCGACGTCGGTCCGAAAACAATCGCCCTATTCGGCCAGGAGATTTCGAAGGCGCGCACGATTGTCTGGAATGGCCCGCTCGGCATGTTTGAAAAGCCGGCATTCGCGCAGGGCACTCTCGCGATGGCGCGCGCCGTTGCGATCGCCACCGTCGCCGGCGCCACCTCCATCGTCGGCGGAGGAGATTCCGTCGCCGCCGTCGAGCAGTCGGGTGTCGCCACTCAGATTTCGCACATTTCGACCGGCGGTGGCGCCTCGCTTGAATTCCTTGCCGGTGAAAAGCTGCCTGGAGTCGAAGCGCTCACCGAAAGGTAGAGTTCATTGCGCCGTCCGGTAATCGCTGGCAATTGGAAAATGTACAAGACGCAAGCGGAGACGCGCGCTTTTTTCGAAGCGTTTCATCCGCTCGTCGCGCAATCAAAGCATTGCGATATCGTCGTGGCCCCGCCATTTACGTCGCTCGACGTTGCTGCGCATGCGGTTCGCGGAACTTCCATCGCGATCGCCGCCCAGAATGTCCACGGCGGACTGGAAGGCGCATTCACGGGAGAAATTTGCGCGCCGATGCTGGTCGAGGTAGGTTGCACGGCCGTGATCATCGGACATTCCGAGCGCCGTCAGTATTACAATGAAACCGACGAGTCCGTGCATCGCAAAACGAAGGCCGCGCTTGAAGCGGGCCTCACGCCGATCGTCTGCGTGGGCGAAATCCTCAGCGAACGCGAAAGTAATCACACGGAAGCAGTTCTAAAGCGTCAATTTGAAGGCGGCCTGGGCGCGTTGACCCCTGCGGAGTTCTCGCGTATTCTGTTGGCGTACGAGCCGGTTTGGGCGATTGGCACGGGAAAAACCGCGACTCCGGAGCAGGCTGCGCAGGCGCATCGGTATCTGCGGGAACTTGCTGCGGCCCGGTTCTCTTTCGAGGAAGCCTCCGCACTTAGAATTCTCTACGGCGGCAGCGTCAAGCCCGAGAACATCAAGGCATTGATGGCGCAGGCGGAAATTGACGGTGGGCTGGTCGGCGGAGCCAGCCTGGACCCGCGGTCGTTCGCATCAATCGTGAATTATTAGACGCGCCATTGGGGCGGGATTCGCCCCGGCGCGAATTGGGAGCAGAAATGCCAACGTGGGCAAAATGGGCCGTCTCGATGTTGGTCGCTGTCGGCCTAATCTGGATCGGCTGGCGAGTATCGGCCGTGCTGGTAACACTGCACGTGATTGTGTGCTTCGTTCTGATCATCGTCATCATGCTGCAGAGCGGCAATGCCGCGGATCTTGCAGGCGCATTCGGCGGAGCGGGCAGCCAGACGGCGTTCGGCCCGCGCGGAGCCGCCACATTCCTTTCGCGCGCCACTACCTGGTGCGCAATCGTTTTCATGATGACTTCGCTGACGCTGTCCTTCAAACGTTCCACGCCGGAGACCAGTACGGGCTCGATTCTGGAGCAGACTTCGCAACCGGGCAAAGCTCCGGCGAAGCCGGCTACCGCGCCGCCGATTCAGATTCCGGTCCAGCCTCCGACGCAGGCGCCTGCGCCCGCGCCGAACCCGGCTCCCAAGAACTAGCGGCTTCTGTTACAATTTCGTCGTTAACCTCTTTGCGGTCGTGGCGGAACTGGCAGACGCACCAGCTTGAGGGGCTGGCGCTCGCAAGAGCGTGGTGGTTCGAATCCACTCGACCGCATATCTATTTTGAGAATCCGATTCCCTTATTGGATGGGCTTCAATTCGCAGGCGAAGCAGTGCTTCGGGGAATCTATCCCGGTTCAACGCATACTTCAATCTTGTTCTCCTCTAAGTCCTGAAACCGAAAAAACCGATTCCCACCCGAGTCACTCGTAACCGGTTCGACGGTTACTCCGCGTTCGATCAGCCACTTTTGCGCCTTTTCCAGATTTCCGGCGAAGAAGATGACGTGTTGCTTCCCTGCGGATCCTCCCGGCGCCAACTCCACCAACGAAAGAAATATGTCGTCATCCGAAATCGTCAGATCCGCGAATGGCCGCCCCGAGTCGTCTTCCCTATATGTTTTTACGTCGCGCAACCCGAGCTTCTCCTTATACCAATCGCGCGCCGCGGCCAGATTTCGCACGTCCACGGCGCAATTGTCCGAAATGTAGAAAGGTGGTTTTCCCCACATGGAATCTAGCCCCCCCTTTGAGTTCGAAACGGCCCAATCATCTTTCGATCTGGTACACCGGGCACAACCACCCTGGGATCCGATCTTCACAATCTCCCTACAAAATCCTGCCACGGTTATATATCATCGCTACCTCGCGCCACTTATGATTCGAAGCAGGAAGCAAGCCCGTGGCTCCGCAGCACCAGCTTTTCTGCTGGCACTTCTTCTGACTCTGCTGGTCCTCGCGACCGTCTACGCCTTCGCGGCTCATCTGTTTCCTCCACCGCCGCCAATTACTTCCACCGCTGCGCTCGTTGATCGGCAGTACGTCCTTACGCTTTACGTCGCCGGTGCCGCGTTCATCCTTGCGCAGCTGGGCCTCGCGTATGCCGTTTTCCGATTCCGCGATCGCGGACAGCGCGCGCGCTTCACGCACGGAAACGTCGCGATGGAAGTCCTCTGGACAATCATCACTTTGGTCGTCTTTGTCGGCCTGGCGATTGCCGGTCGTGAAGCGTGGGCCCAGGATCGCTTCGTGGCGGCCGAACCGGGCGCGATCCAGATCGAAGTCACAACAACTCAGTTCGTTTACACGTTTCGATATCCGGGCGTGGACGGCAAGTTCGGCCGGCTCGATCCCGCTCTCGTCAGCGCGCCAACCGGAAATCCGCTCGGCCTCGACCCGAACGATCCCGCGGGCAGAGACAATATCGTCGTCCCAACGCTTACCGTGCCGGTCAACCATCCCGTCGAGTTGCTGCTACGCTCGCAGGACGTGGTCCACAATTTTTTCGTGCGCGAATTGCGTCTGCAGCAGGATTCCGTGCCCGGCATGATGGTTCCTGTGCACTTCACGGCAAACCGTATCGGGCAATACGAAATTGTTTGCACGCAGCTGTGCGGACTGGGCCACAACACGATGCACAGCATGTTGAACGTGGTCTCTGAATCTGATTACGAGACCTTCCTCAATCGCCAGGCGGCCACCCAGTGAGCAGCGGGCGCGTTTTCAGCACGGATCACAAGATCGTCGGCCTCCAGTATTTTTCCCTGGCGCTCGCCGCGGTCACGATTGGCATCGTCCTCTCGCTTCTGATGCGCTTTCATCTCGTGTGGCCCGCCGCGCATATGCCGTTCGTGCGCGGTGCCATCATGACGCCGGAACAATATCTCGCGCTGGTGACAATGCACGGCACGATCATGATTTTTTTCGTGCTCACTACCGCGCCGCAGGGCGCCTTCGGCAATTATTTTCTGCCTCTTCAAATCGGCGCGCCGGAGATGGCTTTCCCCCGGCTGAACATGCTCTCGTTCTGGCTGACCCTCATCGCTTTCCTTTGCATATTGGCTGCGTTTGCCGTTCCCGGCGGAGCGCCGATTAGCGGCTGGACAGCCTATCCCCCGCTCAGCGGCCTCGGCGAGGTGGCTGGACCAGGTGAAGGAATGGGCCAGACGATCTGGATTCTTGGCATCCTGATTTTTTGCGTCGCGTCGCTGCTCGGCTCGCTGAATTTCATTGCCACGACGATTGATATGCGCGCGCCGGGCATGACGCTGATGCGCATGCCGCTGACCGTGTGGGCCTGGTTCGTCACCGCGGTTCTCAGCCTGCTCGCTTTCAGCGTGCTGCTGGCCGGAGGAATCTTGCTCTTGCTCGACCGTTCGGCGGGCACGAGTTTCTTCCTTCCGGCAGGTCTCGTCGTGAATGGAGAAATGCAGGGTCACAGCGGAGGCTCGCCGCTGTTGTGGCAGCACCTCTTCTGGTTTTTCGGCCATCCGGAGGTTTACATCGCGATTCTGCCGGGCATGGGCGTCGTGTCGCATGTTCTCGCGAATTTTTCGCGCAAGCCCGTTTTCGGATACCGGGCTATGGCGTTCGCGCTGTGCGCCATCGGTTTTCTCGGCTTTCTGGTGTGGGGACACCACATGTTTGTCAGCGGCATGAATCCGTACTCGGGCCTCACGTTTTCGTTGCTCACGATTTCGATCGGCGTGCCCTCCGCGATCAAGACCTTCAACTGGCTTGGCACTCTTTGGGGTGGAAAAATTCAGTTCCACACACCGATGCTCTTTGCCATCGGCTTCGTTTCATTTTTCATCACCGGTGGGCTTTCCGGGATTTTTCTGGCGCAGCCCGCCGTGGACACGATGTTGCACGCCACCTACTACGTCGTGGGGCATTTCCACATCGTCATGGGCGTCGCCGCGATCTTTGGAATTTTCGCCGCCACTTACTATTGGTTCCCGAAAATGTTTGGCCGCAGCATGGACGAGACGCTTGGCAAGCTGCATTTCTGGATCACTTTCGCCGGCGTCTATAGCATTTTCATGCCCATGCATTTTCTCGGTGTCGCCGGCGGAATTCGCCGGTACGCGGATTCAACCGGCGCGAAGTATCTGGCCGCGCTCCAGCCGATCCACGATTTCATAACTATCGCTGCGTTCATTACCGCTGCGGCGCAGCTGATCTTTTTCTGGAACTTCTTTCGCAGCTTGAGGAACGGCGCGCCCGCACCCGCCAATCCGTGGAGCGCGACCACGCTCGAATGGATCACCACCTCGCCACCTCCGCCGGATAATTTCGGCGGTCAATTTCCGAGCGTCTATCGCGCGCCGTACGAATATAGCGTGCCGGGCGCAACGGCTGATTTCTTGCCGCAGAATCTCGCACCGGAAGGCGCATTGCGCGTCACCGCAAACTCGCCCGCCGGAATTCCCCAGCGCGCCTATCAAACCGGTGTCATGATGCTCCTCGCCGGTGTGCTGATGTTCTTCATGGCGCTGGTCAGCGCTGAAATCGTTCGCAGAGGATTTTCAAGCGACTGGCAACCGCTCGACTTGCCGTGGCGCATACTCGAATTGAGCACCGCGATCCTGCTGGCGAGCAGCTTCACGCTGGCTCGCTCGCGGAACCGCTTGTTGGCAAACGACGACATGGGATTTCGCCATTGGTGGGGAGTCACGGCGATCCTGGGAGTATTTTTTCTCGCGGGGCTCGGGATCGCCTGGCGTCAGCTCGCCGCCGCGGGAGTTGGCATCGCGACGAATCCCAGCAGCAGTTTTTTCTATGTGTTTACGGCTGCCCACGCGATCCATGTGCTCGGTGGTGTCGCAGTACTGCTCGCAGTCGCATTCCGCGCCCCGCGATATCTGTCGCGCGCCACGGTTGCCGGAGTCGTCTCGACCTACTGGCACGCGATCAACGCTCTCTGGATTTTGTTGTTCCTGTTTTTGTTCTTGCAGAAGTGAGGTACAACTGTGGAGAAGCCGACTTGCATGGGAGTCGAGATGCACCGCGACGAGCGCAAATCGAAGCTTACCTGGGCGGCTGCCACGGCACTTTGCGCCATTCTGTCCGGGCCGATGGCGCCCCACGCCACGGCACAGGGTTGCGCGATGTGTTACCAGACGGCCGCTGCCTCCGGCGCTCCGGGCCGCGAAGCGCTGCGCCACGGCATCCTGATTCTGCTATTGCCCGCGATAAGCCTGTTTCTCGGCATCTTCGCGTTCATTTACCGCCGAAACAATCTCTCCCGTTAAATCGCTCCGGCAAAAGCGATACTGCGTTCTTCTATGACATTTCATTTCCAGTTGCATATGGAATTTCGGATGTGCGTTCGAGAGTCTGGAATTGTGTCCCCATCCTGCTGATTCTGAGCTTGTTATTCTTCGGAAATCCACTAGAATTCTGGAATTGCAGTTGCATGCTATTTATCAGAGTTGTGCGTGCGTACGGTCTTTCGGACGCCGCCTCCTCGGGTCCAGCGCAGGCCAAGACGCCCGGGCTTTGCCGTATCTGGTAGTGGGGTATTCAAACACTCTTGAGGTGGAGGAGACTCGATGTCAATGATCCGGAAGATTCGCTTGGCTGGCGTGCTGTTCGGTTTGGTCGCGGTGTTGACGATGGCAACAGTCGCTGGCGCTCAGACGAGCCTCGGAACCCTTGTGGGCGCGGTCACTGACCAAACAGGCGCGGTCGTCCCCAATGTGGACGTCAAGGCCGTAAGCCCTCAGTTTGGCGAAGTGCACAGCGCGACCACGGACTCGGTGGGCACGTACCGGATCGACGGCTTGCAGCCCGGCATCTACTCGGTGACGTTTACTGCAACCGGCCTCGCTGCCTTGCGCGTAGGAAGCGTAGTGATCAACGGGTCAGCGAGCACCACCGTAAACGGTCTGCTTCAATTGGGCTCGGTCCAGAGCACTGTCACCGTCGAAGCGGGCGCAGGTCAGATCATTGACACGCAGTCGGGCCAGATGGCTGGGAATATCAGCCCCGAGGAGGTCAAGAGTCTTCCCTACTCGAGCTTTAACCCGGCTGAATTGGCGATGACCCTGCCGGGCGTTCAGGACTTGTCGCCGGCGACCACCGGCTTGAATAACGGAGTCGGTTATTCCGTGAATGGAGCTCGTCCGCGCTCGAACAATTTTCTAATTGATAGCGTGGACGACAACGATTATGGCATCACCGGCCAGGCCTTTCAGCCGGACAACGTCGGTGCCATTCAAGAAGTCACGATCCTCACGAACTCTTATACTGCCGAGTATGGACGTGGAGGCGGCTCGGTTCTCAACTATATCTACAAGACCGGCGACAATAGCTTCCATGGGTCCGCTTATGAAATTAATGAGAACTCGGCATTCGCAGCGAATCCGGCCGAAAACAAATTCATCGGACTCCCCAACCCCTACTCGAACGAAAACACGTACGGCTTCTCGTTCGGCGGACCGGCGATCAAGAATAAATTGTTCTTCTTTGTATCTGACCAGTGGGATCCGTCTTCGCAGGATGCCACCGGAAGCACGCTTGTTCTGCCCACTTCAGTAGGCATCACCACTCTGAAGGGCTTGAACAACGCCAACGCGAATCTTTTTATTCAGAGTCTCGGCGGTCTTGTTGCACCCGGGGGCAGCGGGGCGCCGGGTGCTTGCGGGGCGGGGACCAACTACTTGGTCCTTGGTCCCGATCCAATCACGGGCATTGATCGGGGCTGCGTTCAGACTGCATTCTTTGCCCAAAATAACGTTCCAGTTCTAGGAAAAGATACGTCTCAGTATTACCGCGTGGACTTTCACCCGGGTCCAAACGATTCTATTTCTGCGGCTTACGTTCGTGACGATCAATCCCTCAGCCCGGACTTTTTTGCCAACCCAAGCGCCCTGCCGCCCTTCATTACCCAGCAAGGTGGCCCTTCGCAGATCTTTCATGCCCAATGGGTGCATATAGTCTCCACGACCGTTGTGAATGAAATGCGCTATTCCTATACCAACATTGGGTTCACCTTTTCTCAAACCGCCGCGACCCTCGCCGGACCTCTGGCCAATCTTCCCAACTTGGTTTTCGATCAGGATCTCACCGGGCCCACAGGAGCAGCCCTTGAACTCGGCGTTGATGACGCCTTCCCGCAAGGGCGCGAGCATAAAACCTCGCAGCTTCAGGAAGCCTTGACGTATAGCCACGGACGCCACACCTTCAAGGGCGGTGTTGATATCACGTTCGTGGACGTCCACGATTTGATTCCTTTTGATAACCGGGGTTCGATTGACTACAAGCTCGGTGGAAGCTTTACGGACGCGGCTGGCAGCGGCTTTTACTCATCATTGGCGAACTTTATTGACGATTTTACGGGGCCCGCTGGATCAATCAACAAGGTCTTCGGAAGTCCGGCCGTTAGCCCCAATATCACGATGTATGCCCCCTATATCACGGATACCTTTCGAGTCAAAGACAACCTCACCCTCACTCTAGGCCTTCGTTACGAGTACTGGGGCACTCCCGCCAACGTGTTGCCGTACCCGGCTCTGAACACAAGTTTGGGCTTCGGCGTTCCCGGAGCCGTATTCCCCAACATGTACGCCTTTCAGCAGCAACCCGACCGCAATAACTTCGCCCCGCGCCTCGGCTTTGCGTACACGCCGAAATGGGGCGGCCGTTGGCTGGGCCATGGCAACACCGTCATTCGCGGCGGCTACGGCATCTATTACGATGGGCTGTTCACGAACATCATTGACAATAGCGCGGGGAGCTCACCCAACGCTGCTGGCGGCAGCATCGTGGGCGGAAATGGCCGCGGCCAGGCCGATGCCCAGGAACAATTGGCGAACATCATCGGCACTCCAAGTCCCACGGCCATCATTGACACGATCTCCAATAAACTCGTCAATCCTTACTCTCAACAGTGGAACCTCAATATCCAGCGTGAATTGCCGGGAAGATTCGTTCTTACCACGGCCTACGTCGGCACGCGGGGGGAGAAGCTCTTCGTCAACCAGGATTATAACGGCGCGATCGGCTTCGACAATGAGGGTAATTACATCCGCCTGAATCCGAATTTCAGTGAAATCGTGGTTCGGACGAATGCTGGCAGCTCTTGGTACAACGCTGCCCAAGTGCAACTGGAGCGTCAATTCCATCGGGACTTCGCGCTGCGCGCATCTTACACGTGGTCGCACCTCCAGGACGACGGAACCGACGTCTTCACGACTACGGGTGGAAGTTCCTTCGCGCAGAATCTCGAATGCCAGAAATGCGATTGGGGCAATTCAGCGCTGGATCGCCGCAACCGCTTCGTTTTGTCCTACGTCTGGGCTTTGCCTTACAACAAATCGAATCGGATCTTGAAGGCTTTGACCGACCAGTGGCAGTGGTCTCAGATCACCACGTTCGACAGTGGCGCGCCGGACACAGTTTACGACGACGCGGACATCAACGAGGATGGTCATGACGGAAACGACCGCCCAATTCTCAGCAATCCGAAGCAGCCCATCACCGCAACCGGGTTTGACGGTTCGATATATGATATTTCCGCGCCCGGGACCTACTTCCCGATTTTGGCTTGCTTTACCACGCCCGTATGCAATCCGGAGCCGGAGAGCGACTTCCGCTTTGTAATTCCCGCCTATGGCACTGGCTTCAACGGAGACGTGCGCCGCAATTCGCTCTACGGGCCGGGCCAGATTTACTCGGACCAGAGCATCGAACGTAGGTTCCCGATCCCGATTGGCAAGATGGAAAACCAATCCATCACTTTCCGCACGGAGTTCTTTAATGCCTTTAACCATCCCAATCTCTTCACACCATCATATAATCTTCAAAACCCTAGCTCGTACGCCAACACCGGTGCGACGATCAATGGTGGTCGCACGATCAAGTTCTGGCTGGTGTACGAGTTCTAGGTTAGCTGAACAAAATTCGAATCAAGCAAAGGCCTCGGATTTGCACTCTCCGGGGCCTCTGCCATTTCATAGCGTCGCGCGAAGCGGGACACATCGCATTTCTTGCTTGGGGAATTTCGAGTAACGCGCCTAAACCGTCTGTAGTTGGGTAAGCCGGAATGGATCGCCGGTCTTGTCGTGGAGTTCGCGCCACAGCTTCTCCGGCTGTGCCATGAACACCTCGACGACCCGCGGATCGAATTGCTTGCCTGAAAATCTCTGAATCTCTTCGCGCGCTGCGGATATCGGCAGCGCCTTGCGGTACGGACGGTCGGAGATCATCGCGTCCAGCGTGTCGGCCACCGCGAAAATTCTGGCCCCGATGGGAATCTGTTCGCCCTTGAGTCCGCGCGGATATCCGGAACCGTCGTAGCACTCCTGGTGCGATAGCACAATCTCCGCAGCTTCCTTCAAAAATGGAATTCTCTCGAGCACCGCGAATCCGATGTCGCAATGCTTTCGCATGATTTCGCGCTCTTCCGCGGTCAGCGGCCCGGGCTTGGTCAGGATGCTGTCCGGGACTCCCATCTTGCCGATGTCGTGCAGGAATGCGCCTCGGGCGATATGGCGTAGCAGTCCCTTTTCGACTCCCATTGCCCGCGCAATCGTAATCGTGAATGCCGTCACGCGTTGGCAATGGCCTTCCGTTTCAGCGTCCTTGGCGTCCAACGCGCCGCCCAGCGCTTCCAGCGTGTAATCGTAAGACTGTTCCAGGTCCTGCAAAGCGATCGAAAGCTGTTGCGTCCGCTCGGCGACCAGCTGCTCCAGGTCGCTCTGATACGTGCGGTTCTCCAGAACCAGGCCGCGATGTTCCAGCGCCCGCCGGACGCTCAGGTAGAGCTGGTCTTTCTCGAAGGGCTTCAGAATGTAGTCGTAAGCGCCGGCCCGAATCGCCTCCAGCGCGATCGAGATGTCGTGCATTGCCGTGACCATGATCACGGGAACGTCCGGATCGTCCATGCGCAGCTCGCTCAGCAGCTTCAGGCCGTCCATTTCCGGCATCACGATATCGCTGAGGACCAGGTCAAATGTGTCTTTTCGGAACGCCTCGAGGCCCAGCTTGCCGTTCGACGAGGTTGTGCACTCGTAGCCCTGCGCGTCCAGCAGCGTCGAAATGACCTCGCGAATCGCCTCTTCGTCGTCCACCACGAGGATTTTTTCAGTGGGCATGAGCGCTCCGTCCGATCAGCCATTATAAGGCACGGCACACGCGGCAGGAGCGTTTGTTGCCGTATCTTCCAACCGTGTGCTAGGTTTTACAATGGCTCATTAATATCCCCAATGTTGATCGCGAAGTGTCCTGTGTCGCGGCCCCGTGACGTTCGCATAGGCCCCAATGACGTTTACTTCCAATCCGGGATTTCTCGCCGTCGCCTTCATGGAGGGCTCCGCCGCGTTTATTTTGCTTGTCTTATACTGGCTGCTGGTCCCCGGCTTTCCCGCGCGTTTCTTTCGCTATTGGCTCGCGGGATGGACGGTTTATGTCGGGTTGGAAGGTTTACGGATCTATTCACTTTGGCGCGGCGGCCCCAACGATCCTCGTTTCGTCCCGGAGCTTTCGCTGCTCGTGGCGGCGCTGCTTTTTGCCGCAGTTTTGGACTGCATTGGGCTAGGCAAGTCGCTTAAATACCTCTGGCCGTTGGCCGGAATCGCAGCCAGCTTGCTTGTCGCTCTAGGCTCGGTTCCGCGCTTGGCACATTTCCAGCGAGACGCGGAATCTCTGTCGGAATGCCTCCTCTATCTTTCCGCCGGCTGGTTTTTCTGGCGGTCGCGGGAGCAGCATCGCGGCGTGGGATGGAAGCTGCTGGCCGGAGGTCTTATTCTGCGCGGCCTTCACGGCTTGGATCGGGCCGACTGGGCCGCGCACTCGCTCGGGTTGTTCCGCGTTTCCTTCGAAGGCCTGTTCGGAATCATGATGGGCATCGCCATGGCCGTCCTCGTTCTGGAGGCAGGCCGCGTTCGCACCGAAGATCTCAACGAAAAATTGCGCCGGCTCGCGCTGATTACCGCTGAAGCGACTCAGTCGTTCAAAGTGGACGACGCTCTCCAGGGTGTTCTGCGTCATCTCGTCGAGAGCTTGGCTGCAACTCATGGCCTCGTCTTTCTGTTGGACGATCCCGGCCAACCCACCGCGCTCGCAATCCGCGCTTCGGTCGGTTTAAGCGACCGGTTTCGCAAGCAAACCGCGCGCATTTCCGCCGCCGAGCCTTGGGTGCAGGGTGTGCTCCGCCGGGAGACGCCATTTGCATCCTATCGCGACGCCGTGGACGCCACCGTACAACGATGGATGGAAATGGAAAAGCTCGACGCTCTCGTCCTCGTTCGCATTCCCGGAAAAGAAGGCCCGCTCGGGATGCTGGGAATCGGTTCTTCCACGCCACGCACGTTTGGTAGCGAAGAGGAACATTATCTCGTGAATGTTGCCAATCTTCTGGGACTCACGGTTGAAAACGTCGCCCTGTTTGAAAATGCCGCAGCCTCCCGCAGACAGTGGCTGGATACCTTTGATTCCATTGACGACTTGATCTTGGTCCACTCGCTTGACGGCACCATCATTCGCGCGAATCGGCCGCTCGCCGAGCATCTTGCGGTCGAATCGGATTCTCTCGTCGGCAAAGCCGTGCGCGACGTGCTTCGCCAGGGAAGTGTTGTCCCATGGGTTCGCTGTCCCTATTGCGAAGGCGCGGCCGGAAAAGCCGAGGAGATTGATCCATCCTTCGGAGGCTACTTTCTAGCCACCGATTCCGCTCTTCACGATTCCGAAGGCGGACGTCGCGGTACGATTCACGTTCTCAAAGATTTCACAAGTCGTCGCCAGGCGGAAAACAAGTTCCGCACGCTTTTCGAAAAAGTTCAGGAGGGTGTTTTTATCTCCACGCCCGAAGGACGATTCGTGGATTTCAACGATGCCTTTATGCGTATCCTTGGCTATGAAAGTCACGACGACTTGCTTCAGGCGGATCTTCCCGCGCAGCTCTATGTGGACCCGTCCGACCGCGAACGCAGGCAGCGCCTGCTTCAGGAATACGGCGAGGTTGTGGACTTCGAATTTGAATTCCGCCGGCGTGACGGTGAAATACGCTCTGCCCACGAATCGAGCTTCGCCACCCGCGACGATTCCGGCGCGGTAGTCGCATACCAGGGCTTCCTGCTCGATATCACCGACCAGAAGCAGGCGGAAATTGACGTTCGTCGGCGCAACCGCGCCCTTCTCGCTCTGAACGCCATCGGCGAAGTCTTGGGCCAGGCAGTCGCTCTGGAAGATGGCCTCACGGCTGCGCTCCTGAAAGTCACCGAATTGTTTTCCGTGAGCGCGGCCGCCGTCTATTTCCTCGACCAGCCGACTCGGGTCCTCAAGCGCGCCGCTGCCGTGGGCTATCAATCCGAATTCGCCCGCCGGAATACACCCATGCAAATATCGGCGGCGTTGCTGGACCAGATTCGCCAGGCTCGGGCCACTTTGCTTTCGGGCGCGCTCCCTGCTTTGCCCGAGGAAATTCGCGAGCTGCACCGCCGCGAAAATATTCAGGTCTCGCAGGTCGTCGTTCTCTGGACCAAGGATCGCGTGATGGGCGTTCTGGTCGTCGGCAATCGTGAAATGCGGGCATTCTCGACCGCGGAGTTGAATTTGCTGTCCGCCGTCGGCAACCAGATCGCCTCGACGATAGATAAGTCGCTGCTGCTCGAAAAGACCCGCGAAGCCTACGACACCCTGCGGCGCACGCAGGAACAGCTCCTGCAAAGCGAGAAAATGGCCGCCGTCGGACAATTGATTTCCGGCGTCGCGCACGAACTCAATAATCCGCTTACCGCGATTCTTGGCTACACCCAGCTCCTGAAATCCGAGGAATTTGTCCACCCGCGCGGCGCGGACTATCTCGAAAAGCTCAATAAGCAGGCGCAGCGCACGCACCACATCGTCCAGAATTTGCTCAGTTTTGCGCGACAGCAGAAACCTCACCGCGCGCCGGTTCAGCTCAATCAGATTCTCGAAGACACGCTCGTTCTTCGCGAATTTGATATGAAGCTCCACAATATCGTGATTCACCGCGAATTCGATCCACGGCTGCCCATGACCGCCGGAGATTTCCATCAGCTCGAGCAGGTTTTTCTGAATCTTCTCAATAACGCCGTGGATGCCATTCAGGAAAAGGGCGGCTCGGGCGAAATCTGGATTCGCACCGCAAGTGTCGGGCAGCGCCTGTGCGTTGAAGTCACGGACAGCGGCCCGGGTGTCACGAATCCTCACAAGATTTTCGACCCCTTCTACACCACCAAGCCCGTCGGCAAAGGCACGGGCCTGGGGCTCAGCATCTGCTACGGAATCGTGAAGGAGCACGGGGGAGAGATTCAGGTCCGGAACTCGCCGCCGCGCGGCGCCACGTTCACCATTTCGCTGCCCCTTTCGGATGAATCGTCGCCAACGTCCACCGAACCGGCGTTCCGGCGCGCGGACGTGATGTCGGGCACTATCTTGTTGGTTGATCAGGAAGAAGCCCTTCTGATGTTGGAACGCGAAGTCCTGGTTTCCACCGGAGCCTCGGTCAATGTGACGCGCACAGCGGAAGAAGCAATTGAAATCCTCAGCCGCGACACCGTGGATGTCGTCGTTGCGGATATCAATCTGCCCGGTGAGACTTCGACCGCCGGCCTTTACCGCTGGATCAAGAAAAATCGAGCGGACCTCGCCATGCGTGTCGTATTCACCGCTTCCAACGCTGGCGATGCCGCCGCTCACACTCTCCGGAATACGGGGTGTCCGGTCCTCGCGAAACCTTTTCCAGTCGAAGAATTTTGCCGCACCGTTCAATCCGTCCTCGCAGGTCCCGTCGGCAGCAGTTCCCGTTCGAAATAACGCGCGAGTTGATAGTGCAGTGGCGTCCGGTTTCGATGGCTTGCGCTGGAGCATTCCTCTACCTATGATGGATTCATGAACCTCGATCAGAGTGATGGCGTTCCAGGCAGCAAAGAAGTAGACGAAATCGAGCGATTGACAGCCCCATCTTATGGTCGCCGAGTTCGTCGCGTCGCGCCGCTGCTTGTGGCAATCGTCTTTATCGGCGTGTTTTCGGTCGCGATCAGGACAACTTCCGCTCCGTCGGCGAA
The DNA here is from genome assembly GCA_963779825.1 of uncultured Acidobacteriota bacterium. GTDB lineage: Bacteria > Acidobacteriota > Terriglobia > Acidiferrales > UBA7541 > Palsa-295. The sequence goes on along the minus strand of CAVZZU010000004.1, from coordinate 1,702,561 downwards.
CGCTTCGCAAGCCGCGGCCGTGCAGAATCCCGCATTCCTGAAAGCGGCTGACGAAGTTTTGCAGCAGATGAGCATAATTCTTCATCTGCCGATCAAGCAGCCGCTGAAGAAAAGCCTCCGCTCGAAGCAGGAAATCCGCGCCTACCTGATTCAGGCGGACAAGGAGGACAAGAACGACGCGGAGCGTTACGCCGATGACAAGTCGCTCGAAGCTTTTGGCCTGATACCCAAGAACTTTCCGCTCGATGCCTTCATGCTCGATGTCCTCACCGAACAGGTCGCCGGTCTCTACGATGCCAAAGCGAAGGAATTTTACATCGCCGATTGGATTCCCTCCGATGAGCAGCGCGATGTAATGTCCCACGAACTAACGCACGCGCTCGAAGATCAATCCTTCGATGTGGATCCATGGATCAAAGCCGCGCGCCCGAACGACGACGCGGAACTCGCCCGCGATTCCGTAAGCGAAGGCACCGCGCTCGCCGCCATGCTCGATTACTCGCTGCGGGATCAGCATCTCAGCGTTCGCGAAATCGGCGACGTGACAGAGCTGATTCGGCCCGGCGCCGTTGAGGAAATGGATAAGGACTCGAAGCTGGCGCAGGCGCCGATGGTGATTCGCGATAGCCTGCTCTTTCCCTATATCGCGGGCACTTCGTTTTCCCAGCAGTTTTTGAAGGCCCATACGGGCTGGCAGGACTTGCATCTGCTCTTCGAGCACCCCCCGGTTTCAACGCAGCAGATCATTCACCCCGATTTTTACTTGAAAGGCGTTGGTCCGGCCAAAGTAAGCTTTCCGAAATTGCAAGGCATCGTTCCGGCGGATTGGAAACCGCTCGAGGAAAACGTGATGGGCGAATTCGGTGTACAAGAAATCCTGAAACAATTTCTCGATCCCGCGCGCGCAGCACAGCTTGCGCCCTCGTGGGACGGGGACCGCTACGCGCTTTTTGAGGACTCGAAGACCAAGGAATTGCGGCTCGTGTTTCTTCTAGCGCTTGAAACCACGGATGATGCCGCGCGCTTTTTCGGCCAGTACAGCGAAGCGCTGGAAATGAAATATTCGTCGCGCACGCAACTTTACCGCCGACCGAATTTCTTCCAATTCCAGACCGACACGGGTGGCGTTTATTTGCGATGTGTTGACTTGCAGTGCATCACGGTCGAAGGCGCGACCCGCCAAACCTTCGACGCGATCAATCGCGCCATGGGCTGGCCGCCCGCTCCGGGCCCGGTCGAGGAAAGTCCGTCCGTCGCGCAAATGCCGAGGCCGGCCGTTCGTTCCGCGCGCTAGAATTTCTCCGATGGCGCTCTTCGACATGCCGCGCGTCCCAGAGCCCGAAGTGATGGACGATTCGGACGAGGTCGAGGCATATTCCTCGGCCACGGCTGAGGCCCACCTCAACACCATTGACGACACGCTTGTCGAGCACGCCCTGCGGCTTGTCAAAGGGCGTGAACGTGGCATCGCGCTCGATATTGGCACGGGTCCCGGGCAAATCGTGATCAAGCTCGCGAGGCGGCTGGCGCAGTGGAAGTTCGTCGGCGTGGACCGGTCGCCGGGAATGATTGCGCAGGCGGAGGCGAATCTGGCGGCCGCGGGCGGCGAGCTCGCCGGGCGTGTCGAGTTCCAGGTGGCGGACGGAAACCGCCTACCGTTTCCGGATCGCAGCTTCGATCTCGTGATGTGCAACTCGGTGCTACATCATCTCGCCGAGCCGGAAAAACTTCTTTCCGAAATGTCGCGGCTGGCAAATACCGGCGGTGCGATTTTGCTTCGCGATCTTCGCCGGCCCGGGCGCTTCGCGTATCCGCTGCATATCCGGTGGCATGGCCGTCACTATTCCGGCGCAATGTACCGGCTCTACTGCGACTCCGTGCGTTCAGCCTATACCGCGCCGGAACTCAAGCGGCTGCTCGCTTCGGTGGCGCTTCCGCGCACGCGCGTGTTCGAGCACCACTCCACGCACATCGGTATCGAGCGACCCATCGTTCCGTGAGCCGCTTCAATCCCGCTTACCGCGCGAAAATATTCGAGAAAGTTATCAGTCGTTGAATGCTGCTTCGGCGGCGAGGCTTCTTTGGATAACCATCACGGTTTGGTCGTCCACGGGACGGCGGCCGGACGAATGTTTTTCGACATCGGCAAGGCAGGCCGCGACCAGATCCTTCGGTTCCCAGCCGTGCCGCCCGGCGGTCGCGCGCGATATCGCGGCGATGCCATATTCCTCGCCGGTATTGTCTCGCGCTTCCGAAATGCCGTCGGTGTAAAGGAGCAAACTGTCTCTCGGCTCGAGGCGCACGCGCCGCACGGTGTAGGTGCTCGTTGAAAACATCCCCAGCGGCAATCCCGTCGCCTCCAGGCTCGTCACGCCATTTTTCGAGGCCAACAAAACCGGAAAGTGACCCGCGCTGGCAATTTCGATCTCGCCGGAACGGCCGGCGCGTCCGCAAACCAGCGTGGCGTATTGCCCTGCAATGGTGCTCTCGCAAAACACGCGATTCGCCATTTCCATCAGCCGGTCGAGCTCCAGTCCGATGCCGGAAAGCGTACGAAACATTGCGTGCAGATGAGTCATCAGCAGGGAAGCCGCGACTCCCTTGCCGGTCACGTCGCCCAGAAGGAAAATCAGGCTGCCCGCGTCGCCCGCGCCCGGAATCAAGTCGCAATAATCTCCGCTCACGATTCCCGCAGGCCTGTACAGATAGTGAACACGCCAATCGCGATGGCGGAGGTCGGTCTGCGGCAAGAGCCCACGCTGAACGCGCGATGCGAGTTCGAGATCAAATTCCAGAGCGCGCTGCTCATCGCTGCTCAGGCAATCGAGGCACAAGCGCGCAAGGGGATCAACGATCAGGCGTTCGCTCTCCACTGAGCCTTGACACACATCGCAAGTTCCGTACGTTCCTTCTTCCATATTCCGGATAGCGAGGTCCACATCCGCGAGAAGTTTGTGGAAGGGAGCGGACGCGCCGGGCGCGTCGGTAAGAGGAATTGTCGAGATGGCGACTTTGAGACTGTCGCGCCGCTTTTCGAGCTGTTCGCGAAGATATGGATCGCTGATTGCGGGCACGGTTCTGTTCTCCGTTACTGAGATTCTCGCGGTTTGCGTTGCTGCGCTATCCGATTCTGGCATTGAACTTACCCCCCTTTGCTTGATCTTGATTAGATTCACCGACGGCCGTACGGGATTCCGATTCCAGTGCTTCGAGGAGGCTGCGGCCGGACTTACGCTCGAGGCGGGCGAGACGCTGCTCGAAGCGTAGCCGGCGGTCGCGATAGGCGTTCGACGGGATAATTCCGAGTCGGTTGGCATTCCGAAGCTCGAGCAGCGCCTTGCGGGCGAGCGCCGCCGCGCGGTGCGGTTCGCGGGCGCGGTGCTCGTAGTAAATCGCCAGCTGCTCGTAGGCTTCGAAGCCCTCGCGCGAATTTCCCAGCATGCTTTCCCAGAGCTCGCGCGCGAGTTCCAGATCGCCTGCACGCTTCGCGAGACGCGCGAGCGAACCCCGCGCCGTGCGGTCTGTCTCCTGTGGCAAATCCCGGGTGATGGATTCCGCGTACAACTTTCGCGCGCGAACGGCTTCGCCTCGTCGCTCGCAGATGCGCGAAACGCCGAAAAGCTCAAACCCGTAGTGCCCGTGCTTCTCGGGATTTCCGAGAAGCGAAAGAGTGCGGGTGGCAAGCGCGGCGAGCCCGCGCAGGTCCATTTGATTGTGGTGGAAGATCGGGACGAGTGGCTCGGGCGGGCCGCCGCGCAAATACTCAAAATAGAGTTGAGGAATCATGGCGGATACCATGTCCGCGCCACGATTCCAACCCAGGACGTGAAGCTCGAGTTCCGCCAGTCGCACCGATCCGATTCGTAGGCGCCAAAGATTTCGAGCGGGATGCAGGAAATCGAGATGAGCACGCGGAACCGGAGCGCGAATGGATCGAGTCATGCGGTAGCGCGTTTCGAGCAGCGGCCAGTCGAATGATTTGCCGTTGAAGGTGACGAGCACAGGCCTCTCCGCCATGCGCTCCGCCAGCGCCACCAGTACGGAATGCTCCTCGCTGTAATCGCGCATAAAGAATTGCTCGACCTCGAGACCACCCGCGTCCCACCAGGCGATGCCAACCAGAAACGGATATGTGCCCGTGCCTCCGGCGAGGCCGGTCGTTTCGGTATCGAGGAAAAGCCACTGCCGCGGATCGGCGACTTCCTTGGGCGCGCAGGGCGCCACGAGACGCAGCGCGTCTGCGTTCAATTCGCCATCGGGAACACCGAGATCGGGCGCGCCGGCCACCGGTTCCGAGAACCATTTGCGCAGCGCGAGATGTTCGCCGAAGCGATTGCTGCCGGTCGAGGCACCGAGAATTTCGGCGAGCCTCGCGGCGCCCTCGGGAATGTTGGCCGAGTGGCCTCGCGGCGGCGCATCGGCCTCTGAGGCGGCGTTTTGGCGCGCGGGATGAGGCTGGAGCGCCTTGAGCCGGCCGACGAGGCGGGAAATTGTCATCGGCGGGGCCCTCGAAACGCCGAAAAATCGGAAGGTGCGAGACTGAAAAAGTGCGTCACTTCTTTTGATACCCGACCCTTTGTTTTCATGAGGTTACGCGAGAAATTACTCGGCATGGTGTGTCGAGTAATTTGGCACGATCTTGAGATCGCGAGGGGCGATGTATGGCTCGCGTTGCGTGCCCCGTGAATCGTGATGCGCGAATGAAAGGGGCGTCGCCAAGCATTTACGCCGGGCACGATGTATCGTGCCCCTACGAAGAAACGGCAACGGCGCGACGAATGGGTAGCGCGTGGCCAAGCATATTTGCCGGGCGCAGCATGCTGCGCCCCTACCACTGCTAATCGCTTGTCACGCATTTCGTCGTGCTCCTTGCACGTCGCTCCGACGGTAGCATTCGCACAAGTCCAAAAATCAAGCAGCGCCTGTGGACTTTCTTGCCCGACGAGCTAGGCGCACAGGCGCTCTAGGATCGCTAGCGCGGCTTCCTTGGTGCGCTCGCTTTTCATTCCTGCGGGGCCGACGCAGGAGGGGCAGCCGCTTTCGCACGGGCACGACGCGATCAGCTCGCGGGTACGTTGCAGCAGAAGCTCGTGAACGCGATAGAGCGGCTCGCTGAATCCGATGCCCCCGGGATACGCGTCGTAGAGATACAGGTTCGGCTCAAAGTATTCTTTCATCTCAGCCGGATCATTCATCGCGGTGGAGAATTCCTGCCATTCGGTTTCAACGCCCGGACTTGCCGGGCGCTCGCCAACGGCGGTGCCCAGATCGCGCCGGTCGCACATCAGCAGGAGCGTGGCCATGGATTCGACCGCGTGCAGCAACCCGAATATGCCGCTCTGTCGCTCGGACAGCGCGAAGGGCAGGTTGGTGAGCAGCGAGCGCCCGAGCGTGATCCAGAACGCGGTCGTGTGCATTTCGTTTTCGGGAAGCTCGAGCTTACCGTCGCCGATATTCTCGTTGGTGAAGAATTTTATCTTCTTGAAACCGATGACCTGCGAGCGGACGAGAACGTCTCCATGCGCGTGCGACGCAGGACCGGCGATGCGTTCTTCCTCGGCGATTTCGAGGACGCGGACCTGCGTGTAGCGGATCGCGTCCGTGTAGTAGTCAATGTTCACGCGGCGGACGTAGGCTTTGCGCTGGTCGAAATCGAGGCGGTCCACATGGTATTGCTGGCCCTGGTGGAGATAGATCGCTTTGGGGTGCACGGTGGTGAGCGCGGAGGAGAAGTCCACTTCGCCGATTACTTCGGGCGCGCCCTTCTTGCCGCCGGTGGCGTTGCCGTCGTCTTCGACGGACGAGTGAATGATGACGAAGTTGTCGGACGTGACGGAACGCAGGCTGACCGTGTCCGCGGGATAGGCTTCCTGCACCCAGTGCCAGTTGGCGCCGCTGCGATGGAGGAATCCGGCTTCGGCCATGCGCTCGCAGAGACTTTGTACATCCACTTTGCCGAATTTCTCCTCGGGCGAAATCGGTAGTTCAAATGCGGCGCATTTCAAGTGATTGACGAGAATTTCGAGATTGTCCGGCTGGACGTAGGCGTGCTCCGGCGACCGGCCGAAGAAATAGTCCGGATGCTGCACGATGAACTGGTCGAGCGGCGCGGAAGATGCGACAAGCACAGCGCACGAAGTGCCGCTGCGACGCCCGGCTCGTCCCGCGCGCTGCCATGTGGATGCGATCGAGCCGGCGTAACCAGCCATCACGCAGGCGTCGAGCGAGCCGATATCAATTCCCAATTCGAGAGCATTGGTGGCTACGATGCCGCGAATTCGTCCTTCGCGCAATCCGCGCTCGATCTCCCGACGCTCGCCCGGCAGATAACCGCCGCGATAGCCGCGAATGGGTTCGGCACCGCCCGGCGTAGCGGGATTGGCCTGCTGCAAATACGTGAGCAGCACTTCCGTATGCAGGCGGCTATTCGCGAAGACGATGGTCTGCAGTTTGCGCGAGAGAAGTTCCTTGGCGACGCGCGTGGTTTCCGTGAGATAGCTGCGGCGAATGCCGAGATTGCGATTGACCATCGGCGGATTGTAGAAGACGAAAAGTTTTTCGGCGGCGGGCGCGCCATTTTCCTGGATTGTCGAGACATCGCGTTCGGTCAACTGCCCCGCAAGCTCGCCCGGATTCGCAATCGTGGCGGAGCAGCAGATGAACTGCGGACGCGAGCCGTAAAATTCCGCCACGCGCGCGATGCGGCGCAGGACGTTTGCAAGATGGCTGCCGAAAACGCCTCGGTAGGTGTGGAGTTCGTCGAGGACGATGTAGCGCAGATTTTCGAACACGCGCGTCCACTTGGTGTGGTGCGGAAGAATGCCGGTGTGCAGCATGTCCGGATTCGTCAGAATTATGTGGCCGCGCTCACGAATGGCTTTGCGCGCGTCGCTGGGTGTGTCGCCGTCGTAGGTGAACACGCCGAATTGATGGTCGAGACGCGTGGCGAGATCGTCGAGTTCGGTGAGCTGATCCTGCGCGAGCGCCTTGGTGGGGAAGAGGTAGAGGGCGCGTGTGTCGGTGTTTTCCAGGATGGCATTGAGGATCGGCAGGTTGTAGCAGAGCGTCTTTCCGGATGCTGTCGGCGTAACCACCACGAAATCTTTCCCAGCCCGGGCAAGCTCGGCCGCCGCGGCCTGGTGCGAGTAGAGGCGGTCAATCCCCTTGGCGCGATAGGCGCCGGCCAGCTCCGGACGCACCCAGGATGGCATCGGGCAGAAGACCGCCTCGCGCGCCGGAATGTGTTTGATCGAAGTGAGGACTTCGTCACCACAATGGCGCGCCGCAAGCGCCCCGAGCGCCGCCTGCACGGTATCGAGCGTTGAATGAGGCCTTCGAGCCAAGCCCTGCGTGGATGCCGCCATGCCGCCTCCCATGCGAATCGGGGCAAAATGCGCAGGCTTTCGCCCAGGATCTGCGCTTCGCCTTTTGTTCGCTCGAAGGTAACACGGGGCGAAGGAGAAAACAACCGAGAATCAAAGACGAAATTAGGGCGAGCCGGCGCGGACCGCCCTCGAAAACCATTGTTTCGAAATTTTATCGAACCTACAATGGCCAGCCTTGGAGGAAACGTGAGAATCCGTCCGGCGTCTTTCGTCTTGTTATCGCTATATTTTGGGATATTGAGCGTGCATGGGGCGACAGCCCAACAGCCGACAATTTCGGCACCTGAGAGTATTGTGGCCGACGGAGTGCCCGCGGTGCCAGGGTCGCTCGCGGAGACTGCGGACCGGTATTTGAACTATCGGATGGCCTTTGACGCCGATTGGCATCCGACGCGACGGGAGATGCTAATTGGGACGCGCTTTGGCGATACCTACGAGTTGCATCTGGTGAAATCGCCGGGGGCGGCGCGGCAACAGTTAACTTTCTTTCGGGAACCGGTGAGGGTGGGCAGTTTTGATCCGGCCGGCGGCGACTACATCGTGTTTATGAAGGACGTAGGCGGGGGCGAATGGTACCAGCTGTATCGCTACGACATGGCTACGGGCGAGAGCACGCTGCTGACGGACGGAAAATCGCGCAATAGTCTCGGCCCCTGGTCAACTCGCGGGGATCGCATTGCTTACACTTCAACGCGGCGCACCGGACAAGATACGGACCTATGGGTGATGAATCCGGCCGACCCGAAGACCGATCGGCTGCTTACACAATTGAACGGTGGGGGTTGGGCACCGGAGGATTGGTCGCCGGACGACAAGCGCATCGTAATGGTTCAGGAGATCTCGGCGACGGAATCGCACCTGTGGCTTGTGGACACGGCGAGCGGTGAAAAATCGGAGCTCACGTCGGATAGCGGCGACGACAAGGTGGCGTATTCGAACGCGAGGTTCAGCAAAGACGGGAAGGGTGTCTATTTCACGTCGGACAAAGATTCAGAATTTCAGCGGCTGACATACATGGACCTCGCGAGCAACAAGAAGGTCACCGTGCTGACCGCTGACGTCCCCTGGGATGTGATGGAATTTGCGATTTCGTATGACGGAAAGAGGATTGCGTTCATAACCAATGAGGACGGCCAGGCCGTTCTGCGACTTCTGGATACTGCGAGCGGGAAGGAAGTGACTCCGCACCCGAAAATTCCGGCGGGATGGGTGGCGGGGCTTCGATGGCATCGAAATAATCGCGACCTGGCATTTTATTTGTCATCTGCGCGGGAAACCGGTGATTCATTTTCGCTCGATGTGACGACAGGGAAAGTTGAGCGATGGACGGCGAGCGAGTCCGCGGTACGGACCGATGCTTTCCCGGAAGCGGAGCTGATTCACTGGAAGAGCTTCGACGGGAAGCTGATTTCGGGGTTTTTGTACCGGCCGCCTTCGAAGTTTACGGGGAAACGCCCCGTGATGGTGATGATTCACGGCGGACCGGAGGATCAAGAGTTTCCCGACTTCAAGGGACAGTACAACTATTTTACGAATGAACTGGGAATTGCCGTGATTTATCCGAATATTCGCGGCTCGACGGGATACGGAAAGACGTACACGAAACTCGACAACGGTTTTTTGCGCGAGGATTCGTATAAGGACATCAACGCGCTATTTGACTGGATCGCCGCGCGTGCGGAATTCGATGCAGGGCGTGTCGGAGTGATGGGCGGGAGTTACGGCGGGCATATGACGCTGGCGGTTTCCACCTTTTACAGCGATCGCATTCGTTGCTCGGTGGATATCGTGGGGATGTCGAATTTGGTTACGTTTCTGGAACACACCGAGGCTTACCGGCGGGACCTGAGGCGCGTGGAGTATGGCGATGAGCGCGACCCGAAGATGCGGGAGTTTTTGGAACGAATCGCGCCGATGAACCACGTGGAAAACATCAAGAAGCCGATGCTCGTGGTGGCAGGGAAGAATGATCCCAGAGTGCCAGTGAGCGAATCGGAGCAGATTGTTGCGGCGTTGAAAAAACAGGGCACCCCGGTGTGGTACATCATGGCGAAGGATGAAGGGCACGGTTACCAGAAAAGGCCAAATCAGGATTACGAATTCTACGCCACGGTGGAATTCCTTCAGGAATACCTGCTCAAATAGGACCGCGCTGCGGAGTTAAGCGGTGAACGGCATCGCGAGTCGCCGCGCGCGAAAGATCACAGGCGCGCGGTTTTTGGATCGTGCTTGCGGAAGTGGGCTACGCGGATGTGTTTGAATTTCTCGTTTTCGACTCTGTAGATGCACCAGTTCGTGGTGATGTAGACGTCGCCCGCCTTCATCGAGCGCCCTGAGAAATTTTCATAGTCCTTGAAGAAGTGAAATTCCGTGTACATTTCGGCGGCGATCATGTCGCCCTGCATTATGACGGTCTGGACTTCGAGGGCTTCGCGGCAGGATTTGTGCAGCTCGACGTATTGCTCGAGAAATCCATCGCGGCCGCGGCGCGTGACGGGCGGGGCGTTGGGCGCGGCGAGCATGGTCGGATATTCGATCAGCACGTCCGGATGATAGAACTCCATGACCTGTTCGTAGCGCTTGTGATTGAAGTGGTCAATGTATTGAAGAAGTTTATTTTTGTCCATGGGCGCGGCCTCCTGAGCGCGAGGTTTGTAACACGCACCGTAACGGAACACAACGAGCTATTTGTGCGAGCGGTAGAGAATCACGCGGACTTTTTCGAGCGTCACCAGGCCGCCGCCAATCATTTCGTCGAGGCGCGGCAGGACTTGTTCAATGCGCTCGGCCGATTCGATGACTTCGATGACGATCGGCAAATCCTGCGAGAGGCGCAGGACTTTGTCCGTGTGGTAAACGCTCGAGCTACCGTAGCCGCCAACGCCGCGGAGGACGGTCGCGCCGCTGAATTTATCGCGGCGCAGAAGTTCGACGATCGCTTCGTAGAGTGGCTTGCCGTGCCAGCGGTCGGATTCGCCGATGTGAATGCGCATCAGCGTGCGCTCGCCCTCGAACCGTTCGTGTTTTGCGGCGTCGCTCATATTGTTCCTCCCCAAAATTCCTAAATTCGATCGGCGATTTTCATTCCCATGAATATCGTGACCACGCCTCCGAGTAAGCTCGCAAGAACGTAGGTCGTCGCCAGGCGCCATTGGCCGTCCTGCAACATGCGCGCGGTTTCCCAGCTGAACGTGGAGAATGTGGTGAATGCGCCGAAGAAGCCCACGGTGATGCCGATGCGCCACTCGGGGGGAATCGTCAGGTGAGCGAGCGCGTATTCTGCGATGCCGCCGAGCAGGAAACAACCGAGCAGATTGACGACGAGCGTGCCGGACGGGAACGTGGACGTCGTGCGCTCCTGCACGATTCCCTGCAGCGCGTAGCGCGCCAGAGTGCCCAAGGCTCCGAATACGATCAGCAATGCAATGCGCACGGCGTCTCCTTGTGCTGTGGGTTTCTGCGCTTCGCTCGGACCAACAAAAAAACTCCTGGCGCCGGGCGGCGGCCAGGAGTCATCAGTCCGTTGCCGGACGGTTCAGGCGAACTCCATCGCCTTCCAATCTTCGGGGAAATCTTAGCACAGGATTCGGCGCGCGGAAGAGACAGGATTAGCCGCAGATGAACACAGATCAACACAGATACTGATGAAAACGGAAAATCTACGGCTAACTGCCCGCCTGCGGGGGCCTCAGGGCACAGACGCGCGGAAAGCGCGCAGAAATCTAGGGCTTGGCGGCGCTGGCCTGGGCTTGGGCCTTGGCTTCGGCGGCTAGCTCGGCGTCGTAGTCGTGGCGCAAGAGGGCTTTCGGATCGGAAGGCGAGAGGTGATGCCAGCGGCCGTCAGCGCTTTCGAGGCATTCGTCTTCAGTGATTCGCGCCCCCGGGGATTTGTCGCGATAGAGGAGCAGGCGGATGGCCCAAGGTTTCGCGTAGGTCTTGGGATCTTCCAGGCGAGCTTCATAGTGCATCGTGTCGGCGCTGAGGAGCGTGTAGCGTTCGACGACATGCAGCTCGTCGCTGTGAAAATCTCCGGCTTCGTCGAGCCAGGTTTGATCGCCGAGGTCGGTGACATCCACGACGAGCGTATCTCCCTCCCAGTGGCCGCGCGAATCGCCCATGAAGAAATCTATGCCGTCATCGTGCGGAATCGAAGATGCGTCCACGATGCGGTAGGCGTGATTGTCTGTATACACGATGGCCAAATTTCCGACGCTTTGGACAATTTGAAACGGCGTAGGAAGCAGAACCGCGCGCGGGACGCCCGCCTGATAGCAATTTGCAGCGGGATCGGCGCTGACGCGAGTCTTGAAATTCGCATCGCGCTTCTTCAACGCGTCGGGCAAGTAGGGAATTTTGCCATCGGGCGGATCCACGATGACGCTCTTGGTCACAGGCTTCGCGCTGCCCGAGGGACCGAGACCTTCGAGATCAATGTACGCGAGCGAGCGTGCCTGCCAGATGCCGCGGAAATCCGGAGTGCCATCGGAGAGCCGGGGCGGGGAATAGGGCGACGCCGCGCTCTGCCCCGCGGCGCGCGGCGCCGCAAAGCAAAGCGAGACCGCCGCCGCGGCAATCAAAATCGAAGCTGCGATGCGCCTATTCATGCTTGCTCGCAGCATTGCCCTCGGAACGCGTGTAGTGGTCCACATCGCGTTCGCCTTCGTGGCAATCGTAATAGACGATCTGATCCTTGGCAGGATTTCGCTTCAGCGTCAGATGCATGGTCCACGGCCGCGTAAAGACCGTCGGATCTTCGACGGTTGCGTCATATGCAATCGTGTTGGGGCTGGTCATCGTGTAGCGCTCGACGACGTGTTCATTTTCATCCACAAAATTGGCGTCCATATCGAGCCAGCTTCTACCGTTGAAATTGGCGACGTCCACGACAAACGTGTCGCCTTCCCAATGGCCGCGCGAGTCTCCGTCCCATGCCCAGTAGTGTTTTGGGTGTGCGCTGCCATCTTCGGGAATGATGCGCAGGTCGTGCACGTATTCGAAGAGGATGGTGACGTACTTTTCGTCCTGAATAATCCGGAAGGGCATGATGCTCGAGGGCTGTTCGATGATGCGCGGAACGCCCGGCACATGGCAGTGCGCCTCCGGATCGTGGTACGGATCGTGGAGATCGCGATACTCCCTGATTTTGTCAGTCACAGGCAGATAGGGAAATGGGAGTGGAGTGCCGGGACTGTGAATGTCGCCGAGGCCGGCCTTGCGGAGCGCCTCGACGCCAACATCGTTATGCCAGAGACCCTGAAAATTCGGATGCCCGTCGGGGAGTCGCGGGATCGGGCCGGCACTATCCGGCGCAGAGGCGACTCTTACCGTGATCGGAGGTTGCGATGGCGGCGTCGCTGCTTGAGCCGCGAGCGGCGAGGCGCGCAGTGAAAATATTGCGAAGGCGGCCGCGGCGATAATTGCGATTCTCATGCGCGGAAGCGTCATGGATTCGATTTCGGAGCGGGTGCCGAAGAATCCGCTGGCGGTGGAGGCGGAGTCGCGCCGATGATTGCTCCGCCGAGCACGCGGCGGCCGTCTGGCAGCTGCACCCGCTGCGCGAAAGCGTTGTGCGAACCGTCCTTGGCGCTGTAGCCGGTAATGATCAACTCGTCGCCCGGCTTGACGGAATCCTTGCGCCAGCCGTTGCGATAAAGAAAGCTCGGCGCGCCCGCCTGCACGCTCCACTCGGTCACCGTGCCGTCATCATTCTTCACATCAACGGTGAGGTAGCTGTGAGGATTGATCATCTCCCACTTTACGCAGGTGCCGTGAAGAGTGACCGGCTTGTTGAAATCGAATTCGGCGCCGAACGAATGGTGCGCATGAGCGGACGGCGCGGCCGCGAGCAACGCGGCGACGATTACGATTGCGGCGAACAATTTTGCGTTCATGACTTCCCCCAGCCTTGTGCAGGCTCCCCGGAAGTGCATCGAGTGGTTGGTGAATAACACTAAAGTTTGCGCCCGTCAACTTGCGAACTTCGGTGCTGAATTTTGGCTATGGTCCACCGATGAACTACAGAGGGTGCGAGGTTGGCCGGCCAAACAAGGGTTGACCACGGAACCGAGCGGCGGTTCAATGAGTGGACGCAATGCCCATTGACGTTGCGTTGGACGTAAAGGGAGTCAAGTCACATGGCGAAGGCAAAAGAATTTACCGTAACGATCGAAGACAAGCCGGGCGCGTTGGGAAAGTGTTTCCTCGCGCTGGCGGAGCGTGGAGTGAACGTCGTCGCTTTTCAATCCTACGTGGAGGACGGCGAAAGTCTCGCCCGATTCCTGGCGGACGATATGGCCGCCGCCAAAGCCGTGCTGGGCGGCCTGCACATGATCTTCGAGGAGACGGACGTCGCCGTAGCAAGGTTGCCGCACCGTCCGGGTGCGCTGGGCCGCGCCGCATCGCGGTTGGGCGAAAACCACATCAACATTGACTACACCTACTTCGGACTGGAGCCAGGCTCGACGCTGGGACTTGTGGTCTTCGGCGTGGACAACTTGAACAAGGCGGCGGCTCTGCTGGACGATCTGGCCGCGGAGAGTGCGTAAGCTGACAATCCGGGTCGAGCTTCCGAACCGCATCTGCCAAGGGAGACAGCCTGCGACGGAGAAGCCGAGATAACGCGAGGGGGCCGCAGGGAGATGCGGCGAGCGGTGCTGATGGCGGGACTGATGGTGGCATCAGTTGCCGTGGCCTACGGCAATCGCGCGGGCGTGTCCGCGATCAGCCTCGATGATCCCGCGATCCAGTACAACACCCGGATGCCGCACGACGAAGTGTCCTATCTGAACCAGCGCATCATGCGCGGACAGGTGCATCTGAAATACGAGAAGCCGCAGGGCTACCTGCGGTCGGTGCTGGACGCGTCGAGAGAACTCGCCGCCTATATGCTGTTCGCGGACGAGAAGCCGCTGCCGTCGAACGTGGAGGGAACGTCGGGCTTCGCGGAGAAATTTTCGAGCGAGGGGCCGAAGGACAACCAGGGAAGATCGCTGCGGCAATTCGATCTGGAACGGCGATTGATGAGGTATCCGTGCAGCTACATGATCTATTCGAGCGCGTTCGACGCGCTGCCCGACGATTTGAAGGACGCGACATACGCGGGGATGTGGCGGATTCTGTCGGGCGAGGAGCACAGAAAGAGGTACGCGGTTCTAACGCTGGAGGACCGCAGGGCGATCGTGGAGATTTTGCGGGAAACGAAGAGGCGGCTGCCGGAGTATTTTCAAGCGGTGACGCGGTAGTTGCACGGCGAGTGGTTGCCAGCCACTCGTAACACACGCGCGCATGTCATTGTTGCCGGACAACATCCAGCCCGCAAATACGATTCAACTTAAAAAAGGAAAGCCCCGCACGAAATGTCACCGCACGGGGCCTCACAATCCTAGGGAAGTCGGCTCTGTCTTAATCGGACCAAGCGAGATAGGCCGGGACGAAAAGGTTTACAACCGGCACGATGGACAGAACGCCCCACCAGCTCGGTTTACTGCGCGCCTCCGCGATTCCCATCCAGACGAGTATCACCATGATGATATTCACGATGGGGATCAGAAACAGGATGATCCACCAAATCGGTTTCCTGGCGATATTCAACATCAGGATGAGGTTGGCAATAGGAATCCATGCCATCCACCCGTTTGCCGTGTTGGTTTTCTGAGCGATAGCTTGCAGGGCCAGCGCCATGTAAACGTACGCAATCGCAAAACATACGAATAGAAACCCGAAAGACATCCCAGCTGGAAACGCCCCTTGGTTGCCCATGTCAGAGTCTCCTTTTGCAGCCGGTTAGAACTAACGGAGCCGGTGCGCTCCCTTTTCTCAAATCGTCGGACGTAAAACGTACCTACCGGTTCGCGCCGTCCCTGTTGGCCGAAACCGAAGTATCCGGCTTTCCGCCTGGCTTAGGCGCCTGGTAGCGCGTCAGGAACAACAAGAAAGGCGTCACTTCAAAGGGCATCTTTTCGCGAGCGGAATTCACGGATACGGGCTTGGCTTTCAGCAGTTCCACACGATCGTCCCAGGGATTTACTTTCACGCGCGAGCCGAGAGGCAACGCGGCGACCTGGTCCACCTTATTCGCATCCAGCGCCGGGCCCAGAGTTGCCAGCGAAGAACTGAAGGCCACGCCATTTCCGAGGCGCGCATCAATAAGCGCCGGAAGGGAAGTCGAATCCGCTTCGAGCTGTTTCAGAAATAGAGCCGCGTTTCCAAGCTTGTCTTTGTAGGGTGAGTGCTTCAAGAGGTCGAACGCTTTCTTGTTCGCCATGTCCACTTCGGCGGGAGTGCCCTTGAACGAGAATCTAGACAGCGCCTCGCCGGCCGAAACGTTTGTCGTGTCGTTGAATCCCCACTGGTCGGTGGACGGCTTCGTGATGATGACGGCGGCCAATTCCTGCGCGAGGACGGCCGCAAGGCTGGCTTCGTCCGGCAGCACGTCAATCAATCCGCGGCTGACGACGATGGTGTGGCCAATGGAAAAGGACTCGAGCGTGCTGGTCAGCATCACCCGGCAATGAACGTCAACGTCCAGATTGTTCGTCACCTCCAGGTTGTTGACGACTGTCTCGAGTACTTTATCCACTTCTCCCGGTGGCGCAATTAATCCGATCCGTTGCAAGCGGTCAGCGACGTTTATTTCGGCCCGCTCCTGCCATTGCTTTTCGGCTTCAATCGGAGAGTAGTCCTGCGAATTCTTACCGTGATCGAGGCCCGATTGATCGAGGGGAGCTTGATTGAAATCCGTCGGGTGACTGAGACTCGTCAGGTTATAACCCCACAGGCGAGTCTGCGCCCGGAAGCGAATGGGCGAATCGGAGGAGTTCTTGATTTCGGATTCCTGGCTGAAGATCATGGCGGGCAGCCAGAGATCCGGCTGGAGATTCATCCGCCAGCTATCAAAGTGCAAATTGAAGCCTTTTCCTTCTCCGTCGGATGATTCGAAAACGCCGTTGAACCGGACGATGGCGAACCCCTGATCCTCGGCCCAGATGCGTCCATTGAACCGGCCCTTGCCGGTCTTGGGCAGTGGCGAGACGTCGAAGACAAGGCAGCGCACTTCGCCGAGAAATTCCCGGCCCACGTAGTTGAACTCGTAGTGCTGACGATCGAACCCGTTCGGGTCAAGATAGACCATCTGAAGAAAGCCCTCAGGAACGTAGCTGGATGATCCTTCGAGGTGCGCAAACGGATTGAACTCCGCGACTTTGCCTTTCTTTTTCTTATCGAGCATCGAATCGTCGGCGATACCTTTCGATAGCTCCGCCTGGCCGAGGAAATAGTGATCCTTTACCGGGACGATGCCCATTTCCGGGTCCGGCTTCATGTCCTGGACGTATGTTTCTATAATCGGCGTGTAGCGGCGTATCAAGGCGATTTCGTCGTGTTCGCGCGCGACGATCTGATCAATGGCCTGCTCGACCGTGGTCACCGCTGCACCAGTCGAACTGGTGGATTGCGCCGCGGCAGTGCCCGCGAAAATGCCTGCCAGAACGATCGCAACGAACGATAGAGTCAACGCACGCATGGATTTCCCCTTTCGAGAAACCTGCAAGCCGGATGGAGATGACCTAGTTACTAGGTAAGGGTAGCAAGGACCGGCGCCTTGCAGGCGGTAGGGCAGCGACCCTGTGCGCCATGAATCAATCGTACGAAAGGACAGGTAGGCGCATTTGTGTGTCACTTTATTAGGGTCGCATTCCTTTGTTTTCAATGAGATAGAGTGAGAATTACTTTGCATGGTGTGTCGAGTAATTTGGAAGCAAGGAGCCAGGGAGGCAGGGAAACAGGGAACCGCGCTCCCTCGATTTAGTGTCGAGTAACGTGAGTCGCTTGTCTTTGTTTTCAGCGAGTTACGAGGAAAGCTACTCGGCACGGTGTGTCGAGTAATTTGGCGGCTGTAGGGCATCCGCGAGGCCCGATTACGGAGTTCCGGGGTCGCGTCGCTGCCGAACTCCGAATCTCGGAATTCCGGTCGGGGCCGACGAACCACTGATTCTGGATATGCGGGCTGTGCGCTGAGCCGTTCTCGCTGCCAGTCCATCCGTTCGCTCCTATCTGCGTCGTCAAAATGCACACCATCGAACGTAGCACGGCGCGGGTGGCATTTCACTTGGACGAAGGTTTAGAAAAGGTACAGAGCGGCGCGCCTGTACGTTTTGGCGGACACTTAGATCGGTTGTGAGAGCGCGTCGTGCGCGACGAGTTCTGGCGTGCGACAATTGGGAATACCAGTACCCACACATTATAAAAGGGCGCCCCTTTGGAGTAGGTTTTGGAGTGTCGGCTCGAACCCCTCCAGAAAGGAGCACCCTTTATGACGAGCACCAAATATATCGGCATGGACATCCACAAGGAAAGTATTTCGATCGCAGTCATGAATGCTGGCGGAAAGATCGTGATGGAATGCATCATCGAGACCAAGGCGAGCACCATTCTGCAGTTCATCCACGGGCTGCGCGGAGAGTTGCAGGTCACGTTGGAAGAAGGAACCTGGGCGGCCTGGTTGTACGACCTGCTGAAACCGCACGTCACGCAGGTCGTGGTGTGTAACCCGCGGAAGAATGCCCTACTGAAAGAAGGCAGCAAGAGTGACCGGATCGATGCGCGCAAGCTGGCCGAACTGTTGTACCTGAACAAACTCAAGCCGGTCTATCACGGAGAGCACGGCTTGCGAACGTTGAAGGAGCTGGCGCGCAGTTATCTGACCATCACCAAGGATCTCACGCGGGTCATGAATCGGCTCAAAGCGTTGTATCGCAGTTGGGGCATTCCGTGTGCCGACAACCAGGTCTATGCACCCGGTCACCGTTCGGAATGGCTCAGCAAGATCAGCGAAGCCGGCGTCCGGCGCCGCGCCGAACACTACTACCAACAGCTCGATGCCTTGCGGTCCCTGCGCCAGGAGGTGCGGCGGGATCTGTTGGTGGAAAGCAAGAAGCACAAGGCGTGGAAACTGCTTCGCCGGGTCCCAGGGATCGGTCCGATCCGAGCGGCTCTGTTGATCGCACTGATGCAGACGCCTCACCGGTTCCGCACCAAGCGGCAGCTGTGGACCTATAGCGGTCTGGGATTAGAAACGCATGACAGTGCGCAATACCGCGTCGTGGAAGGACAGCTGGAACGTTCCAAGAAGCCCGCGACGCTGCGTGGCCTGAATAAGGACCACAACCATGACCTGAAAGATATTTTCAAGGGTGCGGCCATGAGAGCCAGCAATGCTGCTGGACCGCTATGCGATTTTTACCAGGCTCTGTTGGCCAAGGGGAGGAAGCCCTCGATGGCGCGCCTGACCTTGGCGAGGAAGATTGCCGCGATCACGTTGACCGTCTGGAAGAAGGAGGTGCGTTTCGACGCCAACTATTTGAAACCACAAGCAGCTTGAGCGTCTCTGGCAAAGAGTCCGTTCCATCCCTGGGAACTATTCCGGGCGGTGACCGTTGGGTTCTTGAGACGCTCGGTTTCGAGAGGAAGTATCAACCGGAAAAGTCAGGCCCGTGCTGGAAGGACGCGAGTCTCCGTACCCACCCTATGCCCTCTCGGACAACCGAAGAAAGCCATAGGCCCCGTGTCTCCAATAGGACCATGCGTTGCCACTCATCGAGTGGATGACCGTCAGGCTTGATGTTTCAGAAAACGGATGGCGCCGCCGTAACAAGGAAATGGAACCACAGAGAAGAGGAAGCGTTGCTCCGCCTCACACGCGGAGACGAAACCGGACCTCAGGCCTGAGGGAAACCACTCTCAGATTGAGAGCGCACGTTCATCCAGTTGGGCTGAATGCCGAGACAAAAACAGGATCGGCACCGACCCTAAGGGGAGGTCTTTCTCTTGACATTCCCTTATATAGGACTTCTCCGGTTAATGCTGCCAGTTCAGACGGTCGATGCAACACCCTCTAATTAGTGCTTTCGATCGTACTTTTCAGAAAAGACTGACCTTCTGGGCGACGCTCAATTAGACGTAATCAGGACCAGGTTTTCTCTGAATCGACACCCGCGAACGGATTTGGGCTCTTAAGCTCGGCCAAATGAGCATCGAACTAGTGTTGCATCGACCCATTGAGTTCACCGCGTTAATCAGGCACTGGCGGACTTCCATTGAGGGTCGCTAGACCCAATGATGTCCGTCCGCTCGGATCACGCTGCTTTGATTAGCCCTGATCCAGCGGGCGCACCGCTGAATCACTAGTTAGCAACAGAGCACCTAGTGTAAGTATGGGTCAAAAGCATCGGATACTTGTTTCAGCGTGGACAAGTGGCCGGTGTAAATGAGAATCCGTAACACACTGTGTTTCACCCTGATGCTTCTGTTCTCGAACGCGTCTCGCGTTGTCGCGCAACAACCAGAATCTCAGCAACAGCCACCGCCGACGGCTTCGAGTTCATCCGCGACGAAAAAAGCGCAGCAGGTCTGGACTAATGACAACATTTCATCACTTAGTAGCGTCGTGTCAGGAATAGGGACTTCATCCACAACCGGTTCCGGCCAGAGATCACATTCGGGTGCCTACTCAAATGGTGGCAGGATTGTTAGCCCTGCGGATGGTTCAGTCGTACGGCCCGGCGAGACGCTTCACATCGAAGCCGAGCTAGACGCGGGCACTGAACCAGGCTCCGCTGCAATCATTAGCGAGATTGGCCAATCCAACGAGTCTCGCGAGTCGAGTCCTTATTCGTTTACCTTCAACATCCCGTCCGATGCTGCGCCTGGCCCACACCTTCTAACCCTCTTCGTTGGCGGTTCCAATCGCAAGGACTACAACTTGGCGGGAGTCACCGTCGATGTAGAAGAACTCGATGCGCCGGTCAGTCTGGAGATCGAAACTCAATTCTCCCCAGCTCCTCGTCCCCTGCATCTGGACTTCCTCGGCCTGGGTCAGGATGAAGAGATCGCAGTATTGGCAGTATTTCCCAACGGTCGCAGCATCGACGTGACGCGATCGACATATACAGGTCTCAGCTCCAGCAATCCAGCGGTTGCACGCGTTTCAGACGATGGGATCATCACGTCCTTTGGACCAGGCGAAGCAACGGTGGTCATTTCGTATACTCGCGGTGCCGAGTCAGTTCAGGCTACCGTCCCGGTCCACGTGTCTGGCACCAATGCCGGTGCGCTCGTTGCCGATCCTCCGTCCATCGATTTCGGGACACAGGCGGTTGGTTCGACCAGCACTGCTCGCACGGTCGTTCTCACGAACCACGCGAATTCAGCCATTAAGCTCTTCGATTTCGTCGGTTATGGATTCGTGGTGAATGCCGGTAATTGCGCGAACACGACATTGGCTGTGAGTGCTTCGTGTTCATTCACCGTTGCCTTCCACCCTTACAGCGACCGCAACGTCCACGAAAATCTCAACATCCAAAACAGCTTTGATCAATTCGCGATTCCGCTGTCCGGGAATGGAAATTAGGCGAGTAACGTTAAACCAACCGCCTGGACGTCTTCACCGGCTTACGGAAGTGCGGGCGAGCACGATTCGATAGACGCGGCGCGAGTACCGCTTGCGTCGTGACTCTACGTCCTGATTGGTCGTGCCAGTTCAATCGGTCGACGCAACACCCTCTAAACAGTAGTTCCGTTAGTACGCTTCAGAGAAGACCGATCCATTAGGCTGCACTCAAATTAGACCTAACCAGGACAGGGTTTTCTTTGAATGGACGCCCGCAGTCACTTTTGCCCTTTAAACTCCGCCAGATAGCTTTCGAGCTGGGTGTTGCGTCGACCCATTGACACCACCGCGTTAATCAGGCCCTACTTGTACCAAGATGTATAATCACGCTGCTGGACACGAGTGAGGGATGAGTAGCACGTTAAACGCAAGGCTCTTCGCAGGACTGGTCGCCATGGCCTTCGTCGTTGCAATCCTCGGTAGGTTGCGCGTGCTTCCCCCTGAAAGCCTAGATTTCACCTTTGCGACAAGTAGACATCAACATCTGGGGTTCGGCCCATTTTACTGGCGGTTGTTCATTTGCCTCGTCTGCACTTTTTTCGGGTGCGCCTATTTTGCCATTGCTCGATTAAAACCTCGTCCCTTCAACGCAGCGACCGGACTCGTAGGCTTTGTACTAGTTGCCTTCGCATCTCTTGTTTGGATGGTTTCGAGCTTGCTGATGACGGGCGGTTCACGGTGGGGTGATCAGTTTGCAATACTTCTCTTCGCAGCGATTGGCTGTTTCATCTTTGGCGTGGTTCTAGCGACCGCCAATGCAGCGTGGGGTCTTCTGCGAAGGTAGGTGAGCGACATGCAACTACTCCTGCTTGGAGTCCTAACCGCTCTCTTTTTCGCATGGAGCCTCTTTAGATTCGTAGGGGCGCGCGGCGGTTCGTCTTGGTTCTGGGCGTCCCTCTGTCTAGCAGGATTTTTTATTATTGAATTGAGCGTTTGCATCGCAATGAAGGAAAGCCCGAAGGAATATTTCGTGAACTGGTTTCCTATGGCAGGAATCGCGTGGATGATCTCCGTACGGCTTGTGGCGCGACTTCGACTTCGCCGGGCTAAGTCCTGATTAGTCGGATTATCGGACCAGTGGGTACCGGGACCCAGATGTCCGGACAAATGACTTGCCGCTTCCGGCTTGCATTCCAGTGCGCCTTCGGAGTTATTCTCGGGCATGGCCAAGAATATTGCGTTGGGTCTTGCCGCCGTTATTGCTACGGCTGTGGTCTCCACTTTTGCAGAGGCAATTGTGTTTCTCCATCACCTACCGCCCGACCCTCTCGGCAGGGAGGTCGGCGTGGACCTTGTGACTCTGGGAAAAGACAAGCTGTGCACTCCTACTGGAATCGTGGCCGCAGTCGTCATCTTCGCGCTTGCAGTGCTTCTCAGTAGGAAGACAGTAGCCCGGGCAGGTTCAACTCCCGATTAGTCGGGTGGTGTCAATGGGTCGACGCAACAGCCAGCTCGAAAGCTATCTGGCGGAGTTTAAAGGGCAAAAGTGGTTGCGGCGTCGATTCGAAGAAAACCCCGTCCTGGTTAGGTCTAACTTGAGTGCAGGCTAATGGATCGGTCTTCTCCGAAACGTACTAACGGAACTACTGTTTAGAGGGTGTTGCATCGACCGCTTGAACTGGCACGGATAACCGGACATCTGGGTTCTAGGACCCACTTCTCCGCTCAGGGCGTTAATCAGGACTTGTGATTCTTCGTTTGTTCGTCACCGTCTGCGAGAGTTAGAATCTCGGCAGCCCTAATCATGTTTGAGCGATATACAGAGAAGTCTCGGCGCGTAATCTTTTTTGCCCGCTACGAGGCGAGCAATTATGGCAGCGAGTGCATCGAGACAGAGCATTTGCTTCTTGGAATTTTAAGGGAGGACCGCGCTCTAGCAGCCCGCCTCGCAAAAGATAGTATTGTTGAGCGGGAGATCCGCTTTGAAATCGAGGGAAGAACGAGCCGAGGAAAGCCCTTCCCAGTATCTGTCGAAATACCTCTCTCACAGGAAGGCAAGAACGTATTAAACCTGGCGGCAGACTCTGCCGAGCAAATGGGCCATCGAATGATCGAAACAGAGCACCTGCTTCTGGGCATTCTGCGAGTCGAGAACTGTCTCGCCGCACAGATTCTTGTGGCGAGGGGCCTTAAGCGGGGATCGCTGCAGGAGGAAATCACAAAGGCTCGTCCTTCGCAAACGCCCAAGCCGACTGCGGAGGGTCTCATAACCCTGGAAAGCTTCCTCGGCGGGCTCAAGCGACTCAAGTCGGACGAACTCATCGACTATTTTGCCGAGAGTGCTGAATTCATTGACGTTTTGGGACAGCGATGGAACCGCGAGGAACTGGAACGAGGATTCGCTGCCGTCTTCGCTCGCTATGCCAAAAAGAATGCGAGCTATGCCATCGAAACCAGGCTCGCCGAAACCAGCGCCTTGTTCGTAGCCACGGTCTTGTGGAAGAACGCCTTGCTGGCCAGTGAAGAGCGCATATGGATGCATCGGATGAGCGCCACTCTGATATCTGAGGCAGGCAGTTGGAAGATCACACTGCTGCAGGTGACGGGAGTGAATCCTGCCTCGTCATCCACTTGAAGGCATATCGATGCCGATGAGTCTGTTATCCGTCAGCATCGTTCGTTTCTGCGCACAAGACCTTCTAGGTCCCGATTAGTCGGATGACCCGACATCTGAACCCTGTGACCCACGTTTCCGGTTGGCAGGGTTAATCGGGAGTTACCACAGCCCAAATCATTCGGAATCCTTTGCGCAAACCATTCTTTATAATCGTGAACCATGCGAGCATTTCAAATATTTCTGAACGGGAAAAAACTTTGTGTCGCAGGAATCGGCAACGATGGCGTTCTATCAACGACAATCACCCATGTGCCGTTTCGCCGGAGGCGCGAGACGCGGCTGTAAGTTGGAGGCCTCGTTTTGCCACAGAATGAACATTTGCGGTGGAAAATGACCCTTCTTCGCGTTGGTGACGAAGTTCGATTGAAAGTTGTCGAAGCAGAAACTGTGGATAAGCCTCGCGTCCGTGTTGCGCGTGACCTCGCGTCCGAAGCGGAGGCCGAAAAACGCCAGCTTCGGAAGCTGGCCAAGAAATTTGGGTGGAAGATTCGGAGACCTCGCAGATCTAAGTGAACTCATCCTATCGGCGATTTGTATTGTTTTAGTTATAATCCCCGTGATCGAACGGCCAGCAAGCGCGAAATGAAAATTCCGAGACAAAACATGACGGCGCGCTCGCAATCTACCGCGCGACCAGGCCTAGCGACCCGGCGCCGGTGAGAAACGAAAGACAAGGAGCGAAAATATGTGCGAGCGAGATCATTCTGCGGAGGATCAGGAACGGTACGAAGCCCTCGGTTTAATCACGCGAAAGCAGTTCGGCATCATGCTGGCAGCGGGCGTCGCTATGCTGCTGCCCAAAGTAGCCAACGCCGTAACGGTCACTGAATCAGACGTGACCGTGACGACGCCAGACGGCACTGCAGACTGCTACTTCGTCCATCCATCTGCCGGCACGGCGCCCGGCATATTGCTGTGGCCGGATATCTTCGGGCTGCGGCCGGCACTCCGACAGATGGGTAAGCGACTCGCCGAGTCGGGCTATTCGGTGCTGGTGGTGAATCCGTTCTACAGGACCCAGACAGCTCCGACCGCGGCTCAGGGCGCGGCGACGCCGATCCAGCAATTGATACCGCTCGCGCGAACCCTGAACGAGACCACGCAGCTGACGGATGCGAAGGCATTTGTCGGGTGGCTGGACCAGCAGCCCTCGGTTGCCAAGAATCGCAAGGTGGGGACGCAGGGTTATTGCATGGGAGGGGCGATGGCCTTTCGTACTGCTTATGCAGTGCCGGATCGCGTCGGAGCGGTGGCCTCCTTCCACGGCGGAAACGGACTGGTGACAGATATGCCGGACAGTCCGCATCTTCAGGCCGCGACGACCAAGGCGCAGTTCCTTGTCGCAATTGCGGAAAATGACGATATGCAAGCCCCCACCGAAAAGACCGTGATGAAGGAAACTTTCGACAAGGCGGGGCTGTCCGCGGAGGTCGAAGTGTACCCAGCCATGCACGGCTGGTGTCCGCCGGATTCGGGCGTCTACAGCGAGCCGAACGCCGAGAAGGCATGGAGCCGTCTGCTGGTGCTGTACGGCAAAGCTCTCGCGTAACCCATTTCTGATCTTTGGGTGCGGATTACCGGACATGTGCCCGCGCGGTACTCGACTCGTCCGGTTAGCGCGGTGGTGTCAATGGGTCGACCCAACACCCTCTAATCAGTTCTACCGATGGTACTTTTCAGAAAAGACTGACGTTCTGCGCGACGCTCAATTAGACGTAATCAGGACGGGGTTTTCTCTGAATCGACACCCGCGAACGGATTTGGCCTCTTAAACTCAGCCAAATGGGCTTCGAGCTAGTGTTGCATCGACCCATTGAAACCACCGCGTTAATCAGGATTTGAGGCTTGCGGAGCCGCAGGTTCTCGGGCTTTACTGGCTGGGAATTGCCCTCGAATACTGTACAATCCGCCCGTGCATCCCGCTCATGCTGACCCCGAACACCAGGACTTCACCCATCTGGCCTTCCGTCTCCAGGAACTCAACAACACCGCCACGCAAGTCCTACTGTTCCTAAGCTTCGCGATCGTCGCCGGGGTCACCTATCTCGCCACCTCGCTCGACGCTCCTCGCAAGTTCGCGCTTCAATCCTCCCTTCACTGGTGGGTCGGCGCGATTTTCCCGACGGTCGCTGTGATCCTCCCGCTGAAAGAAATTAGCGACGGCAACATCCGCTGGTTCCGTTTCCTGCTCTGGGTCCGATTCTTTCTCCTGTGGTCCGCCATCGTCTGCATTTTCATCGGCGCCATCCAATTCTTCCGTTCCATCTAGTTATTCCGGGGATCTGCGTTTCAGGCTCGACTCTCCGGCCTTTGCCGTTGATGGGCTTTGTGTGTACTGCGTTCCCGAGTTTGAAGTATCGTAGTGGTCGAGCCCGTAACGACGGAAGGCTCAAGCTCAGTGTCTTCATTTCATTCGTTACATGTTGCTATGTGAATCGTTTTGTATTTAGTGTTGTCGCATACGGTAGAGCCAAGATCACAACGAAATTCAAAAACATGAACCGCCGCTGCGCTGTCGCCGATCTATTCCGCGATCAAACGTGGCAGGACGCCGAGTTCGGACCCACTCTTGATTTTTTCCTTCCAAAGGACGATCTTTTACCTGCTATCTCGTGCCCTGTCCCCGTGCGAGGTGGTTCAGTGCTGTAGATCCATATCGATGCGGATCTGAACGCGAGGTCTGGGATTTGTCGGTATGCGTTGCGCCCCACTGCTTCGGGTCATTGGTTTTTGCCAATAGTGTGTTGCGTTAACCCGGCCAAGCGACAAAACCAGAAGAGCCTCGCAAAGAGAAGAAGGAGAACATGATGGAGAAAAACAGCGGCACGCTGGGGCTGCTTGGTCTTGTTCTATTTTCGCTCTTGATTTGCAGCGCGACACCCGCACAGCAGCCGCCTGACAACGTAGCAGGCGAATGGATTATTTACTCAACGAATGTCGAGGACGGTCAGGTCGTCGTCAAGCACGTTCAGATCGTACAGTCTGGCAGCCAGATCACGGGTCACTTCGATGGACCCGTCCAGTCGGGCGCGATCGAAGGGGAGGTCAATGGGCATCGCATCCGGTTCAGCACTGTAACTCGCAATGTGCTCAATTTTGGCGGCAATATTTTTGGAGACACCATATCTGGATCCTACGGAATCCATGGCCGGCGCGCCTCGTGGGAAGCCATTCGCACAACTGCGTCCAGCCAGGATTATCCGACGGGCACAGTGCTCTCTGGCATGCCTATGCTAATTCCCACGCGACCTCCCGCACCTGCGCCACCGCCGCCCGCGCCTGCGCCAGCACCCGCAGCTGCCGCACAGACAGCGGCGCCGCCGGCCACGACAGCACAAAACAGTTCAGCACCGGCCCCGGCGCCCCAGGCTCCAGAACAACTGCAAGCTCTTGTTGCCCCCATCGCGCTTTATCCGGACTCGCTGGTCGCGCAAGTGCTCGCCGCAGCCAGC
This sequence comes from uncultured Acidobacteriota bacterium, assembly GCA_963779825.1. Taxonomy (GTDB): domain Bacteria; phylum Acidobacteriota; class Terriglobia; order Acidiferrales; family UBA7541; genus Palsa-295. Next base: position 1,675,663 of record CAVZZU010000004.1, on the reverse strand, counting down.
TATCCTGAGCAAATTGCGTTCGCCGATTATTGGGCGTCACAGAACAAGAACTTGACGGGTCAGGCCCTGGCTCAGGCAGCGGATCAGCAACCTTGGGACTCGAGTGTCAAGGCAATCACGCAATTTCCCACAGTGCTACACACTTTGGCTTCTAACCTCACCTGGACCTCGAACCTCGGCGAGGCCTTCCATAATCAGGAGTCCGACGTTATGGCAGCGATTCAGGTCATGCGCGCCAAAGCACAAGCGGCGGGGACATTGGCGTCCACGCAGCAGATCCAGGTTGTTCAGCAGTCCCCAAGCACCATCGTAATTCAGCCGGCCGATCCACAGGTCGTTTACGTGCCGCAATACAACCCGGCGGTCGTTTATGGCGTGCCTTATGTCGTGCCGTTCTACACGCCCCCGATCTTCGCGGGAGCTGTGGTTGGCGCCGGCATATCATTCGGGGGCGGGGTTTCGATCGGATTTTTCGGCGGGGGAGGCGCCGTTGTCGGAGGCGTGGGGTTCGGTTGGGGCTGGCACGCATGGGGCTGCAACTGGGGCGGCGGAGGCGGCGGTGGAACTGTCATTTTTAATAACAACACATACATCAACAGGACGAATATCCACAATTGGAACGGCGCGAATTACAACAACTACCATCCCTGGGGACCGAACCACGGGGGCGGCGCCGTCCCCAACGGCGATCATCCCTACAACCCTCACGGATACTATGGCCCGAGCGGCTACTATCACGCGGACGCTGGCTGGCATCCAGGCCAGGACACGCACTACGGCCCGGGTGGCGCCTATCACGCGAACGGGTATTATGGGCCCGACGGTGGCTGGCACCCCAATGCTCAGATACCGACGAAGGATATGCCTAATGGCGGTGACAACGGCAATCGCGGGTTAATCGGCGGCAAGGGTGGCGTCCAAAATCCCAATGCGGGGATGAACGGACCCGGCGTTGCGCCCGCCGGCGGTTACCACAACGAGACGCGCGGAGGCGCACCAAAGGCGGACCAGCCGCGCCCGACATCTTCGAGCGGCCACAGCTCCTGGAGTGGCGATGGTGGACGCGCTCGCGCCGAAAGCGATCGCGGACAAAATAGTATGCATCGCTCCGGGAGTACCCACGTTTCGCATCCGCAAGCGTCGCATTCGCAAGCTTCGCATCCGCACTCGTCTGGGAATCGGCGATAAGAGATGCGGGAAGATGAAACTCGGGATCTGAATGCGACAGCGATTGCACAAATTAGAAGGAAGAATGGTTAATTCATAGTGTGCGAGGGGCGCGAAAATGAATCCGCAAACGAAAGTAGCAGGAAGCAGAAATAGGCGGTACTGGCTGGTGATGGTTCTCTTGACTTTCGGAATCGTAGGGATTTATGCCAGGGCCGCATCGGCCCGCACGACGGACCAGGCCACTTTTGGCGGCCCCGCGGAAGCAGGCACAGCCCTTCGGAACGCGGCGCAGAAGGGAGACGAAAGCGCCTTAAGCTCAATCCTGGGGCCCGAGGCCAAGGTGATCATGAGTTCCGGTGATCTCAAGGAAGATGCGGCCGCCTTACAGGAGTTTGTCAGCAAGTACGATCAAATGAATCGCTGGGTGTTAATGACCGACGGAACGGAAATCCTCAAAATCGGTGCGGACAATTATCCGTTCCCGATCCCCCTGCGGCAGAACAGTTCGTCCAAGTGGTACTTCGACACCCATGGCGGTGCCGATGAAATCTTGGCGCGGCGGATCGGCCGAAATGAACTGTTGGCCATCGATGCGATTTGTGCCATTGCGTATGCCGAGGATATCTATGCCCAGGCTTCTCACGACGGAAATCCGGCAGGCCTCTATACCACGAAGATTCTCAGCACCCCGGGGAAACAGGACGGTTTGTACTGGAAGGTTCCTGAGGACAAGGAACTCAGTCCGCTCGGCAGAGTCAATGAGTTTGCCGCGGATGCGCTACCGACTCCTAATGAAGCGCCCGTAATAGACGGCTACACTTTCCGCATCTTGACCGAGCGAGGGTATGCGGCGCAAGGCGGAGCGAAGAGTTACATCATCAACGGCAAATTGATTGGAGGGTTCGCTGTTATCGCCTCCCCGGTCAAGTATGGGGAGTCTGGAATCATGACATTTATCATCAGTCAGGAAGGCGACGTGTACCAGCAGGACCTGGGCGAGCAGACAAGCAAAATCGCGGCCTCGATCCGGGAATACAACCCAACCGCCCCATGGGAGGTCGTCGAGTAACGCGCGCCGCTTCAAGACCGTGGAGCAGTTTACGTCCGGAGCACGCTCCCAACGCACCATCCTAACTGTAACTCCTGATTAGTCGGATTAGCGGAGGTCTGCCCGCCTGGTATCGCACTTCTCGGGTTACCGCGCGCTCGCATCGCGGTAGAATCGGCCTCACCGCAAGGCTTCTGCAGGCATCGGGGGCGCCATGATTGCTCGCGTAACGCGTTTTCGCATTCGTCTTGGGAAAGTTGAAGAATTTGCCGCCAGGGCGGAGGCTCTTACGGCCGCGATGGATAAACTGGCCGGATTTCGCGTTTTGTTGATTCTGCGGGGCGAGGAGCCGGACGGCCGGGACGCTACTTCGATTTCAGTTTGGGACTCCGCTGAGGACCTACACAAGAGCGAGAACGACGCCTTCTATTATGACGCGCTCGCCCGTGTGATGAATTGTTGCGAAAGCTTCTCACCCATGCATCAGCACGAAGTGCTGAAAAGCAAATTCGCGATTTCGAAAGAATAATCAAAGCTGATGCTGTCTGCGCGACGGCATTGAAAAATGACGGTCGGAGCCAACGGTCGGTGCGGTCGCAAACCATCGCAGTCGAATCCCTATTTTACGTTCGGGATTTAGACGACACTCAACCGGGCGCCGCACTGATGGTCTCATTCCAGTTGGATGGTTACCCGGATAACCGGTAACTTGGGTACGAGAACCCACGTCACCGCAAGCGCGTTGATCAGGAGTCTGGAAAAGTTGCTCGCAACTACATGGGCGGTCGCGATCTAAAAAAAGCGGAGTCTGGTCTACTAGCGGACTGAAGTCTTCACTCGTTCGTATCAACCACGCCGGGGTTCACCATCTACTTCTTTTCGTTTTTTATTTCCTGCCCTGGGAAGTGATCCAGCCTTTCGCCGCGAGTGCATCAATGCGAACGTCTGCGAATCCGACCGAGGCCAGCAGATCGCGATGCTCGTCAAGGGTGAGCATCTTCATCCCAGTGATCGGCGCAGCCTTTTCACACAAGCGAGACGCGAATGCGTCCGCACCCTTGTACACTTCCGCGATCAGGATGACCGTGCCGCCTGGCTTGAGCACACGCCGGATTTCGCGCAAGCCGGCGGCGATGTCCGGCCACCAGAAGTGGGTCTCGACTCCAGTCACCAGATCGAACGTGTTGTCGGGGAAGGGAAGCTTCTCGACATCCGCCTGATGAACCTCGACGCGGCCGACCGGGATTACTTGCGCGTTGTAGCGCCGGGACACGGCGACACTCTCCTCTGAGTAGTCAATTCCGTAGACCCTGCCTTGGGCCGCCATCGCCGCCAATTTGCTGACGGTGCGCCCGCCACCGCAGCCCACATCCAGCACGGCAAATCCCGACTCGACGGTGGTGTGCGTCAGGCCCCAGTCGGTCAGCTTCGAGTGGCTCGTGTTCATTCGCCACAGAGTCAAGCGGCCGAAGAGTCCGGTCGGCTTCTTGCACTGCGTTTCCTGCGTTGGCGTCTTGCCGATCTTGGTTACGGGCACGGGAACCTCGCGCAAACTATACGCACTCCGCCAGAACTCGATTTCGCGCTCGTGCGACTTTAGCGCCTAACCGAGGTTTTGTAGCACATTTTGAAGTCCAGTTCTGGTAAGCCGGATTACCGGTGACTTGGGCAGCGGGACACACTTTACCGGCTGGCGCGTTGAACAGGTACTGAGGCACCGCGCGGAACTCCGAAATACCGTGGACCCTCCGAAATAGCGGGCTGGGCAAGTCTTCGTCGCGATCGCCACTGGTGAGCAATTCGCGGGCACTCGGAAGAAAAAGAAGCGTTTACGCCCATCGGTGCGCGCGTCGCGATTGGGCATTCGGCGTGCCCAAGTCAGCAGGGGACGTCGCATTCGAGGCCCAGCGAAATTCCATTCCGTGCGGGTCGCGTCGTCACCAGTTCGGGGTGGTGGCAAGTAGCCGCGTTCCGAGCCGTATAGTCCAGTAAAAGGAGGCTTTTTATGAGAATGAGACTAGCATTCTGCGTGTTAGCCGTTTGTTTGATTTCAACGATCGCCCGGGGACAGACAGTCTCGGTGAACTACAACCACAGCCAGAGTTTCTCCGGGTATCACACCTATGCCTGGGGAAACAACAACGCCAACCAGGTGAAAGATTCCATACTCGCGCAGGTAGCGCACCAGGACATTGATTCAGCACTGCAGGGGAAGGGGTTCAAGCTGGTGCAGGAGAACGAGAATCCGGACCTGATCGTCACCGCCAATGGCGGGATGAAAGAGCAGACCTCCTACAGTGCCTGGGGTATGCGCGGGATCGGCGGCGGAATGGGCGGCATTACCCCAGAACAAAACGTTGAAGGAACGCTGATCGTGGACCTATATGAAACGAAGAACCAAAGTTTGATCTGGCGTGGTATCGGACAGAACATGCTGAGCAACAACGGCAACAAGAATCAGCAGATTCTGGCGAAAGCCATTCAGAAGATGTTCAAGCAGTGGCCAGCTGGATCTTGAAGACCAACAACGCGGAGATCGTACCCAAAGCGTTCACGGGTGGGTTGAAACGAAACGAGGAGGAAATAATGACGAAGTTTCTGCAGCTTCTCACGGCTTCGCTCGCGCTGCTCGCACTTTTGACGGTGGGTGCTTATTCCTGGAAAGTACAAGCTCAACCGCCTCAGCAGTACCCGATCATGGATAAAGTCGCGGCAAAGATTATCGCGAAGTATCAGAATTCAACCTGCCAAGAGTTGTGGGTACAGAAGAGCGAAAAAACGCCGCCGACACCGGAAGAACAACGAGCGATACAATTTCTTCACAGCGATCCGCAGATGCGTGCTTATCTCATCAACAAAGTGGCATCTCCGATCGCCAACAAGATGTTCGAATGCGGGTTGATTCCTTAGGAGCTGGCACGCCGTAAGCAAAAGGGAAAGTGAAATGAGAGGTTCAGTGAACAAATCGTAATGGAGGGGATGCACCGCCGAGAAATATTCCGTCAGCGATTGGATGAAACCGAAACTCAATGCCGACGGATCCGGCTGGAACTTGGACTCTTCCGCCGGCTGTGGGAGCAGGGTAGAACCACCCAGCATTTCCGACAGGTTATAAATTGGAAATTCTCAGTGATGAGCGACGTTCAGGACGATCGGCATGTGAGCGACCCGACTTGCGGTCTCAACGGCACCGTCGTCGCGACCTTTCTATTGCCGCACTTTCCGTCTCGGGTGCGATCTTCTTGATCTTGGAGATGTGCAACCCTTACGGAGGACTAATTCGGTTATCGAGTGCTCTGCTGCAAGCCGCCCTGTCCCATCTCGGCCACTAGCGATCCATGTGGCCAGAAGCAACACTGCCCGGCAGAAATGTATGTTCGGTGCCAGCCGCCCCTAACTCCTGATCAGTCGTGCCAGTTCGATCGGTCGATGCAACACCCGCTAAACAGTAGTTCCGTTAGTACGCTTCAGAGAAGACCGATCTATTAGGCTGCACTCAAATTAGACCTAACCAGGACAGGGTTTTCTTTGAATCGACGCCCGCGGTCACTTTGCCCTTTAAACTCTGCCAGATAGCTATCGAGCTGGGTGTTGCGTCGACCCATTGACACCACCCGGATTACCGGACATCTCTAACAATGTCGGCTCTGTCAAACACTTTTTGGGCAGACTTTTCCCGCCACTTAAAAGAGTTTTTGTCTTTCGCTTCCTGACTTGTCTTTCTTCTAGGCCTTGATGACTTCGGCTCGCTCGTAATCTAGCGGTCGGCTTCAGTCCGACCCATACATCTCTTCGATCGTAAACTTCAGACCATGATTAGTTCTTCGAACTCCCTCCCGCGAGGGAGCGGGATGCCCATTCAAGTGGACGGCGCATTACGGCGCGCGCCATGTCCGGTACCGAGCTGTCCCGCGTGCGAACCGAATACCGGCTCCGTCCACCCGAACCTACCAGCTAAAGCCGCCCGAGTCGAGGCGAGCCGACATTGTTATGCAATCAAGAGGCAACCAGTACCCCCATCTGCGTTCAGTGCGTGTATCACGATTTGACGGTTAATTTGTGACGTTCAGGATTGTTTCCGGGTAGCGTTGCTGACCAACGGGAGGAGGAGTTCATACTTTCAGAGGTGGGCTCAGGGATGGTGCGTCCCGTTGCGCGTACTTAGCTACTGGCAAATTGAACTTTCGGGTTCGAGAGTTCGTACGATCCTACGAGTAGTAACGGACACGTGCGCAGAACGGGCGCGCGGTACGGGCCCATGTTCGTTGGTGACCTTGAGGGGGAGACCTTGAGCAATCGACTCTTAGCAACGACGCTGAGCGCGATCATCGTTCTGAGTGTCGGCTCCGCGGCACAAGCGCAGCGCGTTGTTGATCAGGGGATCGTAATCGAAAATGTCACTCTGATCTCGCCGGAACGTGCTGCTCCGCTGCTTCATGCCGATGTTGTTCTGCGGGACGGCAGGATCGCTGAAATCGGCACAAACTTGGCTCTTGGTCCGCACGCGCGACGAGTTGACGGCAGCGGACGATTTCTGATTCCTGGACTGATCGACTCGCACGTTCATGTGGGTCACTCCGCGGCGCTGGATGACGACGCAATCGACGCCCATCCGGAGCTTTGGGCCGCGTATCGTGCACAGGTTCCCCGTGCATATCTCGCCTTCGGCTTCACGTCTATCGTTGATCTCGACCTCACGAAAAAAGACCAGGCATGGTTTGAAGGCACGCCGATACATCCGCGCTTCTACTCTTGTGGCAGAGGAATAAAGGTCGCCGGCGGATATATGGCATTCAATGTTCCACCGCCCTCATCGGCGAACTTTCCCAACTTAGTCTACGAATCGAATGAGGCTGAACATTGGCCCATATCACTGAACCCCGGCGACTACACGCCGGAACGGGCGGTATCGCGCGCGGCGGACGCGGGAGCAATTTGCGTGAAGGCCTTCGTGGAGTCCGGCTTTGGCACGTTCCACTGGCCCTACTTGCATACTGAAACACTGCAAAAGATCCAGGCCGCTACTAAAGAGCGCGGGCTGGTGCTGATGGTTCATGCCAACAGCGTTGAAAGTTGGCAGTCGGCGCTCGATGCTCACGCGGACATCATCGCGCATGGTCTCTGGGTTTGGCCGGGCGATTTCGGCAACTCCGTGCCACCGACGGCCGCAAGCAATGTGATCGCAGCCGCGGCGCACTCGGGCACGCATGTACAGCCCACACTGCAGACAGTTGCCGGCGAGCGCGCGATGATCGACCCAAGCCTGCTCGACGATCCCAGACTCATCATGGCACTGCCGCCGGGGGTGATAGCTTACCTGCGATCTGCTGAAGGAGTGAAGGCCCGCACAGCGCTACTGGACGAATACCGCAAAGCCTCCCCATCGCCCGGCTTCGAGCCATTGCTCCAGGCGGCAGTTGAAAGAACCCAGGCGACATTCAAAATCATGTTGCAGGACCATGTTTCTCTCATTTTCGGGAGCGACACACCCGGTGTCGAAGGCTTCGGCAATCCGCCGGGGCTGAATGGGCGGCTGGAATTACAGAACTGGGCTGACGCGGGTGCTCCGCTATCTCTGATCTTGCGCGCCGCAACGATAGACAACGCAAGGGCATTGGGGCTGTCGGGTGAACTAGGTTCGATCGAAGCTGGCAAGAGAGGTGACTTGCTCCTGCTCAAGGGCAATCCGCTCGCGAATATGTCGGCGTATGACTCGATAGAGACGATATTTCTAAATGGCGAACCGATTGCGCGAGAAGGACTCCTCGCACACAATTAGGGAAGAGCGACTCCGGCTCTAGGCTTACCAGAAACGAGCCATCGCCCGATTGACCTGGTGGTGTCAATGGGTCGACGCAACACCCAGCTCGAAAGCTATCTGGCGGAGTTTAAAGGGCAAAAGTGACCGCGGGCGTCGATTCAGAGAAAACTCCGTCCTGATTAGGTCTAATTGAGCGTCGCCCAGAAGGTCAGTCTTTTCTGAAAAGTACCATCGGGAGCACCGATTAGAGGGTGTTGCATCGACCGTCTGAACCGGCACTGCTAAACGGAGGTTATTCCAAGTCGGAAGGCTCTTTGGGGCGTTCTGCCTTGCTAGGTTTTGATTAATCGGATGACCGGACACGTGCCGCAATCGCGTCGGTTCTTTTCAATGTCTTTGCCCTATGCGATGTGCGGCTGCTGCCGCTGGCTCACCGCTTCCCCGTCTCCCCGTTTCAATTCGCGGAAAACGATCGTGGAGAGGATGGTCATTGCACCCAGCACAAAGAACGCCCGGTGAATGCCGTGAATAAATTGCGGGGCGCTGGAAGTGTGGCGATCGGGAATGAAGAACGCGGTGACCAGCGACGCCAAAGCTACGGCGAAACTGACGGACATCTGCTGCACCGTGCTCGCGATCGAACTCGCGCCGCTAGCCTGCTCCTCGTTAACGTCGGCGTAGACAAGCGTGTTCATGCTCGTATATTGCAGTGACGTGAAGAATCCGAAGAAGAACACTTCGATGACGATCAGCCACACCGGCGTGCGCTCCCCGATGTGAGCGAAGAACAGAATCTGTATGCCCATTACCAGCGTGTTTGACACCAGCACCGCGCGATAGCCGAATCGGGCCAGGATCCGCGGCATCGCCGGTTTCAGACTCATGGAGGCGATGGCCTGCGGAATCAGCAGCAGGCCGGATTGAATCGGAGTGAACCCAAGGCCAACCTGGTACAGGAGCGGAAAGAGAAACGGAATGCCGCCGATGCCAAGGCGGGTCACAAAGCTGCCGATCACTGACGCGCGAAACGTGCGAATCCGAAATAGCGTGAGGCGCAGCATTGGATGGGTGGTTCTCGTTGCGTGAAATCCATAGCCCGCCAGCAGAACCGCGGAAACGCCCAAAAGCCCCAGAGTTTCAAGCACGTTCAACGTGTGCTCGCCGAAGACTTCCAGCACATACGAAAGCAGCGCGACACCTGACCCGAAAAGAATCAACCCGGGTACATCGAGAGGATCGGTGTGTTCGCGGTAGTCCGGCAGATGCCGGTAGACCATGAGCAACCCAACGAGGCCAATCGGAATATTCACGAAGAAAATGAGCCTCCAGTGAAAATATCCGACGATCAAGCCGCCGGCGATCGGGCCCAGCATCGGCGCAATTAACGCGGGGATGGAGACGAAGCTCATCGCGCGGACCAGTTCGGATTTGGCGAACGTCCGCACTAACGTGAGCCGGCCGACGGGCACCATCATGGACCCGCCGCAGCCCTGCAGGATGCGGCACGCGACCAGCACGTTGATGTTGCTCGACAGGCCGCAGAGAAATGAGCCCAGCGTGAATATGCCGATTGCAGACGCGAACACACGTCGCGTTCCGAACCGATCCGCCATCCAGCCGCTGATCGGAATGAAAATCGCGAGGCTCAAGGTGTAGCTTGCCAGCACCGACTTCATGCTGAGCGGAGCAACGTGGAGTGCGGACGCGATCGCCGGCACCGCGGTATTGAGAATCGTGGTGTCCAGCGACTCCATAAAAAACGCCACTGCGATCAGCCACGGCAGTAGTCGCTTGCTGAAAGTAGCCAGCGGAAATTGCGAGAAAGGAGCTTCGATCGGATCGGGCGCGCTCAAATCAATCCCAATCGGAATGCTTCCAAGGCATCTTGAAGCCAGCACTCACATCGTTTCCACGTTTTACCGACCTGCAGGTCGTCCACCCTGAACACGCCGCCCTCCCAGATTATGATCAGTGGCTACGCTTCGATGGAGTGCTCATGTATCTGGTGACGACTCGACAAGAGAGCCCTCGACATCCCCACCACGAGAAAAGTCATTATACCGATAAGTCCGCAGAGTCCTGATTAGTCGGGTGGTGTCAATGGGTCGCCGCAACACCCAGCTCGAAGGCTATCTGGCGGAGTTTAAAGGGCAAAATTGACTGCCGGCGTCGATTCGAAGAAAACCCTGTCCTGGTTAGGTTTAATTTGAGTGCAGCCTAATAGATCGGTCTTCTCTGAAACGTACTAACGGAACGACTGTTTAGAGGGTGTTGCGTCGACCGATTGAACTGGCACGGATTACCGGTAACTTGAGAATCAGTACCAACTATACGGGTTAGAGCGTTGATCAGGACTTAGGCGATTACTTCCGGTCTGCGGACAATGCGGGAGGCGGGACAGACCTCGTTCAAATGAGGCGTGGGGCGAGGTATGATCGCGTCAGATATATGCATGAAGCTCTGCGGGTGGGAGATACGCGATGAAGGCAGTGGTGCTGCATGAGTATGGCGGTCCCGAGAAGCTGAAATTTGAAGACAACGTCCCCGAACCGCAGATTAGCGGAGGCACGGTACTAATCGCGGCGGCCGCCGCGAGCGTTAATCCGATTGACTGGAAAATGCGTTCCGGGATGCGACAGAAAGATGTTCCGTTGTCGTTTCCCGCGATTCTGGGCCGCGACGTGAGTGGCGTGGTACGGGCGGTGGGCGCGAATGTGAAGCACTTCAAGGCCGGCGACCGCGTTCTTGCACTATCCCGTGCGACCTATGCCGAATTAGTGGCAGTGGACGATTCGGAAGTGACCCATTTGCCGGATGGCGTGGACCTGGCGGACGCGGCGGCGATCCCGCTGATTTCATTGACGGGAGACCAGCTTGTTCGCGTTGCGACGAACGTGAAAAAGGGACAGGTAGTTCTGATAACGGGAGCGCTGGGCAGCGTTGGGCGCGCGGCAGTGCATTCGGCGAAGAAGATGGGCGCGCAAGTGATTGCGGGCGTCCGCGCGAAAGAACTGAATGACGCCCGCTCCCTCGGTGTCTCTGACGTGCTCGCGATTGATGACGATAAAGCGATCGAGAAATTTCGCCTAGTGGATGCGATTGCGGACACCGTTGGCGGTGAGGTTGCTGCGAAGCTGATCGCGAAGGTCAAGCAGGGCGGATCCTTTGGCTACGCCTCCGTGTTGCCGGAAAGCGCGGCGGCCCAAAATCCGACAGTGAAGATTACGCGCGTGGGCGCGCGGCCTGATCCATCCAAGGTGCGTGAGTTTGCCGATGACGTGCGCGATGGCAAGTTCGTGCTGCCTATTGGTCGCCGGATGCCGTTGCGTGATGCGGCAGAAGCACATGTGCTAGGAGAGAAAGGCGGCATTGGGAAGATCCTCCTGCTGGCGCCGGATTCACAACACTGATTTCATGAGACTCGTGCTGCTGATCGTGCTGTCGCTAACTACGTATGCGCTTGCCCAACCCCGAAATCAGGAGCAAGTGACGCCGGTCTGCACGGGAGGATACTCTCAAATCAAACCCGGCTCGAACGGCGCCGCGAGATCTTCACGCCAGGACCGCTGGCGAATGTGCAAGATGCCAGATGGGAACTACCTCGTGGAGGTCCAGCGCCTTCCGCTCTCAGAACCATTTCGAGTTGACGAACGCCACCTCTTTACCAACACGATGGAGCCACTATCGGCCGACATAACCCTTAATCTAGGAGCCAAAATTCACTGCGATTACCAATCGAGCGAGATTGCTTGCACCATTGGCGGGCCGGATGGCACTTCGATCTCGTCGCAGCTCCCACAACTGAAACCCTACGTTTTTGCGCCGGCGATTCTGCCACTCGGCGATACTCCGTGGTTCGGTCAGATGGTGGCCATTCAGGCGAATCGCACTGCGGGCAGCATAACGACCATGCCGCTAATTACGATGTTGAATGACGAGAATGGTAAGGACGAGGACAAATTGACAGTGCAGGAGTCGGAGTCCATTGAATTCTTGAGATTCGAAACGATTGACCTTTTGAATCAACGCGTGTCTGCGCTGAAGTTCCGCATGAGGGATTCGGTATCAACGGACCCGGGGGATTCAGACTATTTTTGGATGTCCAACTCAGGGCTGCTTCTACAGGTTACCTCGGGAAATCAGGTTGTGACCGCGCTCAGCTCGTACGAGGGACCTCACTTGTAATGGCAGCGGGAGCATGGTCGGTCCTACAAGTCCCTCTTAAGTCGGACAACCGGTGACTTGGGTAGCAGAGCCCACTTTAACGGCAAGCGCGTCAATCAGGAGTTGACCCTCGCTTGCTGCTGGTAGGCATCCATCAGCGGCCGAGCTGTATTAATATGCGCTCGGACTTGGTGTTCTCGCTGGTTCTTTGTGGCGAGGGGACAGAGGTACGGAGGAAGACTATGAGGTTCAAAATGACGGGAACGGCGGGATTGGCCGCGGCGTTCGTTGCGGGCATGTTGGTGGCGACGGCGTTGGGCGGGGGGATGACTGGGGCCAGGGTGGCGGCGCAGTCGCAGCAAGTTGCGGTGCAGAGGGTCATCAGCCCGACGGTGACGGACGAGGACATTGATTTGCTGCGGCAAGATCTACGCGCGAAGAAAATGCAGGTGATTGGGCAGAATATGTCGCTGTCGGATACGGAGGCGGAGAAGTTCTGGCCGATCTACAACCATTACGTGAAGGACTTGCAAGCAGTGAACGATCAGAAGTATGCGCTCTTGAAGCAATACGCGGAGACGTGGGCAACGATGTCGGACCAAGATGCACTGATTTACGTGCGGAGCTGGCTGGAGGCGGACGGGCAGGCGCAGGCGCTGCGCTTGAGGTATGTGCCGATCGTGAGCCAGGTTTTGCCGGGAAGGAAGGCGGCGACATTTTTTCAGTTGGACCGGCGGCTGAACATGATCGTGGATCTACAATTGTTTTCGCAGGTTCCGTTGGCGCATCCGAAGGAGTAGGCGGGAAGCGATTTCGGACATCAACAATTAGATACCAGAAAGCGAAGAAGTGAAGGTATCGGCCCGGGCAGCGCCGGTTGCAAAGAGAGTTACGACTAGTAGCGCGAGTGCCGCCAGAGGGACTTGTTTCTTGTTCATGCCGAACCTCCTGCGATTCGTTGAGATCGGATTTAGATGGCCCAGAACAGTCTCCGGATTGGGCCGTTCGTACCGCTCACTTGCGTACTTTGAACTGGGCCCATGAGTCCTCCGTTACGAGGAGGGCCGGAATCCTAGCAGCGCCCACGCTAATTACAAGTGACCTAAAAGGACCGTATCTAGCCGTACGTGGTCGGCTCAATACACTCGGACCAAGGAAGGTAGAGAGTCGGACGGAAGAACGAAACCCAACTCCCGGTAGGTCGGATAACCAGGCATGTGAAATATTACTTCACTTCTGCGACCGGCCCGGCGGCAGCTGATATGCGCCGACAGAGGCGGACATCGGGGGAGGAAATTCGGCGAACCAGCCGCTGACCGGGAAGCGGGGCTTGACAGTGCGGCGCTTAGGCCGCTAGATAGGTACATGGCACAATCCATATTCATTTTTGATTTCGGCACAAACGAAGAAGCGGCACAGCAGGCTCGCCATAAGATCGAGGGCTGGAAACAGGGATTCCGGCTCGGCAACAAAATGACGCTGAAATTCGAGCGGGAAGATGCTGTGGCGGAGGGCGAAGGCGAGAACGGCGCGCCCGCGAAGTCGGCAAAGAAAAAATCCGAGAAAAAAGACGGCGCAGAGGGTGCGAGCCGCGTCCGGATGCTGGTGCGGCTTGATTTTTCGGATCACGAAAAGCTATCGCACCAGCGGTGGCTTGATCGGATTCCGGCGGAGGAGCCGTTCAAATCGGCAAAAGCGGAGACGGTGCGGACGGGCGATCCCGAGCATCCGAAGGTCGCGGAACGCTTCGATTTGCTGGATTGATGGCCTGGTCGGGGATCGAGGTTCATTCACTGCGGAACGCAGATGAACACAGGAAGACACTGATAAACACCGAGAAATGCGGAGAAGGAACTGAGAACACCGAGGAAGACTAAAGCACCCTTCCGCCTTGCGACGGACTCAGGCAGGGAGACGCGAGAAATTCAGGAAAAGATCGAAAGCGCCAATTTGAGCGGCTGCGATGTGACGACGGCGCCGGGTTGGCTGTTCGCGCTGCGGGCAATTTGGCTATAATGGGCTGAAGGTGATACAACGGGCTGGAACGTCCGCCGGAGGCATACTAGATGGCCTCTCAGGTCAAAACCAAATCGGCTAAATTTGAAGCTTCGAAGTACCACGGCCTCGACCGCGATGCGCTTATACGCATCTACCGCACGATGTTCCTCTCGCGGCGGCTCGACGACCGCGAAATCCAGCTCAAGCGGCAAAATAAAATCTACTTTCAGATCAGCGGCGCGGGGCACGAGGCGGTGCTCGTGGCGGCCGGGCTGCTGCTGAAGCCGGGCTACGACTGGTTTTTCCCCTACTATCGCGATCGTGCGCTGGCGCTGATGCTGGGAGTGACGCCTCACGACATGCTTCTGCAGGCGGTTGGCGCGGCGGATGACCCGTCGTCCGGCGGGCGGCAGATGCCGTCGCACTGGGGCAGCCGGCGGCTGAATATCGTGCCGAGCGCTTCGTCAACCGGCATGCAGTGGCTGCACGCCGTGGGTGCGGCGGAGGCGTCGCTCTACTACGACAAGTTCCCCAAGGCGCTCGATCAGGCGCGCAAGGCGCCGCTCGGCGATTCCCTGAGCCACCATCGCGATGAGCTGGCATTCGTTTCCGGCGGCGACGGCTCGACAAGCGAAGGCGAATTTTTCGAGGCACTGAATGCGGCGGCTCTGAGGCGAGTCCCCGTGTTGTTTCTGGTCGAGGACAACGGCTACGCGATTTCGGTACCCGTGGAAGCGCAGACGGCCGGCGGAAATATTTCCAAGCTTGCCGCGAATTTCCCCAATTTCACGATCGAAGAATGCGACGGCACCGACTCGCTCGAAAGCTATGCGGCGCTTGGGCGCGCCGTGGCGCATTGCCGCGCGCGGCGGGGACCGGCGCTAGTCCACGCGCACGTGACTCGACCGTATTCGCATTCGCTTTCCGACGACGAGAAGCTTTACAAGACGCCTGCTGCCCGCGATGCCGAGGCGACGCGCGATCCAGTGCCCAAGTTCGGGCTGTTCCTGATGCGGGAAGGAATTCTCGAGGAAAGCGAGATGGAGGCGCTCGAGGCGGACGTGGATCGCGAGGTGCTGGCGGCTACGGACCGCGCATTGGCGGCGCAGCCTGCACTGGCTGATTCGATCTACGTGAACGTGTATTCGCCGGATGTTGATCCGACTGGAGCGCAGTTTGAGGTCGCGCCTAAATTTGCCGGACATGCCGCGGGCGGGGCGGTCGCCAAGACGAAAACGATGGTCGAAATGGTTTCCGCGACGTTGGCCGACGAAATGGCCAGCGACGAGCGGATCGTGGTGTTCGGCGAAGATGTGGCGGACTGCTCGCGCGAAGAAGATCTCCCGACGGTGAAAGGGAAGGGCGGCGTCTTCAAAGCGACGGAGGGGCTGCAGCGGCGGTTTGGTTCGATGCGAGTATTCAACACGCCGATCGCCGAGGCGGGAATTGTGGGCCGGGCGCTGGGAATGAGCGTGCGCGGGCTGAAGCCTGTCGCGGAAATACAATTTTTCGATTACATATGGCCGGCGATGATGCAATTCCGCAACGAGCTATCGAATATGCGATGGCGTTCGGCGGGACATTTCAAATGCCCGGCGGTGGTGCGCGTGGCGATTGGCGGATACCTGACGGGTGGGGGAATCTATCACAGCCAGAGCGGCGAAGTGATCTTCACGCACATACCGGGACTGCGGGTGGTGATGCCTTCGACGGCGCTTGATCTTTGCGGGTTGCTGCGGACGGCGATTCGATCCGATGACCCGGTCATGCTCCTCGAGCACAAGCATCTCTATCGGCAGCCATACAACCGCTCGCCCTACCCGGGAGCGGATTACACGGTGCCTTTCGGCAAGGCGCGCGTGGCGCGAGAGGGCACGGACGTGAGCATCATCACGTACGGCGCGGTGGTGCATCGCGCGGAAGTGGCGGCGGCGGAATTGGCGCGCGAGGGAGTCTCGACAGAGGTGATTGATCTGCGCTCGCTGAGCCCCTATGACTGGGAGGCGATCGCCGCGAGCGTCACGAAGACGAACCGGGTGATCGTGGCGTACGAGGATACGCGGTCGTGGGGATACGGCGCGGAAATCGCGGCGCGCATCGCCGACGAACTCTTTGGCGATCTTGATGCGCCCGTGCGGCGCGTGGCGGCGACGGACACGTTCTGCGCGTACCATCCGTCGCTTGAAGACGCCATTCTGCCGCAGACGGCGGATATTGTTCGGGCGGTGCGGGATTTGGCGGCTTATTGAGGGTTGCGTGGGAGCTCGGGCGGCTGAGGCTGCGGCCTGCCGTTGAACCAAGGCGGTCAATCGTCCCTCCGGGACTTGCCGGTTGTTTCCCTCTTCATTCCCGGCACGGCGCTTCGCTCTGTGCCGGGCTAATTACGGCCGCCGCTTCGCGGCTCGACTGCGCTGTTCGATGGCGGCTCTATAGTTGCGTGGGAAACTTTTTAGGGGCTCGGCTCGTATTCAATAGTGAGCGCTGAGAACACTGGATTCGCGCTCGGGAGGGTCCGATCATGACTTGCGGAAATTGCCAGAGGGATCTCGCGGACTATTCGAATTTCTGCTACTTCTGCGGAGCGCGGCAGCACGCTGCGCCTGATGGTCCGCCGCGCGCGTCGAAGCGGTTGATGCGCTCGGTGACGGACTGCAAGATTGCGGGCGTGTGCGGCGGCATTGCCGAGTACCTGGAATTGGACTCGACGCTGGTGCGGCTGATATGGATTCTGCTGGTTCTGATGCCGGTGCCGGTGGTGCCCGCGTTTATCGGTTACTTCGTCGCGTGGCTGATCATGCCGAAGGCGCCTTATCCATCGCCGGCCGCGCCCTCGCAAACCAGCGCGCCGCATTCGGCGCAGCCGGCCTAGTCTGCCGAGTCCTGCCAAGAGCCCCGCGGTCAGAAACTGAGCATGGGGCGCCCGCAAAACAGGACCGCTCAATGGTGGGCCACGGCCAGGTAATGAGTCCTACTATTGCGCGAGTTGTATCCCGGAGCGAACTCTTTCGATCATGTTCTCGACGAGCCTGAGAATTCCGTACGCAAAGAGAAAATCCAAGAACCCTGCTGGCAAGAGAGCAATATATGAAAGCTGCTTGAGTGGCCATGGGATGAGGATTATGAGGGGAACATGAAGAACCACTATAACTGCTATCGTGATCCAGAACCACGCGCGCGTCCGTAGATCCCATAGGAACCTGGCAGCTACTGCAATTGCCCCTGCGCTGACCCATGCTGCTTGTCCTCTCCCAGGGTCGCCGAAGTAATCAAATACGATGAATAGCGGCAATGTACATATCGCAGCCAAGAGAGCCCATTTTCTAGTTACTGAATCTATCGACTGCTTGTGTTTGTTCTCTGCCATAGTTTTCGGGTGCGTGGCCACGCGACGCGCGATTGCTACGGTGCCGTCGAGTGCCCCGGCATAATACCATCGCGGTACTTTACGGTGGAGTACGCTCCTGCGGATTCCCGATGTTCGGTTCGTGAGCGTGGGGCTTAATCCTTGGGTCTGGGCTTGCGGGGGGACGGGCGACCTTCGTGGAAAAGGGCTTGATCGAAAGAGATCAAGCCGGCGCCGACGGTGGCAAGCGCGAAGGTCGAGACGGCGAGCACAAGCGGCAACTCGTAATTACCCACCCCCATGGGATTCGAAATGATGTTGTGAACCTTCCATAGTCCGAAGGCCATTTCGATCGCCAGCAGCAGTCCCGCGACCCTGGTGAACAGACCTGCAACCAGCATGCACCCGCCGAAGAATTCAATCACTCCGGCGATATAGACCCAATATCCCGGAAGGCCCAGGTGAGCAAATACCTGCATCGTGTCCCGTGTGTGTCCGAACAGTTTCGGATAGCCGTGATAGATGAAGATTACTCCCACGGCCACGCGGAGGAGCAGCAGCCCGAGCGGCTTCAGATTTTCGAGAGTATGCATTCGAATTCTCCTGGGCGGTGAAACCGGGATCGCAGTGCCGGATTGTAACAGAATGCCGCGGGCCCGAACCTTTTGCGACACATAGGCAGTATTTACCAGGGCACCGCCCGGGGAGGCGCGCGACCCTTGGTGTAGAATTCATATTCAGCGTGAAAATCGAATGCATGTGCCGTTAACGGTCCGAAAGTTGTTGGTGGGTTTCGTGGTGGTCCTGGTGATTTGCCTGGCCGCGTATCTGCGGTTTCACCATTCGAAGCCTGTTCTGGATGTGGCGTATGCGGGGAGCCGGCAGGCCATTCTTTGGGACTCAAGCGCGGAGATTCGCGAACCAATCGGCACGCTGAAATACGGCGACCGCGTGGACGTGCTGGACCATTTTCAGCAACAGGTAAAAGTGCGGACGACGGCGGGACTGATTGGATGGGTGGCGCAGAGCGACCTGCTGTCCGTGGACCTGTGGCAGAAGATGCAGGACCTGGATGCGAGGGCGATGACGTCGCCCGTGGAAGCGCGCGGCTCGACGAAGGTAATCAGCAATTTGCATGTTGTGGCCGGGCGCGAATCTCCGCGCTTGCGGCAGATCGGCAAGGGCGTTCCGGTGGAGCTGTTCGAGCGGCAGGCGGTTGAGATCCCAGCGGCGGCCATCGCACCCGCGCCAGCATCCGTGCGCAGCGATGAGGGCGATACCGCTGGCGCTCCGGCGCCTGCGACGAGGAAAGAGGATTGGTGGCTGGTTCGAGCGCATCTGGCCGACAAGACAACGGTCGCAGGCTGGATTCTCGGGAGGTTCGTGGACCTGGACGTACCTGCGCCGCTTCCGGACTACGCCAGCTCGGCTGGGCTGCGCATCGCGGCATGGTTCGAGCTGAATCGAGTCGCGGATTTGTCGGGCGGCGTAAGGCCGCAATATCTGGTGGTCGGCACGCGAGGGCCGGAAGGCCAGCCGTGCGACTTCACGCAGATGCGCGTGTTTACTTGGGGGATGAAAAGCCAGCGGTACGAGACGGCGTTTGTGGCGAGCGACCTGTGCGGAAAACTGCCGCTCCAACTGACGCACACGCCGAATGGAGATGCGTCGTTTACGTTCGAGGACTTGAGCAGCGGGAGTTCACAGCAGCGGCTTTACCAGATGCGCCAGACCAGCGTGCGGCGAGTCAAGGAACCTGGCGATGCACCGCCGGTCAAACGGAAGAATAAGCATGTGTAAAAAGGTGGCGGGAAAAATCGAAGTCGGCGGCACAGGGGTTCGCATCTGCGGCGGAGTTTCGCTGCTCGTGATGATGACCGTGTTGGCGATTGCCGGCGCGCTGGGAGGCTGCTCGCAGGCCAATATACCCGTGCAGGCGCAGACGCCTCCGCCATTCTCGATTACGTACATCGCGACATGGGGCGTGAAGGGTGGAGACCCCGGCCAATTAGATCAACCCACCGATATCGCGACCGATACACTTGGAAACATTTACCTCGCTGACGCCGGGAGCCGTTTCATTGACAAGTTCACTTGGGAAGGCAGACCACTGTTTTCTTTTGGGGAACCGGGGCTGAAATACCCGCAGGCGATCACTGTGGACAGCGGCGGCGCGATCTATCTGACGGATGTCGGGCGGGGCAGCGCCTTTGTTTTCTTTCCCAACGGCGACCGATACCACGAGGTGCATTTTAAAAGCCGACCGAGCGACGAAGACATTTTGGGTGTGGCCGTGGGTGACGACGGCTTGATACACGTCCTCGATGCGGATGCAGGCCACGTGTTCACCTACTCGCCGGGTTTTCGGCTGTTGCGTAACTGGCAGCCGGGCGCGAATGCGCCGAATGGTAAGGCGAAGCCGCGAGGGATTGCCGTGGGACCGGACGGCTACCTATATCTCGTTGATCCCGCATCGAACCATATCTTACGCTTCACGAACGAAGGGCAGTTTACTTCGCTGGTGGATGCGAAGGCTGACGGCGTTGATCGCAAGCTCAGCGATCAATTTGCGGTCGGGCTCGGCTACATTTTCGCGATGGATGCCGATGGGCGAATGCTCCATGTATGGACCGTGGATGGCCGTTCGAAGCTCGATATTGATCTGGCGCCCGAACTCGGACAGGCAAATCGCGCTGCACCGTCGCTTGCGGTGAGCATGCGCAAGGAGCTGCTTGTCCTCGATAGGCCCGCGGCGCGCGTGCTTCGCTATCGGCTCAACTTCTGATATTTTCCCACTGCAGGACTTACCTCTCGAAATCGAGGTCGCTCCGATGTCGTTGCTGCTGACAGAAGCAGATGTGAGGGCAATTCTGACCATGCCGTTGGCGATGGAACTGGTCGAGGAGTCTTTTCGGAGGCTCGCGGACGGCACGGCGGTTTCTCATCCGCGCCAAAGACTGCGGCTGGCGGAGAAGGGGCTGATGCACTACATGGCCGGGTCGGATTCAGCGGGCGGCTACCTTGGGCTGAAAATCTACACGGTGTCGCCGAGCGGGGCGAGATTTCTGGTGCCGCTTTTCAGCGGGCACTCGGGCGAACTATTGGCGTTGATTGAGGCGAACTATCTCGGGCAGATGCGGACGGGCGCGGCGAGCGGCGTGGCCACCCGCGTGTTGGCCCGCGCGGATGCGCGTGTGGCGGCAATGATCGGCACGGGTTTGCAGGCACGCACGCAGCTGGAGGCCGTCGCGCTGGCGAGGAAACTCGAGCTTGTGCGCGCGTACGGGCGAGACGCCGAGCGGCGGGAAATTTTTTCACGGGATATGACCGCGCGAATCGGCGTGCCCGTCACGCCAGTGGCGACTGCTGAGGAAGCCGTGAAGGGCGCAGACATCGTGATCACGTGCACGACAGCAACGACTCCAGTGGTGGAAGGACGGTGGCTTGAGCGCGGGGCACACATTAACGCGGCCGGCGTGAATTTCGCGAACAAGCGCGAGATAGATAGCGAGACGGTTCGACGAGCGGATGTAATCGCGGCAGATTCGGTTGAGCAATCAAAGATTGAGGCTGGCGATCTGATTCTGGCGTTTGGCGGTGATATGGAGAGATGGAAATCGGTTCGCGAACTTTCGGACATTATTTCCGGGAAAGTCGCCGGGCGCACGAATGCCGAACAGATTACACTTTTCAAGTCGAATGGAATTGCGATCGAAGACATCGTGGTTGGCGGCCGGGTCTACGAACTGGCGCGCGAACGCGGGATGGGGCGGGAAGTTCCGATGTTTCAGTAGAAGGATCGTTCGGCGAGCGAGAATCAGTGGCGATCAGGCGCGGACGCGACGGAGACGCTTGGCAAGGGCTTCGTGAAGTCGCATGCGAGTGGTCTGAGGGAGCGGGGCGGGCTCGGAATTGCAAAAGATTTCAATGGTTTGCTTGCAGGTGTCCACGACGATGCGGCAATCCTTGCACTTGCCAAGATGCTCTTCGATTGAGGCGCGAAGGATGGGGTCGAGCGCTTCGTCAAGATAATCCGCAAGCTCGGTGATAATCGTTTTGCACTTCACTTATTTTCTCCCCGCCGAAAGTACTGATTCAGCGTTTGACGCAACTTCAATCGAGCACGCAAAAGCCGCGATTTGACCGCAGGCACAGAAAGCCCCAGCGCTTCAGCCGTCTCCTCCGTTGATAGTTCTTCGATGTCGCGGAGCTGGAAAACGATTCGGAATGGAGGGTCTAGATCTCCAATAACCTTCGTGAGAATGTCAGAAAGCTCGGTTTGAGCGTAGCGGTCCGCGGGAGAGGGACCCCAGTCTTCCACTTCGCGGGGGACCATGTCTTCGCCGGTGTTCACCTCTTCGTCGAGCGAAACGACATTGGGGCGGCGCTTGCGGAGCTTCATAAGCGCCTGGTTGACGGCGATGCGCACAAGCCAGGTGTAAAAACGGGAATTGCCCTCGAACGACTGGAGGTGCTCGTATGCCTTGAGGAACGCCTCCTGCATCGCGTCTTCGGCGTCCTCGCGATTCTGGGTGATGTTCTGGGTGAGGCGGAAAATCTTGCGCTCGTATCGGCCTACAAGCGTCTCGAACGCGGATATGTCGCCAGCCTTCGCTGCCGCAACCAGGGCGGACTCGTCGTCCTTGACCACCTGAGAAGGCAGCGGACGGCGCGCGACCGGGTCGAGTTTAGAGGAACTCATGGAGGTTTTTTCCATGGGAAAGGTTAGCACAGCTTTCGGAACCTTGCCGCCGGGAATGTATTATGATACCGGACGACGCCAGATCGCTCCAATTCAATCGCGCCTGCAAGCTTTCGGTGCCGCTGGCCCAACCCAGCAAGGCAAGGGGACCGGGAGCCAGACGCGGCTTGAAACCGGCTCGGAGAACCCTGGAAACCTGATGAGGACGCTGCCCGATTATCTGCGCAAGGGTATGAAGATGATTCTGGTGGGCGCCAATCCCGGCGACCGCTCGGCGCGGGTGGGGCATTACTATGCGGGGCGGAATAATCACTTCTGGCCCATCCTGTATGAATCGGGCGTGATACCGGAACCCATCGGATACGAAGACGACCGGCGCATGCTCGAATTCGGCATCGGCATGACCGACCTGGTGAAGCGGCCGACGCGTGGGATCGAAGAACTCGAGCGGCGAGAATTCGCCGAAGGCCGCGTGCTGCTGGCGCAGAAGCTGGAGGAGCTGCGGCCGCGGGTGATCGCGTTCAACGGCAAAATGGTCTACGAGAAATTCACCGGACGCCCGTGCAAGCTCGGCCTGCAAAAAGAGCTGCTCTACGGCGCGCGCGTGTTTGTGCTGCCTTCGACGAGCGGCCAGAATGCGGGAACCAGCCTTGCTGTGAAGAAAAGATACTTCAAGAAACTCGCTGTGTTGCTTAAGAGTCTAAAGGACTAGCCCGCTTCTCAAGGGGCGCGCTGGAGACTAACGGCGATGAGCGTGACCCAACAAGCCACGAGTCCGCTGGTGCTGGAAGAACGCTCGGGCGCGGTCGTGACCTTGCGCCTGAACCGCCCAGAAAAACTGAATGCGCTGAATCCTGCTTTGTGCCGGGAACTCGTACATGGGTTGCTGCGCGCGGGTGATGACAAATCCGTTCGGGCCGTGGTGCTGACCGGGGCCGGGCGCGGATTTTGTTCGGGCGGCGACATCAATTTCATGCGCGATGCGCGGAATCGCCGCGCCGTGAATGAATTCAAAGAAATGCTGGAAACGGGCAAGGAAATCTGCGTTGCCATTGCGTCCATGCCGAAGGTGGTGATCGCGGCGGTGAACGGTCCCGCGGCTGGCGGGGGGATGAGCATAGCGCTGGCGTGCGATCTGCGGATCGCGTCAGAACCGGCAATATTCACGCAGGCGTTCGGGCAGCTGGGACTGTATCCCGATTTCGGGGCAACATTTTTTCTGCCGCGGCTGGTGGGGTTGTCGCGCGCCTCGGAGTTGTTTTACACGGCGGAGCGGCTTTCGGCGGAGGAAGCGCATCGAATTGGAATCGTAGCCAGCGTGTTTCCCAAAGAGACGTTCGAAGAGGAAACACGGAAGCTGGCGGAGCGGGTGGCTGCGGGACCGCCCCTCGCATACCGCGACGTGAAGCGGACGATGGTTGGTGATGCCCACATGCAACTGCAAGACGCCATTGACGAAGAAAACCGGCTGCAGCTTCATTGCTTTCTGTCCGAGGATTGCGCCGAGGGCCTGACGGCATACTTCGAGAAGCGTGCTCCAAATTTCCGCGGGCACTAAGTCCCTAGCCTTCCGCTTGAAAAAAGGATAATAAGGACTCATGACAGAGGATCTTCTCGCGAATATTGAAGTAACTCCCCGCCAAGTGAGCGAGCGGCTGGAGCGCGGCGACAAATTCCTGTTTGTGGACGTGCGCGAGAAATGGGAACATGACACTTCGCACATCAACGGCGCGGTGCTGATTCCGCTGCGCGAGATTCCGGAAAATCTGCAGCGCCTCGCAGGGGCGGGCGAGATTGTATTCTTCTGCCATCATGGAATGCGCAGCCTGGATGCCGCTGCGTGGACGCGCTCGCAGGGAATTCAAGGCGCGCAGTCCATGGCCGGCGGGATTGACCGTTGGACGGTGGAAGTTGATCCGCTCGTGCCACGATATTGAGGAGGCGAAAGATGGCCAGCACCAAGAGGAGAGTCGCGAAGCGGCCGGCAAAGGCTGGCAAGAAAGCCCGATTTCTGCAAAAGCCGAATTGCACGACGTGCCGTAGGGCGCGGAGCTTTATGGAAAAGCGCGGATTTCAACTCTATTTTCGCGATCTCGCGAAAGACAAGTTGAGCTCGGCAGAGCTGGAGAAACTGATCGGCAACCGCGACTACACGAAATTCCTGAATAGCCGTAATAAACTCTTCCGGCGGAAAAAGATGAAAGAAAATCCGCCGTCGCGAAGAGATGCCGTCCGGATGATGGCTCAGGAACCGAATTTGATACGCCGTCCCGTGGTCGTGGCTGGAGGGCGGGTCGTGCTCGGATTTGACGAAAAGGGCCTCGCCCGGCTCTAAGCGGCGCGCCGAGCGGTTTTTCCCGGCCATCAGGAGACACCTCCTCGAATGAAATTCGGCGAGCGAATCGAAATTCGCCAGGGCGACATCACGGAAATGGATGTGGACGGGATCGTGAACGCCGCCAACAACGATCTTCAACTCGGTGGCGGCCTCGCCGGTTCGATCCGCCGCAAGGGTGGTCCCCGGATTCAAGCTGAGTGCGATGAAATCGGCACGATTCCCGTGGGCGGCGCCGCGATCACTTCGGGCGGAAATCTGAAAGCTCGGCATATCATTCACGCGGCGAGCATGCAGCTAGGTGGAGGGACGTCCGCGCAATCGCTTCGCAGCTCCACGGCGCACGCCCTGCGGATCGCCGCGCAGAACGGACTCAAGTCCGTCGCGTTTCCGGCCGTCGGAGCAGGAATCGGTGGATTTCCGATGCGTGAATGCGCCGAAAACATGTTGCGCGAGACGGCGAAACATTTCGAGAATCCGACGTCCATTGAGCGAGTCTGCTTTGTCCTATTTGACAAGGAAGCGCTTGCTACGTTCGAGGGAGCGTTTCGCGATCTTCAGGCAAAACAGACGGATTCGAACTAACTAATTGCTGTCCGACCGTTTCTTGAGCGTGGGCGTATTGTCCGCCGCGGGGTTGGCAGTCGCCGCCGCCGGAGCCTGCGCGGGGTTGCCGCTCGCCGTGGCTGTGGCGGGCGGCGCGGTACCATCGGGATTGTAAGGAGTGCGCATGTACCGGGCGGCTTCGGCCTGCGCGCCGGCGGTATCGTCCTTGGAATGTTGTGCGAGATTGTACTCGTTGACCGCGCGCTCGCGCTGGCCCAACAGATCATAAATCTTGCCCATGTAAATGTGGCCCCAGACTTGTGTCCACTTGGGATCGCCATCTCCGCCCAGCGCGGCGCGAAACGCGTTGGCGGCGGCCTGATAATTTTTCTGGTAGAACATCGCCTCGCCCATGCGGAAGTGCGCGAGAGAGTTGGTGGGCTGTACGTCGAGCGCGCGCTGGTATTCTTGAATCGCCTCGTAATACTTGCCGAGCGTCGCCAGTCCCTCACCTTTCGCAATTGTCGCGCGAACACGCAGGCGCGGACTCGATTTCAGGAGATTATTATTCGGGTCAATCGAGATGCCGTTGGGCTTGGGACGGCCAAACGTCTCCAGTCTGAACTGTGACGACGTGCCGGTAACCAGAATCTTTTTGAACTCCGGATTGCCCTCGGTTTCGACTTTAACTTCCACCGGCATGCGAAACGTATCGAGTTCCTGGTGAACGGTGCCAATAACCTCAAAGCCCTTCGGAGTGCGATAGACGATGTATTGAAGCGTGAATTCCGGGACGCCGGTCGAATTCAGCCACTGCGAAAAGAAGGAAACCAGATTGAGCGGCGGCTCACCGGACTTCGCGGGCGGGACCTTCGTGGCCGTCATCCTCTGGAAGTTTTCAATCGTGGCGGTCTTGCCTTCGTGCTGCTTATAGAATTCACGCAGAAGGGCCGTAAAGTTATCGTCTCCCAATTGCGCGCGAAGCATATGGAAAACCATGGCGCCTTTGTCGGCCACGATCGAAAGATACGGATCGGAGTACGCACCGATGCGCTCGGCCTGGGAAATCGGAGTCGCGTCTTCAAACATCAGAGCGCCCACCGCAAAATCCTCGAGCGCCTTATTGAGTTGAGCGACACCGCCCGACTGTTCCGCATACATCGCCTCGGCGTAGCGCGATAGCCCGTCGGTGATCCAGACGTCGTCGCCCGTAGCAGGCAAGACTCGATCGCCCCACCACTGACCTGCCGCAAGCTGCGAAAGTATCCGATCGTTGGCTCTGGAGGTCCACTGGCGCGCGCTGATCAGCAGCAAACCCGGGGCGGAGTAGCCGGCAAGCGATCCATCCGGCATTTGGGCGATGGTCAGGCTAGGCGCTCCCGCCTGCTGGTTGCCCAGCGGGCCGAACGTCTCCGAGAAATAGCTCATGATTTGCGCCAGCGAACCTGCATAGGACGCGATGGTGGAAGCTTGCGAGGGAGGCGTATAAAAGGAAAATTGATAGCCTTCGGTCGGGGCCGGCGAAAGTTGCAAATTGCCCGCGACAAATGATCCGTTAGGGCCGGGTTGGTCGCAGTGAAAAACGTAGGATGCCTGGTTCGGCG
Source organism: uncultured Acidobacteriota bacterium (assembly GCA_963779825.1). Lineage (GTDB taxonomy): Bacteria > Acidobacteriota > Terriglobia > Acidiferrales > UBA7541 > Palsa-295. The sequence goes on along the minus strand of CAVZZU010000004.1, from coordinate 1,648,992 downwards.
CGCCGCCGATTCCGGGTTGCATTGTCGCCGGATCCGCTTTGCCGGTTCCGGCGACGGCGAACGTACTTGGCACGATCAGATTAAATTTGCCGGTGTAGCGATTCGACGGATAGTTCGTCAGCGGAAACCAGCGGGCGGGCAGCAATAGATATGCGGCGGTTTTTTCGACCGATGCGAAGCGAACTCCTCTTGTGGGGCTGTCTTCCTCGCTTGAAACCGGGCCGGAATACTCGAACGTGAGAGAGACTTGTTTTCCCGGCGTTGCGGTGCTGGGCAGTGCCACGGTCAGCAGCAGCGGGGAATTATTGTCTCGCGCAAAGGTGACCGGCTGTCCGCCCATCTTCACGGAAGTAACGTGCAAATCCGGATGTAGCTCGACGAGGACTGTTTTCGCCACCTGCTCGGCGACAAATTCCACCTTGGCCTGCCCCTGGATCGTCTGATCTTCCGGATGGAGAATCACTTCGACGTCGTAATTCGTCGCGCGGAAAGGGTAGGAGTGCGGCGCTTGTGCCAGCGTGCATGTTGCGGTTAGCAGCGCCAGCGCCAGAATGGCGGGCAATCGGTAGATCTTGAGCAAAAGAGGAATCTCTCCTGAAAAGGACGATTACCTTTAGCTAAGATACCAGATAATCGCGCGCAGTTGCCCGCGGTCCGTATGCGCCTACAGCATGCGAGCAAAGACCTCCGCGGCTCGCTCGATCGCGCCGCCGGTCCCCAGCCGTTCCCGTACGGTGGCGAGAGCTGCCTTCATTTCCTCGCGCGCCGCGGGAGACTCCAGCAGCCGGCGAACCTCGGCCGCGACGGCGGCGGGTGTGAAATCGTCCTGGATAAGCTCGGGAACGGCGCGGCGCCCTGCCACCAGATTCACCATGCTGAAAAAGGGCGTGTGCACCATATGGCGGAGGATGAACGCGGTGAGCGGAGCGACTCGGTAGACCACAACCATCGGCGTTCCCAGTAACGCCGCTTCGACAGTCGCCGTGCCGCTGGCGACGATCGCGCAATCGGCCGCCGCGAGGGCATTGTACGTCTCGCCTTCGATTCGTTTCACAGTGAAATTTGAGTCTGCGCCACTCGGCGCAGAGCGAGCGAGGCCGAGTCCGGACGCCACTGCGTGAACGAACTGCGGCGCGGAGTCGCCACCCATTTCGTGTGCGAGAATTTCGCACGCTGCGAAAATGGCCGGAAAATTCCGTTCCATTTCGCTGGCACGGCTGCCGGGCAGCAACGCCACGATGGGCCGGTCCGCGGCAAGGCCGTGGCGTGCGGCGAATTCCGCGCGAGACATCGAAGCTTCGACGACGTCCGCGAGGGGATGCCCTACAAAATCCACGGGAACGCCCGCGTCGCGATAGATTTTCTCCTCGAACGGAAAGATTACGACCATGTGTTTGACGCGGCGCTTCACGATGCGAACACGGCCCGAGCGCCACGCCCATACCTGCGGGCCGATGAAATAGCCGACGGGAATGCCATGGTTTTTCAGGCGCCGCGCGACACCCAGGTGCGTTCCGGGCGAATCAACCAGGATCGCGAGCGACGCTTTGCGGCGAACGGCCTCACGCGCGAGCCTGCGCTGCACGCGGACGACGGATGGAATTTTGTGGAGTACTTCCGCGATGCCGACGACGGCGACCTCGTGAAAATCAGCGATCAATTCGACGCCCGCTTCAGCCATCCGCGGGCCGCCCATTCCGAAGAAGTGCGCGCCCGTGCGTTCGCGCAAGGCGACGGCGAGGCGAGCGGCGTACATATCGCTGGAAGCTTCCCCGGCAGAGATCAGGATTTGAGGTGGCGTCATGCGAGCGCGCCGCGTCAGTCGTCGGCGGACAAAGGCTGGGGCGGCTGCGGGAATCCGGGCATCGTTCCGTCCGTTACGGGCACACCCAGCTCTTGTTCCTTGTACTGGAGCTGGTAAAGGCGATAGTAAATCCCGCGGACGAGCAGCAATTCCTGGTGCGAGCCCTGCTCGCGCAAGCGGCCCTTGTGGAAGACGAGAATGCGGTGCGCGTGCTGGATCGTGCTCAGCCGGTGGGCGATCACCACGGAGGTTCGTCCAGTGAGCAGGCGGTCGAGAGCCTCGCGGATCAACAGCTCGGTCTTGGTGTCCACGCTCGATGTGGCTTCGTCGAGGATCAGGAACTTGGGATCGTGCGCCAGGGCGCGGGCGAAGCTGACGAGCTGGCGCTGCCCGACCGAAAGAGTGCCACCGCGCTCGGTGACGGGCGTCTCGACGCCCTTGGCGAGAGATTCGACGAACGGTCCGAGGCCGACCTCTTTCAGCGCACTTTCCGTGGCCGCTCGGTCAATATTCGGAGTGCCCAGCCGGACGTTCGATTCGAGCGTCCCAGTAAACAGAAACGGATCCTGCAGGACGATTCCGAACAGGCGGCGCAAGTCTTGTAAATCTATTTCTCGGATGTCTACTCCATCGAGCAGAATCTGGCCTCGCTGAATGTCGTAGAAGCGCAGAAGAAGCTGGATGATCGTAGTCTTGCCCGCGCCCGTGTGGCCGACGATTGCAAGCGTCTGGCCAGGCTCGACCCGGAAAGAAACGTCGCGCAGGACCCAATCTTCATCTTTCGGGTTCGCGCCGCCGGTGTAGGCGAACCAGACGTTGCGGAACTCCACTTCGCCGCGCGGAGCTTGGAGGGCGTGTGCCTGAGGATTGGGAGCCGGAATCGGTTCGTCCAGAAGGCCAAAAATACGCTCCGAAGCGGCCATTGCAGCCTGAAGAATATTAAATTTTTCGCTGAGGTCCTGAATGGGGCGGAAGAAACTCTGCGCGTACATCATGAAGGTGATGAGCCAGCCGACTTCGATGCTGCCGGATATCGCGCGTACGCCGCCAAACCAAAAAAGGACGGCGATTCCTCCCATGCTGAGAAATTCGACTCCCGGGAAGAAGTAGGAAAAAGCGTCGATTGCGTCTTTGTACGCCTCCATGTGAACGCGGTTGAGAACCGCGAATTGTTGGCGGGCCTTGCGCTCGCGATTAAAAAGCTGGACGATTGCCATGCCGCTGATGTGCTCTTGAAGAAATCCATTTATTCGGGCGATCGCGGTCCGAATTCCGCGGTTTGCTTCTCGAACGCTGTTGCGAAAGAAGTAGGTGAGCACGATCATGAACGGAAGAGGCGAGAGCGTAGCAAGTCCAAGGACCCTGTTTTTCCAGATGAGGAATACGGCCAAGCCGAAAAGCTGCACGAAGTCGTTGAGCATGGCGACCACGCCGGATGCGAAAAGATCGTTCAGGGCGTCCACGTCGGTCGTCGCGCGAGTGACGAGCCGACCTACGGGGCTGCGGTCGAAAAAGCTGATCGGCAGGCGCTGGAGGTGCTCGAAGATTTCTTTGCGCAGGTCGTACATAGTTTTCTGCCCGACCGATTGCATAATGCGTACCTGGGCGTATTGCAGGCCGAAGTTCACGAGCAGGGAACCGAGATACGCCACTACTACCCACAGGATTCCAATCACCGCCATGTGTACCGTTATCGAATGAACGGTAGCCGGAACGATGAACCCGTCCACGGCGACGTGGCCGAATAGGTAAGGTCCGACGATACCCATGGCCATTACACCTAGCGACATGGACACGGCAACCACGACCATCCAACGGTACGGCCAGAGATACTGCATCAGTCGCCGCGTGATGTGAGTGTCGTAGAGCTTTCCGAGTTTCTCTTCCTCGCGGAAATCGCTCATTCGCGTTCCAGCTCTTCTTCGAGCAACTGTTTCTGGTAAAGATCGGCGTAATAGCCGCCCAGTTCCAGCAACTCTTCATGCGTACCGCGCTCAATGATATGGCCATCGCGCAAGACGACGATCTGGTCGGCATTTTTTACGGTGGAGATGCGGTGCGCCACGAGGATCGTGGTCCGCTGGCGCATCACGGCGGCGAGTCGCTTCAGAATCCGCTCTTCCGTATCCGTGTCCACACTCGAAAGCGAGTCGTCGAGCACCAGGATTTTGGGCTGTCGTAGGATGGCACGCGCCAACGAGGTTCGTTGTTTCTGGCCGCCGGAAAGAGTGATACCCCGTTCTCCAACCATTGTTTCGTAGCGCTGGGGAAAGCTAAGAATCTCGCCCGAGATGGTCGCGATCTCGGCCGCTTGCAGGACCTGTTCCTCGTCCAAGACATCCACGCCAAAGGCAATGTTCTCCCGGATCGTTTCGCTGAACAGGAATGTATCCTGTGGGACGAATCCGATCGCCCTGCGCAGCGTCTCGAGCGGATAATCGCGGATGGAAACGCCGTCTACCAGGAGCGTGCCCGGCGGCGCTTCCCACAAACGCGCCACCAGAGCGGCGAGAGTTGATTTGCCGCTGCCCGTGGGTCCGACAATGGCAAGGGTCGAGCCTGCCGGAATTTTGAGACTGATATCGTGCAGTACCGCCGGACCGGGTGTCCCGTCCGAGCCAGTCGGATAACTGAACGTCAAATGCCGGAATTCAATTTCGCCGCGGATTGTTGGCTGGGTTGCCGCGCGTACTTCGCTAGACCGTTTGGCCGGCTGACGATCTCCACGGACTCCTTCTGGGAGGTCCTCGTCGTCTATAACTGCCGCATTTCGGATGTTGGGCTGGGCCGTCAAAATGTAATTCAATCGGCCCATGGAAGCCGCCCCACGCTGGAAAATGTTAGTCACAAATCCTATGGCGATCATCGGAAAGACGAGCTGTCCCAGAAACGTGTAGAAAGCCAAAAATGTTCCGAGCGATATTCGCTCGTGGATGACCTGGACCCCGCCCATGCCGAGCAGGATTACGACGGTTACTCCGATCAGCGCAGCGAGCGCGGGGAAAAACAGGCTCCAAGATCCGATCAGTTTGATATTGTGGCCAACATAATCGCGGTTTGCGCGGTCAAAAGACTCGATTTCAGGCTTTTCTTGGGCATAGGCCCGGATCACGCGAACACCGGTGAGATTTTCCTGTGCCCGAGTGGAGAGGACGCCGAGGGCCGCCTGAATTTGCTCGGAAAGGCGATGAATGATCTGACCGAAGTACTTCACGGCAAAGGCCACGAATGGCACGGGAATCAGAACCCACATCGTCAATACCGGCGACAGCTTGAGCATGAAATAGATGGCCATCACCATCGTCGCGATGGTGTTGCCGGTGTACATGATCCCAGGACCGAGAACCATACGGACAGCGTTCAAGTCGTTGGTCACGCGCGACATCAGGTCGCCAGTGCGATTCTTCGAGTAGAACTCGGGATCCATCGCCAGAAGACGGGTTAGGAGATCGTTTCGCAGGTCATATTCAATTTCGCGAGACATGCCAATCAATATCCAGCGTGACCAGAACGAAAAAAATCCCTTTATCAGCATCACAACCACGAGAATGACGCAGTAGAGACCCAGAGCATGACGGCTGAGCGGCGCGTAAAACGCGAACAGGGGATGAAGAATTGCGCGAGCCGCTCCGGTAAGCGTCGAAAGCGGCTGCGGCGCGGCATGCAGTAGGTCCGTGATCGAGCCAATGATCAACTGCGGTAGCGCGCCAAGCAAGGCGGTCAACGTAAGAGCTACCATCCCGACGGCCGCCATGCGTTTGTACCGAAAGACGTAGGGTAAGAGAAGCTTTAGCCGGGACCATCCCGAGGGCTTACGTTTGGGCCGAGCGGCTGCTGCGGAGACGGGCTGTGCGATGGTGCTCATCTGCGAGTATTGGACGCAGCAGACCCGGTATTCGCTTCAGTTGCGGCCGCACGTCTACAGTCAGATTGCATTCTCTGTGGCACCTTCTGGCCGATCCGAATTCCGATTGTATAACGTAGATTCTAGCGTTTTGATTCCATTCGCGGAAGGGGTGTTACGAATCTCTTTTCAGTCAGCGCGCGGCCACAATTTCATCGAGGCGGGCCTCGAAGTTTTCTTCGCCCTCCGACCACAGCCGAACCTTTTCAACGGGCAATGAATTCTCAATTCTTCGAACCCAGTCGAGAAGCTTGCGGATATTTTCGCGCGTCTTTTCCTGATATTTTTCGAGATTTTCCGGCCACGCCATCGCTTCCAGGAAGCGCGCCTCCTCGGGGCTCTGAGCGGGCGCCTTTGGGCCCGGGCGGATGCCGAGCAAGCCGGCGTGTCCGGTGTAAAGGTGCTCGAAACCGAGATTCACTTCGAAGTGGCCGCTTTCGCGCCAGAACGCGTTGTCGTAGTCTTCGCCGCGGCAAATGATTTCCAGCGGCTGCGGCTCGACCTTCGATTTTCCGTTGGCCGCGTCAAAATCCGCGAGATCCCAGTGGCAGCCGACCTCGTAGGAGCAATCACTGTGAACCTGATCCCGCGCGAGTTCTACAATTCCGGCGGCATCGTGCGGCACGGCGCGCAGATCTTGCTCCAGAATCGGGGACTCGGTGGCGTCCACCGCGCGGATGGCCAGATGAGTGAACCCGGGCTTCGTCGCCGAGAAGGGAACTGTCTCGAGAAATGCGCCCAAGCGTTCCAGGATGAGCTCCTCGGGAAAATCTTTGCACCAGACACTTAGATAGGAATGATTCGCCATGACCGACATTATACGAGGCGGCGGGCGAAATTCGAAATCAGGGTCGGAGGCCCGTGGGCGCGAGGAATCGCAAGAGACGGATGGGGCGTGTGTTCTAAGCCAAGCTCGAGCTACTTTTTGGCGGGGGGTAGTTCGTCGTCATCAGCGTCTTCGGCGCTGATATTTTCGGAAATCCCCATGAGGCGATTTTTCAACGTGTCGCCCATGCCGGCCAGCACTCCGGCGACGCTCTCGCGCATGCGCTTTTCGGCGGCTTTGGCGAGCGTGTCGAGAACGGTCTGCGAATGCTGCCCCAGGGTTGTGGCGGACGCGAGCAGCCAAGAGTTAGAAGCATTCTCGAGGCGCGACTTGTACTGCTCGATTGATTCGTTGGTGGATTTCTTGAGCTGCTCGATCCACTCCTGATTTTGTCTCTGACGGTTCGCTTCGAGCGCTTCGATAATCGGGCCGACTTGCGCTTGCAAGTGAACCCGGGCCTGCTCGACGCTTTGCAACATCTTTTCCTCGAGGCTCTTTTGAAACGCAGCGAGCGAGCCTTCGCGGTTGTACTCCATGTCGGAGCGCGCTTTTTCGAGCGCCTGGCGCGAGGCCTCTTCGAACCGGCTGAGCGAATCGCCCGTCACTCGCTGGACGCGGTCCGCGAAGCCGGCGTGCGCGATTTCCGCGTTTTCGCCGAGCTTGGCGCGCTCGCGGTCCACAATATCTTTCGCGGCTTCTTCAATTTCTGCCTGACTGTGCTCGACGTAAGAGCGGCGGTAGTGGTCGAGCTCGGAGGCCACGAGGCTCGAAATTTCCGCCGCTTTCCCACGCAGCGCGGAGGTGGATTGCTCGACAGCCTTCTCGAGCGTGGATTGCATCGTGGTGTGGGCCTTCTTTTGATACCAGTCGGCCGCCTTGGAAAGCGCCTCGTAGGTTTCGTGCTGGGCGCCGACGCTTTTCTGCTCAAACTCTTCCTCGACCTTGGAAAGTGTTGCGCGGACGGACCGCTCGAACTCCTCGGGGACTTTTGCGGATTCCTGCTTAAGCCGTTCCAGCGATTCCTGCACGGCCTGTTGTGAATCTCGCTGAATCTGCTCGCGCGACTCCCGGACGGCCTGCTGGGATTCCCGTTGGACCTGTTCACGCGCGGCGGTCTGAATTTGAGCGGCCTGCTCGGCGGCTCTTCGGGCGTGTTCGCGAACCATCGCTTCGATTTCCGCGGCCTGGTCGGACGCCTGCTGAACTTGATCACGAAGCGAGTTTTGCAGTCGCGCGGCTTGTTCGCCGGCTTCCGTCAGTCCAGAAGTGGCCTTCTGCGCTTCGTCGATTTTCGGCGCAAGCTTCTGGTCCAGCTCGCTGGTGAGACGGTCAATTACCTGCTGCGCGGAATTCCGAAGCGCCGGTTCAATCTGTTGCGCGCGCTCGGCGATGGCTTGGTCGGCGCGACGCACGGCTTCCTGATGTTGCACGGCGGCGATGTCATCCAGATTGCGGCGTGTTTCTTCGATCGTGGACCGTGCTGCTTCCTCGAGTCGCGCCTTCGCCTCTTCCGTGCGCGCACGTTCCTGCTCGAGCCCCGAGCCCAACGATTGAATTGTCGCCTGCGCATTGGCAACCGCTTCATCCATGGACGCGCGTACACCGGACTGACGCTCGACAATCTCCCGTTCCGTCTGCTCCAGCGACCCTCGAACACTCGATTGGCGTTCGGCGATTTCCCGCTCGGCCTGCGCCAGCGCTGCTTGCGACGCCTCGCCGATCTTCTGACCGAGATTTTGCGAAGCTCCATTCACCGCGGCTTCGAATTCTTCGTTCCAGCGCTGCTTTGCCGCGACGGCGTCGGCCTGGGTTTCGTCAATTGTGCGCGCGCGAACGCTCTGCGCTGTTTCCTCTAGATCCTTCTTCCAATGATCGAGGTGCTGCTGCGCGGCTTCGGGCGACGAAAGAATTCCGAGGGACGGAGTGGCCGCTTCGCGCTGTGAAATCACGCGCTCGACTGCTTCTTCGACGGCGTTTTTCAGGCTGTGCGCGGCTGCGTGTTCTGCAGCTTGCTTTGCCGCCTGGTCCGCGACACTGCTAACCGCCTGCTCTACGGCCTGGCGTACTTTGGCGTCCAGATTCTCCGCGTTTGTGTCGCTGGCTTTGCGGGCTTCCTCGACGATGGCATTGGTGCGTTCCGCCGCCTGCTGGACCACTTTCTTGACCGCTGACTCGGAAACGCGTTCCATCGAAACCTTGATCGCTCGCTCGACAGCTTCATGGAGTTGGACGTCAAGCTGCTGACGCACGATCGTCATTTCGTCGTTGATCGCGGATTGAGCGCCCCTCTTGAGTGTCTTATCTAGCGTCTCTCTGGCGTCCTCGACCATTTTGGCCATCTGACGCGCGGTGGCGAGCTGCGCCTCCGGCGAAGGGGCAGCTGGCGGTGCCGGCGACGAAGCCGGGCCTGGCATCACGTGCACTTTGCTTTCGGATGAGGGCGTCGAAGCCGGCGCAGCTACGTACGGCGATTGTATCGGTGGCGCTGCGACAGTCTCCGGAGCCTTGGCCGCAGGCGCAGCGGATGAGTTTGTCTCGGGAGCGACCGCGAATTCGGGTGGCGCGGCAGCGGCCTGGGCTTCGTCGCCCGGATAGCCAGACCAATCTTCCGGTGGGAACGCGATCCCCCAGAAATTTCCCGCAACCTCGAATTCCAGGCCGATCTGGAAAAGCTCGCGGACGGCTCGCGGGCGCTGAACCCATACCACGCGCCCCTGCACTAAACGCGCCGGGAGCGATGGATCAGGGCTCGGAATCTCAAGCTTGATTGTCGAGTTCTTGGGAACGTAGTGCTTGGACTGGTATTTGCACCCGTGGACGTTGACCATTACGGTCGTGGTGCGTTCCTTGAATGGCTGGCCGAGCGCGTCCACGCCAGAAACTGTAATCGGGACGGCCTGCACGATGCGCGTGCTTCGACGCTTCTGTGTGCTGGCGTCATCCATAGGCAACGACTCGACCACCTAAGCCTCCGAGGGGTAGGAATTAAGGGTAGCACTCGGATTTGGGGCGGGCCGAGCGGGCTAGCAGGGTGGTGCGAAAGGGTAACTTCAGATTCCTAGCGAATCGGCCGTCGAGATACCCAAGCTTAGGCGGCTATGGGGTCGTGGAGGAGCGCCGCGAGGACCCAAATAGCGCGTCCTTGAGTTCCTTGGCGATCCATATTGGACCGACGAGGAAATAGATGACGCCCTGAAAAAACGCCGGCTTGTTGCCCTCGATCCGATGGCCGGCAAAGAGCAGGATCCATCCGGCGACGAAGAGGGTTATACCAGTGCGCCAAAACGTCAAAACCGCTAGTACGATTCCCGCGATGATGATGGGAATTCCGATGCCGTGCAGGATCTTGTTCCAGGGGTTGGTGTGTTCGTGGTCGTACTGCGCCATGTAGCGGTCGAATGAGGGCATCGCGCGCCTCCGTGGGTCAATTCATTTCGATGGTTTTGGTATATGCCTGTCCAGGCGGGGAAGCAAGCGGGGCAGGGAAGCTAGACGTCCCGGCGGCCTTCCATTGCTTTCATCATGGTGACTTCGTCGGCATATTCGAGATCGGAGCCCACCGGAATGCCCATGGCGATGCGCGTCACGCGAACGCCGAGTGGTTTGATCAACTTGGAAAGATAAACGGAGGTCGCTTCGCCTTCGGCCGTGGGATTCGTCGCGACGATGATTTCTTCGACTGTACCACCCTTGAGGCGTTCGATCAGACTTCTGATCTTCAGCTGGTCTGGACCAACGCCCTGAAGGGGCGAAAGCGCGCCGCCCAACACATGATATAGCCCGTTGAACTGGCGCGTTTTCTCGACGGCCTGGATGTTGGTGGCTTCTTCGACCACGCAGATCGTGTTTCTGCTGCGCGTGGCGCTGCTGCAAAAAAGGCACGGATCGCTGTCGGTGATGTTATTGCAGATCGAACACTCGCGAACTTTTTCCTTGGCTTCGCGGATCGCGTCGGAAAGCGCGAGGGCCTGACCCTTCTCCACGCGCAGCAGATAAAAAGCGAGGCGCTGCGCTGTTTTCTGCCCGATGCCGGGCAAACGCTTCAGCTCATCAATCAATCGGGTGACGGAAGGAGCAAAATCAGGCATGAGTAGCCATTATCGCAGAGTCGCGTCCGTTTTCGCCAGACGTGAAACGCGCCTCTGGAACCGGCCGTCCGACGTTCGGATGATTCATTGCGCGCGCGACTCCGCGGGAGTTACAATCACTCGCTTTGTCGTGGGGTTGTGGGGAACCGACTCTGGAATGCTTCCAGCAGCGGATAAGGGAGGAAAGACGGAATGCAAATGAGAATCATGCGACCGCTCACTATTTTGACACTTTTGCTGGCAGCCGGCGTAGCTCCGCTGCTGGCGCAAGGCGGAGGTGGCGGACGTCCGCCGATGGGACCGCCGCTGCAACTTAGCAGCTCCGCATTCGCTGACGTTAGCCCGTACCCGGAGAAGTACTCATGCGTGCCGGGGATGGCCGGGGGGCCTCCGGACGCCAGCAAGATGGTTTCGCCGCCGCTTTCGTGGGTTAACGCGCCGGCCGGGACGAAGAGTTTCGTGTTGCTGTTGCACGATCCGGACGCGCATGCGGCAAAAGCGTTCGACGATATCACTCACTGGATGGTCTTCAATATCCCCGGGGATGCGACTTCGCTGCCGGAGGGCATGAAGGCCGATTCGACAGTGGCCCCGCAGGCGAACAACATAGCCCGTTCGCCGTCGTTCTTCGGGCCATGCGCGCCTCCAGGACCTGTTCACCACTACACGTTTGAGCTTTTCGCGCTGGATACGATGCTCGATCTGCAAAAGGGCGCGAGCCGGGACGACGTGCAGAAGGCGATGGACGGTCACGTTCTCACCGGCACGGTGCTCATCGGATTGTTTCACCGCACTTCGATGGGCGGACCTCCACCACCGGCGAAATAACTGTTATCGAACGATCTTTGCTGAAGATTCGCGGGAGGCGCAGCGCAAGCTGCGCCTCTTTTGCGTAGCGTAAGCATCCTGCCGCATTTTCAGGAAATTGCGCTTGGAAATGGTGAAACGAGACAGGAAGACCCTGCAGAGGAAGCAACCCAAATCGGAAACTAAAACAGGCCCGGGATTTTCAGGCCCATGATTCCGGGCACGCTGCCCGTGAGATCTTTCATCTGCTTGGAAAGCTCGTCATCCACGCGCCGCGTGGCTTCATTCACTGCTGCGAGAAGCAGCTCCTGCAACATCTCCTGATCTTTTGCCTTGAAGACGTCCGGCTCGATGCGCACTTCGGTCAGCTGCTTTTGTCCGTTCATCTTCACGGACACCATTCCGCCCCCGGCCGACGCTTCGACGCTAAGCCCGTCAATACGCTTCTCAAGCGTCTCCTGCACTTGCCGGAACTGCGAGAGCATCTGCTGCAGTGCTTTTACTTCCATGGGTTATTCCTCGCCTGGGCGCTTCACTTTTGAAATCTGGCCGCCGAATTTTTCCAACATCGCCCTAACGATCGGATCTTCTTCAAACCGGGCGCGCAATTCCGAAGTGCGTCCCATTCCTGCTCGCCCGGAATCCAGTTTAACACAGACGCGCAGAGGCTGGCCCACGACTTCCTGAACAGCTGTGCGCAATCGCTCCATCGCTTCGCGCGGCAACATTTCCGTCAGCGTGCGATTCTCGGTGTGAAAAAAAAGCCGGAACTCGCCGGCTTCTATTTCGCAGCGCGTGGCGTGCTCAAGAAAAGACGAAAGCAATCTGGAGCTTTGAAGTGTCGCTTTGACGGCATCCAATTGCGCCGCAGCCAATCCGCTCACGCCATCTTCGGCGGCGCGCGCCACGATGCGGGGCGCAGACGCGGGCACCGGAACATTTGACGTCGAACGCTCCGGAATCGCAGAGGGTGCGACGGAGAGTTTCGTTTCTGGCGCTGGAGCCATCCGCACAGCGGCTGCGCCTGAAGATGAAACCGAGACAGCTTGCGTTGGAGAGGTTGTTCGCGTCGGCGCGCTCGGCGACGCTTGAGTTGTCCGAGCTGGGCGAGTGTCGCCGCGCAGCTCTCCGAGAATTTCTTCGAGCGGTGCGAGCCGCTGCGCATTCACAAGTCGCAACAGGCCCAGCTCGAGGTGCAAGCGCGGGTCCGGCTTGCGCCGCAGGTCGTCGTCGGTTTCGAGCAGGATGTTGAAAAAGCGCGTGAGGTCCTCTTCGCCGAATTTGGCAGCGTGTTCGGCCAGGCGCGGGCGCTCGTCTTTCGGCGCGGCAACGAGCTCCGAATCAGCGCCGCAGACCCGAGCCACAAGCAGATTGCGGAAGTGGCGAATCGCCTCGCGGCAGAAATGTTGCAAGTTTTGGCCGTCGGCGATGAGCCTGTGAACGAGTCCCAGCGCGCGTTCCGAGGATTGCTCCGCAATCGCGCCGACAAGATCGTCGAGCACGGTTTCAGCAACGACGCCGAGCAGCTCGCGAACCTGCGCGTCAGAAATGTCGTCGCCGGCATACGCCATCGCCTGTTCGAGCAGGGAAAGCCCGTCTCGCAGGCTGCCTTCCGCGGCGCGCGCAAGAACTGCCACGGCCGCGGATTCAATCTTGAGATTTTCCGCTTTTACAATGTGTTCGATTTGGCCCGAAATCTCCTGAAAAGTGAGCGCGCGGAATTGAAACAGCTGAGCGCGCGATTTGATCGTCTCGACCAGATCTTCCGCGCGAGTGGTGGCCAGAATAAACACGACACGCTCGGGCGGCTCCTCGAGCGTTTTCAGCAGAGCGTTCGACGCCTCGTCTGTCAGCTGGTGGGCCTCGTCGAGGATCACGACTTTGTAGCGGCTCGATGCGGGCGCGTAACGCACCATTTCTCGCAGCTCGCGGATCTGATCAATGCCGCGATTCGACGCCGCGTCAATCTCAAGAACGTCGAGCGAAGTGCCGGCCGAAATTTCGCGGCAGGAGTCGCATGTACCGTCCGGCTGGGCCGTCGGGCCCTTCGCGCAGTTCAGAGCTTTGGCCAGGATGCGCGCGGCCGTTGTCTTGCCGACGCCACGCACTCCCGAGAAAATGTATGCGTGCGCCACGCGATTCGATTCGATCGCGTTGGCGAGTGTCCGCGTGACGTGCTGCTGGCCGACAATTTCAGAGAACGTCTGCGGCCGATATTTTCGCGCGATGACTTTGTAGCTCATTCGACCCTGTATTCGTCCCCGGGATTCCCACGGGGCGGCAGCGATAAGAGGAACTTCGGGTGATCCGCGGCACACGAAGCTGACCCGCTACCGTTGCTCCCTTCCGGGCCTGGCGGGGTTCGCGGGGGATCGTTGCACAGAGCCCGAAGTTCCACCGATCGCCGGTCCGCATCGAAACTTTTCTTGCGATGCGACCGCTTCGCGGAGTCTAGCATACAGGTCTGCACCGCGAAAGAAGATGGCGGGATACGAAATTTGCGCGCATTACGCTGCGCGCCGCGGATCAACGCTTGCGGATTGCGCGCGGCCGTTCTAGTCTTGCGGACGTCATGCCTCCGGATTTCATCGCCCTCGGAATCATCTGGTACATCGTTTTTCTATTCTCGACGACGTGCCATGAAGGCGCGCATTCGCTTGCCGCGCGCCTTGGCGGTGATCTCACCGCGTTTCACGGCGGACAGGCGAGTTTGAATCCATTGCCGCACATTCGGCGCACGCCGTTTGGCATGGTGATCGTGCCGATTGCGACCTACATTCTTCCGCCGCACTGGATGTTCGGCTGGGCGAGCGCGCCCTACGATCCCGACTGGCAGCGCCGGTTTCCCCGGCGCGCCGCGTGGATGGCGCTGGCGGGGCCGGCGGCCAATTTTACGCTGGCGATTCTTGCGGGCATCGGGATTCGCGGAGGCATGGCGCTCGGACACCTGCGCATGCCGGAGTCCGTAAGTTTCACGCACATCACGGAGGCAACTGGCCCCGGAATGGCAGAGTTCGCCGCGACCTTCTTGAGCATTCTCTTCGTTCTAAATGTGCTTCTCGGGACGTTTAATCTCTTGCCGGTGCCGCCGCTCGATGGCCACACCGGCGTCACGCTGCTGATGAGCCAAGGCGCTGCCCTACGATTCCTTGATTGGACGAGCAGTCAAAATTTCGGAATGATGGGAATCGTACTCGCGTGGGTTTTATACGACAGGATCTTCGGGGCTATTTTCGGTCTAGCGCTGGCGCTGCTGTATCCGGGCTCGCGCTGGGGCTGATTCGCCCGCAAATACAACTTCACTCGCGCCCGGTTTCCCTAGTGGACATTCGAATTGGCCCAACTTGAAACTGCGGTTCCAATTTGGGATGGAAATTGGATTTGCATGAGTCGAACCTCAAAAGAAAAATCCCTCGCGCCGACTCCAGGCCCGCTCGCGTTTTCTTAACCAACGGCTTGAATGCAGGAGCTTTATCAGTTCTGGTTCGTTCGGCTCGGAGTCTTCTCCGCATAGTTTCGCCCTCCGTGCGCCAACGGCCACTCTGGCCCACGCCTTGCCTAACCACTTCAAATGAGTTTTGCCGTCCAATCTTCGGGCATCCTAACGGCGAGAAGAAACCTGACAGTCTGTGTGGTGGATGGCGATCCAGCGCAGATGGCCTATATACGAGACTCGCTCGGGAGGGTCGGATTTCCGGCGGTCGGCACGGTTAGTTTCCAGGAAGCGCTCGAGAAAATTCGTCTAGGGAGCTGCCGGGTCATCCTCGCCGATTGCAAGCTGCCTGGCATGGATGGCCTCGCATTTCTCGAAAAGGTCTTGCATCAAGATCCCGGAGTTCACGTAATTCTGATGTCGGCGGCGCACTCAGTGGATTCAGCGATTGAGGCAATTAAGCATGGCGCCTACGACTACGTCTGTAAACCTCTCGATTACCGACGCTTGACCAAGGCGCTCGACGATCTGGCGGAGAAATTGAGGAAATTGCAAAACTCCGCGATAACGCTGAACGGGGATTGGCGGCCGATGCCGCTGAACGAACTGCGGAGCATGCATATCCAGCGAGTGCTCGAGACATGTCACGGCAACCGCGTGCGGGCAGCGCGCATGCTCGGCATCGGCCGGACAAGCCTCTACCGTTTCCTCAAAAGTGTGCACAAGGAATCCGCCGTTCGGGCCAGGGCATAGAACGCCGTCCCGTTCGTCCGGCGTGGGATCACGCCAGATAAACGAGAATGGGTGAATTTGCGCGAGCGCTCCGCCGGTTAGTTGCCGCCGGAAGTGTACGACGCGTTATGAAGTAGCGTTGGTGGGAGCGAAAGAGTCGAATCCATGCGCACCAGGAATCCCGTCTGCGCAGGCAGATCAACTTCCTTGCCCTTCTTCGCGACCACATAGGCCGTTCCGCCTACGAGTCCGAATATCGTGCCGCGCAGGACGTTGCTGAAGATCAGTCCGACGGTTGAACCGCCCGCCGTTCCGATCGCTATGTCCTTGATGTCGCCTGTGACTCCGCGATTTTCCTGGACGACCTCACCCTCGACGGTCTTCAGATCCTTCCGCTGCTTCGTCGTCACGGTTCCACCGCTATAAATCGAAAGAATGCTCAACTTCGCGGGGAAGATACGGCTTTCCACCTCGATGGAGGTAAACGAGAGATTCATCGAAGCGCCGCCTTTGAAGATCGAGAAATATCGGGGACGCTCGACCGTGGTTATCGTCCCGTGAACCTTGGCTCCTGCGGGCAGGATCAACTGGTTGCCCGAGAATACGGGTTCAGCGACGATCGCCGTGAAGGGGTCACCATTGTGCGCGACGCTGGTGCTCAGTCCGTCGACCAGCGTGAGGCGCACCTGGGTGCCGGGAATTACTTGATCTGACTGCGCCTGAACCGCCGGGCTCAGCCACAGAGCAAGCGAGAGCACGGCGCAAAAAGCGATAACTCGTTTCATTGAATCCTCCTGTGTCCCGGGCGGAAACGCGTTGGTTTCCGCGGAGATAGACCCTGAGCAAAACAGTACGTAGCTTTGGTGCAGGGTGAAATTCCGGATCAGCGGCGCGGGAGATTCCCCAGCGATGCCTCCGGATGCCCCATGTCGTGGGGCTTGCCGCTGGCGCAGCGGTTTGGGTGCGGAGGATGCACCCGGGAAATAAGATACCTGAACTCCGTACCCGGTTGTCCTAAGAATCAGATGAATGTTCGCAGTTGTTGTCGGATTCGCAACACCGCGCTGTGTACCTGCTCGTTCGCTTTGCCAGCATGGAGTACGCTGCGATACATGGACGACAGAAAAAAACTGGGGTGGATGGCGGCGTTACTCACGCTACTGCCGATAGCTTTGATATTTCCGATGCTCGCCGCGGCCCATTTCGGTCCCACCGGACCAACGAGAGTCTGGCCGGTCCTGCTCTACGCGCCGGTGGCGATGTGGATGCAGATTCGCGCCATTGGAATGATGTTTAACATGTACCGAAATGGTCGCGACCCCGTCCTGATCGCTATACTTCCTCTCGGGCTAGTTTCACTTTGCACCTACGCGCTCAGCGGATTCCTGCTTGTCCTCGCACTGCCCGCGTTCCTCTCAACGATTCCGTTAAGCTAGGCCGTCACCCGCACCCCTTTACCAATCCTGCACTATATTTAGAAGCTAAAAACCACTTGACAGGATTTGAGGTGGGGAATACGCTCCGCTCAATATCAGGCCCTTTTATTAGATTTCTGACGGTGGGAGGGCGGCATGGCCACTAAACCCGGTGCTGTAGTGGCGAAGCCATCGCCTTCGGAGCGTGAGTTTGAATTCCTGCTTCTCCGCGCCTCGGAGTGCACGAAGGCGAGCCCGCTTCGTGTGGTGAAACAACCCAGACGAGTTCGTCGTCCAATTCGAAGGACGCCCCGCACGGCCGCTTAAGTTTTGGTGGTTGTTTGCGCCAGGTATGCCGGCGACAGTATGCGGGGACGAGCGTAATTGCCAAACGCGCGGGGATTCGGCAAGCCGCGAGAATCGCGACGGGGTCAGACTGAGCTCGCCAACTTTCGCGCCGCCATCCCAACCATCAGTCGCGAAATTCCTGTCATCAACAGATTCACACCCACCAGTGTTCCAATCACCCATACCGTGCTCGACGGCCAGTGCGCCAGGATCAGCCCGCCCACTACCAGCGCGATCAATCCGTTCAAGAGCAGCCACCCCGAGCCACTCTTGCTCCGCACCATGAAATACGCGATGAATTCCAGTGCTGCCCCCACCAGGATAATTCCGCCGAGGAGCAATGTAAGAGTTCCGAGCCCCAACAGCGGATGGGCTAGATAGTAAATTCCGCCGGCGACGTAGATAAGGCCGAGGAACACGTGCCAAATGACGCGCCCCGCTCCACCTCCACTGAAGGCCGCAATCAGGTGCGCAACGCCGCCAAAGATCAGCAGCCAGCCGACGAGAATCGTCACCGCCAGTCCTGCGACTTCCGGCTCCACAATCGCTAGAATCCCAAGGATGATGAACACTACGGCCATCGCGATGAGCCAGCCGCTCCCTTTCTTGATCATCGCCGCTGGTCCGCCCAATCCCTGGGTCGGATTCGCTGTCGCCATCACGCCCTCCTAACTGAACGGTAATTGCAGCGGCCCGCCCACGCGTTCAGCGCGGACAGCGCCTGTCGGCGATAGTATGCGGGGACGGACGTTGTTGCAATACGCGCGCGGCGATAGCGGCGGGGAAGTGGCTCCGGGGCCTGGACTCGAACCAGGATAACCAGCTCCAAAGGCTGGCGTGCTACCAATTGCACTACCCCGGATTAGCGCAAGAAATTGTAGCAGACATCCCGGCGATCCGCTGCGGGTGCGGAGTGCCGCCTATTCTCGCGTTTGCCGCGATGCCGTCAATTTGTTAGGCTGCTGAAGCCTCACGGTGCGGAGAGGTGTCCGAGCGGTTTAAGGAGCACGCTTGGAAAGCGTGTGTTGGGGAAACTCAACCGTGGGTTCGAATCCCACCCTCTCCGCCACACAGTTCTGAGATTTCACGGTTGCGGAAATGTCCCTCGCGCGGCCCGGGCTGTCCTTTCGCCAAATTTGAATGGTCGTCCTGGCTCCTGGCGTCATCGGTCGCCCTCCAATCTCTTACGAGAACGGCATCGCCTCGCGCATCGCCGCCGGGTCCTGGCTGACGTGTCGGATGGCGCTGGCGGCCTCGCGCCGCTTTGCTGGATCCGTCTCGGCGAATTGACGCTTGTGGTCTTGTGCGCTTGGCGAGGCGATCTCGTAGAACACACGGCGGTCCCGCACTTCCTCTTGCTTCGACGGTCCTAGCGGAATCCGGCGCGCGCGGCTAATCCGATGGGCCAACGCACAACAAATTGTGTTGACATGCGATAAACCGCAAATTACCTTGTGGCACGTTTGCTGGCGGCGCTTCTTACGGGAAGCGCCTAAAGGGAACCCGGTGTAAGTCCGGGACTGCCCCGCAGCGGTAAACAGGATCGAACGCCCAATTGCCACTGGTTTTCTCTGAAACCGGGAAGATGGGCTAGTAGAAACGCCGTTTATTGACGGCAAAGCCTGTAAGTCCGAAGACCTGCCAGCAGCCACGCCACACCCGGCGTGACAATTTTAGCGAGCCTCCGAGGGGAGGTTGGCGATGATCTGGTGTGTTTCGGATTTTTCCATTTCATCTGCTTGCCCTCTCTCGTCGGCGGAAAGAATGTTCATGGCGCCGTCTGTTCGTATCAGCTCTGCGGTCTCCATAGTTCCGTTTCCCGGCCCGGTCAATTCATCCCAGATGTACGTGCGCAAGCGGAACGGATCGTTGGAGCCAGCCGATGTAAACAAGATTGTCCGCGCGGTCGAGCGCTGCTGCGAGGGATTGAAGTCCGTGGATCCACGGATGTTCGTCACACTTCAACGAAGGATCATATGTTTAGTCTTCTTCGGATTTGCGTGTTTCCTGATGAGCCCGCAGCTTGCCGCTGCCCAAGGTTCGGCTCAGGGCACCGTCACTGACCCACTTGGCGCAATTGTTCCGAATGCAAAGGTTACCCTCATGCTGGGAAGCGCCGCAGCGGGCACAACCACGACTGACGCAGAGGGGAAGTTTTCGTTTGCCTCAGTTAGTTCTGGACGATACCACGTCCAGGTCGAAGCCACCGGGTTTGCCGCGTTCACAGGGCCGGACATTTACCTCGGAACAGGTGACGTCAATTTCGATGCCACGTTGCGAATCGGACCTCTCGCGCAGGCCGCTGTGGTCACTGCCACCGGATCTGAAACTCCTATATCCCAGGTTGGCGCTTCGATTACCTTTATTGACAGTGGTCAAATCGAAGTGCAGAACAAGTTGGACATGCTCGAAGATCTCCCTCAGGTCCCAGGCGCACAGGTTGTCCAGACCAGTCAACGAGGTGGCGCCACTTCATTGTTTATTCGAGGTGGTGAATCCGATTTCAACAAGGTGCTGATTGACGGGATTCCGATAAACGCTATAGGCGGTGGATTTGATTATTCTCAACTTTTGAATGCCGGGATTGACAGCGTCGAAGTCCTTCGGGGCTCCAACAGCGTAGTTTATGGAGCTGACGCGTTGGCCGGCGTCGTGTCGATTATAACAAAGCAAGGAACAACTCCCCTGCCTGTGTTTCAATATTCGGCGGATGGGGGCAATTTTGGGACGGTCAATCAGGATGGATCGTTCGGCGGCGTTTTCCACCAGTTCGACTACTTCACAGACTATTCCGGTTACCAAACAAACGGAGGTTACCTCAACAACTTTTTCCGTAACGACACTGTTTCGGGCAGTGTCGGGTGGCATCCCAATTCAACTACCCAGATCCGTTTGACGGGCCTGCACACTACGACAGATCTGGGCGAGCCGAATGCGATACTGTTCTATGGAATATCAGATGACTCCACCGCAAGGAATCAAAACACCTACCTAGGCGCTACCGTACGAAATCAGACCACACCGCGTTGGCACAATCTTGTGCAATTTTCATTTAGCCAGGAGGCTTTGCAAAACGTAAATCCCACGTGCACCGGAACACCGCCGGACCAGAACGGCAATTGTTTCGGTAACACGGTAACGATTCGGGGAGCCAATGGCACCAGTGGAACCGGACAGGCCGTCTTGGACAGCACATTCGGCGGCTTCGATCCGTTTCCGCAAATCTTTACTTCCTATGAAGCCCGGCACTCTGCATATGTCCAGTCGGATTACCAGTTCCTAAAGAATTGGACTGGGACGTTTGGTTTTCGGTACGAACACGAGGATGGATCGGGGATCACTCGCAATAACTACAGCTACTTTCTTGAAGGTCACGGGAACATAAAACGTCGGCTGTACATAACCAGCGGGGTGGGGCTCGACTGGAATCAGGTGTTTCACTTTGCGGCTACGCCCCGAGTTTCCGCCGCCTACTACCTGCGCGTGCCTACGACAGACAGTTTTTTCACGGCCACCAAGCTGACGTCTAACTTCGGACAAGGCATCAAGGAGGAATCCACTTTCGAGCAGGGTTCTACTCTATATGACTTGTTGACTCCAATGCAGAGGACGGAGTTCGGAGTTGGCCCCATTGGTCCGGAGAGGAGCCGAACCTATGATGGAGGCATAGAGCAAGGCTTGTGGCATGGCAGAGTGCGCTTGAACTCTATTTTTTATTACAGCCGCTACTATAATCTGATTGATTTCCTGAGCGGCCCCGAATTAATTTCCATCGGGGTTCCCCCCGAAGCCGCAGCCATCGCGGTTGATACCGCGGGCGGGGCATATGTCAATGCTACTTCAACCAGAGCATTTGGATTTGAGAACACACTCCTTGTTGATATCGGTCACGGGTTTATGTTCACCGCCAACTACACGTATCTCGATGCCGTGGTGACAAAAGCTTTTGGTGAGCCCGCTACCAATCCGAATTATCCGGGGATTCCAATAGGTGCATTTTCCCCTTTACAGGGACAACGTCCGTTTCGTCGGGCTCCGAACACTGAAAGCCTAATGCTTACTTATAACAATCGAAAATTCTCGGGAGCATTCACGGGCTACATTGTGAGCAAGCGCGACGATTCTACTCTCCTCGAAGACGAAGATGAGAATCTCGGAAATACACTCCTGCTCCCCAATCGAAATCTAGCGCCTGCCTACCAGATTTTCGACCTGAGCGGCCGTTACCATTTGACTTCGTACATGGCGCTATACACAAGTATTGAAAACCTCTTCAGCCAGCACTACCAAGCTGCCTTCGGTTTTCCCGGTCTGCCTTTTACGATTAGGAGCGGCATCACGTTCACGATTGGGGGCAAAGGTTGGGCGAAACTTTGATCTCGCTGGGGTCATCAATACATGGCGAACATCGAGCCTGCATTTGTGCGCTTAGCTTCACTCTAGAAAAACGCTGTCGCGCGCCCGGAAAATGAGAGGGCGATCCACAACAGCGAGAACGATGCCCATCGCCTCGCGCCGTTTGGCGCGTCGTCCGCCTGCACCCAGTCCGCCATGTTGCAGTACGCTCCGCGAAACTCCGTCACACGTCGGGCTTCTAGCCCTCCGGATTTCCTTGTCGGTCCCCTCGGTGTTCCCTGATACCGTGCCTGTTAATATCCTGTTTCGATTTCTCGATAGATACTATTTTTCGGCCAGACTTCCTGTTTGAGCGGGGATTCTGCTAGGCTCCCGTCGACGAGTGCCCGCGTTTCCCTGTATTTTTCCCTGTTAGCGGGGAATTAGGTGGAGAATAGTTCGTAGCGGACTGGATGCTCCGGCATACAAACTCGGTTTTTCTCTCGATCCGCGCGTCGCCGAAACGTGGAGAATTGCGTTCATGAACCCTTATGGATCGGCGGCATTGGCACTTCTATTCGGGTTGTTCGTTTGTTTACTGGCTTGTCTCGAAATTGGTTATCGAATTGGGTGCAACAACTATCGCAAGAAATCCCACTTGGCGTACGAAGGGACCGGAACGCTTGAGGGCGCGTTGTTTGCGCTCCTCGGCCTCCTGCTCGCCTTCAGCTTTTCCGGCGCGACGTCCCGGCTCGATTCCCGGCACGAGTTGATCATTCGCGAGGCGAACGCCATCGGTACCGCTTATCTTCGCATTGATCTGCTTCCTGCGAATGAACAACCTGCAATTCGTCATCTATTCAGCGATTACCTTGATGCACGAGTTCAGGCGTACGAAAATTTCGCCAACCGAGAATCATCCGGCCACGCATTCGCGCGGACGTCGGAAATTCAGCGGCACATTTGGAGTCAAGCCTTAGCTGCCAGTCAGACGGACCCATCTCACGAAGCGACCAGGCTTCTGCTGCCCGCTCTCAACGACATGATTGACGTCACGACTGCGCGGGCTGCAGCGCTCGACATACACCTTCCGGCATTCATTTTCTACCTGTTGATTTGCATCGCTCTTCTCACTGCGCTGCTCGCAGGCTACGCCATGTCGAAACGCCAGAGCAGATCATGGCTACATATTCTGATTTATTCCGTAATCATCACGACCACCATTTATGCCATATTCGATTTCGACAATCCGCGCTATGGTCTGATTAAAGCGGACGCCGCTGATAAGGCTCTTCTGCAGCTGCGAGATTCGATTCGATAGACAGGAATTTCTCGGTCGCTGGCTCGTCGGGGAATCTGGAAACCCGCGCGACGCAACCGGGCTGGGCTCCTACATCATTTGACTCTACCGGTGATACCTTTGGGCGAACTCGACGACGTGCCGACCGACCGTAGCAAGTTGCACCGCGGCTTTCTCATCCGCGCACGCGCCTGCTGCATCGAAGACTTTTTCCGTCGTGTTCAGCGTCGCGCCAAGAGGCGTTGGCCAGCCGCGAAGCGCGTGGACGATCGAGCGCAGCGCCGCGAGAGTGCTCACGCAGGCCTGCCATCCGGAAGCGTTAACGATGCATCCGACCGCGCGCCCGTCGAGGTAGCATCGGTCGTCGCCTCGCAGATCCTCGAGCAAATCGAGCGCGTTCTTTACCAGTCCTGAAACGCCGCCGTGATAGCCGGGGCTCGCGACGATCAATCCGTCGGCTTTCCGGACCATCTCAACCAACTGGCGCTGCTCCTCATTCCGCTCGTCATTGTCGGGAGCGTAATGCGGCAGCCGCGAAAGAAACGGTCCGTCAAATACGAATGTGCGCGCGCCTGCCTGTTCGGCCGCCTGCAAGGCGATCCGAAGCGCGCGTTCAGTGGATGATGCAGCTCTGGTCGTGCCACCAATGCCTACCACGAGGGGTTTGGTCTGGCCGCGCGTTTGAATTGTGTCGGTCATCGCAGTGTTTTTCTACTCTGTCTGTCGGGCTGAGTCAAACTCTCTCGGCGAAATTATTCCTGGCACAGGTCGAGCGATTCCGCGATTCGGTCGTGAACGTAGTTCAACTCGGCCGGCGATATTGCATAGGGCGGCAGAACATACACAACGTTGCCCAGCGGACGCAGCAACACACCCGCATCGAGAAAAAACTTATAGAGCATCGGCTTGAGCTTTGAGAAATAGCCCGCGTCATCGGCCCGCAACTCAACCGCTGCCATGGTGCCAATGGATCGCACTTCTCCCACGGCGGGATGATTGCGGATGGCCTCCAGCCGCTCGCAGTGAATGCGGGAGATTGTGTTGATGCGATCGAATACTGGCTCATTTGCGAATATTCGTAGGCTCGCCGTGCCGGCCGCTGCCGCGATCGGATTTCCCGTGTAGGAATGACCATGATAAAAAGTGCGCGTGCGGTCTGCGCTCACAAACGCTTCGTGGATCGCACTCGTGCAAACCGTCGCTCCCATCGGCAGGACTCCACCCGTGAGACCCTTGGACAGGCACATCACGTCCGGAACGACGTTCGCCAGCTCGCACGCGAACATTTTGCCGCAGCGTCCGAAGCCGGTGAGTACTTCGTCCGCGATGAGCAGCACGTCATTCTCGTTGCACAGCCGCCGCACGTTCTGCAGGAACTCGACTGGATGTACGATCATGCCGCCGGCGCCCTGCAGAAGCGGCTCGACGATCACTGTCGCGATCTCCCCGCCTTTTTCCGCGAGTAGCTGCGCCAATTTATCCAAGCAATCAATGCGGCATGTCGCGCGAACTTTTCCAACGGGGCAACGGTGGCAGTATGCCGAATGAACGCGATGCACCGGGAACATCAGCTCGCGAAACGGGTCGCTGAAAGCTGAATCCGCGCCGACGGACATCGCGCCGACCGTATCGCCGTGATACGCATGCTCCAGCGCGACGATCGAGCGCTTTTCCGGGCGCCCGACATTCCTCCAATACTGGACCGCCATTTTCAGTGCGACTTCGACAGCCGTGGAACCGTCGTCGGAAAAGAAAATGTGTTCGAGGTCGCGTGGCAGAATCTTCTTAAGGCCCTCGCGGAGATTGTCCACGGCGTCGTGCGTAAATCCGGCCAGCAGGACGTGATCCACTTTAGCGGCTTGTTCCGCGATCGCGGAGACAATAGCCGGGTGTCCGTGACCGTGGAGATTGACCCACCACGACGAGATGCCATCAATCAGCTTGCGGCCGTCGTCGGTATAGAGATAAACGCCCTCGGCTTTCGTGATGAGGATTGGCGGCGGGTCGAGCGCCTCCTGCGTAAAGGGATGCCAGATTCGGAGTTCTGATCTCACGTGTGAAATACCCGCGGTTCGAAATTCTTGTGGAACGCGCTTAGCAGCGTGCCGCGATCTATCTGCTTCAGCCAGGGAACCGCGCCGACGACTCCGATTTTTCCATAATGCTCGATTGCCTTGCGGTTTTCCGCGTTCGGTTTGCCGACCATGATCACGCCACGGACACTCAAGCCTGCCGAGCGCAACGCAGCGAGTGAAAGCAGCGTGTGATTAATCGTGCCGAGCGCGGTCCGCGCAACGAGCAGGGCAGGCAGGCCAAGATGTCGCATCAGGTCCGTCATCAGCTCCGTCTCGTTGATAGGGACCAGCGCTCCGCCGGCGCCTTCGACGATCAAATTCTCTTTCACGCCGATCTCGGGTACTTGAATTCTGCTCAGCTCGATCGTGACGCCCGCTTTTCTTGCTGCAAGATGCGGCGAAACCGGTGGAGAAAATCGGTAGGTTTCCGGCAGCAATTTGGCGCGCGGAAGTTGTCCCAGCCGCTCCACGGTGCGGCGGTCGGTCCCTTCGCGCGTTCCGGTCTGGATCGGCTTCCAGTAGTATGCGTCGAGCGCGGCGCAAAGAAGCGCAGAAACAACCGTCTTGCCCACTCCGGTGTCGGTTCCGGTGATGAAGAAACGCTCAGGCATGTACGGCGCTGGCGGCCGGGACTCTCGGCAACGATTTGCACACCGCGTCCATTGTTTGCGCGAGCCGGCGAACGTCGTCGAGCGAAAGCCGGCTCGTCAACGAAAAGCGGACGCGCGCGCTGTCCGCTGGAACGGTCGGCGGCCGAATCGCCCGCACGCCGAACCCCCTGTGCTGCAGCTCGCTCGCAACGTGTAACGCCAATTCGTTCGATCGGAGCATCACGGGCACGATGTGCGTCGCGCTCGTTCCGCAATCGAAACCTCGCGCGGTCAAATCCACACGCAGCGCAGCGGCGATTTCGCGGAGGTGCGCGCGTTCAGCGCTCGCCTGGCGAGCCAGCGCGAGCGCGGCTTGGATCTGACGCGCGAAATACGGCGGCATCGCGGTGCTGAATATGAATGTGCGCGCGCGGTTGATGAGATATTCTTTCAGCGCATTCCCGCCGCAAACAAACGCGCCCGCGCTGGCCAGCGCCTTTCCGCAGGTGTGGACGACGGCGAGAACCTCGCATTCGCACCCACGCTCCGCGGCGATTCCTCGTCCGTGTGGCCCCAAAACTCCGGTCGCATGCGCTTCGTCGAGCACAATCGCGGCGCCATATTTTCGCGCCAAGCGATGCAGGTCGTGGATTGGCGCGATATCGCCCTCCATGCTGAATACCGTTTCGGTGACGATTACTTTCGCGCTCTGGTCTTCCGCGTGTTCGCGCAGTGCGCTTTCAAGGAAATTCATATCGCAGTGCGGATAGATCACCTTCGATGCGCCTGACAGTCGGATCCCGTCAATCAGGCTCGCGTGATTTCGCGCGTCGGAAAAAACAACGTCGCCCGGCTTCAAAACGGATGTGAGCAATCCTACATTCGCGGCGTATCCCGAACCAAAATAGAGCGCCGCGTCGGTTCCCACGAATTCCGCGAATTCCGATTCCAGCTCTTCCCATTCGCGCGCATTACCGGAGAGCAACCGCGAGCCTGTCGAGCCAACGGTTGTTGCGTGCGCGACCGCATCCAGCACCGCTTGCTTCAGTCGCGGATCGCTGGCAAGTCCAAGAGAGTCGTTCGAATTCAGATTGATTCCGGCGGGAGTATCGAGCGTACGAAATTGCGATTGCGCGCGCAGTGTATCCAACTGTCGCGCCATGCGCTCGGTGATTGCGCGTGGCTTCATCTCACGCACCCTGCATGGCCCGCATGCCGAGCGTCTCGAGCAGCCGGTGATCGGCGTCCACGCCGGGATTTGGAGTGGTGAGCAGTTTTTCGCCCGAGAAAATTGAATTCGCTCCCGCGAGGAAGCACAGCGTGACCGCTTCCTGCGAGAGACCCCGGCGTCCAGCCGCCAGCCGCACTCTCGACGCGGGCATCAGAATCCGCGCAGTCGCGATGGTGCGAACCATTACGAGCGGATCGAGTTCCTCCGCGCCACCGAGCGGCGTTCCTTCGTTCGGCACGAGCATGTTGATGGGCACACTTTCCGGATGCGGATCGAGATGCGAAAGCTGTTCGAGCAGGCTCACGCGATCTTCGTCGGTTTCGCCCATTCCCAGAATTCCGCCGCAGCAGACCGTGATGCCTGCTTTGCGAACATGGCCGATCGTTTTCAAACGATCTTCGTAAACTCGTGTGGTGATGATTTCTCCGTAAAATTCTGGCGACGTATCGAGATTGTGGTTGTACGCGCTCAGCCCCGCATCCTTTAGGCGCTGCGCTTGAGATTCTGTCAGCATGCCCAGCGTGCAGCACACCTCCATATCCAGCGCCGCTACGCCGCGGACCATTTCGAGTACGCGATCGAATTCCTTGCCGTCGGAAACCTGCCTCCACGCCGCGCCCATGCAAAATCGAGTCGAACCTTCAGCCTTAGCGCGCCTTGCTGCGTGCAACACGTCGGCGGGATTCATCAGCTCCTGTCGCGCGACGCCTGCTTTGTAATGCGCGCTCTGCGAACAGTACGAGCAGTCCTCCGGGCAGCCGCCAGTCTTGATCGAAAGCAAGCTGCAAAGCTGCACTTCCTCGGGGCGATGAAATTCGCGGTGCGCGATCTGTGCTTGAAAAATCAGCTCGGGGAGGGGAAGCCGGTAGATTTGCCGTATTTCGTCTCGCGTCCAGTCATGGCGCATTACCATCGGCGGTGAACCTCTTTTCGCCGTCAAAGATATCAAACTCAGCGCCGCGCGAGGCGAGAAAACTGAAAAGCAGCGAGCGATTTCGCCGCAAACTGTCTTACCATCCCCCATATGGACGACCTGATCCGCACACCGAACTCCGATCCGACAGAGATTTTCCGCCAGCGCGACGGAATCTACGCGCCAGAACTTGTTGCCGCCGCAATCGTCGAGCTCGATTTCTTTTCCTGGCTCGCAAAATCACCCGTGGACCTGCGCACGATCTGCGCCTCCCTTGGCCTTGCCGAGAGGCCCGCGGACGTGATGCTCACGCTTTTTTGCGCGATGGGCTATGTCGAAATGAAGGACCGCACGTTTCGTCTCACCGAAATCGCACGCGAGTTTCTGGTGCGGGACTCGCCTTGGTTCGTTGGGCCTTACTTCATTCATTTTGTGGGCCGCCCGATTTACAAGGGGCTGCTCGAAAGTCTTCGCACGGACAAACCCAGCTGGTCCGGTGCTGCGGCACAGAAGCCCTGGGCCGAGGCGATGGAGGACGACACGTTCGCCGAGGCGTTCACGGGCACCATGGATTCCCGCGGCAGGTACGTCGGGCCAGTATTGGCCGCTCGACTTGATTTGAAAAGTCACCGGGCGCTGTTGGACATCGCCGGCGGATCGGGCATTTACGCTTGCTGCATTGCCGCCGCGCACCCACATCTGAAGGTCACTGTATTCGAGAAGCCTCCGGTTGATCGCGTGACCCAGAAGTGCATCGCCAAACGCGGCCTCGCCGAGCGCGTTGGCGTGATTGCCGGCGACATGTTTCGCGACCCGCTTCCCGCGGGATTCGGCGTACACCTATGGTCAAACGCGCTACACGACTGGGACGCCGCGACCGTGAAACTACTTCTCGAAAAATCGTTTGCGGCGCTTCCGCCGGGCGGACTCGTCGTGATCCACGATCGCCATCTCAATCGCGAGAAGACCGGCCCGCTGCGAATCGCGGCGCATTCGGTATTTCTTATGGCAGGGACGGAAGGGAGGTATTACTCGATTGCGGAGATTGAGGCGTTCCTCAGTGCGGTCGGTTTTGTTGCCCCGGATTATCGCGAGGTCATTCTCGATTACAGCATCATCACCGCGCGCAAACCGCAACATTAGCCGGCCGCGCGCTAAGGCTGCTCCCACTTCCCGGATTCGGCTGAGCGGAAGATGGCGTCAATTACGGCCATGTTGAGCACTGAGTCTTCGAGCGGCACGGGAACCTGGCCGCCTTCGCGTAGCGCGCGAGAGAACAAGTCACCTTGAATCGTGAACTGATCGCAGGTGGGAATCGTCTCCGTCGTGACCCCCGATCCCGTTGGATCGCCGGGGTCGTCGTCAATCAGAATTCGGCTCGGTTCATCGGTCGGCGGATTGATGGGCCGCTCGATCTCGATACGTCCTTTGGTTCCGAGCAGAAACATTCGCTGCTGATACGCCAGCTGCGTGCTGCACGTAAACACACACTTGCCGGCAGGGAACTCCAGAATCGCCGAAGTCAGCCGGTCGGTTCCCATCTCCGGATCGCGCTCAAGCGAACCCATCACGCGCACCGGCTCCTGCCCGAAGAGAAATCGCGAAAGCGTGATGGCATAGCACCCAAGGTCGAGCAGCGCTCCGCCGCCGTACTCACAACTGTTGCGGACGTTCTTGGGATCGCGATTGTAGTGGCTGATTAGTCCGCTGATCAGTCGCAATTCTCCAATGCGGCCGCTGCGGACCAGTTCGAGCGCGCGCAACCATCGCGGATGCGTCCGCACCATGAAGGCCTCGCCGATCTTCACTCCCTCGCGGTCGCGCGCTGCCATCAGCCTCCGCGCCTCTGCTGCATTCATGCTGAGGGGTTTTTCGCACAGCACGTGTTTGCCGGCCTGCGCGGCGAGGATGGACCACGCAACGTGAAGGTTGTTGGGAAGGGGGTTGTAGATGGCTTCGATTTCCGGGTCGGCTAAGAGGTCTTCGTATGATCCGTACGCGCACGAAATGCCAAACTTTCGTGCGGCCTCTTTGGCTTTGCCGAGGTCGCGAGAGGCAATTGCGGCGATCTCGGTCGAATCGCCTTTCTGCATCGCCGGGATCACCCGGCGAAGCGCGATTGAGGCAACGCTCAGAATTCCCCAGCGGACTTTGCGAGGCACTTAAGTTCCAATCGTGCTGTCGTCGGCTAGCGCGCGACCGCGCCGACGGGCTTTCGCGATGCCCGTGCGCTCGCAACTTCCGCGAGCCCGTTGAGCAAATCCTCAACCAGATCTTCCGCGTTTTCGCAGCCGGGCGACAGGCGAAGAAGCGAGTCGGACAAGCCGAGCTGAGCACGCGCTTCGGCAGGAATGGAAGCGTGAGTCATAGTCGCCGGATGACACAGCAGCGACTTTACCCCGCCTAGGCTTTCCGCGAGCGTGAAATAGCGCCGCGATGACGCGAACGCGATCACTTCCTCGATAGTTCCGTCCAGCTCGAATGACACCATGCCGCCAAATCCGGTCATCTGCTTTCGCGCGACGTCGTGGCCCGGATGGCTCGCGAGGCCGGGGAAGTAAACGCGGCGCACGAGCGCGTGGCCCTCCAGAGCTTTCGCGATCGCGGTCGCATTTTCCTGGTGCCGCTGCATTCTCAGCTCGAGCGTCTTCAATCCGCGCATCGTGAGCCAACAGTCAAACGGCGAAGGAACCGCGCCCGTGGCGTTTTGCAGAAATTTGATCGGCTCGAAGACGGACGCCTCTTTTGCCAGCGCCGCGCCTTGCACCGTGTCGGAATGTCCTGCGAGATATTTTGTGACGCTGTGGACCACGATATCTGCTCCCAGCTCGAACGGTTGCTGGAAGCAGGGAGTCGCGAATGTATTGTCCACCACCACGAATGCGCCGCGGGCGTGTGCGAGCTTCGCCACCGCAGCGATGTCCGTGATCAGCAATCGCGGATTGGTTGGCGACTCGATCCAGACGAGCCGCGTCTTGTTCGAAAGCGCCGCTTCGACAGCTTTCAAATCACCTGTGTCAATCTGCTTCGTGACCACGCCGAAATTCTGATAGACCTCGTTCAGGATGCGATAGGTGCCGCCGTAAACGTCGAGCGGGATGATAATTTCGTCACCCGCGCGGAGGAAGGCTTGCAGCACCGCATTTTCGGCAGCAAGGCCTGACGCGAAAGCGGCCGCGAAGGGAACGCCTTCGAGTTCTGCGAGCACCGTCTCCAGCCGCTGGCGCGTGGGATTATTCGTGCGCGAGTAGGAAAAGCCCTTGTCTTGACCGGGCGATTCCTGTTCGTACGTCGAGGTCTGGAAAATCGGGGCGACCAGCGCTCCGGTTTCGGGTTCCGAGGGTTGTCCCGCGTGAATCGTGCGTGTGGCGAACTTCATGGTGTCTCTCCCTTTGTGCGCCTGTGCCTGCGAAAACCCCGTCCGCCGCGGCGGATGGTGGAGCTTTCGCAGTCGCTTGGTGCGCCGCAATAGAAAAGCACGCTAGCCGCCGGGGATCAGAGGCCCGTACTTTTCTCGAATACAGTTTGGGAGTTGAATCTTCAATCAATCCCGAGGACTCGGGATCAGTTGAGGATCTTATCTACCCCCACTGGGCAGGAATTAGCACCTTGATTCTCGGACCAGGTTGCTGTGGCTTCCTAGGGCCTGTCCCCTCAGCCACTCTTGATAAGCGCTGCGGTTAAGCAGCGAGCAAATCGTAACAAACGCTGGCCAGCGGCGTCAAGAGTGGCCGGTGCCGGGTACTTACCGAGCTTCCGATCGTCCGACTTATCAGCACTTGGCCTCCACGTCGTGATAGATTTGGTTCGATCTTGTGCGTCCGGACGAAGGATTTATCCCAAGAATTGAACGGCTGGTCGAATGGCCTCTGACCCTAAAAAAGCTCCCAAATTAGCCCCGATTTGGAGGGCCATTATTGAGATTGGTTTCATAATCTTTTTGTTCTATTCCAACCTCTTGATGGGGGAGTTCACTCGCGCGAATAGCCACGGGAAGACTTGGACTTTTGCTATTGAAGATATTTTCACGGACGCCAATCTGGCCGTCGCCATCATCTCTGGCCTGACGGGCTACGTGGTCTTCGAATATCTGCGAAAGAAACTCTAGCGCAACTCCAGCCCTCGTGTTGCGAGCCTCAATTGGGCGCGTTTCTACCAGGCTGGATTCGGGCCTTTGTAAACCCAGTCGGCGACCAGCTCGTTGTAAATCTTCCGCTTGGTGAACAGCCACTGGCCGTTCACTTTGACCATTTCATCCTCGTAGTTGCCGAACGAGTCGAGCTGAGCAGTGCGAGCGGGATTGTTGGTCGAATAATGAAACCAATAGGCTCGTCCGACTGCCTTGTCGCCGTCAATTTTGATGACGATGTTCGAAATGTTGTGACGCCCGGCGGCAGGACGCAGTCCGGACGCATCCTTCGCCGCGCGGTCCGCGTCAGTTTTCGCCATGCCCTGAATCATTTTTCGTATCGCGTCGCGGCCTTTTACGACCGGGCCGTAATCGAGCACGCCATCCTCGGTGAACGTGGATGCGTAGGTATCGGCGTCTCTAAAATCCAGCGCGAACATATAGCGAGCCTGAAGATTTTCGATCTGCGCACGATCTTCGCCATAGCTGCTCTGCGTGGATCGTGACGAAACTGTGGCTGCCAGTAACAGAACCGCAATGCCAAACAACAAGATACCTGTCGCTTTCCGCATTTTAGTTCCCCCCTTTTGCGATTGTCGTCAGGTGCAGTCCAGACGCCGCACATCATACAGAATGCGGCGCCAATCATGTATCTGGAAAGTAGGACTAACAAGAGTTCGGGCGTTCAACGACGAGGCAGCCTTCCGTCGCCTGCTCTGGGGCCGATGAAACTCGCATTCGTCATGGCTGCCACTTGAACCGGCAAGCCCGTATTAACTTTCGTTGGCTAACGTTCGGGCTTGTATTGGGGCCTCACGGATACGGGAAGCAAGTCCGAGCTGCTTGAAAATGCAAATGGTGTACCAGTTGAAGTCTATTTCGTACCACCTCAGCCCGTGCCGAGCCGAAACCGGATGGGCGTGATGGTTGTTGTGCCACCCGTCTCCGAAACTCAAAAGTGCCACCCACCAGTTGTTGGTGGATGCGTCCCGAGTTTCAAAGCGTCGCGACCCCCAGATATGGGAAACCGAGTTAACGAGCCACGTGGTATGAAGTCCCGCGACGGTGCGAAAAAATGTGCCCCACAGCAAGAAAGGGAATCCACCGATCGCGAACAACGCGAGTCCGACGATAATCATTGGCGTGAGATGGTACTTCGTAAGCCAGACGTGAACCTTGTCCTCGGCTAGGTCGGGGACATAGCGCTTCAGCGTCGGTACGTCCTGGCGCAACGAATGTCCGAAGAATACCCAACCTGCATGTGCCCACCACTTGCCATCTCGCGGAGAGTGCGGATCGCCCTCCTTGTCCGCGAATTGGTGATGCTTACGATGATTGGCCACCCAGAGCAGAGGGCCCCCTTCCAAAGCCGCCACAGCGCAAATGGTAAGAAAATACTCAAACCATCTGGGTGTCGCGAAAGAGCGATGGACGAGCAGCCGGTGATAACAGATGCCGAGTCCCAGGCCCACCGTCACCCAGTATAGAAAGAGCGCAACGAACAACGCATTCCAGGTGAAGAAGAAAAGCGCCGCCACCGCACCGACGTGAAACATCACGAGTACAGGGGTGATTTTCCAGTTTAGACGATTCTTGAGGGGCTGATTGTTCCGCACGCTAGGAAAATTCAGAGGGGCCGTTGTGGTCATAGTCTCCGTATGTCTTCTGGACGAAAGTCCAAGAAAAAAATGTTCTAGACTCACCATTTCTTGAAACAAGCGGATCTCCGGTAGGCTCCCGCCGTGGGATTCGCAGAATTTACATCCAGGCACACACTCGAACCCAGTGGCGTCATGGCCACTTGTTTCCCGACGGCGAGGTCGTGAGTGTTGAATGCTGCGACGAGTTACCTGAGCGTCTCAACCTTTGCGGTTTGGTGGGCTGCCACTCTCCCTGATTAAGACGCTGACCGTGTCGGTTCGAACAAAATCACCTTCCAACTGGCAAGATGGCAGGCTGTTGAAGTCGAAACTCGAGCAGAGACTCACTGGGTATCGAGATCTGTTGTCCCTTTTTGGAAGCGGCGACGGCCGTTCCACCAGCCGCGCCAGCCAGCGCACCGATCCCAGCTCCCTTTCCTCCCCCTGCGATCCCGCCGATCAGAGCACCCAGGCCCGCGCCGCCAAATATCTTCTTCGCGGTGTTCGAGCCTTCTCCGCTCCCCTTGATCTCATACGTATTGGATAGCAGCGGATAAGCTGTGCCATTAATCACGATGTCGGTCAGCTCCAGAGTCAGTTCGGAACTACCAGACATCCTGCCGGCGGATGAAGCTGAAGCGAGATGGCCGTAAACCGTCGTCCCTCTCGGAGCGACCACCACATCAACGGCTTGCAGATTTGTCTCGAGAGTCGCGGTGAACTTAAACCCAGCCTTCTGTTTGCTTGAATCTATGGCGTCAACTGTTCGTATGAGTACTCGCGTTCCCGCCGGAACAGTGATTGTTTTTACTTTTTGCGCCGCCGCGGCCGTGGCTGCCATTGGGGTTCTGAGCAGCGTGCTGGCCGAAGAGCGTGTGGCTGAACCCTGGTACACAGTCGCCACCCCGGCCAGGATTGTTGCGGCGCAAATAATTGCATTTCGCATTTCGTGTCTCCTCTTACCGGGATTTATTGGCCTGACCCAACAATTGGCAATGAAGAAGCGAGTTTGAGATCAATGATCAGAAGCAGTTGGTGTTCCACCTGAACAAAACGTGCGGCCGTGGTTGCCCCCACCGCCTGCTTGACGCGGTCATAATATTTTGCAAGGAGGTCGGATCGCTGCTTCTCATACATGAATGCATTCTGAATCAGCTCGTCAGCCTTCTGATCGGTCATCTGCGAGTAATTACTCGCGTAATCCTGAATATTTGCCACTCTCAGGTCGTTCACTTTTTTCAATTCCGTGTCGTACTCGCTGTAGATGGGCCAGAATTTTGCCGCATCGGCGGCGCTCAACTGCATGACCGAGCCCATCATCTCTGCCTTCTGTTGACTCACGTCGGAGCGTAGCAGCTCGATGTATGCTTGGATGTTCTTCTTCTGAGCATCTGCGCTCGGCGATGCGCTTGCCTGCGGCGCGGTTTTGCTTGGCGGAGTCTTGTCTTGGGCCGACGCGATTGGGACGAACGCCAGCAACGTCATAACCACGATCGAAGCTGCTGTTTGTTTCTTCATCTCGTATCCTCCATCGAAATTCAGTGTTGACTGCGGCTCGTCACTGATTCAGCCCAAACTTTAAATGAGCGCTCGCATACTACACGGTGGTCGTGTTCAATTGCCGATTATTTCCACAGACGGAGATCGCTTGCCTTTACGTAAGTCGGCCGAAGCATCGGCCTTTTCCGATCGGGGGATGTGCAAACAGACGGCCAAATCACGGAAACCGAAAGACCCCAAAACACTGAAAAGACAATATGTTACGCGTGTCCGCAATTCTGATCGCTCGTCGGTCACCCGAAATATCGGAGCCGCTCTGAGATATCGTAGCCGGAAGCTTCGGGCCCATTTTCGCGCGAGCGAGACAACCTGGGCGCAAGGCCGGGTCGGTTCAGCGTCCGTCTTTGGGTGAGATTTGCACATGAAAGCCATCGGGATCGAGGAGATTGACCGTGGATACCCCGTCATTTGCTTGAAATGCGGCTCTCGCTTTGGCATCCGGCAGCTCGCTATTAATTTTATCCGCCAGGACCTTTGCGGAATCTTGATCAATATGGTCTATGGACACCGAGAAATGGGTGATCACTCCCTTTTTTTCGGGCACTGAATCAACGCTGATGTATCCGACGGGGAAATCCAGGTGAATACCTGGACCGGAGCTGGTTGCCGGCCAGCCTTTGGTGACCCCGAATAGGTTCTGATAAAAGGCGAAGGAGCGCTCGACATCGCTAACCGTGAGCCCGATGTGGTTGACGCCCAAGCCGCGAACAATCGGAGCGGGAGCCGGGGCAGCATCCTGCGCCAGCACCGTCGCCGGCAGGACCAATGCGGCCAATGACTGGACAAGTTGCCGCCGCGTCATACCGCCGCGTTCATACTGATCGAACATCGAATCAACCATCGAAGCCATTGGCGTCTTCTCCCTCGGGGTAAGCCAAAATTTCCGTTTCGACCGCCCGGATGGAAACATTTGTACACCTGACGCCCCGCTGAGGAAAGCGCGGCGTGGAATGGCTGAGGATCGGGGGAAATTTGGCGCAGCGTAGCCCCGCTCGATCTCCCAGGCTCGACTGATCTTCCCAGCGCCACTGACCGTGGCCTCGGGAGCCCTGACTTGCGTCGGCCCGGGAGCCCTGTCCAGCGTGGACACTGGGAGCCTTGCTCTGAAAAAGTGTGTCACTTCTTTGGGTACGCCATCGTTTGTTTTCAGAGAGATAGAGTGAAAATCACTTTGCAT
Source organism: uncultured Acidobacteriota bacterium (assembly GCA_963779825.1). Taxonomy (GTDB): domain Bacteria; phylum Acidobacteriota; class Terriglobia; order Acidiferrales; family UBA7541; genus Palsa-295. The sequence continues at coordinate 1,612,685 of CAVZZU010000004.1, read as the reverse complement.
GGTGTGTCGAGTCTTTCTGAAGCACGGAGCCAGGGAGGTAAGGAAGCACGGAGCCCCGACCCCGCGTTCCAGTGACGGGTAGAATTGTGCGCGATCGTTTGCTTTCAGTAGGTTGCACGCGTTTCTACTTGGCACGCAGTGACGGGTAACTTGGCCGATCGAGGGCTTCGGCGAGGTCCTATTACGAAGTTCTACCGGCGCGTCGCCGCCGAACTCCCCATCTCGGAATTCCGAGCGGAGCGAACGTGCCACTGATAATCGAAATGCCGGCTGTGCGCTGAGCCGTTCTCGCTGCCGGTCCATCCGTTTGCTCCTTTCTTGCGCCGTTGAAATGCACACCATCGAACGTAGCACGGCGGGGATGGTGTTTCACTTGGACGAAGGTTTAGAAAAAGTACAGAGCGGCATGCCTGTACGTTTTGGAGGACAGAGACTCGAAGAGGCCCGGCGTTCGATGCCGCGATGCCGATGCCGCGCTGAAGACTGCGGCGCTACATTTAAATCTCTTTGAAACTTGCGCTGGTCGGCCGGTTAGTAGAATTCGCTTCTGAATGAGAGATGCTGCAAGTTGTCTCCGAGCGAGCTTCTGTCGCGAAGACAGGCTCTCATCCTACGGGTATGGAGTACCAGGAAACAACTTGTCGGGTTATCCGCCTAATTAGGACTTGGCCCATCATTGGAGAGGACGATTGGCTCCCAAGTTGGTTTATGACCACCGAATACGGCTTTACTGGCTCTACGACGGATCGGACATCTACTTCAGGTTTGCGAATTCAGATTTGGCTTGCTTGAGGATGGGGATGTCTGGGTCGGCGTGCTTCCAGAGCGCGAGGAAGTCCTCATAGGCGGCACGAGCCCTGGTGGTGTCGCCTTGCATCGCATACGCTCTGCCGATTTGGAGACGCGCGAGTGCTCCGATAAGGGAGTTCTTTACAATTCCCCGGTGGTCCAGGATTTTCTGGAACTCAGCTCCGGCTTCCGTGCCCCGAAGGGCGGCCAGATACGCTTCCCCGCGCTGATAAACGGGATAAAGAGCAACAAGGTAGTCCATATCACCCAAGTCGTAGGGAGCGGTAGCCTGAAGAAGATCGATGGCCTTTGAAGGTTCATTGCGGATGAGCTCGACCTGTGCGCGAATCACAGGCAGGCAGTTGAACCGTATCCCCGTATCCTCTGGGAAGCGCTTGGCCAAATCATTGGCCAATGCTTGCGCTCGGGCCGAATCTCCGGCCATCGCCAAGTCCAGTCCCGCGGTGCACTCCACACTCTTAACTGTAGAAAGGGCAAGCGCTGCAGTGGCTCGCTGGCGGGCTTCGGCGGTATCACCAAGGTGCGCTGCCAACCAGCCGGCGTCGGATTCGTAGCCTGCCAACCTTTCCTTTGACCCCGTCCGCTCGGCCAAAGCCTTCGCTCGGCGCCGCAACTCCAGGGCCTTGTTTAGCTGCCCTGAATAGATGGCTGTATCGGCTTCGGCGTTCAGCATATCCTCTTCTTCCGGCTTGCCTGCGGCCCAGTCTACCTGCTGCTTCATCCCGTCCGCATCGTTCTGCAGGAAGGCAAGATTGTACAGTTGGAGGTGCAAGTCACCGGAATCGAAGTTTTTCTCCTGTGCCTCTTTTGCCGTGGCCCGGGCCTCCTCGAACCGATTCAGATTGAGGTAACCCAAGACGAGGTTGGAATAACTCTTACCGGACGCGTCGAAGTCGATGGCCTCACGAAATTGCTCCAGCGCTTTGTCTTCTTGCCCGAGCCACCGGTAGACGGTGCCCAGGTTGTTGCCCCAATTCTCTCGCGGATACATCTGCGCCCAGAGTTCATAGGTCCGGCGCGTCTTTTCCAGGTCGCCGGTGACAATCGCATCGTAGTGAGATTCGATGTAGAACTTCTCCAACTCGCTCACCGGCTCGCGCAGCTCGTAGGCCTTCTTTATGTTCTCAGAAGCCAGGCCGGTCTCGCCGAGATTCACATAGGAAGAAGCAAGCGAGGCGTACGCCAGGGCGAAATTCGGATCCAATCGAATGGCCCGCTGGAACAAGGGCACGGCAGCGCTCTCGTCGTTTCCATTTAAGGCCTCCTCTCCGAGGGTGTACGCCTGCAGAGCTTCGAGCGACGGGGTGGTGGCTTGTTCAAGAGGTGTATCGAACTTCTGTACCGTGCTCAGCGACTCGCCCAGTTTGTTCCGAATATCCGAAGCGGTCTTTCCCAGAGCATCAAGCACGTGGTTCTTGTCAGTTGCTTGGGCCTCCGTGCTCGCCAGAGTTTCGCCGCTCATGCAATTGACTGCTTTGAGCGTCAGAAGGTATTCCGCACCGATTTGCGCTATCGAGCCTTCGAGATCGGCCGCACTCCCTGTGCGCTGGCAGAGTTCCCGCGCAATTTCCGGCGTGAGCTTCGCATCGGGCTTCTGCCCCATCAACTGGAGCGTTTGCTGGATTTGCTGGTCAGAGATGATGCTCAGGAAGGGTGATTGTTCCAGTTGAACGGAAAGCCCCCGCCCCAACGTGCCGTCAAACACTGCATCGCTGGTCGTATTCGTGAAGTCCGCGACGACGATGGTGTCTTTGTCCGTCAACGCGTGGGCCTTGCGAGAGAAAAACAACCAGCCCCCGGCCACCAGTCCGATGACCAGTATGGTCGCGCCCGTGACCCGTGCCCATCGACTCCGTGTGGAATTCGTCGCCTGTTTCACCGGGGATTCGACCGCGCCGGCGGGTGCCTGACCCGAATCTGAATCGCGCTTCAGTCGCTGCAAATCCGCGCGGATCTCCGCGGCGCTCTGGTAGCGCAACTTCTTGTCCTTCTCCAGCGCCTTGTCAATGACCTCTTCCAGCTTAGAGGGAACATCGAGATTCAGCCGCACTGGCGCCACCGGAACGCGATTCAGAATCGCCTCCGCTATCACGCCGGAGGTCTCGCCCCGAAAGGGCAGAACCCCGGTCACCATCTCGTAGAGCACCACACCAAATGAAAACAAATCCGTGCGCGCATCCAGTTCTTCGCCCCGCACCTGCTCGGGTGACATGTACGAGATCGTGCCGATCGCCGCGCCCGGCCGAGTGAGTTGTGCGGACTCGCTGGCCGTGGGCATCGCCGAAAGATTCACGGGTCCCCCTGCGGGTAACAGCTTGGCCAGACCAAAATCCAGAATCTTGGCATGTCCGCGTTCGGTCACAAAAATGTTGGCGGCCTTGATATCGCGGTGCACGATTCCTTTGGTGTGCGCCGCATCAAGCGCGTCGGCAATCTCAATCCCCAACTCCAGGACTTCCTCCGCCGGCTGCGGCTTGCCGGAAATGAGGTGTTTCAGTGTCCGCCCGTCGAGAAATTCCATCGCAATGAATTGCTGGCCGTCCTCCTCGCCAATGTCGTGGATGGTACAGATGTTTGGGTGATTTAACGCCGATGCTGCCTGCGCTTCCCGCCGGAATCGTTCGAGACTGGCCGGGTCGTGAGACATCTCGCCAGGCAGGAATTTCAAACTAACGGCGCGATGGAGCCGCGTGTCCTCGGCCTTGTAGACTATGCCCATTCCGCCGGCGCCGATTTTTTCGATAATTCGGTAATGCGAGAAGGTCTGCCCGATACGTAATTGCGAATCCGCCATTTGACGCATATCTTAAGGGAGGTTGCAGACTTTTGCGAGTGAACGTGGGAATTCCCCTGGAAGGTTGCAAGAGGGAGGATTCGTCAGCGGCGGACTTCAAGTAGCGCCTGATTAACGCGCTGACCCGCAAAGTGGGTACTGGGACCGTGACGGTTCGGTTATCCGATCTATCGAGGGTTAGCGCGGCGATTGAAATTGGTGAGCGTTTATTGCAGAGTCGCGAAACCGCGCCGAGAAAATAGCCGAAAAACAATCAAAGGTTCGGCATTCGAAGTTGTCGGGGATTGGATCGCGAAAAACCCGGTCGCAGGAGTGCCCGGTATTCGCGCTACGGCCCGCGTGCGACGAACCGCTCGCGACTGGTCAGGAGCGCCAGGGGACAGCACCCGCTCTACTTCGTTATTTTTATTTTGGGAAATTTTCGTTTAACCGCGGCGACGACGGCGGCGTGCTCGGGCTTTCCGGAGCTCCTCGCCAGAGCATCCCGCGCATGAGCAGCGTTGGGGATAGGATATTTTCTGGCAGCTTTTAGCGCGAAGTCCGATTTCGGAAGTTTCTTTCTCGCAGAAGTAGTTAGTTTGGCCACTGTCGAAGATTCTCCTCTCGGAAGGATTTGGCCGGAACTTCCGTTTCGACCGTACTACTGAGCGAAAGCGTACTCCCGTCGCGATCAGACTTCAACGCTCCCTGCTCAGCGCTGGAATCTGTCTCGGTGCGGCTCGCCAAGGTGGGGTAGATCCTGATTGACGCGCCAACTCGAAAAATCGCTCCCGGTACCGAAGTTACCGCTAGACGTAGGTCTTGATTAAGTGCTCCGCCAAGCGATGGGCGAGCGCCATGATCGTAAGCGTGGGGTGCTTCTCGCTGAGAACGGGTATCACGCTGGCGTCACCGACATACAGGTTCTTGCTCTTGAAGTATTTCAGGTCTTTGTCTACGACGCCGCCTTTCGCGCCAGCGGCCATTCGGCAGGTGCCCGCGTAATGAATGCTTGTTCCCGGAGGAGACTTGACGTCATCCGCGATGTAACCGCTGGCCTTCTTCAGCGTTCGGCGGGCCAGCGCGGCGAGCAACCGGCTGTGGTCGGCCTCGATCTCTGACGTTTCGTAATCAATACGCACCTGACGTTGTCCGAATTGATCTACGCCATCAGCCAAAACCACCTTGTTCTTTCGCTGCGGAACGGACGGGCTGAACAATATCAGCGTCGCCGTGCTCTTAAAGACTTGCCGGGAAATGGTTTCCAGCATGAATCGGGGCAACGGGGGAATTTCGGCCAGATAAACGGGAACCTTCGTGAAATTCGACCAAAATTGGCCTACGAATGGAAAGCGTTTCCCCTGGGAATCGTTGATCTGACCTCCCAGCAATAAGTGATCGCCGTAACCGCGGTCTTCGTTCGCAGGCTTGAACCACATTCGAAAGATGCTGGTGCCGACGATCGCACGCGGGCTATCCTGCAAAAACTCGCCGACCTGCTCGGATTTGCTCCGGTCGTCGGCAAACGAGTTCAGCAGCAGCCGCGGCGATTCGATTGCGCCTGCACAGACGATGACCACGTCCGCTTCAATCTCGAGGATCTGCCCGGTGCGTTCGTCAATGGCCACGACATGGGAGATCGAGAACCCCGCCGCATTGTCACCGTCGGCGGCGGTGAGTTTGATGGCTCTGGTATGTTCGAGCAGCCGAAAGTTTGGCAGCGCTCTGATCTGGGGCAAGAGATGCGTGGAAAATTTATAGACGCTGCCGGAATGGCACCCGCGCCCGCAATTGCCGCAGGCCACGCACTTTTGCGCAGAATCCGGGCGCAAGTCAACGGCTTTCCTGTTCTTCAATAAGAAAATATCCGGGCCGAGCGAGCCGGCGTTGCTGTCGAAGAAAATGCGGTCAATTTTTCTGGGGCTGCGGGGCGCGAGAAAAGATCCGTCCGGGAATTGAGGCAAACCGTGGCGCTCACCCACCACGAATGCGAGCCGCTCGACCGCAGAATAGTGATCGGCAAGATCGCCCAGAGAAATCGGCCAGCGGCAGTCCTCACTATAGGGATTGCGGTTGGCAAAATCGTCCTCTGAATTCCTCAGGCATATTCCATTCCAGAGATTCTGCAAGCCGTTGACGTGGTGAATTTGGTAGTGATGGAATCCGCCTTGCGGTGGACGATCCACGGAGCTGCGGCTACGGGCGTCCGCGAGGAGCGGATGAACGAAAGAGATTTCCGGCCTGACCGGGAAAGTGGTGTGCGGGCCTATATCAAAATGGCCCTTTTGTTCGGGGCTCAACTCGTTTTGAAATTCGGATTGCGCTGGAATAGCGCCTGAGTTGATGACCAGCACATCGGCACCCGCTTTCGCTAGACGGTAGGCGAGGATGCCCCCGCCGGCACCGGTGCCGATCACGCAGAATTTCGCGCGAAGCGTCACCGGCGTGTCCGGGCCGAGTGCGCAAAGGCATCGCTGGCGAAATACAAGTACTCCAGAAAATCGCGAAGCACCTTAATTTCAGACCGAGTGAAATATTGCCGCGGCGTCAGGTCGGGAGTCGCATTTTGTCGCCACGACGTCCATAAACGGCGGAGTTGGTCGTTCCGCTCCATGATCTCCGGGATCAGGGCCATGATCGGCTCGATGCGGGCGGCGTATGGTGAGACCTGGCAGAGTCGCTTGGTCAGCGAGTCATGGCCGCTCATTATCGGAGAATCGTCCTTAAGGCGCGGAACGGCCATCGAGTCCCGCAAACAATGCGCCTCGATTTTGAGAGGGTTTCCACCGTGATTATTTAAGCATTCACCGCTGCAGAAAATGGGGACTACCTGCACCACGGCCAAAGGCGCTGCGGTAGTTCCACTTCAGGGTCTGAACTTCCGGGAGTCAACCCATCCCAAGCGCCAGCCCGAAAATCTAACAAAAGCCATCACGACAATCAAGGAAGGTCGGCTCAGCCCACCGGCCGAGGATGCGCCGCTGTCTGTTGAAAGGATGCGACTGTCCGTTCATCCGCCAGCCTTTGTTCAGATTCTGGCTGCTGGCAGCGGAGAGGCTCGGCATTTACGAGGACCGGCTGGAGCATTGCGCGCTGACTGCGCGTGGTGTACGGTACGCCGAAGTGGAGCGCGCGATTCTGGCCACGCTTCGCCAATGGTATAGGTACTGGCGCCCGAAGCGCTTCGCATCGGTCCGCGCACAGCTCAGAATGCAGGCGAAACAATCCGTGTTCCGCGCGGTCAAATTCGGAGCAGTCAGCGCTCTGCTGTTCGCGACGGCTGCCGTGAATGCGACAACGGTCGTTCCTGACAGCACCGTGCTTCCCGTGTATCTGAACGCCGCGCTTTCTTCACGCAAAACGAAGCCGGGCGAAGTGATCACGGCGCGAATCATGCAGGACGTGCCGTTGCCGGGCGATCTCAAGATTCCGGCGGGCGCGAAGCTCGCGGGCCAAGTCACCGCAGTGCGGCCGGCTTCCGGCAGCGATGGAGGCAGTATTTCTTTTCGATTCGACACGCTGCGGCTGTCGCATGAAAACGTGCGGCTCGTCGTGCATTTGCGCGCGATCGCTTCGACGAGGGAAGTTCGCCATGCGCAGCTCCCGCTGAATACCGATCCCGGCACCGCCGAAAACTCCTGGACGACCGTTCAGATCGGCGGCGATGTGGTCTATCGGGGAGGTGGCCCGGTCACGAACAGGTCCGGGGTCGTCGGCAAACCGGTCGAGAACGGCGTTCTCGGCCGGCTCGACTCAAATCCCGGCCGAGGATGCCGGGGCGATGGTACGGGCGAGCGCGCACAAGCCCTGTGGCTCTTTTCGTCGGATGCGTGCGGAACGTACGACTTGGAGCACGTGACCATTGTGCGTACCGATCGCACCCCGGCCAGCGCCGGAAAGGGAGAAATCACGCTGCGCTCGTCGAAAGGGGACGTAAACGTGCGAACCGGCGCCGGACTACTGCTCCGAGTTGACGCGCCGTGATAGATGAGGCTGCGTTTCGATCACCTCTTCGGATACGCCGTGAAAATGTAATCCTTTGACGCGGCGATTGTATGGCACGCGGCTCCGCACCGGGCGTCGTTCCCCTGTGGCGGCGTGTCCGTTGCGGTCAGAGGCGCGAGCAGATCGGTTGCGGGGTCATACTTAAAATCGGCATATCCCCATCCGTGCGTGTCCGGGAATCTCTTGCTGTCCTTCACGATGAACTCGAGCGCATGCAGGGTGCCTGGCACTGTGTCCGGCGTGCTCGCGGAAAACGGGGCGTCGGTGAGCTTTTTCGGCTCCCACTCGATCTTCGCAATCCTGGAGCCGTCGGGGAAAGGCTTGCCATTGCCTGGAACACCTTCCTGATATGCCTTGATCATCACGGGATTGGCAACGATTACTCGAATCACGTTCTGGGCGTCGGTCAGACTCGGGCCGACCACTTGCCAGGTCTCGTATCCTTTGAACTCCGAGAGCGCGAGCCCACCCGGAACTTTTACAGTGTCCTTATTCTGCTGAGCCGCCAGGCCGATACCAACCAGACTGGCGAGCACCATCCCAACGATCAGAGCGGGCCGGATGATCTTCCTGAGCTTCATTTTCCTTCCTCCTAGTTTCTGCATGATTACTTGAACGCGGATGTGAGAGGTTATCAGTCAGCCCTCCCGAGAGTTGTCGCGCTGCGAGTGGATGGATACGAAGGAAACCTGCGATCGCCCGGACGGTTGCGTTCAAAAATGCGCTCGGACACCCGTCAGTAACTCCAACGGCCAAAAAATAAACCTGCCGCAGCGCATTGTCAACCCCCTGATTGACGCGTTTACGGTACTCGGCGGTCAACGATTTTGTGCTAACTTCCTTGGTTCAACCTTTTTGTGTTCGGAGGAACCTAGAATGACTCGATCTCGATTCTGGTCTCGATGGATTTTCGTTCTCGGGACCGTTGTTCTAATTCTGGGTACAACCCAAGTGGCGTCGGCTCACGCGATCCTAGTAGACTCGACACCCAAGGCGAACTCGACCTTTAAAGGTACGGAGTTGGCTGTGGACTTGCGCTACAACGTTCGTGTTGATGGAACGCGCTCAAAGCTGGTTCTGGTGGGGCCCAATGGGGTGGCGACAACCCTCGTTATCGCCAAGCAATCAAGCCCAGATCACCTGCAAACCCGCGCGACGGGTCTAATGCCCGGGGCTTACAAAATCCAGTGGTACGTGCTTGCCTCCGACGGGCACATGACGCACGGAGAAATCCCCTTCACTGTGAGTTAGGCCTCTCGTGAACCTTCAACTCGCGGACCTTTTTGGATTTTTTTCGGTTCTGCTTCGCGCAGCAACTCTGGTATTGCAATCCCTCTTGCTGGGCGGCGTGCTGTTTGTACTCTGGGTCGCGCGAAAAGCGCCAGGCACAGTGCAGGATGGAATCGAAGCCGTCCAGGATTCGTCTTTGCGTTTGTTCCGGGCCGTCGCACTCGGTCTCGCCGTCGTGCAAATTTTGTATCTCTGTGTTGATTCGAAAGTCCTGATGGAGATTGCCGATATCGGCTTCCGCCAGGTGGTCGGAGCGAATTTCTTTATCGCTGGAACCGGTGTTTTTGTCGGTGCGCTACTCGCCTTCGCGGTCTCATGGATGCCTCGAAATATTCGCGCGGTTTGCATGCCGCTTGTGGTGGCGGCCATTCTCTCGGTGTCGCTCTTGACGAACCATGCGGCCTCTCGCCTTGATAACCGCCCCCTGCTCGTCGCATTCACAGCCGTCCATGAGGCGGCAACCGGTCTCTGGATCGGAGGTCTGCCGTTTCTGATTCTGGGACTCTGGCGCGCGAAAGATGGGTCAACGCGCTGGTACTTAGCCGAACGATTTTCACGCATGGCGGTGGTTAGTGTGGGAGCGCTAGTCTTAAGCGGCGTCGTTCTGAGCGTGGAGTTTATCGGTTCGTGGCGGGCGATCCTGGGAACCGCCTACGGCGTGATGGTATCAGCCAAAGTGGTAATGCTTCTCGCAATGCTCGTACTGGGCGGCGCCAATTTTCTCCTCTTGCGAAACAGTCGTGTTGATTTCGTGATGCCTCGCCTCCGTCGGCTGATAGAGGCAGAACTCGGAATAGGAATAACCATCATCCTCACCGCAGCCTCGCTTACCTCGCAGCCGCCGGCGGTTGACCTTGGCAATAATATCGTCTCGCCTCAGCAAATCATTGCTCGTATCACACCAGTATGGCCACGGTTCGGCTATCCGACACCCGTGCCTCATAATTCACCGGCTGGACGTGCGATAGCGTACATAGGGCCTAATGGCACTACATTGGCGAGGGATGTTGACGGCGTCGCATTGACGGTGAAAAAACTGGCGGACATTGAAGAGTCCGAGTCCAATCACCACTGGATGGGACTAATCGTAGTTGCGATGGGAGTCCTCGCGCTTTTAGCGAAGACCGGCAAAGCTCCTTGGGCAGAATACTGGCCCCTGCTGCTGATCTCGATTGCCATTTGGATATTTCTGCGGGCAGACACTGAATCGTGGCCCTATGGCCCTCAAGGTTTCTGGGCGAGCTGGCTGAATACCGACGTTTTCCAACATCGCCTGGCAGCGCTCGTCTGCGTATTTTTTGCGGTTTTCGAATTGAGGGCCCGCAAACAGAAGCTGACCACAAGTCCCTTCCTCTTGATCTTTCCGCTGATGTGCGCCATTGGAGGAGCCGTTCTGCTCACGCACTCTCACAGCATCACAAACGTCAAAGAAGAATTGCTCGTGGAATTGAGCCACGTGCCGATGGGAGTAATCGCGGTCTTCGCAGGTTGGAGCCGCTGGCTTGAACTGCGGTTGCCCCCAGCCAATCGAACGGTGGTCGCCTGGATCTGGCCGATTTGTTTTGTAGTGATCGGCGCCGGCCTGCTGAATTATCGCGAAATGTAATTGTCAGTCTGTTCCATCGAACTATTTCGGCGTGAGGTGGTACAGGCCGCCGGGATTGCCGTCTTCCAGCATCCAAAGCGAACCGTCCGGCGCCTCTTCGATGTCGCGGGCGCGCACGCCGACGCTCCAGCGCTGGACCGCGGTGGCGCCGCCCTTGCCGTCGAACGTGACTCGGACGAGCGCCTTGGGGCCCAGGCCGCTGATCAGGCCATTGCCATCCCATGGGAAGACGCTGCCCTTGTAGAACATGAGGTTGCCCGGCGCGATCACCGGCACCCAATAGATTACGGGCTTGGCGAGGTCGGGCCGCGTATCGAAGCTGGGAATCGGCACGCCGTTATAATTCGGGCCATAAGAAACCAGCGGCCAGCCGTAATTCTTGCCGGGCTCGATCAAGTTCAGTTTGTCACCGCCGCGGGGGCCATGCTCGAGCTCCCAGAGCCGACCGTCGGGACTGAAGGCCAGTCCGTAAGGCGTGCGGTGACCTGAGCTCCAGGTTTCCGCCGGCGTCAGGTTGGGCCCGGGGAACGTATAAGTGCTGACGACCGGCGCAGTCTTCGCCGCCTCGGTATCGCTCGCCGGATCAATCAACGGGATGGTTTGGGCGCCGGTCTTGCCCTCCATCGGATTGCCCGGTGCGGGCTTGCCGTCGAGCGTCAGCCGCAGGATCTTGCCTTCCGGCTGGTTGGGATCCTGAGCGGGAGTGAAGCGCTGGCGGTCGCCCACGGTGAGGAAGAGGAAGTTGCCGTCCGGCGAGAACGCGATCTGCGCGCCCGGCTGGCCGCCCTTGCCCCTGGGCATTTGGCGCCACAGCACCTGGAACCCGTCAAGCTTAGCGCGCTCGCCGGTAAACACAAGCTGGCCCCGGCCCAGCGCCAGGCCACCGCCATAATCACCCGGCTCGACATACGTGAGGTACACATTGTGGTCGGTGGCGTAATGGGGCGAGAGGAAGACGCCCAGCATGCCGTTCTGGCCTTGATAGTAGACAACCGGGACGCCACTAACGTCGGTCTTGGCGCCTTGCGGCGTGACCAGATTGAGGCGGCCGACCTTTTCGGTCACCAGCATGCGGCCATCGGGCAGGAACGCGATTCGCCACGGTAAGTCAAAGGTCGCCACCTGCGTCATGGTGAAGGGAAGGTCGGCATCGGGTTTCTGATCGCCGGCGTTGGTCTGCGCATAGGCCGCGCTCGATAGCAGAATCGAGAGAAAAAACGCCTTCGCCAAGTTTTTCATTTAAATGTATGCCTCCCCCGCACCCGAATCGTTGAACATCCTAACATTAACAACGCCGGAGCTGCCAAGTCCCGATTCATGCGCTCACCGAACGAGCTCCGAAATCTTTGGCGAACAAATCAGGTAGGGGCCGGGAGTGTTACCTCTGGATGTGCTACGGTACATCGTGCGATGGATTAAGTTCCTTCTTCGCGACCGGAGCCAGCCAAGGCGTTCTCAGGGAGCAGGCCACCTTCCTGAGCGGCGCCGATCAAAACGCGTATCTGCGGCGATACCTGTGTTTCTTTATGGCAGGCTCGAAGATGAGCCCTTTCATGAAAGCACTGACACTCTTGATGTGTGCGAATATGGCGGACTGGTGACAGTCTCTGCTGATATCACCACTTCGCAAACGCTAATACTGACGAACGCGCAATCCAATCAAGACATTGCCTGCCGGGTAGCTCGACTCCTTCGAACGGAGAGGGGCCAGATCCTGGCCGGGCTGGAATTCCTCCGGCGTTCGCCTCGCTTTTGGGACGGCCCGAAGATGATGGACAACCCCGCAACTCCTGATTAACGCGACAAATGGCTCCCGGTATCCAGCTCATGGACGATCCGACGACACAGGCACTATGCCAATCCGGACCGAACGATTATTCTGAGATGTGACCGAAAATCCGGATACACCCCAGAAGATCCCGCATCGGAAAGGCACTCTTCGATCCATCGTTCGATGGTTTCTCATCGGAGTGGCGCTTCTTTGGGCGCTTGCGGTGCTAGTCCTTGTGGCTGTCCGCTGGATCAACCCACCGACCACGGCGGTGCACATGGAGCGCCGCTTGCATGCGTGGATTCATCACGCGCCGTATCACGAACGATACGAATTCGTTCCGCTGAGCCAAATCTCGCCCGATTTACAGCATGCTGTGATCGCTGCGGAAGACGCGCGCTTCTACCAGCATCATGGATTCGATTGGCACGCGATGGAAATCGCTGCTGAAGACGATATGGAAGGCGGCCGCATTCGGGGAGGGTCCACCCTTACGCAGCAACTGGTGAAAAATCTATTCTTCGGAACCGGCCGCTCGATTCTCCGCAAGGGCGCCGAGTTCACGCTTGTCCCGGTTGCTGAATTGGTCCTCGGCAAGAAGCGTATTCTGGAACTCTACCTCAACGTGGTCGAATGGGGCCCTGGTGTTTATGGTGCGGAGTCGGCGTGCCATTACTACTACCAGACCTCGGCCCGGAATATTGACCGACAGCAGTCGGCCCAACTCGCTGCAATTCTGCCGTTGCCCCTCAAGCGACGGCCCGATCATATGCAGCACTACAGCGCACTTATCCTGGAGCGGATGCGCGAAGTGGGTTGGTAACCGGACGCCTCGACGACCGCGCTCTTAGGCTGGCCGCCGTCGCGGCAGATGGCATCCGCGAGCTTTTTAACGTCGCTGCTCTCGGTGGCTGCTTCGCGCGAGCCGGTGAAGACGAAACCTCCAGTACCCCATACCCGAGGCTCGACTAGGCGTCGACCTGGGGGCCCCTGACAAGCCCGGCCGGAGCATCTGCGAAGGCTCCTTGGCGTAGCGGCTCATGAAACATTCCAGGCACGCCAGCCCAGCGTCACGGTCCCGCGAGATTACGAGTGCGGTGTCAATGATCGTAGACCTCAAATCTCGGCCCGGCTGGCTATCGCAGCGTCGTCTGCAGCTGGGAGTATTCAGCTTTGGCTTGCTTGAGGATGGGGATGTCGAGGTCGGCGTCCTTCCACAGCGCCAGAAAATCTTCGTACGCGGTCTTCGCTTTGGTGTTATCGCCGGCGAGCACGCACGCGCGACCGAGCCCGAGATGCGCGAGTGCGCCGATGGGTTCGTTCCCCACGACGCCAGCGTGATCGAGAATCTTCTGGAAATCCGTGACCGCCTCCGCGCCTTGCTTCGCCGCCAGATGCGCTTCGCCGCTCAGGTAAACCGGATACAGAGCGAACGTGAAAGAAGTATTGGTCTCCCCCAGTTCGTAAGGTGCGGTTGCGGCCAAAGCCTCCACGGCTTGTCCGCTATCACGAGTCGGAAGTAGTTGGGCGCCGCGAATCATTGGCAGGTATTCGAACTTTACAATCGTGTCTTCCGGAAACCGCTTGTTCAGATCATCTGCCAGGCGTCCGGCCTCAGCACTCTCGCCGGCCAAGGCGAGTGCGATTGCCGAAAATCCCTCAACCTGCCTGCCATGAGCCGCCGCGAGAGCGGTTTCGGACTCGCGCTTGGCAAGAGCGAGATTCCCAACCAATGCCTGACGCACGGCGTCATGCGCCACATATTCCCCTGCCGTTTCTGTTTGATTTACTCTTCGCGCGGAATCGGAAGCGCGGAGCGTGAGTTCTTGCGCCTTGGCAAACCCTCCTTGATAGGCGGCGGTTTCGGATTCGATGAACAGGATCTGGTCATCAACTCCTGTTCTTCCCGTCGCGGCGGCTACTTGCTGCTCCATCCCTGCGGCGTCGTGTTCAAGAAAAGCGAACATGTAAAAAACCAGAGGAAGCCATGGAGAGTCAACGTTGCGCCTGCGTCCGTCCTTAGCGGCCTCTTTTCCCTGATCGATCTGATTGATCCACTGGTAGCTGTAGGTCAAATTCACAAGGTTATTGCCGCTCGCGGAGTTGATCTTTTCCGCCTGCAGTGCCGCAGCATGAGCTTTGTCATAGTCTCCCATGAAGGCGAAAGTGACCCAGAGATTCGCCGGTGGCTCCTCATCCCTCGGATAAGTTCGCGCCCACAGCTGATACGAGGCACGCGCAGCCTCAAGATTTCCGGTGACGACCAACTCGTAGAACGAGGAAATCGCAAGCTTTTCGCTCTCGCTCGTCCGCTCCCGTAATTCGTAAGCCTTGCGAGTGTTCTCGGCGCAAAGATTCATCTCACCGATAGGCTGATAACTCTGGCCCAAGCGCAGATAGGCCATGGCGAAATTCGGATCCAGCGAAATGGCACGTTCAAACAAAGGAATTGCAGCGGGGTAGTCATTTGCCAAGTCAGCCGTTTGACTGCCGAGGGTATATGCCTGCAGCGCCTCAAGCGACGGCGTCGTGACGTTCTCGGGCAGAGCGTCGTATTTCTGCACCGAGGCCAGCGACTCCCCGAGCTTGGCGCGGATTTTGGCCGCGGCGTCGCCAAGCGCATCGAGCACCTGCTCCTTTCCGGTGGCTGTTGCCTGTGCTTCCGCCAGAAGCTCGCCGGTTCGGCAATTCACCGCGCGCAGGCCCAACACGTACTGGCTGCCCAAACTGGAGATCGAGCCTTCAATGGTCGCGGCGCTATGCGTGCGCTGACAAAGGTCACGCGCGAGTTCCGACGTGAGGCGGGTCTGTTTGGGCTGATTCATCAGCGTGAGCGTCTGGGCAACAAGCTCATCCGAAACGAGGTTTAGAAATGGCGACTGCTCCAGCTGCGCCGCAAGGCCTTGACGCAGAGTGCTGTCAAACACCGGGTCGCCTGTGGAGTTGGCAAAATCCGTGAGTACGACAGAATCTTTGTCCGTCAGCACGGGTGCACGATGGAGGTAGAAATATCCTCCCGCCACGAGCGCAGCGGCTATTATCAACCCCGCGATCGAGTACGCAATTGCCTTGAGCAGACGCCGCTTGGTGCTCTGCGGACTCGCATCGGCCACATTCGGCGCGTTCCGCGGTGCCGACGCCGAAGCCAAACGCCCTGAATCCGTGTCGCGCTGCAACCGTTTCAAATCCGCGCGAATATCCGACGCGTGCTGATATCGCAGCGCGCGATCTTTTTCGAGCGCTTTATTGATTACGCGCTCAAGCTCCGCGGGCACCTCGGGATTAAGCTTTACAGGTGATGTGGGCGCTTTGTTCAGAATCGCGTCGAAGATCGCCGCGGCTGTCGGCCCCGCGAAGGCCTGGCGTCCGGTAGCCATTTCGTAGAGCACTACGCCAAAGCTGAAGAGGTCCGTGCGCGCATCCACTTCCTGGCCCAGCGCCTGTTCTGGCGACATGTAAGCCACGGTCCCGAGCGCCACACCGGGGCTAGTCAGATTCGGATCGTCGTGGTCCATCGTTGCTTGTGTCTCGCCTTGATATCCTCCGTGTCTTGTTGGGGATAGCTGCTTCGCCAGCCCGAAATCGAGAATTTTGGTCTGACCGCGCTCGGTGATGAAAATATTGGCGGGCTTGATGTCGCGGTGGACAATGCCATGCCCGTGTGCAACGTCCAGCGCGTCGGCCATCTGCTCGGCCAGACCGAGAAGCGCACTCGTATCCATGGGCCCGCCGGCGATACGATGCTTTAGTGTTTGCCCCTGCATCAACTCCATGGCGATGAACCGGCGGCCGTCGTGCTCGCCGATTTCGTAGATCGTGCAAATGTTCGGGTGGTTCATAGCCGCCGCGGCTCGCGCCTCGCGGAGAAACCTTTCGAGGGCCTGTTTGTCGCGGGATACGTCTTCCGGCAGGAATTTCAGCGCGACCGCGCGGCCGAGCGTGACGTCTTCGGCCTTATAAACCACGCCCATTCCGCCGCCGCCAAGTTTTTCGACGACGCGGTAGTGAGAAACAGTTTGACCAATGAGGGAATCAGGCGCGGGCATTGCGCAGTATCTTATGGTTCGCCTCTCGGCAAGTCAACGAAACGGAGCCAGTCCACAAAACGCCACCGCGTCCGTTGTCGCTTCGCTTTTCACCAGCGCGACAAACGGTTATACTGCGCCCCGCTGCTGCCTCCGCGCGGGAACCCTGGCTGGGCCGAATAGCTTTGCGAAACCACTCCAGTGATCTTGCTGGAGGATTATCGAGAATAGGGGAAACAACATGCCTCTGAAGATGACCCAGCGGGAAGTGGACGGCGTGACCGTGATCGCGCTCGAGGGACGCATCGTGCTCGGGGAAGAGACAAACACATTCCGCGAAAAAATCAACAGTCTCCTCGCCGAGGGCAAGAAAAAGATCCTGCTGAACCTGGACGATATCTCTCTGATTGACAGCACCGGCCTCGGCACGCTGGTGTCCGCGCATCACAGCGCGGCAACCCGCGGCGCATCCGTCCGTCTTTGCAAGCTTGGCACGAAATTCCAGGAAGTGCTGCAAGTCACCAGGCTGTTCACGGTCTTCGATGTTTCTGACACCGAAGCCGACGGAATTCGGAGCTTTTCGAAGTAGCTGCCGCGCCCCGCCGCAAAGCGCAGACGATGGGAATTCCGTTAGAGGTGCCGGCTGTGGACCTGCGCTGTCATCTGCATCCCACTTCGCGTGCTACACTTTTCGCCTTGAGTGAACCGAATGGCTGACAATCCCTCCAACGGCGAAATCGGCCTCGAGGTCGTCGCACCCGACCGTTCTCGCCGCTTCGTTCGTTTCGCCGAATTGCCATTCCTCATTGGCCGCTCCGGTGCGACCGCCAAGCATCTGCAGCTGACGGACCCGCGCATTTCGCGCCAGTGCGCCGCAATAGTTTCCGAGGACGGCCGCTATTTCCTCGAAGATCGCGGACAGCGCCACGGGATTTTCGTCAACGGTGAAAAGACAACTCGCCGCATGCTGGAGGATGGCGACGTCATCAGTTTCGGCGTTGATAATTTCTACGAATTGATTTTCCGTTCGTCGTCGTCGCTCGACACCACGCTTCCCGATCTTCTCAGCCGAATTGACGGAATGTCGAGTAGTGACGCGTCCCCCGGCGGACTCCACAAACTCAATCTCCTGCTCGAAGCGACTGCTCTCCTGCATTCGCGGCTTCCGCTCGAGGCCGTGCTTGGCAACATGCTCGACCACGCGATCGCCATCACCGACGCCGACTGCGGATTTCTGCTCGAGGCCCAATCCTCCGGGCCGCTTCGTGTGCGTCTTGCGCGAGGCCGCGGTGGCACTCGTCTTGCCACGAACGAGGCGGCTCCGAGCCAGACGGCGTTGCGGCAAGCTATCGAGCAGCAGGCCAGCATCATCACCGAAGACCTGGCGCAGGCTGGTCACGATCTTCAAGCGGCGGAAAGCATCATTGCCCAGCGTCTTCGAGTGGTCGTCGTGATTCCGCTCTATGCCATGGCGCGGGCCAGCACCTCGGATTCGGCGGTGCAGAATAAACGCGGTGATTTTCTCGGCATCGTGTATCTCGACTCGCGCCGTCCCGCAGCGTTTTCGAAGCTCGACCGCCGGATTCTGGACGCGCTCGCCGTGGAAGCCGCCAGCATTCTCGATAACGCGCGCCTCGTCGAGCTCGAACGCGAACGCCAGCGCATGGAGCAGGAAATCGGCATCGCCCGCGACATCCAACAGGCGCTACTGCCGCGCGGCTTCCGCGATTTCCCTCATCTCGGCGTCAGCGCAATCAATCTCCCGTGCTTGACGGTTGGAGGGGACTACTTTGACGTTTTCCCGATGAGCGATGGCCGCACCGCTTTCATCATTGCCGACGTTTCCGGCAAGGGACTGGGTGCCGCGCTGCTTACCACCATGCTCCAGGGCGCGCTATCGGGAATGCGGATCGGCGTCGAGCCTGCGCTGCTGATTGCTCACATCAACGAGTTTCTCTGCGAGCACGTGGAGGTAGCCCGCTACGCCACCATGTTTTTCGGGGTCCTCGATTTGGACGGCCAGCTGGAATTCATCAACGCAGGCCATCCCTCGCCGATTCTCCTGCGGCGCGGTGAGATTGACGAACCGTTCACCGAGGGCTCTTTTCCAGTCGGCCTGATGCCGGGAACTCAGTACGCGACTGTCCGTACCAAACTCCGGCCCGGCGATACGCTGATCCTTTTCAGCGACGGGGTCACGGAGGCCATGGATCCGGACCTGAACATGTACGGCGTTCCCCGTTTTCGCGAGGCGCTCGCCGATTTGCATGAAGCGTCCCTGAGCCACGTACAAAAGACGGTTCTGGAATCCATTGACGCTTTCACCCGTGGCGCCGCGCAGGCTGACGACATCACCCTCCTTCTCATCCGCTATCGGGACGCTTCGGCGTCCTGAAAGACCCCAAGCCTGCTTTGTCCCTTCCCGGCCCCCGGCTGTCCCTAAGGACGGTAATTCCCTCGCGTCTACGCCTATCAAATGAGTAGACAGCCCCCTAAGGCCTCGATCTAATGAAATGAGCGGGGAACACGCGGAGCGGTGTCTGAGGGAGATGGGTGATGAGACACGTTGCGTTTCTGTGCGGGATCGTCCTGATTTCTGCGTTCACGGCCGGAGCCCAGGTGAATTCCGGGGCGTCTCTGCTATTGGGATCGCCCATGCCCGCGTTCGCCGTTCCCACAGCTGAACCCGCCGAACCCGCGCCCCAGGGTGTGTACGGAGTTCTTCAGAACTACAACTGGGAGGCCTACGCCGGATACACGCACTTCGTGTTCTACGAACTCCCGGGCGTCACCGGAAATCTGAACGGTTTCAACATGTCGCTGGTGTACTACCCCAAGGGAGGCCATTTCGCCGGGGATGGCGAATTTGCGGCCGCGTTCGCTCCCCAGGGCAACGTCAATACCACCATCGTGATGGGATTGGGCGGAGTGCGCTACCGGTTGCAGGTCGGCCGGCAGATTTATGTCTGGGGGCACGGCATGGTGGGCGGTGCGAAATTCACACCCCAGACTGCCTTCGGCGGCGAGGATGCTTTCGCCTTCGCGGTCGGCGGTGGAGTGGATCTCATGCCCCGCCATGGACGGCTTGGAATCCGATTGCAGGCAGACATGGTTGGCACGCGCTTCTTCGGCACGCACCAGTACAATCCCAAGGTTTCCGCCGGTCTGGTTTACCACTTCTAGCCGTACGGCCGGACGGCTGCGCGGGTCCGCCGCCAGGTTCGATTTCCGTCACAGCTTGTAGCCGATCTTGCGGACGAACTCGCGCCGCTGCGTCGCCTGTTCCGGGCTTTCAACGCCCTTTGGCGAGCTGCCATCCACGACGCCCAGCACTCCTCGACCTTGCTCCGTTTCGGCGACGATCACTTCCACCGGGTTCGCGGTAGCGCAGAAGATCGTGCACACCTCAAAGCAGTCCCGAACGCGGCTAAGCAGATTGATCGGATACGCCTGCCGGATCAGCATCACGAAGACGCGTCCGGCACCGATCGCTTGCGCGTTTGCGATCGCCGCGCGCCGCAGCTCATCGTCATTTGATTCCACGCGCACCAGGCAAGGTCCCGACGCTTCGTTGAAAGCCACTGCAAATTTGGCGTCGGGCACGGTGTTGACCACCACTTCGTAGAGGTCTTCGGCCGTCTTAATGAAGTGCGATTGGCCGAGAATCAGATTCGCGTCCTTCGGAATATCAAGGCGAACGCTTAACAAATCCATATTTTCATCCCTCGCTCGGGAAAAAATTCCTACAATTGGAATCGAGCTGAAGCGTGTTCTCGCCAAACATCGCGCAAAGCCCAGTATTAGCGGGGGATTTGCGAACGGGCAAGCGTTTCATTATTGGCAATCCACGTGCTGGAAATATTTCAGCGTGTAGTTTGTGAACGCTGCATTAACAGGGTGGAGTGGGCTGAGCAGATGTTTATTAAGAGTTTTCAACAGGGAAAACGCTTCCTGAAGATTCTGTTCGGGTTCACGCTGCTTGCTCTCGGCGTCGCCATGATCTTTACGCCGGGCCCGGGCTGGCTGACGATCCTGCTCGGATTGGGAGTTTTGGCAGCCGAGTTCGTATGGGCACGGCGCCTGCTCAACCATCTCAAGGACCAGGGGGGCCGTTTGCGCGACACCGTTTTCCCTCGCACCGATCGCACCGACCGCGCCGCCTGATCCGTTTCTTCGTTTCATTTCCTTCTTTCGAACCATTCTCAACTGTGGTTTCATGCCTCGTGGTTTCGAGGAGGCGTCCGTGAGCGGCAATTCGTCCAGAAGATGGACCGGAAAGTGGGCTTTAGTCACCGGAGCGAGCGCCGGAATCGGCCTGGCGCTGGCACAGGAACTGGCCGCCGGCGGCGCGCATCTCGTGCTGACGGCGCGGCGAATTGACCGGCTGCAGAAAATGGCGGCCGAGCTTTCAGGGAAGCATGGAGTCCATGTCGAGGTGTTCGCAGCGGACCTCGTCCGGCCCGAAGCAGCAGCCGAAATTCTCGCTTTTACCCAGCGGAAGGCAATCGAAGTCGAGCTGTTGGTAAACAACGCCGGTTTCGGAGCGTTCGGGTACATCCACGAGATCCCGGAGTCGCGAATGCTCGAAATGATCCAGGTGAACTGCTCCGCTGTCGTGCAACTCACGCGTTTGTACGTCCCGGGAATGGTCGAGCGCCGGCACGGAGACGTACTGATCGTGGCCTCGATCGCTGGTTTCCAGGCCGTGCCGTTTAATTCCGTATATGCGGCGACGAAAGCGTTCGATCTGATCTTCGCCGAGGGAATCGCCGAGGAGCTGCGTGAGTTCGGAGTGCGCGTCTGCGCGCTCTGTCCCGGTTCGACCACCACGGAGTTCCAGGAAGTGGCGCAGCAGCCCGATCGCGTGTTTCGCAGCGCCGAAACGGCGGAAAAAGTCGCGAGGGTAGGACTCGCGGGTCTCGCCGCGGGCAAAAGCTGCGTGATTTCAGGAACCAAGAACAGGCTCATGCTGGAAGGCGAGAGACTCGCGCCGCGGCGATTCATCGCCAGGATGGCCGCGAAGATGATGCGGCCCTCGGAATCGTAGGGGACTCCAGCCATTTGCACGAAGTTAACCCCGCGAGAGCAGCGTGCCGTAGCCCGGGGCGCGCCCGCTGAATCCGAGGAGGCGAACACCCGCCCACAGGGCGTGCGGCAGGCTCGAGACAACGGGCACCTTGCAGCGCTCTTCGAGGGGAGCGAGAAGCTCAAGAGTTTTTAGGGCTCCGCAAGAAACCAGCAGAGCGTCTGCCTTCGGCGCTGATTGCCAGACTCCGGCGCTGAAGTTGAGCAACTCCGCTGATGTCACCGGCGGCCTGTCTTCAAACCTCTCGATGCCCATGCCTTTGACGACGAGCACTTCGAATCCTGACTCCTCGAGAAACACGCGCAGGCGCTGGCTAACGTCTTCGTTGTAGGCGGTTGCGACTGCAAGCCGGTGACCGCCCACGGCGTTCAGGCCTTCGATGATGGCGGTGCTCATGGTCGTCGCCGGCAGCTGGGTCGCGTTAGCAATACTTTCCTGCAACTGCTGATTAAACGCGGCGCCCTTATAAAATGTGAGAGATGTGCCCATCACCGCGATCGCGTTGGCTCCATCAGCGGCGAGCTTCTGTGCGGCTGGCACAATGCGGCCGACCACGTGGTCGTATCCTTCCGGCGTCATTCGCTCCAGGCCGACACCTGTCGCCATGAATCGAACCCCTGTGGGATACATCAGCTGCGCTTCGGGCGGGACCGGAGTATTCGAGGGCGGGAAAATCATGCCGAGCACGGGATCACCAGCGGCGTCAGCCGGCATTCCGAAGCCCCCGACCGCGACACCAGCAGTCGCTATTTTCAGGAATTGGCGGCGGGAAGTGTCAATCATATCACCACGAAACTGGCACGAACCGGCCAAATCTGCAAGCTGGAGTTAGTCTGGACAGGAGCGCCCCGGAAGGGTACTATCTGGCTCCCTTCGTTGAGCCATTCATATCCTCGAGGAGACGCTTTATATGAACATGGAAGCAGTTCTACAATCCTATCGTGGCGTCCGTTGCTTATCCTGCCGCCAGCCAATTCCGCTGCCGGCATTTCTGACGCATTCTGCGCACGATCATCCCGGACGAGTATTCAGCTTGCGTTGCAGGGCGTGCGAGCGGGAAAAGCCTTACCGCGCAACCGAGATTATGGATTTTGAAGGTGCACCCCGGACTCGAATTACTCGTTCCCAGCTGGTCCAACCCAAGAATCGCCATTCCCTCAGCGATTCTCGAATCGCCAACAGCTAACCAGAGGTATTTCCTGATCGAATCCTCTGGCCGCGGAGCACGACACTCGTTGCTCAGCCATCGCTAACCACGTTTTCGTTGTCTCCCTCTAGAGTTATGAGCGCAATCGGCCGATAACCCCTGCATAGGGAGGACTCCATGCAGAGGCGCGCCCTGGTTGTTGACGACGAACCCGCCATGTGCGAATTCATCCGAGGCATTTTGACCGGGACCGGAGTGGAGGTACTAACCCTAACGAGTGGTGTCCAGGCCCAGGCCTATTTGCGCAAGGAGAAATTCACCGTTGCGTTGCTCGATCTCAGGATGCCCGCGCCGGATGGAGCCGAACTCACGCGGCTGGCGCGCGAGGCCGGAATCAATCAACGGACACCCATCATCCTGATCAGCGACGATCAAACCCCGGCGGCCGTCTCGCTGGCGTTTGCGGCGGGCGCCAGTTTTTTCCTGTACAAGCCGATTGACAAGGCGCGCTTGCTGAAGCTGCTCCGAGCCACGCAGGGCGCGATCGAACACGAACGGCGCCGGTTCCGGCGTGTAGCGCTTCGGTCGAGGGTGCAACTCGGTTTTGATCAGCAGGAATGGGAAGGCGAGACCATTGACGTAAGCCTGAACGGCATGCTCGTCAAGGGCCCCACCCAGCTGACGGAGGGGATGACCGTCCGCGTGAATCTGTACCTATCCCCGGACATGAAGCCGATCGTAGGATTGGGTTCCGTGATGCGTCTGCTCAATGGCAACGAAACGGGAATTCAGCTAAACCAATTGACGCTTGCGGAAAGCGGGCGACTGCAGGATTTCCTATTGCCGCTGATTTTCCGGGAGGGTCAACAGGAGCTATCTTCCAAGGTTCCCCAGAGCGTATGATCCGTGGTTGAAGGCGCGCCGCAACGGCCCGCGCACGGAGAGAAGACCATGAACGTCAAATCGGGCGCTCAGGAACGGTTTCAAGGCATTCAGAAGGACATCCTCAGTCTCAGCCACAGGATTCACGCCCACCCCGAACTTGGATTCCAGGAAGAAAAAGCCTCGAACTGGCTCGCCGAGATTCTGGTGGAAGCCGGGATGGACGTGAAACTCGGCATCTGCGATTTGCCCACTGCGTTCGTTGCGCGGGCAGGGAAGGGACCGCTGCACATCGCCATCTGCGCCGAGTATGACTCGCTGCCCGGCATCGGCCACGCGTGCGGACACAACATGATTGCCGCGATGGCCGCCGGCGCGGGAATCGCAGCCGCGAAAGTGGCGGACGACGCGGGATTGACGATCAGCGTGATCGGCACGCCCGCCGAAGAAGCAGGCAATGCGGGCGGGAAGATTCTCTTGCTTGAGCGCGGCGCTTTCGACGGTATTCACGCGGCCATGATGGTGCATCCCGCGCCGATGGAAATGCTCGAATCGCACATCATCGCCGCGGCAATGTTCGACGTTCACTACACGGGCAAGGAAGCGCACGCCGCCGCGTTCCCGGAGCTGGGAATCAACGCGGCGGATGCCCTCACGGTCGCACAGACTGCGATCGGTCTGCTGCGGCAACACCTGAAGCAGTCTGATCGCGTGCACGGAATCATCACTCATGGCGGCGACGCGCCGAATGTGGTCCCGGCGCATACGTCCGCGAAATACATCGTGCGCGGTGAAGATCTGAAGGATCTCGAAGACGTGCGCGCGAAGGTGTATCGCTGCTTCGAAGCCGGCGCGATCGCGACCGGGTCCAAGCTCGAAATTCGCGGCGGCGACAAGCCCTACGCCGAGATGCGATTCGACCGCGAAATGAATGCGATCTACAAACGGAACGCGGAAGCCGCAGGCCGCGCGTTTCCAGTACTTGGTCCGGAGACGCAGAAAATAACGGGGTCAACGGACATGGGCAACGTGTCGCACTCGATTCCTTCGATCCATCCGATGATTGGAATCAACTCGCTGCCCGCGGTAAATCACCAGCCGGAGTTCACGGCGCACTGCATTACCGAGGAAGCGGATCGTGCCGTGATCGAAGGCGCTCTCGCCATGGCTTGGACCGCCATCGAGATGGGTGAAAACGCGCGGTTGCGCGAACGCCGGTAGGGCTCAACTCGAACGATCGATGATTACTTCTATGAAGCTACCGGCTGACCCTTCGTTCCGCGGCGGCCAGTCGAACGAGCTCCGGATGCAGGGCACCACCGTCAATGCCTGGACTGTGCGGGAGAATGGCTGGAAATCCGAGCGGAAGCTTGTTGTCTGGCGTTTTCGGGGCCGACATTAGATCGCCCGCCTTCTGCATCAAGCTCACGCGCCCTTCGACATGAAATTTCTGCAGCAGAGCAGAGACGTGGAATTTCACGGTGCGCTCGGCGAGGTTCAGCTTCGAGGCGATTTCCTTGTTGGAAAGATTCAGAGTGATTCCGCGAAGCACCTCCTGCTGACGCTGGCTCAAATGCATCGGCAGCACCGTCGCCATGCAGGCTTCGATCAAGGTGCAGGTTCGCGGCGCCAGGCCATCGAGGAGATCTTCGGCAATCGAAACCATGACGCGGAAGTCCGCGGGCGTTTGCCCGCGCACCACGCACTGCATTGCTAGGAGGCTGATGGCTTCGTCAACGGGCAGACTTCCGTCTGGAGCGGCGTTTACTTCGAAGCGCTTCGTGCCCGTGGAGCGGTCAAGGAATACGAATGCTTTCGGGTGCAAACGGAAGCCGCCTCCGACTGTACGGCCGATCCGGCGTTCTTTGTGGACTTTCACGCGTGTCTCCTCGAGCCATCATTTGCCGACGCAGGAGGAATGCCACACCACGAGCGCCTCGACTCTTCAGGAAGTAAATCGGCCGCACCGGCCAATCCTTTAGTACGAAGGATGCAGATGTGGCTGGATGGTAGCCAGGAGAAACGGCAGTCTTACGGCAGCGCGTACACGATAAGAGCCTGATCGCTGCCCTGACCGCCGCTCGCGACCATGACGGCGACGTACTGCTTTCCGTTCTTGCCTTGATACGTGATCGGCACGGCTGTCGCTGTGTATTGCAGCTTCGTGGACCAAAGTTCCTTGCCCGTCTTCGAATCGAATGCGCGGAAGCGGTTGTCGTTGGTCGCACCGATGAAGACAAGGCCGCCTGCTGTTGCAATGGGGCCCGCAAAGGCTCCAGCCCGGCCGGTATGCTGCTTCGCTTCGGGAAGTTCTTCGGTTATGCCGAGCGGCACGGTCCAGGCGATTTCGCCCGTATTGATGTTGACGGCGGACAAAGTTTCCCACGGTGGTTTCTGGCACGGCCAGTTGCCGATCACTTTGCCGTTCGCATCTTTCACCGGCGCGCTGAAACCGCCGTACTGACTGCCGGAACCGGTGCCACGATGGTATTCAACTTGGTTGCCCTTGGTTTGTTCGTTGTATTTCGGGTTTTTTTCCAGGAATCCAGTCGAGCCCGAGTTCTGCATGTTGACAAACAAATATCCCATGCGCGGATCGGATGCTGCGCCGCCCCAATTGGCGCCGCCGGTGGCGCCGGGGAAAATCAGCGTCATCTTAGTGTCAGCCGGCGAGGAATGTACCACCCACGGCGTGTAGGGGCCTGCATTGTAGAAGTTGCTCTTGTCCCACAAATCATGACAAGCCTGGGAGTGCTCGGGAGTGGTGTCGTCCGCAGTCACGATGTCGTCGCGGCTGATGGTGACGCGGGCCACGGGCGGTGGCTTCACCGGAAAAGGCTGCGTGGGAGAATATTGCTCGCCGGGTGCGTCGCCCTTGGGAACCGGCCGCTCTTCGATCGGGAAGACGGGCTTGCCCGTCGCGCGGTTGAAGACAAATACGTAGCCGATTTTCCCCGTTTGCACCAGTGCCGGAACTTTCTTGCCATCGTGCATCACGTCCATCAACACGGGCTCGGGCGGCAAATCGAAATCCCACAATTCGTGGTGAACGGTCTGGAAATACCACTTCAGCTTGCCCGTTGTCGCGTCGGCGGCAACCAGCGTATTCGAGAAAAGATTGTCGCCGGGGCGATCGCCTCCGTAGTAGTTCGCGGCAGGCCCGCCGAACGGCATATAAACGATGCCGCGCTTCTCATCCACGGTCACAGTTATGGACCAGACGTTGGTTCCGCCGCGACCCTTCCAGCTGTCATCGCCCCATGTGTTGTGTCCCACTTCTCCCGGCTGGGCGATGGCGTGAAAAACCCACAGTTTTTTTCCGGTGCGGGCGTCATATGCGCGCGAATCGCCGGGAACTCCGGCCGCCACTTCGTCCTGAGGGTGAAGATTGATCTCGCCCGGCCCGTACACATTCGCTCCGACGATGATCACGTTTTTGTAGATCGTGGGGACTTCGGCGAACGGGACGTCCATGGTGATTTCGCCGGCCTCTCCGAATTTCGGATCGGGCTGGCCTGTCTTGGCGCTGAGAGCGACCAATTTATGGCCGCTCGTGAAAAAGATGCGTGCAGCGTTGTCGCCATCGCCTGACCAATAGGCGACGCCGCGCGCGCTGACCAAACCGGTTGGCCGCTGGTACGTCCAAATCTCCTTGCCGGTTTCGGGTTCGAGCGCGAGCACGCGGTTTCCAGCGGGCAAATACATCACATCGTTCACGACGATAGGCGTCACTTGAGCGAACGCAATGCCGGCTGGGCCAGCGCCGCCCGGGCGCATGGCATAAGACCAGGCGACGGTCAGCTTAGCGACATTTTCCGCGTTGATCTGCGAAAGAGGTGAAAAGCGCGAGGACGCGAGATCGTGGCCATACATCGGCCAGTCAGACCCGGACTGCGCGTAGGTGCGGTGCGCCGAAGCTGCTGCCAAAAGTGCTGCAACCGCGAAAACTTTTACCCGCGCCAAGCGCATCAGTCAGGTCTCCCAACTTCGTAAATTGTATTGCTTGATCTCAGACGCGAATCGCTATTCCTCTTCTTCGGCTACGCCCTGCGCCTTCGCAATGCGCTCGATCACTGCCATATCTTCGAGCGTGGTCGTGTCGCCAGTAATTCCGCCTTTGGTCGCGACTTCGCGCAACAAGCGCCGCATGATTTTCCCGCTGCGCGTCTTCGGCAGGACATCGCAGAAGCGCACATCGGTGGGACGCGCGATCGAGCCGATAGTCACCGAGACGTGATCCATCAACTTGCCGCGCAACTCCGGCGAAGGCATATGGCCCGAACGCAAGGTGACGAAGCAGACGATCGCTTCACCCTTGATGTCGTCAGGTCGCGCGACAACCGCCGCTTCCGCTACCGTCGGGTGGCTCACGAGCGCGCTTTCAATCTCCATCGAGCTGAGGCGGTGTCCGGCAACTTTGATGACATCGTCCACGCGACCGAGCACCCAGATGTATCCGTCCTTGTCGCACTGCGCTGCGTCTCCGGCGAAATAGACGCCGGGAATCTTGCGCCAGTATTCGCGGGCGTAGCGCTCGTCGTCGCCATAGATCGTTCGCAACATCGAAGGCCATGGCTTCTGGATCGTGAGGAAACCTGTCTCGCCGGGAGGCACCGGTTCGTTCTTCATATTGACCACTCGTGCGATGACGCCGGGCAGCGGCAATGTGGCGGAGCCGGGCTTCGTGGGAGTGGCGCCCGGCAGAGGAGAAATCATGATCGCGCCCGTTTCCGTCTGCCACCAGGTATCCACGATCGGACAGCGATTTTTGCCGATGGCCTCGAAATACCATTTCCATGCCGCGGGATTGATAGGCTCGCCGACCGTGCCGAGAAGTCGCAGGCTGCTGATGTCGTGCTTGTCTATCCATTCCATTCCCCAGGACATGAATGCGCGCACGGCCGTGGCGGAGCTGTAAAAGATGCTGACCTTATACCGCTCGACGATTTGCCAGAAACGATCCTTGGTCGGCTGATCCGGCGCGCCCTCGTACATCACGATCGTTGCGCCGTTCGAAAGCGGTCCGTAAACGATGTAGCTGTGCCCGGTCACCCATCCGATGTCTGCGGTGCACCAGTACACGTCTTGATCCTTTAGATCGAAGACGAGGCGCGCGGTCCATGTGCACTGCAGCAGGTAACCGGCGGAGGTGTGCAGCACGCCCTTAGGTTTTCCGGTGGTGCCGCTGGTATAGAGGATAAAAAGCGGATGCTCGGAATCGAGGTGCGCGGCGGGACAGTCCGTTGAAGCCGCTTTTTCAACGTCGTGCCACCATAGATCGCGCCCCTCCCGCCACTCCACGTCGAGCCCGGTGCGCTTGACCACGACGGACTTTTCAATCGTCGGACAATTTTTCAGCGCCGCATCGGCGGTTTCTTTCAGCGGAACGACTTTGCCGCGGCGGTAGCCACCGTCGGCGGTGATCAGCACTTTCGATTTCGAGTCGGCGATCCGGTCCACCAGCGCCGTGGCGCTGAACCCGCCGAAGATTACGGAATGGAGCGCGCCGATCCGCACGCAGGCCAGCATGGCGATGGGTAGCTCGGGCACCATCGGGAGATAAATGGTCACGCATTCGCCCGGTTTCACGCCCAGCGCTAGGAGCGCATTCGCGAATTTGCAGACGCGCTCGTGAAGTTCGGCGTACGTGAATTGAAGAGTCGCGCCGTCCTCGGCTTCCCAAATCAGCGCGGGCTTGTTGTGATTTTTCTCGAGGTGCCGATCAATGCAATTGTGCGAGACGTTGAGCTTACCGTCCGCAAACCATTTTGCGTGCGGAGGATCCCACTCCAATACCTTGGTGGGCGGCGTGAACCAGTCAAGCAGCTCCGACTGTTCGCCCCAGAAGGCCTCGGGATCGCGCTCGGCCTCTGCGTACATCCTGCGGTACTCTTCGAGCGATTTCACCCGCGCCCACTTAACGAATTCCTCGGGCGGCGGAACAGGCTTCTCGTCGAGAACGTGAGGATCAAACTCCAGCATCGCGCCTCCTGTTGGCAGCGCCCATACGGTATTGGACTACGGCCCTTTGGTCAAGACGCCCGATTTAGGGCTTCCCGACGGGTAAGTGACGTTCCGGTAACAGAATTTGGGAACCTTTATACTCGTATCCCGGAATATGTAACGAGAACCAAAACGGGCCGTCCATAATAGATATAGATGACTCAGACGACCGAACTTGCGGACGCCCTTCTGCTCCGGCGGATGGCCGGCGGCGATGAGGAGGCTTTTGCGGAAGTTTACCGGCGAAAGCACCCGGCAATCTACCGCTTCGCCTTGCGTATGAGCGGGAATTCGGCCATGGCTGAGGACGTGACGCAAGAGGTCTTCATGGCTCTGATTCGGGACCCCA
Source organism: uncultured Acidobacteriota bacterium (assembly GCA_963779825.1). Classification (GTDB taxonomy): domain Bacteria; phylum Acidobacteriota; class Terriglobia; order Acidiferrales; family UBA7541; genus Palsa-295. The sequence goes on along the minus strand of CAVZZU010000004.1, from coordinate 1,582,938 downwards.
AACGATTCGATCCTGCGCGCGGCACTCTGGGTGGATTTCTTTTTGGCGTAGCCCGAAATCATCTGCGGAAACGCTGGGAACAGGATCGCCGTCTGGTATCTTTCGATGGCGACCCGGACGATCTTCGCGAGACGGCGTCGAGCGGTGTAGGTTCACTGCATTCAGCCGGCGGCAATGGCAACGGACGCGCCGCTTTTTCGGCTGCGTCGGGATGGGACGAATTTGCTTCCGTCGAAACCGTCGGCCGTGTCCGGCAGGCGGTTGGCACGCTGCCGGAAAATTACCGCGAGGTGATTGTTCTCTGCGAGCTGCAGGAGATGAGCTACGAGGAAGCAGCGTCGGCGCTGGACTGTCCGGTTGGGACTGTCCGATCGCGGTTGCATCGCGCGAGGGCCATGCTGGTCGAAAAGCTTCGCGAACCGCATACGGTGCGCAGAGTTTCGGCGGTGGGAGAATGATCGAAGAGGTGAATTTTATGGATTGCGCTCAATTTGAGGAAATCGTTCACGATCTGGAACGCCCCGAGACGGAAGGATTCGCCCTTCGCGACGGCGCGTTGGCGCATGCAGAATCATGTAGCGATTGCGCGCGGCTGATGACCGATGTGGAATCGCTCGATGCAGCGTTGCGCGAGGTCGCGCGGAGCGAGGCTGATAAGCAGGCGCCTGCTCGCGTGGAAACTGCGCTAATGGCGGAATTCCGCCGGCAGAGGTCGGCTGCGTCTCGCCGAAGAGTTCAGCGGCAAATCGCGGCGTTAGCGGTTGCAGCAGTGGTGCTGCTGGTGCTGGGGATTTCGCTGCACCGCTGGGCTGCGCCGAGTCCGAATGTAGCGCCGGTGGCAAACGTCGCCGGGAACACGTCGTCTCCATCTGCGGTCTCGCCCGTCACGGCTCCGGCGAACTCGCTGCAACAGGATCAACAGTCCGCGAATCAGGTTGACGATTCCGAGTACGCGACGGCTTTCGTGCCGCTGCCGTACGCGGACGATCCGACAGCAGTTGACGGAGGCACCGTGGTCCGCGTGATTCTCTCGCGGCCGGCCCTTGCGTCGCTCGGAGTCCCGATTACCGATCCTGGCGCGACGGACCGAATTCCCGCCGATTTGCTGCTGAGCGAGGACGGCGCACCGCAGGCGATTCGACTGGTTTCGCAGACGCGAACTGACGACTAGCGCGATCATTGATTCACACTCGAGTTCTGGACGACGGCAGTTGCTTGAGAAGGAGCAGATGACATGACACTCAGAAGCAAGTTCGTGCGAATCGGTTGGGCTCTCGCTGGTGTGATGATGCTCGCGTTTTGTGGTGTCGTTCACGCGCAATCGGATTCAGCTCCTCCACCCCCACCGCCTCCGGGACATCACGGTGGTCGTGGACCGATGTCGGACGACGCGATGGCGTTCGTGGGATTTGAAGCCGGACTGGTCGGCAAAACCGTAACGGGAGTTCCGTTCAGCGCGACGTTTTCCACGCAGACTACGCAGGCGCTCGCCGACGGGAATCAAATCCAGCGCAGCACAACGGGCACATTTGCGCGTGATAGTCAGGGCCGCACCCGTCGCGACATGACCCTGCCGGCGATCGGTCCGTGGAGCACGTCGGGACAGGCAGCTCCTCACGTTGTGTTCATCAGCGACAATGTTGCTGGCACGCAGTACATGCTCGAACCGGACCGAAAGATTGCGCGCCAGATGCAGCGATTCCGCGGCGGCAAGCACGGCGGAGGCCCGTCGCCGGACGCAGAAGGCGCGCCGCCAGCAGGACCCGAGGGCGTAAGCAACCGCCGCAACGTGACCACGACTTCACTCGGCACGCAGACGATCAATGGCGTGCTAGCCGAGGGCACGCGCGTGACCCACACGATTCCTGCGGGCGCGATCGGCAACTCCAACGCCATCGTGATTACGAACGAGCGGTGGTATTCGTCCGAGCTGCAGACCGTGGTCATGATCAAGCGCAGCGATCCGCGCATGGGCACCACGACATTTCAATTGACGAATATTCAGAAGCAGGAGCCGGACGCTTCACTGTTTCAGGTGCCCGCCGATTACACAGTTAGGCAGGGAGGCCCGGGCGGGCAGCAACGCTTTAAGCGCGGCGGGGGACCACCACCGCCCCCGTCGGCGGCAGGAAATGGATCCGGCGATCCATCTTCGCAGGATTGATTTTACCCACGAAGGAAAGGTGCTCGCGGGCGGGATTCCCACCCCACACACGCCCCGCTCGCGAGCGCTCCCCCTACTACACCGCACGCAAATGCCCCTGATATAATTTCGGTTCGAATATGCAGCCAGTGAACGAGCGCGAATCGCGGAGACAGCTATCGGCGGAGGGATTCGTCCATACCTACGTCTGGCAGGATCTTCCGCGGGCGCACTACTCCGACCACACGCACGCCGGTCTGACGGCACATATCGTTCTCGAGGGCGAAATGACGCTGACGATGGACGGCAAGTCGCAAACATATCGCGCGGGGGAGCGTTGCGATGTTCCCGCCGGCGCGGTCCACTCGGCCAAAATGGGCCCGAAGGGCTGCCGCTATCTCGTCGGTGAAAAATAATCAATTCCCGCGGTTGGCGGAGAGGCCGAGGGCGCGGTCAAGAAGTTCTACGACGTGCAGTATTTCTTGGCCCGTGCTGTGAATCGCTGCGCCGACGCGTAGTTGCAGAATGCAGCCGGGATTCGCGGTGACGATCACCTCAGCCTTCGTCGCGCGGGCGTATTCCATTTTCAGAGCGAGCAATTCGAGCGACGCTTCTGTTTCCGTGACGTTGTAAACGCCCGCCGAGCCGCAGCATTGATCCGCCAACGGCATCTCGATTAACTCCACTCCCGGAACGGCGCGAATCAATTTGCGCGGGGCTTCGCGGATTTTCTGTCCGTGGACCAAATGGCAGGAATCCTGATACGTGACGCGCAGGGGGAGTATCCGGAGAGGCGCCGAGAGGCCGATATCGGCGAGGAATTCGCTGACATCTCGCATCTTCCCCGAGAATTCCGCGGCTTCGTTATGCTCCTCGCCATCCGCAGCGAACAGGTGCGTATATTCCTTCAGCGTAGAGCCGCAGCCCGCGGCGTTCGTGATGATGGCGTCGAAGTCTTTTGTAGAGAACGCGGCGAAATTCGCACGCGCCAGCTTGCGGGCCACGTCACGCACGCCGGCATGTGCCGGAAGGGCACCGCAACAGACTTGCCCGGCCGGCACGACTACCTCGCAGCCGTTTGCCTGCAGAACGCGAATGGTGGCGCGATTGAGTTCACTGAAAGTGACCTGCGCGACGCATCCCGCGAAGAAGGCTACGCGTGCACGCCGTGCACTCTGAGCCGGAAACGCCTTGCCGAGATCGCCGAAGAAAAACTTCGAGTCTATTTTCGGCAGCAGGCGCTCGCGGTCGCGCAGCCCGAGCAAATTCAGTATGCCTGAGCCGCGCGCGAGTGCTGTCAATCCCGACCGCTGATACATGCGCAGAAGCCGCGCTGCGGCTGCGATTCGGCGCGGGTACGGGAGCAGCCGCCGATACACGATATCGCGCGCGATGCGTGAAGCGAGCGGACGCTTGTAGTGCTGCTCAATTTGCGCTCGCGCCACTTCCACGAGCTTGCCGTACTCGACGCCCGAGGGGCACGCCGTCTCGCACGCGCGGCAATCGAGGCAGCGATCAATATGCGTGACGAATCCCTCGCCCAGCTCGAGCCGCCCCTCATCCACGAGTTGCATCTGGCGAATGCGCCCGCGCGGCGAATCCGCTTCCTGGCCCCACAGGCGATACGTGGGGCAGTGATTCAGGCAGAGCCCGCAATGAACGCAGCGCGAATAGTCCGCGTACTCCGGCTTGTCCGCGCCGGCGAATCCGCTGATCGGAGGGCTCGCCGCCATATCTTCAGAGCCCTCCGATGAATCGGCCGGGGCTGAGAACGCCGCTCGGGTCGAAAACGTCTTTCAGCTTCTGCATCAGCGAAAAATCTCCGGAGGGCGCGCCCCAGACATTTATTTCGCTTTTCAATTCTGGCGGGCCCCAGAGCAGGACGGTGCGCCCCCGAGGTGCTTTCGCCGGAAGGCTGAAAATGCGAGTGCATTCCTTTTTCAGAAGACGAAGCGATTCCTCGCTGCGATCGGGCGGGAGAAGCGCGAGATACGTCACGCCGAGACCGCGCATCATGACCAACCACGGAATCTCGATGGACTGAATTTCGCTCGCAAGCGCAGCTAGGTCCGTCGGCAGTGCGCTGATCTTGAAGATCGCGGCCGCGGGGGAGTGCTCAAGTATTGCCGCCGGTAATTCCGCGATATACCGGCCGACGTTTGCCGCCGGCTCCGCGCGCAGTTCTGTGAATGATTCGAGCGCGCTCCGATCCGTGCCTCGGGCGAGTGTTTCCAATTCGCGGCGATCGCGATCGAGTACCCGCTCATCGCCCGCAAAAGAAACCACCACGGACCACGCCTTATGTTCGAACGAGACCGCCGCGCGTCGTCCCAGTTCCACAGTAGAGCTCCCGGCCGCTGCGAGAATTTCGACGCTTTGCGGACGAAGAACGGATTTGGCAATCGCACGACGCAATTCGAAAGCCGCCGCTGGCCCACGAAAAGTCGCGATGCACGTCCGCGAAGCGCGAGGCAGAGGAAACGTCCGGAAATTAATCCTGGTGATGACACCCAAAGTGCCTAGCGCGCCGATCATCATTTTGTGGATGTCGTAGCCCGTGACATTTTTCACGACGCGGCCACCGCTCCTCGCCACGATTCCGTCGCCCGTGACGAACTCCATTCCGAGCACGAAATCTCGCGCCGTGCCGTAAATTTGCCGCAGCGGCGAATCCAGGCCGGAGGCGATCGTGCCGCCTGCGGTCGCGCGGTTCATGAACGGGACGGCGAGCGGAAGAAACTGCCGGTGTTTCGCAAGCGCACTCGCGATCTTGTGCAAAGGAATTCCAGGCTCGACGCTGAGAGTCAGGTCGCCCGGATCGTACGCGACGATGCGATCCATGCGAGTCATATCGAGCGCGATGTCATATCGTCGGGGCGGCATTCCGATTCCGAGTTTTGTTCGCCCACCCGTGGGAACAATCGCGAACTTTTCACGCGCGGCAAATTTCACGATCTCAACCACTTCTTCGTTCGAGTCGGGCCGCACGATCGCCGCAGGCGACATGCCGTCTATTTGATACGCGGCGATCTGCGCAAGGTCGCTCGCGACGTTTGCGTCGCCCACGATTTCCGCCATTCGCGATGACACGCCGGCGCCGCTGACGCTCATGCGGAAGGCGCGGCCGCTGCCGGCCGGGGACGCACGTAAATTTCGCCGCAGCCCTTGGAGGCGGGAAGAATCTTGCCGGGATTGAGCAGACCCTCTGGATTGAACACGTCACGAACGCGACGCATCAACGCGAGGTCGTCTTCGCTGAAAAGCAGCGGCATCAGGCGGTCCTTTTCCATTCCCACGCCGTGCTCGCCCGTGATGGAGCCGCCCATCTGGATGCAGAACTCGATGATTTCGTCGCCCGCGCGAATCGTGTCGCGGAATTGCTGTTCGTTGCGCTCGTCGAAAAGAATAATCGGGTGCAAATTGCCGTCGCCCGCGTGAAACACATTGCCGATCTCTAGGCCGTATTTCTTGCTGATTTCTCCGATGCGCCGAAGCGTGGCTGGAAGTTTCGTTCGTGGAATCACGCCGTCCTGCGTGTAGTAGCTGGGCGCCAGCCGGCCCGCAGCGCCAAACGCGTTCTTGCGGCCTTTCCACAGCAGATCGCGTTCGCGGGCGTCCTTAGCCACGCGCACTTCGCGCGCGTGATGCAGCCGACAAACATCGGCGACGTCTTTTGCCTCCGCTTCGGCCACTTCGCGCAGCCCGTCAACTTCGATCAACAATATGGCGGCACAATCGAGCGGAAATCCGGCGTGAACGTAGTCTTCGACGGCGCGAATCGTCCAACCGTCGAGCATTTCGCACGCCGCCGGAGTAATTCCGCGGGCGGTGATTTCGGCCACGGTTTCGGTCGCATCGTCAACCGAATCAAAAACGGCGAGCAGAGTCTTCACAGCTTCCGGATTGCGCGTGAGCTTCACGGTGATTTCCGTGACCAGGCCGAACGTACCCTCGGAGCCGACGAAGAGGCCGGTGAGATCGTAGCCGGGCGGATCGAGCGCGGGGCTGCCAAGGCGCATCAGCTCTCCGCCGGGGAGCACGATTTCAAGCGACACGACGTGGTTCGTGGTGACGCCATAGGCGAGTGTGTGAGGGCCGCCGGAATTTTCGGAAACGTTGCCGCCGATCGTGCAGGCTTTCTGGCTTGAGGGGTCGGGAGCAAAATGGAGGCCGAGATGCTCGACGGCCACGCTGAGGTCGGCGTTGACCACGCCCGGTTGAACGGTCGCGCGCTGGTTTTCAGCGTCAATTGCAAGAATGCTTTTCATTCGCGCAAAAGAAACGATGATCCCGCCGTGCCGGGCGATCGCTCCGCCCGAGAGGCCGGTTCCAGTGCCGCGACCAACGATGGGAATCTTGTGGTGATTGGCGAGCCGGACGATTTCGACTACGTCCGAGGTGGTGCGCGGAAAGACGACGCAATCCGGCCGCGCGACCTCGACCGAGCCGTCGTACTCATAGAGCAGCAAGTCCTCGGGCAGGTGCAGGACGCCGCGCGGACCCAGCAGCTTCGTCAGATCGTGGAGAAGTCGCGAATCCATGGGCGTTGCGCGGAAGGATCGCATGCCGCGCCTGCGGCCACTATAGTCGCCCGTTGCGGCGGGCGTCAACGAGGCTCGCGTTGCATCGGCGGGACGCGGGCACCACGTCCCGGCCTCGGATGCGCGGTGGTGTCCGGGGTTCGGAAGCGGTCGCGAAATAGTGTGTCACTTCTTTGGTACCGCTTTCCTTTGTTTTCAAGGAGTTACGTCGGAAAAGACTTTGCATGGTGTGTCACTTCTTTTGGTGATTTGTGAGCGGTGCCACGACGTGAAGGCCCATGGCTAAAGCCATGATCACGCGGGGTGTGTTTCGTGGGCCTGAAGGCCCACGCTTTTACCGGAACCGCAAAGGCAGAATGTGTCGCACCTACGGCGCTCCGATAGACGAGTGCGGATTCTCACACCGACCGCTAGGGCCGACGCTTTCACCGGAACCGCGAATTGAATTTCACCGGGACTGCGTATTCATTTCACCTGAATTGCGCATGCAGCCTCACCGGAGCGGAGAGAGCCCTCGGCTCGTCGCAACTGCGACTGGCTCGGGACTACGATTGATCTTCCGGGCGCGCAACAATACCTAGCAAGGAGACGCGAGTAGGAGCACAGACAGGAGTGTCTGTGCCACGAAAGGCCGCTCAATTGTCAAAGAGCAATACGGCGCTCGTCGAGAGAGCCGGGGCACGTAGAGAGCCCGACAGCGGGGCTAGAAACTGCCCCTACTCACGCTAATTTATTTTGAGATCGCTGTCTATTGTGGAAACTACGCATACCGATAGGGAACTGAGCACGCGAGAGTTACGGCAGCGCAGGCGGATTTTAGGCATTTTCCCAGGGGACGAGGCCCGGAGCCCTGAAAGGCGCACATGTTGCAAAAGGCGATGCGAAGTCAGGACATTATGGATTCAGGCGCTCGCTGCTTGAACTTGGGCGCACTGGTGTATTCTACTGGGCCGGAACAGAAAACCTGTCCGCGAGGCATTTGGTGAGCAAGCCGAAAGTTCTGGTGACGCGCCCGCTTTTCCCCGCGGCGCGCACGATCCTGGATCAACATTTCGACGCGGAATACTGGACGCCAGCCGAGCGTATCTCGCGCGCGGAGCTGCTGAAGCGCGTCGCCGATAAGGACGCGCTGGTCTGCCTGCTCACCGAGAAAGTGGACGAAGAACTGCTTGCATTGGCGCCGAAGCTTCGCGTCGCGGCTACGGTCTCGGTGGGCTACGATAATATTGATGTAGCGGCGTGCACACGACATAAGGTTGTAGCCACGCATACACCGGGCGTCCTGGACGAAACGACCGCAGATTTTGCGTGGACGCTGCTGATGGCCATTGGCCGGCGGCTGGTCGAAGGCGATGCATGGATGCGCACGGGCGCATGGCCTGGATGGGACCTCGATCAGCTACTCGGCGGCGACGTCTGGGGAAAGACGCTGGGCATCGTTGGCTTCGGGCGAATCGGCCGGGGCCTCGCGCGCCGCGCGCTCGGCTTTCAGATGCGCGTGCTATACCACGATGGAATTCGGGCAGGGCACGACGTCGAGAGGGAATTGCGCGCGGAGTTCGTCACTTTCGACCAGCTGCTCGGCGAATCCGACTTCATCTCGCTGCACGTCCCGCTGCTTCCGGAGACGCGTCATCTGATTTCGACAGCGGCATTCGAAAAGATGAAACGCACGGCGTACCTTATCAATACCTCGCGCGGTCCGGTGGTTGAGGAAGCGGCGCTTGTCGCTGCGCTTGAGCAAAAGAAAATCGCCGGCGCCGCGCTCGATGTTTACGAGCACGAGCCAAAGGTTGGCGCAGAGTTGATCGCGCGCAAGGACGTGATCCTGGCGCCGCACATCGCCAGCGCCACCATTGATACGCGAACGAAAATGGCCGTGATGGCGGCGACCAATGCCGTGGTGGCCGTGGCAGAAGGTCGCCGGCCGCCGAACGCATTGAATGCGGACGCACTCGGTCTCTGATTCGTGGAGGAATACTAGATGGCACTTGTGACGCGCAATCATCCGAAGCTGACGCTCGAAGGCGCTCGCGCGGTGCTCGCCGCAGCGCAGCGGCGCGCCGAGGAAATTCGCGTGCCGATGGACGTAGCGGTGGTAGATGAGGGCGGCCATCTGCTCGCGTTTGAGCGGATGGACGGCGCGAAGCCCGCGTCCATTGCGATCTCTCTCGTAAAGGCACAAGCTGCCGCCCTGCGGCGCGCGGTCACCGGTCCGGCGATGACAGGTGACCAGGTAAATTTGCCCACCGCGATGGGATTGGCTATCGCAAACCCGGCGCAGCAGACGCCGATTCGCGGCGGCGTGCCGCTGGTTGTGGATGGCCAAGTGATTGGCGCGATTGGCGCGAGCGCGGGAACCGAAGACCAAGACCTCGACGTGGCGCGCGCCGGCGCCGCCGCGATTGAAAAGGCGTGAAGCAGACTGCGCAGCGCATTTTTCGCGAGACTCTCGCGGCGATTGACATTCCCGCGTCAATTGAAAGAAAACTTGCCCGCGGCGGATCGCGCATCCGCGCCGGGAATGCGTCAATTGATCTCCGCGAATTCAAATCCATTGTCGCGATCGCCTTCGGAAAAGCATCCTATGCAATGGCTCAGGGACTGGCGCGCGTTCTCGGTCCGGAGTTCGCTCCCGAAGGAATTCTGGTGGTTCCCCCCGGTGCGCAGACCGAACTGCCCGGATGGAGGGCGTTCGTCGGCGGGCATCCGCTGCCGAACGAAGGCAGCTTCGCGGCGGGCCGGGCGATTTTGGACCGGCTGGCACGTTGCGACGAGCGCACGCTGATCTTCTTCCTGATTTCGGGCGGTGGCTCATCGCTCGTCGAACAGCCGCTCGATCCTGCCGTGACCTTGGCGGATTTCGTTCAACTCCATTCGGCGCTGGTTACCTGCGGCGCGCCGATAGGCGAAATCAACGCGATCCGCAAACATCTTTCGACGACGAAAGGCGGTCGCCTTGCCGCAGCCGCGCCGTTCGCGATGAAACTTACGCTCGCGATCAGCGACGTGCCGCAGGGAGAGGAGTCTGCATTGGCGTCCGGACCAACCTTGCCGGACCCGACGACAATTCGCGACGCCGAGCGCATCGCTCGCGAAATCAAAGTGATCGAAAAGCTTCCTCCGGCGATCCGCAGCGCTTTTGATTCTCATTCGCTGCGAGAAACGCCGAAGGCTGGTGACGCAGCGTTTGTGCGTTCTCATTTCGTTCTGCTGCTCGGCCCGCATGAGCTGCTGCACGCGGCGCACCATGCATGCGAAGCGGCGGGCCATCTCTGCGTCTGCGACAACGCGACGGACAACTGGCCGGTCGAAAAAGCTGCGGATTACTTACTGGCGCTGCTCGCAGCCCATGCGCATGCGAATCCGAATCGCCGCGTGGCGGTGCTCTGCGACGGCGAACTGAGCAGTCCCGTGACCGGCGACGGAATTGGCGGACGCAACTCGGCGTTTGTCCTGGATTGCGTTGCAAAGATTGCCGGGAAAAAGATCACAGTGCTGAGCGCCGGTACGGATGGAATTGACGGAAACAGCAGCGCGGCGGGCGCGGTGGCAGACGGCGAGTCACTTGGTCGCGCGCGCGACGCGGGCCTCGAACTGGGCGATTTCCTGCGGCGCAGCGACTCCGCCACATTCTTTGCCAGTCTGGGCGACGCAATCGTCACCGGGCCGACGGGCAACAATTTGCGCGATTTGCGAATACTTTTGGCGGAGCCGGACGCGCGGCCGTAGTTATTTTTGGGTGGGCTGCGCTTTTAGCAGGCGGATCGCGAGCTCGATGTAGGGTCCGATCGCAATCGTAAGTTCACCCTTGTGCAGCAAGTCTTCCAGCGGAGCGATGGCGCCCGGATCGCCGCGTCCGGCCAGGGCGAAAATGGCGGCAATCCTGATGTCAAAAGAGGGCTCGTTCAGAAAAGAAATAAGCATCCGTGTGATTTCTTCGTTGGGTTTATCGAGTTCCGCGATCGCGGCGATCGCGGCCTGCCGGCTGCCCAGCGGTTTTCCGACCGCCGACCACTCCATCAAGATTGGTACAGCACGAATATTGCCGAGCCTGCCGAAGCCGCGGAGCGATGCCTCGCGAAGCGTGTCGTCGGGCGAGTCCGATTTTACTGCTGCGGCGAGCACCTCGAAGGCGTTTGGGCCTTGGATCTTCGCAAGCGCGCCAAGCGCCGCGGCACGCACGCGATACGCCGAGTCAGCGGACGCAATACGCGAGAGCTTCAGCGGAAGCGAGTCATCCTCCTTGAAATTTCCAAGCTCGCGCACCGCAACCTCGCGCACCCACGGCGCGGAATCGCTGACTGCCGCGAGCACTTGCTTTTCCGCATCCGGGCCGCCGATCCGGCCCAGCCCCTGCAATGACTCGACACGAACTCCCCAGAAGGGATCATGTTGCGCCGCATCGCCCAGCGCCGCTACGGAGTTCGGGTCGTTTTTCAGGGTTCCAAGAGCGACGGCCGCTTCTGCACGGTCCGGCGTCGTCTCCCCGTTCTTCAATTGATAGATGAGCTCCGCCGGATCCCGCTTGAAATCGAGAGCTTTCAGAATTTGATCGCCCCGATCGAAGATCACCATGAGCGGCGGCCCGTCGGCTGGGAAAGTAAAAGTCTGGCTGGCGCCGCTGACTTCGATCGAGTGCGTCTCGCGCCCACTGGCCGTCGCAATCTCGACGTTGACCGGCATGTCGAACAGGCCGACGCGCCCTTCGACCTTCTGTGTCTGCTGGACGCTGAGTTTCACTTCGTGTGCGTCCGAATCGTAGGTATAACTCACCGCGAATTTCGGCGCGCCCGCTCCGTAAATCCATTGATCGAAAAATTTGTCTACGTTGGTTGCTGTCGCTTGTTCGATGGCCTTCTGGAGGTCCGCACTGACGACATTTTGGCCGCGATTCGCTTCAAGATAGTGGCGCATGGCACGGTAGAAATCGTCGTCGCCGAGCTTCTCGTGCAACATACGGAGAACCCAACCGGCCTTGTCGTAGACATTGTCCTGATATTCGGTGGAGTCATCGAAATCGCGGCTGACGATCGGCATCGGAAAGAGCCGCGGTTGGTGATTCCATTCGTTTTGGTCCCGCCAGAATTCGTATTCGGCATCGTCGGCGCCGTAGCGTCCCTCATTCCAGACACGCTGGAAATAATCGGCAAAGCCCTCGTTGAGCCAAAGGTTCGCCCAGTCCTTGCAGGTGACCAAATCTCCGAACCACTGATGAGCCAGTTCATGCGACGTTACTTCGTCGGCTCCGTCGTGATCCTCCGCCGCAAGTTTGGGGTTTATCAGGGAGTGCGTCGTGAGCGAGGTCGCGCTCGTATTTTCCATGCCGGTGGCGACAAATTCGTCCACGGCAGTTTGCGCGTATTGTGCCCAGGGGTAAGGCACGCCGAGCTTGGTGGAAAAAAGGTCGAGCATTTGCTTCGTGCGATCAAATGTCGGCTCGATCTTCGATTCCTCGCCACGTGGCACCACGTAACGCAACGGAATCCCGTGCCAGGAATCGTCGCGCTCGACGAATTCCCCGGCGATCATTGAAATCAGATACGTCGAGAGCGTTTCGGATTGCTTCCAGTCCCACGTTTTCGTGCCGTCAGCTTCGTCCTTAACTCCCACGAGACGGCCATTCGAAATCGTGATCCATGCGGCCGGCACGGTCACCAGCATTTCCGACGTGGTGCGATCGTTGGGATAATCGTAGAGCGGGATGTAGTAACGCGTGTCCTCCGCTTCGCCTTGCGTCCAAATTTCCTTGGGCTGCTGCGGATAGTTTTTATCGGGCAGCACGAAATAAAGGCCCTTCTTGGGCTGGCCGTGATAGTGGATGAGGATTTCGTGCTTCTCGCCGCGAGTCGCCGGATGCTCTAGCGTCACGACGAGATCATTCGGCGTCATCGAAAACTTGGCCGCTCGACCGTCCAATGCGACGCTTTCAATCGTCAAACCCACGGAGTCGAACTTGAGTTCGGAGACGTTGTCTCGGAGCGCGGCAATGCTCTCGGTCACTTCTCCTCGAACCTGGCGCAGCTCGACATCGAACCACAGATGCGTGCGAATGTTTTGCAGATCGTAATCGCGGCTGCGTGCGTATGGTTCGTCCGCGCGTCCGGGGGAGGGAACCGCCAAAGCCGCCAATAGCAGCAGCGCGCACCACACGATTGCGGGTATATGTCTTCGATGACGACGCGCGTGGCTCATTCCTTCTCCGACGAGTGGAATCAATTTTGGTAAGCCTCCCATTATATCCATGCGACGAGAATTTGCGCGGGAGGCATGATGTTTTGCGCGGGTTCGATTAAGATGCGCGCGTGACCCTACCGGCATGGCTCGCGGCGATTGTCTTATTTCTGCAATTGCCGATTCCGCTGTACTGGTTCGTCGTGCATCCGCAGGTGAAATTCTGGCGGCAGCATCCGCGCGCCGTTTACGTCGTGGGACTTGCGGCGTCCTGGCTGCCGGTTACGATCGCTTTAGTGGCGTTTCGCCGAAGGCTGTTTCGCTCTGAGTGGCCGTCCGCCGCGATGTTCGTGCTGGGTCTCGCTCTGATCGTCTTTGAGGCCTGGATCTTCTGGCGCGTACATCACGATCTGGGAACGTCGCGTCTGGTAGGAAAGACTGAAATTTCCGGCGTGGGCGAAATTGAGCGCGGCGGGATCTACGGCCGGATCCGCCATCCGCGCTACGCCGCGTCATTCCTCGCGATTCTCGGCGCGTGCTTTCTGGCGGGAACTTGCGCGACGTGGATGTCAGCAGCGGCGTGGCTGGTGCTGATGCTCGTGGTTATTTCACTAGAAGAGCGCGAGATGCGGGCACGTTTTGGCGCGGCTTACACGGAGTACTGCGATAAAGTACCGCGCTTCCTGCCGATCGGAGGGAAATTACGAGGTGAATAGCTGGAAATCCGCCCGACCGATCTGCTCTGCTACAAAGACTCGGGTCCTTGCGAAATATGCAACTACGAGTCCAATTTAGCCGCCGCCGTGATGATGGCCGCAAGGAGGATTCGAACAGCTCTCCGATTCCTCGATCCAGAGTGCCAGAGCCGTGCCGCCGAGGGCTCCGCCGATGATCGCGACGGTGGCCACATGCTTCCAATTGATGCCGGTACCGCCAACGCCAGCCTGATTCTGTCCGCCGCCGGGCTCGGGCGCCGCAAGAGTGGCTTCATAGGTCTCGCCCTGCTGAATCGTCTTTTGCTCGCCATTCAGCGCGGTGACTAGAAGAGTTCCCTCGTACGCGCTGATCTGCATCTTGGTAGGGCTGAGGACAGCCACTTGACCGAAAACGCGCTGGCTATCAGTACCGCGAACGACTCCCAGGGGGGTTCCAATCTCAAGCTGCTCGGGAGAAGATGTGGAAAAGTCGAGGGTTCCGTAACCCACTTTCGCTTGTACCTTGTTCTCTTGTGGGACGAGCGTAGCCAAGCTCGCCGAGAGCAGATACACCTGGCCCGATCCGACTTTCAGGCGCATTGAGCCGCCCGCGTCAGTTACGAGAGCATCGCCGGAATAAATATCAGAACCGATTGCAGCGGCGGCATTGTCGAGATTCGCGCGGTCGGCGCTTACCACAATTCCCAGCGGTTTCGAGCTTGCCGCCATCACGGGAAGGTTCAGCATGCCGACAACAACGAATGCGATCAGGCAGGAACGAGCGCCAGAGAGGATGTTAGAACGCACGGTTTCCTCCAAGAACCACAACGCAAATGTACCCGCGCGATCTTGCGGTGTCAACACAATCCGAACACCACTAATGGGGTATCCTGTGCGGCGAATCGGCGAGCGCCGACTTTGAGTGCGACTGAAGCGAGTTGTGGCCTCTCAGTCCGTTTGCTAAGCTACGACGCGGAGAGGTGTCCGAGTGGTTGAAGGAGCTCGCCTCGAAAGCGAGTGTTGGGGAAACTCAACCGTGGGTTCGAATCCCACCCTCTCCGCCACACAGTTTTGAGATTTGCTTCAGCGGCTGACGCCTTTCTTTCGAGCAATATGAAACCTCGAGCATGAGCAACCTTCGCAACTTGCTGTAGTTCAGCCCGGCCGGCGGCTGGATTGGAGGCTTTCAATTGGATTTCGCCGAGGGCGAGCGAAGCTTCCATTTCCGTTTGAACGAAGCCAAGTTTATGCGCCTCAGCGGCAGCGCTCTTCGCTTCACGTTCTGCGCCACCAAGATCGCCGGCCGCAGCCAGGACGTTGGCACTGTCTATCTCGAAGACGAGGCGGACCGCTACGTCGCTGCTTCTCGCGGACAGTAACTTCGCTTGGGAGACAGCGCTCTGCGCGCCATCCGACTTTCCTTGCTCCAGCAGCGCCCGTGACAACAAAGCTAGAGCCAAAATCTGTGCGTCCGACTCCTTCTCTTTCTCAAACTCCTCAGCGGCACCCTGCGCGAGTTTCTCGGCGGTTGCGCCTTGATTTGAATCACATGCCAATTCCGCAAGTGGGAGCTGGGCCTCAGCCACGGAACCAGCTTCGCCGCGATGCAGCCGTAGCGACAGAGCTTCGTCAAAAAGCTTCTTCGCGCCATCCGAATCGCCTCGTTGCCGGTGCAATTCCCCCATGGAGATGAGGGTGTCTGCGTAGTAACCGTCGTTGGCCGTCTGTTGCTGGATCGTGGCCGCCTGTTGGAACATTTGTGCGGCGTCGTTCAATTCGCCTTGTTCCATCAAGACGCTGCCGATCAACTGCAGGTCAATCGCCTCGGCACTCTTGTGACCGACCTCGCGAGCCAATACCAGCGCGTCGCGATAATCAGTTACGGCCTTATCCAGGCGTCCTTCTAAATGAAAAAGGTCCCCCGTGTTTGCTTCCACGACGGCCATTCCTTGCTTGTCTCCAACATCGCCGTAATCCTGAAGCGCCTCGGAATCCAACTTCTCCGCAGAAACTGGGTCTCCCTCTTGGACTGCGACCACGGCAAGATTCCCGAGTTCCCGGGCGATGGCCCGCTTGTCACCCGTTGTCCGTGAGAGTGCGAGCGCTTGCTGGTACAAAGCCTGCGCCTTCGAAAGGTTCCCTTGATCGAGAGGCGCCTCCGCCGCGGCGTGCAGAGCTTGCGCCTCGCCGGACAGGTCCCCCGAGTCGTCGTAAACTCGCCGCGCGCGATCGCACGCGATTTCGGCTTGTTGCGCTTCGCCGAGATTTGCATATCCCCTGCATTGAAAAAGTGAAGCGCGAGCAGTCAACAACCGTGCGCCTGACGCTTCAGATTTCTTGACGGCCGCGTCCCCGGCGGCAATCATCCGCTTGTTGTCCGACAACAAGTTTGCCGCTTGCGCTTCGCTCAAATCTATTCGCGGGTCATTCTTCGCTTCCGGGGACGTTTCTCGAAGCTTGGCGAGCAGACTCAACGCGTCATTTGCTCTTTCTCCTCCAAGTTGGGCGTTCACCAAATCGAGACCGTATTCCAGATTGTCCGGAAACGAAGCGTAGAGAGATTGATAGCTTTGAATTGCCTTGTCCCAATCCTTGCTCGCCTCGTAGTAATGAGCCTCCACCAAGGCGTGGTCCTCCCGGGACAGTGCCGCGCCGAGATCCAATGCCCTCTTTGCCTCGGCAACCGCGTTTTCGTTATATCCGAGGGTCGTCCACGCTTGCGCTAGCGCGACGTGTGCGAGAGGGTAAGAAGGGTCAGCGTTCACTGCGCGCTCGAGCGCGTCCTTAGCTCCGAGAGAATCAAATGTTCGAAGCTTCGCCAATCCCTCCGAGTAGAGTCGCATAGCTTCCGGACTTGACGACACCGACGCTCGTACACCGGCCGATTGCAAATCGCGGACTTCCGCTACGCCGAGTTTTTCTCGCAGCTGCCTTCCGCAGCGCGTAATCAAGTCCAGCAGTTGTTCCTCTCCGCTCGATTCCGAGACGGTTGCGATCGTTTCTCCGGTCGCCGCGTCTTGCATGTGAAGATCGAGACGGATTTGATTTCCGGAGTCTTTGCCAAGGTCCAGATAGGACCCCAGCACGACATAGTCGGCGTTCAACTCCCGGCGGACCCGCTGGATGGAATCGGGTGCCAGGGTGTCCATATCCGGGAGACCTAGATCCGTTTTCATTCGCGCGACGGTTTCTCCGGATATAGTGCGAAGCTGCTCACCTGCTCCAAGCTCGGTTGCCAGCATCTCCGACAACGCGGTCGAGACCCACGCGGTGTCCGCGCGCGCCGAAAGGTTCTTGAAGCCGAGCACAGCCACCGAACGACGGGCGCCAGCGGGCGCGGTTGCAGTCTCTGCGCCAGCGTCATGCGTCCACAAATGGCGCGCTTCCCAAGTCCCAACTGCCGCGGCGAGCATCAACAGAATGATTGCGGTGCCGACGGATTCCTTGTGCCGCCTGAGAAACCGGCCGCCACGATAGGAAAAAGTGGGCCGCCGCGCGGCCACAGGGCGGCCAGCCAGATGCCGCTCGATGTCCTCCGAGAAATCCAGCGCGGAAGCATAACGTTCCCTGGGATCTTTGCGGAGCGCCTTCATCAAAATGGTATCGAGATCGCCTTGTAGTCGGCGCCGGAGCTCGATTGATTCCATTCCGCGGTTCCTTGCTACCTGTTCGGGAGTGATAACCGTTGTGGTATGGGTGCTGCTCGAAACGCGGCTTTCGGTCCTTCCCACCACCGTGCTGGGCTTCTCAGCTTCGTCTTCGCAAATGGAGCGTTCCATCTCCAGGAGCGACTGGCTTGTGGCGCGATAGGGCCGGTGATCGGTCAATAATTCGTAGAGCATCACTCCGAGTGAGTAGATGTCTGTGGACTTCGTTACTTCCTGGCCGCGAACCTGTTCCGGGCTCGCGTATTCGGGAGTCATCGGTCGCCAGCTGGTTTGGGTGGCCATCCTTGTGTGGAAAAGGTCGGGGTCCAAAAGCTTGGCGATGCCAAAATCCAACAAGCGGGGCACACCGTCCCTGGTGATCAGGATATTCGCGGGCTTGAGGTCCCGATGGATGACGTGCTTCCCGTTGGCATATTCCACGGCCGAACAAACGGTGCAAAATAGTCGCAGACGGAGGTCAATTGAAAGCGTGTGAATCTCGCAATGCTGGTCAATGGGCACGCCGTCCACATAATCCATTACGAGGTATGGCACGCCCTCTTCGGTGCTTCCGCCGTCAATGAGCTTCACGATGTTGGGATGATCAAGTGACGCCAACGTTTGGCGCTCATTGCGAAAGCGACGGAAAATTTCCTGAGCGTTTGATCCCGGCAGTACCATCTTAATGGCTACCTGTTTTCGGAAGTGTTGATCGTCCCGCTCGCCCAAATACACCACGGCCATCCCGCCGTGCCCGATCGCGCGAATAATGCGATACGCACCGACTTTTTTTCCGACCATCGCCTCGGGCTGGAATGATAGGAAGTGAGCTACCGGGGAATCTTCCAGGAGACTATCGGCGCCACTGCTGTGAGCTATAAGAGATTCGACTTCGTCGCGTAACGCGCTGTCATCCCCACAGGCCTCGCGAACGAAACCACCGCGCTCGGCAGGACTCCGTTCCAAGGCGAGAGCGAGAATCTCCTTAACCTGCTCCCATCTCTCAGACATTCAATTCCCCACGCGGTTTCGCAAGCTCGCGTGCCAACCATGCTTTTGCGACACTCCAATTTCGCTTGACCGTTGCAGGCGAAACGTCCAAAACGCCGGCAGTCTCGTCGATGCTCAAACCGCCAAAAAATCGGAGCTCCACGAGGTGAGCTTGCTGTGAATCAATTTCGGCCAACCGATTGAGAGCTTCGTCCAGCGCGACTACATCTGTCGGCCGAGTCTTCGAAATAATCGCCGCTTCCTGCAGGAACACCTTATCGGCGTTTCCGCCCCTCTTGGCCGCATGATGACTTCGGCTGTAGTCGAGCAGAATCCGGCGCATCAGCTGGGCCGCGATGCCAAGAAACTGGTTGCGGTTTTCCCACTGAACTCCCCGCTGATCAACCAAACGGAGGTAGACCTCGTGCACGAGCGCGGTTGCTTGAAGCGTGTGATTGCGGCGTTCCTGCCTCAGGTAATAGCCGGCGATGCGGCGCAGCTCGGAATAAAGGACGGAAGTGCGCTCTGCGAGGGCGGGGTCGCTTTCGCCGCCAGGATTGGGGAGTCTGGGCATATCCTCGGGTAGTTGGCGCACTCATCTGGCCGACCAGCTATACACGGCGTGCAAACGAAGGAATGCAGGCCTGGTACACCCCTCGCTCCCTCAGATTGTCAGAGTATATATCCCGATCAGAGACAATCAAAACAGCAAATCCATCGAGCTACGTCCACGGAAAGGCGACTTCCCCAGCCACTTGAAGCCGTGCAGTTTCGAGGCAAGGCCGTGACCCATTCTTATCTTCGATAATTTGCGAACTCGTGAACCGTTTGACGGCGATTTTACCCGTTATGCATAGGCAGAGAACCGATTTAGCCAGGCGACCTGAAGATTGTTTCTTCGCGACTAGCGGGCAGGAGCCTCTGGCTGACGTGGGTCGGTTCGATGACGAGAACTGCCAGGAGATGAACGCCTTGACGCTCAGCCAACGGAACGCAACCTTTCCGCTAACGCGCTTCCAAGGATTTATCGTTGTCGCCATCGGGCTTGCTGCGCTGGGGTGCGCAAGTTGCGGTTCCAATTCAAATACCGCTCCCTCGTCCACGGCTGTTCTCGTCTCGATTGCATTGACGCCGCCGACCTCGGCGATCTCCGCTGAAAATTTTGGACTCCTCAACGATCTCTGGGGATTCTTCCCTATAGTGCCAGAGGAGTGAGGTTTATATCTCCCCTAAACGTGATTTGCTTTACGTGGTAACTCGCCAGCACCGGACAGTTGCCGCGAGTCGTGCCCGGTGGTAACTTACTTCTGTCGGCCGGCGTAGCGCGGTTCACCATGGAATTACTTCTCAATGTCATCGGGGTGCTCATCGCCCTGGGCCTCCTAGGCACTTGGCGCATGCGCTGGGTCCATCAGCGGCACAAGTCTTCGCGGCGATCCCTTCAGGAATGGAGCGCAGTCAGTCTCGCACTCGTGTTGCTTTTTTTCGCCGTCTCCATGACGGACGACATGCACTCCGAAATTGTGGCTTTGGAGGAGTGCTCGACGAACAAACGTGATTTTGTTTGCTCGACGGCCCCGCACGCGCTTCCACAATCAGGAACGGCGCTGCACGCGTCGTCGTACGCGATCGTTCCGCCCGTTCTGGTCTTCGGCGCCTCCAATTCACTACAGAGACTAGAACTGGCTTCACAGTCCCGCTCAGTATTTCTTCTAACTAGCGACGCATCCGGTCGAGCCCCGCCCGCTTCACTTCTGTAGCTCAGCCGTTCCCCATTCCGAGTCCTTGGAGTTGACCATTCTCGCCACACGCCTCCGCGTGAAGCTGATCCAACTATTTCCGGAGGCATTTCGCCGGGTAGCGTGACGCCGCAAGGGAGTCAGTCGCATGAGATGGGTTCTTATGGTCCTGGGCCTCGCCGCAGCGCTGGCAGGATGCGGCACGGGCGGATCCAAAAATGACGCGCCCTCGAATACGCAAAATTCCAATTCGCCGGGCGTGGAATACATCGCTCCGGATTCGAAGGGAATTCAGACTCAGACTGCGCGCGCGAGCGCGATTCCGGAATATCTCGATCTGCCGGCGCACATCGAAGCTGACCCCACGCGCGTCGTGCACGTCTTCGCTCCTGCCGGTGGCCGGATTGTGGAGATGAAAGTCCGTCCGTGGGATCGCGTTGAAAAGGGGCAAACGCTGGCCACGCTCGAGAGCAGCGACCTCGCTCGAGCAGTCGCGGACTATCACAAAGCGCTCGCCGACCAGCAGGTGAAACAGAAAGCGCTCGTTCGTGCTCAGGATCTACTGGAGCACAACGCAATTTCTGAAAAGGATTTCGAGCAGGCCCAGGGAGACGCACAGCAGACCCAGGCGGAGGTCGAAGCCGCGCGCGAACAAGTGCAGGTATTCGGGATGGACCCCGACCATGCCTCGACCCAGCTTTTGGTGAAGGCCCCGCGCGCGGGAGTGATCCTCGATATCGGAGCGGCGCTCGGAGAATTTTCGCAAGCGCTCTCGGCCCCCGCCCCACTCGCAACCGTCGCGGACATCACCAGCGTTTGGGCCGTCGGCGATATCTACGAACAGGATCTTTCCGCCGCGAAGTCAGGTCAGGTTGCTCAGGTCACTCTCAACGCATATCCCGACCAGCACTGGGCCGGCCGCGTGAATGTTGTCTCGGACGCCGTTGACCCGGCCACGCGCACTCTCCACGTCCGCGTGGTTTTGCCGAACGACGGCTCGCGTATCAAGCCCGGCATGTTTGGCGCAATCCGGATCCTGAGATCTTCGGCTCAAGGGATTCTCGTACCGACGGCCGCAGTCATTCGAGAAGGTAACGATGCGTACGTCTTCGTAGGGAAGGGAAACGGCCGCTTCGAGCGCCGCGCGATCAAGATCGGGCGCACTCTGGACGGCTCCATAGAAATTACTTCCGGCGTGAACGCGGGCGAAACAATCGTCTCGGAAGGCACGCTACTTTTGCGTGCGGCAGGTCAGGACTGATCCGCGATGCGCAACTTAATTGCTTCGCTGCTCCGCTACCGTCCTCTGATGGTTGTCCTGCTGATCGCCTGGATCGTCGGCGGGATTTATATGTTCCTGCGCCTCGACATTGAGGCGTATCCCGACCCATCGCCGCCGCTCGTCGAGGTGATCACGCAGAATCCTTCGTGGTCGGCTGAAGAAATGGAGCGGCAGGTTACCGTTCCGATCGAAACCGTCCTCTTCGGTATTCCCCACCTCGAATACGTTCGCTCCACTGCTATTTTCGGCCTGAGTGACGTGAAACTCTATTTCGATTACGACAGCCAATACTTTTGGGACCGCCAGGAAGTTCTGAACCGTCTTCAGTTGGTCACGCTGCCCGCGAATTTGAGCCCGCAACTCTCGCCGGAATCTCCTGTCGGGGAGATCTACCGCTATCGTCTTTATGGGCCCGAGTACAGTCTGAACGAGCTGAAGGCTACTCAGGACTGGCTCGTCACGCGCGAAATCAAACAAGTCTCCGGCATCGTTGACGTCGCCGGGTTCGGCGGCAGCACCCGCCAATATGTAGCGGAAGTAGACGCGCGCAAACTGCTGCAATTTGACGTGACGCTCCCGCAGGTTATCGCCGCTGTGGCCGCCAGCAATGCCAATGCGGGCGGCAATTACCTGACCATGGGCAGCCAGAGCGTGAACATTCGCGGAGTTGGCCTGCTGCAGTCGGTTGCGGACATGCAGAACGTCCTCATCGCCACGCGAAATGGAGTGCCGGTTTATTTGCGGGACATCGCGGACGTCCACGAAGGTTCTCAGCCGCGTCTGGGTCAGGTAGGAGTGAACCACGATGACGATGCGGTCGAAGGAATCGTCCTACTTCAGCGGGACGAGCAGTCGCTTCCCGCGCTGCGCCAGCTGAATGTGAAAGTGGGCCAGCTGAACGGAGGTTTGCTGCCCCGCGGAATGAAGCTGGAAACGCTCTACAACCGCAGGGACCTCATCAACGTCACCACGTCAACGGTTCGGGATATCGTGATCGTCGGGCTTACGCTGGTTACGCTGGTTCTTATTGTTTTTCTTGGCGATATTCCCATTTCGCTGATTGCCGCGCTCACGATTCCGTGTTCGCTGTTGTTCGCGTTTTCCTTAATGGTGCTTTCGGGCCGCTCGGCGAATTTGATTTCCATCGGGGCCATTGATTTCGGAATTCTCGTGGATGCGGCCGTAATAGTTCTGGAGAACATTTTCCGCCGCTTTCAATCGGCGAATTCCAACATCCACACACTCGACCTGATCGCGGACGCAACCGCGGAAGCCGTCCGCCCGGTCGCTTTTTCCGTTCTCGTAATCATCGTTGCGCTCATTCCGCTTTTCACGATGCAAGGCGTGCCTGGGAAAGTGTTCGCTCCGATGTCTGAGACTTACGGTTTCGCGCTCATCGGCGCATTCCTGTTCGCGGTATTGTTCGCGCCGGTGCTCGCCTCCTGGATAAACCCGGAAAAAATACGCAGCCACCACACGCATCTGGTCAGCTGGCTTGGCAGGCGCTACGTGGGCGGCATCAGATGGACGATGTCGAATCGAAAGACAGTGCTAGCCATTGCGGGATTGGCAATGGCCGCCACTTTAATTATCGCTTATCTCTTTCTAGGTGGCGAATTCATGCCCAAGCTCGAGGAAGGAAACCTCTGGGTCCGCGCGACGCTGCCGCAAGACGCGTCGTACGAAACCGGCGCCAAGATGGCACACGAGATTCGCGAGATTCTTCTCGGCTTTCCCGCCGTCACGCAGGTTGTCTCGCAAATGGGCCGGCCCGATGACGGCACGGACGTAACCACCTTCAACAACATTGAGTTCATGGTTTCGCTCAAGCCGCCAAGCCAGTGGCCGGGCGGCTTGACCAAGGACAAACTCATCAGTCAGATGGATGCGCAGCTCGAAAAATATCCCGGTATTGATTTCAATTTTTCACAGAACATTCAGGACAACGTCGAGGAAGCGATGTCGGGCGTCAAAGGCGAAAACTCACTGAAGCTTTTCGGCGACGACATAGACACCCTGGTCGCAAAGGCTGGTGAGATTCGAGACGTTATGGCGTCAGTTCCCGGCGTGGCAGACTTGGGCGTATTTCAGGAATCGGGGCAGCCAGAGCTGCTTGTTTCGATTGATCGGCGCGCCAGCGCTCGATACGGAGTGATGTCCGCGGACGTCAACGCCGCGGTCCAGGCAGCCATAGGAGGTCTTCCAGCAACCGAGATTTTGCAGGGTGATCGCCGGTTCGATTTCGTCATTCGCTACCAGCCCCAATTCCGCACTTCCGCGGAAGCCATCCGCAACATTCTTCTCCCCACGCCCGCGGGTAACAACGTGCCTCTCGGCCAGGTGGCGGACGTATCGCTGCGCCAGGGAGCGTTCATGATTTTCCGCGAAAACGGGCGGCGCTACATTCCCGTAAAATTCAGTGTGCGCGGGCGTGACCTTGCCGGAACGATTCAGGAAGTGCAGGGTCGGCTAGCCCAGAAGGTCCGTCTTCCGGAAGGGTATCACCTCGAATGGGCCGGGGAGTATGACAGCCTACAGAAGGAACAGCGGCGGCTCGCCGTCATCATTCCCATCACCCTGTTGATTATTCTCGGGCTGCTGTTCACTGCGTTCAACTCTCTGCGCCACGCTCTTCTGGTTCTGGCAATTCTCCCGTTCGGCCTGCTGGGAGGAGTCCTATCGCTCTTGCTGACGCACACGCCCTTCAGCATCTCTGCTGCGGTTGGATTTGCGTCTGTGATCGGTGTGTGCACGCTCGGCGGCGTCGTGTTTGTTTCCGGTATTCGCCGGAAGGAGACTGGATCCCATTCGCTGCGCGCGACCATTGAACTCGCCTCGCTGGCCGAGATGCGGCCTGTCGTGATGGCCTGCGCGGCGGCGTGCCTCGGTCTACTTCCCGCGGCGGTTTCCACGGGTATCGGTGTACAGGCTCAGCAACCGCTCGCACGCGTAGTCGTCGGCGGCATGATCACTTCGCCGCTCGCCATTCTCTTTCTGATTCCGGTCCTGGCCAGCTACTGGCTACCGCCGAGGGACGAAGCCACCGGCGAGAGTTCGAAGTAGGAAATCGCGTCCGCTTACCGTCGCGCAGCGAAAAAACTTTGAAGTAGCGCCGCAGCTTCCTCGGCCAGGATTCCTCGTGACATTTCCACGCGATGATTGATCTGCGGATGATCGAGGATCGAAAAGCAGGAATGTACCGCGCCGCCCTTAGGATCTTCCGCGCCATAAACGAGCCGCGCGATCCGCGCCTGCACGATGGCTCCGGCGCACATGGCGCACGGTTCGATGGTCACGTAGAGCGTCGTACCGAGCAGGCGATGGTTGCCGACGGTTTTGGCGGCCTCGCGCAGCGCCACAATCTCGGCATGCGCCGTTGGGTCGCAATCCAGAATCGTGCGATTCCCCCCGCGTCCGACAATGCGGTCTTCAGAGACGATCACCGCTCCCACGGGCACCTCGTCGCGCGCTCCCGCTGCCTGCGCCTCGTCGAGCGCCGCTTGCATGAAGGTAACGTCCGCGTTGGGAATCTCGGTCATCGCGGGCCAGAATAGCACGAGGTCGCGCGCCGACCGCGCGATGCGGTTAGGCTGCCTTCTTGCGTTGAAAGACGCGAGTGAGGAAGTACATGGCGACTCCAGCGGCGACAACCGTGGCGCCGATGACGAGTTCGTTCGTGCTGCCGACGGATTCTCGACTGTTGCGGACCAGCGCGGTAACGATCAGCGCAAGCGGAGGAAGCCCGATCAGAATCGCGCCAATCGTTCCACCGGGCACACGGTATGGCCGCTTCAGATTCGGCTCGCGGATACGTAGCGCAACCAGCGCCCAAAATTCCAGCAGAATACTGAGCCCAGTAAGCAGCACATCGAGAATGAGGCTGCGCTCAAATCCCAATGGATAGCAGAGCGCCCAGAAAAGCGCGCAGGCGATCACGGCAACCCAGGGCGCGCCCGTGCGCCGATGGCGCCGCGCAAACACTTTAGGCAAATAGCCATCCTCGGCCATCACCACGGGCAGTCTGGTGAACGACATCATCAGCGC
Organism: uncultured Acidobacteriota bacterium; assembly: GCA_963779825.1. Lineage (GTDB taxonomy): Bacteria > Acidobacteriota > Terriglobia > Acidiferrales > UBA7541 > Palsa-295. The sequence goes on along the minus strand of CAVZZU010000004.1, from coordinate 1,557,683 downwards.
GCCGAATGATCCGACCGCGCCTAAGACTCCAGCCATTGCAATCGCCAGCGCCAACGCCTGGCCTCCGACGATTCGCCCCACGTCTACCCAGCCGCCAGTCGTCCAACTGTTGGGATCGAGGCCGATCTGCGCGACGGCCGCTACAGGAAGCAGATAGCCCGCGACGACTAGAATCACGGCGCCGAGCATCGCGCGCGTATAGGTGCGCTGCGGCGCCTCGACTTCTCCGGCGATTGTCGAGAGATTGTCCCATCCCATGTAGTTCCACATCGCGATCAGAATTCCGCCCAGGAAATCGGCGTGGCGCAGTGGATTGGCGCCGGCGGAATAGGAATGGCCGTGCGACACTGCGAATATGATTAAAACAGCGAACGGCGCAAGCAGCGCTACGTTGAGCAGCACAGATCCATCACCCACCGCGCTCGCTCCAAAAATATTCCATGCGGCGCACACCGCGATCATCGCGAAGCCAATCGCAAGTCCCCGCCAACCGGCCACCAGCCCGGGCGCAAACCGCCCGACATAGGCAACGAAAAGGTTCGGGTACAGCGCCATCTCGAATACGCTGCCCGCCATCGTGAGCCACGTTTCCTGATAGCCCATGAAGCGTCCCATGCCGCGGCGGACCCAGATGTAGAAGCCGCCCTCTTCCGGAATGGAGGTCGCGAGTTCGCTGACCATCATCGCCGTCGGGATACTCCAGAGCAGGGGAGTGATCAGCAGGATTAGCAGAGTGGCCTGATAACCGGTTTTTTGTACGATGTCTTCGAGGCCGTACGGTCCGCCGGCCACCATGAAGTACGTGGCGGCAATCATCGGAAGAACGGTCATCTTCCGTACGCGGGGAAACCCTAAGCCTTCAGTCGCGGTTGTGGAAGCGCCGGCAGAAAGAGTGCTCAATAACTCTCCCGATCCATATTGCCGCCCAGTCTCGTCGCCCCCGAGGCCTGTTGCCGGGCGATGCTTGCTGCGCAGTGTAAACTAATTTCCCTCCCACGTTGCGCACTAATCGAAAAATTTCCGTATTGGGTTCCCGCGCCCGCTCGGTTGTCTTTGTCGCGCGGCGAGGCTTCGTTATAAGATGACCTCCTCGTTATCAACATAGGGGCCCGATGGAATTACGCAAAGACCCGATCACGCGCAGTTGGGTAGTGGTTGGACATCCGGAGCGGGAAAAGGAACGCGCCGAGCCTTGCCCGCTGTGTCCCGAAAACCGCCTGAATGCGCCTGTGCTGCTGGAATTGCCTGCCCGGGGGAATTGGCAAGTGCGGGCGTACCCGCATTTTCGTCCGCTGTACCGCATTGAGGGTGACCCCGCGCGCAACGCGGACGGAATCTTCGACCGCATGGCGGCCATCGGGGCCCACGAAATCATCGTCGAGACGCCCATCCACTCGCGCACGCTCACGCAGCTATCCGACGAGGAAATTGAGCGCGTGTTGCAGGCCTACGCACTGCGAATCGAGGACTTGAAGCGCGACGCCCGCTTCAAGTATGTGGCCGTCTTCAAGAATCAAGGCCCGGCGGCGGGAGAGGAATGGCAGCACTCGCATTCCCAGCTTTCCGCCACGACGTTTGTGCCGCGCCGCATTCTTTACGAGCTTCGCTCCGCGCGCGAATGGTATCGGGACCGCGACCGCTGCGTATTCTGCGACATTCTCAGGCAGGAAATTCGCCAGGCGAAGCGAATCGTGGATAACGTCGGCGACTACTACGCGTTTTGTCCCTACGCCTCTCGCGTTCCGTATGAGACCTGGCTGATGCCGAAGACCCACTCCCATCAGTTCGAGACTGTTTCTCCCGATGAAAAGCGCCGCAACTTCGCGACCCTCCTCGGTCGCACCCTGCGCCGCCTGCTGCAAGTCAGCGGTAGCTACCACATGGTTTTGCACACCGCGCCCAATACTCTCCAGACCAAGGGTGAACTGAGCGACTATTGGGCGACCATCGCGGGCGACTACCATTGGCACATCGAAATCCTTCCGATCCTCGAGACCCGCAGCAAGTCCTACAGCATCAAGGAAGTCTATTTCAACGGCACTCTGCCGGAGCAGGCTGCCGAGCGCCTGCGCCAATTCGATCCCGGGAAATGACGGCTGCTTTCGCACGCACCCACGCGACGGCATCGCAGCGCGGCGGAATATTCTTTCGCCTTTTATTTCTGATCTTTTTCCTTTTACTCGTTTTTCTCGTCTATCTCGCGCGACATCCCCTGCTGAGGATGGCTGGAAGCTTCTGGGTGGTGGACGAAGGTCCGGTGGCTTCCGACGCCATCGTGATTCTGGGCGATGACAACTACGATGGCGACCGGGCGACGCGCGCCGCGGAACTTCTCAAGGCCGGGTGGGCGCCGCGAATCGTTGCGAGCGGGCGCGGCCTGCGCTCATACGCCAGCATCGCCGAATTGGAGGAGCGCGATCTCACGGACCGCGGAGTTCCGGTCACTGCCATCGTTCGTTTCGCGCATCGAGCCGAAAACACTCGAGACGAAGCCGCCGCAATCAGCCAGTTGATTTCATCTCGCGGATGGAAGCGGATCATTTTGGTGACGTCGAATTACCATACGCGGCGCGCGCGATATATTTGCGAGAGATCGTTCCCGACTGGCACGGAGCTGCGCGTTGTGGCCGCGCGGGACAGCGACTTCGATCCTGAAAATTGGTGGCGTACCAGATTGGGAATAAAAATCTTCACTCACGAGTTGGTCGGGATGATCGTGGCGATGTGGGAGATGCGTAATAACAGCGTGCAAACGTCGGAATCCGTCGCCTTAGAGTTCCACTACTCGGAGGTTGCCGATCTGGACTATTCCGATACACTGCTTGTTTACAGCTAGTTGCGGCTGTACTATAGTTTTCCCACCGCAGAGGATGGCTGCCACCCGCCGCAGCGTCCCCATTTTTGGAGGGAGGAAATTTATGTGGCGAAAATCGTCAGAGGCAAAGCCGTCTTCAGAGTCCTATAACCCGCCCGTTTCGGCTCCGGTTGCATCGCAGGAATCGGTTCCAGTAGCGGCTTCTCGCGTGCCTTCGCAGATGTCGTCTGCACCCGCTGCTCGCGCAACAGAATCCGCCGCGGTGCCGGCGAGCCGTGCCTCTTCCAAAATCAGCTCGGGACTGAAAATTAACGGAGAATTGTCAGGCGACTCCGACGTTTACATTGATGGCGAAGTCCAGGGCAAAATTCGCCTTGGGAATACCCGCGTTACGGTCGGACCCAATGGCCGAGTTCAGGCCGACATTGAGGCCCGCGAGATCGTAGTTGATGGCACCGTGCAGGGAAACTTGAAGGCAGGCGCTAGCGCGCATTTCGGTGCATCGAGTCGCGTGGCGGGAAGCGTCATCACACCGCGCATCGGGATAGATGATGGCGCGCGGTTGCGGGGCAAAGTGGAAACGGTGCCCGCGAAGCCGGAGCGCGAGTCTTCGTCGGTCGTTAAAGAAGAAGCGCCCGCGGATCTGCAACCCCTGGTTGCCGGCATTGAAGGCGAGTAAAGCGAAACATGAATTGGATGGCAAAACCCCGTCCGGGCGCGACAGGCGCGGCGACCGGCGCAGCCCCCGTGAAGCCCGGCCCAGCCGCATCCGCAGTTCCAGCCGCTAATCTCCGCATTTCGAATGGCCTGAAAGAATTCTTGTGGCTCATCAGCGATGTTCCGCACGGGCGCGTTCTTGATCTGGGTCCTGTATGGCAATCCACGGTCAGCTTTTTTGTGGACAAGGGCTATCGAGTTTCCACGGAAGACTTGCTGCGAACGTGGAAGGATTTCCTGACCGTGGAAGAAGAGGGATTTCGCGCAGCGCCCGTCGGCGCCGATGCACAGCGCATCTCGCCTTCAGTCCTTGCGGAGAAATTTCTCGAGAACGCACTGCAATACCCGGAACGGAGTTTTCATGGAGTGTTGGCCTGGGATCTCCTGGACTATTTCGACCCGGAGGTGGCGCCTCGACTGATGGCGCGCCTTGCTCAGCTGCTCCATCCCGGCGGCGCTATGCTGGCAATGTTTCACAGTCGCCCTGCGGAACGTTTTCATCGCTATCGCGTCGTGGATAGCCAGACGGTTGAGCTGCTCCCTGCCTCCACAATCGCCGTTCATTCCCACGTGTTTCAAAATCGCGAGATCCTCGGTCTGTTTGGCGAATTCCGCTCCTCGAAGACTTTCGTCGGGCGCGATCAAGTCCGCGAAGGCCTCTTCCTAAAGTAGTCCTTTCTCGCGATGCCACACGGGCTCGGGAATCCCCTGGTATGACAACCAAATCTCGGTCGCTTACATCTGCCTATCCGGGTGTTTGGAGCCGTGAGGGGTGCGCTGGCCCGTATATCGCAGGATCGGCGCGAAGCGTGCCTCCTCCAGTCGTTGCTGAAGAAAATGGAACCATTTCCAGTTAGAATGGAACCTCTCTACACCCTTTGAATCCCCTCGGAGATAACGTCTCGATGAACAGGCTGAAGCCTTTGGAGTCTTTGAACGCGATCGGGAAGCGGACCCCGGTGCAAGGCGCTGCCGGACAGTGCGGCGAGATGCGTGAGCGGCCTACGATGGTTCGTTTCCTAGCGATGATTACCCTTACGATCGCGGCATGTTGTGGCCTGCAGGCCTGCGGTGGTGGAAGCGGCTCGACTACCACGATCAAATCTGTGGCGATTACTCCTACGACCCAGAGCGTTGGTGTCAATGAGCAGTTCTTCCCATTCACGGCCGTTGTCACACTGAGTGACTCTACGAATTCGAGCACTGCCGCCGTCACCTGGGAAGTGAATGGCATCAGTGGCGGTGACCTGGCGACGGTTGGTTCAATCGTCGCGTCCGCCGATGATCCCTTGGAGGCCACGTACACCGCTCCGCCTGCTGTACCAACAACGGCCATCTCTGGAGTTACTGAACTCGGTCAAGTTAGCGTCACTGCGGTGGCGACGCAAACTACCACGAATCAGAATTCCAACCCGTCCGGTAGCGTGACTTCCAACATCGCCATTGTAACGGTGGGGGCCGGGGCGGGCCTCACAATTTCTCCCCTGACTCCCACCGTTGCCGCGAATCAAGTTCAACCGTTTACAGCGTTGTTCAATGGTCAGCGGGATCTCAATGCGACTTTCAGTGTGACTCCGTCAGGCAACGCCGCCGTGTACGGTTCGATTGACAATCTGGGGAACTATACGGCGCCACTCAGTCCACCTCCGGGGGGCACCGTCACGGTCACTGCCACTGACCCCGCTGCTACGGCTCCCGCGACGGCTACCGTCACCATCACGTATTCGGATGCTTCTCTTAGCGGTCAGTACGCCTTCTCCTATACGGGAAACGATCAGTCAGGGTTTCTGGCGGTGGCAGGCAGTTTCGCGACGGATGGAAAGGGAACGATCCTCAGCGGCGTGGAAGATGTTGATAGCTTCCTCACGGGGGTCAAGGTACAGGTGCCCATCAGCGGTTTTTATACCGTAACTGGGGACGGGCGCGGCTTTGCGAATATCAGCACGACTCAGGGAGCGCAGACCTGGCGGTTCGCGCTTACAACGAACCATCACGCCCAGATCACCCTTTTTAATGCCAGTTCCACTGGCGGCGGAACGATTGACCAGCAGAGCCTAAATGCTCTCTCGAGTTCGTCATCTGTCATCAACGGGTCCTACGTGTTTAACGTTTTGGGCGCCGACAAACAGTTCAACCCCTTGGGATTGGCCGGCAAGTTCTCCGCTGATGGCGCTGGGAATATTCCCAGCGCTGGCCAACCAAACACGATTCTGGACATAAATGACAATGGCATAGCCGTACCAGCCGGCATCGTTACAAGCAACACGTCGCTTGCAGGTTCGTATTTGTTCGATCCTCTGTTTCCGGGCACCGGGCGTGGGACGCTTACGCTCACGAGCGGGCCGACCGGCACGCGTCAGTACGCGTTTTATGCCGCCGAAGGTCCGGCAGCTTCCGTCACGCATTTGTATCTCGTCGAAATTGACAACAAGGCTTTCGTTGCTGGCGATATGTATGCGGCCCCGGCAGGATCAACGCCGCTGACAGCTGGCAATTATGTCTTTACGGATGGCGGCAACGCGATGATCCCCGTCGCGAATTCTTCGCCCGTCCTCGGCTCTTTCGCGGCGGGTGGCGTCTTCACCTCGAACGGGACCACCGGTGTATCCGGCGGCATCTTCGACGCCAACAACGGAGGCACGTACAACAACGGTCCGACGATTAACTCCTGCTCGTCGTACTCGACCGACCCGACTACGGGCCGGATAGACCTGAAGCTATTCACCGGCAGCGGCGCTTGCCCGGCGCTGCCGAATTCCAGCACCAGCGAATTCGCCGTCTATCAGACCTCGCAGGGAACCGCCTTGATGCTTGAAATTGATCCCAACGCCCTGTCCACAGGTACGGCCTACCAGCAGTGCGTGCCGCCGGCGGCGGCATGCTCCACTTCTGTCGCGCTATTGGGCGGGAGCCTTGCGACCGGATTGATCGGCCAGGGCGTCTTCCACAATAGCCCCTCGTCATACCAACCCGACGCATCGGGCCAGATCTCATTCAGCGGCACGGCGATTACCGGCGGAAACCTCGACATCAATAATTTTGGCTCGGTTTCACCCACGGATCCGATCGCGGCCACGGGCAATTCGATTGCTGCGCCCGCAGCGAACGGTCGCGGCACTGCTGTTCTGGCCGTGACAGCCCCGGTCGCAACTTTCAATCTCATTTATTACCTCATCGACGAAAATACGGCTCTGCTGTTCGATCAGGACACAACTCCGATCGCGACCGGCATCATCGCTCGGCAGTTCTGAGATCGTCCACGCGTAACGTCTGTTTCCACAAGCTGGCGGGATCTCGCGGGCATCGGGCCATCCCGTCACGCAACATTTTCCTCTTGCGCGTGGTCCATTCCGGGCGTATGAGTGCCCTAGTATGAGCCCATTTACGGGGAGTGGACGCCACTCCACCGCAGATGGATTCTTGCCACGATTTTCTCTCGTTGGTCCTGCGGCGCGAACCGCTGGTGATGCTTTCAGCTTCGCCGCGGCGAGCGGGTGAACAAGACGGGGAGCTGCCAGGCTCCCCGTTTTGCGTTCGAGGTCCCTCGGAATTTCCTGCAGGCGGTGTGCTCGTTATCGAGGCGTTGCGTGTGGGGGGCGTGCCTTCCAGGCGTGATAAGCAGCGGGCATCAGCGATACCACGATCACTGCGGCGATGATGTAGTGAATTTTCTTGTCAACATTTGGCACCGTACGTCCCAGCGTGTACCCCACAAGGACCATGCTCCATACCCACAGGAATCCGCCAACGATGTCATACACCAGATACCTCGAGTATTTCATTTTCGCCGCTCCGGCGACCGGCGGGCAGAACGTCCGGATGATCGGGACGAATCTCGCGATAATGATCGTCTTTCCGCCGAACTTTTCGTAGAACTCATGCGCCCGCTCAAGATGGCGTTTCTTGAAGAATCGCGAGTCTTCGCGCCGATACAGGCCTTCGCCCGCCTTGTAGCCAATCAAGTATCCCAATTGATCGCCGGCGATCGAGCACAAGGTCACCAGCGAGAGCAACTCTGCCAGTTTCATGTGCCCCGCTCCCGCGAACACGCCCGCCGTCACAAGCAGGGAATCGCCCGGCAGGAAAAATCCCACGAACATCCCTGTCTCGACGAACACGATCACGCATACCAGCAGCGTTCCGCCCCATTCGACGAGGCCCCGGACGTCGTAGAGTTGAGTTAGAAGATGCCTGAAAAATTCGGTCATAAGCTTGGAGTCCGTTCTTTCCGTGCCAACTGCCGCCACTAACTCATTTATTTGCAATAATATAGAAGCGAAATTCCGGGGTCTTCAGCCACCCACCTCGTTATAGTACTTCGATCCTACCATTCTTGACCCCCTGTACCATTGGTCAGGTTGTTCCCAAGTTCGAAAATGTACTCGTTCGCGGAAGTAACTCTGAGGAGGGGACGCCGATGGAAGGTGGCTACGAAGTCTGGATGGGGCAGCCCGTAATTCTACGAGTAGTAGCAGGAAGCCTCCGCGTACCGCTGCGCGGCAGGCTGCTGTCCGAGACGAATGATGTCGTCCGTTTGCGCATCGCGGATAGCTGGGATGTGGATATTTTCAAAACAATGGTTGTGGGCGTCGAGCACGACAATCCCGTTTACGTTCTCAATTAGAGGAACGAAGTGAGCGCACTCACCGGCAGCGATTGGAATGCGGACTGCGGCGGCCCAGCCGCTGAAATGGCTCATACCGGTTTCAAGAAATCACCGGTACGCCAGAAACTGGCCGCGGTTCGTGACACCCTGATCGTCCTTGGCATGCAGATCGTCTTTCGGGCGACGATGTTTTTGCGACATTTGAATTACTAGCTCAGCGCGCAGAGAGCTAGTCCGGAAAAAATTTGTCGGCCCAGCAGTGCCCCTCAATGCCCCCGACACCCCGGATCTGATCCCCCTCAGATCCGGGGTTTCCTTTTGGGCATCAGTATTTTCCGGCTCGCCATTCTCTTTGATTCGCCGTGTATCCTCGTCCAAACGATGTCGCACCCTGCGCGTACATGAAACTCAACTTCACCGATTGGGTTGTCATCGCTTCCTACCTTCTGTTCACACTCATTCAGGGACTTTACTTTCGTCGCCGATCGAGCCGCAGCACCGCGGACTATTTCGTCTCCGGACGCCGCGCCGCCTGGTGGCTGATCGGCACCTCTATGGTCGCGACCACCTTCGCGGCCGATACGCCACTGGTCGTTACAGGGCTGGTCTATCGCAACGGCATCGCCGGCAACTGGATCTGGTGGAGCCTGCTGCCCGCCGGGATGATGACAGTGTTTCTTTTCGCACGCTTGTGGGTTCGTGCCGGTTTGTTGACGGACGTCGAGTTCGCCGAGATGCGCTATGCCGGAAAGCCCGGAGCATTCCTCCGCGGATTTCGCGCCATTTATCTCGGCCTCCTGGTGAACTGCGTAATCCTTGGCTGGGTCACCAAAGCGATGACCACCATTGTCTCCGTTGTCCTCGGCATCAGTGACCGCGCAGCCCTTGCTGTCTGCGTCCTATTCTTGATCCCGTTCACGGGAATCTACGTCGCACTCGGCGGTCTCTGGGGCGTACTCTGGACCGATCTGTTTCAGTTTGTTCTTAAGATGGGAGTTGTCATCGCGGTGGCGTGGTATGGTGTCAGCGCCGCGGGCGGGATGCACGCGCTTCTCTCGAAGCTTGACGCGCTCCACGCCGCAGCTGGACCCTCTTCGTCAAACATCACTTCCTTTTTCCCCGATTTCTCGCGTGGCTTCGCGAGCGAATCTCTGTGGACCATTCCTGTTATCACGTTCTGCGTCTACCTCGGCGTTCAGTGGTGGGCATTTTGGTATCCGGGATCGGAACCAGGCGGCGGTGGCTACGTTGCGCAGCGGATTCTCAGCGCGCGCAATGAGCGCGACGGTCTGCTCGCAGTACTGTGGTTCAATTTCGCACACTATGCGCTCCGGTCCTGGCCGTGGATCCTCGCGGCTTTGGCGGTCGTCGTCTTGTACCCTCAGCTCGCGCATCCCGAAGCGGGCTACGTCATGCTCGCGGTGGACCATCTGCCCCGTGCCGCCCGCGGGCTCCTCGTCGCCGGGTTTCTGGCGGCCTTCATGTCCACAATTGCTACGCACCTGAATTGGGGAAGCTCGTACTTGATCTCGGATTTCTATCGGCGATTCGTGCGACGCACTGCGCCGGAAAAGCATTACGTCGCCATGTCCCGCTGGGCTACGGTCCTCCTCGTGATTCTCGCCGCGTGCGTTTCCTGGGAGCTCGCCACGATTCGTTCAGGTTGGGAGGTGCTGCTCGAGGTCGGCGCGGGAACCGGCAGCGTGTATTTGTTGCGCTGGTATTGGTGGCGCGTCAACGCCTGGAGCGAGATTGCCGCGATGACCACCGCCTTAATCGCTTCGCTCACGATCCGCTGGGCAGCGCCGTTTCATGGCTCCGAGCCCGCGGTCTTTGCGAAGCAGACGCTCGTCACCACGCTGATCACCACCACAGCATGGGTGCTCGTCACGCTACTGACGCCGGCCGAGCCTCACGACACGCTCGTGAGATTCTACCGACGCGTGCGTCCGGACGCCCTGGGCTGGGGGCCTGTGGCAAATATCACACCCGACGTAGTGCCTGTTCGCGACCTTGGTCGCAATTTACTCGACTGGATTGTGGGGTCCGCCATGGTATATTTTGCTCTGTTCGGGGTAGGGAAGTTATGCTTGCTTTCCAGAGGATTGGGAGTTCTTTTTCTTGTTAGCTCTCTGGGTTGCGCAGCGTTCCTTTACCGTGGCCTCTCCCGCGTCCCGCAAGCGGCGGATTCACAACCCGGTGCCTGAAGGTAGGGATTAAATAAGCACTTTCTTTGGCGGCGCTTGGCGGCCGGGGATTGTTGGTAAGTGTTGAGAACTGTGTATCCGGGGTCAGGCGATGCACGCATCGCCGACTGGCTTGAAATAGCCGCTGGATCGCAGCAAGGGTTCGTCAGATTCAAATAAGGGGCCAAATTCAGTAGATTGGGATGAAATAAGTCTCGATTTGCGTTTATGAGTTTGATGCCCTCCGCACGGGCGGATGCCCGAGGAGCCGCATTTATGAGGATTGCTGGAGTCGCAAGCGCATTTCCGAAGTATTACCACAAGCAGGAAGTTCTCGTCGGTGCGCTGAAGAGTTATTGGAAGGATAGGTTAGTCCAGCCCGGCATTCTCGACCGACTGGACGAAAGCATGAAGGTGGATGGCCGGTTCACGGCGCGTCCTCTCGATTTTTACCACAATGAAATGAAGACGTGGGGCGAGGCGAACAACGTCTGGATTGAAGTGGGGCTGGAGTTGGGCGAGAAAGCATTGTGTCACGCGCTCGTCGGCGCAGGCGTTGAGCCGCGGGACCTGGGCGCGATTTTTGTTACGTCGGTTACTGGAATTGCTGCACCGTCGCTTGATGCTCGGCTTATCAATCGCATGGGCCTCTCGCCGAATATCAAGCGCATCCCGATTTTCGGACTTGGCTGCGTGGCCGGCGCCGCCGGAATTTCCCGGGCCGCCGATTATGTCCGTGCCTTTCCCGATCAGGCAGCTGCGCTGTTATCCATCGAGCTGTGCTCGCTGACTCTTCAGCGCGACGATATCTCGATGGCACATCTCATCTCGGCGATGTTGTTCGGCGATGGCGCCGCGGCGACCGTGGTCGTTGGAGACGAAGTCGAATCGAACGGGCCCGAAATCCTGGCCAACAAGTCCGTCTTCTACCCGAATACCGAACGCGTGATGGGTTGGGACATCTCGGAGAAGGGTTTTCACATCGTATTGTCACCGGAAGTTCCTGATACGGTGGTGAAACATCTGGGCAAGGACGTGGACGAGTTCCTTGCGGAGCAGGGTGTTCGCCGGGCCGACATCAAGAGCTGGATCATGCACACCGGGGGCCCGAAGGTTCTCGAGGCAACGGCGACTGCTCTTGATCTCACCGAAAAGGATTTGGAGGCGTCGTGGGAGTGTTTACGCAAAGTCGGCAACATTTCTTCCACGTCCGTTCTCCTCGTACTCGAGGATGTTTACCGCCATCGTCGCCCGGAACCCGGAACTCTGAGTATTCTCGCTGCCATGGGACCCGGCTTCTGTGCGGAGCTGTTGCTCTTGCGCTGGTAGGCGGCTTCGAAGGATCCAAAATTGCAGCCTGAGGTTCTGGTCTTAGGCGGAGGCCCGGCCGGGCTTGCTGCTGCAATTGCCGCGACCCTGAAAAATCTCCGCGTCACTGTTGTTGATTCCCGAAAACCTCCCATCAATAAGCCTTGTGGCGAGGGTTTGCTGCCCGAGGCGGTTGCGGCGTTGCGGCGTCTCGGCGTCGATCTTGATCCGGGCCCGGGATTTCCGTTTGATGGTTTTCGATTCTCGGACGAAACTTCTTCCGCCAGCGCAATGATTCCCCGGGGGCAGGCCCTTGGATTGCGCCGCACAACCCTCCATCAGCTTCTGATCAATCGCGCAACCGAAGTGGGAGTTTCACTGATGTGGGGCGCCCGCGTTTCGCGTCTCGATTTTGGCGGTGCCTGCGTCAACGGGCAGTTCGTGCCCTGCAAATGGCTTATCGGTGCCGACGGCCGGAATTCAGGCGTGCGAAAGTTTGCTGGCCTGGGCCCCTGCCGCTCCGACAGTCCCCGCTTCGGATTTCGCCGCCACTACCCGGTCGCACCGTGGACCAATTTCGTGGAAGTTTATTGGGGCAGGAAGACGCAGATGGTTGTTACACCCACTGCAGGAAACGAAATCTGCCTTTCGCTTTTCGTGGACGATTCGCGCGTGAGATTGGATCGCGCCATTCATCAGTTCCCGGAAGTCCTCCGGCGTCTCGGCGGCGCATCGCCAATTTCAGCAGAGGTTGGGGCGGTCACGTCGTTCAGCAGAGCTCGCCGGGTGGCTCGAAGAAGTGTCGCTCTGGTCGGCGATGCCAGCTGCACAGTGGATTCCATTTCGGGGCAAGGGTTGAGCCTCGCATTTCAGCAGGCCGGTCGTCTCGCCGACGCGCTCGCAGCGGGCAATCTCGATCAATACGAAGCTGCGCATCAGCGCATATCGAACGTGGCCTTTCGTATTACGCGGCTCCTGCTCTTGATGAACTCAAGCGTGGCTCTGCGCCGCAAAGTATTGCGTCTGTTCGCAGCACGGCCAGGGCTGTTCGCGAAAATGATCTCCGTCCACACTGGCGACACATCGCCGGACGCGCTGAATGCCTCTGCGATTCTGAATCTGGGCTGGCGCGTGCTGTGGGCGTGACGATTTGCGACACCAATGAATTCTCGGGAGGTCGAACCTGACTGTGTTCTTTGCGTCCTTCTCCGCGTCTCTACGGTGCGCTGTTCTGGTTGCCGTCGCTGTTTGTTTTTCAGCGGCGCTCCATGCACAAGAAACCACAATCACGCTCAACCCGGCGAGCACACAAATCAATTTCACGCTCGCTGCCACTCTCCACACCGTTCACGGAATCTTCAAGCTCAAGAGCGGCGAGATTCACTGGGACTCCGCGACCGGGCGCGCTAGCGGCGCCGTAGTGATTGACGCGACCAGCGGAGACACCGACAACGCCTCGCGCGACAAGAACATGCATACCGAAGTTCTTGAAAGCACCAAGTTTCCAGAAATTACTTTCACGCCCGCGCAGATCAAAGGCACCCTTCCGAAGGCAGGGACAGCCCAAATAGATGTTTCGGGCAAAATCCGCCTCCACGGCCAGGATCACGACACAACACTCACATTTACAGTACAGCCGGGAACCGACGGATCATTGCAGGCCTCAACCCAGTTGGCCGTGCCTTATGTCGAATGGGGACTCAAGAATCCCAGCACGTTTCTGCTTCACGTCGGCGACACGGTGGACGTTGATATCCACGCCACCGCCCGCATCGCGGCTTCCGCCGCGCACTAGAACTCCATCGTTCCTCGGGAGGATTCTAGGCAGCTTGTCCTGCCATGTTTGAATCCAAGAATCAAAACAGTATCGTGAAATCCGACACGCTCAATCGGGGTCTAAAATGAGTGTTGGGGTGTAGATGGCAGTTTGCGGGCCGCCGCAGGAGAACGACATGGATATCCGTTGGTCTAAAGGGACGCTCGCGATCGTACTTGCGTTCAACATTGCCTTCCCGGCGTTCCCGCAGTCCACGGTCCGGAAACAGACCTCCACAGCCGCCGCAAAAGGAACCCATCCCGCCTCGCTCACCGATCGCGAGCGCGTGATCCATGCGCTAAACCGGCTTACTTTCGGTCCCCGGCCAGGCGACGTGGATGCCGTCTTGGCGAAGGGTATGGACGCGTGGATCGAGGACCAGTTACATCCCGAGAGTATTGACGATTCGGCGCTCAACGCGCGTCTTGGACCCTATGCCACCACGCGCATGAATCCCAAGCAGCTCGCCGAAACCTTTCCGTCCGACACGGTGATCCGCCAGATCATTGCGGGCAAGCGGCCCATGCCGGACGATTCTGAAACCGCGCTGGTGTACTCCGTCAACGTCGCGCGCATCAAGCAGCAGGAAGCCATCAAGGCCGCGGATGCAGCCGCTAAAGCGAATGGCGGGGCCCCACCTGACAGCACCGCGAAGCCTCCGTCACCTTCCCCGGCCGAGATTCAGGCGCGCTCGATTGCCGACAATCTGCTGGCGCTGCCCAAGAATCAGCGCTTCGCCGCCCTTCAGACTTCGCCTCCCGAACAGCTGATCAATTTTCCGAATCTGTTGCGCGGAGATCAACGCGACCACCTCATGGCCGATTTCTCGCCGCAGGAGCGGGAGATGGTTCGCGCGCTGGCAAATCCGGCGGGTGTCGTCGCTACGGAGCTTCAACAGGCCAAGCTGATCCGTGAGATCTATTCCGAGCGGCAGTTACTCGAAGTGATGACCGATTTCTGGTTCAATCATTTCAACGTTTTTCAATATAAGAATCAGTGCGTCTACTACACGACGGCCTACGAGCGCGATTCGATTCGTCCGCACGCCCTCGGAAAGTTCTACGATTTGCTCGTCGCCACCGCCCAGAGCCCGGCAATGTTGATGTATCTCGATAACTGGCTCAGCGTCGGGCTGCATTCACAGGCGGCGGGCAAGAACGGCCAGAGCGGTCTAAACGAGAATTACGGCCGCGAGGTCATGGAGCTGCATACGCTCGGAGTAAACGGCGGCTACACCCAATCGGACGTCACCGAACTCGCCCGAGTCTTGACCGGATGGACGATCACGCAGCAGGACGATGGCGGCCAATTCCAATTTGACCCGAAGCGCCACGAGCCGGGCACCAAGACCGTCGCGGGTGAAAAATTCTTCGAGGCGGGTGTTGACGAGGGGCTCCAGGCTTTGAACATGCTCGCCCACAAACCTTCGACCGCTCATTTCATTTCTCAGAGCATTGCCACCAGGTTCGTCTCGGACGATCCACCCCAAGCTCTCGTTGATCGCATGGCGGACAAATTCTTATCAAGCGACGGCGACATTCGTGAGGTCTTGCGCACGATGCTCCATTCTCCGGAGTTTTGGTCGCCCAAGGTTTACCGGGCGAAGATGAAAACGCCGCTTGAACTTGTCGTTTCCGCTTTGAGGGCAACTGGAACAAATGTGGTTTCTCCGGACGCCCTCTTGCAGAATCTTACCCTCATGGGTATGCCGCCCTACGGCATGATCGTTCCAACCGGATACTCGGTGAAATCCGAAACGTGGGATAACGAGGGCGCGCTGCTCGCGCGCATAAACTTTTCGACCGCCCTGACCCAGGGTAACCTCTCCGGCGTGCAATTCGACCCGGGCGCCATCGTCACGCTGGGGATTATTACGAGTTTGGACCAGCCTCGCGCCGAGGCAATCCTTGCCCAAAAACACACCGGTCTGGATTTCGCCATTGCGCTGACGGAGGACACAATTCTTCCCGGCGAACTTCTGCCCAAGGACGAGGGGATTATTCGCAAAGAGACGCAAGACCCGGACGCCGAGCGCAACACTTCGGCACTGGTCAATCGGTTGCGCCTCATCGTCGCATTCATCCTCGCTTCACCTGAATTTCAACATCGTTGACCAACGCGTAGAAGTAAGGTCGTCGAATCGCTGCTTCTCTTGCTGCTAGTCCCGCTGACGTCCTACAAAGAACCCGCTCGGAGAATGCGCGCAGGTGCTTGTGCCCAAAAAATTATCAACTGGTACCTAAGTAATATTTTCTAGGTACGTTCGTCCTCGTAGAGTTCCCACATCTCACTTTTTCGAGGGTGTTTATGGTCTCTCACAAACCACTCACAATTCTGTTTATTCTGGCAACCTGTCTGTCCCAGGCGTCGTGCTGGCAGCTGTTCGTTTCTCCGGGGCCGGATGCCGATCAACTACTGACGGTCGTCCGCGAGTACGGCAAGAGCAGGCAGCCCTCCCCGCCCGCCACGGTTCCGCGACCGGCTGGATCTGCGAGCGCAGCGCCAGCGGCCGCGCTTGAGGATGCGGCGACTTATCGGCGGCAGATCGCGGCAACTTTCAACGAATGGGATTTCGCCCAGCTCGAAACCGAGGTCCGCGACGCCCGAGTCAGCAAAGGGAGGCTCGTTGGCGGCTCTTGGAAACTGAGCGAGTTCTATGATGTGGTGAGCCAGCCCTCCGCCGACAGCAATGCGACAGAAGCCGAGTGGGGCAACGAGTTTGAAACGCTGAAAAAATGGAAAGCGGCGCAGCCCGATTCGGTCGCTGCCCAAATTGCACTCGCTCAGGCCGACGTTAATTACGGTTGGAGTATTCGAGGTTTCGGATACGGCCGCACAGTCTCCAGCGCCCAATGGAGGGGTTTCACTGAGAGGCTCGGCATGGCCGCGTCCGCTTTAGTCGAAGCCGCTAAGCTCAAAGAGAAATGTCCCTACTGGTTTGAAGTGATGCAGGACGTGGCGATGGGTGAGGGCTGGACCAAACCGCAGGCGCGCGAGCTTTTCGACCAGGCCTCGGCCTACGAGCCCACCTTTCATATGTACTACCGGGAGTACGCGACGTACTTACTGCCGAAGTGGTACGGAGAGCCGGGCGAGAGCGCGGCTTTCGCCAAAGAAGCCGCCGATCACCTCGGCGGCCAGCAGGGTGATCTAACCTATTTCGAAATCGCCAGCATCACAGTCTGCAGCTGCGAGTCAGACAAGCCCTCCATGGCGAATTGGTCCTGGCCGAGAATCAGGAGTGGCTATGCTGTTCTGAGTCAGTTGTACGGGACCAACGACATTAAGGCGAATCGCTTTGCGCTGATGGCTTACGGAGCAGGCGACAAGACCTCTGCGAGGGAGGCGTTCGCCAAAGTTGGCGATGACGATAGCTCAGGAGTTTGGCGCAGCCGGCAGAGCTTCGAGGATACAAAGGTCTGGGCCAAGAGCGAGTAACCCGGCCCTACAGCGGCTGATCCGGTCTCGAAATCGTTCGCCACATGTGTGCGACCGGGCTGCCATCATTCCCCAACCCTTCTTTCGGCTGCTTGAAATGGCGGCCGATGATGTCGAGGAATGGCTCAATCGTCACAATCACATTCGGATCGAACGCGTACAAGTCGTTCACCGCGACCATGCGCGGCTCCATATACCATTTGTGCTTTCGGACCATCTGATAGGTCGCTTCGATATAGGCCGGCGGGACGTAATCCGCGCCGAATAACTCCCGGTATAGATCGGGGTACTCGTATCCAACGGAAGGATCGGCGTAGTATCGCAGCGCTTGGTGATAACGAATTGCGAACGCCACTTTTTCCGAGACGTACGGCTCGAAGAGCTGCGCTCCCCACCACCCGTGATCCGTCCGCATGATTTCCTGCACCACGTCGTGCAGCAGGCAGGCGAGAATAACTTCTTCGGACATGCCGTTCTTCTTTGCCAGGTTCGCGCTCTGCAGCACGTGGTTCGCGGTGTCCGCAAAGCGCAGTTTAAAGAAATCGGCCAGCGTCGGATTCGTCTGCATGGGCGCGAGCCTCTTTACGTTACCGCCTGTGCGCGGCACCATCATGAATCCCACGCCTGCACGATAAGGCCGCGTTTCGATCTGCGCTTCGACTTCTGCCGCGGTGGGGTACGTCTTCGGAGGCTGCGCCCCGCCAGATTTTTTCGCGGCGATGGCGCTGTTCAGCTCCGACATCATGTGCGACTCGAGCGCGTCGGCGCGCGCCTCGTCGTCCATGCGCTTCACGCCCTCGGCGCCACCCAGGCTGTCGAGAAAGGCCTTGCGATCAATCTCCATGTACCTATCCTAGCCGCAACTCCCGCCCGGCGCAAAGAAACCCGTTCCGCTTCGTTGACGCACAGGCTAATCTGTCGGAGCTGGTCAGATCCCGTTCCTCAAAGAGAAACCGTAGTCCAGGAGAGCAAAGCATGAAAGTAGGAGCCCGCAATCGAATCATCGGCAAGGTGACGGACATCAAGAAGGGCGGAGTGATGTGCCTGGTGAAGGTCAATATCCCCGCATCATCCGGCATGGCTTCCGTGATGACGCTCGAATCGCTGAAGGAACTCGGCGTCAGGAAGGGCGACAAGGTCGAAGTGGTCGTCAAAGCGGTGAACGTGCTTCTGATGAGAAAATAGGCGGCACGTTGCACCTCGGGCGCTACGCGCTTTCGTCGGTCACCAGCAATTCCTTCGCGCGCTGCGCGGCCTTGACCACAGCCTTGATCAGCGTCACGCGCAATCCGCCCTCCTCGAGCTCGAGGATGCCGTCAATCGTGCAGCCTGCGGGAGTGGTTACCGTATCCTTGAGCAGCGCCGGATGATGCCCGGTCTCGATCACCATTTTCGCCGCGCCCAGCGTCATCTGCGCCGCGAGCAACGTCGCGAGTTCCCGCGATAGCCCCACTTTGACGCCGCCTTCCGCCAGCGATTCCAGAATGATGTAAATAAACGCCGGCCCGCTCGCCGACAATCCCGTTACCGCATCCATGTGCTTTTCGTCCACGACCACGGTCTTGCCGACCGCGTCGAAAAGTTTCCGCGCGGTCTCCAGATCTTTCGGTCCCGCGAATTTTCCGGCGGCCATCGCGGTGATCCCCGCGCCGACCACCGACGGTGTGTTGGGCATCGCGCGGATCACGGGAACTTTCCCGCGCAGCCGCCGTTCGATGTATTCCGCCGGCACCGACGCCGCGATCGAAATCAGCAGCTTCTTGTCGGTCAACTCGCCGCGTATTTCATCCACAACCTGCGCCACGGCCTGCGGCTTCACGCACAGAAACACCACATCTGCCTTTTTCACCGCGGCGCGATTATTGTTGGTCAGCGCAACGGACAGCTTCGAACCGTTCTTACGATCCGCGGCCGCATGTTGTACGGTCGCGAAAATATTCTGCGGCGAGACGAGTCCCTGCTTCACGAACGCCTCGATCAAAATCCCGCCCATTTTCCCAGCGCCCAGCACGGCCAGCCGCATTTGGTTTCCTGTGTGTGCCATTTCGCTTGTCCCCTTTCGTGCTTTGATTCGGGCTGCTTCGTTGGGAAATTACCGGATTTAAGTGGCCTGCTATTCGCGCTCGCATTCGCGCGGGCGCGGCGGGATTAGCCCCGCGGGTAATGTGGACTTGGCTTGCACGGTCGTCTTGTAAGAGGAAGCATGCTGAGTGGAATGATACAAGAGGTCACCGCAGACTCAAAAGCCTTCCCTTAGCTTTTGGAACTATCGCGTGCCTTGAAAGGAATCATCTCTGTGCCGGGATTTACGTGCGAATGCACGCGTGATGAAAGTTTCCGGCCGGCTTCGCAGGAGGTGAACGATGACCACGACAGCGCTCGACGGCAAGAAAAGCCAAACTCTCTCCGAGTCATTTCTGTGGTGGGCGATTCTCACCATCTTCGCGGCGGCTGTGCTTTTGCTGCCGGCAACCCGCGCTGATGCTCAGACCTCGGGCCCGCTTCCGGCAACAGCGCCCTCCGATCAGCCCGTGGCTTCAACCAGAGCCGGAGCGCCCGCTCGGATCGGTGGCAAGCCGAATATCTCCGGCACGTGGGCGTTGAACAAAGACGAGAGCGACGACCCTCGCACTGCGATGCAGCAGGCCGGTAATTCTGGCGGCAAGGGAGGCGGTGGACGCTACGGCGCAGGTGGTGGTGGCAGTGGCGGCGGTGGTTGGGGAAGCGGCGGAGGACAACACGGCGGTAGTGGCGGCGCGGGTGGCGGAGGCGGCACGCGCGGCGGACAAAATAGCCAAGGCGGGATGAATAATCTCGCGCAACTCACGATCGAGCAGACTGCGTCATCCGCAAAAGTGACCGGCGAATCCGGTAACGTGCTGGCGCTTTATTCCGCGTCCGAAACAGCGCCCGCGAATTCATCCGCGGGGACGTCGTCCAATCCCTCAAACAGCTCCAGCGGCGATAGCGACGCAGCCAGCGCGCCTCCGGCCGCGCAGTGGCAGGGCTCTCAGCTCGTCGCCGTCACTCCGGGCCGGCGTCAGGGCAGCACCACGCGCACCTACGAATTGTCTCCTGACGGTAAGCAGCTCTATGTGACCACGAAGATTGACAACCCGCGTTTCACGAAGCCCGTCACGTTCCGTCTCGTTTACGATCCCGCCCCGTCTGGCGGGTAACCCATTCCTGTGCGACACCGTCGAATTGATTTATTGCAGTAACGTGCGAATTCCGTAAGCTGAGAGAATCGTGTTGCACAGTCCAATTTACCCACCGGTTACCCGCGCAATGGCTGCATCAGTTTTCGCCGCCGTTTTAGCGTTTGCTTCGGCAGCGTTTGCCCAAGCGCCACAAAATCCGGCACAGGCCCCAGCGCAACCACCCGCTCAGACCTCCACTACGAATTCTACGCAAGGTACTGCTCAAGTGGATACTGTAACGGCCATCGCGTCCGGTGTCGTGCACACCTCCGACGGCTATCCAGTTCCGGGCGCCACGTTGCGTCTCCTCAACACCGACACGCAAAAAGTTTTCGTCAGTTGGACTGACGAATCCGGCAAGTTTGAATTTCCTGCGCTCCCGCCGGGACACTACACCATCGAAGCCTCTCAGCTTGGCTTCGTGGCCGCGTCGCTAAATATCGAGCTCGGAGGTGGCCCCGCACCGCCGCCTCTTCAATTTGTGCTGCGCGTAGGCACTCTCGCCGAGCTTGCTGCGCCCACCGGAACTTCCGGTAGCGCAGGCGGCCGACGACCGGGTGCAGGCCCTAGTAACGTCGCCGGTGCGCCGAATGGTGGCCAGCCCGGCTCCGCGAATCCCCAGAGTGCCTCAGGAACAGGTGCACCCGGCGCAGGCCGCGGTAGAAGTGGGCGAGGCCAGCTTCCTCCCGGCTTGGTGAATGCCGTCCGCGACGGTGGCTTCCAACAAACCGATCTAACGGGCGAGGCTGCCGGCGGACAAGGTGAAGAAGGCGCAGGAGGGCCTCAACCGAGCATGAACGTTTCTCCCGTGGCAGGCTCGTCCTCTGATTCGTTCTTGTTGCAGGGCACAGTAGGGCAGGGCCAATCAGCGGCTGGTTTCGGCGGCCCGGGTGGATTTGGCGGTCCAGGGCAGGGACAACTCAATTTGGGATTTGGAGGCCAGGGCATAGGTGGCATCGGAGGCGCGGGCGGTCCCGGCGGCCCCGGTGGCGCTGGCGCAGGGGTCTTTGGGCAGCAAGGCGGAGGTGGTTTCGGCGGCGGAGGCGGTGGGTTTGGTGGAGGTGGTCGTGGCGGTCCCAATGGCGCGCAGGTCGGCAGACTACTGCGCCAGACAGTGAATCGTGTGCGATTTACCCTCTTCGACCGTTATACGAACTCCGTGTTCGACGCGAAGCCGTTCTCGATCACCGGCGCGCAGTATCCGCAGATCGGCAGCTACGACGAACGCGTCGGCGGCACCGTCGGCGGTCCGCTGAAGATTCCGCACATTTACAACGGCAGTGACAAAACGTATTTCTTCGTCAACTACCAGCATGAGACGGCCAAGAATCCGATCAACTCGTTTTCCACGGTGCCGACGCTCGCCGAGCGCGGCGGACTCTTCTGCGGCGGCTCCACGATCTTCGAACCGTTCACGACCACCCCGTTTCCGTCAGCGGGTACCGGATGCCAGCAGATTCCCACCAGTGAGTTTGCGAATAACCCGGCGGTCCAGGGATTGCTGGGATTCATTCCCTTGCCGAATCTTTCAAGCACCTCGGGCCAGAACTATCTCCTGCAATCCACCACGCCGCTCAATAGCGACACTCTGAGTACGCACGTCCTGCACACCATCAACGCTAAGTTCAACGTCAACGGAGGCTACAATTTCAGTTCCCAGCGTTCGAATACTCTCAGCAATTTTATCGGCATCGGCGGCAATCAATCCACGCGCAATCAGAGCGTGACCCTCGGGCTATCGCACAATTGGTCGCCGCGCCTGGTCGAAAATATCGCGCTGAGTTGGAGCCGCAGCCGTAACGAACTTCTCAGCGACAATTCCTTCGGCACGAACATCGCCGGCGAGCTCGGGATTATCGGGGTGTCCGTTGCGCCGATTGATTACGGAATTCCCCTGATCAGCTTCACCAATTTTTCGGGATTGAACGATCCGATCCCGTCCCTGGTCCGCAATCAGACCCTGCGCCTTTCCGATACCTTCACCTGGACGCACGTCAAGCACACCATGACGTTCGGAGCCGAAATCCGCCGCATTCAGCTGAACACCGAGTCCAATCCCAATCCGCGCGGCGGCTTTGTTTTCACCGGTCTCGCCACTGGTAGCGACTTTGCTGATTTCCTTCTCGGCCTTCCGTTCAACACCACGGTGCAGTTCGGCAATCCGAACCTCTATCTCCGCAGTTGGGGAGTCGCGGCTTTCGCCCAGGACGATTTTCGCGTCAGCAAGACTTTCACGCTTCAATATGGCCTGCGCTACGAAGCGGTCACGCCGCCGATCGAGCTGAACAACAACCTGATCAATCTCGACATTACCGATCTGTCGGATGTGTTCCGGGTCGCGCACGGCCAGCCGAATCTTTCGGCGCCGGGTTTGCCTCGTGCACTGGTCCACGGCAATTATGGAAACCTTGAGCCGCGCTTCGGATTTGCCTGGCAGCCAAAGTTCATCAAGCCGAAGACCGTCGTCCGCGGCGGATATTCGATCTTCTACAACGAAGCGATATACAACACGCTCGCGCGCGAGATGGCGTTTCAGTCGCCAATCGCCACCGTCCAAACCTTGACCACGACCTCGACCGCGCCGCTCACTTTCCAAAATGGCTTTCCGCCGGCTCCGGATAACAGCACTTTCATTTCGAATACCGAGTCCGTGGATCCCAATTACAAGAACGGCTACGCACAAATCTGGAATCTCGGCACGGAAACCACCCTATCGCCCAGTTGGATTTTGGACCTCACCTACACGGGCACCAAGGGAACCGATCTCGATATCCTCCGCGCGCCCAACCGCGCGCCGCTGGGAACACCTTCGGATGAGATTCAGGCCAATCGTCTGGACCCGAACGCCACCGGTTACACCTTCGATCAGTCCGGCGCGAATTCCATCTACAACGCTCTTCAGGTACGCCTGGTCCATCGCTTCACTCACGGGGTGATGCTGCAGGGAATCTACACCTACGGAAAATCGCTCGACGATTCCAGCTCCATCGGCGGTGGACAGGCTACCGTCGAGCAGCAGGACGGCAATCTCCACGGCGAGTACGGCCTTTCCACCTTTGACGTTCGTCATCAGTTCCGCGCGGTTACGATGTGGGAGCTTCCCTTTGGTCAGAGGAGTCGCTGGGCCAACCACGGCTGGAAAGAGCACGTCTTCGGCGATTTACGTCTGCAGAACATTTTCACTTGGCAGACCGGCACACCTTTCACCGTGTTGCTGGGTGGCGTCGCTTCGGACAATGGCACCGGCGCTAATTTCTCTCTGCGTCCCGATCTGATCGGCGATCCGAACACCGGAATTTGTGGCGGCTCTCCGGCGGCTTTTTTCAATACCAGCGTCTTCACGTTGCCGACGGACTCAAACGGGAATCTGGCATATGGCGACGAGCCGCGCGGTGCGGTCGAAGGGCCCTGCCAATTTAATTGGAATATGTCTCTCGCGAAGACGATTCGTTTTGGCCCGGATCGTCGCCACAATCTGAACCTGAGCTGGCAGATCACAAATCTTACCAACACGCCGAGCTACACCGGCATTGGCACCGTCCTCCCTTGCTTCGGCAGCGCCGGGACCGGAGGAACCGGTAACGCCGCCGGAATCGAGTGCGGCACAGGGGCCGGACCCGAAGCGGGTTTTTCACTTTTCGGCCGCGTGTCGAGCGCGGGACAGATGCGCACGATGGCCTTTCAGGCCCGCTTTAATTTCTAGCCACGCGAGGCGCGGACGTACCGGAGATTCGGTGGAAATTATGACGGGATGCGAAAGTTCATTTTCCTTTGTAGGGGCACGGCATGCCGTGCCCGGGGAACGAACTTGGCAACCGATGGCCATTAACCGTCACCGAACGCCGAACAATTCTTTACACCAACAACGTACTTGCGCTCAGCCCTGCGAGGGCTAACATGTTGATGATGGAAAAGTGGGCACAAAAGTCGAAGATGGCGCAGTCGAAGGCAGCCCGAGACAAGTCGCCTCGGATGTCCGAGGGAATCGTGTCTTTCGTCTCGCCGATCTTCTCCATTTTTCCGATATTTACTCGACACACGTGCCGGGTAAATGTCGCTGTAAGTCATTGCAAACAAAGGTTTGGCGCCCAACTTACTCGACACATTCTTAGGGGTGGTACCTTCCGCCGCTCGCTCGCCATCTTGGTCGCCGCGGGACTGTCGCTCGCTCCCGTTTCCGTACCCGCGCAGCAGCAGCCGGCTCCCGCGCCTGCGCAGCAGCAGCCTCCACCCACGAATCCGACGTTCGTCCTCCGCGCGCAATCCAACGTGGTCCGCATTGACGTCCAAGTAACCGACGGTTCCGGGAAGCCAATCAAGGGACTGCGCGCCGACCAGTTCGAAGTCACCGACGACGGCAAGCTGCAGAAGATTTCCAGCTTTTCCTACTCGGATATCGAAAAAATCGAGACAGCCGCGGAAGACAACGCCAAGCCGATTGTCATTCCCGTGGACAACGAAGGACCCGGCGCCGCTGACGCCGTCACGGACACGGTTCGCGACCGCCGCATGATCGTCCTCTTTTTCGACATGACCTCCATGGAGACCGACGACATCCTCCGCGCGCATGCCGCCGCGCAGAAATTTTTGAAGCAGCAGATGACGCCCGCCGATCTCGTCTCGGTCGTCGTGTTCAGCACGCGCCTGGCAGTTCTTGCGAATTTCACCAACGATCGCGCGACGCTCAACAAAGCTATCGCCCAATTGGTTCCCGGCGCCGCTTCGCAAATCGCGAACCCGCTCTATGCCGCCGCGACGAACGGCGAATACGATGTTCAGCAATATACCGGCGATGCGTATACACCCGATGAAACCGAATTCAACGTATTTAACACCGATCAGAAGCTGGCGGCCGTCGAAGGTCTCGCAAATGTGCTCGCTGGAATTCCTGGCCGAAAATCTCTCGTGGAATTCACGGGTGGGATCACGCAAACCGGAGAGGAGAATCGCGCGGAGCTTCGCGCCGTCACCGACGCCGCCAATCGCGCCGACGTCTCCATCTATTCGATTGACGCGCGCGGCATGTTCGCCACACCGCCCGGCGGCGATGTCACTGCCAACGCCGCGACCGGTACTTCGATGTTCAGCGGCGCCGCCGTTTATCACCAGACTGATCAGCGCGAGGACTCGCGCGACACTCTCTCGACGCTCTCAGTTGACACCGGCGGAAAAGCCTTCTTCGATCTCGGCGATCTGAGCGACGCTTTCCCGAAAATTCAGCAGGACAACAGCGGCTACTATCTCGTCGGATACAATCTCCCGGCAGATGTGAAGCGCGATGGGCGTTGGCACGCCATCCGCGTGAAAATCAACGTGCCCGGCGCCCACATCCGTTACCGCAACGGTTATTACGCCCCGCGCGATTTTCAGCATCTTGAAAAAGAAGATCGCGACCACCAGCTTGCGGACGCCATGCGATCGGAAAGTCCGGAAGTGGATCTTCCCATCGCTGTCGAGACTGCAATGTTTCGCTTGAGCGATCAGCAGGTGTACATCCCCATCTCCGCGAAGCTCTCTTCGAGCGCGCTCGATTGGGCCAAGAAACACGACCGCCACGAAGCTGAATTCGATTTCGCCGCAGAGGTTCTTGCCCAGCCTTCCGGTCAAAGCGTCGCCTCGCTGCGTGATACCATCACCGTCCATCTTGACGACGAACGGTTCCAGCAGGTGAATCGCAGCAACCTGGTATATCAGGGCGGCGTGGTGCTTTCGCCGGGATCCTATCGCATGAAATTTCTCGCGCGCGAAAATGAATCCGGAAAAATCGGCACATTCGAGCAGTCGTTCATCGTGCCACAGCGTTCGGCCGACCGCATGAGCCTCAGCTCCGTCCTGCTTTCAAGCCAGCTCGTACCGATCGCCAAGTCTTCGGAAGTGGAGACGAAAGGGCAGGGAACTCGCGCGCAGATCACCGCGTCGCCGCTCGAGATGGAAGGCGAGAAAATCGTTCCCAGCGTTACGCGCTTTTTCACGCAGCAACAGACGCTCTACGTTTTCTTCCAGGCTTACTATCCAGAGAAAGCCGACAAGTCCGCGCCATTCGATCCGGCCACGCTTCGCGCCGGGCTGGTGTTTTTCCGTGGTGGCGTGCAGGTGAACGCGACGCCGCTGCTCGCGCCGACCGCCGTTGACCCCAAGACGCGCACCGCGTCCTATCGCATCAGCATGCCGCTCGCCAAGTTGCCTTCAGGGCATTACACGGTGCAGGCCGTAGCGATAGCCGCCGGCACGCAGCAATCCGCCTTCGGCCGCGCTTATCTCGCGGTGGATCAAGCCCCCTCGTCGGCCAATCCCGCCGCAGCGACGCCCGCCGCGCCCGCGCCGACGGGAACTGCGTCGCCATAGTTCGCAAGCCGCTCGCACGCGCACCGGCCAAAAAAAATGGCCCCGATTGCTCGGGGCCGCCGCGATTCGCCTGACCGAATTACCCAGGATTAGTTCTTGTCGTCCTTCTTTTTGTCGTCTTTTTCGTTTTTCTTCTCTTGTTTCTGCTCCTGCTTCTGTTCCTGCTTCGGTTCTTCTTTAGCTTGCGTCTCCGCTGGTTTTTGGTTCAGCGGAGGATGCACGTCGTAGTTTTCATCCTTCGCCTTCACCGGTGGCGTATACCGCATCGGCTGCCGCTGATCGCCTTGCGTGGTGTTGCCGTTTTCGGTTTTGCTGTTGTTCTCGGTTTTGTTGTTAACGCTGTTGGTTGAGTTCTTGTCTGCATTGTTGCCGTTGTTCGAAGTGCCTGCGGGAGGCTTGAACGACTGGAAGCCGTCGCGCGACGCCGGTTGGTTCTGCGGCGTGTTCTCCTTGGTGTTGGTTACCGGAGGATTGCTCCCTGCGACGGGCTGCTGGCCGTTCGCGACCTTATTGTTGCCGGGGCGGTAATTGTATTGCGGGTTGCCCTGGTCATGTCCGAACTGGCCATTGCCTTTGGCCGCCGGTTGGACCGAAGGCCGTGAGACCGCCGGGTTCAATCGCGCAACCACGGCTCGCTGCTCGAACGGAACCGCAGGTTTCCTCGTGGAAACGCGCGCGGTTGAGGAAACGTAGCTGGTTCGCGTTGGAGCGATCGGCGAAGTCTCAACCGCTCGCGCGCCCTGAATCTGCTGCGCGGACACGCGCATCGTCGCACCGGTAACGGGCCGCGCGTTCACGAAGGTTTCACGCGAAACCGCTGTGACCGCCGTCTCGTTCCGCGCGTACGTGTAGTTGTTGGTCACCGTCGTGTTGTGATTGATGTACACGTTGTTGTAGACGTTGGTGACTTGGGTCACGTTCACGACGCGCGAGTTGGTGATGTTGATGTTCTGCACGTAACGCGCGCTGACGTGATAGCCGGGGATAAATACGTCACGCGGCCCAAGCGGGAACCACGCAACGCCGGAAAACCCTCCGCCGAACGCAACGGAGACTCCAAAGCCGCCGCCTCCGACGAATCCCACCAGCGCCGGAGCGTATACAGGCCGCACGACGACCGGCCCCGGCACCCATCCCCAGTAGCCGCCGACGAATGCCCAGCGGCCGTAGTGGAACGGCGCGAACCCCCAAGGTTCCGCGTCCACCCATGTCCAGCCCCACGGCGCGACGAACACCCAGTGGCCGGCCTGATAGGGCGCCCATCCCGCTACAACGCCGCGGGGAACCCACACGGCGCCGTAGTCCGGATCGGTGTGCCAATCGCCGTATTCGTCGAGATCGTAATATCCGTCAATGTCTCGCGAAACGTATCGAGCCGATAGAGACGCGTTTTCGCGTTGATCGCGCGATTGGCACCAGTTTTCGAAATCGTCAAAGGCCGGAGCAGGGGAAGCATCGTAAGAAAGCTGATCGGTGCCGTCGAAAATGTACCGCTGGCCTTCAGGCAAATCCCAGGAATCTCCTCCGCCGGTTACTTCGCCCTGGCCTTCGCGGACGATGATTACGGTTGAACCTCCGTTGGGATCGGTCTCGATGCGGTATTCGCCGCCACGGTCAATGGTGAAGGCAAGATTCGGCGTATCAATTTCAAAAGCGTCGCCCGCGGAAACGTTTCGCACATGAACTTCGATCGCGCCCTGCGCGAGCTGAATCTGAACGGTGCGATCGTCCAGCGTCAGGAACGAAATTCCTGTCTGGGTAGACATGCGAATGGCCGTGCTGCCGATGTGGACTTCGCCGCGAGAATCCGTGTCCACCCAAAGATTGTCACCAGCGGTCAGCGGGCGATTCGGATCGGCCTGCACCCAATCCTGATCACCGGCAACCTGATAGGAAACCGAGCCCTGAATAAAGTTCAGGTGCGCCACGCGGCTTGGAGGATCGTCCTGCGCGGCGGCGGGATTCGGGAGAAGCGCAATGAGTCCGGCAACGAACAGCACGAGCGCGAAGAATGAGATCGTCCTTGTCTTCCTGTGGCTGATCATGAGATTTCTCCTGTCGTGCTGCGTTCTCTTGATAGCATGCTGAACCGCGTCGCCCGCTGCCATACCGCAAGGCACGTAAGCCACGCTAGCCATGCGACCACGCGTAAGTTAGACATCGGCCCTCCTGTTTCATCCATGAATCACTTCGCGGCCCGATTCGTTCGTGCGGAGCTCGGGCGTCCGGATTCACTGAAACTTCGCATCGCGCCGGTACCTGATGCGCCACAGCCTCGAATTGCTGGGGACGCGGCTCACTAAGGTGCTTCGCTGGGAATTTTTCTAGTGGTGTCCGCCGCCGTGTCCACCGCCACCGGAGTGACCGCCTCCGCCGGAATGGTTTCCGCCGCCCCCGCCGTGGTAATTGCCGTTGCTGCCACCGTTCTGGGGCGGGGCGGCATAGGTTCCGTGCGGAGCGGTGGTTTCACCATGCGGGGCGCTGTAGGCCGGCCGCGGAGCATTGTAAGTACCGTGCGGGCTGGTCGAGCCGTAGGGATACGATCCGCGTGAGCTCGAGCCGTACGGGTTCGATCCATAGGAACGCGAGCCGTAGGTATTGGATCCGCCACGCGGCGTCACGATGGGCTGCCTCATATTAAGCGGAGGACGAGAGTATGAATTGTATGAGTTGGAGGAGCCCCCTCGTGACGACGTTGTGGGCGGGGTAAAATGTTGCCACGAACCCCGATTTTCAGTCTGGCTTCCGTTCGTGGATTCATGCGAAGGAGACGCGTACGATCCGCGCGAAGAGTTATTCACCGTCGCGGAATTGTTCGCGCCGAAGCCCTGTCCTGAATGGTTCGTGGCGCCGGATTGCGGTGTTGAGAAATGCTGCCATCCCTGATGAGTGGACTGCGCGGTCGAACCGCTATTGCCGCCAAATCCGGATTGAGCTCGCGTTTCGTTCGAATTTCCAAACGAGTGCGAACCCGTGGCGCCGGCGCTGGAGCTGTTCGATCGCGAACTGCTGCTGAAGAAGTGCTGCGAGCTCGCACTTGCGCTACGAATCGTTGACGCACTCGCCGAGCGGCCGGACGGGCTGTAGCTTTCCCGCGACGGTGTGACGGGCATTCTGCCGGTCATCATGCTGCCCTGGCGGAACGAAGCTGCGCTGATCTCTGCCTGATGGGAAGGCACGGCTCCGCGCCCGAATTGGTTGCCAGCCATCGAGGACACGCCACTTCGCACTCGATCGCTCGAAAGCGCTGCATGGACGTTCGAGAATTGATGGGCTCGATTGCCTCCGAGCGGCCCGTAGCCGTTGTGGAAATTATTGACGTTCGCGATGCCTACGGCGCCGTAGTGGCCGCCATAGTGACCGTACCACGGATGGTACCAATCGCCAGGGCCGCAGGGCAGCCAGCCAACGCTGCCGAATCCAAATCCGAAACCAATTCCGAATCCGAAGCCGCCTGCGCCGAAACCGAAGAAGGAGACATACGCGGGCGACCAGATCGGATAGTAAGCCGGGTAACCAACCACGGGTCCGGGCCACCATGCCCAGCTATTCCCGTAGACGAACCAGCGGCCATAGTGATAAGGCGCCCAGCCCCACGGCTCGGACGAAACCCAGGTCCAGCCATAATAGGGCTGATAAACCCAGCGGCCAGCGCGATAGGGAGCCCAGTCGGGACCTGTGCCCGAAGGAATCCACACGGGACCGTAGTCGGGAACTTCGCTCCAAGTGCCGTAGGTATCGAGATCCTCCGAACCGGTGTAGTAGCGGTCGGTCTTGCCCCAGCTTGAAGCGCTGGTGATGCGGTGGTCGCGGTCATCGTTCCACGTATCCCAGTCATCGCGGCCTGGCGCGGCTTCAGTCTTATATTGCGGGTTATCCGTTCCCTCGACGGTGATCAGCTCGCCCTGATCCACGTGAGTGCTGCCGTCGGGAGTGGACACGTCGGCCGAGCCTTCACGAACAATCACTTTGGTTTCCGCGTCGGAATTAACCAGAACGCGATACTCACCGGGGCCTTGCGGGCGGATCGCGGCATTCGGCGTGTCAATTTCCGCGTTTGCTTCGCTGCCCTTCAACACGACATACGTGACGAGGCCCTGGCCAACCTGCACCTGAATGCCGGTGCGCGACAAATTCGTGAGATTCGCTGTGGCGCTTCCGGACATGCGCAAGATATTTGCGAAATCCAACTGAAGTTCCGCGCGCCCATTCTGTCCGGTGGCGACGCGGTCGCCCTGAGAGATGGGGGAATTCTGAGTGAGCGCGACCCACTCGCTGTTGTCACCGCGCTGGGAGGAAACGTCTCCGTGAAGGAAGCTAACGCGCGCTACGCCGGGCGCAGCTGCGTCAGAGGATGCGGTCGAATCACCCTGCTGGGGCGAAGCGCCCGGAGGCGGCGGGGCCGCCTGGCCTAGCGTGCTCGCGGGCGTCAATCCCAGTATCAGGAGACTTAACACCGCCAGACTTGCCAGATACCTTTTCATCTTTCCCCTCTCACGACTGATGGCCTCGAAACCGTGAACCCCACCCGTGTATTGCAGGGACAGTGCCAAAGTATGGATTGAGCGGGAAGCGTCGGTAAGCTCCTTAAAATCAATCTATTGCAGGCTTTCTTGTTTCGGACCGCAAGCCATGGTACCAGTTGCAATTGGTGGATTTGAAGCGGAGGTGGTGGTTTTCAACCACCGGTGCTAATCCTTGTCAGGGGGATCGGCGACGCCCATTTTCGAGAGGCGATAGCGCAGTGCGTTGCGCGAGAGGCCGAGAGCGCGGGCTGCCTGACTCTTGTTGCCGTTGGCACGCTTGAGAGCCTCACGTAGCATCTCCTCCTCCCACTGCTCGAGGGTCATCCCCTCCGGAAGCGCGGCGGTTGAATCGGCGGACGCCGACCGCCGCGCAGAGCCGTCAATATGGATATCCCCGACGTCGAGCATGGCGCCCGAGGAGAGCGTGACCGCGCGTTCCAGAACATTTTGAAGCTCGCGAACGTTGCCGGGCCAATGAAAATCCATGAGGAGTTTCATGGCTTGGGGCGTGATGCCCTGAACTTTCTTTCCGGATTCGCGCGCGCTTTTCTCCAAGAAAAATTCGGCGAGCGCCGGAATATCTTCCTTATGGTCGCGCAGGGGCGGAATGTCAATCGCGACCACGTTGAGCCGGTAATAGAGATCCTCGCGGAAGGTGCCTTCCTCGAGAGCCGCGCGGAGATCACGATTCGTGGCCGCGACGAGGCGGACATCAACTTTGAGCGTTCTGGTGCTGCCGAGGCGCTCGAATTCGCGATCCTGTAGAACACGCAGCAGCTTGACCTGAATCGCAGCGGGGACGTCGCCGATTTCGTCGAGGAAGAGCGTGCCTTTATCGGCAAGCTCAAATTTTCCGGGCTTGCTCGACACTGCGCCGGAAAACGCTCCTTTCTCGTACCCGAAAAGCTCGCTTTCGAGGAGAGTTTCCGGAATCGCAGTGCTGTTGATTTTGATGAATGGGCCAGCAGAGCGCTGCGAATGTTCGTGTATTGCGCGAGCGACCAAGTCCTTGCCGACGCCGCTTTCGCCGCCGATCAGAACGGTGGCGTTGGTCGGCGCAACGCGTTCGACGAGCGCGAGCACGGCCTGCATTTTGTCGCTGCGTGCCACGATATTCTTGTATTCGTAGCGCTGTCCGAGGGCTTCGCGGAGGTCGCGGTTTTCCTGCCGCAGCTGATGGCTGGCAAGCTCCTTGCGGATTACGAGAACGAGCTCAGCAAGCGAGAACGGCTTCAACACGTAGTCGCTCGCGCCGGCCTTCATGGCGTCCACGGCGTATTCGACAGTGCCGTAAGCGGTCATCATCACGACGGGCAGATCGGCGTTCACGCGCTTCACCGCATGAAGGAACTCGAGGCCGTTCATACCGGGCAGCTTGAAATCCGTCACGATTACGTCGAAGGATTCCTTGCCGAGAAGCTGCAGGCCAGTTTCAGCGTCAGGCGCGGTCCGGGCGTGAAATCCCTCTTCGGCGAGCTGGAGTTCGAGCACCCGCCGCATTTTGGGCTCGTCTTCGACGATGAGAACCGATGCTTTTTCCGGTTTCATATCCGCAGTCCATTCGATGCTATCGGAATCGGTGGCGTTTCGCGATTTGTGCGCAAGCGGTTCATGCCGGCGAACTCGGCAGAAATACTCGAAAGCGAGCGCCCGGCGAAAAAGTGTCGTCGAGCTTAATCCAGCCGCGATGGCTGTCAACAATTTTGGCGACGATCGCCAGGCCGAGGCCGACGCCGTCTTTTTTCGACGTATAGAAGGGGTTGAATATCTGCTCGCGCAATTCCACGGGGACGCCGGGGCCGGTATCTTCCACAGTAATCAAGGCGCCGGTGCGGCCGCTGGAAGTTTCGGGCGCGATCGCCAGGCGCAAAACGCGTTCGCGGACGCCGTCGCCAGCGGGCATGGCGTCCATGGCTTGATATGCGTTGTGAATTAAATTCACGAAGATGCTCTCGCAGAGCTGTTCATCCACCATTATATTCGGCATGCCTGCGGCATAGTGACGCTGCACACGGACCTTTGCATCCGGTGATTGAGTTTGCACGGAATCCAGCGCGCGGTCGAGAACACTCGCGATCTGAACAGGCCGGAGTTCCAGGTTCGACGGGCGCGCAAAATCGAGAAACCGCGCCACCAAGGCATTTAGCCGGTTCACTTCCGAGAAAATGTATCCCGCGAGCTCGCTTTCCAGCGGCTGAGCGTTCTTCAGTTTTTGCACCAACATCTCGGCCGAGCCTTTGATCACGCCGAGCGGGTTGCGGATTTCGTGCGCCAGTCCCGCGGACATCTGACCGAGCGCGGCGAGGCGCTCGGAGCGGCGCGCGTCGGCTTCGGCGCGCTGCAACTGGCGGTTCGTTTCCTCCAACGTTTGCGAGAGCGCCTGATAACGTGCTACCTGCCGCCGATTTTCAACCACGAACCGGTTAACCAGAATCGCTACGAGGAAAAAGAACAGAATGCGGAGCGCCAGCAGCCCCTCCGCTTCTGGAGTAAGTTCATATTCCTCAAGAGCGGAAATCAAGAAGGAACAATACGCGAGAGAGGCGAGCGAACTCCACAGCAACGTGCCGATTGGGCCGTAGTAGATTGCGGCGGTGATGACGGGCAAATAGTAAATCGGATAGTAGGGGCTGTTAATACCCATCTCGCCGGTGTGGTCGAGCAGCAGAGTGGCCAGAACAATTTTGAGGCCGACACTGATGGTCGGGCCTTCGTGTGGCAAGCGTGCGACAAGCCTGCCCTCCAAAAACTGGAACAGGGCGAAAGCAATCAGGATCAGCTGTTTGTGGACTTCGTTAAGAGGAGGCAGGAAGGCCAGACCCGCGATGAAGAGCAGCCAGACGGCGTCAATCCAATCCACGGCCGATCGTTTGCGGTCTAGCATTTCGCGACAAGGCTCCCCGAAGGACGCGAGGAAATCATGTCGAATCTAGCACGAAGGGCGGCTATTTCGTTTCGCGGAGAAATTCTAGAGGGTCGAGAGGATCAATTCCGCTTCGTCGAGGGCGAGCGCGGCACCGGCATTGACGCGCAGGTGGGCGCGATCGAGCGAACGGCCGACCAGCAGAACGGCGGGGGAATCCATGGGCCGCAGCTTGTCGAGTTCACCGACGATTGCGAACCGATAGTGTTGATCCAGCGCGCTGGCGCGAGAGACGATCGCGGCGGGCATATCGAGCGCGCAGCCCGCAGCGAGCAGCTCGTCGCGCAACCTCGCGAAATCATGGCCGGGCATGTAGATCACCAGGGTTGAATCGTCGCGAATGAGTCCACGCCAATCAGTGGCCGCTGCGCTTCCTACGTCGCGCGCTTGATGATTGGTGATGACCACGACGCGCGCCGCTTTTCGCCGGTCAGTGAGTGAGATCCCGAGAGACGCCGCGGCAGCGAGACCCGCCGTAATTCCAGGAACGACCTCGCAAGGCACTCCGGCGGCTTCGAGCGCGTCAATTTCCTCGGCGAGGCGGCCGAAAATGCCGGGATCGCCGCCTTTCAGGCGTACGACTTCCAGACCGCGGCGGGCGAATTGAATCATGCGCTCGTTGATTTCGGCCTGGGTCGCTCCTTTGGCGCCGAAGCGCTTGCCGACGCTGACGACTTCAGCTTGCCTGCCCGCCAGCGCGAGAACTGCCGGAGGTACGAGATCGTCGTGCAGAACCAGCGCGGCGCTCGCGAGGAGCCGCTGGGCCTTCACGGTCAGCAGCTCCGGATCGCCGGGGCCCGCGCCGACCAGATAGACCTTACCTTTGGCCGATGACTTCGTCGCCGAATCGCTGTTCATAGTTTTATAGCCCAAACAAAGCGCAAACAAAAAACCCGCCTACCAGACTTGGCGCCGGTCAGCGGGCTGGTCACATCCGATTGTGGCTAATTATTCGGATTGGGCTCCGGCGACACTGGTGCCGATACACCAAGAAGACGTACAAAACGGGAACTTCTTGCAACGATTCACGAAAACAATACTACTGGAGGCGCATACCTCGGTCAAGGTACCGATGGCGGCGTTCGAGACCACTTCCGTGTATCCGCGGAAGCCTCGGAAACGTCCTACAACTGTGGAAAAATAGGACGAGAGGTCATCATGTCGGGAACGAATTTATCCAACTTGGAAGGACGTCCGCCGGCAGATCCGCCGCGCGTGGACGGCGAGAAAAAGGGCCACGTTTGGGGATGGATAGTGCTGCTCGTGCTCATCGTAGGCGCGATCATCGCGTACCAACTGCACTCGCGATCGCAGGCGGCGTCGAAGGACCCCACCACCCCGCAGCCGCTCTCCGTGGGCGTCACGACGGTGGAACAGAAGGACATGCCCTACTACCTGAGCGGCCTGGGATCCGTGACGGCATTCAACACGGTGACTGTGCACACGCGAGTGGACGGGCAGCTGATGACCGTGAATTTCAAGGAGGGCCAGTTCGTCCGCGTGGGCGATGTGCTCGCCGAAATTGACCCGCGACCGTATCAGGTGGCGCTCGACCAGGCGCAGGGACAGCTCGCCAAAGATATCGCATCGCAAAATGACGCTAGGGTAGATCTCAACCGCTATCAGCAACTTTGGCAGGCGGGAGTGATCGCGCGCCAACAACTCGACTCCCAGCAGGCGACCGTCGGCCAGTTCGACGGGGCAATACAATCCGACAAGGCCCAAATTGACAATGAGAAACTGCAGTTGGTCTATTGCCGGATCACATCGCCAATCAACGGGCGAGTCGGCCTGCGCTTGGTTGACCCCGGGAACATCGTTCATGCGGCGGACACGAACGGGATGTTGGTAATCACGCAGGTGCAACCGGTTGCGGTGATATTCACGCTACCCGAAGACAATCTGCCGGAAGTCATCTCGGTAATGAAGAAGAGGGAACTGACCGTTGAAGCGTACGGGCGCGACAACAAGATGTTGCTCGCCACCGGCAAGCTGCTCACGCCCGACAACCAGATTGACCAGACCACCGGAACGCTCAGGTTTAAGTCCCAGTTCGACAATGCCGACACCTCCCTCTGGCCGAACCAGTTCGTGAATATTCGGCTGTATCTCGACGTGCGCAAGAATGCGATTGTCGTTTCGTCCGCTGCGATTCAGAAGGGCGCGCAGGGGTCGTTTGTCTACGTTGTTGACTCTAAGAACGATGCGCAGGTTCGCCCCGTGCAGGTGGATTTCACCGAGGGCAACGTTTCGGTGATGTCGCAAGGTCTGAACAAGGGCGAGCAAGTCGTGGTAGATGGAGCGGACAAACTTCAGGCCGGTGCTCCGGTCACACCTCACCAATCCAGCACCAGAAGCGCCGCCGCGAATTCACCTCCTGGATCCACTCCGTGAGCATTTCCGGGCCGTTCATCGTTCGCCCAGTTGCGACAGCTTTGCTGATGGTCGGCGTGCTGCTGGCTGGCGCGGTGGGCTATTTCCAGCTTCCCGTTTCCGCGCTGCCGCAGGTGGATTATCCGACAATTCAGGTACTAACTTTTTATCCGGGCGCAGGGCCCGACGTGATGGCTTCGTCCGTCACCACTCCACTGGAGCGGCAATTCGGAGAAGTGCCCGGCCTCACGCAGATGACCTCGACGAGCTCCTTCGGCGGCTCTCTGATCACGCTGCAATTTGATTTGAAGGAAGACATTGACGTGGCCGAGCAGGAAGTGCAGGCCGCCATCAATGCGGCCACCACGTACCTGCCGAAAGACCTTCCGAATCCACCGGTTTATAGCAAGGTGAATCCAGCGGACACACCGGTGCTCACGCTCGCGCTTACTTCGGATACGCTGCCGCTCGCCAAGGTCGAGGATTACGCCGATACGAATCTCGCGCAAAAGATTTCGCAGCTTTCGGGAGTGGGGCTGGTAACGATCAGCGGCGGTCAGAAGCCCGCGGTGCGCGTTCGCGCGAATCCAACTGCTTTGGCCTCCTACGGATTGAGCCTTGAGGATCTGCGCACAGCGCTCGGTAACGCAAACGTCGATCAGGCCAAGGGAAATCTGAACGGCCCGCGCCAACAGTTCACGATTCAGGACAACGATCAGCTGCTTACGAGCGATACGTATCGGCCGCTGATCGTGGCTTACAAGAACGGCGCGCCTGTTCGTCTTTCCGACGTCGCCGACGTGGTTGACGGAGCCGAAAACAACACGCAGGCGGCGTGGATGAACTCCAAGCCCGCAGTAATCCTCAATATTCAGCGCCAGCCGGGCACAAACATTATCGGCGTTGCCGACAGTATCAAGAATCTTCTGCCGCGCCTGCAGGCTTCGCTGCCGTCCGCAATCCAGGTGATGATTTTGACCGATCGGACTACCACGATCCGAGCGTCGGTGAAGGACGTTCAATTCGAGCTGATGCTGACGATCGCGCTCGTCGTGATGGTGATGTTTTTGTTCCTGCGCAGCGTCGCGGCCACGATTATTCCCAGCGTCGCCGTCCCGCTCTCGATTGTGGGAACTTTCGGCGTGATGTATCTGGTCGGGTACAGCCTCGACAACCTGTCGCTCATGGCGCTGACGATTTCAACCGGGTTCGTGGTGGACGACGCCATCGTGATGATCGAAAACATCACGCGGTACATCGAGGAAGGGAATACGCCGCTGGAAGCGGCGTTGAAAGGCTCCGAACAGATTGGATTCACGATTCTCTCGCTGACCGTTTCGCTGATCGCCGTGCTGATTCCGCTGCTCTTCATGGGCGACATTGTCGGGCGGCTGTTCCGCGAATTCGCCGTCACTCTCGGCGTGACGATTCTCGTATCGGCGTGCGTTTCGCTGACGCTTACGCCTATGATGTGCGCGAAGCTGTTGCACCGCGAGCATGGCGTAAGGCACGGCCGCTTTTATGAAGCTTCGGAAAACTTCGTCAACGGACTGATTCGTCGGTACGACCGGACGCTTCAAGTGGTGCTGCGGCACCAGCCGGCCACGCTTGTCGTCACCGTGCTGACTCTGGTGCTCACGATCGTTCTCTACTACTACGTTCCGAAAGGGTTTTTCCCCGTACAGGACACCGGCGTGATTCTAGGCATATCGGATGCGGAGCAGGCCATATCGTTTTCGGACATGGCGCAGCGACAGCAGGCTCTCGCCGCCGTAATCCTGAAGGATTCCGACGTAGTGAGCCTGTCGTCGTTCATCGGAGTGGATGGTACGAACATGACGCCGAATAGCGGCCGCATTCAGATCAACCTGAAGCCCCGCGAAGATAGAAAAGAATCGGCCTCGGACATCATTCGCCGCCTGCAACCGCAATTGGCGAAAGTCGAGGGAATCACGCTCTTCATGCAGCCGGTGCAGGACTTGAGCATCGAAGACCGCGTCAGCCGGACGCAGTATCAATATTCGATCGAGGATGCCGACGCGAATGAGCTTGCCATCTGGGCGCCCAAAGTCGCAGCCAAACTTGGATCGCTGCCGCAATTGCGCGACATCGCCACCGACCAGCAGAACCAGGGTCTTGAGGCGAACCTGGTGATTGACCGGGACACTGCCGCGCGGTTGGGCATCTTGCCGGCGGCGATTGATAACACGCTGTACGACGCGTTCGGGCAGCGGCAAGTCTCCACGATCTTCACGCAGCTGAACCAGTATCACGTTGTTCTGGAAGTGGATTCTCACTTTCAGCAAAATCCGGACGCGCTGAAGGATATTTACGTGAAATCGTCGAACGGCACGCAAGTGCCTCTTGCCGCTTTTACTCATCTCGAAATGAAGACTTCCGCGCTTGCGGTGAATCACCAGGGGCAATTTCCAGTCGTGACGCTGTCGTTCAATCTGGCGCCGAATGCTTCGCTTGGCGATGCGGTGGATGCCATCAATAAGGCCGAGCAGCAGATCAATCTCCCGCTCTCGGTGCACGCGAGCTTTCAGGGCATGGCCCAGGCGTTTCAGGCGTCGCTTGCGAATGAGCCGCTGCTGATACTTGCGGCGCTGATCACCGTTTACATCGTGTTGGGCGTTCTGTACGAGAGTTACATTCACCCCATCACCATTCTTTCGACGCTCCCGTCGGCGGGCGTGGGCGCAATCCTGGCGCTCCTCGTCTGTGGGACGGACTTCAGCGTGATCGCGCTGATCGGCATCATCCTGCTCATCGGTATCGTGCAGAAGAACGCCATCATGATGATTGATTTCGCGCTGGATGCTGAAAGGAAGGAAAAGAAATCGCCGCAAGACGCGATCCATCAGGCGTGCCTTCTGCGATTCCGCCCGATCATAATGACGACCATGGCAGCGCTGCTCGGCGGAGTACCGCTCGCGCTGGGGACTGGAACGGGCTCGGAATTGCGGCGGCCTCTCGGCATTAGCATTGTCGGTGGCCTGCTCGTCAGCCAGGTTCTTACGCTTTATACGACACCGGTCGTCTATCTAGCATTCGACCGGCTGGCGAAGCGGCTGGTGCGCTACCGCGGGGGCGTTGCGGCCGAGTCGGAAGCAACGGCGGACTAAGGGACGGCGGACAGCAACGAACATGAATATCTCCGCTCCATTCATTCGGAGGCCCATCGCCACTTCGCTGCTGACTGCCGGAATTTTGATGGCGGGTGCGGTGGCCTACCGCCTCCTGCCTGTGGCGCCGTTGCCGCAAGTCGAATTTCCCACGATCTCTGTTTCGGCGGCGCTTCCCGGAGCGAGTCCGGAAATCATGGCGTCATCCGTGGCGACGCCGCTCGAGCGCCAGTTCGGCAAGATTGCGGGAGTGACCGAAATGACCTCGAGCAGCCTGGCTGGGTCAACATCCGTCACGCTGCAATTTGATCTCAACCGAAACATTGATGCCGCGGCGCGTGATGTCCAAGCGGCCATCAACGCCTCCTCCGGGCAGTTGCCTACGAATCTTCCCAGCCTGCCGACCTACAAGAAAATTAACCCTGCTGACTCGCCCATCATTGTTGCGGCGTTGCGATCGGACGTATTGCCCTTGAGCCGGCTTTACGATGTGGCAGATTCGATTATCGGGCAGAAGCTGTCGCAGATCAGCGGAGTCGGCCAGGTGACGATCGGAGGAAGCGCTCGGCCCGCGGTCCGCATTGAAGCGAATCCCTCTGTCCTGGCCAGCTACGGCATCGGTCTGGAGGATATCCGAACCGCTCTCGGCTCGGTCAATTCGAACGAACCCAAAGGTAGCGTCTCGAACGGATTGATCCGTTGGACGTTTACCGACAACGACCAGTTGTTTGACGCCGATCACTACCGCAACTTGATCGTCGCTTATAACAACGGCGCGCCGGTGCGCGTGGGCGATGTCGCGACGGTGGTGGACTCGGTTGAGGATATTCACACGGCGGGCCTTGAAAATGGCAAGCAGTGCATCGTGCTCCAGGTGTATCGCCAGCCGGGCGCCAACATCGTCGCAACGGTGCAGCGCATCCGCGACGCCCTCCCACAGCTACAGGCCTCAATCCCGGCTGCGATTGACATTGTAATAGCCTCGGACCGCACGACCACGATTCGAGCGTCGGTGCAGGACATTCAAATCACGCTCCTAATCACCGTGGTCCTGGTCATTCTTGTCATTTTTGCCTTCCTCCGAAATGTTTGGTCCACGGTGATTCCGGCTGTGGCAGTGCCGGTTTCTCTGGTCGGAACCTGCGGAGTGATGTATCTGCTCGGCTATTCGATTGACAACCTGTCACTGATGGCGCTGACGATCTCGACGGGTTTCGTAGTGGATGATGCGATCGTAGTGATCGAAAACATTACGCGCTATCACGAAATGGGCCTGTCGTCTGTCGAGGCCGCATTGCGAGGTTCCAAGGAAATCGGATTTACGGTGCTTTCGATGAGCGCCTCCCTGGTCGCCGTGTTTATTCCCATCCTGTTGATGGGCGGAATCGTCGGACGGCTGTTCCGCGAGTTCGCGGTCACGCTGAGTGTGACCATCGCCTTGTCGCTGCTCGTCTCGTTGACCGCGACGCCCATGATGTGCGCGAAATTCCTGCGGCCGATCAAGAAGGAAGGGCACAACTGGATCTACCGGCTGAGCGAACGCGGATTCGACAGTATGGCAGCGGCGTACGGGCGCGGGCTGCGGTGGGTATTGGATCACCAGGAGCTCACCCTCGGCGTCACGATCGCTACAGTTTGTGTGAACGTTGTGCTCTTTATCATTATTCCCAAGGGCTTTTTTCCGCAGCAGGACACGGGCCTTCTCAACGGATCCATTCAGGCCTCTCAGGATATTTCCTTCGACGCGATGCGCGTGAAGCAGCGTCAGTTCAGCGACATTGTGATGTCCGATCCTGCCGTCGAGAGCATCATCGCGTTCGTCGGTGGAGGTGCGATCAACACTGGGCGCATGTTCATCGCGCTGAGGCCGCTTTCCGAGCGGAGGATCAGCGCGGATCGGGTGATTGGGCGCCTGCGCAAGAAGCTTTCCGTGGTTCCCGGTGCGACGCTGTATCTTCAGGCGCAGCAGGATATTCGTGTGGGCGGTCGGTCGAGCAATTCACAATATCAATACACGCTCGAGAGCGAAAACCTGTCCGATTTGCAATCGTGGGCCCCGAAGATGCTGGACAAGATGAAGACTCTCCCGCAGTTGCGGGATGTATCAACCGATCAGCAGGATCGTGGGCTTCAAGCGCAACTGATCATTGATCGTGACACGGCCTCCCGGCTGGGTATAGACGCGCAGACGCTCGACAATACGCTCTACGACGCATTTGGCCAGCGGCAGGTCTCGACCGTCTTCACGCAGCTCAACGAATACCATCTCGTAATGGAAGTGGCGCCCGATTTTCAGGAGAATCCGGACTCGCTCAAGGGAATCTACCTGAAATCGTCGAGCGGACAGGCAATCCCGCTTAGCGCGTTTACGCATTTCGCGCCGCGCTCATCCGTCCTGGCCGTCAACCATCAAGGACAGTATCCTGCCGTGACGCTGTCGTTCAATCTGGCGCCGGATACTTCGCTGGGAGACGCGGTTACAGCCGTCGAAAAAACAGCGCGCGATATCGCGTTGCCGGCCACGATTCAAGCAACATTTCAGGGCACCGCACAGGCGTTTCAAGCGTCGCTCAAGAATGAGCCGTACCTCATCCTCGCGGCACTCGTGGCGGTCTATATTGTGCTTGGAATTCTCTATGAAAGTTATATCCATCCGATCACCATTCTTTCGACTCTTCCTTCAGCCGGAGTCGGCGCGATCCTAGCCTTGCTGCTCTGGCGACTGGATTTGAGCGTGATTGCGATGATCGGAATTATCCTGCTGATTGGCATCGTGAAGAAAAACGCCATCATGATGATTGATTTCGCTCTGGAAGCTGAGCGGAAGGACGGCAAACCGCCGGAGGAAGCCATCTACCAGGCGTCGCTGTTGCGTTTTCGTCCAATTATGATGACCACGATGGCGGCGCTGCTCGGAGGCTTGCCTCTCGCGCTCGGCACCGGAACGGGCTCGGAATTGCGGCGGCCGCTTGGTATCAGCATCGTCGGCGGATTGATCGTAAGCCAAATGCTCACCTTATTTACCACTCCCGTCGTTTACGTTTACATGGACCGGCTGCGCATACGTTTGGCCCGGCGAAGAGATGAGCCCCAGGCGACTCGCACTATTCCCCCGGCACGCGATATCCGGCCATCATCACTGCCGGATTCCACTCTCGGATAACTGGCGAGCGTTGCAACCGGCGTTTAGCCTCGTGGGTTATATAAGCCTTCCCAAGCCCTGCCGCCTCGATGGATTTGCAGCTGTGATACAATTTCCGAGTTGAAACTTCAAGTTGTTCGCCGCAATCGAGTGCGCCCGTAGCTCAGCTGGATAGAGCGTCTGGCTACGAACCAGAAGGTCCGGTGTTCGAATCACCGCGGGCGCACCATCTTTTCAATCAGTTACACGCACCCCGCTAGCGGACAGGCGTTCCGTGGCTGCCCCGTGCCTACCGGGTTGGTTAAAATTCGTCATACTCGTTTGCGTTTTTTGAGCACGCTCTCATTCGCTTACGCGAACGTAGGCTAGGATCCCGTATCGGCCTATCAGCCACCTACCGGATCGTAGCGCGCCTCATCGTAGATCGCAGTGGATGGGCATCGTCAGGGCGATCGAGAACGTTTCCTCAAAAGTGCAGACAAAGGGACTACATTACTTCCTGCCCAAAAACCCTGCCTGCCCAGAATCCCCATTTCCTGGCTCATCAGATTCACTGAGAAATCGCTTACCCAAAAGTGCGCCGAGGCCAACCTCAAAAAGAACTGTTTCTGGGCACTCAAGCGAGTATAGTGCCGCGAATCCGCTTCCCGGCTCCAATGCTGCCTAGAATTGGCTCGCCCAAACGTCGCGCCGAGGATCAGTCATGAGCATAAACGATTCGAGCTGCTCGCCAGCGCATCGAGGTTGGACGACCGGGCAACCCGGAAACGGGGTTACACAACAAAGTACATAACAGCGTAGGAAAGCCAACCGAGGGGGTGGAACCTATGCGTCAAGCAGCGAGCAGAGTCCTTCAGTTTCTTCTGCTAGTATTCCTGATTGTTCCCGTTTGTGCAGCCGACGAAGGATTGCGCGTCAGCGAGACGGCAACTAAGGCCAAACTTCGCGACGGCG
The DNA here is from genome assembly GCA_963779825.1 of uncultured Acidobacteriota bacterium. Taxonomy (GTDB): domain Bacteria; phylum Acidobacteriota; class Terriglobia; order Acidiferrales; family UBA7541; genus Palsa-295. The sequence continues at coordinate 1,514,206 of CAVZZU010000004.1, read as the reverse complement.
CAGTGCTCATTTCGCTCGGCGTTGAGAATTTGCGCGGTCAGCCTGTTCACGCGCACGTGGAGGTCGAACTGGTCGATCCCGACGGCAACTCCCGAGGGAAGACTGACCGCGACCAAAAAATAACAGCCGGCGCGAGCAAGTTAGAATCCGAACTAGCCGTTCCCAATCTCAAGCCCGGCGATCTGGATGAGGTTTTCTGGTACCGACTGCGCTACAAGATCGATCCGAGCGCATTGCAGGACGCCTCCTTCGGACCAGTGGCAGGGATCTTCGCGATGTCGGGGATTGCTCCAGATTTGTTTGTTCTGCATCTCGCTTACCCCTTTGGCGCAAAACTCGGTGGACGCTATCAGGTAGTTGTTCGAGCGGTGCAGCCGGTGACGTCGCGACCGGTGGCGGGAGTCAAGATCCAAGCGACATTCGACGTCAGCGACACCGACGCGATCTCGCCGCTGAAGGCGTCGGGGACAACGGATTCCCGGGGCTATGCCGCGGTCGAGTTCTACGTGCCCGCGAATGCGGACACCGACAACCCGACACTCAAGGTAGTCGGCGAGCGAGACGGCTACTCGGCGCAAGTCGATGATGAGGAAATCTCCACCTTTCATTTCACAACGTTTCTGCTGAACACCGACAAACCACTCTATCAACCGGGCCAAACCCTTCACGCTCGCGTCCTGACGTTCGGCCCGGATCGGCGCGCCGTCGCGGGCGAACCGCTTGAAGTGCGTGTCTACGATTCCGAAGATACGCTTGTATACCGCGCAAGCTCGAGGACGTCGCGCTTCGGGATCGCCAGCACCGACTGGGTCATTCCCGCGAGCCAGCGCCTCGGCACATATCAATTGAAAGCAGACTTCGGCGAGGACGACAGCGAGGATGGCGCCGCATCAGTCAGCGTGAATATCAGCCGGTACGAACTCCCTAATTTCACGGTGACGGCGAAGCCGGACCGAACCTATTACTTGCCCGACCAAGATGCCGCGGTCGAGGTGCGCGCCGATTACCTTTTCGGCCAGCCCGTCGCGCGCGGGCACGTGCGTGTGGTCCGTGAGAGCGATCGCCAATGGAATTTCCGTGAGCAGAAATGGGATGTCGACGAAGAGGAGGCCTACGAGGGCGACACGAACTCTTCGGGACGATTCATCGCCAAACTGAACCTCGCCAAAGAGCGCAAGGAAGTGTTGGACGAAGACTACACTCGGTTTCGCGATTTCAGGTACACGGCGTATTTTACCGATCCGACAACCGGCCGCACAGAACATCGTCGTCTCGACGTCCGCGTTACCAAGGAGCCGATCCACGTCTACATCATTTCACCTTCGCCGGCGCTCGCGGACAACAAGGTGGAGTTCTACCTCTCTACTTTTTACGCCGACGGTACGCCTGTCTCCTGCAACGTTTCAATGCGCACCGCGGAAACGAAGTCTTCGGACGGCCGTGTCACCTATCCCAGTCAGCCGCTCAAGGCAATACGCACGAACCGATACGGCGTTGCGAAGGTTTTCGGACTGGCGATTCCTGCCGCGACTGCTGATCAGGATGAACGTTCTCTCGTATTCCGTGCCACCGACGCGAAAGGTGCGAGCGGCAGCCATACGGAGGATTTCAATTTTGATGGGTTGCCAGCCTTGCGTGTGGACACGGACAAGACGCTCTATCACCCAAATGATCCCATCGAAGTTCATCTAAAGTCCGATGTTTCGGATGCGACCGCCGTTGTAGAAGCTGTCGCCGACTTGCAAACCGTGAGCCTTCAGATCGTGCACCTGCACAACGGCCGGGCCGGCGTAGAGTTTCCGCCAAATGAGAAGTATCAGGGCCCCGTGACGATCGCGGCCTTCGTGCTCGGCCTGCCAACGACTGGAACATACGGCGACACGTCGGCGGTAGGCGAACACAGTGTCCTCTTTCCACACGACACCTCGCTTCGCCTCGACGTGCACATGTCGAAAGCCGTTTATCGACCGGGAGAAGAAGCGCGCGCGGATTTTCATCTCAACTCGGCACAGGGTGACACGGCAAACGGAGCGTTGGGACTCGTCGTCGTGGACAAAGCCGTGGAGGAGCGCCAGCGAACCGATGAAGATCTTCGGTCGAATTCCGGCTTCTACGCATTTCGCTCCGATTGGAGAAGTGAAGGTGAAATGTCGGGAGTCCTCCGTTCTGATCTGGATAAACTCGACCTCTCAAAGCCTCTTCCTGAGGGATTCGAACTCGTCGCCGAAATCCTGCTCCAGGGGGAAAGATTCGGTGCGGATATTCGCACCAGCTCCGACAGCGACACGGACCTGCACGAACGATTCAAGAAAGTGATCGATCCTCCGCTTGCTCCTGTGCTCTCGGCGCTGCGATTGCTGGCGGCGCAAGAGAAAATCCCCGATGGCGAAGCCGGCATCCGGCGCTTCCTAAGTACAACCCAACTTACAGGACTTCGCGACCCCTGGGGATCCCTATATCGCGCCAGAATTCGACCGATTGGCGCCGCATACGTGATTGACATCGAAAGCGCCGGCCCGGACCAGAAATTCGATACCGTTGACGATTTCGACGTCGGCTCAAACCAATGGCCGTACTTCAATCAATACGATCTGATGATCAAAGAAGCCGTGGCTGAGTACCACGAGAATACGGGCGGATATATCCGCGACGCAGGGACGCTCAAGAGCGAATTGCTGCGTCACGGCCTCGTCTTCGACTCCCTCCGCGATCCGTGGGGAAATCCATATCAAATTGAATTCGGGGTGGACCGGACCTTTTTCATCCTGGAAGTCACGAGCGCCGGTCCTGATGGCCGATTCCATTCGGAAGGACAGACTTCGTTCGACGACGTAACCGTATCGAGGACCGCGACCGACTATTTCGGGGCGACGCGCGCAAAAATGGATGCGGCACTCGATCGTTATTACCACGACACCGGGCACTTTCCGCAACGTCTCGAGGATCTGGAAGAAGCATTTCGAAAGGGTGCTGTGGACTGGGGGTCTCTGCTAGATCCGTGGAGGCACCGCTATTACGCGACCTTCCGCCAGGAGGCGAGCTATACCGATGCGGTGACCGTGCAGAGTTACTCGGAGTACCAGGCAAAACAACACATCACCATTCATCCCGTGACCGCCGAGATCAACTACATTGATATTCGAAGTGGCGGCCCGGACGGCAAGGAAGGTACCTCCGACGATTTCGAGGTTGCAACGTTTACGCGAGCACTCTACGCGGAAGGCCGCGCGAACCAGACGAGTGGCGCGCCCACGACTGTTTTCTCCGGCGAGATGGGTGCGATTTTCGGTGTCGTCACCGATCCCTCTGGCGCAGTCGTTGCGGGTACTCGCGTAACAGCCAAGAGAAACATCACGGATGAAATCTACGAGGCTCAATCCGATGGCGAAGGCAAGTACGTGCTGCGTAACTTAAAGCCGGGGCTTTATCAAGTGACGTTCGCGACAGTCGGCTTCCGCGATTCCGTGTTTACCGCGGTTCCTGTGGGTTCGTCCGCAGTCACTCAGCTCAACGCCACGATGGGAGTTGGGTCCGTCAGCCAAACGGTAACAGTTGAGGCCGCAGTAGCGCCGTTGCAGACGGAGTCCGCGACGGTCAGTGTGGCTGCTGAGAAAGTCAGCGGAACTGGAAAGTCGGTAGTTCCAAAAGGACCGCTGTCGACGCCGCGATTGCGAGACTATTTTCCCGAGACACTTCTGTGGCAGCCCGAGCTCGTCACGGACTCGCGTGGCGCAGCGCATCTGACGTTTCCACTCGCGGACTCAATCACGACCTGGAAGTTGGCCGTAATCGCCTCCACGGTGGACGGAAGAATCGGCACAGCGGAAAAAGAAGTGCGCGCCTTTCAGCCGTTTTTCGTGGATCAGGATTTGCCGCAATTTCTGACGGCGGGCGATGAAATCGGGCTTCCCGTAGTTGTCCGGAACTATCTCGATCACGCCGAGCATGTGGAGGTCAAGCTGGACCCGCAGCCATGGCTCACAGTTCTTGACCAGTCCGAGCAGCGCACCGATGTGGCTGCGAACGACTCTGCTCGATTGATTTTCCCCATGCGAGCCAGCACGCCGATCAAGGCCGGAAAGCAGCGAGTTATAGCCTCAGGGAAAGAAGCCGCTGACGCTATTGAAAAGAAGACGACCGTCCGACCTTTTGGCGACGAGAAAACTGTGAGCGCGAGCCAAATGCTCGGCGACTCAGCCGCCCTGAGCATTTCGGTTCCCGCATCGGCGCTGCCCGGTTCAGTGGAAGCGGAACTGAAAATCTACCCGAACCTCATGGCTCACGTGTGGGAAAGCATCGAGGCGATTCTCGAGAGGCCGTATGGATGCGGCGAACAATCGATTTCGTCCACGTACCCCAGTATCCTGTTGCTGCGGTACGCCAAACAAGCCGGCCGCGAGTCTTCGCCGGAAACAGCTCGGGCTCGACGCTACGCGCAGCTCGGCTACGACCGACTGCTAACCTATGCCGCTCCCGACGGAGGTTTTACGTATTGGGGCCGGGGAGACGCCGATCTCGCACTCACAGCCTATGCAGTCATGTTTCTCAACGACGCGAAGGAAGTGATTCCCGTGGACGACTCCGTCACGCAGCATGCGCGAAGCTGGCTGCTCAACCAGATGAAGCCGGATGGCCACTGGGCCGCGCGCAATTATTGGAACGGGGCTGAGGATCCACGGCAAAGCGCGATGCTGACCGCCTACATCGCACGAGTTCTGGCGACTGCCAGGCCTGCCGCGGCCGACGGTACCGCGAGCCAGCAGATTTCGGCGGTTTCCGATCGCAGCCTAGCGAGTGCAATCGCCTGGCTCGGCCCGCAAACTCAACAGCAGGACGAGCCATATTTGATTGCGTTGTACGCCTTGGCGCTGCTGAATTCAGGTAGCGCGGAAAACCGCGCAGCCGCAAGTAAAGTCTTGGGGCGCCTGCAATCCCTCGTGCATACCGAAGGCGACACGTCGTACTGGTCCATGGAAACCAACACTCCTTTTTATGGCTGGGGACGCGCCGGCCGGCTGGAGACCACGGCACTCGTCGTGGAAGCGCTCGAGCGCGGCGCGGCTAACGAATTCGGAACCGATAAATCTTCCATCGAGCGTAGCACTCTTTTCCTGTTGCGCGATCAGGACCGCTACGGAATCTGGTATTCCACGCAGGCAACGATCAACGTTCTGCGGGCGCTGGCAGCTTCGGTCTCCGCGCCGGCGTCCGCAAGACTCTCCGGATCACAAGCCACCGTACTTGTTGACGGAAAATCTGCGGCGACCATCGCTCTGCCTCCCGGCAATGAGCTGAGCGCGCCGGTGTTCGCCGACCTTTCGAAATACTTGGGGGCCGGCGATCATCGCATCGAAATCAGCCGCGCCCCCGGCGCGTCGGAAGCCTCCGTTCAGCTCGCCGAGTCCTATTACATTCCCTGGAGTAGCGATTCGGGAAGGGAGGGCACGACTCACGAAAAAGACTCCGCCGAATCGCTGAGGCTCATTGTGAATTACGACAAGACGAAAGCCAGGATTGGAGAGCAAATCAGCTGTACCGTGAAAGCAGAGCGCGTGGACTTTCATGGCTATGGAATGATGCTTGCAGAGATCGGGTTGCCGCCCGGCGCGGAAGTCGATCGCGACTCTCTCGACAAGGCAATGACTACGTCTGGCTGGGACATCAACCACTTCGACGTCTTGCCGGATCGCGTGATCGTTTATCTCTGGCCCCGCGCTGGCGGCACCACGTTCTCTTTTGCGTTTAAGGCTCGCTTTGGCATCAACGCAGAAACTGCACGGTCCGTGTTGTACGACTACTACAACCCCGATGCCCGATCCATCGTCGCGCCCACCCGTCTCGTAGCACAGTAGCGCAACGGCGCGATGTCAATGGCTGCATTACTAGCTGTTGGCGCCCAGAATCATGTGTTTGTGGGCAGGAGGATCTGCGAATTTCGGGCACGTGAGGTCAACTACTTAGCGGCGGAATTGAAACAGGGTTTTCGGGCAGATGGCGGAGGATCATCGGACTGCGCGACTGGCGAGTTCTATTACCTATTTGTCCGGTTGGCGCGGTGGTCTCGATGGGTCGACGCAACACCCAGCTCGAAAGCTATCTGGCGGAGTTTGAAGGGCAAAAGTGACTGCGGCGTCGATTCAAAGAAAACCCTGTCCTGGTCAGGTCTAATTTGAGTACAGCCTAATAGATCGGTCTTCTCTGAAGCGTACTAACGGAACTACTGTTTATAGGGTGTTGCATCGACCGGTTGAACTGGCAGCGTTAATCAGGCACTAGCCGATACTTGTTCTATACTCCCATCGGTAACCCCTAATTGAGAGGAGTGGGTGCTTTCTATGAGTAAGAGAATATATGAAGTGATTAGAGCGAAGCGCGCCCTGTTGATCCCAGGTTTAGTAGCAGTCTTGTGTGCCTGCACGGCATATGCTCAACAAGCGAACTCCAACTCAACCGGTTCGCAAACGGATACTCCCCATCTTGAATTTGTCTTTGAAGAGTTCGTAACCCTGGGTGCGAGTATTCATCCTGGCGAAACCCCGTTCGGAGAGCGAAATATCGTTCCGATAACCGGGGGAACATTTTCAGGACCAAATATCCGAGGCAAAATAATGTCTGGCGGGTGGGACTGGCAATTGGCGACCAAGACCGGGTGCCATTCGATTCAAGCCGACTACATGATCCAAGCCGACGACGGGACAATCATCAACGTCATCAACAAAGGGACATCCTGCGCGAGTCCGGATGCGAACATCAGGCTTATCACCACACCTACCTTCGAAGCCCCGTTGGGGCCACACGCTTGGTTGAATGGTGGCGCATTCGTTGGAACGCTGGAGCTCGCCAAGGTCGACGGGAAACCGGCCGTCCACATTCGATTCTATCAAGTGAAGTAAATTACCCCTGTGAAGGATTTTTTGCGGCTGCGCGGCGCACGGCTTCCGGGGCAAACCTGTTGCCGCAATTTCTCAAGAACGAAGGAAACACAAGGAGTCGCCGTGAAACATCTCGTGGTGTGCCTTGGTGGCTATGCTTTGGGAGGATGCCCCGCTTCGTGCAATTGAATGGCTAAGTTCGGGTTGAAAGACGGCTTGTAAGCGGTGTGGGTGGCGAGGATGCCACCATCACTGTGTTCAGGGGTATTCCAAATGCCGAATCCCGAGAGGTTGTGCTACTTACTGCGATAACGATCGAAAAAATCAAATACCGCGGGAAGCACTAACGGCACCATGCCGCCATGGTCGGCGTCGACTTCGAGATATTCCAGATCAAAGCCGCGGGCCATCATCCAATCCCGCATCAAATAGCTCCCCTTCACTGACGGTAACGCCTTCGTCCCCTCGGACATCATTATGGGCATGGGCTGAATGCGATCCCAGGGATAGTTCGCCTCATCAACAAACGGACCGGACATGGGCGCGATGGCTCGCCATAACTTGGAATATTTTGCCCCGAGATACCAGGTCCCTCCACCGCCCATCGAGTGACCCATCAAGAAAATGGACGTCTGATCTATCGGATATTCATTGAGGATTATCTCGAGGACATTCAGGACATCCTTTTCGCTAAGTTCCAGCGCCCGTTTCTCTTCGGGAGTCACTTCGGATCTTTGTTTTGCTGCGGCTTCGGGCTGTCCAAAGACTGCGGGAAGTCTGAGAGGAGTCCCGTAGGCGCCTAAGGGGCTATAGCCCAGGGGCGACACCAAAACGTAACCGTGCTGCTCGGCTAGGCGAAGAAGCTGCTTACCGTTGCCATCCAAATACCGGTTCTCGTCTGAACCGCCTCCGTGAAGCATCACGATGAGAGGCAATTTCGATTGACCGTCCCACGTGGTCGGCACGTAGAGTCGATAGGGCATATCCGCCGCGGCCGCGGGAAATTTATAGCTGCGATGTTGGTCGCCTTTCGCCCGCCACTGAGGATTGCCGAGCACCGCCGAGCTTTTCGCCAGCGATTGCGACTCTCGAATTTGCTGGTCTGCATCGATTGCTGAACCAAACGCGATCGGTTGTCCGGAACATGGAATTGACTGAGAGGCACAGGGTTGTTCCGTGGCTGGCGGGTTCTGTTGTGCGGTTGCCGCAGTCGCGAAGAGCGCTGCCGCCAATGTAACGCTAAACCTGATTTTCATTCTTGGCATAATCTAATGCACTTTTGTCGCTGGTTCTACTCCCCAAAACGAAAAGAGCCTTCCCTGGAATCAGTCGATATTCTTCTTTCGAACCACCCACCGCGGATCGACGCACAGCCCGCAGTTCGGTCCCTTGAACATCAGACCGGCGCGCTGATCGTTTTTCAACTGCCAGTCCAACCAAGCAACTGCGACGGCGCTGAACTCGCCTCCGTTAGGCTGACGGTAGGTCCCGCCGTGACCGATGCCTCTTTCATATCCACGAAATATCGGAATCGCAGTTATGTGTTCGAAATCGTCTTCGGCGTTTACGAAAGCGATGTCTTGCGCGTCGCCGCTTATGTAGGCGACAGGCTCCTGAAGCAACTTCAGGTCGTCCTTGCTCATCACTTTTCCTCCGCCCATTGCGCTCGGTTTGGGGAAGAGACCGCTATTCCAAATCACAGCCGTCGTGATACGAGGATCGGCTGCTATCTCAAGCGCCTGAATGCCACCGCAAGACTGTCCCATCACCGCGATCCTTTTGCTGTCTAACCGCTGATAATATTTGCTCTCCGCACGCTGATTTTCTGCGAGAGCCCAATTCATCGCGTCAATTAACTGAGCGGGATGGGTCGCCGGTGGCGGAAGATTAGCGGGAGGCTGGCCCGGATCGGACCCTTGCGGTCTTGGTGCCGCAGCCGGCATCTGCGGGAATCCGGCAGCGTTCAGCTCCGTTATCGGACCGAGGGCGATCACCAGATACCCGTACGAAGAAATCTCTGTAAGGAACGGCGCGAAGAAGTTTCCTGAATTCGCACACGCACCGTTGCCCCACAGCACGATCGCCAAACGCGTGCCTTTCAACGCCGAGAGATCGTCCGGCCGGTAGACCGTGTGTCCGGGGAGACTAGGATCCATTTCCATCACGGCCTTGTAAGGCCCCGAGCCAACCGTCGGCCCAGCCCCAGGAGACCTACCGTCGGGCTCTTGGGCCACTGATGCCGTCTGAACGATCCAGAAGCCGAACAGACAAAGGAGGCCAACCACCGTACGCGAGGAAATAGCTTTCATTCTTCAATACCTCTCAGCTGGGTTGCCGGCATTCACGAATCGAAAATCTCGATCGCCAATAGCGTATGCTACGCCGGGAAGAGAATGTTTTCGATCACCTCGCGGGACTGGCGCGCGGGGTCCTTAATTACTTCGCTCGTCGAGTTAATCATCATCACGTTGCGATCCGCGGCTGAGTACGCCGGCCAGCGCGGGAAGCCCTTGGAATTCGGACTCCCTGTTGCGGCAAATGCAGCCCACGCGCCGCTGACTCGTTCGGCGAGTGGGAAAACATCGGGCGCACTGCCCGTGAGCTTTTGCACGAGCGGGTCGTTCACGTTATCGAAGACGAACGGCATCTCGATCGTGTGTGGCGAGCGGAGCTTGCCCTTCAGGATTGGCGTCTCCCAGGTGAATTCGTAGACGAATGTGGGAGCTTTACCGAGGGCGGCGCGACGTTCGGCAATTTTTGCGGTGAACGCTACCGTGGGATAGGCGCTCGCGATCAGGAAGTAGAGGCCCGTGGAATTTTCGTTTGGGTAGTCGCTGCGGAACGCCTGGATTGCGGCTTCGGCGCGATCGCCTAGGAGGGATTGGATGCGTTTGCGCAAGCCGGCCTCGTCGAGTGTGAACACGGCGGGATCACCGGCGGCGAAAAGCGTCAGTTCGGTGCGATTGAAACCGATTAGAACGGGTACATCCGCGGAGACTTCCGGTGCGACCGGATCGAAAGGATTCTGTGGGAGCGAGACTCCGTCAACGACAGGCGAGAAACCCGCGATCATCCCGGGGATGAAGCCGCCAAGTTTGCGGTTGACAGCACCCTGCGCGGCCATAAGCCGCTCGAGCGGCAGCGACTGAATGTCCATGATGCTATCAGGCTTGATGCCGAGCTCGGCTAGGACCATGTCGCCAACTTTAGTCGCGTAGTCGAGTGAATTCATCTTGACGCCTGGGCCGCTTTCGATGACGGCTCGATTGAAAAGTCCTTTTGCCGGAGGCATAGCGAGAAGCGTGGACACCTTTTGCCCCCCGCCCGATTCTCCGAAGATGAGGACCCTGCTTGGATCGCCGCCGAAATTGGCAATGTTGTCGCGCACCCAAGCGAGCGCGGCGACGATATCGAGCATGCCCACGTTGCCGGAGGCCTTGAACGAATCGCTGGCATGGCCGAGGTACGTGTAACCGAGCAGGCCGAGGCGGTGATTGACCGTGACGACCACGACATCGCCACGACGCGCGAGATTCGCCCCATCATACAGAGGGGCGGAACCGGAGCCAGAGGTGAATGCGCCTCCGTGGCACCAGACCATCACGGGACGCTTGTGGCTGTCCTTCACGCTCGGCGTCCATACGTTGAGAACGAGACAATCTTCGCCTTCGAGGATTCCCGTGGGATTCGACGAAGAAGCCATGAAATCCGCGCCAGCGAGAATGCCGGGTGCGCCCGGGATTGTCTGGGGAGCGGAGTGGCCGTACTCGAGAGCGTCGCGAACGCCGGCCCACGGTTCGGGCTTGACGGGCGGCATGAAGCGATTTTTCGCTGCGGTTGATGTGCTGTAGGGAACGCCCTTGAAAACGCCGATGCCGTTGTTCGTGGTGCCACGAATTTTCCCGGCGGTCGTTTCGACAACCGGCTGCGAATCGGCGGGCGGCGCCCCCGAAGCGAGAACGGCGTTCAAAGCCGAACCCGCGAAAAGCTTGTGTACGATCGCGGCACCTCCTCCCAGAAGTGACGCCTTCATTAAGGAGCGGCGCTCGACGCCGATTACTGAGCGTTGGTTCTTTGTCATCAGGCACTCCCAATTACGTTGGGGCCGATTCTAACTGAGTTTCCGTGAAGCGTGTCGATAACTCCTGATAACTCCGAGAACCGGTGGCTTGGGTACCAGAACCCACTTTCCCGGTTAGCGCGGTGGATTCAATGGGTCGATGCAACACTAGTTCGAAACTCATTTGGCTGAGTTTAAGAAGCCAAATCCGTTCGCGGGTGTCGATTCAGAGAAAACCCCGCCCTGATTAGGTCTAATTGAGCGTCGCCCAGAAGGTCAGTCTATTCTGAAAAGTACGATCGGGAGCACCGATTAGAGGGTGTTGCGTCGACCGTCTGAACCGGCAGCGTTAATAGGGACCTATGCCTCGACGCTGGTTCCACAGAGCAAGATCGGAGCTACTTTCCTGAGCTTATGACGCGCGCACGGCATTCACCGAAACCGACAGCCACATAGCCTTGGCGCCGAGCGCGGGCCCTTAAGGCGATTTCGTCGCCGTCCTCTAGGTAAAGACGGCTTTCACCATTCGGCAACCGAAGAGGTTCCCTATACTCCAGGAAGCAAGCCCTGCTCTCGTCTGTTGGACCCGAGACCGTGCCGCTGCCCAGGAGGTCCCCTGGTAGCAAGTTGCAGCCGTTGCTGGTGTGGTGCGTGATCATTTGAGCGAAGCTCCAATATGCGTACCTAAGATTTGTCGAGACGATACGAGCGGGCGGTTCGCCGGACTCGCGCATGCGCGACGTTGAGAGATAGGCCGCCAGATCGATGTCGATGCCGCCTTCCTGAGAGTCCGCCTCCGAGTCCAGATACGCAAAAGGTGAGGGCCAGTCTGGCTGAGGCGGGCGAAAGAGCGGCGTTCGAAACGGCGCGAGTGCTTCCGGACTGACAACCCAAGGAGAAATCGTTGTGGACAAACTCTTGCTTAAGAAGGGTCCCAGCATGCTCTCCCAAAACTGTACGTCGCGCGCCGACCAGTCATTCAGCAAGCAGAAGCCAGAAATGTGCGACGACGCGGAGTCGATTGGAATTGGTGAGCCGAGACGATTGCCGCTAGAGACAAATGCGCCCACTTCGAGTTCGAAATCAAACGCTCTCGACAGGCCGAAAACGACAGCTCCCGCCGAGTCTTTGAATTGTCCGTGCGGACGCCGAACTTCTTCGTCACTGATCCTGACCGAGCTGGCCCGCCCGTGATACGCCACCGGCATGTAAGTGAGAGCAGGCGCCAAGGGCGAGTCCAGGGGCTTTCGTACAGCTCTCTGGGCGTGGAATGTCGAACACACGAAATCTGTAAAGTTGCCGATCTTCGCAGGAAGCAGCATTTCCGCGGAAGACATAGGCACGAGCAGGCGGTTGGCGTGTGACTCTACGCGCCTTCGCTCCGGACCGTCGGCGCGTAGCAGGTCGGATAGCCGCGCGCGCAGGGCGGACGCAGGCCGCGATCCGAGAGTCATCAAAGGATTGAGAGTGTCCCCCGCCGCCGCGCGAGCTGCATTAGCGGCCTCGCCAGATAAGAAGCCCAGATCGAGGGCGGCAGCGAGATCGAAAATCCGGTCCCCGATAGCGGTACCGCCTCTCGCGATTCCGCTTTCGCGAAAGATCCCCAGCGGGAGATTTTGGATCGGGAAATCGGTGTCGGGGTGATTCGCCGACTGCAGCCAACTTCGGCGCGATGGATCGTGCGTCTCGTTCAGGTTCATCCGCGAACTCTGTCCGTTCGGGTCTTACGCTCATTGTGATAGCGGGCCATGCCGCCGAAGAGTTCGGGAACCGGCAAACGATCCGCTTTGCCGCTGAACTCGCAATAGCACGCATACACGTTGACGACGATCCGCTCGGGATCAGTCCAATCGGCGAAGGCGTCGAGCGCAATATCGCGGGCGGCGTCCTCGTAGCCCAATCCGGCGTCGAAGCGCTTTCGCGATTCGTCACGCACGAATTCGAGGTATCGCTTCAGCGCGCGGACGCCGCTTTTGTCGGTGATAGGACCGTGACCCGGTACAACCGTCTCCACGTCCCATCCGAGGATCGTGTCACACGCGCGAATCCAGTTGCCGACGGGGCCGGCCCATATCACTGGATGACCACCTGCGAAAAGAATATCTCCGGTGAATACGGTTTTGTCTGCCGGAACGTGAATGACGATGTCGCCGCGGGTGTGCGCCGGGCCCATCTCGAGAAGACGCACTTCCTTACTTCCGACGCGCAGCATCAGCTCGCGATCAAACGTGCGTGACGGAAGCACGGCGCGGATGTTAGTGAAGTCAAACCGGCTGCCAAGCACTTCCTGAAAGAAGGCGCCCGCCTCGCCGGTCATCGGATAACGCGGGGCGGAGATTTGTGCCTTCATCTCCTCGAGACAAGCGGTCGACGACATGATTTGCGCGCCCGCGACCAGCTGGTTTCCATTCGTGTGGTCAGGGTTGGAATGCGTGTTCACAAGCGTCCCTATGTTTTCGGAGACCGGCACGGCGGCGCGCATCCGATCGAGCATTTCGCGCGTCAGCTTGAGATCCATGAGTGTGTCGACAAGCAGCGCTTCGCCGCTGTCGACCACGAGGCCGGAATTGCTGTAGCCCCAGGTGCCATCCGGCTGAAGATACGCGTAGCAGCCATTCCCGAGGTCGTGGAGCCCTTTTGTATACGGCCAATTCTTCATGAGGAATCGCCTTTTCGTTTCGATCCAAATCCTCTCACTGGCCTGGCCTCTGCCGCTCGACGGCGATTTCAGAGCGGCTGCACAATCGTCTGAGCAACGCGGCCCATCAGGGTCCCCACGTCTGCTTTGGGATCCGGATGCATCTCCCATTCACCGATCTGAAGCGAAGCTTCCAGAATGAACTTGCAGCGCTCGAAGCGGCGGCGCATGAAGGATTGCAACGAATCCTGCAGCGGCCCGTTCATTTGCAACTCCTCCGCCAGCACGACCGCGTCTTCGACGGCCTGTGCCGCTCCCTGCCCGAGGTGCGGCGTAATCGAATGGGCTGCGTCGCCGATCAACGCCACGCGCCCGCGATACCAGGGCGAAGGCACCAGAACCGATTCGAGAGGGCGGTATACGACCAACCCCGGATCTGTGATGCCGCGAGCCAACTCGCCGATCGTGCCGCCGAACGGCTTCAATCGCTCGCGCATGATATCGGCCAATTCATTTTGCGGGAAGCGGGGATTGCCCGGTTCCGGGCCGATCTGGAATATGTAAGCCGTTTCGCGCGTAAGAGGGATTAGCCCCGCCTTCGGTCCTTCACTCGTGGCATAGATCGAGCCGTAATCGATTTCCGGCGGGCGGGGAACGTTGTAGCGCCAGACGCCCTCTCCCGTAAATCGAGGCTGAAGATGATTCCCGAACAGCATTGTGCGAAGCTGGGAGTGTACGCCGTCCCCGCCAACGACGAAGTCGTACTCTCCCTCGCTGCCATCGGTGAATCGCACGGCGACGTTGCTCTCGGATTGCCCGAGCTCTGCGACACTCACACCGAGATGAAGCTGGGCGCCGGCCTTCTTCGATGCGGTAAAAAGCACGTCGTGCAAAGCAGGACGGGTCAAACCGAGAAATGCGGGATAGTTGGGTCCGGCCAACTTCATGCCGGGGGTTTCGTTCATCACGTTGCCGTTCGCGTCGCAAAAGCGGAGGCCCTGATAGGGAAACCCAGCGGCCACACAATCGTCCGCGATGCCGAGACCGACCATCGCCCGGATCAGGTTGCTCTGCGCGATGATGCCCACATGGTAGACGGTCCATCGCTGTTTGATCTCGGCGATCTCAACATCGATTCCGGCTCTGCGCAACCCGACGGACAGGGCCAGACCGCCGATCCCGCCGCCTACGATGAGCACTTTGTTGACGTTCGGCATTCCTTTCTCCCCGAACCTCACCCTCTCGAAATTGCGCCTGCGTCGATACCCAGCAGGCGCGCCGCGTTTCCTCCGAGGATCTGCTCGCTCTGCTCTTCCGTCAAACCCGACACCGCCGCGAGGAATTTGTGGGGCTCGTACGCGCCCATGTCGAAGGGGTAGTCCGTGCCGAGCAGGATGTGCGCTGCTCCGACTTCTTCGATCAAATGCCGCAACCCCTCGGGTGTGTAAACCAGACTGTCGAAATAGATGCGCTTCAAATACTCGCTCGGCTTGTGCTTGATCTTCGCCGCTTCCGGGCGAACGGCGAACCCGTGGTCCGATCGGCCCACGTAGGAAGGCAAGTAGCCGCCGCCATGAGCCGCGCAGATCTTCAGCCCCTGATGGCGGTCCAGGACGCCGCCGAAGATCAGATGCGAGAGCGCGATCGTGGTCTCAATCGGCTGGCCGATGATGTTGCCGAGGTAATGGCAGTTCACGCGTTCGGCCAGAGATGTGCCGAGCGGATGAATGAAGACAAGACAGCCGAGCTCCTCGGCTTTCGACCAAAAGGGGTCGAAGCGGCTGTCCGAGAATTCTTGCCCGTTGCAGGCAGATGAGATTTCGACGCCGTGCAGCCCGTACTTCCCCATGCAGTCTTTCAATTGCTCGACGGATAACTCTGGATGCTGAAGCGCTACGTTGCCGAGCCCGCGCAGACGGTCCGAATGGGCGGCGCACAGCGATGCAATCTGCTCGTTCTGCGTGGCCACGATCTGCCTCGCCAGATCGGCATCGGCCCAGTAGTAATACTGGTTCGGCGAAGGGCTGATCACTTGTACATCCACGCCCATGGCGTCCATCCGTCGCAGGCGCTCGCCGACATCCGTAAGCTGGGGCATCAGGCTGGCGAAAAGTTTGCGGTTATATTCGACCGATTCGGCTCCATACATTCGCAGCTGTGCTGCGGGTTCGGCCTGTTTTTCCGGCCGGTCTGCGACGAGGCGCTCGACTTGCATCGTCAGAACGTGGCAATGAATGTCGACCGTGAGAGATCGGCGGCCGCTCTCCGATCGAACTACCCGAGCGGGCATATCAGCGGGCGTCATGAGCGTCGCCTTCTTCCGCGATGCACGAATTACGTTGGGTGCCAAGGCCCGTGATCGAACCTTCCATGACGTCTCCGGGCTTTAGGAAGCGGTCGTAGTGCGTGCCGTTTCCGGCAGGGGACCCGGTCGCGATCAGATCGCCCGGCCAGAGCTGCACGTGCTTTGAAAGGAACTCGATGATCCGAGCCACGCCGAAGATCATGTCGGCGGTGCTTTCATCCTGCATCGTCCGGCCATTGAGCTTCAGCGTAATTTGCAGGCTCTGCGGATCCGCTACGAATGCGGCGGGTACGAGATAGGGACCTGTCGGCAAATAGCCGGGGGAAGCTTTGGCTGCAAGCCAATCCGCTCCGAGTGCACCGGCGTCTTTGCGGAAGACGAGGTCACGGTTGGTGATGTCATTGACGATCGTGTAGCCGGCCACGTATTCGAGGGCATTCTCCCGGCGTACATGACGCGCGGATTTGCCGATGATCACGGCGAGTTCGAGTTCCCAGTCAGGCTGTGCGGCGTGACGAGGCAGAATCACGGGATCGTAGGGTCCCGTGACAGCGGACACTGGCTTCGTGAACACGAAGGGGGCTCCGTGCGCGGCGCGATCGTCCATCATCTTTGCGGCTTGCGCTCGTCGCTCTTCCGGACTTTGATCGCGCGATGCGTCCGAGGCTTGATCGACGATGAGGTCGATCACATGTTTTCGATAGTTCGCGCCGGCGCAGAAAACCTGCCGCGGCAAATCAATCGGCGGTCGGAACGTCAGATGCTCGCGCGCCACAAAGACGTTTCGCCAGGCATCGCTCCCGGCTTCGGCGGCTTGAAGGAATTCTGCCGCCCGCAGCAATGCCTCAAAGCTCGTCTCCCACTCTTCCAGGAGCGCGAGGACGGAAGAGGACTCTGGCGGCGCGCATCCGATCTGCTCGAACACCGGTTTCAACGCGTGAACCGGCGCCACTCGGTCGCCCAGCACCAGCGCCCAGACCGGCGCTCTGCCACTCGCCGAGACGGTCGCAAGTGCAAAACGAGGCACTGGCGGTGTCATGAGAGGCGGCCTCGAGCAGACATTGGGATTATTCCTGCCTCGGACTTCGATTAGGAGCTCCTGCCGGAACCTGCGCCATGTCGGGCTCCGGAATCGCAGGTTCTGGCGCCGGAGGCATCGCTTCCATGAAAGACTTGGGACCGTAATCGAGATTGCGGAACATCACGTTGGATCCTTGCGAGGGTTTCCAGACGGTGGGCTGCCAATCCGGTATGTAGTTGCGGTATCCGCCGGTATTGAGCTCCACACGTAAACCGACCGGATCTCGAAAATACAGGTAACCCTGTTCGCCGATTCCGTGTTTGCCGGGACCGAACTCAATCGGGGTGCCCGATTCCAGAAGAGTGTCTGCTGCGCGCAAAAGGTCCTCATACGATGGGACCCAGAAAGCGACGTGATGGAATCGTCCGGGCAACTTCGAGAAGTCGCCGCCAAAGCCCAAATCGTGGGACTTTTCGTTCGTGGTGAGGACGCCGAATACAGTGACCTTTGGGTCGTGGTCGAGAACCGTGTATCCCATGAAGCGAAAGCCCAGGGCATCGCGATACCATTGGCACGTTTTCATGACGTCTTGCGTGTTCAAGGTAACGTGGTCGATCTGCCGCGGGGCGACGGCCCGGCCGACGAATCGCTGCGGGCGATCCGGATACGTTGACTTCAGCTCGGCAGGTGCATCGAAACGGTCGACCTCCCAGAAGACTTCGTGGCAGTGCCCTCCGGGGCCGGGAAATCGGTACGCACGGCCGTGCCCAAGCGATTCATCCCGCCATTCGCCGCGGATACCGCTCGCTTCAATCCTTGAGACTGCCTCCTTGAGTTCCTCCGTACCTTCCGTGCGCCATGCCGCGTGGCCAAGCCCGGGTTGTTCCGCCGCGGTAAGCACGATGCTGTGATGGTAGTGCTCGCCCCAACACCGAAGATAGACGGACTTGCCGGAGCGGGCGGTTTCGACGAGTCCCAACTTGTCTTTGAAGAAAACTGCGGAGTCTTCCAGCTTCGGCGTCAACAACTCCACGTGCGCAAGATGAGACAAGATGTGCCTGGACATACGGCCCTCGCTTTAGTGACGTAGGACTTGCATCGACGCCCACGATAGAAGCATGATCTGGTATTTGCCAAATCGTTTGTGAGCATACACTGTATCCATGGGATGGATACGGGGAGACGCGATGAAGCTTTCTCAATTTGACCTGAATCTTCTCGTAGCGCTGAACGCTCTCCTGACGGAAAAGAACGTGACTCGCGCCGGAATACGCATTCATCTGAGTCAGTCCGCTACGAGCGCCGCGCTCGCCCGGCTTCGGAATTTCTTTCAGGACCAACTGCTGGTTCCGGTAGGCGGCAAAATGGTCTTGACGCCAGTGGCTCAAGGCCTCGTCAAGCCCGTGCGAAACCTCTTGCTCCAGGCGCAAGCTACGATCGCAACACAGGCCCGCTTCGACCCACAGACTTCGCACCGGCGTTTTTCCGTGGCAATCTCCGACTATGCGACCACTGTATTCATGGCGGACGCTTTGCGGAACGTTCAGCGGCTGGCTCCTCATCTTACGTTCGAGCTCGTGCCGACGAGTGAACGGGCTACAGAAGCCCTGGAAGCGGGCACGCTCGACTTTCTGATCGCTCCCGACGTTTTTGCGACAAAGACACATCCAAAGATGTCTCTTTTTAGCGATACGCATGCGATGATTGCCTGGACTCGGAACCCGTGCGTGGGAAACAGGATATCTCTCGAACAGTACTTGAATCTCGGTCACGTCGCTATCCACGTCGGCGAAGGAGCCGCACCGAATTTCGATGAGCAGTTTCTGAGACGCCTAAAGTACAAGAGAAGAGCCGAAGTCGTTACGCACAGTTTCGATGTCGTGCCGCACCTGGTCGTGGGGACGAATAGAATCGCTACCGTCGCCACGCGCCTCGCAACGAAATACGCAAGATTCCTGCCGCTAAAACTCCTCCCGCTGCCCGTTGATGTTCCGCCCATGGTCGAAGCCCTGCAATGGCACAAGTACCACGACAATGACCCGGCGTATGTTTGGCTTCGAGGAGTGTTGAAAAGGGAGGCCGCGAGGTTGCCGGCGCCCAAGATTCCTTCGAATTGACCTGGGACCAAGAAACCGAGGCTAACTCCGGCGCTTGCAGAACCAGTTCGGAAGTGCGTCGCTGATACTTTCTGGCGTTCGATTCACCCACTTCGGTGTGGTTGAATCCAAGCAGTTCGGTGGATTGCAGCCACCAACCGCGCAATCACCCAATTTGCCCACTCCGGCCTACGCTTCCATAATCATTTGATTCCACGCGCTTTACATCACGAGACCACCCGCTCCGACTTTGGCACGGTCCTTGCCTATTAGGGTGTGTGCGTCCGCAACAGGGACGCGACAGCGAATCGGCAAGATCATTTGGACGTCGGCTCTCGAATCGAAATTGATAGCGAGGCTGGCAAGGAGGTTTTGAGATGCGATACCTAAAATATGTGGCTCTGATAGGGCTTTTCGTAGTGATGGCGGGCACTGCCCATGCACAGGTCGCGGTTCAAGTCGGCCCGGTCTACGTCGGTCCGGCTCCTGTCTGCGCCTACGGCTACTATGGGTTCGCTCCTTACGCCTGCGCGCCGTACGGCTACTACGGCCCGAGCTATTTTTCCGGCGGGGTCTTTATCGGCGCCGGTCCATGGTTCCATGGTTTCTACGGACCTGGCTGGCACGGTGGTCCCGTCTTCCACGGCGCTCCAGGTTTCCGCGGTCCGGCTCCGCGCGGATTTGAAGGCGGATCCCGCGGCAATCCCGGATTCCATGGCGTAGCGCCGCGCGGTGGCGGCGACTTCCATGGTGGCGCTGGTGCAGTTCGCAGCGGTGGTGGCGGATTTCACGGCGGAGGCCGTCGGTAACCCTAGCCTCACTAATTGATTCACAAAGACGGCTGGCGCCCCGGGTGCCAGCCGTCTTTATTTTCAAACGCCTGGTTTACATGCGATCGGGAGCGATGGGGCCGGGTTCCTTCGACGACTTACCGAAGGTGAAGATCTGCTTGACCGACGCGGAAACTCGATGCCGAAAAATCGCGAACCGCTGGCTCTCGTTATCGGTGACCCAATTGAATTGGATTACGCGGCGCTCGCCGATGAACGGCAGGTGGCCGTGCCAGGAATGATCCGAGCGCAGGAACGCAACCAGCGCGCCGCCGGCCGCCGGCGCCTCGGTGGCCACATCCTCGATACTGTCCCGCGAACGGAGCACGCGCAGTCGGCCGCCCGAATCGTCCCACGCGGGATTCATATAGAGCAGCACGGTGATGATCTTGCTCGCGGAATCGTGATGAATCTTGCCGTCGTGCGTATCGCAGCGGCCGCGCACCGTAATCGTCGTTGGGCGTTTCGATAGATCGAGCTGGAATTTCTCCTCGAATGCTTTGCGAAACTCCTCGGACTCAAGCGCATCAATCATCGCCTGAAACGCGGGGCCGAATTCCAGATGATCCAGCGGAAAGCTGCCCGCATGCTCGATCTTCGGGTAATCGGCATTAATCTTTTCGAGCGCATCTCCTTTGACGAACCCCGGAATCACCAGATGCTCGTACGGATCCCGGTTCAGCGGCGTGGCTCGAAAAGTTTCGAGGTCGAAAATCTGCATCAGTCGTCCAATCGCTCCTGTGTAAATGCTACCTGCGAGCCTCCGCGAGTGTCAACGAAGAGAAGCGCAGCCAGCATTAAGCATTCGCGCACCGATGGCGTTTCAAGATGCGCTCGCCTCGCGCCGTTCGCGCCAGATGCCCAGCTTTTCCTGCGCGGCGCGATCGGAAAAGCTGAAGAGCACAGCCCCGCTTTCGGCGCGATGCTGCTGCAGCGACCAGCTCGGCGCCACGAACACATCGTTCTCCGCCCAGTCGAATGACGAATCCGCGACCTGGCTATGCCCTTTGCCCTCGAGGACCACGAACACGGTGCTGTCCGTCGAGAGGTATGGCGCGCTCTGAAATCCTGCTGCGATCAACTGCACCGCCGCGCTCATCGTCGGCATCACCGATCCGCCGGTCAACGGATTCGCGTACCGCAGTTTCACTCCGTGGCAGGGATCAACCGGCCCGTTGCGCTGCATCTCGGCGAGATTCTCGCGGGCTGCGGCGTAGCGGTAGTTCAAAAGCGGTGACGACATCGAATGCGGTTTGTGGCCGTCCGGGAGTAGCGCGCCCGCGTAGCGAGCTTCGGAATCGTGCTCGGGGCGCGAAATCGGAACCTGGCTCGCTTCATTTCCTTCCGAAAAACTCGTATCGAACAGGTTGACGATCGGCACATCCAGCCCGTCGAGCCAGATCACCGGATCGGCGCCATCGTTGCCATGGTCGTGCCACGTCCAACAGGGCGTGATCACGAAATCGCCGCGCGACATCGTCGTGCGCTCGCCGTCAACCGACGTGTAGGCGCTCGATCCCTCCAGAAACACGCGCAGCGCGCTCGCCGTGTGGCGATGCGCATGCGCTTTTTCTCCCGGCATCAGCAGTTGCAAGCCGCTGAAGAGGGAACCGGTGATTCTCGATTGCCCGGTCAGGCCGGGATTTTCAAAAATCAGCACGCGCCGTTCCGCTTCCTCAGCAGTGAGCAGCGCGCCAGCCTGCAGCAGATGCGCGCGAACCGACGAATATTTCCAATGCACTGGCCGGGCAGCGGGCTGTGGAGAGCGCGTGACCAGGCCGCTGACGCGCTCCCAGAGCGGTGCGAGATGCTGCTCGCCGATCTGCTCGTAGAACGCTTGGCGCGCGCTCATTTGTTCCGCCGATGGCGTGCGAGACGGCGCTGTCATGGGCCTCACTCCTCCTTGCGCTCAGGTGGTGCGTTCCGGCCCAAAGTGTACACCTGCCCGTCCGGAGGCGGGCCGCGAAAAGCTCGTGCGCATTCAGTTCTCGCGTGGCACGGCAGAGATTCCTCCCGGTATCCCTGAACTCGAATCGCTCCTGCGGGAAAATCTCATCGAAACTGGTCGGCGATTCTGGACTTGGTGTCGAGCAGAGGGGAAGAGCGGTCACCGGGCGCGAAGACCGAAGCCCCCGCGCCTGGCTCCCGGGGTGGTACTAGAGGTAGTACATTCGCCGCTGCGATCGAGTCAGGCTGTGTTCTTAGCGCCAGCCTGACTCGCGCAACATTTCGTTTCAGCCCGCGGCAGCTTCGCCGCAGGCTAGGTCCTAAAAGTAGAAGTGAACTCCGAACTGAATCAGCCGGGGGTTCACGTTGGTGTGTAAAATTTGTCCATAAGTCGCTGCTCCCGTAAAGGTGTTCGTCGCTGTGACATTCTCGAAACCGATGGAACCAAACGCCCCAGCGCCGGGATCGGCGAATGACGGGTGGTTGAAAGCATTGTAGAAGTCGGTACGGAACTGCATCCTGACCCGCTCCGTGATTTGCGTGTTCTTCAGGATAGAGATGTCCCAGTTGAACTGGCCCGGACCAAGCACGATGCCGACGCCCGAATCGCCGTACTGCGTCGCTGATAGGCCTGGGGCGCCGAAGGCCACGGGAGCCGATGGACATGGGGTATAAGCACCCGTCATGGGGTTGGTGGTGCCGAAAGCGTTGTAGTTCCAGTAATCGTTCAGATTCTTCAGCGTGCCGCCCGGATTCTTGACGTTTTTGTTGCCCATCCCCGGGCAGAACTGGGCCGTCGTTTCCCCTGATAGATAGCTGCCGTTGCTCGTGCCGAAGGCCGTGCCAGTTACTCCCTGTGCTTCGAACGTCAACGGATCGCCTGATTGTGCAATCGTGACTCCGGAGACGTTCCACCCGTTGATCAGCTTGCCTTCGATGCCCGTCATGCCCTTGCCGAACGGCAGATCGTAGCTGTAATTCACCGCGAAACGCTGCGGCCGATCGAACGAAACGAGCCCGTATTGGCAACCCATACAAAGCGCGTCGTTAATGTTCGCGGTGTTGCTGTAGAAGATGGTGGAAAGGTCCCTATCCCAGGTATAGGAGGCTTGCAGAGTCAGTCCGTGGTTGAACTGATGCCGCAGCGTCACTTGCAAGCTGTTGTAGAGGGAGTAGCCGTTCGCATCTTCAGCTGCCAGGCCGGCAGGCTCATAACCCAGGGTCGGAACCCGGAATGCAGCGTTGCCGCTGGTGTTGCAGATGGGCTGGCCGGCCACCAACTGACAGAGACCATAGGGATCGGTAGCGCACTCGCTGCCTATTGGATTGCATGGAGACAACAGTAATGACTGATTGTGATTGTGGTTGTAATCGTTCAGGTTGATGCCGCTCGAACCAACGAAACCCACATCCAGCACCCACCCGCGGAGGAACTCGTATTGAATTCCCAAGCTGTATTCCCGGACGAGCGGCGTGTGGACTCCGTTCGTATAGGAAAGCGGCGTGCTTAAGCCGGAGTTTATCTGATCCGCAAGGGGCAAGTTAGCCGTCGCCGGATCGGCATAACGCGGCGCAAATCCGATCACGGGGTTGGATGCGAGAGGAACAAGGTTCAGCGCCGGATAAGGGTTGCCAAACGTCGCCGCGGCCCAACGCGATCCAGGAGGAGCGTAGTCGTACGTCTGCGCGTACGGTGCACCCTGTTCATAGGCGTGCACAAGGCTATCCAAGCCGATGCGGTTGTAGAAGATTCCGAAGCCGCCTCGTACCACCAGGTTGCCCTTGTTGGTCGGCTGCCACGCGAAGCCAATTCGCGGAGCAAAGTTGCTGTACGGGGCGTGCCCCTCAACCGAATTCTTATTCGAGGAAATGAGGACGCCGGCCGGCGGTGGCCCAAAGAACTTCGGGAAATTGCTGGCCACCACGTACTGTTGGATGGCGGATGGGTCAACGAGCGCTTGAGCCAGCGTCGTCGGAACCGCTGCGTTGGCAACCATCCGGTCTGGCCAGACCTGAGTTAGCCGGCCCAGCCTGTCGCTGAGCAAGCCGTCAAACTCCCAGCGCAAACCCGCGTTGATTGTAAGGTGCGAATTCACCTTCCAGTCGTCCAGCACATAAGCATCCTGGTTATCGAGGTCATAGAAGTGCGTGATCCCTTTCTCACCGGGGATGCTCTCCACGCAGAACAAGCATTGTAGATTGAATCCGCTGCCGAAAGGGTTAGCCTGAGCGGCCGTTCCCACCAACAGGGTATTCAAATCAATCTCGAACATGAGGCCTTCTTGTAGTCCGGCATCCAGAAGAGGCCAGTTCGTCATTTCATACTCATATCCCGCGCGGATGCTGTGTTTATTGTGCTGCCAAGAGATCTGATCGGCGAACTGAATTTGGTTCGTCGGACCATAATTGGGCAGCAGTCCCGGGCCGGCGGTCATGTTGTTGAGGATGAAGATAAAATCAGGCGGCAACTCGAAACCGGCCGTCCCCGGTATGATACCTAGTCCCGAGTTCGTAAAACCGGGCGGCACGCTTACCGATGAGTTGTCCGTGTTCCGCTGGTACGATATCCGGGCTTCGTTCACAAAGTTGTTCGTGATGATGGAAGTGAGCTTCAGCACGGCGTCCTGGTTGCCGAATACGATATTTTCGGGCGTGCCCGGCAGGTTTCCACCCCCCTGACCAAGGAACGGTTCCTGAGGGTTGAGCGTATAGAAATAACGCGTTGATAGCGTGTTCTTAGCGTTGATGATGTAGTCGCCGTTCGCAACGTATTGATTCTCATGATAGAGGGCCGGAATGCTGTAGTTGCAGGTATATTGCGGTGCCGAGTTGCCGAGAAAACAATTCGGCAGCGTTTGAGGGCTGGGGATATAGAAGCCTCCGCCAGGAAGCTGGACGTTCATCAGGGCGAGCCCTTGCGAGCTGAGGTTTGATCCGTCGCACGCGAGTTGTAAGAACGGCGAACCAGGGAAAGCCGGGCCGTTGAATGGACAGAGGGCCGCCCCGATGGCAGCTGCGGTCCGCGTTGTTGGGATGGCTGGCAATGTGACGCCGTTCGTCGTTCCGGCAGCCGTTACGCCATTCTTCGCGCGCGTTCCGCGATAGCTGAAGAAAAAGAAAAGCTTGTTTTTCAGTATCGGCCCGCCGATTGTGGCGCCGAACTGGTTTTGGTCCAGAACTTGATGCGGGTCTTGGGGCGTCTTGACGTAAAAGAAATCGTCGGCGTTTAGAACCGAATTGCGGAAGTATTCAAATGCAGTTCCGTGAAAATCGTTCGTTCCCGACTTGGTAACCACGTTCACATTTGCGCCCGGATTGCGTCCGTAGCTGGCGTCGTACGTCGAAGTCTGAATCTTGAATTCGGCGATGGCGTCGGGGCTGGGAATGGGAATGCCGGTGTAAATCGTGCCGTCATTGGAGCTGCCCGAGTTGGCGATGTTATTTACGGCCACGCCGTCCATCTGATAATTGTTCGACCCAGGGTCCACGCCGTTTGCGCTGATGTCCTGCGTGCCTTTGCCCAGTGATGTCGCGTTGTCCACGCCAGCCGTCGCGCCCGCCGCAAGGCTCAGAACCTCGGTATAGTTGCCGTTGGCCATCGGCAGCGCGCTGATCTGCGATCCGGTCACCGTGCTTCCAAGCGTCGAGCTTTCGGTCTGTAAGGTCTGGACCGTGCTCTCCACGGTCACTGTCTGACTGACCGTGCCGACTTCCAGAGCTTCGTTCACCGTCGGCGTCTCCGTGACGTCCACGGTCACGGATGAAACCTCGCCCGTTTTGAATCCGGCGGCGGTGAACTTCAGCCGATAGTTTCCGGGCGGCAGCAACGAAAACTTGTAGACGCCATCCGACCCAGTGGTCGCAGTCCGCTCCTGGTTGGTTCCCAGGCTGGTGAGCGTTATAGTCGCATTCGGAACCGCGCGGCCCTGAGGATCGGTGACAGTTCCAGAGATCGCGCCCGTGCCGGAGGACTGCGCGTGCGCCATCGAAGCGCACATCAGCACCACTCCCAGGCAAACAAGCAGCGATACCACAAACTTGCGTCCCGCAAATCGTGTGTTCATCACTCCCCCCGAAGTTAGTTTCCTCTAATACAGTGTCTTAACGAATTTATACACGTGACGGGTTGAATAAAGACGCCACACCCGCTGGATTGTGCCCAAACCGTGAATGAGAGTACGTCCACCCCCACCGCATGGCTCACTAATACCTTATCTGTTGGGGTTGTCTATTTCTTATTTTGATTGCTTCTGTTACCGATTGGGACTATAAGCTTTTACCAAGGGCAGGGGGGTGGAGATGGAACTTCGTCAACTCCGGTACTTTATCGCAGTCGCAGAACAACTCAGCTTCTCCAAGGCCGCGCGTCAGCTCCACGTTACTGTTCCGCCTCTGAGTCGGCAAATACGTCAATTGGAGGACGAATTCGACGTCCAGCTGTTTGTACGCGACCGGCGCCACGTGATGCTCACCGATGCGGGTCGCCTGCTCTTGCGAGAGGCAAAAGTTTTGTTGACTCAGACCGCGCGCGTCTCGGATTCCGTTCGCATGGCCAAGTGCGGTTCAGTCGGACTCGTGAAAATCGGGATCGGACCCGGATTGGGAGAACGCGTAAGCCGGGTCGTCATCGAGCACTCGACGAAATATCCATCCGTTGAGCTTGAGTGCCGGGACGTTTTTTCGAGCGCCCAATCCAAAGCGCTACCCGACGGAGATCTGGACGTCGGCTTCCTGCGTCCCTATTTCGATTCAGTCCACTTGGCTTCGGAATTTTTGTTCGAGGAAGATCTGGTAGTTCATCTCAGCAAAGCGAATCCGTTGGCGAAGCGCAAGGCTCTGCGAGTGAAGGACCTCGCGGAAGAGCCGCTCTTGCTCTTCGATCCTAGATTTGCCATGGGTCTTCACGACAAAACGCTTGGGCTCTATGCCGCCGCCGGCATAAAGCCGAACATTATCTATGTTCCGCCGGACCCAGCGCCCAACACGGGTGTGCAGGCGATGCTGTTGACTTGCCGAAAAGGGATTCTGATCATACCGGACGAAATTGCTTGTCGTCCGGCGCCGGGCAGCGAAATCGCTGTGGTTCCGCTGGACGATCCGGGCGCTACGACGGAAGTGCACATGGTGTGGCGTAAGAACGAAGTCTCGAGGACCGTTCTCGCATTTCTCGACACCGTGCGATGCATGTTTCGCACGGCGCCTCGAAGCGCGCTTCCGCCGGGAACTCGCCCGGCTTTTCCGGCCTAGCGTCGTGTCTAACTTCAGTTACTGCTTGTCGTAGACGCTCGTCGTATCGAAGTTCCCCATTCCCGATTCAATATGAGTGACTTCGGTCAGCGTTTTTCCGTCGCTGCTAAGCGTGTAAGTGTCCTTGATCTTGACATCGCTGCCCTGGAAGCTCGTTTTCGAATCAATGACGAGAGCGATGCCATCCCAGTGCGCGATGCTGGTTACCGGAGTGCCGCCCATTCCGGTTGAAGTGGTTTCCTTGCCGTCGGTGCTGACGGTTGTAGTGAGGTTCATATCGCCCATCATGCCGCCCTTTTGATCCTCTGCGATTTTGACTGAAGGCTCGCTGTCATCAATCGTATCGGTTTGGCTGCCTGGCGGCGGAATCTGGCCGAAGCTGCTCTTCGAGATATTGAGCTTCCAGACGCCGGTAAAATTCGGCTGTGAACCGCCGACGTGAATCATCGCCGCAGCGCCGGGCGTTGCAGCGACCTGCGCCGGATCAGTAGCCGCAGCAGAGGAGGCCTCCGCCTTGTCGTACACGAACTTCCTGTCGCCGTTGATGGTCGCGGAAGCGATGTGGGACGTCATTGTCATCGTCGAGCCGTCGTCAGAAGGCGAAAACGTCAGCTTGTCCGTCAACACGCCGCCTTGCATGTTCGCAGTTTCGAGGAAAACGACGGCCTTTCCTTCCCACGAGCACTGCATCTTCGCAAGCTTGATCGCGCCGAGCTGAACGCGCGTGTCGTCCGGAGTCAGAATCACTTCCTTGCCATCCACGGTGCAGGAGCGCAGGCCCTTCTGTTCGCCTCGAGCGGTCACGCTGGTGTACTCCTGCTTGAACTCGTTGCCATTGACAGTGAGCGTATCGGTTTCGCTGGTTGGAGGCGGGAACTGACCGAACGTGCTCTTGGATACGTTCAGCTTCCACGTGCCGTTCAGATTCGAGCTCTGCGCCAAACTGGGCAGCGCGAGCGTCGCAACCGCAAACGAGATCGCGAGAAATTTTCGAAACATATAATCCTCCTGGGTGCTACTACGCGTGCCTGGTCCGGTTAGTTTCATCCGGTTCACTTCAGGCAAATGCGGCGGGATTATACACCGGAGCCGAGGTGATCCTGGAGAATGCCGAGCATGCGGCGAAGCGGTTCAGCAGCGCCCCAGAGGAGCTGGTCGCCGACGGTGAATGCGCCGAGAAATTCGGGTCCGAGATTGAGTTTGTGCAGACGGCCGATGGGAACGTTGAGCGTCCCCGAAACCGCGGTGGGCGTCAGGCAGCGCAGAGTTGATTCCCTATTATTCGGGATGATGCGAACCCAGGGATTCGCCCCGGCCAGAATCTGTTCGATCTCGCCCAGCGGAATATCACGCTTTAACTTGATGCAAAGGGCCTGGCTGTGGCAGCGCATGGTTCCGACGCGCACGCAGATGCCATCCACGGGCACAGGAGGGTTCAGGCCCAGTATTTTGTTGGTCTCGGCGATGCCTTTCCATTCTTCTCTTGTCTGGCCGCCCGGCATGTCCGTGTCCACCCAGGGAATCAGGCTGCCCGCGAGAGGGGTGCCAAATTCCGCAACCGGCAAGCCGCCAGCACGTTGCGCTTCGATGACCATGCGGTCCACTTCGAGCGCGTTCTCGGACGGAGTCTTGCGAGTCGGATCGGTGAGGCGCTCCATCTGCTTGACCAGCTCGAGCATTTTCGCGGCACCGCCGCCGGATGCAGCCTGATAGGTCATGCTGGTCATCCACTCAACGTGACCAGCTTTGAAAAGTCCACTCACTGCCATCAGCATCAGACTCACGGTGCAATTGCCGCCGGCGAACGTACGCAGGCCGCGGCGCAAACCGTCCTGAATGATGTCCGCGTTGACGGGATCGAGGATGATTACCGCGTCATCGCTCATGCGCAGCGTGGAGGCTGCGTCAATCCAGTAGCCCTTCCATCCGCTCTTGCGGAGAGGCGCGTAAATTTCGGTGGTGTATTCACCGCCCTGGCAGCTGATGAGGACATCGCACGCGGCGAGATCTTTCAGATTCGAAGCGTTGAGCAGTGGAGCACCGTTGCCTTCGCGCGGAGCTGCACCTCCGACATTCGAGGTGGAGAAAAAAACAGGCTCGATGCGAGCGAAGTCGCCCTCCTCCCGCATTCGCTGCAGGAGAACGCTTCCCACCATTCCTCGCCAGCCGATCAGTCCTACGCGTAACATGGTTCCTAATGCTCCTTCGGGATGGTCAGTAGTTTACCTTCACCGGCCGAAATTTTGGAGGATCAATGAGATTTGACGTGCGGAAAGCGATTTCGCGGCCCCTCAAATTGTGTGTCGAGTAATATGGACCACTTTTCTTTGTTTTCAACGAGTTAGGGAGAAAATTACTCGGCACGGTGTGTCGAGTAATTTGCAGGGACGGAGCCCCTTCGGGTAGGCTCCGCGCGGGTTCGGCGGCCGATTCGCAGTGCCTCAGGGGTTGAAACCCCTGAAGGCTGCAACTTTTCGGCACGGCTAAAGCCGTGCGCTGACGAAGACCATTCAAGTGATTGGTCCCGCCGCCGATGCTTCCACGGTGACGGGCAAACGGAGTCAAGAGTTTATGGCGCGGGCGTACTGCGACGGCGCTGCGGGCCAGAATCCGTTGCTCGTACTTCATTGCGGCTCCTTTCTCATAGTACATACCGCTGATTTTAGGCTGGCACATCGCGGCGCCGATTTCAAATGGTTGTTGGTGTAAAGAATTGTGCGGCTGAGTTCGCGAGCATGCGGCGACTGAAAGATCGGAACTTCAGCGGCTGAAGCGTCTTAACTTCGCGGCTGGTATCGTGGCTGAAGCCACGACCTACAAACATTCTCCAGGGCGCACGCTCACGGCCAGATTGAATTCAGGAGGGCGGCGAGGCGGATCCCGGCTTTCGCCAATTGCTCGCGGACGACCGGGGCAGCGGCGTCCTGATATTCGGCGCCGAGATTTTCATTGAGATGCAACATGCGTGTGGAAATGTGATCGTCATCCGCGCAGCTTTCGACGGGGCGCGGCGACTCGATTGCGATTTTGGCTGGGAGCCGGCCGTATGTGGTGCTTTCCGCGAGCTGATGGCTTTCCCACGCCCACGACGTGAAGTTTGCGGGCTGCGACTGCCACGCAGGCAGCTTGGCGTGAAATATCGTTTCCAGTTCGTCCGCGGCCTGCTTCGGAGATTGTCCATTCATGAATCGTTCGATGATTTCGACGTCCCAGACTTCGTGGAGATTCGGATTGTAGGTTTCGTAAGTAGGATTCGTTTCCTTCGGCGCGAGGTCGAAGAACGCGACTGGAACGCAATTGCCGCCGCGATCGTTGTTCGTGGTGTCGTGCAAGGGCTGGTGAATGTCTCCCACGAAGTGAATTATGAATCGGAGCGCATCGGCGCGGGCCTGAGCGGTTGCGTTTGAATCACGCAGAATTACGAGCTGGCTGGCGAGCGCGGTCGTGATGCAACCGGTGGCGGCCGGGCAATATTCGCTGATAGTGCTTTCGGCTGCGCCGCGAGGAATATCAATGAAGTGCCAGGGAGCGGTGTCCGGCAGAACGGTGCGTTCGTCGTCCGCCCACGTGGAGGAATCCACGAAGGCGTCTAGATCGGGTTCCTTGCAATAGCGAGAGAGCGTCGGGCTGATCGGGCCGTCAGCGAGAATTTTGAACGCCATCGCGCGCGCACGAGGAGTCAGGTGCGCTTCGGCGATCAGCGCGACGATTTCGTGCCCTTTGCATCCCCAGCCCCACGCGGATGGAATTGCGCAGAGGGCAGCAATCGTCACAAGCAGTGGACGAATCAATCGAAATGTCTTTTTCACGACAATTAAGGCTGACATAAGGACCCGCGGATTTCAAATTGAGCAGCGCGCCGAAGAGTTGTCCGTGCGGAGGTATTATTAGGCTAAGGAGCAGGGAACCGTGACCACGCGCCAACACAAGGTTCAAACGCAACTCGGGCGAGCCGCAGTTGAAATCTTTGCGGCGAACGAACGCATCAACCAGATTCTGATCGAAAATCTTGGCGGAGCAACCTGGAGAGCCAAGCCGCCCGGGAAGACTCGCACGATCGCGGCGATCTTCACGCACATGCACAACGTCCGCACCAAGTGGGTGAGGCTTTCGGCTCCGCACCTGAAGGTTCCACGACAGCTCGACCACGCGCGGTGCACACCGCGGCAGGCGCGTGCGGGATTGGCGGCGAGCGCGGCTCGCTGCGAGGAGATGCTGACCGAGGCGCTCGGCGGTGGTGGCGGGCGCGTCAGGAAATTTCGTAGAGATGGATGGGCGCGGCCGTGGACGGTTGGGCCGGAGATGCTGTGTTACATGATTTCGCACGAAGCTCATCATCGCGGGCAGGTTTGTATGGTGGCGCATCAGCTCGGATTCAAGTTGCCGAACAGCGTGACGTCCGGGATGTGGAATTGGGAGAAATTGTGGAGAGAGTGCGGGGTGCGGGCCGGGTTCAAGTTCTTAAGGGATTGATCAGAAACAACGGCGGCCGCGATTCAACCGGCGTCGAACGGCGCGCGGGTGGCAAGCGCCTGCGCCGGGCACGGCATGCTGCGCCCCTACGAAACCTGAGATGAATGGCGCGTGGGTGCCAAGGATGTGGGCCGGGCACGGCATGCCGTGCCCCTACGAAACCGAGCGCGAATGGCGCGCGGGTGCCAAGGATGTGCGCCGGGCGTAGCAGGCTGCGCCACTACGAAACCTAAGATGAATGGCGCGTGGGTGCCAAGGATGTGGGCCGGGCACGGCATGCCGTGCCCCTACGAAACCGAGCGCGAATGGCGCGCGGGTGGCAAGCATTAGCGCCGGGCGTAGCAGGCTGCGCCCCTACGAAACCGAGCGCGAATGGCGCGTGGGTGCCAAGGATGTGCGCCGGGCACGGCATGCCGTGCCCCTACGAAACCGAGCGCGAATGGCGCGCGGGTGGCAGGCATTAGCGCCGGGCGTAGCAGGCTGCGCCCCTACGAAACCGAGCGCGAATGGCGCGCGGGTGGCAAGCATTTGCGCCGGGCGTAGCAGGCTACGCCCCTACGAAACCGGGGACGAATGGCGCCGGGGGTGGCGAGCATGCTGCGCCCCTACGGAACCGGAGATTGATGGCGCAGGGTCGCCAAGAAATTTCGCCGGGCACGGCATGCCGTGCCCCTACGAAATCAAAGCCAACGGCCCGCGAGGGCGGCGGGGAACGGCGTTGGTTACGAGCGGCCGTCAGTGGGGCTTGGGCAACGGGATTCGCGCGCTGACTACCGGGACCATCCACACGGCGTAGCCGAGCGGGTCGCGGATGTTGGCGGCCATTTGATTGAAGTAGGCGACGGCTGACTCGCGCGAGATCGGCGTGACTTCACCGATTGAGTCGGCGTAGCCGTCGCGCCAGGCTTCGATGATGGCGGCGAATGTTTCGCGCGGGACGCGCAGCGTATCAACCAGCGCGAAATCCACCGAAATCCTCTCCAGCTTCATCGCGGCAAGAATTCCGAAAGCGTTGCGACCGATGAGCAGATCAGTATTAGTCGCCGATTCGAAGGCAGGG
This sequence comes from uncultured Acidobacteriota bacterium, assembly GCA_963779825.1. Classification (GTDB taxonomy): domain Bacteria; phylum Acidobacteriota; class Terriglobia; order Acidiferrales; family UBA7541; genus Palsa-295. The sequence continues at coordinate 1,481,657 of CAVZZU010000004.1, read as the reverse complement.
ACAGCGGTGTGCCAAAAATCTCCCGGATAGAGTGGGCCGCGCTGGAAGTGCAGCATGCCGTAGTCTTCCGGAATCAAGTGAAGGTAGCCTCCGGGACGGGTCACGCGCGCGAGTTCGGCGATCACCCGGTCGGGATGTGGGATCGAATGGAGAACGTGGCGGCACACGGTGAGATCAAAGGTGGCGTCGGCGGCGTCGAGGCCAAATATGGATTGATGCTCGAACTTCAGGCGGGTTGCGAGAGCCGCGTAGCGCGAGCGCGCCAGGACGAGATGGTCGTCAATGATATCCACGCCGAGGACATGGGATCGGGGAAACAATTCCGCCAGCCGCGAAGAAACTTCGCCTGTGCCGCATCCGGCGTCGAGGATGCGCGGCTCTGCCGGGAGCGCGTAGCGACGAAACAGCGGAGCTTCCTGTGGCCAAATTGCGCTGGCCTGCGCGGCGAGATTGCGCACCATGGATTCGTCGGCCATTTGCTTGGCTTGCGGGTTGAGGTCGGTCACGGCGTTCTCCTATGCGCGTCGGATAAGGCGATCGGTTGATCGTACGAGGACTCCCATGTTGCCGCAAGAGATGGCGACAGAATCGGCGGCGGGCGACGGAGATGGATGGGCGGCATGACGCCAAGCATGTGCGCCGGGCACGGCATGCCGTGCCCCTACGAAACCGTGCGTAAATGGCGCGGCGGTGCCAAGGAATTGCGCTGGGCGCAGCATGCTGCGCCCCTACGAAACCGTGCGTAAATCGCGCGGCGGTGCCAAGAAATTGCGCCGGGCACGGCATGCCGTGCCCCTACGAAACCGTGTGTAAATGGCGCGGCGGTGCCAAGGAATTGCGCTGGGCGTATACTCCCGGCGATCGGAGGCGACTATGAGATGCGTCACGTTCTTACTTTCTCTTGCGCTGGCGGGAGGTGCGTTCGCGCAGAAGGTGGTTGCACAGCAGGCGCCTGCGCCTGTGCCGGAGATTCCGTTTCGGTCGGTGGCTGATTTTCTGAAGCTGCCGCCGGATATTTATTTTGGCGAAGTGGCGGGCGTGGCTGTGAATTCCAAGGGGGACGTGTTTGTGTTCTCGCGCGGCAATACGACTGGAGCGGCCTACGGAGCGGCGGCGGCGCAGCTGCTGGAGTTCGGGGCCGACGGAAAATTTCTGCGAGAGATCGGGCACAACCTCTATGCATGGTCATTCGCGCACGCGGTGAAGATAGATTCAGAGGACAACATATGGGTGACGGACAAAGGCTCAGACATGGTGATCAAGTTCAATCCCGCGGGCCGCGTGGTGATGGTGTTTGGCCGCAAGCAGGAGGCGTCGGACGAAGGCACCGGGCCGCTGAAGCACGTGCGTCCGCCGCTGCCGCCGGTGGATGGAATGTTCAGGCAGGTTACGGACGTGGCGTGGGACGCGGCGGGAGATACGTTCATCAGCGACGGCTATGTGAACTCGCGAGTTGCGAAAGTGGATAAGGATGGCAACTGGATCAAGTCGTGGGGCGAACCCGGAGACGGACCGGGGCAGTTCAACGTGCCCCACAGCATCGCGACCGACGCGCAGGGGAATGTGTATGTGGCGGACCGCGGCAACAGGCGGATACAGGTGTTCGACGGCGACGGAAAATTTCTGCGGCAAATCACAATTGATGTGCCGGTTCCGGCGGATGCTCGTCCAGCGATCGGCCCGAAGCCGACAGCGACGACCGGGACGATGGCTCCGGGCGCGCCATGGGCGATTTGCATCACGCCGGGTCCGCATCAGGTGCTTTACAGCTCGGATGCTTTTCCGGGACGAATTTACAAGCTGAGCCTCGACGGAAAAGTTCTTGGCGTGCTGGGCGAGTCAGGGAAGCAGCTGAAACAGTTTGGGTGGATTCATGAGATTGCGTGCCCGTCGGAGAATGAGCTGTACGTCGCGGAATTGTTGAATTGGCGCGTGCAGAAATTGATTCTTGCGCCGGGGCGGTAGCGACGGCGAGGAATAGACCGAGAATCAAAGATTGATCGCACGCTTCTTTCGTCAGGGCAGGAGGATCCGAAGGAAGCAGAGGAAACGGAGGAAACAGAAGAAGCATAGGAAGGGAAAAGGCGCATTGCCGAATGGGCGACGCGTTGCCAAGAATCCGCGCCGGGCATAGCATGCTATGCCCCCAACGAAACCTTCGCCCTTAGCCCACCCATCACTGCACGGTGAAGTGTACCGGCTCGATCAAAATGGCGTTGCCCGATTGGATTGAAATGTTGTAGTCGCCGGACTTCACTTCGGGAATCTTGATCATGATCTTGTCCGCTGCTTGTGAGACGACGACAGCTTTGTGGTCGTCTTTGTCATCGGACAGGAACACCGCGGAGACGTGAGTCTTCTGCAGATCGTTTCCGGAAACGGTGACGATGTCATTCGGCTTGCCGGCAGCGGGATCGACAGCGGTTACGTGCGGCGAACCTTCCTGCGCGACAATCGGGCGAGCGGGGAGAACGAGCAGGGCCGTCGCGGCGAGAACGACTGCGCTCACACTCGCGAATTTTCTACAGCTGTCAAAATGGCCTCGGATTGAAATATTCGCCACGGACCACCTCGCAAATGCACAGGAGTCGCGGAGCCGGATCTCTGGCTAGCGTTTGCGCAGAACATAGTCCTGCGCCTCTCGGTTGTCAAACGATTCGGGGGACGGGTGCGGGGCGGCGTGGGATGACATCAAAATCGAGAGAGGTACCTCGGGCGCGTTGCGCCCCTCGGGACGACGATTGATCTCTCAGGCTCGACTGACCGGCGACCTGGGAGCCCCATTGTCGGATCGTCGGCTGCCAAATTAGGCACATAGCGCGCAGCGTCGCGCGGCACGAACGACGGCTCCTGCTACGCTTGAATTACAGAAACTGCATTCGTTGAAATGGGGAGCCTGTATGAAGAGCCGAGGAAACAAGGTTTGTCTATTGGTTTCGCTGATCGCGCTGATGAGCTTGACCGCTACGCCGGGCCAGGCGCAGCAGCCCGCGAACACGCAGACTCAGGCGACAACTCCGGGACAAACGAGCTCGCAAGATCAGGGCAGCCAGTCCAGCCCGCTCTATCGCGTGACGGTGGTCGCGCGGACGACGAAGGCGATCAACTACAGCCATGCGAAGAGTGCAACGCCGATTGATTTCAAGGGCACGGTCCTGATGCCGTTTGCCAAGGGCGAGGCGAAGGTTGAAGGCAAGAAGGGCGTCATCAGCATATCCGCGAAATTTGAAAAGCTTTCGCCGGCGACGCAATACGGCCCGCAATTCCTGACGTACGTCCTGTGGGCGGTGACGCCGGAAGGGCGCGCGTCTAATTTGGGCGAACTCGAGGTGGATGGCACGAAAGCTAAGGTTGACGGAGCGGCGGCGTTTCAGGCGTTTGCCATGATCGTGACGGCCGAGCCGTATTTTGCGGTGACGCAGCCGAGCGACGTGGTCGTGCTGGAGAACGAAGTCCGGCCAGACACGGTGGGAAGCGTGGAAGAGGTGGACGCGAAGTTCGATCTGCTGCAGCGGAGCGACTACTCCACGATCACGACGGGCAATGACGCCACGCATCTCGATCCGCGCGTTCCGCTGAGCCTTTACGAAGCGCGCAACGCGGTGCAGATCGCGCAGGCGGCTGGCGCCGACAAATACGCCACGGCGAGCTTTCAGAAGGCGCAACAGCTTTTGCTGGAAGCTGAAGAGTCACAAAAGCACAAGGCTGAGCGCAAGAGCGTGGACATGACCGCGCGCGAAGCGGTGCAGACGGCACAGGACGCGCGGTCCATCACGATCAAGCGGCTGGACGAAGAGCGGCAGGAAGCGGAACGCAAAGCGGCGGAAGCGCGCGAGGCGTTGGCGAAGCAACAGGCTGCGGACGCTGAGAAGGCGAAGCTGGAAGCGCAGCTCGCGGAGGAACGGGCGGCGCGCGAGAAGTTGGAGGCGGAAGCAGCACGCGCGGCGGCTCTGGCGAATCAGCAAGCGGCCGAAAAGGCGGCGGAACTCGCGTCGGAGCAGAAGGCTGCGGCGGAAGCGACGGCGGCGCAGGCTGCTCAACAGGCCGCACAGGCAGCGCAGTTAGCGGCGCAGCAGAAGGCCGCCGCCGAGGCTGAAGCAGATCGAGCGAAGCTGGCAGCAGCGCAGGCAGAATCCGAGAAAGCTGAACTGCGCAAGCAACTCCTGCAGCAGCTGAGCAGTATTTTGCAGACGCACGACACCGTCCGGGGATTGATCGTGAACATGTCGGATGTGCTTTTCGACACGGGCAGCTACACGCTGAAGCCCGGGGCGCGCGAGAAGCTCGCGAAAATCTCGGGCATCCTGCTGGCGTATCCCGCGCTGAAGGTGCAGGTGGAAGGGCACACGGACAGCGTGGGAGGCGAAGATTTCAATCAGCGGCTTTCCGAGCAGCGCGCGGAATCCGTGCGCGAATATCTGGTTGATCAGATGGTGCCGGCGAACGCCGTGACCGCGTTCGGTTTCGGCATGACGAAGCCCGTGGCCACGAACGATACGGCGGAAGGACGCCAGCAGAATCGGCGCGTCGAACTCGTGGTGAACGGCGCTGCCATCGGGGCGGGATCTGACGCACAGGGCGGCCCAGCGCAGACGCAGTAGCCGAATCGGAAGCGGCGATCACGGGCTGTCTTCGGATTTTTCTTCTACTCCATCTTCCGCGATTTGGTGATACCCTCCGCACGCCCGATCCGACAACGTTCCGCTAGACTTGCAGTCCGCAATGAATAGAATAGGGGACCTTGGGCGGGGTGAGTCGCGATTTTGGGCGCGACGGTGCTACGGGCTACTGCGGTCACTCCTTTCGGGCGGTCGGCGCACAGGTTGTCGCTGGAAGAAACAAGAAGAGCGAGGCTTTCGTGATTGTAGGTGTACCCAAAGAGACTTTTCCGGGCGAGCGGCGCGTAGCGCTTGTTCCGTCGGTGATTCCAAACCTGGCGAAGGTGGGGTTGGAAGTCATCGTGGAGCAGGGAGCGGGCGTCGAGGCCGGCTATCCCGACGCGCATTACGTCGAGAAAGGCGCGAAGATCGCTCCCGATCGCAAGACCGTGTTCGGCACGGCGGATATCATCGCGCAGGTGCTGTGCTACGGCTCGAATGACAAGACCGGCAAAGCGGATTTGCCGCTGATGCGGCGGGAGCAGGTGGTGATGGGTTTTCTGCGGCCGCTTGGATCGCGCGAAATACTTCAGGAGATTGCCGGCGCGGGCGTGACGTCTTTTGCGGTGGAATTGATGCCGCGAAGCACACGCGCGCAGAGCATGGACGCGCTTTCTTCGATGGCGACGGCGTGCGGATACAAGGCGGTGTTGATCGCGGCGGACACGCTGCCGAAGTTTTTCCCCATGCTCACGACGGCGGCGGGCACGATAACGCCGTCACGAGTGCTGATCATCGGCGTCGGAGTTGCCGGACTGCAAGCGATCGCTACCGCGCGGCGATTGGGCGCGGTAGTGTCCGCGTACGATTTGCGGCCGGTAGTGAAAGAGCAAGTGCAGAGCCTGGGAGCGCGATTCGTCGAATTGGGGATTGAGGCGAAGGACGCGCAAGACGCGCGCGGATACGCGACGGCACAGGGTGAAGATTTCTACGCGCGGCAGCGGGAAGCGATGGGCCAGGTGGTCGGCGAGAACGATGTGGTCATCACGACGGCCGTGGTGCCGGGGAAAAAGGCGCCGGTGCTCGTGACGGCCGATATGGTGCGGCGCATGGCGCCGGGTTCGGTGATCGTGGACCTGGCCGCGGAGCGCGGTGGAAACTGCGAGCTGACGCGGCCCGGCGAAACGATCGTGGATGGCGGCGTGACGATTATCGGCCGCATTAACCTGGCGAGCACGGTACCGTACCACGCAAGCTCACTTTACGCGCGCAACGTGACGGCTTTCCTGCTGCACCTGGTCAAGGACGGAAAGCTCAATCTGAATCTGGCGGATGAAATTACGCGGGAGACTTTGTTGACGCGGGGCGGAGAAGTGGTGAACGCGCGCGTTCGAGAATTCTTTTCGTTGCCTGCGCTGGCCGCGCAGAGCGGGTCATAACAGAGCGCGCGACGAAATCAAAGGAGAAGGGACCATGTCGGGGGACGTCTTAATCAACAGTCTCTTCGTATTCATGCTCGCAGGCTTCGTCGGATTTCAGGTAATCAAGCGCGTGTCGCCATTGCTACACACGCCGCTGATGTCCCTGACCAACGCGCTGGACGCCATCGCTGTGGTGGGCGCGATTCTGCTGGCAGGGCGGCATGAGAGCAAGCTGGCGTTTTGGCTGGGCATGGTCGCTATCGTGGCGGCAACAAGCAACATCGTCGGCGGGTTTTTGATCACGGATCGAATGCTGAAGATGTTCAAGTCCAGCAAGCCGCAAAAACCCTGAACATGATACTTCCCGCGAACTTCCTCATTGAGATCGTTTACCTGATCGCGACAGCGCTCTTTGTTCTTTCATTGATGTGGCTGAGCGCGCCGACCACCGCGCGCCGTGGAGTGCTGGCAGGCGAGATCGGAATGGCGCTGGCTATCGGCGGGACGCTATTCGAGCGCGGAATAATTGATTATCAGTGGGTGGCCATCGCGCTGGTACTGGGGGCGATTATCGGTGTGCCGCTGGGCATGGTGCATATGACGGCGGTGCCTCAGCGGACCGCTCTGAGTCACGCGTTCGGCGCGTGCTGCGTCACGCTGGTGGGCACAGCGGAATTTTTCCTGCGATCTCCCAGTGTGCCCAAGTTCACGATGTCGGTGCTTTCGCTCGAGGTAATTCTTGGGGGACTCACGTTCACAGGCAGCCTGATGGCAGCCGGGAAACTTCAGGAGCTTAAGTTTATTCCCCAGCGGCCCGTGACCTATCCGGGCCAGAACTTCGTAAACCTGGCGATGCTGCTGGTCGCTGTTGGCATCGCGGTGGCGCTGGTTTTGAATCCGGGGCACCACGCCCTTTTTTTGGTCATGGTCGGGATTTCGCTGCTATTCGGTGTGATGCTGATTATCCCGATCGGCGGCGCGGACATGCCGACGGTCATCTCGCTGCTGAATTCCTACGCCGGGCTATCGGCTGCAGCAATGGGGTTCGTGTTGAACAGCAAGTTGCTGATCGTGGCCGGGGCGCTGGATGGCTCATCCGGGTTCATTCTGTCGGTGATCATGTCCAAGGCGATGAACCGGTCGTTTAGCAACGTGCTATTCGGAGCGTTCGGGCAGGTGCAAGCGACACCCGCAGGTGCTGCGGAGGCGAAGACAGTCCGGAGCGCGACACCGGAAGAGGCAGCGGGTATCCTGGCAGCCGCGAACAAGGTGGTAATCGTCCCGGGATACGGAATGGCTGTGGCGCAGGCCCAGCATAAGGTGCGAGAACTTTTTGACGCCCTGACCAAGAAGGGTGTGGATGTCAAATTCGGGATTCATCCCGTCGCCGGCCGGATGCCGGGGCACATGAACGTCCTGCTCGCCGAGGCTGATATTCCTTACGACCGGCTTTTGGAAATGGACGACATCAACTCCGACCTGCCCCAGACCGACGTTGCACTGATCATCGGAGCGAACGACGTGACGAACCCCGCGGCCCGGTCGGACACGAGCAGCCCTATTTATGGGATGCCGATTTTGGATGTTGATAAGGCGCGGACTGTGATGGTGATCAAGCGCAGCATGAATCCAGGGTTTGCGGGCATTGATAACCCCTTGTACTACCTCGATAAGACTCTGATGCTCTTCGGCGACGCCAAGGGATTCGTGGGAGATATCGTCCGCGAGCTGTCCGGCGGCGCGCACCACTAGAAGCAGCCTCGCAAACAGTCAAATTCGTTTGGATGCCAGGGCGTCGGACGCTAAGGCCAGTGCCTTCCTGAGTTTGGCGGCCGCCCGGTCGTCTCCGATTGCCCATCTGTTGGATGCCCCACATTCCATTATTTCTCCTGCCAGCAAGTCGTTGCGCGGTTTAAGAAGCACACCTCCATTTATTTGTGTATGCAAATACGCAAAGTGAGACGCGCCTGAACAGAGGCAAATCGCGGCGGAACGGAGCCGAAATATGCCGTTCCGGCACACCGTAGTGACGTTTTGGCACGTAAACGCCAATTTGTAGTTGTGCCTCCGAGGACGTGCACATAATTTAGATAGTACCAGTCTGCTTCTTAATGCGAGCAGGGCTAGCGCGGCCGAATCTCTCGCGTACAGCAATCAGCGTTGATTGCGGGGGAAATCAGGACAAGTATGCAAGTACTGACCGAAATTCCGGGCCGAACGATCCAAAAAAGCCGGAATGTGGTTTCACGGGTGGTGGCGGACGAGGCGATCGTTGTACCGATACGGCGCGGTGCAGCGGATATGGACTCGATCTACACCTTTAACGAAGCCGGCACGACGCTCTGGGCGATGATCGAGGCCAACCAGAGCGCAGCCGATCTGATTGCGTACCTTCAATCGGAATATGGACTTACCGCGGAAAAGGCAGCCGCGGACACCGAAAAGTTTCTCGCCGACCTCTCCGAGGCGGGATTGATCGAGCAGAAGTGACCGGATAGGCAGAACTACGGCTGGAGGCGGCCGGAGCTTGGGATGAACGACGCAACCTACGCGACATTTAGCCGGGCAATTCACGAGCGTCACTTTGGCAAGCGTACGCCCGTGGAAGTGTCCATCGAAGTCACCCGGCGGTGCCCGCTCGAATGTCTCCACTGCTACAACAACCTTCCCATGAATGATGCGGCCGCCCGGTCGCAGGAACTAACCCTCGAAGAGCATTGCAAGCTGCTGGATGAACTGGTGGCCGCGGGCTGCCTCTGGATCTGCTACACGGGCGGAGAAATCTTCGGGCGCAAGGATTTTCTGGATATCTATACGGAAGCCAAGAAACGGGGCTTCCTAATCACTCTGTTTACGAACGGGACGCTAATTACGCCGCGAATCGCCGACTATCTGGCGGAGTGGCGGCCGTTTGTGATCGAAATCACGCTTTACGGCGCAACGCGGGCGACCTACGAAGCGCTTACGCAGGTTCCCGGCTCGTACGACCGTTGCATGAGGGGAATCAGACTGTTGCTCGAGCGCGGGTTGCCGCTGAAGTTGAAGACCGTGCCGACTAGCGTCAATCAGCACGAAGTGTATGAAATGAAGCGGATGGCCGAGGAAGAGTTTCACGTCGAATTCAAATTCGATTCGCTGATTAATCCGCGAGTGGATTGTTCGCAAAGCCCGGTTGCGGTGCGAATGACGCCAGAAGAAGTGGTGGCGCTGGACTATTTCGACCCGAAGCGCGCGCATGAATACGGGCGGCTGATCGAGCGTGATCTTGCGGCGCCTCTGGTGGCCACGCCCGACGACGACCATCGCTATTTCTGCGGCGGAGGCATGAACGGCTGCGCGATTGATCCGACCGGCGAGATGAGCATTTGCGTGATCTCCCATCAGCAGGACTACAACATTCGCAGCAAAGGATTTCGCGAGGGATGGGAAGGTCCGCTACTCGCAATTCGCAATCAACCGCGAACACGGCCCACGATATGCGATAGCTGCAAGATTCGTTCGATCTGCGGAATGTGTCCAGCGAATGGCGAGCTGGAAAACGGCGATGCCGAATCACCCGTGGATTTTCTTTGCCAGGTCGCGCATCTGCGCGCGTACGCGCTTGGATATGAAGTGCCGGAACATGGCGATTGCTCGTGCTGCAAGCCCGGCGAGGCACACGACGAGTTGATGGCCTCGGCCGAGCGAATCAAGAAACAAGAATCGGATCCAAGTCTGTGGGCTGGCGGCAAGACGCCTCCCGCATTCAACGTGCTGCAACCGGCCGGGGGATGCGCGAGCGGCGGCTGCGGGTCGTGCGCGACACATCACGCATAAGGGACGAAACGGCCAAGTAATGAGCGAAGGGAATCAAGCGGAGAAAGAAGATCGGAAGCCTTACGAGGCTCCCCGGATCATTCGTGTAAGTCTGCGCCCGGATGAAGCCGTACTTGGCCATTGCAAAGTATCCGGCGTGGCCGGGCCGGGTAACAGTTCTTGCGGCGCCCTGTTTTGCCGTACGCCGGGCTCGTGATCGAGGCGAATTCTCCCATGTCACTCGTTTCGTCGGACATTGTTGTCGCTGAAGCCTTCGAGCAATCGGAGTTGAACCAAACGCAGCGGCTTGCCTTTCGCGTGGGCGGGACGAGTTTCGGTCTTTTCAGCGACGGCAATGTCGAGATGGCGCTCGATCCGGGGCTGCGTGATTTCATCGTCGAGCCGAGCCCGGGCGACATTCAAATTCAGGTGCAGTGGACCAACAGCCTGGAGATTCCGCATGGAGAACCGCTCTTCCATTCAGGCGGCCTGTGGCGGTTGTTTGAGGAATCGGGCGGTTATCGTTTCTATTTTTCGACTCCGTATCTTGGCGCGTCGCCGTACAAGGCTGCATGGTTCGATCCGGAATTCAAGCGCGGGCATCTGCTTCTTTTCCGTCCCTATTTTGATGAGCGCAAGCCGATCTACCCGCTGGAATATCCGTTGGATGAGCTGCTGATGATTCATCGCCTCGCATGCGGCGAAGGAGTGGAAACGCACGCGGTGGGAATCGTGGACGAAGCCGGGCAAGGGCATCTTTTTCTGGGGCATTCGGGCGCGGGGAAGAGCACGACTGCGCGGCTGTGGAAGTCGGAATCAAACGCACAGATTTTGAGCGACGACCGGATCATCCTGCGCGTGCGCGACGGGCGAATCTGGATGTACGGAACACCGTGGCACGGCGATGCAGGCATCGCTTCTCCCGAATGCGCGCCGCTTTCGAGACTTTATTTATTGGAGCACAGCGATCACACGGAGCTGCTTTCGCTTTCGCCGGGGCGCGCCGCAGCCGAACTTTTCACGCGCAGTTTCGTGCCCCATCATTCTCCAAAAGGCGTGCAATTCACGCTGCGGTTTCTCGATCGCGTCGCGCGGGAAATTCCGTGCTCGATCTTCCGATTTCTCCCGGACAAAAGCGCAGTGGAGGCGATTTTCCGTGACGGAGTCTAAGACATTGGAATCGCGCGACTCCCTACAGTTCGCCGTGGTGTGCGAGGCCGCGCTCGGTGACGGCGTGCGAGTGCGATTTCGCGCGGACGGCCGAAGCATGCGGCCGAACGTGAGTGACGGCGACACTGTAGTCGTGGCGCCGCTGTCCGCGGGCAGGCCGAGGCGCGGCGATATCGCGCTGACACGCGGCGACCGCGGATTCGTGCTGCATCGCGTAGTCGGATGGGATGCGGCGACGGGGGCGATTGTGACGCGCGGTGACGCGGGTCAGCAGAACGATGCGCCAGGGGCGAAGCTGCTCGGAAAAGTGATTGCGATCGAACGGGGCGGCAGGACGATTTCCGTGACGGCGCGCGGAACGTTTTTGTTGCATGGATTTCGAACGCTAGCAGTTCGCGTGTTGCGCGCGGGCGCGCTAAGAGCGGGGCGTTTCCGGACGGCGCTAGTTCCCGCGGTGTTCATGCTGATGGCTTTGCTGCTGCACGCAGCGCCTGCTGCGGGGCAAGCCACGCTGACCGTGACGGACGCCGCGACTCCGAATCCTGTGGCGACGGGCGCCAACATCACCTACACGCAAACGGTTACAAACACCAGCCTGACGACGGCCGCGACCGGCGCGACGTTGACAGAAAACACGCCGACCAACACCCTTTTTCAATCAATCACGGCCCCAACTGGATGGACTTGCGGCACGAAGCCCGCCGTCGGGGGCACTGGCGCCATCAGCTGCACCGATCCAAGCGTCGCCGCCAACTCTTCCGGGGCGTTCACGCTTGTGGTGCAGGTTAGACCAGAGGCGCCGGGCGGTTCAACGATATCGAACACGGTCACGGTGACTTGGACGGGTCCCGCCCCGGGAGGCACGAACAACGGCTCGACGTCGGTTACCGTAAGCGGCGCGGATCTTTCGATGACGCAGGTTGCGTCGGCGGCTGCCGTCGCAGCGGGTTCAACGATCACGTACACCGAGACGGTCACGAACAACGGCCCCAATGCGGCAGTGACGGCAGTTCTCTATCAGCAGACGCCGCCCAATACCACTTTCGCTTCGATGACTCCTCCGAGCGGATGGACTTGCACAGCACCCGCGGCGGGCGCGACAGGGCAAGTGATCTGCACGGATGGCTCCAACTTGAATAACGGGACCACTACGACTGCGTTTACGTACGTTGTGACGGTCAACCCGGGTCCTACGCCTGCTGCGCCCGTGGCAGGCACGACGATTCTGAACTCCGCGGATGTGACATCCACGATCACCGATCCGGTTTCCTCGAACAATGCAACGACCACTTCAGTTTTGGTAGAAGTTACGGGCGATTCGGATCTCGCGGTATCGATGACCGCCTCGCCGACGCCGGTGTTTGTATCCTCGGCGATCACCTACACGATTCAGATCACGAATTTGGGATTAGCCGCCGGAACGGGCGTCTCTGTGGTGGATACATTGCCCTCGACGCTCGTCGGCGCGTCCGCTACGACGACGTCGGGAAGTTGCGGGGCTGCGACGGGCGGCACGCCTAATACCATCACGTGCAGCCTCGGCACGGTCGCGTATCCGCTGGCCACTCCGATCACGATCACCGTGACCGGGACGACCTCGGGAACCGCGAACACTATGACGAATGTCGCGGCCGTTTCGACCACGGGAACCGATCCTGTCTCGGGGAATAACTCTGTAACAGTGTTGACCGTGGTGCAGCCGCTCGTCTGTGCGACTCCCGGCAAGGACGGCGCCGGAGGTGCGCTGACCGGTGTGGTGAACGCCTACTATCCTCCGGGTGCGGGCGTCGGAACAGTGGCAGCAGGCTCAACTTCGATCTTGCTCGGAGCCGCGGCGGGAGCTCCCGCGGCGCAGACCTCGATATCGAGCGGCGACCTGCTGCTGATCATCCAGATGCAGGGTGCCCAAATCAATTCAACCAACACAAGCTCTTACGGCAGCGGCGTTCCCGGTAATCCGGCAGGCTCGACGAGCCTGGGCAGTTCTGGTGAGTTCGAATTTGTGACGGCGACCAACACGACGCCAGTAACTGCGGCTGGCGGTACAATCACGTTTACCGGCACGGGTGCGGGCGGCGGACTGCTAAATGCGTATACCAATGCGGTTGACACCACCACTCAGGGGGCGCAGACGTTTCAAGTCATTCGCGTTCCGCAGTACACCTCTGCAACTCTGAGTTCCGGGTTGACCGCTCTGGCATGGAACGGAGCGACCGGAGGTGTCCTAGCCCTGGACATCGCCGCGCAGCTCACCTTGGGCGGCACTGTGGCCACGGACGGGCTCGGGTTCCGTGGCGGCGGGGGAATCGACTTAAAGGGGTCAACCACCGGCGCCAACACCGATACAGTGACGGTTTCGCCCGCCACTTTGCCTGCTCTGCCGCCGCCTGCTAACAGTGGGGCGAATGCCTCGAAGGGCGAGGGTATCGCGGGGGCGCCGCATTGGATTGCGCCGCCTCTCAGCACAATCACACACGCAACGACCGCGACAAGCACAGGCCAGACAGTTGTCGAGGGACTTCCAAATGGCAGCTTCGCTCGCGGTGCGCCTGGTAACGCGGGAGGGGGCGCTACCGACGCGGATCCTGCAGCGAACGATCAGAACGATGGCGGTGGGGGCGGCGCCAATGGTGGCACGGGCGGCACCGGCGGGTTCGCTTGGAAAAGCGCCGGGATCTCCGGAGGATTTGGCGGCGCGCCATTTCCAGCAACGACGAGCGCGTTCGTGATGGGCGGCGGAGGGGGTGCAGGCACCACCAACGACGGCGCCTATTGGGACCCCAGCACGGACACTGGTAACGCCGATTGCGGCGTGACCTGTACTGGAATTTACAGCAGCGGAGCTTACGGCGGCGGCATTGTGATCATTCATACAGGCTCCGCGGCTGGCTCGGGCACGGTGACGGCGAATGGCCAGACCGCCCTCGATCAGGAGAACGATGGCACCGGCGGTGGCGGAGCAGGCGGTACGGTTCTCGTGTTCGCAAACAGCGGCGGACTTGGCGGTCTGACTGTCAACGCCGTCGGAGGAAACGGTGGGAACACGTGGCCGGCGGAGACGCCGGGCACCCCCTTTCCGGGCAATCGCCACGGTCCGGGTGGTGGAGGCGGTGGAGGCGTGATTTTTGCGTCGGCGGCTCCAACTGGCGCGAACGTCAGTGGCGGCGCTCCTGGCACGTCCACACTGGCGGACGACGCCTATGGAGCCACGGCTGGCCAGATGGGCTTGATTTCCTCAGGGCTCACGATCACGCAAACACCCGGTACTCAATCAGGCGCCTACTGTGCCGGAGCAGATCTCGCGGTGACGAATGCTGGCACACCGAATCCCGTCGTGCCGGGGAACAACATTACGTACACGCAGACGGTGACGAACAACGGACCGTTTGATGCCGTGAACGCTGTGTTCACTGAAACTATCCCAGCGAACACGACATTTCAATCCAACGTAATTTCAGGAGCCGGCGCGGCGAGTTGGAGCTGTACGAATCCGGGCGTGGGTAACCCGGGCGTGATTACCTGCAAGAACGCGGATGTGACCTCTGGCGCCTCGGGAGCGGTGACGTTCACCGTGGCAGTTCAAGTAATTCCTGGGACCGCGACGGGAACCGAAATTACGGACACGGATTCTGTCACATCAGGGACGAACGATCCAATCCTCACGAATAATTCGGCGACAGTGCTGACGATTGTGGGCGCAGCGACTACGGCGAACCTGCAGGTCACGAATGTGGGCACTCCCAATCCAGTGCTGGCCGGCGGCACAATCACCTACACGGTGACGCTCACGAACAATGGGCCTGCCGCTGCCTCGAATCCTGTCCTCACCGACACGTTTTCGTGCACTCTTCCTTCTCCACCGGGCGGTACGTCCGCGTGTCTGACTGTCACATCTACTACACCCTTTCCGAGCGGCTGGACGTGCGGTGCTCCTTCCGGCGGCCAATTCACCTGCAATGGTCCCGCTTCGATGGCGGCCAACACTTCCGCGACATTCACATTTGTGTTGACCGTTGCCGGTGGCACAGTCTCCGGAACGACTGCTACCGACACTGCAAACGCCTCGTCAGGGACGACTGATCCAAATCCGTCGAACAACTACGCAACGGTCACGACCGTGGTGGCGACGGCTGGTCAGGCGGATTTGGCCGTCACAAAAACGGGCACTCCTACTACAGTGCTTGCCGGAAACAAGATCACTTATACGGTGGTGGTGACGAACAATGGCCCCGCCGCTGTCGCGAATCCTGTCCTCACCGACACGTTTTCGTGCACGCTTCCGACACCGCCGGGCGGTACGTCCGCGTGCCTGACTGTCACATCTACTACGCCCTTTCCGAGCGGCTGGACGTGCAATGCCCCTTCTGGCGGCCAGTTCACCTGCAACGGCCCCGCTTCGATGGCGGCCAACACTTCCGCGACATTCACATTTGTAATGACCGTTGCCGCAGGCACCGCGCCCGGAACTACCACCAACAACGCGGCGTCCATTGGCCCGACGGCAAATGATCCGAAGCTATCGAACAATTCCGCGTCCGCGCCGCCCTCAACCGTCGCATCGCCGACTCAGTCCGATGTGGCCATTCTCAAGACTGCATCGCCCGAGCCGGTGAATCTGAACACGAACCTGGCCTACACGCTTCAGGTGACGAACAACGGCCCCGCAGTGGCGCAAGGAGTGACCGTTACAGATGTGCTGCCAAGCACGGTGACTTTCACCTCGGTTTCGATTCCCGCCTCGCAGGGAAGCTGTACCGGAACCACGACGGTAACTTGCAATCTCGGATCGGTGAGTGTCGGTGGGTTGGTGATCATCACGATTAACGTGAATGCGGCGACGTTTACCGGGTCGGGTACGCTGACCTCCAATACCGCGACGGTCAGTTCGACGACGAGCGATCCGAATCTGACGAACAATTCTTCGACTGCCATTTCGACGATCCAATCGGCCACCGGGGTTGATTTGGTGTCGTTCCGGGCGCAGACAATGCCTGGTGGCGGGACGCTGCTCGAATGGCAGACGCGCGGAGAGTCTCGAAACCTGGGATTCCACTTGTATCGTGAAGACGCGCAGGGCCGCCATCAGGTTGATCCGTCGCTGATCGCCGGCTCGGCGCTCCTGCTTCGCGGCGGATTGCCGCAGCACCGCGCGAAAACCTATCAATGGATTGATGCGCAAGGCGGTTCGCAATCGGGATATTGGCTCGAGGACGTGGATATCAACGGTACGCGCACGCTGCACGGACCCATCTATGCCGAATCAGTCTCTTCGAATTCAGCAGCAGTGGCTCAGGCGCGAATGCTGAGCCAGATGAATCAGACGCTGGCGGTCACTGCCGCGCCGCAGCCCGGCCCAGTCACACGAATGCTAACCACGCCGCAACTCCTGATTGCGCAGGTTCCGGCCAGTGAATCGGCCGCGTCTCTCAACGGAGAACCCGCGGTCAAGATATCGGTGACGAGCGAGGGATGGTATCAGGTCACGCGCAACGAGTTGGTGGCAGCGGGTATGCCAGCCGGCGCGGACGCCCGCATGTTGCAGCTTTATGCCGAGGGTGTCGAGCAGCCGCTGTTGATTACCGGAAAGCAGTCCGGACCTCTCGGCGCGAACGACAGCATCGAATTCTACGGCACGGGCATTGATACTCCCTATTCGGGAACGCGCGTCTATTGGCTGGTGCGCGGCTCGCAACCGGGCAAGAGAATTTCTGCCGTGGCAGCCGCCGGCAGCGGAGCGGCCAGCGATCCCAGCTTCCCATTCACAGTTCTTTTCCAGCAGCGTACCACGTATTTCGCAGCGTTGCTAAATGGTGAAGACAACGACAACTTCTTCGGCGCAATCGTCACGTCCGATCCAGTGGATCAAGTCATAAACGTCGCGAATATCGACCCAACGTCCAGCCTTCCGGTCACCATTGATGTGACGTTGCAGGGTGTGACCGACGCGCAGCCGCACAGCGTCGCTGTCGGGTTCAATGGATCCCCGGTCGGCGAGATGGATTTCGCGAATATGGCCAACGTGACCAACACCTTCACCATCAGCAACAGTCTGTTGCAGAACGGCGCGAACACCGTCACGCTCACGGCCCTCGACGGCGATAACGACGTGAATCTGGTTCAGTCCATCGCCTTGCACTACGCGCATACATACACGGCCGATTCAGATTGGCTGCGCGCGACGGCGTCGTCGGGCGATACCGTTCACATCAACGGATTCAGCAACGGGCAGATCCAGGTGCTGGACATCACCGACCCGCTCGCGATCAATCAATTGACGGGCCCGATCGCATCCGATGGGTCAAGCTTCGGAATCACCCTTTCGATTCCGGGTTCGCGTGGCGCGGAACACACGCTCCTCGCGTTCTCGAGCGACCAAATTTCCGCGCCGGCGGGCCTGGCGTTCCATGCGCCCAATAACCTCGACCGGCAACAATCGGGCGCGGACCTCATTGTGATCGCGTATCCGGATTTCGCATCGAGCGTTGCACCACTGGTGAAGCTCCACGAGGCGAAGGGCGACTCCGTCACCGAGGTGACGACCGATCAGATCTTTGACGCATTCAACTACGGCGAGCGAAGCCCGTTTGCGGTGCAGAGTTATTTGCAGCTCGCGGCGACCAGCTCGCGGACGCGTCCGCAGGCGGTACTGCTAGTGGGTGGCGCGTCGTTCGACCCGCGAAATTATCTCGGGTTTGGTGACACCGACTTTGTGCCGTCGCGGATGATCGAAACCGCGGCATTCAAGACAGCTTCCGACGACTGGATGACCGATTTCAAGCAGACGGGCTTTGGCACGATTCCGATCGGACGCTTGCCCGTTCATACGGCGGCTGAGACAGCTCTGGTGGTGTCGAAAATTGTCGGCTACGAGCGCGGCGCAGGCGCGGGAAGCTGGAACCAGCAAGCGCTGGTAATTGCGGACCAGAATATCGGCGCGGACTTCACAACGGCAGCAAATGCCGCGGCTGCCGATCTACCGGCGTCTCTGACGACGACGAAGATTCTTGCCGACGGCCAGGACCCCACGGCGATCAAGCAACAAATCCTCGCGGGGCTCAATAATGGCGCGCTGCTTGTGAATTACCTCGGCCACGGGTCGGAAGAGCAGTGGTCATTCGCCGATTTCTTTGACGATACCTCGGCCACAAGCCTTTCGAACGGCGACCGCTTGCCCGTGTATCTGATGATGGATTGCCTGAACGGATATTTCCAGGACGTCTACGACACCACGCTTTCCACGTCGCTGATGGTCGCGCCCAATGGAGGCGCGGTAGCAGTCTGGGCTTCGTCGGGCTTCACGAACGCACCTCCTCAGGCGACGATGGACGAAGCGCTGCTTGGCGAATGGAATGTGAGTCCGACGCTGCCGATCGGCAAAGCGGTTTTGGCCGCCAAAACTGGAATTGTGGACGCTGACGTGCGCCGCACCTGGAATCTATTCGGCGATCCATTGATGCAATTACAGCTCTCTGCTACGAACCAGAGCCGTTCGTCCTCGACTCGCAAGAACCCTCACTAGAATCAGCTTACGGCGTGCTGAACGGAAGAAGCAGTGGGTCAGCCCCGCCTAGCGTACAATTCCATGCGTATGTCCTTCCGATCCGGATTCGTCGCCATCGTGGGTCGCCCGAACGCGGGCAAGTCTACGCTCGTGAATACGCTAGTCGGCCGAAAGGTCGCGATTGTTTCGCCGAAGCCGCAGACTACCCGGAATCGTATCCAGGGCATCCTGAATCGCGATGACGCGCAAATCGTCCTGATTGATACCCCCGGCATCCACCAGCCGAAAAATGTGCTCAGCCGGCAGATGATGGACGAGGCGCAGCACGCCCTCGAGGGCGTGGACGTGCTCTCGCTGATCGTGGACGCGTCGGCGGCATTCGGCGCGGGCGACCAGTTCTCGCTCGAGTGGGTGCAGCGCTTTCACGGGCCGATCTTTCTGCTGCTTAACAAAGTGGACCAAGTACGCAAGCATCTTCTGCTTCCGCTGATCGAGCGCTATAACGGCCTCCACGAATTCGCGGAAGTTTTCCCCATCTCCGCGCTGACCGGGGAAGGCTGCCCGGCCCTTGTGGATGCGTGGCTCGCGCGACTGCCTGAATCACCGCCGTATTTTCCGGCGGACCAATTCACCGACCAGCCTGAGCGATTTCTCGCCGCGGAATTGATCCGTGAGAAGGCCATCCTGGCGACGCGCGAAGAAGTGCCGCACGCGATCGCCGTGCTAGTGGACAGCTTTGAAGAAAAGAAGGAACTGGTGAAGATTCGTGCGACGCTTTATGTGGAACGCGAGGGGCAAAAGGGAATTCTGATCGGCAGGGGCGGCGAGACCATGAAGAAGATTGGTACGCAAGCGCGGAAGGACATCGAATCCATTCTCGGCACGCACATTTTTCTAGAGCTTTTCGTAAAGGTTCAGCCCAACTGGCGGCAGAACGCCGTTCTCGTGCGCCAGCTTGATTGGCATCGCCAGCTTGAAGAACTCGGCGAAATGCAACAGGAACAAACGGAACCTTAGGGCGTCATCACATCGAGATCGTGGGCAACCGCGACCTTGCCGCCATAGCCCTTCTTCAGCGCCTCAACCAGATCCGCCTCTGTAGCGTTAGCCTTCAGGGCGAGGTGCGTCATCACGAGCGCTTTCGCATGGGCGCGCGTGGCGATGTCCGCGAGTTCTGGGGCGGACGTATGAAACGCGGCCATGTATCGGGCCCAGTGTTCCGACGAATGCACGGCGTTCGCGGGCGTGCCGAAATACACCTCGTGGATCAGCAGGTCGCATCCGTCGCAGGCCTGCACCACGCTCTCCGCCGGAGCCGTATCTCCGGAATAGACGATGCTCTTGCCGCCCGCGTCGAATCGGTACCCGAGAGCCAGCGGCCAGCTCCCATGCCGCACGGCAAACGCGGTTACCTCGACATTCGCATCCCGAAATATCACGCCCGGTTTTACTTCGTGCGAATTCACCTGATATCCGGTCAAGTTCCCCTGCTCCAGTCCGGTCGTGCGAATGTGGATATCTTCCTGATATGCCTTCAGAAGATTCTCCGCCATGGCCGAGATTCCCGGCGGACCATACAATTCAAGCGGATCTGTGCGTCCCAGCACCCAGGGAGTCAGAATCAAGTCGGGCAGTCCGATGGTGTGGTCCGAGTGCAGATGAGAAACAAATGCGATGTCCAGGCTCCTCGGATTCAGCGCCTTGATTCCTTTGGCATACGCGGCGTTTGCCTGCCGCACCACTCCCACGCCGACGTCTACGAGATAGGCTTTGTCGCCGGCGATCACCGCGAGGCTTGGCCCCTGACGGTCGGGCGTGGGGCCCGGAGTGCCTGTTCCGAGGAAGACGACGAAGGGCGTCTTCGGCGGCTCGGCTGGTGCGCGACCCTGCCCTTCGCCGGAAGAGCCACCAGTGAACAGGGCGAAAAGGGCGAGTGTAACGCACGAACACCATGTTCGCGCGGATGGCTCTCGCATTCGCATCACGAGGCTTTCGATGGCGCGATTCCGAGGGAACGCATTTTCCGGTATAGGTGGCTGCGTTCGAGGCCGAGGGCTGCCGCAGCCTTGGTCATGTTCCAGCGATTCTCCTCGAGTTTGCGCAGCACGAATTCCCGTTCGTAGGCGGACCGCGCCTCGTGCAGGCTTTCGTATGGCTTCTGCGGGCTTTTCGATGCGCCGCGAAATAGCTCAGGCGGCAAATGATGCGGTTCGATGCGCGGCGATGGGCAGATAATCACGAGCCGCTCGACCAGGTTCCGCAGCTCGCGCACGTTCCCCGGCCACGGATACATCAGCAGCACTTCCATCGCGGGCGTCGAGAACTCTTTGGGCTTTTTTCCGTAGGCCACGCAGAAATCCTTTAGAAAGTGCGCCGCGAGAATGGGAATGTCTTCGGTTCGCTCGCGCAGTGCGGGAACGTAGAAGGGAATCACGTTGAGCCGGTAGAAAAGATCCTCTCGAAACGCGTTGCGGCCAATTTCTTCCTCGAGTTTCTTGTTTGTGGCGGCGATGACGCGAACATCCACGGTGACCGGCGTGTTAGATCCGAGCGGTTCCACGCGCTGCTCCTCGAGAACGCGCAGAACCTTCGACTGGGTTTTCAGGCTCATGTCGCCCACTTCATCGAGAAAGAGCGTGCCTCCGTCGGCTTTCTGAAATTTTCCGACTTTGTCTTCGCTCGCGCCCGTGAAACTGCCTTTGCGGTGGCCGAACATCTCCGATTCAATCAGCTCCTCAGGAATCGCCGCGCAGTTGACCTCTACAAATGGCTTTTCGTTGCGTTGGCTGCTGGCATGAAGCGCACGCGCCACCAGCTCCTTGCCTGTGCCGCTTTCGCCGTAGATTAGAACGCGCCCGGTGGTTGGCGCAGTCAGGGCGATCTGCTGACGGAGCGCCTTCATCGGGATGCTTCCACCAAGAATCTGGTGCCGCCCTTCGAGTTCGGCGCGGAGCCGCCGGTTTTCGTCTTCCAGGCGCACATATTCGAGCGCGTTGCGCACGACCACCACAATCTTATCGAGCGAAAGCGGTTTTTCGACGAAATCGAAAGCTCCAAGCTTGGTGGCGCGAACCGCGCCTTCGATATTTCCATGCCCGGAGATCATAACGGCGACAGGAGCGCCATCCTGGGCTTGCATGCGTTCGAGCGTTTCGAGGCCGTCCATTTTTGGAAGCCAGATATCGAGAAGGATCAGGTCGAACGCGTGGCGCTCGATTCTCTCCAGGCATTCCTCCCCTGAGGCCACGGAATCGACTTCGTAGCCTTCGTCGCGCAATAGTGCTCCGAGCGATTCGCGGATACCCGTTTCGTCGTCAACGATAAGTATGCTTGCCATGATTTCGTGGGTGTCCTCAGCTCGCCTGGGTGGATATTCCTACTTCGGCGGCAGGGAAGCGGATCAGGAATCGCGCGCCCGCGGGCATGTTGTCCTCGACGCGGATCGTGCCGTTATGCTCGGCGATAATGCGGCTGGCAATCGCAAGGCCCAGACCCGTGCCGCGTCCCTTGGTCGAAAAATGCGGCAAGAATAGTTTTTCTTTGTCCTCGGGCGAAATTCCGTGGCCGCTGTCGGAGACTTCGATTACGACGGCGTCTCCGTCACTTTCCGTTCGCGTGGAAACGCGCAAACGCCGTATCGGGGTGCCTTCCATTGACTCCGCGGCGTTGTCTATCAGGTTGGCCACGACCTGGCGAATAAGCTCCGGATCGGCCTTCACCGAAGGTAGCGAACCCGCAAGCTCGGTTGAGACGATGATGCCGTCGAGCCGCCCCTGGAAAAGCTCCAGCGCGCTTTCGACGATGGAATTCAAATTAGCTGAAGCGAGCCGCGCGGCGGGGAATCGTGCAAACTGCGAGAATTCATCCACCAAAGATTCCAGCGTCTGCACTTCGCGTTCAATCAGGCCCGCGCACTCGGCCGACAACTTCTCAAATTCAGTACGCTGCGCCAACGGGTTGGCCGTTGCTGAGCGGTCGAGGTATCGCAGCAAACGCTGAGCCGAAAGCTGAATGGGCGTCAGCGGATTCTTGATCTCGTGCGCGATCCTCTGCGCCACTTCCTGCCAGGCCGCAGCCTTTTGGGCTTGCAGCAGATCGGTCAGGTCGTCAATCACGACGATAAAACCCGGATTGGACTTCCGCGGGCCGAGCGAAGTGACTGTCACAGCCGTCCGCACCAGCCTTCCGGCCGTGGCGATTTCGATTTCACGCGACGCGGCGCCCATCCGGAGCGACCGGCGCATCAGGTGCATCACGGCACGCGCAGCTTCGTCACCCAGCAGCTCCGCGAGCGTATGCGCCTCGCGCGCAGAATCCCCAAGGATCGTGGCGACCGCAGTATTCACGCGCGCGACGTCGCCGGACGCGTCCAGCGAGACGACGCCTGTGGGAATATTCTCGAGAATTGCCTCCATCAGCTTCCGGCGGCGCTCGCGTTCTTCGATCGCCTGCTCCAGGCTCTGCGTGAATTCATTGATCTGACGACGGCCTTCGCCGAGTTGCTCGGTCATGCGGTTGAACGAGCGCACCAGCGTGCCCAGCTCGTCTTGCGCATGCACCTCGATGCGATGGTCGAAGTTGCCGCGAGAGATTTCCCGTGTTGCCTCCGCGAGCGCTTGAATTGGTACGGTCACTTGTTTTGACAGGAAAAGCGCCACCCAGGTGGTCGTGAACAGCAGGAGCAGGGTGACGAGCATGAGGGCCAGCAGGATTTCACGTTTGTAGGCACGAAGGTGCTGCTTCTGCTGCTGGTAGATTTCGGTTTGCGATTCGATGTCGGCGTACCGTTCGGAGAAATCACTGGGCAGATGGCGCGCGACGTATAGTGTCCCGTCTTTGAGCGGAGCGCTTCCCGCCAGGTAAAGCTCACCATTCACCTTCCAGACACGCGCTCCACTTCGTATGGTCTGGACCGACTCGGGAGATATCGCCACCGAGAATGTGTGGGGGCTCCCTTGGAAGGCCGCGTCTTCGTTCGATGACCTGGTGAAATCGGAGCTCGAAACGATTTTTCCGTTCGCATCGGCGACCCAGGAAATATCAATGGCATGGTTGCGGGCGAGGAAATCTTGATTCGGCGCGCCGTGAACGGCCGCCTCCGCTGCCAAATGGTTCAGACGGTCGAATTCCGTGGTTTCGAAATGAGTCAGCAGAATCTGGCTTTGTTCGTTGGCAACCTCGAGCGGATGCGGGAACCAGTTATTCAAAGTCCGGTTGACGAGCGCGTAGCTGAAGAAAAACAGGAAGAGGATGGGTAAGAGCGACACGCCCATCGCGCCGAAAACCATTTTGACTTTGAAACGGGAGCCCATCTGCCCGCTGAGCCGTTCAGCTCCGAGGCGCACCAGGCTGCGCGTCAGGATCAGCGAGAAGACCAACAGCGCCGCGACAATTGCCGTCGAAAGCGCGAAAAAAACAACAAATGTGTTTCCCTGCTGCGGGCGCAGAGGAATATTGAGAGATCCCAGCGTAAATACGGCCGCGGCCAGCAATACGACGACGATCCCACCGATCGCAAGCCAAAGATCGCTCTTGCGCTGCCGCTTCACCTTAACGGCCCTTCTCGAGGTAGCGTCCCAACGGGCATTCTCCGCAAAGCGGATCGTGCGTTCGGCAGAAAGTTTTTCCGGTGTTCACGATCAAGGCGTGAAATTCATTGAACCGTTTCACGTCGCCTGGGAACTGACGCTCAAACATCCAGCGGACGTCGTCGTATTTCGCCTTGTCCTGGGTCCATCCGTGGCGGGAGAGCATGCGCCGAGTATATGCGTCCACCACGAACACCGGATGCTCGCCGGCATACAGCAGGATGGAATCAGCGGTCTCCGGACCGATGCCAAACACTCCGAGCAACTTTTCGCGGAGCACGATCGTGGGAGTTTCGAACATTCGCTTGAGCGATCCGCCATATTGAGCACGCAGGAATTCGGAGAAGGATTTTAGCTTCCGCGCCTTCTGCCGGAAATAGCCGGACGACCGAACCAGTCGCTCCAAGCGTCGAATGGGAGCTTTTTCTATCGCCAGAGGGGAGAGCAGGCCGGCGTGCCGCAAATTGGAGATCGCGCGTTCCACGTTCGTCCAAGAAGTGTTCTGGGTGAGGATTGCACCGACGATTACCTCGAACATCGTCTTGCCGGGCCACCAATGCTGCTGGCCGAACGCGGTGAACAGGGCATTGTAATATTCGTCCAAGGGAGGCCGGCCGCTCACCGCCGGTCGCGGGACGGGTACGAGTTCCGAACCGCCAGGGCGCCTCAAACTCGATTGCGGATCGGCAGGCTGAGACACGCGTTCAAGCACGGCCGACTCTGTAACAGAAGTGTGCATGGAAGTCTCACGATAACGACGGTGGACCGCCGTGTCAAGCTCGGGTGTTGTAGATAAGCCACAGTATTGTGGTATGTCGTCCGCAAAGCCCAATTACATCGCAAATGGCCGTTTTCAGCCGTTCTTACGCTCAAACTCACGCATAAAGCCCGTAAGCACCTCCACCGCATCGAGCGTTATCGCGTTATAAAGCGACGCCCGCATGCCGCCGACCGATCGGTGGCCTTTGATTCCCGCAATGCCCGCGGCCTCGGCCTCCTTCACGAACTTGGCCTCGACTGCTTCGTCCCCGCCGGCGACGCGGAAAACGACGTTCATTTTGGAGCGCGATTCGCGCTCCACGGGGCATCGGTAATAGCCACTCGAGTCAATCGTGTCGTAGAGGAGTTTCGCCTTGGCTGCGTTGCGCTTCTCGATTGCCACGACGCCACCCTGCGCTTCGAGCCATTCGAGGACGAGGCCGACCGTGTAAACCGCAAATGTGGAAGGCGTGTGATATAGCGAGCGCTCCTTGATCTGGGTCCGGTACTGAAGAATCTTGGCGATTTTGTCGCTCGCGGAGTCAGCCAGATCGCGCCGAATGATTACGATGGTAGCTCCCGAAGGCCCGAGATTCTTCTGCGCGCCGGCAAAAATAAGGCCAAATTTCCGGACGTCCATTGGCTTGGATGCGATGTCCGACGACATGTCCGCAACCAATGGCACGCTGCCGGTGGCCGGTAAGGCCGCCCACTGCGTGCCTTCGATTGTGTTGTTGGTGCACATGGCCACGTAGGAGGCGTCCGGTGCCAGCTCGATTTCGTTGTCTCTCGGCACTCGCGTAAACTTGTCCGCTTCGGTTGATGCCGCCAGTCGGTACTGTGCGATTTTCTTTAGTTCCTCGATAGCCTTCGCGGTCCACGAACCCGTGTGGAGCACGTCCACCGGTTTTCCGACTTGATACAAATTCATCGGCACCATCGCGAATTGCAGGCTGCCCCCGCCTTGCAGAAACGTGACAGCGTATTCGTCCGGAATCGCGAGCGCACGGCGCAGCGACCGCTCTGCATTGTCACTTATGGCCTCGAATTCAGGCGATCGGTGGCTCATTTCCATCACGGACATGCCCGTGCCACCGTAATCGAGCAATTCTTCCCGCATGCGCTCAAGGACGGAGAGCGGCAGCGCCCCCGGTCCGGCGTTGAAATTGAAAGCTCGCTTGGTCCCGCGTTCTGAGGTAGTCAAATGGTCCACGGAATGAATCCTTGGCCTTAGGTTTTCGCTTCTCCGGTAGCTGACATTTCAGTCAGGAACGTCTAGAGTACCAGAACTTTGCGGGCGCAGGGCGCGCTCCGAAGACTTGCCCATCAGGGATGAAATGTGAAGGGTTGGGCGTTATAGTGATTGCACGAACCGCCACAGGCGGAGCACTCGACGAGGAGATTCCCGACATGAAGATTTCGCGACGCGCAGCATTTCGCATGCTCCCATATTTGTTTTTGATGATCGCAGTGGCCGGAATTTCTTATTCCGCGTTTCACGCCCCCGCGATTCACGCGGACGATCAGGCGACGGCGGTGCCGGCCGTGGGCAGCATGGCTCCCGATTTCACCTTGAATTCGCAGGAGGGCACTCCGCTCAGCCTGCATAGTCTTCGCGGCAAGTGGGTGGTTCTCTACTTCTACCCCAAGGACCAGACCCCGGGCTGCACGATTGAAGCGCACGGCTTTCAGCGCGACCAGGCAAAATATGACGCAATCAACGCCACAATCGTGGGCGTCAGCGTGGATACCGTGGAATCGCACAAAGAATGGTGCGCCAAGGACGGCATGGCTTTCAAGTTGCTCTCCGACGCGGACAAGCAAGTGGTCGCCCTCTACGGGTCAACTATGACGATTCCGCAAGCGCCACAGCTCGGCACCGTCGCCGCGCGCAATACCTTCCTGATCGACCCCAGCGGCAAGATCGTCAAGGAATTCATCAAGGTCAATCCAACCGGGCACAGCGAAGAAGTCCTTGCGGCGCTCACCGACCTCCAGAAGGACGCGAAGTAGCGCGGTAGGCACGAGCCGTGGTATCTATGGGGCAGGCAGGTCTTTCCAGGTTTCGCCTGCCCTCTTCTGTAGACGGGATCGCCACGACTGTGACAGCGCGGCAAGACGAATTTGAACAGATTGCGGTGCCACACTCCGGGAGTCTGCTGCGAGTGGCGCGACGGTTGGCGTCGGATCCTGCGGCGGCCGAGGATCTGGTTCAGGAAACATTCTGCCGGGCGTGGCGGAGTTTCCACCAGTTCCAAGCCGGCACGAACATGCGGGCCTGGCTCTTTCGAATCATGTTCAACGCCTTTTACGCCCAGGGCCGGCAGATCAGCGCCGCTCCGATTCTGGTCTCGCTTGACGCTCCGGGCCGCGAGACGGAGCCGCAATCCCGGTCGGGCATGTCGCTCGCGGAAGTTGCAGAAATTTCGAGTGCCCTCGAGGAGCTTTCGCAGGAACATCGCACGGTGCTCTTGCTCGCAATTGTCGAGGGTTTTACTTGCCGCGAAATGGCAGGGATTTTGGCGCTGCCGATCGGTACGGTCATGTCGCGGCTTAGCCGCGGGCGACAGGCGCTGCGTGAGCGACTTGCTCCGGAGCCGACCAGGGTTTGGCAGGCGCGAGCTGCTGCGGGACGCGCCGGAAGAGAAACGTAATGAATTGCAATGACATATCGGAAATGGCGCCGCTCTACATCGCCGCAGAACTCGATTCGCAGCGCGCTGCGGAGTTTGACGCTCATTTGAAAACGTGCCCTACGTGCATGGCAGAACTCGAGGCCCAGGCTGGTCTCGACGCTCGATTTCGCGAGGCTCTGCTGGCAGACGAGGTTGATGTGGCGCGCGTCAATCGCCGCATACGCGAGCTGATTGCGGCGGAGTCATTGGGAGGTACTGTCGCGTCACTGCAGCCGAAGCCTAGCCGCCGGATGACCGCAGCTATGGGCATTGCTGCGGCCTTTCTGCTTTTCGCGGCGGGCTATCTTTTGGTTCCCGGGCGTGTTGCTCGCGTCTACGCCGACGCTGCGACCGACCATCGAATGGAAGTGGTCGAGCAACAACCCCGTCATTGGATGAACGATCCGGCCGCCATCGCGGCCCTCGGAGAAAAGCTCGGGATTTCGGACACCGTGCCGCTGGAATTGGCGTCGGGCTACCATTTGGAACGCGCAAAAATATGCCGGCTGGATGGCCGCTTTTATCTTCATCTCGTTTATTCGGACGGCTCGCAGGAATTCTCGCTTTTTCTCAGGCCGCGAGACGGTGAGCGGTTGAGCGGATCCATCCGAGGATTTGCGAACGGCAGATTCCTGCGGGCATCGAGCGCCGGGAACGAACACATGGCCTCATTTGAGACTTCTCACCTAATGGCTGTGGTTGCCACGGACCAGGCCGCCGGAACCGCTTTACAGTTCGCGAAGGTTGTTTCGGCCGCACTTTAGATTTGAGCTTCGATCCGCTTCTTGCACGCTGCCTTGAACTTTTCCCATCCAACCATTAGACTGAATGGCTTGCGGTTGTGTGTCGGAGCCATACGGAATGCTTCTATCGCGGGATTATGTCGGCTATATGGCGAAAGAGATCGTGAAGCGCCTCGTGGCCGCCAAGATGATCGAAACAAAGGACCTTGAAAACGTATCGCAGCAGGTTCGCCAGGTGATGGCGGACGAAGTAACAATCGAAGACCGGCTGAACGAAGAAGCTCGCGAGATCCTTGCGAAGTACTCCGAAGAGATGCGCCGCACCGGCGCGTCTTATCAGGAGATGTTCAAGAAAATTAAGAGCCAGCTCGCCCGTGAAAGGAAACTCATCCTCCGCTAAGGAGGCTGCACACATGCGACTGAGCCGCGAAAAAACGGTCCGTCTTTCTCACCGCGTAATTGATTTTCTGGTTTCCAATCCCCATGTGGATTTCGTCGAGGATCGGGATACGATCCGGACCGAGATCGTCAATATCATCACCTCGCTCCTGAAGCTTGAAGAGCAGGTGGACACGGAAGTCCGGGCTAAGATCACATCACAAAAGAAGGAAATCCTCGAAGGCAGCGAGGAATGGGACATTCTCTACCGCAAGTACTACGCCGAAGGCCTCAAGCGACTTGGCGTTGCCGAAGTCCACACACACTAAATAGCGCTCTATCGGATTCTGGTTGGGGAATGATGATTTCGAGGAATACGATTACGCTATTGCTCGGCCTGATTTGTTTGCTTGCACTTGTCGGTTGCGAAGTAGCAACGTCGGTCAGGGTTGCAAGTGGGCCGACATTCTCGCTCGATGGAAGTGGACGACTGGCTTCGTTTACCGTGTATGGTCCCCGGCCTGGGCATAAAATAGCGACTCCCCTTGATACAGAGTCACTTATGTGGAGTATCGAGCCGATGCGCGGTTCGACATCGGGTTTACTCATCACGGATGTGGATGTCGCGTACGGCACTGTGCCCAAGGGGTACGCTCAGACATTCCCCGTCAATGGCACTGCGCTTCCAGTTGTTGCCGGACAGGTTTACGCCTTTATCGCCGAAACTACGGGAGCACAGGGGGCGCATGGATTTTTCTACGTGGACAAGAGCGCCCCTATCCAGATTAATGTCGGTGTGTGTCCGAGCCACTTTGTGGGCGACGTGGAGCCCGTTAAGTGCGGAACCGACGAGGCGTTCGCGGAGCCGAAGGACTTAGAGGAGTTCGTCCGGGAAAATCGCGTGAAGAAGTAATGCTATCGAAGTGGTCTAGTATCGGCGTCGCCGAAGTTCGGACCCACTAACAAAAAAGGCACCCGGCTGTTGGCCGGGCGCTTCGTCTGCAAATTCCAAACTGTGAATCGCTGATTACCGCCTCGCTTATTGCTGCGGCTGTTGCGGCTGCTGTGGCGGTGGCTGCGACTGGTCCGGGTCGTCCGTGCGGTGCTTGAGCGTTGGCCGGTCGCTATCGTCCGTCGAGGTGGAATCGGGCGAAGACGTCGTGTTGCCGCCGGTCGAGGTGCTATTAGGATCGTTGGGCGATGTATTGCCGCCCTTGTTCTGTGCGGTGCGCTTGCGCAGAGTCGGCTTATTCGGATTGTTGTCCTTCACCTTGATATTCGCCTCGATCATTTCCAGGCGCGTCTTCACGGTGTCGAACTCGGAAGTCGTGACGATGTATTGGTCTCGCGCCGGCAGGATCGTGGCGATTTCCTTCTGGATGGCCTCAATGCGGTCCGGTGTTGGCGGGTGCGTCGAGAAAACCTTGGGTATCGTTCCCGGCTGTTTCTTCTCGTCGGCCTGCACCTTCTCAAAGAATGAAACGAAGGAATTCGGGTCGTAGCCGGCCTTGTACATGTACTGCAAACCCAAGTAGTCGGCTTCGGCTTCGTCCCCGCGGGAGAACTTCAGGAAAGTCAGCGGGATCGCGAAATTCATACCCTGGTAAATCGCGTAACCGGCCCAGCTGTAGGGAATAAAGATCATGGCCGGAATCGAGGCCAGCTGGACGATGGTGCTCTTGGTTTCTTCCCGCGTTCCATGTCGGGCGCAAACGTGGGCAATCTCGTGCGCCATCACGCCCGCGAGTTCGGATTCCTCATCGGCGTGCAGGATCAGGCCACTGTTCACGTAGAAAAATCCGCCCGGAAGCGCAAACGCGTTGACGACGTCCGAGTCAATCACCTTGATCGTAAACGGCACTTGCGCGTCGGAGTTGCGGACCAGGTTCTGGCCCACGCGGTTCACGTATTCGTTGATTACCGGGTCATCAATAAACTTCGCGCTCTTCTCGACTTCCTGCGACAGCTGTTTGCCGAGCGCGATGTCGTGCTCGAGCGAGTACATCTCGGGGCCATGTCCGACTTTGCGATTGCCGATTGCATTGACGTCCGCTTCGCTGCCGGACTTCACGTTGGGATTATCCTGCTGCGGCACCACGGCCGGCTGCGCTGGAGTAGAAGGCGTTTGCGTAGTCGGCGCCTGCGCGGGCGGAGTCGGTGCCGGTGGGGTTTGTGGCGCTGGAGTCTGCGCTGATGGACTCTGCTGGGGCGGCGTTGGCGCCTGTTGAGTCTGTGGCGCGGCGACGGCGGGAATAGTTAGGAGCGAAGCCACCAGGAGTGTTGCCATCCACTGGGCCGCAAATGATTTCCTCATCGCTACCTCCGGAAGGAACCTGGCCGCATTATACACCCGTATGGGCTGGTTCTTTCACTTGCCCGCTTGGATGGCGCTACCCGCCGGATGGTTTCCTTAATCCCCGCAGAAAGGGGTCGGCGCAGCTAGCCTTCGCGAAGCTGCTGCTTCAGCCGTTCGAGGTCGTCCCGAAGCTTGGCGACCCGGCTTGCGACCGACAGTTGGTAGGCGAAGAAAACGGCCCAGACGGCGATCCATGCTGTCAGGAGGAAATGAAAGTTTCTCAAGGTAACCCCTTTGTGAGGACGATGTTTGAATCGGCGCTGCGTGCGTCGGCGGCCAGCCGCAGTTCATCCAATTCGTGTCGCATACGTTCGAGGCGGTAACGATCTATGAGGACGAGGACCATCATCGCCATGACGGCGACGATGCAAACCACCAGCACCTTGCCCATCGTCGGATCGAGGCCGGAATTTTCTCCGCCGAAGATTACGGGCGCCGGGTGCTGCGTACGCCAGAGTCGGTTGGAGGCATAAACCAGCGGTGCATCGAGGAAAGCGAAGATGCCGAAAATCGCCGACAGCGAAGCGCGTCGCTGGGGTTCCTCAATCAAGCCGCGCAGCAGCAGGTAACAGACATAGAGAATCCACAAGATAAACGCGGTCGTCAGGCGCGCGTCCCAGGTCCACCAGATGCCCCAGGCGGGGCGGCCCCAGAGCACGCCAGTGATGAGCCCCGCCGTGCAGGAAACGACGCCCACCTCGACGGAGGCGACGCCGAGCCAATCCCATTTGGGTCTGCGCGTGATCAACCACGCGACGTTCGCAACGAATGCCAGCGTCAGCGCCGTAAACATCGCCATCCAACTCGCGAGGTGAAAGTAAAAGACACGCTGGATCTCGTGCATCGTGCTCTCATCGGGCGCGATGAAAAGCGCCGCGTAGCCCGCG
This sequence comes from uncultured Acidobacteriota bacterium, assembly GCA_963779825.1. Lineage (GTDB taxonomy): Bacteria > Acidobacteriota > Terriglobia > Acidiferrales > UBA7541 > Palsa-295. Next base: position 1,449,786 of record CAVZZU010000004.1, on the reverse strand, counting down.
AAGAACATCAGCAGGGCAACGACGGCCGTGATGGCGCTGCGTCCTTTCATCGGCTCACGCTCACTTCATTCCTCCAGCAAGAAATCAGACAGCAGCCACGAAGCGGTCAGAAACACGATATCAAATCCACCGAGGAATGCGAGCCACGCACGGTCGAGCGAGGGCTGTTCGGCGAAGAGAGAGGCTGTGGCCTCCACTGCGGCGATCAGAAGTGGCGCAAGAATGGGAAGCAGCAGCAGAGGCAACAGCAGTTCGCGCATGCGCGCGTGCGCGGCGACGGCCGAAAACACGGTCCCGGTGACCACCAGGCCGATTGTGCCAAGTGCCAGGACCAGCGTCAGCCGGCCCACAATCCCCGCGATCGAAATATTGTAAAGAACGGCGAACACCGGAACGAGAATGGCTTCCGAAATCGCCATGAAGATGAAATTCGCCAGCATTTTCCCCATCAGGATCGCGAACGGCGAAACAGGCGCCATGCGCAGGGCATCGAGCGTCTGGTTCGATTGCTCGCGGGCGAACGATGGATTGAGCATCAGCGACCCGGCGAAGAGAAAGGCAATCCAGAGCAGCCCGGGGCCAAAACGGCGGGAATCGCCGGCCGTGGGATCGAACGCGAAACTGAATAGCACGACGACGACCAGCGCGAAGACGACCGTGGTGCTCAACAGTTCGCGCGCGCGAAACTCCATGCGAAGTTCCTTGGCGAGAACGATGGCGGCGGCGCGGGCGGTGGTCATCTCATGCTTCGGAGCGAAGCTCGTCAAGCAGCGCTCGCGGGTCTCCGCCCGATCCGCTATCGCGCTCGATCTTGCCGCCTGCGAGCGAGACGGCGCGGGTAGCAAGATCGAGCGATTCGTTGCGCGCGTGCGTGCTCATGATCACGGTTGTCCCGCTGTCGCGGAGGCGCGCGAGAGTTTCGCCAAGCCAGGCAAGACCCTGGCGGTCGAGCCCGGCCGCGGGTTCGTCCAGAAGCAGCAGGCGCGGGCCATGCAGCAACGCGCGCGCGATCGCCAGCCGTTGGCGCATTCCGCGCGAAAATGTTCGCACGATGCTCCCGGCGCGCGAGGCAAGGCCGCAGGATTCGAGCGCCTGCTGGACCCGCGCGGCAACGTTGTCGAGGTCATACATCTGCGCGAAGAACGAAAGGTTTTCGGCAGCGGTCAATTCGTCGTAGAGCAGCGTGCTATGCCCAACCATTCCCATCAGCCTGCGCGACTCCTCGCCGGATTCGCCCGTCGTGAATGCGACGGCGCCGCTGGTGGGCGTGGAAAGAAGCGCGGCGATTCGCAAAAGCGTCGTCTTACCTGCGCCATTTGCGCCGAGCAGCGCGACGAATTCTCCGGGGAGTATTTCGAGCGAGACCCCGCGCAGAGCGAGGAGAGAACCAAAGCGTTTCTCGACTCGATCGAAGGAAATCCCAAGGCTGGCAGGAGGAATCGCGGAAGCGGACGGTGTGCCGGAATGCGACGGCACCGGCGTGGACAGGCTGCCGGGCAAATCGGCTAGCCCTTCACCAGATCGCGCAGAGCTTTCTGAACGCGATCGCGTTCGCGGGCGTAGTCCGCTTCGGCGATCGTTCCAGCTTCGCGGCGCAACTCGAGGCGGAACAGAATATCCTTCAGCTCGTCGAGGCTGCCGCGGACTTCGCGGTCGAGGCTTGCTGACGCGCTCGCGGCGCTGGAACTATGGGGTGCGGGCGACTCGGAGCTCGCCGGTCGCGCCAGCGACGGCGCTGCGGCTGGAATGTTGACGGACCCAGCCTCGGCCAACGCTGCCGCTTGAGGCTGGCGCGCCACGTAGATCAAGCCGAGCAGGAACAGCGCGACAAAGCCGCCAACAAGAATCCACTTCAGGCTGTCCAGCCGAGCGGGCAGCGTCGTGACGCTCGCGACCGGCGCATCGGTGCCTGTCTCTATGCGCGAGTTAACCGACGGGTTCTGCGTATCGTCCGCTGGCGCATTTCCTGCTGCGGCGCCTTCCTGTCCGGGAGCCGGCGGTGGCGCCGTGCCCGAGACCGAAACGGTTACAGTCGTATTCGCCGGGACAGAATCGCGCGTATACGCGCTGAATCCCTGCGCCTGCCCGGCGGCTATGAACCCGCCTCCCGACACCTGCACCGAGGGCGGCGCGAAAAGCCCGAGATGGTCAACCGCATACTTGGACGCGAAATGAAGGCTCGCCTGATTGCTGGGGTAGGGAACCTTATACGCGAGGCTCACCTGACTGTCACCCGGGCGAAAGGGAAACGCAATCGCCTGTTGATTCTGCCCCTTGTCAATCGGACTTTGCACCACGGGCATGCCGGAAGAACCTACTGCCGAAATATCGCTGAGTTGCGCGCCCTCGGGCAGCGAAAAAATGAAAGAGCCGTCGGCGCGATAGTAGGCGAGCGGCGGATTCGTCTTATTCGAGATGTTGTATTCCTCGGTGACGGTCAGGTCCGAGCCAGTCGGCTGAAAAATAATCGCGTGGACCGTGACCTCGAATGCGCTGGGCTTGTCGGTTGGTTCGAAGACCTCGACGTCCACAGTTGTCTTGTCTGGTGTCGCGGGCTCGTGATAGTTCACGCCGCGATAGACAGCGCGGATCAGCATCGGCCTGGCGCCAAGCCCCGGATGGTCAAAGCGATAGTGGCCGTCGGCGTCGGTTTTCGTGTTCGCGACCGGCTGCATCGTGCCCTGAAGCTGGATCAGGATCATTTCGACGCCCGCAGCGGGCTTTCCGGTGGTGCCGTTGCGGACTGTGCCCGTGACAGTTCCTGCGAAAGCCGAAGACGCCAGGAAAAGTGAGAGCAGGGAAGCTGGAGCCAGCAACGCGTAGCGCCGACGGTTCATGAGCGTCGCCCCTTTTCGGAGGCAGCCTGCCGTGTGGCGGGAGTCGGCGCGCTGCCGGTTAGCACATCCATGTCGGAAAGGACGCGCGCGGCTTCAATTTCGAGCGACTGCTTGATTTCATCGTAATCCGCCTCGGAAAATTTTCCGGCGCGATGTTCGAAGCGCAGATCGCGCAGATTTTCGTAGATGGCATCCCGCCGCTCCATCAGTTGATCGAGCTTCGTGCGATGCGGCGCGTCATCGGAAGCCTCCGGCCGCACGCTGAAAACGAAAATCATGGTCGCCATCGCCAGCAGCACGCACGCGACAGCGATATCAACGCTACTCATCGGATTCCCTGCCTGATTCGCGACGAGCGCGGTCGAGCAGCTCGGGCGAGATGGACGGCCCGCCCGCCGCCGCGAGCGCCACGCGGCGTCGCCAGCGGCGCACGACCTCCGAGATCAAAAACAACGCGATGAGCGGCGCGATCACAGGAGCAATCCAGACCAGCCAAGTAAAACCCTTCTTCGGCGGATCGGGAAGAACCGTCGGACCGTACTCCTGAACGAACGATTGCAGGATCAGATCGTCCGAATCACCGCGATCCACGCGCTGCGCGACTTCCTTTTGCATCGCCTTCGCAGTGTCGCATGGCCCGGAGAACGCCCCGCCCGTGTGATTGCACGTACCGGCAGTATCGTTGCAGCCGCCGCACATGCACATCACTTTCTTGCTGAGAGCTTTGGCGCGAGGAGAATCGTCTGCGCGCGAAGCCGGCGCGAGCGCGAACAATAACACCGCGAGCAATAAAGCCGCGCCAGCCTTCATCGCGAAGCCGCCAAGTTTCTTGTCATGGGTTGCGTTAGTCATCAGAGCCGGGATTGCGTATGGGCGCGCTTCTCGCGGGACTTGTCACGGGCGATCCACTGCCGCCTTGAACGATCGCGTCGCCCCAGGACCGGTCTGTCACGGCTCGCAGCACGAGTGCCGCGCGGCGATCGGGAAGCATCGCCAGACACGTGCCCAGGACCATCACGATGCCGCCAAACCATATCCATTTCACCAGCGGATTCAGATACGCATGAATCACGGGTGTGTTCGAGTCGGGGCTGGTGCCGGCGTAAACGATGTAAAGATCCTGTACCGCAGTGCTTTCAATCGCGACGTCGGTTTGCGTCACTTGGCTCGTGCGGTACACGCGACGCTCGGGGTAGAGCATCATCTCGGAATGGCCTTTACGGAAGACTTCGAGCGTGGCGCGCCTTGATTCGTAATTGGCAGTCGACGGCTGATCGAAATTTTGGCAGAGGATCGTATAGGGACCGATCGTCAGCTCGTCGCCGATGTTCATTTCCTTCTGGATGTCCTGATTGAACGCGGAGCCGGCGATACCGATGAAAATCATTACCATCGCGAAATGGACGATGTAGCCTCCATATCGCCGCGTATTGCGCATCGTAAGTTCGCCAACCGCAGTCAGCAGATTCGAGCCGTCGCGCGAGGCGATCACACGCGCGCCGCGGTAAAATTCCGAAAAAATCGTCAGCGTGACGAACACGGAAAGTATCAGGCAGACCTGAGGATAAAATTCGCGCCAGCCGAACGCAAACGCCACGGCTCCCGCGATTAATCCACCCACCAGCGGCCACGCAAAATTGCGCTTTAGCGCGTCAACCGAAGTCTTACGCCACGCGAGCAACGGGCCAACACCGGTAAGGAACAGAAGAAACAGCGCGATCGGCACGTTCACCTTGTTGAAGAACGGCGGCCCCACGCTGATCTTGCTGCCTGTGACCCATTCGGAGAGTACCGGGAACAGCGTGCCCCAGAGAACCGCGAAGCAGGCGGCCAGCAGAATCAGGTTGTTGAAGAGGAAACTCGATTCGCGCGAGACAAGCGAATCCAGCTGGTTATCGCTGCGCAAGTAATCGCGATTCTTGTACCACGCCGCGAGACACACAACGAACACGATGCCGAGGAAACCGAAGAAGTAGCCGCCGATGTTGGATTCGGCAAACGCATGGACCGAACTGACGATTCCGGTCCGCGTGAGCGACGTCCCCAGAATGCACAGCATGAACGTGACGAACACGAGCCACACGTTCCAAACCTTCATCATGCCGCGCTTCTCCTGCATCATCACCGAGTGCAGAAATGCCGTGCCCGTAATCCACGGCAGCAGCGCCGCATTTTCAACCGGGTCCCACGCCCAGTAGCCGCCCCAGCCGAGCACCGCGTACGCCCAGTGCGCGCCAAGCAGTACGCCGATTCCCTGAAAGCACCACGCGACCATCGTCCACCGGCGCGTGATGTGAATCCATTTTTCGCCGGGATAGCGCGCCAGCAGCGCGGCCATCGCAAACGCGAACGGTATGGTGAATCCGGTGTAGCCGAGATAAAGCATCGGCGGATGAATCACCATCTCGGGATATTGCAGCAGCGGATTCAGTCCGGTTCCTTCCGACATCCGTGCCATATGCATCACGCCTGCGGAATCGGCGCTGGCCAGCACGTGAAACGGGCTGGCGACGAAATTATTCAGCACCAGGAAGAACGTCTGCACTCCTGCGAGAGTGACTCCGACGTATGGCATCAGCTCCGGATGCTTCTTGCGATTCAGGAAAAGCGCAAAGAACACATAGATCGAAAGCAGCCAGCTCCACCACAGCAGCGAGCCTTCTTGTCCCGCCCACAGCGCCGAAAACTTGTAATAGATAGGCAGCGCATGGTTGCTGTGCGCCGCCACGTACGCCAGCGAGAAATTATCCGTGAAGAAGAAATATTCAAGCGACGCGACCGCAAGCGTGATCAGCCCGAACACCGCCATCCCGGCATTGCGCGCGCTCTTGGTCAGCAAAGTGCGGCGCGTGATGATCCCCACAATTCCGGCGACGAAGGCGTAAACGGTGGCCAGAAAAGCGAGAAGCAGTGCAAATGAACCGAAAATATCCAAGCGGATTCCCCCTTGGGGATATTAGCTCTTGTTGGGACTCTTGTCGCTGGCCACGGGCGCGCCGACTGGCGAAGCCTCATACTTCGAAGCGCATTTTGCCTGCACTTGTTCCGCGACAAAGCCGCCTTCCGGCATCAGGCGCCCTTCGACCAGGGCCTGCGCGCCGTCCTTGAATGTATCGGGCAGGGGATCGCTGCCGATGTAGCTGACGGACAACCCGTTGCCCTGTTCTTCGAGCACAAAATTGACGCGCCCGTCGCGATGCGAAATGGATCCCGCGCGGACGTTACCCGAGACGCGCATGCGCTGATGAAGCGTGGAGCCTTGCAGGGTCGGGAGCTCGGAAATCGTGTGGTAGTAAGTCTTGCTCTGGGTGTAGCCCACATACGCCAGCGCCAGCAGCGTAGCGACAATAATCCCCGAACCGATTAGGAATTTCTTGCGCGCTTTCATGCCTGTACCCCCATCTTCCTGGTGGCTGGAAGCTCAAATTCTAACACAATCGCGGAATGCCGCTTCATCGTTCGGCCGTCTGGCCAATCACCCTGGCCAATTGGCCAGTCGAAGATAAATCGGCGAATGGTTTGCCGTCGTCGAGGATCAAGCGCTCGGCCCATCCGTTCGCCTGGAACATGTGGACGAGCTGCTGCGTCTGCGGCGAAAGAAGCGCGATGGATTTCGGTTTGTACGAGATACTAACGCGCCTCAGAATCCCACTCGCGGCGCGTTCGATCGCCTTCACCGCATCCTCCTGGCTTTCCAGCGCGCATTCGACCGCCCCAATCAGAAAGAATCCGTGACGCTGAAACTCCGCCAGCGCCGCCTCTTCGGTCAATTCGGAGCCTACCGCCGCGCCGGCGCACTTCACCAGGGCATCGAAATATGCGCGCGATGCTGGAGACCGCTCCGAGCGGTTGCTCGTCGCGCGATAGAAATAGTCCTCGAAGCGAGCCGGTGGGGCGGCGTCAATCAGTAGAACGGAGACATGAATCGGACGGAAACGCGTCGCGAGTTCGAGTCGCTCGATGCGCCGCCGGATGTGCGCATCGTCCACCTGCGCGCCGCAGCTATCGCAAACCGGCATCTATTATCCTCCCGACAAGGCGCCAAGAATGGCATGCGGGGCATTTGCTGGCAAGCGACGAGGTTCGCTGGCGAAAGGAATACCGTGCGAAAGGTTCAGAAGGAGTTTACAGGTTCGAGCTCAACGCGGTTGCGTCCAAGATCTTTCGCGCGGTAGAGGGCCGCGTCAGCCTGTTTCACCAGACGACTGAATTCAGGCGCTCTCTTGCCCGAAAATCCCGCAGCGCCGAAACTTGCCGTCACGTTGATCGCCGAGCCATTCCATTCGAATTGCTCCGCGGCGAGCTGTTTGCGAATGCGGTCCACCACGACCTTCACGTTGTCCTCGTCCGCATGTGTGAGGACCAGCAGGAACTCTTCGCCGCCGATCCGGCCCGAGATGTCGGAGAGCCTCGTATTATTCCGTAGTACTTCGCCAAATCTCTTGAGCACTGTGTCCCCGGCGTCGTGCCCGTAGGTGTCGTTAATTTTCTTGAAATGATCGAGATCCATCAGCACGAACCACATCGGAAAGCCGTGCCGTGCGGCGCCGCTCAACTGGCGCGCGGACCAGTCTTCAATAGCACGACGATTCGGGAGTCCCGTGAGCGAATCGGTAAGCGCCAGCTCCTCGAGGAGCCTGTTCTTGGCCTCGATCTGCCTGTGGAGATCAATCAGTCTTTGTCCGACGCGAATGCGCGCCAATAGTTCGTTGCGATCGAAGGGCTTTGTCAGGTAGTCGTCCGCGCCCGCGGAGAGTCCCTTCACCACATTTTCCTTTTCCGCGTTGCTTGTGAGGATGATGACGTAGGTGTACGAAGATTGGGAGCTGGTGCGGATTCTCTGGCACAGCTCGATGCCCGTGAGATCAGGCATCATCCAATCGGTGACGATCAGATCGGGTTTCTCGCGTTCGAAAAGTTCGATGGCCTGATGGCCGCTGTTTGCAAACGACACCGAACACGAGTCTTCCGCCAGCGCGTGTTCGACGAGCTTGCGGTAAACCGGCGAGTCGTCGGCGACGAGTACTCTAAAACTGCTCGTTGTGTCCTTGGGGACTTGGTCCATCTTCGGGCTGCTACTCGTCGTGGTCGTGTATGCCGTTCGAGCCATTGGAGCCGGCCGAGCCACTCGAACTGTTCGATTCGCCCGAGCCATTCGCGCCGCCTGGCGCGTTGACGTCTGCCGGGGTATTCGCGGTTACAACCTGGGTCTGGCCGAGTTTGGTCCGCAGGCACCCCACGAGCTCCGGCGCGAGTTCGGAGATGTTCATGCCTTCTGACACGATGAATTTACAGCTCAATATGGGGCGAGCCTGATCGTCGTCAGACAGCTGGCAATTCACTCGGCAGTATTGGCACTCCTGATTCCAGCAGAAGCGCCCGTAGGGAATCGTTTCGGGGCTGATGAACTGAAAGGCGCGCAGCAGGGAATTCCGCTCGGGAACGAGGAAGGTTTTTCCCAGAATCGTGATTTCGACAAGTCTCTCGTACGGCCGGAATACATCCGACATCAGTGGTGCCTCGCCTTCAGCCATGGAACGGATCCCCCGTTTATCAAAGCTAAACGAGTGAGCGATGACGGGCAATGACAACCGGGCGAGGCGTGCCCAATGCTCTAATGGCGGAAAGAAAGGCGAAGCTCTGGACGCATGTTGAACTCAAATCGTTCCGAACGCGCTACTGCTTGCCGGTAGTTCTTACGCCGCCGAGGCGAAATCGGCGCGCGTCTGTCTGGCGGTCTGCGGAATCATGATGACCAGCGTAAAGACCCCGAGCGCGATGCCCAGCGGGCCGGTGATCAATCCGAAGAAGCTCGCCAACAGCGCCAGTATCCGGCCGGACGATCCTCCCTGCATCAATGCGACGCCGGCGACAAAAGAGAATATCGCTGTGACAATCGCGAGAACCACGGCGGCAAACATCGCGAAATGGAACATGCTCATCCAGAAAAATGGATTGGCGACCCGGTTCAGGAGAGCACCCCACATCAGCGTGAGAGTCGCACTGTTGATTAAAATCCAAGCGGTCTTTACGACGCAAATTAGGCCGTAAACGATCCACAGAATCCCGAGCGTTCCCTGACGCGAATTGCTTGTCTGCATTGGCGTGCCTCCCGCTTCGACGATCTTGAACCTTGCCATACGAGGATAGCCTAGCGGGCCGGTCCGTCACAGCCAATACCGTAAACACCCTGCATTTATGAGAAAAACTGGCCCATATGGCGGAACTTGTCGTAACGCTGCTCAAGGAGTGTTTCGGGCGAGAGTTGCGAAAGTTCATCGAGCGCACGGGAAAGGGCGGGCCCGAGAAGTTTTGCGGTGGCGGCGTGGTCGGTGTGTGCGCCGCCTTCGGGTTCGGGGACGATCTCGTCCACGAGCTTCAACTCCAGAAGATCGGGCGCCGTGATCTTCAGAGCTTCGGCGGCCAATTCAGCCTTAGTCGAATCGCGCCACATGATCGAAGCGCATCCTTCGGGCGAAATCACCGAGTAGATCGAATTTTCCAGCATCATCACGCGGTCACCGACCGCGATCGCGAGTGCGCCGCCTGATCCGCCTTCTCCCGTAATTACGACCACGATCGGTACCGGTAGCCGGGACATTTCGCGGATATTGTGAGCAATGGCCTCGGCCTGGCCACGCTCTTCGGCATCAATTCCGGGATACGCGCCGGGCGTATCCACAAACACGAAAATTGGCCGCCGGTATTTCGCCGCGAGCTGCATCGCGCGCAGCGCCTTGCGATAGCCTTCAGGCTTCGCTTGGCCGAAATTGCGCGCCAACCGTTGCTTGGTGTCCCGTCCCTTTTGATTGCCAACAATCAAGACTGGCCTTCCGCCGAACGATGCCATGCCGGCAATGAGCGCCGGATCATCTGCAAAATTGCGATCGCCGTGAATTTCGCTGAAGTTCTCAAAGAGCAAGCGGATGAAGTCGTCGGTGTAGGGCCGCTGCGGATGGCGCGCCAGCTGCACCCGCTGCCAGGATGCGAGGTGCGCGTAGAAATCGTGCTTCAGCTCCTCCACTTCGCGACGGATGCGTTCGATCTCGCCCGCCGTCGAATCGCTGGGGTCGGTCAGGCGACTCAGTTCGGCGATATCCCGCTCGAGCGCGTTGATCTCGATCTGGCGCTGCTCATCGCGCTGTCCATCGCGACGTCCGTCGCGCTGCTTGGAAGCTTGCACTTCGCCAGTCGGCGCGCCCGGTTGCCGAGTTTTTGTCGTCCGAACAGCCGACGCGGCCAGCGCGGCTTTCGCGGCGCGTTCCTTGGCCCGCTCCTGTAATCTGCGCAGTTTCGCAAGGGCGCGCAGCCGGCGCAGCCGCTCGCGGGCTAGCTTGTGTTTTTCCTTTTGCTCTGGCGTCTCGCTCATTGCAACACCGCAACGGAATCGCCGCCGCAAATCTGCTGCACGCGCTCGACGAGGTCCCGATCCGCTCGCACCGCGCTGCCCGCGTCAATCGTCGCTTCGGTTCCATCATCCTGCACAAGTTCGAAGGCGATTTTGCAACGGCCCGGCCGGCTCGCGAAAAGTTCGTGCAACTGATTGATGATTCCCGCATCCATGGCGCTGCGACTCACGCGCACGAGCAGCAGGCTGGGCGTGCCCGTCACCTGTCCGTTCGTCGATTTCGCATCGCCGTTCGGCGCAGGATCGCGTACCTGATCAAGCAGGCGCGCGTCGGACACAATCACGCGCGTTCCCACATCCTCGATCGCCACGCGGCCTTTAACAAGCAACGGCGTCGCAGCTTTGAGTAACCCTTCGAGCTTTTGAAACGCCTCGGGGAACACCAGCGCTTCGCATACTCCGGTGCGGTCCTGCAGCGTCAGAATGGCCCAGCGCGCGCCGCGCCGCGAACGCATGCCTCGCGACTGCACGATGATTCCTGCCACCACGATATCCTCGCCATTGCGACGGCTTTCCAGCGTCGAGAGGTCAATCGCATTCAGGTCCCGCAATCGCCCGGCATACTTATCCAGCGGGTGCCCCGAAATATAGAAGCCGAGCGTCGAGTACTCGGCAGCTAGGATCTCGTGTTCCGGCCACTCGTCCACATCCGGCAGAGCTTCGGGAGGGGGCGCCGCCCATGCGGAGGAGCCTCCGCCGAAAAGTCCGTGCTGCCCGCTCTCTTTGGCGCGCTGCCGCTTCTGCGCGCGCTCGATGGCGCGGTCTATTACGGAAATCATCTGTCCGCGATGCGCGCCCAAACCGTCAAGCGCCCCCGCGCGCACCAGGCTTTCGAGCACGCGCTTGTTCAGCAGCCGCGAATCCACCGACTCGCAAAACTCGAAGAAGTTCGTAAACCGGCCCAGCGTCTCCCGCGCGGCAAGGATTCCCCTTACCGTGTTCTCGCCGACGTTTTTTATCGCCGCCAATCCGAAGCGGATCGAATCGCCCACCGGTGTGAAATTGAGGGCGCTTGAATTCACGTCCGGCGGCATCACCGTGATGCCCATGCTGCGCGCCTCGTTGATGAACTTCACGACCTTCTCGGTATTTCCCGTTTCCGAGGTAAGCATGGCGGCCATGAATTCGACCGGGCAGTGCGTCTTAAGCCAAGCCGTCTGATAGGCCAGCAGCGCATACGCGCAGGAGTGCGACTTGTTGAATCCGTAGCCGGCGAATTCCGCCATCAGATCGAAGATCTTCGCGGCCTTTTTCGCCGGTACCTTGCGCGCCTGACAGCCGGTAAGGAATTTCTCGCGCTGGGCGTCCATCTCTTCCTGCTTCTTCTTGCCCATCGCGCGCCGCAGCAGGTCAGCATCGCCCAGCGAGAAGCCCGCGAGCCGGTTCGCGATCTGCATCACCTGTTCCTGATAGAGAATAACGCCCCACGTCTCGGAAAGAATTTCCTCAAGCTCCGGCAGATCGTAGGTGACTTTCTTCTCGCCGTGCTTGCGTGCAATGAAATCCGGGATCATGCCGCCCTGAATCGGCCCGGGGCGATACAGCGCATTGAGCGCGGTAAGATCCTCTAACCGGGTCGGCTGGTAGCGCTTCAAAATGTCGCGCATGCCGTGCGATTCAAATTGGAAGATGCCCGTGGTGTCGCCGCGCGCGAAAATCGCGTACGTCGCAGCATCGTCGAGCGGCAACGCCGGAAGGTCGAGCTTCACGCCCCGATTCTGCTGTATCAAACGCACGGCGTCGTCGAGCACGGTCAGCGTGGTCAGGCCCAGGAAATCCATCTTCAGCAGGCCGATGCGCTCGAGCGCGTTCATGTCGTATTGCGTCGTGATTTCATCCTTGTTCGACTTGTAGAGGGGAACGATTTCCGTGAGCGGTTGTGGCGAGATCACCACGCCCGCCGCGTGCGTGGACGCGTGCCTCGTGAGACCTTCCAACCGCAGTGCCACTTCGACGAGTTCCTTCACGCGGTCGTCCGTTTTCCGCAGCGACTCGAGCTGCGGCGTCTGTTTAAGCGCATCCTCTAGCTCGATATTCAGCGTCGTGGGAATCATCTTCGCGATCTTGTCCACTTCGCCGTACGGCATGTCGATCGCGCGCCCCACGTCCTTCAGCGCGGCTTTCGCCGCCATTGTGCCGAACGTGATGATCTGCGCGACGCTCTTCTCTCCGTACGTCTGGCGGACGTACTCAATCACCTCGCCGCGCCGTCGCATGCAGAAATCAATGTCAATATCGGGCATCGAGACGCGTTCGGGATTCAGGAATCGCTCAAACAGCAGGTCGTATTGCAGCGGATCCACATCCGTGATCTGCAGCGCATAGCTGACCAAACTACCGGCAGCCGAACCGCGCCCCGGTCCCACGGGAACTTCCTGCGCGCGCGCGTATCGGATGAAATCCCAGACGATCAGGAAGTAGCCCGCGAAGCGCATCTTCTGAATCATCTGGATTTCCGAGTTTAGGCGGCTCTCGTATTCGGAAATGGAATGGCGGAGGCGATTCTCGTGCGACAGGCGTTCGAGCTGCGCGGCGCGCACCGCAAAGCCTTCGCGCGCCACCTTCTCGAAATACGAATCCGTCGTATGGCCGTCGGGAACCTTGAATTCGGGAAACGGATTGCTGACGCGCTGAATTTTCACGTTGCAGCGCTCGGCGATCGTCACAGTGCGCGAGACCGCGTCAGGAAGCTCGCGGAACACCTGCGCCATCTCCTCTGCCGTCTTGAAATAAAATTGATCGGTCGCGAACTTCATCCGCTGGCCGTCGCTCATTGTCTTCCCGGTCTGGATGCACATCAGCACTTCCTGCGCGTGCGAATCCGACTGGGTCAGATAATGACAATCATTCGTTGCGACCAGGGGAATGCCCGTCTCGCGCGAAAGACTGACGAGATCGCGGTTGATGCGCGTCTCGATTTCCATGCCCTGGTCCTGCACCTCGAGGAAGAAATTGCCTTTGCCGAAAATGTCGCGCAGGCGATAGGCGTTCGCGCGCGCCTGATCGTATTTCTCGGAAAGCAGCGCGTCGGCCACTTCGCCCCGCAGACACGCGGAAAGCGCGATCAGGCCTTTGCTGTGGCGCGCCAGAAGCTCGTGATCCACGCGCGGCTTGTAGTAAAAGCCATCAAGATATCCTGTCGAGACCAGCTGAATCAGGTTGCGGTAGCCCTCATCGTTCTCGCACAAAAGCACGAGATGGTTTGAGCGTTCGGCTTCGGCGCCGCGATTCTTGTGATTATCCGGCGCGACGTACACTTCGCAGCCGATGATCGGCTTCACGCCGTGCGTAGTGGCCTGATGATAAAAATTCGCGGCGGCAAAAAGATTCCCGTGGTCGGTCACCGCGACAGCCGGCATTCCGCGCCGCGCGGCTTCTGCGGTCAGTTCGCTGATTTCGCACGCGCCATCGAGGAGAGAGTAATCCGTGTGGAGATGAAGGTGAACGAAGTTTGACCCGTTCGAGGCAGCCATGCGAAACCCATTCTAATCCAGCTTCGCGTAAACGTGTACGCAATCCTGACCGGTGTGAGAATGGCAATCGCAGGGAAATCGCAGCTTGCGGAGAGCGAAATCTAGAAATCGTCGGATTGTTGCGTGTACGTGAACCCCGGCAGATTGGCGGTCCCGCCACTCTGCGCGATCTTGATCCGCATCGGAGGCTCGCTTTCGGAGCCGGTCTTCCGCAGGACTGCAAACGAAGTCAGCGCTTCATTGTAGATCTTGGTGACCAGAAAAGAGTCGCCAGTGCCGTCCTGCTTCCAAACCTGGCCAACTTGGATTTTTTTGGCGGGCACCTTACGAATGTAGTCATATTCACCGGGGGCGTCAATAACGCATCGCTGGACTGATTCGCCCCCGAAACGTGGGCGGGAATCGAGCTGGTTTTTGGGCTGCGACTTTTTCTGGAGTCGTGCGCTTCTCTTGTGGCATCTTAATATCTGACAATTGAGGTCATGCCTGCCGGAAAAAAACTCGCGGTCATTCTATTTCAGCTCGGAGGCCCCGACTCCCAGGCCGCCGTCGAGCCGTTTCTCTACAATCTCTTCTGCGATCCGGACATCATCAACTTTCCCGGATCGTTTCTCGCCCGCAAGCCGCTGGCGAAGCTGATCTCGGTCACGCGATCGAAGGTCGCGGGCCAGCACTACGCCGCGATTGGCGGAGGATCGCCGATCCGCCGCCTCACCGAGCAGCAGGCGCGCGCTCTCGATCTGGCGCTGCGCCCCCATATTCCCGCCCGCACGATCGTCGCCATGCGTTATTGGCATCCGGACACCGCCGAGGCCATCGTCGCGCTCGAAAGCGCCCCCTTCGACGAAATCGTGCTCCTGCCGCTCTATCCGCACTATTCCTTCGCCACGACCGGCAGCAGCCTCAAGGAGTGGAACCGCCTCTACAAGCCCCGGGTTCCCGTTCACTTGATTGATCATTTTTTCGATCACCCGGATTACATCGCCGGAATCGTCGAGCGTATCAACAGCGTCCTCCAGCAGCTCCCGCGTCCCGAGGAAGTTCATCTCGTGTTCAGCGCGCACGGCCTACCGATGGCGCTGGTCGAAAAGGGCGACCCGTACCCGCAGCAAATCGAAGCGACTGTCCGCCTGGTGCGCGAGCTTGGCGCGTGGTCCAACCCGCACGTGCTGTGTTTTCAAAGTCGCGTCGGCCCGCAGAAATGGCTCACACCTTCGCTCACCGGCACCATCGAGCGCATGGCCAGCGAGGGCCAGCGCCGCATGCTCGTGATTCCCATTTCGTTCCTCACCGAGCACATCGAGACGCTCCACGAGATCAATATCGAGGCTCGCGAACACGCCGAATCTCTCGGCATCACCGAATTTCACATGATGCCCGCGCTCAATGATTCGCCACTCCTCATCCGCGCCCTCGCCGATCTCGTCCTCCGCGCAGTAGGGCGCCGCTCCGGCGTCGCCACCCTCGCTTTGTAACCCGCGCGAGCACTCGCCTACGCGTTTCCCATCCACCACCGGTTTCGCAGGGGCGCAGTCCGCCGTGGCGGACGCCCGGCGCAAATCCTTGGCTGTGCGGTTACCATCCGTCTCCGGTTTCGTAGGGGCACGGCATGCCGTGCCCGGCGCAGATGCTTGCCTCTGCGAAGGCCATCCACCGCAAGTTTCGTAGGGGCGCAGCATGCTGCGCCCGGCAAACATTCTTGGCAAGCCTCCCGCCATTGGCATCCGTAGGGGCACGGCATGCCGTGCCCGGCGCAGATGCTTGCCACCGCGAAGGCCATCCGCCTCTGGTTTCGCGGGGGCGCAGATTCTTGCCTCTGCATTTGCCATCCCCGGTCGTTTCTACGTCCGTAATCAGTGTCCATCTGTGTTCATCTGTGGCTCCATCGCCTTCCGCCCCACCGCGACCATGATATAAACGTATCGTGGAATTCTCACTCACCGACGAGCAGCAGCACCTTCGCCGCACCGTCCGCGAATTCGCCGAAGGCGAAATCGCCCCGCATGTAATGGAATGGGACGAGAACTCCACATTCCCCTCGGAAATGATTCCCAAGCTCGCCGACATGGGTTTCCTCGGCGTGATTTTCCCCGAGCAGTACGGCGGCGCGGGAATGGGCTATCTCGAATACGCCATCATCATCGAGGAGCTGTCCCGCGTGGACGGCTCGATCGGCATCATCGTCGCGGCGCACAATTCGCTCTGCACCAATCACATCTATAAATTCGGCACCGAGGCGCAAAAGCAGAAATATGTCACGCCTCTCGCCCAAGGCAGGAAACTCGGCTGCTGGTCGCTCACCGAGCCTGAAGCAGGTTCCGACGCCGGCGGCACGCGCACCGTCGCGAACAAGCAAACTGGCTCCTGGGTCATCAACGGCGCGAAGACGTTCACTACCAACGGCCACCACGCGGACGTCTGCGTCGCCATGGCCGTCACCGACGCTTCGAAAAAACACCACGGCATCTCCGCGTTCATCATCGAGAAGGGAACTCCCGGCTTTCGCCCCGGCAAGAAGGAAAACAAACTCGGCCTCCGCGCGAGCGACACCAGCGAAGTTGTTTTCACCGATTGCCGCGTCCCGGCTGAAAATATTCTGGGTCGCGAAGGCGAAGGCTTCGTCAACAGCTTGCAGATTCTCGACGGTGGCCGGATCTCGATCGCCTCGCTCGGCCTCGGCATGGCGCAGGGCGCGTACGAATGCTCCGTGCGCTACGCCAAGCAGCGCAAGCAGTTCGGCAAGACCATCTCCGAATTCCAAGCCATTCAATTCAAGCTCGCGGACATGGCCACTCAAATCGAAGCCGCGCGCCTGCTCACATATCGCGCCGCATGGCTCGCCGATCGCGCCATCGCCGCAGGCGACTACGACGCGCGCATCACGCGCGAATCGAGCATGGCCAAGCTCTATGCCGGAGAGGTCGCCGTGCGTGTCGCCAACGAAGCCGTGCAGATTCACGGCGGCTACGGCTTCATCAAGGATTACCCTGCGGAAAAATTCTACCGCGACGTAAAACTCTGCACCATCGGCGAAGGCACCAGCGAAATCCAGCGCCTCGTAATCGCCCGCCAGCTCCTTGCCAAGTAAGGCTGCCACGAAATGACTGCTCGGACCATCCTCGGAGTTCTTGCGCTAGCGTGCGTATCAATCTGCGGTTTGGCGGGCGGCCTCATGTATTTCGAAATCGTAGATAAGGTGAACGAACGTCTGCCGGAAAGCGAAAGGTTCGCGATCCTATGGTGGCATACGGGAAAATATCAAAGACTGCACCGTGAGTACCGAAAGTTGTACCCGGAAGGACGACTGATCCGGAGGGTGCGCGTCATTACGGCGCTAATGTTTGTCTGTTTGCTGATTTCAGCTTGGGCGTTGGGTTTCTTTGGCACTTTGTTTTCGCAGCCGAGTCAACATTGATGCGCTTGCAAATGTCTAGCGGAACGGTTGCATCCTCCGCATCCTCTCTGTCTCTGCACTGCTTCGGCTTTCTGTTCTATTGAGTTGGCCCTGTGCTAGTGTTTTACGCCATGAAAGGCCAACTCAAAGTCGCAACGCCCGCGGAGTACATCGCCAAGCTCAAAGAGCCGCGCAAATCCGACATCGCCGCCCTCGACAAGCTCATCCGCAAGGCCACAAAACTCAAGCCCTTGATCCAGGCCGGGATGCTCGCCTACGGGCATTGCCGATTGAAGTACGCCGGAGGGCGCGAGGCCGACTGGTTCCTCATCGGCGTAGCCAGCAACGCCAGCTACATCTCGCTGTACGTCAGCGCCACCGATACTACGGGCCCCATCGCCGATCGCTACAAGAAAGCCCTCCCGAAAGCCAACATCGGCAAGTGCTGCGTGCGCTTCAAGCGCCTGAGCGACCTCGACCCCGCCGCTCTCTCAAAATTACTCGCCGAAGGCGCCAAGGCTTAGCCACCCAGCACTGCGCATGTGGAGTGCGGCGGCTTGCTTGCCGCGCCGATCTCTGGCGGGCCGCCGCTGTCTGCCTCCCGGGCTTGCCCGAGCGTGCTCCATGGATGAGCGCCAGCCATCGCATTCCCGATAGCGCGCCAGTTCATCAGCCTTTTTCTCTCTCCTGACGCACCTCCCGCTTCCGTTTGTACTTTCAACTTTCAACTGTTAACTTTTCACCAGTCTATCTGCGTTCATCAGTGTTCATCTGTGGTTGCAATTGCCTTTGGAAGTGTCGCGAGGAGACCGCCATGAAACTTGGAGAAATCGCCGAAAAACTCGGCTGCACCGTCGAAGGCGATGAAAAACTCGAAATCACCGGCGTCGCCGGGATCGAAGAAGCGCAGCCAGGCGAGTTGACGTTCCTGGTCAACCGCAAGTATCGCCCGGCGCTAGAGACGACTCGCGCCTCGGCGATCCTTCTCGCGCCCGACGATCCGCGCCCGCGCATCGCGGCGCTCCGCTCTTCGAATCCCTATCTCGATTTCGCGCACGCGATCGAAATATTCCATCCCGCGCCGCGATACGCTCCGAGCGTCCACCCCACGGCAGTGATCGCAAGTTCCGCCAAGATCGGAGTCGGCGCCCACATCGGCCCCTACTGCTTCGTGGACGAGGATGTCGAAATCGGGAACCACGCCGTGCTGCACAGCTTCGTCTCGATTTACCGTGGCGCGCGCATCGGCGACCATTTCTTCGCCCACTCGCACGCCTGCGTCCGTGAGGACTGCCGCATCGGTAACCGCGTTTTGCTTCAGAACGGCGTCGTCATCGGCAGCGACGGTTTCGGATTCGCGCGCGAAGCGAGCGGCCATTGGCACAAGATGCGCCAGGCCGGCGTCACCGTGATCGGCGACGACGTCGAGGTTCAGGCGCACGCCGCAATTGACCGCGCAACTGTTGGTGAAACCTCGATAGGCCGAGGCACGAAAATTGACAACCTCGTCCAGGTCGGCCACGCGTGCAAAGTTGGAGAGGACACGCTGCTCTGCGGCCAGGTCGGCCTTGCCGGTTCCACCAACGTCGGCAATCGCTGCATCCTCGCGGGCCAGGTCGGCGCCGCTGGACATCTGACCATTGGCGACGGCGCCACGATTTCATCCCAATCCGGCGTGCCCACCGACGTTCCCGCGGCCGCAATCTATTCCGGATATCCCGCCATGGACAATCTCGCCTGGCGCAAATCCGTCGCCGTCTTCAACCGCCTGCCGGACCTGCAGCGCGAACTCCGCGAACTCCGCGAAGAAGTCGCCCGCCTCCGCTCTCATTGATAGATTTTGTAGGGGCACGGCATGCCGTGCCCGGCGCAGATGCTTGGCTGAGCCGAGCCACATAGCGAGCCGTGTCATCCCGAGGGCGTTCACGCCCGAGGGATCCCCCCTCGGCGTAAACGCCCGGCAAAAATCGTCCCGTATTCGGCAACCGTCACTTCTTCCGAATCTCGTCCATCGCCCGCCGCAGAATCTCGCCGATTCGGGTCCGCTCCTCCTCCGAGGCATCCAGCTTTTCGTACAGCGTCGCCTTCAGCTCGTCCCGCAACCCGCGAAACTCCGCCTTCGTTTTCCGCCACTCGCCCTTGATCTCCCGCCCCGCATCGGACGCGAAATCCTCGGCCTCCTGCGTCTGCTCGGCGTATTCCTTTCGGATGTGCGCCATCTTCCGGCCGAACCGCGCCAGCTGATCCAGCATCTCGTCCACGTTCTCGTGGTTTTTCTTTAAATGCTCGGTCCCGGTTTCGGTAATCCGGTAGAGCCTCTTGTTGCCCTCCTGCTCCACGGACGCGTAGCCCATCTCCTCGAGATAAGTCAGCGCCGGATAAACAACTCCCGGGCTCGGCGTATAAATCCCGCTCGAGTGCTCCTCAATTGCCTTGATGATCTCGTAGCCGTGCCGCGGCTTCTCGCTCAGCAGCGCCAGAATGATCAGCTGCAAATCGCCCGAGGCGATCATCCGCGCCGCCCGCATCCCGGGCCCATTCATGAACCCGCCAAATCGTCCAATAAATCCGCGCCGCCCTCGAAACCCGCCATGATGCCGGTGCTCGCCGCGTTCACCGCAATGTCTCTCGTAGCTATGAAACCTCATAACTATTCTCCTTTGATGTAGTGAATGCTACGTCACACACTATATCGTACGCTATACTCGTAGTCAACTAACAAGGGAGGCCCATTTAGATCGGGTTGCCTAATTGGCGGAGTCTATCTGCGTTCCAGCGAGCGCTTTCAGCTGGAGCGTAACCGTCCCTCCTGGGCTCACCCCAAAAGAATCCGCCTTGGCCGCAAACGGCATGACGAAGTCGGGGTCGTCGAGAGAATCCGCGTTCGCTTTTGCAAACGCGAGAGCCTTGTAATGGCCGGGCGGAACTCCCACGAAGGCAAAGCGGCCGTTTTGATCGGTGGCTGCTGATTTTGCGTCCCTTTCGAGTTCGCTCTCTGAGGCACCGTCCCGAACTAACAGTACGTGAGCAGCCGGGGCCGGCAAGTCGTCCGCCCGCGTTACGCTTCCGGCTACGTTTCCGGTATCGGAGCTGTAGAGTAGCTCCAAGGGAGCTGGCGCCTCACCGGATGAAATTACCAAGCCGGTTTCCAGGAGATTGGAGCCGCCGGCTGTCGCAGCCTTCGTGTAGCAGACCATACAGTCCGATACAACCCTCACCGTATACTCACCGTCCGCCACATCCGTCAGAATGAACGTACCGCCTTTCTGCACCGGCGATTCCGACTGCGACGCCCAAGCCCAGAGGAATTCTTGATCCTTCGAATGGATCAGCACTTGCACCTTTTCGGCGGCGGAAGCTCCGCTTCCCTCGAATCGTACGACGCCGGAAATGTCGATTCCACGGGTCAGCGCCAGCAGCAGGCCGTCCGTGTCGGTGTTGGTCACGGATACGTCCTGCCTCGCGGTTCGAGATTTGTTGCCTGCGATTGTCTCCGCTACCACGGTGTACGTTCCGGGTGGCACCTGGTCGATCGCGAACGCCCCGGTCTTTGCGTCCGCCCGCGCCGCAAGATGCACATCTGGCGTCTCCATCGTGTCGCTATCCGAATTGTGTGGAACGGCCACCACCATGATCGGGCCTGAGTCTGTTGAGATTGAATCCGTTACGCGCCCGCGAATCCGGTACGTTTTCGACGGCGCGCTTGGCGAAAACGAAAAATCCACTCGCGGAACTTCGTCGCCGGACTTCACATCGAGAATAGCCGCCCGCGCCGCGTCGGTTGTTCCGGGGAAATAGGTCGGCTGATAGTAGCTGCGGGGATCCTTCCCGTCCATTTGCGCCGGCTCCTCGTTGCCGAAATAGAGACCATAGCCCTCGGTGAGATTCGCGCGGACGGCATACCGGCCGGGCGCCAGATCGAAAATCCGATAGATACCTTGGTCGTCGGTCTGCGCCACGTCGCTAAGTTCGAGTTTAGTGCTCCCGTGCGCGCGAACGCTCCTAAGCGCGTCGATGTGCACGCGGGGCATCGGCTCGCCGTCTTCATCTACCACGCGGCCTGTAATCA
This sequence comes from uncultured Acidobacteriota bacterium, assembly GCA_963779825.1. Classification (GTDB taxonomy): domain Bacteria; phylum Acidobacteriota; class Terriglobia; order Acidiferrales; family UBA7541; genus Palsa-295. The sequence goes on along the minus strand of CAVZZU010000004.1, from coordinate 1,428,605 downwards.
CCGCATATCGCTGCATCCGGAATAGAAGATCGTTTATCTTTTGCCCTTGTGCGAGGCTTAGCACGGCGCCATCTTCTTCGGGATCATTCTGGCCGTATTGCAAGCTCATGTAGCCCTCGCGATAAGCGACTAAGCTGTAGCGTCCCGGGCGGACTTGGTCGATGGAGAAATGTCCCGCGGCGTCGGTTATCACAAGACGCGGCGGCGGATGGCCCGGCGTTCGTCCCGCGGACGTTCGTTCTGCGGAAAGGAGTATCCTGGCGTTCTTGAGTGGTTCGCCCGTCGCGAGGCTCGTCACCGTACCCGCAACGGCACACATCTGGTTGCCTTGATCCGATGTCGCCGGCACAGGAGTTGGGGTAGCTTCCTGAGCAAGGGAATTTGCGGAGCGATTTGCGAGGCACAATCCCAGCGTCAGAAGAAACGCGACGGTTTTGCTCGCGTGAAGGCGCATGTTTCTTGAACGGCCAACATTCTAACGCAGTAACTCTCGATTCCGCAGCGGCACGTTCAGGTTGCCCGGCGGTTTAGGGTTTAGATGTAGCGCCGCGGTCTTTAGCGCGGCACACTTCTCGCGGCGGGGCTCGGCATCCATAACCATCCGGGTTGCCAACTGTTCGCAACGGCTTCCGCCGGATTCTCCACAAAAAGTCCACAGGCGCTGCTTGACACACTCGATTTCCCTGCGTGCTAGTCTCGGGTTGGGCGGCAGCACTGCCCCGGAAAGGATGTTGCCCGAAGATGCGCTCGGCGACGGAACGACGGACGAAGGGAATCGACGAGATTTGCTGTTCTCGTTCGCTGGCGTCTCTGTTCGTCCCCATGAGCCGCCTGGGGACTCTCACTTGCCCGGGGCGACAGGAATTCGCGGCGAAATTGAGCGCAAAGAAGTGTCACACCGTGCAAAGTAATTATCGGTCTATCTCATTGAAAACAAACGATGGGTGCACACACAAAGTGACACACAAATCGAGGGTCAGGATTGGCCCTTCGGCCTCGGTTTCTCACACCGCGCGGGCGGCGGAAATCGGCGCGGCAGTCGCGCGTCGCGCGCGGACGCGCAGCACCTTGCGCTGGTTGGCTTCGAGGACCTCGAAGCGCAGACCGTCGAATTCGACCACTTCGCCCGTATGCGGCACGTGCCCGGCGACGCTGTTCAGCAGGCCCGCGATCGTCGTCACGTTCGAATGTTGCGCGGCGGTTTCCAGCGCCACGCCGAAGAGCTCTCCGATCTTGTCCACGGGGACGCTGCCGCGCAGGACCATCGCGCCGCCGCTTTCGCGAATCACGTCCGGCGCGGGGCGGCGATCTTCTTCGCCGATCTCACCGACGATCTCTTCCACCAAATCTTCGACCGTGACCACGCCGGCGAGCAATCCATATTCATCAATAACGATGGCCATCTGCTGGTTCTTGCGTTGCATTTCCTTCAGCAGCTCCGAGCCGAATTTCATCTCCGGGACAAACAGCGCTGGCCGCATCAGCTCGCGGACCGTGCGCCGCCCCGCGTCGCGGTCGGGAACCTCAAGCATGTCGCGCGCGACCACGATGCCTGCGATATCGTCCATCGTTTTTTCGTACACCGGCAGCCGCGAGAATTTGGTCGCAACCACTCGCCTGCGAAGTTCTTCGAGCGACGCCTTCGCCGATATGGCGACCACGTCGGGCCGCGGTGTCATCACGTCACGCACGCGTTTGTCGCCGAATTCGACGACCTGCTCGATCAGCCGCGCCTCATCCTGCTCAATGATCCCTTCCTCAGTGGCCGCATCAACCAGCGCCTCGATGGCTTTTTGTTCAGCCACTGGCTCGCTCGGCTCGTCCTCCGATATTCGAAGTACCGAAGCTGCTGTATCGAGAACCGCAAGAATCGGCCAGATAATCCAGAGGCACAATCGCACTGCGGGAACCAAAGGCGATACCCAGCGCCCGCTCGTCCCCGCGATCAGCATCAGCGGCAGCAATTGCATGGCGATCACAACTTCCGCGCCGAGCAGCAACACAATTTCCAGCGCGGTCTGCCAGCGGTCAGGTTCAAAGTACACGATCCCGAGCGCTGTGATCGTCGTCACCACCACGATCCAAAATCGCGCGAGCAAACTGAACGCCATCGCGGCGCGCGCCCGGTCCATCTTGAAGCGCGGCTCGATATCCGCCTCGAACGTATCGAGGTGGTCATGAATCTGGCCCGACGACGCGCGGCCAAGCTCGCGATAGACGCGGTCGAAATACGACACAACGATCAGTCCGAGCGTCAGCAGCAGCACGCCGAATATGTAAAGGAGCAACGCCATCATTTAGCTCAGGCCCAGGGCACGGCGGAGTCGCTTTTCGCGGCGGTCCATTTGGCCCGTGTCCGTTTCGTGATCGTAACCCATCAGGTGAAGCATGCCATGAAGGATCAGAATGCGCATCTCCTCGGCGAACGCGCGGCCAAAGCGGCGTGCATTCCGCCGCGCCACGACCGGCGCGATCGCGATATCGCCAAGATAGGAAGCACAGGACGCAGAGGAAACAGAGGACAAGAAACGGTCACGCTCAGCGCGTCGTTTCCTGTGCATCCTATGATTCCTTTGCTTCTCATTGGCAGGAAACGACAAGACATCCGTCGCGCCTTTCTTCCCGCGATACGCGCGATTCCATCGCGCAATTTCAGAGTTCGTGACCAGGCAGACCGTGACCGATTCGGCGGGCAGGCGAAGCACACGGCGGGCGCGCGAGAGGAATTCTCCCAGGTCTTTAACCGAAACGCGGACATTGCGCTGGCGATTCACGATCATGAAAACCGAAGTCGCGGGACCATCGAGCGAATCCCCGCCGGACCGATGTGCCGCGCCGGATTTCGCGCCGCGCGGGACGTCATCGCGAGTTCAATCGCGCGTTACCTGCCGCGGGCCTTCTTCGCAGCGCGCGCTTTGGGTTTCGAGCGCGCAGCGGGTGCGTGCTTGTGGGCAGCGCGATGGGCTTTGGCCGCGTCGTCGTGCTTCGCCTGCGCCCTTGCGCCAATTGCGGCGGCGGCCGACTGCGGTGGCGCCGAAGCGCTCGGAGGAGTTTTCGCCGATGCACGTGGCGCCGCAGGAGCCGCCTGCTCCGGCCGCTTGTCGCCGTGCTTCGCGTCCTTGGTCTCGGGCGCTTTCGCAGCGGGAGCGGCTTCTTTTCCCTTGGGCTTCTTCTTTTCCTTTTCTTCTTTTTTCTTCGGCTCTTCCTTGATTCCCGCCAGATTGCGCAGCGCCTTGGTGCGGTCCTCCGGGGAACGCGCCTTGCCGCGAAGCTGCATTTCAAAAAGCTGCTCGATGATTTTATCGAACTTCGGACCGCGCGCTACTCCCAGCGCGTCAAGCTCGCCGAAGGGAAGTCCCAGCCGCATGGGGCGCCATTTCTGCACGTAGTTGCGAATCTTCGAGACGGCGCGCGGATTCGGCAATTCGACCTCGATGAACACCAGCATCTCCGGCGGGACGGACGCGATGTAGAAATAAGCATCGCGAGCCGAATTGGTTTTGCGGCTCTTGAGAATCTTGACCACCTTTTGCGCTTCGGGAATCAGATGCGCGATCGCGTCCACTTCCGAGGATCGAAACTCCAGATTGCGCAGCGCCGCTGCGGCCTCGCGGGATTTGAGGCGCCCGAGCACGTAGCCGGTGATCGCCACTTGCGGGCGCGGTCTGATTCCGGCGGAAAGAAAATTCGTCCGTATGCGGGCCAATTTGTTCAAGCTATCGTAATCGGGTTTTCGCTTCTGCAATCTTGGATGAATACAAGCGAGCAGCCCTCGCGCTTCCCATTGCTTGAGCGTCGCGGTCGGATTGTCCTCCCGCGCCAGCGCGCGAACTTCGTGACCGGCATCGGCGCCTTCGATATTTTCGTAGAGGCGGCGCTCCATTGCCAGTTCGAACCACTCCTGAGTTCGCGACTCCATCTTGGATCCCATGCGGGCGCAATAGCGCAGGATGCGCATCAGCCGCACCGGCTGGTTCGTGAAGGCGTGAATGGAAAGCGCACGCACTTCCTGCCGTTCGAGATCGGCGAGACCGTTCGTGGGGTCCAGCAACAATCCGCGCGATTGCGCGTTCAGCGAAATCGCGATCGCGTTGAACGAGAAATCGCGTCGCCGCAGATCTTCCATGATTCCGCCGAAGCGGTATTCAGGTTTCGCGCCGGGCTTGTCGTACACGTCGTCGCGAGCGGCGGAAATCGAGCCGTCGGCATCGCCTGCGAAGATCATCTCGAAATGCCGCAGCTTCTCGCTTTCCCACACAACCTTCGCGCCGCCTTTTTCAAGTTCGCGCACGATGCGCGTGGGATTGCCTTCCACGGTGAAATCGAGGTCGCGTATCGGCTGGCCGGAGATGAGATCGCGGATGGCGCCGCCCGTGAGATAGACATTGACCTCCTGCGCGTGCGCAAGATCCTGAACGCGTTCGAGCGCAGCGCGCTGCTCGGGCGAAAGTCTGCTTTCGAGCAAGTACATGTAATCGGGCATGAAGTCGTGCTCCTTCTCTCTGTCCCCGCCGGGGTCTCAGGCGCGCGGGTGGTGCGCCTTATATACCTGTTTCAATCTCTCCTCGACCACGTGCGTATAGATCTGCGTCGTCGAGATATCCGAATGGCCGAGCATCATTTGAACGGAGCGCAAATCCGCTCCGCGATCAAGCAGATGGGTTGCGAAACTATGACGCAGCATGTGGGGCTTCAGTGCCTTCCGCAGGCCTGCCTTGCGGCCGTACTGCCCAAGCGTTTTCCAATACGTAATGCGGCCTATCTTGCTGCCTTTTTGATTCAGAAAAAGAAAAGGTGAAGAACCTTCGCGCAGCAGCTTCGGGCGGCTAGTCTTCAAGTATCCCTGCACGACTTCGAGCGCCTGGCGGCCTACCGGAACCAGCCGCTCTTTGTCTCCCTTACCGATGCAGCGCAGGCACCCGGCTTCGGCTTGTAAGTCGGACACGCGGAGTCCGCACAGTTCGGATACGCGCAATCCGCAGGAATACATCAGCTCGATCATGGCTCGATCGCGCAGACCGACCACGGCCGTCACATCGGGCTGCCGGAGCAGCCTGTCCACTTCTTCGAGGCTAAGAAATTCGGGAAGACTGTGGCGGAATCGCGGCGATTCGATCGTGGCAGCCGGATCGTCCTGGACGTAGCCTTCCATAAGGGCGAAGCGGAAGAAGTGCCGGATGGTCACAAGATGGCGCGCTACCGAACGGCTGTCGAGGCCCTTGCGGTAGAGCGTGCCGAGGAAATCCACTACATCGCCTCGTCGCACGTCCTCCGCCCCAAGATGCCGCGTGGCGGCGAACGCCGCAAATTTTGCGATGTCGCGCCGGTAGGCCTGGATCGTATTGTCCGACAGGCCCTTTTCGACCCTCAGGCAATTCAGGAATGTCCGAATCTGCGTTTCCAAACTCTTGCCCTTCCGTTCATTTCAGTCACATGCACGGACGTATTGGACTGGCGCGAAGGTACCGCCGAGACAGGGACTATGCGTTGGTCTCGTAAGTATCGGCAAATCTGACTGATAGCTGTCGCATGAGCCAGGACGGGGGCTGATTTCCGGGCGTTTTCTTGGCTGGCTATTGACGGCGCTCCGGAGCTAACCCTTTAAGCAACAACAACTTGACAAAAACCGCCATAAAGATAACATAGTCTCCGAGGACTTACAACATCCTCCCCTGAAAATGGTCTCAAATCCGTGAAAAGTCGCGCCCCGGCCTCGACCCACAAGAAGGTCGTCGTCCTGCTACTGGACCGGACCGCCATTCGGGGGTATCTGAATCCGGCTACGCTCGGCAGGTCGGACGAGATTGAGCTGCTTTCGATGGATGGCGAACAGGAGGCCATTCGGCTCGACAAGGTGAAGTCGGTCTATTTTGTGCGCGAATTCAAAGATCCGTTTGAGCCGGAGCGGAAAACCTTTCTCAGCCGCCCGAAATTGGACGGTTTGTGGGTTCGGTTACGTTTCAAGGACGACGACGCGATGGAAGGGATCGTCTCGAATAACCTACTCGACCTGTTGGACACGGGCGTGCGCCTGACGCCTCCCGACCTGCATGGCAATGTGCTGCACATGTTCATTCCTCGAACGGCCCTGGCCGAGATGAAAGTGCTGGGCGTGGTGGGTGTGGCCCGGCGAACGCCGCGGGCCACGCGAGAAATCCGCGCGGTTCTCGAGGCGCAGTCGAAACTCTTCAGCGAATAGGCGGTTTAATAAAAATCGCGCTAAAAGACATATTGGCTCTTTACACTTCGCAGCTGTAATCTATATTGGCCCATAGGAACGGGCCAATGCTTCCACTACATTTACAACCCGAAAGCCACATTCCGTTGTACGTGCAGCTTCGCGATCAGCTTCGGGCGCTGGTTCATTCCGGTGAGCTTCGCTCCGGTGACCGCATTCCAGCGAGCCGCGAACTGGCCGGTCAGCTGGGCGTGCACCGCACCACGGTCGCCAATGCGTACGCCGAACTTGAATCCGAAGGGCTGATCAGCGGCCACGTCGGTCGCGGCACGTACATTTGCGGCGCGCCCGCAAAACAATTTTCGCCGCCGCCTCGCACGAACGGGAACGGCGGAGGAATGCGCTGGGAAGCGCTCTTTGCGGACGATCGCGGCGAAGAGAGTCTGAGCCGCATGATGCCGGAGGTTCCACCCGGCGCGATTGCGTTTACGGTGGCGCGTCCGGAAACTGCTTGTTTTCCACTGGAAGAGTTCCGCCGCTGCGCCAATGATGTCCTGCGCCGAGACGGGAGCCGGATTTTGCAGCTTGGCTCGTCCGATGGTTACGAACCGCTCAAGCGGGAACTGATCGAGTTGTTCCGCGGCGAGGGGCTAAACGTTCGAGGGGAACAGCTTCTCATCAGCGACGGTTGCCAGCAGGCGATTGACCTGGTTTGCAAAGCGTTCCTCCGGCCGGGCGATTCCGTCGCTCTTGAAAATCCGGGATATCCCGGCGCGATAGCGATTTTTGCGGGCGCACGGGTTCGCGCGCTGGCGGTGAGCATAGAGACGGATCCGGCCCGCACCGGACACATTGGTCTCGACGTGGATAATCTCGAGACCGTGCTGCTGCAAAACCGCGTTAAGTTTCTTTTGCTCACGCCGGATTTTCAGAATCCGACGGGCACGGTTTTGCCGGTGGCCGAGCGGCGGCGCTTGCTTGAACTAGCCGCGCACTACCAAGTGCCGGTGATCGAGGACGGAATTTACGCGCGCCTGCGCCTGCGCGGCAATGCGATTCCTTCGCTGAAGATGCTCGACACCGCCGGGAACGTGATTCACATAGACAGTTTCTCGAAGACGGCATTTCCCGGTCTGCGCGTCGGATGGTGCATTGGCGCCGAAAGCGCGATTGAGCGGCTGCGCCTCGTGAAGCAATCCACCGATTTGCATACGGACCAGCTTTCGCAAGCGGCGATGGCCGAGTTCATGCGCCGCGGATATTTCGCGCGGCATCTGGCAAAGATGCGGAAGATTTATCGCAGCCGTCTGGCAGCGATGGAAGAAGCGCTCGAAAAGCATATGCCTGACGGCACGTCGTGGACACATCCCGAGGGCGGCATGACGCTCTGGGTGACGTTGCCTCCGGGTTTCGATGCAGGCGAGTTGCTGATTCACGCGCGCGAACGCGGAATTTTGTTTTTGCCAGGGCGTTATTTCTATTCTCAGCAGCCCCGACCGAATACGCTGCGCCTCGGTTTCGCGGCCGTGGATGAAAAGCGCATCGCGCAGGGCATTGAGAAGCTGGCTGAGTTGCTCGAGTCCGAGCTGCGGAAGCGGCAGCGGGGCGTTCGAGACGAATACCGTTCGCGCGTGGCGATGATCTAGCGGTGCGCCGGGGCGCAGCAAGCAGCGCCCCTACACACGCAATCGCGGAGGAGCCGGCGGGACGCCAGCTCGACGGGACTTATGCTGCTGAAACCAAATCTCGAGAACCATTGTTTTGGCTGCGGCGGCGCCAACCCGCGCGGCATGCAGCTGGCGTTCGAGCAGGACGATGCCGCACGCCGGATTCGAGGCGTGTTTCGCATCGGCGCTGAGTACCAGGGAGGGCCGGGCTTCGTTCACGGCGGAATCGTGGCGACGCTACTGGACGAAGTGATGGCCAAGGTGAATCGCTTCGAAAAGGACATCGCTGTGACGGGCGAGATGACGGTCGAATATTTGAAGCCGGTTCGCGTGGACGAAGAGTTGACCGTGGAGGGCTGGGAAATCGAACGCAACGGGCGGCTGCGAATGCGGCAGGGGGAGATTCGCAATTCGGCGGGCGCCGTGCTGGCGCGAAGCCGCGGCAAATTTGTGGAGATTGATCCGGCGCGATTCCGTGCGACGGCGCGAGAGGAAACGAGCGGGACTTGAAACAAAAAGGGGAAAAATCATGGATCTGATGAACAACAATTTGTGGCGAGTGAAAGTCGGGCTGGCGGAAATGCTGAAGGGCGGCGTGATTATGGACGTCACGAACGCCGAACAGGCGAAGATTGCCGAGGACGCCGGCGCTTGCTCGGTGATGGCGCTCGAGCGCGTTCCCTCCGACATTCGCAAGGATGGAGGCGTGGCCCGCATGGCGGCGCCGCGAATCATTCGCGAGATCATGGATACCGTGTCAATTCCGGTGATGGCGAAGGTTCGCATCGGCCATTTTGCCGAGGCGCAGGTGCTGGAAGCGCTCGAGGTGGATTACATTGACGAGAGTGAAGTGCTCACTCCAGCGGACGAGGAGCACCACGTCTGGAAGCACGGCTTCAAGGTGCCGTTTGTTTGCGGAGCCCGCAATCTCGGCGAGGCGCTACGGCGGATCGGCGAGGGCGCGGCGATGGTTCGCACCAAGGGCGAAGCCGGCTCCGGGAATATTGTCGAGGCGGTGCGCCACATGCGCGCGATTGTGGGCCACATGAAGAAACTGACTACGCTGGGCGAAGAGGAGCTGATGCACGAAGCGAAAGAGCTAGGAGCCCCGTTTGAGTTGGTCGCGTGGGTCGCCAAGCATGGCAAGCTTCCCGTGCCGAATTTCTCTGCGGGCGGCATTGCTACTCCGGCGGACGCCGCGCTGGTGATGCAGCTCGGAGCCGAATCGGTGTTCGTAGGTTCGGGCATCTTCAAATCGAGCGATCCGGCGCAACGCGCGCGCGCCATCGTGAAGGCGACCACGCATTTCAAGGACGCTAAGGCTGTGCTCGAAGCGTCGGAGGAATTGGGTGAGGCGATGCCGGGCCTTGACGTGCGGCAGATGGACGAAAAAGATTTGCTCCAGACTCGTGGATGGTAGCTGCGACCTCTTAGCCACAGATGAACACAGATAAACACTGATGAAAACCTGATTTTTCTGGCCGGATACCTGCTTTCATCTGTGTTCATCCGTGTTTATCTGTGGCCGCGACGGATTCAGACTTATGAACATCGGGGTTCTTGCGATTCAAGGTGACTATGACGCGCACGCCCAGGCGCTCAACCGCCTCGGTGCTGCGCACTCGTTTGTGCGGCGACCCGGGGACCTCGCGAATATTGATGGCATCATTCTGCCGGGTGGCGAAAGCAGCACGCATCTGAAAGTCATGACCGAGGAAGGACTCTTCGACGCTCTGAAGAGTTTCGCGGCAAATGGCGGCTCATTTTTCGGCACGTGCGCTGGTGCGATTTTACTCGCGCGCGAGGTGCACGGCCCCGCGCAAGCCTCGCTCGGCCTGCTCGACGTCAGCATCCTGCGCAACGGCTACGGCCGCCAGCTCGCGAGCGACGTTCACATGGGCAAGACGAAGCTGCGCAAGGAACCGCTCGAGATGGTTTTTATCCGCGCGCCGATTATCGAATCCGTTGGGCAGGGAATTGAAGTCCTCGCCGAGGACGCCGGCCATCCGGTGCTCGTCCGCGAAGGGCGCGTGATGGCGGCGACGTTTCATCCCGAATTAACTGAAGACACGACCGTCCACGAATACTTTCTGACGCAAATACCTCAGTGATACACTGCGCGCACTTCGATGGGAACCGATGTCGCCTCGTCAGCGGCGCAGAATTCGCCTCTCCGTGACCGCTCGCACGTCCGCAAGCGCCGCGGCCGTTGGATTGTTTCGCTGGTGGTCGTCGTCCTGCTCGGAATCGCGCTCAATTATTTGCGCTATGAACTGCGCAGCTATGCATTGCTGACCCGCTTCGCCGACCCATCCGCCACTGGACCACTGCTGCGTTTCGAAACTCACGACGTGACCACGGAAGACGTTACGATCGCGGCGCCCAGCGGGCCACTGCGTGCGCGCCTCTTTCTGCCCGTCGGCGTTGCGCATCCGCCAGGCATGGTCGCGGTGCACGGCATTCATCATCTCGGAATGGACGAGCCGCGCCTGATGAGTTTCGCGCGGGCCGTCGCGGGAACCGGCGTCGCGGTTTTGACTCCGCAGATTGATGCTCTTGCCGACTATCACGTGGATGCCGCCTCGATCTCCGACATCGGCGAATCGGTCGTGTGGCTGGGCAAACGGCTACAAGTTCGTCAGGTCACGCTCACTGGAATCAGCTTCGCGGGCGGCCTGTCGCTTCTCGCCGCGACCGACGACCAGTACGCACCGCGCATTCGCGCGCTCGTTCTGATGGGTGCGTACGAAGATCTCGCGCGGGTGTCGCGTTTTCTGGCGACGGGCGTGCAGGAGATGCCGGACGGGACGAAGGAGCCGCACGAAGCGCACGATTATGGCGCGTCGGTATTCGTCTACGCGCACCTCGCGCAGTTTTTTCCGGCGGCGGATTTGCCCATCGCCCACGAGGCTTTGCGCGACTGGCTGTGGGAGCAGCCGGACAAGGCGAAGGTTGCGATGGAGAAGCTGAGTCCAGAGGCGCGCGCGACGATGGATGCACTGCTGAACCGCCGGATTGAGGAGGTGCGGCCGCGAATCCTCGCGGCGATCGAGACGGACACGCCGGAGCTGGAAGCCATTTCGTCGAGCGGAAAGTTGGCGTCTTTGGACGTTCCGGTATTCGTCCTCCACGGATCGGCGGACAACATCATTCCGCCGGCGGAAAGTCTGTGGCTGGAGAAAGACATTCCGCGCAAGGAGTTGCGTGAGGTGCTGATCACCCAAGCTTTCTCGCACGTGGATCCCGCGAAGGGCGCCAGCCTCTTCGAGAAGCTGCGGCTGGTGCATTTCGTTGCGGGCGTGCTGCGTTCGGCGGACTAGCTCAGTGTGCGCAAGCTAGTCGTAATATTCGGCGCCGAGGTGGGTGATGAGATCCTCTCCCATCATCCAGCGCAGCGTGTTCTTCAGCTTCATGGACTGGATGAAGAGATCGTGCTCAGGGTACAGCTCGCGAGCGCACATCGGCGATTTGAAGTAGAAGCTCAGCCATTCCTGAATGCCGCGCATTCCCGCGCGCTTGGCGAGATCGAAAAACAGCGCGAGGTCGAGGACGATCGGCGCGGCGAGAATTGAATCGCGGCACAGGAAATCCACTTTGATCTGCATGGGGTAGCCGAGCCAGCCGAAGATGTCTATGTTGTCCCAGCCCTCTTTGTTGTCTCCGCGCGGCGGGTAGTAGTTGATGCGCACCTTGTGATGAATTTTGCCGTAAAGGTCCGGATAAATGTTGGGCTGCAAAATATATTCGAGCGCACCGAGCTTGGATTCTTCCTTGGTTTTGAAGGAGCCGGGATCGTCCAGCACCTCGCCGTCTCGGTTGCCGAGGATGTTCGTCGAAAACCAGCCGTTCAGGCCTAACATGCGGGCTTTAAAAGCAGGCGCCAGCACGGTTTTCAATAGCGTTTGACCGGTCTTGAAATCTTTCCCGCCGATCGGCACCTGTTTGGCCTTCGCGTATTCCTCGAGCGCGGGAATGTCCACCGTCAGATTCGGCGCGCCATTGGCGAACGGCACGCCTTCGCTGATCGCCGCCCATGCGTAGAGCATGGAGGGCGCGATCGCAGGATGATTCTCCTTCATCCCTTTTTCGAAGGATGCCAAATCCTCGTGCACTGCTTCGGCCTTGAGGAACACTTCGGTAGACGCGCACCAGACCATGACCAGGCGATCGCATTTGTTCTTTCTCTTGAAGTCCCGAATGTCCTGGCGAATCTGCTCGGCGAGATCGAACTTTGTTTTGCCTTTTTTGACGTTCGTTCCCTGCAGGTTCTTGACGTAACTCTGATCGAACGCGGCCTTCATCGGCTTGATCGTCTTCAGGAACTTCTGTACTTTCGTCAGGTCCTTCGGGTCGAGCACACCGGCCTTGGCGGCTGCCTGATACGCGTCGTCGGGAAACACGTCCCAGCCGCCGAAAACCAAATCATCGAGTTTCGCGAGCGGCACCAAGTCTTTAATTTTCGGGACGCGACCTTCCGTACGCTTGCCGAGGCGGATCGTGCCCAGCTGCGTCAGCGAACCCACAGGAACGGATTCGTCTCGTCGCACGAGTTCCACTCCCGCCATGAATGTAGTGCCGACCGCGCCCATTCCGGGCATCAGCACACCCAGTTTTCCCTTTGGCGGAGCAATGCTCGCAGGCCTGCGCATTCCGTTTCCCCCTGATCGTTTGAAGAGCGTGATGCCGGTTTTTCTTGAGCGAGGCCGAAAGAGTTCTTAGCGGCTCTCGTACGCGCCCGCTAAACCTTGAGCGATGCGCCGGATGGACCGAAGCAAAACATGATGCTGCATCCCGCAATCATTTGCAAATCCATTCCGAGTTCGGCACGCATGTCATTTGCTCTGCACACCTCCTGCAACGCAACAGAGCGAGGTATTGGCAATTCGCGGTAGAATGGTGGCGATGGCAAACCGACGAGACAAGTCATCTCTAGCGGGCGTCTTGACCGCCGCTGCCGGCACAGGATTCAGTCGCGCTTTCCGACAGGTCCACATTGATGAGCGGAAATACCTGCGTCACGTCCAGCGCGCACATCGTTTGCCTGTTGAAACCTGGCGAGACATGTTTCTCCTGGGTCCCCGCGCGATAGACCCAATTGCGGCGAGCACGATCCGTTCGGCGTCAAGAATGGCGGCGCTTGAGGGGGCGGGACTTGGCCTCGGCGGTTTCCTGACCATCGTGCCGGACATGGGCATTCTTTCGGCAATCACTCTACGAATGCTGCAGAAGCTGAGCCTGCTCTACGGCTTCGAATACGCAACTGAGGAAGACAACATAAAGTTGTGGGTCGCTGCGGCGAGCGCGGCAGGTTTGGAGTTGAGCCGCGATTTCCTTGAGAAGCAAGCGGTCGAGCGAATCGTCCCACGCATTATTGACCGCCTGGCCGTTAAGGTCGGAGCCGAGGTCGCGGAAAAATGGGCCGGGCGGATTGTCCCTGTGCTGAGCGCGGGCGCAGCGGGCGCGCTGAACTACTATTTTGTCCGTGGCTGGGGCCGCCGCGCGCAAAAGCACTTCCTGGCACGGCATCTGGCCGTAGTGTCCGACGCCAGCCGACCGGAAAGACGAAAGTTATCTGTGGTCCCTCTGCTGCCTTCTTCCATCTGATTCTAGTCGGCGTTAGGTTTGCTTCTCGAGCGCTGCGCGATCCCAGTTCCCAAGATTAGCTGCAGCTTCGTACGTGCTCTGAAAAAAATCCATCAGCATGCCCGCGGGATCAGCGGAATTCCGAACTGCGTCATAGGACAGCAGGAACTCGCCGATCTGCGCGTTGTAGCTAGCTTGCGTCGGAAGAATCTTGGTGTCCCTAAATCCCGATGGTTCAGGCGCCGCGTACGCATAGAACACCGGCGCGTCGAATCCGCCGTTTCCCGGCCACCATCCCACGCTGCTAACTTCATGTGAATACGCTTCGCGCGTCACGGCGTCCGCTCCAGGGCGTTCCGGCGCCCGGCGTCCTGAGAAGCGCGTAGCCGCCAGGTCGCAACTGCCCCAGAAGAAATGAACGGGACTGGCCTTGCCGATGAATCGTGCGCGGAATTCCTTGCAGATGGCGTCCACGGTCGCGAGAATCCGCCAGAACCGATTTGCGTACACCGGGTCATAGGACGCGTGCACGGTGTCCTGATCGAAACGGATTGGATTCGGGATTTCCACCGGCATCGGCCAGATTTTCGCCTCGATGCCCAGCGCTGCGAGCGTCGCTTTGAACTCGCGATAAAAATCAGCCACGCTGCGCGGCGCAAGCGCTATCGTTTTAGTTTCGTTACGGCTGGTGGTGAATCGCAGCACGTGGTTGATGAAATCGAACTCGGTCTCGAAGTCGCCCAGTCGGTAGGGAATCGCTGACGTCGTGAGTCCTCGAGCGCTTACGTATAGCGGTACTTCCCACCAGTGGTTCAGCCGGGGACTCAGTGCCAGGCGCAGTTTGCCAACCATCTGCATCCACATGTGCAGCGTGTCGCGCGTCGCGCTCCATTCCGCGAGCGGTAACGCTGGCCAAGCCTCTTCTTTCGGCAGCCCCCGGATACTCGCGTTGCCCGCCATTACGCCTCCGTCCGCGCTCACACTTCCATCTCGTCAACGTAGCACCAGCGCCAGTCCTCTCCCGGCTCAATGGACCTCATGATCGGGTGATGCACGGCGCGAAAATGTTTTGTGGCGTGTTTGTTTTTCGAACTATCGCAGCAGCCCACGTGGCCGCATTCGAGGCACATCCGCAGATGCACCCACGTGTCGCCAATTTTCAAGCAGTCTTCGCAGCCCTTGGCGCTGGGCGTGACCTTGCGAATTTCTTTGACGTGCGGGCAGGCATTAGGCATGGGGGACGCTCCTTGAAACTGCGTTCAACGACCGATGATAAGCGACCTAGGGCAGAACAATCCAGTCGCACGCCGAACCCGATGGAGCTCAGCGGCAGTGGGCCGCTTGAAAAAGCACCATTTCTGCGCGTATCTTGGAGACGTTATATATCAATTGACACCTCCCGGAACGGCGCATAGCATCGCGCCTAATTGGTGCCTACGTCCTGGAGTGTCGTCGGCTGTGGTCCTCAAGGTTGGCTCAGCCGGCGGGAGGGAGCGGTTATGGGCCTCCAAATTTTGGCACGAAAAGTCGAGAACATTACGATTCTCGATTTGAAGGGTCGTATTTTAATCGGCGACAGCAACGACGCACTCGCGGCTGAATTGGCCAAACTCGCCCAGAATTCTCCGTGCGATGTGCTCGTGAATCTGGCGGATGTCCCGCAAGTTGACAGCTCGGGTATCAGCACGCTGGTGAAATTGTTCGTCACTTTGAGGCGTGACGGCGGCAACCTGAAACTTCTCAATCCTACTGGTGTGGTTCGGCATGTCTTGGAAATAACTGCGTTAATTAATTGCTTCCCGACTTTCACCGACGAGGCAACAGCCCTCGCGAGTTTCCGGGGCACCTCCGCCCACGCGTAACCAGACAAACGGAACCACGCGATTTATCCGCGTGC
Source organism: uncultured Acidobacteriota bacterium (assembly GCA_963779825.1). Classification (GTDB taxonomy): domain Bacteria; phylum Acidobacteriota; class Terriglobia; order Acidiferrales; family UBA7541; genus Palsa-295. The sequence continues at coordinate 1,413,280 of CAVZZU010000004.1, read as the reverse complement.
GAACTTGGAAGCCGTTCGCAAGAAGTGGCGCTTCGTCTGCTCGACGCGTAAACTGGCCCACTGCCAATGCAGTAAGCTTATGGATGAGCGCCCATCGAAGAAGGGAAATCACCGCGTCCGGCGCCTCCGCCGCGCCGAACTGCCCGTGAATACGATTAAGCTCGCGCGTTTTCTGATCGGCAAGACGCTCGTGCACGACCTGCCGCAAGGCCGGCTGAGCGGACGCATCGTCGAGACGGAAGCCTATCCGGTGGGAGACCCAGCCGGACATGCCTTTACCGGCCACTCACGCGCGAACAATTCGCTGTATCTCGCTCGCGGTACCGCCTACGTGCGATTCACGTACGGCTCATGCTGGCTATTCAATGTCGCAGCTGAAATTCCCGGCATCGGCGCGGGGGTTTTGATCCGAGCCCTCGAACCGCTTGACGGGACAGCTTGGATGGAGCGTCACCGCGGAGTTTCGCGCTTGCTCGACCTTGCGCGCGGCCCTGGGCGACTTGCTGCTGCGATGATAATCGACAAGCGCTTCGACGGCGTTGACCTTTGTGATAGCGCAAGTCCGATCTGGTTCGGGACTGCGACCCGTCCGGCAGCCGCGATCGGCATCAGCACGCGCATTGGTATCTCCCGCGCGGCCCACCGTCGGTTGCGGTTCTACGAGCGCGGAAATCGTTTCGTCAGCGGCCCCCGCTGGCTCAGTACCTAGGCCCCGGCGCCCACCATAGGGTTGCGCAACCCCTTTCTTCTGTTGCAATTGTGGCAACTCCACCACTCCTTCCAATTGACGCTCGCGCCCGTCGAGAACACATTGTCAACGTACCTCTCGGAGGAAGCGAATGCGTCATGTTGCGCGCTTTTGTCTGATCCTATTGTGTTTCGCGGCTCTTTATAACTCGCCCGCGTTCGCGGCGCATCGCCGTGTCCTCGGCGTTGTCTCGCAAACCGATCGCGGTCATCTCGACAGCCAGAACGCAGTTATGGGAGCGGATATCTATTCCTGCGACAGCCTCGATACGAATGACGGTGGCACGATGCGCGTCCAGGTCGGCTCTAGTCAGGTCTACCTCGCGGCTGGCAGCTCCGCAGCGCTCGAGGATGACGGGACTGAAATTCAGGTATTGGCGATGGCCGGGACGGTGGGGTTCTCCGAACCTGCGTCTGGCCAAATCTCAATTCGTACCCCGGCAGGCATCATTCGCGCGGCAGGCGGCTCCGCAGCGGCCGGAGAAGTGACATATAAAGGCCCGAAGGAGTTGCTGATCTCCGCCATGCGCGGCAACCTCGCGTTGGACAATGGCGGCGAACTCCGCACGATTCCTGAAGGAAAATCAGCGGACGTAACCTTCGACGACAACCTCGACCAAGGCTGCCACGACGAATCCGCCGCGCAGCAGCAGGCGCAACACGGGCCCGTAATGCACAGGCCGATCGGGTTCTACATCATCGTCACGGCTGCTCTCGCCGTTCCGAGCTATCTGCTGTGGCGCGAGCTTACGGAGAGCGATTCGAAGCCTCCCAAGTGAGCCTTCTGCTTCGGCGATGCAGCGTTCGACACTCCAATCTATTGGCCACTGGTGAACCATGCCCGCGAAAGAGAATATTGAAAGTGTGAATCGCGCCATCGCGCGGTTCAATGCGAAGGATCTCGAAGGCTACCTCGAAATGTTTGATAAGGCTGTCATGTTCCACGGACTTTCGCGGCGACTGAAGCCCGGCGTCGGCGGTTTACGCGACTACTACACCGTGCTGCGCGAAGGATTTCCGGATATGCGCCTCGCCAGCGAAGACGTAATCGCCGAGGGCGAGAAGGTCGCGAATCGCTACACCTTCTATGGAACGCACAAGGGCACCTACATGGGAGTCGCCCCAACCTCGAAGCTCGTCATTTCAGCCGGAATGGTGATTCATCATTTTCGCGGCGGCAAGTGCGTGGAGACATGGCAATCCACCGACGCGCTCGGGTTCCTGACTCAGCTCGGCGTCGCCCAGCCGCTTACGCTGAAGTAGCGCCGCTGGACGCGGAAGCATCACTGATCCGACTGCAGTTCTTTCCCATATTTCGCAAGCAGTATCTGCACTCCGACGTATCCTATGAATTCGGGCTGGCCGCTTGAGTTTCCGCTGAAGCTCCGCCCGGCCATGAACATCAGTAGCAGTCCTTTGTGGAACTCGTACTTGCCTCCGGCGTCGAATGTAGTGTCGTGCGGTAGCGCACCCATCACGCGATCGTTATAGACCTCTCCCAGGATGTTTAACTTAGGCGTAATGTCATGTCCCGCCGCGAAGCCGATGATTCTCTCCCCGTGGGAATGCCAGGGAACGAAGTAACCCGCTTCGAGGCCGAGATTGACCGGCCCTACTGATTTCGAAATTTCGACCGGCAGCAGCAGTCGCGTCCCGTTAGTGGCGATTCCTGCTCTTATCGAGGCTCCCAGTCCCGGTGGCTGGAGTTGCGGAAACGTCGAAACGCTCCAGCCGCCTTTGTCGTCAACAAAGCGCCATTTCAGGCCGATGAAAGCGTTGCTCCATCCCGTTTGAGCTGGCTGGGCGGTTGCGTTTTGAAGAACGAACGGAATCTCGTAGGTGAGCTGGATGCGATCGCCAAGCCCAAAGTTAATATCGATTTGAGGGACCTGGAAGACATCCTGGTGCTGGCGCAGAGTCTGCATCACACCGAGATTGATTTCCCAATTGCCGTTCCCCGGCGTGCCCGGATCGTTGGTCAGCAGCGGCGGAGCGCCTTGGGCGTGCACGACGCTCGGAATAGGGAGGAAAAGGACAGTCACCAGCCAAGGCCGAAAGCGGTAGCGACGCTTGTCACCCGATCTCAAATCGCGCCGTGGGGTCATCGGTATGTGAAATTCTCTGGCGGGACTGACACCGGCAAAAATGGTGCGGAAATTCCGGTCGTCCTCGCTACGGTTTCAGCGCCGTTTTCAGGATTGCCTCCACGCCGTTGGAGGTAATCTGCACGCCGATACATAGGAGCACAAACGCGACCACGCGTAGAATCCCCTGCGCCGTCTGGGGTGACACTCGTTCCGTGATTCTTGGTGCGTAGGCGTAGCTGAAATAGACGACCACGCTCAGCGCGATCACCGCTACCAGAATTCCCAGATGGGCCGCCACATCATCCGTCACGTTCCTCACTGAAGCGTGCGCGCTGAGCGTCAGCATCACCACAATGCACCCTGGGCCGACTGTGACGGGAAAGGTGAAGGGATAAAAAATCTTCTCCTGCAGCGATTCAAGATTCGTCGCGGCTACAGCCGCTTGTCCATGCTCGGCATCGGCGCCTTGCCGATTCAGTAACCTCCACCCCATAGCCGCAAGGACCAACCCGCCGGCCACCTGGACGACCGGCAGCGAAATGCCAAAGAAGTGCAACAGCGTGGCGCCTACCAATTCCACCACGATGAATAATAAGGCGGTCCGAATTGTGATTTTGCGCGCCAGGTCCCGGTACACGGCCACGGGCGCGTTGCCAACGATGCCGAGAAGAATCAGTGCGGACCCGGGCGGATTCACTACCGGGAGCAGTGCGGTGAATGCGAGGACGAAGTACTGCCCCAGAACGGTTAGGCTTCCCATCGCGCGCAAGAGCATAGCATCAGGCGGCGGCTAAATCTAAGCGCGATACCTAGTCAAAGGGGCAACTGGAATTCATTTCGGGACAATTCAGTGCACCGAGAAGAAACAGTGCCGCGGCACAGGTCCGGACCTGCTAAAGTTGGATTCATTTGTCGGAGGGCGCTGATGCCTTGCCTCGTGCTGATTATTCTCCTGGCGTTTCCTCGGATCGCGCTGGTGCTGATATTCCTCTTCTCGAATTATTTGCAGCGCGCGTATCACGGGCTTCTCTTGCCTCTGATAGGGTTCTTATTCTTGCCGCTGACGACGCTGGCGTACGCCTGGATGGTGAACACCGGGCAGCGTATCGCGGGCATCAATTTGGTAATTCTGGTGATAGCTGTCGTGATCGACTTGGGCGGACTCGGACATGGCGCCTCTCGCCGGCGGCGCGAGTAGCCGGGCGCAATCAGATCAACAAGGCACTGAGGAGTTCTGGCGTCGGATCTAATGAACCGCGGGCGGGACATCTACATACTTCACGAGCAAAACTTCGTTACCCTTCTCGTTGTAGATGAGATCGTCAACGAGCTTTTGGGCGAGTAAGACGCCGTAGCCTCCCGGACGCATGCCCTTGGCCTCCCGATGCTCCAAATGGCGGATCACATCGCCCGGTGGATTCGCGATAGCGGCGTGCTCGATTTCATCGAGAGTGAAACCCTCGCCCGGATCTTTCACGCGGCACAAGACCATGTGTTTAGCGCGAACATAAGAGATTTCGACATACTGGTCGAGGCGGAAATGCGCGCCGTGTTCGATCGCATTCATCAAAATTTCCCGAAATGCCGTGCCCACTGCGTTGCTTTCGGCCTCAGGCAAATCAGCGATTTCGTGCATGAACTGGATTAGGCGGTCGGCAGTTTTTATATCGCATCGCGCCAGAAGACGAATCCAGTCAGGTGTCGCGGACTTCACTTCGATGCCGTCGTCCCAGCAGGGTCCTTCGGTGGCGGCAATCACCATGTCAGCTAGCGATGCGAGCGAGAAAGGCTTCGAAAAGTAACTGAAGGCGCGCTCGCGCATCGCCGCGATCACATCCGCAGGAGTACTTTCGTCAGTCAGGATGATCATCCGGGTATGCGGATGTACATTCCGAATCTTTTGCAGCAAGTCCACATCCTCACGGCCGGAGGTTTTCTCGCTTGTGATGATCAAGTTGAAGCGTGAGGCACTGGCGAGCGCGAGAGCCGTCGTGTTATCCGGCGCATGCCTGACGCTCCAGACCAGCGGATCGAAGATTTTAGAAAGCATCTCGCGAATTTCCGGGTCGGCGTCTATAAACAGAGCTTTCTTTTGTGTGGAAGACTCCGTTCCGAGGTGGGGAAGGGTGCTCACGTTTCCGTCGGAATCGAAAGCTAACGTAGCAGTACGAGTCTTAAATGGTGCCGAGGGGCAGAGTTGAACTGCCTACGCCGGCCTTTTCAGGGCCGCGCTCTACCGGTGAGCTACCTCGGCACCGGCACAACAAAAGATTCTACGGAAAAGCCGCCGCAACGGAAAGGGAAAAGCGCCGAAGGCAATCTGCCACAAAGGCACGGAGACACAGAGAAGAAGAAGATGGAAATCGGAAAATAGAAAGGGGACAACCCGGAATCGCGAGACAAGTTTCGCCCGAAGAGAGACCCTTCGCCCGGCCTACGGCGCCGGACTCAGAATGACGACCCTTGTCGGATCGTCACCTCATCGAGTCGTCGAACTCTTTCATCCAGTCTTTGGTTTTTAGGACTTCGCGGGGCTTGGAGCCGTCCGCGGGGCCAACGATGCCGTCCTTCTCCATGAGGTCAATCAAGCGCGCGGCGCGGCCGTAACCGATCCGCAGGCGACGCTGGAGTGTCGATGTGGAAGCGCGGCCCATTTCGCAGCAGACGCGGACGGCGTCCTGGTAGAGATCGTCGTCTACTTCTTCTCCGCCGTCACCACCTTCGCCGAGGCCGCCCATGGCATTATCATCCTTCGGCGGTTTGAGAAGTTCTTCGTTGTAAATGGCCTTGGCCTGATCGCGCCAGAATTCGCAGACGGCCGCGACTTCGTTCTCGTGGACGTAGGGCCCGTGGATGCGGTGCAGTCTTGACGATCCCGCTGGTAGATAGAGCATGTCGCCCTTGCCAAGAAGCGATTCCGAGCCATTCGTATCGAGAATGGTTCGCGAGTCAACTTTGCTGGCCACGCGGAACGAAATGCGAGCAGGGAAATTGGCTTTGATCAACCCGGTAATAACGTCAACGGACGGTCGCTGCGTTGCAAGGATCAAGTGGATTCCGACCGCGCGGGCCATCTGTGCCAGTCGCGTGATGGATTCTTCCACGCCATTCGTGTCCACCATCATCAGGTCTGCCAGCTCGTCAATCACGATCACGAGGTAGGGCAGCGGGCGATGCTCTTCTTCGTCCGTATTCTCAAAGAGCGAAAGCGATTGCCCCTTCTCGAATGTGCGGTTGTACTGTTCGATATTTCGAACGCTGCGCTGCGCGAGGAGCTTTAGTCTCCGTTCCATCTCGCGAGTCGCGTTTCTCAGGACGTTAGCCGCCACTTTCGCGTCGGTGACGACGGGCGTATAGAGGTGCGGTATGTCGGCATACAGGCCAAGTTCGAGGCGCTTCGGATCCACAAGCACGAGCTTCAATTCGTCCGGCGTGGATTTGTAGAGCATGCCCATCAGCAGGGAATTGATGAAGACGCTCTTGCCTGTGCCGGTCGAGCCGGCGATCAGCAGGTGAGGCATCTGGGTCAGATCGGCCGCACGAATGCGCCCAATCAAATCCTTTCCGAGCGGCAGCGAAAGCTTTGATGAGGAGTGCGAGAACTCCGGCGACTCGATGATGTCGCGCAGTGCAATGGTTTCGCGCCGAACGTTGGGCACTTCAATTCCGACGGTAGATTTGCCCGGTATGCGCTCGATCAAAAGCGATTCGGCGCGCAGCGCGAGGCAGAGATCTTCGGCCAGGCCGGTGACGCGGCTGTATTTGATGCCCGCTTCGGGCTTGAATTCGAACGTGGTGACGACCGGGCCTGGATTGATCTGCGTGATATGGCCGCCGACCTCAAATTCAGCGCATTTTTGTTCGATTGCGCGCGCGCACTCCTTGAGCTCGGATTCGTCCATCTTCTCGCCGCGCTCGGCCGTGTGGAGCAAGCTAAGCGGAGGCAGCTTGAAGTTCGTCTTCCCGTGCGAAATCTTGGGTTCAGGAGCGCTCTTTTTCGGCGTAGGCGGCGGAGCCGGATCGTGAAATTGAATCACATGTGGCCCGCGTTCACCTTGCGCGGGCTTGTGATCTATAGCGGCGTCCTCTTCTTGGTCTTCCTCTATTTCCTTCGTCGAAACGCGCTGCTGCGCGACGGGACGGCGGCCCGCAATCTTGATGTCCTCGACCTGCTTGCGCAGGCGGACGGATTCGCGCTCTTCGCGCCACGCCCTGACGCGCGCCATCCACTGCCCGATGAAGCCCTCGCCGGCCATGGGTTTTTTCATCCATGCGGCGGAAGCTCTCAACGAGAAACTCGTGGCCAGAAATAGCGCGGTCAGCAGAGTGGCAATCGAAACAAGATTCGCGCCGACTACACCGAAAGCGGCTCGCAATCCCTGCGCTAGCAGCTTGCCGAGAAGACCGCCGGCCGGCAACGCGCCGCGCACGTCCGGCATGTGAATCAGAGTCATTTCCGCGGAAAGCGAGAGGAGCAGCAGACTCCAGCCGATCAGTTTTTCGGTCGGAGCTTCCATCAGCTGGCTGCGGAACCAGCGCATGGCCACCAGAAACATCCCGATTGGAATCAGGAACGCGCTATATCCAGCGAGCTGAAAAAATAGATCGGCAGTATGAGCCCCCACGGGCCCAATCCAATTTCGGGCCGGACCGGAGCCCGGAGGCGCCGCAGAGACGTTGAACGACGCGTCCAGCGGTGAATAAGAAAGCAAGCTCAGAGCCAGCAGAACCGCCAGGCTCAAGCCTACGAAGCCGATCATTTCGTTGAAGCGTTTGTTTTCAGTCGGTGTTAGAACGCGCACAAAACTCTCCTCGGGCTATTGGGGGAAGGCCGCGTCACGAGCAACGTCGCGGGCCGGCGGCGCAAAATACACCGCAGCAACCGCGACGCCTCAAGGCTGGGTCGCGCGGGCGCTGTCGCGCGGGACCCATTCGGAGGAACGCGAGTACGGCGATGACTATAGCAAATGGAATTCGGGGGCGCACAGTGATATCGAGAGGTGCGTGTTCCAGTAGCGCAACTTTCGTTAGAGATTCGAAACGCCAAATAGTCCCCTCCGCTCGCGAATACCGCCGTCGGCAATCACGCCGGTCTAAATCCAGTGCTTGCGCAGCAACCACACTTTGATCAGCTGCGTCAGGACCATGTAACCGAGCAGGGTGAGCACCAAGATTGGCCAGTACAACGGCGGCAGGTGCGTAAAGCCCAGCGAAGATGCCACGGGGGAATAGGGCAGCCACACTCCGAGAGCCATAATGCAGGCTGTCGTGGCCGTCAACGCCAGACTCGCTCGACTTTGCAAGAAAGGAATCTTATTTGTACGAATGACGTGGATGATGAGCGTCTGGGTCATCAACGACTCGACGAACCAGCCAGTCTGAAAAAGCGATGCGCGAGACGGATCCCAGCAGTGGAAGACATACAGCATGACGAAAAAGGTCGTGTAGTCGAAGATCGAACTGATGGGGCCGATGAAAAGAATGAATCTTTTGATTTCCGCGATGTTCCAGGGCCGCGGCCGAGCGACTTGTTCTTCGTCCACGGCGTCCGCGGGGATCGGCACCTGAGAGAAATCGTACAGCAGGTTGTTCGTCAAGACCTGAATCGGCGCCATCGGCAAAAAAGGGAGGAAAGCACTCGCGCCCAGCACGCTGAACATGTTTCCGAAGTTGGAGCTGGCTCCCATCCGGATGTACTTGACGATGTTGGCGAAGACTTTACGGCCTTCGAGAACGCCGCCTTCCAGCACCATGAGGTCTTTTTCAAGCAAGATCAGATCCGCCGACTCCTTGGCGATGTCGGTGGCGGTATCCACTGAGATGCCGACGTCCGCTGCTCGCAGGGCGGGAGCATCATTAATTCCGTCGCCCATGAACCCGACAACGTGACCCTTGCCCCGGAGAACGCGGATGACGCGCTGCTTATGAGCGGGTGAGAGGCGGGCGAACAACACAGCCTTGTCCGCCGCCTCGGCTAGTTCGGAGTCCGACATTTTCTCGACGTCGCCACCCAGAAGCATGGGGTCCGCCGAGAGGCCAACGTCTTTGCACACTTTTCGGCTGATCAGGTGATTATCCCCGGTGAGGATTTTTACGGTCACGCCGTTCTTTAGGAGGGCCGCAAGGGCGCGGGCCGCGGTGGCCTTGGGCGGGTCGAGGAAAGCGACATAGCCTCTGAGCACGAGTTCGCGCTCGTCCTCCTTCGCGCAAATCTGCTTCTCATGCAATTCTTTCGTCGCCACGGCCAGCACGCGGAAGCCGTCGTTGCTGAGATCGTCGTACTCTTGTTTGAGGCTGACCGCCCGGTCCGCATCCATCGCGGCCAGCTTGCCGTCGAGTTCAAACTGAGAGCAGTGGAGAAAGACCTCTTCAGGAGCGCCCTTGGTGAGGAGGATCGCCTTACCATTAGCGTCCTGCACCAGGACTGACATCATCCGTCGGGTGAAGTCGAACGGGATCTCATCCAGCTTCTTATATTTCTCGATCGCGGCCTTCCCGTGAAAATCAGAACAATCCAGAATCGCCCGGTCGAGCAGGTTTTTCAGGCCGGTCTGGAAATAGCTGATGAGGTATCCATCCAGGAGCACATCGTCCGATTCGCGTCCCGCGACGTCGCAATGCCGCATGAGCACGACTCGATCTTCGGTGAGCGTACCCGTCTTGTCGGTGCACAGCACGTCCATGCCCCCGAAATTCTGGATTGAGTTGATCCGCTTGACGATGACCTTCTTGCGGCTCATGGCGAGCGCGCCGTTGGAGAGGCACACGGACACGATCATGGGCAACATCTCGGGAGTTAGTCCCACGGCCACCGCCAACGCGAAGAAGAAGGCTCCCTTCCAATCATGTTTGGTGAAACCGTTGATGAGGAAAACCAGCGGAACCATCACGGCCATAAACTGCATCATCAGCCAGGTGAATCGGTTGAGTCCCAGGTCGAAGCTCGTCTGCGGCCGGTCTCCCGTGATCGAGTGGGCCATACTGCCCAAGTAAGTTTGCACGCCGGTCGTGACCACGGCTGCCGTTGCCGTGCCACTTTCAACGCTCGTCCCCATGAAACATATGTTCTTGAGTTCCGTGGGTGAGCTTTCTTCTTTAGTTTCGGGTTCACAGACTTTCTCGACCGGTAGCGATTCACCCGTAAGGCTGCCTTGACTCACGAACAGATCTTTCGACGAGAGCAGGCGCACGTCGCCTGGAATCATGTCGCCGGCGGCCAGTTTGACGATATCGCCGGGCACCAAGTCGCGGAGTGGTATCTCTCGAGCCGCGCCGTCCCGAACGACGGTAGCGGTCACGTGGATCATGGCCTTGAGCTTTTCTGCGGCGTTATCCGCCCGAGCTTCCTGCCAGAAGCGGAGTCCTACGCTGAGCAGCACCATAATCGCCATCACGGTGCCGGCGCGCGCGTCGCCTGTAAGGAAAGAAATCGCCGACAAAATCGTCAGCAGGATTACCAACGGATTGCGGGTGATTCTCAAAAGGCGGAGGAACCAGCCTTGCTTGCGCTCTTGTGCGACTTCGTTTGGACCCGATGCGCCGGCTCGTTCTTCTGCCTCAGCTTCCGTCAGGCCCGTCAGAGACGTATACAAATCGCGAAATAGTTCTTCGTTGTTTTTCCGAGCTGCATCGAGGATTGCCGGCGAAACATGGATGCTCTGCTTCTTAGTCTTGGCTGAAATCGGCGGGCCATTGGGGTGAGTCGATGGCGCTGCGGGCGTGGAGGATGGCGCGCCTGCGCCGTTGACTAAAGCTCCGGCCGCGCCGTCAGTATCCGGTGATGTCGTCATCTCTCCGACCCCTTCACAGGTGAAGCTCTCTACTAACGAGACAGGCAACTATAACTTCGAAGCCGTCCGTAGTCGCTACATCTTGATGAGTCTGGGATGAAGAAATGTGGCTCGCACTTTGGTGCAAAGGCAGGGCGGCTTATTTGGCGGGTTTCGTGGCAGCAGATTCGTCCGGAACATCTTTGGCCTGGCGCCAGGTAGCATCGGGTTCGTACTTCGTCATGGCCTTCGCGATGGCGACCGTGTCCTTGCCGAGATCCTTCTGATAAACGATTCCCTGTTTGTCCACGATGAACGTCATCACGCCGGATGAACGGTACTCGGCTGGATAGGCGACGAAAGCAAAGCCTCGGGTCATTTTGCCGCCGACGATATAGCTCGTATCGCCGCCCGGACAGTTTTTCCCCTGTGCGGTCAGCATATGGAAGTAGTAGCCACGGTAAGGGCTCGTGGTCGTTTCCTTCCCGTGGCCATATGCCTCGGCCTCAGCGACTAGGGGCCCGATGGGGCTAGGCGCTTCGCCGGCAGCCACTTTCCAGTAGAGTCCATTGTGTTGGCCTTCGTCGCTGAATAGTTTCTGGGCGTACTGGCGGTGCTGTGTGGAGTAGTATTCCTTTTGCGCCGCGGCAAGTTGCTCGCTAACCATAATGGCCGATATCTCGTTCTGGCCGACCCGTCGGAACAGAATTTCGTTCTTGCCGGCTTGCGTGTCGAAGTACCACATACTTTTCGTGTGCATCAGGGGTATTGGCACGGGCCAATTCTCGGCCCCAATGTACAGGGTCGTGGATCCGTCAGGTTCGTTCTTCAGGCGGTGCATCTGTTCGAATTTCATCACGAAGTTGGCGCGGTTGTTGGCATCCTGGATCGGATCCCCCGACGAGACGATTTCCTTGCCGTCCGGTCCGAGAATATCCAGCATGGCGTTTTCGTCGTTGGTCTTCGCAGCCGTGAAGAGCGCCTGGCTGGCATCTTCTCTCGACGAGAAAGTTTTCTGCCCCTGTTGCTGAGCCGCCATGGGGATCGAGAAGCATGCCAAGCTGAGTACGAAAACAGCCACTTTCGAAAAACTGCCCGACTGAGGATCGCCGAAGCTCAATTTCATTCGCCGCATCTCATCTTCTCCGTTTCTAATTCACGCGAGCGGTGGGTAATGCCCGGAAGTTCGACTATCGGCGACCGCCGCCGCGAGATCCTCCGCCTCCGCCGCCGAAGCCTCCGCCGCCGAAACCACCCCCGCCGTAGCTACGGCCGCCGCTGAAGCCTCCGAAGCTTGAACTTCCGCGTGACGAGTAGCTTCGGCTTTGCCCACCGTGCCCGAAATCACTCCAGGTGTCCGTGTGCATGTTGCTCTGGCCCTCGGATTGGCCGTATCCGCGCGCCGCCTGCGGGGTGCTGAACGGCTGGTTCTTTGCGCCGGGACTGTTGAAGACGTTGTCGGGAGCGCGCGTGGCCCCACTCGGATTACGGTCCGCTGTGGCAGGCTGAGCGGGCGTGTGAGTCACTCCACTGAGATTTCCGCCACGATAGCCATTGGATGTGTTAGCACCGTGGTAAACCCCGCCATTTCGGTAGTACGTGTTCCGGTTGTAAAACGTTCTGCTCTGAGAGTAGTACCGGTTGTTGTTGTAAATGATTGTGTGGCTATGCCAGTTCGATCCCCAGCTGTTCCAACCCCATCCGTAGCCGCCGTAGAAGCCGATGCCGAAGCCAATTCCGAACGAAAGGTACGGGCCGCCAAACCAGATGCCGGGATATGGATACCAGCCAGGCCATGCAACGATCGGCACTCCGTAAACCAGCCACGGATCGTAGGCGGGAACGTACACGACTTGCGGGTCCGCGGGCTGAATGACGATTGATGAATCCTGGGTCGCCACCGTCTGCTGAGGCGTGGTCTTCAGATTGCCGGCCTGCTGCGCTTTCTGTCGCATCGCCTGCACGGCATCCATCACGTCAGATTGTTGATTGTAGTAAGCGTCACCGAGGGACGATGTCCACGAGAGATTCTTGTCCATGTTGGCGAGAACGGATGGAAACGCCGTGAGGGCTTTCACGCTGGGATCCCAAGGTTGTTGATCCACGGCCTGTGCCAAGGCATCGCCCTTCAGGTCAGGATTCGCTTGCAGCCAGCGATCGGCCTCGACGATCTCGGCAGGATAGGTGCTTCCCGCTAGAATCTGCGCCACCAGTGAATCCGGATAGAGTGCGATTGGCGCTACCAACTGGTCGAGTTCGTCGGAAGTCTGCTGCGTATAGGGCGGCGCTGACTGAGATTGGGTGTTGGAATCGCCTGATTGCTGGGCCTGCGAGCTGGAATCGCTTGATTGCGGAGCTTGCGAGTCTTGCTGATGCGCCCACAGATTTCCGGGGCATGTGGCAGATACCAGCGTGACTGCCAGCAATGCAGCCAGAACTGGTTTGCACACTCGAATCGTTGCGAATTTAGTGACCCGATTCAAGTTCGTCGTCATCATCGCATCTCCCCGCGCTTTCGTTCTTCCGATTTCCCGCATCGATTCTCGAGAAAGCGTTATCTACTTATACCATTTTATCTACGGGTGCGACGATGCGCCAGATCGCGAGTGGAACGAAAGGGGCGCGTGAGCCTCCGATCACGAACCGGGATAGTCGCGCTATTTTCCTCCGCAGTCGGGAAACATGATTTGGGCTGTCTGGTATAAGTCGCGACGCCAATTCGGCCATTCATGGCCGCCCGAACTCAAGACCCAAAAGTTGCGGATCCCATATTTGTTGATGATCGCCATCACGGCCTGACCGTTTATGAGCGCGATGTCGGTTTCTCCGGCGGACATGTAGAAGGGAACTCGGAACAGATCGTTAGTCTGAGGATCTTTGAACATCGCCCGATAATTATCCTCGAACGCCTTGATTTGGTCCGGGAAATAGCCGGAGCTATATACGAAAAGTTCGCTGAATGTATCGAGGTGCGGCAGTCCGGTGTTCATCACTACGAAGCCGCCCATGGATAATCCCGCTATCGCCCGGTCAGAGCGGTCCGGCTTCGCGCGGTAATGGCTCTCCACGTAGGGAATGATGTCCTTCAGATACTCCTGCGTGCACGGGTCATCTTTTCCAGGCGCGGACGGGATGCCCGTGGCGCATTTACTGGTGTTGGGCATGGCGACAATCATCGGCTTCGACTTCCCGGCCGCAATCAGATTATCCAAGATGAAATTCGCGCTGCCGCTTCGCGGGGTTCCTGTGGCCGTCCACGACGCATCGTCCCCACCGCCGCCGTGATTTAAATACAACACCGGGTATGTGGTGTTCGTGTTTGTCTCGTAGCCCGGAGGAAGGTAGACGTGCATCGTTTTGTCCACGCCCGCTGAGTTCTTGTAGGTTGCGATCTCGACTTTGCCGTGGGGAACATCCGTATTGGCGAAGAAACTCGTGTCATCGTATTTCGGAATCGCCGGCAATATTGGCAAAGGGCACACGCCGGGCTTGGGGACGACGTTCGGCCCCGGGCTGATGCCGGGAGGGAGCTGGCCCGAGGGCGGACCGGGAGAATTAGTCACCTGCGGCGTCTGTGCGGAGGTTGGGAGTACAAAGCACGCCGGAAGCGCAAGGCAAATCAAAAGACGGATCGCAGAGCGCAGGTGTGCGGTCATATCCAACAGCCTTATATCATCGGAGCGACGGCGTCGACAACTTGAGGTCGCGGTGTTAGTTGGCGAACTTGGAGAGCCATAGGAGCAACCAGGCGCCGGCAATGATGCGGTAAATTGCGAAGGGCACAAATCCGTGGCGCCGGACCCATGCCATGAACCACGCGACGCAGCCGTAGGCCACGATGAACGACACGGCGAGGCCAATCGCCAGCACCACCCAACCGTGGTGATCAATCCCGGAGACGCCAAGAGCGTCTTCGCCCTTGCCGTAGAGCGATTTCAGCAGATCGTATCCGGTCGCTGCGGCCATCACGGGCATCGAGAGAAAGAACGAGAATTCGAGAGCCGAGGCTCGCGACATTCCTGCGATTTGCCCGCCGGTGATGGTGGACATGGAGCGCGACGTGCCCGGGAAGACGGCGGAGAGGATCTCGCACGCGCCGATCCATACGGCCTGTCCAAGGCCCGTCTCTTCCATGTGCCAGGTGTGGATGCGGCTTCGCGGCGCGCCTTGTCCCGCGGCTTCGGATTTAGCGTTCATCGCGTCCACAATCCACATGACGATCCCGCCGATCACGAGTGCAGCGCCGATGATTCGCAAATTCTCGAGGTGCTTGCCGATCACTTTGGCGAGCAGGAGTGACGGAATTGCAGTGACCACGAAAGCGATGATCACAAGACTGAGCGGATGCGTCAGGATGGTGCGATCACCTCGCTCGCCGCGCGGAAACGTGGAAAGAAATTTCGCGATGCGGCTACGGAAATAGATCGGCAGGCAAAGAATCGCGCCCAGCTGAATCACGACGGTGTACATCTTCCAGTATCCGCTGGCGAGGGGAATGTGGAGCAGGGCTTCCGCGATGCGCAGATGCGCGGTAGAACTGACGGGGAGGAACTCGGTGAGGCCTTCGACGATTCCCAAAATTACAGAGATCAGATAGTCGTTCAAGGTTCCTCTTGTTTGTGGAGTCGAAGAGGGACTACGCGATTGCCTTTGTCATGGAGTAGGCGTCGCGGCCGTCCGGGTAATATCCCTTCTGTATGTCAAGTTTACGATAGCCGTGCTTGTGCCAGAAGGCAATCGCGGATGCGTTGTCGGTTGCGGTCTCAAGTTCGATAGTGCGGACGCCTGCCGCAGTGAGGCGGCGTTCGGATTCTTCCAGCAGCAGCGTGGCGACGCCCTGGCGACGGTGGGCGGCAAGCACGTCAATTGTGACGATCGAGCCGACGGCGTCTTCGTGCGCGGTCACCAGAAATCCGGCGATCTTGCCAGCGGACTCAGCGATCAGGCAGTGGCCTCCAGGCAAGCGCAGGTAGCTGCGCAGGTCGGGCCGGGAATAGCCGAGCACGGGGCCGAAGCACTGCTGGTCAACCTCGTAAAGAGTCTCGAAGTCGCGCGGGGCGTAATCTCGCAGTTTGAAAGTCACGGTAGGAACCAGAAAGAACTCGCGGGCCGTTAAACTTCCAGAATGACCGGCAGTATCAGCGGGCGCTTAGAAGTTTGCTTGTTCAGGTAGCGCTTTAGATCCACGCGGATCTTTTCCTTGATGACGCTCCAGTCCATTTTTTCCTCGGGGCTGGATTCCTCGATCGTTTTGAGAATCACTTCGCGGGCCTTCACCAGAATTTCCTGGCCATCGTCGGGAAGAAATCCGCGCGTCACGATTTCCGGCGGAACCTCGACCTTCCCCGTGTGCTTGTCAATCGCGATGATCGGCACGACCACGCCGTCCTCAGACAGGTGTTTGCGATCGCGCACCACGACATCCGCGATTTCCTCGAGCGAGCCGGAATCCACCATCACGCGGCCAGCCGGCACAGGCTCACGCTGGAAGGCGCCGCCATCCGCGGTGAATTCGACGGGATGCCCGCTCTCCAGCAGAAAAATCTGACCGGACACAGCGCCGACCTGTTCCGCGAGCGCGGCGTGCTGGAAAAGCTGCCGGTATTCACCGTGCATCGGAATGAAATATTTCGGGCGCACGAGCTGGAGGAGAATTTTCATTTCCTCCTGGCTGGCGTGGCCGGAGACGTGGATGGGCGCGTTACGCCCGCCTTCGTAATAGACCAGCACGCGCCGGCGGAAAAGGTGGTCAATCATGCGAAAGATGGCTTTTTCGTTGCCGGGAATAATGCGCGCGGAAAGAATCACGGTGTCGTTCTGGGCGATGCTCATCAGCCGGTGATTGTCCACGGAGATGCGCGAGAGCGCCGACATCGGCTCGGCCTGAGTGCCGCTGGCGAGCACGACGAGTTTCTTTGGGTCGAAGCTGCGGATATCCTGCGGGCGAACGATGCTTCCGTCCGGAATACGCAACTTGCCGAGGCCGTGCGCGATCTCGACGTTATCCACCATGCTGCGGCCAACGAATCCCACCTTGCGGCCCACGCCCCGCGCGACATCAATTACTTGCTGAATGCGGTGAACCGAGCTGGAAAAACACGAGACGACCACTTTTTCGGGCGCGGCGCGGAAAAGCTCTTCCATGCGCACCACCACGGCGCGCTCCGAGGGCGTGAATCCCGCCCGCTCGACGTTGGTGCTGTCGCTGAATAGTGCCAGCACGCCTTCCTGCCCATAGCGCGCAAACGCGTGAAGGTCGAATGGCTTTCCGTCCACCGGCGTGGGATCTATTTTGTAATCGCCGGTGTGGATGATGATTCCCACCGGTGTGCGAATCGCGAGTGCCACGCAGTCAATCGTGCTGTGGGTCACGTGCAGGTATTCGATTTGAAACGGACCGATCGTGCTGATCTCGCCCGGAGCGACCTCGTTGAGCTTTGCGGTGGCGAGCAGCCCATGCTCTTCGAGTTTCTTGCGCACCAGCGCCAGAGTGAATTGCGTACCGTAGATCGGCACGTTCAGGTCGCCGAGGATGTAGGGTATTGCGCCGATATGGTCCTCGTGCGCGTGCGTGAGGACGATGGCGCGCACCATGCGCTTGTTCTGCTTCAGGTAGGTGATGTCCGGGATTACGATGTCCACTCCGAGGAGTTCCTGCTCGGGGAACATCAGGCCGGCGTCAATCACAATGATGTCGTCGCCGGTGCGGAGGGCCATCATATTCATGCCGAATTCGCCCAACCCGCCCAGCGGTATGGCCCACAACGAAGATGTAGCTGAAGACGCGCTCAAGAGTGGTGTTTTCCTTGGAAAGCAGAAGTCATCGTATCACAGCGGCAGGAGGACGGGCCGACGACGCGTGGCGCTTCATTTCGGCGCGTAGAAGCGGTAGTCGGCGGAGTATGACGCGCGAACTTCCTGACCTTCGTGCGAAGCGTCGCAGCCGGACACCGGTGCTTTGCCACCTTTGGTGTTGAGGCGCTGGATGCTCGTGACGCGAGAGAGCACACCGCTCCCATCGTGGCTGAGGATCGTGACGAGCAGCCATGGAATGGAATCGGCGTCCGGCGAAGGCGAATTGGCCACAGCCTTTCCGACCACACGGCTGCCGTCGTTCGCTTCCCAAGAAGGTCCCGCGAAATGTCTACCGAAAGAATTGCCGTCCTTGTCGAAAAGCTGGGCGTCGGGAGCCTTCAGCGTCCACGTGAATTGACCGGCGTCGCCCTTACAGATGTAGACCTGATCGCCCTTTGCGTGGACCTGAAGAAGAAGATGCTCATTGGCGGGCGGCTGGAGTTGCCGCGGAACATCTTGTGCGGCAACCGAGAAAGAAAGGGCAACACTCGTGGCGGCGAGTAGTGCGGCGCATCCCAATCCGCGAATGCATTTGCACATGGAACGACTCCTCCTGCGGCAGAATTGGTGGCCCGGCCGAATTCTATTGCTCGAGGGCGATGGCCTGGGTGATGTATTTGCGCGCCTGGCCAATGTGTTCAACGGCCCGCTCTCTCGCGCCCGAAGTATCGTTTTCCTTCGAAACGTTATCGTGCGCTTTGTTGAGTTGCTCGATCGCCTTGTTGAGGCGGGGAATCCAGCGCGCGTGCGTATCAACCTGCGGGTGATCCTCGAGACTCTTTCCGTCGTCGGCGACGGATTTCAGTTCGGCGATGGCTGCGTCGATTTCGGCAATGGCGTTTTTCTCCTGATCGTGGAGTTCGCCGCTGTCAGGGTGCTCGATCAAAGCGCGGGCGGAACGCAACTGGCCGAGCGCGTTGTGGTACGAATCGTAGTTGGCGGATGCGGTGGGCGTGCCCAGGCTCAACGCCAGAAACAGCGCCATTACGGACGCGGCTATCGGAAATCTGTACTGGGATTTCATCTTCGGAAGCTCTCCTTCGCGGCTGGAATTTTGGCGCGGGGCCCGCGCTGCGGGCAACAATTTACCATCACAGTACGTTGAGAAGATAGATGGCACAGTCGCGAAACAGTCATGAAGATTTCGGTTGGCTCGCATTCGCAAAATCATCGAAAGCCTGTAAGATTGGCTCCGCTCCACGAGTGCGTCGTGAGTGCAGAAAGCATCCATGAAACGAATTTCGATTCTTGGTTCCACCGGCTCGATCGGCCGCCAAACTCTCAGCGTTGTAAATTCGTTGCCCGGCGCATTTGAAGTGGTGGCGCTGGCGGCGGGGTCCAACGTTGCGGTCGTCGCGGAGCAGATTGCGCGGCACAAGCCGAATATCGTGTCCGTGGCGACCGAAAGCGACGCGATCCGGCTGCGGGCGACGCTGAAGGCGCGCAGCCGGATCGCGGCGCTGCCGGAAATTTATACCGGGGCCGAGGGCATCGAGCTGGTTGCCGCGCATCCCGAAGCGCAGATGGTGGTGTCGGCCGCAGTCGGTGTGGTCGGATTACGCGCGACCTACCAGGCCATCGAGTTGGGCAAGGATATTGCTCTCGCGAACAAGGAAGTTCTGGTGGCAGCCGGGGAAGTCGTGATGGCGGCGGTCGCGCGGCGCGGCGTGGCGCTTCTGCCCGTGGATAGCGAGCACAACGCGATTCATCAGTGCCTGCGCGCGGGAAACTCAGCTGAGGTTAGGCGGCTGATCCTGACGGCGTCCGGCGGCCCATTTCGCAAGACTCCAATTTCGAAGATGGCGAAGGTGACGCCCAAGCAAGCCCTGGCGCACCCCAACTGGAAGATGGGCCAGCGAATCACGATTGATTCGGCTACGCTCATGAACAAGGGCTTCGAGGTAATCGAGGCGAAATGGCTCTTCGGCGTGGATCTGGACAGAATTAAGGTGGTGATCCATCCGCAATCGACGATTCATTCGATGGTCGAGTTCGTGGACGGCTCGATTCTGGCACAGCTGGGCCCTACCGATATGCGCATGCCGATTCAATACGCGCTAACTTATCCGGCGCGAGTTGCATCTAACGGATGCGAGCTAAATTGGTCGGCGCTGAAACGGCTGGATTTCGAGGATGTGCCGCCAAGGAAGTTCCGATGCTTCGAGCTGGCCAAGGAAGCAGCGCGCCAGGGTGGGCTTTTGCCGTGCGCTTTGAACGCGGCGGACGAGATCGCGGTCGCGGCGTTTCTGGAGCGCAGGCTGTCATTTCCCGGAATTGCGGCGGTCATCGAGCGCGTGCTGGAACAGATGCCGCGCAGCGCGATACGCAGCGTGGATGACGTGCTGGCAGCGGACGCGGAGGCGCGGCGGCTGGCGCGGATGGCAGTGGACCGCAAGCGGTAACGTTCCGAAGGCGAACAGCGCAGGTAGTTAGGTTTGTTTGGCTTTAGGCGAGGGATCTCAAACGGCGCATATCGCAACGCGCCAAGTTTCCTGTAAAATCTACTGGGGATTTATGACAGACACGCTCAGAATGCTCGTCGCCGGCGGCATCGTTCTCGGCATCCTGGTATTGCTTCACGAGTGGGGACATTTCATCGTCGCGAAATGGTGCGGCGTTCGCGTGGACGTGTTTTCCATCGGATTCGGTCCGCGTCTTTGGGGCGTAAAACGCGGAGATACCGACTACCGTCTTAGCGCGCTGCCGCTGGGCGGCTATGTGCGCATGGCTGGCGACAATCCCGTCGAAGAACGTACCGGAGCTGCCTACGAATTTCTTTCGCGACCGCGATGGCAACGCTGCCTGATCGCCATTGCCGGTCCGACGATGAATATCCTTCTCACGTTCGTTGTTTTCATGGGGATTTTTTGGCTGGTCGGGATTCCTACTCCTGAGTATTACCGTCAACCCGCAGACGTTGTTGCCGTTCCGCACGATGTTCCGCCCACAAGCGTGCAGTCCGGCGATCGCATCGTCAAGGTGAACGGAGTAAGTACGCCTACATGGAAAGACGTGTTTGCGCAATCCGAAGATGCGAAACCCGGCGATACGCTGGCGTTGGTCGTTGTGCGCGATGGCTCCGAAAAACCTCTTACCCTGGCTGTTGGCCAGAAGACGACCGGAGACGATCTTTTCGGCTATCCCGCGATGCGGCCAGTGCTGGATGAAGTTTCTACGGGAACGCCTGCGGACAAGGCCGGAATGCAGACCGGCGACTTGATCAAATCAATTGACGGTATGCCGGTGGTCACGTGGCCGCAGCTGGTGGATCGAGTTCGCGGCTCGGATGGCCATGAGATTCAGTTTGTAGTGCAACGCAACGGGCAGGATATTCCGTTGGCGATGGCGCCAGCGCGGACCATGGATCCCGACGGTGCGATGGTATGGCAAGTGGGAGTCTCGCCGGTTACGAAAGATTATTTCGAGCGGGAGTCATTTGTCGCTTCGTTGAAAAATAGCGTGGACTCGACAGGCAATGGCATTCGCCAGATCGGAAATGTGCTCGGCGGACTCGCGAGCGGCAAGGTCTCGGCCCGCGATCTTCGGGGAGTCATTGGAATAGTTCAGGCATCCGGGCAGGCAGCGAAGCGTGGTCCCGTGGAACTGCTGTTCCTGGCGGCCGTGCTTAGCCTGAACCTGGGCTTGCTGAATCTGTTGCCGATACCGATCCTCGACGGCGGGCACGTTCTGATGCTGGCGATCGAAGGGGTGATGCGACGCGATCTGAGTATCGCTGTCAAGGAACGCTTGGTGCAGGTCGGCTTGGTGTTTCTTCTAAGTCTCTTCGCTTTCGTAATGTACAGCGATATCATGAGGAGCATTCAGCACCACCACTAGGAAGCGATCGCGACAGCCTCTCGCGAGTACATTCCTTTACCGCGACTGCAAACCGCTTTTTGGTATAATGGTTTTCGAAACAATGTCTGCCACTCCGTTACATCGCGTCTCGACCGGCGAGCGCATCAACGACCACGAGCCTGCGGGCCGTTTGCAGAAGGAACTTAGCTCGCGCGGAATTCGCCTGACGCGCCAGCGCCGTGTGGTCTTGCAGGTGATGGAAACCGCCTCGCGCCACATGGACGCCGGAGAAATTCTGGAGCTCGCGCGGAAGATTGATCCGGACATCACCCAGGTTACTGTCTATCGCACCCTTGAGCTCCTCAAGGGCTTTGGACTGATTGACGAGCTGGATCTGCTGCATCTTCGCGGGCATCGCCATTACTACGAGAGCCACGGCCCGCGTGATCATATCCATGTCGCATGTATTCGCTGCGGCAAAGTCCGCGAAATCGAAAGCGAACTCTACGAGGACCTGAAGAAGCAGATCTCGAAAGACTGCGACATCGAGATCAGCATCGCCCGGACGGAGATTGGTGGCGTTTGCGGGGATTGCAAAGCGAAATCGGCAGCGACCGCGACCGTGTAAACTGGACGACCCTCTTCCGGTTAGACCTTGAGTTCCGCGCTTCTGAAATAGTCCTTCGCTTGTTCGGTATCCTTCAGCACTTGCTCGCGCAGTTCGGCCGGGCCGGAGAATTTACGCTCGTCGCGCAGGCGCTGCCAGAATCGCACTTCGAGCTTGCCGCTCGTCAGGTCTTCGCTGAAATCCAATAGGAACGATTCGATGGTGATACGCGCGCCGTCAAACGTGGGCCGAATGCCAACGTTGGTGGCCGCTCGGTAGGTTTTTCCCGCGACGACTGCTTCCGTCGCGTACACGCCATTTTTCGGAAGCACTTCCTGTTCGGTCGCCAGATTTAGCGTGGGGACGACAAGCTTTCGTCCCTGGCCGGTGCCCGTTCGGATTCCGCCTTCAAGCGCATAGGGCCGTCCGAGCATTCGGCGTGCTTCGTCCACGCGCCCCTCGCGAATCGCGCTGCGAATTGCCGTGCTAGACACCACTACGCCGTTCTCGACGACTGGCGGGACAATTTCGACTACGAATCCCCAGCGCAGCCCAAGTTCGCCCAGCAGTTTAATATCTCCGGCGCCGCGGTGCCCAAACCGGAAGTTGCCGCCCACAAGTACGGTCCGCACGCCCATCGTGTCCAGCAAAAACCGACGCACAAAATCCTCGGGGCTGACACTCGCGAGTCCCGCATCGAAGCGAGTGACCAGCACCGCATCAATCCCGGAGCCCCCAATCGCGGCAAGGCGCTGCTCAAGAGTTTCGAGCAGCGCAGGCGCTTCCGCCGGCCGCAAGACTCGCGCCGGATGGGGATAAAACGTGAGCGCGGCGGCCAGCGCGTCCGTGCGACGGGCTCGATCGATAACCGTATGCAAAATCCGCTGATGGCCGAGGTGAACGCCGTCAAAATTTCCGATCGTTACGGCGGAGCGCTTCCGCGGGTTGCCGAACCGCGCGAGCCATTCTTCGGGTGAACGCACGACCGCAAGCGCCATCAGAGTGCGACCTCAAATTGAAGGCCGTCGTGCGCGAGACGGACGTGCTCGGGCAGACGCGCATTTGCCTCCGCGTGGCCCAGGTCGTGGCAGATGTGCGTGAACCAGGCGCGTTTTGGTTTCAGCTCTTCGATCAGCGCAAGCGATTGTTCGACGTTGGAATGGGTGGGATGTGGCACGTAACGCAACGCATCGAGGATGAAGTCGTCAAGCCCGCCAAGCAGAGCCTTCGAGCTTTCCGGCACTTCACTGAAGTCGGTCAGGTAGGCCATTTTGCCGACGCGGAATCCGAGGACGGGCTGCACTCCGTGAATGGCTGGGATCGGTACAATCTGCGCACCGAAGAGGTCGAATGGCCCGTCAATCGTGTGCAAATCAATGAGCGGAAGAGTGGCCCCTGGCTGCCCGTCCGCAAAAATATAGGCGAACTGGCGCCGCAGGATCGCGAGTGTATCCGCAGCTGCATAAACCGCCACCGCGCCTCGCTGCTTTATATTGAACGGGCGAATGTCGTCGAGCCCCATCACGTGATCAGCGTGGCCGTGCGTGTAGATGACGGCATCCAGCCGGTCCATCCCCGCGCGCATGGCCTGGAAACGGAAATCGGGAGTCGTATCAATCACCACATTTCGCCCGCCAAAGGCGAGCAGGATCGAAGGGCGGGTCCGATTATCGTGCGGGTCCTTCGATTCGCACACGGCGCAGTGGCATCCGAGCGTTGGCACGCCCATGGATGTTCCCGATCCGAGCACGGTGAGTCGAAGTGAAGGCATGAACTGATAAGGATTTTACACGCTTGCGATGGCAACTATCCAGGTTGTGATAGTAACCGGGGAAGGGAGGCAGCGGCCGGTGTTTGCGTCTCCCCGGAACAAAAGGGAGATCCTTCAGCCGACCAAGATCAAATGCGTCGGCTTCAGGATAACGATCCTTGTCGGATCGTCACTTTTTCGCGGTTTTCTTCGCCATGGCTTCGGCAGCCGCTTTTGAAATCTCCATGAATGTGAGTTTCAAGCTGCCCAGTACTTCCATCAGCAGATCATCGTCCGCCTTCGCAAGGTTGCCGCGCGTTTTGTCACGCAGCGCGTCGAGCATGTCAATCACCTCGCGCGCGCCTTCGAGATCAACGTATGCCTGACCGGTCTGCGGATCGGCCATGCCGCCCATCATCGCGGCTGCGTTACGCGTCAGAAAATCCACCAGCATCTGGAAGCTGCGCGACGACGCGGTAGTCTCAGCAGGCACCTCCAACGCAGCCGGTGCAACGGCGTCTGGAACGGCCGGAGGTGGCGCGGCCTTAGCCTTCGCGGCGGCTTGCGCGCTCGCGGCTTTTGCGGCCGCTTCTTCCTCGCGGCGCTCCTGCTCGACAGCGCCTTCGCGCAAATCGCCCGTTTCAGTGAAATGCCGCCGGTCTACGACCTTAAAGCCTTCTTCTCGCTTGGAATCAGCCACGCTCGAGGTCCTCAATTCTGATTGCTGGTTCTTGGCCGTAAAAAGAAAGTCTAACATCCGCATCCGCTGAGGACAAGGTTGCCAGACGCTCGGCGGTGTCCTAATCTCGGTAGCAACCACGAAAAAGTGTGTCACTTTGTGGGTGCTGCTTTTCTTTGTTTTCAAGGAGTTACGTCGCAAATTACTTTGCATGGTGTGTCGAGTAATTCGGAAGCAAGGAATCAGGGAGGCAAGGAGTCAGGGGAACCCGACCCCTCGGTTTAGTGTCGAGTAGAGTGTGTGCCGATCATTTGTTTTCAGGGATTTACGGACGATTCTACTCGGCATGGTGTGTCGAGTAACTCGGAAGCACTGAGGCAGGGAGGAAAGGAAGCAGGGAGCGCGAGACCTCTCGACACCTCGCCACAGCGAGTCGCTCGGGACTGCGATTGACCTTCCGGGCGCGCGGCAAAACCTAGCAAGGCGACGCTCGCAGGAGCACAGACAGGAGTGTCTGTGCCACGAAAGACCATTCAATTGTCAAAGAGCGATACGGCGCTCGTCGAGAGAGCCGGGACGCACGGAACGTCCGACCGATCTCCCAGACTCGACTGATCTCCCGAGCGCGCTCGATCTCCCAGGCTCCACTTGCCGTGGACACTGGGAGCCCTGTTCGCGTGGCCTCGGGAGCCCTGTCCAGGTCGAGACTGGGAGCCCTGTCATCGGGGCCAAAAACTGCCCCGACTCACGCTAATTTATTTTGGGATCTCTGTCTATTGTGGAAAATACGGATACCGGTAGGGAACTGAGCACGCGAGAGTTACAGCGGCGCGGGGTACCCGGGGGCATTTTCCTCAGGGTTGAGACCCCGCGCTCTTGCTGGCTATTATATCGGGGCTCCCTCGGCTGCGCTCGCCACAAGTTCAGCTCCGAGCCCCCAATAAACGCAAAGGCAACGAAGCGCGATTCGAAATTAGGACACTGCCAGATGCTCCGCGCGACATCGCGATCGGTGCTGAATTCTATGGGGTTATTGCTTGTGCCGGTTTTGGCACGTGAAGCTGGCTGCGTTGTTGGTGTCGCCCGTTCCTTTATAAATGGCCTCTTCTGGATAGGGGCAGAGCGGGCGCGTCATCTGGATGCCCTTCGCTGGATTGCCGTCTACGAATCCGGTTGCGATGATCTGATTCGGCGCGACTCCTTTCTCGACCCATTGATTGAGCGCGCTGACCACGTCGTGCTCGGGGTCGTGTCGCGCGGACGCCAGGTTTCCGAAGGCCGTAGCGCCGATGCCGCCGGCGCAGTGGGACATTCCCGGCACCATGAAGAGACGATAGAAATCCTGCGTCGCGCCCAGGTCGCGCTCGCGATTCGTCTTGCCCATCACGGACTGGACGCTTTCGAAATAGTTGATACTGTTCTGCGGCGGGATCGCGGCATCGCCCCACCCGTGATACTGAATCAGCTTGCCGCCGCGCGCCTTGAACTTTGCAAGGTCCGGATCGGTGGAGTTGAGGATCCCCGCGGTCTTGTTGTCGGCGGTTTCCACGTCGCTATCGAAATTGAAAGTGCGGAAATTCCATTTCGGATCGCCGAAAACCATGTAGGCGTAAAACGTGTTGCCGAAAAACGCCTGCAGCGTCGGCTGTCCCGGTCCATTGCCGGAAATCCAAACCCGCCAGTTCGCGGGTACCGCTTCCGTTCCAGGCGAATAACCCGGAAATATTTGCGCACCGGTTCGCGGGTTCTTCGGGCCACTGTAAATTTTGCGGACCGCCGCGACCTGCGGCTCGGTCAAGCAATCCGCGGCGTCCGCGCCTTTGCACTGAACGACCGCGGGATCGAAGTGGCATCGCCGCGGATCGGCGATCACGCCGTCCTTCACGCCGTCGAGCGCGTCGCACGCGGCGACCACGGCGTTTTGAAGCACTGGCAGTTTATTCGGGGGGACGTAGCTGGCGGGGTCATTGAACAGCGCCTGCTCGGTCCAGATGGCGCCGACCAGCAGATGAGTCCAGTCGTTCGCGGGCGCGCCGGCGATGATGCCGACAAAATCGTCCGGGTAACGCTGCGCTTCCATCAACGCTTCGCGGCCGCCGTCCGAGCAGCCGACAAAGTACGAGCGCGCGAGATCCTTGCCGTAAAACGCGCGCGTGATTGCCTTGGCTTGCACAGAGGTTTCGTGGACGGCGCGATAGCCGAAATCAATCAGTTTCTCGGGATGCCCGAGCGCCCACAAACCATCCGCGGCGGCCGCGTGACCATCGTCGGTCCCGGCGGTCGCGTAACCACGTAACAGCGGGTCGGCCATCGCGGAAAGCGGAATCGTTCCGGCGAATCCGCCGTTGCCGACCTGTTCGTACTTGCCATTCCAGCCGGAGGCCGGCAGCCAAAGCTCAAACTTAATTTCGGAATCGCTGGTTGGCTTCGCGACGCCGGCGACGCGACAGAAGGCCGGTAGAGCCTCGGTTGGGGCCGGCTGCCCGGGACCTGCGGGCGGTTTGAACGCGCCTGCCGCAACTGAAGTCGCCGAAGTGATCGTCGTGTCGGTCAGCGCGAGAGTGGTCAGGCTTTCGCATGACTGCTGGGCATGAGCCGGCGCTGGCGCGAGGGTCGCGCCAACCAGCACGACAAGACTCGAGACAAACGCGACGCGACGATTCATGGCAACGCTCCTTCACCGAATGTGCGATTCTGCTGCTGTTACACGTGCCGACCGGGCGCGCAAGTATCCGACGTTGCGGCGGCCTGCGTCAATGAATCTAGCGACAGCAGCAAAGCTTGTGACCACTCATGCACTCTTACCTTGTTAGGCGCGAATCGTCACTGTAAATTGGCGTGTCGCGGATCGGAGAGCCCACGATTTCATAATGCCTCCACGAAAACATCCATCGAAGCGGAAGCGGCGGAGCGTCGCACGGCGCAGCGGCGCACCCGAGCGCGCGCGAATTTCCATCTCGGCCCGAGATCGCGCGGCGGGGAAATGGTTTGAGAAGCTCGTGGCGCTGCAGGCGCGGCTACGCGGGCCGGACGGGTGCCCATGGGACCGCGAGCAGAGCCACGAATCGCTCCGCAAATTCCTGATCGAGGAAACTTACGAGGTGCTGGACGCTATGGACTCCGGCGACCCGCGCAAGTTCTCGGGAGAGCTGGGCGACCTATTGCTGCAAGTGGTATTTCATTCGATCCTCGCCGAGGAGTCCGGCGGCTTTACGATGTCGGACGTGATCGAGTCGGTGCATACCAAGATGGTCCGCCGCCACCCGCACGTTTTTGGCAGCGCGAAGGCGGGAACATCCGCGGCGGTGCTGAAGAGCTGGGAACAGATCAAAGCTGAGGAACGCGGGGCCGAAGGGAAGGTTTCCAAGAGCGTTTCTACGGCTTCCGACTCGATCCTGGGAGGCGTACCGCGCTCGTTTCCGGCGGTGCTTGAGGCGTATCAACTGACGCGCCGCGCTTCGCATGTCGGCTTCGATTGGGAGAATCTCGCCGGAATCTTCGAGAAACTCGATGAAGAGAGGCGCGAGATCGAATCAACGCTGAAATCTGCTGCGCCGGAGAATATCAAGACCAAGGCGCCGGACCCACACCTCGAAGAGGAAGTCGGCGACCTGCTATTCGTCGGGGTCAACATCGCGCGATTCCTCGGAGTGGACCCGGAGATCGCGCTGAGGAGCGCCAATCGCAAATTCAAGGAGCGATTCCAATGGATGGAATCCGCGGCGGCGCGGGAGGGGTATCGCTTCGCCGATCTGCCGCGAGAACGGATGGAGGAGTTGTGGGACGAGGCGAAGTCCGGAAGTAAAAAATGACGGAAGCGTCTCACACGCGCGAAATAGAAGTCCGCCACTGTTCGGAACTTGCGGAATACGAGGAGTGCGTTTGCATCGAACACGCCGTATGGGGCGATGCCATCACCGTGCCCTCGGCCATATTCGTTGTCGCGCATCATACAGGCGGCCAGGTTGTGGGAGCGTTTCACGAGGGCAAAATGGTCGGATTCACACTTTCGCTTGCGGCCGTGCGGGCGGGTAAACCGTTTCTGCATTCGCACATGACGGCCGTGTTGCCCGAATTTCGCGACCGCGGAGTTGGCCGCCGGCTGAAACTGTTTCAGCGGCAGGATGCGCTCAAGCGCGGCATAGACCTGATCGAATGGACATTTGATCCGCTCGAGATCAGGAATGCGCATTTCAATTTAGTTCGCCTCGGAGCCGTGGCGCGGCGGATCATTCCAAATTGCTACGGCGTCACTGCGAGCCCCCTGCATTGCGGCCTGCCGACGGATCGGCTGGTTGCGGAATGGTGGCTGAGCTCGGAGCGCGTGAAGTCCATTCTCGCGGACGACGTGCGGCCGATGAAAGGTTCGCCGGAGCGCATGCCGATTCCAGCGAATCTTGCCGAAGTCAGGCAGAACGATCGGGCTGCATCCGCTCGTATACAGACTGACATCCGGGAGCAGTTTCAGAAATGGTTCGCGAAGAGTTATGCGGTGACCGGCATAGAGTCGCCCGACGGCGCGACAGGCTATCTACTCGAGCTGATCGCTGAGATCGACGGACTGAAGCTTCCAGAGTTTGCCGGCGACTGAAAGGCGAGAATGCGACTCAAGAAAATCACGCTCCGCGAGATTCATCTGCGGCTTCTTTCGCCCTTTCAGACCAGCTTCGGTACTTCCGACCTGCGCCGCATCCTGCTGGTCGAGGCGGATATTGATGGCATGGCGGGATGGGGTGAGTCCACTGCGGGTGAGAATCCGTTCTACTCCTACGAGACTGTCGAAACCGCGTGGCTGATCCTGCGCGATTATTTGTGGCCGCTGCTTAAGGGAAGGGAAATCGGCACAGCGTCGGAGGTGTGGGATCTGCTCGCTCCGGTTCGCGGACACAACATGGCGAAGGCCGCGATCGAAACCGCTTTCTGGGACGCGGAGGCCAAGCAGAAAAATGTGCCGCTCGCTAAAGTTCTGGGCGGCACGCGCGACGAGATTCCGTGCGGAGTCTCCATCGGAATCCAGCCGACGACGGCCGGACTGGTTGCGAAAGTGGACGAGGCGCTGGCCGCCGGTTATCAGCGAATCAAGATCAAAATCAAGCCGGGCCTCGACGTCGAGCCTGTTCGCGTACTTCGCGAGAAATTCCCCCGGGTTCGGCTGATGGTGGACGCGAACTCCGCGTATCGTTTTGAAGACGCGCCGCTCTTAAAAGCTCTCGACGCGTACTACCTGATCATGATCGAACAGCCGCTGGGCTGGGACGACATCTACTCCCACGCGCAGCTTCAACGACAGCTTCAGACGCCGATCTGTCTTGATGAATGCATTCACGACGTGGAGCACGCGCGCGCCGCGATCGAAACCCACGCTTGCCAGATCATTAATATCAAGCTCGGCCGCGTCGGAGGTCATACCGCGGCGCGGCGCATTCACGATCTGTGCCAGGCGAACTCGATTCCCGTGTGGTGCGGAGGGATGCTCGAATCGGGCATCGGCCGCGCGCACAATATCGCCATGTCATCGCTCGCGAATTTCTCGCTGCCGGGCGACGTTTCCGCGAGCCGCCGCTACTGGGCTGAAGACATCATCGAGCCGGAAGTGGAAGTCACACGGCAAGGAACGATTCGCGTGCCCACCGCTCCCGGAATCGGGTTCGAGCCGCGCCTTGACCGCATCGAATCGCTCACGCGGCGCATCGAGGTTCTCGACTAGCTCTTGACGTCAGCCCCTGCCCCATCGAACGGCGCGTCCGCGACCCGCCCGAGTTCCTTTGTCCTGACGATGGTGCTTGCGGCGGTGCTTCTCGTCTGGTCAGTGAACTACATCGTCGGCAAGCTCACGCTGGCGCATCTTGACGGACTGACGCTGGCGTCATTTCGATTCCAGCTTTCCGCCGCGCTGCTGCTCGCGATCTATTTCAGCCAGCGCAGCCGCACGCCGTTGCGAGCGCGCGACGTGTGGACGTTCGTGTATCTCGGATTTTTCGGATTCGCCGTAAATCAGGGCGGCTTCGTGCTCGGCCTGTCGCTCACCACTTCCCAGCATTCGGTCGTGATCATTGCGTTGGGGCCGATTCTCATACTTTTGCTTGCGAGCGCGATGAAGCTCGAAAAGCTGACGATGGAAAAAAGCCTTGGGATGTTGATTTCCTTTTGCGGCGTGCTGCTCCTCGAAACCGATCAGGGATCGCCGTTGCACTCGCCTCTCCTTCTGGGCGATCTGATAACGTTGGCCGGCACGCTGGGCTTCTCGATTTATACCGTGCTCGGCAAGCGAGTAGCGGGCTCGTACGACGCTGTTTCGATGACCACATTCAACGCGACAGCCGCCGCCGTACTTTGGCTTCCGCTCGCGATTCGGCAGGGAATGCGGCTCGATTGGAAAAATGTCGGCTGGTCCGGCTGGGCGGGATTATTCTACATGGTCGCGTTCAGCGCCGTGGGTGGCTACCTGGCTTTCTACTGGCTTCTCCGCCACATGGACGCGTCGCGCGTGGTGGTCGTGAACTATCTGCAGCCGGTCGTCGTGGTACTGCTCTCGATTCCATTGCTCGGCGAACATCCAACCGGACGGTTACTGGCGAGCGGTGGGCTCGTATTGCTGGGCGTTTACCTCGCCGAGCATGCGTCCGCCCGGGAACGGTCGCAGAACCCTCACGGTATCAAAACTGGAGCGCGAAAATAAAAAAGGCGCCGCCACTTCGACGTCGCCTTTGATATTGCAACGAACGCGTGCTTAGTCTAGCTAACTACTGTTTTGGCGGAGCCTGAAGAACTATCTCGCAGTCAATCTGAATCGTGATGTCGTCGCCCACCATTCCCGGATCGGCGCTGACATGGAAGTCCTGGCGATTGACCTTCGTCGAAGCCGAAAAACCGCGATGCTGGCCGCCCATGGCGGTGATCGGTGCAGTCGGGCCGGTGACGTCGAGCGTGACTTCCTTGGTGACATCCTTGATGGTGAGGTTGCCAGTAACCGTCAACTTGCCGTCGCCTGCCTTGGTGATCTTCGTTGACTGAAATGTGATGGTCGGATATTTCGCGACGTCGAAGAAGTTCGGGCTCTTGAGGTCATCGTCGCGACGCGAAACGCGCGTGTCCACGGACGTGGCATCTATAGTCACGTTGACAACCGACTTGGT
This sequence comes from uncultured Acidobacteriota bacterium, assembly GCA_963779825.1. Lineage (GTDB taxonomy): Bacteria > Acidobacteriota > Terriglobia > Acidiferrales > UBA7541 > Palsa-295. Next base: position 1,381,852 of record CAVZZU010000004.1, on the reverse strand, counting down.
GATGTCGGCATCGTCAATGGCAACCGTGCCGCTGATCTTCGTGAATTCACCCTGCACGTTGGAAATGCCCAGATGCCGTACCGTAAATTGCGCGTTAGAGTGAAACGGATCAAGATTCCACGTGCTGGTCGCCGCAATCGACGGTACTGCCAGCGCCGCCGCGATTCCTGCCAATACGAGAAACTTCTTCATCAGCTGCCTCCTCAGAATTGTTTTCGAATCCGGATTTCAATCATTCGCGGCGAAGTTTCGGCCGCATAAGAACCTGTTGGAACCCACCCAGTGAACGGGAGTTTCCCCCGGGAAACGCCCAGCCCGGCGAGAGTATATACCAGTTTTCTCAATGACCGGTCTATGTCGTTGGGGGCGGGAGTTGGATGCCGGGCAGCTCCCGGAGCGAACTTTTATCGAAGAAGGGGAGTCACGTCAAAGATCGTACAGTAAAGGCCCTATTGCCCGCCGGATTGCATGGCGGTAGCATTGTTCTGGAGTTGTTGGATCTAGCAGCGTTCGGGGAGTAGCAATGAAGGGTCCCCTCAAGCGTGCCTGTCCCCATTGCAGAAGTCAGGAGTTTTCTCGCTCGCATCGGCGGGGTTTTATCGAGAAGTACGTTCTGCCCTCTTTTCATATGCGAGCGTACCGCTGCATAAAGTGCGATACTCGCTTTTACGCTCCTGCACATTTACAGGAAGCGTCAAATTCGCGGAATCAGGCCGCTTGACGCTTCTTCAACGGAGGGATCACTTATGACCGATCAAGTCCCCGACCGATGTGGAAAATGCGGATCCGAGATTGATCCGACTCGCAGAATTGACTACACACTGAAGGACGGCACAAGAGTCTGCGATTCCTGCTTCGTTAGAGGAACGTCCAGCCCAACGCGGGCCACGGACAAGCAATTCTACCTAAGTCGCACGGCGTAACGTGGGGATCGCGCGTTCGCCAGTGCAGCGCGGTGCTCCTTCCATGTTCAGCCGGTAGAAATAATAAGTACTAGCCTGCCCCTCCGTTATCAACTGCGCGAAGTAAGCCGGCTTTTCGTAGCCCAAGCCTCCGGTCGACACTTTTCCTTTTTGCTCTTCTCCCTGTTTTTCTTTATGCTGTTTTATATTTGATATTCGCGGGAGGATTCATCCGATGTCGGTGCGATCTGCAATTCTCAGCGCATTTGCATTCGTGGTTGCGACTATTCCGTGTGCCGGGCAGGTCCCGACTGGGGCAGCGCCCGCGCAAACAGCCGTTACTCCGGAGCAGGCCAAGTTGCTGAAGTCCTCCGAGGCGTTTGTCCGCCATTTCTTCGGCTGGGGCGATGACGTCAAAGTGACGCTGGGTCCACTCGGAGCGGCCGTCTCGCCGAATTTCTACGTGGTTCCCATTCAGGTGACCTTGGGCGAGCAAGTTCAAACCGGTGAAGTTTTTGTAAGCAAGGACGGCAAAACGCTTCTGCGCGGCGAAATGTACGACATGTCCACCGATCCCTTTGCGGCGAACCGCGCGAAGGCGCACCTCGAGGGAAATCCTTCCAAGGGTCCGGACGATGCCCGCGTCACCCTTGTGGAATTCAGCGATTTCGAATGCCCGCATTGCCGCGAGCTGTACGAAGCGCTGAAGGCGGTGGAGGCCCGCTATCCGCAGATACGCATCGTGTACAAAGACTTTCCGCTGAATGGCATTCATCCCTGGGCCCAGACAGCCGCACTTGGCGGGCGCTGCGCGTTCGAGCAGTCTCCTACTGCGTTCTGGAAGGTTCACGATTCCATCTTCGATAATCAGGACGTACTTTCCGCGGAGAATGTCTGGGACAAGCTCGTGGAATTTGCCACGCAGGCTGGGCTGAACGTGGACACTTTCAAGGCCTGTCTCTCTTCGCCGGACGCGGCAAAAGCCGTTGACGCGAATCGCGCCGACGGAGTGGCGCTTGAAGTCAACAGCACGCCGACGGTCTACGTCAACGGACGCCCGTTGGTGGGCGGCGACGTCGAGACCCTCGATCGTTTTATTGATTTCGAGCTCGCTTCGAAAAACTGACCGCGTTACGCGCTGCAATCATGACCGATCGAGCGCCGCTGCCTTCAGGCGTCCAATGAGTCCTTCGATTTCAGCTACTGAAGATTCTCCGCTTCCGAAGTAGAGGCTCAAGTCAAGGTCCGGAAATCCCATGCGAGTAATCTGGGCGGGAAGCTCGTCCCGACGAACCTTTGGATCGCAGGTTCTGATTGCTCGAAGCGCATCGTACACCACTTTGTGGTCCGGATCCTGCCAGCGATAATCGGTCAATCGGCCCGGGAGTTGATTCCAGTCATCGGGCGTGCCGGTTCCGGCGCAGAACGCTCGAAGAACCTGGCGCTCCAGCGCCGGAACAATGTCGGAGGCACGGTTTTCGGGCATCGAGGTAGCGTGCGAAGGCGCGGCTATTGTAGCGGTTTACCGACGAAGTTGATTCGAAAGGTGCGACTCACGAGCGATCGGGCAGGCAAATTTCGGACGCGTACGGTGTAGAACTGATGAGGCTGGAATCAGGCGGTTCAGGCGGCCGCGTGCGCGACAACTGGACGGACGAAGTCAATTCGGTCAATCGTAGCCGCTACGCCGTACACGGGAGTCAGTTCTCCCTTTAGCTCCGAGACGCGCAAAGCCTTGGCGCTGGCGCGAACTAGCACAGACGTGCCGCGTTCGCGTTCGGTCGGCAGCGCGAACGTTAACTCCATGCCTGTGCCCGGTTCGAGTGCTACGCTCGAGTGAAAGTAGATCCCTGATCGTGAGATATCGCGAAGTTGAGCCGTATGGAACTCGGCAGGACGAAGACGCGACGTACAAACCTGCAGTGGCAGGTAAACCTCGTACCGTCTTGCTTTTCTGCGCTCTCCCATGGAGCCCCCTTTGATTCCCAAATAGATGCACGAGCTCTGCCACGGGGTGGGAGATGCCTTTCATTGATAAGGCGGGGCTTAGCTACAATTGCGAGATTCCAAAATGAACAAAATCGAGGAAAAAATTCCTAGAGTGGGAAGTATCTGCATGGTGGTCAAATTTAGGTAGTTATAGAACTGACTGGTTCTATAACTATCTGAATGGCAGCCAGTTATAGCAGAGGGTCAATCAGAACGGAGGTGCCTTCAGCCTCGGTAAGTATTCCCTTGCCAATCATCAATCTGACCAAACGAACGAAGGCCGCGTGGTCCCTCCCACGCGTCTCCGTGGGTTTGCTCGCACCGTACGGCGAATCGTGGTGGGAAGCCTGCTTACCGCCCGTTAATTCGGTCAGCCAGTTGTCCAGAGCTTCGCGCTGCTCGGGCTCCATGGTTTCGAAGGCAATACCCATTCCTAGTCCAGCCTGAGAATAGACCACTAGGCCACCGTGCTCGAACTTGTTCTTGCCCTTGTGGATGGTTACGTGGACGTTCGCCCCGACAGGAAAGGGAACCATCGTATCCACGAAGCAGCCGCCAGGGCCGAGATCGGTGGTCCGTGTCGAAAACTTGGCACCGGAACCCAGTTCCACCACTTCGGCCGAAGCTGTGATTACGTGCCGGTCGTTATTGCGTCGTTCCGCTTCGCCCGTGCCGGCTGATTTTCCACCGGATGAGTTCTTATGCCCGTGGTCATACATGGTTGTGGGTTCCTGCCTTCCCGTATTCGCGCTGATTTTCAGGGACCGCCATGGGCGGCCCTTCGATCGTGTTACAAATCATTGTCTCCGTGGCGACGGAGGAGTGACAAGCCCAATCGCCCGCGACATTGCCCAAAAGCCAATCATCAGTGGGTGTGCGGAAGTCCGGAATGCCGGCGTAAGGCCTTACAGCAGAAATCGAACCGCGATACCCCGGCTATCGTTTTCGAGGTGCTCCAGGCGGACGACCGAGGCGAGGAATTTTCGGTGAGCCGAAACCTTCTCTCCGAACGGGAATGTCACAATCAGGCGCATTCCGACAAAATAGTGAGGCATGGAGGTCTTGAAATAGAGGCCATCGCGCGTGAAATCCACGACCTGACCGACATCTTCGATCTCTGCAAATCGGGCGTCAAACGGGCGCACGTGCACCGGGAGGCATACCTTCAAGCGCTTCCTGGTGCGAGCGTCTTCCGGCGATTTCTTCTCAGCCTCGACGATGGCCTTGAATTTAGGCCAGACTCCCGCGGCCATTTCGGTTCTTCGAGACGTGCTCATGTTCAATCTCCAAGCTACAGATCGGACATGTCCGCGCCAATAGGACCGGGGTACTACCGCGTTCCAGAAGCGCACTGACCTTCGGGTCAGCCCCCGTGGCGGTTTGCGTCGAGAATCACCACACGAAGACTGTCTTGACACGGGAAGCTGCCGAGGGGTAACTTAAGTGCGTCGAACGTCCTGCCGCATGGGACGCTCAGTGAGCTCGGCGCAAACACATGAACAGAGAAGGAAAACTCGGAATGCTTCCTCTCGGGCTTGTAGTAGTAAAACTCGTGTGCGCGTCTCTGCCAGGAGGGCATCACTGAGCTGAGTAACAAGGAAACAAAAGCTCACGAGACCCACCCGCCAGAGACGCTGGCAAGGTGGGTTTTATTTTTTCTGGCGGCAATTTGACGAGATTTATCAGGATCTGAGGGGAGACGAAAATGGGCAGTGGTAAGGCAACTGAAAAGGCCAGCACGAAGTCCGACGCAAAGAACGGCGAAAAGCCGACCACCATGACCGGCGCGAGAATACTCTGGGAGTGCCTCGAGCGCGAGGGCGTGAAGACGGTATTCGGCTATCCTGGCGGGGCGATCCTGCCGGCGTACGACGCGCTGCGTCACAGCTCGATTCGCCATATTCTGGTGCGCCACGAACAAGGCGCCACGCATATGGCGGACGGCTACGCGCGCGCAACCGGCGAAGTTGGCGTCGCGGTGGCGACTTCGGGTCCGGGCGCCACGAACATGGTCACCGGTATTGCCACTGCGATGATGGATTCATCGCCGATCGTCTGCATCACCGGGCAAGTCGGCAGCAAGCTGCTCGGCTCCGACGCGTTTCAGGAAACCGACATTACCGGCGTCACGCTGCCGATCACCAAGCACAATTATCTGGTCACGCGCGCGGACGAAATCGCGCCTGCCGTCAGGGAAGCAATGTATGTGGCGAAATCCGGCCGCCCGGGGCCCGTGCTGATAGACATCACCAAAGACGCGCAGCAGAGCTCCTGTGAACTCGATTGGGAAGGCGCCGCGCCCAAGATGCGCGGATACCGACCTGACCTTTCTCCCGCCAAAGAAGAGTACGAAAAGGCTCTCGAGCTAATTCGCCATGCAAAGCGTCCTCTGATTCTCGCAGGGCATGGGATTCTCGTGTCGGGAGCGGAAGAGGAAGTGAAAGCGTTCGCGGAGCGCGCGTGCATACCCGTGTCGCTAACGCTGCTCGGCCTCGGCACGCTGCCTGCTTCCCACTTCCTGAATCTCGGGATGATGGGTATGCACGGCGAAGCGTGGGTGAACAAGACGATTCAGGAAGCCGACCTGCTGTTAGCCTTCGGGATGCGCTTCGACGATCGCGTGACCGGCACCCTGAAGACCTATGCGCCTAACGCGAAAAAGATTCACATTGATATTGACCCCGCCGAGATCAACAAAAACGTGAAGGTGGATGTCGCGCTGGTCGGCGACCTGCGGAAGATCCTGCTCGAACTGCTCCCGCGTGTTGAGCCAGGAAACCACACGGATTGGATCGAATACATTCGCGGCCTCAAGGGCGATACCGCGGTCCGTGATATTCAAAACCTTGACGACAATGGCCATCTGTACGCCGCGCACGTGATCAACGATCTGTGGCACGAGACGCGCGACCGCGACGCCATCATCGTCACCGACGTGGGCCAGCATCAGATGTGGGAAGCACAATATTACAAGCACGAGCGCCCGCGTTCGCTGATCACCTCCGGCGGCCTAGGAACGATGGGTTTTGCGTTGCCGGCGGCCATCGGCGCAAAAGTCGCGCGTCCAGATGCGGACGTCTGGGTCGTGGTCGGTGACGGTGGATTTCAGATGACTATGGCCGAACTCGCCACCATCGTGCAGGAAAATCTGAAAGTGAATATTGCGATCATCAACAACGGCTATCTCGGCATGGTCCGCCAGTGGCAGGAGTTTTTCTACGACCGGAACTACGAGGCGACTCCGCTGCTGAATCCGAATTTCGCGAAGCTCGGCGAGGCGTACGGAATCCGCAGCATGGTCGTCCAGAAGCGCGCCGATGTTGTGCCGACAGTGCGTGCCGCGCACGCGCACGAAGGGCCCGTACTGATTGATTTCAAGGTCGAGCAGGAAGATACGGTTTACCCGATGGTCGCGGCGGGCGCGGCGCTCAACGAAATGATCCGCCGCCCCAAGAACCCGCTGGTCGAAACGGCCGAGGACGAATAGGACAGCCATGCTGCATACGATTGTCGTTTACGTGGAAAACAAGCCCGGAGTGCTGTCGCGCGTGGTCTCGCTGTTTCGTCGCCGCGCGTTCAATATTGATTCGCTCACCGTTGGTCGCACCGAGAAACCCGAAGTCTCGCGCATGACGATCGTCACCGATGCGGACGAGGATCAGGCGCGCCGCATCGTCGCCAACGTGTACAAGCTGGTGAATGTGCTGCTGGTGGACGACGTGACGCACCATCCGGCGCTGCTGCGCGATTTGGCGCTGGTGAAGGTGGCCGCGAACCGCGAGACGCGTTCGCAGGTCCTTGAGCTGGCGACCGTGTTCAAGGCGCGGGTACTCGATATCGCTTCGGACTCGATCACGGTCGAAATGACCGGCGGCGAGGAAAAAGTGGACCGGCTGCTCGAGCTGCTGCATCCGTTCGGCTTGCTCGAAGTGGTGCGCACCGGAATTGTAGCCATGCGCCGAGGCGCAAAGTCTCCCTCGGTGCTGACGAAGGCTAAGGCTGTTGGCACCGTTGACGACGGCACCGTCTCGTATTCCGTGTAACTTTCGGCTAGTGTGCACGCTAGGCGGATTTGCGCTTGGCAGCCTTCGATTTTGCGCCGGCCGGCTTCGGCCTGAGCGCCGCGAGAAACTCCTTCAGCGGCAGCGTGTTTATCACGTCTTTTTTCTCGATCCAGCCTCTGCGCGCCGTCTCCACTCCATATTTCATGAATAACAGGTTGCGCGTCGTGTGCGAATCCGTCGAGATCACGATTTTCACGCCACGCTGTTTCGCCATGCGCATGTGAACGTCGCGCAGGTCCAGCCGATCCGGATACGCGTTGCACTCCATCGCCACGCCGTGCTTCGCGCACGCGTCCAGAACTGCTTCCATGTCGTAATCGAAAGGCTCTCGTCGAAGAACGAGCCGTCCTGTGGGATGAGCGATGATCTGTGTATACGGATTCTCAATTGCGGCCAGATACCGCTCCGTCATTTCCGCGCGCTCCATGTTCATGTAGGAGTGTATGGACGCGACAACCAAATCCAGCTCGGCGAGCACGTAATCTTCGAGATCGAGCGTGCCGTCCTTCTTGATATCCACTTCGCTGCCGGCGAGAAGGGTGATGCCGGGCACTTTCGCGGCGTGGATTTTCTTGATCTGCTCAAGTGTGCGCTTTTCGTCGAGGCCGTTCGCAACGGTCACCGCCTGCGAATGGTCCGTCAGCGCAATATAGTCGTAGCCTAGGGACTTCGCGGCCTGGCCCATCTCCTCGATAGAATTCTTTCCATCGGACGCGGTCGTGTGCATTTGCAGGTCGCCCCGAATGTCATCGAGCGTGACGAGTTTCGGCAGTTTGCCATGCTCAGCGGCCTCGATTTCGCCGGTCATTTCCCGCAGCTCGGGTTCGATGTAAGCGAGCTTCAACTTTGAATAGATTTCTTCCTCGGATTTGCTCGCTATGACTCTGCCGCCCTTGAGAGTCGTGAGCGCGTACTCGTTCAGCGTCCAGCCCATTTCGTTCGCGCGGCCGCGCAGAGCGACGTTGTGCGCCTTCGAGCCGGTAAAATACAGGAGCGCCGCGCCGAAGCTTTTCTTTTCGAGTAGGCGCACGTCCACTTGAAGCCCTTCGCTAAGGATGAAGCTCACCTTGTTCTCGCCGTGCGCGAGCTCCTGCTTGATCTCTGGATACTTCAGGACGTACGCAGCCACTGAATCAATGTCCTTCTGCTTGTCGTGCCCCGGACGCATGGTTACCAGCAGGTCAATGTCGCCGATGGTCTCTCGTCCGCGGCGCAGAGAACCTGCGGGCGTCACGGATTCAACAGCCACACCGGCCTTGACGATATAAGCGACCAGCTTTTGGGCCTCTTCATCGGCGACATTGATGCGCACGCGGCCCGAGCCCGAGAGGTTCTTGAACTGCTCGGCGGCTTTCAGGATGTTTTGTTCGCTCTTCTCGCCGAAACCCGGCAGGTCGCGCAATTTGCCTTCGCGCGCGAGCTTTGCGACTCCATCAACGGTGGCGACCTTGAAATTGCTCCAGAGAAAAGCCACCTTCTTGGGTCCGAGCGATTGCAGGTCGAGCAGGTCCAGAATCGTGGGCGGGTATTTCTTCAGCAGCTTTTTGCGCAGGCTGTAATCGCCGGTCTTGAGCACTTCGCGGATGTGCTCGGCCATCCCGTCGCCGACACCCGGCAGAGCCTTGAGTTTCTTGTCGTCCGCGGCGAGTTCTTTGATGCGCTCCGGAATGTTTTCCAACAGCTCAGCTACTTTCTCGTAGCTGCGGTAGCGTCCGATGATCGCGCCGTCAATTTCGAGTAGCTGCGCGGTCTCGCGCAGGATCTTTGCAACGTCCCTATTTTCCATGTCTTTGTCCTTGGATGAACTTCACTCGCATACCGCGCCGGGTTTTGTCTCGATTTTGGCCTTCACGGTCGTCGTCTTACCCGGATGAATCGTGATCTTCTTGGTCCAGGGTATGTAAGGGCATCCGCCGTGCGCGTTCAAGGCCTTGATATCCAGCTGATATGTCCCGGGATGAATACCTTCGAGCGAAAAATGCCCGTCGGAGTCGCTATTCCTCGCAGCGATTTCCGTGGTCGAGTCAGGAGTGGACAGGCGGACATGAAATCCGGAGGGCGACGGCGGCGTGATGCTGCCGACGACTCTTCCAGTCGTCGGGGTCTCGTCCTTCACTTGCGCCCGGGCTAGTGCGTCATGCCCCACCCAACTCGCGCTCAGAGTCATTGCCACCGTCAGCGCGGCGACCGCAATCATTCGTCGGATGCTCATCGCCTAACTCCTCTTTCGCGCGACGAAATTCGCATAGAACAAAATGCCCGACACCGTCTTCGAGTCAACGATCTTTCCGGTGCGAATCCAGCGCATCGCTTCGCGCAGCGTCACGATCTTTTGAGTGATCCGTTCGTCGTCCTCCGGCTGGGCTTTCCCCTTCGTTAATCCAGTCGCCAGAAACAAGTCCATCCGCTCGCCCAGCAGTCCCGGGGAAGGGTAGAACCGCAGCAATTCTTGAACGCGCCGCGCCGTGTAACCGGTTTCCTCCAATAGCTCGCGGTGCACACCTTTAGAAGCGCTTTCGTTCGGCTCCTTGTGTCCGGCAACCAGTTCCCAGAGATATTGCCCGGCCGCATGGCGATACTGTCGGATCAGGACGATACGTCCGTCAGAGAGTACCGGCAAGACGACCACGGAGCCCGGATGCGCAATGACTTCGCGCGTCGTCAGGACCCCTCCCGGCTCGGCAATACGATCGCGCTTGAGCGTGAAAACGCGCCCTCGAAATAGCACCTTGCTGCTGATGACTCTGGCCTGCTCCGGTTTCCCGCGCTTTCGCTTCTTCACGCTCGCTCCTCGATGCCGCCGTCCGCGCAATTCTACCAAACAGTCCGGGTCGCTCGCTTCGATGTTTCTCCCCGGAGCGGAGCGAAAGTTGTTTTGTCTTTTCTATGTGTCTTAATCTGTGTTGATCTGTGTTTATCCGTGGCTCAGTCTGCTTTTGCTATACTCCCCGCAGGCGAATTCATGGCAATTAATACCGTCATCGTGGACGACGAACGCCCCGCGCGCGAGGAACTCCTTTACCTGCTGAAGAGCTTTCCCGAGATAAACGTGGTCGCTCTGGGTAAGAACGGCCTCGAAGCGGTCGCATTGGTCAAGGAACACGATCCCGACTTGCTGTTCCTCGACGTGCAGATGCCGGGCCTGGACGGCTTCGGCGTGATCAAGAAACTGGTCGAACGCAAACTGCGCATGCCGCAAATCGTATTCGCCACGGCCTACGATCATTATGCGGTCCAGGCGTTCGAAGTGAGTGCGGCAGATTACGTCCTCAAGCCTTTCGACAAGGCGCGCGTGGCGAAAGCCATCGAGCGCGCGAAAAAAATGATCGAGGCGCACACCTCGCCGGTGCAAAGGTTGGAAACGCTGGTCAGTCAGCTCGGCGCGGATGTACCTAAGCGCGGCGCGGCGACTCCAGTGAAGCTGCTGGTGAAATCGCAGTCGCGCATGATCCTGATTGACGCTGACGATATGATCTACGCCTCGATCCAGGATGGCTCGATCACGATTTTCTCGCGCGACACCGAGGGCGTATCGAACTATCGCACGGTGGATGAGCTGATGGAGATGCTCGACCCCGGCGTCTTCTGGCGGCCTCACCGGTCGTACCTCATCAACATTAACCACATCAAGGAAGTGGTTCCGTGGTTCAAGTCGAGCTACATGCTGAAAATGAACGATAAAAGGGCCAGCGAAATTCCCGTTTCCCGCGCACAGACCAAGCGGCTGCGCGAACTGTTGAAGCTGTAGGGCCCAGTTTCGGGCTTCCCTTGCTGCTGACCGAATGCATTACCCGGCGACGATAAGTTACAAAAGAGGCAAACGCGGGTTTGCGGAACTCGGAGAGCAATGTAACAATATGCCCATGCGAAAACATATCATCATGGCGGTATCGGTACTATCTGTTGGAATCATCCTTTCAAGTAGCGTGCGGGCTCAACAATCTCCGGCGGCGAGCGCGCCGGCAACTCCGGCGGCAAAGGCAACGCCGGCTCCGGCGGCGAAGGCCACTCCTGCGGCACCGGCGAAACCCGCCACAAAGCCCGCGTCTGCGGCCCCTTTGACGACGGACAAGGAGAAAGACAGTTACGCGGTAGGTCTCAACATGGGCCGAGGCCTGAAGAGGCAGCCCGTGGATCTGGATACCGCCAGCTTGCTGCGTGGATTGAAGGACTCGCTCGATGGGAATAAGCCGCTCCTGACCGACGACGAAGTAGACGCGGCTCTGAAGCAGCTGCAGGCCCAGGTCCAGAAACAACAGGACGCGGAACTCGCGAAGATAGGAGAGGCGAACATGAAGGACGGCGAAGCGTTTCTGGCGGCGAATAAGGCAAAGGACGGCGTTGTGACGCTGCCCAGCGGTTTGCAATACAAGATCGTAACGCCGGGCACCGGAGCGATGCCGACCGCCAAGGACACCGTCGTGTGCAACTATCGCGGCACGTCTATTGACGGAACGGAGTTCGATAGCTCCTACAAGCGCGGCCAGCCGGCCACGTTTGCAGTCGGCGGGGTGATCAAGGGCTGGACGGAGGCGCTGCAGTTGATGCCGGTGGGATCGAAGTGGCAGCTGTTCGTTCCACCCGATCTTGCCTACGGACAGCGGGGAACTCCTAACGGGCCCATCGGTCCGAACCAGACACTCGTATTTGACGTGGAATTGATATCGATCAAGGGACAGTAGGCGGTAGAGTTGCAGCGGCGTGCTCGCGGAGCACGCCGCCGAGTGTGCTAGCATCGGCCTTAGCATTTTCCCTATTCACTTTTCCATTTTCTACACCGGGGGATACTCCTTAGAGTGGCGAAGCGCAAACGAGTCTTGAGTGGCATGCGGCCCACCGGGCGTCTCCATCTCGGCCATTTTTTCGGCGCTCTCCAGAATTGGCTCAAGCTTCAGGAAGAATTCGAATGTTTTTTCTTCGTCGCTGATTGGCACGCGCTCACCACCCATTACGAAGACACCTCCTCCGTCGCAGAAAATACTCTCCAGGTTGCGATTGACTGGCTTTCGGTCGGCCTCGATCCTGCTAAATCCACGCTGTTCATCCAGTCGAGCGTGCTAGAGCACGCGGAGCTGCAACTGTTGCTCTCCATGATCACGCCGCTCTCCTGGCTCGAGCGCGTACCCACGTACAAGGAGCAGATCGAAAATCTGAAGGAGCGCGATCTCGGCACCTACGGCTTCCTCGGTTATCCGCTGCTTCAGGCTGCCGACATTGTGATGTACGGGGAACCGAAGGTGGAATTGCTCGTACCCGTGGGCGAGGACCAGGTTCCTCACGTCGAATTGGCGAGAGAAGTGGTGCGGCGCTTTAACACCCAATTCGGATTCAAAATAGAAGAGGCTTTCTTCAAAGACTCAGATGCTCTAAACAGAATCGCGCCAAAGATTCGTTCTTTATCGATTTCAGACGAACTGCCCGATAAGATTCCGGTGCTATTCACGCAAGCCGAAATGAACGCAAGAATTTTCGGAGCTTTCCGGAAAGCAATCACTCGAAAGGTAGCCGAAATCGGATTCGACAACTTCATGGAGGACGTGGGGCGCGATCGAAAGTTCTTTCGCCAACGGGAGGTTCTGCAGGAACCCGGACACCTGCTAACAGCAACCCCGCGCTTGCCGGGTCTGGACGGCCGCCGCATGGCGAAAAGCTATGGGAACGCGATCTGGCTTTCGGACCCGCCGGACAAGATTCGAGAAACGATCCCGAAGATGCTTACCGATCCCCAGCGCGTCAAGCGCACCGATCCCGGTCGCCCCGAAATATGCCCCGTGTTCGCCTGGCACAGGCTGTTCTCTCCGAAGGAAATGGTTGCGCGAATCGACAATGAGTGCCGCACGGCGGCGATCGGCTGCGTGGATTGCAAGAAACTAATGGCGGAAAACTTGGTTACGTGGATTGAACCGATTCAGGAACTGCGCAAGAAATGGGAAGGAAATCCCGCCGAGGTTTGGGGTATTCTCGACGCCGGGAAGAAGAGGGCAAAAAAGGTCGCGAACAAAACGATGAGGAACGTGCGCAATGCGATCTTCAAATGGAACGAAACACGAAAGTCCGCCGGGGGAAACTGAATTGGCATCCGCGTCTCCATCGCCGTATCGCATCAACTTGCCGTCCTACGAAGGCCCGCTTGATCTCCTGCTCGATCTGATTCGCAAGCAGGAGATGGACATTCACAACATTCCCATCGCCAAGGTCACCGAGCAGTATCTCGATTATCTCCACCAGCTTGAGAAGCTGGATATAGACGTCTCGGCCGACTTCATCTACATGGCGGCGACGCTGATTCACATCAAATCGAAGATGCTGCTGCCGGCGGACCCGCTCGCGGGACCGGAGGAGCAGGACCCCCGCGACGAGCTGGTGCACCGCCTACTCGAGCACGAAAAATTTAAGAATGCGGCACAGCTGTTGTATGAGAAGCAACAGATCGAAGCGCACGTCTGGTCGCGGCCGGACCGCGCGCTCTATACCGGCGAAGCAATCGAAGGCGAAATGGTGGTCTCGCTGGTGGATCTGATCCAAACATTTCACCAGGTGCTCGAGCGGCGAAAAACCGTAACGAAATTCGAGCTGCACCACGAAACGGTCACCATCGCGCAGATGATGGACCAGCTACGTCAGCGCCTCACGACGACCGACGATCCGATCTCGCTGATCCAATTTTTCGAGACCTGTGCGACGCGCAATGCGATGATCGTCGCGTTGCTGGCCGTGCTGGAAATGGTGCGCATGCAGGCCGTAATTCTGGTGCAGTCGGAGCTTTTCGCGGACATCGGCCTGCGCAAGCACAAAATGTTCGACGCGGTTTTTTCCGGACCTGACGCGATCTCCAAAATCGAGGAGCAGTATCTGTGACCATCACGCCCGAAGAAATCAAGGCTGCACTGGAATCCATCATTTATGCAGCGGACGAACCCGCCACGCTCGATCAGATCGCGAATGCGATCGGAGTGGAGAAGACGGTTGCACGCGCGGCCCTCGATCTGCTGGTCGCTTCTTACCAGACCGACGAGCGGGGAATCGAAGTGCGGAAAGTGGCCGGCGGCTGGAAATTCTATACCAAGCCGCAGCATCACGACGTCGTGCGCAAATTCATCAAGAGTTTGCAGCCTCCGCTGCGCCTTACGATGCCGGCGCTGGAAACGCTCGCGGTGATCGCCTACAAGCAGCCGGTCACCGTTCCCGAGATCAATGAGATTCGCGGCGTGCATGTCGGCGGCGTGATCAAGACGCTGCTCGAAAAGCGCCTCATCACCACCGCAGGACGCAAGGAAGTGATCGGCCGCCCGATCCTCTATCGCACCTCGAAGCAATTCATGATGCGTTTCGGCCTTTCGGATCTGGACGAGCTCCCGAGCCTGAAGGAATTTGAACAGCTCGCGCAGGCCGCGCTCGGCTCGGACGCCGGAATCGCGCCAGCTGAACCCGAAGAGGCCTCCGCCGCGTCACATGAATCGGCGGAAGCGGCGCAAATCCGGGAGTCCGGTGAAACGAATGACCTTGCCGAACTCGCGGACGATGCGCCGGAAGGCTCCGAGCAGGCGCGAACCGCGGCCGCCGGCACGTCTGAGCATTCGTAGCGAATATTTCATGCGCATCGCTAAGATTTTGGCGGCCCTCGCGACCTTCGCCATGGCTGCTTCAGCTCAAGCTCCTCCGGGGCCTCAGCAAAACGCTCCCGCAGCGCAGCAGCAGAATCCGCCTGCCGTTCAGCAAGCACCCGCTCCCGCAGCGGGCATCCCGCTCAAGACCAACACGCGCCTGATCGCCGTGGATGTGATCGCCACTGATTCCCACGGAAACGTAATCCGCGGCCTGAAGGCCGAGGACTTTCAAATTACCGAGGAACATGCCGGGGCCCAGAAAATCGTAAAATTTGAATTCGTGGATTCATCAGCGCCGCCCTCGCCGCCGGCACCCAGCGGCCTCACGGCAGCCTCGCCCGACAAACCTTATCTGTATTCAAACCTTCTGCCGGATCGGATGCGCGTAGCGCCGACGGTAATGCTGATGGACGCGCTCAATACCAATATTCAGAACCAGTCGGAAGTTCACCAGCATATGCTGACCCTGCTGAAGACCTTGCCGGCCTCGACGCCGATCGCCGTGTTCGTGCTTGGCCATGAACTGCATGTGGTGCAGAGCTTCACCACCGATCCTGCTCTGCTGCGGGCCGCCGTGGATCACACGCTCCGCGCGCCCGACATTGAACAGAATGCTCAGGACGATCCGAACAGTCCATCGAACGTCGCGTTGGACGAAAACGGCGGCACCGAAACTTCCGCTACGCTGGCGCTGGAAGACTTCGAGAAGACCGAGTTCGAACAGCAGATGGCAATCCGCGTTGATGAGACCACGGACGCGATGGTCTCCATTGCGAAATTTCTGGGCGGCTACCCGGGGCGAAAAAATCTGCTCTGGTTTTCCGAGTCGTTTCCGATATGGATCGCGCCGACGGCGGATTTTGGCAGCGATTCCTTCGCGGGAACCGAGGTCTACACTGACAAGGTTCGGAAGGCCACCGACGCGCTCACAGACGCTCGTATCGCTGTTTATCCGGTGGACGCGCGCGGTCTCGAAGTTAACCAACTTTATTCGACCGCCCAAAACCCGCACATCAATCAGCAAAACCCGGGGGGTGGTTTCGGCGGCCAGCTCACTCGCGACAACAATTCGCGTCTCGACGCGCAGGCCACTATGGAGCAATTCGCCGAAGAGACCGGTGGGAAAACCTGCTTGAATACCAACGATCTATCCGGCTGTGTTCAGCAAGCGCTGGACGACAGCTCCACCTATTACGAATTGGCCTATTATCCGGAAAACGTCAAATGGGACGGCAAATTTCACAAGCTCACGGTCAAGAGCAACCAGCACGGAGTCAAGCTGCGCTATCGCAGCGGATATTTCGCAACGGAGCCGTACGCACAGGCTACGCAGGCGCCGATAAAACTGCTGCAGCAGGCTTGTATGGATCCGTTGCCCTCCACTTCCATTTCCATGACTGCCGAATCACTGGCACTCAAACCAGGCGCAACCGATCCGGGCGGCGCCCGATACCTGCTCACGATTTCACCGAACGCGTTAAGCCTTTTGCCGGCAGGCGCTTCTCACCAGCTGAGCCTCCAAATGGCCATCTGCGAATTCGATCCGAAGGGCGCGACGTTCCAATATTTTCCGCGCGACCTTTCGCGGACGGTGCCTGACGAGGTGTATCAAGGCTGGAAGGCGACGGGAATTCGGAACATTTTTGACTATGCCGCAAAGCCGGATGATCGCCGGCTGCGTTTTGCGGTGCTGGACGTGCCGTCTGGCGCAATCGGTACCGTGGACGTGCCCGCGCATCCGCAGGCGTTTGGCAACATACCGACTGGCGCTACACCCGTCTCAGCTGCAGGGACGCCTCCTTCGTCGCCAACCACTCCGCCCGCGGCCACGCCTCCCACGCATATCGCTTTCCACGTGCCGTCCGGCTCGGCGAGCATGCTCGATTGGGCAGGTGACAGCGTCTCGTACCACGGCGATATCCCCATTGACGCGGGCGCCCGCGCGCTTTTTGGGAATCTTTTTGCCGCACGCTATCACTGCGAGGCGGGATCGTTGATCCCGAACAATGACAGTTTCCCCGCGACGCCGAATTTGGTGCTCACTCTTAGCAAGCCGAACGGCACTCGCGCCATAGTTAACCTGGCAGGCGGCGCGCCCGTGTATTCCGGCGACGTGCCGGTGGATTCCAGCGGCCGGGCGTTTTTCGATTACCTCTGGAAACTGTGCCACTGTCAGCAGCCGTAGTGCTTCGCCAACAGCTCCGTTTCCGTTAAGCTGTATGCCTTGCGGCAGGGACGCCGCCAACCCATGGAAGAACGTCTCCAGAAAATCATCGCCCGCGCGGGGATCACCTCGCGCCGCAAGGCCGAGGAAATGATTACCTCGGGGCTGATTACCGTGAACGGCCATGTGGTCACCGAACTCGGGACGAAGGCCGACGAGAAGCGTGACCACATCAAGGTCGCCGGAAAGCTGCTGAAGCCGGAAATGGAGCGCGTCTATCTGCTGTTGAACAAGCCGCCCGAGGTCGTTTCGACGCTGAGCGATCCCGAAGGCCGCCCATCGCTCCGCGATTTGCTGTACGGAATTCCTGAGCGCTTATTTCCCGTTGGGAGGCTCGAGTATCATGCCACGGGCTTGGTGTTTTTGACGAACGACGGCGACCTGGCCAACCGCATCCTTCAGGCGCACAACCTGCCGCAGACGTATCAGTTGAAGCTCAAGACACTTCTGACCTTCGCAGAAATTGAAACTCTTGCGCGGCTCACCGGTGCGCGCATCACGCGGATCCGCGGCAAGGATGCGCCGTGGTACGAAGTCACGCTTTCGGAAGCGCGCGGCGACGCCCTGCGCAACAAACTGTTTCAGACGGGCCACCCCGTGGAGAAAATTAGGCGCACACGGATTGCCAACCTCGAACTTGATTCGCTTGCCGGCGGGCACCGTCGCCCACTGACGCCCGGCGAGCTCGTTGCGCTCAGGCGTAAACTCGATGAGATCGCGGCCCATCGCAAGCCTGCGGCACGCAAGCGTCCGGTGCGCAAGCCTCGCCGGTTCCCCCGCAAAACTTCCAGCTAGCCGCGCTTTTATTTTTGCCGAAATCCGGTATGATGCACCCGTCCGGGGGCGGGGAATTTCCCAAGCGGTTCATAGGGACGATTTCAACACAGCGTGTCGCTGCGGCGCGCCCGTTAATTGTGTGAGCGCCGTGGGACGCCTGTTCTGCCGCGACTAAGAAAAGAAACACGCTGAAAGGGCATGAATGACCAAGTTTACAGAGAACTCCGATCCCAGCTCAAGTCGTCTGCCGGCGGCCGTCGCCGGCGACCCGGCCTGCGAAATCCTGAAAACCAGCAAGACGATCGCTGTCGTCGGCCTGTCCGGTCGCAGACACCGTCCGAGTTATGGAGTGGCCGAATATCTGCAATCCGCTGGATACCGCGTGATCCCGGTAAATCCCGGTGAAAGGGAAGTATTGGGAGAAAAGAGCTACGCCCGGTTGGAAGACATCCCGGAGCACGTGGACATCGTGAATATCTTTCGCCGCTCTGAATTTGTTCCCGAAATAGTCGAATCGGCGATTCGGATTGGTGCGCGCGGCGTGTGGATGCAGGAAGGTGTCATCCATCCACAAGCTGCGGAACGCGCCCGGAGCGCCGGGCTATTCGTCATCATGAATGCCTGCATTCTGAAGGAGCACATCAAGCGGTTCAGGCTGCACTAGCGCAAATACTCCGTCGACAGTCCCAACTCTTCGAGGAAGGCACGGGCGAGTTTGGGCTCCCCCGAATCATTCGGTCCCCTAAGCGAACAGTAATAGATATACCTTTCTACGGTCGCATTCGGATGGCCGAACTCCGCGCGGATTTTCCGGATTTCGGCTGCCATCGCTTTGAGTCGGCCTGCCTCGGGCCAATTGTCATATCGTTTTCCCAGGGGCGTATCGTGCTGGCCGAAAAGTCCCCACTTTCCGCGAGCGCATGTTTGCAGACATCTGACCAGGAGCGGTTTGAAGTCGCTTTCCAATTCACCGAGGCGCTGATCTTTAGTACTCTTTCTCATTGCAACGCGTAGACCTTCAGCACGCGCTTCCCTGGAATTGTGACCGCAATAGTCTGTCCATCCGGCGCGATCTCAAAATCGTGAAACTGCAGATCGTGCAGGATCGAAGCAAACGTCCCGTCATACAGCCCGACCCACAGCAGAATATTGGAACGATCATCGGGCCCGCGCTTGAGCAGAATTCGCTTCTCATCGCGGCTCCAGCCAAAGCGTCCGAATCCAACGCGCACACGAAGCGCCGCATCGGTCGGATGCAAGAGATCAATCACGTCAATTGTGTCCCCATCCTCGAAATAGCCGATCTTCGTGCCCGAAGGCGAAAGGCTGAGGCTACTCTGGTAGTTGTCAATGTCCGCGATCTCGGTGACGGTCTCTTTCAGCAGATCGAGTTGAACGAGCGTCAGATGCCCGTGAAGGCTTAGATTGTCCCCCACGGCAAATGCTCGGTTTCTCTTGGCGTCCCAAATGACCATGTTGAAACTGTGCCCGCCGAAAAGCACAGTTGACTGTCCGTCGGACGGACGCACCCTCGTGATTGTGTACGGCGGGCCTCCGGTCAAGTAAACGACGGATGTGCCATCGCCCAGCCACGTACCGTCCACCGCGCCTTCGATGAATCGCGTCTTCGACCCTGCGACTTTGATCTCGTGGCCATCGGCGTCGAGCAGTGCGAGGGCCCTGCCTCCGCCGATGCCTGCGAGCGGCGGCTCATTCTCCGAATCGTCCAGGTCGCCTTTCTTTTTGTTGTTCTTGTCGTCCCAGCCGGGGGGAGGAAGCTGCAGCGTCATATTCATGGCGATGCGCTGGCTGTCCGGCGACCACGCCAGCGAATCAACCCTGAATCCCTGGGGCGGGGGAATGGGCATGAATTTGTCAGCCTCGACGATTTTTCGCGCTTTCCCGGGGCCGGAGGTAACCCAAATGTCGTCGTGCTCGATCACCAGGCGCTTGACGCCCTTGATATGCGACACGGCGTATACGATGGAGTTGTCCGGCGCGATATCGAACGCCTGGCAATCTTCGTCAATAATGAACTTCGGATTATCCTGCGCTATCAGCGGCGACGGACGCAGCAAGGCACCCGCGATCATCACGATCGAGGCGAGCACTCCCGAAATCCGCACCCCTCTCAAATCTGATCTCGATGCCGCCAGGTTTCTCCTCACTCCTCGCCCCTCGTACCTCGCGGCCTCGATTTAATCCGTCGAATTTCTTCCAATCTCTGGCGGATGCGCGCCTCAAAGCCCTGGTCGGTGGGTTTGTAATAGGCGCTGCCCACCAGACTTTCTGGCAGGCACGTCATGTCCGTCACCTTTTCCTCCGCGTCGTGCGCGTACTGATAGTCTTTTCCGTATCCCAGATTTCCCATCAGTCCCGTGACCGCATTCCTTAGATGCAGCGGGACGGGCTCCGCGATTGTACTTTGCAGATCTTTCTGGACCGCGCCGTATCCCGTGTAAAGCGCGTTCGATTTCGGCGCGAGTGAAAGATAGACCGCGGCCTGGGCCAGCGCCAGGTTGCCTTCCGGAGGACCGATAAACTCGAAAGCTTCCTTGGCCGCGATCGTGACTGCCAGCGCCCCCGGCTCGGCTAGCCCAATATCCTCGCTCGCCATGCGCACCATCCGCCGCGCGAGATAGAGCGGATCCTCTCCCGATTCGAGCATCCGTGCGAGCCAATAGAGCGCTGCGTCCGGATCGGAATTCCGGACCGATTTGTGCAGCGCCGAAATCAGGTTGTAATGTTCTTCGCCGGACTTGTCATACGGCAGCAGTTTCTTCTGCAGCACGTCCTCGAGCCGTGCCTCCGACAGTACTCGCCGTCCGTCCGCGCCGGGTTCCGTGCCGAGCACAAGCGCCTCGAGCGTGTTGTACGCCGCGCGCGCGTCGCCATTCGCCAGCACCGCGATCCGCTCGAGCATTCTGTCGCTTGCCTCGGCCCGCTGTGCACCGAGGCCGCGCTCCGGGTCTTCGATCGCGCGCCGTAGCAGCTCGACGATCTGCGCCTCGGCGAGCGCGCGCAACACGTACACCTTCATCCTCGAAAGCAGGGGCGCGATCACCTCAAACGAAGGATTCTCCGTGGTCGCGCCGATCAGCAGAATATTGCCAGCCTCGACGTGCGGCAGAAACGCATCCTGCTGCGCGCGGTTGAACCGGTGCATCTCGTCCACGAACACAATTGTGCGGCGGCCGTAGCGGCGCGCCCCTTCGGCCTTGGCCATCACGTCTTTGATTTCTTTGATTCCGGCCAGCACCGCGCTGAAGGGAATAAACTCGCTCCGGGTGCGCCGCGCGATGAGTCTCGCCAATGTCGTCTTCCCGCATCCGGGAGGCCCCCAGAGAAGCATCGAGCCGAGTTCGTCGCGCTCGATTTGCGTGCGCAGCGGCTTGCCGGGGCCGAGCAACTCTTCCTGTCCGATAAATTCATCGAGCGTCTGCGGACGCATCCTGTCGGCCAGTGGACGCCCGGCCTGCGGCGCTTCTTCGGGCTTGATCGCGCGAAACAGGCCCATCGGCTATGCCTCGCCCCCGGCGGCCAGCGTTCGCTGCCTCGCCGCCTCGTAGAGAACGAGCGACGCCGCCACTCCCGCATTCAGCGATTCAACTGCAGCAGCCATGGAAATCGAAATGATCGCATCGGCCACGCGCTCTACCTCGGCAGGCACGCCGCTGCTTTCGTTGCCGACGAAAATCGCCGCAGGCTCACGCAGATCGGCTTTCGCGCCGTTATTTCGAAACGCAGAAGACGCCGCGTAAATTTTCACCTTGGCCATTTTCAATTGCGCGAGCAGCACTGGAATCGCCATCCCGCGCAGCACCGGCAGTCGCAGCGCCGAGCCCGCCGACGCGCGCAACGCCTTCGGAGACCATGGATCGGCCGTTCCTCGCGTAGCCACCGCGCCCGTGGCCCCAAACGCTTCAGCTGACCGCAGTATCGTGCCCACGTTCCCGGGATCCTGCACCGCCGCCAGTACGATCACGAGCGGGGAACTCCCGCCCATTTCGCCCGAGCCACGCAGGATGTCGTCAAATCTCCACTCGCGCTGGCGAAAAAGCGCGGCGACTCCCTGGGGTGTGTCCGTACCGGCCACACCTTCGAAAAGTTTGTTCGTGGTGCGCAGCACCCGCGACCGTGGTATCCCGGTCTCGCTGTTGCCCGCCACATCCAGGATTTTCCCGGCCTCGCGCTCGCCCGCCTCGCTGACGAGCAACGCCTCCGCTTCCAGCCCCGACCGAAGCGCTTCTTCGACGAGTTTCGGACCTTCGACGCCGATCATTTCGCCATCGCGCGGACCCGTACCTCGCAGCGCGGCGCGAAACTGCTTCAGCCACTTGTTGTCGCGACTCGTGATCACGTCTGCCATTGGCGCGTCTGCCTCTAGGCTAAACCAGTTGGAACAGCGCTGGCAAACGCGCCTCCCCGTGCCCTTAATTGTCGCGCGCGTAACATCCTGCCTTCGTGCGCCTTGCTTCCGCTGCGGCGGCTATGCTAATTTCCATTCGGGTCACGGCGCAGCGCGCCGATAGCGAACATTGTCCTCCGAAATCCTCAAGATCACACCGGAAGCGCCCGAGTCGCACGTGATTGACTACGCCGCGAGTTTCATCCGCCGCGGACGCGTGATCGCCATTCCGACCGACACGTTTTATGGGCTGTGCGCCGACCCGTTTAATCTCTATGCCGTCGAGCGGGTGTTTCTGTTGAAGGGGCGCCCGGAGACGCGCGCTCTGCCGATCCTCGTCAATTCCATCGAGCAGGCCGTCACCCTCGTCCGCGACGTGCCCGACGCTTTCCTTACCCTCGCGCACAAATTCTGGCCCGGCGCGCTGACGCTCGTCGTCGAGGCCACGCACCGTCTCCCGCTGAAAGTGACCGGCAACACCGGGCGCGTAGCCCTGCGCTGGGCTAATTCACCGATCGCCACAGCGCTGATTGACGCGGCGGAGTGTCCCGTCACCGGCACGAGCGCGAATCTTTCGAGCCATCCTTCGTGCACGAATCCGAGCCAGATTGTCGAGCAGTTGGGCGACCGCCTGCCGCTTATTCTTGACGCAGGCGACACGGGCGGCACCCTTGCGTCCACCATCGTTCGCATTGACGGTGACGCCTGGTTCATCGCCCGCCAGGGCGCGATCCCCGACGAGGAAATCCACAAAGTTTTCTCTTAATCGCCAGATTACGATTTGCGGTTCGCGAAGGGCGCGCCACATCGCTTTGACGAATCGCGTTCCGGCGCCGGTTGTAACCCGCGGAGTCTGGCTTCGTTCACTTCAATTCCACAGTGGTCAGGAAATCGTAATTTCCCTCCGGCGACATTTCGATTCCAGTAACGCGATCTCGATGCACGCAGACGTTGTCGTTGTACCACAAGTTGATATATGGCTCGTCCACCGCCACGATCTTCTGAATTTCGGAAACGATGACCTTCCGCTTATCTCGATCCATTTCGACGCGTTGTTGTTCAATGAGCGCATCGAGCGTGGGGTTGTGATAGTGCCCGCGGTTCGCGCCGTCCGGCGGCATCATTTTCGAGTTGAAAACATAATTGAAAATGTCCGGATCGTTGTTCGCGCCAATCCACCGGAGCGTGTACAGCTGAAAGCTTCCTCGTCCGATGTCCGCTTGAAACGTCGCATTCTCAAGCGGCCTCAAATCCAGCGCGACGCCGACCTTCCTCCACTCGTCCGCGAGCGCCTGGCCGAGCAGCCGCACAGACTCCTCGGTGGACGTTTTCAGCGTCAAATGAATGCGAATGCCATCCGCGCCTCGCGGGTATCCCGCAGCTTCGAGCAGCCTCTCCGCTTGCGCCGGATCGTAGTCGTACCTCTGCACGTTCGGCTCGTAAGCCCAGTGGTTCGGTGGCAGCAGACTCGATGCGGGTCGCGCCTGTCCGCGCAGAAGATACCGAATCATCGTCGCCCGGTCCGTGGCGTAAGCGAGCGCCTGCCGCACCTCGCGGTGAGCCAGAATCGGATCGTCCAAATTAAATGCGACGTATGAAAGCACTGTCCCGGGCTGATCCTCCGCTAGCAATTCAGGCTGCTTCGTTAGTGCCAGCACCATATCCGGCGTCAGCGAATTCACGCCGCCGATGTCGGCCGTGCCCTTGCGCAATTCCAGCGCGCGCACAATCGCCTCCGGCACGATACGGAAGCGCACGCGTTTGACTTTTGGCACAGCGCCGAAATAGTCCGGATTCCGTTCGACGACGATCTCTTCGTCCCGGGCCATGCTGACGACTCGGAACGGCCCGGTCCCGACCGGAGTCCGTGCTACATCCGCGCTGGAACCTGCCGGCACGATTCCGAACGCTGACCGGTCCATGTTCCACAAGAACGACGCGGAAGGCTCGCGTAAATGAAACACCACCGTTGCCTCGTCCGGAGCCTCGACGGACTGAATCAGATGAAATCCTCCACGCTTGGGTGAGGTCAGTGCGCCGGATAGGATCGAATCGAATGTGAACTTCACGTCCGCTGAAGTGAACGGCCGGCCGTCGTGGAATTTCACGCCGCGCCGCAGATGAAACACATACGTAGCAGGGTCGGGAGTGTCCCACGACGCAGCCAGGTCCGGAACGATGTTCATCTTAGCGTCGTGCGATACGAGGCTGTCGAAAATCAGTCCATCCAGGTGTTGCGACTGAGCGTCGGTACCAACCCGCGGATCGAGATTGATCGGCATGGACTCGATCAGAAAATTCACCGTGCCCGGATCATTCGCCTCGCGCGCTCGCCCGCATCCGGAGACCATCCCAACGACAATAAGCGCGAACGCACAGCCGAGCCGCCGCCATTTGCCGGCTCGCTTCGCGCTTGATGCGATCACGCTTTGCCTCGCGCCGGCCCACTGCCACCGTGAGCGAGCTTGCCGAGCACAGCGGTATGTCGTGCCCCGGTTGCGGACGGCAGATTGCCCGGCCGGCCGTGATAGGCCTCATACGCCAACAGCGCGAACCCAAACGCTTCTTTGGCCTCCGGCGGCACGCCGAATTTGCTCGCGGGAATCACCTCGATGCCCGGAAGGGAAGCCGCCAATTGAGCCATCATCAGGGGGTTGTGCGCGCCGCCCCCGGCGACGATCAGTTCCTCCACATGCGCGCGCGGCAGAATAAATCTGCGGAACGCGTCGGCGATCGAAAGGGAAGTAAACATCGTCGTGGTGCGTATCAGGTCCGCGGGGCCGGCGTGGTGCTGCTTGCCCCATCTGATCAGGCTCTGCGCATAATCCTGCCCGAACTGCTCCCGTCCCGCTGATTTCGGCGGTTTCTTCCGAAGGTAAGGCTCGTGCATCAGCCGAATAAGCAGCTCCGGAATCGTCCGCCCGCTCAATGCGATGCGCGAGTCCCGGTCGAATTCCGCGCGGCCGCGTGTGCTTTGCTCGACGATAGCATCCACGATCATGTTGCCCGGCCCAGTATCGAACGCGAACACATCCTGCGGCTGCGCCCCGGCGGGAATCACGGTCACGTTGGCGATCCCGCCGATATTCAGCGCCACGCGTCCGCGCGCCGGGTCTAAGTAAAGCAGATAATCGGCAAACGGAATGAGTGGCGCTCCTTGTCCCCCAGCCGCCATGTCCGCGGGCCGAAAATCTCCGATCGTCGGAATTCCCGTGCGCTCGGCAATCACGCTGATATCCCCGAGCTGCAGCGTGGACGGCGTCCGAACCTTGCCTTGAGACTGCCCCGAGGTGCCTTGGTGAAAAAACGTTTGCCCGTGAGAGCCAATGAGCGACACATCCTTCAACGGTACGCGCCATTTCTTGCATGCAGCGATGGCCGCACAA
Source organism: uncultured Acidobacteriota bacterium (assembly GCA_963779825.1). Classification (GTDB taxonomy): domain Bacteria; phylum Acidobacteriota; class Terriglobia; order Acidiferrales; family UBA7541; genus Palsa-295. The sequence continues at coordinate 1,356,495 of CAVZZU010000004.1, read as the reverse complement.
GCAAGCTCCTCCCCCAACAAGAAATTTAGCTCGCTGATTTCCGCCGTGGTGGACGCCGCTCCGTTCGCCAGCCGAAGAACTCGCTCGCGCAAGTAGGGAGGGAAGGGAACGTGGAAGTGCGCTTCCAGTTGAGCCGCCAGATTCGGAGGTGCGCCGGATATTCGCACCAAGGCGGCGTCAATTCCGTCCGCCGACGTCCCGGACATCATCCCGAGGACCTTCATCGAGCGGGCGGTCATGTCGCGCGCCTCACTGCAATTGTTTCTGGAGCGCAGCTAGCAGGTTCAGCGCATCCAGAGGCGTCAACTGATTCAAATCCGCGCTGCGCAAGGCTTCGAGAACAGGTTCATCAATGGCGGCGAAGCTGGCCTGCTGCGGTTCGGGCGGCGCAGTGGCCGGTGTCGCACCCGGAGAAAGTTCCCGAGTTAGTCTTTGTTCGGCGCGTTCGTGACGCGACAGTATTTCCCGCGCGCGTACGATCACGTCGCTCGGCAGGCCGGCCAAACGTGCAACTTCGATGCCGTAGCTCTTGTCCGCACTTCCCGGCTCGACGCGTCTCAGAAACACGATTTCGCTGCCGGACTCCTCGACCGACACGTGTACATTTTTCACGCCTGGCAACAATTGCTCGAGATCGGTCAGTTCGTGGTAATGCGTCGCGAAAAGAGTTCTTGGCCGCGCCCCCGCGTGCAGCGATTCGACCACCGCCCACGCGAGCGAGAGCCCGTCGAATGTCGCCGTGCCGCGCCCCACCTCATCGAGTAGCACCAGGCTCGCCGGAGTCGTCGTGTTCAGGATCGCCGCGACCTCGCTCATCTCCACTAGAAATGTGGACCGTCCGCGAGCCAGATTATCCGACGCTCCGATGCGCGTGAAAACTCTGTCGAGGAGCGGCAACTTCGCTTCGACCGCCGGCACGAACGATCCCATCTGCGCCAGAATCGAAATCAGCGCCGTTTGCCGCAGGTATGTGGACTTGCCGCCCATGTTTGGCCCGGTGATGAGCAGCAGAAATGGCGATTCCGGGCCCAGGTACAAATCGTTCGGCACAAAGCGCTCGCCGCGCTCCTCAAGTAATTTCTCGATCACAGGATGACGCCCTCCTGCCACCATCAGCGCCCCGCGCGGACCCTTCCGCGCGACCTCCGTCTCCGTGAACTGTGGGCGCGAATAATTGCGCGCGGCGGCGATGCGCGCGAAGTTCACGAGCACGTCGAGCTGCGCGATCGCTGCGGCCGAACGCCGCAGTCGGCCAGCCTCCCGCGCGATGGACTCGCGGATTTCGCCGTAGAGCCGTCGTTCGATCTCAAGGGCGCGCTCCTCGGCAGAAAGCACCTTTCGCTCATATCCCGCCAGCTCGCTAGACGTAAAGCGTTCCGCATTCACGAGCGTCTGCTTGCGGTCGTAGTCGGCCGGCACCAGCGGTAGATTGGGCTTCGATACCTCAATGTAATAACCGAACACCTGGTTGTAGCGGATCTTGAGCGATGCAATCCCGGTCCGCTTTCGCTCGCGATCCTCCATCGCGGCGATGGTCTGGCGGCCATCGGTGAGGATGCTGCGCAATTCATCGAGCTCCAGGTGAAATCCGCGGCGGATCACACCGGGATCATTCGGCATGGACGGGGGATCGTCGGCAATCGCCCGCGCGATAATGTCACGCACGTCGGCAAGTTCGTCCATCTGCTCGCGCAGCGCCCCGAGCCTTCCTCCGCCGGCGGCTGACGCCGGGGCATCGGGCTCGCGCGCGACCGCTGGCCGCTGCGATTCCGTCTGTTCAAGAATCAGTCCGCGCACGATCGGAATTTTCTCGAGCGAACCTCGCAGCGCCAGCATATCCCGTGGCGTCGCGATACCCAGCGTGATGCGGCTCATCAGCCGCTCGAGATCGAGGATTCCTTCGAGTTCGCTGTGAAGCTCCTCGCGCGCGATGGTGCGTGATTTCAGTTCCGCCACGGCATCGAGCCGCTCTTCAATTTCACTCAGCGAAATCTCCGGCCGCAGAATCCACGCTCGCAGCAGCCGCGCTCCCATTCCCGTGGCCGTTTCGTCAATCGCGCCGACCAGGGTCGCGGACGCGTCGTCTCCCGGCGCCGGCTCGACTAGCTCCAGATTTCGGGCCGTGATCTGGTCAAGGATCATCGCGTTCTGTTGTTCGTAGTAGCCGATGCGGTCGAGATGTTCGAGGCCAGTCCCCGCGGGACGCAGGCCGGGGACTTTCGCACTGTCCTCCGGCTTCCGCGCACCGATCGCTGATGTCTCCCGCAGATAATGAACGATCGCTCCCGCCGCCGCCGTTGCCTGCGGATGGCCGACGAGCCCGAATCCCTCGAGCGCAACTACTCGGAAATGCGTCTCAAGCTGGCGCGTCGCGTAATTACTCTCGAAAATCCAATCATCGAGCCGCGTCTCAACGCTCTTGCCCTGTGAGTCCCACAACGTTGGGTTTGATCTTCGGTCGTCTGGGAAAAGAGTAGTCGGTCGCGCCAGCAAAATTTCCCGAGGCCGCAGGATCTCCAGCTCGTCACGCAGCCGCGCTTCCGCCTTGTCACCGCCAAACTCCGTCGCGCGGAATTCTCCCGTCGAAAGGTCCACGTACGCGAGCCCGATTCTCGTTTCCGTCTGACGGCTCGCGGATCGCCCGCTTCCCACCGCCGCGGCGTTGGCCGCCGCGCTGCGCGCGACCGCAGCCAAAAAATTATTCTCCTTCGGGTCCACGAGCGACGTGCCCATTGCCGTTCCCGGTGTCAGAACTCGAATCACCTCGCGCCGCACGAGTTTCTTGCCGGGCCCCGGCTCTTCCATCTGTTCGCAGACGGCGACCTTGTGCCCGGCGCGAATCAGTTTCGTGATGTAGTTTTCAGCGGCGTGGTAGGGGACCCCGCACATCGGCACTGGTTCGCCCTTTTCTTTGTTTCGTGCGGTGAGCGTGATCTGCAGAAGTCGCGAGGCTAGGACGGCGTCTTCGTAAAACAGTTCGTAGAAATCACCCAGCCGAAACAGGAGCAGCGCCGTCGGATGCTGCTTTTTCACGGCATGATACTGCTGCATCAACGGGGTGGTGGGTTCGGTCATAAACGCGCGCGATCTCCCGGCAGTGAAGCGATTATGCTGGCTCGCTCCCGGGTTAGCAAGATTCTTCGTCTTCGACGCCGTCGCCTTTGCGTCCCGCGCGCCTACGTTATACTCGGCCATGCCCGTCCGCCGCCACTCCCACCGCGAAACGGAAATCATGCTCCGCATCGCCGATCTCGCCGGGCTGATTCGGAAGATACGCAACCTGCGCGCTCGTTGCAGTGGCCGAGTCCTCGAGCGGAACACGCTCTTTGATACCCCGGACGAGGACTTCCGCCGACGTGGCCGCCTCGTGCGGGTTCGCATCGAGACCCCCGCCGCCTCGGTCCTCATTCCGGGTAGGCCCGCGCGGACGATAATTACCTCGAAGTCTCCAGTCCTGGTCTCAGCTGACTCGCGCTACAAAGAAAAGCTTGAAAGGGAAATGGTCTCAACGGCGCGAAAGGCGTGGCCGGCCAGCCTTCGCTCGCTCGGGTTTCGACCCGGCTTCCGCTACGAAAAATTCCGTACGACCTTCCGCCTCCCCAGCCTCCGTCTCGACCTCGACGAAACCCCGGTAGGCACCTACCTCGAGATCGAGGGCACTCCCGCATCTATTGATCGCGTCGCCCGCGCCCTTGGATTTTCTCCACGCGACTATATTCGCACTACATATTGGGGCCTCAACGCTGCCGAATGCCGCCGTCGCGGCCAAATTCCCGGAAATATGCTGTTTCGCGCCTGAAAAATCGGTAAAGCACGCACTCTATGCTTGACAAAATTTCCGTCTGCCGTTACTAGTCGAACGGGGATAAACGCATCGTTATGGAATCGCGTTCGCCCAATTCGGAGCCTGACGGTAGTCGCCGCGTCCGCCCTGGCGGACAGCGTGCTTCTACCTTCGCGCTCGTTGTCGTTCGCTGTTCCCGGGTTGTTCCTGAAGCGCGCCGTTTGCGTGCCGATTGGGTGTGTGGGAACAGGGAGGCGAGGCCCGGCCTGACCTAAACCGAGGGCGGTTTTCCGTCTGCCCGTGGCCGGGTTGCGTTGCCGGTCCCGGGTTTTTTTTTGCCTATTCGAATGATAGGGCTCCCAGTGGCGATTGCAAGTCGAGCCTCGGAGATCGGTGGGCATCCCGGCCGAACGAAGTGACTCGAAGGATCTCTCAATAGGCCCCACACGTTCAAAGCAGTTAGAAGGAGCATCTCATGCTGCACGCGACTGAAATCCTGGGCGCCGAAGCCTACGATTCCTTCGGCAACTTCGTCGGTCGCGTCAAGGAAATGTTCATCGTTCCGGACGAGCAGCCGAACCGCATCTCGCGCCTCCTGATTGGCCGCGGCCAGTATCGGCCGCTGGTCGCGCGCTTTGACCAGATCGCCTCGGTGGCCCCGGGTCGCCTGAAGCTCACGACCGACGAATCCGCGCTCGAGCTCTATCATCCCAACGAAGCATGGCTCGCCGTTCGCAAGGACCTGCTCGACCAGCAGATCATTGACACCAACGGCCGCAAAGTTGTCCGGGTCAACGACGTCGAGCTCGCAGATCATCGCGTCAATGGAAATACCGAGCTGCGGATCACTCAGGTAGACGTGGGTCTTCCCGGTGCTGTGCGTCGGCTCCTTCAGGGGATCGTCCCGCCCATGGGCATTCGGCGCATTCAGATGAGGCTTCCGCGGCGGACCATCCTATGGGAATTTGTCAACCTCATCGAGCCGGACCCTCTGCGCCGCGTGAAGCTGCGCATGTCCAGCGACAAACTGGCCCAGCTTCATCCCGCCGACCTCGCCGACATCATGGAAGAGATTTCGCCCGACGAGCGCCAGGCCATCATTGACTCGCTCGACGAGGAGACCGCCGCGGAAACCATCGCGGAGCTCGACAAGCGCCTCCAGACCCAGGTGATGGAGAAGCTCGATCCGGAGAAGGCCGCCGACATCATCGAGGAAATGAATCCGGACGAGGCCGCGGACCTGATTCAGAGCCTCGAGCCCGCAAAGTCGAAGGAAGTTCTCGACGAAATGGAGAATCGCGAGGCGAACGAAGTAAAGGAGCTGATGCGCTTCGGCGAAGACACCGCGGGCGGGATGATGAACACCGAAATTGTCGTTGTAGGAGAGGACGCCACGCGCGGCGAGGTCGTGGATTTCATTCGGTTCCACGATGTCTCGCTCGACCAGCTCGACAACGTGGTCCTGATCAATCGTGACGCCGCGCTCGCTGGCACCGTGCCCGTGGCGCGGCTGATTCTGGCAGGCGGTGAACAGCGCATGGCCGAGCTTGTGTTCGAGCCGATGCTTTCGGTGAAGCCGGATGCCAGCGACAAGGAAGTGTTCGAGATTTTCGACAAGTACAATTTGCGCAGCCTCGCCGTCGTGAATGACGCCAACGTGCCGGTCGGCGCCATCACCGTGGACGACGTGGTAAGCCGCATGCGCGCCAAGCTCTAGGATTTCGTTCGGAATTGAGAATCTTTGTGAGTCGTGGCTTTAGCCACGACATAAGTCTCGCGAAATCAGGACGGCTTTAGCCGCTGAAGTTCCGGTTCATTAGGCTTAGCATCGCCATGAACACCTGGACCACATTAACGGACACTGTCTCCCGGCTGACCAGCCGCGGAAAGGACTTTAACCGCCGCACGCGCACAATGCGCCGGCGGCTCGCTGTCTTTTTTGCTGTCGTCGGCCCGGGACTGATCACCTCTAACGTGGACAACGACGCCGGCGGCATCGCCGTATACACCACATCCGGCGCGCAATTCGGCTACGCGCTTTTGTGGTCGCTGATTCCCATGACCATCGCTCTCTACGTCAGCGAGGAAATGTGCGCCCGCATGGGCGTGGTCACCGGAAAGGGCCTCTCCGACCTGATTCGCGAAGAGTTCGGATTCCGTTCCACGTTTTTCGTGATGATCGCGGCGTTCGTCGTGGACTTGAGCAACACCGTGGCCGAGTTCGCCGGCGTGGCCGCCTCGATGCAGATTTTCCACATCAGCAAGTATATTTCCGTGCCGCTTGCCGCAATTGCCGTATGGGTGCTGGTAGTCCGTGGAAGTTATCGCCAGGTGGAAAAAATCTTTCTCGTGGCCTGCGCGTTTTATTTATCTTATGCGGTCTCGGCTTTTCTGGCGAAGCCAGATTGGCTCGTGGCCGCGAAGGCGACCGTCGTTCCCAATATTCACATGAACGCGCCCTATCTGCTGATGCTCATCGGGCTAATTGGCACCACCATCGCGCCGTGGCAGTTTTTTTATTTGCAGGCGGGCTTCGTGGAAAAGCGTGTCGGGCCGCGCCAGTATAAGCACGCGCGCATGGACGTGCTTGTCGGCAGCATCTCCTGCATGGCCATTGTGTTTTTCATCATGGTTTGCTGCGCCGCCACCCTAAACGCCCATGGAATGACGGACATTACCGACGCCGGGCAAGCTGCCATGGCGCTGCTCCCGTTAGCGGGGAAGTGGGCCGGTTATCTGTTTGCGTTCGGCTTGCTCAACGCTTCGCTTTTCGCGGCATCCATTCTGCCGCTTTCGACGGCGCATGTGATCTGCGAAGGTCTCGGATTTGAGGCGGGCCTCGACCGGAAGCTAAAGGAAGCTCCGACGTTCTATTCGCTCTACACCGTGCTGATCGTTGTCGGCGCCGGGATCATCCTGATTCCCGAAGCGCCTCTGCTGAAAATTCTCGTTCTCTCGCAAGTTGCGAACGGCGTCTGGCTGCCCGTCGTCCTGATCTTCATCCTGCTGCTCATCAACCGCCGCGACCTGATGGGAGACCACGTCAACACGCTCGCCTTCAACATCATCGCTTGGGGCTCCAGCATCTTAATGATCATCCTCACGCTCGTGCTGATGTACGTCTCGATCTTCGAGCCCTCCGCCGCGGGGCTTTCCGGCTCGCTTCTTTCAGTCTTCCATTAACCTCACGATCTGTCGTCGCGCCCGGGCATCGTGTTCCCTGAACGCTGAAATTGACAATAACGTGGGTAGCGCTCATGCTTCGCGTCATGAGACGAGTCATACTTTGCCTCTTGGCGTTCGCCGCGTTCCCATCACTCAGTAGTGCCCAAGTTCCAGTCGTTGAGATCACGCCGATAAACAGCTCGATTAAATTCTCCGTGAAGGCCTCGGTGGCTCTGGTGGGCAAATTTGACAAATGGGACGCCAGCCTAAAATTTGCGTCCCCTGACGTGACCTCAAGTGTTCTAGAAATCGAAATTCAAGCCGCCAGCGTTGATACCGGAAGCGGGATGAAGAACGGCAAGTTGAAGGGCAAAGACTTCTTCGATGTCGAGCACAACCCGTTGATCAGCTTCAAGTCAACCAAGGTCAAGCAGACGGGCCCCAGGACCTTCGAAGTAGATGGCGACTTCACGATACGCGGAGTATCAAACCCCGAAAAACTGACGCTCACGGTTAACGGCAAGGGGACATCCTCAGAGGAGATTGCCGGAACGATGGTCTTCGACCGCAAGGACTACGGAATGAACAAAGGGATTCCGTTCATAAAGATAGCGGACCATGTCGAGGTAAGTTTCAACCTTAGGGTGAAGCAAGTTAGTGGGGCCCCTGTAGTCCTCAAACCATTCCCCTCCTGACGATAAGGCCCTGGCGCGCGAGCATCTGACTGGCGGTTCGTCAGATTGCCGGACAAACTCCCCAATCGGCAATTCGGCTGCTCCAACGAAGTTTCAGACAGAAGCAACTACGAAACTATTGTGGAGGTGGCGGAACTGTCAGAGGCGCAGTCAGGGAAAATGTGAGCGCTGTTTCCGCCGGAAGCTCAATCTGCTTGTTTCCGGTGAACGCGCCTCCCGCCAATCCCGCCCCCGCACCGAGGAGAAGCCCAATTCCGGCTCCCTTTCCTCCTCCGGCTATTCCGCCAAGCAGCGCACCCCCCGCCGCTCCGCCGCCAGTAGTTGCCGCCGTTCGCTTTCCCTTGCCTTTGATCGTGCTGTCCAGAGTGATGGTCTGGATCTGATAGGTTTGCCCTCTGACAGTGAGACTCCTGAGAGCCAGCGACAATTGGCCCTCCCCCTTAATCTTGCCTTTTTCCTTGGCTGTGACAACGGTGCCACTGACTGCCGATCCCTTGGGTATCGCCTCCTCACCGCCAACAGTCACAGGCCGCGCCACACTCGCGACAAACGACTGGCCCGTTTGGCTCGTCTTGGAGCCCAGCGGCTGGCTCGTGATGACGACTAGATCCGTGCCGGCGGGCACGACGATTGGTGGAGGCGGAAGCGCGGTCTCGTTATCAACGCCGACGATTCCCGGCTCCTGACGGGCGATCTGCTCCAATTTCTGTTGCTCAGCGGGGTCGCTCGCTGTGCCTGTCAGCGTTACCTTGCCGTCCTTAGAAGCTACGCTGACGTTGGAGTCCGTTGTGTCGGGGTCTGCCGCGACCCGATTCTGAATGTCTTTTGTGATTGTGTCGTCGCTGGGGCGCCTGGAACACCCGATCGAACAACTGAGCAACACACCGATTGCAACGATGGAAGTCGCAGATGGAAAGAATCTCCGTATGAGTTCACCCCCCAGGTTCCACGCTCGAACGGTGCCCGTTTCAAGGAAACGTACGCCCCGTTCGCGTCGGCGTCAAGCACGAGAGCTCGATCGCTACCGATGCCTGAGGTTTGAGCAGTGAGCGTTGCAATCCGCGTGAGGTTGGGCCAGCCACCATCGAGGAGTTTCAGAAGGAGGGCGTGCGGGACCCGTGCGTGTTAAGGGGGTGTCTGGGGTCCCGCACGTTTCGAGGGGTTACAGGTTTTAACCGACACATGCACGAGCGGGCCGAACGTCCCTGGAAGTTAGTTCTTCCGGTAGCAGCGTTAGTAAGATGGCAGGGAAGAGACAAGGAAACCGGCCTTAGCCCTTATCCGGAACCAATCGTTCATCCTCGCCATGATCGGCCGCATTCTAGAGGTTGTGCAACCTGCAGGTCTGGTCAAAATTATACAGTTCTGAAATTAATGCTAGTGGCCGTCTAGGCTGGCGAGACAGCATCGTTTGGCACGGCCAGGGTGTTCACCACTCTCCGAACACCCTCCACGGATTTTGTGATCCTTTCGGCGAGCATGCTTTCTGCCAGAGAAGAGACATCGCCGGTCAGTGTCACCGTGCCGTTGTCAACGTGGATTTGCATCGTCTTCAGCGAGATCGCTTTGGTTGAGTACAATTCAAACTCGACCCGGTGCGCCAGCTTGTCATCCGTGCTCTCCGGATTTGTCTGCGCGTCCGCGGCGGCCAGATTGTCGGTCACCCCCTGCACACCGGAGACCTGCCACGCGGTTTGCTCGGCCGAATATTTTTGGGCGCCAGTCTGCACCGTCCCGCTGAGAGTCACCGTTCGTTTGCTGACGTCTGTCCCGATATGCTGGTCAACAAGCGTATCGTTTTGGGAGAGACCCTCGCTAACCATGGTTTTGATCTCCAGATCAGCCACGCGCTCACCGAGACCTTCCGCTTCAGCGTTGCGAGTTGTCGAAGGGTTGATCACTAGATTGTTGTGCAGCTCCTTGACGCCGGACGTATCTTGCACAATCGCACTGGCCACCGCCTTGATTTGTTCCGACGGGACCTGTCCGTCCAGGGTAACTACGCCTTGCGTCGTCTCGACCTTGATCGCGTAGGGAGACACCTGCTTGGACAGCAGCAGCGCCGTTCGCACGCTCGATGTTGTCTCCGCGTCTTGCGTCGAGTCCTTAACAAAATGGAACGCGTTCTGCACCGAAACGTTTTTCGTCATCAGGAAATATCCAGCTGCGACAAGAACGACCACGAGAAAAAGCACGACAACCGCTCCTCCGGAGCCTCGTTCGCGATTTCTTGAATTCTTCAATTTGTTTCTCCTCGGCATCGATTTGACCTGATCGAGAGCAGGATCAACAGAATCCGATTTCTTTTGCCGAGGTAGATGTTAGACATGGAGTAATCAGAGGTCTGTCCGCATTTGGACACTTTTGTAACTGAAGGTTTTGCTTTTCAAACATTCGCAGGAAGTGTGTTCTACGGGACAGCATTAGAGATCCGCATCGGTCATTCTAACCGCGTCCAGTAGCCTGTCACTCCACGCAACCCGCAGAACCAAAGCAACATCGGGCAAGCGAAGGATGACCTGCCGAGGTAATGAAGATGCGTTTTCACAGTTCCGTTCGTTCCATGTTCCTCCTTTTTGTGATGTTGGCGTTACCAGCCACGTTGTTCGCACAATTCGGCGTCGCCATCACCGTCGCCCCGCCCGCGTTGGTTGCCTATTCGCAGCCAATCTGCCCTCAGGATGGTTTTCTATGGACGCCCGGCTACTGGGCTTACGGTCCGGGAGGTTATTTCTGGGTGCCCGGCACGTGGGTTCAGCCGCCAAGCGTTGGCTTGCTGTGGACTCCGGGCTATTGGGGATGGGGCGCTGGCGCGTACGCATGGAACGTCGGATATTGGGGCCCGACCGTCGGCTTCTACGGCGGCGTTAACTATGGATACGGCTACGGCGGCAACGGCTATCAGGGCGGATACTGGAGAAACAACCAGTTCAGCTACAACCGCTCGGTGAACAATGTCAACGGGAGAAATTTTCACAATACTTACGAAAAGACCGTCGTGAACGGGAGAGCAGGAAACAGCGTCAGCTACAACGGCGGGCGCGGTGGAACGACCGCTCGAGAGAGCGCCGCACAACAGACAGCAGCCCGTGAGCACCACGTTTCGGCAACGTCTGCGCAAACAGGGCATCAACAGGCCGCCAGCGAGAATCACGCCATGTTGGCGTCCGAAAATCATGGAAGGCCGGCAGTCGCGGCGACATCCAGGCCGGGAGAATTCACCGGCAACGGTGTAGCGCCAGCCAGAGGCGCGGCGGCGGCGAACACCGCGGCCGAAAATAAGGCGACTGAGCGCAAAACAGCTGAGAACAATGCAGCCGCGACTCGCGCAAACGAGAACAAGGTCGCTGAAAATAAGTCCGTCGAAAACAAGGCGGCCGTAACTCGTGCTAACGAGACCAAGGCAGCCGAAAACAGAACCGCCGAGAACAAAGCAGCGACTCGAGCCAACGAGAACAAGGCCGCTGAGAATAAATCTGTCGAGAACAAAGCAGCCGTAACTCGAGCGAATGAGAACAAGGAAGCCGAGAATCGAACCGCCGAAAACAGTGCGGCAACCCGCGCCAACGAAAATAAGGCTGCTGAGAACAGATCTGTCGAAAATAAACCAGCAACTCGCCCGACCGAGAACAAGGCAGCTACGCAGAGAACTTCAGAACCAGCCCGCATGAACACCAACTCACAACCGTCGCATCAGTCGGCCCCTCGTACCGAAAGCGCTCCCAAGGCACCCGCCGAACATCAGTCGGCTCCCCACGCCGAAACGGCACCGAGGGCACCCGTAGAACACCAGGCTCAGGCGAAACCGCAATCCGCACCGAAGTCTGAACCGTCGCATCAGAGCGCACCTAGCTCCGAGAAAAAGCAGTGACCCCGCAGTTCTAAGAAAATATCCGGCACCTCAAGCTCGTAATTTCAATCACGAAGTCGGCGTCCTGGCGAAGACACGCCGACTTCGTTGACTTGCCATCTAGCTCCACCTAAGATAAACGCGAAATGTCGGACTCCTCTTCTCCAATCGGCCTGACCATTTCCCACTACCGCATCATCGAGAAACTCGGCGGCGGAGGTATGGGTGTCGTGTATAAGGCTGAGGACACCAGCCTCCACCGCTTCGTGGCGCTCAAGTTCCTTCCGGATGAGGTAGCGCGAGATCCGCAGGCCTTGGAGCGATTCCGCCGGGAAGCGCAGGCCGCCTCGGCGCTGAATCACCCGAACATCTGCACTGTTTACGAGATTGGAGACGAGAGCGGCAAGGCTTTCATCGCGATGGAGTATCTGGACGGCGTGACGCTGAAGCACTACATCAGTGGCCGTCCCATGGAAATGGAAACGATCCTCGATTTGAGCATCCAATTGGCGGACGGACTCGATGCGGCCCACGCTGAAGGCGTTGTCCACCGGGATATCAAACCAGCAAACATCTTTGTGACTAAAAGGGGCCACGCCAAGATTCTGGACTTTGGGCTGGCGAAGTTGGCACCGTCCGCTCGTATCGCGCAAGGCATGGGTGCTGGTTCGATGCCGACGGCGGTAACCGAGGAACTGCTCACGAGTCCCGGCGCGACGGTCGGCACAGTGGCCTATATGTCGCCGGAACAGGTACGCGGAAAGCCCCTGGATGCACGCACCGACCTTTTTTCATTCGGCGTGGTGTTGTATGAGATGGCGACCGGCACTCTCCCCTTTCGCGGGGACACGTCGGGAGTGATCACCGAGGCGATATTAAACCAAACGCCTGTCGGTCCTGTGCGGCTTAATCCCGACGTCCCACCGAAGCTCGAGGACATCATCCACAAGGCGCTTGAGAAAGATCGCGATCTCCGCTACCAGTCCGCATCGGAGATTCGCACCGACCTGAAGCGCCTGCGGCGGGATACCGATTCGAGCCGCCGAGTTTCATCATCAGCGAGCGGGCCGGTACAGGCCGTCAATGCAGAGCCTTTGTCTTCGGGCTCAATCGCAGCGGTTCCGTCGCCGGCGAAGCCTGCAAAGAACAGATACGCCGTTCTGAGCGTTTGCGTGGCTCTTCTGGCAGCAGCGTTCGCAACCTATCACTTTTGGCCTCGTTCGACCACTCCGAGCGGCCCCGCTAAGATCACGCAAATCAGCCAGTGGAATAAGCCAATGAACGACGCGAGGCTTTCTCCCGACGGCCATAATGTGGCGTTCGTGTCACCGGTGGACGGCATCGAACAAGTATTTCTCATGCTTACGTCCGGTGGAGAGCCCCTCCAACTCACGAATGACGAAGGCGACAAGGCTTTGGAGAGCTTTTCGCCCGACGGGAAAGAAATCTACTACGTTAGACCCCTCGGCCAGAACGAGGTCTGGGCGGTGCCTACGCTCGGTGGGACTCCGCGTCGTGTGGTGCCCGGTGTGCAGGCGGTTCCATCGCCAGACGGCGAATTCATTTATTATGCGAAGTCTGACGTCGCCGGGGTTTTTCGGTCTGAAAAGTCCGGATTGAACCAAGAGCTAATTTACAACTCTGAGGGCACTGGCCTCTACTTCCTCCCGCTTTTGCTATTTCCCAGCGGCAACGACCTGCTCGCGGCCGGTGTTTCGGCGGGATTTGGGGACCATTTCCATTTTTACAGAATAAACGTGACGAGCCACGCGGCGGTTGACTTAGGTGAGGTTTCCGGGAATTCGAGTGACGTCGTGTGGGGCGAACCTGGAAATACGATTCTATTTGCCCGTACCGTAGACGGCCTGACGAATATTTGGAAGTACGGCTTGAAGGACCGGAGTTTGACACAGATTACCTTCGGAGCAGGACCGGATTTCGGGCCGATGCCGGACCCGTCGGGCAACGGGATTTACTTCGTGAACGGCAAGTCTTCCGGATTCCTGACCGTGTACCACGTTCGTTCGAAGGAATCCGCAGACATCGCGTCGGAAGACGTAACTCAGCCCACCATTTCGCGGGACGGAAAGAGGGTGATGTACGTCACGCTTCCGGCGCGCGATAGGAATGAACTGTGGGTGTCGGACATTGACGGCGGCAACAGAGTGAAGCTGGCCACCGGAGAACATCTGGGGACGGGGAATTGGGCGCCGGACAATCTTCACCTGTCTTTTGAAGATTCGGGAGCCAGCGGTGGGTCTTACGCTTATATCGTTGGAACTGATGGCAGCGGTCTTCGGCAGCTCCCTCGCGCCGGGGCTGACACCTACAACTCAGTATGGAGTCCCGACCAGAGGCTCATTTACGTGGCGGGCAGGGACAAGGGGAGGGCGACGCCATCCATTTGGAGAATGAACGGGGACGGTTCGAGCCCGGAGAAGTTCATTGACAGCTGCTCGATAATTTCCGATATCGATCCCAACGGGCGTTATCTGCTTGGCGTCCAACCGTTTGGAGATACAACTGGAATCTACGAGATCTCCATCGCCGACCGGAAATGTACTCAACTGCTTCCAGGCACTGTGACGTTCGATGCGGTTTTTGCCCCTGACGGCAAGTCGTTCCTATATGCGGTTGCCGCCCGCGGTGAAGTCACGATTTACCGCCAGCTCTGGGCAGATGGCAAAATCATTGGGGTGCCACAGATCGCGTTGAAGGTCCCTTTCGCTTTTCCGTTGAATTACAGCGGAGGCAACGGATCCGATTTTTCCAGGGACCTTTCTACCATCGTCTATGCGCGCCCCGGCGGCCACGCCGATCTGTATCTCCTGACCCACAAATAGCCACGCTCGCTAAGCGAAATTCCGCCGGCTGGGAATCCTCCATTTTGCCAATAAGCTGGTTTAGCTCCTGGCCGCGCATACCAGCACCAAAGTTGCCCTTCCGGACAGTATTTTGGTGAACGAACCCGGCGTACGGTTGCGGTGTAGGCGAGAATTTCATGCCAACCTCAACCAGCTCCGCCTTTCGCTTCGCCAGCCCCTTCAAGGGACGTGCGTCGGTTCTTCTGGCAGCTCTGCTTATTGGTTTGGTTCCGGCGAGCTCACTTTCGTCGCAATCGGTTCCGCCGCGCACGAACGTTTCATATCAAATCGGCCAGCTTGAATTGCAAATGTGGGAGCTAATCAACCGCGACCGCGCAGATCGTTCTTACTCGAGCGAAACGGAGGGCCGTGCGCCGGCGCTTCAGTGGGACGATCGGCTGGCAGCAGTCGCCAGGATGCACTCCGAAGAAATGGCCCGCAACGAATACTTCAGTCATGAGGGCGCTGACGGGAGTTCACCAGCGCAGCGCGTTTCGATGGCGGGAATTAAGTGGCTCTCAACTGGCGAAAACATCGCCAATTGCAGAGGGGTGAACGAGGCCGAGTCCCTCTTCATGAACGAACCGAAATTCCAGCACAATCATCGGTGGAATATACTCAACGTGAAATACACTCACGTCGGAGTCGGGGTTGCTCAAGCGGCGGACGGAAGTCTCTATATCACGCAGGACTTCGCGCAACTGCGCTAAACGCGTCGGACCGCCTGAGATCACTGCTTCTCCAGCACGTGGGCCTTCATTTCACTGGCAGGACTTGTAGATCTACGCGAAATTTGATTTTTTGAGTTCACCAGCGGAAGCCACATTCCGCATGATTTCGCATTTTCTTTCATAAGCCACTTTATGCCGGGAAAGCAGCATAACCGTCGCTTCCCAGAGGCAAGCATGTCGCATGCTTTCTCGATCCGGCGCCTGCGCGTTTCCGGTTGTTTGGCTGAGGTTATCGAAAAAATCCAGTCCCGACGGGCCATTGGTGTGATGTCCTCCCACCCGGCCTTCGCCAGCGGGGCGGACGCGAGGGCTTTGCGCAGATCCATTGGCACCCTCATCTCCGGCTCTTCTCCGGCCCGTGCAATCTCCACGGTTACCGTATCGCCGGCATCTGTGCCTGCGGCATCGCGCATCGCTCTGCTAACCTTGAGCCTGTGACTTCCTTCGCCATCTGGTTCGAGAGCGGCTCGAAAAGGGAAGCTATTGATCGTTCCCTCCACCATTGTGCTGCCTCGAGATGGGAGCTTCCCACTCGCGTTCTTGGGCAGAGTTAGAGTCCACGATCCAGTCTTTTCTGCTGCCTCAGCCCGAAACAATTTGGCACTGAAGCGAATCGTTGACTTGGTTTCTTGCCGCTTAGCCATTTTCATTTTTTGTTATCTTACCAAATAAAACAAAGACGCTTTGGCAGGCTAATTTGTAATTGATCGGATCATCGAACTAGTTCGTACCAGTACCCGCTCGTCCGGTCAGCGCTGCCAGTTCAATCGGTCGACGCAACACCCTCTAAACAGTCGTTCCGTTAGTACGTTTCAGAGAAGACCGATCTATTAGGCTGCGCTCAAATTAGACCTAACCAGGACAGGGTTTTCTTCGAATCGATGCCGGCAGTCAATTTTGCCCTTTAAACTCCGCCAGATAGCCTTCGAGCTGGGTGTCGCGTCGACCCATTGACACCACCGCGTTAATCAGGCAGTGGGTTAGGCGTTCGGGGTTTTCGGAGCCCGATCACGATGATCGTCCGCCTCTCCGAATCCCGTCCAGACGAACAGGTCCCGCCAATCCGCTTTTGTTCACCCCTCGCCAGAGACAATCTCCGACATCTCGGAGACTCTCCGATATTTCGTGCCGCCCTCAAACCCAAGGGTTCGGCAGGCTCCCCTTTGAACCGCGCAACTCATTGCCGGTTAGCACCTTAGTTCGGTACGGTCGCTCCGCACAGTTTGGCAGCCTCATTGCCAAGTCAATTGGCGGGGCATCGCACGCCTGTCATCAATCCTCCGCATGAGGCGCGCAGGTCGAGAGCTTAAATGAATGTCAGTTGGATGAAAAACTGCGGTTAGGAGCGAGACTTGACGACGCGTTTCTTGCTAATCACACTCGCGCTGGTTGCCATATTGACTCTCGGGCTCACATTTCTTCGTCCCAGGCACGCTATAGCCCAGCCGCCTCAGCAGTACCCGATCATGGACAAAGTCGCGGCAAAGATCATCGCGAAATATCAGAATTCAACCTGCCAAGAGTTGTGGGAACAGAAGAGCGAAAAAGCGCCACCGACACCTGAGGAACAACGAGCGATACAATTCCTTCACAACGATGCGCAGATGCGTGCTTATTTCATCAGCAGAGTGGCACCTCCCATCGCCAACAAGATGTTCGAATGCGGGTTGATTCCTTAGGAATCAGCACGCCGTAGGGCGCAGCTGACTCCTTATGCTTGGATCGAGAGAATAAAATGACAGATAACTTCACGAAACAAATTGTGTCAGCGACACTATGTCTCCTGCTAGTCATTGGCATGATCCCAATGCAAACCCGAGCTCAGCAGTCCGGGTATTCGGGACAAGGCGTGCCGCTGACCGCGGACGAGCTACAACAACTGGCCGCACCCATCGCCCTCTATCCGGACGCCCTGGTAGCGCAGGTCCTGGCAGCTGCGACCTTTCCGGATCAGATCGCCGCAGCTGCAAGCTGGTATCAGTCCCACAACTACTTGACCGGCTCAACCCTGATGGCGGCTGTTGATGCACAACCGTGGGATCCCGCCATCAAGGCGCTTACACAATTTCCCTCCGTGCTCAGTAACATGGCGTCCAACCTGACTTGGACTTCATCGTTGGGAGAGGCGTATCACACGCAGTCAGCCGACGTGATGACAGCTATCCAGGTCCTGCGCGCGAAAGCATACGCTGCCGGCAACTTGAAATCAGGCGCGCAACTCACCGTCGTGCAGCAGTCGCCGCAGGTGATCGTGATTCAGCCGGTGAACCCGCAGGTGGTTTACGTTCCCATGTACAACCCCGCAGTGGTCTATGGCTATCCCTACGTGGTTCCAGCATACGTGTACGTCCCGCCTCCCGCCGGTGCCGCAGTCGTGGCGTTTGGAGTTGGTATTGCGGTCGGGGCCATGATGGCCGGCGGCTCTTACGGCTGGGGATATAGCAGTTGGGCCTGTGGATGGCACGGGACCACGGCTGTGGTTTATCACGGTGGGGCTTATTACGGAAACAGCGCTTGGCACGGCGGCTACTATGGCTCCAGCGCGTCCGCCTATGGGCCCTACGGCAGCGCCCACGCTTCAACCGGCTACAACCCCTCCACTGGAACTTACGCGCGCGGCGGCACAGTTTCAAATGGTTACGGCAGCGCAAGTGCCGGTCAAGCGTATAACCCGCACACCGGGGCCTCTGCCGCGACAGTGCAAGGGTCCAACGCCTATGGCAGCTACGGGGCCTCGACCGCTTCGAAAGATGGCACCACCGTTGACAGCCAGCACCAAACCAACGCCAACGGAACCACTGGGCAAATGCACAGCTCCAATGGCGCCTCGGCTTATGGCGCGACGGGCAAGTACGGCAACAGCGCCGCATACGGCGAAACCGCAAATGGCAACAAGTACGCCTCGGCAGACGGCAAGACCTACAGCAATACTGGCAGCGGTTGGGACCAGAAGAGCGGTTCGTCCAGCGGCTGGGGCGGGCAGGAAAAGAGCGGCGGGTCATCGGCCTGGGGCAGCGGAGGCGGTGGATGGAGTTCGAGGGCTTCCAGTGCTCGCGGCTCCGCAAGCTACGGTCGCAGGTGATACCAAGGCCATCGCATCAGATGCAAGCGAGCTGAGTTTTTGTGTGTTGATGAAGTGCTAATGGCGGAAGTTTGGAGGATCTCCGTGTCGCGAGCAATCCGCAGGACCATTATTCTGAGTCGCCTCGTTCCTCTGGCGATAGTCATTCTATTTGCCGGATGCAGCAAGTCCGCCACCCAACCTTCTTACCAGACGTTCGCTTCACCGGACGACGCCGGTAACGCGCTGTTGACGGCCGCCCAATCGGGCGATCCAAACAAAATAATTGCGGTGTTCGGCCCGGACTCGAAAGACATCGTCGTAACCGGCGATCCCGTACAGGACAAGAATACCGCTGACCAGGTTATCGCGGCCTACAACGCGATGCATCGCTGGCGCAAAATGCCGGACGGCTCCCAAACCTTGCTCCTGGGCGCAGACAATTTTCCTTTCCCGATTCCGCTGAAGAAAGATCCCGCCGGACAGTGGTACTTCGACGGGGCCGCGGGAAGGCAAGAGATTCTGCTGCGGCGTATCGGCCGGAACGAACTGTCTGTCATAGATGTCTGTATTGCGCTGGCTAATGCTCAGGCTCAGTACTACTCAATGCATCACGATGACGGCAGCACCCATGTATTCGCTGCGAAGTTCATCAGTGACACTGGCAAACAGAACGGTTTGTACTGGGAGTCGCCCGAAGGTCAGCCCAAGAGCCCGCTCGGTCCGCTGGCGGCGTTCGCCACCAACGAGGGATACAGCCTGAAGCCGGATTCGCATGTCCCGTTCCACGGCTACTACTTCCACATGCTTACTGGACAAGGCGCGAACGCGCCCGGCGGCGCAAGAGACTACATCGTCAATGGAAAGATGACCGGCGGCTTCGCCTTCGTCGCATATCCTGCCGAATACCGCAACTCCGGCGTGATGACTTTCATCATCAACCGCGACGGTGTGCTGCTGCAGAAGGATCTGGGACCTGATACAGCGCAGACAGCAGCCGCAATGACCGTGTTCGATCCCGATTCGAGTTGGACCCCAGTACAGCAATAGCGGGTTTCCCTTCTCCGTGCGACTGCGAGGAGAACCCTTCCTGAGACCAAGTCGGTCGAGTCGACGGTGGGATCACGCGTGACGCGAACGTATCGATTCTCGAAAAGACTGCCTCGATTCGATAGTGACCAAACGGCTGCTACGGGCGAGGTCCCCGTGAGTCGGATTGCCGGACACGTCCTTTCCTAATACCCCGTATGACCGTGGCGACTGCATCTGCTCTTGCTGATTTTTCTGAGGTGGTGCGCTTCGTCTCAAATCGGGACGTACGTGGCATTCGGCTAGGTGGTCACGAAGCTGGATTCACCGCGTTCCACGCGTGCGAACCCCGATTTACATGCCCAGACGCCCGACTTGCTCGCTTATTTCGTCCCTGCGCCCTTTCCTGGGTCCGAAGGAGCGGCCGTCGGATAGAGGTCTGGGAGGGGTTCGGACAGTTGCTCGCGAAGTTCGGGATGCGGCAACGGCTTCCGCGGGATCATCCGCTCGCGCATGGCGGTGTTATAGACGAAGATGGCTTCCACAACAGCAATCTGGCTGAGGTCTGCGGGCTGCAGATGCTCATAGGTATCCATATTGGAGTGGTGAGTGCGTGTCTCGTAGTCCATAGGATCCTGGATGAACTGGAAGCCGGGGATGCCGACAGCATCGAACGATAGGTGGTCCGTTCCGCCCGTGTTTCGGTTCGTTATGGTGGTGACTCCCAAATCTCTGAGCGGAGCGATCCATTGCTCGAAGATCGAATCCACTGCGGCATTGCCTTGGGTGTAGATGCCCCGAATTCTACCCGTTCCGTTGTCAACGTTGAAATAGGCGGAGACGAGTTTCTGCTCGGGTTTGAGGGTGAGCGGCCCAGCTGGCTTCCTCATGGATTCAGGCAGTTCCATCTGATCAGGATCCGTCGAGAGCGGGAAGCTGCCAAAGTGTTGGCTGACGTATCCCGCGCTGCCGAAGAGTCCTTCTTCTTCGCCGGACCATAAGGCAATGCGGATTGTTCGCCGCGGCTTGACCTTAAGCGAGTTTAGGATGCGCATCACCTCCAGAGCAATGACCGCGCCTGCCCCGTTGTCGGTCGCGCCGGTGCCGGCGATCCAGCTATCCAGATGACCGCCGACCATGACGATCTCATCCTTGAGCTTGGGATCGGTTCCGGGGATTTCGGCGACCGTGTCGAAGCCATGCTCGTGGTCCGTGGTGACCTTGGTTTCGACGTCCATTTCGATCGATACCGGAACGTGGTTCCGAAGGAGTCGAAAGACTCGCCCATAGCTCTCAATTTGGGCTACGACGACCGGAAATGGGACAGCCGTATCTCTACGATAAGGAGTGCGGCCGAGGGCCGCTCCGTTGTCGTCGAAGATAATTCCTGTGCCTCCACCGTTCCTGGCATCGCGGCTGGGAACGATCACGCCCGCGACCCGCTCCTCGGCCAACAACGCAATGATCTTATCGGCAAGCCTCGTGCGCTTGAGATAGCGCTCGATGCGCATCTGCAAATCCGCATCACCACGTTGCAGCGGCAGAGACTCTAGATCCTGGAGGTCCTTGTCGGTGTAGCGCTCAACGAATGGATTGTCGGGTTCCGGTACATCGCGCATTGGGCCGAGCAGGACAATCTTGCCCGAAAGTCTGCCTTTGTATTTGGCAATGTCCGCCTCCTCGCTGATGACGACCGAAATGGCCGGCGCGGTCACCGGCCCGTCTGTCGAGGGCGACCACGGCGTGGCCTGCGCCAGAAAGACGGCTGTATCCGGTTCCGTCATACGAACCCAGGTGTTCAGCTGCTGCCAGCCGATGCCGAACTCGCCCCAGTCCTCCAGATGCGCGTTGACGCAGCCCATTCTTGTTAGTTGGTCCCGCGTCCAGGCGTTAGCTTTGGCCATGTTCGGTGATCCGGTCAGGCGAGGGCCGATTCCGTCAGCCAGCCCTCCGGCGTAGTCCATAACATGTGAGTGCTGCAGTCCCTCTTCACGGATGGCGCTGTAGGCATTCAGGTCGAGCGACTCGGTGACGGGCTGCACCATCTCCGAGTCGTTCCAACCCGCCTGTTGCTCCTCGGTTCGTTTGGGAGACTTCTGGTCTTTTGCGTTTCGGAGAGATGGTCCGACTGCGAGCATGATGGCCGCGGCGAAAACTAGGGCGCGTTCTAGAAACATGACCATTGCCTCCCAAATTATTAGGTAACGTCCTTGGCTCCCCTCAACCGAGTAGACTCGGCGACAGTTAGTTCAACCAAGGCTGGGGGAGAGGAGCCGAGCGAGGTCCATTATAGGTTGGGATTTCCATTCGTGCTTCCAGCAAATTGCGATGCCGGATCCCACAACAGGGCGAGATCATCGAGCGCCGGTCGGAACACGAGAACGGAGAAGCCGAAAAAATGGCGTTGTTTAGCCAACTTCCGGAGAGGAACGCTCCTACTGGGTATTAAAAAGTGGTCTGGTCAGTTCTTCCGGGGATGCCGACTCCGGGTGCTCCGCCTTCCAGCGCATTGCAGCGGTAATCCGGGTACGTCCGCTCGGATGATCGAAAAAAATGAACTCCTCAACAGGCCCTGGATCAAGTTTGCGATATTCTCCGAGCATCAAATCTACGTTGGCCTCGCCATCAGGTTGACGAGCAGAGTTCAGGCCGTACATGTCCGCCTCGAACTCCATGGTGCGCGTGATCGTGTTCGTTACGGGCGTCATGAGAAAGAAATAAGCGGACAACCCGATAGTTGCCAGTGGCAGCACAGCGACATCGGTTATCCCCCGGATTCCCCAGCTCTCTCCCCAGCGCGCAAGGGCAATGTTGATGAACCAGCTCAAGAAGCCGAACCCCAACACCACCAGGACACCGAACATAACCAATCCTTTGTACGCGTGGTTGAGAACATAATGGCCCATCTCGTGCCCCATGGTGGCTTCAATCTCCGGCAGGGTGCATCGCCTCAAGAGATTGTCGTTGAGCGAAATTCGCTGTGTCCCGGCGAAACCGCTGACGTTGGCGCTAACCCGGTTTGATTGCCGTGAGGCGTCGAACTCGTAGACGTCGGTTACAGGAATTCCGTTCGCGCGTGCCATGCTGAGGATTGGATCTTTTATCCGGGCATCTTGTAATTTCGTGTACTTGTTGAATAAAGGGGAGATGTATACGGGAGCGATAAGGCTGGCGAGCGCCAGCAAGAGCACAGTCACCACGGCTCCCCACACCCACCAGCTTTTTCCCAGGCGTCGCACCAACCCGAAGAGCGGTACCACCAGAATTCCGCCGAGTACCGCGTTGACGGCCAGCATAACGGCCTGGTCCCGCATCCACGGGCCGAACGTCTGATTCAGGAGGCCATACTTGTGCTCGCGGAAGTAGCCTTCATAGACGGTGAGCGGGAAGGTGAGCACAAACACGACCAGAATAAATTGAACCCAGTAAAGCGCCGCCTGAAGTGAGCGAAAGCGCGTAATGCGCTCGGCCAAATCACGCATGCGCATCGACCATCGGAACCTGAGCAATATCCACATTACAACTATGGACGAGAGAAAATCCCACAAGAGCAGCCAATAGCCGCCTTCGAAATAGGCGTTGGAGCGGGCCCGTTCTGAGGGAGGCATCTTCGCCAAATATGCATCGACGGCTGCGTTGACGTCGAATGATTCTGACGTTGCATGCCGATCGGCAACAGGCGGGATCGTCGCAAGGTTCCCACCGGTACTCTGCGCCAACGCGATGGCCGTCAAGAAAGTCCACAGTAGAACAACCTGAACAACAGATCCCATTACGCGAACCATCTGTCCTCCTCTTGAAATCGTCGCACGTCTTTTCTGTTGATGACTCCCACTATAAACTTACGAAGGAATCCAACACGCCATCGACAAATTGCAAACCCGGCTAGTCCTCTTGAAGAAGTCCGTGGCCTGATCGGCGTCCCGAGTTATAACATGGGCATTCCGTTTTTCATTTGCGCTGGCCGTAGATGTGAATCCTACGAAGTGAGTTCGAAGCCCCGTCCTGGGAAGTTCACGGTTGTAGAGTCCTCGTAAGTCGGATAATCGTACATCTTGACTCCAGCGCCCACTTCTCCGGTCTGCGCGTTAATCAGGAGTTGTCCGTCGCAGGCTCCACAGTCCGCGCACCGAGAGTATGACGGAGATGAGCGCGGTCACGCCGAGCGCGATCATCGTCCAGATGAAGAAGAACGCTCCGCTGGACTTGGCGACTTCGCCGAAATGTGCCCCCGTCATGTGGAGCACGGGGACAAGCAACCCAAGGAGAGACCCGAGAAGTATTATGACGTACCCCGATCGCCGTCCGGCGAGCACGAGCGCTCCGTAAAGCCAAACGACAAGGATGGGCACCGCGATTAGATATACGACTCCTCCCGTTTCGTACCCGCGGACGATGTCGTCGGTCAGGTGAAACGTCAGGAAGAGGACGGAGAGCAGGGACACGATCGTCAGCACGAGGTTTTGCTTCATTTGGCGATTCTCCGTGTCAAACCGCATCGAGCCAGCCGACTGGTTCCGGGTTGCATTCTGACCTATACGGGGAGACCGCCCACAAAGACTCACGGGGGAACGCATTCCCTCTGGCGGCCCGACGATTTCGGGTCAACTCCGGGTAAGCCGGATGACCGGGCAAGTGGAATTAGCTGGATTGCGACGCCTTTCGCGCGGAACGCGGCCAAAGCCTCCAGAGGAGTGCCATCGCCACGCCTGTTGCCACAATCCCGCCAAGCGTTACTCCAAACAGCAAAGCGGCTGTGTCATCTGGGTCGGTTGCTCGGGGGCCGAAACGACCCCAAAGATAAGCGCCCGCTAGGGGCCCGGCGAGGCCGAACAGCGATCCCATCATTAAGGAGAACAATACCGCTGCTACCACGCGCCATTGTTTGGTGTGATTTCCCATCGCCGCGCCCGAGTATAAAACATCAAGCTCGATCTATCTTCGGTCAAGTCCAGATTAGTCGGATATCTGGACAAATGGGTACGAGACGCCACTTCTCAGGCCAGCGCGCCGATCAGGACTTGATTATGCTGTTTTTCTTAAATACATTACTTTCTGCAATGGCGGTCTCTCGTAGCCTCATTTAGGAACTTATTCGGTCGCTCGAATCGTGGTTGTCAAATTCCCACGTCGGCGCTCGAACAAGAGGGGATAGACATCCGGGAGGAAGCTAAATGAAACTTACGGGGAACTCCTTTTCGTACCTGCTGATCTTGGGAGCAATCGTGGGCGCTCTGCCCCTGCTAATGGGAAGTGCGAAGGAAGAGCAAGCGCCTGTTGCCGCGGGGGACAAAATGGTTACCGCAATTGATATCCTGCTCGAGCCGGACGCGACGATGATTCAGCACGCGACGGCCGCCAACGCCGAACTCTTGAAAAATTTCCCCAAGGGCTACACGTTGGGCGGTTCGCACGCGCCACATGTCTCGGTGCTTCAACGCTATGTCTACACATCGAACTTGGATAAGGTGTTCGCGGCAGCCACCAAAGTTTTTGCGAAGGAGGATCCTACCAGTTGGACGTTGAAGGCAATCAAGTACTACTACATTCCCGAGAAGCCCCTCGGACTTGCCGGCATTGTGATTGAACCCACCCCCGACCTGCTAAGGCTTCAGAAGGAACTAATTGATGCAGTCGCGCCCTTTACTGCGCCCACGGGTACTGCCGCCGCCTACGTGACCACGCCGGAAGACCCCGACATCGTTGCGCCGCTTATCGAATACGTCAGGGTGTTTGTTCCAGAGCACAGCGGAGACCATTACAGCCCTCACGTGACAACCGGCATCGGCACGGTCGAATACCTCGACGCCTTGCTCGCCAAACCGTTTGACACCTTTACCTTCTCGGTGGTCGGCGCATCCGTTTATCATCTCGGTAACTACGGAACTGCTATGACAAAACTCCATTCCATCAAGTTGAAGAAGTGAGTCAACGAGACGTCGGCAGACAGCGCTTCTTCAGGTTCGTCTGAGTTCGCCCATAGTTGTAGCTTCGCTATAGCACTTGTCACAAACCAGTTCGCACTCAGGACGCTCATTCATGGGGACAGTTGTGCCAGATAGCTCGCAAACGAACTTCTCCGGTTTGGGCGTTCATCAGGAACAAGGAAATCGCGGATGTGTTTCAGGGCGCGGGGATCAGCGCGTCAAGTACACGATGAGGATAAGCGCCGCGACGAAGATCACGAACAAGACGACTCGCAGCCGACGTGGGACGTATTGCCATGCCTTTCTTACATCGAGTGTCGAGTGCGGTTCAGGAGGTACGATCTCGTGACTCATAATCCGCCTCCGAGTTTCCTCAGTTTACCACCTGTTTGACAGTCGGATTTCCGGACTGGTCCGGTCAGCGCGTCAATCCGGACGTAAGTGATCCCGCCTCAGAATTAGACCGACCACACCAATCAAGAAGCCCCGTACGTTTACGTTCTGAATAACACGACGCCCGCGAAACATCTCACGCGGCCTTTTCGAGCTACTCTGGCTCCATGAGTCGAAAGGCAGCAGTTGGTCTTTTCATCGGTCTCTTCGCCAGTGCGTTCCTTTTCGCCGCTGCGCAGGACACCTCCAGCTGGAAACACTACCGCAATTCCGAATACGGCCTCGAAATCGCTTATCCCACGCACTGGCAATTTATCGCCGGCGACGCAGACAGCAATGACAAACCGCCTGCAAATGGCCAGCACCCCGCCCATGCCGGGGAAACCCGCAACCTGTTTGGTTTGGAGATGGATGGTCCGACGCAGTCGCAAGAAGGAGGCGGTTCTTTCGACGACGGCGCGATCGTCACTGTCAGCATTACTGGGACCAGTGGCGTCATCGAGGACTGGAACATCAAGCCCGGCGGCTCGTGGTACCTGCGCCAGTCAACGCCATCCGATTGAGTGAATCGTCAGACATCAATTGGCGCAGGCGATGGACTCAAAAAAGTGGCCATTGATACCAACGAATTTAAAGGGGAAGTCGCGGTGGTTTGTATAGGAAAGAATCCGTGCAAAATCTTCGAGGAAGTGGGCGGCGCTTACCGCACGCTCCCCAGCGGGCGCGTCGTCTTCATCAGTTGGGACCGCGAAGCCGGTGGCAACGATTTCTCCTACCAAAAATACTTCTTGCCGATGCTTTCCAACTTCAAAATGCTCAAGTGAGCCAATACGATTCGCCCGTGCCTTGCGCACTTTTCCGGTCAGCGCGTCAATCAGCCATGTTTGCCGAGGATCTGTGATGTAGACTCTCCGGGACAGTTGGAGATTCCGTTTGGCACAGACGACTCATTTTCCTCCGAGCGCGCTTGCACTTGTACTGCTTGTCCTTAGTGCCTACCCCAGCTCGAGCATGGCGCAAACCACAAAGAAACCGCTAGCCAAAACGGCGCCGGTCGCAGGAACGATTGAAAGCAACCGCTACACGAACGACTCGTTGGGTCTCGAACTTAGCGCCGCTCCTGGTCTGCGATTTGGCACTCCAGAAGTGAAAGGAACTCCTGGTGGCGTTCCTATGCTGGTGACGGTCGCTGCGTCGAACGGACAGGATGTGCCTGCTTCTACGGAGGCAGCTGTCTTTTATGCCGACGATCTCGGATACTACCCGGAAGACCGACGTTCGACGCAAGCATACGTTAGGCGGGTGATACGGGCGCAGACGAGCATGGGTCTCGAATTAGTTACAGATTCAACCGTGAGTCAACTCAGCGGCATGAAATTCGTCAGGGCCGATTTCCGAAGAACGGGTCACTACGAGATAGTTTTTGTGAAGGCCTGTAATGCGTATGCCTTCGTGTTCATTTTCACTGCGCCGGATTCCGATGATGCCATCAAGCTGCTTAAGGAAACGGCTATAACTTTGGATGCGACGAAGTCAGGTTGCAGCGATGGCCAATAGGGTCACCTGCCACGTCACACAACTCTTAAGGCAGCGGAAGAGTGATCCTCGGGTGTGTGTAAACTCCCCAATTCTTGACTGGCCGGATAACCGGACATCCTCGTTGTGGGACCCACCTCTCCGGTTACCGCCTTAAGCAGGAGTTGACGATGATGAGCCGGAAAACTGGCTGGTAACTTCTCAGTCGGATTCGATTGCCCGAAGTTAGGGCGCGGATCTCCGACGGAACCATCGCACGGGGTCCACTAGCGCACCAACCATCAAAAGAACGGGCGCGGCTATCAGCATCGTATTCAGAAGAGAGTGTTCTTCCCTGGTGAGATAGAAATAGTGGCCGTGGTCATCCTCTTCGTAGATGCGTCCCTGCTCCGGATTCGGAGAGGTGGGACGAGTGGAGCTGTAGCGCTCAAACAGGCCCATAGAACCAAGCAACACGGCGAAACCCAACCAGACAATCAGCCTCGAAACGACGACGCGTGGTTTCTGTTTGTCGTTCGGTTGATTCATGGCGTGGACAGAAATCGGGACCTTCCCTGATTCCTGATTGGTCGGATAACCCGAAATCTTTTGGCTGGCACTTCGCCGCAATATCGGAAAAATCGCCGATGGCCTGGATTAACTGGCGACGGGCTGCGCGCGCAGCTTCATGACCATGCCGGCGACATCCTTAACGTTCGGCACGCCGTACAAACCCACCATGATTTGCGTGGTTCCGTTGTTCGTGCGCATCACGGAGTTTGTGCGGATCAGCACGTCACCTGTCCCGTCGGGACGCTCGCGGTGATCCACTTCGGCGATATCGGTGGGAACGATGGATCTCACCCTGCGGGTGGTGGTGCCCGATATGAGCATCACGCGGCGATTGGTGACCGCATACACGCCACTGCGTCCCCGGAGATACACCCACAGCGGCATCAGGAACACTCCAACGCCGATGAGAAGAAATGGCAATGCGAAGAGTGGGAACGCGCTGAAGGCGCCGGGCAAAGCACTGTGGTGGTTCGCCAAATTGTGCGTGTTGCGATAGGCGGTATTCATCGAGACGAAAGCAAAGCCCGCGAACGGAATCCCGAAGAGTGCTGCCGGCAGTGCCGACATCGCTGATCGGCCCGGATTGGCTGGCCCGCTCCAAAGAAGGCTTTCGCCGCTTTGTAGTTCCGATTGCGCGGAAAGCTGCACGTCGCCGGAGTTCATTGCGTCCTCCTGATACAAAAGGAATGTCGTTGAAACAATTTTAGCCGCGCCGGCAGGCTTCCGCTCCGGGGATTCGCTGCTTTTTGCCCCAACAATTACTGGCCGGAAGTACAGGTGATCCGGCTCGGCGACGCGCCGCTCTATCGAGCACGCATCAAAACTGATCCGCGAGTGGGTGCGTATCGAATGCTTCCAGCTGCCGCCACGTGGCTGACGCAAAGTCCTCCCGAAAAATCTTCGCCGGAGCAGTTACGCGTTTCGCCTGACTCCTGAGTAGTCGGATAACCGCAAAACTGGATCCATCACCTATAGCAAGGTTGGCTGCCGTCAATGTTCTTAGCGGTAGGCCGTGCGGGACCCGCCCGTGTTGTCGGGGGCGTGGCGGGCCCCGCACGTTTCTGCTGAGGAGCGAAACGCAACCGCGAGAATTCGGCCGCGAAACCAGGCCCTAGCCCTATCCCTGGTCCCGATCCAGTCGTTTGTTCTCGCGCACGGCGAAGTCAAGCAAAGCGGTAACCAAACGAAGGGAATGAGCGCGATCAGCTTAAGCTGCCCAACATCAATGGATTAGAGCCTTCAAAGGACACTCCGCAAGGGATGGACTTGGCGAGGAGGCACGATATTTCGGAGCAACTCCGAAATTGCATAATTGGGCTCTCAACGTAGGTCCCGAGTACTCGCGTCATTCCAGCCCCGGTCTGTGTCAATGGCCGCCAGTCTGGGAAATCTGACGATGGTAAGTCGCGTATTTTATTCCGCGTCCGTAGGAATCCGAGTTGCTCCCATGTCTAGCTTCCACCACTCACTGATCACAAGGGGAGCGATCATGTTATCGGAACGTACGTACTGGGGACTAGTCGCAGCGATTCAAACTACAGGTGCCGTCCTGCTAATTTTAGGCGCCGAACGGGATATCGCGGTTTATTTTGGGGGCCTTGCGCTGCTGCTTCCTGGTTCGGTAATTGCCGCGATTTTGCCTCTGGAGAAACTCTGGCATCCCGTACTCTGGCGTCTGTGGCGCACGGACCCATCGGGCCTCTCGGATACACTGTATTTACCAGTCGCAATAGCGGCGAACCTTCTGGTTGGGTGGGCTATTCGCATCCTTCAGCGAAAGTACCGGGACCGACTTGGCCGGTTACCGAGTTAACCAAGCCTGTGAATTACTTCCGAGTGCGCCGTCACTCGGAAGCGATCCCAAGAGGGAGCAATCAAGAAAAGTAGAACCCTAAAAGGTCAACTTGGTCCGCAACTTCACGTCATTTTGATTTTTGTTGGGCGATCCATTTGTTCGTGCGGGCATCGAGGAGGTCGAGCGGAAGCGTTCCGCCGTCGAGCATCTCGTCGTGGAAGCTGCGGATGTCAAACTTGGGGCCCAATTCCTTTTGGGCACGTTCCCGGAGTTCGCGGAACTTCAACTGGCCGAGCTTGTAACTCAGCGCTTGCGCGGGCCACGCGATGTAGCGGTCGGTTTCGGACTGGATAGTAGGTTCGTCGATGGCACCAGTCTTGCGGAAGAACTCCACGACTTGATCGCGTGTCCATCCTTTCGAGTGGATTCCGGTGTCGACGACGAGACGTTCGGCGCGGAAGAGCTCGGAGGTGAGTCGGCCGTAGTCCGACACAGGGTCCTGATAGAAGCCAACCTCTTTACCGAGCTGTTCTGCATAGAGGGCCCAGCCTTCGATGTATGCGTTGAAGCCGAGTCCATGAAGGCGAAACTTCGGCAACCCCACCAGCTGTTGCTGCACGGACAGCTGCAAGTGATGTCCGGGGATGCCTTCGTGGTAGGCGGTGGCCTCGTCGTCAATGAGCGAGCGGTTCGCAAAATCAGAGGTGGCCACGACTACGCGGCCGGGGCGCTTGCCGTCTGGGGTGCCCGTCACATAGTGGGTTGCGGCGGCGGACTGGAAGGCAGGTATGGCTTCGACAGTCACTGGCGACTTGGGGAGCAACGTGAAAAGCTCCGGGAGTTTTGGCTCCATCTGGGCGATGTAGCGGCGGTAATCGTCAAGGATCTGTTCCGAGGATGTAGGAATGTATTTGGGATTGGTTTTCAGAGAGGCGCGGAAGGACGCGACATCTGCGAACCCTTCCTTCTTTGCGATGACAGTCATCTCGGCCTGGATGCGTTCCATCTCGCGCAGGCCAAGTTGGTGTATCTCGTCCGGTGTCATGCGGGTTGTTGTCCGGGCATAGATGTCATTCTGGTAGCGCTTCTCCCCGTCCGGCAGGGAGGTGACCGCGAGGGTGGTCCGCCCTTCTGGGGCGTATTCCGATCGTAGGAAGGCGGCGAAGGTCCTATAAGCGGGAATGACGTCGTTTTGGATCGCATCGGTAATCTGCTGAGTCAATCGCTTCTGGTCTTCGAGAGAGATCTCTGCGGGATACTTTTTTGTCGGCAACAGAAATGGATCGGCGTCGATGATGCCCTGACATTGGACGGGAAGCTTCTCGAGGAGAAATCGGACGGGCATGAGCTTGTCCTTCATCCCGGCACGCAGGACCTCGGTGGTCTGGCTGAGGACTCGGGGGATCTGGTGAAGGCGGGCGATGTAGTCCTCGTAGTGCTTCACGGAGTCGAAGGGAACGGAAAGCGGTAGATCAGCGAGGCCGGTATGGATGCCATTCTGCTGGTTGATCGGCATCTCGTACTCTTTGAGATCGAAATCGGCGATTCGCTGCTGGAGTACTCGAATGAGGAGGTCGTGTGAGAGCTGGTCCTGGTCCGAAAAGCCGGTAGTCGGGATGGCTTCCAGTCGGCCAAGGAAGCTCTCGTCTGTCTTGTGTCGCTGAACAATCGCATCGAGTGAGTAGTCAGCGAGCTTGTCGTTGTAGCGGTAGTCGCCGAAGGCAGTGGCACGCTCAGGAGAATTGAGGAGATCAGACTGGTACTGCTCTTCGAAAAGGCTGTTCTGCGCAGCGAGGCGGTCGGCAACTGGTTTGACGTCCTGGGCGAAGACGGACACGGCAAATGCGACTAGGAAAAACAGGCCTTGGTAGACGCGCATAGGTTTTGCAGCATACCAAAGAGACAGCGGATTGCGCGAAGAAATAGGCCCTCTGGCGCCGCCCTAGAGGGAGGCTCTAAGGCCGCAACTGTCATTTCGGAAACACGGTCTCCCATCCGGAAATTATCGTCGGACGAGGCGGATAGGTCCTGAGTAGTCGGGTGGTGTCAATGGGTCGACGCAACACCCAGCTCGAAGGCTATCTGGCGGAGTTTAAAGGGCAAAATTGACTGCCGGCGTCGATTCGAAGAAAACCCTGTCCTGGTTAGGTCTAATTTGAGCGCAGCCTAATAGATCGGTCTTCTCTGAAACGTACTAACGGAACTACTGTTTAGAGGGTGTTGCGTCGACCGATTGAACTGGCAGCCTTTATTAGGACCTTGCCTGATCCAATTGGACAGCATCCATCCTTTTGTCGGGCCACGAGAAAGCAAGCACTCTGGTTTCCGCGATGGCCATTTTTTGCTGTTAGCTGTCGTCCGTGGCCAAATGACTATCGTGCGCGTGCGTCGAGGCGCCGGTTCTCAGCGTTGGGGAAGCCCCCGGCCTGTGCCGGGGGCTCATGCTCGTGCGACAGGATATGGCTTAGCGGCTGACCTGGACGCTGGTTCCTCCGGCGCCGGGGCCGCTAATGCGGGCGCCTTCACCGCTCGAGACAACCTTGACCCAGAGCGCGTCCTTGTCCTTGTAGTACGAGGTGACGCTGGCCTTGCGCAGCGCATCCAGGCTGTCCTGCGGCGTGGCGGAGGCTGCCGTGGCGAATCCCGGCATCTCGAAGATCACCCACGAGCCGCTATCAAGTTCGCTGAGCTGCAGCGCCACGGACGGCCTTTCGGTGGTCACCTTGATCTCGGTGCCAGCGCGTATGTTGGTTGGGCCGGTTAGGGTGAACTCCTTGCCGTTGCGGCTGACAATCACAGGCGGCTGCGGAGGTCCGCCGGGATCTCGACGAGTTGCCGCCAGTCCAGGACCCGATGGGCCAGGCCCTGCAGCTGCGTAGGCCCCGGTAGTTGGGCCAGCGCCTTGGCCAGAATTGGCGGCTGCCCCCATGGCAGGAGCTGCGCCAGCGCCGGGACCGGCCGCCGCTACGGGAGCGGCGGGTGCGGTGCTCGCATCGCCTGGGCCACCGGCGGGGTTAAAACTACGAGGGGGGAAAACCACAGGGCCGCCAGCGCCGCCGCCTTCGCGTGGGGGTGCGCCAACAGCAAAGCGTCCCACATCGCCCTTGCACACCGCGGCATTCCAGGTCGGCTTCACCTCACACGCGTCGTCGATGGCAAGCTGGTCATCCTGGTCATTGATCAGAATGTAGGAGTCCGGAACACCGGTGACCGAGCCGTCCGCGTCGTGGAACACCGATGTCTTGTAGCTCCCGTTGCCGTAATCATCGTTGGTCCACTTGCTCTCCATCGGTGGAAAATACACCGGCTTGGCGTTGACGAATTTCGCGCGCTGCACGGAGTTGTTGGTGCTCATTCCGAAGCTGGTAAACAGCAGATAAGAGATCGCTCCGGTCTTGCGCGTCGCGTTGTCCTCGTAATTCACGAAGGTGTCATTGTCCAGTTCATGGCGGTAATCGTAGAACTCGTAGCCGCGGATCGGGAAATCCGGCAGTGTGGGCTCCGGCAAGCTGCGGCCATAAGCCACCTCCGCCGGCGTGCTGGGGTTGCCGATGTTCTCGGTTTCGCCTACGAACAGCGAGTCAATCACCCGTGACGTAAAGTCGGAACGTCCGAAGTTGCCCGACGCATGCGTGTAGCCGATGGCGTTGTCGGCCAGCTTCAAGTTCTTGAAGGTGTCCATCTCGCCGCGGGCCCACATGCCGCTGTTCCGGTTCTTGTAGCTGGTGAAATCCTCGATCACCGTCTCCACGATAGGGCTGTTCGCGTCCGCGGGATTGGCTTGGGCCATATGGCCGCCCGGACTGATATGGCCGTTGGGCTGAGGGCCGCGGTCGAACATGAAACCGTCAAAGTTCGAATGCGCGGTGTTGCCCTTGAACTCCCGCAGTGGCATTCGGCGTGGCCAGGTTGTCTTGCTGACTTCGGTGCCTTCGAACGCGCCCGTTGGGTGCTGCGGCAAGGCCAGCCAGAAACCCGTCGCCTCGGACCCCGCAGCCACGTTGTCCCGGAAAATATTGTCCGGGTTGGTGAACCAGAAAGTCGAGGCCGTGTTGTCGGAAGGGATCAGGACATCCTTGGCGTTCTGCCCAGCCGGATCGAAGACCTTTTTGGGCTCCGTTCCGATGGGGCCGAGGTTTGTGGGAACACACGGTTTGCCGTCAGGGTGACACTTGGTCATCATTCCCAGGTTATGAATGAACTGGTTGCCCGTTTCGACGGCGTCTTCCAGGAAGTAGCAGTGACCGACGGTGTTGAAGGCCACGTTGTTTTCCACTCGCACGTTATTGGTGCCATGCACCGTCACGCAGCGGCTGTAGCTGTCGTGAATTGATGAATTCTGGATGTACTGCCCTTGGCCGTCGCCAAGCAGATGCCAGTGGATCGGATACCGGGCCAGATGCATGTTCTGACCCATCCGGTTCAATTCGACGCCCGAGACGTACATTTTAGACCCGGTCATCGCCATGATATGCCCCCCGAAGTAGGAGCGCTCTGCGTCGTCCGAAGCCTGGATAACAATATTTCTCGTCAGCAAGCCGACTTCACCACGCTCATCCACGCCGAACGTGATTTTGCCGAAATGCATGTACTTGAGGGGCTCACTAAGCGTGATCACGTTTCCTGCAATCGCGGCGATGGTGCGCTTCTCGGCCTGCGTGGAATCGAAGTCGGTCGAGGCAAGGACGATCACGTCCCCTTTTCGCCAGCCACTGGCATTCAATACTTCGATCCTGGCGCTACCGGCCTTGGCTGTTGCAGCGAGTTTGGTCCAGGAATTCGTCCGGTCACCATGCAGGTTCAGGGTTCCGCCCGAGATCATGATCCCGCGGTCGTTGCCAGGGACGTTCTCGGTGAGAGTAATGGTCGCCTTGCGCGTGTGGGGTTTGGCTTCGGTGCCGATTTCCAGTTCCCCATGCAGGATGATCGACTCGGTGGTCAGCTCGATGTCGGCTTTGTTAGAGAAGCTGAGTTTGCCGTCGATTCGCAAGCCGCCCAGCGACGGCGGACTGACGTCGAGGAGCACAGCCTTGCCTTTTTCAATGGTGACCGTGTCCCCCGCGCGGGGCACCTTCCGGTCTGGCCAGGTGGCAGGATTGGACCAGAGCTCCTGCTTGACCGCTTGCGATCCTTCTTCCTTAGCCGCCGCAACGACGATGAATGCGCTGACGAGGAAGAATGCTGGAACGAGCAACGCAAAAAGGACCGACCGATATTGTCTTCTCATGTTATCAATCCCTCGTATTCAAAGGTGACTCCGGAGCTTCGCCGCGCGCGGATCTTCGCGCGATTACGCTCCCCCCCGGGGCTCATGGGGCAGCATTATAGCTCGTTTGTCAACGTGTGCCAGCCGATCCGACCGGTTCCCACTTTCGTTGCCGCGGGAATAAGGCAGTTCTCCTGCACTCGGCCTGGCCAGTACGGCTTGCCCGTCCTTGGATTCGCGAAGCCCCAATTCCCAACCTTCGTGTGTGAAGACTTGAAGTCATCAGACTGGTTTCTTCTGCCGGACTTTGTAACTCCTGATAAGTCGGGTGGTGTCAACCGCTCGATGCAACACTAGTTCGAAGCGCATTTGGCGGAGTTTAAGAGGCCAAATCCGTTCGCCGGTGTCGATTCAAAGAAAACCCTGTCCTGATAAAGTTTATTTGAGCGCCGCCCAGAAGGTCAGTATTTTCTGAAAAGTATGATCGGAAGCACTGATTAGAGGGTGTTGCATCGACCGTATGAACTGGCACGGATAATCGGACATCTCTAACAATGTCGGCTCTGTCAAACACTTTTTGGGCGGACTTCTCCCGCCACTTAAAAGAGTTTTTGTCTTTCGCTTCCTGACTTGTCTTTCTTCTAGGCCTTGATGACTTCGGCTCGCTCGTAATCTAGCGGTCGGCTTCAGTCCGACCCATACATCTCTTCGATCGTAAACTTCAGACCATGATTAGTTCTTCGAACTCCCTCCCGCGAGGGAGCGGGATGCCCATTCAAGTGGACGGCGCATTACGGCGCGCGCCATGTCCGGTAGAGAGCTGTCCCGCGTGCGAACCGAATACCGGCTCCGTCCACCCGAACCTACCAGCTAAAGCCGCCCGAGTCGAGGCGAGCCGACATTGTTATGCAATCAAGTGGGTGACGGGACTACCGCCGTACGTAGTTTCCACAATAGACAGCCACCCAAAATTGAATTAGCGTGAGTCGGGGCCGTTTACGGCCTCGCTGGAATGCGGTTCTGTACGACCGCCCTCTTGACGGGGGCTGGATGCTCTTTGACAACTGACGATGCGACCAGCATCGGCATTACAAGTCCGCCACGTCGGAGGAGCCGAGGGATCTCTCGTTCCGGGTTTGTCTCCGTACGCGATTCATTCACTTCTAATCGACACTCTGGCGATTAGAAACGCCTCTACATAAGCGCCGTAGCCGCGGCAGACGTCAGCCCTGCCCGGAAGGGCTGGGAACCCAATCCGTCGAATGACAAGCGCCGTCGGTGCGATACATCTTCGCTTTTCTGTCGCGCGAATGGGATGCAAATTACTCGACACACCATGCCGAGTAATTTCCGGCGTAACTCGTTGAAAAGAAAGAATCGGTGTCCCGATTACTCGACACACAAACGAGGGCTCTCTTGCATCGAAAAAACGGTGCGGGAGATTTGTAAGGCACGTCCTGCTGGGTGGGATCTGCCGACGATCAAGTATCGAAGGGATCGTTTTCGCGGAAACTTAAAATTAAGAATGGCGAGGCAAGGAAAAGAACCCGGTCCCAGCCCTGCACTCCGAACCCCTTCAACTTCCCTCGCCATTCAAGCCAGCATCTTAGACGTCGTGCCAAATCGAAACTGTTCCATTTTGCTCACTTTCGAAATATTTTTGGAAAAAGTCGCGAATTGACGAACAAATTACGAAAAAAGAAAAGTGTGCACAATGGAACAGACCTGGTTTTTCAACTTCATTACTATTTCTCCCTGAGACGGAGATCTATCCGCTTCAGACTTGGGAGAAACCATATGAAGTTCCGCGCGGCCGTCCTGCTTTTTGGAGCTTTATTGATCGCAGCATTGCCGGCTGCGGCCGATGGAATCTTTCACCCCGGCGTCGAGAAGGAATTCTCCGGCATTTCGCTTAACGATAGTTTCGACGGCGGCAGAAACGTTGATGTCTGGGATTCGAGATCTTTCCTGGTCGCAAACGCATTTTTGTTCGAACTGCGGAACGAGAAATTTCGACACGACGGAGTGATTGATTGGAACTTGTTCGAGCGCGGTTCTTTCGCAGGGTCCGACTCGAAGGATTGGTCCGTAGATAACCAAGACCGTGGGTGGGACAAACCCGACAAAAAAGAAGACTTCGGCGCCACGGCCGTCCCGGAGCCCGGATCCTTGATGCTATTGTTGTTCGGCTTCGCTACCGTGGGACTTCTTGCGCCGCGGCGCATGATTTCAGCTAGAACACTCTAGCGGTGTCACGGAAATAACTGCACGTTGGGTCCACTCCGGCGCGGCATCCTAGCACGCCACCGCCCTCCCCGTTTCAAATGAGAGAAGTCAATTCCGCGCATTAGAAATAATCCTGAATCGAGTCCATAGATTTAATGAATTGGACGATTCCTACCTTGGCCTTGTAACTTGGCGATGCTCGAATCGGACGTTTTGCTCCGTTTATTAAATATTGATGGCCGGGCGCCTAGATGACCCCCGGCCCACTGGACATGACACCTATGACAAAATACAAACTAGAATACATTTGGCTTGACGGTAAGACCCCTGTACCGGACCTACGCGGCAAGACTCTGATGAAGGCATTTGAGAAACCGCCGACCTTGGCCGATTTGCCTCTTTGGGGTTTTGACGGCAGTTCCACGATGCAGGCTGAGGGGCACAAGTCCGATTGCGTGTTGAAACCTGTGGCGCTGTATCCCGATGCAGCCCGCAAGGACGGTTATATCGTCCTTAGCGAAGTGATGCACCCGGACGGCACCCCGCATTCCACCAATATGCGCGCCACGATCGAGAACGATCCTGATCTCTGGGTCGGTTTTGAGCAGGAATATTTTCTGTACAAGGATGGGCGCCCCCTCGGCTTCCCGGCGAGCGGTTATCCGGGTCCGCAGGGGCCGTACTACTGCGGTGTCGGCTACAAATACATGGGAAGCATGGCCAGACAGATTGTGGACGAACATTTGGATCTCTGTCTCGCCGCCGGCATCAATCACGAAGGCATCAACGCCGAAGTCGCGAAGGGCCAGTGGGAATTCCAGATTTTCGCCAAAGGCTCCGCGAAAGCCGCCGACGATACCTGGACGGCTCGCTACCTGATGGCGCGCCTGTGCGAGAAATACGAGGTGGATTTCGAATTGTATTGCAAGCCCATCAAAGGCGACTGGAACGGTTCGGGCATGCATACCAACTTCTCGACGAAATACATTCGCGAAGTTGGCGGAAAGGAATACCTCGAGGCCCTTATGGCAGCGTTCGAGAAATACATTCCCGAGCACATCGCCGTATACGGACCGGACAATCACCTGCGTTTGACGGGTTTGCATGAGACGCAAGCCATTGACAAGTTCAGCTACGGTCTCTCCGATCGCGGCGCTTCGGTCCGGTTGCCGGTCAACTTCATCAAGAACGGATACAAGGGATACCTGGAAGATCGCCGTCCGAACTCCCAGGGCGATCCCTACCAGATCGTCTCGCGCATTCTGAAGACGATTAACACCGTCGCTAAACCGGCGAATGCAAAAGCCACCAGCGCCGACTAGCTGATTGACGAGTGCGGCCGGCGGGAACGGCGTCCCGTCGGCCGCATCTCCTTTTTTGTGCTTAGTCCAACGACATATAAATTTCCTGTTCAGGTCTTCATCCTCCAACTCTCCTTTGAAATTCTCGCGTTAGCAGTTCTCGAGCCGCCGCGACCCGCCCGGTTGCCGTCTGGAAACACCTGAACCTTGGGACAGGTCCGTTCTTTGATTCGTCTGGCTTACACTCGGTGTTTGCATGGCGTCCTGCTCGCATTTCGATTAGTGAACGGAGCCCATGCTCAGATGGAAGGCTATCCTTGTCGTATGCAATTCGAGGAGAGAAACCGATGAAATCGTCCAACAGGAACAAACTCGTTGTGGTAATCGCCGTGCTGCTTCTGTTCGTGACCGGCTACAGCTCTGCAAAACCTGCGCCGAGTCCCGATCATCCAGCTTATTTGCACGCGCTGTCCGACCTGCGCGACGCGCGTGCTCATTTGCAGCGGCCCGACGGCGGTGAGTTGAAGGACCAGGAGAAGAAAGCCGTTCATGAAATCGACGAAGCCATTAACGAAATCAAGAAGGCTTCGATCGACGATGGAAAGGATTTGAACGACCATCTTCCCGTTGACGCAAACCTTGATTGGCGCGGCCGCCTGCATAAGTCGCTGGAACTGGTCAGCAAGGCTCACAACGACGTCGCGCGTGAAGAGGACAACGGCTTTGCTCAAGGATTGCAGCAACGCGCCCTCGACCACATTGATAAAGCACACCATCACATCGAAGAAGCCATCCAGGTAATCCAATAGTTGTAATCGCTTTTTCGAATCACCATGACGCCGCGGGGATATTCAGCCGCGGCGTTTTTTTGTCTCTGAAGAATGCGGCCAGCAAATGCAGTGAATAGGCGAGTCCGTGCTCGACAACGCCTGCCCGCGGGCGCCCGAAGTCGAGCCATATTGCGCGGCGTGTGTGCGTGTGCTACTTTCGCTCGCGGACTTTTTTTGAGCGCTTCCCCGTGAAAAACAACGACCTTTTCAAACCCGCCAGCCGCGAGGAAGCGGAACTTCTGGAAAAACTCGATCCGAAGCGGATGCCGGACCATCTGGCCGTAATTATGGACGGCAACGGACGCTGGGCTGAGAAGCGGCATCTGCCCCGCGTGGCCGGGCATCGCGCTGGAGTGAAGGCCGCGAGGGAAGTGATCGAGACGTGCGCGCGGCTGCACCTGCCGTGCCTCACGCTCTACGCGTTCTCGCTTGAGAATTGGCGTCGCCCGCAGGCGGAAGTTGATTTTCTGATGCGTCTGCTGCGCGAATATTTGAAGCGCGAGTTGCCGTCCATTCACAAGAACAATATCCGCTTGCTGGTGATTGGTCGCTCCGCGCAACTTCCCGAAGCCGTCGGCAAGGACATCGCCGACGCGATGCGGCAGACTGCGAAAAACACAGGTATGAAGCTGGTTGTCGCGCTGAACTACGGCGGACGCGCGGAACTGGCCGACGCGTTTAATGCCATGCTCGATCACGTACGCACGAACGGGCTTTCCGCATTCCGCGCCGACGAACAAACGATTTCAGATCACCTCTACACCGCAGGACTGCCCGATCCCGATCTGCTGATCCGCACGAGCGGCGAAATGCGCGTCAGCAATTTCCTGCTGTGGCAGATCGCGTATGCCGAAATTTACGTTACCGAAGCTCTGTGGCCCGATTTTTCGCGCGTGCGGTTGCTGGAGGCGCTGGTGGATTTCCAGAAGCGCGAACGCCGCTACGGCGGACTGGGGGCGCTGCGGGCCGAGCATGATGCGCGCTCGAGGCGAGGCTAACGCCGGATGTTCCTGCGAATTCTGACGGCTATCGTACTGATCCCCGCAGTGGTGGCGCTGGTGTGGTGGGGACCGCCTATGCTGGTCTCAGGCGTCGCAGGGATCGTGGCGCTCGCGGCCCTGCATGAATTCTTCACGCTCGGCGAACGCGTGGGCTTGAGGGCATTCCGCAATTGGACGATGCTCTGTGCTGCTGGCCTTTTCTACGCTCAGTACGCAGCGGGGATGGTCGAGACGCGGTCTCTCAGCGGAGGCGCGACGCTGGTCAGGGACGCCACGCGCGGCGCGGTGTCTGCCGAACTCGTGCTCCTGGTTTTTGTGTTTGGGTCGGTGTGCATCGGGCTGGCTACACGGCGTCCGTTGCAGGACGTGCTGCCGGCGATCGCGATCAGCTCCGCTGGTTTGCTGTTCGTTGCTCTTCCGTTCAGCTATCTGGTGCGGGTCAACGAAATCGAGCGCATCGGACGACAGCTCGTACTTTTCACGCTGTGCCTGATCTGGGCCGGCGACATTCTGGCGTATTTTGTCGGCCGCTCGCTCGGTCATCTGCCCATGGCGCCGGCGCTGAGCCCGAAGAAAACCTGGGAGGGCGCGATTGCTAATTTTATCGCGTCACTTCTGGTGGCGGTTTTTTTCGCGCGGTGGATACAGGCCGACACCGTGGATCTGATCGTGCTGGCGGGATTGGCAAATATCGCCGGACAAATGGGTGACCTGATCGAATCGGCGTACAAGCGCGGGGCAGTGGTGAAGGATTCCGGCACGCTGGTGCCGGGACATGGCGGCGTGCTGGATCGTGTGGACAGCCTGATCCTTGCGGCTCCGGTTGTATGGATCGCCTGGCAGTGGATTGCGACGCGGTAGGGCGAAGATCTAGAGATGAAACTCGAAATTCGAAAATGGAAATTCGAAACTCGCGCGCGATAGCCTCGACGCCGAGGAGAGATCCCGGGATGAGACTAATCCGAGATCGGGCTAGTCGGAGCGGCCGCCCGCGAATAATCTTGCAATTGCGACGAGAACTACCGCGCCAACGGTTGCGCCGGCGAGGCTGCCCCAGAATCCCCAGAGCGGGATGCCGAGCTTCGTGAAAATCCAGCCGCCGACTACTGCGCCGATCAGCCCGAGGACGACGTCCACCACGCAACCGAAGCCGCGGCCGCGCGTGATGTGACCGGCGATCCATCCCGCCAGCAATCCAATGATGATCCAGCCGATAAGCCCGCGATCGGAAACACCGAAGTAAAAGCCCTGTTGTAGAAGGACGGCGATGACGGAGAAGGGAATCACTATGACGGCCTTTCCGGCTAGGCAGTCATCCCTGGCAGAAAATATATCCCAGGCACTTGTAGACCAGCTTCGCCGCGAGCAGATCGGACGCGTGGCCGCCCGGATGGGGCAGCAGTCCAACCACGTCCATCCCCACGATCTTCTTATGGTCGGCGACGGCGCGCAAGAGTGACGTCATCTGATACCAATCGAGGCCGCCCGGTTCCGGACTGCCGGTGGCGGGCATGATCGAGGGGTCGAAGCCGCCAAGGTCAATTGTGACGTAGACGCTTGGGCTGAGATCGCCGAGAACCTTCGCGATCCAAGACTTGAGTGGCACACGGGCGATGTCCTTGGCCCAATAGATCGTTGTTTTTAACTGCGGTATCGCGCGCGCCTCGTCCGCGGAAATCGAGCGGATTCCAACTTGCACTGCCGGGCACATTTCGACGACGCGGCGCATCGCGCATGCGGGGCTCGCGGGATATCCCTGGTACTCGTGGCGGAGTTCGGCGTGAGCTCCGATATGCAGCACGGTGAGGTTTTTGTATTTTTTCGCGACTGCGGAAACAAGCGGCGGGGTGAGCGCGTGCTCGCCGCCGAGCGCGACGGGAAATTTGTTGTCGTCGAGCAGGCCGGTTTCGGCGGTGAATAGCTCGGTGATGACCTCGCCGAGCCCGCCATCCATCGTGTCAATCGGCGCGAGCGTGTGGATGCCGATTTCCTTGTATGGCTCGAGCTGAAGCTCTTCGTCATAGAGTTCGAGATTGCGGCTCGCCGCCAGGATTGCGGAGGGACCGTTGCGGGCGCCTTGCTGGTGCGACGTGGTGCGCTCGAGCGGCACTGGAAAAATGACGGCGCGCGAGGATTCATAGCGCGAATACTCTTCCGGGATTCCGCAGAAGTTTTCAGGCGGGACAGGCGTATATCGGCTCATGGTCGGTTCATGCGTCCTTCGGATGTTCTCGGTTGGCCGCTCGGCGGCGGCACCAGCTATTTCGACGTTACCTTCGAGGCGCTCGAATGGCAAAATAATATCAGCGGGACGATTCGCATTCGATACGTGCGGGCACGGAGCTGTGACTATTCGAGTCGGGAGTATCCGAGGTCACCCACAGGAATCAGGCCGCGCCTTTGGCCCGTCCACCAAATCATCACTCGCCCGGCAAGGTCTTCGTTTTCGATGAGTTCCATGACGGCGTCGGCGATCTCGTCGAGGGTCGTGAGAGGCAGGGGCACGCCCTGTTCCTTACA
This sequence comes from uncultured Acidobacteriota bacterium, assembly GCA_963779825.1. Classification (GTDB taxonomy): domain Bacteria; phylum Acidobacteriota; class Terriglobia; order Acidiferrales; family UBA7541; genus Palsa-295. The sequence continues at coordinate 1,314,029 of CAVZZU010000004.1, read as the reverse complement.
CTGCTCGGGGGTTAGGGATTCCACGTAGCCCCGCACCTCGTCGGTGTCCACCCAGTCCGGCACAATGCAATTGACGCGAATCCTATCCTTTTCGCGGAGCCACGCCAGAGTCGTCGTGAGACGTGCGATGCCGGCCTTTGCGATGTCGTAGGGCGGGGAGCTTGAGTGTTTAAAGCCGTAGCCGACGGCGGAGGTTGAGCCGAAATTGACGATCGTGCCGCCACCGCGGCGCCGCATCGCCTCGATCCCATGCAGCGTGCCGTAAACTGTACCCATCAGGTTTGCCTGGATCGTCTCCATCCATTTCGCGAAGGGCGCGCCGTGGAAATACGGCCCGGCGTTGTTAATCAGAATATCCACGCCTCCAAAGGTGTTCTCGGCGAACGCCAGCAGCTCGCGAACCTCGCTCTCGACTCCTACGTCCGCCCGAAAGAACGCGGCCTGACCGCTTTGCTCTTCGATCAATTTAAGCGTTTCGTGTCCGCCGCGCTCGTCAATGTCCGAAACGATTACCGAAGCGCCATTACGCGCCAGCCGACGCGCGACGGCCCGGCCTTGTCCACCGCCGCCTGCGCCAGTGATGATCGCAACCTTGCCACGAACTTGCATGCGGGCCTCCGGGTGCGTCGTACAATCAGGCAGGGAAAAATTCCGAGGGACTAGGCCATCGAGAACTGAACTTTAGTCGTCTTCGCCGAGAAGGATGGCGGCGGCGAGGACGGTGGTCCACAGCCCGCGTTTGTCGCCGACGGCCGACTGAGTGATGTTCATCGTGCGAACGATCTTGTTCGAAATGCGATAGACCTCTTTTTTTTCGTCCCAGGAAAGATCGGGATCGAACTCGACGTTGAGCGTGGTCGCGAGCATTTCGGCGGCGAGTTCTTCCGTGTATTCGCCCGCGATCTCTTCGCTTTCGCCGAACGAATGATGTTCGGAAAGGTATCCGTACATGGATTTATCCGCGGGCAGCGCGAGGCCGACCCCTGCAGCGATCAAGCGATGCGGTTCGCGCGTTTGATTCTCGCTGATTACGGTGAAGGCAACCTGACCGGGCTTCAGGTGCTTAAGTCCCTCGCTACGCGAAATCAGTTTGCAGGAAGGTGGGAAAATCGAGGAGACGCGAACGATGTTGCATGCGGCGATACCTGCGTTGCGCAGCGCGAGCTCGAAGCTCGACAGGCGTTCGCGGTGCTTTCCGACTCCCTTGGTGAGAAAAATGTTCTTCGCGACGAACGCCATGTTTCTTGCCGGAGTACGGTGCCTCCTGATATCTCAGTCAAGAAAATCTGCGTTCGAAAATTAGCAAGCGTACAGAGCGATGTCAACTCATTTCACGTGTTTGGGAAATTACAATTGTGTGAACGGCGAAAAGACTGGAGCGTGTGCGCGGAGTTTACTCCTGGTTACAGATCGCAACGCATGGCGCGAGCGCGTCGGCGATCAATTTCAGCTCGCGAAGCTGGGGGTGAGTGAAGTCCGGGCCGGCATCCGTCATGGCCTTTCCTTTTCGGGACACTTGCAGGACGCCAATCACTTTGCCAGCCGACAGAATCGGCGAACTCATGATCTTCTGGATGGGATCGCCGCGCTGTTCATCCGCGATGGGCACGGCTTCAAAGACGGATGCGTGGGGAACCACCGAGAAGTGATTGATCAGCTCGGGCCGCTTTTCGCGCACGGTGCGCGCCGCCAGGGAATTCGTGCTCGAGAGAGGAATCTGTCCGACGGTTCGCAGGTTATCCGGCGCGAGAAAGCGAAGGGAGCGCCCATCCGACGTTAATCCGAGGATGGCGACTTCATGGGGCTGCAAGCCGAAATCCTTGCTGATCAATTCCAGCGCGCGAACGAGCTGAATCGGCTCGCCACCGCCGCCCTTGCGCGCGACTTCGGTCGCCCACTTCTTCAATTCGCCGATATATTCGCTGGCCATCGTAGTCATGTGTTTCCCGAGGCGAAATCAAGTACAGGATACTACTAGCGCGGATTTGGACAGAGCTTGTCTTGCACGGCAAGTGCGCCGAATGCAACACCTGTTTTGGAGAATTTCGGCGCCGAGAGCCGCCGATTCGAGGGAGTTCTGGTGTAACCTAATAGGGGGCGGAATGACGTCGTAAACGTGCGGGGAATGCCTGCTCGCGCGATACCGTTTGCCCGCAGTCGTACTTTTGGAGGCGTTTTGTCGTCAATAGCGTTTGATGCTCAATCTGAAATCTCCCCGGAGGCCCGCGAGCTGCATTTTCGTTCGCTGGTGATAGACACACACACGGACACGACGCAGCGTTTCCTGTCCGGTGATTTTGATCTCGGCGCCCGCCATGCCGATGGGTCGGTGGACCTCCCGCGGATGCGAGAAGGCGGGCTGGGCGCGATTTTTCTCGCGGTCTGGATAAAGGGCACGATCACCGGGAGGGTAGCCGTCGAGCGGGCGCTTGCACAGATCGAGGCGATTCGCCGGCAGGTGGCCCTGCATCCGAATGATTTGGCGGCTGCGAAAACAGCGTGCGACATACGGCGCGCCCGAGTGGCGGGCAAGATTGCCGTACTCACGGCGGTTGAGGGCGGGCAGATGATGAACAGCGACCTCGGCGTCCTGCGTGAATTTGCCTCGCTCGGCGTGAGTTACATGACGCTGACGCACGTGCAAAATACGGAGTGGGCCGATGCTTCCACGGCCAAGCCCGTGCACAACGGATTGAGCGATTTCGGCAAACAGGCGATCAGGGAAATGAATCGCCTGGGCATGATCGTGGATGTCTCGCACGTCTCGGACAAGACGGTTTGCGACGTGCTGGCCGCGAGTGAAGCTCCCGTGTTTGCTTCGCATTCATCGTGTAAGGCGCTCTGCAACACCCCGCGCAACCTTTCCGACGAAATGATGAAGGCGCTGGCGGCCAAAGGCGGCGTGATCCAGATCAATTTTCACATGGGATTTCTCAGCCAGGACTTTCGCGACGCTGAAAAGGCCCAGCCGGAGTTGGGAAAGTATGTGGACGCAGAGGCCGAGAGGCGCTGCGGCGACGATGACGCCTGCCAGATAATCGAATCAGATAAAATCGTTCGCGGGTTCGTGGCGGAGGGCAAGTTGCCACGCGTGGAGTGGCCGCTGATCGTGGATCACATTGAGCACGCGGTGAAGGTTGTGGGCATCGATCACGTCGGGATCGGGTCCGATTTCGACGGCGCCGAAATGCCGTACGGCATGGAGGACGTATCGAGCCTGCCTCGGATCACTGAAGCCCTTCTGCAGAGGGACTATTCGGAAACGGACATTGAAAAAATTCTAGGTGGGAACATGCTGCGTCTGATGCAAGATGTGGAGGCCGCAGCCAAGTCAAGGAGAGGAAACAACGCATGAAACGCCTCACCGCAACAATTTCACTTTGCATGATGGCCGTTTTCGTTCCGAGCGCGCTCGCAGGACAAGCTCCAGCGGCGTCCGCGGGACAAGCGAGCCCAGCGACGCAACCGAGGACAACCCATATGACCAGCGATCCCGCTTTGCTGCATCCGGCTACACTCAATGCGAAGGCGCCCGAATCGTATCAGGTGAAATTTGCGACCACGAAGGGCGATTTCGTCGTGGAAGTTACGCGCGCCTGGGCCCCGCTCGGGGCCGACCGCTTTTACAATCTCGTTAAACACGGGTTCTTCACCGACGCCGCGTTTTTCCGAAATCTTTCAGGATTCATGGTGCAGTTCGGGTTGAACGCGGATCCGGCGGTGAACAAAGCCTGGCAGAACGCGAATATCAAGGATGATCCGGGCAAGCAGAGCAACGCTCCGGGCATGATCACGTTCGCCACGGCCGGGCCGAATACGCGCACCACACAGCTTTTCATCAATTTCGGCAACAATACGTTCCTGGATAGCCAGGGATTTTCACCTTTTGGCAAGGTGATCTCGGGCATGGACGTGGTTCAGAAACTTTACAACGGCTACGGTGAGCGCCCGGACCAGGGTCAAATCACATCGCAAGGAAAAGCGTATCTCGATAAGAATTTTCCAAACCTCGACACGATTAAATCAGCGACGATCATTTCGCCAGCTGCGAACTAATTGCGCAATGGGCGGCCGAGTAGCGATACTCGCGCCGCCCTCTTGCGCGATCGCCCAGCCAGCATGAGCGAGGCTGAAGTCAACGAGTTCGATGTGCGCCCACTCACCGGTACTCGTGCGGGAGGGCGGGCGCTGGCAGCCACGTCCATTCTTTCGGGGCTGGCGGCCGCGAAGCTGCTTTTCCACCTTGCCGGGATCCGCCACTACGGTTTTTTTCGCGACGAACTCTATTACATGGCCTGCGGCGAGCATCTCGCCTGGGGCTATGTGGATCAGCCGCCCCTCGTCGCGTTGCTTGCGTGGCTCTCGCGGCATTTGCTTGGCAATTCGCTGATTTCGATTCGTCTGCTTCCCGTGCTGGCGGGAGCTGCTGTCGTATTTCTGACGGGCGTGCTGGCGCGGGAACTGGGCGGCGGGCGCTTCGCGCAATTTCTTGCCGCCGCGGCCATTTTATTCGCGCCCGCATATCTCGCCTTCAACAGTTTTTTCTCGATGAACGCATTCGAGCCGCTCCTGTGGCTCCTTTGCGCATGGATTGTGGTCCGCATCGTGCGCGGGGCTTCGCCGCGGCTGTGGCTGGCGTTTGGCGCGGTGGCCGGGGTGGGGCTTGAGAACAAGCACACCATGCTCGTCCTCGGTTTTGCGATTGTGGTCGGGCTGGCGCTGTCTGGCGAGTGGCAGCTATTTCGTTCGCGCTGGATATGGATTGGCGGCGTGATCGCGCTGGCGATATTTCTGCCGAACCTTCTGTGGGAAGCGCGCCACGGCTGGCCGCAGATTGAGGTGGTGCGGAACGCGCAGCTTTATAAAAACACCCCCATCTCGCCGCTGCGCTTTTTCGGAGAGCAGATCGTATTTATGCACCCGCTGGCGCTTCCAGTTTGGCTTGGCGGCCTGGCGTGGTGTCTATTCACGACGGCAGGGAAGCCATTTCGCTTTCTTGGATGGGCCTACCTGGTCGTGATGGCCGTGTTTGTTTTTTTCGGCGGAAAATCTTACTACGCGTTGCCGATCTATCCGCTGCTGATGGCGGCCGGCGGAGTCGCGTTCGAACAGTTCTCGGAATTAAATGGCCGGCGTTGGCTGCGAGTCGCCTTTCCGGCGCTGCTCATCATTGGCGGGTTAATCGCCTTGCCGTTTGGAGTTCCGCTGCTGCCGATCGAAGCCTTCATGCGTTATTCGGCGCTGCTGCCGGCTGGGAACTTGGCGAAGACCGAGCGCGACGCGGTGTACGCGCCGCTGCCTCAGCTTTATGCCGATATGTTTGGATGGGACACGATGGCCGAAACTGTGGCGCAGGTTTATTGGGGCCTTCCCGACGCAGATCGCGCCGACTGCGGAATCCTCGGGGGGAATTACGGCGAGGCGGGCGCGATTGATCACTATGGTCCCACGCTTGGACTGCCGAAGGCGCTCAGCGGACACAATAGCTATTTTTACTGGGGGCCGCGCGGGTATTCGGGCGCGTGCATGATTATTTTCGGGGAACGATCGGACGAGTTCGTCAAATTGTTTGGAGATGTACATCTCGCCGCGACGATCACCAATCCGCATGGCATGCCGAACGAGCAGAGCGTTCCCGTGTACGTGTGCCGCAAACCGATTGCGCCGCTCGCAGATTTATGGCCGCGATTCAAAATGATCATTTGAGGTGATGGCAGGTGAGCCGCGAGCTAGTTCTTACGTGAGCGGCGCGCGGCGTGGGAAGAGTGCGTCAAGCTCGAGGCGCGTGGCGTTCAGCCCGGTCTCGGTGAGCTTGCGGCTGACTTCCGTTCCGAAGCTCCGCACGATGCAGAGCAGGACGCATTCCGTCGTTAGGATCGGGAGGTTGCCTTCTCCGACCGAATCGTGCGACGGCGCGATTTCCTCCGCGTGCTTCAGGACGGCCGCGAGGGCTGCGGAAGGCCGGATGGGCGACTCCGCCCCCGAAGTTTTCTTCAGTTTGGCCAATGGCCGCCAGGCTTGCCAGCGCTCTCCCCTGCGTCGCAGATCGTCGTAAAACTCGATCCAGGAATGCCACCTCTCGGGGCTGATGCGGCAGATGCCGCGCAGAAAGCTCTCGATCTCTTCGCGATTTTCCTCCGCCCAGTACACCGACAGGCGCTCCCAATTGGAGATGTACATCCCGGCAAGCAAGTCGGAAACCTCGATTACCTGGGATGCACGGCTATTCGCCAGCATCGAGGCAAAAGTCTCAGCGCGCGCGAAATCCAGGGTCATCCGACGGGAGGGCGCGCGTAGATGTCCACCGCTGTTCGCTGGCAGGAGCCGGGAACGTGAATTCGGGGCGGATTTACGGCCGAATAGTTTCATCGCCGATGTTTCACTCTGGTACGTAGTTTATCAGATTCGAATGGTGTGTAATGCGCGATGAATTTAGAACATCAAGATTTTGAATTTGACGAATCGAAGAGCGGCACGATACCCTTCCCGAGGAACCGGGGTTAGCGGATCGGGTCGCGGCACCGGTACAACGTCAGCTTTTCGTTCGAATGGAAGTTCATTTCATGTCAGAAGGAGCTCCATGGCTAACGAACTTCGCAACTTCCTTGCACATAGCTACGGCGAGCTGGAAGAGCTGAACGTCAAGGCAAAGGATCAGCGTAAAAATCGCGTTGACAGCCACAAACTGCAGGAAGAGCGGTTGAAATATCTGACCGACGAGAAGCGCATCAAGGCAGTGACGCTGTGCTTTAGCGACCTGGAAGGCCGCCTGCACATGCTGGACTACGACAAGAAATTTCTGGTAAAGAGTTGGGACAACCTGACGTTCGACGGCTCCTCGATCCGCGGATTCACGGCGCAGCGCGAAAGCGATTTGCGATTGGGTGTTGATTGGAGCGCGTTCTACTGGGCGCCGTCCGATTTCTTCGGTTCAGGCAAGGTGCTTGTTTTCGGCGAGGTGATCGAGAAGAAGGGCGGCCCTTACGCCGCTGACATTCGCGGCATCCTGAAGGCTTTTGCCGAGGCGAAAAACAAAAATGACGGCTACACGCTCAACGCTGCGAACGAAATCGAAGGATTTCTTTTCAAGGGTGTGGATGCCGAACGTCACTACAGTGAGACCGGGAAATTCGAGTATGTGAACACCGGCGGCTACTATCACTCTCTGCCGGGCGATGCGCTCCGCACGTTCATTGATACTGTGGCCGAAGTACAGCGCGCGATGGGGTTCCAGAACGAGAAGGACCACCCGGAAGTCGCGCCGTCGCAATTCGAAATTAACTACGGTTACGGCGAAGTGGTTGCCGCGGCGGACCAAATCCAACTTTACAAGTTAATTTGCCGCCAGGTGGCCACGAGCCTTGGCATGACAGCTTCGTTCCTGCCCAAGCCAGTTGTGGGCGTGAACGGGAGTGGCATGCACACCAACGTCTCCATCATGAAGGACGGCAAAAACCTATTCTGGGATCCCAACGGAGAGGACATGCTGTCGGCTCTCGGATGGTCGTTTGTGGACCGCATCCTTTCGCATGGAACGGACATCTGTCTGGCGCTCAATCCCAGTGTCAATGCATTCCGCCGGCTCGATCCGCACTTCGAGGCGCCCAACCAGATCATCGCTTCGGCGGTTGACCGCGGATCAATGGTCCGGATTCCGATCGGAAACGACAAAAGCATGCGCGTGGAAGTTCGATCCGTCGCTCCGGACGCCAATCCGTATCTGGTCCTCTACTCGATTTTCAAGACGGGGATAGACGGCACAATTTCCAAAGTGCCCAACCTTCGCCAGGCGAAACGGTATTTGCCCGACAATATCTACACGGCGCTTGAGGATTTCCGAAAGTCAGAATGGATGACGACGCTGCTCGGCGAGGACGTGAAGGGCCGGTATGCTGACCTGAAACAGGGATCCGCCGATCGCTGCGCCCGCTTGCTGGGAACGGTCGTCAAGGGGCCGGAAATTCAGTTCCATCACGAAATTTACAACCAGTACCTCTGGAACCAGTTTTAGGGTTCCGAATCGAGCCCGAGTAACAGAAACGACCCGGCATGTCGTTGGCACGCCAGGGCGTTTTTCTTTGTTGCCGCCTTACAGCGAGCTCACCGACAATTTCACCACGTCTTCAGCCTGCATCACTTCCTTGACGACGAAACCTTCGGCATATTTCACGCCGATCAGTCGCCCGTATTGACGTGCCTGCAGGCTCATCCGTTCTTCGAGTTCGTCGAGCGGGAGTGTGACCTTCGACTTGCGGTCGCGTTTTGGCGGGTTGAATTGTGAGGCATACGCCAGTATCGCCTGCCGCCGTCGGTCGTATTGTTTTGAGATGTCCACGGCAAACGTCGGCCGCACATCTGCGAAGGCCGCCGCGTACAATATTTTGAAGGGGCGAAACGCCTCGCCCGCGAGCGGATAGTTTTTCAGGCCGGCCACGAAGCACGCTTCGTACCCAAGCCGCGCGGCCGTGTAATGATCAGGGTGGCGGCCCTCCCAGTAGGGAAGGATGACCGTGTGCGGCTCGAACTCGCGAATTACCTCGGCAATCGCAGCTTTGAACTCGTCGCTCACCTTCAGGTGAGCATCGGGTAGGCCGAGGTTCCGTCTCACGGAGGCACCCATGATTTTCGCGGCGCGAGCTGCTTCCTTGAGCCGCGTTTCCGGCGTTCCGCGCGAACCAGACTCGCCGCGCGTCAGGTCGAGAATCCCCGTGCGGTAGCCGGCCTGCGCCATTTTGATCATAGTGCCGCCGGCGGTCAGCTCGATGTCATCCGGATGCGGCGCGATCGCCAGCAGATCGAGTTTCATTCGTTCCCCGTTTGGCGGCGACTACATTGAGTGCAGCGCGATGCGGTTGCCTTCGCTATCGAGAATTACGGCGCGAAAGCCGTGATCGCCGATCTTATGCTTCGCGTGGACCACTTTGCCGCCATGGGATTCGGCCTGCGCGACTGCGTCATCGAGCCGGCCGGAGCAATTGAGGTAAACGAGCGGGCCGGCCGCGGCGGGTTTGTTTTCGTTGCTCTCGGGCAGGTACAGGCAACCGCTAGTATCGCGGCCTTCGCTCGGAAGTAGTCCAATGGCGAAGCCCGGGTATTCCTGTCTCTTGATTGGCTGGCCGAGGAGCGCGGAATAAAAGCGGATTGCGCGATCGAGGTCGGTCACCGGAATGTCGCACCACACAAGCTGATTTGGCATGGTTGATCTCCTCGTCAAATTTTCAACAAGCGAGTTACGAAGCATAGGGCAACTCAGTTTCGCGTGTCCAGAGACAAGTCGTTTTCAGGCGCCATCTACCGGCGCGCGTGGCCGCTACAATCGGCTCAGCGGCGCCAAGCCGAAATGCAAACGCCCGGTATTTCCCGCGGTGTGGTTGTGTTGCAGCGTGATGTGCGTACGGATCACCGCGAGATTGCGGAAGTATCGCCCTAGATGTGCCGTCTTGGCCGCGGCAGAGGTTCCGCTGGTCCTAAACATCAGATCAACCGCTTCCCAGCAGAGGCGCACGCACTGCTGCTCGATCTGGAGGAGTCGTCGGTCGTCCTCATCGGTGAAGGGAACTCCTTCTTCGGCATCAAGGCGCGCGCGTTCCGTGTAGTCTGCGGCCATGTGCAGCAGCGCTGCTTCGGCAGTGTCCACCAGCGACTGGGCCTCGCCAAAATGGCGCTGGAATTCAGCTTCGTGCGCGCGATCCTGAAACGGAGGGAAATTCGTTTTCTTGTTGCGCAGGATTTCCTCGTAGATATCCAGCGCGCCGCGCCCGATTCCGACAGCGACCGCGCCAACTTCAGAGACCAGCAGGGAAGTCATCCTGCCGCGATACAGGGGATTGGCGTGCAGCAGGCTTCCGGGGCGCGGATGAATGTAGTTGCCCTTCGCGTCGTAAACGACCAGTACGCGGTGCTTGGGCACGAATATTTCCCCGATCACCACGCGGCGCGAGCTGGTGCCCTGCATGCCGATGACTTGCCAATTGTCCACAATTCGGTACTGATCGCGCTCGAAGGCGATAAACGCGCCGCCATCGGGAGTTCTCGCCGCCGGATCCTGGATGATGCACGAGCCAATAAAGTGCGTGGCCAGATCGCAACCGGAGGTGTAGTCCCATGCGCCCCTGACGCGATATCCGCCGGCGGCCGGGACGGCCAATCCTCCCGGCATCGCGACGCTGGGCGCGCGGAATTCACCGGTTTCGCCGAAGGCTTCCCGCTGTCCTTCCTCCGGAAACGACGACATGAGAAATGCATGACCTGCCGTCAGCGCCAGCACCCAGCCGCTATCGGAGCAGCCGCGTGAGATCGCGATCATCACTTTGAGAAAAGTCGGCAGGTCGAATTCGTAGCCGCCGAAGCAGCGTGGTTGGAGAATGCGATAGAAGCCCGCCCTGATGAACTGGGCGTTGGTATCTTCGGAGACCTGGCCCGCTGCTTCGCAGGCGTTCTGGCGCTCACGCAACATCGGACGCATCGCTTCGGCGCGGCGGACGATCTCGGAAGGCGTGAGATCGGGCTCCGGCGGCGGGATGTTCTTCGATGGACGCTTCACTTCTGACGTTGCCACGCGCCTCTCCAAACGACGGGCGCATTATGGCCGAGGGAGGGCCGCCAAGCAATCGCATCGAGTCGCGGCAGGCCGGCAGTCGTCGCCACCCAAATGCCGAGTGTTCCGCGAGGCCCGGCTAGTGCTAATGTGTGCGTCTGCATTTTGGAGGGCCTTCAGTGCCGCACAAATCGCTCGAAGGACAGGTGGCGCTCGTGACCGGCGCGGGAAAGCGTATAGGGCGTAGCATCGCGCTGCGCCTGGCTGGGGAAGGCGCAGCGATCGCCGTGAATTACAGGTCGTCGAGATCTGAGGCTGAAGCTGTGGTGGGCGAGATACAGGCGCTTGGTGCGATGGCCGTCGCGATTCAGGCGGACGTTTCGCGTCGGGCGGAGGTGGCGACGCTTTTTGCCGCCGTCGAGAAAGAATTCGCACGGCTGGATATCCTCGTCAACAACGCAGGGGAGTTTTTTGCCGCGAAATTCGAGGATATAACCGACGAGCAGTGGGACGACATCATGAACGCCAATCTCAAATCGCAATTGTATTGCGCGCAGGCAGCGGCACCGATCATGAAGCGACAGGGCCGCGGGCGGATTATCAATCTTGCGTCGCTCGGTGGGCTGCTGGCGTGGCCCGGTTACACGCACTACTGCGTTTCGAAGGCTGGCGTCATTATGCTCACTCGCTGCATGGCGGGTGCACTCGCGCCGGAGATTCTGGTGAACGCCATCGCGCCCGGCACGATTCAGTTTCCGGGCGAGCCACCGGACCAAGACTATATCCGTCGCGTCCCGCTGCATCGGACCGGCAAGGGCGACGATATCGCCGCAGCTGCATTCTATCTTGCGACTACCGACTTCGTGACGGGCCAGGTGATGGTGGTTGATGGCGGCCGGACCCTCGTTTAGCGCATCCAAAGCCATGGAGAAGATTGATGACAACCAAGAATCCGTTTGATCTGACCGGCCGAGTGGCGCTCGTCACCGGCGGCAATGGAGGTCTTGGTCGCAGCATGGCCCTCGCCTTTGCGAATGCCGGAGCATCCGTCGCGATCTTCGGGCGCAACGACGCTAAGAATGCAACGGTGCTCGGCGAGCTCCAGGCGATCGGTGTTCGTGCTGAAGCATTGCGGGTTGACATGACGAACGACTCGGAGCGCGATGCGGCTTTCGCTCAGGTCGAGAAGAAGCTCGGTCCTGTGCACATCCTGGTGAACAACGCCGGTGCAGGTGTGTTCAAACCGGCTCTTACGGAAACCAGAGAAGGGTGGCAGGAGATTTTGGACATCAATCTGACAGCGATGTTTCTGATGTCGAAGACGGCGGCGCTTTCGATGTTGAAGCGGAAGGCGGGGAAAATCATCAACATCGCCAGCATGTACTCGCTGTTTGGATCTGGCGGAGTTCCGGCATACAGCTCGTCGAAAGGCGCCGTGGTGCAACTCACAAAGTCGCTGGCGATCGAGTTTGCTCCGCACCATATTCAGGTAAACGCGATCGTTCCCGGGTTTTTCGAGACGGAGTTGACTGCGCCGATTAAGGCGATGCCTCTCTACCAGGAAGTTGTTCAGAGGACGCCCGCGGGACGCTGGGGAAACCCCGACGAGTGCGCGGGAGCCGCTTTGTTTCTCGCGGCGCCGGCCTCCGATTTCGTGACGGGCGCGTCGCTTGTTGTTGACGGCGGATATTCGGTCTACTGAGCAAACGAACTAATCGCAAGATGAAATCCAAGGAGCGCGCATGCCGACGTTGATCGAGAAGTCGACACGCATCGAAGCCGCGGGAACCAAGCCGAAGATTATTGAAGAGTTCGTCGGGCGAGTGAACTCCAAGACTGAAGCGCTGAGCGTCGCGCACATGCGAAGCCCCGCGGGATGGTTGGAACCGGGGCAAACGCCGGAGTTCGATGAATACACCGTCGTCCTGAAGGGCGCGCTGCGCGTGACCCACAAAGGTGGAATCATTGATGTTCGGCCGGGACAGGCCGTGATCGCTCATCGCGGGGAATGGGTGCAGTATTCGACGCCGGAAGGCGCGGAATATATCGCTGTTTGCCAACCGGGATTTTCGCCGGGCACCGTGCACCGGGACTAATCAGTGCATTTGTGGAGATTGTCGAATTCTCGTGAAACTTCTTAGCGGGCCCAGCCGGAATCCGCGCCGGCTTTGCGGGCTTCGTCAGCGAGTTCGTCCAACTGGTTCTCGAGGCTCCGCTTTCGGTCCTCAAGTTCCTTCACTTGCGCGTTTCTGTCGTGGACGATGATAACGCCTTGCGAAAGCCCGGTCGAAGGATCGAACGACGCCGCGCCTGACTTCGCAATTTCGGCCTTCACGTCCGCGATCTGCTGATCGGTCGAAGTTATCTGGTCCTTGATCGCGCGCGCCTTGGAACGCCAGTAGGCTTCGCTGTTGTTGCCGCCGGCGATCGGAGCAGTTCCAGCGGAGATCTCGCTTGATTCTACATTTCCGGAGGAGCCGCGCGAGGATCCGTCGCCCACCACAGAAATGGTTCCGTGAATGCTCGACAGATTGTCGTCGGTGTAGACGTGTTTGGCTTTGGGTTTGTCCTTTTGCCCGTTCGCCTGGCGTGCCGCTTCGGCGAGCGATTGTGGCTGGGTTCCGGAGTCTGCTGGCGCTGTCGCCTGCGATGACGACTGAGCTGTCGGCTGAGATGATGCCTGCGATTGCGTCGGGCTTTGCGTCGGAGGCTGCGCAGGTGGCGCGGACCCGGACTGGGCTGGCGCGGTAGGCGTCAGCCAGAGTGCCAGGACGATTATCGGCAGCAGCGCAAGTCCGGTCTGCCGGCATACGATTTTGTCAACCACGGACTTGTCGAGCGCGCTCTTTCGGTAGCTTTTCATCGGAAATCTCCAGTCGCGACCGCAGCAATATAATCACGTTATCGGTGCTGGACGGAGCGGTCAAGGAAGCCGCAAACACGTGTATCGCGGGGCGTACCTGTACTTGGGAACAGGGCCAAGCCCGTTTTGGTTCTGTCGCGCGAGGCGGTGTGCATCGAGGAGTTCTGTAGTCGCGGCGAGTGCATGCGAATGAAACCGGCGTCGCCCGCCGAGCAGCGACGCGATTGTTATTTGCAAAAACCGCTTTCTCGAATATTCTATTTGTGTTTGGGGGGCATACAACAGGGTGGCGGATTCCTCGACTGTAAAGGGTCTGACTCGGTTCGGCAGTACGCAACGGCGCGATGCATGGTGGATCGAAAACCTGCCATTCATTATCGTCATAAGCGCCTTCGGCATTTACACCACATGGCGCGCCTTCGAGGGTAAGTTCTACGAGTGGGGCCCGTACCTTTCGCCGTTTTATTCTCCGCTGATTGATCCGCAGCATCACTGGTGGCCATTTTCACCTGCAATCCTGATTCTCGCAGGGCCGCTCGGTTTCCGTACCTCCTGCTACTACTATCGCAAGGCGATTTACCGTGGCTTTCTGCTGGACCCGCCCGCTTGCGCGGTGAGCGAGGGCGGCGGCCGAAAGTATCGCGGCGAGACAGCGTTTCCGTTCATCCTGCAGAACGTGCACCGCTACTTTTTCTATATCGCCGTGATATTCGTGGCGTTTCTTTGGTACGACTCAATCGTCGCGTTCAATTTCGACGGCAAATTCGGGATCGGCGTCGGCACGCTGGTCATGCTGGTGAATATCATCCTGTTGACGACCTACACGTTTTCGTGCCACTCGTTGCGCCATTTGATTGGCGGCAAGCTCGATTGCTTTTCCTGCTCGGCGCTCGGCGGGCCGCGCCACGCCGCGTGGCAGGGCGTCACCAAATTGAACGAGCACCACATGTTCTGGGCTTGGGTAAGCATGATTTCCGTGGGCCTCACCGACCTCTACATTCGGCTGGTAGCGAGCGGCGTGATAAGGGATATCCGACTGCTGTGACCGACGCTTCTAAATACGAAACCCACGAACACGACGTATTGATCATTGGCGCGGGTGGCGCCGGCCTTCGAGCTGCGATCGAAGCGCTGGCGCAGGGCGCTAAAGTCGGCGTGGTTTGCAAGTCGCTGCTCGGCAAGGCGCACACCGTGATGGCCGAAGGTGGGCTTGCCGCTGCGATGGCCAACGTGGACAAGGCAGACAACTGGCGCACGCATTTCCGCGACACCATGCGCGGCGGAAAATTACTTGAATAACTGGCGAATGGCTCAGCTCCACGCGCAGGAAGCTCCGGATCGCGTGCGCGAACTCGAACAATGGGGCGCGCTATTCGATCGCACCGAGAGCGGCGACATCCTGCAGCGGGCGTTCGGGGGGCACACGTTCAAGCGGCTGTGCCACGTCGGCGACCGCACGGGTCTTGAGATGATCCGCACGCTGCAGGATCGCGGCGTGCAATTGGGCTTCGACGTTTTCATGGAGTGCACGATCACGAAGCTTCTTACGGACGCCAACGGCGTCACCGGCGCGTTCGGCTACTGGCGCGAGTCGGGCCGCTTCGTTACGTTCAAGGCGAAATCCATCGTGATAGCCACGGGCGGCATCGGTAAATCTTGGAAAATCACTTCGAATTCGTGGGAATGCACCGGCGACGGAATGGCGCTCGCGTACGAGGCCGGCGCCGAACTGCTCGACATGGAATTCGTCCAATTCCATCCTACGGGGATGGTATGGCCGCCGGGAGTGCAGGGAATTCTGGTGACCGAAGCGGTGCGCGGAGAAGGCGGCATCCTGCGCAATAAGAATGGCGAACGCTTCATGGAGAAGTACGATCCCAAGCGCCTGGAACTTTCCACGCGCGATGTGGTGGCGCGCTCGATCTACACAGAAGTGAAGGAAGGTCGCGGCAGTCCTCACGGCGGCGCGTTTCTCGACATCTCCCACAAGGACGCCGAATACGTAAAGCGCAAGCTGCCCAGCATGTATCACCAGTTCAAGGAACTGGCGGACGTGGACATCACGAAGGGGCCGATGGAAGTCGGGCCGACCTGCCATTACGTGATGGGCGGGATCCGAGTGGACGCGGAGACCGGACAGTCCTCCGTTCGAGGATTATTTGCCGCAGGGGAAGCGGCGGGCGGGCTGCACGGCGCGAATCGGCTGGGCGGCAACTCACTTTCTGATTTGTTGGTGTTCGGACGACGCGCGGGTCTGGCTGCGGCGGAGAACGCGAAGAAGACTTCGGCGCCGTCCCTGGACATAGCGCAGATCGAAGAGGCCGAGCGCCGGGCGCTTGCGCCGTTTGAACGGACCGGCAGCGACAATCCCTACACGGTTCAGCATGATCTGCAGGACGTGATGCAAAACCTGGTGGGAATTTTCCGGACCGACGCGGACCTGCGGAAGGCCCTGATCGAATTGGAGAAGCTGAAGGAACGCGCGAGCGAGATGCGCGTGGAAGGGTCGCGACTGTTTAATCCGGGATGGCACCTGTCTATTGACCTGACGTGCATGCTCACGGTTTCCGAGGCGTGCGCTCGAGCGGCGCTTGCGCGTACGGAAAGCCGCGGCGCGCACAGCCGTCTCGATTTTCCGAAGACCGAAGACACATGGGGACTAAAAAATCTCGCGATCGTGAAAAAGGGCGACGTGATGACGCTCGTTGAGGTACCGCGCGGCGGCATGCCGGCCGAATTGACGCAAATTTTGTCCGAGGATCAGTAGAGAAGTTCGGTAGGGAAGGACGGAGATTCGAAATGGCAGATGCAACCTTGCGCGTGTTCCGCGGCGACCGACAGGGCGGGCAGGCGGTAGACTACAAAGTTCCCGTCACCGAGGGCATGGTTGTGCTCGACGCGATTCATTCGATTCAGGCGCACCAGTCGCCGGACCTCGCGGTGCGATGGAATTGCAAGGCGGCGAAATGCGGTTCGTGCTCTGCGGAAGTGAACGGAAGGCCGCGCCTGATGTGCAAGACGCGCATGGATTCCTTGCCGCTGGATCAGCCGGTCACCGTGTCCCCGATGAAGACCTTTCCCGTGATCAAGGACTTGGTGACCGACGTTTCGTGGAATTACAAGGTGAACAAGAAGATTCCGCCGTTCCAGCCGCGGCCGGGCGTCGAATGGAAAATGTTCCAGCCCGACGTGGACCGCGTACAGGAATTCCGCAAGTGCATCGAATGCTTCCTGTGCCAGGACGTCTGCCATGTGCTGCGCGATCACGACAAGAAAGAACAGTTCGGCGGGCCGCGCTTCTTTGTCCGGACGGCGGGTCTGGAGATGCATCCACTGGATGGCCTGGATCGCACGCGATTGTTGAAGGAAGAGCTGGGCATCGGCTTCTGCAATATCACGAAGTGCTGCACGGAAGTTTGCCCCGAGGAAATTCACATCAC
Organism: uncultured Acidobacteriota bacterium; assembly: GCA_963779825.1. GTDB lineage: Bacteria > Acidobacteriota > Terriglobia > Acidiferrales > UBA7541 > Palsa-295. Next base: position 1,297,189 of record CAVZZU010000004.1, on the reverse strand, counting down.
CGACAACGCGATCATCCCGCTGAAGGAGCGCGTCGTGGACGAGTTCTACGATCCTGTCACGATGATCGTGCGCAAGATATTCGGCGCGAAGAAATCCTAGTCCATTCGCGGCAGTCGAATTTCGCCGCTCGCCAGCTTTTCGATCAAGTCGCGGTCCGCTTCCAGAAAAGTGAGCTGCGGCAGGGATTCCAGCTCGCACCATTCGATTCGCTCAAATTCCAGATTCCGCATGTCTCCCGGCGCGGCGCTGGCGGTAAAGAAGACCAATTCAAACGGCTGCCCCGATGGACGATATTGGTGCTGTAGCCGGTGCACTTCGACCCCGACGCGCGCCGCCACGCCCAGCTCCTCTCGCAGCTCGCGCTCGAGCGCGTATTCCAGCGTCTCGCCGGGCTCGACCTTGCCGCCGGGAAATTCCCACATCAGCTCGAATTTGGACCCGCGCCGCCGCTGGCACACCAGCAGCTTGCCTTCCGATTGAATTAGCGCAGCGACGACAGTTAGCACTTGGAATTTCCCTTCACGTGTTTGTCACGCTAAGCACGTTGCCGTCCGGATCCCTAAACCAGGCCACGCGCACCGTGCCGCCGGGCAAAGTACAAATGCCGATCTCATCTTGACGAATGTACGGGTAACGCTGAAAGATCAAGCCATTCTCCATGAGCGATTTCACGGCCGCTGGCACGTCCGGCACGCGGAAGCCGAGTATCGTGTGTTCATGCGGCGTGAAATCCGCAACAGTCGAAATTCGCAGGGCGACACCGCCGGTATCGAAAACGGCCGCGAAGTCGTCCTCGTGCGCAAATACCAGCCCAAGCGTGTCGCGATAGAATGCCGTCGCTCGACCGCGGTCCCGGGTGCAAATAACGATAACAGGCTTCGCTGTTCCGAGAATCCCCATGGTTTCCTCTCCAAAAACAAAAACGCGCCGGAGAGCCTTCGCTCCCCGGCGCGCAGGTTGGGTTTCAGAGCCGGCTACTGATCCGCTTGCACCTTGGCGAGCGGCGGCTTCGGTGCCTGCCAAATCAGCTTCGAGTCGTCGGCACTGTGCGGGAAGAACTGCGCCGACTTCTTGCCGGAGGGCAGAAGCACGATATCCGCGCGACGGTTGTATGCCAGCCAATCTGTGCGCTTGTCCGCGAGCCGCGCCTTGGGCGGGGCGCTTGGATTCGTGCTTTCGAGTGTGCTGACGGTAGCCTTGTCGAGGGGTTGATCTTTACCATAGGCCGCGGTCTGTACCTTATCCGCCGAGATGCCCTGGTCAACGAGATACTGCTTGATCCGCTCGACGCGGCGTTCGCTCAAGTCCTGGTTAAAGGGCTTTGAGCCGCGTTCGTCCGCATGGGCTTCCACCGACAGTTTCGCATCCGGATCGTACTCGAGATACTTCTTGAATCCGCCGGCCAGTGTTGCGAGAGCGAGTTGTTGGCTGCGGACGAGTCCGACCTGTGGATTCTTCTTGTCAGGATAGTCCGTGGGATAGAAGATGCTCTGCAAAGTTACGGCCGGGATCGGCTCGACCGAGCCGGTGACGTGAATTGCCGCGGTTTGCGTGGCCGATCCGCCGCAGACGTTCGTGGCGTTCAGCGTAACGTTCTTCGTTTCGTCAATCGTTCGCGCAGCGCCGCCGTCGGCAACCTGCGAAGAATCCGCAGGCTCGGCCTTCACGGTCTCGTTGCCGTTCAGATCAACTTTCTGGCCATCAATCGTGACGGTGCCGGCGTTCGACGTCGTCCAGGTGACCGTCGAGGAATCCTGCGTGATCACCTTGTCGCCGATCTTGCGATAGTGAAGATCGGACGGATTCGCCGTCAGGCTTGCCTGAATCGCCGTGTTGACGTTTACGGACGAAGCGTTTGTGACGATGCCGCCAGGCCCCGCCGCCGTCAGAGTGTAGTTCGTGGTTGCGAGCGGTGTGACCGAGCTGCTTCCGTTGTTCGGCACGACGCCTACGCTGTTGTCAATTGACGTATCCACCGCATCAGCCGTCGTCCAGCTCAAGCTGGAGCTTTGCGTGCAATTCACGGTTGTCGGGTTTGCCGAGAACGACAGGATCTTCGTCGGAGCTACCACGACTGTTGCGCTCGCGGTGCCGGCTGAGAATCGCGCCAATGGAGCCTTCTTCGTCAGATCGTCGCCACGCTTCCAGGGCTTTGTCTCGAGCTTGCCGCTCTTCGTGACGTGGATGATCACCTTCTCGCCAGCCTTCACCGTGACGCTGCCGGAATACAATTCCTTACCCTCGCGGGTGATCGTTACCTGGTGAGTACCGGGCGGGACCAGAAGCTCCTGATGCCACCACCAATCGTGGTTGAACTCATCCACGTTTCCGACGAAGTACCCCGGTGTTTTACCGTTCAACAAAACCGCAGCCTTCCCCTGAGGCTTGAACTCGATCATGATCCTGCCGTAGGGAGCCGGCACTTTATCGCCGTAGGGGTCCAGCTTCACTTCAAGCGGAGTGGACTTGCCCGCCTCGATCGTGACGTCCTGCGTTGAGATCTTGTAGCCGTAGTTCACCACGACCACAGTGTGTTTACCCGGGCTGAGGGGGATAGAGTGGCTTCCTTCGCGGATGGCGTTGCCATCCACGAAAACGTACGCCTGCGCAGGCGTAACTTTGATTTTCAGCTTCCCATCCTGCGCGAAGCCGGAGGTCGCAACCAGCACGATGGCCATCGCAAGGGTGAGTAGGTATCCGAGTCGTCGCATCTGTAGTCTCTCCTGACAGAAATATGTAGGCGAATTGAACGATGCCTCTCGCGCCCTGACGAGAGGCACAGGCTAGGACGACAAAGATATCCCCGTAAGCCCCTTGGTGTCAATCGGATTCAAAGGAAAAGCGAAAGGAAAAGCCGCTTTAAAAAAATGTGCAATATTTCACAATACTGTTCCGAACGCGCACATTGAGTGCTTGGCACTCTGCTTTATACTGTCGCCGATGTTCAACGATGCGGTGCTCAATCATTTCCGCAATCCTCATAACGCCGGCGATCTTCCCGATGCCACCGCCATCGTCGAAGTTACAAATCCAGTCTGCGGTGACGTGATGAGGCTCTCCGTTCGAATCGAATCCGGCCGGATCGCCGCCGCGCGCTTCAAGACGCAAGGCTGCGTCGCCGCGATTGCATCGAGCTCCGTGCTGACCGATCTCCTGAGCGGGAAAACTCCAGCGGAAGCGAGTTCCATTACCCCCGAGCAGATATCAAACGCCCTCGGCGGACTTCCGCCCGCGTCGTTTCACGCCGCGCAGCTTTGCACCGATGTAGTCACCGCGCTCGTCCGGACGCTTTAGCGCGGTCGGGAATCGCGGATTCTATTGCGCGTCCGGATTGCCGAGAGCGCGCTCGAGCGTCGCGGGATCGTTGATATTGAGGACCACGCCTTCCACTTCCGTCGCGACTTCACGGACTTCGTTAGCGTGTGCCCAGACGACTTGCCTCGCGCCAACTTCGGGCGAAGCATCCAGCAACTCTTGATAGAGGCTCGCGCGAAAAATCGCGGGATGCCCACGTCGTCCCTCATATGTCGGCAGGACGATGGCCCTCCCGCTAGAATCGAATTCCGCGACGAGTTTCGCGACCAGCTCCGCGGAAATGATCGGATGATCCACGGGGCAGAGAATTATCCCCGCGGTCCCGCCCGCGGGTATGCTTCGAATCCCGGCCTGAATAGAAGACAGCTGCCCCTTCGCCCAATCCGCGTTCATGACGATATCCGTGGCGTGAGCGCTCAATTTTTCGCGGATTTCAGTGGCGTGCGCGCCTACCACGATGCGCGTCAAACCTACTCGCGCATGCCGCGTCACCTCAAACAAGTGTTCGACGAAAGTCTTTCCACGGTAGGGAATCAGCGCCTTGGGAGCGCCCATCCGGCGGGATTCGCCGCCGGAAAGTATTACCGCTGCCAGGGGTTTTAGGGATTTCAAAGGCTGTGCCACGGTTGGTATTGGAAGCGCGGATTCTGAATCCGGCCGAAATTAAACGGCGCGAGCGGTCGTAAGGCGATTCATCACCGACTTGTGCGACAAATTCTGCGCATTGCGGCGCACCGCAATCAATTCGGCCGCGATACTGACGGCGATTTCCTCCGGCGAGAGCGCGCCGATATCGAGGCCCACAGGCGCATGCACTCGCTCGAACTCTCGCGGCAAATACCCCTCGCGTTCAAGCGCCTTGTAAACCGAGAGCACCTTGCGCTTGCTGCCGATCATGCCGATGTAGCGGGCGTCGGTTCTCACCGCCCACGCCAGTACGCGCATGTCGTCTTTGTGTCCACGCGTTACGATCAGCAGATAGCTCGACGCGTTTGGCTTGATCTTTTCGAAAGCGTCTTCATACGTGGTGTAAAGCTCGCCCGCCATGGGGAAGCGCTCGGAATTGGCAAAGGCCTCGCGGTCGTCTGCGATCGCGATGCCGAACCCGACGGCGCTCGCTGCGCGCGCGACCGCCGAGGACACGTGGCCGCCGCCGAAAACGTAGAGCACAGGTTGCGGAAGAATTGGCTCAACGAAGATCTCCAGCGTGCCGCCGCAGATGAGCCCCGCGTCGTATTCGGCTTCGTGGTTTAGGTTGAACGTCATCTTCCGCGGCTGCTCGATCTGCATCACTTCCTTGGCCGCCGCCCAGACGTCCGCTTCCACGCAGCCGCCGCCGATCGTCCCGGCAATCGAGCCGTCTTCGCGCACCAGCATCCGCGAGCTTTCATAGCTCGGGATCGAGCCGTTGGTGTGGACGATGGTCGCGAGCGCGCCTCGCTCGCCAGCTCGCCGCATCCGCACGATCTCTTCGAATAGGTCCATGTTCTTTTGTCGAGCGTACTTTGCCCTGTCCGGCATGTCAATCTTCGGTGGCTTCGGTGTTTTCTGCGGGCATTGCCGCTAATTTCGAGCGAATTTCGCCTGTGATATTCTGGTAGGCATGAAGCCGCGCGTCACTCGCATGGATCATATTCAGATCGCCGCGCCGGCTGGGTGTGAAGCGGCCGCTCGGGAATTCTACGGCTCGATTCTCGGGATGGAAGAAATCGAGAAGCCGCCCACATTGCGTGCGAGGGGCGGCTGCTGGTTCCAATGTGGCGATCAGCAGCTTCACATCGGCGTGGAAAGCGATTTCCGCCCGGCTAAAAAAGCGCATCCTGCGTTCGTGGTTGCCGATCTCGACGAGCTCCGCAAGGTTTTGGAGGCTCGGGGCATCACGACGGTCAACGACGACGCTTTGCCGGGCACGCGCCGTTTCTACGCGGAAGATCCCTGGGGCAACCGCCTCGAATTCACCGAAATTCTGGCGCAATCGACTGACTCGGCAGCCTCGGTAACGGGTCAGTTTGCGCGCTCTGGCGATCAGGTCAACGGATCGCCAGCGTCGAGGCCAACCTCGGACTCTCATTAACCAGTCTTCGTCTGGAGTCTCCCAGTCTGTACCCGCATCGAGAGAAACAGTACAATCGGACAAAGTTGCGAGGTGAGCATTATGCCAATCATGTTCAACACGGTTTTGAGGGGAGCTGGCTTGTCGCTACGCGATGTGTGTCTTCTGCGCCACAAGGACAACCAAGCCGAGAAGGCCCGGACTTTATATAGGTTGTGGCGCGATGATCGTTCCGCGTTCGAGCTTTATCAGTCGCTCCAAAAGGTAGGCACACGGGGAAAATTCAGCAGGCCTTACTGGGCGTCGTTTGTCGGTACGCCGGATGACGATACGTTGTTCGTCGGGGTCTATGCCGCTAAATATCGGGGGCTCTTAGAGCGTGACACTCCCCGACCGCACAGGGACGGCGTCACGAAGGCGGGTAGTTGCGATGTTTATGATCTTAGCTTAGAGGAAGGCCTCGCGGACCTGGTAGGCAAGCTATTTGTGGAATGGGGTCCGGGGCGTCGCGCTTGGGTTCAGCGGGCTGACAAGCAGAACAAGCCGATCAGTGAATTGCGCGCGGAGTTCAAGGAGCCCGATTTCCCCGGCTTCTTAAACTTCACGGAACCACTTTCAAAACTCGATAAGCTTCCGATGGCGTGGGTCGCGACGCTCCGCTCCTCTAAAGGAATCTATCTACTCACATGCCCTAAGACTAAGGAGCAGTATGTCGGCTCGGCGACAGGCGAGGACAGCTTCTGGGGCCGATGGCAGGAGTACGTGCAAACTGGGCATGGAGGAAACGTAGCCCTGAAAAGCCGTGACCCAAGTGATTATCAAGTATCGATCCTCGAGGTCGCAGGCACAGCATCCACAACGGTCGACATCGCGACCATGGAGCAACGTTGGAAGCGCAAACTGCAGAGCAAAGAAATGGGCTTGAAACGAAATTGATTAACTCGCCAGGACGAGCCGTCGCCTAGTTGCTCCCTGGGTGCAATGCCAAGTTATCCCGCGTTTCGATCGAGCGAGGACCTCTCATGAAGGCAATCAATTTCTCCGAGCACGGCGGTCCCGAAGTTCTGCGCTATACCGACGTGCCCGAGCCTGCGATCGGCGCGCGCGACGTCCTCGTTCGCGTTCGCGCCTGCGCGCTCAATCACCTGGACCTATGGATTCGCAAGGGACTCCCGGGCCGAAACGTCCCGCTCCCGCACATTCCCGGCAGTGACATTTCCGGTGAAGTCGCCCAGATCGGCGCGGAGGTCACGAACGTCCGCGTGGGCGACCGCGTCCTCCTCGCGCCGGGAGTTTCCTGCGGCCAATGCGAGCAGTGCATCGCCGGCCGCGACAGTTTCTGCAAGGAGTACGCGCTCTTCGGTTCCACGATACCGGGCGGCTGCGCGGAATTCGTGCGCTCGCCCTCGGTCAACGTGATTCCGATTCCCGGCAATCTCACGTTCGAGGAGGCTGCCGCGATTCCGCTCGTTTTTCTCACCGCATGGCACATGCTGTTCACACGCGCGCAGCTTCGCCCTTCCGAAGAAGTGCTGGTGATCGCCGCGGGTAGCGGCGTCGGCGGCGCTGCGATTCAAATCGCGAAGGCCGCGGGCGCGCGCGTCATCGCCACAGCCGGGTCCGGGCCGAAGCTCGCGAAAGCGAAGCAGCTCGGCGCGGACGAAACTCTGCTGCACACCGGAGAATTCGCGCGCGAGGTGAAGCGCTTGACCGGAGGCCGCGGGGCGGACGTCGTGTTCGAGCATGTCGGCCAGGCCACCTGGGAGCAGAGCGTGTTCAGCCTCAAGCCCGGCGGACGGCTTGTCACCTGCGGTGCGACCACCGGTCCCGAGGGGAAGCTCAACATCAATTATGTATTTTCGCGGCAGCTCTCGATTCTGGGTTCGTTCATGGGCAGCAAGTCGGAACTTTATTCCGTGCTCGAGCTTTTCAAGCGTGGCCTTCTGAAGCCCGTGATTGATACCGTTATGCCGCTCGAACGCGCCGCCGACGCGCACAAGCGCCTCGAAAACCGCGAGCAGTTTGGCAAGGTGGTGCTTTCAATCTCGTGACGCGATCGAAAAAGACTTGAGTATAGCGCCGCGGTCTTTAGCGCGGCATCCGAGTACGAATTGCCCTCGTAGGGGCACAGCATGCTGTGCCCGGCGATCATGCTTGGCATCCGGCCGCCCATTCAGCAATCGCGTCTGGATGAGGTAAACTCACAGTCCACAACGCCATGCGCCGCGAAACTGACGATCCGATCAGGATCGTCATCCCGAGGAGCAACGCGACGAGGGACCTCTCTTAGAACGAAATAACATGCGCCGCGAAACCACCAGCGTCTCTCAAGAAGACTACCTCAAAGCCATCTGGGAAATCGTCCAGGAAGAGCAAGTCCCGATCAGCGCGCGGTTGGCCGAAGATCTCAGCGTCACTCCTCCCGCCGTCACCGCTGCGCTGAAGCGGATGACGCGTGCCGGATTCCTTCACGTCCGACGCGGCGGACGCATCGAACTCACCGCAAAGGGCAAAGGCGCAGCGCAGCATCTGGTTCTGCGCCATCGCCTCGCCGAAAAGCTTCTCACCGAAATTATCGGCCTCGAATGGTCGCGCGCGCATGAAGAGGCCGAACGCCTCGAGCACGGCATCTCTCCCGAAGTCGCCCGGCTTCTCCTGGTGCGTTTCGGACGCGAGAGCCGCTGCCCGCACGGCGTGCCGCTCTTCGGAGGGATGTCGCGTCTCCGCCGCAAACACGGCGCCGTAAAGCTCTCCGAGACCGAAGTCGGACACACCTACGAAATCCTGCGCGTCTACGAGAAAGATCCCGCGTTCCTCGAATTCCTCGAGCAGCGTCACCTTCGCCCCACGGCTCGTGTCCGCGTGCTCGACCGCGAATACGACGAGACCATGTCGCTCACGGTCGCGGGCCACGGCTACGGCCGCATCCATCTCGGCAAGCCCGCCACCGAGCGCCTCTGGGTCCGGCGTCTCGGTTGATTCGATGCTGAACGCCCTCCGCTACTACTGGATCATCTCGAAAGGCCATCGCCTGACTCCGTGGAAATCGCCCTACATCCAATGGCGCATGGAAACTTTCTTCGGCCATGAAGCTGCCAGCCTCAGCGCCAGCCAATTCTTCGCACTCATGTGGCGCGAGCGCGCCCGCATGGAGCGTTTCCTCGGATGGGTTGCCGATCAGCGCGCGACGCTAAAATCCCCGAAGTGACTGGTGCGCAAAATCCTATATCGGAGTAATCTCTCCGGCGTACCTCGGGGGGTGCCGTAGTGCGAAAGCCCAAAAAAGATTCGGTGAATCGCCGCGATTTTCTGCGAGCCGCCGCCGCGGGTACCGCCGCTCTGGTGGTACATCCCGCCGCTGCAAACGCCGCTCCTCCAGAGTCGCCACGCACTGCAGGCGCTCCGCCGCTCTTGAAAGCCCAGCCCGATTCGCCCGCCGCCGTCGAAGTCGTGACGGTGGATCGCCCCGGCTCCGATTTCATGGTGGACGTCCTCAAAACTTTGAATTTCGAATATCTCTGCGCGAATCCCGGCAACACCTTCCGCAGCCTCCACGAATCGCTCATCAATTACGGCGGCAATAAGATGCCCGAATTCATCACCTGCTGCCACGAAGAGTCCTCCGTCGCCATGGGCCACGGCTACGCAAAGATCGAAGGCAAGCCGCTCCTCGTTTGCGTTCACGGCACGGTCGGCCTGCAGCACGCCTCGATGGCAATTTACGACGCCTTCTGCGATCGCGTGCCTGTTTACATCATCCTCGGAAATTTCGGCGACAGCGCCGAGCGATTCGGCCAGGTGGATTGGACTCACAGCGCGCAGGATCCCGCCGCGATGATTCGCGATTACGTGAAATGGGACGACCGCCCCGTCTCGCTCCAGGGATTTTCGGAATCCGCCGTCCGCGCGTACAAGATCGCGATGACCGCCCCGATGATGCCCGTCGCTCTCGTTGCCGACCACGAGCTGCAGGAGTATGCGGTTTCCGATTCCGCGAATTTGAGCATCCCGAAGCTCACGATCACCACGCCGCCCGTTGGAGATTCCGGCTCCGTTGCGGAAGTCGCGCGGCTTCTGGTCGCCGCCGAAAATCCCGTGCTGGTCACCGACCGCGTGGCGCGCACTCCTGCCGGTCTCGCTGGATTGATCGAGCTGGCCGAAACGCTGCAAGCTCCTGTCGTTGACCGCAACGGCCGCATGAATTTCCCGACGCGCCATCCGCTGAACCACACCGAACGCGGCGGCGCGGCCATCGCGAATGCCGATCTGATCGCCGGACTCGAACTCACCGATTTCTGGAGCACGGTCAACTCCGTCGGCGGTCAGCTGAATCCAGTTGTGCGGCCAGCCACGAAGCCCGGCACGAAGCTCGTCAGCATCACCGCCAACGATCTTTACATGAAAAGCAATTATCAGGATTTCCAGCGATACGCGCCGGTTGATATCGCGATTGCCGCGGACGCCGAAGCCACTCTGCCGTCGCTCATCGAAGCTGTGAAGCTCCAGATTACGGACGATCGCAAGCGCACGTTCGCCGATCGCGGCGCGAAATTGGCCACCGCCCACCAGCAGGCGATGAATGCTGGACGCGAAGCGGCAGCCTCCGGTTGGGACGCTACCCCGATCAGCACCGCGCGCATGTCCGCGGAAATTTGGGCCCAGATAAAAAACGAGGACTGGTCGCTGGTATCGAATTGCCAGTTCGTCAGCCGCTGGCCGTTGCGCTTGTGGGATTTCAACAAGCACTATCATTATATCGGCGGCGAAGGCGGCTACGGTGTCGGCTACGGCGCCCCTGCGTCCGTCGGCGCCGCGCTCGCCAATCGCAAACACGGCCGCCTCACGGTCAGCATCCAGAATGACGGCGACCTCATGTTCGCGCCCGGCGTCCTCTGGACCGCGGCGCATCATCGCATTCCTCTGCTGATCGTGATGCACAATAACCGCGCGTACCATCAGGAGCTGATGCAGGTGCAAATCATGGCGGACCGCCACAATCGCGGCATCACCAACGCCAGCATCGGCAGCGTGCTCGTGGATCCACCGATTGATTATTCAAAGCTCGCGCAGGGCATGGGCGTGCACGCCGAAGGCCCGATCAGCGATCCGAACGATCTGGCGCCCGCGATTCGCCGCGCGATTGAAGTCGTTAAGGGCGGGAATCCCGCGCTTGTAGATGTGCTGACGCAGCCCCGTTAAGGATCGTCAAGGAGAGGCCCATGCGCAATCTGACTGTGCTCGCAATCGCCTTCGCGCTCATGCTCGCTTCTTCGCGCGCCCAAGCACAAGCTCCCGCCGCAAAATCCGCTGACGATTCTGCAGCCAGCATCGCCAACGGCAAGCGCGCCTTCACCAGCGCCGGATGCGTCGCCTGCCACGGCGCGCAGGGACAGGGCACCGCGATGGGCATTCAAATCGCCCCGCCGCCGTTCGAGCTACCGGCGCTAATCACGTACGTCCGCCAGCCCACCGGGAAGATGCCGCCGTTTTCCGCCGGAGCCGTCGCGGACGAGCAGCTCGGTGATATCTACGCCTTCCTGAAATCCGTGGCTCCTCCACCTGCCGCGACCGTCGCGCTCACAGGCAACGCGGACAATGGCAAGAAGCTCTTCACGTCATACGGCTGCTACGAATGTCACGGCCGGCAGGGAGCAGGCGCCAGCACCGGCCCGCGCATCGGTCCACCCGTGATTACGCTCGTGGCGGCTCTTCGTTACGTCGGCGCACCCACTGGACAGATGCCGCCCTACACCGCCAAAGTCGCATCCGATCAGGACATCACCGATATCTACACCTATCTCAAATCGTTTCCGCCGCCTCCGCCGGCATCCAGCATCCCGCTGCTGAATCAATAGAGCCTTCGACCCCGGCCCGATTCTGTACTTCCGTACAGTAGTTCTCCGCGGCCCGCTGCGCGATAGTTCTCCTCAACGCGAGCGTGCCCATCATGCGACGAATCCTCCTATTTTTCGTGCTCGGCGCGGCCCTATTCCAGGCTGATTGCGCGGGTGTGACCGGCTCATCGTCAGGCAATCCCGGCTCGCCTCCGCCACCACCGCCCCAAGTCACAGTCTCGGTTTCGCCAAATCCAATTACCGTCCGCGCCGGCCTCGCCCAGCCATTCAGCGCCACGGTCACGGGAACTTCAAACACGTCGGTGACTTGGCAAGTGAACGGCGTTACCGGCGGCGCAGCCTCTACCGGTACGATCAGCGCTTCCGGCGTGTACACGGCCCCGGCCACGCTACCCAGCCCAAACTCCGTTTCGGTGCAGGCCGTCATCGTGGCCGATTCGAGTGCCGCTGGACAAAGCGCCGTCACGCTGTGGAATCCAGTTCCGGTGCTCACCACAATCTCGCCAATGCCCGTCACCCAGGGAGCTATCGCGATCACCGTCACGGGCAGCAACTTCGTCAATGGCGCGCAAGTGATGCTGGCCGGCTCGCCGCTCACGACCACTTTCTCGTCCTCAACGCGGCTTCAGGCGACCGGCACTGCCGCTACGGTCGGCATGATTGCGGTCACCGTGGTGAATCCCGATCCCGGCAGCAGCGCCTCCAACGCTGTCAATCTGCAGGTGAATTCTTCGGGCGGCGGCAATTCTCCGCCTCCGCCACCACCGCCTCCTCCGCTCGCATGTAGCGTGATGCAGACGGGGCAGGGAGCCAGCCTCGGCGGTTTCGTGCCTTTCCCTGCGGACAATTTGTGGAATCAGGACATCTCCAGCGCCCCCGTTGATCCGAATTCAGCCGCGCTAATCGCATTCATCGGCACTGGAATAGGATTGCATCCGGACTTCGGATCGGGTCTCTACGCCGGCTCGATCATCGGCATCCCCTATCAGGTCGTTGACTCGACGCAAGATCCGGTCACGATCAACTTCACCGCTTACGGCGACGAAAGCGATCCCGGCCCGATGCCGATTCCGCTCAACGCCCCGATTGAGGGCGATCCGAATCCGAGCGGTGACCAACACGTCCTTATTCTCGATAACTCGAATTGCTGGCTTTACGAGCTGTACAGCGCATCTCCGAGCGGCTCGGCGTGGAACGCAGGCTCGGCCGCAGTCTGGGACCTTACCGCGGACGAGCAGCGCCCCTACACGTGGACCTCGGCGGACGCGGCAGGCCTGCCGATATTTCCGGGCCTCGCACGCTATGACGAAGTCGCCGCCGGCGCGATCAACCACGCGCTACGGTTCACATTGGACTTGAGCCGAGCCGCTTTTACGCCGCCCGCCTCGCACTGGGCCGCCACGTCAACGAATGCCGACGCCGCGCCGATGGGCATGCGCCTGCGCCTCAAGGCAAGTTTCGACATCTCGAGTTACTCCACGGCGAACCAGGTGATCCTGACGGCCCTGAAAAAGTACGGCATGATCATGGCTGACAACGGCTCGAACATGTACATCAGCGGAGCGCCGGACGATCGCTGGAGCAACGACGATCTGCATAATCTCGGCAGCGTAACCAACCAGGATTTCGATGTCGTGGAAATGAATCCGATTTATACCTCAGCGAATGTTCCCGCAGGTGCCGTGCCGGTCATCTCCAGCTTCACGGCCAGCTCGCAGTCAATTTCCGCCGGCACTCCCGTCACGCTGAACTGGGCCGTTACGGGCGCATCCTATCTGATCGTCTCGCCCGATATCGGCGCCACGCGCGGCACCAACGTGGTCGTCACCCCCTCGCAGTCCACGACGTACACCCTCTACGCCACGAACGCCTTCGGCCGCACCACCGCCACAGTGAACATCACCGTAAACTAAGAGCAGTCATTTCCAGCGGACGAGAATGTTTTGAATTCGGTAGGGGCACGGCATGCCGTGCCCGGCGCAGATGCTTGGCGAGACGACGCCGATCCATCGCTGGTGTTCCTCAGTAGGGGCGTGGTCCGCCGCAGGCGGACCCGGTGCGGCATAAGAATCCGTCAGCCATGAGCATGGCGTCGCGCGGGATTCTTCTTGCAGAAGAACAACCGGGAATCGAAATTCTAAGCAATGTGCACCGCAGAAACCGTGGACCCTTCATCCTGCAGAGCTGCTCCCACATGGCGCACAAGTTTGTCCTTGGAGAACGGCTTCTGCAGAAACGCGGCGCTTCCCGTGAAATCCTCGCCGCCCTCATTCTGCTCCAGATATCCGGACATAAACACAACCTTCAAATCGGGGCGAACGCTCTTGAGCCGCTTCGCCAGCTCCGGCCCGCGCATCTTCGGCATTATGACGTCGGTGACCAGCACGTGGATCGGCTCTGCGAGGGTCTCGGCAATCTCCATCGCCTTTTGCCCGTCGCTCGCGACAAACACCCGATACCCCGCTGCCGTCAGAAACTCGAACGCCAGCGTGCGCACGGCCTCTTCGTCTTCCGCCAGCAGCACGGTGCCGACCGCACGTGTCTTCGGAGCCGCCAGCTCTTCCGTCGGGTAAGGCGTAATGTCCTGCTCCACGCGCGGCAGGTACACTTCGAAGCGGCTTCCTTTTCCGACTGTCGTATCCACCCAGATGAAACCGCCGCTCTGCTTGACGACACCGTACACGGTCGCCAGACCAAGCCCGGTTCCTTTTCCGGAATCCTTTGTGGTGAAGAACGGCTCGAAGATTCTCGCCTTCGTTTCCGGTGTCATCCCGTGACCCGTATCGCTGACTGCCAGCATCACGTAAAACCCGGGCTCAAGATTTGGACGTGATTTGGCGGCCTCGGGATCAACCTGCACGTTCTTCGTTTCAATGACTAGTTTTCCGCCGCGCGGCATGGCATCGGAAGCATTCACCGCCAAATTCAATAGCACCTGCTCGATCTGGCCCGTGTCCGCTTTAATCCTGCCGAGCGACTCGCCGGCGCGGAACGTGAACTCGATATCCTCGTGAATCAGCCGCTTCAGTAGCTTGTACATGTCCGCAACGAGCGAATTCATGTCGAAGACGGTGGGTTCGAGCGCCTGCCGGCGGCTGAACGCCAGCATCTGGCGCGTGAGCGAAGCGGCGCGGTCCGCCGCCTTGCGAATCTGCTGGCCGCTGCCGAGTAGAGGGTCTTTCGTGGGAAGCCGCTCGATGATGAGTTCCGAATGGCCCTTGATTACGGTGAGCAAGTTGTTGAAATCGTGCGCCACGCCACCGGCCAGCCGGCCGAGCGCTTCCATCTTTTGCGACTGCCGGAGCTCTTCCTCGAGCTGGCGTTTCTGAGATTCGTTTTTCTGCAGCGTGCCGCGCATCTGATCGAACGCGCGCGTGACGTGCGCCACCTCGTCCCCACCGCGAGCTTCCAGCGGGAACGCAAAATCGCCGCGTTCCAGCGCCTGTACGCCTCGGTCGAGGCTCGCGAGCGGGCGCGTAAGCGTGTCGGAGATCAGAAGTGCAAGATAGGCCCCAATCACCAGCGCCAGCACGCCCAATCCGACGAGGAGAAGATTCAGTTCGCGCAGAAATTCTTCGGCTCGAGCGTACGATTTCAATGCAATCAAGCGCGCGGCCGGACCGTCGCCGTCCGTCAGTCCAACCGATATGGCGTAGAAGTTCTGGTTTGCAATCTGAACTTGCCCAGCCGACTGCAGGTCGCGAGCTTGCAGGTTCAGATCGTGTTCGTCGAGCGGGCCCATCGTGCTGGCGATGATTTCTCCGTTGTAGCTGAACGCGAGATCAGCGGAATGAGTGCGATCCAGATTGTGAATTGCGGAGTAGTCAATTTCGCGGCCTACCACAACCGTGGCCAACTGCGCGCCGCCCGGGGACGGGAGGCGGCGTACTGGCTGCACCGCAACCTGATAGAGGGAGCCGCCGGCGTACCACCAATCGCACGTGCTTTTCTTGGCCAGCGAGGCGATCAGCAATTGTTGAGCGATGGCCGACGTCAAGCGCGGATTCGTGGTATGCAGCGTCGTGATCTGGTGATTGTCATCCGCGAGAACTACCAGGTCGCTTCCATCTGTCTCGAATGCGTTGTCGGTGGACTGTTGAAAAGCATCCTGATCCAGGGCGGTCAGATCCGCGAGAGTGGCTAGCAGGTCCGCTTTGCGCCCCAGCGCGATTTGATGCTCGTGAATCATGGCCATAAACGTCAGAGTTGAAGTCTGCGTTTCGGCCACGATTTCCTGCTGCAAATGCTTCTTGGCCACATGGCGCACGGCGAGTAGGGTGACGCAACTCAGCGCGGCGATAATCACCACGAACGAAAGCACGAGCTTCGTCCGCAGTCGCAGGTTGGACGTCCTGTCTGGTATCAGCGTCATGGTGAGAGAGAGCGCCGGGGCTTTTCGCCTGCCCTTCTTGGCGCTGGATTCCCCACACACAAGGTAGCTGTCCCCGCCACCTGTACCAATGGCCTGCCCGTACCCTGGTCCAAGTACTTTCGATCTATCGGAGTTTATTCGCCTGAGGTTCTCGATGCGGATCTTGCTGTAAATAGGATGGTTAGCAGAATATGGCCAGGCCCTGCCCTTGCGATGTCTAGGGCCAACGGTCGCCCCATGTGCAGTACTGCACCATAGTCGCCGTGAGGCAGAGAACCGCGATTTGCATCAGCCCTACCGATCGGCGTAGAAACCGTCTCTCGCCTGCACGGTCAAATCCTTCTGTTTGGTTGTCAGCTGAATCTTGTGGTAGCCGAGTGCGGCATCTACTCCCTCTGGCGTATAGCCGATGCTGTATTGATTGCGAAGCTCTTCTTCGATTTGCTTGAATACGTCATCAATCGGCAGTTTTTTCGAGACCTCGAACATACGCGCGCCGGTCTCCTTGGAGATCTGCGCAAGAATTTTCTTGCCGTCGGGATGGTCCTCCTCCGGGTATCTCTGGCGACCGCCACCACCGCCTCCGCCGCCACCACCTCCGCCCATCGGTCCGCCCCCGCCCATCGGTCCACCCCCGCCCATGCCGATGTGGGGGCCTCCGTAACCGCCCCCGTGACCACCATTGCCGCTGTGTTCATCGCGGTCCGAAAACAGTATCGAGTACACCAGCGTGTCGCTGCGTTGAGCGGCTTCTATGGCATCCTCCAGAGATTCTTTGCTGCCGCGATCAACCCCATCCGAAAGGATGATGAGCGCCTTGTGGCCCTGCTCTTTTTTCATCACTTCGTTTGACGCCAGGAATACCGCGTCGTAAAGCAAAGTTCCGGCGCCGCCCCGTCCGTGCGAGCCGTGCCCGTATCCTCCCGAGTTGCCGTCGCCTTCGTCCGGCGTTTCGAGCAGATCGAGCGATGCCTGCAGTTTCTTGTGCGAAGTCGTGAGGTCCTGCAGCATTTCCACTTCGCGGTCGAAATGAATTACAAACGCCCGGTCCTTCTCCTCGTGCAGCGTGTGGTCGAGAAAACTGTAACTCGCGGTGCGTTCTGCGCTCAGAACCCGCCGCTGGCTCAGGCTCGTGTCCACAAGGAGACCAACCGTCAGCGGCAAATCGTTTTCCTGAATGAAATACTTGATCGTCTGCGGATTGCCCTCTTCTGTGAGGACGAAATCGTCCTTGGTCAGGTTGCGAACGATGGCGCCTTTCTTGTCCCGCACGGTGGCCAGCACATTCACCACTTTAACGACGCTCTTAATATCCGGCTTCGGCAGGCTCTGTGGGTCCGGTTGCTTCTGTTCGCTCTGCTGTTGCTTGGCCGCCGCGAGGAAGGGAAGTAGCGCCACCGAAAGGAAGACTGCGAGCCATTTTTTGGAGGCGTGTCTGCTCGCACTGGCGCGTCCGGCAATTTTCGTGCGGCTTAGTGCTGCTGGCATTAATTTCATTTTACTTGGAAGACTGAGGGCACAGATAACTTTTGATGCAAAAATCGCCGGCTGCGATGCGCGTGGCAAACGCAGCCGGCTGCATGCGTTTCTTACTGGGTCGGCGGAGTTTGACTCTGCGGCTTCGCCGGAGGAGCCGATCCGCGCTGTCCGCCCGGCCCTGTCCCGCGAGGTCCACGAGGACCGCGCGATCCCTCGCCACCGCCGGATGCTCGCCGATCGTGCATGATTTGGCGGAGCTTGTCGCGCTGCGCCGGAGTGAGTGCGTCGCGCGAATTCAGCCGATAATCAACTGCGGATTTTTCGAACGCCAATCGCGCGGTGCTGATTTCCTGCAGCTTCGCGTCAATCGCCGCGCGATCCGGTTTGTCGGCCGACATCAGGTCGCGCAAATCAATCTGCTTCACTTGGAGATCGGCCCTGCTGCGAATAGACGTTTTGCGAAAGTCCGATTCCTGCTGGCGAATTTTCGCGGCCTGCTCAACAGTCACACCCAGTTGCGTGCGAATATCCGGATCGTTCAATAATCGCCCGAGACCGAATTCACGGCCGCCCATGCCGCCGCGCATTCCCATCCCGCGACCGCGGCCAAAACCGTCGCGTTGACCTCGACCCCAGTCTCCGCCGTTATTGCCTCGACCCCATCCGCCACCATCGCGGCCGGGACCGCCTCGGCGCATGCCGCCGCCGTCGGATGGGCCGGAGTTATCTGGCGGCGGACCTTGCGGGTCGCCCTGAGCGAAAATCGGGGAACAGCTGAGAATCAGAGCCAATGCGATGAGCGCAGCTTTCGAGTGAACTTGCACTTGTTTCTCCTTCTACTTGTTGTGTTCGATCTTGCTTGCACTATAGATTCCGTTCAGGCGGCGGAAAAGTTCCAGGTCTTTTCGCACGGTCTGCGAAAAGTTTCAAAGTGGACTACAGGGTTTCGAGAGTGCGCTTCATGGTCTGTTCGAATTCGGCGAAATATTGGCCGATGACGGTCAGATCGAATTTTCTGAGGATGGATTCTTTTGGTTCGCGCGCGAGGAGAAATTCGAATGCGCGGCGGACCAGTTCGGCGGGCGCGACTTTCTTGCCGGAAATGCGCTCGTAGTCCGATGTGTTCATCGTGACCAGGTGCTTCGTTTCGCTCTTGCCTTCGATCACGCGAACGTGAAACTCGTCCGGGCCAGCCTGTTCGACTTCGATCTTCGCGGCCATGCTTCCGGTTCCGCTAGATGGCGTCCAGCGCCTGGGTAAAATCGCTCAGCAAGTCGCGCCAATGTTCGACGCCGACGGATACGCGCACGAGGCCATCTGTGATTCCGGCTTGCGCGAATTCTTCTTCGGTGAAGCCGGAATGCGTGGTGGTTTTGGGATGGCACGCGAGCGTTTCCACGCCGCCGAGCGAGACCGCGTTCATGGCGATCTCCAGATGGCGCAGGAAATCAAACGCGGCGGCCTTTCCGCCCTTCAGTTCCAGAGAAAACATCGCGCCGGGATGGTCGCACTGCGCGCGATAAATTCTCTTCTGCTCGGGGTCGGTGAAGAGAGTGGGATAGTAGACGCGCTCGGCTTTTGGATGTTCGGCCAGTTCCTCCGCGATCCGCTGCGCGTTCTTGCTCTGGCGCGTCATGCGCAGCTCGACGGTAGGCAAGCGTCCCGTCAGCATCCAGCACTCGTCGGGCTGAAGGATGGTGCCGAAAAGGCTGCGCTTCGGAGCGATTCTCTTAATCAGGCTCGCGTCTTTCGCCAGCACGATACCGGCGAGCATGTCGCTGAGACCGGAAAGATATTTCGTTCCCGAATACATAACCAGATCGGCGCCGAGCGAGAGCGGATGCTGGAAGGCGGGGCCGAGCATGGTGTTGTCCACCATCACCAGCGGGCGCGCTTCGCCCTTTGGAGTGTTCAACGCGGCAACGGCGTCGCAGACTTCATGAATGTCCGTCATGATCAGCGTGGGATTCGCGGGCGTTTCGAGCAGCACCGCCCCGAGGTTCGGCGCGGAGGCAATCGCGGCCGCGACCAAATCGCCGCGCCAGCCGAGAACAGGAATGCCGGTGATGCCCCATTCTTCAAGATAGTCCTGAATGAAATGCTGCGTTCCGCCGTAGATCGGAATCGTATAAACAACGGATTGTCCGGGACGCAGAAAGGTGAGCAGCGACGTCATGATCGCAGCTGTGCCGGAATTGAATGCGAGCGCGGCGGTGGCGTCCGCCTCGAGGTTCACGATCTGGTCCTGGAGAATCTGCGCGTTCGGGTGATTGAAACGCGAATAGATCAGGTCAGTTCCTTCGCCTTCGGCAATGTGAGCGCGGCCCGAGGAAATATTGAAGGCGCGCTCCGCCGCCTCGGGCGTTGGGAACACGTACGTGGAGCTTCGAAACACGGCTGGGCGCGCGGAGCCGACGGACAGGCTCGGGTCGAAGCCCTGCGTCAGAACTTTGGTGTTGGGTCGCAACGCCCGCGATTCGCGGCGGTCGGTTGGATTTCCAGGACTCATAGCGGAATCTCCTCACCTTCTTTATAGCACCGAAGCGCGCAGATTCGGCGGAAGGCGTGGGGCGCGGGACGAGGGGCGCAATAATGGGAGACTGGCAAGAATCGGCGATCGGTT
The DNA here is from genome assembly GCA_963779825.1 of uncultured Acidobacteriota bacterium. GTDB lineage: Bacteria > Acidobacteriota > Terriglobia > Acidiferrales > UBA7541 > Palsa-295. Next base: position 1,277,491 of record CAVZZU010000004.1, on the reverse strand, counting down.
TCCGGAAGGCGGAAAAGGGAAATTGGAAAATCGGAAGTGGAAAATTCACGACGCCGGCGCCTCGAGACCGCTGAAATGCCGGTGCAGTGCGGCCCCGATTTGTGTGTCACTTCTTTGGGGTGCCTATCGTTTGTTTTCAATGACTTACATATGAAATTACTTTGCACGGTGTGACACTTCTTTTGGCGCGATTGGCGCGCGAAAGTCCGTGGCTTGTGCGCCGACTTCGCCCGTAAACCCGGCCCCGCGACTCCTTCAGGTAAGCACAACGTGCGCACCGTGATCCCATTTCGTGGTCCGAACCGGGGATTGGTGAAATGCAGAGTCGTGGATGCGCGGATGCGGCGGGTTCCCGGCGGCGTCAAGCTCGTCATGGCGAATCGCGTCTCTGTCATTTCAATACTCCGATTTTAGCTTGGCACGATGCGGGGCGCGGCGCGACTGTGCGGAGGGATAGAAAAAGTACAGGGCGCACATTCTGGCCGGGGGAGAGAAGAGGGAAGAGTCGAAATTTGAAAAGCGAAATTCGAAAAGCGAAACTCGAAACGCGAAAGTCGAGCGTCATCGCCGCGATGATTGGCAGGTCGAACGTTGTGGATTAGAGTCTAGTGCTGTGGCGCATCCGAACGCGCCGCGAAAGGACCTCCAATGAGCGATCCCCAAGAGTATCCCTATGTCACGCTGCTCGACGTGCATTACAAGCCTCTGGAGATTGTTGACGTAAAGGCGCTCGCGGACGCGTGCACTCATACGTGGTTCAACGAAACGCTTTGCGAAGTGAATGGCTCCGTCGTGCGTTTCGGTGTGGTCGAAGGGGAATATCATTGGCACAAGCATGACAACGATGATGAGTTCTTCTACGTGGTTGAGGGGCAATTGCTGATTGATCTGGAGGGCCGGACGGTGGAACTGAATCCGCGGCAGGGATTCGTGGTTCCCAAGTCGGTGTTGCATCGCACGCGCGCATTGCGGCGCACGGTGATTCTGATGGTCGAAAATAAAGGGATTATTCCCACTGGAAATTAGCTTCGTGGGGCACCGGAACTGCCCTTGTTGATGGCGGAAGTTTTCGGTACGGTCCGCCCGACGGGCCGATGCGATAATGCCGACGTGCGACCGGCGCTGAACACGATTTCAATTGCACTGATCTGCGGATGTCTGGGGCTCCTTGTGTTTCTCCCATGCGCGACGGCGCAGACAGGTTTGCCCGATGAGCCCGAAGCCAATCCGGGCCGGCCAACCGTCTCGACCCCGGCAACGCTCACTTCCGTGGGCTATCTGCAATTCGAGACAGGAGTGCTCGGCGCAGCCAACTCGCCGGAGTTTTCCTCGCGCGTTGGCTTCAACGAAGTCATCAAGTTGTCGGTAGCTCCGCGGCTGGAACTGCTGGCTGCCGCTGAGCCGATCGCGCACTACACTTCGGATGGGGTTACCGCAAACAGCGTGGCGGACGTTTTCTTCGGCGCGCAGGTGGTGCTCTTCCATGGAGAAGGGGCCACGCCCACCGTAGCCGTCAGTTATTTTCATCGCGCGTATGACGGTGGCGCCCCGGAACTGGATTTCGGCAGTCCGGTGAACTCCGTGCTGGTCCTGGCCAGCGCCGACGTGTGGGGCTTTCATTACGACGCCAACGCCATGTTCAACGAATTGACTCAAGGGCCTGTTCGCCGAGCACAGTACGGCCAGTCGCTTTCCGTTTCGCACGCGATTGTTGGCAAGTTTTCTCTGTCAGGTGAAATCTGGCACTTCACGCAGCCGTTCCTTCGCGGGAACGCGGTGGGGAATCTCTGGGCCGCGGGTTATACCGCGAAGAAGACGCTCGTGTTCGACGCCGGTTTCGATCACGGGCTGACAGGCACGTCAACTCAGTGGGAGGCGTTCGCCGGATTCACCTATCTACTACCTCATCGGCTATGGGGCAGGTGACGGGAATTGGCGCATGGGCCGTCCGCCGACCAGATCCGAAAAGGAAAGAAAAAGGCGCACCCTTCTGGGAAGCGAAGAGTGCGAAGCCCCCGAATTTCTTGCGTGGTTTGAAGGAACGGCGGTGTGAACTGGGCACGCGCGGGCGATATTTTCGCCCTTTCAGACATGGCTAAGGCTGCGCCGCCCAGCGCAATTTTTGCCAATCAGGGCACTTCCGCGGGTCGTCGGATTGCGCCGTCACTGTTTCAAGTAACGAAGCGCGACACACCCTGATTTAAATGGCTTTGACTCAACCAGTTTCAATCGCAATTTCCCGGGGAGGGTGATGCCCTCCATCAATCGTTTGCCTTCTCCAGCAATGATTGGCTGAACGACAAAACGACATTCATCCACCAGGCCAAGCTCAATAAGTTGCGAGGGAATACTTACACCGCCGGCTAAAATATTTTTGCCTTGCTGCTGTTTCAATTTCAGTATTTCGTCGTGAAGGTTTGCACGAACAATTCTGGTATTTCCTTCGGCAGTTTCCAACGATCGGGAGAAAACAACTTTGTTTATGGAGTCGAATGCTCGAGCAAAGTCGTAGTCTGCCTTTGCCGGAGACTGGCCTTTTAAGACATTCGGCCAATAGGGGACCATCAATTGATAGGTCTTACGCCCATAGACGAGCAGATCGGCATCCTGCAGGAGCAGCGTATAGTGCTCGTGTAGTTCCTGATCGGCAATCATTTTGGTGTGGTCGCAGCAGCCATCCAAAGTAATGTTGATTGCGAAGATCAGGTTTCTCATTTGATTGTACTAACGCCTCTTTTTTTTGCAGCTGGGCAGCTGCTTTACACGTGGTGGGCCACTCACCCGCACGAAGCAGATATTACCATTCACTCCTCGGATGGCTCCCAAAGCTCGATCGGATTTCCATCCGGATCTTTGAGCCATGCAAATTTGCCCATGCCGGGATATTCCTCGGTCTTTTCGATTGCGACGCCTTTGCTTTTAAGCTGGCTGAGGAACTCGGCCATGTTCTTCACGGTGTAATTAATCTTGCCGGTGCGCGGCTTATTTTTGATGTCTTGATCGGTGTTCATGATCGCCCAGGCTATGGTTCGCTTGATGTCCGGGTTTGCAAGATCCCGATAATCGAACGATGCATAAACTGATTTGCACTCGGCATCTTCGCCCTGAAGAGCTATTCCGAGGACATCGCGATACCAAGCTGACAGTCTCTTGGTATCGTTGGAAAACAGAAAAGCGCCGCCAATTCCGTCAATCATAAGTTTCTCCCCTACGCGTTCGGTCGATTATTGTCCCTTGTTTCGATCTATATGCGAAATTAAAGCAGTCCCTGGAAACGCGGCGATGACAAGTCTTATGTCAGCTGCGCATCTCTGCGGTTTTACGAACCGGCAGGCATAGGTCCAAGTCGAAGTGCGACCAATCCGTCGCGCTTTCTTTGTCCAGAAAAACCTCAAGCGCGGGGGCGTGCTCGGGCTCGTAGTCACTGGTGATTAGCCAATCCCGGTAGAGGTAGTCCCAAGCCGTAGCGACCTTATGGATGTCGCCGGAAACTTTTATGATGGCGTATCGCATGGCCGGCATTTTCAATTTCGACATTCCTTCACTGCACTTGAAGGGGAACGAGGACGCAAGACAGACCTCATAGCGATAAAGATGCTTTGGGGTCACGTGTGGATCGTCCACCGTCATTCCGAAAAGAGTTCCTTGCAAAAAAATATCCTGAGATTTGGCCCACTCGATCATTGTCTTCACGGCGGCAAGTACTCTGTCCATCTCAAAGGCGTTCGTAACCCGAATATAGGCGACCTGCCTTTCGGGAATGTCTATCAATCTCACTGGAAACGCGGCTCTCTTTTCCTCCGCGCTCATGGGGAGACCATATTCGTCTTCCGGGAAGAGTTCTTTGCAAATCTTGCTCTTTTTGATCTCGCCGCTTTTTCGAAACTGGCTGGGCGAAGTGTCGTAACCGGACCGGAAGGCGCGCGAAAACGTGGCCGACGACGAAAAACCGCACTCCAAGGCTATATCGGTCACGCTTTGGCCGGAATAACGAAGAAGACGAGCGGCCTTTTCAAGGCGAAGCCGGTTCGTAAAATTGTTCAGGGTTTCGCCCGAAACCGCACCGAAGATCCGATGGAAGTGAAACTCCGACAAACAGGCAACTCTGGCCAGCTCCTTTAGTTTCACCTGGCGATCCAGATTCCCGCGAAGATAGTCAATGACCCGATCAATTCTCTGGGAGTATTCGCTATTGGCGCGGGTCTTTGCGGTTGGCACGGATTTTACTGACATGGTGTCGTAGATATACCCCAATTGGACCGATGCCGTCAGCATCCAAAAGGCTGACTGCTGTTCGTCGTCAAGCGTGCCGATCCGCCCTTACGGACGCGAAAGGCAACGGTGGGGGGCGCGAGCGCGTACTCTCGCGCACGTGTGAAGAGGCGTATAATTGGTATTGGTTGCGACGCGCGATGCGTACCCTCAAGATTCCCGGCGAGACTTCAAAGCTCCACGAAGCGCGGTGGTGGGACGCCGAGCCGAACGGAAAGGTGCACTGCTACCTTTGCCCGCGGCACTGCCATATCAGTGAGGGGCAGGCGGGGTTCTGCTTTATTCGCGCGAACGAGGGCGGGAAGCTTTATAGCCTCGGGTACGCGCATCCCGCGGCGATGCAGATTGATCCCATCGAGAAGAAACCTCTGAACCATTTTCTGCCGGGCACGCGCGTGTTTTCGATGGGGACGGCCGGATGCAACATGGGCTGCTTCTTCTGCCAGAACTGGGACATCTCGAAATCGCGCGCGGACCAGGTGCGGTCGTCGTACGTGCCGCCGGAGGACGTGGTGATGCTCGCGATCCGCAACAGGTGCCCTTCGATTGCGTTCACGTACAACGAGCCGACGATCTGGGGCGAATACGTGATAGACATTTGCCACGCGGCGAAAGAACACGGCATCAAGACGGTGATGGTGTCGAACGGATACGTGACGCGCGAGGCTTTTCACGACATCTACGACCACATTGACGCGGCGAATATTGACCTGAAAGCGTTCACCGAGACTTTCTACGGGCGAACGACGCTGACGCATCTCCAACCGGTGCTGGAGACGCTGACGTGGCTGAAGAACGAGACGAATGTGTGGTTCGAGATCACGAACCTTATTATTCCGACTTTGAACGACGCTCCGGCCGAGACCCGGGCGCTGGCGGAGTGGATTCTCGAGCATCTGGGGCCGGATGTGCCGCTGCACTTCACAGCGTTTCATCCCGATTTCAAATTGCGCGACAAGCCGCGGACGCCTCCGGAAACGCTGCACTCGGCCCGCGCGACGGCGCTCGAAGTGGGATTGCGCTACGTCTATGAAGGCAACATTTATAGCGACGGCGCGCACACGTCGTGTCCTTCATGCAAGACGCTGCTGATTCGCCGGTCGTGGCATGATGTGGAGGAGAATCGTCTGAAGGATGGGAGCTGTCCGAAATGCGGACTGGCGATTCCGGGGCGGTGGGCGAATTCTTCGGCGGGCGTTTCGGCGCGGTCGTCGCGCAAGGCGGAGAAGGTTACAGCGGGGCGGTATGGGGAGTTGAATTTGTAGAGGTTGGGCAGGGGAAGACTTTTGTGCGCGGTTTCGGGACTACTTGCTGCGAGAGAGACGGCGCATCGGAAGGCGCTTCGCGCCGACGGGTTTATGTCGGAGCTTAAGCTCCGACCCCCTAAGGCGTCCGCCTGAAGGCGGCCGCCGCGAAGGCTGGGGAAGGTCGGAACTTCGGCGGCTAAAGCCGCACCGGTTTTGCGGAGCTTAGGTCGTGGTCGAAGCCACGACCCGGAAAGACTTTCGCGCGTTGGGTCTCGGGACTATTTGCTGCGAGAGATGCAGCGCAGAGGAAGGCGCTTCGCGCGATCCTTATGTCGTGGCTGAAGCCGCGACCCACAAAGACTCTCGAGTGTTCGCGCGAATGAGGAAGCGCCGATTTTCTGAGGACGTTTCATCGGAAGGATTGTAATGGCACTTGTGGCGGCAGCGCCGTTTCTCAGCGAGCAGCGGTATCAGGATTACACCGCCGAGCAGCATGCGGTGTGGGCCGAGCTGGTACGGAGGCGGCGGCCAGATCTCGATGCTTTTGCGTGCCGCGAGTTTTTGGAAGGCTACCAGATCATCGGCCTGGCGGATGATCGCCTGCCGAACTTGAGCGATATTTCAGCGCGGCTGAAGCCGAGAACGGGCTGGAGCGCCACCCCGGTGACCGGATTCCTGCCGAGCGACGCGTTTTTCGAGATGCTCGACGCGCGGATGTTTCCGACGACGACATGGTTGCGCAGCCGCGATTCACTCGGATATACGCCCGAGCCGGATATTTTCCACGACGTTTTTGGGCACGTGCCGATGCATGCGCATCCCGTGTTCGCGGATTTTCTGCAGCACTACGGCAGCGTGTGCGCGAGGATCAAGGACAAGGAAACGCTCGAGCGCCTCGGGCGGCTTTTCTGGTACACGGTGGAGTTTGGCCTGATCCGCGAGGGCGCGCACGTGAAGATGTACGGCAGCGGCATCATCAGCTCGCAGAATGAATGCAGTAACGTGATGGACGGGGGCTGCCAGGTGCGGGATTTCAGTCTCGATGAGGTGCTGGCGACGCCGGTGAAGGTGGACAGCATTCATCATTTGCTTTTTGCCATTGAGAGTTTCGATCAGATTTATGCGGCGATGCGCGAGGCTGAGGCGCGGATGTTGGCGCGGTCGTAGAAGTCAAAGTAGCTTTGCCGGCTTAAGTCACTTCCACGATTCCGCAAACGTAAAATTTTGCTGAATGGCGAGATCTCGCCAAGCATTAGTGCCGGGCACGGCATGCCGTGCCCCTACGAAACCTTCTCCTGGAGGCGAGATTCTACGGCGCGAAGGGATCGTTGTAGCGGCTGAGTTCGACGCCGCTTCCCACCGGCAGAAGGACCGAATCGATCTTCGGCTTCGAGCGCACGTGCTTGCGATACGGGATTGCGTGCACTCGGTAATCCTCCGGGAGGAGCATGTTGTCCGCGGCGATGAATGCGCCGGGCGCAAGCTTCGGATAAAACAGATCGAAGACTTCGATATAGAGGTCTTTCCAGAGATCCACGAGCACGAAATCAAAAGGGCCCGCTAACGATTTTATTGTCTCGCGCGCATCGCCAAGGCGGAAATCAACATGGGCGGTCAGGCCTGCCTTCGCGAGCATATTGCGCGCGTAGTCGTGTTTGTAGTCGGCTTTGTCGAGCGTGATGAGTTTTCCGCCGGTGGCGCGCGCCGCCTCCGCGAGCCAGACCGTTGAATAGCCGTACGAAGTGCCGAGTTCGAGGATGATTTTGGCCTTCACGCTCTTGGCCAAAATATTCAGGAGCCGGCCGGTGGCTGGCCCGACGGCGATCAGGAATTCGTCGCGGCGATCGAGCCAGTTGTCCATACCGGTCTGATCGCGGAGCTTATGCTCTTCGGCGCCGCGCTGGTCGTACTCCGCGAGCACCGCTTCAATCGCTGCGTCCATATCTAAAGACCTCCCGAATTCAGTGCTGAAGCAACATCATAAGGCATGGCGGCTGAGTTTTCGCGACCGAGAGGGAACCCCGCGAGGGGAACTCGCGGACTGCCTCGGCGGAGACCAGGTGCGATACGCGGGAGAAAATGGCGGGGACGACGAGACTCGAACTCGCGACCTCTGCCGTGACAGGGCAGCGTTCTAACCAACTGAACTACGTCCCCGCGGTATTTGCGCCAACTGGTGGGCGATCACGGATTTGAACCGCGGACCTTCCGGGTGTAAACCGGACGCTCTAACCGCTGAGCTAACCGCCCTGTAGTGATCGTAGCAGAACCCGGACGCCAGAGGCTAGAGCATAAACGCTCTCGGCTCAGCGTCACGCTCGCAAATTTTGACTCTGGAACGCCTCGCCCCGCAGAATTCTACTCTCTGCGACCGCATCATCCTTCGATTAAACGAAAGCTCATGAGGACTCGCGCGCAGCCAATGCCATTTTTGGGCAGCCTGTACGCGCGGACAGCAACAAAAAATAGCCTGTACGGAGGTACAGGTTTTCGTGCGACGTGTCGGATGTTAGCAGATTCACCACGAACGCCGCACCGGGTTCCCAATTCCGACAGAGGCGCATGCTACTCTGCCAATTCCGGCGGTTCTAGTACCGCGGGCGCCACTACTATGTCTTCACGACTCGGTGAAATCCTCGTCAAAGATAGCCTGATCTCCGCAGATCAGCTGAAGCAGGCGCTCGAGTATCAGAAAAAGAATGGCGGCCGGCTCGGAACTTGCCTGGTGAAGCTCGGTCTGGTGAGTGACGACGATATCACCGCGGTTCTTTCCCGCCAGTACGGCGTTCCGTCCATCAACCTGAAATTCTACGAAGTGGATCCGGCGGTGATCAAGCTGGTGCCGCAGGAAACCGCCGTCCGTTACCAGATTGTGCCGCTATCCCGCGTGGGCTCAACCCTGACCATTGCGATGACGGACCCGACGAACGTCTTCGCCATGGACGACATCAAATTCATGACCGGGTTCAACGTCGAGCCGGTCGTCGCGTCCGAGACGGCAATCAGCGAAGCAATTCACAAGTTCTACGGCGAAGTCGAGAGCGTGGAAGAGCTCGACAAGGTAATGAAGGACCTGACGGGCGACGAGGCGGACGCGCTCGAGTTGGCCGCGGAAGAGACCGAGATGGACCTGGCCAGCCTGTCGAAGGCGGCCGAAGAAGCGCCCATCATCAAACTGTGCAACCTGATCCTGACCGATGCGGTCAAGCGCGGCGCAAGCGATATTCACGTGGAGCCTTACGAGAAGGAGTTCCGCGTCCGGTTCCGCATTGACGGAATTTTGCAGAACGTGATGGCGCCGCCGCTGAAGCTCAAAGACGCGATGACCAGCCGCATGAAGATCATGTCGAAGCTGGACATCAGCGAAAAGCGGCTGCCGCAAGACGGCCGCATCATGATCAAGTACCTGAAGGACGGAAAGAAGAAGGAGTTGGATTTCCGCGTTTCGACCGTCCCCACACTTTTCGGCGAAAAGATCGTGCTCCGGTTGCTCGATAAGGAAAACCTGCGCCTCGACATGACAAAGCTCGGATTCGAGCCAGAGGCGCTGGCCAAATTCGAGCGGCAGATTCTGAAGCCGTACGGCATGGTGCTGGTAACGGGCCCGACGGGTTCGGGCAAGACGAACACCCTTTATTCCTCGGTTGCGCGGCTCAACACGCCGGAAACGAACATTATGACCGCCGAGGACCCGGTCGAATTCCAGCTCCCCGGGATTAACCAGGTTCAGATGAAGGAGCAGATCGGGCTGAATTTCGCGTCCGCGCTACGCGCCTTCCTGCGGCAGGACCCGAACATCATCCTTGTCGGCGAAATTCGAGACTTCGAAACGGCGGAAATCGCGGTAAAGGCCGCGCTAACCGGCCACATGGTGCTTTCGACGCTGCACACGAATGATGCTCCCTCGACCATCAGCCGATTAATGAATATGGGTATCGAGCCGTTCCTAGTGGCGACGTCTGTGAACCTGATTTGCGCACAGCGGCTGGTTCGGCGCATTTGCGCACAGTGCAAGGAACCGCTACAGATTCAAGCTCCGGCGCTGATTGAGGCGGGGTACTCGGCGGATGAGGCGGCGAAAACGACGGTGCAGCACGGCAAAGGATGCGCGACCTGCAACAACACGGGTTACAAGGGCCGCGTCGGACTTTACGAAGTGATGGAAATCAACGACGAGCTTCGCGAGCTGATCCTCGTCGGCGCTTCGGCGTTGGAAATCAAGAAGAAAGCCCTGGAGCAGGGAATGATCACGCTGCGGCGCAGCGGCCTCCAGAAAGTGGCGGCGGGGCTGACAACCATGGAAGAAGTGTTACGCGAAACGGTTCTGTAAGAGGAGAAGAAAATGCCTGGGATTACACTGAGCGAGCTACTGAAGAAAATGCTGGAGATGCAGGGCAGCGACTTGCACCTCTCGACCAATAGTGCACCGCGCGTCCGCGTCCACGGCAAACTGCGCCCGCTCGATATGCCTCCGCTGACTGCGGCGGACACCAAGGCGCTGGCCTACAGCGTGCTGACCGACGTGCAGAAGCACCGGTTGGAAGAAAACCTCGAGCTCGACTTCTCCTTTGGGTTGAAGAGCCTGGCGCGTTTCCGCGGCAACATCTTCCATCAACGGGGGGCGGTAGCGGCTGTTTTCCGTACCATTCCATGGGAAATCAAGAGCTTCGATAACCTCGGGCTTCCAGCTGTGGTTCGCGGGCTGTGCGACAAGCCGCGCGGGCTGGTGCTGGTTACCGGGCCGACCGGCTCGGGTAAGTCCACGACGCTCGCTGCAATGCTCGACAAGATCAACAACGAGCGCGAAGAGCACATGATCACGATCGAGGACCCGATCGAGTTTCTTCACAACCACAAGAAGTGCCTAGTCAACCAGCGCGAGGTGCACTCGGATACGCACTCGTTCGCGAATTCTCTCCGCGCTGCATTGCGCGAAGATCCGGACGTCGTGCTGATCGGCGAAATGCGCGATCTCGAAACTATTGAATCCGCGCTGCGCATCGCAGAGACGGGCCACTTGACCTTTGCCACGCTGCACACGAATTCGGCAGTCTCGACGATCAACCGTATCGTGGACGTGTTCCCGGCGCACCAGCAGCCGCAGGTTCGCGCGCAGCTTTCGATGGTGCTGGAAGGAATTCTTTGCCAATCGTTGCTGCCGAGACCCGACGGCCGCGGCCGCGCGATGGTGATGGAAGTCCTGATCCCCACCGCCGCGATCCGCAACCTGATTCGCGAAGACAAAATTCACCAGATTTATTCCGCGATGCAGACGGGCACTGGGCAAACCGGAATGCAGACGTTCAATCAGAGCCTCGCAAATGCCTTTTCCCAGAAGTTAATCACTTTGGAAACGGCCCTTGCGAGATCTTCGAATCAGGACGAATTACAGGATTTAATTAACCGAGGGGTGACTTCGCCGCCAGCCGGCGGCCGGGTTCCAGTCCGGCGGTAATCGAATAGGGAGGTAACAGTCATGCCGGTATTTACATATCGGGGAGTGAACCGCATGGGCACCACCGTTGCGGGCGAACGCGAAGCCGAGAGCAAGGCGGCGCTGCAGGCCATCCTGCGGCGGGAGAACATCAACGTCAACAAGCTCTCCGAGAAGGGGAAGGAGTTCAATATCCCCACGTTCGGCGCCGGAGTGGATCAGAAGGAGCTCGCGATTTTCACACGCCAGTTCTCCGTCATGATTGACGCCGGCTTGCCTCTCGTCCAATGCCTCGAAATTCTGGCGGGACAACAGGAGAACAAGACCTTTCAGAAGATACTCAACAGTGTGCGGGCCTCCGTCGAAGGCGGCGCGACTCTTTCGACGTCCATGAAGCAGCACGAAAAGGTCTTCGACCCTCTCTATTACAACATGGTGGAGGCCGGAGAGACGGGCGGTATTCTCGACACCATTCTCCAGAGGCTTTCGCTGTACATCGAGAAGAACGTCAAATTGAAGCGCGCCGTTAAGTCCGCCATGATTTATCCAGTGGCGGTTTTGAGCATCGCGGCTGGCGTCATCATTCTTCTTCTCTGGAAGGTCGTCCCGATTTTCACAACCTTGTTCAATGGCTTGGGAGCGGATTTGCCGCTTCCGACCCGCGCGGTTATCGCGATGAGCAATTTCGTCGGGAGCATCTACGGATTGCTGATCCTCGTGTTTCTCGTAGGATCCGGCGTTGCGATCAAATTCTGGCAAAAGACACCGCTGGGCCGGATGACGATTGACAGGATGCTATTGAAGGCCCCCGTGGTCGGAATGGTCCTGCGAAAAATTGCCGTGGCACGATTCACTCGAACTCTCGGAACGCTGATTTCCAGCGGCGTGCCCATTCTTGAAGGTTTGGACATCACGGCGCGCACCTCGGGTAATGCCGTAATCGAGCGAGCCATTTCCATGACGCGTAAGGCCGTCGAGGCTGGGCGCTCCCTGGTTGAGCCGTTGAAGGAAACGGACGTCTTCCCGGGCATGGTGACTCAGATGATCGGTGTTGGCGAACAGACCGGCGCCATGGACGCGATGCTTTCAAAAATTGCCGATTTTTACGAAGACGAAGTGGACGCGGCCGTGAAGGACATGTTGACGGCGATCGAGCCGATCATGATTGTCTTCCTGGGCGTTGTCGTCGGCGGCGTGGTCATTTCGATGTATTTGCCGCTGTTCTCACTGATCGGCAAACTGGCCGGACACTAAACCCACCGCGCCTCGGCCTGGTGACTGGATAGATGCGGCGGACACGGGTCCGCCGCTCGTCACTCGGACCGAGCCGGCAACAGAAGACATCGGCGAATCTGAAATGGAATTCACGCCCAGTGTGAGCGAATGGCTGCCCTTGCTGGGCCGTGTTCGTTTTCTGATCATCACGTTTCTGATCGTGGTGTTCGTCGCGGTGCGCCAATGGACCACGATTCCATTTCCCGTGGCCAAACTGTTCGCGCTGGCGGCTATCTGGTACGTCCTCGGCGCCATCTTCGTGGTTTCGCAGCGAAAGCTTCCCGAATTCAAATGGCATGCGGTTGTGCAGATCGCGCTCGATCTCGCGATGATCACGGGCGTGGTGTACGCGAGCGGCGCGCAGGACAGCTACTTCATTTCGTTGTACCTGCTGGCGATTCTGATGGGGAGCATTCTGTTTTCCCGGCGGGGCGCGTTTCTTGTAGCCGGCGCGAGCTTCGCACTGCTGGGATGCGTGGTCGAGCTGACGTATTACGCGATGATTCCGCGCACGGCTACGACTCTGCCCGGCACCCGCGAGCTTCAATCCTGGCTGGGAAGCAATTTCTTCGCGTTTTTCGCGGTGGCTTATCTGGGGAGCTTGCTGGCACAGACCATTCGCAAGAAGGGCGTGGAGCTTGAAGAGAAAAGCGAGGAGCTGAAGGATCTGCAGGCCTTCAACCGCGAGATCATTGAGTCCATGCGCGGGGGCTTGTTGACGACCGATCTTGACGGACGCATTTTGCTGGTGAATCGCGCGGGAGCCGAAATCACGGGGCAGGGGTTCGGTCTGCTTCGCGGCGAAAATGTCGCCGAGATTTTTCCGGGGTTTTGGCCGGTGGAAACTGACGAGCAGGGAGTTCCGCTGGCGATGCGCAAGGAAATCGAGTTTCGGACCGCGGCGGGGAGCATCCGTTTTCTCGGACTTTCAATCTCGCCGTTGCGCACTGGTCAGAACGCAACCGGAGGCTTCGTATTCAATTTTCAGGACTTGACGGAGCTGAAGCGCCTCGAACGGGAAGTGTTCAACAAAGAACGGATGGCCGCTCTTGGCCGGCTTTCGGCGGCCATTGCCCATGAGATTCGCCAACCGCTGACGGCCATGACCGGGGCGCTCAAGGAATTGGCGCGCCTTGCGCCGCTTGAAGACGACGACAAGAAACTGGTGCAAATCGTCAGCCGGGAATCGCAGCGCTTGAATCAAATTATTACCGAGTTTCTGGATTATTCCCGCGAGAAATCGTATGCATTCGCCGATCTCGACGTGGTCGCGCTGATCGAAGAAACGCTGCTACTGATCGAGCGCCATGCATCGGCCTCAGGCAAGGTGCGCATTGAGCGCGACTTCCCGACGGGAAAGCTTCGCGCGCACGTGGACCGAGATGCGATGAAGCAGGTGTTTTGGAATCTTTGCAACAACGCCCTGCGCGCCATGCCAGACGGCGGGGTGCTTACGGTAAGTCTGGAGCCAATCGCGGACGCCGTTCGAATTTCGATCCGCGACACCGGGACTGGTTTAGACCCACGCTCGGCGGCGCGGATTTTCGAGCCGTTCCAATCGGGATTTGCCGGTGGCACGGGATTGGGTCTCGCCATCGTGTACCAGATTCTTCAGGCCCATAAAGGCCAGATACGCGTTGAGACCGAACCGGGTCTCGGCACGGAGTTCGTTGTCGAAATTCCGCGAGCGACTCGTTCGACCGCTCGCACGGGTCCGCGCCTGGTGACAGACACGCCGCGCTCCGCCGCGCCGCTGGTAGGAAAGGCATAGGTCGCACATGGCCCACCTGCTAATCGTTGACGACGAGCGATCCATTCGCGAACTCCTCGAAATCAGTTTTCGGAAGGAAGGCCACAAGGTGGAGGTGGCCACGAACGGCGAATCGGCCAAGCGTCTTCTCGCGTCTCGAATTTTCGACATCGTCGTTTCCGACATATGCATGCCGGATATGGACGGTGTGGAACTGCTGCGCTATTCGAAGGAAGTGTCTCCCGCGAGCACATTTATCTTGATTACCGGTGTGCCTACGATTGACACAGCCGTGTCCGCTGTTAACTTTGGCGCGGACCGCTACGTGATCAAGGGTGACCGGTTGCTCGATGAGCTGCGCCCCGCAGTTCAGCAGGTCGCGGAGAGCCTTGCCCTCAGGAACGAAGCGGGCTACCTGCGGCGCGAGCTTCGACGGCTGACCGGGCTCGACCACATGATCGGAACCAGTCCGAAGATGCGCGCGATTTTCGAGCTGATTCAAAATATAGCTCCGCAGCCCAGCCGCGTGTTAATCACCGGCGAGAGCGGCACGGGTAAGGAGCTGGTGGCGCGGGCCATCCACGAGAACAGCGCCCGGGCGAAGAACCCGTTTATCACCATCAATTGCGGGGCCTTTCCAGAGACGTTACTTGAATCCGAGCTGTTTGGATACGTCAAGGGCGCGTTCACGGGCGCGAACGAGAACCGCCATGGACTATTCCACGCGGCGAACGGCGGCACCCTTTTCATGGATGAAATCGGAAATATGAGCGTCACCATGCAGGTGAAGCTCTATCGCGTGCTGCAGGAAGGCAAGGTGCGCGCGATCGGCAGCACGGAAGAATCCGATGTGGACGTCCGCATCATCGCCGCAACGAACAAGGACCTGGCCAAAGAAATCGCCGAGGAACGGTTTCGCGAGGACTTGTATTACCGTCTGAGCGTTATTCCGATTCACCTACCGTCGCTTCGAGAGCGCCGCGATGATATTCCACTGCTGGCACGGGAATTTCTCGGGCGTTTCGCCAAGTCCATGACGAAAAAGATTGACGGAATTGAGCCGGAAGCGATGCGCCGGCTCGAGGTGTACGACTGGCCCGGCAACGTCCGCGAGCTTGAGAACACGATCGAGCGCGCGGTGGCTCTGGAGAGCGGCAACCGGATTTCGGTGGACGCTCTGCCGGAACGAATCCAGAATCACTTCCAGGAGTCGGTTCCCCACGAAGGACATAATGGCAATGGGCATCATCCCAGCCTGCCGCAGGAGGGCCTCAGCCTGGAGGAGCACATCCAGGGCCTGGAGAGATCGTACCTGCTGGCTGCCTTGGAGCGCTCAGGGGGCGTCCGCACGCAGGCTGCGACACTTCTCAAGATGTCCTACCGCTCGTTCCGCCACTATGCCAAGAAATATGGCGTCTAACGCGCAGCTCGCGCCTCGGGTAGCGCCAATTGTCGCAGAACCGCTGATTCAACCCTTTTGGTCATTCCCTATAAGCAATAAGTGTCATGCTCCAGGGGGTGGTTCGGAGCGCCGGTCGTGAGGCGCGCGGAAAACTGGAAGAAGCGCAGCTGCATGTCATTGAAAATGAGAGGTATAATTCAATTGTGTCGTGAGAGTAAACCCAGGTGGCTCGGCTGGCATCTCCCTTGCGATGTATGTGGGCGTACCCCGCCAGGGAGTACAAATAGAGTTTCGGAGCAATGCTCCTAGGAGAGACAATGAATAAGAAACAGAAGGGTTTCTCACTTATCGAATTGCTGATCGTCGTGGCGATCATCTTGATCATCGCGGCCATCGCAATTCCGAACCTGCTTCGCGCGAAGATTGCGGCCAACGAAGCGTCGGCAGTCGGTTCGACGCGCACGATCGTTACCGCGGAAATCAGCTACTCCAATAGCTTCCAGCTTGGCCCAACGCTGCTCACGAACTTGCAGACTCCAGCGGGCGGCTGCCCTGCCGGTGGTGCGACGACAGCAGCGGCTTGCTTGATTGACTCCAATCTCGCAGCTGGTACCAAGAGCGGCTATGCGTTCGCGGCAGTACCGAACGGCGGAGCAGGAACTGCGGCAGCTCCTTATACGGGTTTTGAGGAAAATGCGAGCCCGTTGACTGCCGGCACCACTGGTCAGCGTGCATTCTGCGCGGACATGAGCGGTGTGCTGCACTTCAACACGACCGGCGCGGTTATTGGAACGGGCGCTGGCACGTGCGCGGGACTCGGAGCGGCTGCGGTCCTCCAGTAGTCTCGTAACGGTTGTCCAAAGGAGGGGAAGGAGCTCCGCTTCTTCCCCTTTTTTGTTTCCGAAAGAAAAGCAGTACCGACCACCACTTCGAAAAACGTTCAGGACCAAGGAGCCCGAGATGCAGAGCAGCAAAGGTTATAACGAGTCCAGGATTACGAGACCCCGGGGCGTTAGCAGGATGAGGCAGGGGGAAAAGGGCTTTTCACTTATCGAATTACTGATCGTCGTGGCGATCATCTTGATCATCGCGGCCATCGCAATTCCGAACCTGCTTCGCGCGAAGATCGCGGCCAATGAAGCGTCGGCAGTCGGTTCGACGCGCACCATTGTTACCGCGGAAATTAGCTACTCCAACAGTTTTCAGCACGGACCGACGCTGCTCACGAACTTGCAGACTCCGGCGGGCGGTTGCCCTGCCGGTGGTGCGACGACAGCAGCGGCTTGCTTGATTGACTCCAATCTCGCGGCTGGTACCAAGAGCGGCTATGCTTTCGCGGCAGTACCGAACGGCGGAGCAGGAACTTCGGCTAGCCCGTATTCGGGCTTTGAGGAAAACGCCAGCCCGTTGACTGCTGGCGTCACAGGTCAGCGTGCATTCTGCGCGGACATGAGCGGTGTGCTGCACTTCAACACGACCGGCGCGGTTATTGGAACGGGCGCCGGCACGTGCGCGGGGCTCGGAGCGGCTGCGGTGCTGCAGTAGCCGTTTGAGGAGGATTGCGGAGGAAGGGAGGACGCCTCGATGCGTGCTCCCGTTCTCAATCTAAGTTCAAAAGTAAGATGCGGACAGTTACGATGCTCTCGCCATCAACAACTCGCGAACGTAACCGCAACTATCCCGGAGGGAGTGGCTTCTCGCTGATCGAACTTCTCGTTGTGGTCGCGATCATATTGATTATCGCGGCGATTGCGATTCCGAATTATCTGAGCGCTAAGATCGCCGCCAATCAGGCGTCCGCGGCAGAAACCATACGGACCATCACCTCAGCGAACGTCGTCTATTCGACGACGTATAGCAATGGTTACGCACCGAGCCTGGCCGCTTTGGGCGGTCTCGCACCTCCAACGTGCAATGGCGCCATACTGCTTGACCCTCTGGTTTCTGGCGCTCCCAATCAGAAAAGCGGCTACGTATTCAATTATCTCCCGCAGGGGCCGACGGTCACCGGACCTCCAGCAGGCTGCACGGCGGGATATTTGCAATATCTTGTGACGGCCACACCGCTCAGCGTCGCGACTGGTACCGACAGCTATTGCAGCGACGAGCCTGCCACCATCCACTACAGCACCGTGGGTGCGGCCATCGCGACGCCGATTGCCTGCGAGGCGCTGCCCGCTCTGCAATAGCCCTCACTCTGGCTGGCGCCTCGGCGCGCCGCACTTCCATTGAGATCCCGTCACATCCGTTCGGGCACTCCATCTCTGCTAAACTCTGCGAATGATCCGTGTTGCATCGGCTTTGATGTTATTTCTCATGACGGCCAGCACGGCGCAAGACGTCAATACGGTCCGCCGGGCGCTAGAAGCGCGCTATCAGCACGCGCGCACGCTGCGGGCGAGTTTCTTCGAGCGTTACACCGACGGAAACGGCGGCGCATCGGCGGAATCGGGCACGGTCTATTTTTCTCGGCCGGGCCGAATGCGCTGGGAGTACGAATCTCCGGAACAGAAGCTTTTCATCGTGGACGGCACAAACGTCTGGTTCTACGTGCCCGCGGATCACACGGCGAGCCGCGCCAAATTGAAAGAAAGCTCAGACTGGAGGACGCCTCTTGCGCTTCTCACAGGCAAAGCCGATCTCTCGAAGCTTTGCCGCTCGATTCAGCTCGCGGGTGCCGACGCGGAGAAGGGAGCCACGATAGAGGAACAGCCAGTGCCGCCCGGCAACTCGGTGTTGTTGTGCGTGCCGAGAGATGCCGCAGGCAGCGACAATTCATTCCAAGTGCTGTTTGAAACCGATCCGGATGCACATCTTGTTCGCGTGCTGATTCGCGAGCCGGGGCACGTGGAAACGGAATTTCGGTTCGGCAATTGGGAAGAAAACGGCGCGATCCCCGAGGTCAAATTTCACTTTCAGCCGCCGCCCGGAGTGACGATTGTGGACGAACAATCCCTCGCGGGCGAGATTCGCTGACCGCAGGTGATCTCTCAATCCTTTAGAAACGCAGTGGTCGCCCACAAAAATTGATCCAACTGGTCGTGGTGCACCCAATGTCCGGCGTTGGCGACCTCGACGATCCGCGCATCGCGAATGGCCTTCAGTCGCATGTCGTTTCCCGGCACGGGCAGAAAACTTTCCAGCGCCCAGAAGAACAAAACCGGGCAAGAGATCTGCTGATAGAGCTCGGTGATGTCCTCGATGCGGTGCCCGTACGGCGCGAAGATCCGCGCGTAGTTGTCGAATTTCCACACGAGCGATCCGTCCGAATCCAGATTTGTGCCGTGGAGCGTCAGGTGGCGCGCGACCTCATCGGAAAGGTGAGGATTCGCTTCTTTCATCCGCGCAACGGCAGCGTCCAGGGTCGGGTATGTCTTTGGCAGGCGCTTTTCGAGCTTGCGGACCGATTCAATCCAGTAACGCATCTGCTGGGAGGGAGGCCCATGGACTTTGCTTCTCTCCGGCGCACCCAAACCCTCAATCGAGACGGCCTTCCGAACGCGCTCCGGATAGACGCCCGAATAGTGCAGCACAATCATGCCGCCGAGCGAATGTCCGACCAGACGTGTGGGAAAATCATTGATGATGTCCAGCAGAGCTGAGAGATCGAGAACGTGTTCGACAAGGCTGTACATCGCGCCCGGCGCCCACGCACTATTCCCGTGGCCGCGCAGATCCAGGGCGTAAACGTGGTAGTGTTCGCGCAACGAACGTGCCACCCAATCCCAGTTGCGCGCATGGTCCAGGCCGCCGTGGACCAGAACGAGCGCCGGCTTTCCGTCCTGCCCGTAATCCCAGAATTGCAGCTTTAACCGGTCGGAGTAGAAAAAGTGCGAGATTGGTTCCATTGAGCTCGGGTAAGTCCTCGGGAAATCGAATTCTAAAATCCAGGCGCGACTTTATCATAGCTGGCGGGCCGCCCAATCATCTTCGGCCTCGGTGGGCGCAGCACACCATTTTCAGGGTTGTCACATCCTATTGATGGGCTGTTTTCCCGGCTTCAGCCTCAGTCCAAAAAGGGTATGCTAAACTTTGCGTGAATCGCCCCTTCCAGGTCGGCGCGCCGATAGAGAACAATGGCTGATTTCGTATGCAAAGTCGGGGATGCCTCGGGCCGTGTATTCCAGCAAGTCGAGACGGCGCAATCCGCGGATGAAGCCAGGCAGAAGCTGGCCGACCGAGGCTTTTACGTTTTCGCGGTCCGCAGCCAGTTCGACCTTCTGGCGCAGTTCGGCCAGGCCAGTCGCGACCGCAAGATACGCCCTGCCGATTTTCTAATTTTCAATCAACAGTTCAACACTCTCGTTCGCGCCGGTCTGCCGATCCTGAGAGCTCTCGATCTGCTTGCGGAGCGCGCTGCGGCTGCCCGCCTGCGGCCGATATTGGAGGACGTCAGGCAGCGCGTGCGCTCGGGAGCTCTGCTGTCGGAGGCGATGGCGGCCCAAGGCTCGTTTCCTCCCGTGTATGTAACGGTAATCGCGGCCGGTGAGCGCAGCGGAAATCTTACCGGGGTTTTGGAGCAGTACATCTCCTACCTGCGCGTCACCACCGGATTTCGCAGCCGATTGATCACCGCGTTGATCTATCCCATCGTTTTGGTTGCGGTGGCGATTATCGTCGTCACATACCTGGCCACGTACGCCCTTCCGCAGTTCGCGGATCTTTATAAGCAATTGAACGTGCCTCTGCCCACAAGCACCAGAATCCTGCTCGAGATCGCGCTGCCGCTGCGCGATTACTTCGTGGTTTTCGTGATTACGCTCGTGGTGGGAGCCGCTGCGCTCTTTATCTGGACGCGCTCGGAACGCGGAGCGATCGCGATTGACCGGCTCAAACCTCGCGTCCCGGTTTTTGGGGATATCTGGATCAAGGCGCAGATCGCGCAGTTTGTGCGCACGCTCTCGACGTTGTTGGGAGGCGGCACTCCGTTGGTTCCGGCACTGCGTACGTCCGCGGCGGCAATTGGCAGTCCGCTGATCGCAAGCTCGGTCGAACAGGCATCGGAGCGGGTCAAGGAAGGGCAAACGTTGCACTTAAGCCTCGCGGAAACGAAGCTCGTGCCGGGCCTGGCGCTCGAGATGATTGAGGTCGGCGAGGCGTCCGGCGCCCTTTCGGCGATGCTTACCAGCGTTGCGGAGTTCTACGAGGAGGAAGTAGATACGCGCTTGCAGCGCACACTCTCGTGGATACCCATCGTTATTTTGGTGGTTATGGCCGTTGTGATAGGCTTCATTTTGATCTCCCTGTATCTGCCCATGTTTTCCCTCCAGGTGGGTTCAGTAGGAGGATAGGACTCGATGGCCACACCCATAAACAATCCGCCAGTCGGCGATTTGCCGAACGACAACTCGGAACGAGACCAGGCTCGCCGTCTGGCCGAGCGTTACCGCTGCCCATTTATTGACCTTACGGAGCAGCGGATTGACCCGGAGCTTTTCCGCAGCATTCCGGCTGAGTTGATGTTCCGGTACAACTTCGTCCCGCTGGCGGCGCACGATTCGACGCTTGTGGTGGCGATGGTGGATCCAAGCCAGCTACAGCTCACCGACGAACTTGCGCTTCTACTCGGCAAGCGCTTGCAGATTAAAGTGGCTACTGCGTCGCAAATCGGAGACCTGCTGAAGCGCACCGAGCAATCGCAGCGTGTACTTGATCAGGCCACCGAGGGATTCACGATTCAAGTGGTCGGTGAGGAAGAAGACAGCGACGAAAACATCTCGATGGAGAAGCTCACGCGCGATACCGGCGTGAGCCCTGTGGTTCGTCTCGTTGACACCGTAATCTTCACGGCCCTCGAGCGGCGGGCGAGCGATATCCACATCGAAACGCGAAATTCTGAAGTGGTCGTGAAGTACCGCATTGACGGCGCGCTGCAGTTCGCGATGCAGCCGCTCGCGAAGGAATGGCACGCCACGATTCTGTCGCGCATCAAGGTGATGAGCGAGTTGGACATCGCCGAGCGGCGCGTCCCCCAGGACGGCCGCTTCCGCGTTCGCTACAAGGGGCGCTTCGTGGATTTCCGCGTGTCCATTATGCCTTCGGTCCATGGCGAGGACGCCGTTCTCCGCGTTCTCGACAAAGAAACTCTCAGCGAAAAGTTTCGCAACCTTACGCTCGACGTGGTCGGTTTCGACCTTGAAGAGGTCACGCGCTTCCGCCGCTATATTCACGAGCCTTACGGAATGGTGCTCGTCACTGGTCCGACAGGATCGGGGAAAACCACGACGCTCTACGCGGCCATCAACGAAATCAAGAACGACGAGGACAAGATCATCACGATTGAAGACCCCGTCGAATACCAGGTCCGCGGCATCACTCAGATTCCCGTGAACGAGAAAAAGGGGCTGACTTTTGCCCGAGGTCTTCGCTCGATTTTGCGGCACGATCCGGACAAGATCATGGTCGGCGAAATTCGCGACCAGGAAACAGCACAGATCGCCATCAATTCGGCCCTTACCGGGCATCTTGTTTTCACGACGGTGCACGCCAATAACGTGACCGACGTGATCGGCCGGTTTATCAACATGGGCGTCGAGCCATATAACTTCGTTTCCGCGCTGAATTGCATCATGGCGCAGCGGTTGGTCCGCGTGGTCTGCGACAGTTGCAAGAAAAAAGTCCCATATGACGCCGGCGTGCTGAAGGAATCGGGCCTCGATCCCGCAGAATGGGGAGGATTCCAGTTTTCTGAAGGCGGCGGATGCCTGGAGTGTTCCGGTAGCGGTTACCGCGGCCGCACGGCAATTACCGAGCTACTCGATCTTTCCGATCACATCCGCGAAATGATCATTGACCGCCGGCCGACATCTGAGATCAAACGCGCCGCGAAAGAAGAGGGCATGACATTTCTACGCGACTCCGGGCTGCGGAAAGTCCGCGCCGGGCTCACAACCCTTCGCGAGATCAACAAGGTGACGTTCCTTGACTAGTTTGACGCCTTCGAACAGCGTCACGAACCAGTTCTACCGGGTAGGACTGGTCGGGCGCATTGACCGCTGGCTGCACGCTATGCCGCATCCGTCGCTAGTCGTCGAGATTGCCGGCGAGCACGTGGCTGCGGCCCGCTGGGGTAAGCGCCTTGGGCAGCTCGACGATGTCGCGGTCGAATCACTGCCACTGGGCGCCGTAATGCCGTCCACGGTTGAAACCAACATCACGCAGCCCGAGGTGGTTCGCTCGGCTTTGCGGCGCGTATTCATCCGGATTCCTGACCGGGGCGCGCCGATTGCGCTGCTGGTTCCGGATCTTGTTGTGCGCGTGTTCATACTACCCTTCGACAACCTGCCGCGAAGCGCCGCGGACGCTTTGCCGCTCCTGCGCTGGCGATTGAAAAAGAGCGTGCCGTTTGACGTGGACGAGACCGTCGTTTCCTGGAACCGGCAGGACGGCCGCGATGGCAATCTGGAAGTTGTGATCGCCGTGGCGAGGCAGCCGATCGTGCGGGAATACGAGCAGATCGTCGAGTCTCTGGGGGCTCATGCAGGAGTGGTGCTGGGTTCGACGCTGGCAACGTTGCCGCTTCTCGATGACCGGGGGTCCACGCTGCTCGTGCGCCTCTGTGGAAGAATGCTCACGACAGTCGTGACCAACGGCCCGAACCTGTGCGTCTATCGCTCGAGTGAGATGCCGGCGGAGGCGAAGCTGCTCGAGCCGCAGGCCATGCTCGACGAGGTTTTTCCTGCGGTGGCCTATTATCAAGACACCTGGGGCGCCTCGATTGACGGCGCACGGCTCACCGGTTTCGGCGACAGGGAAGCGATATTTGGGGGCGCGCTCGCGGAGGAATTAAAAATCAACACCGGCCCGATCAGCGAATCCGAAGGCGTGCAGGGTCTCGAGTCCTCCGCGAAGGATCTCGTGAGCCACGGGCTCGACGCCCTGGCGGGTTGGATGATGAACGGAAAGTCCTGAGCGCCAAGAAATTCTAACGACCGACTGATGAGACTACAGCTCAATCTCGCGACCGCTCCTCAAGCCAACAATCGGCCGTTTCTCGCCTATTCGGCGCTGCTGGGTACGCTCGGTGTTCTGGCGCTTGCGCTACTTTCGCTTGCTGCCTTCCGGTCGTGGCGCGCCAATCGGGAGCTTCATGCGGATATGGCTCGGTGGGACGCCTCGATCCGCACAGATCAGCAGCGGCAGCGCGAACTGGCAGCCGATTTCCGAACTCCGGGGGCGCAGCAGGTCCTCGACCGTTCCGCTTTTCTGAATTCGCTGATTGACGAGCGCAGCTTTCCCTGGACGAAAGTGTTTATGGATCTCGAAGACACGCTCCCGCCGGGAGTACGCGTTGTCAGCATCTCTCCGCGGCTGGTTGAGGGGCGAGCTGAGGTGACGCTGGAAGTCGGCGCCACCAACGATGAAGGCAAAATCCAATTTCTTCAGGCGATCGAGAAATCGAAAATGTTTTCAGGAATGGTGGTCACGAGCGAGCGGCGTTCGGACCAGCCGACGGCGCCGGACAAGATCGTGCTGAATCTTACCGTGTGGTATTCGACGACATGACGATCAAATTCACATGGCCAGCCTGGAAGATCTGGGTCGGTGTCGCGCTCGCCGTCGTTCTGGCGCTGGACCTCGCCCTGGCCGGCTACCTCTGGAGCGCATCTTATCAGCAACCGCAGGCGCTGCGCATCGAGCGCGATCAGCTGGCGCTCCAGGCCAAAAAATTGAGGGCAGATGTGGACCGCGGGAACAAGATTCGCGCCGACCTGCCGCAGGCCGGAAAAGATTGCGACGCCTTCTATCAGGAGTCGTTTTTGGATGCGCCGACTGGCTATTCGCGGATCGAATCCGACCTCGGCGAGATCGCGACGAAATCGGGCGTGAGGATTTCCGGTTACACGTTCAAGCAGAAAGAGCTCAAGAATCGCGGCGTCACCGAGATCGAGATCAATACGACGCTCGATGCGGATTATCCCGCGGTGATTCAGTTCATCAATGGGTTGGAGCGCTCGAAAAACTTTTATTTGCTGGATAGCCTGCACTTGAATTCCGTATCCACGGGCGGAATCCGCCTTGATCTCGATCTTCACACGTACTTCAGGACCTGAGCGATGACGAAACGTATGCAAATTTACGTTCTCGGGGGGCTCATAGCTCTGCTCCTCGTCGTCCTCTATTTTTACGAATTCAAATCCTCGGGCCCGGGCCTTTCGGGAGTGCTTGCGGCTGACACAAAGTTCGAACCGCTCGACGTGCAGGAGCCGAGTCTGCGGCTCGATCAGCTCGAAAGGCTTCGCAAGCTTGAATACTCGGGCTCGCACAGGAACATTTTTGTGGCCGGCGCTCCGCCGATTCCGAAGCCGGTTGCGGGCGCGGCCGCGGCCGCCGCTCAACCTCCCATCGGACCGCAGCCGCCCCCGCCGCTGCAGGTTCCAGCGGAGTTTTTCGGATACGCTTCTCAATCGAAATCGGGAAAGCGCGTCGCATTCTTCACCAGCGGTGATGACGTTCTGGTCGTCGCGGAAGGCGATAGATTCTTGAGCGCGTTTCGCCTCGTACACATCGGCAACGAATCCGCCGACGTCGAAGAAATTTCCAGCGGCCGACATGCGATGGTTCCACTCGTCCAACCGCCGGACCAATCGGGGGCCCCGCAATGAGCGATCGGTCCCGCAGCCCGGCAAGCGGCGTGGCCAGATCCCGCGGGGATTCAGGCTACGCCTATTTGATGGTGATGTTTCTGGTTCTCGTGATGGTCATCGGGTCGCAAGTTGCCCTGCAAAATCTTCTCACGCAGGGGCGCCGCTTGCGCGAAGACGATATGATCTGGCGCGGCAATCAGTACGCTCGCGCGATCCGGCTCTATTTCCGCAAGACGGGCCATTACCCGCAAACGCTCGACGATTTGAAGACCGGTCTGCCGGAACTTAATTTTTTGCGCCTCGCGGCCTATAAGGACCCCACGAACAGCGCCGAGGAAGGCGCCTGGCGATTGATCTACGTGAACGCTTCGGGCCAGATCATCGGCAGCGTTCGCTATGCCACGCTGCAGCAGATGGCGTTGATGGACCTGAATGGCGGCAAGATACCTCCGCTGGCGACGGCCGGATCAATCGGCGCGCCCGTATCCAACATGAGTTCCGGCTTGAGTTCGTCAAACGGTGCGAACAGCGCAAACAATCCAGGCGCGCCCGCGACTCCGCCAGGAGGAAATGCGTCGGGTCAGCCGCCTTCCGGTTCCAGCTCGGACAACACCGCAGGAGGCGCGCAAACGCCGGCTTCCGGCCAAACCGCATCATCCGATCAACCCGTCAACCCTCTTTCACTTTTGAAACCGACCGGCCCGGTTGACGGTCCCGTGCTCGGCGCATTCCTGACGGGCGTCGGAGGCGGCACCAAGTCGGATGCGCCTTCGATCAAGGTTTACAACTTTGGGAAGAAGTACAAGGACTGGGAATTCATTTGGAATCCGCTCGAGGACCAGGCGCGCGCTGCCCAGCAGGCGCTGTCCGGAGTCGGAGGACAGCAGCCCGGCCAGCCCGGAAGTCCGCTGGGAATCGGGATTCCCAATCCCGGCACCGGGACGCAGGGTTTTGGCGGAACGATCGTGACACCGCCGCCGACGCAAGCGCAGCCCCAGAATCAGTAGGAGCTGTCCGTGTTTGACGATCCCAATCTGAAGCCTCCGCCGCGCAAGGGGATGAGCAAGTACGTTATCGTGACGCTCATCGTTTTCTGCATGGGTGTTGCATACGTCGGAATCGTGTTCTACACGCGCTGGCATGGCGATCGTGTGATGCAGGAGCAAACAGCGGCCGCGAAGCGCGAAGAAGACAAGAAAGTCTTCGAAGGAATGGGCGGCGATCGGTTCGATATTTTGAGATTTTTCCCGTACCCCGGGGAAGTGAAGCGCGGCGATTCCACGATGCTGTGCTACGGCGTTTCGAATGCCAAGTCCGTGACTCT
Source organism: uncultured Acidobacteriota bacterium (assembly GCA_963779825.1). GTDB lineage: Bacteria > Acidobacteriota > Terriglobia > Acidiferrales > UBA7541 > Palsa-295. The sequence goes on along the minus strand of CAVZZU010000004.1, from coordinate 1,251,200 downwards.
CGAGCCGCAACCGAACGCCGTGTGGCCTGCGTTCGATCGCTGCATCAGCGTCTCACCGAAGAAAACCACAACCTACACTCTCACGGCCACAGACGCCGCCGGCCATACCAAGTCCGCCACCGTCACCGTCCAAGTTGATTAGCGTAGCAGGTCACCGGCGCGCTGAATTCGCGCGGCCGTCTTATTCGCCCTTCGGCTCCCACAGTTCGATGCGATTGCCCTCCGGATCCATCGCCCAGCCGAACTTGCCGTTGGATTCGGCGCTGGTTTCGCCGTCCACAGCTACGCCTTCTTTCCGGAGCTCTCCGAGCAAGCGGTCGAGGTCCCCGACGCGAAAGTTCATCATGAACGAGGCGGCGCTCGGCTCGAAGTATTTCGTGTTGGCGGGAAAAATAGACCACACCGTCACGCCCTGCTGGTCGGGATGATCTTTCTCGAGCCACTCGAACATGCCAAACTGTGGCGCGTTGTCTCCTTTTCCCCCGGCCATAAACGCGATCCCGAGATGCACGCGGTACCATTCGGCGAACTTCGCGGGATTCTGCGCCTTGAAGAAAAATCCGCCGACTCCTGTGACCCTTGGTTCATCCTTTTCCGCGCGTGATCCTCGGGCGGATTCCACCATCATCCCCAAAGCAAAGCTGAGCGCGATCGCGCATGGTATCCGCAAGCCGGATCTCATGTCTCCTCCTCGGCAGTCGTCTGCCGCCGGCACAACTTTATCTCAGACGCGAATGCGGGCGGTGGGTCAGATTGCGAACGAAATTGCAACTAGGGTGCGCGCTTACGGTCGTAGTCGCGTTTGCCACCGAGTGCAGATTTTCGAGCGCTTGAGAATCTGTCGCAGCATGAGACGCTCGGTGTCACTCACAGCCATGATTGAGACAAGAAGGCCATCGGCTCCCAATGGACCCATACCGCAGCCTCTCATTAACTTCTCTAATATCAATGACCTGCGGAAATACTCGTCAATCTGAGACGCTTGCGCCGCACCCGAGGCCGGTGGCAGCGTACTTGCGACTACAGGGCTGAGTTAACCCACGGGGAAGGACACTAGGGACATGAAGCATAGGCTCGCGCTTGCTGCACTCGGACTCGGATTACTTCTGGGAGGATCCGCCGTCGTAGCTCCGAAATCATCCGCCCAGGACGCAGCGGGCGATGTCGCGAAGCGTAAGATAAGAACAAAAATCGAACCGCTATACCCTGCAGTAGCACGACAAATGAACATCAGCGGAAGAGTCAAAATCGAAGCGACGATCTCGGCCGATGGGCGCGTGGTGAGCACCAGAGTAGTTGGCGGTAGTCCAATGCTTGTTAATGCCGCGCTCGACGCCCTAAAACAGTGGCGATTCGAAGCGGCCTCGAAGGAATCAACCGAGACCTTCGAGTTTGACTTCAGCAGATACGCTTCAGAATAGTCGCACCGGCCGTTAACCCGTCGGACATTCCGTCGCTGTTAGTCGCCGTGATTTCCTGACTGGTAAATGAATATTGAGCAGAACTTGGGTTGACCCTCGTCTGCTCCATTGCAAACCTCCGCCCCAAGGTGCAAAATGAAGCGGTAGGGAATTGCGCGACGCGCTCGTTCAGGAGCTGCTCTTAACCATGTCCGTGGAACTCGCGAAGGGCGTCACACTGGAAACGCCGGGACAGGATGAAAATTTTCTGAAGGACGAAGGCATTCTCTTCGCCTCGCTCGACAAGGTCGTCAACTGGGCGCGACGCAGTTCAATTTGGCCGATGTCTTTTGGCCTGGCATGCTGCGCGATCGAGATGATGTCCATGGCCGCGTCGCGCTACGATATTTCGCGTTTTGGCGCCGAAGTTTTCCGCGGCTCGCCGCGCCAGTCCGATCTGATGATTATCGCCGGGCGCGTATCGCAGAAAATGGCACCGATTATCAGGCAGCTGTACGCGCAGATGCCCGAGCCCAAATGGGCCATTTCGATGGGCGCCTGCGCCACCTCCGGCGGCGTCTTCAACAACTACGCCATCGTGCAGGGCGTCAATCAGGTGATCCCGATTGACGTGTACGTGCCCGGGTGCCCGCCGCGGCCAGAAGCTCTTCTCTACGCCGTGTTTCAGCTTCAGAAGAAAATTGACGCCGACCGAGGCAGCTTCCTCCGTTCGATGAATTTCACCAAAAGCTGACGTTTCGCAGAGGGCGCGTTAAATGGGGCGCGCTTTTCTTGTAAGACAACGCTAGTCAAGCTGCAGACCGGTACGAAATCCAGGGAGAAAAACGAAAATGAGTCATTACGGCGGGAAAGAGCTGGCCACAGCATTTCGCACGGTCCGCAAGAATACGATTCAGACGGCAGAAGATATTCCGGAAAGCGAGTACGGCTTCAAGGCCACACCGGACACCCGGACGATCGCGCAAACTCTGGTTCACATTGCTTTTGGACCGGAATTCGCTTTCGCGGTTCATGGGAATGAAATCACAGATATGACGAAGCTGAATTTCCCGGAACTTATGCAGAGAATCGGCGCGGAAGAAGCCAAGGTTCGCAGCAAGGCCGAGATTATCGCCCTCCTGAAAACGCAGGGCGAGCGCTTCGCTTCGTTTGTCGAGGTCCTTCCCGATTCGTTCCTTGACGAGGTATTGACAATGCCGCCGGGCGGCTCGCCGGCGACCAGGTCTCGTTTCGACATGTTGCTCGGCGTGAAGGAGCACGAAATGCATCACCGCGGCCAACTGATGCTGTTGGAGCGCATGGTAGGAGTAGTGCCGCACCTGACGCGTCAGCGGCAGGCGCAACAAGCGGCGCGAGCCCAGGCAGCGCAGGCACAAAATTAGTAACGCTGTTGCCGCATCCGGAAAGCGTTTAAGGATTTCCGGATGCGGCGTTGTGACCTCTAACTATCTCCTCGGACCTCCGCCGTACCGGCGTCGAATTCCACGATGCTCCCCGACGCGAACTGCTCCCGCCGCACGTACCCCATACCAATTGAAGGCTTTGCGTTTGGCGAAAATGCGGCGCTAGTCACGAACCCGATTTCCGCGCCGCCTGCGCGCAGCTTCGTGCCTGGAGGCGGAGGCGCGACCGTCGAAAATTTCAAGCTGACGCGCTTCCGGTTGACGTGCCCGCGCGTCCGCACCCGCTCGACGATTTCTTGTCCCGTATAGCAGCCCTTGTTGAAGCTGATATGCGTATTTTCGAGCACCGCTTCGTGCGGAATCATCCCGTCGTTGAAATCGGCAGGGAACCAAGGCACGCCCGCCTCGAGACGCAGCGTGTTTAGCGCCCCGATACCAATGGGCCCGCCCCCGCGCGCACGCACACTCGCCAGCAGCTTCTCCCAGAGTGAAGGAAGACAGTCGCGACCCGCGATGAACTCCGCGCCCGTTTCGCGGAAATGCGAACGCCGCACAAGCTGGCACGCGATGCCCTCGACCGTCACGTCTCGTATGGACATCTCGGTCAGTTCCGCGAGTTGCAGGCCGCAAGCCTGCTCGACAATCGCCGCCGCGCGCGGCCCCTCAACTGCAATGCTCCCCATCTGGTCGGTCAGATCTTCGATTTTCACCTGCGACCCGATCACATATTTCTTGAGCAGGGCGACGGTTGGTTCCCGCAGCGAAGCATGCGACAGGACAAGCAGCTTTTCCGCGAGGGCGTACACCTCAAGCTCTGCTTGAATTCGCCCCTGCGGATTCAGCAACAGCGCGAGCGTTCCTTGGCCGGTCTCCAGCGCCAGAATGTTGTTCGACGAAGTCGCGTGCAGATATTTCACGCGGTCCCGTCCGGTCAGCGCCAGAATCGCGTGCCAGTTCGTGTCGAATATCACGACGCTTTCCCGCGCAGCGGTGTACTCGCGTTCCAGCTCGGCGAACGCAACCGGCAACGCGCAGCCAAAAAAGTCCCACATGCGCGCCCCAGCCGCGCGATGTGTCTCAATCAGCGGTGTCTCGATGGCCAATGTCTTCTCTCCGCGCTCATGGTATCAGATGCTCGTCGGCTCGCATGGTTTCTTAGGGGCAGTGGATGCTGCGCCCGGCGCAGATGCTTGGCAGCCTGCTGCCATTCAGGCTCGGTTCAAGATTGCGCCGTCCGTGTCTTCTCCGTGTCCCCTGTGTTAAGTTTTAATCGCCTTATGACACTCGGCGTTTACATCCAGGTGCCGTTCTGCCAGACGCGCTGCACCTACTGCAATTTTCACACTGGCGTCGTCTCCCGCGACCGCTACGAGCCATACGCTAACGCCATCTGCCGGGAGATCGCGACCTCTGAGCTAGCATCGGGGCCGAAAGTGGACACGGTGTACTTCGGTGGGGGAACGCCGAGCCTTCTTGATCCAGCTTTGATCGCGCGGATCCTCGACGCGCTGCGCCAGGGGAGCGGCGCAGAACTGACGGAAGTAACCCTCGAAGCCGATCCCGAAACCATCACACCGCAGAAGGCATCCGCGTGGTTCGCAGCAGGCTTCAATCGAGTCAGCATGGGCGCGCAATCTTTCAACGATATCGAACTCAAGGCCGCGGGCCGGTCACATCGTCGCGAAGACATTTATCGCGCCGCCGATTTCCTCCGTGCGGCCGGATTCCGCAATATCAGTATGGACTTGATCGCGGGCCTGGCGCACCAGACGCGCGAATCATGGGAGACTTCAGTCGGAGAGATACTGCGCATTTTGCCGGAGCACGTTTCGGTCTATATGCTCGAAGTGGACGGGGACAGCCGACTCGGCGAAGAAGTGCTCGCAGGCGGCAGCCGCTATGGCGCGGCCGATATACCCGACGACGACGCCATGGCAGATTTCTACGATTATGCCGCCGAGCGTTTCGTCACCGCCGGGTACGACCACTACGAAATCTCCAATTGGGGTTTGCCGGGCCGTCATTCGCAGCACAATCTGAAGTATTGGCGCCGCGAGCCCTATCTCGGCCTCGGAGCAGGGGCGCATTCGTTTGACGGCCTCGCGCGCTGGGCCAACGTTCACGAGCCCGCGCGGTACGTCACGCTGATCGAGCGCGGCGGCTCCGCTCGCGAGCAGATGGAAACCGTCCTGCCGCCGTATGCGCTGCAGGAGGAATTTTACCTGGGGTTGCGCCAACTCGACGGAATAGACTTCGCCAGAATCGAACGCGACTACGAGCCTCAGCTTAGCGACCGGCTGGCCATATTGCGGGAGCGCATTGACCAGCTGCGCTCGACCGGCTTCATTGAAATGGACGGACCTCGTCTCCGCATCGCTCCCGACCGCCTAACGGTCTCGAACGAAATCTTCGTGCAACTGCTGGCCTGACGCAGCAGTAGCAGTGGATGTTGTGCACCTTGAATTTCCAACAGGGAACTAGTTCTCGAGGCCGAGTCCGCGGATCTTCGTGAGGAGGGTTTTGTACGACACGCCAAGTTTCTCGGCCGCCCGGGTCTTATTCCACTTCGATTCGCGTAGCGCATTCTGAATTTTGAATCGCTCCACGTGAGCCACGGCGCGCTGCGACACCTCGTCGAGGGGACCTTCCCACAAAAAGCGTTCTTCGAGCATGCCGTCCGGCAATTCCTCCGCCGTTGGCCGAGCGGCGGGCAACTGCAGCGCCTCCGAATCAACGTCGGATCCATTCGCCAGAATCGCGGCGCGCTCGATAGCGTTTTGCAATTCGCGAACGTTCCCTGGCCACGGATAGGTTCGAAGCCGCGCGCGCGCGTCAGCCGTCAATTTCAGCGCTGGCTTGCGAAACTCCCGCTTGAAGCGCTCGAGAAAATGTTCCGCGAGCAGCAGCACGTCCTCCCCGCGATCTCGCAGCGGCGGAATCGTAATCGGCACTGCCGCGATGCGGAAATAGAGGTCCTCGCGGAAAGTTTTGTCCACGACGGCCGCACGCAAATCCTTATTCGTGGCCGTCACGATGCGTACGTTCGCTTCGATTTCCTGTGTTCCTCCGACGCGCTCGAATCGCCGCTCCTCGAGCACGCGCAGCAGCTTGCTCTGAATCGCCAGCGGCAGCTCGCCGATTTCGTCGAGAAACAGCGTGCCGCGGTGCGCGAGCTCAAGCTTGCCCATTTTTCGCGCACCCGCTCCGGTGTACGCTCCCCGCTCGTGTCCGAATAGCTCGTTTTCGACAAGCCCTTCGGGGATCGCTGCGCAATTGAGCGCCACAAACGGCTGCTCGGCGCGCGGACTCAGATGATGCACAGCCCGCGCGAAAAGCTCCTTGCCGGTTCCGCTTTCACCCAGCAGCAGAACGGTCGAATCGGTCGCGGCCACGCGCTGCGTCATGTTGCTCGCGTCTTTCATCGAGGGATGTTCGCCGACGATCCGCGGAAATCCGTACCGCAAAGCGTATTCCTCGCGCAGCAGCAAATTCTCGCGCAGCAATTCCTGCTGTTTCGCGGCGCGCTCGAGCAGCAGCCGGAGATGATCCAAGTCCACTGGCTTCTGAATGAAATCGAACGCGCCTTCCTTCATCGCCGTCACGGCTTCTTCAACGGAGCCGTACGCGGTCATGATGATCACAGGCAGCGTCGGTTCCACGCGACGCGCTTCGCGCAGCACATCAATTCCTGAATTGCCGGGAAGTTTCAGATCGGTGAGGACCATCAGGTAGCGCCGCGAACGAACTTTATCAATCGCGGCATTTCCATCCGGCGCTTCTTCGACGGTGTAGCCCGCCCGTTCGAGAGCCTTACGCAGCATAGCGCGCAGCTCGGCTTTATCCTCGACCAGTAGAACGGGTTCCATTGCTCGGAATCTCTAGCGTCCCCAGCCGGAATCGCCGCCGGATTTGCGCAGATCGTCCTGGGCGTCGTCAATGGCTTGCTGATCGGCCTTAATCGCCTGAGCTTTTGCGTCAATCTCGGCAGTTTTCTTGTTGATATCGTCGCGCGTCAAGGACTGCTGCATCGCCTTCACGGGATCGCTGTAATTCTGCAGATCCAGCACGCCGAGTTCACGCTGCATCACGTTGAGGTCTTCTGTATCTCGAGCCAGTTTCGCGCGCAGCGTCGCAAATTTGTCGCGCCATGCTTTCTCGCTGTTCGCATCGCCTGATTTTGAATTGGCCTTATCCGCGTCGTCATGTTTGTCGGACGATGGCCCGCCGACAGTAGAGATTCCGCCCTGCGTCGGTATATTGTCGTTCGTGAACACCGTCGGCGGCTTGGTTGAGTCCTTCTTTGCTTCGCGCGCTTTCCGCGCAGCTTCGGCCAAAGATTCCTGTTGCTGGGCAGGCGTCTCCGTCATAGTCGTGCTCGCCGCGCCAGTGGGGGTTGTCGTGCCAGTCGTCGCAGTCGCGTTCGATTGCGCGGGCGTCTGCGACTGGTTCTCCTGCGAACGCTTGGGATCGGCCCCCTGGCACCATCCGCTGGCTGGAATCGCCAGGATCGCCGCTGCAGCCGCCCACGATAAGATTCTGCGCATGGCTACGCCTCCCGGAACGCGGTAGTACCGCGCCCACTACAGTTTAGATGCGGGCAGCCTGTGAGGGGAATAGCGTCGGTGTATTCTCCTGCCGCAAAGGTAACCACAGCAGGAATTCGGCCCCGCCCTGGGGCCGGTTGCGGGCCTCGATGCTGCCGCCGTGTTGCAGCGCCACTTTCTGCACCACGGCCAGACCCAGCCCCGTGCCTTCGGACTTTGTCGTATAGAACGGCAAGAATATTTTTTGCAACTCATGTTCGGGGATGCCTGGCCCATTGTCCGCGACGCAAATTCGCTGCCATTTTCGGCCGCCCAGTTCTTCGAGCGTGCCTGAAATTGTCACGCGCGGCGATTCTCCGCTCCCGCTCGCCGATTCCGCTCCGTTGCGGGCCAGATTCAGCAGTGCCTGTCGCAGCAGCGCCTCGTCCCCGGGCAGTTCGAGGAAGGACCCCTCGAGCGCGAATAGGCATTTGGGCAGTGATTCCTGCAACTCCTCGGCGAGGCGCTCGACCAGCGGCGCCAACGCCACCGTCTCGTAGCAGATTTCCAGCGGCTTCGCGAATTTCAGGAATTCCGTCACCACGTGGGTCAGCGCCCTCGTCTGATCGAGAATCTTCTCCGCGGAGTCGCGCGTATCGCCCGGTTTCGATTCGCCGCGAATCATCTGCGCGTATCCGGAAATGGTCGCCAGCGAATTCTTGAATTCGTGCGCGATGCCGGCGGACATTTCGCCCAGCGCCGCGAGGTTTTCCTTCCAGCGGATCTGTTTTTGCAACGCGGTCAGCTCGGTGAGGTCGCTCATCAGGCACAGCGCGCCGCTCACCTTCATCTCCGGCACTCTCGGCGGATCCGATACGTGTCGCCGCACGGCCATGCGGGCGTGCCGGTAGATCGGCGAAATCGTAACTCCCAGCCGCCGGACTTCTCCGTCGCTCGTCAAATGTTCCACTTCGCCGCGTTGAAAGGTTTTCCCGTCCCGCAAGCACGCCGTCAGCATGTGCGAGAGGCCCGAATCGTCGCCCAGAATTTCCTTGTACGACCTGTAGCGCATCGGACGCAGTCCCAGCGCCTCTTCCGCCGCTGGATTCGACGAACTAATCGCTCCCGTCGCGCTCACCAGCAGCAGTCCAGTGGGCATGTTGCGAGTTACTTCTTCCGTCATGCGCTCCGACTCCTGCGCCCGTTCTTGGGCCAGCACGTGCAGCCGCGCCAGTTCTTTTTCCTGAGTGCGGAGTTTTTCGATCACACCCTGCATGGACGCGGCCATGAACACAGACGCGTTCTCAGAATCGTGCTTCGGATTCTGCCAATCGGTCTTCGCCGCCGCCGATTCGCTGTGGACGAATTTCCGCACCATCAGCACGAGCATCAGCAGCGCTCCGAGCAGGAGCACCAACATCACGATCGCATCCACTAGCCCGATCGCAGGGACTGGTGGATGTTGGACGACCAGCGGCAGGTTCATCGGCCGGCCTCGGTTCGATTGAATTCAATTAGCGCGCTACTCATCGCACCATAATCAGCGACAAATACCAATTCACCACCGGCGTGCCGAAAAACATTACCAGCACCGCCGCCATGCCTAGAAAACTTCCGAACGGCAGCTCGTAGTCCGATTCCTTCCGTCGCGCCAGCAAGAATACGAGTCCCAGCACGCTCCCGAGCACGGAGCCTACCAATATCGTCAGCAGCGTCCGCTTCAGTCCCAGAAACGCTCCGGCCATCAGCATCATTTTCACGTCGCCGAACCCCATCCCTTCGCGCTTGCGCAGCCGGAAATAGGCCTCCGCCACGAGCCATAGCAGTCCGCTTCCGAATGCGGCGCCCAGCAGCGCGTCCGCCAGCGAAAGCACCGGCGCCGGAGGAGGGAAGTCGAACATGCGATTCGCGAGCCACAACGCCGTCCCGTCCGAAGGCTTCGTCACCAGGCTCAGCAGCAATCCGGCCACAAATCCGGAATAGTTCACTACGTCCGGCAGGATTCTTTCGCGCAAGTCCGTGAACACCAGCACGATCATCAGCGCCGAAAAAACTGCCCACTTCGCAGTTTCGGTCGTCAGTCCGAACGCGTAATAGCACGCCCAGAAAAGCACCGCCGTCAGCAACTCGACCGCTGGATACATCGCCGAGATTTTCGTTTTGCACGAGCGGCATTTCCCGCCAAGCAGCAGCCAACTAACCACGGGTATGTTGTCCCAGGGACGAATCGCTGCCCCGCATTTCGGGCACGCCGATGCCGGCATGATGATGGACTTTCGCCCCGGTATCCGCACGATGCAAACGTTTAGGAAGCTCCCAATGACCAACCCGAAAAGGGCCGCGAATATGCCGATCAACGTAGACGGAGCCACAATTGAATATTGCCACATCGCCCCGCACCCGCACCGCCGCCGCCGCGCACCAGTGCCCCAACCGCTAACGCATCCTCGCCCGCATCCAGTACGATCTGCGAGCATCGAATAAGGACCTGGTCAGATCAAAATCAGCGAGGGGAGCACGACTCATGGCAAAGCTCGATGGAAAAATCGCAGTCGTAACCGGAGGCAACAGCGGCATCGGCCTCGCCACGGCAAAGCGTTTCGTCGCCGAGGGCGCGTACGTTTTTATAACCGGCCGGCGACAGGCGGAACTCGATGCAGCCATCAAGGAGATCGGCAAAAATGTCACCGCCGTTCAGGAGGACGTTTCGAATCTTGCTGATCTCGACCGGCTGTACGCAGCCGTGAAAGAAAAGAAGGGCCACCTCGATATCGTCTTCGCGAACGCGGGCGGCGGCGCATTTGCCCCGCTGGGCGCGATCACAGAGGAACAATTCGACCAAACCTTCAACGCGAACGTGAAGGGACTGCTCTTCACAGTGCAGAAGGCTCTTCCACTGCTCGTGGACGGCAGCTCGATCATCCTGAACGCCTCGATCGTTTCGATCAAAGGAATGCCGGCATTCAGCGTTTACAGCGCAACCAAGGCCGCCGTGCGTTCATTCGCACGCTCCTGGACTATGGATTTGAAGGAGCGCAAGATTCGCGTCAACGCGCTCAGTCCCGGCCCGATAGACACGCCGGGAGTGAGGGGTCTGGCGCAGAGCGAGGAGCAGCTCAAGCAGATACAGGCGGGCCTGGTCGCCTCCGTTCCGATGGGCCGCATGGGCACGCCGGATGAAATTGCCAAAGTGGCCGTGTTCCTAGCCTCCGATGACAGCAGCTTCGTCACAGGCATCGAACTCTTCGTTGACGGCGGCATGGCGCAAATCTAGCTAGCCTTGGCCCGGGGCGCCTCGAAGCTTCGCCCGCGGCTCGCGCCCGATCTGCCAATGCAGAGAATTTGCCTCGCTGCGCGGCACCGGTTTCAGTCTCTCGCGCTGTAAGGTATATTCGTTTCCTCGCTCAATGCCATCCTGGTACGAAAAAATAATCCGCCGCTACGAGCAGATGCGCTTCGACCAGGAACCGAAGCGGCGCACCCTTCCTTTCGGATGGGGCGTCGAACATCTCGGCGGCGATGCGATGGAGCCAAATCCTCGCGCCTTCTTCGACCGCTACGTCGCTGACGCCATCGCTCACAGCGACGATTGGTATGCCGACGCGCCGGCGAACGATTACGCACTCGCAGATAATGTCCTCACATTCACCAGCGCCATCGCCTCTCCCTGGGCCTCGAACAATCGCGTCCACGCGCAACTGTTCACCGCGCGTGCAAGGGGACCGGCGGTTGTCGTCCTCGCGCAATGGAACGCGCGCTGGGAGGAGCAGCAAAATGTCTGCGGCTGGCTGAACAAGCTCGGGCTCACGGCGGTCAAGATGAGCCTGCCGTATCACGATCGTCGCTCGATACCGGGCCATCCCCGCGCCGACCACCTGATCGGCCCGAACATTGGCCTCACGATGCAGGCGGGCCGGCAGGCGGTGCTTGACGTTCGCCGCACGCTGGATTGGCTCGAGCAGCAGGGGTACGGCCCGCTTGGTCTCCTGGGCACGAGTATTGGCTCCGCGGTCGGATTTATCACCATGTGCCACGATCCGGCGGTGAAGGCGGCTGCGTTCATGCACGCCTCAACGTATTTTGGAGATGTGGTCGCCACCGGCTTGACGACGAAAACCGTTTGGGAGCCGATCGCCGCAGCCGGCATTTCTCAAGTCGAGCTTTGCGACTTCTGGTCGCCAATCAGTCCGTTTCCATACATCGCGCGGCTGACCGAAGCGAAGAAAAAACTTCTCCTGATTACCGCGCGCTACGACCCAACGTTTAGGCCGGAATACACGGAGGCGCTGCTGGACAAGCTCCGCGCAGAGCGAGTTCCTTTCGAGGGGATGTCTCTGCCGTGTGGGCACTACTCGTTGGGTGTGAAACCCTTCAGCTATATCGCCGGCCATCGCTTCGGCAAATTCCTGCAGAAGGCACTGACAAAATAACAGGAGTTACCGCAGTATCGCGGCGAAGGAACCTTTGTCCACTTCGCGCGCGACCGCTTCGATGTCGGACGCGAGCGAACGGTCTGCGTCCACCGCGGGTGAAAGCGCGCGGACGATGTCGTACGCCTTGCGGGTTTCAGGTCCGGTCCGCAAAGGCGACAGCAAATCAATTCCCTGGCAGGCCGCGAGCAATTCGATCGCGAGAATATTTCGCAAATTCGCGAGCATCGATTCGAGGCGCCGAGCGCCGCCCATCCCCATCGAGACATAATCTTCCTGATTCGCAGACGTTGGGATCGAATCCACCGAATGCGGGGTGGCGAGCGGTTTCAGTTCACTCGCGAGCGCCGCAGCGGTCACTTGCAGAATCATGAAGCCGGAATTCAGTCCCGCGTGGCGTACCAGAAACGCGGGCAACTGGCTGGTCTGGGAATTGGTCAACTGTTCGATGCGCCGCTCGGAGATGCCGCCAAGCGTCGCGAGCGCGACGGCCATCTGATCGGCGGCCATCGCGAGCGGCTGGCCATGGAAATTTCCGCCGCTGATCACTTCGCCGGAACCGTCACCGCCTCCTTGCGTGACAAAGACAAGCGGATTGTCCGTCGCGCTATTGAGCTCAACCGTAAGTGTCGCGCGAATCTGGGCGAGCGCGTCGCGCACCGCTCCATGGACCTGCGGAGCGCAGCGCAGGCTGTAAGGGTCCTGTACGCGCGGGTCCTTTTCGGGTGAGCGATGCGATTCGCGGATTTCGCTTCCGCGGTTCAGCCGCTCGACGTTGCGCGCCGTGATCGCCTGGCCCGGGTGCGGCCGCACCCCGGCGATGCGCGCGTCGAATGCCGCGGGGCTGCCGCGCAGAGCGTCGAGCGAAAGGGCGGCTGCGACGTCGGCCGTGTCCACGGCGATTTCCGCTTCGCGCGACGCAAGCGCCGCGAGCGCAAGCATTGCCTGGGTGCCATTGAGTAACGCGAGGCCTTCCTTCGCTTCGAGCACCAAAGGCGCGATGCCGGCGGCGAGCATAGCTTCCGCGCCCGTCATCGCGCGGTCCTGGAAGATGGCGCGGCCCTCGCCAATCGCTACCTGCGCGAGATGCGCGAGCGGCGCGAGGTCGCCCGATGCTCCGACGGAGCCCTGCGACGGAATTACGGGGTGCACGCCGCGGTTCAGCATCGCGACCATGGTTTCCGGGACGTTGGGCCGGACGCCTGAGAAGCCTTTGGCGATGGCGTTGGCGCGTAGCGCGAGCATCGCTCGCGTGGCATTCTCGCTGAGCGGCGCTCCGACGCCGCACGCATGGCTGCGCACAAGATTGAGTTGGAGCTGGCGGATCTCGTCGCGCGAAATGCGCGTCGAGGCCATTTTGCCGAAGCCGGTGTTGACGCCGTACACCGCAGTGTCAGCTTCGACGAGTCGCTCGATCACGGTTCGCGAGGCGTTCATTCGCTCGCGCGCCGCGAGAGGAATTTCGGCTTCGGCGCCGTGGAAGACAATGCGGTAGAGGTCTTCCAGCGTCAGCCGCTCGCCGTCAATGTGAATGCGACTCACGTTTGGACGCCAGTTCCAATCACGATTTCGAGCGGCATGGTCAGGACTTTGCCATCGGAGAGTTTTCGCAGCCCGGCGAAAATCTCTCCCTCCGCTTTGGCGCGGGCTTCGGGCGTGAGCTTTGCGATCAGCGGACGAAACGGCGCGGCGACTTCCGTAAACTGCTGCCAGTAGTCCTCCGGCGATCCATCCCAGCGGCCTATCACGGTTCGCACCTCCTCGCGAACGTCGGCGAATCCGGCAGCTTTGAGCCGGTCTTCGAGCAGGCCGCGTTCGCCGAACATGAAGGCATGTGGCGCGTCCGGGTCGGGAGTTGGTGCCTCGACATACTTCATCAGCATGCCAATCGTTGTGGTGAGAAACGGCTGCTCGCGCTTGCCCCACACGACGAATGAGACTCGCCCGCCGGGCTTCAGTACTCTGCGGCATTCGCGAAAAGCTTTTACTTGCTCGGGGAAGAACATGACGCCGAACCGGGAACTTACGACGTCGAACGATTTATGCTGGAAGGGAAGCGACTCAACGTCCGCGACGCGGAATTCGATGTTTCGGAGCCCTTTCGTCTTGGCGAGCTCCGCCGCGTAGCCGATCATGCCAGGTCCGAGATCGGTTGCAGTGACATGGCCGGACGGTCCCACGGCCTCGGCAATCGAAATCGCAGGATCGCCCACGCCGCTCGCCAGATCGAGGACATTCATCCCCGGGCGAAGTTGAGCGGCCTCGAGGACCGCGTCCGTGGCGCCGCGGGTGAAGGCCGAAAGTTGGGCGTGCCACTTGCGCCACGCGGCGACAGTTTGTTCGTCGGTCCACTCCTGACGAAGTTTTTCGCGAAAGCGTTCGATCTTGGCTGGCTCGGGTGTGCTCACGATCGGCTCTTCAGAACGGGACTCGAATTCCCGTCGGGATGCGCGGTGGTCCCAGGATTGCCGTGCGAGAAATACTTGCGATATTTTTCCGGTAGCGATTTCGGACGGCCGTGATGGTCGCAGATTACGTGCGTTGTTTCGCCGGTCGCGAGCAATTCGTCGGAGGGCTGGCGCAGAACTTCGTAGGCGAACCGCAGGGTGCGCTTTTCCGCACGCGTCACTCGCGTGCGCACGATGAGAATATCGTCGAATCGTGCCGGGCGCTTATAGCGGCAGGATGCTTCCGCGACCACAATCAAAGTGTCGTCCTCGCTTTCCATCTGCTTATATTCGAAGCCCAGATGGCGGCAAAGCTCGACGCGTCCGACCTCAAACCAGGTGAAATAGTTGCCGTGATAGACCACGCCCATCTGATCCGTCTCGGCATAGCGCACCCGCACTGTGGCGTCGGCAAAGTCCTTCATGGTCGTTTACTGGGTGCCCCATTTTGGCCGACGCTTTTCGAGGAACGCGGAAACACCCTCCCGAAAATCAGGAGTCATGCGAATGTCGGAACTGGCCTCCATGGCAACTTCAAGCTCGGCGCGAATCGCGGCGCGATCGAAATTCAGAAGCAGCTTCTTGGTCTGCGCGATGGCGGTGGGGCTGGCGGCAAGCAAAACGCCGGCAATTTCCCGAGCGCGATCCATGAGACGCTCCTGCGGGACGATTTCCGTGATCAATCCCGTGCGAAGGGCCTCGTCGGCGTCAATGATTCTGCCGGTGAGCAGCAAGTCGCGGACCTGTCTGTCTCCAATTCGGCGTCGGAGAAAGACAGAAACCAGAGCGGGAATGAATCCGATCTTGACCTCGGTGTAACCAAATTTAGCTTCGGGAACAGCGATCGTGAAATCGGCCAGCGTAGCAATACCGCAGCCTCCGGCGATGGCTGCGCCATTCACCGCGGCAATCACGGGTTTGGGAAAGCTGTGCAAGCGGTACAACATCTTTGTGACGCGTCGCGCATCTTCGTAGTTTTTCTGCTGGGTCTGCCGGGCGAGATGTTGCAATTCGTCAAGATCCATTCCCGCGCAAAAGGATTTTCCCGAACCGGTGATGATGACCACGCGCGCGGGACCCTCGTCTGCCTGCAGGAGCGCGCCGAGCAGGTCCGTGATCATTTGCGCGGAGATCGCGTTGCGCTTTTCCGGTACAGTCAGCGCAATGGTCGCGATCCCGTCCTCGCATTGATAAGTTAGCGTTGGATATCCCATAAATTGAGTCCTCTGGCAGCCACAGATGAACACAGATAAGCACCGATGAGGAGAAAAATCAAAGGCATCTGCGGTTAATTCGGTTTGGTTGCCTCCGCCTGATGTGTGTATTTCTCGCGCAGCTCGCCGGTGATCGCGCAAGCAATGGCAAGCGACTTTGAGTCAATCCCGGTCGAGACGCCACGAGCGGCTAAGGTTGTCAGCACGGTCTCTGTAGGGATGTTGCCCACGAGCTGATCACCGGCAAACGGGCAGCCACCGAGGCCCGTGAGCGCGCCATCGAACCGTCGGCAGCCGGCCTCATAGGCGGCAAGAACCTTTGCGGCGGCGCCATCGGGGCGGCTGTGCAGGTGCACGCCGATCTCGAGTCCTGCGACGCAGTCTTTAACCGCACGATAGAGGTGCGCGACGTCTTCCGGCGAGGCGGTGCCGACCGTGTCCGCGAGCGATACGATGCGTACGCCGACATCCTTGAGCCATACCAGCGCGTCTTCCACGATCTCCTCGCCCCACGGCTCGTCGTACGGGTTGCCGAACGCCATGGAAATGTATACGACCAGCTTTCGACCGGCAGATTTCGCCTGGCGCTGGATAGTTCCGACCAGGTTGCGCGATTCCAGTTTCGACATGTTCGCGTTCGCGCGGCGGAAGTAGGCCGAAATCGAGTAGGGATAGCCGATCGTGGTCACGCCCGGAGTAGCGAGCGCGCGCTCCAGTCCTTGTTCGTTGACGATGATGCCGATGATCTCCGGGGCTTCGCCAGACGGTAGCTTGACCCTGACCAGCTGCTGCATCACCAGTTCGCTGTCGGCCATTTGTGGCACATGCTTCGGGGAAACGAAGCTCACGGCATCAATGTGGCTAAAGCCGAGCGACACTAAACGCTTCAAGTATTCGATTTTCTTGTCAGTCGGAATAATTTCGGCAAGCCCCTGCCATGCATCGCGCGGGCACTCGATAATTGTGACCGATTCGCTCATGCCTTCCTGTTCCTGATCCATCGAGTGAAATCAACCACCAGCATCGGCACTCCGACAAGCGCGCACCCCGCACATCCGAGAGCGAGCAACGTGATGTACGGCGGCGTCGGGCGGTCCACATAAGCGAATCCAAAATGAAGGGCCGCGCGATTCGATTCTTCCACATGTCTCCAAACGAAGAACCAAGAGATCAAAGCGACCGCGAGATATGTGATCGAACGCATCCGCATCAGGTTTGAAGAACGCCCGTTTTGAATTCGGCGACGTGTGGATTCAATGCGGCGGATTCGAGGGCTTCGATCAGCGCCTCGCGCGTGCGCGCGGGATCAATGATAGCATCCACCCAGAGACGCGCGGCTGCGTAGCGCGCGTCGGTCTGGCGCTCATAGGTCGAGCGAATGGACTCGTAGAGCTCCTTCTTGTCCTTCTCGGTGAGCTTTTTGCCTTCGCGTTCGAGCTGCTTGATTTTCAACTCGACGAGAGTGCCGGCGGCGGATTCGCCGCTCATCACGGCATAGCGCGCCAGCGGCCAAGCGAAAATGAATCGCGGGTCGTACGCTTTGCCGCACATGGCATAGTGCCCCGCGCCGAAAGTGCCCCCGCAGATGACGACGATCTTTGGCACCACGCTATTTGCGACGGCATTGACCATTTTCGCGCCAGCGCGAATGATCCCGCTCCATTCGGCTTCTTTGCCGACCATGAAGCCGTTCACGTCGTGGAGGAAAATCAGCGGTACGAGATTCTGGTTGCAGTCGAGAATGAAGCGAGCGGCCTTGTCCGCAGACTCCGTGTAGATGACGCCGCCGAATTCGACGCGCTTCTCGCCGGTTCCCGGCAACGTAATATTGACGCTCTTTTTTTGGTTCGCTACGATGCCCACCGCCCAGCCGCCGATGCGCGCGTAGCCGCAGAGAACAGTCTGTCCGCGCTCGGCGCGATATTCTTCGAATTCGCTGGCGTCCACAATGCGCGCGATCACTTCGCGCATGTCGTACTGCTTCGACGAATCACCAGCGACGATGCCGTAGATGTCTTCGGCGGGATAGGCAGGCGGTTTCGATGGCTTGTGGTCGAAAGGCGCGCCGGGCTGATGGCCCGTTTTGTCAACGAGCGCGCGAATGCGATGAATGCACGCGTCATCGTCCGGCTCGCGGAAATCAACGGTGCCGCTGGTTTGGGCGTGCATTTTCGCGCCGCCGAGGTCTTCGAGGGAGGTTTTCTGGCCGATGGCCGTCTGCACCAGCGCCGGTCCCGCGAGGAAAAGTCCGCTGCCTTCGGTCATCAGAATGTGATCGCACATGACCGGCAGATACGCGCCGCCCGCGACGCAAAGACCCATGATCGCGGCAATTTGAGGAATGCCGAGTGCGCTCATCACGGCGTTATTTCGGAAGACGCGCCCGAAATCATCGGTGTCTGGAAACACATCTTCTTGCAACGGCAGAAAAACCCCGCCAGAATCCACCAGGTAGACCGTCGGAATACGATTTTCGATGGCGATGTTCTGGGCGCGGATTACCTTCTTAGCGGTAAGCGGAAAGAACGCGCCGGCCTTTACTGTGGCGTCGTTCGCGATCATCATCACGCGGCGTCCCTCGACGAGTCCGAGGCCGGTAATCGTGCCCGCGGCGGGCGCACCTCCCCATTCCTGGTACATTTCGTGCGCGGCATAGATCCCTAGCTCGAAGAATTCAGTCTTTGGGTCTATCAGCTTGGCGACGCGTTCGCGAGCTGTGAGGCGGTTTTTCTTGTGCTGTCCTTCGATGGCCTTTGTGCCGCCGCCCTGGCGGATTCTTTCTTCTTCGTTCTTGATTTGCGTAAGGCGATCCACCATCGCGCGGCTGTTCTGTTGAAACGCCGGCGACTTACGATCCAGGTGAGTTTCGATGACCGATTCCTTCACTATTCGCCTCTGCACAGCGGACGCGAGAAGCGGCATTGTATCACCGGCAGATAGTTTTCACTTCCGGCAGGGACGCACGCCGTTCGAGAAGTTGCATGGCCCAGTGGTCAGCATTATAGTTCGCCCAGGAAATACATGAACACGCCAGCCTACAGTCTTCCGAGTGGTGCCCCGGCCCAGCCGAGGAGGAGCTGGTTTGAGCGGAATTGGAAGTGGTTCGTTCCGGTGATGTTGGTTAGCGCTGTCCTGCTGTTCGGACTATTTTTCGGCGCGTTGTTCGAATTGCTGACCTCCGTCATGCGTTCGTCGGTTGCCTACCAGACGGCTGTTCAGAGGGCTGAAGAATCGTCCGAGGTCGCCGACAAGATTGGGCACCCGATCAAAGTAGGATGGATTGTTTCTGGAAATATCAATGTGAGTTCTAACAGTGGCAATGCCGACCTCTCGATACCTATCTCGGGGCCGCGCGGTAAGGGCCGGATCCTGGTGAGCGCGAAGAAGCAATTCGGGAAGTGGACGTTTCAAACGCTCGAAGTTCAAGTCGAAGGAGACGATACTCCTATTCCGCTGCTCACTCCCGATATCAGCACAACGAAGCCTTCACGAGACTTCATCTGACCGCGCTACGCCGCCGCAATCCGCTGGCGGATGAAGCCCACAATCGCTTGGGTCGTGGTCCCCGGCAGAAAAACTTCTGCGATTCCCGCCTTCTTTAGATCGGCGATATCGGCCTCGGGAATAATGCCGCCGATCAGGACGGTTACGTCGGTCATGCCCTTGGCACGGAGCAAATCCATCAATCGGGCGCAGATCGTATTGTGGGCGCCGGAGAGAATTGATAGGCCAATCACGTCAACGTCTTCCTGAATTGCGGCGGAGGCGATCATTTCGGGCGTCTGGCGCAGGCCTGTGTAGATCACTTCCATTCCGGCGTCGCGGAGCGCTCGAGCGATCACTTTGGCGCCGCGATCATGGCCATCGAGGCCAGGCTTGGCGATTAAGACGCGTATCTTCTTCTCGGGCATACAGATGCAAGAATACTTCAAAATAGCATTAAATGCGTCGTGTCAGCTGGCGAGCAGGGTTGTTTCCCTCGACTAGGTAATCGCGACTTCCTGGTAAACGCCGAAGGGCTGCCGGAGCGCGTCGCACATTTCGCCGAGGGTTGCGTAGGCTTTCACAGCTTCGAAAAGATGAGGCATCAGGTTGTCTGTGCCGGCAGCGGCGTGGCGCAGTGAGTTGAGTCGGCGCTCGACCTCGGCATTCGAGCGATCGGCGCGGAGCTTTCGCAGGCGATCCGCCTGCCTGCGGGCGACCGTCTCGTCAATGTGCAATGTTTCAATCGGTTTCTCGTCCGCCACGTATTCGTTCACGCCGACGATAATCTTGTCTTTGCGATCAACAGCCACCTGGTAGCGATAGGCCGCGTCGGCAATTTCGCGTTGGGGGAAGCCGCGCTCGATGGCCGCGACCATGCCTCCCATGGCATCAATCTTCTCGATGTAATCGCGGGCGCCACGTTCGACTTCGTTCGTCAGCGTTTCGACGAAATACGATCCGCCGAACGGGTCGGCCGTATTCGTGACGCCGCTTTCGTACGCGATGATCTGCTGCGTGCGCAGCGCAATCGTGGCGGCGGATTCGGTCGGCAGCGCCCATGCTTCGTCGAGTGAATTGGTGTGCAGAGATTGCGTGCCGCCGAGGACAGCCGCAAGCGCCTGCACTGCGGTGCGCACGACGTTGTTGTACGGCTGCCGCGCCGTGAGCGAGCACCCGGCCGTCTGCGAATGAAAGCGCAGCGCCCACGAGCGGGGATTCTTTGCGTCGAAGCGTTCGCGCATCATATCCTGCCAGATGCGGCGTGCTGCGCGGTATTTGGCGAGCTCCTCGAAGAAATCGTTGTGCGCGTTAAAGAAAAACGAGAGCCTCGGCGCGAAATCGTCCACCTGCATCCCGCGACGAAGGCAGTGTTCGACATACTCGATGCCGTCGCGCAAGGTGAAGGCCAACTCCTGAATGGCGGTCGAGCCGGCCTCGCGGATGTGGTAGCCGCTGATCGAGATCGGATTGAACTTCGGCGTGTACTTGGCGCCGAATTCGATCGTGTCCGTGACGATCCGCAGTGAAGGCTCGGGCGGATAGATGTATTCCTTCTGCGCGATATATTCCTTGAGGATGTCGTTTTGGAGCGTGCCGGAGATTTTGTGCCAGTCGGCGCCCTGCTTTTCCGCGACCGCGAGGTACATCGCCCAGATTGGCGCGGCGGGGGAATTGATCGTCATCGAGGTCGTGACGTCCGCGAGAGGGATCTGATCGAAAAGAGCCTCCATATCGGCCAGCGAGCTGATGGCGACCCCGCATTTTCCGACTTCGCCCTCGGAGAGCGGATGATCGGAGTCGTAGCCCATCAGGGTGGGCAGGTCGAAGGCGACGGAGAGACCGGTTTGGCCCTGCGAGAGGAGAAAGCGAAAGCGGCGATTCGTATCGTCTGCGGAGCCGAACCCCGCGAACTGGCGCATGGTCCACAAGCGTTCGCGATACATCGTCGGGTGAATGCCGCGCGTGTAGGGTGGCGCGCCGGGCGAGTCCAGGTCACGATCTGGATTCCAATCCGCCAGGTCAGCCTGCGTATACAGGCGCCGGATTGGATAGCTTGAGACGGTTGTGAAATCGGCGGCGCGGTCGGGAGTTTTCGCGAGCGCGGACTTTAGCGTGTTTTCTTCCCACGCGCGCTCGGCGGGCGACGGTTTTCGTGTGGTTCCGAGAGCCGGAACGGACGCCGCCTTCCGGGCTTTCTCATCCGTCACACGTCACCTCGCGATCCTACCCGGCGATGCTGCCGAGCGATTCTACCGATGCCCGGCCTGAGCGTCTGCGTCCGGCGTGCCCGGAATATTCGGGACACCTGCAGGGCCGCCCTTAAGCGCGCTGGCCACGGTGATATTGTGCACGTCCAGCGTGCGTCCCATGGCTTGGTTGAAGTTCAGCTCAGCCTCGATGAGGTTGATGCGATCGCGGAGCTCGGTGCCTTCGGCAGCCGTCAGCAATTGCTGTTTCTGGATGACCGTAAAGGCGGTGGAGGTGCCGAGCTGAAGTTTTTTCACTTCGTCGTCATAGCTTTGCTGCGCGAACACTCGAGCTTCTTCGGCGGCGGTGATCGCGGCACGGTCCTGCACCAGTGTGATCAGAGCCTGGCGGACATTCAGCACAATCGTATTTTGGGTTTGCAGATATTGAACTTCCTGTTCGCGCTGATTGAGCTGCGCGGTCGCGTTGTTCGCTTGAGCGGCCCGGTTGCGGATCGGCAGGGTCAGATTGAACCCCCCTTCGAAAGTCGGATACTTTGCGCGGATCATGCTATTCAAATCGCCGCCCAAACCACCATGAACTGGCACTCCTGGCACGGTAATTGGAGTGCCGGTAATGCCGCTGGGCACGGTACCCGCTGGAATTGTTCCGTCCGGAAGAACATCTCCGGGAAGAAAAACCGGAGCTGCCAGGTCCCCGGCAAAATCTCCGGTGGCAACGGTCGGTGTAAATACTCCGTCCAGCCCGGTTGCCTGATATTCACCGAAAACGTTGAGCTGAGGCAGGAGTAGGTTTCGGGTCGCCTTCACTTCGACACCGGCATTCTTCAGGTTCAACTCGGCCTGCTGCAGCTCAGGCCTCTTTTGCCAGGCTTCTTTGACAGCGTCATTCAACGAAATATTTTCAATATTGGGGTTGAAGATCGTCGTCGTGGGAACGATTTCAAGGCCGTTCAGCGTGTCGGAAAGAGGGTCCTTGGTGATGGCCACGAGCAACGTGGTCTCATCGAGCAATTGAGTCGTCTGCGCTTGCACGAGTGCTTGCTGGTCCGTAGCGAGTTGCGATTGGGCGGTTATCACGTCGAGCGGAGCCATGGTGCCGATTTCGAGCTGCTTTTTATTGTTTTCGTAAAGCTGTTGATCGGCGGCGACCGCGACTTGCTCTACCTTTACGTTCTCGCGCGCGAAGACCAATTCCCAATAGTCCGTAGCAACCTGGGTGACGGTGGTCATCACCTGCTGGGCGAACAGAGACTCTCCGACTTTTACGGTGTTTTTCGCCTCGATGATGTAGCGGTCATTGACGGTACGCCCGAATCCGCTCAAGAGCGGCTGGGTCAACTCGACCGTCAGCGAGGATTGCACGTAAGGATTAAACAGATCGAATCCGCCAAAGTTCGTGGACTCGCGGGTGTTGTTGAAAGTCGCTTGCGCTTGCGTGCCCAGGGCAAACCCTTGTGTATAGCCGAAATTCACGGTGCCGACGTGATCCTGGAGGCCAACCGGAGAATCGATTCTCGTATTCACGCCGGCAAACAGGGGGTTGTTGACCGGAGTGGTGGCGTCGTCCAGTGAAAGTGTGCTGGTGAGGGTCGGGTCGAACTGAATCCTGCCGTTCACGCCGGACTTGGCGAGCAAGAGGCTGGCCTCGTCCAGCCAGGGTACGTAACGCTCTACGGCGATTGCGAGATTGTTTTCCAGTCCGAGCGAGATCGCGTCCTCAAGACTCAGGTTGAGCTTGCCATCCTGAATCAGCTGATTGAGTCGCGGTGTGTTGATAAGCTCAGGCTTCGCCACTTTCATTGGCGTGTAGGGCGCAATTATATTTGGAAACCAGGAGTTGGGTTTCGAATAGTCCGTGCTTTTGGCAACTCCCAAATCTCGGCTGGGAGCGACTGGGGGCCCCTGCGTCGCCGTGGGCGGTACATATTGCGGAGGAGGAGGTATCACGCCCGGCGTCTGGTCAGTTGGCGCCGGAGGCGGGGCCGCTTGTTGGTTTTGAGCATAGACAGGCGAAACCACCAGCGAAGCCGCCGTCGCGATCACCAGGACTGCATGCGTAAGCCTTCCACTCATCGTGTTTTTCCTCTCCAATGAATCAGCTATTCCAGATGTGCGCACAACCCTAACCTATTGAAACGTGTCGGGAGCGCAATTTGTTTCAAAAACAATCTCTCCGGCAGGCGGGCGGCCAAGCCTATCCCGCTATATTCGACGTGTCAGGCGGGAATTCGGGCACCCTCAGATGTTTATTCCGGGAAATTTTCGTGTGCGTTCACACACGCAGACGTACGAGTGTAGCATCGGGCTTCCTTCGTGACAATTGCGGTTGAGGGAAGGCCAGCACGAACCGTGGATACATTTTCCGGCACCATTGCGTAGACACAGAGAACGCGGACAAGCAATCGGAGCCGAAATCAAGCTATAGGGCTAGGTCCGGCGCGTTGACACCTGTTGCCGCGCGGCCTACCATTGCCGAGTCCGCCGAAGTCGCTTATGCCCACCCACTCGTTGCCCAATCAAACTAGGTTCCGGATGGGCGCGACCGTGTTACCGGTGATCCTGGCGCTTCTGATCTGCGCCACCGGCCGGTATGCTCGCGCTCAGACGGTTGACCAGGTGGCCCCGCAAGTCAAGGCCGCCGGATACGTCACCGATTTGGCGGGCGTGCTCAGCCAGTCCGGACGCGCGCAGATTGACGCGCTGTGCACTGAGGTAAGCCAGAAGACCCAGGCGGAGATCGCCGTCGTCACGATTAAATCGCTCGGCGACCGGCCAGTCGAAGACTACTCGCATGATTTAGCGGAGAAGCTTGGCCTCGGCCCGAAGGGCCAGGGTCGTGGGATCTTGATTCTGTTCGCGACTGACGATCATAAGGATCGCGTCGAAGTCGGCTACACACTCGAGCCGATTTTGCCCGACGGAAAGGTCGGCAGTTTTCTGCGGGAGGCCACGTCCGATCTGCGCGCCAATAACTATGACGCAGCGCTTTACCTGGTGACGCGAAGAGTCGCGGATGTGATCGCAGCCGACAAGGGCGTTACGCTGACGGGTTCGCCGCTGCCTTCCCCCGAGGACGACAGAGGCTCCCCGCATATTCCGCCAATCGTCATTCCACTTATTATCTTCTTCATCTTCTTCCTGCTCAGCCGCATCGGGCGCGGGGGCAGTGGTGGCGGCAGCGGGTGGTGGATATGGCCTCTGATCGGAATGGGAATGGGCGGCGGAGGACGGGGCGGGGGTGGGTTCGGCGGTGGCGGCGGCGGAGGATTTGGTGGGTTCGGCGGCGGAGGGTTCGGCGGAGGCGGTGGTTTTGGTGGAGGCGGCGCAAGCGGCGGCTGGTGACGATAGCGAGGTTTTCTAGCACATGGAAACAAAACTAAGCGAGTTGGTGACGCGCCTGAAATCGGCAGCCGGCGAAAATCTGAAGACCGTGGTGCTCTATGGTTCGGCCGTCACCGGCGAATTCCAGGAAAAGCACTCCGATCTGAACATTCTGTGCGTGGTTGAGCGCACAACGGTGCTTGAGCTTGAGCGGCTTCACGGCATCGCGGAATGGTGGGTAGGCCAGAAAAACCCCGCGCCGCTGATCTTCACGCACGAGGAGCTGGCGCGTTCGGCCGACGTGTTCGCGATCGAGCTTTTAGACATGAAACACCATCACCGGATGCTCTTCGGCACGGATTTTCTCAAGCACATGGAAGTTCCGTTACGATTGCATGGGCTGCAGGTCGAGCGCGAACTGAGGACAAGCTGGCTCCGCCTGCGACAGGCGATCTTGTTGGCGCCCTCGAAGAAAAAGGCGCATCTCGGCATTATGCTCTCGTCCGTGGCTGTATTTTGCGCGCTGTTTCGTCACGCGCTGATCGCGCTCGGTCAACCGCAGGCGCACAGCAAGCGTGAAGCTGTGGACGGTGTCGCAGCGTTGACGGGAGCGGACGCGTCCGGATTTCACAGCATCCTGGAATTCCGTGCGGGGAAGCGTAAAGAGAAGGACATTGATATCGAGGCCGCGATGCAGACGTACCTCGAATTCGTCGAAATTGCGACGAACGAAGTGGACCGGCGGCTCGAAACTTCCTAGGGCCGCGCGGCGTATTCAGGTAGAGATGGGCGGTTATTCCCGGTCGCGCTGTGATAGATTTTTGGCGGAGGCTACTCATGAAGGTATTTCTTGGAATCGTCGCGGTTCTGGTGATTCTTGCGCTCCTGTTCGGCGGCATGTACGTTTCGCGCCGCAACCAGATGGTCACGCTGAATGAAACCGTGAAGTCCGACTGGGCCCAGGTGGACGTCGTCCTGCAACGCCGCTCCGATCTGATCCCCAATCTCGTCGAGACGGTGAAGGGCTTTGCCGCGCAGGAGCAGACCGTGTACGACGACATCGCCAAAGCGCGCGCAGCACTGGGTGGGGCGCAGACACCGAAGGATAAGATTGCGGCGAACGGCCAGCTTGATGGCGCCTTGAGCCGCCTCCTGCTGATCGTCGAGAATTATCCGCAGCTCAAGTCGAACGAGAATTTCCTGAAGCTGCAGGACGAGCTAGCGGGGACCGAGAATCGCATCGCGGTCGAGCGCAAGCGGTACGACGACGCGATTCAAGCTTATAACACCTACATCACGCTCTTCCCGAACAACATCATCGCAGGCATGTCCGGATTCCAGCGCAACGACGCGTACTTCGCGGCCACAGAAGCTTCTCGCGCGGTGCCGAAGGTTCAATTCCCGCCGCCGAATGTGCAGTGAGCGGGACGTTCGGCTTGCCGGCACTCCGCTTTTGCGGCTGGTGAAGGCGCGGTTGCCCTCGCCGCGCCATCGCGGGCCAAACGAAAGTGTGTCGTAAAAGTACTGTTTTGTGTTGTAAGCAGCGCTTTTCTCTTTGAAAAGTGTGCGGCTTTCATCGCTAGCATTTGTCCATGCCGCACAGAACCCGGCACAGCCGCAGCATCAGTCAATTGAGCGCGGATGACCCTTCCATTCATATGCTGGGTCTGCCGAAATCGTATTCGAAGCTTCGAATCTGGTGCGTGTTCGCTATTTTGACGGGAGCCATGCTAGCCCTCGGTGTCGTCGCGCTCGGCAACCTTATTTTTTGAAGTCAAACGGCTAATTGCCTACGACACCCAGACGTTCCATTTGTTGGCAACTTCCCACCTGCCCCAAACCTTCTTGAGAACGTAGCGCTGCCCCCCTCCACAGAGCCCACCGCAAACGAATGAAGCAGCAACGAAGGCCTCATCCAAAGCGGAATCAAAGCCCACATGTGAAAACGAAATGATTCCAGAAGCGCCCGGATACAAGTGTTCAAACGATGTTGACTCGCCTTCCTCAACTGGCCAACCGCGAAAGTGTATGCTCTCAGGTGCGACGAACGTCCGTGGTAGGTCCGTATGAAATGTCGTGGAGAGCCGACCAACGGTGCAAGACTTCTCAACAAAATCCTGAATCGTATCGGCCCGTAACGAGCTGTCGTACCATCCGCGAGTAAGGACGCGATAAGTTTTGTCAGCAAGAGAATTAAACTGAGGCGGCGTATTGCCCTCCATTCGTAATTGCTCGCGGGTACTTTCTCTACAGGATCTCGTGTCTGACCCCGGCCCAACGTAGGTTTCCAGCGAATCGTCAAAAACCAGTTGGCTGACATTGGATAGCCGATCGTTCGTTGAAAACATGTCTCGGACGACCGCCGCATAAACTTCATCTTCAGCGGCCGATACCTTCTTCGGGTCCAGGCGGGTCCTTGAGGAATAAAGCCAGTACAGAAGTGTTATCGCGATTGCACCGCACGCTACAGCCACAATCCACGCCCTGCGGAGAATCATTCTCACAATAACCTCGCGCACCATAGGAAGTCGCGCCTGAATAGCCGTCCAGGACGATATTCAATTGTCTTGGATTATATCCACGGAGCGAAAAGATGCCTAGCGCCTGACGGATCAACGTGTCGGGCACGCCTCTTCGAAATGCCCGGCATTGCCCGTGTGCATTAATCGCAGTTGACTGGCTCTCGCATCTTCGCCAGAATCCCCGGCGAGCGAGTAAATGATCGTCACCACCGAATACGTGGACATTCCTCTGCCGGGCTCCCCGATGAGGACCTTCGTCGCCGCGCCGAAGGCCGAAGGTCGCTATCCCGGCATCTGGTGCTACTCCGATATTTTTCAGCTTACGCCGCCGATGCTGCGCTCCTGCATTCGACTCGCGGGGTACGGATTCGTAGCCGCAGCGCCTGAAATCTATTGCCGCATCGAACCACCGGGAACGGTAATCCCGTTCGATGACGCCGGACGCACCCGAGGCCAGCAGGACGCCGCCAAGACTCCGGTCGCGCATTTCGATGCCGATTGCCGCGCGGGCCTGGATTGGCTTTCGAAGCATCCGAAGGTCGCACCAGGGAAAATCGGGGCGGTCGGCTACTGCATCGGTGGCCACCTCGCCTTCCGAGCCGCGTTCCAGCCTGACGTCCGCGCGACGGTCTGCTTCTACGGTACGGGCATCCATGACGGCAAGCTCGGCGAGGACGCAGATGCCGGGTCCCTCGCCCGCGCGAAAGAAATCCGAGGCGAGCTTCTGATGATCTTCGGCACAAAGGATCCTCACGTTCCCGAGGCGGGACGCGAAACCATTGACCGGGCGCTCCGAGCATCCGGCATCCGTTACAAGACGCCGCTGTATCCCGCCGAGCACGCCTTTACGCGCGACGAAGGCCCACGTTTCGATCCGGAAGCGACTGACCTTGCATTCGCGGAAATGATCAGTCTATTCCGCAAGGTCTTCCGGGATTGACGAGGTTCATCCAGCGGTGCTGAAGTTGGTAGTGACTCATTTCGGAAAATAGGAAGCGTGTGCCATGATGCAGTCACGCAAATAGGAAGGGAAATGGGACGCTATTCATGCCTCTTTGGTACTCGCACTATATTTACCTGATACTCGGGGTAATCTTTTCTTTCGGGGCTGTGGTTTCGACGTGCACAGGGAAAACGTGGGTACGCTTCAGTGGTTTGGTCTACCGCGCCAAAGAACCGAACGTGTTTTGGGGGATAGTCGCAATATATTACCTCGGGGGTGTTGTCTGCATTGGAATCTTCTTATTGAATTGACCCTTCCTTTAATTAAGCTACTGCCATGCAGTTCGGCCGCTTGACCGCGGTTGGCGCGGCGCGCTAGGCTATTTCCGGCCACCAAACTTGATGAAACAAACCGTACGAATCGCCGGAGGGATCAACGAGCTCTTCGGCACCCTCGATGAAAACCTGAAATTTCTTGAATCCACCCTTCACGTCACCACGCATCTGAAAGATCACGACATGGAAATCGAGGGCGAGCCTGCGCAGGTGGAGCGCGCCGCGCGCCTGCTGGGCGCCTACAACGAGCGCGTTCGCGAAGGGCACATCCCCACGAGCCAGGAAGTAAAGGCGCTGCTTCGAACCGCCGCCGATCAGCATGTCTCGGCTCTGCACGGAGCATTCTCTCCGTCGCACAAGCGCGCGTTGGGCAAGAAAAGCGTGGTGCCGAAGAGCGCGAACCAGAAACATTACATCGAGGCTCTCGAAACTTACGACATGGTTTTCGCCATCGGACCGGGCGGGACCGGGAAGACATATCTTGCCGTCGCGCTCGCTGTGTCCGCGCTGCTGTCGAAACAGGTGAACCGGATTATTCTCGCTAGGCCCGCCGTCGAGGCAGGCGAGAAATTGGGTTTTCTCCCCGGGACGCTTCAGGAAAAAGTTGACCCGTACATGCGCCCGCTCTATGACGCGCTTCACGACTTGCTCGAAGCCGACAAGCTCGAAAGTTTTCTCGAGAAGGGAATCATCGAAGTCGCGCCGCTGGCCTTTATGCGCGGCCGTACGTTGAACGATTCATTTGTAATTCTGGACGAAGCGCAGAACACGACCAGCGAGCAGATGAAGATGTTCCTCACCCGCCTGGGATTCAACTCCAAGGCGGTGATCACCGGAGACGTCACGCAGATTGATTTGCCGGATTCGCGCAAATCGGGGCTGGTCGAAGCGATTGACGTGGTCGGTGATATCGAAGGCATCTCGTTCGTCTATTTCGATGAGCGCGACGTGGTTCGACACAACCTGGTGCAGCGGATCATCAAGGCGTACGAGGAACACACCGGCCCTCAACGAAGCGGAGCGAATCCAGGGCGCTCCGCGCGCGCAATTGGCGCCATTCCGCCCGGCGAAAATCGGTCCCGCGAATAGCCACTCAGGGTAAAATCTCATTTTCAGTTGGCGCTCCTCTGCGCCTGCGATGCAGTCGAAAATGACGACAACGGTTGAAAACTGGGCCGAGCAAGTCCGTGCGGGAGACGTTCGGGCGGTCTCCCGGGCCGTTTCGGCGATTGAGAATCGGACCAACGAGGCGGAGGCGCTGGTGCGAGAACTCTTTGCGTATACCGGCCACGCGTGGCGCGTCGGCGTCACCGGCGCACCCGGCACGGGGAAGAGCACGCTGGTGGATCGGCTCGCGGCGCACTATCGCAGCGAGAAGAAAAGCGTCGGCATCATCGCGGTGGATCCCTCGAGCCCGTTCACCGGCGGCGCGATTTTGGGCGATCGCGTCCGCATGCAGGGCCACGCGGGCGACGACGGGATTTTCATACGGTCCATGGCCACCCGGGGCTACCTCGGGGGCCTGGCGCAATCCACGGGAGACACCGCGCTGCTGCTGGATGCCGCGGGCAAGGACATGATCCTGGTCGAGACGGTCGGCGTGGGGCAGGGCGAAATTGAAATCGTGCGGCTGGCGGATTGCACCGTCGTGGTGTTGGTGCCCGGCATGGGCGACGACGTGCAAAGCCTCAAAGCCGGATTGATGGAGATTGCGGACATTTTCGTGGTCAACAAATCCGATCGCGAAGGCGCGGGACGTTTCGAGGAGCAGCTGGGTGCTGTTTTGCAGATCGTCCCCGAGCGCGCAGGCTGGCGGCCGCCGGTGGTTCGCACTATCGCGACCGAGAATCAAGGCGTCGGCGAGCTTGCGCGGCAAATCGCTCTGTTTCGCGAGCATGTGAATAAGTCGCAGGACCGCCCAGCGCGAGAGCTTGCGTACTGGAAGGAGTGGCTCCTGCGGCTGGTCGAGACCCGGCTGGTTGAACGAGTTCTGGGCGATCGTGCAAGTTCGGCGGCCTTCGAAAAAGTTGCCGCGGAAGTCGCCGCGCGAAAAAAAGACCCGTATGCCGCTGTGAACGAAATCCTCGCAAGGGGCGGCGCGTGAAGCTCGGCGATCTGGAATTTCACATCGTTTCGGCGGGGCACGTTTTGCTCGACGGCGGCGCGATGTTTGGCGTGGTCCCGCGCCCAATGTGGGAAAAGATGACGCCTCCGGACGCGCGCAATCGGATCGTGCTCTCGATGAACTCCTTGCTGATTCAAGCGGGAGGGAAGCAGATTCTGGTGGAAACCGGCGCGGGAGACAAATTGAACGCGAAACAGCGGGATATTTACGGTCTCGATGGGCCATTTCTAGAGGATGAATTGCGTGGATACGGTTTGCGGCCGGAGGACATTGATATCGTCCTGAACACGCACCTGCACTTTGATCATTGCGGCGGGAACACGCGCGTCGAAAAGGACAAGGTTGTCTCCACGTTCCCGAATGCGCGCTACATCGTGCAGCGCGGGGAATTCGAGCACGCCATGAACCCAAATGAGCGCGACCGCGCGAGTTACTTCCCGGAAAACTACGCACCGCTCGAGGCCGCCGGAATGTTCACGCTACTCGATGGCGATGGGGAAATCGCGCCGGGCGTCGAGGTGATTAAACTTCCCGGGCATACCGCCCACATGCAGGGCGTGAAACTCACCGGGGGCGGAAAGACAGCCTTTCTGTTCGCGGACTTGGTGCCCATGACGGCGCATCTCCCTCTTCCCTGGATTATGGGTTACGATCTCTACCCGATGACGACGCTCGAAAATAAGAAGCGATGGATTCCCGAAGTAGTGCGCGAGGGCTGGCTCGCCCTATTTGCGCACGACCCGCGCGTCCCCGCGGCGTATCTCCGCGAGCGTAACGGCCAGTGGGAAGCCGAGCCGGTAACGGTGGATTAGGCAGGACACATTCCAGGAGCGTGAATGGCGAAGGCGAAGAAGTCGAAGGCTGGCGGCAAAAAAGAGGCGTTCAAGACCGCCATCATCGGCGGCAGCGGCCTGTACGAGATGGCGGGCTTGACGGAGACCCGCGAAGTCCGCGTGAAGACCCCTTTTGGTGATCCCTCCGATGCAGTTGTCGTCGGTACACTCGAGGGCCAGCGCGTCGCGTTCCTATCGCGCCATGGGCGCGGACACCGCTTCTCGCCGAGCGAGATCAACTATCGCGCGAATATCTGCGCTTTGAAAATGCTCGGCGCCGAGCGAGTTATTTCCGTAAGCGCGGTCGGATCGCTCCGCGAAGACTTGCGGCCGCTCGAATTCATGATTCCGGACCAGTTCTTCGATCGCACGTGTGGACGCATCGCCACCTTTTTCACAGGCGGCATCGTCGCGCACGTGGGCTTCGACAAGCCGACCTGTCCCGCGCTTTCCGCGCATCTGGCTGCGGCCTGCGACCGGACGGGAATCAAGACGCATCGCGGCGGCACGTACGTCTGCATGGAAGGTCCGGCGTTTTCAACCATCGCCGAATCGCACACGTACCGCCAGCTGCGATTCGACGTGATCGGGATGACCGGCGTCACGGAAGCCAAACTCGCGCGTGAAGCGGAACTCTGCTACGCTACCGTCGCTTTGATCACCGATTACGATTGCTGGCACCCGCAGCACGATGCGGTCACGCTGAATGAAATCCTCGCCAACATGGGACGCAATACGGAAAACGTCCAGCGCGCGATTCGCGAGGCGGTGCGTTCGCCGAGCGACGAGCGATCGTGCAAGTGTGACGCGGCGCTCGCCCATGCGATCGTTACTGACCGCAAAGTCATTCCGGCGGCGACGAAGAAGCGCCTCGCTCCGATCATTGGTAAGTACATATCGTAAGAACGCCTGCTATTCACCAAAACGCAGAACTGCTTCACGCGGCCTGCTAAAACCGGGAGAGATCATGTCGCTTTTGGTCGTGGGGTCGGTCGCATTCGACGGTATTGAAACCCCGCATGGAAAGGTTGACCGCACCCTCGGAGGCGCCGCCAGCTATTTTGCTTTGGCCGCCAGCCACTTCGCGCCCGTCCGGCTCGTCGCCGTCGTCGGCGAAGACTTTACCGCGAAGGACGAAGCCGTCTTCCGCGGCCGCAAGATCGACCTGGCGGGCTTGGAGCACGCCAAGGGCAAGTCGTTTTTCTGGGCCGGCCGCTATAGCCAAAATATGAACGAGCGAACGACGCTCACGACCGAGCTGAACGTTTTCGCCGATTTCCAGCCGACGCTCCCGGCAGCATATGTAGATTCGTCTTTCGTGTTTCTCGGCAATATTGACCCGAAATTGCAGCGCTCCGTGCTGAATCAGATTCGTCGCAAGCCGAAAGTCGTCGGGCTCGACACAATGAACTACTGGATCGGCGACTTTAACGCCGACCTACGCGAAACCTTGAAATCCGTTGATATCCTGACGATCAACGACGATGAAACCCGCCAGTTGACCGGCGAGCACAACCTGTTTCGCGCTGCGAAGCAGATTTTCGAGATGGGGCCGAGCACGTTGATCATCAAGCGCGGCGAACACGGCGCGATTATGATTCACAAGAACTTCGTATTTTCCGTCCCCGCATATCCGCTCGAGGAAGTGCGCGACCCGACCGGTGCCGGGGACACATTCGCAGGCGGTTTTATGGGTTATCTTGCAGGCAAAGGCCGGGTCAGCGACCAGACGTTGCGCGCGGCGATGGTGTACGGTTCAGTGCTGGCGAGCTTCACGGTCGAGCGCTTCGGAGTCGAGCGGCTCGCGAAAGTCACGCGGAAAGAAATCACGGCGCGCGCGCGATTATTTTCGAAGCTGACTTCCTTTAAGCTTTAAGGCGAGCTCCCGGGCTCGTCGTTCGTTCGAAGTCTGTTGAAGGAGTGCCATGCTGCACGATCTGTCGAGCTACGTCGTCGGCCGGCTCCTGCTCGCCACGGTGCTTGGCGGAATTATTGGCCTCGAACGCGAGCTTCGGCACAAACCTGCTGGGCTTCGCACGAACATGCTCATCTCGCTCGGTGCCGCTCTCTTCACCGTCATATCGTGGCAGATGGCCGATATCAACGGCGGGGACCACACCCGCATCGCCGCGCAGATCATCACGGGCATCGGATTCATCGGCGCGGGCGTGGTGATTCGCGAGCGCGGCGCGGTCCTGGGCATAACCAGCGCCGCCACGATTTTCGTAATCGCGGCCGTCGGCATGGCGTGCGGCGCGGGCATGCCGGTCACGGCCATCTTTACAACGCTCTTGGTGCTTGTCGCGCTTGTCCTGCTAGGCACCGCCGAGGAGCGTTTCGGCCTGCACAGCCAGCTCACGACTTTTCGCGTCACCACGGCAGAGCAGGCTGGCATGATCGAGCGCGTGCACGATATCGCGTCACAAATGGGACTTGAGCTTCGCCGCTGGCAAACTCACAGGTCCTCGGACGGCTATGTGGTTGAATTCGACGCGGACGTGACCATTCCGAAGGAACGCGAACTCCTTTCGAAGCTCGGCGCACTGCACGCCCATTGCGAGGCGCACGCGATACGCTGATGGTCCGCGAGCGAAAGCCAACCATTCCCGCGCTTCCCGAATCCGAGTTGACGTGCCGCGGGCTGGGGTGCTATCAATCGTGTTCAATTAGCAGGGGATTTACTGACGGTCTGTAACGTTCTCCGTTCCGCGTTCCCGGCTGCTGGCGCCGACCGGCTTCGGGATCCTTGCTTGAAACTTTCTAGGAGGCTGGCTTTGAAGCGTTCGCGCTGGGTTGCGTTCATATCTGCTGCGGTTGCAATTGCGATACTCGGCTGCGGCGGCACCAGTATTCCTGAATTCAACGCCACTCCGACAGTTACGGGCTTCTTCCCCTCGAACGTCACCGCAGGCAGCCAGGGCTTCACGATGTTCGTCACCGGAACTGGCTTCCAATCCAATTCCAAGGGAGTGACGTTCGTCAATTGGAATGGCTCTCCGCGCTCAACGAGCTACAATATCAACACCGGCCAGCTTGCGGTTCAGGTCTTCGCGTCCGACGTCGCCACAGCGAATTTGATCGGCATTACTGCCACGAATCCGCTACCAGGCGGCGGCACATCCACGGTGAATCCGCCGGGCGACATCTTCACGGTGGTGCAGCCCCAAGCTGGTTTGACGATTGCGTCGCTCGATCCCACCAGCGCAACTGCTGGCGGCCCGGCTTTTATGATCACTGTCAACGGAACGGGCTTTACCACGAACGACGTTGTCGTGTGGAATGGAAGCCCGCGCGTGACCGTGATTGCCCCGATGAACACTACCGTGGCCACTGCCCAGATCACTCAGGACGATATCGCCGCTGTGGGCGTCGCCAGCGTCGCGGTCAGTCTGCCCAATCAAGTGGTTGCGACGCCATCGCTCAGTTTTCCGATTACGGGTCCCAATAATCCCAGTCCGAGTCTTTCTTCACTTTTGCCGAACAGCGCAACTCACGGCGGCGGCGATTTTGAAATGAGGCTCAGCGGGTCGGGCTTCGGTGCGAATGCATTTGTCGAATGGAACGGCACCTTTGTCGCCACTGCATTTATTGGCCCTTCGCAGCTCGTAGCGTATATTCCGGCGGCGCTATTCGCGAACGCGGGATCGGTGTCCGTTACCGTGACGAATCCGGCGCCCGGCGGGGGAACCTCATCGGCCGTCATGTTCACGGTCAAGTGACTTCCTGGACGGATCGCCGATTTCGTCTCTTAACTCTTAACTGCCGCCGGTTTTCCTGCGGCTAGACTCGTCTCCTCAAATTCCTTATTCTCGATTGCATCAGATGCCGCCACCTCTCAAGCCGCCTGCTCTACGCCCAGGCGACGGAATACGAATTCTTTCGCTGGCAAGCCCCGTGCAGATGGACCATCTGCAAAAGGGTTGCGAGGAACTGGTGCGTCTGGGATACGCGCCGGAAACGGATCGGGAAGCAGTCCTGGCAAACGAAGGATTCTTCGCAGGTTCGGCCGCGTCGCGGCTCACCGCGTTAAAAGAAGCTTTAGCGGACACATCTGCGCGAGCGATTTTCTGCTCGCGCGGCGGATATGGATCGAGCTACCTGCTCGAAGGCCTGACGACGCTGCAGGCTGCGCCGAAAATCCTGATTGGCTGCAGCGACATTACCGCTCTCCAGATTTTCCTTTGGCAAAAATTCCGCTGGGTGACTTTCTATGGCCCCATGGTCGCGTCAAATTTCGATCGAGGTGAGGGTGCGCCCCACGGTTACGATCGCGTCAGCTTTGCGCGCGCGCTGACGGAAACGAAACAAGGTTGGCACCTCGATCTCGGTGGCGAGCCGCTGGCGCCCGGGACAGGCACTGGCGTTCTGCTTGGAGGCTGCCTGACCCTCGTGGAGTCCACGCTCGGCACTCCGTGGGAGATTGACACGCGTGGGGCGATCTTGATTCTGGAGGACCGCGGCATGAAGCCCTACCAGGTGGATCGCGCGCTCACTCATCTCCGGCAGGCAGGAAAGTTTGAGGGCATCGCTGGAATTATCCTGGGTGACTTCCCGGAATGTGACGCGCCGATGGGGCCCGAAGCTGTGGTAGATGTCGCGCTCCGGATTCTCGGATCGCGGAATGTTCCGCTGATTTGGGGCGCTCCGATCGGACACACATCGCGCGCCATGTTGACGCTTCCTCTGGGCGTTCGCGCCGAGCTTTCTGCGACCGGACCCGGCGTGCTTCGAATTCTCGAACCGGCGTGTGCGTCGTGAGTGGACGAACCGACAAGCTGGCTGCCCGCCACATCCACCTCCTTGGAATCGCCGGAGCCGCGATGGCGCCCGTTGCCGGCATGTTGAAAGAGCGCGGATTTCACGTGACCGGTTCGGACGTAAATGTCTATCCCCCTGCTTCGACACTGCTCACTTCGCTGGGAATTCCGTGGAACGAAGGCTACCGGGAGGAGAATCTGAAGCCCGTGCCGGACCTCGCTGTAATCGGCAACGCAATTTCGCGCGGCAATC
This sequence comes from uncultured Acidobacteriota bacterium, assembly GCA_963779825.1. Taxonomy (GTDB): domain Bacteria; phylum Acidobacteriota; class Terriglobia; order Acidiferrales; family UBA7541; genus Palsa-295. Next base: position 1,214,977 of record CAVZZU010000004.1, on the reverse strand, counting down.
CGGAAGTCGAGCGCATCCTCGACGATCGAATTCCTTACTGCTCAATGCCGCAGCTGCTCGAGGAATATTTTCTGCCGGGACGCGCCTCGATCGTCGTCGCTGGCACGCATGGCAAGACGACCACCACGGCCATGCTCGCGTGGATTTTTCATACCGCCGGCCGGAAGCCCGATTTCCTGATCGGTGGCGTTGCGCCCAATTTCGGCGACCGCAGCTACGGCCTCGGCGGCGGGGAAGAGTTCATAATCGAGGGCGATGAATACGACACAGCCTTCTTCGACAAAGGCCCGAAATTTCTGCACTATCATCCGGTCGAACTGATTCTCACTTCTCTCGAGTTCGACCATGCAGATATCTATCCCGACCTCGCGTCCATCGCGCTTCAGTTCCGACGCCTGGTGAATCTGGTGCCCCGACGCGGGCGCATTCTGATCTGGGGCGATAGCCCGGAGCTGAAGGAAGTCACCGCGAAAGCGTTCTGCCCGGTCGAGACCTTCGGTTTGACTCCGGAGTGCGACTGGTGCGCGGGCGACCTACAGTGGCAAGACGATGCCACTGAGTTCCGCGTCGCCTACCACGGCAACGAAATCGCGCGCATTCGGATTCCCGTAGCCGGGCGTCATAACATCCTCGACGCGCTTGCTGCTATTGCGCTCGCGTATGGCCGTGGCGTCAAATGCGATGCGATCGAGCGCGCTCTGGCTACGTTCCAAAGCGTGCGCCGTCGCATGGAGATCAAGGGCGAGGTGGGCGGAGTGCTGGTCGTCGAGGATTTTGCGCATCACCCGACTGCCATCCGGCTGACGCTCGAAGCCGCTCGCACCCGCTGGCCGGGTCGGAAAATATGGGCCGCCGTCGAGCCGCGGTCCAACACCATGCGTCGAAAGGTATTTCAGAACGATCTATCGGATGCGCTTGCGCTCGCGGATGTAGTGCTCTTCGGGCCCGTGAATCGAGCTCAGATGCTGGCCGAGCACGAACGTCTGTCCCCCGAAATGATCTGCGAGTCGCTGCAGGCTCGCGGCCGCAAGGCGAAGGCATTGGCATCCGCGGACGAAGTCGCTGGCCATCTGGCTGACGGCGCGAATTCGGGCGACCTGGTACTGATCATGTCCAACGGAGGATTCGACGGCCTCGCCGCGAAGCTCCTGCAAAGAATGAACGCGCGCGCAGGTGTTCGCGGATGATTCGAAGCGCGGCCTGGAGACGACTGGGTATTGCATTCTTGTTTGTTTCTAGCGCGCTGTTTTTCGCGCGCCCTGCCGCAGCGACAATTGGTTACCTGGTTTCCGTTGCGCATCCCGAGCGACACTTATTTCACGTTCAAATGGATATACCGCATCCCGCCAGCGGAACGATTGTTGCGATGCCGGCGTGGAATGCCCTCTACCAGATTCGTGATTTCTCGTATCGCATTCGAAACGTTACCGCAATTGGGAACGTGCCTGACAATGTGCACTACGCCGTGACAAAGTTGGATAAACAAACTTGGAGGATCGGATACCCGGGTCCCGATGCGATTCTAGAAACCCAAAACGTGCTCATCGAGTATGACATCGAGTGGGATGACCCAGGTCCCTTCAACTCGCAGTTGAACGAGCACCACGCCTTCATCAATCTTGCGGAAATCTTGATGTATGTTCCCGATCGCCGCAGTGAGGAAGCGGTCGTGAGTTTCGTCCAAGAGCCGGAGGCGTGGAAAGTGGCCGCAGAACTCCGGGCTACGCCTGCGGTAAACAGACCAGACACATTCACCGCCGCTAATTATGATGCTCTCGTTGATGCGCCGGTTGAAATGGGGAAGTTTGAAGAATTCGCCTTCGATAGCGGCGGCGCGCATTTCCGGGTGATCGTTGACGCGGGCAGCTGGAATCGAGGGCATTTTGAAAGTGCGCTCCGCCGAATCACGGCTTACGAACTTCAGCTCATGGGTGGCCCGCCATTTCAGGAGTATGCTTTCATTTTTCACATCGGGTCGGAAGCGACGGTCGGTGCGGGAGGCATGGAGCACGCGAATTCGACAGCGATCGCCGACTCATCCCTGGAAGGCGCCGTGTCCATCGCGGCGCACGAATTCTTCCACGTCTGGAATGTAAAGCGCATTCGTCCGCAGGCGCTTGAGCCTGTTGATTACACCAAAGAGCAGTACACTCGCGCGCTATGGTTCGCCGAAGGTGTCACCGACACGTACCGCTCGTACACGCTCGAGCGCACCGGACTGTCGTCGAAGCGGCAGTTCTACGATGATCTTGCGTCGCAAATCGAGAAGGTGGAATCGCGCCCGGCGCATGCGTGGCAGAGCGCGGAGGAATCCAGTCTCGACGCATGGTTTGAAAAATACGAAGCCTACAACACGCCGGATCGCAGTATTTCGTATTACGACAAGGGACAGATCATCGGCGAAATGCTGGATTTGACGATTCGCGACGCGACCGACAATCATAAATCTCTCGACGACGTTATGCGGCTGATGAACGAGAAATACGCGAAGCAGGGCAAGTTCTACAACGAATCGGAAGGTATTCGCGCTGCGGTTGAGGAAGTCGCGGGAAAGAGCTTTGAGGATTTCTTCCGCCGCTACGTTTCCGGCGTTGGCGAGATCCCGTACAACGACATTTTGGGAATCGCCGGCCTTGAGCTCAAGACAGATAACGGGTATGCCATTTCCGAAATCTCTCGTCCAACCGATCGGCAGCGTCGCATCCGCGAGGGTTTTCTTCATGGCTCGACCGACTAACATGGTGACCGTGGACCCCGCTCGCGCCTTTCAATTCGCGGCCGGCTCATCGCTCTCATGATTCGAACCTTGCTTCTTGGCCTATATTTTGCCCTCGCTATAATCCTGGCGCTTCCGTGGCTGATTCTGTGGAGCGTAATCGTCGGCAGCCCTGACCTCATGTACCGGCTTTCGATGAAAGTGGTGCGCGCGGGAAACCGATTTGTCGGAATTCGCGTTCGCGTGGAAGGTCTCGAAAATATTCCGTCCGGCGCATGCATGTTTATTTCGAATCACGTGTCCAATGCGGACGCGATCACGTTCATACCCGCGATTCCGCGGCGCGTGGCCATCCTGATCAAGCAGGAGCTTTTCCGGATTCCAATTCTGTCCACCGGAATGCGGCGAGCGCAATTTATCCCGGTTGACCGTTCCGATAGGGAAGCGGCGGCGGCGAGCATTGACGTTGCCGTGCGCACTCTGAAGGAGGGTCTCTCATTCGCCATTTTTGCCGAGGGAACCCGCAGCGCGGACGGTCATCTGCGCCCGTTCAAAAGGGGCGCGTTCTCTGTGGCCATCCAGTCCGGAGCGCCGATCGTTCCGGTTTCCATCGTTGGGACGATGGCGCTGATGAAGAAGGGTGACTGGATTATTCGCCCGGGCGAAGTGATCGTTCGTTACGGCCCGTCGGTGGATTCTTCAGCCTACACGATGCCTCAGCGTGGGGAATTGCTCACACGCGTCCAGGCACTCGTCGCCGCGGGCTTGCCGCCCGAACAGCAGCCTCTCTCGCGTCCGTCCCGTTCTTCTTCCGCGCCGTCCGCCTAGCGCTCGCTGTTATACTCCACGGCGATGGACGGAAAACTCATTCACGAAGTGATTCCCGTGGGCCTCCTGCAATGCAACTGCTCGATCTTGGGCGATCCCGCGACCGGCGAAGCCATCGTCGTGGACCCCGGCGACGAAATTGAGCGCATCCTCGAGATCGTTCGGCGTCACGGCCTGAAGGTTCGCACGATCGTGAGCACGCATACGCATATTGACCACGTCGGCGGTCTGGCCGGACTCCATCGCGCCACCGGCGCGCCGGTGCTTATTCATGAGGCCGATCTCGACTTGTACAAGAATCTCGACGAGCAGGCCGAGTGGCTCGGTGTTCCCACGCCTGCCATGATGCGCATCCAGGATTTCGTCAAAGAGGGAGACACGGTGCGCTGGGGCGGGTACGAAGCGCGCGTGCTGCACACGCCGGGGCACACGCAGGGAAGCATCTGTCTCGCCGTGGATGCCAGCGCGGTCTTGCCTGAGAGCAAGTCTGCGAACGTGGCCGCCGATTCACGCGATGCGGCGCGCCTTCTCGCAGGCGACACGCTCTTCCAGGGGAGCATCGGACGAACCGACCTTCCCGGAGGCTCATTCCCGCAGATTCTTTCGTCCATACACGAAAAGCTCCTCGCGCTCCCCGACGAACTCGTTGTCTATCCCGGTCACGGCGATTCCACCACAATCGGAGCCGAGCGCGAGTTCAACCCGTTCTTGCGTTAAAGACGTGCTCACCCAGGTGCGATTGAAGTGATGCGTAACGGGTGCTATCTTCGGCGCCGCTGTTCCGAATCACGTGGCAAGGGGGACCTAGACTGTGAACAATTCGCAGAATCTGAATGGCGTGCGTATCGCTCGCTGGGGATGCTTGTTGCTGGTGGGCGCGTTGCTATCGCCCGCGATTGTGAGAGCGCAGCAGTCAGCGGCCGCGCGAATCCAGCGCCTCGAGGACATCGAGGAAATCCGCACGGTGTTGACCGACTATGGCCGTTTCCTTGACGCGCACGATCTGGTCGCGTATTCGCATCTCTTTGCGGTGGACGGAGAATGGGTCGGCGGATTCGGCACGGGCAAAGGGCCCGCCGGGATTCAGGCGCTCATGGAGAAGAACCTCGGCGTCACGGCAAAGAACAAGCCCGGCTCGACGTATCACCTCCTCACCAATTTCCTGATTGACGTTCAGGGCGATACTGCGACGGCCTGGTCGCGTTGGAACTTCGTGGTCACCAGCGCGGACAACAAACCTACGATCATGTACGGCGGCCACTACGACGACACCCTGGTCCGGGAAAGTGGCCACTGGAAGTTCAAGCGACGCGTGGCAGTTAACGATATTCCTCATTCCGACCCGCCCGACGCGAAGTGAGGGCTGCCGAATAAGACGCGCATTGGCGGCCATTTTGGCATGGTCCTAGAACCATCTATTGTGCGCTGGGGAACACCTTCTCCCGAGTTCGCTTTACTCCCTGGTGCGCGCGCTGGATAATCACGCCGGTCGTCCAGTTGTAGCAGCGCCGCTTGCGTTGGTGGTGGGTTGGAACTACAGTATCGGATGGGGGAGTTGTCGCTTCCAGCCATGCTGTCGGCATCCGAGCGAAGATCGCTCGAGCGAGAATTCTGCCCCGGGTTGTCTTCCAAGCGAGAGCGAGCTGCTTCTCAGGTGGGCCGCCACTCAATTTGCGGGGTGATCCAGACATGAGACGTTCAGACCTAGTACGACACGCGACGAAGGGCAAGGCCGTTCGGACCTCGCAGATTGTGTTTGGTGAAAGGCAGCATCTGTTGCGCGTGCTCGATTCCGTCGAGCGCAGCGCTTTGCCGGCTGCGCGCCTCGACCAGGAGCGCCGCGTGATCGAGCAGCTGATTCACGCGCGAACGCAGGAACTGAATCGCATCAACCCGGGCTGGGACGAAAAGGTAGGCGTGGTCCTGAGCGCCGAAGTGAAGCCGGATGCGCTCGACGTGCTTTCGCGCCAGGCTCCCAAGGAAGACTTCTATCTGCTGCGCCTGATCAGCGAGCATCCGAAAGTAGCCGCGAAGACTCTGGCGCGGCTTTCGCATCATCCCTATTCCGCGATCCGCGAGAATATCGCGCGGCATCCCAATAGCGACGCGCCGACACTTTCGCGGCTGAGCCGCGACCGCACGCAGCCGCTCTGGTATCTGGTCGCCTTCAATCCCAATGCTCCGGCTGTGCTCCGCAAGAAGCTGCAGGAGCGCATGCGCCGCCTCGGCGAAAAATCCGCGACACAATAGAAGCTTAAATCTGCAACAAAAGACACCGGGTCAGTTGCGTGAGGGCGTTCCTGCGTCCGCAGCGAGATTTGCGGTGATGCGACGCACGTAATTTTGCGTCTCGGGGAAGGGCGGGACGCCGCCGTAGCGGTCCACCATTTCGGGGCCGGCATTGTATGCGGCGAGGGCGAAGCGGATGTTGCCGCTGTAGCGCGCGAGGAGATCCTTCAGGTAGTGGGTGCCCGCGTCAATATTCTGCGCGGGATCGAACACATTCACGACTGCGTAACGCACAGCCGTCTCCGGCAGCAACTGCATCAAGCCGAGCGCACGTTTCCGCGAGACGGCTTTCGGGTCGAAATTTGATTCCGCACTGATCACGCTAGCAATCAGCTTTTCATCCACGCCGTGCCTCAGTGCCGAGGCCTGAATCAACTTCGCGTACCGCAGGCCGAAATCGGCGTTCGCGGACGGCGGGGCAGGGAACAGGTCCTCCGGCTCGACGTCAATCAATTCGCTCGCGGCAATATCCACCGTCCCTCCTGCCACTGAGAGGCGGACGCGGTTGCCATCGAGTTGGTATCCGGTCACGTGGAGCCTTGCGCCGGAACGCAGCACTGCATAGTCAGCACTCGCCGCGGGCGCGAGGACTACTGTCGCGGCGAGCGCTGCCAAGAATGCAATGGTTCGCAGATTCATTTCAATTTAGGGTTTCGCCGGAGGATTTGCCGGCGGCCTTTGCGCGCTGGCCGGCGGCACGATGCCATTGTCGCGCAAGTATTCGACGAGCTGCCCGTAGTGATCCATGGCATGAGCGCAGGCAAAAATGGCTAACGCCATGCGCGTGCTCAGGAACGGAACGGCCGGGTCTTTCAATGGAGTGACGGCGTTATCGGCATTGATCGTCGCAATGGCTGTGTGGCCGTATGCGAACGAGTCCTTGAGGTACTGGACGATTTGATCTTTCGTCTGGATCGCATCGGGCCCGTTGGAACCGATGCCTTCGTCGGGCGCAGCTGGAGGAGTCTTTCCGAGAATTGAATCGAAGAAACGGTTATTCACGGTCGCAATATGCTTGACCTGTTGCGCAAACGTGCGCACGCCGGCGAAATTCCCGTTCGTCGGCGCAAAAGAATATTTGTCCGCGGGCATGGCCTGCGCGATGCCAACGATCTCTATCTCATCAATTCTAAGCTGGAAATCGAGAACTGAAGTGATTGTCGGCGGTCCCTGCGGCGCAGGCGGACGGCCGCCACCCTGTTGCGCTGATACTGCGCTGCCTGCGAGCAAGCTACACAGCAGCAGAACTCCCACACCGAAACACATTTTCATGGCATTCCCCCCTTGGTTTGCCGAACGCTATTTCCTGCGACCCACCCTGACCCACGGTTTGCAAGGACGTGTTCGTCAATTGCCGCGGCGACGCCCGCTTGATCGTTTGAAAGCGTAACGCTCCACCCCAGCGTTTTCAACTCCGGAACGCTATTGCCCATCACCACCGGCAGGCCTGCGTATTCTAACATTTCGCGGTCGTTCCAGTTGTCGCCGATGGCCATGACATTTTCGCGGGGAATGCCGCGGAGCCGCGCGAGTTCGGCCAGCGCCACGCCTTTGTTTACGCCGCGGGCGAGGACATCGAGCATGGAAAGATTCCGATGGGGATATTCGGTGAGGGCGAGCGTAAATTGGTTCGCGAACGGCAGCGCCTCCAGGGCTTTTCTTGCGCGATGGATGCGCGCGCAATCGTCGAGGAAAAGAATTTCGACGGGATCGTCCTCGTTCAGGCACTCGGTGAGCGGCGCGATTTCGGCAACATGCTGGCGATGTCTTCGGAGGTAGGCGCCGACGAACGGCCCGTCCCAATCCACGCGCTCAAAAACCACTTGTTTCTCAAACGGGCGATCGAAGATGACTCCGGCGCAGGAGCGGAATTCGGCGGTCGCGTCGAGAACCTGCCGGGCGGTGGCGGCGGGGAGCAACTGGCGGTAATGCGTCTCGCCCGCGGCGGATTTGATCAGCGCGCCATTGCTGACGATCAGGTGCGCGTCGCATGTCAGCTCTCCGGCGAGCGAGCGCGCTGAATGGTATCGGCGTCCGGTGACGATCACGATCTCGATGCCTCGCGCGGCGGCCTCGGCGATGGCGCGGGCGTTCTCGGCGTGGAGGTTCCCGCTGGCGTCGAGAAGGGTCCCGTCGAGGTCCATGGCGATCATCTGGATTGGCACGGAACCATTGTACCGTGGCGACGTGCGGCGATAGCGCGCGGGTCGCGAATTTTCATACGAAATTGCGTCCAATTTGGATGGGTTTTCAGGACCGCGATGCGAGCGGGCTAGGGCGTATTTGTGTGTCGAGTAATTGGTGCCGCTTTTCTTTGTTTTCAGCGAGTTACGAGGAAAATTACTCGGCACGCTGTGTCGAGTCTTTTGTCGGTTCGAGGGTGTCCGCGAGGTCCGATTACGGAGTTGTGACGGCGCGTCGCTGCCGAAGTCCCGACCTCGGAATTCCGGCCGGGGCCAACGAACCACTGTTGCTCGAAATGGCGGCTGTGCGCTGAGCCGTTCTCGCTGCCTGTTCATCCGTTTGCTCCTTTCTTGCGTCGTTGAAATGCACACCATCGAACGTAGCATTGCGCGGATGGGATTTCACTTGGACGGAAGGTTAGAAAAAGTACAGAGCGGCGCGCCTGTACGTTTTGGTTGGCACGTAGGTCACCTGGGAGGGTGCCTTGCTCGCAACTGGTTTCTTGCCGGCGACATTTGGGAATACCAGTACCGACTTGGCTGGTTGGCACGTTAATCAGAACTTGGCTCAGATCGTTCGACTCGGGACTACCGATTTGAAAATCGAAAGTCGGCGAGCAAGGTCAAAGCAAAAAATGCCATCATTCCGCGGATTTTGCCAATGCAGTTGGCGTTGATGTCGTCCGCTGTTTAGACGGCCAACCCAACTAACTGAGAACTAAGGAGGATCTGCCGCCGGTGAAAGCCGGATGGCCGGGGCGTGAACTAGTTCCTCCTTCGGGGTATCGAGGCGGGTAAACGGCGTGTCATGTGGCGCTCTCCACGCGGACCAAGCCGGTCAGCGGGGAGTCCACTGCGGGTGGTTTGTGAAGAGACCGCCCACGAGACCGATCTGGTACACGACGAAGATGCCGAATCCCAGGCTTATCAACCCGGAGGCGATACGCATGCCCTTGCTCATTCGCGACAAATGTTTTTCCGCGTAGGCGAAAGGCACGCCCATCGCGCTGGTGATGAGCATCATTCCTGCGATCGTGCCGATGCCGAAGAGGAAGAGGTAGGCGACAGCCCATTTCGGATCGCGAATCGAGGTGAGGACGAGGAGCGCGACAGCTGCGGATCCCGCCAAGCCGTGGACGAGGCCAACGACAAGCGGGCGCAAAACGTTGTAAAGGCCGAGGCGCCCGAAGTGCCGGTCCAACCAGCTGAGCGGCGTCTGTGTGGGCCCGTGGGTACGAGTTTCGGGGCTGTGAAGGTGCGTGTAGGCGAAATCGAAGCGGCTGCGCGGTCGCGGATATAAGGCGCCGGACGAGCCGTCCTGATGCGAGGGTGAAAAGGCGTTCGAGATCCACTGCAGGATGCCGGTAAGATTCAGGATTCCGAGGAGGATCAGCATCAAGCCGACGGAAAACTCCATGGAGAGCCCGATGCGCGTTGGGATGACCCAGCCGAAGAGGATGATCCCGCCGCCGACGAGCAGAATCGTGAGCGTGTGACCGATTCCCCAGACACCGCCGATAATCGCTGCCTGCTTAATCGAGCGACGACGCGAGACGATGGTCGATACCGCGATGACGTGATCGGGATCGGTGGCATGGCGCATGCCGAGCAGGAAACCGAGCACGATGATGGATAAGAGCCCGATCATAAATCCCTTAACGATTACCTATCAGGATTCCAGGCGTTGCCGAAAAATGGCACTCGGAGTCCTCCGAAATCTTGAAGGTTATCAAACGGTCACCGCCAGAATCAATCTTAGAACCAGTCGTAGTCGCCGATAAGTCGGATGACCGGGGAAGTGGGGACCGGTATCCCCATGTCCGGTTGAGCGGTAATCAGGCTCTGAGTCCATATGGCTAAGTGATCACGGTTGACAGGGCAGCGGGATTGATGGATACAAGGAGTTCGCAGCGAGTCGTACAAAAAGGAGGCGTTATGAAGCTCACAGCGAAGAAGGCTCTTATTACCGGCGGCAATAGTGGCATCGGTCTTGCTACGGCCCGACTTTTCATTGCGGAGGGCGCGCAGGTCGCCATTACCGGTCGCGACCAGCAGACGCTCGATGAAGCGATCGCCGAACTTGGATCGAGCGCGCGTAGCTACCGCGTTGACGTCACCATTGCGGAAGATCGCAAGCGGCTGTTCGCAGCCCTAGGCAACGATTTCGGGAAGCTCGACATTGTCTTCGCCAATGCCGGCATCTCCGGCGGGACCCCTACCGGCTCGACCGACGAGACCATTTTTGAGAACGTGATCCACACCAACCTGAATGCCGCTTTCTTCACGGTGAATTCAGCGGCGCCTCTGCTGAACGACAACGGGAGCGTCATCTTCAGTGGGTCGGTGCATAACTATCTCGGCCAACCTGGCGTCGCCGCATATGCGGCCACGAAGGGTGGTCTCGTCTCGATGGCGCGTTGCATCGCCGCCGACCTTGCACCGCGCAACATACGCGTGAACGTCGTCGCGCCGGGCGCGATCAAGACTCCCATTTGGAAGCGCGGGCCCCGCGCTTCGATTTCCGCGGAGGAAGCCGCGAAGCTCGAGAAGTTCTTTTCTTCTGTGGTTCCGCAGGGCCGTTGGGGCGAGCCGGAAGAAGTCGCCAAAGCCGTGCTGTTCCTGGCGTCGGACGATTCCTCATACGTCAATGCGGTCGAGCTGATCGTGGATGGCGGAGCCACGGGTGCCCCGTTTGGAGCTCCCATTTTTCAGGACGTATCTAGGCCGCTCGGCAGCGGGGTCAAGTTGGCAAAAGCTCATGCAGGAGGAGATCCGCACTGAAGTGGATGACGGACAAACCAGAAGCTATCGAAGACATTTTCGTCGCGGAGGTTTAATTTGAACCAATCGAAGGTCGCCGCTGTGTGGTCCGCGCGCTCACGCCTTCGCCCTCACTGCTTCGCGGAACTCGCCGCCGTAGCGTGCGGCTCGCCGAAATAGGGAAAATCCGGGCGCATCAGCCGCGTATCGGGGGCCACCCCATCGCTGAGGGCCGTGTTCGTGACCAGGGTGAGAATCACGTCCATTACGTCGTCGCTGAGGCCGCGGCCGTTGAAGGCGGCAAAGCTGAATGAGGCGGGCGTGTCCAGTTCGTACGGCAGGACCCCAGGGCAGAGGCGCGCGAGGAGTTGCGTAGCGTAGGCGGATGGATCGGCCGCCGAGCGAGCAAGCGCGGTGACTTTTTCCACGAAGTCGCGGATCGGTTTGGAGAACAGCGCCACTTCGTCCGCCGGGACTGCGCGGTTGTATTTTTCCGATGCCTCGTGCAGCGAAGGATCGGAAAGCAACATGTGGGTGATCATCGGCAGGCCCCAACGCGATACCTGCACCTCCGGCGCGTGCCCGAAGAGCGATGCGGTGGCCCAGGCGTGCACGACACCTCGGCCGATCAGGCTGCTGGGGACCTCAAGGACGATGGCGCTGACATTGTTGCCGGCGAAGAAGCTCTGGCCATTCTGGAACGACTCCGGCGCGAACCGGTTTTCAGACCACAGTGCTTTTCTAAAGGCACCGAAACCGACGCCGTTGGTGGCGAACGGATCGGGCGCGAGGCCTGCGTACGCCAGGCGGCCCTGATCCGCGTTCACCACGCTTCCCGTATTCCCGGAAATGATGAGTTCGCCCGCGGCACCCTTCAGAGCGTCCGCTCCGGTGGCGCGCCGGACCTCGAAGGTCTGAACGTGCCGGTGCTCGCCGCCATCGGCGTGGGCGGGCGCGCCGAACTGGACCTTGAAGGTGACGTCTTCACGAAGATCGCGATTCGTGTCGAAGCGAAACGCATAGAGACCTTCGTCGCGGAAGGTGTCGGGCGAGCCGACGCCGGCGTTCGGATTCACGGTCAAAGCCATCACCGTCGTGCCCGGGCGGCCGCGAAACAAGTAGAAGTCGCATACGTTGATGCGGGGGTCTTCTTTTGCGGTAGGCGTATCGAAATGATGCGACATGACGAATCTTCTCCTAAAAAATTAGACGCGAGGCCAAAAGGTCAATCGGATGCGGGGTTGATAGGGCGATCATGCCTGACATCGTTAACCTAATCGGAACATTTTTCAAGTGGAATGGAATCGAAGCAATTCCCAACTCCTGATTAGTCGGGTGGTGTCAATGGGTCGACGCAACACCCAGCTCGAAAGCTATCTGGCGGAGTTCAAAGGGCAAACGTGGCTGCGGCGTCGATTCAAAGAAAACCCTGTCCTGGTTAGGTCTAATTTGAGTGCAGCCTAATAGATCGGTCTTCTCTGAAGCGTACTAACGGAACTACTGTTTATAGGGTGTTGCGTTGACCGGTTGAGCTGGTAGCGTTAATCAGGACTTGAGCGCGAGATCCGGGAAACTGTCCTCCCGTAGATCGTAAGTAAACGCTAGCGGACTTCACAGGACCCAGATCACTTGACCTTCTCGATGTCGCCCGGCTTCCAGCTATTGTCGAGGGCTGCTTCGGTCGGGCCGTAGAGTCTAAGGATGACGAAATATCCCCTGCCCGGGACGGTCGCGAGCCAGTTAGTCTCTTTGCCGTTAGGTGCTTTGGGACTGAGGTAAAGGTCCGTGCTACCGTCGGCATTCTGTGCTGGTTTGTCACGAGAACCAAGGGAGGGGAAAGGCTGGCCGTTGGCTAGACCGGAAGCGTTCTCCGCTTCGTATAGCGTCACCGACCAGAAGTTGGCGGCGGGGATATTGGGCGGCAGGCGCAGGCGATAGCTGTTTTGACCAACCAAGGGTGCGTTTTCGCTGTCGGTGAAACCCATCATATATTTGGCACCCTTGCCCGGAATTTGGGAAAGCATGCCGGGACTCACCGAGTAGTAATCGGTGAAGAACCAAATACGGGCTTGCAGGTCCCGATACCCTTCGGCGACTCTCTTCCAACTCAAATCGAGCGGCCCCGCTGGATTAGCGGGCGTAGCGTCTGCCATCGGGTTGAGCCAGTGACGGTCAGGGTAAACGAAGAAAGAACGTCCGCTGACATTCTCTTGAAAGCCAATGACGCGGCTCATTTTGTATGCGGTCTTAGCGGCCCGATCGAAAATCTCCCGTGTGCGAGCATCGGGTGTGAATGGCTGCCCTTTGACGATACCGATCGCCGCCAGCATCCCGAGCCAATCAGGACCCGCGAGGTTATCGCCTTCGCTGTCCACGAGTTTCTTGAGTTGGTCGAAGGCGCTGCCATCGCTGATAGGCAGCATGTTGACCGGGACGCCGGAAGCGTTGGGGAATTTCATCGGCATAGCGGTCGCTTCGCCGTTCAGCGGATAGATTTTTGTCTGTTCAAGGTGCTCGACTGCAGGCGTCAGGTTTTTAGGATCCTCGTAGAACCCGCGCAGGAAGACGAAGACTTTGTTTGTCCCCGAACGATAGACGTAATAGCCATCTGGCACCTCGCCCTTGTAGCCGGGCGGCAACATCAGGAACTTTCCACCTTTACCGGCATCTGGTCCGGCCAAGCCTACGTCGCCAGCGAACTTGCCTCCATCAACCGGAATGGGGCGCTGCCAGTAATCCAGCAGGATGCCTTGCAGCATGGGCGGTGCTTCCATCACCAGCGGACCATCCTTGCCCAAATCAACGTAACTCATCGCGTATATGACATCCGAGTTGGGAGTCGTTACCAACGTCTTGGCGTCGAGCCGCTGCTTCCAGATCGGGAGGACGTTGTAGCCAGCACCGAACGTCTTCTCCGAGCCGACCTGCATCCCAAGCGTGTTGATCAACGGCAGCGCCCAGAGATAGGTCTGTGTTGCCCGTTGAAAGAGCAGTTCGTCGCGCAGTACTTGCGCGGTTTCCTTCGTGGGTCGGTTTTCCGCAAACGGGAGGTTGGCGAGTTTATCGAAGTTGGTTTCCTGGGCGAATGCGGCAGAGGTAGCGCACAGCAGGAGCACGCCCGCGACAGCGAGAACATAAGAATTCGGTTTCATCAGCTTAGTCTCCCTGCTTGGATTCGATTACACCGCAGTCGCTCTCACTTCACCTTCACGACCGCGGGTGGCTGCCACGTTCCGTCGAGTACGGCTTGGTCTGACCAATAGGCGCGAATGTAGAGCGAGAACGTGCCGTTGGGCGCTGGCAGCCAATTGCTTTCTTTATCTTTACCGGGAGAAGTGGCGCCAGCATAAATCGTGAGCGAGCCGTCCGCGTTCAGTCGCAGCGTGCCCGTGTTCTTGGTGCCGAGCGAGTAGCGTTTCAGTGGGTTCGGATTGAATAGATGGTGGTCATCATACAGGGTCAGCGACCAGAAGCCCTTAACAGGTGGCACTTGTCCTTTAGCAAAGGTAATCGAGTACAGGCTGTTTCCGCTAAGCTGCTGACCCTGTGCGTCATTGTCCGTATAGATGTACTTCGTTTCGTTCGGTCTATTGTCATACATGTTGGACTTGGCGGTGCCAGTTCGATTGAGGTAGTCGGTGCCCCACTGTGCGTTGTTCACTGGCGAGTTCCAGCCGTTACCTGCGGGCCTGCCGTTATACTTCCACTGGAAGAAAGGTGGGATGAGTTCCTTCTCGGCGGCGACGGCAGCTTCCACCAACTCTTGTTTGATGACCGGGTCTTTGGCGGCGGCGTCAAGCACGCTACCAATCCACTTGTAGAGCGCCTCTTCACCGGGCAGCGGCGGCACTTCCAGCATCACTTCCGGCAACTGGTCGAAGAAAGTCTCCGGCACGACGTATTTGGCTTCCTCTCTACCGGTCTTTGGCGCTGGAAAAATCGGAAGCTTGCTCCAATCCTTCGTCTTCATCTTCCCGTCGAACTGGCTCAGCGGGTAGAACATGATTTGACTGAGCACAGGCTGGATGGCTTTGGTGTCCTCGGCAGTGTCATCCTTAAAGATGCGCGGGGCGGCAAAGCCGAGGTCAGTGGAAGACCGCACCACGGCGTTGATTCCCGCCGGCGTTGAGCCTTTCCAATCCGGTCCTACAATCAAATAAAAGCCGGGCTTCGTCCCGTAAGCCTTCCCAATCTCGCCAAACTCATCTGTGCGCCCGTCGTACAGCGCGTAGACCCAAAAGCGGTCGCCGAAATCCGGCACCTGAAACACGACCGGCTCCTTGTTCAGCGCAAAGTATCCCGCACCGTACACCACATCCTGATTGGGACAGGTAATGAATGTTTGGTCCGGGCTGATGTAGTTGGTCAGCATTGCAACTTGTCCAATGGGGGCAGCGGGTACTATGCCGCCCACCAATCCAAGTTCGGGTGCACTTGCGAAGCCCACGCGGCGATTATGCGAATTGACGAGTGCCCATCCCCAGATGTACGCCATGCGCCCGACTGTTTGAACGTATTCCTTGGTCATTGCTGTGCCCGCAGCAGGACCCGGAACCTCAGCGGGAGTTTTGGGAAGCGGGACCTGCTGCGCCTGCGCGCTCATCAATGCAAATGTACCAATGAGCGCAGCGACGACAAGGATTTGGGTCTGCATGGTTTTCATGCTTGTGCTCCTTCTACGGCTGATTCTGATTGCTTCGTGGAGGCGAGATTCGACCGAGCTTAGCATCCGCGGAGATCACCATACTATGGACATAGGACGGAGAGCCAAGGTTTCTTCGTCACGCTGCTCGTCCTCATGTCAGAAGTGTCGGGCGACGCGCTGAAAGAAATCTGTTCAATTCGGAACGCCCTCCATATTTCGGCGTTCAGCAATCTCAACTCCTGATTAGTCGGGTGATGTCAATGGGTCGACGCAACACCCAGCTCGAAGGCTATCTGGCGGAGTTTAAAGGGCAAAAGTGACCGCGGGCGTCGATTCGAAGAAAACCCTGTCCTGGTTAAGTCCAATTTGAGTGCAGCCTAAAGGATCGGTCTTCTCTGAAGCGTACTAACGGAACTACTGTTTATAGGGTGTTGCATCGGCCGGTTGAACTGGCGCGGATAACCGGACATCTGGGCCCCAGTACCCACATCTCCGGTCAGCGCGTTCATCAGGACTTATCCACAGGATTGAACGTCGTATAATCTCGTGCGCGCAACTGGGGAGCAGGAGAGATGAACGTACAAGAACAAATCATGAAGTACATTACCAGCCAACCGGAGCCAAAACGCAGTGACTTGCGGGAGTTGCATCGGCTCACACTTCAAGTGTCACCAGAATGCAAATTATGGTTCTTCGATGGTAAAGACAGCGACAACCAGACTGTTTCCAACCCTACGATTGGATATGGATTTCACACAATAGAATATGCCAATGGAAAAAGTAGAGAGTCTTTTCAAATTGGTGTGAGCGGAAACAAAACCGGAATCTCTGTCTATATTCTTGGTCTGAAAGATAAGACGTACTTGGCCAAAACGTATGGAAAAAAACTAGGCAAGGCGAGCGTGACCGGATATTGCATTCGGTTTAAAGCTCTAAAGGATATAAACATCGAAACGCTTGGAGCGGCAATACGATACGGGCTTGCAGCTCAGAATGAAAAAGGCAAGCTGACGAAATAATTTCACTGTTAAAGGTATGCGGTTAGGTACAGCAGGGTGTAACTCCTGATTCGTCGGATCACCGGAAACTGGTACCGGGGCCACGCGTCCGGTTAGTGCGTTGATCGGGCGCTGGCACCGAGTCGTCTTATACTGCATGGGAAATGCGCACGAACGGCTGTACTGCGAGAGCGGCCCGACAAACTTTTCTTCGCAGAAAGGATACACAATGAAACTCAAACTCTTCGGCATCTTTGTGGATGATCAAGATAAGGCCCTAAAGTTTTATACGGACGTTCTGGGCTTCACTAAGAGATTGGATTTCCCAATGGGGAAATTCAAGTGGCTCACGGTGGTCTCCCCCGAAGAACCAGATGGCACGCAATTGCTTTTGGGACCCAACGACAATCCGGCCGCAAAGGCGTATCAGCAAGCGATTTTCGAGCAAGGAATAGGCGCGGCTAGTTTCTTCGTCGCGGACATCCAAACGGAATACGCGAGGCTAAAGAAGCTCGGCGTGACGTTTACCAAGGAGCCGACAAAGGCTCCGGGATCAACCTTCGCAATGCTTGACGATACGTGCGGCAATCTCATTCAGATCGTGCAGGTAGGTTGACGGCGAGAAGTGACCTCAACTCCTGATTATTCGGATAACCAGACTCGTCGGTTCTGGGACCCACTTTTCCGGTTAGAGCGGTGGTCAGGCATGTGGTTTATTTCTTCGACATCCTGTTAGTCGGGAACTCCGCGCCCTGGCCCCCTCGAACCATCGTTGCCGTTCGACCGAAGCGCGCTCGCTGGGCGCAAGTCAATCACGCAAGGTAGAAATCGGGGCGGCTCGCCATCGTTCTGCGAGCCGCCCGGTAGCGTGGAATCGGTCCAGTCTAATCTAGTGAGATTCGGGCGCTGTCAATTTGCTTCCGGTTTGGGAGGTGGTGGCGGTTTAGGTGGCGCATGCGGCTTTGGTGGCGCGTGCGGCTTTTTTGTAGGTGCCTGTGGTTTTGGTGGAGCTTCGGGCTTCGGCGGCGGATCTGGCTTTGGCGGTGCTTCCTGTTCGGGCGCAACCACGGGTTCCGCAGCGGGGGTGTTCGCTGCCGTTTCCTCGCGGGGAGCAGCAGTCTGGTCCGGCGCAGCTGACTTACTCTCGACTGCCTTGCTCTCCGCTGTCTTGCCTGCCGTCGTGTTGTTTGGCGTGGCCAGCGCTAGAGCCAGAACTAGGAGAAAACCTATCGAGCGAAGAGTTCGCATGATTCGTTACCTCGCCTGATCATCCTTCGCTTGCCCGATTTAGCTTTGCATGCTGCGGGTTGCGCGGATTGATTGGCTACTTGATTGGGTAATGATGACGCAGAGCCTTTGCGAAATCTGTCCAATAAGAGTCATACCGGCGGATTCCCCCTTTCTGCCACTACGAGTGAACCGTAGCGCCCAGAGCCCGACATCCCTCCTACATGGGGTTTCATATCCAAGGCTCCGTGCATGCGAACCGGACCTTAGCAGATCAACTGTTGATTAGTCGGACAGCCGGACAGGTGGCTCCCGGCACCCAGATGTTCGGTTAGCGCGCTAATCAGGAGTTAGGGCTTAGGCTTCACGCGGGTCCAGAAATCCGTAAATTCGATGGTATCGAAAAACGCCACGGCTTCGACGATTTCGCCGTCGTTGATGCGCATGTACCAGGTATAGGTGTTCTTGTAGGGTTTGCCGTCGAGGGCAGTGCCTTCGCCGTCGAAGAAGGCGATGACCATGTCACCGTCGGCGTAGAGCCCACGCACCTTGGGGATGAAACGCTTGGACATGCGCGCGCCGAACGGAGTGATGACCTCGTCGATGAATTCCTTTTTGCTGTTGTAGGCGCGCGACATCGGCGAGTTGCCGACGATGGTCCATTTGGCGTCATCCGCGAGCAGATCAAAGACGCCGCCTGTGCCCGCGATCCATTTTTCGAAGGCGGTGCGAATCATTTCCTTGTTGCGGAATTCAATAGAATGCGCGCCTGCCATGATGCTCTCCTCCGTCACAGAGTCTAGGTGGGACTGGCTTAACGATTCACTTCGACCAACCGACTAGAGATTACGCGCTTGATCCGGCTGCCCGAGACTTAGCAAATCTTCGCCACGGCACTCCGTCGTAGGTGCGAACATCGAGACCTCACGAAGTGAATTTGTGGGGAGCGGATGACAGCATCGGGCAAAGCCAGAAATCCATTATCTCGTGGCGATCGCCTCATGATTACACTCGTTCTGCTACCCAGCAAAGTCCTGACTACTTGGATTACCTCCCGAATGGCTTAAACAACACGTGCGACGGGTCTTTAAGTGTCGTAGTAGCGGCCGTTGACTTCGTCTCCGATGATTGCGAAATCGCACTTCGAGGTTTCCAGAGGATCCGACTTCCACGAGAAGCTGATCGAGGGCACTTCAATCTGTGCTTCCATCTGGCACGCGGCGCGCGTGCCGGTGAAGCGGAAATGTTTCGACGGATCTTCGATCTCGATGGGATCGCCCGTGGATTTCCAAACCATCTTGAATGTCATTCGCGCCGGCGTGGCGATCGAGTCCAGCGCTGGCCAGCGCGGTTGATCAACCACTGCTAGATTTTTCATTTCGAGAGTGAACGTGTTTCCGTCCGGGCTGATGGAAAGGCCGCCGGCCGGCACCGGAACAACCCAGTAGAGACCGGAAGGCGAAATGGGCGGGTGGCAATCGTGGATCTGGTTCGCGGGGGCCAACTGCCCTCGGAATAGCGTAAGTCATATGTGAGTGAAAGTGCCCTGCTGCGCGGCTCGCGCCGCCCAGTATTCGCCCTGCATCACACCATAGTCCGTGGTCGCCGTCCCGAATGCGATGCGGTTCCCCTGAGTGTCCGTGCCCGTTCCGCTAAACGTGCTGCTGCGCGCGACGCGGCCCTTAAAGTGATAGATGTGCGAGGGTTCGAGCGTCGGGCTGGCAGGCTGATTGTGGCTCCCGTTCTTGTCGAGCCAGGGAATAGGGTAGGGATCGGTGCCGCCGTTGGCGGTCATCAGCGGTTGATCCTGCGATGCGCGACTCGGCTGCGGAATTGTGAGCGGGATCAGCGCCAGTGCACCTGATTTCAGGATATCTCTGCGGCCAAGATTGGCATCCGATGTGTTAGGTGGGTTCATGCGATCATCTCCTTGTCGAATTTCATTCGGGGTCGCTTTGTTTGAAGGTATTCAAGTGACGTCGAGATAGGAGCTCTAACGAATCATGGCGTCCAGGTGTCAACTGCGATTGTTTTTTCCTTCCTCTCTCCTCGATCCGCCGCGGTTGCCAAATCTATTCTGCAGCCTTAGCCGCGAGTGTCCCAACCACGGCGATGTTGGGTAACAGGTCCGGTGGGAAGCCGTGCCGCTCCTTCAGATAGTCAGGGCTGTTGTACGAAGTCCAGACTTTGCCTTGAGCGTCCTCTGCGACAAGAATTTTGAGAGGGAGATCGATGGCAACGCTGGGGGCTGCGAGCATTAGGGGTGTGCCCCCTTTAGGGCTGCCGAAAATGAGCAGCTTCGTGTTGGGCATTTTCATTCCCACTTTCGCCGCCTCGCCACTGTGGTCTACCAGCGCAAACAGAGTGATCCCCTTTGATTGCAGAGTGCCCTTGAGCTTTTCCACGGTCTCATCAACCGAGTGGTTGCTCAGAACAGTGACGATGCCTTCCTCTTTCCCCACGGTAGCCTCCGGTATCGCCAGTGAAGTTTCTAGGTCGTGCGTTGGGAAATGCCCGGTGCCTAAAAGTTGCTTTGGTAGACGGAAGAAACAGACAAGTAGCGAATGCAGGATATCGCGCCGTCGAAAATGGGCTCTTGCTGCATTGACGCTTCCCGGCATGCTTCCACTTGCCCTGGGGCATCTACAAACGTGGCGCCACTTTTCTTATCACGTCCGAAGGACATTGGGAAACAGAATTTGCGATGGGCACAGCTCGGATCCTCGACACCAATTTGGGGACACCAACGGCTAACTGCCGATTGGTGGGATAGCCGGACAAATGGGTATTGGTCCCAACAAGTCCGGTAAGGGGAAGATTGCTTTCGGACTGGAGTACATGAAAGCCAGTATTCCACCCGTATAATTAAGAACGAGGATGGCTCGGTCTACTCCACGAGATGTTTGGCCGCATACACGCAGTCTACCGGGAGGACCGATGGCAGAGACGTTCGAAGCATACCGAACTCGAGTGCTAAGCTATCTTGGCGATGAGGATCCCATCGGTGTACAACAAGCCACGCCATCGCAACTCGATCGGCGTCTGCGCGATGTCGCGCCCGAGGAGTTGATCCGGCGTCCTGCACCTGAAAAGTGGTCAATCGCCGAGATCGTAGCGCACTTGGCGGACGCGGAGTTGGCGATGGGGTGGCGATTGCGAAACATGCTGGCGAATCCGGGAGTGGCCTTAACGTGGTGGGATCAGGCCGTATGGGCGGAGCGTTTGGGTTACGCGGAGCAAGATGCGAGCCTCTCGGCAGCGGTCTTTCGGGCGCTGCGCGAGAGCAACCTGCGACCGTTGGAGTCGGTCTCGCGCGCACAGTGGGCGGAGTGCTATGGGGTCCACGAGGTACGCGGACGGCAAACGGTCGAGGAGTTCGTCCGCTTGGAAGCGGGTTCTACCTGATATTGTTTGCGGTAAGGACCGAGATGCCGCGCTAAGGACCGCGGCGCTGCACTTGAATCTTTTTGAACCTTGCGCTGGTTGGCCGGGTAGCAGATTTCGCTTTTGAAAGGGCGATCCTGAAAGTCGTTTGCGAGCGAGCTTATGGCGGGAAGACAAGCTCTCATCTTTTGGGGATGAAGTATAAGGAAAGGACTTGTCCGACTATCCTACTGATCAGGAGTCAGCCGACGTTTTCCCGCGATTCGGGCGCACTCGGAAATAACCATTTTTGACGAGTTTGACGTAAACTCTTACCACAATAGCTCAAGAAGACCACGCGCTCTTGGGTTTGCGATTTGACTTCGCAAATCGGGAATGAGGTCGCCAGCATTCCATGCGGACGGGACCAAGCCGGTACTGGATTCTGATATTCATCTTTTTTGTACTGGCCTTCTATGTGGCCATTTTGTTCCGCGGGCTGACAGAGAGCACGAGGCGATCTCTACAGCTCACAGACCAGGCCGATGCGGCTGATCGCGTCTTCATTTCTATCCTGGTCACCAATGCCAGCCCGACGACACAAGAATTAACTGCGCAACTTGGTTTTCGGGTTGTCGGAAGTGTAGCCAAAGACGAGGTCACTCCGGCAGTTGATCTGAAGCTGCTCATCAACAATTTCCGCGGGCAGCAGGAGTTCGATTTCCCGAAGGGAAAGCGAATGAATCGGATCGAGGTAACATTTCCTCTCGACGGCGATTTGAATAAATACCCGCTTGATAAATATCACACAACGATGTGGTTTCTGATGACCACGCCGACACGAAATTTGCAGACGCAACCAGCGAAGGCACCCGCAAGCACGCCTGAAATCACCCATCACATGGACGAATTGGCGGTCAGCTCAGTCGAGTTGCAGCGTAACGCTCCGGTCGCGCTTTCCGCCTCGATATCAGCTTCCATACCGGGGATTCGGTTCAGAGGACATGTCTCGCGAGGCAGCACTCAGGAACCCACCGCGATCGACCTGGACCTGAGTCGTGCGAATAATGTGATCGCAGTGTCTGTGATTGTGAATTTGATGATGGCAGCCTTGTCTATGAGCTTGCTCGCGATGGTTTTAAGGGCAACCACGGAAGGAGGGAAGGCGGATCTGTTACCCCTCTCAGTTTCGATTTCACTGATCTTCGGAATGCCGGCACTTCGCAATATTCAGCCAGCAGTCCCTCCTGTGGGAGGGTTCGTTGACTACATTACCTTCATCTGGGCTGAATTGATCGTTGCGGCGTCGGCCGTCATCATCATCTGGACGTGGCTGTTGCGTCCGCGGCCCAAATCCGACGCTAACTCCTGACTAGCGCGCTTACCGGGAAAACGGGTTTTGGCATCCGAGTTACCCGCAATCCGACCAATCAGGAGTCAGGAGGCTTACTGCTTTGGAGGCTCCGGCTTCGGAATCCGCAGGGTCCAAGAAAAACCAAACACGATGGTGCGGCCTTCCGGACGAGCCAGTGCTCTGTATTCATCGTAGTATTTGAAGAAAGCTACCAGGGCCTTCGCGGGCATAACAAAATTGGCCTGCACACCCAAAGCATGGACTGAGTAGAACGGAATCAAGCTCTCGGGAATTTCGGTATCACCAACGAAAAGGATTCCGCTACTGTGTGAGACCTGCCATTGGTCGTACCCAACGAAGCCGAGCTGGGCCAGCATGCTCATATCTTTCTTCAGCGGAAGTATCTGCCCAATTCCCCATTCATCGGTGAAAGCCTGACCCGGTGTTATGGCCGTGCCCGGTCCCACGTTCGTGCCGTCTTTCTGCCCATGGATTTCCCACGCGGTCGCCAGATTTGCGGTGGTTCCATGGTTTTTGGTGATGTAGAGCGTGGTGCCACTCGTTATGTCGTTACCCCAATATCCGGAACCCACGTTGTTGCTGGCTCCCTGAGTGAATCGGCCGGTGGGAGCGGTGAAGGCGTATCCGGCGTTGAAGTCCACTCGCTTCCCAAAGTGCCAACCGATGTTCAGTGGCTCGACGAACGTATCGGCAAAACCCGACCCGCCTCCGCCGGTTCCGAGGTTGGTCCCAGTGATATTCGCTACCAGTTCACCGTTGGCGTAGTTCAGTGCGATATACGGCATGTAATATCCGCCGAGGATTTTGTGTTTCGGGACGAAGTAGATGATGTTCTCGTCCACCCAGAACGAGTAGGTGCCATTGAGACCCGGAACGCGGTTTCCGGCGGGATTATTCAACTGACTGGCGGAGTAATTCAACGCCAGGTTGGCGTAGGTGACGCCGGGATCGGGAATCACGCCCGCGTTGAGACCAAACTGCCCCGGGACCCATTGACCTTTCTGTTGAGCAAGCGCTGATGACGCTCCCAACAAAAACACGCAAACAAGGAGAGCTGTTTCAATCTTGATTCGGAATCGCACTTTTGTGCTCCTTTCATTGCCCAAGTTCACCAGTTCGTGATGTAGCCGCAGCCCGATGGTCCGCGTTTTGCTCTTGCCCCGCACAGTACACTCAGTCTGATTTCACGCCGTCAATCGTAAGCACCCGTAAAGCGCGTAAGGTTGGCACATGGCGGGTTTGGATACTTCTTGACCGACTCCTCGTACTCCTTGATCACCTCGAACGCCGGCCCCACCATAAACACGGTGATGCCGCCGAGATTCAGATCCTCGTGTGGATCCATCTCGATGTTGTAGACCTTGGGGAAGTACAGATCGTTACTGGTTACGTACATCCCCCCAAGCATCTGCTGCCCGGTGCCGGTCAGTTGCATGTCCTTGAAGTAGAAGCGCCATTGTTTCCAGCGCGCCGCGACCAGATCCGGGCCGATGAAGGTGAGCAGCGACTCGCGGGCTCCCTTCTCGCTCTTGCCGAAGAGCACCGCCGTCTGATCCACGCCGTCAATCGGACGGTCCGTGGGCAGCTTGGAGCCGAGGATTGCCGCAAAGGTCGGCAGGAAATCCATCAAGGAGAACATGGCGTAGGAGGTGGAATTCGCCGGGATGTGGCCGGGCCACCGGATGAAACAGAAAGTCCGGATTGCGCCCTCGGTGACTTCGCCCAGCTCGCCGCGAAACGGACCGGCGTTGCCCATATCTGGCGATCCTAGGTTGCCTAATTCCCTTAGAATCCAGCCACTCGGCCCATTGTCGGCGCAGAAGACTACGATGGTGTTGTCGTCTATATTCAGTTCCTTGAGCGTGTCAAGCACCTGCCCGACGTGGTAGTCGCCTTCCATCATCTTGTCGCCATAATTCCCGATGCGCGACTTTCCAGCGAATTCTTTGGATGGATAATTCGGTCCATGCCCCATCGAGAACGGAAGGTAGACGAAGAACGGTTTACCCGCCGCGTGCTGCTGTTTTATGAATGCGATGGAGTGGTCGGTGAGGTCGTTGTCTATCTCGGCGCGCACGTCGGCCGTGAACGGTTTCACGCGCTTGATCGGCCCGCCCGCCTCCTGCTGCACGATCCACGGTCCCTTCTCGATCAGGACACTCTCGGGCGCGTCGAAGGAATGCGTCATCATGACCAGCGGCACCGTGATCGCGTCGTTCCACGAGGTGTCCAGCGGGATGCCGTAGAATTCATCGAAGCCATGCGCGGTCGGCTGAGCATGCGCGTCCGCGCCGAGATGCCATTTGCCAAAGATGGCTGTCGCGTAGCCCGCCTCCTTAAACAACTGTCCAATGGTGTAGGCATTGCCCGGGAGCTGATAGGGGCTGCCCGGGGAAGCGATGAGCGAAAGTCCATTGCGAATCGAGTATTGCCCCGTTATGAACGCGGCCCGCGATGGGGTACAGGTGGACTCTACGAGGAATTGCGTCAGGCGCAGACCTTCGCGGGCCATCTGGTCGGTGCGCGGCGTCGGATAGCCACGCAGTTCGCCGCCGCCGTACGGCCCCATGTCGCCATAACCGATGTTGTCCCCCAGAATAAATATGACGTTGGGTTTCATGGACATAATCTTTCCTCTCCCGAGACAAAGTAGCGTGCTCATCCACGCGCACTTCGTTTTCCGTTCTTTCACAGCAGAAGAATATTCTCGATGAGTGTGAGCGAGAGCACGATCCCAAGCAAGAGAATTGCGCCCGCCATCTGGAAATTAGGGTTGGCGACGACGCTCTCTTTCCTGCCCATCCGCTTCAATACCCGGGAATACTCAATGATCATGAAAAGTAAGGGAATTGTTCCCGCCAGCAGCATGACGAGCCCGACATTCCTCGGCGTGTGAGGCCTCATGAGTTTCAGGGGTTCATTCTGTTGCAGGTACTTCAGCACATTGAATATCGTGAATCCAAAACCGATAAGTGACATTGATGTGCGCACCCCGGCCAGCATAGTTCGGTCTGCTGCCAGAATCGTCCGTTTAACAGCAAGCTTGTCGCTCAGCTGCAGTTCTTCCCATATTTCGTTCTCTTCGACGCTTACTACCCTGGTTTTTCCCCGGTCTAACATTTTTCTTCTTCTCCATCTTCGTCCTCTCCGGAGGTATTCCCGATATCGGTTCACGGCAGCAGACCAGGAAGGAGGCAGTTACAGTCCAAATAAACGCGGGCGTTGAACTCGATATACTAGTCGTCGTCACGATAGTTGAAAATCGCTTCGAGTGTCGCCTCGTCCACCGCACCTTTCGCTCCGATTGCAACGACCTGGGTGCGCCGGGCTCGCTGGCCCCATTCGTCTTGCAATGAGATGTCCACGCGCCTGCCGACCACCTGCAGCACCGCCCGCCGCTGAGGCGCGTCGGTGGTGTATATCACTCCTTTTGCCCGGTAAATGGTACCGGGCAACTTGCGCAGTGTTTCCCGTAATACGTCGAGTGCGAGCGGTTGGTCTGTCTCGTAACTCCAGGTGCTGAAGATCTTCGAGTGGTCCTGCTGATCGTGGTCGTCGTGGCAGTCCGCGTCTTTGCAGCAATGCTGTCCTGCTTGGTTGAGACGTGTTCGAGCTGGATCGAATTGCCCGACGCCTAATAGGATTTCGAAGGGTACTTCGCAGAAATTGGTCTCGACGATGCGAAGACGGTTGAAATGGGCGTCAAGCCAAGCCCTGACAAGCCTGACGAGTTCGCGTCCGGCAAGGTCCACTTTGTTCAAGATCAGCATGTCCGCAAATCCGACCTGTTGGAGCTTGAGTTCCATAAGGGGTGGATACTCGGGGTGCGCAAAAACCTGGTCGGCGTCCACCACACAGATGATGCTGTCCAGCCTGATGCGGTCCCGCAGATTCGCATCACTGAAGGTCGCGAAGATTCCACCCGGATCGGCGACGCCACTGGCTTCGAGCAGGATATATTCGACTGTTTCTGGGCGTGCGAGCAGGGCGACGACCGATTCGACGAGGTCGTCTCGAATCTGGCAGCACACGCAGCCGTTGGCCAGGCTGATCATGTTGTTGTCCACACCGACGACGAGTTCGGCGTCGATATTGATCGAGCCAAAGTCGTTGACGAGGACGCCCACGCGCAAACCGTGATTGCCGGAAAGGATGCGATTCAGAAGTGTCGTCTTTCCTGCACCAAGAAAACCCGTCAGGATCGTCATCGGAACAGTTTTGCCGTTGTCGTTTATGACTTCCATTGATTGACGGTTTCTGTCGAAGGGTGCGAGGTGGCCCAACGGCGTCCCGCCGCGACGAGCACGGCGGGACACTCAGACCGCACCGCTATTTCTTTAATTTGCTTAGATCTATGTTCAGCGCCTTCGCCATCTCGAGTAAATTGACCAGCTGCGGGTTCGGCAGTTTCGTGATCGGTTCGCGATAAACGTCCGGCGGATAGTACTTCCGTGGATTGATTTCGAGGTCGCGTGTCAATTGCTCCTGCTGTTGCTCACGCGGCAGCCTCGGCTGTGGGACCACACCCTGGCCGGTAGCGAAAGGAAGCGGGTCGCCGAAGAGCAGGGTCGGAGGCGGCAGGGATTGGCCCGCGAATGCCGGCAGCACCGCGTCCCGTTGCCAGATAGCGTCCTTGGTCACGTTGACGGTCACCACGTCCGGTGCGCCGTAGAGAAAAAGCCCCTTCCAATGGGTGCGAACGTCGGCGCTTTGCTCGTTAAGCGTGTCATTGTCAAACGCGAGGTGAGTCACCATACCGCACCGCGGGTTGACCTGATTGATCAGATAGCCTGTGGCGTAAGCCAATGTATGGTGGATATCCACAGTGTAGTTGAATAGGAATTCCGGGAGCCCGTACTTGAGTAAGTTGATGCGCGCCAGATCCGGTTGGATCTCCGTGACAAAGACATCCACGCCCTTGGCATACTTCGCCGTCAGGTCGTCAGGCCGGCCGTCGCCGGTCCACACAAATGAAAGGCCGTTCCAGTCCAGTCGGTAGGCCGAGGCGCCATCCTTGACGTGAGAGCGCCGCCAATGGCGGATGGTAACGCCGTTTTTGTCGTAGCAGATGCCGTTCTCGTCCTTCCAGTCGAACTCGTTGACCTCGATTTCGTAGCCGTCCCCGATCGGGCAAGCGTCGAAGGCCTCCAGATGCCACTTGAGCATCTGCTTCATTCCCGCGACCATGCCCTTCGTGCCGAGTTCCGGCGTCCGACCAGAGGGTCCGGTGACTCGCAGCGGCATGTGCCACCGTCCTGCCCACGCCGAAAACGGCAGCAGATAGGACAAGTCGTGGTAGTGATCCACGTGCAAGTGCGTTATGAAAATGTCATTAATGCTCGGGACCGGAACCCCCATCGCAAGAATATTCTTGACGCAGCCCGGGCCAAAGTCGAAGAAGAAGCGGTCGCCATTGCCAAGTTCCACCATGATGCATGTTCCTGCCTGATCCCGCCGGGGAGGAAAAGGGCAACTACCTACAAACGAGATGCGCATCTCGTCTGCCCCGATGGGCTCACTGCCGGGGAAGTAGTTCATCCGGCTCCGGACGGACGGCGTTGGCTTGTAGTATGGCGGGAACGTCAGGCCTGTGCTCGGACCTCCGCCGTACGGGCTCTTCGGCATATCATCGTTCGCCATCTGTGCTCTCCTTTTATGCGGCTTGCGTTGTTTCTTGGATTCGTCAACGAATTTCTTCTCTGATTCCAAGTCTGGTATCCGTCTCCGCCGTTACCCGGATTTGCTTGTTTTTGGCGATTCGTTTTTGAGCTTTTCCAGCGACTCGATTAATCGCAGATACGCCGAAGCATGTTGTACAACTACAACAGCCTTGCCGTTGACCGTCAGTAGCTCGGCGCGCCCGGTCCGCTTGAGTCTTTTCAGGTGGGCCTGCGTATTTCGCTGAAAATCTGTGAGCGACCCGATGTCCTCTGCCCTGATTGTGGCTGTCATCTCCAGCGATCCGATCATCAGTGATTTAGCTGCGAATCACATGCGAATTAACCTGCTTGCGCAAGGTATCCAAGTTGCCTTTTAGGTGTCTATCCGATTTCGGCAAAATTGAGTCGTGGCGCAACGTTTGGGAAGGAAGTTCGCCGAATAGGAATCGATAATCCTGGGCCAATCGGCCGAAGTGCCAGACACCGAACCGCGTGGCAATCTCGGTTACCGTCGTCGCGGAGGGATCTGCGGCCAAAAGTGCTTTTCGAATTTGGTGGAGTGATCTGCGATTTAGATATTGCACCGGCGGTACCCCGAAGTAGCTCAGGAAGGCATCGCGAAGGGTTCGCTCGGACACACCTGCCGCGCTAGCAAGCTGTTCCACGGACAGGTACTCGCCCTCATGCCGTTCAACGAATTCCATGGCCATGCGAATGATCTGTTTTCGCGGCACCACATGGCGGCCTTGCGCAGGTTCGACAGCTTGTGGTGCGGCAAGCAAACTGCGAATCTCCCGAAGCAGCTTCTGTTCTGCAGCCCTCTTCCCGGCGGCGGATTCCAGGACCTTGGGCGCTCTCTGGACTACCGCTTCGAGCTGCCTCACGACCGATCGAAACCTCGTGATCCGTTGGGGCGACACTTGAAAGAAACCACGCTTCGAGCCGACAGCGGCTGTCATGTCTCCGTTTGTGTCCGCGAGGACTCGATTCGGAATGTAGAGACCACACCAACTCCTTGGCGTTTCGGTGGTCGCTAAGCAGAATTCGGCGCCCGGCACGTCAACCATCAGCGAATCTTCGTCAAACTGACGCCCGTTCCAACACCATGCCAAAGGCGCCCGGGTAGGAAGGAAGATCGAGACGCCGCCCGCCCTCGGAGCTCCTTCTACGACCGCCTTGGCCTCTGCCTGCCCCCATTGAATGCTCAGATCGCTGAGAACTAGGGTGGAGAGCACCCAATTTTCACCAGCGGGCCCGAGAACCATCGGACGCATATTGGCGAAGCGAAATGCGTCAAAGAACGCCTCGAAGGAAGTAAAGGTTTGTGTGGACATTTATTCCCCGCGTGGTCAGCCAGCGCGGCGAAGCAACCCAGACTTCTCGCGCCGCTCAAAATACCAAAGCGATCAAACCATCTCTGTGACGCCAGTCACAGAGTCGCTACTGGAAAGAGCCTCGATCAAATGAATGAAACACCAGGGAGCCGTGCTGACCGAGGAAGCAACGAAACCGCCAAACGCCCGGCTTTTTGTCTGCCGAGGTAAGGACCTTAATCGTCTATAACCTGCAGTGTTCAAGACCGGCCGGCGGAACGCACGTGGCATGACAAGCCGCACGACATGTCGGAGAGGCTCCGAAATGTTGGGCACGGCAACGATTTCTCAATTCTTGACCCACGGCGGGCCTCACAGGTGGGTGCCACGGCGAAGATGCCGCGCTAAAGACCGCGGCGCTACACTCAAATCTTTTGAGAACTTGCGCTGGTTGGCGGGTTAGCAGATTTCGCTTCTCAAAGGGCGATTCCGCAACTCTTTTGCGAGTGAGCTGCTGTAGCGAAGACAGGCTCTCACTGCCTTGAGATGGAGTGCCAGGAAAGGGCTTATTTGGGAATCCGACTATTCAGAACTTAGCCCGCGGCACAGCGCACTTTCCAAGTCAGTGCCCATGCATTGACTGAACGATGCTTGTTAAGTTTTCCGGAGTCACTCGAATGGTGCCTCTTCGCGGGCTATCAATATCCGATATGGCGAAAAACGCGAAGGACAACACAAGAGGCAGAATCAGAAACCGGATGATTCCCGCTTTTGGGTCGTGCCTGCTATAGCTAACCAAGAGGTTGCAGCAAATGGCGATCACTATCATCAAACGCCACGCCGCGATTGGGACTCGATTCCGCCAGGCGGCCGACGTGGATCCTTGCGCGTCGAGCACCTCATTCATGCCCGAGGCGACCAGGGCGAGCGAGGGTGATGGCTGCGCCGCAAGCGGGGCTTCTACCTCGGCCCACAGCTCGGTTTCCAGTCGAGCCGTAGCAGCCTCGATCTGCGGAAGTTCATTCTCATCGCGTGAACTGTAGAACAAAATGCGTTGGTTGAGATACTCTCTCAGCAGCGCGCGCACTTTTTCCGCATTGGCATCGGGCAGCAAGTCCGCCCGGGAGTACTCCGTGCCAATCGCATTCGCTTCTACTTCCTCGTAGGTTTTGCGTTGATCGTACCGGCTGATGGCCATCGAAAAGGTGAAGCCTATAATGAGGCCGAGCATCGTCAGGATCGCCGACGAGATAACGTCGAGGTCTTTGAGGACGCCATCCTGCAGCTCCGGCTGCCTTTTACGAAAGAAGGCTCCGACGCTAGCCGAGAGCCACAACAGTAGGAAAGAGACAGCGAGCGCAGCCAATGGATATCGAAATGGGTTGGTCATTTGCCGGAGCTCCGTGTTCTCCGCCGAACACCTTATCGCATATTGCGGTGAAAAGCCGAACGCTGATGGAAAATCCGAGACGATCTGCGCGGAGTAGTTTTTCGTACGAGCAGGGGAAAAGAGAGATTCTGATCGGGATTGATTGTGCAGAATGAACGAAACTGAAAATCAAAAGCCGGTAAACCCCACGGTCACAAGCCGAGCGTGGGGCACCCGTAAAACTTAACTCGAACTTGCTCCAGCCGCCAAACGATGAAGAAAAGATTATGGAGCGAGGGCCCGGAGGGTAACGCCGGACTGCCGGAGCGTTCGGGCCACCGTCGCGGCGATCTCCGGTGCTTCCGCAGTATCACCGTGGACACAAATGGTCTGAGCGTTCACGACGAGCTCCTTCCCATTACACGCAACCGCGATCCCTCGGTTGGCGATGAGCAACGCCTGTTGGGCGGCCTCCGCAGGATCGCGGATCAGCGCATCTGGGAATTTGCGTGAGCGCAGAGTTCCGTCGGGCTCGTACCGCCGGTCGGCAAAACCTTCAGAGGCAACTCGAAAGCCGGCCTCTTGAAAAACATCCAGCATCGCCGAACCAGCCAAGCCCAGAAGCATGACATCGCGACTCCATCGAGCCACTCCGATAGCAATTGCTTCCGCAATGGCAGAATTGCGCGCCGCCTGATTGTAGAGTGCACCATGTGGCTTCACGTGACTCACACGAGCGCCAGCAGCGGCGGCTAGTTTGGCAAGTCTCTTCACCTGCTCGAATACACAATTGGCAGTCGCTTCTGTGGACAGCTCCAACTCGACGCGACCGAAATTGAGAGGATCGGGATAGCCAGGATGAGCGCCCACTGCGATCTTCCAGCGAAGGGCTTGCCGGATAGTTGCCTCCATGGTTCGGTCGTCCCCTGCATGCCCCCCGCAGGCGACGTTGATCGAAGTAAGGGACGACATCAATGACTCCTGCGTCCCGTCTGCAACGGAATCGGGCAACTCTCCCATATCGCAATTCAAGTCAATTGACTTCATTCCTTCATTAACCTCTCCGACGCTAGAAGCTCCTCCTGGTCTCTGAGTAGCGATCGTGCGGTCTCCAATTCGATTCGCTCAAACCGAATCTCATCTCGTGGGCGGAGCTGTCCCACCCTATGAATATCCGCCGAAATCACATTGGCAATCTTGGGATAACCTCCCGTGGTCTGCTGGTCCACGAAGAGGATGATGGGCTGGCCCCCGGCCGGGATCTGAACGGCTCCCAGCGAAACGCCTTCGGTAATCATCTGTCGCCCTGAACGCACTGGGACAGGGCTGCCTTCCAAACGCAAACCCATCCGATCGGACTCCTCGGTGACACGGTACGCACTCGAGTAGAACAACCGTTGGGATGACTCAGAAAACCAATCACTCTGTGGGCCTATGGTGACGCGCAAGATCTTGCGGCGCGATAAATCCTCGACGACTCGCGGAGCGACCGTTCTATTCCGGAAAGAGGCCGTCGTCGGCAGAATCTCCAGCACATCCCCTTTCCTTAATGGTCTGCCATTTAGGCCTCCTAGCCCGCTCAACACATGTGTTGACGCGCTGCCCAGGAAGCGTTTCACGTCAATTCCACCTCGAACGCATAAATAGCACCGAGCTCCCGAGCGCGTTGGACCCAGGCGAAGAGTTTGACCGGGCCGCGCTTCAACCGTTTCCCATAGTTCGACAGGCTTGCCATCCAGATCCGCGTCGAATTCGGAGCCTGTGAGAGCCACGATGGCACCGTCCGAAAATCGGAACGCGCCGCCGAGTAAAGTCATCTCGAGGGCTGGTGCAGACTCGTTATTTCCGACTAAGCGATTTCCGAGCCGCAGTGAAATCGGATCGGCAGCACCGGCCGGGGCAACACCCATGGGACCGAAGCCTTCGCGTCCCAAATCCTGAACTGTCGTGAGTAACCCCGGAAACTGGACTTCTATCACGTTCACGTCTTCTCCAGTGCCGCAAACTGCTCACGGAGGATTGGAGTAAATCGCACTCGGTCTCCAATGGACAACAGGCTCATGTCGCTTCTATTCGGCCGGAACATCGCGGCGGGAGTGCGCCCGATCAATCGCCAGCCTCCGGGCGTGGCGAACGGGTACACACCGGTCTGATCACCCGCTATTCCAACGCTTCCGGCGGGCACGTTCCGCCGCGGGGAGGCCAGACGCGGCGTGGCCAGCGCCTTAGGCAATCCACCGAGATATGCGAACCCCGGTACGAAACCCAAGAAGAAAACGATATAGACTGCTGAGGTATGTAGCTCGACTACTTGAGACGGTGTTAGTCCGTGCATCGAAGACAAATCGTCAAGGTCTGGACCGAATTGGCCGCCGTAACAAACAGGGATTTCCAGCAAGCGTGGTTCCGGGAGACGGACGTCCTCGATCCGCTCGAGATATTGCCGCAGAATCACTTCCACTTCGTCTTGCCGTAGTATGAGCGCATCGAATTCGACCAGCAGCGAGGTGTAGGCCGGGTGAAGATTACGAATGCCAGTAACCGGCTTCGACTGAAGCAACCAGAGCAATTTCATAACTTGCTGCTGTGCTTCTAGTGTGATTTCTTGACCGAAATAAACGAGGAGCGATTGATCGCTCGCGGGTTGGAATCGTATCCCGTCAGCCACCGGAGTCAGCATGCTAACGGGAGTATAAAGCACGTCGAACGTGCTCGTGAATCAAAGCGTTGTCCGTTCGATGGTCGCAAAGTATTGAAAATTCGAGATCGAATCTGCCAGAAACCAGGAGTGCGATTTCGACTCAACTCCTGATAAGTCGGATAACCGGAATGCCATCTGGTCTTTTCAACGGAGCACGCTCTGTGGCGCTTGTACTCTGGAGTGATCAATGGATCAATCACACTGGTCAGCCAATTTCTGCGGAGAGCTGGGAAATCACGACTTCGGGCGCCGCGGAGACGGTGTGTATGGAGTAGGTTTTCGTTCTACCAGGGGAGAGCGAGGACCTGATCGGGATTGATTTTGCAGGATGAACAAGAGTGAAAGTCAAAAACCTGAAAATCCCCATGCTCACACACCGAGCGTGGGGCAACCGTAAAATCTGACTCGAACGTGGCCCGGTCGCCCGTTACTGCCGGCGCGATACCGGGCGGAGTTCTTCGGGGTGCTCCTCAATGTAGGCAAGGAGGCGTCGTTTTTTTTCTGCGCCCCGTTTGCTCTCGTCGCCGGATTTGTCCGGACCGGCCATCATTTCGGGTGCTCGCTGTGCAACGCGGGCGTAGATGGAGAGCCATAGTTTTTTTACGGCTGGGAGAGAGACGCCCAGCTTTTTCGCGAGAGACGGGTTCGTTTCCGTTCGGCTGGAAATGGCGGCCCTCAGCAAACGTTGTTCGGCGGGACTGAACCAAATCCGGGGAGCGTGGTAGTCGAAGAGCACACCAATCCAGGACCCCGGCCGTTCGAACTCTAATTGCCTTGTGATGCCGACGACATGTGGTCTGCGAGCAAACTCGTCATTGCGTTTCTTCAGCGATTTTACGTACCTCGCAGATCCCGGGTCCCAGAATAATCCGCCCGCGTCCACCGCCCACTGGAGCCGCTCGGTACTTTCGGCCTGGGAAGTGATCATTTCCTTGAACCGATACCCGCGGTGAATTTCGATGTATGCGCGTCCCATCAAGTGATACAGGTCGGTTCGCGTCGCGAGACGCTCGAGCGCGATTGTCTCCCAGACGAGTTCGTTCAAGCCGCCGTCAGAATTCGCCTCGCGGACCTCTCTGTCAGAGAGTGCCGGCGAAGCTCCTTTCAGCACGCGGTTGATGAGTTCGGGGCCAACCCAGAAATGCGGCGGCGTCTTCAGCTCTCGAACAAACTCGTCATGCACAAATAGACCGACACCGACGCCGACGATATGGATTCGGTCTCGCAGTACCTCCTCGAAGACGGCTGTGGTCATGGCCTCCGAGCCCAGCAATTCATTCCAAACGCGGGAGAGCTTTTTGATCGCAGCGCCATATCGGGGACCGATAACAGGATGGGACGCGACGATTTCGGCGCATGCGGGCACGTCAATGGGTTGCATCGTACGCCAGCGGAGAGACATGGAGTGCTCCTCCATAGTGACCCGGAAAAAGGCGTACGGTCCTTTTAGGTCACTTGTATCGAACATGAGTCGGTCTCATATTACACGCACTTCAGCGAGTTGAGTGCGGCTCAGGGAAGCCCGTTGTTCACGCCGGGCTGGATTGAAAAGGAGATTCTCTATGACGCACAACCGTTCGGCTGGCCAAGGAGGAGGCATCGTGAGGACACTGACTCGCAGAGGTTATATTTCAGTGCTGGTTCTATCGGCGCTCGCGTGTTTGTCGGCGGCCGCCCGCGCGGATACGTTTACTCTCGACGGCGCACCGATTGATTCTTATTCGTTTGGTACGACGAAGACGTTTACCGTTGAGATGGCCACGACGGATGCTGCGACGTATTACACGGACATAATGCTGGGAACCAAGATTGATCTCCTCACCCTCGATGAATCCATCACAGCCGGCGGGACAACGACCGAAGACGTGCTCGAATTCACTGATGATGTCGTCCAAAAGTACGTTTACGTGACCAGCACGGATGAGGCATCGAGCGATGTGACGTTCGCCTTCGAAAAACTCACAATTACGGAATCGACGAGCGGCAATGGCAGCGGCGGGGGTGGGAATACAGTACCCGAGCCCTCGAGCGCGGCTTTGCTGGCGTCCGGTTTGCTTGGCATGGTCGGCTTTGGCCGCAAGAAGCTATTCAATTAAGGAGGAAAGCGATGAAAACGAAAGGAAAGAACGCTAAGAAAAGGCTGCACAGGGGTAAGAAGATTGAAGCTAAGAAGCCGCTTTTTGTGGCGGTCGAACATGGAACCACCACCGGAACCGCACCCGCACCCAAACCGTATCTCAACATAAACCTTAACGATGTCACGGTTTCATAGGCTACATCACCCTTGAAGTAACGCGGCTTTGATTCCGGGCCTGCGGCTGTAAGTCTGGGTGTGTCGAAGAATGGCGGCATCCTATGGCCAAGCCTGTAGACTGTCTAGCCGCAGCAAAATATCGAGATTATTGGTCCAGACTTGCAGGGAACTGTCCGTTGAGGACAAAGAATTGGCGAAACTCGATTGGCTGGGTTGCCCACGTTTGCTAAACTGAAATTACAGTGGGCGTGTAGCTCAGTTGGGAGAGCGCCTCGTTCGCAACGAGGAGGCCGCCGGTTCGAGCCCGGCCACGTCCACCATTTGTATTCTACGGAGGAGAGCGGTTCGCCAGGTGGAATGGGCCTGCGCTGGTCGGCCGGATGGCAGATTTCAGTACCTAACTCGCAGCTCGTGGTTTGGTGACGAGGATTTGTTCTCCGCGGATTTTCACTGGCGATGAACGGCTGAGTGCTGCGCACAGATGCTCTGGAGAATTTGCTCGTCTTCCTCGCCGTGAAAGCTGCTGAGCGGATACGCGCAGAGGACATCAACCTCGAGGGTATCAACCAACTGCTCGGTGATTTGCTCAAGCCGAATCGCTGCGTTCGAATTACCCTGCGCCCACAAAAAGGGTGAAATTTCTCCGCAAGCCGCAACGCGAGAATGCTCTCGCTTGCCTGCTTTGGCGACCGCACGAATGAGGCCGCCCACAATCTCTAGAAATTGATCCGAATCAGGCATGCCATTCACCATGAAGGTAGAGAGACTTTTGACGGCATCCACTGGAACATATGTGCCCTCTCGAATGGCGCCGTCCACGTCCACGCCCCGTGCATTCAGCATTTGGACGAGACCTGCATGGTGTGACTCGGTGGCAATAGCCACGGCCACGTCGCCGGATCTGAGAGCGGTGGCTATAAAACCACTGAGGCTGCGCAGAAAAACGGAATCGTCGGAATAGAATAAAACCTCGTGACGGTGGGGCGGTTTTGTACCCGAGGAACTCGGGAATCTGTAGCCCTTAATCATGCTGCTGACAAAACGTTGGCTTCGGAGGACCGCGTCAATGGCAGGCAACAGCTCCTGTTGGGCGCGCGCCTTGCAAACATAGCCCTGAGCGCCTGTGCTCAAAGCTACCTGCACGACATCGAGGGAATTGTCCCCACTCAAGAAGACTATTCTGGTGTTCGGGGAGAGTCGGCGGATCCGCCGCGCGGCTTCGATCCCATTTAGTTCCGGGAGTCCGCTATCCAGCAAGATTAAATCCGGCTGTATTTCTTCGGCCTTCTGAACAGCTTCTGGACCATCCGACACCTCGCAGACGAGTTGCAGTTCTGGCCACGCCTGAAGCAGCAACCAGACTTGGTGTCGCCAATGCTCATCATCATCTGCCAACAGGATTCTGATTACCGACACCAGCCCCCCTTGGTTCGACCTGCGGGACGGCACCAACATGCGAGTATATATCACCTAATCTCGCGCTGCCTCCGCCGAGATGCAACAGCTCCAATATTGGCGTGCACGACCGAGACCAAACCCGGCGACCAAAAAAGGAATTGCGCAGCTGATTGAAAAACGAACACTTCCGAAAGCTTGGTCGCGGGCAGAATCGCGAAGCAGTGATTGAACTTCGGTGGATTCCGCGCACGTGTGGTGGATTTCAACCACCCTCTCTTCGGTTAGCGGCCGATTCACGCGGTGGTCGCAACGGGTCGGTTTCGGGATCCGTTCGTCTGGTTGGCCTACTAGTCAGGAGCTGGGATCTATGCACAGGTTTAAGGGTCTCATTTGAAACTGTTCTGGATTGAACAGCGCCCACCGTGCCCTCTTGATACGTTGACTCTTATTGACTACCGGAGGGCTTCCTGGGTGCTCCGTCGCCCGGTCAGCCTCGGGTTAACGGTCTATCGGATTAGAGGGAGGTTCATGATGATCCAAGCTATTTCCAAACGGTTGGAAGTCGAATTGGAGAGTCATCCGGCACTTCCTGGAGGCCATGAAATGATGGGACGGATTGCGAAAGCGTCGCCGCGTCTCAAGGTAAGAATCGCAGGTGCACTCTATCTGTTCAGTTTGCTGACCGCAGCATTCGGCGAGCTTTCCCTGCACGGGGGGTTGCGTATCGCTGCGGGCCTCATCGGGGTCTCGGGCATGGTCGCCATGACTCTGCTCCTCTACGACATCTTTAGGGCTGTTAACAGGGGCCTCTCAATGCTCGCGGCATTCTTTAGCCTCGTCGGACTCACGTTTGAGGCTCTTCGATCACAGCCACGGGGCATGAACGTCGCTATCGTATTTGCAGGACTCTATTGCCTATTGATCGCCCACCTCATTTTCCGTTCGACCTTCCTGCCGCGAATTCTGGGCGCGCCGATGGCGATCGCCGGTGTGGGTTGGCTGACTTTTGTTTCAATGCCGCTCGCAAATCATCTGTCGCCCTACAACGTGGCGTCCGGCGTCCTCGGGGAAGTGTCGGTAATGCTGTGGCTGCTCGTGATGGGCGTCAACGTTCAGCGATGGAATGAACAGGAACGGATTACAGAAGCGTCGCCGCGTCCCAGGGCCAGGGTTTCCGGTGTCGTTTATTTGTTTTACTTTCTGACGGCAGTATCCGCCGAGGTCTTGGTTGGGCATGGCCGGCCAGTTGCATATGACGCCGTCAACCTCGTCGGGTACGCGTTCTACATCGGTGTGACGCTGCTTTTCTTTTACATGTTTAGGCCGGTGAACAAAAGCCTCTCTTTGGTCGCGGCTTTCTTCAGCCTCACGGGATGCGCCAATGATCTACTTAACCTCGTTAATCTCGCGCCCTACAAAATCAGCTCCCTCTTGTTTTTCGGCCCCTATTGCATCCTGATCGGATACCTCATTTTCAGGTCGACATTCCTGCCTCGAATCTTGGGCGTGCTGATGGCGTCTGCCGGCGTTGGTTGGCTGATCTTTCTGTCACCGATTGCAAACCATCTGTCCACCTACCTCAAGATCCTCGGCTTCCTCGCGGAGGCATCGCTGATGCTATGGCTCATCGTGAAAGGCGTGAACGTTCAAAGATGGAAGGAGCAGGCTCAGCGCAGCGGCTCGAATGACGAACGACCTGGAGTAGTCGCACTCCTGATTGATGCGCCGACCGAACGAATGCACGGCTAGTACACCTCATCGCCGGTTACGCAGGCGGGTTAATCCGCTGAGGGGTCTCAGCGCGCGGCGGGCCGCCTTTTCCTGCTACTTCGTCAGTTTTTTGGCGGCGTCGGCACTCTGCTTGCAGCGGTCCTGCAGGCCGCCCGGAACCTTGGCGCAGCGATTGAATGATTCGGCTGCCTCGGCGAAACGGTTCAAGCTCTGCAGGCCGAGGCCGAGAACGAACAGGTCTGTCGGATCAGGACTGGCGGCTAGCTGCGTGGCTTGCTGAAGCTCTTTCACCGAGTCCTCGGAATCCTGGCGACGGAAATAGATTAGTCCCAGACCGCTATGGGCCTCGGACAGCAATGCGGTCTTCGTTTTTACGAACTCGTCGTCGGGTATCTTCGCAGGTTTCGGCAGCGTCGGAATGATTTCCACGGCGTGCTTTTCGTAGTGCTCCGCTTTGTCGAGATCCTTGGCGGCATCCGCGCTCGCTGGGTCAACGTTGTGGGGGATGATCCAACCGACGATGACAAGCACGGTCGCGTCGTCCGGATTCAGGGCGAGCGCCTTGTCCGCATCGGCATAGAAATTCTTCCAGTCCTGCTTCGCGGAATAGGCCTGCGTGAGGGCCGAGTAAACGGATTCGTCGTAGAGGCTCGCTGGATACTTTTGAAGGAAAGCCTCGCCGAGGCGAATTCTCGTATCCGAATCCTGTGGATTGGAGTCGTAGAACGCTTTGTACGCTGCTTCTTCGGCGGGATTAACGGCTGGTGCGGCGGTCTTGTTCAACTCACGAATCTTCAGCTGCTGGTTCTGTTCCTGCAGTTGCTCCTGATCGGTGACTTTATTGGGATCGGTCCCTTGGGCGCCGGAAATCGCCGCGAACACGAGGCTGAGGGCGAATGCAAACGAGAGCGCGCGAATTACGGGTCGCGTGAATGGGCATGTCATTTTGGATATCCCTCCTCTGCGAGGCTCGCGTGGTTGATCTTCGCATGAGACGGCTTGATCGGGAATTCGGTTCCGCGCAATGGATGGAGGCCGTCGGAGAGGATGCCGCAGGTTCGACACCGGCGAGTGCGGTCACTCAAAGGACTACATCGTGATTTCAAGTTCGGGATCTATCGCATGGCTCGATTCTTTGGATTCCGCCTTCGGCTTGTTCGACTTTGACGCCGTCAGCGATGAAAAGCCGGTAGGCTCCTCGAGCAGGTCGGCTAGAAGGAGACGCATATTGCCGGAGTTTGTGGAATAAGAAAGGCCGGTCTGGATGTCCACGACGCCCGCGCGGATTAGCTTTTCGATTTCGTCGTCAAAGCACTGCATTCCCTCGGTGGACCCGTCGCGCATGGCGTCGAGCAGAGTTTTTCCTTCGCCCTCGCCCTTTTGAACGTATTCGCGCGTGCGCAGTGTCGCCTTCAGGATTTCGAACGCCGCAACGCGTCCTTTGCCATCTTGGCGGGGGATCAGGCGCTGCGAAATGATGTAACGGAAACTCTTCGAGAGGCGCATCCGGACCGCGTTCTGATCGCTGAGCGCAAATGCACCCACGATGCGCTCGACCGTCTTCGAGGCGTCAATCGTGTGCAGCGTCGAATACACCAGGTGGCCGGTCTCGGCCGCCTCGAGCGCCACTTCGATGGTTTCCCGGTCGCGCATTTCGCCTACGAGGATGAGTTTCGGCGCCTGGCGCAGCGCCGCGCGGAGGGCGAGTGCGAAGCTCGGAGCGTCGCTATGCAGCTCCCTCTGATGAACCGTTGATCGCTTGTGAGAATGGAGGAACTCGATGGGGTCCTCGATGGTGATGATATGGCAGGCCTTCTCGTTGTTGATCTTGTTTACAAGCGCGGCAAGCGTGGAAGACTTGCCACTGCCGGTCGGCCCGGTGACCAGTACGATTCCGGGTTGCAACTCGGCCGCCTCGGTAAGCTGTGTCGGCAAGCTCAGGGTGTTGAAGTCTGGGACGTCGCTGGCGATCACGCGCATGACAATGGCGCAGCTCCCTCGCTGGGTGAATATGTTCACGCGGAATCGCGAGATCTTCGGCAGGCTGTAGGAAATGTCGCAGGAGCCTTCGAGTCGCAGCTTTTCGACGGCGTGCGCGTTGTGGCCGATCAAGTCTCCGGCGATCCGCGCGGTGTCCTCCGCGGTTAGCATGCCCACTCCGGCAATCTTCAGCTGGGCGAGCTGTCCGCTGATCTCCACCTGTGGGGCGCGGCCCGGGGAAAAGATTAGATCGCTGATCTTTCCCGATGCCCGGAGCATGGAGGCGATTATGGTTGCTGTCGGGACCGGAGCGGCCGTTGCAGGCGTCGTGGCTGGCGCGGCAGGTGCTGGTGGGGGCTGCGGTGGATGGGTGGAACTCATGGGGCTCTCCTCGTGACTGGCCTGGCAACCGCCTTGGGAACTGGCCTCGGGCTGGTCCGAATGGGGAGGACCGAGAATCTGGTGCCAAGTCCAAGTATGAAGGAAGGGAGTGACGCGGCCCGGCGAACGTGTTAGGGGTGTCCTCAAACGATTAGCGCAGGCGGCCGGCCAGAGTTCCCGAACGAAGGCATGGCGAAGGTCGATCGAATAAGCTCAGGTTCGGCACGGGTGCGTTCGAAAAGTCGTTGTGCAATCGAGCGAAATAGGCTTACCATCGGGTTACGGTGGTGGCGATGGCAACACGTCCCAAGATTTTTGCTGGCATGCGATTGGCCAGCTACCGGAAAGCCTGCCTAAGTTTTCCCCGCCCGGCAGTTGCGTTCGATCTTAGTGGCAGGGCTGTCTGCGCCCTCGCAATCGCTCTTATCGTTGCCGGCGCTTCTCAGGCGCAGAAGTCGGCTAGAGCGCCGTCGTCGCCGAATTCAGGCCAGGTGGAAGCCATTCCGACCGGAAACCCAGGATACGGCGATCCAGACGCGCTGCCGCCCCTAGACACGATCCTGCCCAACGGTCTTCATTCTGATGATAACGGCCGAATAATTGACGCCGAATCGTGCAATAGTTGGACGGAATCCGGAATTCACAGTCCCACGGTAAGCGCGACTAGGCTCGCCGTGCCGGGCAAGGCGACCAGCGAATACCAAAAAGGCTGCGGGGCATTTAAGAGTAAAAAGCTTCCGAACGCCGAAGAACACCTGCGAAAGGCGATCGAGGTCTACCCGGAGTATCCCGCTGCATGGGTTGTATTGGGGCAGGTTCTGCAGTCGGAGCAGAAGAGCGACGACGCCAAGCAGGCATGCGCCAAAGCTGAGGCTTTTGATCCTGGATACGTGGCGGCGTATCTCTGCCTGGCGGAGTTCGCCGCGCTTGATGGCGACTGGACGAGCCTTGCGAAGTTATCCGATCAAGCCCTGGCGATTGATCCGATCGGGAATCCCTACGCGCTTTATTACGCCGCGGACGCGGGGCTGCACTTCAATCAGCTGACGCAGGCCGAAATGCACGCGCAGGCGGCGGTCAAGCTGGATGAGTGGCACCACCTGCCGGAGTTGCACATATTGCTGGCTCAAATTTACCAGGCCGCCGGAAACGTCGCAGGGGAAGCCGTGCAATTGCGTGAATACTTAAAGCTGGCGGGGAATTCCACTGACGCGGCGAAGGCCAGGGGCCTCCTCGCGAAGCTGGAAGCGCTACCCCCCGCAGACCAAGCGGCGAAAAAAGATCCGGTTGCGAGCGATCAGCCCGCGAAGTAATGGCGCGCTCCGCTTGGAGTCCACCTCTAGAAGTCGGTTTGTCGTAGGTCTCGAAATTCCAGCAACTACGGTCGGCCGTTCCCGGCGCCCGTCTCACGCTCGGCCACAATCTTTCGCGCGTTTGCGTAGAGCGCCCTCGCTTGGGGAATGGAGGAAATGGCCTTGTCGAGCTGGGGGTCATTCTCAAGCGCGACCTGATATCCGTCGTTCAGACCGAACACGGTGGTAAATACCTCGCGTTTGATCTCCCACTTCAGCCACGGAAGGTTCTGCTGAATTTCGTCCTCGGTAAACTGGATATGCTGATCGCTGAGATATTTTCTGAAGTCGGCGATCACGGCGTCGTCCACCACAAAATTCTTGGTGACTTCGGGCTTCTCGCCGAGATAGAAGCGCACGAAATCGCCCACGCCTTGCGGCAGGGGATAGAACGCTCCGCGCCTCTCGAGCAATGTCTCGAAATCGTCCGGCTTCGGAGCAGGGGCGACCACGTCCGGCGTGATGCCGCCTTGGCCAAATACCTGGCGACCGGTATCGGTCAGCTTGACCTCGGGGGCCTGCGGCGGCTGCGGATTGTAGTGGTAATCATAGAGAGTTTGGTTTTTGTAGTCGCGCTGGATCAAGCGTCCGCTCGGGGTGTAATAGCGTGCCGTAGTCAGAAGAAGGGCAGTGCTCTCGCTTAGCGGAAATTGTGTTTGTACGAGACCTTTTCCGAAGCTGGTCTCGCCAACGATCAGTCCGCGATCGTGGTCCTGAATCGCGCCGGAAACGATTTCCGAAGCCGATGCGCTGCCCGAGTTGATGAGCACGACCAACGGCACCTCAACGCCTTCATTTCCACGCAGCGCGTAATACGGACGCTCCGGTGACGATCGCCCGCGGTGCGAAACCACCAGCTCGTTCTTATCCAGGAACATGTCGCACATCCCGACGGCCTGATTCAGCAGGCCGCCGCCGTTGCCCCGCAGGTCAATGATCAGCCCGTCGAGCTTCGAAACGTCGAGCTGCTTGAGCGCGTCCGTCAAGTCGCTGTCAGTCGTCTCGTTAAACGTGGAGACGCGCACGTATCCGATACCGGGCTTCACCATTTCGGAAAACTCCACACCCGGCCGGGGAATCTCGTCGCGCACCACGGTAACTTCGATTGGTTTGTCCCAACCCTCGCGCCCGAGCGAAATGTGAACCGGGGTTCCCTTGGCGCCCTTGAGCAGGTCGGCTACTTCGGTGGTTGTAAGTCCGGTGCAGGATTTTCCGTCAACCTTGAGAATCGTATCGCCCGGACGAATGCCGGCCTTGTATGCGGGTGAATTCATGAAAGGCGCTTGTACAACAGTCTGATTCTCGCGCGGCGCAACGACCATGCCGACGCCGTAATATTTGCCTTCTTGTTCCTCACGGAAGAGGGCGTACTGTTTCGGATCGAAAAAATTCGAGTGCGGATCGAGGACATGCAGCATGCCGGGAATCGCGCCGTCGTAGATCGCTTTGTCCGTATCAACCGGATCGGCGTAGTTTCGTTCGACTACCGCGAGGACGCGAGTAAAAGTCTTCACCGAATCCTGCGTGTCGTCTGAACTCGACGCCGTGGCGCTGGCTGCGGGACCGAAAAAGCCCCCAAGTCCAGCCGACACGGCCAGGACCAGTACCAGTAGAAGAATTCCGCGCACTGACGAGCCGGATGACTCCGAGGATTTTGCGTGGTCGTTCGAAATTTGATCGGATGTTGGCATCATTCCTCTCTGTCGCCCCGAAGCGCCAGTATAGCACACTGCTTTCGGTCGTTTGACACACCCGGAGGCGTCTTCTATGATGCAAAAACGGCCGGAGAGACGGCCGCAGAGTCCTGAATGCTAAGCATCCCGCATCTTATTGTAATCTTTATCGTTGCGCTGGTTGTCTTCGGTCCCGAGAAGATTCCCGAGCTGGCGCGCAACCTCGGAAAAATTATGGCGGAATTTCGTCGCGTTACCGGCGATCTGCGTACAACTTTCGAGGGCCACCTGCGGGATTTGGA
The DNA here is from genome assembly GCA_963779825.1 of uncultured Acidobacteriota bacterium. Lineage (GTDB taxonomy): Bacteria > Acidobacteriota > Terriglobia > Acidiferrales > UBA7541 > Palsa-295. The sequence goes on along the minus strand of CAVZZU010000004.1, from coordinate 1,170,479 downwards.
GCGCGAAGCCGATACGCGCCGGATTGCTGCTCCAGCAGCTGCGCCGGCGGCCTTGACGCCCGCCGCGACGACTGCCACGGTGAGTGCCACCGAAACGCAGCCCGAGCCTCCGGCACCGGGAACCGTGACATCGAGGCCACCGAATGCCGCGGCAATCGCGGACCCGGCCGGCAATCATTCCGCGACGGGTGTCACCAGCGCTGTGCCTGCACCGCCGGATCCGATGCACGATCCGTACCTGATGCACATGGACTTTCCCGCACGCGATTCTTCGGGCGAGTCCCAGCCACCCGAACCGGAACAAAAAACCGAACGAGTCACTGATGGCGACCGCCGCACCTCCTGAGCGCACGCAGCGGTCGCGCACCGAGGAAGAATCCGGCGCGGCGATGTCGTTTTTCGACCATCTGGTCGAATTGCGCAAGCGGCTGATCAGCGCACTTTCCGCCGTGGGCGTCGGGATGATCATCGGCCTGCTCGTTTCCAAGCGGTTCATTAATTTCATCGTGCAGCCGATGCTGGTTGCGCTCCGCGCGAATCATCTGGAAGACAAGCTCTACTACACGAGCCCCGCGGGCTATGTGGGGCTGTATATCAATCTGGGCATCTATCTCGGAGTCGTGCTGGCCATGCCCTGGGTGCTGTATCAAATCTGGTTGTTCGTCGCCCCGGGACTTTACAAGCACGAGCGTCGCGCTACAGCCAGTTTCATCATCTCCGCGATGCTTCTTTTTCTTTGCGGCATTTGCGTGGGTTACTTTGGGCTGTTGCCTCTGGTGCTTACTCGCGTGATCGGATTCGCGGGCGACGGCCCGATCAGCCCGCTCATCAGCGTCAACGAATATTTCAGCCTGATACTAGTCGTGCTGCTGGGACTCGGCGTGATCTTCGAGCTACCCGTGGTGGTTTTCATTCTTTCGCTGTTCGGCATCGTGACGCCAAAATTCCTGCTGACGAATTTTCGCTACGCCATGCTTGGCATCACGATTCTGGCCGCGATCGTGACTCCCACACCGGACGCCACGACTATGTTGATATTCATGGCGCCCATGCTCGTGCTTTACTTCATTAGCGTGCTGGTATCGTATGTGGTCCTGCGGCGCAAGCGCGCGCAGGCGCTCGCAGACGCGGAGGCGAAATAGTGTCCGCTGCAACGCGTAGGCACAACTCGTGCTGGATTGCCGTGGGCGCCCTAGCGGCTTTGTTCGTGGGAGCTTGCGGGCACGACGCCGCGCGGCCGAGCACGCCTGTGAACGCCTCGTCTCCCGCTTCGCCTGCAGCTCCGGCGCAGATCGTGATACCGCCCTCGGACGCCGCGCCTCCCGCGGCACAGACGGGTGGGTTCGACGGCGCTAAAGCATACGATCAGGTGGCAAAACTGGTCGCCTTCGGACCGCACCCGCCGGCGACCGACGGAATCCGTGCCGTGCAGAAATACATTCACTCGCAACTGGAAAGTTTCGGATGCGCCGTGGACGATGACGACTTCAACGCCCAGACGGATATGGGCACGCTGGCGATGAAAAACGTTGTCGCTAAAATCCCGGGTACGGGGCAGGGGATCATCCTGCTGCTGACGCACTACGATACGAAACGCGTCGACAATTTTGTGGGCGCCGAGGACGCGGGCTCATCTACCGGACTGATGCTCGAAATGGCGCGGATACTTTGCGGACGCCCCAAGCAGGCGAACGCAGTCTGGATTGCATTCCTCGACGGCGAAGAGACGCAAGCCCAGTTCAATTGGAAAACCGCTGACAGCGTGTATGGAAGCAGGGAACTCGCCGCACGGATGGCAATTAGCGGTGACCTGAAGCGCGTTCGCGCGGCGATTTTGGCTGACATGGTCGGGCAGTATGGACTTCGCATTCAGCGAGATACGAGTGCGCCGAAATGGCTCAACGACACGATCTGGGATACGGCGACTCGCTTGGGATATCAGTCGGTCTTTGTTTCGCAAGCAAACGCAACTGAGGATGATAATCTTCCATTCATTGACAGGCACGTGCCCGTGATAGACCTGATTGATCTGGACGACTACATCAACGCCGGCTACTGGCACACGACGCAGGATACGCTCGACAAGATCAGCCCACGTAGTCTTGCGATTGTCGGCCACGTAATACTCGAATCAGTTGACCAACTTCAGAAGCGGTGACCGAATCGCGACTAAGCCCTTCGCGGACCGCGCAGAAGTCTTGCCGGCAGGAAGATGATGGCGCGCACGAGGTCCAGCGCACCCTCTACAGCGATGCCCACCAGGCGGAAGGGCAGCAGGATCAACCAAACGATGGGGTAGAGCACGATCGCGAGCAGCGCCAGCGGCCAACACAGAAATAGCAAGAAGCACCACAGAATGAACGTGACCATGGGCGTCAGCTGACCTCCCACTCATAGGTACGCACGCCAGCGCCGCTGTGTTTCACGAGCGAGCCGGATTGGAAGAAGCCGCGTTTGCGAACTATGCTACATTTTTAGAGCGATCATGCCGACAACCAAGGTCAAGAGTTCAGGCGGTTCCTACGCGGTGGTATGCGCGCCGGGAGCGCTCGCTCGCGCGGGTTCTCTCACATCGCACCGAGACGATTCGACCAGGACGTTCGTTCTTTCGTCGCCGAAGGTCTGGCGTCATTGGGGACGGACCGTTGCGGCGAAAATTCCGGGACGTGTTGGACGGCATCCGATTTTGTTCGACGACAGCGAATCCAGCAAAAACCTGGAAACTGTTGAGGCTATCGCGCGACAACTGGTCCGAGCTGGCGCCGACCGGCACGCCACCATCGTTGCAGTTGGAGGCGGAGTGGTCGGCGATGTCGCGGGATTTGCCGCGGCCACGTATCTGCGCGGCGTTCGACTCGTTCACATTCCCACGACTCTGGTCGCGCAGGTGGATAGCGCCGTCGGCGGGAAGACGGGCGTTAATTTGCCGGAGGGGAAAAATCTCGTCGGGGCATTTTATCCGCCGAAACTCGTAATTGCCGATCCCGCGTTGCTTGCAACTCTTCCGCACCGCGAGTACCGCTCCGGACTCTATGAGGTGATCAAGTATGGCGCGATCGCAGATCGCGAGATGTTCGGATTCCTCGAACGGCTCATGCCTTCGTTGCTGCGCCGCGATCCGGCTTCGCTCAGTTGGGTGATTGCGCGTTCGATCACGATCAAGGCGCGCGTCGTCAATGCGGACGAACGAGAGGGCGGCCTGCGGCAGATATTGAATTTCGGACATACGCTCGGCCATGCTTTTGAGGCTGCAACGAATTACCGCGTGTTTCTGCACGGAGAAGCGATTGCGTGGGGCATGATCGCGGCCTCCATGATCGCGCTCTCGATGAATCGACTGCCCCTGATGGACGCCTTTCGCATCGTCCGGCTTGTTGCGTCCGTGGGGCCATTGCCGAAGGTGCCCGCGATTCCGAGCGCGAAGCTGCGGTCTATTCTGGCGGGAGATAAGAAATCGCGCGGTGGGCGCGTGCTATGGGTTTTTCCGCGCAAAATTGGCAAGACCGAGTGGGGAATCGAAGTGCCGTGGCCGCTGGTCGAAAAAGCTGTTCGCAGTCTTTCCGAGATTATGAATGAAGCGCAGAACGGGGCGGATCGTACGGGTGCAAAGCGCAGGAAGTCCTGAGCTGCCATTTGCGATGACCATGACTGCGCAAAAACCGGCTCTGCTTCCTGGCACGCGACCAAGTGGCGCGACGGACGAACACGATGCTTCGGCGCGAGTCCGCGAAATGTTCACGCGTATTGCCCCGCGATACGATTTTCTGAACCATCTGCTTTCGTTCTCGCTTGACCGCGTTTGGCGCCGCCGCACCGCTCAGGTTTTCCTGCACATTCTCAGCCGCCCGGAAGCCAGGGTGCTCGATCTCTGCTGCGGGACCGGCGACTTGACGTTCGCGCTCGACCGTGCTCGATCGGCCGCGCCTTTTGATTCACAGCAGCGGTCGCCGATTATCGGAAGCGATTTTGTCGAGCCTATGCTCGGGCGCGCACGCGATAAAGCTGCCCGCGGCAAATGCGACGCGCTGTTTGCCGCCGCTGATGCGCTGCATCTTCCATTCGCAGATGCGAGCTTCGACCTGGTCACCACGGCGTTTGGATTCCGCAACCTGGCGAATTATGAGGACGGGTTGCGCGAGTTCGCGCGCGTTCTGCGACGAAACGGGGAACTGGGTATTCTGGAATTTACCGAGCCCGGCGCGGGCCCGATGGCAAAGATTTTCCGCTTCTATTTCCGACAGATTCTGCCGCGCATCGGCGGCGCGATTTCCGGAGACAAGGAAGCATACGCATATCTTCCTGGGTCCGTGTCGAAATTTCCGTCGCCTCCCGAACTCGCCGCGCTGATGCTTAGGACCGGCTTCAGCGACGTCCGCATAATCTCGTGGAATTTCGGCAGCGTGATTTTGTATTATGCCCGGCGTTCGTAACTGCCCGCTTGTGAACTCTCGCTTCTGAACCCCGCCCCGCCTCAGGTATGATGATCGCGCCATGTCTTCAGCCGCAGCGCCGCAAGCCGTGATTGACCTTCGCAGCGACACCGTGACACGCCCGACTCCGGCGATGCGCCGCGCGATGGCCGAAGCGGAAGTTGGCGATGACGTGTACGCCGAGGATCCGACCGTCAACCGCCTGCAAGCTCGCGCCGCGGAAATCTTCGGCCGAGAAGCGGCGCTCTATTTCCCGTCGGGCTCGATGGCCAATCTCACGGCGATCAAGACATGGACGCGCCCCGGCATGGAAGTGATCTGCGAGGCGATGGCGCATATCTATCTTTATGAGATGGCGGGGGTGGCCGCGATTGCCGGTTGCATGCCCAATACCACGCCCGCGCCAAACGGAACACTCACCTGGGACTTGATCGAGCCGCTGATACGCCCGCACATTTACTACCGGTCGCAAACCGCGCTGATCGAGCTGGAAAATACGCACAACATGCATGGAGGCACGGTCTTCCCACCTGCCATCTCGGACGATATCTGCGAGCGCGCGCACGCCGTCGGCATTCCCGTGCATCTCGACGGCGCGCGCATCTTTAACGCATCGGTCGCCCTCGGGCGCAGCGTTGTGGACATCACCGGCAAATTCGATTCCGTGATGTTCTGTCTTTCGAAAGGGCTGGGCGCTCCGGTTGGCTCGATGCTGGTCGGTTCGCGCGATTTCATTGATAAGGCGCGCATCACGCGCAAGCTGCTCGGCGGCGGGATGCGCCAGGCGGGCATACTCGCGGCGGCCGGACTGATTGCGCTCGAGGAGACGCCGAAGATTCTCCATCGCGACCACGAGAACGCGCGTCACCTGGCCGAGGGACTTGCCAAGATTCCCGGCATTTCGATTGATCCGAAGAAGGTGGTCACCAACATTTTGATTTTCGATGTTGCCGCGTCCGGCCGGACCGCAGCCGAAGTTTGCGCGGAGCTCGCGAAGCGCGGCGTTCTGTGCGGGGCAACCGGCAAGTCCGCAGTCCGCATGGTCACGCACTATGACGTGGACCGCGCCGCCATTGACCGCGCGCTCGCTGCGATTGGCGCAGTACTCTCGGCTCGCGCGTCGTAGGTTGGCCCGACGCTTTCAAGTAGGTTCCATGCGTTCCGTGTTTCACTTACTACTCCCCGATGCGTCTTGCTAAAATATATCTGTGCTAGAAAGGGACGCTGACTCTTGAGAATCCGGCCCGTCGTTTTGTTGCTGTGCATCGCGCTCGGAATTATCGGCTGCAGCAAGAAAGAATCATACGATTCAGCGGAGCCGCCTGAACCTACAGCTGTTGTTGACCCGTCAACTGCGGGTTCCATCTCGGGGACGATAAGGCTCGAAGGCGAGCCTCCCAAATTCAAGCCGATTGATATGTCGGCCGAGGCGGCGTGCGTGCAGGCGAATCCGTCGCCGGTCGTGCCGGCAATCGTCGTTACCGGCGCGCACGGGGCGCTTGCGAACGCGGTTGTGTACGTGAAATCGGGACTCGGCAGCTACCGGTTCGAAATTCCTTCTACTCCGGTCCCTCTCGATCAGAAGGGCTGCATGTATGAGCCGCGAATTTTGGCCGTGATGACGCGCCAGACCTTTAAAATTCACAACGAGGACCCGACGATTCACAATGTTCACGCGATGCCGCGCGTGAATCGGGCGTGGAACAAATCGGAGCCGGTCGGCGATCCGCCGATCGAGGCGAATTTCACGAAGCCCGAGCTGGCGATCCCGATCGCGTGCAACATCCATCCGTGGATGCGCGCGTATATGTTCGTGTTCGCACACCCGTATTTCGCGATCACGCCGAAAACCGGCGAGTTCGAGCTTAAGGGCCTTCCGCCCGGCACTTATGTGATCGAGGCGTGGCAGGAACGGTTCGGCACGCAGGACCAGACCGTCACCCTAGGACCGAGGGAAACGAAGAACCTCGATTTCGTTTTTCACGCTCCCGCTGCGCATTAAAAACCCACTTCTCCCGGCCGACTTTCTCGTCCCCTTGACAACTGGGCGGTTCGGATGAAAAGTGCGCTAGTTGGCACGTCCGATAAGTGAGCCGGGCGAATTCGTATTGGCGGCGAGAGGGACTTCATGGTACGGGTGATTAACGTAGAAGACGTTCCGATGGTCGAGCGGCCGAATATTCGCGAGGGTACTTTGCGCTCGCGCCGCCTCCTGACTGGAGAAACGGGTACGCCCGGGAATTTTTCTTTGCAGCTTTCGTCCACGCCGACGTATTACTCGCCACGGCATCGTCATAATTTTGACCAAGTAAGATACCAGCTCGCGGGCGATTTTGATTTTGGAACTGACGGGGCGATGAAGCCGGGTTCCGTTGCCTATTTTCCGGAAGGCACGTACTACGGCCCGCAGTCGTGCCCCACAGGAAGCGAGACGCTGGTCCTGCAATTCGGCGGCGCGAGCCGCAGCGGCTACATTTCCGCCGAGGAGCATGAGCGAGCGACCGCGGAACTCACCAAGTGCGGCACCTTTGCAAAAGGCGTGTACACGCAGCTCAATTCCGATGGCGGGAAAATCAACAAGGATGCCTACGAGGCTGTGTGGGAAAGGGTGAACGGACGTCCGCTCGAGTATCCCGGACAGCGCTATCTCCGCCCTGTGTTCATGGACCCCGACAATTTCGATTGGGTGCCGGTCGCGGACCAGCCCGGCGCGAGCTGGAAGCATCTGGGCGAATTTTCCGAGCGGCGCACGCGACTCTCGCTTTGCAAGATTGCGCCGGGGGCGTCGCTGCGGCTGGCCGACAATTCGATTTATTTTGTAACTTCAGGCTCGGGTGCGGTTGGCGCGGCGAGTTTCGGTCTGCATGCGACGATTCACGTCGGCTTCGGCGAGCAGGGAAGCGTAAAGGCCAGCGAGCCGGTCGAAGTGCTCCATCTGGGGTTACCGTATTTCTCCTGACGTCTGGTGGCCGCGGCGCGCTAAATTCATTTGAGGCGTTGTTTCTCGCGTGTAGAATCAAGCTGTCTTGTGGGAAAACGAGTGGTGGAGGGGATCCATGGCGCTACGGAACACCGGAGTTATCCCGAAGGCAATCGCCGCTTTCATTGCCGTAATTATATTGCTCGCGGGAACCGCGCCGCGCGCGGGGGCGCAAACATCGCAATCATCCACGACTCAGAGGGACCTGGTTGACCTGCAAAAGAAATTTCAGGATCTGACCGTAGCCGGGGATTCCGCAGGCGTCTCGGCCCTGATGTCCGATGAGGCCATTTTCATCCACGGTAATGGCGCCGCGCAATCCAAAGCAGAATTCCTGACCGCGATGGCTACCGGCCAACTGGCATTCTCCTCGTACGAGATGAAGGACCCCAAAGTGGTCATATTCGACGGCGGCGCGATTGTCTCCGGCCTGGTTGATATTGCGTTCAAGGCCCCGCCGGGTTCAACGGGTCCGCCTCGCGTTCTGCATATGCGCGGATCGTCCGTGTGGGTGCAAAGGCCTTCGGGATGGAAGCTCATGCTCGACCAGGACACGACGCTCGCCGCTCCGCCTGCGCCGGCCCCGGCGGCTGCTCCTGCGCCAGCTGCTGCTCCTCCAGTTTCGCCCGCAGCACGCTAAACGTTCGATTCTCACATCAGGAGTGACTCAAACTCACCTTTCAGCCGAGGTTTAGAACTCTTTGCGTTTTTCCGGCTCGAAACTTACAATGTGAAGTCCTTCGCACTCGTGATGTCGCCAAATCAAACTCAAGGATCTCGCGGTGTTTACCGCTTTGCGGTGGCAACTTCGTGTTGCACGATTTTGCTGCTGATGGCTGGCGCGCTGGTGACCAGCAATGACGCGGCTGACTCCGTTCCCGATTGGCCGCTCGCGTACCATCGGTTGATTCCACAGTTGGTTGGCGGGATACGCTTTGAGTACACGCATCGCGTTCTGGCGGCCGTTGTTTTGATTCTGACGCTGATCCTCGCTGTATGGCTCGCTCTTTCAGAATGTCGCCCGCTAGCACGGCGCCTCGGATGGACCGCCCTGGTCCTGGTATTCGCGCAGGCGGCGCTCGGTGGCTTCCGCGTATTGAAGGGATATCCGTCAATTTCCGCGACTGCGCATGCCACTCTCGCGCAGATATTCTTCATCACCGTGGTGGGCCTCTCGATTTATCTGAGCCGCTGGTGGCAGAGCGATCTTGAGCCGCTGGAGGACCGGGGCTCGCCGCGATTACGCGCGCTGGCAATGTGGATGACGGCGTCCATTCTGGTGCAGCTCATCCTTGGGGCTGCTTTCCGCCACGGCGCATTCGGAATCGCGCCGCATCTGGTTGGCGCGGGCGTCGTGACGGTCTTCGTCATTTGGGCAGGGGTGGCTGCAAAACGGCGGTTCCGGCAGGTTCGCGATCTGCGTCGCGCCACGATTCTGTTGCATGCGTTCTTCGGGACTCAGATTTTGCTCGGCGGTGCGGCGTGGTGGGCGGTTACTGCCGCGGCCGATGCTGTTCAACCTACATTGGTATACGTGATTCTCACGGTCGCGCATGTTCTTGGCGGCGCGCTCACTCTCGCTGCTGCGGTGATTTTCACGCTCACGTGTTTCCGTCTCATCCCTTCGATCGTTCCCGCGGGTGCGGATACACGGGCGGCGAACCACACGCCGGAAAGGGCGGGGGCCTAGAGCGATGAACGAGCTCCGCGCCAACACACTTTCGGGATTCGAGCGGCCGTGGGCGTACGTCACGCTCACCAAGCCCGATGTCACTTTTCTGGTGGTAATTACGACGGTCGCCGGATTTTATCTTGGTTCGCGCGGGCCGCTGGATTGGCCTCTGCTGCTCCACACGTTGGGCGGGACGTTGCTGGTCGCCGGAGGGACGGCGGCGCTAAATCAGTACATCGAGCGCGAGATGGATTCGCTGATGCGACGTACGGCCGCGCGGCCTTTGCCTTCCGGGCTGTTACAGCCTCGCGAAGTGTTGATTTTTGGCGTTATCACGATTGTCGTCGGCGCTCTATGGCTTTTGCTTGCCGTGAACTGGCTTGCGGCGCTCGTTGCCGTCTCCACGAGCGTTTTGTATCTCGGCCTATACACGCCGCTCAAGACACGCACTACACTCTCGACGGCAGTCGGGGCGATTCCGGGAGCGCTGCCTCCGCTTATCGGATGGGCTGCTGCCCGCGGATCGCTTTCACTCGGGGGATGGGTTCTGTTCGCGATCCTGTTTTTCTGGCAGTTCCCGCATTTCATGGCGATTGCGTGGATCTACCGTGAGGATTACGCCCGGGCGGGCATTCAGATGCTTCCCGTCGTGGACAAGAAGGGCGATGCGACGTTTCGGCAGATCATTATGACGTCGGCAATACTGGTGTGGGTGAGCGCGCTTCCGTCCGTGGTGGGCATGGCGGGAATCGGCTACTTTTTCGGTGCGCTTGTGCTGGGCATGATTCTGCTTCAGGTGGGTCTGTGGGCCAACCGCTCGAGAACGAACCTACGCGCCAAATGGCTGATGCACGCCACCGTCGCGCACATACCGATTTTGCTGTTATGGTTGGTGCTCGATCGTTTGATCACGCGATGAGCATCGGAATCCCGCTCGAATCTCTTCCCAAGATCAACGCTTCGCTGAATGCCGCGGCAACGGTTTTTCTGGTGCTCGGGTTCATCTTTATCCGCAACGGAAAGATCCGATACCACCGCTTCTGCATGATTGTGGCGTTTCTGTGTTCGACCGTCTTTCTGTGTTATTACGTTTACTTTCACCTGCACGCGGGCGTGATACGTTTCGGAGGGGAGGGTTGGATTCGGATGGTCTATTTCGCCATCCTGATTCCGCACACGATTCTGGCGATTGTCATCGTCCCGCTGATTTTGATTACGCTCTCGCGCGCCCTGCGCGAGCGCTTTGCCAGTCACCGCGCGATCGCCCGCTGGACGCTGCCTTTGTGGCTCTTTGTCTCCGTCACCGGAGTGATCGTTTACTGGCTGCTTTACATTGCCTATACGCCTATCTGGCCTTCCTGACCTCAACCTGCCCTGTCACTTCCCGAGGTAATATTCCACGGATGTGACCACGCGAACTGTCTTCATCATGCTGCTATCGGCATTGTTATTGTAGCCAGAGCCTTCGTCGTCTTCCGAGACGCTGCCGGAGTTAATAGGGAGAATTGAAAATACGCCCTGATTAGCCTGGCGAATCGTGCCGACCGAGCTGCCCGCATCCAACGCAAACCTTTCGGCCGCAGCACGAGCATTTCGAGTGGCTTCCGTTATCATGTCGGGCTTGATCGAGTTCAATCCGTTGAATTTGTAGACGATACCCTCGGCGCTGTTCAGCACGACGCCCTGACGAAGCACGGTCACGATTTTCTGCGAGGCCTGCGCGACCTGGTCTACACGGGGCGTTTGCACAATGACCTGTTGTTCGAGGACGTAGCGATGCGCGGGGCGGTGATCATCAGTCGTTTGATTCGCCTGGTTGTCCACCACGCTTACGGTGCCGGGCCATATCTCCGAGGATTCGATGCCTTGCTGATTGAGGAACTCCAGGATGATCTTCCTGTCGGACTCGGTCTTCGAATACAACGACGGCAAGTCGTCTCCGGCTTCCTTGTAGTCGAGGACCCAGGTGGCGAGATCGGATTTAACCGTACGCTCGGCGAGTCCTCTGACCGAAACGTAACGGTCGGCTAGCCGTACTGCTTTGATCTGGGCACCCAACGCCCATCCCCCGAGGACGAGCCCAACTGCCAGCAGGATTCCCAACAGAGTGATTTCACCGCGATTCGTTCGAAACGTGTCGTTCATATGCACTCCCTCTTTGTGGTTAGTTGACCGCGAACTTGAAACCTGAAATGGCGCTAGTGCATCGCGGGTTCCAAATTCCAACACTGATTTCGCACGAGGAATTATTTGGGCGATCTCGATAACTAAAAGAGTTGTGCGGGCGCGAAGGGTTCAGGCGGAACGGGACGGCGGGTTTTCCTTGGCGGCGCTGTGTTTGGTTGAATACATGGGCGTCAGACTAGACACGGAGACGCGAGGCGTGAATTGCCGCTACTTGACGAATCACAGGCTGGAATCCCGGGTCGCAGATTAGGAGAGATCGCTCGGTCGGCTAGAACGAAAATCGCCAACCTCGGGATGACGATCCTTGTCGGATCGTCACTTGTACGAGACGACGGCCTGGCCGTTCTGAATCTGGATATCGTTGATGTCGGCGGGCAGCTTGAGTTTTTCGCGATTTTCGGGAGACGCCATCATCTTCGCGACCGCGGCATCGAGTGTTGATTGCGGCAGGGGCAGAGAACCGAGCTTTCCGGAGACCGGTATGAACTTCAGGTAGCCGTTCTGCGAACCCAGATGGCCATCGAGCTCGAGCGACAAGTCTTTTCCGTGGAAGTCGAACACTACGTACGCCTTTACCAGGTCGCCGTCCATATCCACTTTGACGTCTTTCACCGCTGATTGCGCCTGCTCGATCGTTTGGAAGTCGTTACTGGAAACAGCGCCCAGCGGACCCGCGTTCGGGTCGCTCGGCGTCGCGGCTGGTGCCGGCACTGCGGCAGAAGGCTGCGTAGGAGCTCCGGCCTGGAGATTCTGCTGCAGATAGGAATTTAGCTCCGTGGAGTCCATCTGGACCTGCGCGGGCTGGCCGGCGGCCTTGGCCTGGTCGGCCGCGGCGAACTTCTGTTCGACTCGTGACGCGGCGGCAGGATCGTTGGCCACGTCCGGCGGCGGAGATTTGCGCAGCACCAGCGCCAGTGTCACGCCGAGGCCGGCGACAGCACCCCAACTCAATATCCGGTACAGAGTCTTGAACAGCGCCGGGTTCGACATGGGACCTCCCCTTTAGCTTCCAGTCTAACAACGGGCCGCTCTGGCGGGGGATCGTGCAAGGTGGATCGTCACCAATCGTCCACTGGCCCCAAGGGCAGGTGGGCGATTACGGCGCTTCCGGCGCGGTCCATTTCATCCCTGAGGGCGCAGATGCGGCTACTCCCAGCTATTAACGCCAAGGAACAAGGCATACGTCCCCAAGTTGACTCTCTTTGCGGGCGTACCCAAACTTGAGGCAGGCCAAGGCACGTTCGGGTCATTGCAACTCCTAAATTCACCCTTAGGTACAGGCAGAGGATGCTACCAGTCTCTTCGAGTTCGGCGACTCACGCGCTCCCGCGATGCGCTGCGGTGCTGCTGGCGATTTTTCTGGCACATGTGGTATTTGCGCAGGGGCAAACGCAGGATGCTAGTCTCGGGCAGACCGATCCGAATACACCCGATGTGTTCTTGCCGTCGGTAAGCGCCGTGCCGATTATTTCCGCGGGCATGGCCGACAACACGTTCTTCCAGGGTGGGACGCCGAACCTGCACCCCTTGCTCTCGCCGGTAATCCTGATACCTATTGGCCAAAACTGGCTGATCGAGTCGCGCGACACTTTTGAGATCAACCTCGCCCCCGTTCCAGGCCAGGACGGCTACAAAGGATACCTACAGAAGGAAGTGGATTATCTGCAGCTGGATTACATCGCGAACCCATACCTGACGATTACGGTCGGAAGGTACCTGACGCCTTTCGGCGTCTATAACGAACGGCTTTATCCGGTCTGGATCCGCTACTTACAGAGCGATCCGTTGATTCTGCCTATCTCGACTGGCCCGAGCGGCGCAGGCACCGGGGCGATGCTGCGGGGCGGCATCAAGGCGACGCCCAAGATTGAAATCAACTACGCGACGTATTTTTCGACGCTCAGCAAAGACACTCCTTTTGATTCGGATCGCGACATTGGGGCGCGCGCTGGCATATTTCTGCCCGGGCCGGGCTTGAGGTGGGTGGCTCGTTTCAACACCTCTTGCAGGACGATCACTCGAATGCATTCGGATTTCATTTTGCCTGGCAACCGCCGCCCTTGCCGCTGGACATTCGCGCTGAATATGCGCGTTCGCACAATGGAAGCGGCTACTGGATCGAAGCTGCGTACCGGCTGACGCAGATTCCGGTTTGGCACGACGAGATGCGGCGCGTCCAACTCGTCTCAAGAATTCAGCAATACTACGTCGGCAAAGTTCCGGATGACGACCTGCCCGCGGTGAACACGAACATGTTCGAATTTGGGTTGAACTACTACTTCCGCGACGATTTTCGATTTGTGACCAGCTATGGCCGCCAGTTTGCGCCGGACGGCGGGAACATGAACGTGTGGACGCTCGGCGTTACGTACCGCTTCGTGCTGCCCGTGGGGCATGGAGATGTTCAGTGAACAACCGACGCATCTTTCTTTCGGGCATATTGATCTCGGTGGCGGGAGCACTGTTGCTCGGTGGACCGTCCCGCGGGCAACAAGACGGCAAGCCTGCAGCGGCCACGGCGACCAGATCGGACAAACCGGTCGCTGCGAACGCTCCGGACGATCAGTCCTGGCGGGTGGAAGGCGAGAAGCGATTTCAGGCGAACTGCGGGCGTTGCCACCAATCGCCGCACAAGTTCCCTCCGCGAATGGTGATGACGATCGAGCGGCACATGCGGGTAAGAGCGACGCTGACGGATGAGGACATGCGGTTGATCGTTCGTTATTTGACGCAGTAGGGGCATTGCGAAAGCCGGCGAGGGAGATGCCTTGAACACGAACGCACTGCGTCAGAGTCTCCTCGCGGCTGCTGCGCTAACTCAGGCTTTGGGACCGCAAGCAGCTCAGGTTCAGACGCCACACGTCATAGAGATTCTGGCCGATCACGATAGCCGCTACAAGATGGCTGGATTGAAGGAACCGGTTATTACGGTACACGCGGGCAAGCAAGTCACTCTGCGGATCACGGCCGTCAAGGCTAAGAACCACAATCGCGACGGCTCGATACACGGCTTTTCATTGCTGCGGGCAAAGGACAGGTCGCGCGTGCCCGAATGGGATTTCGTGCTCAAGCCCGGAGTGCAGGAATTCATGCTGAACGCTCCGTCTGAGCCGGGGGAGTATGTGGTGGTTTGCACGGTTATCTGCAGCGCCGATCACGAAGGAATGCACATGCGATTTGTGGTCGTGCCGTAGTCGCCGGCGACCGCGGAAGGGCGTCGCAAAAAATGAGTATTCAAGGGGGGAAGAAGGTTATGACAGGCCGGAAATTAGGTTTCGCATTGATCGCGCTCGTTCTTGTCGGTGCCGCTAGCTTTGTGGCCGGCGCCGACAAGGAACAAGTGTTTAAAGGAGAAGTGGGCGATTCCCAGTGCGCGCTTAACGTTCATTCGCTAAGCCGCTCCCATGAAGAGATGCTGAAGAAGAAGGAAATTGGTACCACGTCAGCCGATTGCGCGCGTTACTGCGTGAAGAATCTCGGCGGGGTTTTCGTGCTGCAGGTGAAAGACAAGGTGTACAAGCTCGACAACCAGGATCTGGCAAATAAGAACGCGGGAATGAAGGTCAAGGTGACAGGGGTGCTCAACGCGGCGACGAACACGATTGCGGTGCACTCCATGGAGCCTCTACCGTAGGAGAAGCTTGCCGCTTTGGCGAGCGTTGCGATGCCGGCGAATTGTTGGCCGGTCTATTTCTCGATAGTTCGAATTACGGCGTCTGTGAATTCCTTGGTTGTCGCGGCGCCGCCTACGTCTCGGGTGAGCGATTTTCCCTCGCGATAGACCTTGTGAAGAGCGCGTTCGATTCGGCCGGCGGCTTTCGCTTCGTCGAGATAAACCAGCATTAGGATCGCGCTCATTAGCAGCGCGGTGGGATTGGCGATCCCTTGGCCGGCGATATCCGGCGCCGTGCCGTGAACTGCCTCGAAAATCGCCACGTTTTCCCCGATGTTCGCGCTCGGGACCACACCCAGACCGCCAACGAGTCCCGCAGCCAGGTCGCTCATGATGTCGCCGTAGAGGTTCGTCAGCAGCAGCATATCGTATTGCGTGGGCTTGAGAACCATCTGCATGCAGGCGTTGTCAATGATGAGCTCTTTGTATTCGATGTCGGGATATTCGGCGGCCACTTTGCGGATAGAGGTGAGGAAGAGGCCATCCGACATCTTCATGATGTTGGCTTTGTGGATTCCGTGAATCTTCCTGCGATTCCACCTCCGAGCGTACTCGAACGCGAACCGCGCGATCCGCGTGGAGGCTCTTTCGGTAATGATTTTCAGGCTCTCGACCACGCCGGGCACAACTTCGTGTTCCAGGCCGGCGTAGAGATCCTCGGTATTTTCGCGGATGAGGACCATGTCCACGTCCTGGAATCGTGATTGAACCCCTGCCAGATTCTTTACCGGGCGCACGTTGGCGTAAAGGTCCAGCGCTTTCCGCAAGCCCACGTTGATGCTAGGCGGGCCGGATACCACTCCGGTTGCGAGCGGCCCCTTTAGCGCGACGCCCGTCTTGCGGATGGCTTCGACTACTCCTGAATGCATGAAGTCCACGCCGCGCCGCTCGAGCTCGCCGCGCGCTGCCGTGGCTTCCCATTCGATCGAGACGCCGGCTGCTTCGATGATTCGCTGGACCGCCTCGGAAACTTCTGGGCCGATCCCGTCGCCGGGAATCAATGTGACTATGTGTTTCATGTGAGGGAATTAGTTTATTGGTTTTCGCTACGGTTGTCGCGGCCTCTTAGTTCCGTGACGTTCCATTTCATTACTGGCCAGAGAGATAGGTTTGTGACTTTCTTGGTGTAGAATCTTGCCAATTCATGCCGCTTGAAAAGAACACGCGATTAGGTTCCTACGAGGTTCTCGCGCCGATTGGCGCGGGAGGGATGGGTGAGGTGTATCGCGCCCGGGATTCAAAGCTCGGGCGCGATGTGGCGCTGAAAGTTCTACCTGATGCGTTTGCGCGTGACACCGATCGAATGGCGCGTTTCCAACGCGAGGCAAAGCTGCTCGCGTCGCTCAATCACAGCAATATCGCCACGATTCACGGCCTCGAGGATTCCGGCAAGACTCACGCGCTGGTGATGGAGTTGGTCGAAGGGCCGACGCTGGCCGATCGCATACGGCCCGGCCCGATTCCGGTGGACGAAGCTCTGCAAATTGCGAAACAGATTTGTGACGCACTCGAGTACGCACACGAGCACGGAGTCGTGCATCGGGATTTGAAACCCGCGAACGTGAAAGTGACGAGCGACGACTCGGTGAAGGTACTCGACTTTGGACTGGCGAAGGCGATCGAAGGGGATGCGCAGTCTGCAGACGTCGCCAATTCGCCGACGATAAGCCGGATGGCTACGCTGGCGGGCGTTCTGCTGGGAACGGCAGCGTACATGTCGCCGGAACAGGCGAAGGGCAAGCCGGTGGATCGGCGCGCGGACATCTGGGCGTTTGGCTGTGTGCTCTACGAAATGCTGACAGGGAAGATGGCGTTTCGCGGCGAGACCGTGACGGATACGCTGGCGGCCGTGATTAGGGAGGAGCCAGACTGGACGCGGCTTCCGGCGGCAACGCCGGTTCGGATTCGCGTTCTGCTGAAGCGCTGTTTGCAAAAAGACCCGAAGCAGAGGCTACGAGACATCGGAGACGCTCGTATCTCCCTCGAGGAGGTACTATCGGGAGCGCAGGACGCGACCGCGGTTGCCACCGTCGCCGCATCATCGCGCCGTTCCCTGCGCCTGTGGCTCGGCGTGGCAATCACGGCCATTGCTGTCCTGAGTGCCGGTTTTCTTGCCTTCCTTTACTTCGGTCCCAAACCGTCCGAACCGGCCGCGGAGATCCGCTTTCAGATTCCTCTGCCGGAAAAAACAACCTTTACCGGCGGCGCTCCCGTCGTTTCTCCCGATGGACGTAAGCTGGCCTTCGCCTTGACAGGCGCCGATGGAAAAAGCCACCTTTGGATCCGTTCGCTCGACGCCTTGGACGCCCATCCACTCGAAGGAACCGAAGGTGCGAATGGCTGGCCGTTTTGGTCGCCGGACAGCAAGTCAATTGGGTTCGCGGCAACCGGAAAATTATTGAAAATAGAAGTTTCCGGAGGTCCCCCGGTGGAGCTTTGTACGGCTGGCCTGGTTCTCGGCGGAACTTGGACTGCGGACCACAGGATTATTTTCTCTCTACCCGGACCGATGATGGAAATTCCCGACTCGGGCGGGAAAGCCACTCTCGCCGGTACGAGTCAAAACGGCGGCTTCCCCAGGATTCTTCCGGATGGCCGGCACTTGTTGTTCTCGATTGGGCCGCCGGGATCGCCAGAAAGTGGTCTCTACATCGGCGTTATCGATCCTAAACCAGGAGAGGATCCGCCGAAGAAAGTGTTCCCGGAGGCTTCACCTTCGTACTTCGTTCCTTCGGCCGATCCAGCCTTGGGGTATATTCTGTTCTTGCGGGCCGGTGTCACCAGTAAGTCGGGCGGAACTCTTATGGCCGCCACTTTGGATTTGCGCAGATGGGACGTAGTCGGCGAACCTGTTCCCGTCGCGGAAGGCGTATCGAGCTTCTCCGCGTCCTCAACTGGCGTGCTTGTTTACGGAAGCGGCGCATCTACCGTTCCAGGCCCGACGCGCGGAAACATCTATGGCCAGCTCAACTGGTTTGATCGCGAAGGCAAGAGTCTTGGGGTGTTCGGAGATCCGGGGCTCTATCGTACTCTGGCCCTTTCGCCTGACGGCAAGCGAGTTGCCTTCGAGCGCGCCGATTCCCAAAATCAGACCAATCGGAATATTTGGCTTTATGACGTTGATCGCGGCGTGACTTCAAGATTTACGTTCGGCTCCGCGTGGGACGCAGCGCCGGTCTGGTCACCCGATGGCAGCCAGATCGCGTTCACTTCTAACCGCGCAGACTCTTTCGATCTTTACGTAAAGCCTTCGAACTTTGCCGGCGACCAACAGCTCGTTTTCAAGTCCGCGGAACCGAAGGTCACTTCGTCCTGGTCATCCGACGGCCGCTTTCTCCTCTATTACTTCGCAACTCCACCCAGCCAGATCTGGACGCTTTCGCTATCCGACCGCAAGCCGTTCGTGCTCGTACGCTCCGATTTCAACGAAGCTATCGCACGGTTTTCGCCGGACATGCGTTGGATTGCCTACGAGTCCAACGAATCTGGCAAGGACGAAATCTATGTGCGGCCCTTCGATTCTTCCGGCGGCTCCTCGCAGCCGGGCACGACTTCGCTCACGGGCAAATGGATGGTGTCGAAAGGCGGCGGGAGCAACCCGCTCTGGAGGCGTGACGGCAAGGAACTGTTCTATCTTTCTACCGACGGCTTCGCGATGGCGGTTGACGTAAATACCAGCGGCGTGTTCCAGCAAGGAATTCCGAGGGAGCTGTTCAAAGTCCCGCAGGGCGTGCTTTTCTGGGACGTGGCTCTGGACGGCAAACGCTTCGTGATGCCCTCGCCTCTCGTTTCGAGCGCGGATTCGTCTTTCACGGTGATCGTGAATTGGCAGGCGGGGTTGAAGAAGTGAATCCTGCGTTCGGCGCCAGGCACCGAATGCGCGATGTCCAAGGCTGCAAGTCTCGAGCGTGGCCGTATTGTGGTTCGAGTTGCTCGAAAAGGAAGCACGGCACGCGTTCTTGGTTGTCTACACTGGTAGCGAATCTGGTATAATGGTTTTGGAATTATGGTGCGCGGGAGAGATGCACCGCGCGCAATCTTGGGAGGTCAAAATGGCCGTTCAATTGACACCGGTAGCTGTCACGAAGGTAAAAGAGATTTTGTCGTCCCAGACGCCCATGCCGACGGGCCTGCGTGTGGCCGTGGTTGGTGGCGGCTGCTCGGGCTTCAGCTACAAGATGGCGTTTGAGAATCAGGTCAACGAAGACAGCGACAACGTCTATGAATTTGACGGCCTGAAGGTCCTCGTGGACCAGATGAGCGAGATGTATCTCGATGGAATTTCCATTGACTACATCGAGACGCTCGAAGGCGCGGGGTTCAAATTCAACAATCCGAACGTGAAGAGCACGTGCGGCTGCGGCAGTTCGTTCACTGTCTAAAGGCGTTCAACTCGACTTTTTCACTTTAATGGCTCCCGAGGTGCAAAACCTTCGGGAGCCTTCTTTTTTGCTCCGGCAGAGGTGCGCACTGCGGCACTCACTGCCGATTGAAAACTACTCCCGCGAACCGTATGCTGGCTGGTCCTTATGAAGATCGCGCTCGCCCAATTCAATCCGACTGTTGGTGATTTCGAGGGAAATCGAACGCGAATCCTCGAAATGGCGCGCGAGGCGAAGTCCGGCGGCGCGGATCTGGCGGTATTCTCCGAATTGTGCATTTGCGGCTATCCTCCACAGGACTTGATCGAGCGCCCTTCGTTTGCGGAGCGCAACCAGACGGAACTCAGGCGTCTGGCGAAGGATGTCCCGATCCCTTCGCTCGTCGGCTTCGTCGGAAGGGCGCAGGACAACACCGGAAAGCCTGTCGCGAATTCCGCCGCGTTGATCGCAGGTGGGAAAATCCTGTTTGAGCAGAGCAAGATGCTTTTGCCCACCTACGACGTCTTCGACGAGACGCGCTATTTTCAGCCTGCGACAATCCAGCACACATTTAAGTTTGGCTCGGACACGCTCGGCGTGACCATCTGCGAGGATAGCTGGAACGATAAGAGCTTCTGGCCCGAGCGGCTCTACGACCGCGATCCCGTGGCCGAACTCGTGAGCAAGGGAAGCACGCTGGTCCTGAACATTTCGTCGTCGCCATACCGATTGGGAATACGCGGCCTGCGCCACGACATGCTGGGGGCGGTCGCAAGGGATCGCGGCGTCCCCGTGGTCTATGTGAATCAGGTAGGCGGCAACGACAGCCTCATCTTCGATGGGTCGAGCGTGGCGTTCACGCCGGATGGCCGCGTCGCCGCGCGGGCCAAGTCGTTCGACGAGGACCTGATTTATTTCGACAGCGACACAGGCAAGGGCGATATTCGTCCGGCGATGGACGACGAATACGAGGCTGCGTACCGGGCGCTGGTAATCGGGACGCGCGATTACGTCCGCAAATGCGGCTTTCGAAAAGTTGTGATCGGGCTGAGTGGCGGGATTGATTCGGCGCTGGTCGCAACGATCGCCGCGGATGCGCTGGGCGGCGAGAACGTTCTCGCGGTGGCCATGCCCGGGCCTTATTCGTCCGATGCCAGCCTGCGAGACGCGCAATGCGTGGCCGGGAATCTTGGCGTCAAGCTGATCGTGCTGCCCATCACGGAAACGTTCGCGAGCTATCGGGGCGCGCTTGCAGGTACGTTCGCGGGCCGGGCTGAGGACGTGACCGAGGAAAATATACAGGCGCGCATCCGAGGGAATTTCCTGATGGCGCTCTCGAACAAGTTCGGCTCGATGGTTCTAAGCACGGGGAATAAGTCCGAGACCGCTGTAGGGTATTGCACGATGTATGGCGACATGGCCGGCGGGCTCGCGGTGATATCGGATGTTCCCAAAACGATGGTTTACGACCTGGCAAGACTCGCGAACCGCACGAAAGAGAGGATCCCGCAAGAAGTGCTCCTGAGGGTGCCCACGGCCGAGCTTCGCCCGAATCAGACCGACCAGGACACGCTTCCTCCGTATGAGGATTTGGATCGGATTCTCAAGGCTTACGTGGAGGATTTGCAGGACCCCGTGCAGATTGCCGAGGAGTGTCTGCTGCCGATTGAGCTGGTACGGGCTGTTGCGCTGCAAGTTGACCGGAGCGAGTACAAGCGGAAACAGGCACCTCCGGGGCTGAAAGTAACTTCGAAGGCCTTCAGCGTAGGGCGACGGTTTCCGCTGGCGCAGAAGTATTCGGTTTAACCTCGGCCCCCTAAACTCCTAGGACGTTTACGAGCTCGCGGACCGAAGCTGCGGACTTATCGAGAGCGGCTTTATCCTCAGCGGATAGCTTGACCTCGATAATCTGTTCGACGCCGTTTGCGCCCAACTTCACGGGCACTCCCACGAACAAACCTCTGATTCCGTATTCACCTTCGAGATAAACCGCGCAGGGGAGAATCTTCTTCTTGTCCTTGAGGATTGCTTCGACCATTTGCACGGCTGCCGCGGAGGGGGCGTAATATGCGGAGCCGGTCTTCAGCAGGTTGACAATCTCCGCGCCGCCCTTGCGCGTGCGCGTGATGATGGCATCAAGCTTTTCTTTAGATATCAACTCGGGGAGGGGAATTCCCGCTACGGTGGAATAGCGCGCGAGGGGAACCATGTCGTCGCCGTGGCCGCCGAGAACGAACGAATGCACGTTCTCAACCGACACATTCAATTCCGCAGCCACGAACGCGCTCATGCGCGCGGAGTCGAGAACTCCGGCCATCCCAAGGACGCGATTCTTTGGGAAGCCGCTGACTTTGAATGCCGCCTGTGCCATGGCGTCGAGCGGATTGGTGACGACGATCAGAATTGCCGTCGGGGATAATTTGACAACCGCTTCAACCACCGCTTTAATTACGTCGTAGTTCGCTCTCAACAAATCGTCGCGGCTCATGCCGGGCTTGCGGGGGAATCCAGCCGTGATCACGATGATGTCGCTATTGGCGGTTTGCTTGTAGTCGCCTCCGGCGGTTGAGATGCCGGCCGCATGTGCGTCTGATCCCAGGATCGGTGCGGACTCTGCCATGTCGAGCGCCTTGCCTACAGGTACTCCGTCGAGGATATCGGTCAGCACCACGTCCGCGAGGCCGGCGTCATGTATTCGTTGAGCTGTCGTCGAGCCGACAAAGCCACCACCTACCACAGTCACCTTCTTGCGCATTCGTCCGTCCCCTTGGTTTTCGGATGAAGCTACGGGCGCAGCAGCAAGCAGCGCCCCTACGAGAACTTCGTGTGTACTCGGTCAGCGGCTGACCGGCACCTGCATGTTTTCGATAATCGCGGATGCGAAGTCCGCAGTGCCGAGCTTCTTGGCGCCGGGCATGAGCCGCTCCAGATCGTAGGTGACGCGCTTCTGCTGTACGGTAAGCGCGATACCGCTCTCGATTAGCTCGGCGACTTCCGTCCAGCCCATGAAATCGAACATCATCGAGCCGGAAAAAATCACCGAACTCGGATTGATGACGTCCTTGTCGGCGTATTTCGGCGCCGTGCCATGCGTGGCTTCGAAGCAGCCGTAGCCATCGCCGATGTTGGCTCCCGGCGCCATGCCCAGGCCGCCGATCTGAGCTGCACAGGCGTCGGAAATGTAATCGCCGTTTAGATTGGGAGTGGCGAAGACCTGATATTCGTCCGCGCGCGTAAGCACCTGCTGGAAAACAGAGTCGGCGATGCGATCGTTGATTAGAATCTTGTTCTTCCATTGACCGCCGCCATGCGTGGCGGAGATGGAATCGAGTACACCCTTCACTTCGGCATACAGCTGTTTCTTGAAATCGTCGGTCGCCTGATCGAGGCCGGGTTCAATCATCGCGGCGTTCTTCTCGATGCTGAGGCTCGCGTCGTGGTCTTTATTGCCCAGAATCCAGCTCTCGCGTTCGGTGACGACCTGCTCGCGGAATTCTTCGGTGGCGAGCTCGTAGCCCCAATCACGAAACGCGCCTTCGGTGAACTTCATGATATTTCCCTTGTGGACCAGCGTGACGACGGTGCGTCCCTTTTCAATGGCATGCTGGATGGCGCGCCGCACCAGGCGCTTGGTGCCCGTCGGCGAGATCGGCTTAATGCCAACGCCGGAATCCAGGCGGACGGATTTCTTGGTGCCTTTCAGCATATCGTTATTCAAGAAGTCTATGAGCTTTTTTACTTCGGGCGTGCCGGATTTCCATTCGATTCCGGCGTACACGTCTTCGGTATTCTCACGAAAGATGACGATGTTCATGCGTTCGGGATTGCGCACGGGCGATGGTACGCCTTCGATATAGCGGACGGGGCGCACGCAGGCGTATAGATCGAGCAATTGGCGAAGGGTGACGTTCAGCGAGCGGATGCCCCCGCCGACTGGCGTGGTCAGCGGGCCTTTGATGGCGACCCGGAAGTCGCGTATGGCGTCAACGGAATCCTGCGGCAGCCAATCCTTGAATTGATTGAAGGATTTCTCGCCGGCGAATATTTCGAGCCATGCGATTTTCTTCTTGCCGCCGTAGGCTTTCTCGACCGCCGCGTCGAACACGCGCCGCGACGCCTTCCAAATGTCGCGTCCCGTGCCGTCACCTTCGATGAAGGGAATCACCGGCTGGTCCGGGACCAGGAACTTGCCGTTACTGTATTCGATTACTTTGCCGTTCGACGGGACCGGAACCCCGTTGTAGGAACTCTTCATGGATTGCCATCCCCCTGAGCTGCCAATCCTTCGATGGAACCAAATACCTTATCACAGTCCCCGCCGCCGTTGCAGGTTCGAAGGGCTGGCCGCACGAAAAAATCTGCGAAACCTAGGAATAAATCGAGCCCATCGCCGGTCTAGATAAGTGTAAGGGAACGTGGCCGATTTAGTGCCGGTCATCCATAGCGAAAGCGAGACATCCGATGGGAAACATCATCAAGCAGAACTTGAATCCCGACGGCATTGACCGTCGCGGCTTCCTGAATTGCATGGCATGGGCTGGAACAGGGACGTTCTGCGTGATGCAGGGCGGAGTGCTGAAATCGTTCGCGTTCGGGCACAGCGACAAACTCAACAGTGCTACGATGAAAGGCGACTTTTCCTTCGCGCAGATCAGCGACTCGCACATAGGCTTCAACAAGGCCGCAAATCCGGACGTGACGGTCACGCTTCGGGAGGCCATCGCGAAGCTCAACGCGCTGCCCCAAAGCCCCGCATTCGTGTTGCACACCGGAGACCTGACGCAGCTCTCGAAGGCCGATGAGTTCGACACCCTGGAACAGTCGCTCAAATCGGTGCGCACCGACCGGATTTACTACGTTCCTGGCGAGCACGACGTGCTCAACGACAACGGCGTGCAATTCCGCGAACGCTACGGCAAAGATACCAAGGGTGACGGATGGTACAGCTTCGATCACAAGGGCGTTCATTTTGTGGGACTCGTCAACGTGATGAATCTGAAGGCCGGGGGACTCGGCAGCCTGGGTGACGATCAGCTTGCTTGGCTCAAGGACGACGTCCGGCATCTGAAGCACAGCACGCCGATCGTGGTATTCGCGCACATTCCGCTCTGGACCGTTTATCCCGAGTGGGGATGGGGCACGGACGATAGTCAGCAAGCGCTGAGCTACCTCAAGAAATTTGGATCCGTCTCCGTTCTGAACGGGCATATCCATCAGGTGATCCAGAAGGTCGAGGGCAACGTCACTTTTCACACGGCGATGTCCACAGCGTTTCCTCAACCTGCTCCCGGACAAGCGTCGTTGCCGGGCCCGATGAAGGTGCCGGACGACAAGTTGCGAAGTGTGCTGGGGATTACCGACATAAATTTCGTTCGCGGGAGCCACACTCTGGCCGTGGTGGATTCATCGCTCGCGGGCAGCTAGCCAGTAGGGATTTCTTACATAAAGGAGAATGGCAATGAAGAACTACATACGGAAAGCCGTGCTTGGCATGGGACTACTCGGAGTTATTGGGTCGGCGGCGGCAATTCACGGAGGCTTGATGGTCCGAGCGGCAGAGGAAAAACAGGCGCCCACGAATATCGCGATCGACAATTTCAGCTTTACGCCCAGGGAAATCACAGTAGCCCCAGGCACCACGATCACCTGGGTCAATCACGACGATGTGCCGCACACCGTGGTAAGCCCAGACAAGAAATTCAGATCTAAAGCGCTCGATACGGACGATCAGTTTTCATTCACTTTCACGGATGCCGGTACATACAGCTACTTCTGTTCGGTCCATCCGATGATGACCGGAAAAATCATAGTCAAGTAGCCCCGACGAAAATCCTTGGCAACTGTCCGGACAGTTGAGAGTCTAATGGCGATATGCAAGGGGAAACGCGCGGTGTATCGAGCGGGCTGGACTTCGAGCACGTTGTGTTGCCGCATCTCGACGCGGCCTACAATCTGGCGCGGTGGCTGGTCCGCAATCCGCACGACGCCGAGGACGTCGTACAGGAGGCCTGTCTCCGCGCAATTCGCTTCTTCGGCGGATACCAAGAAGGGAACGCGCGGGCGTGGCTCCTCCGTATCGTGCGCAACTCGGCGTATTCTTTTCTCAAGAAGAAACGCCCCAGCGATCTGGCAGAGGAATTCGACGAGACGATTCACGTTGGAGAACCTGTGCAGCGCGACGCAGAGACCGCGCTCCTGCAATCGGTCGAGAGGCGCAGACTTCAAGAAGCACTTGAAGGGCTGACTCTGAGACTCCGTGAGGCGTTGATCCTCCGTGAGTTGGAAAGGCTCTCCTACAAGGAGATCGCCGAAGTGATGGATGTTCCGATCGGAACCGTGATGTCGAGCCTGGCGCGCGGCCGGACACAGTTGCGCGAGCGGTTGCAGGATAGGGCGGGGAAGGAGGTGCCGCGTGGCCTGCAAAGATAACGAGCTGCTCCTTCACGCCTATTCCGATGGTGAACTCGATCTCGTGCGTAGCCTCGAGATCGAGGAGCACGTGAAGACGTGCACTTCGTGCGCACACGAACTGCGCGAGCAGGAGACGTCGCGGAAGAGCATCCGCGCTGCAAATCTCTACCAACGTGCGCCGGAGAGCCTGCGTGCGCGGATTATTGCGTCTGCAAACATCTCGCAATACAGCGAGAGCGAGACAGGACCGATCACAACGTTGCCCGCGCGCGCCGCCAGGCGGCGCCCTGTCCTCGAGTGGCTTGCAGTGGCTGCGGCGATTCTGATTGCACTCGCGTTGGGGACCCGAATGATTCCTGGCGCATTGAATGCTCGCCAAGGCAATCTGGTCGCTGAGGAACTCGTGGCGAGCCATATTCGATCTCTTCAGCCCGGCCACCTGATGGATGTTGTTTCGACCGACCAGCACACTGTGAAGCCGTGGTTTGATGGCAAGCTCGACTTCGCGCCGCCCGTTCGCGATTTGGCCAATCAGGGCTATCCGCTGATCGGCGGGCGTCTCGACTACGTCGGCAACAGGAATGTGGCCGCGCTCGTGTATCGACTGCGAAAACATTACATCAATGTTTTTGTTTGGCCTGACGACGGTCAACAGAGGGAGCCGGCTGAAACGGAATCGAAGCAGGGCTACAACGTGGTTTGCCGTTCGAATGGCGGAATGCAATTGTGCGGAGTCTCGGACGTAAGCGCCGACGACTTGCGTCAGTTCATGGAGATACTCTCGCACTGAGATTACTCGCGCGCGCAAAGGAATTCTGATGTGCCACTTTAATCATGAGTTTGTATCTTCTGACGGCCGATAATTCAACTTCGCCTAGAACTGTCGGCAAGCCGACGTGCTGGATTTCTCTCAAGGACACTCGTGCGCTACTTCGCGCGTCACTTGAAGCCTTGAGCGATTATCGGATAAGTCTCAACGATCTCTCATGTGGTCCATCTTGGCGGCGCGGTGCGCCCAGCGAACCTTGCAATCGTCGCCATTAGGACTCCCAGGAGAAAACCGCCGACATGGGCCCACCAGGCCACGCCGCCCATGCTCTTCATTCCGAGCGAACTGACGCCGCTGAGGAAATTCATCAGGAACCAGATGCCAATGAAAATCCAAGCCGGAATGCGCGCCAGGAAAAATATGATAAGCAACGGTACGAGCGTCAGAATGCGCGCGCGAGGGAAGAACACGATGTATGCGCCGAGAACTCCCGCAATCGCTCCGCTTGCACCGAGAGATGGAACGCGGGAACCCCAAGAAAAGAGTACTTGCGCAGCGCCTGAGCCGAGTCCGCACACCAGATAAAACAAAAAATATCCGAGATGCCCGAATTGGTCCTCGACGTTTCCGCCGAAAATCCACAAGAACCACATGTTGCCGATAATATGAAGATAGCCGCCATGCAAGAACATGCATGTGAAAAGTGGCAGGAAGGCCTCCAGAGGAGTATAGCGGTGTCCCTCAAGCGCCAGTTGGATGTGTGACGGGGTGAGCGCGTAGGTTTTAACAAATGCCTCGGTCGCCGCGGGCGAAAGCGTCACTTGATGAATGAACACGACGACATTCGCCGCGATCAGCAGCAGCGTCATGATCGGGAAAGCGCGTTGCGGGTTGAGATCCTTGAGCGGGATCATGGTCTCCGGCCCACCGAGCCGTTTGCCGCGCGCGATGCCGCAGCGAGGACTTCATGTGAGTACGCCAGCTCGGATCTTTTTCCGTTCTTGCGCAGCTCCGCGATCCTCTCCAGAGAAGAGATGCCTCCGCGCGCACCCGGTGCGGTGCAATTGAGTGCGGCTGCAGCGCAGCTGAATTCAAGTATTTCTTCCATATCCCAATCGCGCGCCAGGCCATTCAAGAAGGCCCCGTGGAAAATATCGCCAGCTCCGGTTGTGTCTACGGCTTGCACTTGGAAGCCGGGACAAAGAGAGAATTGCTTGCCGCCCCAGACCAGGACACCGAGTCGGCCGAGGGTAGCGCCCGTCAAGCGACACTTGAACTGATGGAAAACACGAGGGAGTGACTTCAATAAGTCCCATTCGCCAGTCAAGCGCTCGGGAAAATCTCTCGACGCGATGATGAAATCCACATATTCAAGTAATGCTTCAACATGAGGATACCGATTGTCGAAATCGCCGACGACCGGGATCCGTTCCTCTCGGGCCCATCGTGCCGCCTGCGCGGCAGCCTGGGTGTCGTGCCCGTCTACCAAAAGAGCTCGAGACCCGGAAATCCATTCCCGTCGCAGGTCTCCAGGGCCGAGCGCAATCTTCGGATCACGTTTCCACAGAACGGTTCGCTCACCCGAGAGCTCATCAACCAGAATAAAAGACGACTGACTCATGGAGCCGTTCGCTTTGATCCAATGCGACTCAACTCCCTCGCGCTGCATTTCTTCGACTTGAAGTCTTCCGGCGGCGTCGTCACCGATTTTGCCCACGTAGCGCGCGGAGAGGCCCCATCGCCGGCAAGCGACGATCGCGCTGGCCACTTGGCCGCCGGGTTTTACCTCAGCCGAAAGCAATTCGACCTTTGAGCCAAGGGTGGGGAAGTGCGGCAAGCGGATGATGGTGTCCGTGGCATTGATTCCGACACCCACGATATCCACGTGTGGCAGCGCATTCGCTCGATTCATAGCGCAAACACTGTAGCCGACCTGCAAGAATATTGAAACGTTCGCGCCGAAAATTCGAACGGACTTCGTTTATCAATTGCACCGCGTGTCTCGCTGTGGTAGAAAAATTAGTCTCGCTGCGCGCGGCGCGCGCGGCCTGCTCGACCTCCGATGGAATCGGAACGTCAGTCCGTCCGCCGGTCGACACGCCGACACTTCAGATGCCACTTCATGAATCCGAGGCCATCGTCCTGCAACGGTACAATCTGGGCGAGGCTGACCGGTTGGTAAGTTTTTTGTCACGCACGATGGGCCGCGTCCGCGGAGTGGCGGCGGGTTCGCGGAAGACGAAGAGCAGGTTTGGATCGACGCTCGAAAAACTTTCGCACATCCGGATATGGTTCTTCGAACGCGAGGCGCGCGACCTGGTGCGAATTAGCCAGTGCGAGATGATCGAATCGTTTCTCGATGTTTTTCACGACTATCCATCAAGTGTCGCTTTAGCTCTTTTTTCGGAAATCACCGAGTCCGTGCTGCCGGAGCGTGAAGCCTCCGACGCGAACTTCAGACTACTCTTGCTCGCGGCGCAGACAGTGAAGCGCACTGGCAAGACGGAAGTGCCGCTGGCATATTTCACGATGTGGACGGTAAAGCTTGGAGGCTGGCTGCCACCTCTCGACCGCTGCGCTTTCTGCGGCAAGCCTATGACCGAAGAAGTCGGGGCGTACTTCTCGCCTAGTGCTTCGGCGATGGCGTGCGGCAAATGCAGGAAGCCCGGCATGCGCGCGATTTCATCGGCAGCGCTTCTGCTGGCGGGACGAATGCTTATCGAGCGGCTGGACCGTTTGAGTCAGGATGCCACGCCGGCCACCGCCGAAGCCCGAGCAGTGAGGGAATTGACGAACGCGATGCTAGACGTGATCGAACATCAAATTGATCGCAAACTAACATCTCGAGAACTTCTGGAGTCACCAGTCTGATGCCTCAAAAGCCGAGCCCGAAATTAGGACGCGAGACCGCGAAGCCGAAAGGGCTCACGTTTCAAGACCTCCTACTGAAGCTTGAACATTACTGGACGACGCGAGATTGCATTTTGCAGCAGCCCTATGACATCGAAGTAGGCGCGGGCACGATGCATCCCGAAACTTTTCTGCGCGTACTCGGCCCAGAACCATATCGAGTTGTTTACGCGCAGCCGAGCCGCCGCCCTGCAGACGGTCGCTACGGCGAGAATCCCAATCGTCTTTACAAGCACACGCAACTTCAAGTGATACTCAAGCCTTCGCCCGCGGATATTCAGGACCTTTATCTCGCGAGCCTTGCCGCGGTCGGAATCAAACTCAAGGAACACGACATTCGCTTCGAGGAAGACAACTGGGAGTCGCCGACGCTCGGTGCGTGGGGAATTGGCTGGCAGGTGCTTCTCGACGGGCTTGAGATTACGCAGTTCACATATTTTCAGCAGTGCGGCGGCGTGGATCTCGATCCAATTTCGGTCGAGCTGACATATGGACTCGATCGCATTGCCGCATATCTACAGGGTGTGGACAATGTGTTCGATGTGCATTGGTCAAATACCATGACGTATCGCCAGGTACGCCTAGCAGAGGAGCAGCAATTTTCCGCTTACAGCTTCGATCATGCGGATGCGGTGTCAACTCGAAAGCAATTCGATCTGAATGAGGCAGAAGCGGCGCGGCTGCTGGCGGCATACGACAACCTGAAGGGCAACGCCAGAAAACAGTTCCCGGTTTTACAAGCTTACGATCTTTGCCTGAAGTGTTCACACTTCTTCAACGTGCTCGATGCGCGCGGCGCGATATCGGTGACCGAGCGCGCGGGAATGATAGCGCGCGTGCGAAAGCTCGCGACACATGTGGCGAGGGCCTGGCTCGACCAGCGAGCGGCGATTCAAACGCCAGCCGAGGCGAGCGCATGACATCCCGCGGCGATCTGCTGTTTGAAATTGGATGCGAGGAAATTCCCGCCGGAATAATCTTGAAAACTTCGCAGGGACTTAAAGCAATACTTGTGAAGCATCTTTCAGCGAACGCTCTGGTCGACGAGCCGACAGCTCAAGCGTCAATTGAAACATTTGGAGCCCCGAGGCGCCTCGTCGCTATCGCGCGAAATATTCAACTAAAACAGGAAGATATAATCCGCGAGATCATCGGACCTCCGAAAGCCGTTGCATATGACGCCGCGGGACAACCGACACGTGCCGCTTTAAGTTTCGCCGAGAAACAAGGCATGGCGGTTTCTAACCTCACAATTGTAAGCACGCCGAAGGGTGAGTACGTCGCCGTCAAGCAGCTTGTTCGCGGAAGAACGGCGGCGGAAATATTGAAGGAGGTTTTGCCCGAGGCCATCCGCGAGATTTCGTGGCCGCGCTCGATGATTTGGATGGGCGCGCAGAGCCCGCGTTTTATTCGTCCGATTCGCTGGATCGTTGCGCTGCTTGATGGCAAGGTTGTGTCGTTTTCCTACGCTGATGTGCGGGCGGGAAACCACACCGACGGTCACCGCTTCCTGGGCAAGCGCAGCATACTGGTTTCCGGCCCACGCGATTACGAAGCAAAGCTCAAAAAAAACTTCGTAATCTGCAGGCCCGAAGTAAGGCGAAAGAAAATTGAGGCCGAACTTCACACTCTAACGACCCCCAAGGGATTGCGCACGCACGAGGATGCGGGCTTGCTCGAACTTGTTACGTATCTGAACGAGTGCCCCAGCGTAATTCTCGGAAAGTTCGATCGAGGATTCCTAGCGCTCCCTGATGAGATACTCATAACCGTGATGCGCGGCCATCAGAAATACTTCGCGGTTGAGAGCCGCAACGGCCATCTCGCGCAGCATTTCCTGGCAGTCATCAATCTCCCGCGCGATCCAAAGGGGCTGATTCGCGCGGGCCACGAGCGCGTATTGCGCGCGCGATTCGCCGACGCCCAATTCTTCTGGGAGACTGATCAGAAGACGAAGCTTGGCGATTATCTGCCGAATCTGGCGGCCGTTACATACGAACGCCGGCTAGGAAGCTATGGCGACAAAGTCGAGCGCATGCGTTCGCTGGCGCGCTGGCTTTCCGAGCAGTGGTTTTCCGGCGGGATCGCGCAGGCGGACGTGGCAGGATCAGACCGCGCGGCTGAATTAGCGAAATGCGACCTTGTGACTGAAATGGTAGGAGAATTTGCCGAGTTGCAGGGAATCGTGGGAGGCCTTTACGCCCGTGCCCAAGGTGAGCCCGATGAAATCGCTTGGGCGATTTACGATCAATACAGGCCGCTCGGTCTTGATGATCCTCTTCCGCGTAACTTGACGGGCTGTGCCGTAGCACTTGCAGACAAGCTCGACTCGATTGTTGCATGCTTCGCAGTCGGAGCGATTCCCACGGGTTCAAGTGATCCTTTCGCTTTGCGGCGTGCGGCGCTGGGCATCGTGAAAATCATCCTCGAGAAGAATCTGCCGTTGTCTCTATCAGCTGCGATATCGGCTGCGGCGAAAGCTCTCAAGGATAATGCACCGCAAATCGAGGCGTCGGATGCTGTTCAAAAGCAGGTCCTCGATTTTCTGCTCGAACGCGCTCGCTACATCCTCCGCGAACGCCGCAGGTACTCATACGACGAAATTAACGCAGCATTTGCCGCAGGTGCAGACGACCTGGGCGATGCCATGGAACGCGTAGCTGCGGTGAAGGCGATCCGGGACACCAGGAATTTTGCGCCCTTGGCGGCCAGCTTCAAGCGCATCCGCAACATTTTAGAGAAGTCGGCGGGGAAGGGTGACAGGGGGCAGAGTGCGGTCAAGGAAGAGCTACTGAAAGATGCTGCCGAGCTTCAACTTCATACTGTGGTTCAGAAAATTGGTTGGGAAGCGACGCGGTTAAAGAAAGAGAAGAAGTATCGGAAGGCGCTGGAGAAAATCTCGGAGATCCGGCCTGCGGTTGATCTCTTCTTCGATAAAGTTCTAGTGATGGTTGAGGATGAGGATGTTCGCAGGAATCGAATCGCTCTGCTCGGGACCTTATTAAAGGAATTTTCGACCATTGCGGATTTTTCGGAATTGGGCAGTGAAGAGGCGAAGTAGCTTTGATCAACAATCACGTTAGGTATCGGCGCGCCGACAACATTAGTCAGTGATCGCGCTAGGACAAAACTGAGGAGAAACATGAAATACGTTTATTTTTTCGGGGCGGGAAAAGCAGACGGCACCGGCGACATGAAGGATTTGCTCGGCGGTAAGGGTGCGGGCCTGGCGGAGATGACTCGAATCGGATTGCCCGTGCCGGCTGGATTCACCATCACTACTGAGACCTGCGACTATTACTTGAAGCATTCGCACAAGTACCCGAAACAACTGCGCGCGGAAGTCGCAAAAAATGTGGCGCGCCTCGAAAAACTTACCAAGAAGAAATTGGGCGATGCGAACGATCCGCTGCTCGTAAGCGTGCGATCAGGCTCAGCGCGCTCGATGCCCGGCATGATGGAGACAATTCTAAACCTTGGGTTAAATGAAAAGTCCGTGCAGGGCCTTGCGAAAGCCACTGGCAACGAGCGTTTCGCGTGGGATGCATATCGACGGCTCGTACAGATGTATTCGAGCGTGGTGATTGGACTGCCAAAGGAAGAACTAGAAATTCGTCTGCGCAATATGAAGGAAAAATTGGGAGTGAAGGATGACACGCAGGTGACCGCGCAGGGTTGGCGCGATCTTGTTGGTGAATATAAGGCTTACTTCAAGCAAAAGACCGGAAAGGATTTCCCCGAAGATCCCGCCGAGCAGCTTTGGGGCGCGATCGGAGCGGTGTTCGAGTCGTGGATGGGCGAGAAGGCGGTCACTTACCGGCGGGTCGAGAAGATCACGGGGCTGCTGGGCACGGGTGTCAATGTGGTGCAAATGGTATTCGGCAACACGGGAGACGATTCCGGCACTGGCGTTTGTTTCACTCGTGATCCATCCACCGGGGAGAAGGTTTTCTTCGGCGACTTCCTACTTAACGCGCAAGGCGAAGACGTAGTGGCGGGAATCCGCACGCCCGTACCGCTTCGCGAACTGGCGAAATTCATGCCGAAGGTCTATCAGCAACTGGAACGGGTCCGTGAAAAACTCGAAAAGCATTATCGCGACATGCAGGACATGGAATTCACGGTTGAGCGCGGCAAGTTGTACATGCTGCAGACACGCACGGGCAAGCGTTCGCCAAGCGCGGCGTTTCGCATGGCCGTGGACATGGCGAACGAGAAGCTGGTCAAAGTTGAAGAAGCACTTGAAAGAATTAAATCGGAAGATATCGAGCGGCTTTTCTATCCTGTGCTGGATCCCAAGCTCGCTCGCGCCGAACTCGCTAGCCGGAAGCTGGCAGAGGGAATCAATGCAGTGCCGGGAGCGGCGGTTGGCAGGGCCGTGTTTACTGCGGAGGAAGCAGAAGCTTGGGCTGCGCGTGGAGAAAAAGTGATTCTGGTTCGGCGTGAAACCAGCCCGGAAGACGTGGGCGGCATGTATGTTGCTCAGGGAATCCTCACGGCGACTGGTGGGAAGACCAGCCACGCGGCTGTCGTAGCCCGTGGATGGGGTAAGTGCTGCATCGTCGGCGCGGAGAAAATCGACATTGATGCACACGGCAAAAAGATGACCGTTGGCGGACGCTCCGTGAGCGAAGGCGAATGGGTCACCCTCGACGGTGGCGATGGATCCGTTTACTCCGGACAGATAGATTTGATACGCCCAGAACCTCCGAAAGCCTACGAAACTCTGCTGAAATGGGCTGATAAAGTGCGAACGCTGGGAGTACGCACGAACGCGGATACTCCACGCGATGCTCGACTGGCGCGCGAAATGGGGGCCGAAGGCATCGGGCTGTGCCGCACGGAGCACATGTTCTTCAAGGATTTCGAGCAGCCAGAAAAGAGCCTCGAGCGTCAGGACGCGATCCAGGAAATGATCTTGGCTGACACTCCTGAGTCGCGACGAAAGGCTCTAGCCAAGCTGCTTCCATTCCAGCGCCGGGATTTTATCGGGATCTTCGAAGCGATGGCCGGTCTGCCGGTAACGATTCGCATGATTGACCCGCCGCTACATGAGTTCGTCCCGCATGAGCGGGCCAAGCAGGAAGAGTTGGCAAAGAAGATCGGCATCCCCTTGGAGACTGTAATTCGCCGCGTCGAGCAGCTGCACGAAGCCAATCCGATGCTGGGCCATCGCGGATGCCGGCTCGCGATCACATATCCGGAAATTCAGGAGATGCAGGTTCGAGCGATCGTCGAAGCGGCGATTGATTGCCAGAAGCGGGGTATTAAAGTATTACCTGAGATCATGATTCCGCTCACGCTCGACAAGAAAGAGTTTCAGATTCTTGAGGTGCTCACCAGGCGCGTTGCGAGTGACATTATATCTCAGGCTAAAGTGAAGCTTGAGTATTTGGTTGGAACGATGGTTGAGCTTCCGCGGGCGGCTTTGCTGGCCGGCGAGATCGCGGAGATTGCTGAGTTTTTCTCGTTTGGTACAAACGACCTGACGCAGACGACGATGGGGCTCTCGCGCGATGATGCGGGGCGATTTCTGCCTGAATACGTGGACCAATCCAAGGCCGCGATATTCAAGGAAGATCCGTTCCAGACGCTGGACGTCGCGGGCGTCGGCATGCTCATCAAGTGGGCCATCGAGCGCGGGCGAAAGACGCGGCCAAAGCTCAAGATCGGAATCTGCGGCGAGCACGGAGGCGACGCGGAAAGTGTGAAGTTCTGCCATGGCGTGGGGATGAACTACGTGAGCGCGTCGCCGTTCCGAGTACCGATCGCGCGTCTAGCCGCCGCGCAGGCCGTGATCGAAGCCAAACGCAAGAAAAACTAAGCGAATCAGGTCCGATTGAGTTGAAGCTAGCCAACACCGCTTCGAAGCCGTCGCCCTTGCTTCTTCTTGTGCGGAAGGAACTGCGCCGTGTCGGAGATCCCCGCAGGGCGCTTGGCGCACAGGCCTACATGAAGTCGGCGATGCTGTTCCACGGTCTGGCGGCCGGACTGCTGCGCTCGACGTGTAAAGCGGTTTTCGCCGATCTCGCGTTGCCGACTCGCGACGAATGGCGAGACTGCGTGCTCGATCTTTGGCGCGGCGCGAAGTTTCGTGAGGAGCGGTATGTGGCGATTGCGCTTACCGGCCATAAGCTCGCGAAACCGTTTCAAACCCCTGCGGCCATGCCGCTCTACGAAGAAATCGTAGTTACCGGCGCCTGGTGGGACTACGTGGACGACGTGGCGTCACATCGTGTCGGGCCCATTTTGCGCGACTATCCCGCGCCCATGAAAAAGAGAATGCTCGCATGGAGCAAGTCGGCGAACATGTGGAAGCGCCGAACGTCCATCATCTGCCAGCTGGGATTCAAGCAGAATACCGATCTCGACTTGCTCTACGCGTGCATCGAGCCGTCGCTCGATTCTAAGGAGTTTTTTCTGCGCAAGGCCATCGGTTGGGCGTTGCGTCAATATGCCTGGACCGACTCCGCCGAAGTAAAACGTTACGCGCGACGGAACCGCGATCGGCTCAGCGGCCTGAGTTATCGCGAAGCCCTTAAGAACGTCTCGCTCGAGCGCTAGGTGGGCATCTTCAGGAAAAAATAGACGCCGAGAAAACCGAAAATGGCGTCCGGTCCCCACGCAGCGAGCAGGGGAGGCAGTTGGCCGGCGGATCCCATCGCTTCCAGCAGCGCCGCCGAAGACCAGTAGATCACTCCGATCCCCACCGCCACAGCGAGGCCGCCGACCGCGCCGCGCGTCCCGGCGAGGAACGCGAAAGGCGCGCCGAGAAACACGATAATTGCCGCGATCATTGGAAACGCGAACTTCTTATGCCATTGGACGGAGAGGCGCGCCGTGTCGAATCCCGCCTGTCGGAGGCTGGCGATATAGTCGCCCAGCTGCCGCCAATTCATCTGGAAAGATTGCCGCACTTCTCGCCGGAAGTAACCGGGCGGCTCGGTCAACTCCGCGATCGTGGTGGCCTTGAACGGCTCGTATTTCACTACCTGTCCGTCACTGCCAAAATCTCGCACCCATCCTCCGGTGAGAATCCATGCGTTTTCGCTCGGCTCCCATGTGGCGCGCGTAGCAAAAATTCGCCGGTGCATTTGGAAGGTAGTGGGATCGAGCTCGAAAACTTGCAGGCTGCCGAAGAGTTGCCGATCGGGATCGAACAGTTCGTAGTTATATATTTTGGAGTTCTCGCCAAATATCCACTGCCGCGCGGGCTCGAAGTAGGTTTGCGC
Source organism: uncultured Acidobacteriota bacterium (assembly GCA_963779825.1). Classification (GTDB taxonomy): domain Bacteria; phylum Acidobacteriota; class Terriglobia; order Acidiferrales; family UBA7541; genus Palsa-295. The sequence goes on along the minus strand of CAVZZU010000004.1, from coordinate 1,133,854 downwards.
GGGGCGGCCCTTAATCTCGTTACGCAGCGCGTCCTGGCGTTGATTCGCGTATGGCAGAAAAGTGTCGTCGAGTAGGAAGAGCCCGCCGGAAACCAGAAGTCCCGCGAGCATAAGCGGAAGCACGAGCCGGTAAAGGCTGATTCCGCTGGCCTTCAGCGCGATCACCTCATTGTTCTTGGCGAGAATTGCCAAGCTGACGAGCGTCGCGACAAGAGTCGCGAGCGGCGCGAGTTGATACACCATAAGCGGAACGAGATACCGGAAGTAGCTCAAGACCGTAAGTGCAGGGACGTGATTTCGCGCGATATCGCCGAGCAGATCGAAGAGCGTGAACGCGTCGAAGATCAACACGAACGCCGCAAGTAGAACAAAAAAGTAATAGGAGAATTGCTGGAGCAGATAAACGTCAATGAGCATTGGGAAAGCCATGGCCCGGCTCGCAGCCAGAGCCTGGCGAAGCCCCACAGCCGGCGAAGGTGCCGCTGCAGATCCTTCGGACGCCGGAAGAGCTTGCGCGAATTTTCGGGCGCGTCTCCAGAGCGATTCGAGCCACGCCAGAACCGGATTAGGCCGGCGAATATTCTCGACGCGCACCAGCATGGTCAAGCCTATGACGATCGCGACGATGTTGCCCGCCCACACGCCCAGAAAAGGGGAGATACGTCCTTGCGCGGCGAGATGATCGCCCGATACGAACAGAAAATAGTAGCCGCCGACCAGTACCAACGCGAGGATCAGTCCGCCGGCGCGACCGCCTCGTCGCGGACGCACTCCCATCGGCACGCCAAGGAGCGCAAAAACGAGGCACGCCGCTGGAAACGCAATGCGCCTCTGGAATTCGACACGAGACGTGCGCCATCCCGGCCCATTGTCACTCAGAAGCGCTCCGCCGGATTCTTCCGCCACGGAGATTGCGTTATTCCTCAGCGGTGAAGTTGCGCCGGAGATGTCCACAGGAATGTCAGTCTCACCGAACGTAGTGACGCTGTATTGGTCCGGAGTGTGCTGATCGTACTCGTGAGTACTGCCGATTCCCAGATGAAGATCTATCTGATGTTGCGCGGGGTTGGTGATAATCTGCGCCTCTTCGGCGATCGTCACCGAGGACTGCTGAGAATGGTCACTCGATTGCGGGATTAGTCCCGACGTCGCGCCGGCCGAAGACGCCAGGAAAACTCCCTGCCAGTGCGTCGCTGCGGCTTCCACGTCTTGCACGTATAATATGAACTTCGGAAAACGCTCGTCGAACACACGGGGTTGGACGGCGAAGGGCGCCTGAGAAGCAAGGAGCTGCTGTTGGAGTCGGCCCGCGGTCCGCAGAGCCACAGGGCTCAGCCAGAAAGTGGTCGCCAGGGTTCCAGCAGCAGCGAACAGCGCGACGATGCCGATCGGCAAGAGCAGGCGCCGCAGGCTGATGCCGGAGGCGTGGAGAGCCACGATTTCGCTGTCAGCGGAGAGGCGCCCGAGGCCTATCAGCACTCCGACGAGGACGCCAATCGGAAACGTAAAGCCAAGGCCCGGTGGAATCGTGCAAAGAAATAGCAATGCTACGGTCCAGATGCTGCCTGAATGCCGGACCACGAGGTCCATCAGTCGCACGAGCTGCGGGACGAAGAATACGAAAGTGAAGACAGCGAGGCCGAGGAGACCGTGGGAGACAACTTCGCGTGCAATATATTTATCAAGAAGGCGCATAACAGCGCGGGGCACATTCTAGCACCCGGAGAAGCGGATTGAGCCGAGTAAACCTGGTTATCCTGTGGCACATGCACCAACCTCAGTATCGCGACCCGGCGACCGGGCAATACGTACTGCCGTGGACGCGGCTGCACGCGCTGAAGGATTACTGGGGAATGGTGAAAATCCTGGATGAATTCCCGCGGGTGCACGCCACGTACAATATTGTTCCGCTACTCGCGGAGCAAATTGAGGAATACGCGAGCGGCCGGTTCAAGGAGCCGTGGTTCGATATTGCTTTTGCACCAGCCATGTCGCTATCGGCGCACCAGAAGCGCGAGGCGCTGGAGCGCGGGTTTCAGGTGAATGAAAATCTCGTGCGACGCTGGCCGAGATTCGCCGAACTCGAATCGCAAATGCGCTCGGGTGGCGCGGAGGCATGCGTGGCGCACTGGAGCCTGCGGGATTGGCGCGACCTCCAACTGCTTTCGCAACTTGCCTGGATGGACGAAGAATATCTGGCCAACGATGCGGTGGTCCGCGCGCTTTCCGAAAAGGGCGAAAATTTCACTGAAGAAGACAAGGCTGGTCTAGCTGAGAGGCAGCACGAACTGCTCGCGTCAGTCTTGCCGCAATATCGGATAGCCGCGGCCCGCGGCCAGATCGAGATATCGACGACGCCGTATTACCACCCGATCCTGCCGTTGCTCTGCGATACAGATATCGCGCGAGTTGCAAACCCGCACACGCCACTGCCTCACCCTGCGTTTCGATTTCCGGAGGACGCGCGAGAACAACTCGTGCGGGCGCGGCAGTTTCACGAGCGCACATTCGGAAAACCTCCGGTCGGGCTGTGGCCATCGGAGGGCTCCGTCTCCGACCAGGCGCTGGAGATTGCAGCGGATCTCGGATTCCGATGGTTCGCCACGGACGAAGGCGTCCTGGGACGAACCAAGAATATCGGATTCTGGCGCGACGCCTCCGGATACCCGGAAAATGCCCCGGAGTTGTACACCCCCTGGAGGTTTAGACGCGGCGAACGCGAAATGGTTGGATTTTTCCGTGACCACTACCTGTCCGATCTCGTTGGATTCGTGTACAGCCGCATGGGCGCCGAAGCGGCGGCGGAAGACCTGCATCGCCGCATCCGCGCGATAGGCGACCGCGAGCCGGAGGGGCGAACCGCAACGGTAAGCCTCATCCTCGATGGCGAGAATGCTTGGGAATACTACCCGGGAAACGGCAGAGAATTCCTGCGACGCTTTTACGATCGCGTCTCGAGCGACGGGCAAATCCAGGCACTGACGATGAGTGAGGCGATCGAAGCGGTTCAGGATCCTCCGCGTATGGAAGGTATCTTCCCCGCTTCGTGGATTAGTGCGAATTTCGACGTTTGGATCGGGCACTCGGAAGACGTTCGTGCATGGGACCTCCTGCGCGATGCCCGAAAGGCGTTTGAGCGCGCCAGGGATCGAGGCGGACTGCGGAGTCCGACTACTCCGGGAGAATGGACACCACAAGGAAAGCGAGCCTACGAAGCGGTGCTGGCGGCAGAAGGAAGCGATTGGTGTTGGTGGTACGGTCCGGAGCACGGATCATCCAACGACGCGGATTTCGACCGTCTTTATCGTAAGCACCTGACCGACATTTACAACGCGATCGGAGAACCCGCGCCGGACGCGCTGGCACATCCGATCAAGCATGCACCGGAGGGCGCGCGACGCGAAGCGCCCACGGCGTACCTCGATGTTCAGGTGGATGGGCGCGAAAGCAGCTACTTCGAGTGGCTTGGCGCGGGGCTTTATGCAACCGACCGACGCGGGGCAACGATGCACGGACGCCAATATGTGCTGGGCGATTTTCACTACGGATTTGGGCCGGAGCATCTCTGGCTGCGAGTGGACCCGATCGCCGAAGCGGTCGCAAAGATGCCGGAGTTCCAGATTCGGCTTACGGTCTGGGATTCGCGCGAGACTCGGATTACGCTGCGTGTCGAAGATGGCGAGCTCAAGGGATGTGTCGTCGAGCATGACGGTCTGTGTTTATTGCGCCCCCAGGCCGTTGTATCGGCAGCCTACGGAAAAATTATGGAGCTGGGTCTGGCGCGCGAGCTTTTTGATTTGCGCGACAGGCGCGAACTCCTGTTGAGCGTCGCGCTGTGGAGAGGCGGGCTGCCAGTTGACGTTCTCCCAGTCGAAGGAATGCTCGATCTCGCCCTGGGCGAAGAAAACTGGGCCTGGGAACGCGAACTCCTGACAACTTAGCCGTAGTTATACGGATAGACATTTGGAACCCGCCGCGGGATAGTCTGTTCGTCCCCTTGTAAGGGATGATCCGAAATCAACACTACTAATTGCAGTTGGCTCGGCCGTATTTGAGCCGCCCAACCTGGAGACGAGAGACCGCTCTCGTTCCCGGAAGAGGGCCTAATGCGAACTAAGCAGTATGTGGTGTGCCTCCTGGCCCTCGCCGGAAGCGCATGGGTGTTCGTTGAGGCACGATTGACGTCTCCCGGCCCCCTGCATCCGCCCGTTACACGACGGAACCTCGCTCAGCCACAGAGGCAAAACACTCTTGCCCGAAGTGTCTCCGAACTCCAGGTCACGCCGCGGGCCAATCGCGCTAACTCGAGCAGATCCGCGGACGGCCGCACAGCGCCTCCCGATCGCGGATTGGCGAATTTCTCGATTCCGATGACCTTTGAACCGAATGTGGGTCAGGTAGCCGACGGCGTTCAATTCCTCGGCCGGGGCAAGGGATTGACGGTTGCTTTGATGCGCGACGAAATTGCCGTGCGGGTAGCGCGGCCCGCGACTGGTGAGAATGGCACTCTTGTAGTGCGTGTGGTCGGCAACAAGGGCTTCCAGTGGAGAGGCAAAGCAAAGCTCCGCTCGGAGAGCAATTATTTTATCGGTAACGACAAGAGGAAATGGCACACCTCAGTCCCTCATTTCGCGCGGGCCGGAGCCGCGAGCGCCGCTCCTGGAGTCGGCATGACGGTGTACGGCAGCGCCGATGGAGTCGAATACGACCTGCGCGTCGCGCCGGGAACGGACGTTTCAAAGCTGCGATTGACGTTAACGGGAGCCGAGAATCTGCGCGTCAATGCCGCCGGCGATTTGCTCATAAACGTCTCCGGCGACGAAGTGAGGATGAAAAAGCCCAGGGTCTATGAGGCGCCGCATACGGGCTGGCACTCGTCCGGCACACGCCATCGAAGTTCTCTCGGATCGCGCCGGGCGAAAAAGTATTCACCGCATCAGACCCAGCGGGCGCGACGCGTACGATTGGGCGGAGCGGAGCGAAAACGGCAGCGAGCGGGCAAACCTTGCGCGCCAAAATTACCGAACGGCCAGCAGACAGCAAGCGCGCAGAGCGCTATCCCCTGCATCGGACAGCCAGGCACTCATGTGAAGGCTCCGGTAAATGTTCGGAGGCGAATGGTTGACGGTGACTACGTCATCGAAGCGGATGGCTCGATCGGGTTTCGAGTCGGTCCGCACGATCCGAGTGCAACGCTTATCGTGGATCCGTCGCTTTCGGTCGCCTACGGAACCTTCCTTGGCGGCTCGGGGACGGAAACTGCCGCGAGCATCGCTCTCGACTCGTCTGGCAAAATCTATATCGGCGGCACCACAACCTCAACTTCGTTCCTAGGTGTGCCGGCGAATCGACTCGGACCAGCGGACGGGCCTGCGCAATTCTTCATCGCGAAAATCGATCCGACGCTAGCCGGTGCAAGCTCGCTGGTCTATCTCACATTTTTCGGCGGCAGCGGAACGCAGTCCGGAGGACTGATCGCGGTGGACGCCAGCGGAGATGTGGCGATCACCGGAACTACGACGGCCACGGATTTCCCCGTAACGGATAGTACCGCGCCAACCAGTGCACTCGCGAGCGGCGACGGAAATGATGCGGTCGTGAGCGAAATTGGACAGGCCGGCAATACGCTTGTATTTTCGACGCTCTTCGGCGGAAGCGGAACCGAATCCCAAACCGGGCCGGGCGGAATTGCTCTCGATGGCAAGGGCGACGTCTACATCGCCTCGGACGTTCATACGACACCGATTGACTCGGCCTCCGCGGATTTACCTGTTACCACGGGTGCGTATCAAACTATATGGGACGGAGAACCCGGCGACGCATTTCTCGCGATTTTCCAACCTCCGGAGACGGCTGGCGGAGCAGCGATCCTGAAATACTGTACCTACCTGGCCACAAACTCGGTCGTTGAGCCGGGTGTCGGGGGCGTTGCCGTGGACACTTCCGGATACGCATACATCGCTGGGTTCACCTCAAGTGGCGTAACACCCTTTCCGGCGAAAAATGCGATTCAAACTGCTTACGGTGGCGGCTCGTCGGACGCATTTCTTATGAAACTCGTTCCAGCGGGAGGTGGTCCGACAGATTTGGTTTATGCCACGCTGCTCGGCGGGTCGGGTACGGACCGGGCTCTTGCTCTCGCGCTCGATTCAGCGACTCCGCCGAATGCCTACGTCACCGGCACGACGCAATCTCCTAATTTTCCTACGAACGGCATGGTCAGCGCCTATCAGGTCGGCCTTCATCCGAATGCCACGGCGAATGCGTTCCTGTCCGTCGTGTCGCAGTCGGCGGACACCGGCCAGTCGGCGCTCGCCTATTCCTCCTATCTTGGCGGCTCTCAGGCGGACGTCGGGACAGGCGTGTACGTGGCCACGGCCTCAGCGGCTCCCAACGCAATCTATGTGACTGGCGCGACCACATCGCCCGACATGCCCTGGCAAGAAAACCTTCAAGCTTTCAACGGTACGGGTGATGCGTTCGTAGCGAAATTCGACCCCACGAAGCCGGGTGCCGCGTCGTTGATCTATGTGACGCCGCTTGGCGGGACGTCACCCGTGGGCGGAACAGCGAGTGCGTCGGGCAATGCCGTCGCGGCGAATAACGCCGGGCACGTGTACGTAGCGGGAACCTCCACGTCGGGAGATTTCCCCACAGCGGTCACTACGGAAAGTACTTTAAATGGCTTTCAGTCTTCGTGCGCCAGCTGTTCGATGACACCTCCGTTGGCCGACGCGTTCATGGCCGAGATCGTCGAAAGCTCGACGCCGATGCCAAGCGTCTATTTCAACGTCGCGCGTGCGACTTTCTCTCCTGCGACGGTCGGGACTCCCGGTCTTCCGGTACCAGTAGCAGTGTTCAACGGCGGAGACGCGAACCTCGCGATTTCGGCCATCGCAATCGGTGGGCCCAACGCAGGGGACTTCTCGATCATGGGCGGCGGGATGTGCTTAACTCAGGCGATTGTCCCCGGTTCCACGCCAGGTTGTTCGTTCGAGCTGGGATTCACACCTTCTACGAATGGACCAGAAAACGCCGTCGTGACCGTTTCCGATAACGCGCCGGGCAGCCCGCAAATTCTCGAGCTGGTGGCGGCAGGAGCTGAACCGCTCGCCACGGTTTCTCCACTGCTCGTAAACTTCGGCAACGAGTCCGACAATTCTACGGGCGCGCCGCAAATGATCACGGTGACAAACACCGGAACCCAGAATCTGACGCTCACGAACATAGTTGAGGCCGGCCCAGATGCTGCGCAATTCGCTCCGTTCGGCGAACAGGGGACTTCATCCTGTCAAATTGGCGCCTCGCTCGCGCCGGGCGGCATGTGTCTAGCGAATTACACGTTCAAGCCCAACGCAGATAGATCATTTAATGCAGAAGTGGATTTTTATGACAATTCGGCCGGCGTGCCGAACTCCGAGCAGGTTGTGACGCTCACGGGAGTTGGAGTGCCGCCGACGCCAATCGTGAGCCTCACCGTGCCTGCGTTGGTGTTCGGAAGCGAAAATGTGGGCGCCAAGAGTGGCCCGCAAAGCGTCACGTTGACCAACCTTGGTAGCGCCACACTCAACATCGTGAGCATCGCCCTCACGGGAACCAACGCCACCGACTTTGCGGTTGCCGCCAGCGGAACAACGTGCCCAGTCTCGGGTGGAACCGTGGTTGTGCAGGCGACCTGCACCGTGAGCGTCCAACTGGCGCCGCAGACGGCGGGCCCCAAGAACGCGAGCCTCATCTTCACCGACAACGCCCCTGGCAGCCCCCAGCAGATCACGCTTTCGGGGACGGCCACGGCGGCGCCTTCTTTGCAGGTGTCTCCACCGAGCGTCGTCTTCGCCGCCCAGGGCGAAAGCACGACCAGCGCCCCGCAGAGCGTGACAATTATGAACGTCGGCGGCTCATCTGCAACGGTCACGGGAATTGCGATCGTGGGCCAGAATCCGGGAGATTTTTCTGCTCCCGCTTCCTGCACGCCGAATCCCGTCCCCGCAGGACAGAGCTGCCAGATTGGCGTGACATTCACACCGGCTGCAACCACTCCGGGCATTCGGTTAGCCGCCCTCAACGTGCCAGCTGGCAATCCACCCGCGATTGCCTTGATGGGAACCGCCACTCAAGCTGCGATCTCAGTTCCCACGAGCATCAATTTTGGAAGCCAGTTGGCGGGTGGTGCCGGAGGCGCGCCTCAGCCGATCACGGTAACGAACAGTAGCTCAGGCACCTTCGCCGGGGTGCTGATGATTACTTCTTTGTCGCGGACGGGGACGAATGCAGGGGACTTTGTGATTGCGAGCGGCGGTGATGGTTGCACGGGCCAAAGCACGCCTCCGGGCGCTACTTGTACGATCCAGGTGGCATTCAAACCGTTGCAGACTTCGACGTGCGGCGCCAACGGCGGTGCCCGAAACGCGATTCTCGATTTGGCCGACAACGCTCCGGGCAGCCCTCAGGGCATTCCTCTCGGCGGCACGGCGTCAGATTTTTGTATCGCCTCATCGCCCGACCAGGCGGTTGTCGAGCCGATTACCGCCGGTCAATCCGCCACATATCTACTCGAGATTAGTTCGTCGGCCGGGTTTACAGGATCCGCGGCGCTGTCCTGCGCTGTCCCGGCTGCGCTCTTGGGAGGTTGTACGATCACCACTACGCCCGTGACGAGCCCCACCGTCGTTCCGATCACCCCGACCACTCCGGGGCAGTTTCAAGTTGTCGTCACCTCGACGCCCGCGCCTTCTGCAGCCGACACAATCCCTGCGCAGCCGGGGGCCCCGGTGCGACCGCTGAACAATCGAATCCCTCGCATCGCGATAATTTTCTGGACCCTCGCGATGACCTTGTCGCTTGGGCGTTTTCGGTCCACGTTCGCGCGCGTCGCGCAGTTGGGTGTGTTGCTGATCGCATTGGCGGTCGCGATCGCCGCGTGCGGCGGGGGAAGCGCTCCTCCGATCCCAGCCGCCCCTCCGCCCGGCACACCTCCCGGCACTTACATAATTACTGTGACGGCGACCGTGAGTCCGGCGGGTCAACCAAGCATTTCGCGCGCATTTCCTTTAAGCCTGACCGTCCAGTAGGAATCGTGCGAAGTTCAAAATACTTTGATAGCCAGATCGCGAGGCTGGGGCCCGGTGGGGATTAGCGTGATGAGTCCTGAGGTCTTGGCGCGCACGATGGCAAGTTCATCCGAAGACGTATCCACGACCACCAGGATATCGTCTCCCGGAGTGAGCTGGCAGTTGCGCGGCGATTGCCCAACGGAAATAGGGCGGGCAACCTGGCGGATGTTTATTGCCACTGGCACAATATGTCCCGCCGCCGGATCCGAAACATATAGAGTTGCGGCGTCTGCTGTCATCGCCGCAGCTGCCGGTGACATTCCGAGAAGAAGGAAGTCTCCGAGCTCGTTTGTCTGCGTGTTCACGATGAGGAGACCGTGGGCATTGCTGGACGGAATGTATAGTTCGCCACCATCGGGTTTGAGGATGAGCGAGTCGGGCGTACCGCCGAGTACGAGATTTGCCAACAGTACATTTCGCTTCAAATCCACCGCGGAAATCTGATTCTGCGACCCGGACGTAACAAACGCCTTCGTGCTATCCGGTAGGATTACAATCTGCTCGGGATTAGGCGCCACCGGAATCGTGGCGCGCAGCGCAAGGGTGGCGGCATCGAGTACGGACACTGTCGAATCGTCGCGATTGGAAACTACGAGGAGTTTGCCGTCGGGCGAAACGCGGGCAATCCACGGGCGTCGTCCGGCGCGTCCACGCGCCACAACCGCGCGCGTCGCGCAGTCAATTGCCACAATCGCGTTTGATCCGGAGGCGGCCACGTATGCCCGCGTTCCGTCGGGCGAGAAATCGAGGGCGTAGGGCGCAGCGCCCACGGGTATGCGTGCGGCAATTCGATTCGTAGTCGCGTCGAGCACCCAGGCGTAGCCTCCCCGCGAGCTTAGCCCCCAGATTTCCTTGCGCGTCGGATGTGCGCGAATGCCTGTGGGCCCGGCGCCGACGGAAATGGTTGCGGCAGGGGAGAGCTTTACAAGATCTATGGCAGTGACGGTTCCGTCGCCGGTGTTTCCGACATAGGCAAAAAGTCGAAGCCCCGGACGCAAGAACGAAGGACGAAGTTCGAGCGCCACTTCACGGGCAGCCAGTCCCACCAGAAGAACCAACAGGACGACGAGCCGGTAATTGATGCGGATTGTCAATTCAGTGTGCGGCCGAGGACTGCGGCAATGTCGCGGGATTCGCGCATGAGCTGGGTAAATTCCTCGGGCAGAATGGATTGGGGCCCGTCCGAAAGCGCACGCGCGGGATCGTGATGCACTTCGACCAAGATGCCATCCGCGCCGACCGCCACGGCGGCGCGCGAAAGCGGCAGCACTTTGTTGCGTCGGCCCGTGCCGTGCGATGGGTCCACAACGATGGGCAGATGGCTCAACCGCTGAACTGCCGGGACCACGCTCAGGTCGAGCGTGTTGCGGGTGTGGTCCGTGAAGGTGCGCACGCCGCGCTCGCACAGGATCACGTTGTAATTCCCCTCGGACATGATGTATTCGGCAGCCATCAGAAATTCGTCGAGAGTCGCGGACATCCCTCGCTTCAGCAGGACGGGCTTGCGGGCGCGCCCGGCGCGCTTCAGAAGCGAAAAATTCTGCATGTTGCGAGCGCCGATCTGAATCACGTCGGCGTATTTTTCGACCAGATCGAGCGATTCGTTGTCAATGGCCTCAGTGATCACACCCAGCCCAAATTTGTCGCGCACTTCCGCGAGAATTTTCAGGCCCTCCTCGCCCATCCCCTGAAAGCTATAAGGCGACGTGCGCGGCTTGTAGGCCCCGCCGCGGAATAGCCGTGCGCCGGATGCGCGAATTCGCTCGGCGATGGTGAAGGCCTGTTCGCGGGACTCGATGGCGCAGGGCCCGGCGACCATGCCGATGGCTTTGCCGCCAAAGCTGACTTCGCCCGAGGGCGTAGGGATTCGCACCACGGTGTTTTCCGGCTTGAGCTCGCGGCCGACGAGTTTGTAGGGTTTGCTGACCGCGATGCATTCGACCACGCCCGGCATTGAATCGAGAGACCCGGTTTCAATCGCGCCGCTGTTGCCCGTGATCCCGATGGCCGTACGCCCGGCGCCGGGCATCGGATGCGCGCGGTATCCAAGCGACTCGATGCGTTCGCAGACGGCGCGAACCTGCTCCTCGGTCGCATTCGATTGCATCACCACAAGCACGGATAGCTCTCCTGAGTGAAGGCGAAACGCAAAGTTTAGCTTATTACCCACCGGGGAGGCAAAGAGGCTATGGGGCCCGCAGATAGCGTGGAAAGGCAATTTGGAGGCGCGGGGCGGGATCGAACCGCCGATAAAGGTTTTGCAGACCTTTGCCTTACCACTTGGCGACCGCGCCCCCGGGAAACAAACTTCGCGGGGAGCAACTACGACTTGAAATGATAGCACTCTCGCGCCGGCGTTTTCCACCTGCGTCGGGCCGATCCGAGCCGGTGTTTTGCCTTCTTTTCGCGCCCTTTGCGCGCGCGGCGACTTTCCGATAAAATGAATGTGTTACCACACGGATAACCTGAGGGAATGGCGGAAGAAAATTACAGGACTGATCTGACGTTCGACGCTGCTGACGAATATCGTCCCGAACCAATCCCCGCGCCCGAAATTCCCGCCTGGAAAGATGGCAGCGTTCGCATCGGAATCCACACGTCCATTGCCGGAGACATATCCGGCGCGCTGGATATCGCCCGCGGCCTCGGCGCAAATGCGCTGCAGATATTTTCCTCCAGTCCCCGAATGTGGGGTCACGGAAGTTCGAGGATCGCCGACAGCGATGCTGCGCGCTTTCGCCAGCGGCGCGCCGAATTGCGGCTTGGCCCTCTCGTAATTCACGGCAATTACCTGATTAATCTCGCGTCCCCGAATCCGGTGCTGCGCACCAGGTCCATACAGGCATTCCATCAGGAAATTGTTCGAGCGCTCGCGCTCGGCGCGGACTATCTCGTGATTCACCCCGGCAGCGCATTGGGGGCCAGCGTCGAATCGTCCATCGCGGCGGTCGTTTATGGGATTAAGCAAGCGTCTAGAGGATTGAAGTTCGGCGATCTGCGGATTCTGCTGGAAAATACGGCAGGCCAGGGGAGTTCGCTCGGCTCGCGGTTTGAGGAATTGAAGGCCATCCTGGACGCGTGCCCCGACTTGCCGCTCGGTGTGTGCATTGACACGGCGCACACCTTCGCTGCGGGATGGAGTATCCACACCGAGGAAGGTTTACAGGTTACGCTCGGCGATATTGACCGCACCGTGGGCCTCGATCGCGTGTTTGTGCTGCACGTAAACGATTCCAAGACGACACTGGGGTCGCGCGTGGACCGTCACCAGAACATTGGCAAAGGGCAAATCGGCTTGAAAGCCTTCGGCAGAATCCTGAATCACCCGCAGCTTGCGAAGTGCGCATTCATTCTCGAAACGCCTATTGATAAGCCGGGCGACGACAAGCGCAATGTCGCAGCGCTGTGGAAACTCACCGGACGGGTGGTGCGCGCGACCGGACCCGGCATGAAACCGCGGCCGCACAAAGGAATCAAAGCACGCGCGCGCGAGGCCGTCATGCGCGTAAAGAAGAGATCACGGGGGAAGTGAACTTGGCAGATTACGATTCACAGCGGATCGAAGCAAAGTGGCAGAAGATCTGGGACGAGCAGGGCGCGTTCAACGCGCAGGATGGCGATACTTCCCGCCCGAAATATTACCTCCTTGAAATGCTGCCCTATCCTTCTGGCACGTTGCACATGGGCCACATGCGCAATTACACCATCGGCGACGCCGTGGCGCGCTACAAGTGGATGTGCGGGTACAACGTGCTTCATCCCATGGGTTGGGACGCCTTCGGATTGCCTGCGGAAAACGCCGCAATCAAGAATGGAACCCATCCGCGCGATTGGACGAACCTGAATATTCAGGAATTCCGCCGCGTGCTGAAGCGCTTCGGGTTCAGCTACGACTGGCGGCGCGAAATCTCCACTTGCGAGCCGGAATATTACCGGTGGAACCAATGGTTTTTCCTGCGCATGCTGGAGAAGGGAATCGCCTACCGCAAAAAGAGCACGGTTAATTGGTGCCCCGAATGCCTCACCGTCCTGGCCAATGAACAGGTGATTGACGGATATTGTTGGCGGCACGAGTCCACGCTGGTCGAGCAGAAAGAGTTGGAGCAGTGGTTCCTGCGAATCACGAAGTATTCCGATGAGCTGCTCGAGGACATGGCGCAGCTCGCGTCCGGATGGCCCGAGCGCGTGCTCACGATGCAGAGAAACTGGATCGGAAAATCGCGAGGCACGCGGGTGCGCTTCGATGTCGCAGGGCTGCCGGAAACGAGCCTCGAAGTTTTCACCACGCGCGTGGATACGATTTACGGGGCCTCGGCCATTGTTGTGGCCGCCGGACATCCGCTGCTGGGGAAATTGCTCGACGGAGTGCCGGGTCGGTCCGCGATGGAAGCGCAGCTCAAGGCCATACGCCAGAAAAGCATGCGCGCCGCGGACATTGCCACGGCCGAGAAGGAAGGATTCTTTACCGGGCGCTTCGCGCTGAATCCATTTTCCGGCGAGCAGGTGCCGATCTGGGTGGCGAATTTTGTGCTCGCGGAATACGGCACTGGAGCGGTGATGTGCGTCCCGGCGCACGATCAGCGCGATTACGAATTCGCGGATAAGTACGGCTTGCCTGTGAAGATCGTGATCCAGCCCATGCAGGGCGTACCGTTGCGGCCCGATCGCATGAGCTCGGCTTACACCGAGCACGGCCGGCTTGCCAATTCAGGCCCTTATTCTGGGCTTACCACAGACCAGGCAATCGAGAAAATGACCACCGATGCCGCCGAAAAAAACTTTGGCGCAGGCGAGACGACCTATCGCTTGAAGGACTGGGGTGTCTCCAGACAGCGTTACTGGGGCACGCCCATTCCCGTCATCTACTGCGAAAAGGACGGCATGGTGCCAGTCCCGGATGACCAATTGCCAGTGCGCTTACCGGAGCAATTGGCGATTGCTACTGCGGGACAGTCGCCTCTCGCGAGCGTTCCGGAATTCGTGAACACGACATGCCCGAAATGCGGAGGTCCGGCACGGCGCGAAACGGACACGATGGATACGTTCGTTGATTCCTCGTGGTATTTCTATCGCTACACGGATCCGCACAACGAGAAGGTTCCCTTCGACCAGAGCAAGGCAGGCTACTGGTTCCCTATTGACCAGTATGTCGGCGGAATCACGCACGCGATCCTTCACCTGATGTATTCCCGATTTTTCTGCAAAGTGATGCGCGATCTGGGACTGGTGAAGCACGACGAACCAATCTCGCGCCTTTTCACCCAGGGGATGGTGCAAAAGGGCGGAGTGGCGATGTCGAAGTCCCGCGGCAACGTGGTCGGCGCCATAGATATGGCCGACAAATATGGCTGCGATACGGGGCGCACGTACACCCTCTTCGCGGCTCCGCCCGAAAAAGACCTCGAATGGAGCGAGCAGGGAATCGAAGGCTCTTCGCGCTTTCTGAATCGAATTTATCGGTTGGTGGAAAAGCACGCGGGGCGCTTGCGCGACGTCTCCATTGATTGGAATTCATCTACGGATGTGGCTCAGGCGACGGCCAAGGAAAAAATCCTGGTCCGACGAACGCATCAGACGCTCAAGCGCGTGACCAACGATTTCGAGGTGCGCTGGCACTTCAACACCTCGATCGCGCTGATCATGGAGCTGGTGAACGAACTCCACGCCCAGGAGCCGCTCGATCAGAATGTTTCGCCAACGATCCTGAAACGAGTATTGGCGCTGACCGTCCTGATGCTCTCACCAATGGCTCCGCACATCGCCGAAGAGATGTGGGAGATGCTCGGGAATTCAGCCACAATCTCCCGGCAGAAGTGGCCAGCGTACCGCGAGGATCTCACACGCGAAGATCAGATCGAGATTATTATCCAGATTAACGGACGATTGCGCGGCAGGATGTTGGTGGATGCGAATCTAAGCGAGGACGAGACGATAGATCGCGCTCGGAACGACCCTCACATCGCGCCGCTTTTGGTCGGCAAGGAAATCGTAAGGATCGTCGTAGTCGCGAAGAAACTCGTGAATATAGTGCTGCGTTAGCGTTGTCCATGTTTGCAGTCGGCGAAGTATTTGACTTGTCTCTGTTCGAGCGGGCGAATGAAAGTAAGAAACAGCGAGCGATGAAAGCGCAGACGGAGGGATAATGGCGCCAAATCCCGGAGCCGCAGCGGCAGCGAAAGAGCATGGAGGCATGGTGAGCACGAAACACGGAATCGTCGTGCTGGATTTCGGCGGGCAATATACGCAACTCATCGCCCGCCGCATCCGCGAGCAACAGGTCTTCTCCGCGATTCTTCCGTGCACAGCCACTCTCGCCGGGATTCGCGCGCAAGAACCTGTGGGGATCGTGCTGTCCGGGGGGCCCAGCTCCGTCTACGACAAGGATGCCCCGGTTTGCGATCCGAAGATGCTCGAGCTGGGAGTTCCTATCCTCGGCATTTGCTACGGCATGCAGTGGCTCGCTCACGCACTCGGCGGAAAAGTTGAACCCGCCGACCACCGTGAATACGGTCGGGCACAGCTCGATATCGAACGCGACTCAAGGCTTTTCGCGGGAGTTCCCGCACAGTTAAGCGTCTGGAATAGCCACGGAGATCACGTCGTGGACCTGCCCGCGGGATTCCATGTAACCGCGCGGACGGACAACGCAGTAGCAGCGGTCGAGAATCCCGTCTCTGGATTTTACGGCGTCGAATTTCATCCTGAAGTGAACCATACGGAACGCGGGACGGATATTCTGCGAAATTTCATCTTTGGGGTCTGCGGAGCCAAGCAGAATTGGGATCGCGCAGGGTTTATCGCCGAAACGGTTGAGTCAATCCGCAAGCAGACCGAGGGCGCGCGGGCAATTTGCGCGTTGAGCGGCGGTGTGGACTCCACGGTTGCAGCAGCGCTGGTTCATCGCGCCATGGGCAACCGGCTGACCAACGTATTCGTGGACACCGGCCTCCTGCGGCGCAATGAATTTCGCGACACGCTCGAGATGCTTCGTGCCCGGCTCGGATTAAACGTAATTGGGGTGGATGCCTCCGAAAGATTCCTGACGAAATTGGCAGGCGTGTCGGATCCGGAGCAAAAGCGCAAAATCATCGGCAGCGAATTCATCGCCGTGTTCGCGGAGGAGCAGCGCAAGCTACTTGCTGGCGCGGAGCCTGGGTTGCCCGTAAAGTTCCTCGTGCAAGGGACGCTCTACCCCGACGTGATCGAATCGGTTTCGGTAAAGGGCCCATCGGCGGTGATCAAATCGCACCATAACGTCGGCGGCCTGCCGAAAGACATGCCCTTCGCTCTCATCGAGCCCCTGCGTGACCTATTCAAGGACGAAGTCCGCAAGATCGGCCGGGAGATGGGCTTGCCGGAAGAGGTCTTGGTGAAGCAGCCTTTTCCCGGACCTGGCCTAGCCGTGCGTCTTCTCGGCGCGATCACGCGAGACAAGCTTGAAACTCTCCGCGGAGCGGACGCGGTCGTGGTCGACGAGATCCGTCGTGCGGGCCTATACGAAAAGACCTGGCAAGCGTTCGCCGTCCTTCTGCCGGTGCAAAGCGTGGGAGTGATGGGTGACGGGCGCACTTACGCAGACACCATCGCGGTCCGCGTGGTGGATTCGATAGACGCTATGACTGCGGATTGGACTCGCCTGCCGATGGACGTGCTCGAAAAAATCTCGGTTCGAATCGTCAACGAAGTTCCCGGCGTCAATCGCGTGGTTTACGATATCAGTTCAAAACCACCAAGCACGATCGAGTGGGAGTAGGGGATCGCTCAAGGCGCGAGCGCACGTCCGTCCCGGCCAATCGTTGCATTCAGCGGCAAGACTTGACGTGGATAATAATGGATGTTGAAACGACTAGCTAGCGATTGGCCATCTTCTGGGCCATGTACAGAAGCAAGCGGCGGTCGCCCTCTTCTATTTTGCCCAGTAGGCGGCGAAAACGCCCAAGGTAACGGGCATCTTTGCCGGCGCTGCCCCAGGCGATATCATCCGCGCTCTTCCGTTTGGGAAGATTCGGCAACACGGGCGGTTCTTCGCCGTCGTAGAAAAGCTGGTAGAGCGGCACTTCCATCGCCCGCGCCAGCTTCTCGAGTGTTTCAATTGCCGGCACCGTATGGCCGTTTTCGACGCGCGAAATGTAGCACCTGAGCAGACCGGTGCGCTTTTCAACATCGCCCTGGGAGAGTTTTTTGGTTTCTCGTAGCAGTCGGATTCTGTCGCCGATTATCATGGCGGGTATTGTCACATGGACCAGTTGGGCCCGCAAGAAAAAATTGGAACACGCGCGGGATTTTTCGGCGTAACCTAAAGCGAATGGAAGACGTCCCAAAGACTATGGTAGCCAGCGCCTCGGCGCTTACGCTTCCTCTCGACCGAAAGGGAAAGAAGGAAGAAGACAGGGAACTAGTACGCCTGTCTCAAAATGGAACTGAGACCGCCTTCGAGGAACTCGTGCGGCGGCATCAGCAGCGTGTGTTTGCGCTCGTCGGTGGCATACTGCGCCGGCCGGAAGATGTAGAGGACGTTGCGCAGCAGGTTTTTCTTAAAGCGTATCTCGGCATTAAGCGATTTGATCAGCGGGCAGCGTTCTCGACCTGGCTCTATAAGATCGCGGTCAACGAATGCTGGGATTATTTGAGAAAGAAAAAAGTTCGTCCGCTGGTGTATGAAGCGGACTTGTCCGAGGAGCAGGTTTCGCGGCTGGATGGCATCGTCTCCGCGGATCGCCCGCCGGAAAGTTCGAGCGCCCGCGCCGAATCGCGTCAGATTTTGGAACGGATGCTCGCGGCATTGCCGGAGCAGGATCGGCAACTGCTGGTTTTGAAGGAAATGGAAGGTTTTTCTGTGCAAGAGTTGGCCGAGATTCTCAATCTTAACGTGAACACGGTGAAAGTGCGGTTGTTCCGCGCACGCGGCCGAATCATGGACGTTTATCGGCGCCGGATGAATCCCGCCAGCAAATCGGCCGATTCGCATTCAGCGCAAAGGAAAGGGTAAAAGCCATGGCAACCGACACTGAGTTCGGAAACACGGCCTGTACGAATTACGAAGCGATCTTGGAAGATTATCTCGATGGATCGCTGACCGCGGCCGATGTTAGGGCTGCCGAGCAGCATTGGCAGAGCTGCGCGGCATGCCGCGGCGCACTTCAGCAAGCCGCGTCGAGCGTCCGGCTGCTTCGCTTGGCTGGACCGTCCGATGGTCCCGGGCCGGCATTTGCGCGCACGGTAATGGCGCGAATTCGCGTTGCGGAAATAGACCCGTCGGCCGAGCGCGCGAGTTTTTGGCAGCCGCTGGTGCGCCTCGGATGGCGGTTCGCGGCGACCGCCACGATCGTTCTCGGCGCGCTCGTGTCGTATGACGCGGGATGGGGACGCCATGCGCAACCCAATGTCACCACCGCACGTCTCATGTCTGTGAGCGACATTTTCGGTCCAGACCCGGCGAAGGCGCCGGCAAACAGGGACGAGGTTCTGATGATGGTGGCGGAAAACAATCATGCAAAGTAAGAACGCGCGGATCGAGGCAGCCATTCTCGTAATGGTCGTTTTTGTGCTCGGTATTCTGCTGGGAGGCGTTGGCAGCCATCTCTGGGACGAACGCGTGGAGGGACAGGCGCAGAACGCCGTGCAGTTAAACCTCAAGCCGACGCGCAATGAGAGGGTGAACGATCTAACGCAGAGGCTGCAGCTGACCCCGGAGCAGCAGAAGCAGGTTGGCGCGGTGTTTGACGACACAGTCTCGAAGTGGCAAGCGCTCTACGCGCCGCTCGATGCCGCGCACGAGCAGATTCGCCAACAGGGTCGGGCCAATATCCGTGCGATTCTTACGCCGGATCAGCAGGTTAAATTCGACGATTTCCTACGCCAGCTGGACGAACAGCGGAGGCTGGACGAGCAGCGGATGAAAGACGGCTCTCACTAAGCCTGCTCACAGCATCCTTCAGCATGTTGGTTTAGCTGAGTTACGCCCCCCAAACGCCATGAGCGATCCTTCTAGCACATCTAACGCTGCCGCAAAGCCCCCCGCTGGTAGCGCGACGGAGAACGTCCCCACTATCCGATTGGATGGCGTCCACAAAACCTACGATCTCGGCGAAATCCAAGTGCACGCCCTGCGCGGAGTCTCACTGGAAATCCATCCGCGTGAATTCGTCGCCGTGATGGGTTCATCCGGATCGGGCAAGTCCACTTTGATGAATATCATTGGCTGCCTCGACAAGCCCACCCGGGGACATTACTTCCTCGATGGCAAGGATGTTTCCGGTCTCACTAAAACTGAACTCGCCAAAATCCGCAGTCGCAAGATCGGATTCGTCTTCCAGCAATTCAATCTGTTGTCGAGGACGTCCGCGCTGGAGAATGTGGAGTTGCCGACAATTTACGCGGGCGTTGCCATCGAAGAGCGCCAGCGCCGGGCGGAGGAAGCTCTCAGACGCGTGGGCTTGTCCGATCGCGCGGGCCATTTTCCGTCCCAGCTATCTGGCGGACAGCAGCAGCGTGTCGCGATTGCCCGGGCGCTGGTCAACAATCCCTCGCTCCTGCTTGCCGATGAGCCGACCGGAAACCTCGATAGCCGTACCAGCATCGAGATCATGGATATTTTGCAGAAATTGAACGATTCGGAAGGCCTCACCGTCGTGATCGTGACGCACGAACCCGATATCGCGCAGTACGCGAAACGAGCGCTGGAATTTCGCGACGGGAAGATGATCAAGGATCTGGTGATTCAGCGCCGCTCGATTGCCGCGGATATTCTGCCGACTCTGCCCGCGCTCGAAGATGACGACGATGAGCTGGAAACGATTGCGGGGCCGCAACCTGAAAAAGGCACTAACGGAAGTTCTACCCCGAAATAAGTACGGATTCCTCAGTCGAGGTTCTTCAAGCAGTCCGCTGGAACGACATTCTACGGAAGCGCAGCCGATTGCACAGTTGTGTTTTGACGGGACCTAAAAGGGAATGTCTTCGTCGGAAATTTCCGGACCGCCTGACGGCTCCTCGCCGGCGGGGCTGGCGACATCGAAGTCGGCATCAACGGAGCGACCGTGGCCCAAACCGGAGCCTGACCCGCCACCTGAGCCTGCTCCGGCAGCGGCGCCTTCCGCGCGCGAAGTGAGCATGCGCATCACATTTCCGACGATCTCCGTGGTCGTTCGTTTCTGCCCGTCGCGCTTGTCTTCCCACTGCCGGGTTTGGATGCGGCCCTCGACGTAAACCAGCATCCCCTTTTTCAGATATTGTTGGGCGATTTCCGCCAGCTTGCCCCACAACACGATGCGGTGCCACTCCGTGCGTTTCTGGCGTTCGCCCGCGCGATCCTTGAAAGTTTCATCGGTCGCGAGCGTGAAGTTCGCGACGGCTTGTCCGCCGGACGTGAATCGCGTTTCTGGATCGCGCCCGAGGCGCCCTACGAGGATGGCTTTATTGACTGACATGCGCTGGAGTATATCAGAAGCCCAGAGTCAACAGAAACGGATGCGGCGCGTCAAAAGGAGACTAGTGGCCACGCCCGAAAGGCCCAATTTTGATATCATGCGCCAAGTTCCAGCCACTTCGTCGGAGGTCCAGCCATGAGTGAGGCACAGAGCTTTCAGAATCACGCGAAGTTGTTTCCACCCTTCCATTTTGTGGTGCTACCGATTTTGCTTCTGAATTTCGGTTGGTCCATCTACCGGCTAATCGAGGGTTTTTCAATGGCCACTGTAATGTCGCTGCTCGTGGCCTTCGCGCTGCTGATGCTGGCATTCAGCGCCCGCATCATGGCACTGGCGGTTCAGGATCGCGTGATACGTCTCGAGATGCGTCTCCGCATGCTACAGGTTTTACCCACTGACCTGCGTACGAGAATTGGGGAATTCCAAGTGGGCCAGTTGGTGGCGTTGCGGTTTGCGGGCGATGCGGAACTTCCGGAACTGTCCCGAAAAGTTTTGCAGGATAAAATCACCGACCGCAAGGCCATCAAACAGTTGGTTCGCGACTGGCAGCCGGACAACCTGCGCGCTTAGCTAATCTCGTTAAGAGCGCAGGCAGAGCCGTGTGCCTCTGGGCCCGCTCCGCACGTGAGTTGCGCCGGACGAGTCCCATACCTGTCCAAGTTTAGTGGGTAGGGCGGGCGGCTGGCGCGACGCCAAGCTCGCGGAGTTTCGCCTGAGCGCGTTTCCCCTCATCTGAAGTGGGCGATCGCAGGACCAGCTCCCTCAGATCGCGGATTCCGCTCGCTTTCAGGCCCAGTTCGAGCTCGGCCATGCCTTTCTTCAGCAGAGACGCATCTGCCTTGAAACTCCTCGGATAGTTCACCAGCACCTTGTTATAGGACGCGATCGCACCCTTGAAATCATTCTGTGCGTACGCGATTTCTCCGATATAGAAAGTCGCGTTCGATGCCAGATCATTCGAGGGGAAATTCTTGATGTAGTCCGAGAACTCCTGCCGCGCCAGATCATACTTTCCGCCAGTAAGGTCGCGCAGTCCATTTTGATAAAGCGTGTCCGCGGAAATTGGCGCGAGACCGGGCGCTGGCGTCGCGCCGCTATCTGAATTGTCCCCGGGACCGCCCGTCGGCGGCGTTCCCGTCGTCGAGCCGCCGGAAACCCTCGCATCAATGCTCTGCAACAAGTTCTGGACGTCCGTCAATTGCTGCGACAGTTTTGCCACGCGCGCCTGCACGTCCTGCATGTTGTCGGAGAGTCCCTGCGTCTGTTGCGTCATGGTGTCAATGCGCGCGCCGGTGTTCGCTTGGACTTCCTGCACCGATTTTTGCACCGAGCTCATTTCGCCGCTGAGTCTGCTCACGGAATCGAGTGACTGCTGCAACAGAGTTCGTATCGCGGCGTTGTTGCCGTCAACCGTGCTGCGCAGGTCCTGTTGCGCCTGTAAAATCTGAGCCACCTGCTGCTGGAGTTCGATCATTTCCTTCGATTCGGCGCCCGCAGGCTGGGGAGCGAACAGCGCCCCGCCGAGTGCGCCGAAAAATAAAACTGCAACTGCCAGCGCGAACCATCGTGTACGCAAGGGAATGCCTCCTTGGAGCATCTTGACCGCGACGGTGGCGCCGTCGCGAGTGCGCCGGCCCGTGCCATCGGTGAAGCGAACTCCATCGCCGGCGCGGGCGCGATCGGATTCTTAGTGTGCCAGCACGAAATGCGCGCGGCGGTTTTGCTGCCAGCACGTTTCGTCATGTTCGGAGCAGAAAGGACGCTCTTTGCCCCAGCTCGTGGTTTCCATTCGATCGGCTGAGATGCCAAGCGAAATCAGGTAGTTCTTCGCAGCTTCAGCGCGTCTTTGTCCAAGTCCCAGGTTGTATTCCGTCGAGCCGCGCTCGTCGCAATGGCCCTCGATCGAGACCTTGACTTGCGAGTACGAGCGGAGGAACTCCGCGTCCTTGGTCAGCGCAGCGCGGGCATCGTCACGAAGATCGGACTTGTCGAGCTCGAAATAGGCGTCCTTAACGTTTTGGTCGAAGAGATCGCCGATACCGGGCTGCGCCCTTGGTGCAACGGCTGTCGGAGCTGCTGCTGACCCATTCACGCTGACGCTGGCGCTGGCGGTAGCACTCCCGCCTGGGCCCGTAGCCGTAATTGTGAATGTAGTAGTTTCCGTCGGATTCACGGGCGTCGAACCTTGTGGCGCAACCTTCCCGACGCCGGGCCCGATTTCCAGGTCCGTCGCGTTCGTGGAGGACCAGGAGAGAGTCACCGTCTGGCCCGAACTCACCGTGGATGGCGAAGCGTTCAACGTCACCGTAGGTTGCAACGCTGGAGCCGGAGGCGGCGCAGGCGGAGTTGACGCCACCTTTTTATTGCAGCCGCCGGCAACAGCGGCAAGAATTGCGAGGCCGAACACCAATGTGAACTTGCTAAGAGTACTGTGGTGCATAGACTGCCTCCTTCGGCGCCCGCCGCGAGGGCTTTGCGGCTTCGCCGTGAATGAATTTACTCCATTATTTCGAAGACCAGCTGGGCGATTCGTTCTGTCCTTCGAATGTCAATTGATGTGGCTGGCTTCCGTCCGCCAGCATGGACCATATTTGCCGCGTCCCGGTGCGCGTGGATTCGAAAACAATATGCCTCCCATCGGGAGCCCAGCTCGGGCGCTCGTTGCGTCCGGCGTCGCGCGTCAATTCCACCAGGTCGTGGCTCACGATGTCCATAGCGTAGATATCGTAGTTGCCGCTCGGACGTCGCCAGCTAAATGCCAGCAGTTGCCCATTTGGCGACCATGCCGGGTCTATCACATATCCCATGTCCGGCAAATTCAGTTTCTCGACGTCCGAGCCATCGGAGTTCGCCAGATAGAGCACCGGCGATCCTGCGCGGTCACTCACGAACGCCATCTGCTTGCCCGTCTTCGGATTCCATGCCGGCGACGTGCTTACTCCCGCCGCAAATGTGATTCGGCGCAGATGCGCGCCGGTCGTATCCGAGACGTATATTTCCGGATCCCCGTTCAGACTCGACATGAACGCAATCTCCGAGCCGTCGGGTGACCATGCCGGCGAGCCATTCGTTCCGCGATATCGGGGGAACGCGATCAAGCGATCGGACGCCGTCGAGTAGATGCAGATTTGCGCCGAGGTGACTCCGCGGTAGGGCGCGAAGCATGTGAACGCGATTCGCGTGGCGTCCGGGGACCAGCGCGGTGTAAGGGCAATGGATTTCAAATGCGTGAGCTGCTGCTGGTTTGCTCCGTCGTAATCCATCACCCATATTTCTTTGTTGCCGTTGCGCTCGCTGGCATAGGCGATTTTGGTTTGCGCGATGCCGGGCTGCCCGCCGCTCAGCACTCCGATAATGTCGTCCGCAAACTGATGCGCCATGCGCCTTACGTCGGAGTCGGTTGCCGCGCCGCGGTAGATTTTCTGCAGCGCCAGCGGAGCCGTCGGATTGTGCACGTCGGCAAGATATCCCGCGAATGCGACGCCCGATGCGTCCGTTGAAAGGTTGCCGTACGCCACCATGTATGCGCTCGCCGGAGCAGCCGCCCAATCGTCGGCTTTCAGCTCGCTCGGCTGGCCGGGAACTTGCGTTGGGTAAAAACTCGGGCTGACCATGTCCACGATCCCGGAATAGTCGAGGTCGGCCCACACAACATCGTGAAATGTCTTCGGCAGCGGCTGTGTAAACGTTGAACGAGCGACCGTGTCAGGCAGCGCGAGCCGCGCCTTCGTGACTCCCAGCCCCGTGCCCGTCTTAAACCAGTCCTGCGCCGCCGAAGGCCCCGCGAATGAAAAGCACGCAAGCGCCAGCACTGGAATAATTCGCAATAATGACAGCCGCGTAAACGTCCGCATCACCAATGGACACCTCTTATCCTTCGCTACCGGTGAAAATCAAACCAGAACTCCACATTCACGCTCGATCCCGAATATTCCGCAGGCAGCCGCGCAAGAGGGCTGGAGTCCTGCACCGCGCGAGTCGCTGAGCTGTCCACGGAACTATTGTTGCTCCGTTGTGTCATCTGAATATTTGTCACCGAGCCGTCGCGCAGAATTGTGAACGTAACAACGACCCGCGGCGCCGTAGTCACGCTGGGATCCACCGTGCTCGCCAGCCAATTGCCGCTGATGCGCCGCTGCACCGCCTCGACGTACCACGAGAACCGCGAACCAAAATCTCCGCCCGCGGTGCCCGTGAATCCAAGCCCGGCCCGCGTCGTGCCCGCGCCAAGCGCAAACGAAGTTGTCGGCACCGTCGGAGTCCCACCTCCGCCGTAGGGAACGGCGTTCGTGGGTGGCGGCGTCGGATTTTCAAGCAGCTTCGAAGGCCGTGTAACGTATTTCGGCGGCTTGTTCTTTTCGAATTTTGGTATCGGCACGGCATCCGGAGCGGGCTTGGGAACCGGCGCAGGCTCGGTCTTGAACAGCCCTTTGGATTCGTCCACCACGCGATTCGGCGAAACCACATCGGGGCGGGGAAGCGGAATCGCCGGCACATTGCCCACCAGTCCCACGGTAATCGAGCCGCCCGGTCCTCCCCAATCTGCCTCCCGGCCATAAAAATACGCGTAGAGGACCGCCAGCACGCAAAACGTCACATGAACGATCAGCGAAATTTGCACGAAAGGCTTGAGCACGTCACTCGATCGAGTTGCGGCGATGGTTGTCATTTCACTGGATTGTTGGTCGCTCGCTGAGCGGCTGCGTCACCACGCTCACGTTTTGGATTCCCGCCTGGCGCAGCGCGTCAACCACCGTCGCCCAGCTGCCAAACGGGACGCTTTCATCGCAGCGCACATAAACGGCCTGATGCTTCGGATCTTTGGATTGCGCCAAAACCTGCTGCCCGATGTCGTGGATGTTTACCGGTTTGTCGTTCAGATACACGCGCTGTCCGCGGTCAATGGTCACGACCATCCGCACCTCGGTCAGCTCCTTCACCGTCTTCGTTTTCGGCACGTCCACTTCGATCCCTGACTGCAGGATCGGCGCCGTGATCATGAAAATAATCAGCAGCACCAGCACGACGTCAATAAACGGCACCATATTAATTTCAGAAAGCGATGTACCGGTTTGGCGTTCGATGGACGGCATGGCGGTTGTCTAGGAGTTGTACAACGTCTCTACTTTCGACACGAACTCTGCCGAAAAATCGTTCATCCGCGATGCAACACCGCGGATGCCGTAAAGGTAGTGGTTGTAAGCGATCAGCGCCGGAATGGCGGCGAACAGACCCGCAGCCGTCGTGACCAGCGCCTCCGCAATTCCCGGCGCGACGGCGCGCAGGCTCGCAGCTCCTGCATCACCCAGCCCGGCGAACGCATCCATCACGCCCCAAACCGTCCCGAATAATCCAATGAACGGCGATACGGAAGCGATCGTAGCGAGCGATGACATTCCCTTTTCAAGTCGGCGAACTTCCTCTCCCGCCGCCACCTGCATTTCCACGCCCACCGCGCTCGCGTTCTTCAGCTTGCCAGCCACAGCCACACCGCCGCGAGAAGTTGCGCCGCCGATCTGCGATTCAAGTTCGCGATACCCCGCCGCATATACGGAAATTAGCGGCGTCACGCCCACACCGGCGCGCAGCGTATTCGGATCGGAAAGCCCGCGGCCTGCGCGAAACATCTGCAGGAACTTCGACGTTTTGCTATCGAGCCCGCCAAGCTGAGAATATTTTTGGAGTATTAACGCCCACGAGAAAATGGAAAGCAAAAGAAGAACTCCGAGGATAACTCTTGCCACCCCACTCGTCTGTTCCAGAAGAGTGAGTGGGCTCGCGAAAAGCAGCAGCGCCGGGCCAGAAATTGTTTCCCCCTTGAAAGAAATTAGGTTTGCCGGGCAAAAACACCGTAGCATACGCAATCAGCAGATTCAAACTTATCAGACGCAATGCGAAAGATTTAGGCTGCCTGAAACGACACACCGAAAAACGCGAGGCTGTCGAGAATTTCATAGGCAGTTCGCCCGCATCTGTGATATTTATTCCACGTGTCCTGCGAAACGAGCTTCGCTTCGTTCCAATTTCATATCTCTCTGCATAAATTCTTCCGGCTTTTGAACTACACGGCCAGTTACTTTTAGCCGCACTTCGTCACGCGTACGCTCACCCATTACGGGTGTTTTCCATCTCAAAGCTGGGCCAAGGAGATTTCATGAGCGCGCCTGAGACACGGTCGGCAAGTCCCATCACGTCCTTCGTCAAGCACCACTATCGCCATTTCAACGCGGCCGTCGTGATTGACGCCTCCGAAGCCTACGTGAAGCATCTTTCCAGCGGCGGCAAGATGTTCGTCACGCTCGCGGGCGCCATGAGCACGGCGGAACTCGGCCTCTCGCTCGCCGAAATGATTCGCCAGGGCAAGGTCCACGGCATTTGCTGCACCGGAGCCAATCTGGAAGAGGACGTTTACAATCTCGTCGCGCACGATCACTACAAGCGCGTCCCGCATTACCGTCATCTCTCTCCCGCGGAAGAGGTTGATCTCCTCAATCATCACTTGAACCGCGTCACCGACACTTGCATCCCCGAAGAAGAAGCCATGCGCCGCATCGAGCGCGCGATCATGGAGGACTGGTACGCCGCGGACAAATCCTCACAGCGTTTTTTTCCGCACGAATTCCTTTTTAAGGTCCTCCTGTCGGGAAAGCTGATGCAGTACTACCAGATTGATCCGAAAGATAGCTGGATGATGGCCGCAGCCGAAAAGAATCTGCCCATGTTCGTTCCCGGCTGGGAGGATTCCACGCTCGGCAACATGTTCGCGGCGCAGGTCATCGGCGGCAACGTAAAAAACGCTACCACGATACGCGGCGGCATCGAGTACATGATCGAGCTGGCCCGCTGGTACACCGAGACGGCCACGAAAACGCCAATCGGCTTCTACCAGATCGGTGGCGGCATCGCCGGAGATTTTCCGATCTGCGTTGTCCCCATGCTTCACCAGGATTTGAAGCGTCCCAATGTTCCGCTGTGGGCCTATTTCTGCCAGATCAGTGATTCGACCACGAGCTACGGCTCCTATTCCGGCGCCGTCCCCAACGAGAAAATCACCTGGGGCAAACTCAGTGTGGACACTCCGCGCTTCGTCATCGAATCCGACGCCACCATCGTTGCGCCTCTCATGTTCGCCTATATCCTAGGCTGGTAATCCGCTACCACTTCCGGCATTTCGCCAGTAACGCCGCGGACACAACCGAAACTCCGCTCCAGCTCCCGTGTTTTAATAACTATATTGAGTGCGCCACGATCGTGCGGCGCTCTACACGGAGTCGTTATGCGAGCACGCCTGGGAATACGTATTGTCGTCTTGATGGCGATCATTTTGTGCCTTGTGGGACTTCGTATGGCGACGCGGCTGCGATCCTCGCAAACTCATGCCGCAGTGATGCCGACGACGTCGGGCACCATTAACGTGGACGGGCGCGTCCGCACCTATCTTTTGCACGTCCCGCCCAATTACGACGCCGGTAAACCTGCGCCTCTGGTTCTCGTTTTGCACGGCGCCACGCAAAGCCCGGAGAACATCGAAGGCATGTCCGGAATGAGTTTGATGGCCGACCAGCAGGGGTTCATCGCCGTCTATCCCAGCGGAACTGGTCGTTTGAATAACGTCCCGACATGGAACTCCGGCAACTGCTGCGGCTACGCCCAGGAAAATAATGTGAACGATGTGGCTTTCATCGCCGCCTTGATTGACACGCTCGGCCATAGCTATTCGATTGACCGCAAGCGCGTCTTCGTCACCGGAATTTCCAACGGCGCGATGATGTCTTTTCGGCTCGGTTGCGAATTGTCGGGCGTGATCGCCGCGATCGCTCCGGTCGAAGGCGCACAAAATCTACCTTGTCACCCGTCCAGCCCCGTTTCCGTGCTGGTATTTCATGGGACAGCCGACCGTCTCGTGCCATTTGATGGCGGAAGCACCCCGTTTCAAATCGGCCCGCGTCGTGACGATACGCCAGTGTCGGATACGGTTGCTTTTTGGGTCACGCGCGACGCGTGTTCGCGCACGCCCGCGACCAAAGAAACGCCGAGCCTGCACACATCGGTTTATTCGGGATGTGCCGACGGCACAGGCGTCGCGCTTTACGCGATCCAGGGCGGCCACCACATCTGGCCCGGCGTTGCTCACAGCGGGAATGACGTCCAGGCGACCTCCATCATGTGGAATTTCTTCGCCCAACACCCGAAACCGTAGCGCCGAACATGTTCGCCCATATCCTCGGCGGGTGACCGCTTCGTTTCTCTCGGCGTTTGGTACGGAAGCAAGCTAGTTGAACAATTGAAAATTAACCTTGATGTTTTGCCAGACAGCCGCCGGCTTCCCGTCGGGTCCTTTGGCCGGATCGAGCCTCCATGTCGCCACCGTTTCGACGGCTCTTTCGTTCAGTCCGCAGGGGAGCCCCTTCAATACGATAATCTCCGCGGGTCGCCCTGTCGCGTCGATCAAGACTCGGAGGGCGATCATTCCCTGTATTTTCGCTGTCATGGCTGAGTCGGGGTAGGCCGCGGGAGGGCATTCGAGACATCGCGGCGTAGTGTAGTTGGCAACGGAATCCATGGACGGAACGCCCGCCCCATTATCCGCAACATGAAAGCCGGGCCGCACCCAGGTTGGGCCGTTCTCGCCGGACGGCTTCTCGGTAACCGAAGGCGGTTTCGTTTCCAGCGCTTGCAACTCGGGCGTCAGCGGCACCGTAACGCGCTCGTCGAAGATAGCCTTGCTGTCCTCAGACCGCGTGGCCTTGATTCTGATGACGACGCGGTCCTGCAATTGATCCATGTATCCTTCAACGACAAAAGTCGGCTTTGGCTTGCCCGCCGAACAGTTCACTGCCGCGTCGTCCGCGGACGGCGAAGGCAACCGACTGGCGATGGATGTGTCGAACTCGCTGTTCTCATCGGCGACCACGAAGTCTCGCGCATTTTTGGCCAACGACTTGGAAAACCGCCGGGCGAGCTCCGCTCCCATCGCGTTTGAGCCGCCATGCGTCTCGACAAAATCCGCAACAACGACGCTCGGCTTCACCACCAGCCCCCGGGACAACGCCAGGATGGCATCGGCCGTTCGCGATGCAATAGCGTCAAACTCGGGCGCTTGGGCAAGCGCTTGCTCCGGAGCAACAACAACGAGCGCCGCGATTAGAAGCAGAACTACAGCGTTTGCACGACTGCGTCGTTGACGTGTTCGACTAAATCGCATCACGGTAGCTCTAGGGCGAAAGACTGACATCATCGCGAGTCTAAGCGCCACAGCTCATTCGACGCAAGCGCCTGTGCTAAACTCAAGCTCTACTGATGAGCAAATCGTTCGACATCACAATTGAATCGCTGGCGTCGCCTTCGGCGACGGTCACTCACGAAGCGTGCGCCCCGGAAATTATTCGCGCTGAGATTGCGAACCCCGATACGGAGTCGTTGTCCTTTCCAGCAAACAAATCCTTCTTCATCGAGACCTTCGGCTGCCAGATGAACGTCCACGACGCCGAGAAAGTCGCCGGCGTCTTCCTCGCGCGTGGATATCACGCCGCGCAAAGCATCGCGGAAGCGGATGTGATGCTCTACAACACCTGCTCCATCCGAGAAAAGGCCGCTCAGAAAGTCTTCTCGCGCCTCGGCGCATGGCGGGGAATTGCGGATGGCAAAATCATCGGTGTGATCGGGTGCCTTGCTCAACAGGAAGGCGAAGACATTTTCGAACGCGCGCCATGGGTTAGCCTGGTCTGCGGCTCAGCCAGCTACCGGAAGCTTCCCCAAATGGTCGCGGAGCTTGAAGCTGGCGGCCGTCGCGTGATGGGACTAGATCTGGATACGGACGAAACGTTCGAAACCGAAATCACTCGTCGCGACAATCCGCTTCGCGCGTACGTCACCATCATCGAAGGCTGCGATTACGCCTGCTCCTATTGCGTCGTGCCGCATACGCGTGGACCCGAGCGCAGCCGACCCAGCGAGGCAGTCCTTTCCGAGGCGCGCCGCCTAGCTGAGGCAGGCTACACTGAGATTCAATTGCTCGGCCAGACGGTGAATTCCTACCGCGATCCATCGGCGCGCAAGCTGAGCTTCGTTGAGCTGTTGCTCGAAGTCGCCGCAGTCGAAGGACTCCGCCGCGTCCGGTTCACCACGTCGCATCCCAACGATTTCCATCGCGAGATTGTGGACGCCATTGACGCGACGTCGACTCTTTGTGATCACATCCACTTGCCCGTGCAGTCCGGCTCCAGCCGCATTCTCAGCGCGATGCGCCGCACCTACACGCGCGATGAGTATCTCGAGAAAATTGCATGGATTCGCGCCGCGCGCCGCCCGATCAGCATCACCACCGATATCATCGTCGGCTTCCCCGGCGAAACCGAACAGGACTTCGAGGAATCCGTCACCCTGCTCGATGATGTTGGCTACGACGGCGTTTACGCATTCACGTATTCGCCGCGTCCGAATACGTCGGCTTCCACCATGCCCGACGCGATTCCCGAGGAAGAAAAGTCTCGCCGCCTCACCGTCCTTCAGGATCGCCAGCGCCAGATTCAGATCGAGCGCAACAATAAACTCGTCGGCACGACATTCGAGCTGCTCGTGGACACGCACCACGCTGCGCGCGGGCAGTGGGCCGGACGCTCCACCAGCAACCTGATCGTTAATTTCACTTCGCCGCGTCAAAATCTTCTGGGAGAATATGTTCAGGCGCGAGTCACGCGCGCCGCACCATTCAGTCTCGTCGGCGAACAGGTCATTTAGCGCAGCGGAGGCCACCATGGAACTCGAAGTGAAAATTCGGGGCCTGATGATGGACCCCGCAACCAACACTCCCGTAGTGGTCCTCCAGGAAACGCACGGTACCGGCGTTCTTCCAATATGGGTCGGAGTCCCGGAAGCACAGGCCATCGCGCGCGAAATCGAAAAAATCGAAGCGCCTCGCCCGCAGACCCATGATCTCCTTAAGAACGTTTTGATCGGCCTCGACGTTCACGTCCAGAAAGTTGTCGTCTCGGATTTGAAAGAGGACACCTTTTACGCTTTGATCTGGATGGAGCGCGACGGACAGACCATGTCCATGGACTCGCGGCCGAGCGATGCGCTGGCCCTCGCGCTGCGCCTCGATTGCCCCATTTTCGTCGAGGACCAGGTGCTCAAGAATTCGACCAAGTCTGGTGTCGTCACCGAAAAGAGTTCCAACGAAGAGTTGCGCAAATGGCTCGAAGGTCTGAACGACGACGACCTCGGCCGCTACAAGATGTAAGGCTTCGCGCGTGCCTGTATCTTCACGTCTCCGAGGTGTTCTGCAACTCAGCGCGGCCGTCGCTGTCTCCGCACTGGCCCTCTCCGCTCAGACTTCCACGCCTCACACCACCGGCGGCATCCCCATGCGCGAGGAAGGCCACCATCACCTCGTCTTTGCAAACGAATATGTGAACGTCTTTTTCGTCGAGATACCCGCTCATGAAACCACGCTTCTCCACCATCACGACTTCCCGTACGTGTCTGTCCCGCCGGGAGGCGCTGACGCCACGTCCACATCCACTGAAGGCCCCGGCGGTACGTCCACACCAAGCTTCGCGCACGTCGCCTACGCGCTCGGGAATTTCTCTCACACGGTTACGAATTCAAGCGACGTCACGTTGCGTAATATTGCCGTCGAATTGGTTCGCCCCCAGGGAACCGTCCGCAATCGCTGCTCCGCGGTGCTGCGCGACCAGCCGGTGGACATCTGTCAAGACAGCAGTTTGTTCGCGATAAAGGGGTCGAAGCACACCCCTCTGCTTGAGTCCGACGAAATTCTGGTCGATTCCTGGGAAATCGTCCCCGGCGCCCGCCTCACGTTGAAGAGCGACCACGAGGATGTGCTCTTGGTTGGACTGACGGACGTCACGGTCGCGGGGCCGCCGGGAATTGATTCGGCGCACGCACTTCGAGGCGGCTTGCTCTGGGTGCCCGCCGGCTCGAACCCAGTCTTCACTACGTTGCCGGATCGCGGCGGTCACTTCATCACGATCGGATTCAAGGACAGCGCCCCGGCCCCGCATTAGCGAAGCTGGCGTCAGCGTTCGTCAAAACTTGATGATCTGCAGATAGTGATATTTCTTCAGGAAGACACCTGCAATTCCCGACATCGAGTCCTGCGCACAGTGTTGCATGATTCCGGGTCGCAGGCTTTTTACCATTGAGGCCAGAACTCCAAACATCGCGCCGTACACGGTTATCACCACAACGCCTTTGAGCCCCTGGTAAAGGTGCGCGCCACCAAAAACTGCCGACTGCAACACGATTCCAGCGACCACGTTTCCGGTCCACGCCGTGAACTGCCGCTGCAGGTAGCCGCGAAAAATCACCTCTTCGCAGAATCCCGCAGTGCACGACAGAATGACGAACACGACCGCTTCCTTTGGCGTCTCCGGCAGCAGAAACTTCGCCGCCTCCATGCCGCTGAAGTTCAGCTCACGGGACAAGACGAGCAGCATCCCGACGACGACAATCCAAAAGAGCAGGGCGATTCCCACGTCTCGCCAGAAGTCCCGCCAGCGCCGCCATTTTCCGCCAATGATTTCGCCGATCGTCACTTTGTATCGCCTCAGTCCAAACAGCCAGACGTATCCGAGCAAGAGAAACTCGTAGATGATCGTCGAAATGTAGAGAACCATCCGCCCCGGGAGGTGAGCTCCTCTTGCAAGCTGCGGCTGGCCTTGCAGCATGGCGAACCCTAACAAAATCGCCACAAATAGGAGTGTGTGCCAGACCCCGGCAACCGGCGTTACGCGCCCAGTCGGGACAGCAACTTGCGGCTCTGGAATTTGCTCTTCGCCGTTTGCCATGTGACCTTTCCGTTCCGTTTTCTCGCGCTGGAGTGTACCAATTCCACCTCTCGCCTCAAAGCTCACCGGAATCTTCGGTGCGTTCAACCGCAATTTCAAATTTCCCTTGCGTTGGTCACGCCAGAATAGGTAGAGTGGGCGCTAGTCGTAGTGGCGAAGGGGCCACCGGGCTCCATATATGGGCCTGGGGTTGCCATCCGGGGAGTGAGGACTAACGGTTTGACCTGCGTCCTGTCTATTGCCAATCAAAAGGGCGGCGTCGGAAAGACCACTACATCCATCAACTTAGCCGCCGCTCTCGCCGTAAAGAAGAAACGAACCCTCCTGGTTGACCTCGACCCGCAGTCCAACGCCACGATCGCATTTTTCTCCGCGGACGAAATCCAGAGCACGATGTACGACATTTTCGCCGAGCACCCCACCGAGATGGCGAAGATTATTCGCCCGACGAAGGACCCGAATCTCCACGTCGCGCCCGCCCGTCTTGCGCTGGCAAGGCTCGAGCAGCAGCTCGCCGGCGCGTTCGACGCGCCGTTCAAATTGAAAGATGCGCTAGCTCCCATTCTGAAAAACTACGACTATATCGTGCTCGACACTCCACCGGCGTTAGGCATACTCACTGTGAATGCGCTCGTGGCTTCCACGCATTTGCTTGTGCCCATTCAGGCGGCGTACTTTGCGATTGAGGGCACCGACGACTTGCTTGAAACCTACGGACGAATTCGCGCCCGGCCCAACCCCGCGCTGAAAGTTCTCGGTGTGGTGATCACTCTTTTCGACAAGCGGACGAACATTTCGCGCGATACGCACGAACAAATTCGCGCCACCTTTGGAAACGCGCTGTTCAAAACGCGCATCAGCAAGAACGTCCGCCTGGAGGAAAGTCCGGCGTACAAGGAAACTATTTTCACTTACGCGCCAAAATCTTCCGGCGCCGAAGAGTACAAAAAGCTCGCACAGGAGGTATTACAACGTGTCGAAGAGGATCGGGTTGCCCGTCACTCTCAAGATGCGGCATGACGCGCATTACGTCGAAACGCTGACCAGTTTTAGTGGTGCGTCCATCGGGCGCATGATCCCGATTGATAAGATTCGCCCCAATCCAGATCAGCCGCGCAAGAACATCGGCGATGTCCGCGAATTGTCCGATTCAATCCGCGAAAAGGGCGTCCTTGAGCCGCTGCTGGTTCGCTACATGCCGCGCGAGGACATGTACTACATCATCTCCGGCGAGCGCCGCTTCCACGCATCGCAAGCCGCCGGCCTGCATGAGCTGCCGTGCATCGAGAAAATCGCGGACGATGCGGAGACGCTCGAGCTGGCGCTGATCGAAAATCTTCAGCGCAAGGACCTCACTCCGTTTGAAGAAGCCGACGGCCTCCAGCGCCTCGCCGACCAATTCGATTACACGCACGACGACATCGCGAAGAAAATTGGCCGCGCTCGCTCGTCCGTCACCGAGACCATGTCGCTTCGCGTGATTCCGGACGATGTCCGTAGCGCCTGCGTGGAGAAGGGAATTGCGTCGAAATCGTTGTTGCTTCAGGTGTCGCGCCAGCCCAGCGAGAAAAAGATGCGTGAGATGGTTCAGCGCATCGTGCAGGGCGGCTTGACGCGCGATGAGGCCCGCCGGGCGCGCAAGGACGAAACCGAATCTGCGCCCCGGCCCCAGCCCTTCAACTTCGATTTCCAGTCCGAGGACGGCTCGTTCCGCGTCCGGCTCCAGTTCCGCAAGAGCCACGTCAGCGACGAAGAGCTCGCCGCCGCGCTGCGCACGGTTCTGCGCCGCATCGAGACCGGCTCGCTCTCATCTTCCGCCGCCTAGCAGCCTCGCTAATTCTGGCGTCGAGGGCCCTCGAAATTGTGTGTCACTTTGTGAGGATCCCTTTCCTTTGTTTTTAGTGATTTACGGCCGAAATTACTTTGCATGGTGTGTCACTTCTTTTGTAATTTGCGAGCGATGGCGCCGCGCAAAGTCCCATGTCTGAAACCGTGATTACTGAGGGCGGGTTTCGTGGGCCCGAAGGACCGCGCTTTCACGGGAACTGCTTATTCAGTTGTCAAAGAGCAATACGGCGCTCGCCAGGAGCAGCCGGGACGCATGCGCGTCCGACCGATCTCCCAGACTCGACTCGCCGTCAACACTGGGAGCCCTATCATCGGGGGCGAAAAACAGCCCCGACTCACGCTAATTCACTTTTGTTCGGCTGTCTATTGTGGAAAATACGCATACGCTAAGCGATTGACCCGGCAGGCCTTGCTGCCGGCGGCTCGACGGCTCCGGCTTTGTCTTCTCCGTCTGTGTATCGAGACTACGAAAGCTTCGCCGACATCTCAATGAAGTCACCGGCCACCACGTCGAAGCCCGCGAGCGTGTCAGCCGAAGGCGGCGTAGGCTTCCTGTCCGGTCCGTTCTCCAGCGGCCGCGGCACATAACCGGTCTTCAGTCCCAAAGCCTTCGCCGCGTTCAAATCCAGCGGGTGCGCCGCCACCATCATCACTTCGCCCGGTTTGCAACTGAGCAAATCTACCGCGCCCAAGTAAACTTCCGGGTCCGGCTTGAAATGGTGGAACAAATCCGAGCCGAACACGGTGTCCCACGGCAGCCCCGCGAATTTCGCCATGTCGACGAGCAGCGACACGTTTCCATTCGATAGCGTCGCGATCACGAAATTCTTTTTCAGCAGCGTCAGCCCCTCGACCGCATCCGGCCATCCGCTCAGCCGATGCCACACCGTATTCCAATGTTCTTTCTCCTCCTCGGTCACTCCTGTGATGTTGTACTGCTTCAGCAAATCGTCCAGGATCATTCGATGCAAGTCGTCAAGTTTCATCCAAGGCAACTCACCCTTGCGCACCTTATCCATGGACGGCCCGTACCCCGCGCGCCATTGGTCGGCGAACTTGCCCCAGTCAATTTGCAGATTCTTCGCCGCTCCCCATTGCGTCGCCTCGCGAATAATCGAGCCGCGCCAATCCACCACGGTGCCGAACGTATCGAAAACCAGCGCCTTCACTCCCAGCGGATTAGCGCCGGCCGCGTCAGCCCGGCCGGCCACCGCCGTCGCATTCGTCACGCCTGCGCCAGTCATCGCCGCCAATCCTCCCAGCGCAACCGGCATTCCCAGGAAATCGCGTCTGCGCATTTGTGGTTCTCCTTCAAAGCGCCGGAGGCGCGATTGTGGTTAGCCCGGCACGAAGCGAAGCGCAGTGCCGGGATTGTCAGACAATTATCCCGGGGTCCCGGAGGGACGATTGAACGTGGCGTCCCCTGCTCAGGGCAAGCGCCGCCCGATTTCGCCAAATGTGACGCACTGTATGCCGGAAAGGGTGCAACCGCTTCGAGTTGAAATTCTAGTGGACCGCTGAGGCTTCGCCGTGTTCCAGGTAAGTCCCGAACTTCTGTGCGATCGGTTTCAGCGTGGGATAGAACTGCGCGAAGCTATGTTCGACCGCGGCGTTGTCCTCGTGGCACTGCCAGCACGCCGCCTTGGGAGCCGCCGCGGATGTTTTGTCGTCGTTGCCAAAACCGAAGTATGCCCACTTGTCGGGGAATCGTGCGGAGTCCTTCACCTCAACGGCCATGCCCACGCGATCCGTCTGAAAATGTCCCGTCTTGTTGATGGAACCCTTGGTCTGCGCTGACCGATCCTCCACCACGAAAATGGACTTCTCCGGCCATTTCCCGGTCGCGACGAATTCCCGGTAGGCCCATGGCGCCACGAATACGTTGGTAAAAAGCTCCGGACCCATCGCGCTCGGGCTGTAATTCATTCCCAGCCCCGACGACAGGTAAATCCATTCTCGGTAGCCTTCAGGACGCACCAGTTTGTCGCCTGAGTACTCTGGCTTCGCGGAGTCGTCGTCGGTTGCGGCGGAGCGCGTCTCGATTGCGCCGATCGTGGCTAGTATCACCGCTAGTGTCGCGCACGCCAGAGCTAGTTTCATCGTCCCTCCGGAGCGGATAACTTGTTTGCCTTCGCGAATTATCTCCGTTCTCGTTATCCGCGCGGTGGACTATTTCTACCCTGTGAACTCTTGGCTTCCAACGCAGCGAGGGCCTGCTATCCTATCCCCGCCATGGAACTGACGTCGCAACAACTAGGCATCCTCAACCGGCTCCAGAATAGCGGCTTCGAAATCGTGGCGTTTCCGATGTACGAGAGCTACGTCGGTGTACGAAGAGGGAACTGCGGCGCCTTGCTCACGCCGTCCGGACCGAGCGCCTTCACGCTGTACGGCGAACCGTCCTACCTCGTCGGCGGTGGCCTCAGCGCCCGCACCATTCAATCCGACGGCAACTGGTTCGTCCGCAAGAAGGACAAGGTCGAAGTCACGCCCGACCGCACCGCCGAGCTGGACGCCTTCGCCGCCGAATTGGTGAACGCTCTCTTGCCCGTAGCCTGACGCGGTTGTTCCGTTGTTGCCTTTTCTTCGTAGGGGCGTAGCACTGCTACGCCCGGCAATGATTCTTGGCTCCAATTGGCGATTCAGCTGGCATCTATGTCCGCCGCGTTACTTCTTGTTCGTTACGTTGCTGCGTCCACCAACGCCGCCGTCAATTCCGCAGGCATGTCCAGCATGACGTCATGCCCACACGCCATACTGCGTGTCTTCCATCCCTTGACCTTCGCTTGCTCGTAGAATTGCCCGAACGGCGATCCCTCGAATCGTGGCGCCACGATGTAAGTCACATTCTTCACCGCGTCAATTCCGCCGCTCAATCGCAACGGCTGCTCAAACGTCGCCAGCGGTTGCATGGTGCACTGCCGGTCCATCCACACCGCGTCCGTGGCGTTGACATGAAACACGGCGGCCGGAATGGGTGGCACCTTCCACCCTTCGCCGTGAAGCTTCGCAGCCTCGCGTTGCGCGTGCCGCTGTTCAGGAGGGAGCGTGTCGTGCAGGCTCTGCCCGTCTTCCGGTACAAACGCATCCAGATAGACCAGCGCGCCGATTCGCTCGGGCACTCGATCCGCCGCTGCCCTCACCACAATGCCTCCGTACGAGTGGCCGCACAGAACGACATTCGAAAGCTCTTCCCATCGAATCAGATTCACCACGTCGAGAATATGTGTTTCCAGGTTGATCTGCGGCGACAGCAGATGCGAGCGCTCACCCACGCCCGTCAGCGTCGGTGTGAACACTTCGTGCCCCTGCGCCTGAAGCGCCTTGCGAACTCGTTTCCAGCACCAGCTGCCGTGCCATGCGCCATGAACCAGAACAAATGTGCTCATTGCTCACTCCTGTCGCTGACAACAAATCGCCGCCCATCATGCCACGCGGGGCCGCTTGGCGCGACTCCGATCGGCTGATGATCTGGTCCCACTCTCCGCCTTTAATGATTCGGCACGTACAGCACCGTTTACTTAAGTGTTCAACTATTCTTGAAAGTAGGGCGCGCGTCTGCATGCGCGCGATGGGAGCTCTGTGAAAGACCTAGTAATCGTAGTCGGAATTATTCTGCTGGTGCTGGCGGCGATCGCCGTATGGCAGGTCGGCTCCGTTTATCTGTCGAATATCGAGCTGACGAGCGACCTGAAGGACCTTTCGTCGCTCACCGGCATGCGAATCGGCTTGGTTAATCCGCGATCAGACTCCGAATTTCGCGAGCTTGTGATTGCGAAGGCTGCACAGGACGGGGTTCAGCTCGATCCGGAGCAGATTAACGTGGAGCGCACTGGCGAGGGCATAACCGGGTCCATCTACCTCTCGACGGAGTACGACGTCAGCAAGGACGTCCTAGGATTTCCCTGGAAGAAACATTTCACCGCAGAAAGCCCGCGCCGCTAACCGCAGCGGATAAGAGCACGCCGCAAGATATCCGAGGCGTTAGTTCGTCTTCATCGTAGCCGCACGGATCGTCGCCAGCCGCTTGTCCAACGCATCGGCTTCGTCTGATTTTCCAAGGCTGCGAAGCTCCGCGGCGTCTTTGGTCAGAAGTGATTCAAGCACCGGGCTGTTGTCGCCATATTGTTTCTCGATGATCGTGACCGCCTGATGATAATAAGGCTCGGCTTTTTCGGGTTTGCCCCATCCGTCGTAGAGATAACTCAGTTCGCCTACCAGAGGCACGAGGTTCATGCTGTCATTTCCGTGCAACGCCTCCTCGGTTCGAAGCGCTCGCAGGAAATACGGTTCGGCCTTAGCGTAGTCTTTTTCCATCAGATATGCCGTCGCGGCGACCCTTAAGCTTTCTGCGACTGCGTCGCTGCCCTCACCATAGGCCTTCTCGTTTATGTCCACGGCTCGAAAGTAATACTTCGCCGCGCCCTCGTAGTCTTGCTCCACCATCGCGTTGTTGCCCAGCGACTGCAGCGCCGGTGTCGTTCCGGGAGTTTGCGGGCCATACACCTCTTCGGCAACCTTCAATTCCTGTTCGAAGGCGGCCTGTGCGGCGGTCGGATTCTGCTTCAGGTTCTCGTTTCCAACATGATCCAGAGCCGTGATCAGGCGCGAGTCGTGCGGCTGTAGCTTTTCGGCGAGATCCACGGCTTCCTGGTAGAACTTGAGCGCTTCGTCCCAGCGCCGTTCCGAGTTTGCCTTCGCTCCCGCTTGCATCGCGGCGTCGAGCTTATCCGAAAGACCAGAAGACGCATTGATGTTCTGAACACGCGCCTGCAAGGTCGTTGCCTCGGCGGTCTTGCCGGCCGCCTTCAACGACGCGAGGTGCGCGGAAAGGCGCTCCTGAGCCGCGGCGTACTCTTTTTGAGGATCGCGGTCGGTGGTTCGTACGACTTTGGTTCGCAAATCCATGCTGGCGTCAACGCCAGCCGCCGCGCGATATTCCGTGATCGCTCCGACCCAATCTCCGTTTTTCTCCAGCGCCAGGGCGAGTTCGATCATCACCTGAAGCTGCTTGGCGTTCAGTGCTAGGGATTGCCGGTACTCGGCAATGGCGCCGTTAATGTCTCCCGAAGCCTCGAGGGCTTGCCCGCACAGGTCATAAACGTTCTCCCATCCGGGCCTCAACTCCTCAGCCTGTTTGAACTCTGCGATGGCGTGCGCGTAGTCTTTTTTTGCGAGCAGTGTCCTGCCAGCGCCAACGTGCGCGTCCGGAGCGGTGTCGTCTATCGCTTCGGCGCGGCGGTATTCTTCCAGAGCTTCGTCGTACTTGTTCTGGGTCTCGCGAATGTTTCCGAGTCCTACGTGCGGTCTGAAGTCCGTCGGATCCATTTGCATTGCCTTCCGGAACTCTTTTTCTGCGCCATCGAAATCCCATGTCCGGAAAAGCGCATTGCCGAGGCAATCATGGCAAACCTCCATGTTCGGATACATGGCCTCCAGTTCGCGGTATTCCGTTACCGCCTCGGCATCCATGCCGCGCCTTATAAGATCCGCCGCAAGGGCCGCGCGCACGTCGAAGGATTTTGGATCAATGCGCTTTTCCTCCCGATATTCGCGGATCGCGCCATCAAGGTCGCCCTTTTGATCGAGGGCGACAGCGAGATTGTTGTGCGGGCCCGGAGTGTTCGGATCGAGCTGTATCGCCTTCTTGTACTCGGTGATTGCGTCGTCGAATTTGCCGTCTTCGCGCAGCAGATTTCCCAGGTCATACCGCGCCGAAGCGTAGTCCGGCTTCAGTCGCAGTGCCTCTCTGTACTCGGCAGCCGCCGCGTCGCGTTTGTTCAGGTATTCAAGCGCCAGGCCACTGTTCTTGTGCGCTTCGGCGTTGTCGGGAGTTGCGGCGAGCGCTTTCTTGCTCTCCCGCAGCGCGCCATCGTAGTCGCCCTCCCGATAGAGGATGTAACTCAGCTTCGTGTGTCCCTCACGGAAATCCGGAGCCTGTTCCAGCACCTTTTCGTACACGGGTCCGGCTTCGTCCCATCGCTCCTGCCTGCGGAGTAGCTCGCCCATCACGAAACCTGCCTCTGGTTTGTCAAAGCTGGCAGTGAGGAGAGCGTTCAGTTCCTGCGCGGCTTCGGTGTGGCGCTCGCTCTTCATCCATGCCCCAGCGTTACTGATGTGCTCCAGCATTGCCGGGTCGGCCTTTCCATCGGTGGCGCCTGCGGCAACAATTTTCGCGCTGTCGAGCGCTTTCAAGATGGAGTCGTCGGCTCCGGCGTTCTTCAATTGCGACCGGTACGAGTCGTCCGGATGAAATGCCAATCCATCGGTGGCGATTTCTCGTACGAGGTTTTCGGGCAGGACTCCGCCGGCCACAAGCGCAAGGAGTTCCGATTGCCGGAGCGGCTGGGACGCTGGTTCCGCAGCCAGACGACTCAGAGCCGCCGCAGCGCACAAAACCAGAACCATCGCCGCTCCCACAGATGATTTAACCATCGCGATCCCTCCGTTGACCCCGCTTACTGCCCTTGCGCCAACCTATCAAACGGGAAGCGCCCTGTCGGTACCATCGCACGCAGGGTGATTCCAGAAGGGAACCTGTCCTAAAGGGTAACTGGTCCGAAGGATGCCTTATCGGCTGATTCGCGTCCGAGACGGTTTTCGAGCGGGAGCGCGGGCGCCTTTTCGGGCTTCCGAAAAGTCCACAGGGATCCACGCTTGCACTCCCGCTCCCGTGTACTAAGATGGTCACGTGAAGATCGCGAACCGGAATTCGATCGAATGCGCGGCCCGGACCGCCAGCCGCGAATTGCGCGGCGGTGTGCCCGGCCCTTCGGCCGCTTGCTCCTCGCGCCAACCTCGTGGATATCGTCCGATTTGCGCCTTATCTACTCGACACAGCGTGCCGAGTAGATTTGCTCCTAGCTCATTGAAAACACACGATCGGCGCACCATCTACTCGACACACAAAACGAGGGGGTGCCAATGAGCGAATTTAAGGCCTCCCAAGTGGCCGATAGCGGCGTCTACGACGTGATTTGCGTTGGTGCCGGGCCCACAGGCCTAGCCTGCGCCATCAAAGCCAAGCGTGCTGGCATGCGCCCGCTGGTCATAGACAAGGGCGCCCTCTGCAACTCGCTCTACCACTACCCGGTCAACATGCTCTTTTTCACCACGCCGGAACGCATGGAAATCGGAGACCTCCCGATGACTACTACCGGAGGAAAACCGACCCGCGTCGAAGCCCTGAAATATTACCGCCGCGCTGTCGAGCATTACGGTGTCGAAACCCGCCTCTACGAACGCGTCGAAAAAATCCACGGCAAAGACGATGCATTTGTCGTGGATACGCTCGCCGAGTCCGGCGCACGTCACCAGTATCACGGCAGAAAAATCATCATCGCCACCGGCTACTACGATCGCCCGAACCGCCTGGGGATTCCAGGCGAAGATCTGCCGCATGTCTCGCACTATTTCACGGACGCCCACCCCTACTGGAACCAGGACGTCGTGGTAATCGGAGGGAAAAATTCGGCCGCGGAAGCGGCGCTCGATCTCTTTCGTGGCGGAGCGCGCGTCACGCTCGTTCATCGCCAGCCCGAGATGGGTAAGACCCTCAAATATTGGGTTAAGCCGGATATCGAAAACCGTATTCGCGCTGGCGAGGTCCATGCGCTGTTCTCGACGGCCGTTACGAGAATCGAGCCGGGCAAGGTCTGGGTGAAGAACTCCGGCCCTGAGAAAAGCATCCTCGCCACCCAGGTCTTCGCAATGACTGGCTACCACCCGGATTTCGATTTTCTCGAGCAGCAGGGAATTCGACTCAATCCCGAAACCCGTCGCCCGGAAGCCAATCCCGATAGTCTCGAGACAAACGTCCCGGGAATTTATGTCGCCGGCGTCGTCGTCGGCGGCCTGAAAACATCCGACATCTTCATCGAGAACGGCCGCTTTCACGGTCGCCAGATCATTTCCGCGATGACGGGCAAGGGGAAGCTCCCGGAAACCGCCCCGGTAGCTCCGCCCGGTGAATAATTCACGGCGGGAGTGTCGGCGCGTCGTAGGGGCGCTACTTGCTGCGCCCCACTTCCGCACCCACGGAAATGTCAGAAGCGCCGGGCGGAAAAATTTGCTAAAGTGAGTAGCACATGGCCTCGATCGTAAGAGAAGTTGGCGAAGTTTTCGTGACGCTCGCGAAGGGCTTCAGCGTCACGTTTCGCACCATGTTCAAAAAGACTACGACAGAGAGCTATCCGGACGTTCCGGCCAGCGTCCAGCCCCGTTATCGCGGAATCCACGTGCTTCAGCGCGATGAAAACGGCTTCGAGAAATGCGTGGGTTGCTTTTTGTGCGCAGCCGCGTGCCCCGCGAACTGTATTTACATCGAAGCCGCCGAAAACACCGACACGCAGCGTATTTCCGCCGGCGAGCGCTACGCCAGCGTTTACAATATTGATTACTCGCGCTGCATCTTTTGCGGCTATTGCGTCGAAGCCTGCCCCACCGACGCCATCACGCATGGGCACAGCATAGATCTCGCCCCCTACGACATCAACGCAATGATTTATCGCAAAGAGCAGCTCCTCGAACCCTGGCCCCCCCGGACTCCCGCTTCCTGATCGTCCGAATTGTCGCGCGCATTTTTTGCGAACGAATTAATTGCCGCGCTCGGCTTCGCACCGCCTGGTGTGAAATTACGAGCAGCACCGCAAGCCAATAGACTCCGTCGTCGCATCGTTTCGCTCCTGCAGTCCCAGTCCAGGCGGTGCGCTTGCCGCGATGAGTATGTCACTAGACGAGGACAGACGTTGTATCCGTAACGGTCTAGGGTTCGTTGCCCCCGCGAATGGATCGCCCGCGCTCGCCAGAGGCAGTTCCCACGACAGGCCGCGCGGCCAGCACAACTCCCGCGGGGAGTCGCTCCTGCGCGCTGACCTGACACGTGCGCTCCCCTGTGTAATCGGCGCCCGATATCCTCACGCGACAAGAACCACGCAACGAGTGCACACAAGAATTTCCCTGCTCCCGCCCCCTCGTTACGCCCCGATGCCACAGTTGTCTCGGAGGAACCCCGAGCCTAATTCCGACGAGTCTGCGATCGCTGCGGGAACAGCTCGGGTTCCACCCGGCTATAGTGCAAGTAACATTCACCAGCGCGAT
This sequence comes from uncultured Acidobacteriota bacterium, assembly GCA_963779825.1. GTDB lineage: Bacteria > Acidobacteriota > Terriglobia > Acidiferrales > UBA7541 > Palsa-295. The sequence continues at coordinate 1,089,553 of CAVZZU010000004.1, read as the reverse complement.
AAGCGACGCCGTCCCATCGAGTAGTCCGAACTGTTGACGCGAGAACAAACAATCCTCGTGCGCCATCGGCCTTTGTCTGCTCGCCGCTAGTACGACGAGAGTCATAACTGTCGCGTCTTTCAATGTCCGCGACTGCTGTGGCCGCGACCGCCAAACCTTCCCGATGCGACTGCGTATGCCCCATCGCTCGTTTCCTCACGCTGCTGGCATCGGGCAATACCATTTCTGCGAATCAATAGCTTATGTTGATGTGCGCGGGGTGAGGCGACCGATTAGGCCGCCGGAATTTAGTTGCGACGGCGACGCGCTGTTCGTTGCGAGGCAGCAGGCTAGTTCGAGGGCAATCGGTGAGCGAATGAACTCGGATTTGCGAAATTTCGCGCGGAACAAGGTGAGAGCGGTTGCTGCTCTTCGAATTGAGGCGGCCCACGTTGTGGGGAATGCGAAGTTGCGCGCCGGTAGAGGCTGTCGGTTGCTCGCTTCAGTATTAGCGCGCGAACTCCTGTTTTCGCTACGAATGTCGAGGGGTCGGGCTTTAGGAACCGCTGCTTATCGAGGAAACCAGAAATTGCGCTGGCGGAGAGCGAATGAAAACGATTCGGAAATTAAGAGTTTGGGCAACGGCGTGCGATGTCGGTTGCTGCCGAACCAATCGGCGGGAGAGCTCCTGAACGAACTACGACGGTCGGCGGGGCAGCCCCTAGGAACCGTTGATCATCATCGAAGGCGGAACTTCAGTGCGCTGACGGCGAGTGCAAACACTCAGGCGACTAGGAGCCTTGAAGCGGTCGCAATCCTGGGCTTGCTCGCGCGGAGGTTCATCTGCGAACTGCCGGCCGCACTGCGAATCACGGTGGAGGGGGTTTCGATTTCCGCTGCTTATCGAGCAGTTGCGGACCTCGCCGCGCGAGCAGAGAAGGCAGTTGTGCCGGAGGCTTCGAAGCCGCGCCGTTGGGTAGAGAGTCGGTCGCTCTCGACAATATTGACATGCGAGATGTTTCGCGAACCGCGAAGTTCGACAGCGCCGGGCTTGGGAATTGGTAACCATCTGCGAAAGCAGAATTCAGGCGTGCTGGCGGCGGGTGAAAGTCTTTCTCAGATCGCGAACTTGCGCGGCGGCGCGAATCCCCGGTCTCTCACGCGGAATGTGACGCGCGAATTTCTGCGTTCGCTGCGAATGCAAAAGCAGCGGGATCCAGGCGCTACCGACTATCGAGCACGGGCGAACTCAAGTGCACGCGGTGGGAGGGCAAGCGCGCCTAGGATTGCGAGCTTGTGCATTCCCGCGAACGCAAATGTTTCGCCGTCAGAGGCGCGGCCGACATTCATCCCGCGCGTCGCACGCAAGAGTTTCCCGCAGCATTCCCGTCCTGCGCGTGAAAGGCATATCGCACCAGGCGAGCTCGCGAGCTCCGCATCGGCGCAAGTCCGCGGGTTGGTCCGAGAATCATTTGGACGGGTGAGGGCTGCCACGCTCGCGGAAGAGCCTTCGAACACTCCGGCACGGCGCTGTATTTCGGATTCACGCGTACTTTGCCGGACGGCAGCTCGACAAGATTTTCCCCGGCGTCTAGGTTCGCCGCTGCTGCTCGCGCTAGCGACGTCGAGCGGAGAGAGAGCAGCTCGATCGAGTGCGATTGCTTGCCGACCGTCGGTACGTTGTCATCACCGTGACGTGCGGGCGAAGCGTTCTCGAAATATGCAGCGCGACCATCGCCGCGTTTGCGGTGGCCCATGGCTGCGATGTTCTCCGGCGGGGCGCTGCATTCCGGAAGAAACGCGATGGCGAGCTGCTCGAATTGAGGCGATCTGGGAACTGTTTCGAGCGCAGGTGCAATCGGTGCTGTGTCCTGCCCTCGCCTCCACTCGAGGATTGAGCGAGCGAGCCGCGCATCAACCTCGGACTCGATCCACTCGTCGAGAATTTCCTGAAACTCCTTGCGCAAATTCGACGCCAGGTTTAAGCGCGACAGCTCAACGGATTCCAGCGACATCTGCGAACACTTTGTCAAGTAATCGAGCGGCGGACGGATGGCGCTCATGAATTTGTCTCCAGTGCTTTTGACCCCCAAGAGCAGGAGGAACGAAAATGCGGGCGGATAGTAGCACGGAATTTACGTAGCGCAATGGTACCCGCGTAGCAGTACCGGAATTGTGAGCAGGCGGCCGAACAGCTTTCGAGTTTCCGCGGGAGGGGAACGTCTCCGCGGCGGTGGGAGGGAACGATGCACCGGAACATTTTCTCGGCCATCTCCCCGGGGAATTACCAACGAGCGGAGCGTGCGCAGAGCGCGTTGCTCGCAAAGCGTCGGAGATACAACCGACTCTACATGCGCAGTTGGCGCGCGGACCCGAGCCATCAAGCGTACGAACGCGCGAATCGCGAGCGGTGGCATTACGAACGCAAGTTGCGCAATGCGATGCGCATTCACCGCCCGGGCTGCGACGACCACGGACACCCGGTCTGCGGTTTCTGCCGCAAGGGTCCCGTCGTGGAGCGTGTGCAGCGGCTGGAAATTCGGGACCTGGCGCCGCGCGGATATGTAGAAATTCGCGTTCCTTACTGCGGCGAATGCTGAAGCGCAAGGATGCGCGGTCAACGAGATTTGCAGCGCTCGATCGGCGGTCAGTGGCCAAATAGTGAGAGGCAAGGACTATAACGCGGGACTTCGCGGCGTGCTGTTCGAGGCGCGGCACCATCGCCGAATGGGCGCGGCCGTGTGGCTCTATGGCTGGCTGGTGCTGCGGCAGACGCATCAGCAGGGCGGTCTCGGCTGGGTCCTCGGCGGCTCTCCGATCAGCTATCGCGAAATCGAAGAAGAGACAGGATTTAATTGCCGAACACTCGAGCGATGGATGCACACGCTGCGGCGGCACGGGTATATCGAAACGGGAGCCGCTCCCACCGGTGTAATCGTGCGTATCACCAAGGCGAAGAAATTTCCACAGGGTAGCCGCAATTCTGCGTATGGGGTACGCAAAGTTGCGGACGGTGTCACGCAAAGCCGCGTACCAAGTGCAGCCAATCCCAATTGGAATCAGCGCGCTGCGGGCGGGATAGGTAGTTCATCTGTAGCTGGATCACAAGAAAGAACAATACCGGCGGATTCGCACATGAATTTCCACGGAGGAAATCAAAACGCAGAAAACGCAAAACCGGAAAATCAAATTCCGGACACAAACCCTTCCGGTTTAGGTCAAAGACACACTCGACATTCCAATGCCGAGTTGGATTTCACGGCTGGGCCGCATTTGCAGCAACAAACCAAATTCATTCTTGAGGCGCGTCTGCGGCAGCAATTGATTCGCGCAGAACGCGACGAGGCTGTGCGGCGCGAACTCGCTGTCGGCAGCGGCCCGGAGGTGCGACGTTCATGAGCGCGCGCGCGAAATTCCGACTGCGTAGGGAAGTGGGGCACGGAGGAATCATTCCGCGCGGCTGGCGCATGGCGTGGTACGAGCCACGCCGGCGGATCGGGGTGTATTTTCCGACGCCCCTGCATTGGGTGCTGCGCGCGGTGCGCGAAGTCGTTTACCGCCTGCGCATCGCGGTGCGAGCGCCGGAAATCGAATGCGTGCAGGTCTTCGAGATGCAGCGCACGCATCGCGATCGCGACCGCATGGCGGACGAATACGCGCGCGGATATCTCATCGGTTGGCGCGAATGCTTTCACGCGTGTCTCGCGGCTGTCGAGGAGGAGCTCGCGCGCTCGGACGACGTGTGGGAAGTCGGCGCGCTGCTCACCGATGCGCCGAAGCTGCCGAAGGACAATTGACGATCCGGCCAGGATCGTCATTCCGAGCGACCAGCGGAAGTCGGGGGATCTCTCGGATGCTTGGCGCAGCGCCGAATTTCGCCAGTTCTACTCGCAAGGCGATGAGCTCGCGAATCCGTGCAGCACGTCCGGGCAAGCCGGGACGGCAGACAGCGGCGGCAAGCCGCCGCACTCCACATGAGCGTTGCCATTCGCGTCGCGTTGCTCGACAACTCGTCGTTGGTTGGTGCAACGAGGGCGCGCGCAGATCGCGTTGGCGGATGGCGAATCATTGCCAAGGTCGTTTGCCGGGCACGGCATGCCGTGCCCCTACGAAACCACTCACTTGCGGCCGAGCGCGGAGCACATATGAAAGCCACGGAAGTATTCGACGAATGCCACGGCCGCTATCGGGGGCTGCGCGAATGGCTCACAGATTCGGCCGGCTCGGTGCGTTCGCTCGATTTCGAGAAGCCGTCGGCGGGATATCTGTGGCGGCCGGACCGCGCCCGCGCATGCGATTACGTCGCGGATTTCGAGCGCATCGGTCGCCACGCGTTGCGTCGCGCGGAATGGAAGGGAAGGTTGAAGCTTTTCAACGTGTACTTCGTGCGCGGCGCGGAATACCGCCGCGCGATTCGCCTGGTAGGCGTGGCCGAGGGCACATTCGACTACTGGTATCGCGAGGTGAAGCGCGCGATCGGAGCGGAATTCTCGCGCACGGGCCTGTATCCGCCGTCGCGATATTTCAATACGAGGTGATTAAGTTCGGCGACCTTTTCGCGAGCCGAGCAGATAGTCGCGGATCAGCGGAATGCCCAGCGTGAACGGCGTGAGGAGAACATTCTTCATCAGCGTGGAGCGCTGCTCGAGCCGGTCGTGAGCCGCGTCCGCTTCGTTTTTCCTGGCCGAGACGACCGCGTTGATATATTTCAGGAAATCAACGCCGCATTTCTCGCACTGGCCGCCATGCCGCTGCTCATGTTTGCACGAAGGACATTCGTAGCGCAGCGTGGCGTGGCACCGCGGGCAGAATCGCGCGATGTCGCGTGCTTCGGCGCTGCATTTCGGGCATTGCATGTGCCTATTTTACCGGGACGCGAGGACGCGCGCGGCGCAGATCCGGCGCGGTGCGCCCACACGGTTAACACTGGCCGCGCGGGCAGGCGAAAGCGAGAGTGCGCTCGCGCGGTGCGGCGTTGGTATTTCTTCCTAGGGGCGCAGCATGCTGCGCCCGGCGCAGATGCTTGGCAATTTGCGGCTCACTGGACAACGAACTCGTAGGGGCGTAGCACTGCTACGCCTGGTGCGGCGTCAGAAACCGTAAACCACGAGCACCGCTCGGCGGGCGATGCTTGTGCGGGGAATTGCGAAGCGTCGCCAAGTTCATTTGCCGGGCATGGCATGCCATGCCCGTACAGACGCCCTCGCGCGCAGCGGGTTGCCGGAAGGCAAATAATCGCAAAGAAAGTTTGCCAGGCGCAGCGTGCTGCGCCCCTACGAAGAAAATTCCGGCGAACGACAAGATGTTACCACCGCGGGCGGCGAATATTCGGCGAGTAGCCGGGCTTCGGCGTGTTGCCGTCGCGGCTGTTGCGCGTCGGGTCGGCTGGGCGCGCAGGACCGGACTGCGCCTTGGCCTGACGCGTCGGCGCGAGCAATCGCACCACGTGCCCGAGGCGTTCCTGGCGATACGGCTTCGCGATGCATACGACCGCGCCCAGCGAATGCGCGTTCGAGTAGTCGCTCGGATACGCGGAGCTGGTCATCAACATCACCGGCACAGTCTGCAGCCGCGGCGTGGCCTTCACGTACGCGCACAGTTCGTAGCCCGGCAAATCCTCGCCCTCGATTTCCGCTATCAGCAGGGCGGGCGTGAACATTTCCAGCGCGTGATGCGCTTCGGCCGCGCTCGCTAGCGCGACCACATCGTATCCTTCGCCGCCGAGATACGATTTCAGCGAATCGCGCAGCGCCTGATCCTTATCAACCACGATGATGAGCAGCTTTTTCTCACCGAGATGCTGCGGATAGGCTGGGTCTGCTGCCTGCGTCCTCGCGTCGAGCCTCCAGCCACCGTTATCCACCAGATCTTCGCCGGCGCCGGACCGCAGCACGACGGCCACGGAATATCGGCCATCTGGCATCTGCGAGACGCGCGCCACGCGCCCTGCCTGCTCCGCCTGCACCGCGACGGGCGACTTGCTGTACGGAAACGTGACCGCAACAACCATGCCCGCCTCGAAGCCGCCGTCCTTGGTGACGAAAAGCACGCCGCCGCGGGAAACGTCCAGCGTCGTCGAAATTTCGTCCGGGCCACCTTCGGTGACGTCCACGCTGCGCACGCGCACGGGAGCCGAAATCAGCGCGCGACGCCGGCAGCGCCGTTCACCGCGCGAAGCGGAGGCGTCGCAAGGACCTGCGCCCGGGCCGCTCGCGGAATTCAGCGCGGTCGGTGCGCTGTCCGCACGCGCATCGAGATTTACGGTCATGTCCGCGGGCATTCTGTCCGAGGGGAAATTGCCGCCCTGATTTTGTTCGGGGATCGAAAATTCAAACGTGTCGCTCATTCTGAATGGCCTCGTCTTCTATGCGTGCGTGTCCGAAGGGAAACAATAGCAAAGCTCGCGCCGTTGGCACAGTAGAGGCAAAGTCACATTCGCGCAGTACCGGCGTCGCCAGATTTGGCGGTACTTCCGTACCATCGAATCCCTGGTACCGGGCCATTCGCCTTCATGGCCAGTGCGGCGCCGGGTCGCGCCAACGTTTTCACCACCCCTCGCATCATATGTGGCAACCTACGACTGCGGGGTGCGGCGATGTCCCACGGTACAACCCGAATCCTGATCCTGACCGTTCTGGTATTGGCGATTCTCGCACCCGAACGCGTCGCATCGGCGCAATGCAATTCCGTCGGGATCATGGCGCGAGACGTTGGCATGATGCCGGGAAATCCGTTTCAGGCTGTGCGCACTACCACTCGCACGCCTCCGCTCAACCCGCGCTTCCCGGCGAGCCAGCTTATGAAACCGGAAATTGTATTGCGCGATAGCGAGGGCCGGGTCCGTTTCGATCGCCCGTTCGGCGAAGTGCACATGGACACGGGGCCGGACGCCGGAACCGATCTCGAAGAACACGCCGTCATAATCTGCGATCCGACGCAACAAGTGATCATCCAGCTTGATAACGCCAACCGCGCAGCAACGATCCGCCACCGCCCCGTGAGTCTCGGGCCGCTGTCCACCGCAGCATCCGTGCCATATTGCCGCGTGCCGTCGAATTCGAAGAGTCCCTCGAACACGGTGACCGAGGACCTCGGTCACCGTGCCATCGAAGGCTTCGACGCGTTGGGCTGGCGCACCACCACGACGAGCCCGGTTCAGAACTCCTCGCCGCCGGCGACAATGCAGCGCGTCATGGAAACGTGGTGCTCAGAGGAGCTTCGCGCGGTTCTGCTCGAGGTGAGCAGCGGCTCTCCGGATGGGCCGAAAGTAGAAACCGCGCTGACGAAAATTGAGCGCACTGAGCCTGATGCCGTGCTGTTCCAGATTCCGCCCGATTACACCGTGAACGACCGGCCTCTGGCGCCCAAATATCAGGGGTCCGGTGTCGCGCAGCCACTGCCTCCGTCGCCGCCAATGAATTGATCGCCGAGCGCTATTTATCCCACACCGAACGCATGCCGTAGGGAACAGCCCACGATATCCCCTCGATCTGGCGGATTTTGCCGTTCTGGATTTTAAATAATTGCGGCTGGATGTAACTCACGGGCCGCAGAAACAAACGCGGCACCGCGACGTTGCCGACTCCGCTCACCGCAACCGACTTCACGTTGCCGCGGCTATCGAGTACGGCGAGGTTGAGCACCAGCCCCTGATCCTCGTCCACGACCAGCAAGCGCCGGTCGCGCGGCTTCATGAGCGCGGTGAAAAATCCGCGGTCAATTTCACCCGTGCAGCTCTCGCTGAAGAATCGAAACGCAGGCTGCGCCGGATCGGCAACAGGTCCGGCGGGATTTCCCGTGACGTCCACGCCATTCTCCCGCCGCGAGCATATGTCCGCGAACGCCACCGCGGATCCCTTGCCCTGCGTCACGCCGTCAAAATAACTCTGCGTCGCGGCGACCAATTGATCGCGCGGCGTGCGCGAATTCGCCGCCACCGGCTCGAGCAGCGTCACATCCGGCGACACGAACGCCTTCGGATTCAGCTCGGCGACCATCCTCGGCGTCATAATGCCCGCGGTGTTCACGGCGAGCCCGCCCGCGGGGCGCAGCTCCTCGCGCGACACGATCACTTCCACTTCGGTGATGCGGCGGTCCTGCACTTTAATTCGCATCGCCATCACGCCGTAGAGCGTGCCGTTATACTCGCTGTAATTTCCGTAGAATCCGACCGTGCCATTCGCCGGATCGGCCAGGTACACGCGATACGTTCCGCGGCGCGAGAACGTCTTCCACATTCCCTCGCCCGGCTTCACCAGCTGCCCGTTTTCCGTGTACTTGATTTCCGGCGCCATCGCGACGCCGTACGGATTGTGCATTCCCAGCGCGCCGAAAAACTGCTCCACGAATCCGTAGAGGCATTCGCGATCGCAAGGACTCGACCCGGCCGGCATTACCGGCGGCGGCGCAATGACGCATGACTTGCATTCATCCGGCGTCGCCGCAAAGCTCCGCGACGACGCGATGCCCAGCGCCGCCAGTGCCAGCAGCGCCAGAAGCGAGACGACGCGCGCGTGGTGCGCAGCGCCGCCGCTGTGTCGGTTTTCATAGGGGCGTAGCACTGCTACGCCCGGCAAACTTTCTTGGCGAACGGTTCGCAATTCAGCAAGTCTTGCAATTTGTTTTTTCAATCGCATGATGGTCTCCCGCGCCTATGGCTTCACGTAAGGCGACGTAATGTTGAATGGGACTTCGTACATGGTCATTTCGATCAGGCGAATCGTTCCGTTTTCCACGCGATACGCTTCGTTCGACATGTTCGTGCGCGGCGTCATGAAATACGGCGGTACTTTCCACACGCGCCCGTCGGTCAGGCGCATCTCCGTCACCGTGCCATCGAAATCGAGGAACGCCGACGCCAGCACCGCGCCGCGCTCGACATCCACTACCAGGTAGCGCCGGTCGCGGCATCCCGTGGTGAAGCCGAGGAAGCCCAGCTCGTATTGTTTCTTGCAGGGCATCATCGTGAAGTCGCTGATGTCCGTGTCCGAGTGGCCGTAATTCTGCGGACGCGGCTGGTTCGTGGTGTAGACGCCGTCTTCCGTGCGCTCGCAATCGTCAGTGAACGCGTAAACGCCGCGCCCGTCATTTTTCGAAATCGCCTCGTAATACATGTACGCTGCCTGCTCGAGCGCCTCGCGCGTCTGCCGAAGCTCCGGAGGAATCGGTTTCAGCCACAGATCCTTCGGCTTCCCGGCCTTTTCGTACGCGGCCGCTCCGTGCGGATCGTGCGCCACGAATTGCTCGGCCTCGGTAATCACGTGATTCACAACCTTGAGCCGCACGATCAGAATCGCCGCGACGTCGTTTTCGTAAACCACGCAAATGCAGCCGACGTCACCGCGCTCGGGATCGGCGAAGAAATGCCGGTAGTTGCCGATCGCGCTCATGGTTCCCCATAGCGCGTCGCCGATTTGCAGCGGGACGTTGTCCTGCGTGAATCGCACCGTCGGCGAAAGCGGCGCGTGAGAGGGATCGTGCGCGACCATCGCTTCCAGGTAGCGCAACGTGATCGCTTCCAGGCACGCGCGATCGCACGCCGCGTTGCTTCCCGCCGGCGCCTGCGATGAATGCGAAGTCTCCGCCCGAAGCGACGGCGCACACACGGATGCCGCCATCGCAGCCGCAAACGCGACGAGCGCAACCCGCGCCGAAATTTGAACGATTCGCGAACACACCAGTTTTCTCAATTTCGTGCTCCTTGATCTTGAATGGCCTGCGCTTCCAGCCGGACGTCCCCCACCCGGGCCCGCTTTGGCCGCCAAAGTTGTACCACGGTTTGCGCGACGCCGCACACCCGAGAAGGTGTCGTAGGGGCGCGGTAGGAAGGGCTCCCAAGTCGACGGTTAGTTGAGCTTGGGAGATCAGGCGTGCCCGGCAAGCGGACTTGGCGAGCGTTCGCCATTCGGCAACCGGCCATGCGCGAGCGCTTTCGTAGGGGCACGGCATGCCGTGCCCGGCAAACGACCTTGGCGATACACCGCCGATCCGCCTCGAGCCTCCGCGAAGGATGTTTGTAGCGCCGGCATCCTGCCGGCCGTTTTGAATTTTGCCGCTGCCGCAGAAATTCGCCGGCAGGATGCCGGCGCTACTCACCGCTCTTCCGTGGCCGCCGCTTCTCCGATGTGCAACAATTGAATTGCGTGGTCTGTCTCGGAAAAGGGAACCGATGCCCGCGGGGAAATCCTATCGCCTGTCTGTGCTCGACGTTTCGCCCGTCGCGTCCGGCTCGACCAGCTCGGACGCGCTGCGCAACACGCTCGATCTCGCGCAGCTTGCGGACAAACTCGGCTTCACGCGCTACTGGCTGGCCGAGCATCACAACACGCCGCTGATTGCGAGCTCCGCGCCGGAAATCATGATCGGCCACGTTGCCTCGGCCACGAAAAATATCCGCGTCGGCTCGGGCGGCATGATGCTGCCGAATCACACGCCGCTGAAAGTCGCGGAAACGTTTCGCGTTCTCGAAGCGCTGCATCCCGGCCGCGTGGATCTCGGCATCGGACGCGCGCCGGGCACGGACCAGCTCACCGCGCTCGCGCTGCGCCGTTCTCGCGAATTGCTCGGCGCCGACGATTTTCCCGCGCGCCTCAACGACCTGCTTGCGTTCCTCGACCACGGCTTTCCGCAGGGTCATGCGCTCGAGCGGATTCGCGCGATGCCCGACGACGTCCCGATGCCGGACGTATGGCTGCTCGGCTCGAGCGATTTTTCCGCCGAGCTTTCCGCGCAGATGGGATTGCGATTCGCTTTCGCGCATCACATTGCGCCCTGGCCGGCCGTCGGCGCGCTGCGACTTTACCGCGAGCATTTTCAGCCGTCGGAATATTTGCTGCAGCCGGAGGCGCTGATCGGCGTCTCGGTGGTCTGCGCGGAAACGGAAGCGCGCGCCGAAGAACTCGCGCGGCCGCTAGCGCTCACGCTGCTGCGTTTCCGCTCCGGCAAAATGGGACGCTTCCCGAGCATCGAGGAAGCCACGAACTACCATTTCTCGCCCGAGGAGCGCCAGATCGTCGAGATGAATCGCGATCGCTCGTTCGTCGGCACGCCAGCGAAGGTGCACGCGCAGCTGACCGCGCTCGCCGACCAGTGCCGCGTGGACGAAATCATGATCACCACGATGACCCACGAACACGCCGACCGCCGCCGCTCCTACGAGCTCCTCGCCGAAGCCTTCGGCTTGGCGAAGGGGGACTGACCACTAGGGGAGCGGGATACTCTCATGTTGCAACGCACGAACCACTTTTGTACTATCCCCGCGTCGGCCTCCTGCATCTAAGGTATAGATATGACTAGCACAAGCGGTGCAAAGATGGCCCTCGAAAAAGAGCTAGAAACTTATAATGCCAAGCTCCCGGAACTGAAGGAACAGGAGGGGAAGTACGTCCTGATTCAGGGAGACCAAGTCGTCGACACCTTTACCAGCTACGAGGACGCCATGAAACAGGGTTATACAAAATTCGGGCTGGAGAAACGGTTCTTGGTTAAGCAAATTCGTTCGATTGAACAGGTACAGTTCATTTCTCGGTTGGTTGTCCCTTGCCATACTTCACCCTCCAAATAAGCCCGAACGGGCCGGTGTTGGACGCTTTCATCGGTGTCAGTCAGCCCAGAGGAGCCGCGCTAACAGCTGCAGGTCAGCCGATTCCGGCCGCACAGCAAATACGAGCCCTGGTGGATACCGGGGCGAGTTGTACGTGTATCGACCCAAGCATTCTGAAGGCTCTAATGCTTCAGGCAACTGGAAGCACGATGGTCAATACTCCCTCGACCGGGGACCAGCCGCAGACAGCATCGACATTCGATGTTAGCCTCGTGATCCCGTGCCCGAATAAGACTCCGTTTGTTCTGCATACGCTGGAAGTCGTCGAGTCTCAATTGTTGCAGCCCCAGGGCTTCCACTCTCTCATCGGTCGGGACGTCTTGAAACATTGCCACCTGACTTATGACGGCCAAACGCGCCTCTTCACTTTGGGATATTGACGGTCGGCGGGGTTTCCACTGAAAGGCAAGAGATGGCTCGCGATTTCGCGATTCCACCCCGTTGTTTTCCGATTTATTTCGTGGTATTATCTCCATGCGTTTGTTGCTCTTGTGTCGCTTTTGACGCGTCTCACAAGGCTGCCGGATGAGGTATCCGTCGGCCTTATTTTTTGGCGGGCCGGGCAAGCGGGGGCACCAGATAGCCTTCAGGGTGACTAACCGTCGCCTTATGAATTAATTAGGAGCAGTTTCGTGGCTACAGAACAGGGCACTGTCAAGTGGTTCAACGCAGCAAAGGGTTATGGTTTCATCCAGCGCCAGTCCGGTGAGGACGTTTTCGTACACTTCTCGGCGATCCAGTCCGAGGGTTACAAGAGCCTCAACGAAGGACAGGCCGTCGAGTTCGAAGTAAAGCAGGGTCCCAAGGGTTTGCAGGCCGAGCGCGTCACCGCCCTCTAAAACCTGTCAGGACGTCACCGTTTGTCGAAATCCTAGGAGGCATTGTGCAAACTCTCGGCGAGGGTCAGGCTATTCGTCACGACCAGTACGGTCTTGGCGTTGTAACGGAATCAAACGGCGAGCGCACCACGATTGATTTCGATAATCACGGCGTGAAGAAGTTCGTCACCTCCATCTGGAGCGCGGAGCTGATCGGCGAACCACCGGCGGAGCGTCCCACGAAGCGCCGCGGCCGCCGCAAGTCCGTCAAGAAAGCGTAACAGGTACGCTCGACACGAAATCCCGCAGCCAAAATTAACGAGGAATCGCAGCAAGACGGCTCCCATCGCGACCAGCGCTGGGAGCCGTTTTCGTTGGCGAAGCTGCGAATTTCCTCGCCGGTTCCGTAGGGGCATGGCATGCCATGCCCGGCAAACGATCTTGGTGATGCTCACGCCATCTGCTTCAGCCGTCCGCCCGAGACGATTTCTCTTCGTAGGGACGCAGCATGCTGCGCCCTGCACAGATGCTTGGCGAGACTCACGCCATTCGCCTCGGTTGCCAGCCCACGTGGGTTTCTCTTCGTAGGGGCATGGCATGCCATGCCCGGCGCACATGCTTGGCGACACTCCGCCATTCGGCCTCGCGCGTCCGTCGCCTCCGCGTATGTCGAGTGCGGCGGCAAACCGCCGCCCTCCACAGGAGCCGTACTTTGTTGAAGGGTTGCTTGTGACCTACGGCTGAACCAAATTGTTGCGGATCGCGAATCGTATCAGCTCACTGAAGCTGGTAAAACTCATCTTGTGCATGATGTGATTCCGGTGGCTCTCAACCGTTCGCGTCGAGACACCGAGGACTCCGGCCACCTCTTTGTTGCTCTTTCCTTCCGCGAGCAGCTGCACAACCTGCATCTCGCGTTCGGTCAGCGGAGATTTCGGCTGCCCGTCATCGCCCACGTCCTGCGGCCCGTCCAGAAAAGTCTGCGCCATCGCGCTTGCCAGTTTATTCGTGAAGAAAGGTTGATGACGCCGCACCCGGTCAATCGCTTCGAGCAGTTCCGAATCGGCGTCGGTTTTCAACATGTAGCCAAGCGCCCCGCTGCGAAGAACCTCCCGCGCGAGCTCCTCGGAGAAATGCATGCTCAAAACCAGCACCTCGGTTTCCGGCGAACACTCCTTCACCGCGACCGTCACTTCCAGGCCGTTCATCTCCGGCATGGTCAGATCCATCAGGACGAGATTGGGTTTGCACTTTTTCACCATCTCCAGCGCCGTGACTCCGTCGGACGCCTCGCCATACACTTCGATGTCGTGCTGCCTCTCGAGAATCGCGCGAAGTCCGCACCGCACGATCGGATGATCGTCCACCACAATCACGCGATAGCGAATCCCATGCTTGGAAGGCAGGTCCGGCAGCATCGGAGGCCCCAGCGGAGGGAGAGGCGCGTCGCCGGGATTTCCCGCGGGGACTTTTGCTCGATCTCTCATGTCGGTCATCCAATCGGAAGAGTCCCGAAGGCGCTCACGATGAACAGGTGCTGCACCACGCCCAGGACGCCATCGCATAAATTCGCGGTAATTTACGCTTTGATTAACTTAGGGTCAAGATTTTATGTCGTTGCTTCGGATTCCAAGCGCTGCGCATGGCATCCGTAGCGAGAAATACGTATGGGTGTAGGTATTCGCCGCAATACTGACATCCGTAATGTTCCGTCTTGAACCACGCGAATCGAAGTCGGCGCACGGCTAGCAGTACTGGAACGCAATAATCCCGCTAATCTTCCTCGCCGATTTTCCCGATAAAGAAACTGGGTAACGTCAACGGAAGGAGGAACGGTCATGCCTGTAACCGCAATGCGAATTCTGGTGGCTGGCGCGCTTTCGAAAAACGCGCTCGAGATGCTCCGGCGATTCGGCGATCGCGGATGGGGATCACGCCAGGTCGTCACGCTGCAGCAAGCGCGCGATCAAGTGGAGACGTACGACTTCGACGTCGTGCTCGCCACGGAATCTCTGTGCGATGGCCGCGGCTACGACCTCGCTGAACCGGTCGCGAGCCACTCGCGGACTCTCCTCGTCGGCGTGGCGCTCTCGGAAAGCTGCTTGTGGTTGCCGGTCGTCGAACGCGGCGTCGGCGTGCTGGGCAGGCGCGCGCTCAACGCCGCGATGCTCGAAACGGAAATGGAAAAATTAATGAGAGCCAGCGCTCTCGACAACGTGCGCGACATTTCCAGCAAGGCGACTTTCGCCGGCGCGCGCCCCGGCCCGCTCGGCACCGCGACCTTTCAACACCAGAGCTCCGCGCAGCGCTCCACAACTTTGCGGCGCAGGTACCGCGATCGCGACATCGAATCCGCGTGAAAGCAAGGAGCGCCATCGTGAAGGCATACGCGGTCGTGGAGTCTTCTGTCGCGCGCCGCGATGCGAGCCGCAAGCGCACCGTGCGCACCACGGGCAGAGCGCAGCGCGAATGCGTCACGCTGAGCGACCCGACGGATTGCCTGCTCGAGGCCTACGACTGCGTCTCGAACCGCGCGTACGAACATTTTCTCGCGCGCGGTCCCCGGCCGGGCGGCGAGCTCGCGGACTGGCTGAGCGCCGAGCGCGAATTGCTGCTCGGATTCGCGGTCAACGTGGAAAACTCCGCGCAGTTCCTTTACGCGCTGGCGACCATTCCCGGCGCCACCGCCGCGCGCCTCGAAGTCGGAGTCGAATCGCGTTGGCTGGTGATCCTCGCGCAAGTTTCGCGCCCCACTCCAACTCGGTGCGACGCAGCGGTTCCAAGCGTCACGCGCACCTTCGATCTCGGCCTCGCATTTAGCCGCGGCCGACATTCGAGCGCGCGAGCAGGCGGCGGCAGGGAAGCGCGCCTGGATTCTCCGCGAAGGACTGACACCCGAATGATGCAGCCGCGCGTGCCTGACTCGCGCGAAGACGATCGCGGCCCGTCCAAATCCGTCTGCATCCTCGAATTGCCCGCCGCCGTGGACGCCGCCCGCTCGATCGCAATTCTCTCGGACGGCCTCCTGGCCATCCGCATGCCGAAAGTCAATTCCCGCCAGTGAACCGCCGCGCAATGTGAAATCGCGAGGCTCTGGTTTTTCCTCGTAGGGGCGTAGCATGCTGCGCCCGGCAAGCAACCTTGGCAACGCCGAGCCATTTGGGCCGGTTTCGCTGTTCGGCCGTAGGGGCACGGCATGCCGTGCCCGGCAAATATCCTTGGCTCGACGTTGCCCACCTCCGCGCATGTGGAGTGCGGCGGCTTGCCGGGACGTGCTGCAATCGTGCGCATACGCTCTCGAATTGGGCGTGCCGCGCCCCTAGGAAACCGCTGCCTTCGTCCGCGATTTCCTCTCGACATGCCACCAAAGCGCCGCGCCCACTATCACCGACACCACGCTCGCCGCCTGCGCATTCGACATTCCGAGGAACGATCGCGGATTGATGCGAATGAACTCCACCAGAAACCGCGCGACGCCCGTCAGCATCAGGTACACCGCGAACACGCTTCCCGGCCGCAGCGAATCGCTCGCGCGCCGCGACTTCAGCTGCTGCGTGCCCATCCGCCACAGGATCCACGCGATCGCGCACGCGGCAATCAATTCGTAAATCGGCGTGGGATGCACGCGCTCGTCCGTCGGCACCAGCCCGTGCGGAAAACTCATGCCCCAGGGCAGGGAAGTGGGAATGCCGTAATCGCCGTCGCCCGATAGCAGACACCCGATGCGCCCCACTCCGTATCCGATCGCCGCAGCCGCCGAGCCTGCGTCGAAAACCTCGAGCAGCGGAAATTTCTTTCGCCGCGCCAGCCACAGGAACGCCGCGAATCCCGCGATCAGTCCGCCGAACCACGCCAGCCCGTAGCGGCTGAAAAGCTGTCCCAACGGATCGGCGAAAAGTTCGCTCGGCGTCTCGAGCACGTGATAAATCTTCGCGCCCACAATTCCGACCAGCGCCGGCACCGCGACGAACATTTCGGCCGTCGTCGTATCTTTCGCCGCCAGGCCGCGCCGCGCCATGTCCGCGCGCAGCACGTAATACGCGACGACCATCGCCGCCGCGATCATCAGCCCGAATGTCGGCACCAGGATCGGCCCGAATCGTAGAAATGGCACCATCGCGCGCCAGTATAGCCGATTGTCCGCGGAGTCACAGAGGCACGGAAAATGGAAGATAGAAAATGGAAATTGGCCAGAGTTTTCAACGCGAATGCGAGATCGCGTCCCGCCCGCCGCGGCGGACTACTCCCGGCAAACATCCTTGGCGCGATGCGGTCCATCCTCCGCGGGTTTCGTAGGGGCATGGCATGCCATGCCCGGCGAACATGCTTGGCAGGATCGTGGCCATCCGCGGCCTTGTCGCCTTTCGGCCGTAGGGGCATGGCATGCCATGCCCGGCAAAGATGCTTGGCGAGTGTTCGCAATTCAGCGATCGGTGCGGCTGGACCGCACGGTTTCTAGCGCCAGCATCTTGCCGGCGAATTTGACTCTTGCAGCTGCGCAAGAAAAACACCTACACGCGCAATAAAAATTCAACGATTGTTGAGATTCTCAACCCTGGCACGTTACGCCTGGGCCACCAGATCTTCGTCGAGGATCATGAATCTAAATGACTTCCGCAGCACTACGCGCACGACGGCTTTGGTGATAAAGTTGCACTCCAGCTTGTACCGCGATCGGCCCGAAGGAACCGCGGACGACCATGGAGGAAAGCGATGAAGAAGAGCCGAAAAGATACGAAGAAGAGGCTGCACAAGGGCAAGAAGCTTGAATCGAAAAAGCCGCTCATCACGGTGAAACTTGAAGGAACCTTCATAAGCAGCAATACCATCGGGGGGCATAGCGATCCCCCTCCGAACGAATAAACGCCGCGCTGACGTGGCCCTGGGGCTGCTTCTCTTAGTGAGTTGGCAGCCCTTTTCCTCTTCCGGCGGGAACCTAAGCCGGGTTTTGGGCCCCGCTTGTCCTCCGATGCAGTCCGCAGCCTCCCCCTGCTGCGTGCCTCTGTGCCTCCGCGGCCACTGGCTCCTGGCATCGCCGCGAACGTCCAGCCGATTCGCCCATCGAGGCTATTTTCCATTTTCACTTTTCCGATTTCCGCCTCTCCTGCAACCAGGCGGTGCACTCCAGCGTCTAATGGTGTAGGATCACTCAATCGTAACCGTTGCCTCGACCAGCACTGCGAGGTGCGAAAATGACGCGCTCAAATCCATACCGTTCGGCCGCCACACAAATCTTCCTCGGAGCTTTGGCTGCAGCCGTACTCGTGTTCGCGCCCTCCGCGGCTCTTGCGCAACACGGCGGCGGGGGCGGCGGACACATGGGCGGTGGTGGAGGCGGTCATTTCGGTGGAGGTTTCGGAGGCGGCTCGCACGCATCCGCGCCAGCTCATTCGGCGCCGAAAGCTCCCGCGCATTCCGCACCGATCACTCAGTCCCGGCCACCAGTCGTCGCTTCCGGACACACAGAAATCGGCGCCGCAACCGCGCGCCCATCACTTTTTGGCGCGCCTGCGACTTCCGGTCCTGAAGCAGGCCTCGCGCTCCATAGCGAACCCGCCGCGCCGCGCACAACCGTCATTGGTTTTCCGCCGTCCGAATCGCACACGTGGTCAGCCACGCCGATCCATTCCGGTCCGCTGAGTTTTTCCGGCCAGGGCCACGATATCTGGCAGGATTCGCCTTCGCGCGGCAGCAACGTAGTTACTAACGCCCCCGCGACCACGAATCGTTCGCTGTTCAGCACGTCAACCGCGCCCTCGACAATCATTCGCCCGATGCCGCCGCATATTGGTTTTCTGCCGGCGCGGCCGCCAGTTATTTTCGTGCCCGCGTACGGCTATTTCGGCCCCTACGGTTATTTGGGCTACGGATACGGTTTCGGCTGCAATCCTTTCTTCGGATTTAACTCCGGCTTCGGCTGTGGCGGATTTGGCTACGGCTTCGGTTACGGCGGCGGCTATGGCTACGGGGGCTACGGCGGCTACTACGGCTCGAGCTATGGCTATGGCGCCGATCCCGGCGATGACGACAGCTCGAATTCGGTGAATGCGTCACCCGACGAAGGCTACGGCCCGTACAGCTCGTCGAATCTCGCGCAACAGGGCTTGAACGAACTATCGAACGCTGATTCGTCCTCGAACGACTCCAGCGCGCCCGCGGCCGTCGCCGCGGCTCCGGATGCGACGCCCGCGCCTGCTCCGGCCGCCACCACGATCTGGCTGAAGGACGGCACGAGCTACGAAGTGATGAGCTACTGGCTCGACGCCGGCAAGCTGCACTACATCACGAACTACGGCGGCGAGACCTCGATTGACATGAGCCAGCTCGACCTCCAGCGCACGGTGGACGAAAACGCGCTCCGCGGCGTAAATTTCACCCTCCGCCCCGCGCCAGCGCCGGCCGCAGCGCCAAGCGCACCGCCAAACCAGCAGCAGTAATTCGCCGACGCGGCGGTTTTTCCTCGTAGGGGCACGGCATGCCGTGCCCCTACAAACCCGTCGAATTCGTGCGAGTCGCCCGCCCATCGCCTTGGACGATTTTTCTTTACACGAATAACCACTTGACACGAACGCCGCACGCGCGTAGAAATTCTATCGTTATCCTCGTTGTGTGCCCGCGCCGCCCGTCTCAAATACCCCTACTCACGTAAAGATCGAGCGCTATGGATTGTTCTTTTCGTAAGCGGCAAGATGTTCGCGCGTGGTTTGCAAAAGGTACGTGAGATTCACGGATTCACCGCGCTCGATCCGCTTCGAAATCATCGTTAGGGCGTTGATCTGCAGCGTCCTATTCTTGAATCGCAGAGTCGGATCGGTGCCAAACTCATCCGTCACCATCACCCATCGCAACGGCAATTCGCTCGCGAGCACATCTCCAAAGGCGACTCCGAGACTCTGCAGCTCGTAGGTCTGCGTTTTTTCAAACGCCCCATCGTCAATCAGTTTCTGAAGCACTGGCAAGTCGCTGACAGTGCCGGTAAGCTTCGCCGCTCCGTACCGCTTGCGAACCTCGGCCGCGACTACGGCTCTTTGGCGATCAAGCCGCTCGCGGTCCTCTGGAGAAAGTTCGCTGTACTTCGGCGCCGGGCTTTTCTCACCGTTCGATTGTCCGAAGGCGCCGGCGACTAGACCCAAACTCAATACTGCTGCAGCGACCGACAAACGGATTGCGATCGCGCTAATCATAGCGAGAGTATACCCCCGCACTTCTAGCCACTCGCCACTAGTCACTCGCCACTTCCTCAGGAGCCTCCATGCCGAACTACAACGCACAGGTACCGCCCTACTCGATTTTTCCCGGCGACGTCGCTCTCGCCTTCAACAGCGAAGCGCCCGCGGCAGGCCAGGCCAGCCAGCAATTCGCTCTGCCGAGTTATGCCGGCTTCCCGGAAAACGGCCGCACGATCCGCTGGCAGACCATTTACGGCACAGCGCCCTCGGCCGTCAGCATCGTCCTGCAAACCGCGATGACCGACTCCGACGCGCAGTACACCACGATTGACACTTCCGCAGCCACCGGCGGGGAAGCGCGCACCGTCACCGGCGTCCGCGCCAATTTCGTCCGCGCCAAAGTAATTTCCATCACCGGCGGCGCCGGCATCATCGTCCAAATCCTCGGGTAGAGATCTGCGGTATGATGGTCGCGGGTACTACGCGTAATGGGCCTCACTGGACGCTTCGTATTCGGCGCAGCAACGTTCGCATCACTCGTGATTCTCGCGGCTGCGCAAACCAGCCGCGCACAGAATTCGTCTCCACCCGCGCCCGCGCCTGTCACACAAACTGCGCCGCAATCTCCATCGCAGTCCACGCCGCCGTCCGCGACATCTCCCGGAACATCCTCCGGCAATTCACCCACGCCTTCGACGACTGAAATTCCAGATGCGAACAAGCCGCCCTTGACGTCGCACGGCGTGCATACCGTCACGGTCACATTCGATTACGATTTCCGGCTGACTCCGGCGTGCTCGACCAAGGTCCCCAAGAACTGCGTCATGCAATTTGTCGCCTACGATATTTCGGCGGGCGTAAAAAGCGCCACGATGCTGTTTCCGATTGCGCTGCCGGCGAATCCTGCCGGCCTCGTCAAGGACATCACCGCCACCAGCCCGAAGCTCGATTTCGAATCGGGCAAGCACCTGATATCCGTCTCCGCCATGGGCCCCGACGGCAGGCACTCCCAGAAAAGTCTCTGCACCACCTGGGTCACGATTCCGTAATACTTTCAGCGCCGCCGCCCGCCGCCGGTTTTTCTTCGTAGGGGCACGGCACGCCGTGCCCGGCAAACGTGCTTGGCGGCAGTCCGCCATTTCAAGACAAAGACACCGTCCGTCACGCCGTGCTCATGACTTACCGTGCGCGATGCCGCACCGGGCATGGCATGCCATGCCCCTACAAAACCGTCGCACGTTCGAGATTTTTCTCGGCCCTCGCATCTGACACCTCACACCTGAGCCCTCTCACCATGCCACACTGCATCGCGCTCGTGCCCTTCCGCGATTCCGCGCGCATTTGGAATCGCTGCACTCGCGCGGCACTGCGCGAAGACGTCTTCTGCGCCAACCATCGCGAGGCGCTCGACGGCGCGGTGATGGGCTTCCTCGACACGGACAAATATCGCCATGCCCAAACAACAAAACGGCGCAAAGCGCTCCGCGCTGCAGTCCGCAGGCAAGACAAAACAACACGCACCCCGCGGCACGCGCAAAAACAAGAAAGGCCATTCTTCCCGCGGAAAATCCGCGACACCCGGCGATTCCTCGCCGATTTTTTCCAAACTGAAGCTGAAGCTTGACGGCCCGTCCGGCCCGCGCATCCCCATCGGCGAAGCGCTCCGCCAGTGCGGCCTCGACGAATACGCCATCGCGAAAACCTATGTCCACGTAATGGGTCAGCTGACGACGAAGAATCCCGACGGCGGCGTTGTCGCGAAACTCCTCGTGGATGTGCTCAAGGAATGTTCGCGCCAGATCGAGGCGTCGCAACCGCCCGTTCGCGCGAACGCCGACGCGCCCGTAATCGTCCAGCTGGTTCACGCGGTCTCCCGCCCCACTCGCGCCCTACCGCCCGCTCCCGCGGAAGTTTCCCCGTAGGGGCGTAGCACTGCTACGCCCGGCGAAAATCCTTGGCGCGATGCCACCCTTTCACCTCGATTGTTCGCCCGCAATGCTGTGTCTTCGTAGGGGCACGGCATGCCGTGCCCGGCGAAAATCCTTGGCGACCTGCAGCCAATCCGTCGCGATCAATGGCCCACGGAGGTTTACCTTCGTAGGGGCACGACAGGAAGGGCTCCCAGGTCGACGGAGTGTCAGGGCTCCCGAGGCCTCGGCAAGAGGCGCTCGGGAGATCATCGAGCCTGGGAGATCAGCCGTGCCCGGCGCAAATCCTTGGCGACCTGCAGCCAATCCATCGTGATTCTTGGCCGGCGCAGGTTTGCCTTTGTAGGGGCGTAGCATGCTACGCCCGGCGATAATGCTTGGCGACAGCCCACCCATCGGTCTCGAGTATTCGAGCGGGAGGGTTTTCCCCGTAGGGGCACGGCATGCCGTGCCCGGCGAACATCCTTGGCGATGTCTCGCCATTCGCCGCAAAATCACCGTCCGCGACAACATGCTCGTGGCTTACCGTTCGCAATGCCGCACCGGGCGCAGCATGCTGCGCCCCCACAAAATCAACCCCGCACTCGCACGTTAGACGTTTTCTCCATCTTCCATTTTCTCTCTTCCATTTTCCGCATCACCAAGGAGCCATCATGACCTCACCCACTACGAGCACGACGACCACGACGCCCTCCACCGGCGTCAGCAGAAAAACCTTCGGCTACATCGTCCAACTCGGCGGCATCGCCTCATTCACGCTCGGAGCAGTTTTCAGCCTCCACCACATCCCGATCGGCGCATCGTTTCTCGGCGGCGCCGCAGCGTTCTACGTCGGCCAGAGAATCCGCGCGCTCACGTAAACGCGCCACTCGAAACTCGAAATTCGAAATGCGGCCCGCGCATTTCGAATTTCGCATTTCGAATTTCGCGTTTCGAACTTCGCGTTTTGCATTTCGAATTTCGGTTTGTGACTTTCGGCTTTCGCATTTCGACTTGCGCGTTTCGCATTTCGAATTTCGAAGTTCGAGTTTCGTATTTCGGCCCCCTCCCATGCTCACCATCACCTCCGGCGTCGAACGCTTCCTGCACGAAATCCAATCCGAGGACGCTCGCCCGGACGAATCCGCTCCCGCCGCTGAACCCGCCCCACCTGCCGTCGGGGCCCCCGCCGCTGAACCCGCCAAAATCAATATTGATCTCGGCTACACGCCTTTCCCGAAGCAGCAGGAATTCCACAAATCGCCCGCAAAATATCGTCTCTTCGGCGGCGCCGCTGGCCCGGGCAAATCAAAAGCGCTGCTGATGGAAGCAGTCATCCAGGCGCACGAGCACGCCAACGCCAACACGCTGCTGCTGCGCCGCACGTTCCCCGAACTCGAACAAACGCTCCTGCATTATTTTCGCCGCGACGTTCCGCGCGACCTCTACACCAATTTCCAGGAATCGAAGCATCTGGTCACGTGGAAGAACGGCTCGACCACGCGCTTCGGCTACTGCCAGAACGAGCACGACGTTTACCAGTATCAGGGCGCGGAATTTCTTTTCATTGGCATTGACGAGCTGACGCTTTTCACCCTGCGCCAGTGGCAATTCCTTACCAGCCGCAACCGGTGTCCCGTGCCCGGCGCGTTTCCGTGCATGGCCGCGGCCACGAATCCCGGAAACATCGGCCACGCCTGGGTGAAGTCGCTGTGGATTGACAAGCAGCCCGCGCCCGGCATGGAAAATCCCGCCGAGTACGATCCGTCCGATTACGATTTCATTCCCGCGCGCGTCACCGACAATCCCATCTACGCGGGCGACGAGCATTACCTGAAAACGTTGCGCTCGCTGCCGTCGCACCTGCGGCGCGCGTTTCTCGAGGGCGATTGGGACGTCTTCGCCGGCCAGTATTTCGACCGCTTCGATTACGCCCGCCACGTAATCCGCGCGGAGCAGGCAAGCCTGCAGCCGTGGTCCCCGCGCTGGATCTCGGTAGATTGGGGCTTCGAGCACCCCTCCGCCGCCTACTGGCACGCGTCATCGCCAGTTGCAGACGGTTTCGTAGGGGCACGGCATGCCGTGCCCGGCGCAGATGCTTGCCGCAATGCAGCCCATCCATCTCGTTCGACCGCAAACGATGCGTTCGTAGGGGCGCAGCATGCTGCTCCCGGCAACAATGCTTGCCGCGACGCAGCCCATCCGCCTCAAGCGCCCGCGAGAGAAGGGTCCGTAGGGGCACGGCATGCCGTGCCCGGTGCGGCATTGCGAACGGTAAACCACGAGCAAACCGTCGCGGACGGTGGGTCTGCGGCGAATGGCGAGTCCAGGCCAAGTTCTTTTGCCGGGCATGGCATGCCATGCCCCTACGACACCACGACGAATTCGACCGTAGCGGCGAACGCCACAACCGCCGCCGGGAGCCTTGTGGGTCAGGGCTTCAGCGCTGACATAAAAGATCGGCGCGAAGGGCCAGCCTCGCTGCCGCAGGCGCCTTTACATTCCCGTCCGCCCGAGCGGACGACGGTTTCAGGCCCCGCTTGTTCGGACTCGCCAGCCGGGAGGAGAGATCCCTCGGGCCCGCTGCGCCCTCGGGATGACAATGCTAATCGCATTGTCACCTACCGCGAATACGTAACCCGCCGCACGCCTCCGCGCGAACTCGCCCGCGAAATCATCGCCCGCTCGCAGCTCAGCAGCGGCAATCCCCGCGAGGCAGCCGCGACCGAGATGCCTTCAGGGGGTCGGAGCTTCAGCTCCGACATAAACGACGGGCGCGAAGCGCCTAACGATCTTCCAGGCTCCCCTAACCGGGGACCTGGGAGCCCTTCCTTTCTGCCGAAGGCGCCTTTCTCATCCGGTCCGTGCGAGCGGACTTCGGATTCCTTTGCTTCCTCCCGCGAAAAAATTGACGCGATCTACCTCTCGCCCGACGCCTTCGCGCGCCGCACCGACGAAGCCTCCATCGCCGAGCAGATGGGCGACGTCTTCGCCGCCGCCGGATTCCCGCGCCCCATTCCCGCGGACGACGACCGCGTCGGCGGATGGATGCTGATGTACCAGATGTTGGATTCCGGAGAGTGGGTACTCACCGACAATTGCATCGAGCTGCTGCGCACGCTGCCAAATCTGGTGCGCGATTCGGCGCGCGTCGAGGACGTCGAAAAAATGGACGGCGACGATCCCGCCGACGCCGCGCGCTACGGCCTGAAATCCCGCTACGGCGCCCATCTCAGCAGGGGATCGAGCGACCGCCGCATGCCGCTCGCTGACCGCCTCGCCGCCCGCGTCGTCTCCGCCGACCCCACCATCCGCGCCATGCAAGCCCGCAAAGCCCAAATCGAGGAAACCCGCGGCACCGGCCCCGTAAAGTTCCCGCACCGCCGCCGCTTCCGCGATAATTCGTGATTGGTGATTAGTGACTCGTAACTCGTGCCCCGCCGGCACGCCTCCGCGCACGCATGAGAAAGGTTTCGTAGGGGCACGGCATGCCGTGCCCGGCGCAGATCCTTGGCAACGCCCCGCCATCCGCCTTATTTGAGGTCAAGTGTTGTGGAGCCTTTTTCGACGCGCGGCGTTTCAGCGTAGTATCCCCAGGGCCACCTCAACTCCGGAAACTTACGTAAGATAAGCCCGACCATTTCCTTGGCCTCTCCTCTGTCGATATTCCAGCAAAGATATATTTCCCGTCCCCCGTAGTTGAATGCAATCGAAGTGTACGCCCCTGCCATTCGTCTTCTCATATCGAGGTATGGAGCGCCCATCTCCGCGGCTTTGTAGATTGTGGTCCGCACGAATCCAAAAAAGGCCCGACGGTAGATGAATTCGCTTGGATTGAATTCCAGCTCCTCCCGCCGACCCAGATTCCCGAGCCAAAGATAAATTAGAAACAGGCCAATGGCTCCGTACCAGATCATCCCAGGCGCATCGGGCGGCCACTTCTTACGCAAAGCACCCGAAACGATCGCAATCGCGAACAGGGGAACAAACACCAGGAATCCAAGACTGAAGTTGCGGTACTGGAATATGAGTTTCCTGGATTCGTCGCGCGTCAAACGCATTTTCATTAATTCGCAAGATACAAAGTTCTTCGCATTTTTGCACGAGGAAACTCAACATGTTTCGCAAGTTCTTCAAGCGCCTAACGACAACGCGCGAGACACACTCTCTTGAGCCCGAACTCGCCCAACAGCGCGCCGAGATCGCCCGCCTCCGCGCGGAGAATCGCGCGCTGCTGAATTCCATTCTCGGAATCGCGGGCATTCCGCCCATAGCCTTGCCGATCTTCACTGCGCTGTCCCCCGCAGCCGGTCATTCCGGGTCCCCGACGCCTTCCAGCGGCGGCGATGAATCTCTCTCGACGCCCACCTCCTCCTCTCCCCACGCGGCCGCCCCGAGCGATTCCTCGTCCCGACAGTCCGGGACCCGGAATGACTCCCGCCTTTCTCCGTCGTCGCCAGGCGCGCGCCTCGCCGCGCCGATCCGCCGCCGTTCGTGGCACCAGATCAATCGCATGCTCGAGATCAAATCAGCGAAAAAACCAGTGACGAGTGACTAGTGGCGAGTGGCTAGAATCTTCTTAATAATCGCCGCGCCGCGCGCTACCGGTTGTCTAGTCACTAGCCGCTAATCACCAGCCACTTTCTTTGGAGATTCCATGCCATTCATCAACGGGCGTTATCACGTCAATCCAGCCATGGGCCAGGCGCTCGAAGCCGCGCGCGAGGCCGAAGCCGCTCTGCTCGCGCTGCAACGCCAGGCACGCAAGAATTCCGCCGACGCGTCCACCAACGCGCCTGCCGACGACAGCGCCGATCCCGACGATCCGTCGTCCGAAGACGCAGCCGCCGACGCGGAGACAGGCGCCGGCCCGATTCATCACGTGGAAATCGAGGTGACGCAGGAAGGGCTCCCAGGTCGACGGAATGACAGGGCTCCCGAGGCCTCGGCGAGAGGCGCTCGGGAGATCATCGAGCCTGGGAGATCAGGCCTAATCCCAGCCCACTCCGGACGCGCCACGCCCGGCTTCGTCACCCGCGTCCACCGTTCCGCACCTTCGTCTATGGATCGGCCAGCGCCTCCGCCCGAAATCCACATCTTCTCCGATCACGGCGACCTCGTGAATTTCCTCCGCGACGCCCTCGCGAAGGATTCCGCCCAGCGCTTACCCGCGCCTTTTCTTCGTAGGGGCACGGCATGCCGTGCCCGGCAAACGAACTTGGCAACTTCTTGCCATCTGTCTTGTCGTCACGATCCGCAAACTCGACATCAACACCTGCTCCGACGCACGATCGCGCATATCGGAAATCATCGGAATGCCGCACCGGGCACGGCATGCCGTGCCCCTACAAAACCATTCCACATTTTCCACCGCAGCGGGGCACGCCCCTACAACTTCGCGTTCGATGCCTCCCCGGTCTAGAATGCCTACCAGAGGCATCGCGGACTTGGGCACATGGAACGCGCCAAGCGGGTATTCGCGTCACCGGCACCGCAGCAGGGGCCGGCGTGCGCCGGCGGCGTCCGCTCCGGCGTACGTGCGTTACACGGTCATGCTGCTCGCGGCGGTGCTGGTCGTCACGCTCGCGTGGCGCGGCGTGCGCTGGACGATGCATCCGCCTCAGCGGCACGCGACAATCGCGCCCATGCCGGACACGAGCGTGCCCGCCGACGGGCAGTCCGCCACCGCATCTCCGTGGGAACGCGATTTTATGTACGCGCTGGCGACGGGGCTGACTGACGCCGAGGCGGGCAACATCGCGGCCGCCGAAATCAGCGTGGATCGCGCGGAGAATTTCGTCACCGTTGCGCGGCTGCAATCGCGCACCGCCGAGCCTGAGACGTTCGTCCTCGCACTCGCGCAGCTCGACAAAATCCTGCAGCAGCGCCCGGACGACGCGCGGCTGCTCGAACACGTCACGCTCGCGCGCATTTCGCTCGCCGAGATGGCGTCCGCCCAGAATACCGTCGGCGCCTCGCCGGCCGGCGCGCACATCGCCCACGTTTCGATCAGCGGGCCGCGCGAAATGGTCGCCGGTGAGACGATCGACCGTAAAACCTTCGGCGGGAGCTACCTCGACGCGTCGCTGATGCCGGACACGGCGGAAATCCTGCTACCGCCGTTCACGCGCGCGTTCACGGATAACATTCGCGTCGAGGATTTGACCATCGAAGGCGCGGCGCAAACGCTCGATGGAATTCGCTGGCGCAACATGACCTTCATCGGAACGCGCCTGCGATATGAGGGCGGGGAACTCGACCTGCAGAATGTTCACTTCGTGCGCTGCCGCTTCGGCTTCCCATCCGATGACCGCGGCGCGCGCCTGGCCGACGCCATCGCCCTCGGCCACACAAACTTCAAACTCGAATAATCCGCCGCTCCCGCGTGACCGTGCGGGAAAAGTCAAATTCGCCGGCGACACGCCGGCGCCGCACGCACACTTTCCGCGACGGTTCGTAGCGCCGGCGTCTCGCTGGCGTTCTTGCTGTGAGGTAACCGCGAATCTCTTCTAATGATTGTGATGAAACAGATAGTCGCGGACGCTGGGCCAGAATTCGTTGTACGCGTTGCTGGCCATGCGCGCGCCGAAAGCTTCGGCTGTACGGGTCGCGGCGTCTCCGTTGGTGGCCTGGCTATCGGCGCGCCATGTGTTCGAAAGCCAGTTGGCGCCGGGGATAGCCATGTAGCGCGCGTACGCGGGATGATAATTTCCGTCGCGTCCGCGAGCGACGAACGTCAGCTTGACCACTTGCTTCACGCGCGCTCCAAAGGTTTCGTCCGGCACGCGAAAATAGCGCGGGTCCTCTCCCCAAAATGAGCCGAGCGTCGCCTCCATGGTGTTGCTGACCGCCGCGCCCGCGACCAGAATGCCAACTCGCTTGCCGAAGCCATCCCAGTGCGGACCGTACTCGTGCGGCTCATTCTCCGCCGTCTCAACGCCGGCATACACCATGTCGCCAATCAGGCGCTGCGGCTCAACGGTGTACCTGAGCACCCAGCCGATGCGCTGCGTGCCCGTGATCGGCTCGTAAATCGCCGCCTGCAGCTGGTTACCCGGACCGGGCGGTTGCGCCGGCGGATTCGATTGTCCCGATTGCCCCGGCAGGCTGGTCTGTCCGGGCGGAACATTCCGCGGCGGCTGCGTGGCCGAAGCCGTCTCCGTGCTCCCGGTCCCTGCCCCCGCAGCGCCTTGCGCGCGAGCGATCGTCGCCGACGCAAGACACGTTGCCAGAGCCAATGCCAGTGCCACCGCGCTTCCGAAACATCGGGTCGAAGATGACGTAACCAAGGCAAAAGCTCCTATCGGGATGATTTCTCACGGCCTGAAGAAGCGAAAGATTAGCAGCAATGTCCTCGCAGTGGAAATACTTCTTTCGCTGTAGGCCAAGCAACGCCGCGAATCTTTCGCCTGTTTCGTAGGGGCATGGCATGCCATGCCCGGCGCAAATCCTTGGCGCGATGCCGCCCATCCAACAATGGTTTCGTAGGGGCACGGCATGCCGTGCCCGGCAATCATCCTTGGCGACCGTGCGCCATTCGCGGCCGGTTCGTGGCGCCGGCATCTAGCCGGCAGTTTTGGTCGCGCACACCGAAATTCAAGAACGCCAGCAGGATGCTGGCGCTCCACCCCAGTGCTCGTGCCAAATGCTGGGCGTGCCGCACCGGGCACGGCATGCCGTGCCCCTACAGAAACCAAACCTCGTCTCACATCTTCATCTGCGCAACTTCACCGCGAGAAACGAATGCCCACACAGACACCAACTCCGCAAGCCGACCCCTCCATCGTCGCGACCGAAGGCCCGGCCCCGGCTGCCTCAACCGCCTCGCCATTCGGCCTCAACAATGAAAATCTCCCCGACCGCCTGCAGGAAGCCCTCCGCCGGCTCGTATTCCAATTCTCGACCGAGTCCGAGCTTTCGCGCCGCCAGGAAATCCGGCGCATCAAGCAGGCGCATCAATTCTGGCGCGGCCTGCAATACATGTGGTGGAGCGAGCGCGACCAGAACTGGCACCTGCCCTTCGAGCAGAAGCTGGTGAACAACAGCTCGGTCGAGGACATGCCGCGCTACGAATTCGTCACCAACATTTATCAGGCGTTCGGGCTGTCGCTGGTCTCCGTGCTTTCACAGGACGTTCCGCGCGTGCGATTTTTCCCGTCGTCCGCGCAGGCCGAAGAGGACGTCGCCGCCGCGAAAGCCGCCACAGAAGTCGCGGGCCTCGTCGAGCGCAACAATCGCATCGGCAACCTCATCGTCGAGGAAGCCTTTAATTTGTGGACCGACGGCAAAGTTGGTGCGTACGTGCGCTTCGTCGTGGACGGCCAACGCTTCGGATTTCACCCCGAGACGGAAATCGGCATGCGCGAGGTCCGCCTCGGCAACGATGTGTACGTCTGCCCAGATTGCGGCACCGAAACGCCCGCGGCCCAAGGAGGTTTGGTAGGGGCACGGCATGCCGTGCCCGGCGCGGCATCGCAACCGTCAGACGACGTGCGGGATGGCGCGTCCTCAACAGGTTTTGCCTCTGGTTCTCCGGACGTTAGCGATGTGGCAGATGGAATGGCGTCGCCAAGCACTGTCGCCGGGCACGGCATGCCGTGCCCCTACGAATGCTCTCGGTGCGGGGCGCTTCTAACCGAAGAAGATTTCGTCGCTGCCGAAACGATCACCGTGCCCGCGGCGCAAACGCGGCAGCGCGTTCCAAATGGCCAGGAAGTGATCACCATCGTCGGCGGCCTCGAATTAAAAACTCCGGCGTGGGCCAACGACACGCACGAATATCCCTACCTCCAGTGGAATATGGAGGTGCATCAGGCGCGGCTGCGCGCCGCCTATCCGCACGCTGCCGACAAAATCGGCTCGCCCGTCGCCAGCGGCATGCAGGAATACGAGCGCCTGGCGCGTCTCGCGCAATCGCAGGGGGGTCCGCTCACCGAAGGCGGCGACTTCAATCCGAATCTCATCACGTTCCAGCGCACGTGGCTGCGTCCCTGGGCGTTTTTCGCGCTCGACGATAAATCTCTGCGCGACGAGCTGCTGCAACTATTTCCCGACGGCGCGTACGTCGCATTCGCCGGCGACGTCTATTGCGAATCGCGCAACGAAAATATGGACGATCACTGGCGCGTTCTCCACGCGCTGCCCGGCGACGGCTCGAGCGGGCGTCCCGCGCTCGGCGATTCGCTGATCAGCGTGCAGGAGCGTTTTAATACGCTCTCGAATCTGCAGATCGAGACGTACGAATACGGCATCCCGCCGATCTACGCCGATAGCGAAGTGCTCGATTTCGACTCGCTCCAGAATCAGACCGCCGAGCCGGGCTCGCACTATCCCGCGCGCGCAAAGCCGGGCCAGTCGCTCGCCGCGGGATTTTTTCAGCCGGAGCCTGCGCAAGTCCCGCCCGATCTCGCGCAGCACGCCGGAAATCTGATGGGACCGATCGCGCAATTTCTCACCGGTGCGTTTCCGGCGCTCTTCGGCGGCGCCATGACGAACAACGACACCGCCGCCGGATATTCCATGGCGCGCGACCAGGCCATGGGCCGCATCGGCCTCGTCTGGCGGCGAATGAAATTCTTCCACGCCGATATCATGCTGCTCGCCGTGGATTGTTTCCGCCGCAATCGCCCCAACGACGTGGAAGTCACGCTGCTCGGCGCCGGCGCGGCCTTCGAATCGAAATGGATTCGCCTCGCCGATCTCAAAGGCAATCTCTTCAGCTATCCGGAAACGGACGAGCAATACCCGACTCTATGGTCGCAGCAGCGCGCGGTCCTGATGCAGCTCATGAGCAATCCCGATCCGCAGATTCAGTCCGTGCTGGCGCACCCGGAAAATATGGCGCTGATCAAGCGCATGATCGGGTTGGAGGAGTTCGTCATCCCCGACGAGGAGTCGCGCACCAAGCAGTACCGCGAAATCTCCCAAATGGTCGGCGAAGCCCCGGTGGTGAAGCGCCACGACGCGTCCGGCATCGAGCTGACGCTGCCCACGATCATGCCCGACGAATTCGCCGACAATCACGCCACGGAGCTGGAAATCTGCATGCGCTGGTTCTCGTCCGATGCAGGCCAGGTCGCGAAGATCGAGGCCCCGCTGGGCTACGCGAACGTTCGCGCCCACGCCATGTTCCACCGCGAATTCCTGCTCAAGCAGCAGCGCACCGACGCACCACAGACGCCTACCTCAGCAGGCAATGGCGACTAAGCGGGGAGCTTTACGTCTTTGGGGTGTAAGACCGTCAGTCCGGGGATTTGCTTGAAATCGGATTTTTCATCAAAGGTCAGAATAACGTCCAGGCCGTTGTTTTTCATGATGACGCTGTGGATGATGTCGCCCACACCGGAGTGGAAATCGAGGATGCCTTGCCGAACGTGGTAGAAGAACTCGGCGAAATCATAATCCTTATTGGGACTGACCTCGAGGAGGACCACCTTCAGATTTCCGAGGCGCCTTTGGCCTACAAGAAGGCTTTCGATTTGCGCCACCGTACCCCGATCCATCTTTTTCGAAGAAACCAGGACATTTACCATCTCCGTAATTGCCCACACGGATGTGCAGAGTTGCGTATCTTTGAGGTCGGCGAAAACAATTAAAGCATTCTCGACCAGTGCTTTCTTGGTTTCTTCGGCCTTGTCCAGCGAGAAGTGGGCGATGAGGATGTTGCTGTCCAGATAGATGCGTTTCATCCACGTTTTCTAGAGCGAAAGCGTACCGGACTCTTCTTCTTGAAAGTTCGAACGGCCTTGAATGAAACAGTCTTGCCGGATTTGGTTTTAAACTTGACCCTTGTTGGTTTTCGTACGGTTTTGTAAGCCGTAAACCGGACTATGTCGTTCGTCATGATTTAGATTCTAGCACTTTCTTCGGGCACGATCACGCGGAGGCGAGCCGTTCGTATCCGTCACGCGGACGGACTTCGTCGTTCCAGGTTTTTACGGAAATCGCTTCGGCGGGGGCGGCGGCAAAAATTGTACGCTGAGCGTCAGGTGCGACGACGTCGGCTTGCCGCCGGATTGCCCGGGCGCGAATTGCCACAATCCCAGCGCGCGTTCCGCTTCGCGTTGCAGCGCGCGCGGACCCGACAGCACCTTCGTTCCCGCCACAATTCCTTTTTCGTTGATGGTGACGTCCATCGTAACGACTCCGTCCACCTCCATGTCCTTCGCCCATGGCGGCAACGTCGGCTGAGGCTGCGACAGAACTGTTGCGGGAATAATGTCGGCGCCGCCTCCTGCGTTTTGATTTCCGGCCCTTGCTCGCGCGGCGTCGGCTATTGCAGCAGCTTCGGCGCGCGCTCTTGCGACGTCGCGGCTCGAGACCGCCCGAACTTCAGCGGGAGCGCGCACCACAGCAGTTTTCGGAGCAGGCGCAACAACTGGCTGCGGCACGTTCGCTGACGCTGCCACCGCAGGCGGAACAGCCGCGGCCGCAGCCGCCGGATTCGCGGCCGGCTGCACCGGCGCGGACGCCACAGGCGCATCGCCCGGCTGAACTAACACGCCGCGCATCGAGTGCCACAGGAAACCAATCGCCACCACGATCAACACCGCAATGCCGATCGTCAGGTAGGTCGCGTTCTTTCCGGTCGTGAGCTTATCCAGAGCCGTGGCCTTCGCCCATATCGGCGGCTCTTCGCTCGCTGCTTCGAATTCCTTGTCCCTCTCCGTCCCGCCCGGGGGCGCGACTTTTGCCGCGCTCTTCGTTGCGAAGTCGCGCTGAATCTTGTCCGCCTGCTTTTCCTTGAACGCCGCGAATTTGGCGAGTCGCGCGTCGCGTTCCATCAGCGCGGCCAAATGTTTCTGGTCCTGTTCCGGCTCCGCGCCGTCCAGCGGGGGAGCGGCCTGGGCCGCGCCGGACATTTGCTTCAGCGCCGCGTCAATCTGTTCGCCGGTTGGTTCGGCAATACCCGCTGCGGTCGTTGCCGCCGGTTCAAAATCCGGAATAGGCACGGAAGGCGCAGCTTCCGAATTCGGCACCATCTCGTGCGCGGGCACCAGCTCTTCGCGCAGAGAGCCGCCGGATTCCTTCCCCGGCTTGACCATGTTCGGCAAATGAATTTGCGAAGTGCTCTCGGTCATCATCGCCAGGTCGTCCGCGCCCGGCGCTTCAGACTGTGCGTTTGCGTCGGGTTTCGGAGCCCCAACCACAGGGTCGGGCAAGCTCGCGCCAGATCGCAGAGCGCTGGCATTCCAGAAGTCGGGATCCGCGGTTGTGAATTCGAGATCGGTGTGGCCAGCCTCGCCTTCGGCGGGCGCCTCGACCACTTTGCACAGGATTTCTCTTCCGTTCTGCTCGTTGTGGATGAAAACAGCCTGCCCGACCGCGAGCTTGGTCCGCAGATTCAGCACCGCGCCATTTTCGAACACGAGCGTCGTCGTCGCGTTCTCTTTGAAGAGTTCGCGGTGACCCGTCGCGTCGGCGGTCTTCGCCCCTTGGAGTACGAGCGGAACCTCCAGCGCCTGCGCTTGAGCAATCCGCGCGGCGTCAGGCATTGATTGTCTTCCGGTCAGCTGAAGTTCGCAGCATGCGCATCTCGTCCCCCGACGAGAACCCGCCCATAGCGGGTTTTGGGGCGAACACCCCCGCCAATATCGTGTGGCCCGGAAGCGTCCATGACAATAGACCGCCAGGACAAAGTTCCATGAGAGTTACTCCGCAGCCAACAGCAACGGCGGGGGTTAGGGGCGGCTAGCGAGGGGGGGGGCGACCAGACTCCGGCTGGGCCAATACCCACCTTTCCAGTCGAGGCGTCGATCGGGCGTTGACGAGGATGTATTCGGCCTCACGACCCCATGGCGTACATCGTCAGCAAGAACATCAAGAAGGCAATGGGAAGTGCAATCCGCCACAATCTGGCGCGTGGGGCAGTTGCGGCTGCGGCGATCGCTAGCACGAGGCCGCACGCTTCAACCAGTGTCCAGAACCAGCCCGGTTGTCTCTCCAGCGCACCCAATCCGGGAATCGTTATATGCAGCCCGACACGCAAGCCGTACAAAACGAACACAAGCCAAAACGAAACGGAACAACCCAAGCTCGCGTATGCAACGCCGCGGGACATTTGTTCATTGGTCATCGAGAGGAGCGTTCCCCTAGGTTATTGATCATCGCGCCGTATGCCTGGAGAAAAATATCACAGCGCACGAGGCAAGTCCTGCTTAGTCGGGTGGTGTCAATGGGTCGACGCGACACCCAGCTCGAAGGCTATCTGGCGGAGTTTAAAGGGCAAAATTGACTGCCGGCGTCGATTCGAAGAAAACCCTGTCCTGGTTAGGTCTAATTTGAGCGCAGCCTAATAGATCGGTCTTCTCTGAAACGTACTAACGGAACTACTGTTTAGAGGGTGTTGCGTCGACCGATTGAACTGGCAGCGTCAATCAGGCACTCGGCAGTCGGGGAAGTGTCTCAGAGCGCGGGGATCAGCGCGTCAAGTACGCGATGAGGATGAGCGCGGCGACGAAGATCACGAACAAGACGACTCGCAGCCGACGCGGGACGTATTGCCATGCCTTTCTCACATCGAGCGTCGAGTGTGGTTCAGGAGGTACGATCTCGTGACTCATAATCCGCCTCCGAGTTCCCCCAGTTTACCACCCGTTTGACCGTCGGATTTCCGGACTCGTCCGGTTAGGGCGTCAATCTGGACTTGGGATACGCGCCTTCTGTTTTCACCGAAGATTATCCTTTACTATCTATATGGCCTTTCCCGCTACGTCCGGGTTGGTTCTAAATCGGATGGAGAACGGGCGTGCTCAAGCTTGCTCCGACACTAACTTGCCCCAAAATGCAATTCGGTGGTCGCTTATGACACGTCGATTCGGACCGGCCGATGCGTCTGCTCGACGTGCGGCGAGATGCTTCAGCTGCAGACGCCTGCCCCGAATCTAATTCCAGCGATTGGCGTCTTGGCCGCTCTTGCGATCCCGCTTTTGGCCGGGGTTCGGGGAGTGAAACTGGTCATCTTCGCGCTGGCGTTAGTAGTGCCCTCGGTGGCTGTTGTAAGTTCTTTGCTCTCATTTTTCATTCGTCCCGTTCTCGTGGTATACCGCCCGCGCCAACCGCGCCAACCTCGCCCGCCCTACCGCAAGCCGGAAGTAATCACCACCCTCTTTGGCGATAAGAAAGCAAAATAGGAAATCCTGTGCGGCCCTGCTTGTGTCCTTGTCCCGGGCTACCTCCCGATTAGTCGGATAACCCGGGAATTTCGAGCGTTGCGCCACCAAGCTGGCGAGCGAGGAGCGAAGTAGGGTTCTAATCTTCGGCAGGCGCAGGCAGTTGCTGCGTCATGCAATGAATCGTGCCGAGACCGAGGACTAGATCGCGGCAATAAATCGGCACGATTTCGCGGTTAGGGAAGAGTGCGGCAAGCTTTTCCAGCGCGACGCGGTCGGCGGGATCGTTGAACGTGGGCACCAGCACAATTTTATTCGCGATGTAGAAATTCGCGTAGCTCGCGGGCAGCCGCTGGCCATCGAACCAGACCGGTTCCGGCATCGGCAGCGTCTCAACGCGCAGGGGACTGCCGTCCTGGTCCTTCTTGCTCTTCAGCAGCGCCAGATTTTCCGCCAGCGGCTCGTAATTCGAATCTCCGGAATCGTCCTCGAACACGGTCACCACGGTTGACGCGTCCACGAAGCGCGCCAGATCGTCCACATGCCCGTGCGTGTCGTCGCCCGCGATTCCTTTCCGCAGCCACAGCACGTTCGTGACGCCGAGATAGCGGCGAAAGATTTCCGCGTAATCTTCGCGCGTGAATCCGGGATTGCGCTCCTGCACATCGCTCAGCAGGCATTCTTCGGTCGTCAGCAGCGTTCCGCGCCCGTTCACGTCAATCGAGCCGCCCTCCAGCACCACCCGCCGCCCCTTGTGTTCCGGCAAAATCACGCGTTGTTCCGGTGTTTTGGTTTTTTCTCGTAGGGGCATGGCATGCCATGCCCGGCGAACATCCTTGGCGTGATGCCGCCCATCCAGCAATGCTTTCAGTCGCCCGACGACCTTCGCATCCTTCTTGTAATCGTCATACTTCGCCCAGCCATTGAACGCGAAACTCAACAGCGCTCCGCCGCCCGATTCTCCCGCAACCGCAATCGGCCCCGAATCGCGCATCCATCCGCGATCGGTGGGCACATGGAAAAACGTAATCGCATCGAGCGTGGCGCCGGATTTCCGCAGCAACGCTTTCACGCGCGATTCCGCGACGCGGTTTTCTACGAGCAGGTTGACGCGCTCCACGCGCGTCAAATGCCTCACGATTTCCGCGAACGCCCACGGTATCGGCGCGAATTTCCCCGGCCAGTCGGTCAGCTCGTGGGGCCATCCGAGCCAGGTCGCCTCGTGCGGCTCCCATTCGGCCGGCATGCGGAAATTCAATTCAGTCGGCAAGGTCAGCTGAAATCCCTTCGCGGGTGCGGATCAAGGCCGTGGTTTTCGTAGGGGCATGGCATGCCATGCCCGGCGCAGATGCTTGGCGTCGCCGCGCCATTCACCCAACGATCGTACGCGATGCCGGATCGTCATTTCCCCAGCCAGCGGCTGAGGATCGGCTGGTATGCATCCACGCGACGGTCCCGCAGGAAAGGCCAATTGCGGCGCGTCTCTTCGCTTTTCGCGGGATCGCATTCGACGACGAGAATTTCCTCTTTGTCCTGCGCGGCCTCGGCCATGATCTGCCCGAACGGGTCGGCGACAAACGAGTTTCCCCAGAATTCGAGGCCCGTGTCGCTCGTCGTATGCGTCGCTGAAGACCCCGCCACCGCCGGCATCCCCTCGAAGCCCACGCGATTCACCACCGCAACGTACACTCCGTTGGCGATCGCGTGCGCGCGCTGAATCGTCTTCCACGCGTCGAGCTGCGCCGCGCCGAATTCCGCTTTCTCCGCCGGATGCCATCCGATGCTCGTGGGATAAAAAATCACCTGCGCGCCACCCAGCGCCACCGCGCGCGAGCCTTCCGGGTACCACTGATCCCAGCAGATCTGCACGCCGATGCGTCCGTATTGCGTGTCGAACGTCGGAAAGCCGAGATCGCCCGGCGTAAAATAAAATTTCTCGTAGTAGAGCGGATCGTCCGGGATGTGCATCTTGCGATATTTGCCGAGGAACGATCCATCGGCGTCAATCACCCCACAGGTGTTGTGGTAAAGCCCTGCCGCGCGACGCTCGAAGAGGGAAGCGACGATCGCAACTTTGTTTTCGCGCGCGACCGCCATCAGCACATCGGTCGTGGGCCCGGGAAACGACTCCGCAAGATTGAACAGGTCGGAATTCTCGGTGCGGCAGAAATATTCGCCGTGAAACAGCTCGTCCATGCAGACGATTTGCGCGCCCCGCTTCGCCGCCTCGCGAATTTTCTCGACCGCCCGCGCAAGATTCTCCTCGGGATCTTTCGTCGAGAGCATCTGGATTAGGCCGAGAGTGAACTTATCGTGCATCGCCGACAATCCTATCACGAGTGTCGCGCGCCAGTTTCGACGCAGTGAGCCTGCAACGCGTTGCCATTCGATGCGAATCGCCAGCCGGCGACGGTTTCGTAGGGGCATGGCACGCCATGCCCGGCGCAGATGCTTGGCGTCGTGTTGCCCATCTGCCGACGCGCTTCCGATCGAAGGAGATCGCCCGTTGGCAATGGTTTCGTAGGGGCATGGCATGCCATGCCCGGCGCAGATGCTTGGCGTCGTGTTGCCCATCTGCCGATGCGCTTCTCGCCTTCGTGTTTGTCCGAATCGGGCTTACAATCCCGCATTCGTTATGCGCGAACAGCCATTCCTTCCTCGGCGTCGCTCGGTTCGGTTGCCCACCCTCGATTATTCCGAACCGCATTCGTACTTCATCACGATCTGCGCAAAGAGCGACCAACCCATATTCGGCCGGGTTGTCGCGAACGAGATGGTGCTAAGCGCGATAGGTCAATTCGTCGAAGCGTGCTGGTTGGACATTCCGTCGCATTTTCCGAACGTCGAACTGGCCACGCACGTTGTGATGCCAGAGCATCTGCACGGAATTCTGAGACTTCATAAACGAGCGTTGAATGGCCCGCGCGACGCCAAGGTCTCTCGCCGGGCACGGCATGCCGTGCCCCTACCAAGGCAAGTACGCGAATTCGCGGCGCCGAAGGTCGCGTCAATTCCAACGATTGTCGGCGCGCTCAAATCGGCCGTAACCAAGCGATTGAAAAAAGCGATTTGGCAGCGCGGCTACTACGAGCGTGTGATTCGGGACGAGGACGAATTCGGCAAGACGTGCGAGTACATACGTACGAATCCAGCGCGGTGCGCATTCAAAGAGAAGCCTTCGTAGGGGCATGGCATGCCATGCCCGGCGCAAGTGCTTGGCTGGGCGTCATCCATTCATATCAGACTTTCGAGCGAGACAGCAGGAATAAGGCGCCGACCGGTCTGTGCGCCGATTTCACCGAATGGAAACGCATAGCCAAGATCGTTTGCCGGGCATGGCATGCCCTGCCCCTACGAAAGCCGCGTGTGGATTGAAATGCGAGATGGCGTTACAGCGACCGTTCGATATTGTTGCCGCCGACGCGCGCGGCGCCGTACACGCTCTTCAGCGTGGGAGGCGGCGCGACCAGCCGAACCACGTGCTGCAGCCGCTCGGGCTGAAATGGCTTGGCCATGCAGACGACTGCGCCCAGCTGATGGCTCGCCGAATAATCGGCCGGCTGCGCCGAGCGAGTCAGCAGAATCACAGGCACGCGCTGCAGGCGTTCGTTGCGCTTGATGATCAGGCAGAGGTCGTGGCCGGACATATCCGTCGCCTCGACTTCCGCGATGAACACGGCCGGTGTGGTCGTGCGCAGCACTTCCAAAGCTTCCTGCGCGGTCGGAACGATGATGACGGTGTATCCATCCTGCGTCAACATGTTGCGCATGATTTCAGCGGTTCGCGTGTCGGGTTCGACCGCCAGCACGATGGACTGGCCCTTCTCCATCGCTGGCATTCCCGCTCCGGTCGAGCCAGCGTCCACCGCGTTACCCGAGGCGCCCTTGCGATCCGCCTTGGCGTCCGACTTCGCGGCGTGAAATTGCACGGCCACGCTGAATTTCCCGCCCGGCAGTTCGGAGACGCGCACGATGTCCGCAGTTTGCGGCGTGTTCAGCGCCTGCGCAGCGGTTGAAAATGGAAACGTGACGCTGAGCTGCTGGCCCTTCCAGTATCCGGGGTTCTTCGCGGTGAAGAGCAGTCCGTCGCGCGAGACGTCAATGCTCATGCAGATTTCCTCGGACGGCTCCGGGGAATTCATCACCTTGACGTGAACTTGCGCGGAAATTTTCGCGCGGCGTCTGCGGCGGCGTTCGATCGCGATGGCCTGAGCCTTTGCGGAGGCTGCGTCTGCTTTTGCTTTTTCTTCAACTGCGGAAATCGTCGAGCTCATGCATCACCTCAGTATCTGTTGCGGGCCATATCCGTTCTCCAGGACAGCCGCGTGGCTTCCCCCGCTGTCACCAATTTACCGAGAGCGGCCAACGCGCGAAATAGTACCTTCGTTACAATTTACGTGGTTCTGCGTACAGGCGAACATCCCGTAAGTGGCCTGTCAGCAGCATCTTCCGGGCACCTCTTGCAGCGTGTAGTGCATTTCCAGCACTACACGCCGCCGTTTCCGCGCCCCGCGAAGCTACGCGCCGCGCATACGACCTCGCATCAGAATTCGCGCCAGTTTTTTCTTCGTAGGGGCACGATATATCGTGCCAGGCAAACGAACTTCGCACGGCGTGACCCATCAACCGACGCTTTCCTGTTTTTCGTAGGGGCGTAGCACTGCTACGCCCGGTGCGGCATTCAGTCCGGTAAGCGACGAGCGAGGCGTATCGAACGGTGAGTTCCCGCAAAATGGCGAAAGCTCGCCAAGCATGTTCGCCGGGCGTAGCAGTGCTACGCCCCTACAAAACCGCTTCGCTCCTCGCATTTTTCATCATCAACCCATCGCACCTCGGAGGTCTTCATCATGGCACCAGCATCCACGGCAACGCGCGAAGCGCCCGCCTCACCGAACGACCGGACGGCAGCATCGCCTCGTCGTCCCGCGCAAAGCGTCACACACGGCGCAACGCACAACACCGGACGCCCGATCCCCGCGCGCGCCTCGCGCACCGCAACCGACGACGAAATCCTCGGCCTCGATCCCGCCGCCAGCAATTCGCCTCGATCATCGCCGAAAGATGGTTTGGTAGGGGCGCAGCAGGAAGGGCTCCCAGGTCGACGGAATTACAGGGCTCCCGAGGCCTCGGCAAGAGGCGCTCGGGAGATCATCGAGCCTGGGAGATCAGGCGTGCCCGGCGCAGATCCTTGGCGTGATGCGGCCCATTCGCCTACGTCGCCCGCCGCAACCGAAAGCGACGATCCGTGGCGCGAAGACGCATCTGCGGATTCGCCGTCATCGCCGGAAGATCGCCACCCCGATCCCGCCGCCGCCACCGACTCCGCGCAATCCGCCGAACCCGAGGCCCTTCGCGCAACGCTCGACGCCAATCCCGAACTCCGTCGCGCCTGGGACGACGCGCAAGCCTACCGCGAATCCTTCGCCTCGCCCGACGACGCTCGCAACGCCACCGCGCTCCTCGCCGATCTCGATCGCATGGACGCTCTCTTCTTCTCCCGCCGCCCGGAAGATCACGCCGAACTCGCCCGCGCCGTCGCCAGCCTTGATCCCGCAGCGTTCGCCTCTCTCGCACAAGCAATGAGCGGCCTAGCCACCGGCTCCGCCACCGCACCTCGGACGTCAACACAAGATGGTTCCGTAGGGGCACGGCATGCCGTGCCCGGCACAGATGCTTGGGGAAGCGCAGCCCATCCGGCTACGCCGCGCGCCGACTCCCGTACCGCCGGCGTCTCGCCGGCTCCTTTGACTTCAACGGAAAAACGCCAGCAAGATGCTGGCGCTACACAACCCACCCCCGCACAAACCGAATTCTTCCACGCCGCAAACGCCGCCGCCGTCGAAGGCGTCCTCGACGCGATCGAATCCCAGGTCGAGCGGCTGCTTCCGGAGGGCGTTTCGAAATCGGCGCGCAATCGCGTAGTCGGCGAAATCTACCGCGAACTCGATACCACGCTGCGCTCGAATCGCCAGCTCGCGCAGCAAATGCGCGACGCGTTCCGTTCCGGCGCGCTCGACGCGGACCACCAGCGCGCCCTCGTCTCGCTGGTCACCGGACGCGCGCGCCAGGCGCTGCCCGGCGTCGCGAAACGCGTCCTCAACGAGTGGACCTCAACCGTCGTCGCCGCGAATCAGGATCGCCGCACGCGACAGCGCGCCGCCGAGCGCCGCGTGGATATCGCCGGCTCCGGCGGCACGGGCAGCGACGGCCCGCGCTCGATGACTCCGCGTGAAATTGATTACAAGCGCATGTCCGACGCCGACATCTTAAATCTTTAGTGTGAGAGTGGAATTGCCGCGGGAATGGGCATCACGTGCTCGTATTCGATCGGCTTGCCGCCGCACGAATGCTTCGCGAACCTGGCCTCGGGGAACCACGCAGCCATGGTCTTGTCTATGCTTCCGAGATACTTCCCATTCGGCACGAGCGGTAAATCACTGCGTTGCGACAGAATAGGGGCTAATGAATACGGGCTCTCGAGCAAGTCATCTATCGCCTTGGACTCTTTACGCAGGGGCGCCCAGTCTTTGACCCGTCCGTTCGTGTCCACCAAGACGTAATACATGACCATGGCGCCCGGCGCTCGCATCGTGAAAAACGGGCGCGCTGGGTCGTTAGCCGGTTCTTTGATTTCTTCCTTCGGGCACCAGTCGCGAACCACAGCGCCCGCCGGCGCTTCCAGCGTGCTCTCGATTCCTCCCTGCGACACCGCCAGAAATTCCAGATGAATGTCCATCGTTTCGTCATATTGACGGGTTATGAGATGCCGTGGGTAGCGCTTCTCACCCACGGAAACGAAATCGCTCCGCTCCACGGATACGACGAAGTCCACGTCGCGCACGGAACTTACCTGTTGAGCGCTCCCATCCAGGCATGCCGTCTCCTTGAGCGCGGGGCCTTCGGCCGAATCAATGCAGACCCGCTGCTCGCCATCCACCGACATGAACTGAATCTTCTTCATCTTCAATTCCCACGCGTATGTTTTTTCGCGGTCAGGCAGCAACGCGCCGCGAATATTGTGGAGCGGCAGAATCGTGCCGAAGTTGCTCCGCAAGTTGATGATCTTGTCGCCGTCAACGATTTCCGTTTCCGCTCCGACGCCGTCCATCTTTAAATCTTCGCGCCAGCGGTCGGGAGCCAGCCAGAGCATTTCGTACGTTCCGTCGGTCGCGCTGCCCGCCAGGTCGTAGTGAACTCGGGCGACAAGATGAAATGGAGGCGATCCCGGCGAACGCAGGTCCATCGCGCCAAACGTTTTTTGCAGAATGGACGTCGCGTCGCGCTTCGAAGGCAGAGTTTGCCCGGCAGAAGGGAAGACCACCGCGAACAACAAGAGCGCGGCAACTGCGCTTAATGTGCGTCGCATGTCTTGACGCACACGCTAACACCGGCGAGTTCTCCAGACAAGGCACGGCGTTCCAGAATTGTCGTGTGCCTGCGCGATTCTCACGGCGTAGATTCGCCGTCTTTTCTTCGTAGGGGCACGATATATCGTGCCCGGCGCAGATGCTACGCGAGATGCCAACGATTCGCGAGCGATCTCTCTTCGTAGGGGCATGGCATGCTTGCCGCGCCGGTTTCTGGCGGGCCATGCCCGGTGAGGCGATACCTTCCACCAGCCACGAGCACGGCGTCTCGCGCGGTGCCTTTCCGGCGAATGGCATGATCCCGCC
Source organism: uncultured Acidobacteriota bacterium (assembly GCA_963779825.1). Lineage (GTDB taxonomy): Bacteria > Acidobacteriota > Terriglobia > Acidiferrales > UBA7541 > Palsa-295. Next base: position 1,046,294 of record CAVZZU010000004.1, on the reverse strand, counting down.
AAGGATGATCGCCGGGCACGGCATGCCGTGCCCCTACAAACCCTCCTCGTAATCATCCGTAACGGACACCCGCCTTCGCGCTCCGCGCCTCCCCGCGGCAAGCCACTCACCAATCACTAATCACTAATCACCACTCACCACTCATGAATTTCCATCCAAAGGGGAACCCAATCACATGGCACAAATGCAGAACGCCCAATCCGTCGCACTGCAGCTCGAAAAAGTCCGCGACAAACTTCCGCTGCTTTACGAGCGGGACGACATATTGCTGACCATGATCCAGCAGCGCGGCGATATCGAACGCGTCAGCTCGCGCAACATGCGTCTTCCGCTGCAAATCCGTCCGGGAGGCAAGGCCGGCCTCGCGAATATGGACGGCGGCGACCTCGGCCGCGGTTCCGGAACCACCTACGACGTCGCCCAGGTGACGCCCGTATTTTTCCGGGACGCGGTTGAAATCACCAAGCTCGTCGAATACGCCAGCAACGCGCCGGACAAAGCCGTCGAAAATGCCGCCAAGCGCGAAGTGAAAAACGCGATGCTGCAGTTCCGTTCGTTTCTCGACAAGGTGATGCAGACCAACGGCAACGGCGTGCTCGGCACCATCGGCTCGATCGTCACCAGCGGTTTGCCTTCCGGAGTCGCCGCGCAGTTCAACATGGCGAAGCCGCCCGGCGCGCAGCTTTTCTACTACAACCAGACCGTGCAGGTGTACGACCCGACGCTCACCACCAATCGCGGCTCGGCCAACGTGCTTCTCGTGGATCCGTTCAATTCGCTGATCCAGGTGGACGCGCTGCCCAGCGGCACGTCCGCGAACGATCTGGTCGTGCACGACGGCCTCACCGGCGCGCAGCCCACTTCGCTTTTCGGCATCCTGTATCACCAGACGAACGCGACCACGGGCACGTGGCTGAACCTGAACCGCGCGACGTATCCGGTGGAACTCGCCACGCCCAGCGTCAACGGCAACAATTCCGCGCTCACTCCGGGCGCGGTGCGCCTCGCCATCAACAAAGTGCGCAAATCCCTCGGCTCGAATCAGGTAAGCAAGCTGATCGCTTACACCTCGCTCGAGCAGGAGCATCAGTGGGAGCAGCTCGGCGTCACGATTTCGCAAATCATCAAGGAGGGGGCGGGCGGGCGCGCGAGCGATCTCGATCTGCTCTTCACCGGCGAGAAATCCATGGCCGGCGTGCCGATCAAATCGAGCATCAACGCGAATCAGTCGCGCGTGGATTTCCTCGACCTCTCGCATTGGGGGCGCGCCGTCATGCAGGACATCGATTTCTACGATGTCGGCGGCCAAACCGTGTTCCCGATTTACGGCGCAAGCGGCGGCCTCGCTTCGGCGTACATCTTCTACTTCGTCACCGGCTTCCAGGTATGGAACGAGTCGCCTCGCAGCGGCGCGTACATCAGCAACCTGGCCATCCCGACGGGGTACTGATTTGGATGTTTCTTCGTAGGGGCATGGCATGCCATGCCCGGCAAACGTGCTTGGCAAATCTGAACCATTTGAGCACGCCGAACGCTCGAGCGCTCGACGGCTTAATTCCTGCCAAGCATCTGCGCCGGGCACGGCATGCCGTGCCCCTACAACACCGTCTCATGCGCCGAGCTGCCTGCCAGCGAATCCTCAGCGTTGCATCCAGTTACTAATTTCTTGCATACATAGATTTTCACAGGCCTCGTCGCCGCCCGTGCACTCTCGCTTGACCGGACCGCGATAGAAGCCCATCATCCCAACCATCGAAATCGCTGCAGTGGGGAAGTGAGACCAAGTGCGCAGACTAAGTGTTTTTAATTTTGTCTCGTTGGACGGAAATTTCGCAACCGTGGAGGACGACGTCAACTGGTTCCGCAATCCCGCTCCGGACGCGGAATGGGATGCTTTGATGGCGCAGAACGCAACCAGCGAAGGCCAGGTATTGCTCGGCAGGATCACTTACGAACTTCTGCGCAACCATTGGACCACCCCGCGACCCACCGCCATTGACGTGACCGTCTCCGGTGGAATGAACGCCATCCCAAAGGTCGTATTCTCAAGAACGCTCGACAAGGCATCGTGGAATAACACGAGACTCGTAAAATCCGACATGGTGGCGGAAGTACAAAAGCTCAAGGAAGAGCCCGGGCTCGACATGGTAATTCTGGGAAGCGGAAGCATCATTACGCAGCTGACGAACGAGGGCTTGATTGACGAATACCAGTTCGTGGTGCTCCCGGTCGTCATCGGAAAAAGCCGTTCCATGTTTAGAGGTTTACAGGAAAATCTGCCGCTGAATCTGCTCAACCAGCGCGGCTTCCGCAACGGCAATATCCTGTTGACGTACGAACCGTCGCGCAACGGTTCCAGCGGACCCTCATCATATTGATTTCCTCCTAACGCCGGGCTACCATTCGCGTCTCGCCGAAGTACGCAGGCGCGGAGGTTTGTCGGCATGAAAACTTCAATCGCGGTCGCGGCGCTGCTATTCGCCGCGACTTTTTCGGCTCCGGCCGCCTCGGCGCAGGCGACTGCCTTCCAATGCATGGCCACTTCCGTTGGTCCCGGCGGCACGAACGTTGTCATCTACGTCAGCCAGATGATTAACGGGGACACGAGCCAACGCGCCACGCTGACCGCCGCATGGGGCGAGTACGTCAAGGGCGCCTATAAGCTTGAAACTCTGGCATCCACGACTTGCAATCCTTTCGGCACGGACCCTGCCACGCAGCAACGCGTCCTCAACGCTGAACAAAACGCCTGGCAGAAAAGGGGAATGAACGTTGTGCAGGTGAATTGGGCGCCGGGGCAAAAGCCCAACACCGGCTCGAATGCGAATTCGAATCCCTACGCAACCGCCGCGCCGGATAAATCCGCGGACGCAGGCAACGGCGCGCCAGCCGCTGACGCTAAGGATGCTCCTCCGCCGGCAGCAGATCCGGGTCCGCAGCCTCGCACCTCCTATTGCTACTCGGACGACAAAAAGCCCACCGTTTATTTCAGCGACGCCTTCGACACCGTTGACCTGCCGGACCCCAAAGTGTGGACCAACGCGTTCGCGAAATTCCTCGTGACGAAGTACGCGTACAAGGGATCCGTCACCTGCAAAGATGGCGACACAGTTTTCAACGTGCAGAGCACCATTCGCGATCAGAAAGACAGCCTGACAGGGAAGCAGACCGTAGACACCGATTGGACGTACGAGCCACCCGCCCCCGGCGATCCCACCCCGGCGGACGCGGCCGCCGCCACGCCCGCGCCGAAAAAGGCAACCACGCACACCGCGTCGCACTAACGCCGCGCCCAGGTTTTTCTTTGTAGGGGCACAGCATATGGGGCCCCCAGGTCAACGGTTAGTGGAGCCTGGGGGATCAGGCGTGCCCCTACAAAATCTCTTGCTGCCCCGCTTGACGCGCACACTCCGCGCGTAACATGATCTTCGCCGCGGAGACGATCGTGCGAAAACTAGGCGTATTCAATACGGTGTCGGTAGACGGCTTCTTCACGGACGCGAAGGGCGGCATGAGCTGGGCGCACAACGCCAAACCGGACGTCGAATGGGACCTCTTCGTTGCAGGCAACGCCAGCGGCGGAGGAGTGCTACTCTTCGGCAGGATCACATACGACTTGATGGCCAGCTTCTGGCCCACGCCGATGGCGGCTAAGCAATTGCCGACGGTCGCCGAGGGCATGAATCGCATGTCGAAAGCCGTGTTCTCGAGAACCATGGACGCCGCGTCGTGGAACAACACGAAAGTGCTGAACGGCGACCTTGCGGCGGAAGTCCGCAGACTCAAGAGCGAGCCGGGACCGGACATGGTCATTCTGGGAAGCGGCAGCATCGTTTCGCAACTCGCGCCCGACGGCTTGATTGACGAATATCAGATCGTGACAGCGCCCCTCGCGCTCGGCGCGGGACGAACCATGTTCGACGGCGTCAAGAAAGCGCTGAAGCTCTCGCTGAAGAAAACGCGCAGCTTCGAAAACGGAAACGTCGTCTCGTGGTACGAGCCCACGGCATGAGGCTCAGCAAACTTCATCGCATCGTGGCGAACAAGCGAACGATTTCCCAAACGGTTGGCGGCAGCACAAGCAGCACTCAAATGCCGAATGTAACCAGCAGCCCGCGGCCCCGCCTGGTCTTCCACAAGTAATATGGAAGGGCTAAAGGCCAGGCGAAAAATAAAAATGCATCGAATTCATAAGGCGCGCTGAAGCCGTGGATTCGCCCGTCGGCCCGCACCCAGGCCACTAGAATTAGCCGGGAAGTCAGGCTCCACAGCGCGTCCGCGCCCATCGGTACCTCATCACCGTGATCGGCCAGCATCCAGAATCCAATGGTACAAATCGCCGCGAGGGAGAACAGACCTACAAGGTATCTCGCAGGTGACTGTCCGCCGTCCTTCACAAGCGCGACCGTCAAGTCCGTCTCCTGGTCCTGCAACAGGTGGCGTAGGATGAGACGCGAGCGGCGCTATTGTCAAGTTAGCTAACGCGGCTGAGGGATCGCGCGCGGTGCGTAGCCCACCGTGATTCGACAACGCCAGCGAGACGCTGGCGCTACGAAAACTGCACAAATAAAAAGGGCGGCCTTTCGGCCGCCCTTGAACTTCCTTGCGGACTGCGTTTTGCAACGCCGCCGCTGTTATTTCTTTTCCTGTTTTTCCGGTTTTGCTTCGCCTTTTCCGCCACCGCCGCTCTTTGCTCCGCCATTCGGGTGCGTGTCGGTCCGGGCGTTGTGCTTGTCGTTGTAAATCTGACGGCTCTCGTGATTCTGCTGGTGCTCGATCTGATTATGCTCGGCGCCAGTCAGATGACCGCCGTTCTCTTCACGATCGGTCTTCGCTTCGTTGTGGATATTCGTTTCGTTGTGTTCGATGTTTCGCGTTTCACCCGGCGTCAGCTGCCCGGACTTGACTCCCTGATTGATCCGGTTCTGCTGGCGGTCCTGACGCGCGTTCACGCCCATGCCTTCGGGGTGAGACGGCGTCCCGTGGTTCACCGACGCATAATTGCTGCGGTCAACTCGGGCGGCCGCGAAATGATTCTGCTGCTCCGTCGTGCTGCCGATGTGCTGCTCGTGCATATAGCTGCGTTCCTGAGCAGTTGGCTCGGCGCGCACGCCACCCTCGCCGTTGAAGCTGTAGTGGTTGTTGATGGTCGTGTTGTTGATCACGGTGCGGTTCTCGTACACGTTGTGGAATCCCGGACCGGTGTGCCACACCGCCGTGTTGTAAGCGAACGCTCCGCCTCTCCATTCGCCGCCGACGAATCCGACGCCGCCGTAGCCGAAGCCGTAGTTAATTCCGCCGTAGTATCCGACGTGAGGTCCCCAGTATCCCGCATGCCAGCCATAGATTCCGCCCGCGAATCCCCAGTAGCCGGGCGTCCAAAGGAAACCGACTCGCGGAGGCGCAACCCATATGCCAGGAGTCCAGTAGTAGCCACCTGTGCCCCATGCCCAGAAGCCGGGAGTCCAGAGATAACCCTCAGTGGGGCAGGGCGGCTGCACGTACACCGGAATCGGTGGGGGAGCAGTCGTGATCGAAATGCCGACGGCAACCTGCGCATGGGACGCCACAGGTACCGCGACACCTAATGCGAAAAGTAACGCGAGAAATACAAGATGACGAGCTTTCAGCAACGTTCGCATGTATTAAATCCTCCATTTTATGGCCCGCCTGCCGTACCCAACTCGGCAGTTCAGGACGCTGGCTGGCTATAAAAGTATGATACGAATCCAGCCGTCAGCGGACACAAAATCCCCGCCGCCATATCCAATAAGTTAAACCCGGCACCCCCAAAAAAGTTGCGCGCATAAGGCGCAAAGATTGTGCGCGTTCGGCGAGGGTACGATGCGTCGTGCGAAGCGTTCCAATCCTAGTCGGTTTCGAAGGGGTCCGCCGCGGCGGACCCGGCAAGGATCCTTGGCTCCGCCTCGCTGACCCCGCTCAGGTCGCCTCGCGAGTCGGTTTAAACGCTCGAGCGAGGCCGGACCAAACCCCGCCGAGAACGATTCCAGCGGCCAGCATAATCCCGACGTCCCATTGAACCCCTCGCCAAATCCACCCGGCGCCGCCCGCGAAACCGCCCTCGTGGAAAAATGCGAACGGAAAGCCATGTGGTGCGAAGCAGTCGGAGCACATATCCGGTCGCCATATATTCAAATTATTTGCGATGCCGAAAATGCAAAAGGACGTCAGAAGGCCGATTGCAAACCGTTCCGCGACAACGAATCCGCCACGAGACTGGTTGCGGTTTGAGATACGCAGGGAAAACCACCAGCAGAACGCGGCCAATCCGCAACCCAAAGCGGCCTCCGTGATTGCAGCGACGAGGGTTCCAAACAACCAGTCCGTCCGCCAGGACTCAGAACGCAAGAGCACGCCGAAAAAATAAATCGTCCAATATTGCGGGCCAAAGAATGGTCCGAAATCATAGTAGCCATTCGCGCCCATGAAGACGCCGATCATCGCCATTTTGACGACACCGAGCGCGCCCCAGATCGAGAGCCAAAGGATTTTTCGGCCGTTGAACCAATTCCATTTGCGTACGGCCCAAAGAATGATCAGCATGACCGGCAGCAGAAGCGACGCCGAGAGCCAGACGTGCACAAGCAAGGTCAGGAACCACATTGGAGGAGATTCTACACCTCTGCGTTCTCAATTCTTACTTCGCCGCGCCCAGCAGGAACGCCCAATCAGCCGCATACGCCGGCTGGCCATTCGCGTCGAGCGGCGTCACGCCGGTGATGGACATGCTCACGTGATACGCATCGGCGCCGGCAGGCATTTTGTTCGCGGGATTCGGCTCGAGCGTCAGCACGCGAATGTGGTCCGGAGGAATCTGCAGCACGGCGTACGCGGCCTTCATCGCATCGGCGCGCGATTCTTTCGCGTGATACGCAGCGTACCAGCGGTCCATCGGCGTCGCGCTGGGCGACGTGATCCATGGCGCCCACTCCTTCGTCGCCTCCACGCGATCCCACGCGCCCGAAAGATTGATCACGCGGTACACCGACCGCTTCTTCCCAATGTATGCCGCCACGCCGCCGCCCTGCGAATGCCCGGCGACCGCCATGCGCGACCAGTCCGGCAAGCCGCTCTTGAGATACCGTCCCCAATGCTGGTCCGGCTGCATCTGGTCGAGGTAGTGGAGCAGCTTCATCAGCCGGTTCATTACGGATTCGTTCGGCAGGTCGTCAATGTCGGACGAATCCGCGTCGCCGAAAATCCGCTTCTCGCGGAAACGATCGGAACACGCAGGATCGGGATTCGGTCCGCAGGTCTGGGGCACCGACGCACCGTTGTCGTACATCAAGCCGATCACGCGATAGCCGGCGTTCGCGCCCGCAATCAGGAACGGCCACGACGCGTTCGGCTCGCTCCCCGTGCCGGGGAAGAACACGAGCAGGTTCGCCGTGGGCGGCAAGCCATCTTTCACCAGCACGATGTTCGGCTTGTTGAAGCGCTTGATGGATGGATCCACATCGCTCGGCAGAATTTGGTAGAGCTGCATGCCGGGCGCCACGTCCGGCGAGGTATGGACCGGGGCGAGCAATTCCTTCTTCAGCTCCGCGCTGGATTCCTTCGGCGTTTGCTCCTGCGCCGCAAGGTTCCGCGCGCAAACTAACGTCGCGATGCTAAGAACCGCGACGCATAGCGCGGCGCTGAAAAGCCGATATCGAGTGTGTGGTTTGTTCATGGCGGCAAGAGTCTACCGCGAGCGGCACGTCAGGAGAAGGGAAGAGCGCCACGCGCGGCGCGTCGGTTTTGTATTCGTAGGGGCACGGCATGCCGTGCCCGGCGCAAATGCTTGGCACTCCGTCCGCCATTCGCTGCGGCCGTGTAACGTGCCAGCCGTTAACTCGGCTTCGTGAAAATCGGACGGCTGGCCATCCGAAGTTCGTGCGGGGTCGGCTGTTTCTTCTTCGGTTTCTTGGTTTCGCGCTTCTTTGCGTCTTTATTTCCCATGAATGAATTGTGCCACGGACCCCGAAACTTGGCTAGACCCGCTCACGCAATCCGCGAAAGCTTTGTCTCCGTAGGGGCATGGCATGCCATGCCCGGCGATCATGCTTGGCGAAGCTTCGCCGTTCGCCGCAAACCCACCACCCGCCGCGACGCCCTGCTCTTGGCATCACGGGTCTGACGCCACACCGGGCGTAGCAGTGCTACGCCCCTACAAAATCAACTGCGCATGCGGCTCCGTTGGCCATATTGACGTCCTCCCGCCGTCGGGCGTAACATAGCCGATAGTTGGGCAATTGGCAGGGAACTGGCCGCGCGGGAGGTTTACATGAACGCTGCGATGAAATTGTCGGTTGCTATGGCGGGTTTGCTCGCCGCGCTGGCTTTCAGCGCCTCAACCCTTCGCGCCCAGAACGATCTCGCCGACGTGGATCCCAGCATCGCCCCGCAGCCTGCGCCAGAGATCGTCGCTCCCGAAGCCGTGCTGAAGATGGTGCAGCAGAAGGATCCCTCGATCGCGCTAGTGGACACGCAGCCCGTGGACGGCTACGCCGAAGGACACATCCCCGGCGCGATCAATTACCCCTGGGTGATGCGCGTGAAAGTTTTCCCGATCAGCTTGCCGCGCAATAAGACGCTGATCATGTACGGCTCCTGCCCGCACGATACCGAGGACTTGATTCGCCAGCTCGCGGAGTTTGGCTACACAAATATCAAAGTGATGGACGGCGGCTGGTATAAATGGGTTGCGCTGAAATATCCCGCGGCAGGGAAGGACGCAGCCCCGGCGGTTCAGGCGCCCGCCGAACAAATCTCCTCCGCGCCCAGCAAAGACGCGAAACCAGCGGCGCGCTAGACTGCGCTTTATAATTTTGTCCAGCTTTCCCGGTGGATAGCAAGGTAGCCGAATGGGCGCCCTGGAAAACTCCTCCCGCATCACGCCGTTCCTCTGGTTCGATTCGAACGCCGAAGAAGCTGTCGAGTTTTACCTCAGCGTGTTCAAGAACTCGCGCCGCCTCACGGAGCTGCGCGCAAGTGAGGGCAGCCCGGCGCCGAAGGGCAGCATCATCACCATTGCGTTCGAGCTGGACGGCCTGAAGTTTACCGCGCTTAACGGCGGCCCGAACTTCAAGTTCACCAACGCAATCTCGTTCGTCGTTCGATGCGATTCGCAGGAGGAAGTGGATTACTACTGGTCGAAACTCTCGGCCGGCGGAGCCGAAATCCAGTGCGGCTGGCTGCACGACAAATTCGGCCTCGCCTGGCAGATCGTCCCCGCGCGCCTGCCTGAACTCATCAAGCATCCGAAGGCGTTTCAGGCCATGATGCAGATGAAAAAATTCGATATCGCCGAACTCGAACGCGCCGCAAGATCGTAACTGCTCGCTCGTCTAGTTCGTTCCAGCGTCCAGCCGAAGTGCCTGAGCAAAGCGCCTTCGCGCGACGAACATCAAACCGACGGTGCCGATCAGCATGAGGCCGAGTGTGCCGGGCTCCGGCGCTGTGGCAACCGACGCGATCATCTGATTGCCGTCCAGGCCGGTTACCGTCAACGTCGTGCCGTCCAGCGTCAGCGCCGAGCCGCTTCCCGCCGGGTCGCACCCTTCGTCGGTAAACAGGCACCAAATGAAATTGTTATCTGCATCCAAAAACTCCAGCGACGATTGGTCAGTGGCATCGAAATTAAAGAAGAGACCCGCGGCGGTGGCGGAGACTGCATCACCGGTTATGACGATGTCTCCGATCGAGCCCGACTCCCCCTCCTTGTCGGATCCACCACCCGTTGGCGATGTTATGGACCTGCTAACTCCGAATTGGAATGAATCAAGTTGTATGGTCCCCAGTGTTCCCATACTGCCGTTCGTGGTGATCGTGCCAGTTATCGTGTCGGAGCCTGCGCTGAAATTCACGTCGTACGTCTGATCCGCCCTCGAAACCTTGGGCGCGGCGAGCGCAACGAACAGCAACGCGACGATGACCATGTATTTTTTCATACGATGAAATTCTCCTCGGTGCGTCCGGAAAAAGAACACGCAGATCGGGGCATGCTAGTCCTCGGCGCACCGGAGCGTCAACGGAAAAACCGCGTACTAGAGGTACTGGTTTCAGGCGCAAACGAGAGGCTTGGGGGAGGATGACCCCGCGACCGCCAGGCCGCTCGAGCTTCCGCGTCCCCTGGTTGCATATTTTTGGTGTTACGCCGCAGAATGGCGGCTATGAAGAGGGGACCGATCGGCGTTTGGTTTAGTGCCGCGCTGGCGCTGCTGATTCTCGGTATTTGGCTGGGCTACGTGACAGGCGTCAGAGTCGCACAGCACTGGGTTCTTCATCAGCGCGAGAAGAGCGGATCATTGCACGGGCCCGATCGCGCTCATGCTGAATTGGCAGTGTCCGCGTTGAATTTCATACAAACAGCGCAGGTTCTTACGGGCGTCTCGCAGAACGATAAAAACCTCGGCAAGAAATACCTGCTCGGCGAGATGGAGGGACTCGAAAGCCTCCAGCACCGCCCCGACGCACAGGAAATCCGGCCTGTTACTGACCTTTACCTCGGGCTCGCATATGTTGACGCAGCGATGTCTGACGAGCAGGAAAACGACAAAGAGTCCGCTGCGATGCACTTGAATTCGGCGCAAGCCTTATTTCAATCGCTCGGCTGGCGCGACTATTCAGCAGACGCGCTGAAGGCGGTGGCTGGGATCGAACTCGATAAGTGGAAGCTGCACACTCCCGCGGGGCAAGAACCCAAATGACACTGGCGGCCAAGATCACGTATCTCGCTGCGTTGCTTCTCGGTCTTTCGATTGGTGGAACCTTCGGCTTCCAGAGGGCCGCGATTGTGCTCGACTCTTATTACAGCATCAGGGACCGGGCGGCGCCCCGGGCGCTCGATCACTTCTCGTATTTACAGTACAAGTATGCGGATTCGGAGCATGCCAAAGCCGGGCTGCAAATGGCTGCAAATGTTCTGGAGGAAATCCAGAAGCTTGATCCAGACAGGAGCCACGAGCAAGATCTGGCCCTCACCTACACGCGATTGGCGTTGCTTGAGGATGCGAAAAATAATTCCCAGCAGTCCCACGACCTCATGACAAAGGCCCGAAATTGGTATGCCGCGAGCAACGGTCGCGACTATTCGGAATCCGAAATGAAGGAAATTCTGAGCAACTGGGACAATAGCGTTCGGGAATAGTCAACCTGCCCGGCCAACGCCTACTGCAAAACCTCGATCTTCGCGTAGCTGATTCGCACCTGCTCGTAGGCCTCGTGCGTTCCGCCGTCGGTGTCGCCGGCGCGGTCCGAGACGACCATCGCATCGGTCAATTTATATTGCGCTGCGGGCTTGCCGCTGAGCGACATCATCACGATATCAATCTCCGGAAAATGCTGATGGCTGGTGAAGGCGCCCAGCAGCGCGAGCGACGATCGGTCCCGCTCTTTGACGATGACCACTGGCTTGTGCACGGCATTCTCGCCTGCAGAATTCCCAGCGGCGCTGGATTCCTCGGCCATCGCGGCCATCTCCGCCGCCGAAGGCATCGTCGCCGACCGCACCACAATCCAGGCATTGTATTTCGGATCCGTTGATTCGCCGGCGACCTGCCCGTGCGACGTGAGCATGCGCATGTATCCGCCGCTTTGCGCGCGCGCCGCGGTGCCCAGCAGAAAGCATGTGCTCGCGATCAAAATGCGCGCGACGATTCGATGTTTCACGATTGCCGATTTAGCCATGATGCCCTCCGAGTGATCCGCTCCTCTTGATTGTCGGTCGAATCCTCGCGCGCACAAACTTTCATTAATTGAACTGGTGCGTGAGAATCACGAGTCGCTTCGGGTGGAATCCCGGACCAATGGGGGAATGCGAAGACGCAGTTGTCTGGTACGGCGGCGTTACGCGAGACTCTTCCGGCGCCAACCCAGCCCCAGCAGGCCCACCAAACCGGCCGCGAGTAATGCGACTGCCGGCGGCTCTGGGCTGGTCGCCACAGGTTGTGTCGTCACGGTGAGGCTCGTGAAATCCGCGAGCACCGTTGTGGTTTGATCTGTGAGCGGGTCTGTGGTGCTGTTCATGTAGAGCGAATATACATTGCCGTCGTTGGACGGGCAGGGGTCGTTCAGGTCGCAAAGCTCACCGCCCGCGTAACCTATCAGCGATGAGACGGGAAAGTAGAGGAATAAGTAGTTAAAGGCGGCAGCATCGGTCCATTGGCTGGAATAGTAAGCGGGCGATGTTAGGGTCGGCCCCTGAGTAATCAGACTAGTGAACGTGTCGTCGAAAGCTCCCGTCAGCATTAAATCGGAGTTGTATAGCAGCCCCGTGGTGAGATCAATGGACAATGTAACGGACAGGGTCTCCCCGGTCGTGGTCGTTCCGTTCACATAGAACGTGGTTATGGTGGGGAGCATGGGATCGGCCCGCATTGCCCCCGGCGCCAAAAGGGCCATTACAGCCAGAGCCGCAAACAAGGCAAGCCTCGTGGACGTCTTCATGATTCCCCCTGAACGATACGTGAGAAAGACCAGGGCCTGCGGAGCGGCAAGCAATTTCCTCCCCAATATGCCTCTCGGTTGAAAAATAAGGACTTGCGGCGTACGGGTGCCAAGGTTTAGTGCAAATCCTTGCACTTTTTCTGCTGCGTGTTGCAGCATCGTCGTGCCGCGAAATCCCCGAACCTGCCGATAGTAATCCCTCAGAAGATCTCCTCTCGCCTTGGTCAAAGTCCTCCGCGAAACCCACGAAACACCCGCTGCCGTCCAGCAGCGCGTCGCGCGCGCCGGTGGCACCAACCGTTACGGCGAGCCCAACTTTCGCCTGGTGTGGGGAGGCTCGCGGCTCACATGGATCGGCGGGCGCTGGACGGATCGCGACGCGCACGGCAACGTGATCCGCGAAACGGTCGAGCTGCGGCAAGTGCCGAAATATCTGCCGCTCGAGCGCTGGCACATCGAGCGCTGGACTCCGCCGGAATTTTACGGCTCGCCGGAGATGTGGTACGAGCAGACCGCCGAAACCGAGGACGGCGTGCGTGTCCCGGCGCTGGGTCCATATCCGGCGCGCGGAGAATACGAGCACTGCTTCACGCTCGAAAGCCCCGCGGGAGAATTCGTCGCGCTCACGCCCGCGGCTTCGGACTGGATCGTGCGCGCGATTGAATGGTCGCGCCGCCAGCCGCGACAGGCGAAACGCCTCGCGCTCGCCGGGCGCGAATTCGCCCGCGCCCGCGAGTTCGACCGCGCCGCCGACGACATCCTCGACGAAAGTTTTTCTCCGTAGGGGCGCACCTGAAAGGGCTCCCAGGCCGACGGTTAGTCGAGCCCGGGAGATCAGGCGCGCCCGGTGCGCCATTCCACGCATTCGCCGAGCGCGATTTGTTGGCACAAAGTTCAGCATTCTGGTGTCAATAACAGCAGACGAACAATCCAGGGAGAGGTGACCGATATGGGCATGGCAGCAGGTGGACGCAAAGACGGACCAGTCGCGGATCCCAACATTGTTCCGCTCATTGACGTTCTGCTTGTGCTGATCATCATCTTCATGGTGATCGCGCCGAAGGTGCCCGCCGGATTGCCAACCCTCATTCCCCAGCCTCACCCGACAAAACCTGCGCCGGACAATCCGAGCACGATCGTCGTACAGATAATCCCTGGCGGAAAACTCATGATCAACCGGGATCCAAGCGACTGGAACGCGCTCGGGCCACGCCTATCGGACATTTTCAAGGAGCGCGCCGAAAAAGTGGCCTTTGTGAAGGGCGCCGATAACGTGTCCTTTGAAGAGATGGCTCGAGCGATTGACATCATGCGCGGCGCGGGGATCGCACACGTGGGCCTGATCACGTCTGGAATGACCGCCGACGAATAGCTGCTACGAAGTGAAATCCACGGAGCCGTGCAGCACCTTCAACAGAATGATGCCGCCGAAAATGGCGAGGACGATGCTGAGCAGCGTGCCGATCAGAAAATATTCCGCGAAGCGGCCCGATTTCATCTCCTGGTAGCGCACGATGGATTTCGCGGTGAGAACCAGGCCGATCGTGGCCGGCGATCGCATGATCACCGCGGTGAGAATGAGCGTCCGCTCCAGCCAGCCGATGTACATGCCCGCGTTCTGCAGATGCTCCGACGTTTCATCCGCCACGCGCGGCAAATCCCGAACCAGCGGTTTCATCATGTAGCGAAGGACGTAGCCTCCGGAAAACACGGTCGCCACATAGACCACAACCACGGCGAGCACTTCGGTGGAGTAGGGCTCCAGCGCCTGCGCGGCGCTCCATATTTTCTCCATGGGGGCGTGCGTGTACGCCATCACCGCGATCACAATCGTGATCACGTGCAGGGCCTGATCCACAAGGAAGGGAAGAATGCCGTCGGGGATGCGGCCGGATTTCGTGAGGCGCAGTTTGCACCAGTCAATGAACAGGTGCACCACGGTGAGAGCGAAGAGAATCGCGTGAAAGCGCAAGCGCAGAAGATTCGACGGCGCCACCAGGGCCATGACCACCGCGATCGCTAGATAATGCAGCAGCCCGTGATACAGATAGCCGCTCGCGCGGCCCTTTATTTTGCGCGCAATCAGAGAGTTCGATTGAAGCAGAAAATCAGCCACCAGATGGCCGAGCCAGAAAATCAGAAGCGTTTGTATCAAATTGTACAAGTTGGCTCGATTGCACGAAAACGTACAATCAGCTCCATTCGTCCTGCAGAATTGTTTTCATGGTGCCCGCCACTTCCGCGAGCTGCCAGTAACTGCCCCTCTTCAGATTCCGCGACGCCGTGGAGATGTCCAGATGCAAGCTGCGCGCGGTGCGATCCACGCGCCGCTTCGTGAAATACACATCCATGGTGCGCCACTGCGCATCCGTCACGTCCAGGAGCAGCGTGTCGTTCAGTCCATACACCAGATTCGCGATTCGATCAAAGGATTTTCGCGCGGAGCGGAAGGCCGTGAGCGTGCGGTAGCGATAGAGCGAGTTCTGCTTTACATCCTCGATTGCCTGGCGCGCGAAAATGAAGGCGCCGCCGCCCAGCCGGTTCACAGGCGTGCGGATCGGCCCGCGAATGTCGCCAATCCCCACGCCGATCCGCAGGCTGAAAGGCCTCAACCTCCGCCGCAGATCGAGGACCAGTTCCGGGATCGCGTCCACTCTCGTGACGACGACCTGAAATTCATCCCCCGCAGTCACCGAATAGGGCAAACGAATCCATTTATTTCGCAGATGAGCCTTCGTGGCGCGGGTCAGCTTCGCGCCCAGCAGCGCGCGCAAGCGCGGCTCGCGGCGGGAATGAATCACGTCGGCGATCAACACACTGGCAGCCGTTTTCATCGCTTGTACCTCTTCGTACAACCAGAACCAATTGTACGAATATGTACAATCGCATGTAAAGCCCTAAAACAAACCCTTGTTCTCGATATCAACCCCCCGAAAGGAAACCTCTCTTGCCCTCCGATCTGGAATCCGCTGCACACCTCGCACAAAGCGACGTTCCGCGCCCGCTCTCGCATTTCGGCAGCGGCCGCCGCGAAACCATCATTGACACGCAGCCCAAGGGCGATACCGCCGCAACCGTGGCGATCGCATCCATCTCCGATCAGGACTGGTACATATCGCGCACCCACGGCGTGTACCACATTCCCGCGTGCCCCAAGCCATCTCCGGAATTATCTCGCTCGTACGCGCTGCTGCTCATCACCTCGCGCGGCGACGTGATTGACATCGGCGACGGCCGCCGGCTCCCATTCGCCATTTCCGCGCGCGAGATCGCCGACGATCTTCTGCAGGACCTGCACGACCACGGCATCTTCGTCTGCGCCGGCGCGCGCCCCACGCCCGAGGAACTCGCCGCTGCCACCGCTCGCCGCGACGCCTATTATCACCGCCTGATCGCCGAGGGCGATACTCTCTGGGCCCGCGGCCACTCCTTCCGCGAGATTTCGGATCTGCACCGCCGCGCCGCGATGACCATCGGAGTCGAGCGCGAATGGGCCTACGTGCCCATGCGATTGAGCGATTGCCCCGCGTGCGGCGAGAAGGTCAAGGCCGGCGTCGCCGTCTGCAAGCATTGCAGTGCGATCCTCGACCCAGCAAAGGCCGCGCAGCACGGACTCGGCGGCGCCGCGGCTCATCGCGAGGCCGGCAAACCCTCGCCGCGCTAATCGCAGCAGTATCCGCAAAGATACGGACAATTCTCAGCGTGCCCGCGAGCCGCCGCGGACATACAATTCCTCGCGGGATGGCATCTACACGCACGAAAGGGAAGGGAACGCGACGATGACGATCGCCACGATGATAGAGCTTTTCGTAGGGGCACGGCATGCCGTGCCCGGTGCGGCATTCCCCGCATTCGCGGCGCGCACGACTGCGCGTTCGCGCCATAAGCATTCGCGAACCGGCGTCGCCCAGCCAAGCATCTTCGCTGGGCGCAGCATGCTGCGCCCCTACAATGACAGTGCGTTTCGCGCCATCGCCGCGGTCACGCTGGTCGCGCTCCTCGCGTTTGCTGCGTTGGCGCTGGCGCCAACTGCCGCCGCGCAGGGCTCGCGCAAGGACGACATCGTGCTCGGCACCACGGGCCATCCCGTTGCCAACGCGACTGTGCGCGTTTGCCAGGCCGGCGCGACGGCCACGCCGTGCACTCCGCTTGCGGCGCTCTTCACCGACGCAACCATGACGGTTGCGTCGCCGAATCCGTTCCAGGCCGATGGCCTCGGCAATTATCACTTTTATGCTCCCGCGGCGCGCTACGTCGTGCAGCTCACCGGCCCCGGCATCACCGGTACGATCACGAATCCGGACGTAATTCTTCCCGCAGACGTTTCTTCCGGACTTTCCGGCAGCGATATTTCGGCATTCGGCCTGACCCTCGGAGGAAACCTTGCCGTCGCCGGAAACGCCACGATCAGCGGAACGCTCACTTCCGGAACCTTCAGTCCGGGCACCTTCGCGCCAAGCTCGATCCAGGTCAGCGGCAACGGCTGCTTCGGCGGACCGCGTCCCTATATTGACGTGACCTGTCCGCCCTACGGCGCGAAAGGCGATGGCGCGACCGACGACACCGCGGCGATCACCGGCGCGATCAACGCCGCGTGCGCCACCACCATCGGTGGACTCTCAGCGGTTCCGGATGTTGTATTCCCTCCCGGAAATTACCTCGTGGACCAAACGCAGGGAAGCTCCAACGCGACCCCGGATCTGCCCTATTGCAATTTTCTGCACCTTCGAGGCCTTGGAAACGGTACCCTCATGCAGTTCGGTGCGCCGACGCAGGCGTATATCGAAGTCGTCAAAGGAGCGAACCCAAGCCCGGCTCCGGTGTTCTATCTCTTGAACTTGACATCCAGCGCCGCCGGGACGATCGAGAACCTGGGAATTGACGCATACAATCAGGCGGTTTGGGCCAACAACGCCGTAGGCCTCAATCTGAATAACACCTGCCTGCGCGTGAAAACCACCGGGCAAACCGACAACACCCCGCTGAAACTGACCGACACCTTCAATTTCTGGATGAACAAGGGCTGCCTGGCGACCATCTCGACCGGAGGATCAACGACCAATGGCGCGCTGCCGGTTTCCATTTGGGACGGAGAGAATAGCGGCAGCGCCACGCCCGTGGTTTATATCGCTCGCATGCAGGACGTGAATCTCGCCGGCGGCGCGATCCTCTACATCCAGCGCTACGCTACGGCAAGCTGCTCGGTGGACTGGGTCTTCCGCAATATCCTGCGGGAAAGCTCAAGCGCCGATTTCCTGGACATCACCTCTACGGGGCCAACCGTCTGCGCCGGCGACATCACCATTGACCATCTGCAAGATTCGGACAATACCGCTGCCAATACTTCGGTCATCAACGACAGCGCGCCAGGCACGCTTTCGGGTGTCACAATCAATCACGCCCGCACGCCGAACGCGAATCCGGCCGGCGCCGCCATCACCATGAGCGGAAGCTCGTCGCTCGACCATGTTTTCATCACCGGATGCGAATATTTCTGCGCGACCGGAGTTTTGACCGGCAGCGGAGGCGTTCTTGGGCCGGCCGTCGTCACAAACACGAACGGCATGGACTTCGTGGCGCCCTCGACCGATCAACAGCGCCTCCTGAACAACTTGCTCGAGAGCGACCGCGGACCGAGCGCGCGATTCACGGCGAGCGGTACACCGTTTTCCTCAATGGCTGATGATCCGACACTCGGCATCCTGTTCGGAACGGGCCTCGGTTACGGCTGGACGGCAAACATTCACCAGACCGCGCAAGAGACGCTCGATATCGGCTTCTCGACGACGATCCCGCCAACGGGCGTGACTGCAACGCCGGCGGCCGGCGGAACTCTCGCCAATGGAACCTACTACTACTTCGTCGCGCCGGACACCGTGAATGGAAGCTGCGTGAATACCGCCACGGGCGCGCCATCGTTGATATCTGCCGGCGCCACTACCACCACCGGGACGAATCAGGTGGTAGTTTCATGGGTTCTTCCGGCAGCGGCCCCAGCGACCCTCACAGGATTTTGCGTCTTCCGAAATACGATCAGCAGCACGCTGACGCAAACCGGGATCTATGTGGCAGGCGCAACGACTACGACCGTAACGGACACCGGCTCGAATTTCGGAACGGTAGGCAGCGGCTTCGAGTACAACCAGATGCAGGCGTTTCACCGGTTCACGCCCACGTCGCTCGGCGTGAATACTACGAATCCGCAATTCAATCTCGACGTGAACGGTTCGGCCGCTGTGAATTCGCTGAACGGCGTGCAGATGGCCGAGCGGTTCGCGGGATCTGACGCCGCCGCGAAAATCAACGCCTGCCTCACCGCCGCAAGCACATCGAGCGGCGTCTGCGACGCGCACGGCCTAACCGGCGCGCTCACGGGCGCTTCGCACATCCAGATTCCCGCGGGAACTGTCCTTCGCTGGGGGCAGGCGCAGCTGACCATCAACGACACGACCAACAACGACGCGGTCGAATTGCTCGGAGACGGCAGCGCGCTTATCGGCGATCAGGAAAGCGGCGCAGGAACCGTCCCGCGCGCCGATTCCAGCGGCTTCATTGCCTGCCAGCCCGCCGGATGCACCGCGGTGAAAAATCCGAACGCGGCCACGCGCAACGTGGACTGGGTCCACATCACCGGAATGTATCTGCGAGCGACAGGCGCAAGCTCGACGGTCCTGAATCTCACCAGCGTCGGCCACGCCGATATCGAGAACAACCGCTTCGTGATGGGTACGGGCGGCAATTCCTATGGGATCTTCGGTGACACGTCCACGGGTGGCTTCGATTCCACGAACACGCTGATCAAGCACAACGAATTCGATCCGCAATTTCAGAATGACCGCTGCCTGCATCTCGCGGGCGTCTTCAACGTAATCGAAATGGAGCAGAACACCTGCATCCTGCCCGCGGCGAATACCGGCACGGTTTGCTTCGAGCTTGCCAAGGATTCCAGCGGCAACTATCCCAACAACGACGAATTCTACGGCAACGATTGCGAAGGCTCGACCACATCCTTCGGCCAGATCGGCTACAACATCATCAACGCGGATAGCGTCACCATCGGCCCCAACAACCGCTGCGAAAATGTTTACAACTGCTTCCAATTTCCCGTGGACGGCAGCGCCGTCGGAATTCACATCCTCGATCCCTACATTTCCGTTTCCGCGAATTCGGTGGTCAAGGCCAACGAGCCATCCACCGCGCAGGTCGCGATTGATAACAACGGCCCGAACTGGCTGCCCTCGATGCATTTCGGCATGAACGATCTCGCGGGGCGGAATTTGCTGGGCAACGCGGCGTTCGAAGGATGGTCCAGCTCGACTTCGCTCTACTATTGGGGCGGCGTCAGCGGCACCAATATCAATCAGGCCGGCAGCGGCATCTACGTGCAAAATACCAGCGCCGGGACTCCTGCCGACGCGACCACGCAGGGCACTTACAACGTGAAAATCGGCGACAACGCCACAGCTGGCCTCGGAGTGAACTCCGCCTGCGTGCAAATTGACGCGACGATGAACTACACGCTCGCGTTCCGCATCGCCGCTTCCTCGACGAGCATCAACTTCCGCCCCGGTTTCCGCTTCTACTCCGATCCGAACTGCACGGAAGCCGATAAAATCACCAACGTCGCCACGAACGCTCGCGTCCTCACGCCCGCGAATTACTCCGGCACGTCCGCGCTGATCGGCACCGGCCCGAATTGGCAGAGCAGCAACGCGTCGCTCACCTACAACAATGGAATCACCTGCAATTGCAACGTGACGGGCGCGGATTGGCAGGTCGCGACCGCGAGCACCTGGACGCCCACGCGCAATTTCGCCATCACGTTCCGCGTGCCCAACGCCTACTCCATCTCGACCACCGTTGCGCAATCCATGCGCGTCTTCATCCTCGAAAATACCGCCGCGAATCCGAATCAGATTTTCGTGGACGACGCGGTACTCAGCCAGGGTCCGGTGAGCAATAGCGTTCCACTCACCGCGGCCGTTTCCGACAGCGTGAATCCCGCCGTTTACGGCAATCTTAATGTTGCCGGCAGCCTCACCGTCGGCCCCAGCGCGTTGCCCGCGGCGCTGACCACCGGCACGCCAGTGGCAGGGAACTGCGCGGCGTTCGCTTCGACTACAACGAACGTGCAGGATTCCGGCTCGCCCTGCCCGACTCTATTCACGAAATTCGCGATGGGTTTTCTTTCCGCGGGAGAGGCTCCGAGCGCAACGAACGCCGTGAACGTCTCGGTAATTTATCTGCCGAATATCCAGTTCTCGCATCTCACCGTGGACGTCTCGACCACGGATTCCAGCACCAGCGATTTTTACAGCTGGGCAATCACGGACGCGTCCGGCAACGTGAAATGCTCGATCGCAGCCGTGAACGTAACTGCAGGCGGAGCAAACGACCAGGCGTGCACACAGGGAACCGTGACCCTCGCAGCCGGCGCGTACGTCTTCGCCTTTACCGGCAACGCCACTACGGGGAAAATCGCCTATAGCGGCACCGCGCCCCTCGCGCTATCGAGCGCCGTCTCCAGCTCCACCAGCTCCAGCGGCGCCATCACGTTCCCGATCACAGTCCCAAGCGCCGGCGTAACCTACAGCGGCTACGGCCTCCCCGCGATTATTTTGCATTAAGCGGCCGTCATCCCGACCCGCGTCTCCGCCTATTTCGCGTTGGCGTCTGTCGCAGTTGCGTCCGGCTTCAGGCTCTTCCGCAAAAATGCGAGCACTTTCGGGATTGCGTCCAGCGACGATGCCGCATCACCCTGAACGCTGCCTCCATAATTAATTTCCCGTCCGGAGACCGGGTGGATCGTCGCTCCGTGCCAGCCAGGAATAATTGCGGGCAGGCCGGCGAGGTGCCCGGCGTGCGGATACTTCAGCACCTCGACCTCGTATCGGAAATGCGCTCCCTTCAGTCGTCCGGCAGCCGCTTCGACCATCCCTGCGGACTCCCACACTCCGTCGTCTTCGCCGCCGATCATCAGGATCGGCCCGCGCGTATCTTCGACCGGTATTTCAGCCCTCATGACAGCGGTGGGATCCCCCATATCCACCGAGTTTCGCGACAAAATGTATCTGAGGTATGCGAGCGGCTGCCCGTGCCACGTCCAAGCATAGGGCACGGTGTTATCGCCACAGCAAGCTCCGTGGCGTACATTCGCCGGCACGTAGGCAACCACTGCTCTGACAGGGAGGTACATCGAGCCGAGCTGCAGCGCAAGTTCTCCTCCGCGCGAAGTTCCGAGCACGCCGATATGATCGGGTTCGATTTCAGGCCGTTTCATCATCCAGGCGATCGCGCTGCCAAAGTATTCCAGCGGAATTGCCTCGAGATTCTGCGGGAGGTTCTCGTATCGAAAATATGCCAGTGCAAGCGCGGCGTACCCGTGGTTCGCGAGCCACGCGGCTCTCCCAGCGGGGACGCCGCCTTCCGAGCCACCAACTACCAAGACCGCAGGGTGAGGCCCGCTTCCGGCGGGAAGAAACAGAATCCCGTGCAGCTCTCCTTGCACTTTGATTTGCTGGACGCCCTGTGCCAGCCGCAATTGCTCGAGCGTGACACTCGATGCCTGCTGGCCATTCCGCATCAGGCGGAAATCGATTGTTTGCTTGGCCCAATCGCGCTGCGCGACATACGCCGCCACATTCTTGCCAGTGGGTCGCATGGACCAGATCAAGCCGGGGCCAGAAACTTCTTTATAGGAGCCACCGACGGGGGCTTGCATGGACGAATCTACGGCGCCCTGCGCATCCGCAACAAACTGCGCTTCGGAAGTCCAGGGCTCGCTCGCGCCGTCGGTCAACCCCGCCTGAATCGTCACGCGTTCGCCGGGCTGCAAGCCGCTTGCGCGAATCGCGACGGCATCGTCCACCATCGCAGGATTCGGCGAGACTTGAACCGTTTGCGCGGACGCAGCGCCGAGCGAGCCAGCGAATATCCACGACGCCAAAAGGCCGAACTTGGCGACCGCCGTCTTCACAATGCAGGGATAGTACTCATTGAGTAGGCAAGCGAAAAGAAGAACCTTTGCTGCTGCGCGCGGGATTCGGTTGGGTTAGCGCAGCAAGTCCACGGTCTCCCATGCACATTCCCGAATCCATTCATCTCTGGGCTTTATTCGCGGCCGGCCACGGCCTGCACGTCCTCAAGCGCGCGAGCCTGTCGGCCGGCTCCAAGATTTCGGGCACGAAGTCCCGCGTGGAATGGGTGCGCACCAACGCGCTGAATCTCGGGATTCGCCTGTTCGTCAACGCGGCGGGATTTTCCTACTGGGTTGCGCATCCGGACGCGGCCACGCAGATGATTCACACGTTCGGCATCCCGTTCAATCTCACAATCGAGCCGGGACACGCCACCGCCGCGATGTTCGGCCTATCCGGCGACAGCATGGTGGACTGGGCCGCCGCCAAAGTCCCATTCCTGCAGAAGGAAATTCCGCCGACTGCGGGTGGCTAGTATCGCATCCTCCATTTCACGTTGTGGATAACACGCTTCGTGCTAGCATCCGCGTTTCCCACGGTGAGTCAACTCGCCGATGTTGAAGGGGGCGGGATGTACTGCCACAAGTGTGAACGGGCCTATGACGCAAATGCGGAATTCTGCAACGTCTGCGGCCTGCCCCTGAGCTTGAATGAGGCAACTCCGCAGTTCCGCGGATCGCCGTCGCGCCCGGCTAGTATGGTTTCAAACCCCGCGACCAACTCTGAAGGGCTAAGGGGCCTCGGCGGCTGGCTGATCCTCGTCGGATTCGGGTTGATCGTCGGAATGGTTTTGCGGGCATTCCTGATTCTGCAAAACGTGCGCATCGCTTCGGGCCCCGCAATGCGGACATTGAGTAACCCTCACTCGGCCGGCTACATCCCCGGATACTCCCACCTCATGCAATTTGAACTGGGTTGCCATATCTTCTTCTTGGCACTTAACATTGCGCTAGCGATCTATTTTGTAAGGGAGAGCCGCGTGTTCCCACGACTCTTCATGGTCTTTCTGGCTTTGTCGGCGATCTATGGCGTCATGGATCACTTTCTCTTAATGCACGCGGTCGCCGGCTCGTCGCAGAATCTTCAGCAACGGCTGCATGAAACTCTCGCGAACGGTCTGTCCCGGATAATCGGCTCGGCGGCCGGAGCGATTCTCTGGATCTGTTATATGTTGCGGTCCGAGCGCGTGAAAGTCACGTTTGTAAATTAGCCTCCCCCGATCACGGGTTTTCGGCGTACACGTGCTTCACCACATTCGGAATCGCGCTGAGATTCGGCCAAGCGGGGAACTTGGTTTTGAATTCGGCGAGCAGCGCGGCGCCGGCTTCGTCCGCGGATTTTCCCTGTTTCTTCAATTCGAGCGCGCGGTGTTGCAGCTCTGAGAAGAACTGAAAATCCTGCTCGATCAGCGACCCATCGCCGAGCGCGCCGTGGTCCGGCACGATGTAGTTGAATTTCATCGGCCGCAGCTGCGACAGAATATCCACCCACCCCTTCATGCTGGAGTTGTCGTCCGGCAGATTCGGCACCATTTTGTTTTGCACGATGTCGCCCGAGATCAGCGTTCGGTCCGGCTGGACGTCAACCATCTCGTCGCCCTTCGTGTGCGCCTGCCCCATCCAGAAAAGCCGCGCCTTCACGCCGCCGAGATCGAGTGTGAGTTCCTTTTCAAACGTGATGTCCGGCGGGCGAAACGTCACGCCCGTCAGCAGCTCCTTCATTTGCGGTGACCTGCTGCTGAACATGGCGACGAACGCCGCGCCCTTATCTTCAAGCTCCTGCTGCTGCGCGACCGGCCGCACCAGAATCGTGCCCGGAGGAAACGCGCCCTCGCCCGCGGCGTGTTCGGCGTGGTAGTGCGTCGTGGTCAGGTAGAGTACCGGCCCCTTCGCGAGCTTTTGCGCTTCGTGCAACGCGATGGCGCCATTGCGCGGGCCAAGCCCCGTATCAACCACCAGCGTCGCGCGGCTGCCCACCACGATGCCGATGTTCGGGAAGCCGATGATGGCCCACACGTGATCGGAAACATGCGTCACCTGATTTTCCGGCAGCATAAGCGACGGTGGCCCCTGCGGCGGCCGCGCCGAGGCGATAGCAACCGATGCGACGAGGGCCGCGGCAATTGCTGCGGAATCCCATAAACGATACGCAGATATTTTCACGGCGAATCTCCAAATTCAAACGCAGTTTTGAAGTTGGTTATAGATCTTGATGGCCGTCAGCGTGTCGAGGTCATTGTCCTTGATTTGCCAATCCGGCATTAGCTTCTCGTGGTCAGCGAACTGAAAGGCGATATATATATCGTTCTCGCCGCAATACCACGGATGGTCTTCCTGGCCTACCTTTACCAATTCATCGAACGAATGCCGATGGACGGAATTGTCGAACACGCCACAACACTCCTCGGAATATTCGACATTGTTTGCGTGGAAATAATCCTGGACTTGTTTCCGCGTCATTCCCGGTTGGAGCGCCTGTGTAAATGAACGCAATTTCGCCTCGTAGAACGCTTGCCGATTCTTCTTCGCATTGATCGCCAATTGGCGACGTACGCCGAAGGCAACCAAGCCGATGGCCACGAGCACAAGCAGTAGCAGCATAATCCGCTTCATTCGCGGCATATCTTAGCAAGATGAACGGGCCGAATGACACCTCCGCATGGCCCAAATGTGCGGAAACTCTTCTGCATTCTGCGATTAGTTCTAACAACTCACCAATCACCGATCACCATTCACTAATCACCGCACCCGGAGGCACACATGCCCGTCGTTCCCACTACCGCATACTCGCAGGCGGAAGACGCGCTGAATCTGGCGCGCGCGCTGGTCAACGACACGGCGGGCAATGTATTCACCGACACGCTGCTGATGCCGCTGCTCAACTCGGCCTATCGGGGCCTGCAGCGCGAGCTTGCCGAAAATGGTGTCAGCGTGCTCGCGGAACAGCAGGACCTCGCGCTCGCGACCGATCCCACCAGCGGCATCACGCCCACGGAAATCAGCGACGTCTCCAGCCCGCAGCTTCCCACCGACTGCCTCGCGCCGCATATGCTCTGGGAGCGCGCCACCTGCAACACCACCGACGTCTTCGTGCCCATGGAAAAATTCACCAGCGGCGGCGGGATGCTGAACCTGCAGCCGAGCACCTATCTGCGATTGTGGGAGTGGCGCGAGGACAAAGTGAATTTGATCGGCGCGACGCAGGGGATTACCGTCCGCATCCGCTACGAAAAAGTGTTGCCGTTGCTGACGCTGGGCACCGATCCGGTGCAGATCCGTTCGGCGACCGACCCGCTTGGGTTCGCGACGGCGGCGCTGGCGGCGCGTTCGCGCGGCGCGCGCGCTCTGGCGCAGGATTTGCTCGGCACCGCGCAGATGGCCACTGAAAATCTGATCGAGCGCTACGTCCGCCCGGAACAGACCAAAGGCCGCCGCCGCATGCCCTACAGCTACCACCGCCGCATCGTGTATTTGTAGCGCCGCATCTTGCCGGCGAATTTGATTTCCGCCGCTGCCGTTCTCCTCGTAGGGGCACAGCAAACGGGGCCCCTAGGTCGACGGTTAGTCGAGCCTGGGGGATCAGACGTGCCCGGCGAAAATGCTTGGCGGCACTTCGGCGATCACCCACCCGCGCGAGTCGCTAACGGTCTCGTAGGGGCGCAGCACTGCTACGCCCGGCGCAGATTCTTGGCAATAAGGCGCCCATGGGAGAGCCGTTTGAAGACCGAGCGCGATCATGCACGTGGCTCAGATTCGGTGAAGCCTTCACCGGGCGTAGCATTGCTGCGCCCGTACAACACGGAATAGTTGACGCGCATGCGCGAATTGTTTTCGACTTGCCTTCACTTTCCCTTGCGTGAGGCATCCGCAAATTGCCCCGGGAAAATATCTAAAAAGTAGTTCCAGCCTTTCTCATGCGCCCTCGCCAGCTCATGATCCGGCAGGTCGGAATGCACGAGCGTCAAGACCGTGTCTTCTCCCTGCTTCGCAAAGGTCAGAGTAACTACCGACTCTTGTCCCAAGGTGTTTGGCGATACCCAGGTATGCTGAATTCGACCCGGCCGCTCGAACTCCGTGAATCGGCCGTAATGGGGCGTTCCCGCCCTGCCCTTCAAGTAATAGAGCCCGTCCACCTTTGGATGCAAGAGCAGCTTGGCAGCCCCATTCCACGGATTGCCCGGGATCTCTGGATTCAGCCATGCATCGAACACCTCACCCGGAGGAGCAGGGATTGTTCGTTCAAACTTGAATTCGATGGTCTTCGTTGATTCCGTCATCTCTTCTCCTTTTTCCGTTTCTTCTGTTTTTTGTCCCTGAAATATTGCTCAAACTGATCGAGGTGTGCGTTCCAGAACCGCTCGTATTCATGCACCCATCCCGCTACTTGCCGAAGCGGTTCACCTCGAAGAGAGATGAGGACTTCGCGACCCTGTTTCCTGCGTTCGATAAGTCCAGCTCTTTCGAGCGACTTGAGATGCTTCGTCACCGCGTTCAAAGCAGTGTCGAACGGCTTCGCGATATCGAGGAATCGAGCAGGTCCGTTTGCCAGTTGGCCGATAATTGCGCGCCGGGTAGGGTGAGAAATGGCGTTCAGAACACTGCTTAGTTGATCCATGCGGACATTACACCATATGGTGTAATGTATGTCAATCTGTTTCGCAACGGCGTCATTGGTACGGCCGTCCGAGCCGCCGCCCGGTTTGCGTAGTGCCGGCATCTTGCCGGCGAAGTTGATTTGCGTCGTTGCCTTGGTATTGGTAGGGGCGCAGCACGCTGCGTCCCTACGATACAGCGTCGATTACTTGACGAGCGCCGATGGACAAGCGCGGGATCAAATTCAAACTCTCGTTTGAACTTCCACTTCTAATGCAGCGGGCTCACCTGCACTTGCTTGATGACGTCGAGCGTGATCTGCAGGCCGCGGCCCGCGTTGATGGAGTTGCCGTTCGAATCAACGGCCTGCGCGGGGACGACCATGTTCGTTACGGCGATAGGCGTCGCGGTGGTAACAACGTTTTTGCTGCCGCCGCATGCAAGGAGCGCACCCGTGAAAGCGATCATGCCGAACGCCACCAGCGCGCGCCTGGCATCCGTTCCGAGTGACGGCAGCGTGGTCGTCGTGGTGAGGCCAAGCGCCACGAGCAGCAGCGCCAGCGTCAGAAACACCGCCAGCAGACCGGGGAATTGCGGCGCGCTCGCCGGCCTATTGGTCACGATGCGCAAAATTCCATTTGGCCCGCGCGCGCCCGGCATGGAGGAGGCAGCATTCGGGGTATCGCACGGATTCGGCACCTCCGGTGTCACTGCGAATTTCGTTGAAGTCGCGATCAGGACGCTGAACGGAACGCTCCCTCCAATCACGGGCGTGATCGGACACGGCGTATACGAGCAGGTGGTGAAAGCGGGCAAATTCCTCGGGCACGACATCGTTACCATCTCGCCATTTTGGCCAAACACGGCGTCGGCATTCAGCTGCGCCATGAAAGTGGCCGTCTTGCCCTGCGAGACGGTCACCTCCGGCGATTGACCGTCCACAATCGCCATGTTGAAATCGTCGCCCACGCCGGCAAGATTTATCGCGCCGACGTCGCCCTGCGTATCGGTCGCGACGACGAAGCCTTGCTGCAAGCCCGTGTTCAAAGGCGTGAACGCGACGTTGATCGTGCAAGTCGCGCCCGCCGCCAGAGTTGCCACGCAGCTTGTGCTCGTCACCGTGAAATTCACGGGCGGTGGCGGCGGTTGAGTGCTTCCGGGTAGCGGTGGCAAGATCGTCAGGCCGGTAACCTGTGTGCCCGACGTGTTTGTCAGCGTATAAACCTGCGACGCGGTGCTTCCCGCTGTTGGCTCGTTGCAGAAGTCAATTCCCGGCGGCAGCGTGCAGGTCGAAACCGAGCCTCCCGCCGGTGTGATCACCAGGCCGGTTGACGTGCTTCCCGCCAGCAGGATCGCTACAACATCGCCTTCGTCATCCGTCGCCGTCAGCGCGGCTGCGCGCAGGCCCGCGGTCTGGGGCGTGAAGGCAACTCCAACCGTGCAGTCCGTAAACGCCGAAAGCGTGCCTGCGCACGTCGTACCCGTTATCGTGAAATCCGGCTGGGCCCCGTTGAACTCCGATGCGAGTCCGGACTCGCCCGCTATAGTGACATTCAGTCCCGTGACCGCAGTCCCGGCAACGAGCGTGAACGTCTGCGTACCGCTGGTTGCGCCCACCGCCTCGCTGCAAAATTGGAATGCGTTGTCTGGGAGCTGCCCGGGGCAAACCAGCGGCGCCGGCAACAAAAACGAGAGTGGCGCGCCGGTCCCTTCGATATTCACCGTGAGCGTGTCGGCTGCGCCATCGGTGACGGTCAGCACAGCCTCTCGCAGGCCAGTGGTCGTTGGCGTGAAGGCAACGGTGAAGTCGCAAAACGCGCCCCCCGCCAGAGTTCCGGTGCACGAGTTGGGCGCAATCCTGAAATCGCAAGCGCCGCCTGGCGTGGCGCACGAAGCGGCGAGGTTTGCCGACATACCCGGTAGCGGTGCAAGAGAGACTGAAAGCCCACTTACGGCGCTGGTTGCCTCGACCTGGAACCCGGCCTGCTCATTGCCAATCGTGCCGGGAATCTGGTTGCAGAAGGTGATTGCCGGTCCGAGCGGGCAACCGGCGAGCACAGGGAAACCATTGAACTCGAGACTACCCGGTCCCGCCGCCGAGACCGGAGCCACGCGAGTCAGGCGCACGGCCGCGACCGTCGCGAATATCATCACCGCTACCGCGCAAAATACCAGCAGTTGCCGCACCAAGTTCCCCCTCATTGCGAAAGGATTCGACGCTTTGGATTCACAAGCAGGCGTTCGGGTTGCGTCCCAAGCCGCCAATCATACCAATACGGAGTGGCCAGTAGCCAGCGGGGAGTAAAGCCTTCCGATTTCGCGCGTTTTGAAGGGGATTACGCGGATTGGCCCTTTGCTGCAATTTCGCGGAGCCACGCGCGCGCATCCGCTTCGTTGCGAAAACTCTTCACGTCGCAGACGCTCGCTAACGTGCCTTCGAGCGCGCGCATTCCTTCGATGTCGGCATCCGACGAAACGATGATCGCGGCGGGCCCGATCAGACTCCCCGTGCTCAGGTCTCGAAGCATTTCGGCAAGCCGCTCGAAGTCGGCGGGATCGGCGGGAATGCCCGCGCCGCGCGATTCCACGATTCTGGGGTAAGCCAGACCACCTTCGCGTTTCATATGCCGTACATGTTCGCGAACGTCGTTGACGCTGATCGGCCCGATGGCCAGAACACTGACCTCGCGGCGCTTGTGATCCACACCCGTAATTAGCGGCATACGCACTACCCCAAACGAATTCACCCCCCAAACCAATCCACCCTTTGGCGAAATGCTACCCCTTTTTTGCCTGCGGAGGCGAGCAGAGAATTTCGCGAAACGCGGTGTCTCGCGGGAGCACGTGCTCCCAAGTTTTCCGATTTCACTTCCCTGGAGGAAACATGGCACTCACATTCACGCTCGTTGACACGTGGGACGACGGACAGCGCATCCACGTGGCAGGCACCGCCGCCGCGTCGGGAAATTATTCCACCAGCGGCGACACGCTCGACCTCTCGCAATTTCCCATCGTCGCCGCGACGCAGGCGCCCGTGCAGGGCACCGCGTGGATGGACGGTTTGTCAGGCTACGATTACGTGTTCTATCCCGGCTCCGCAATGAATAACGGCAAGGTGAAAATCTTCCAGCAGGGCGCAAGCGCGGGAGCGTTCCCGGAGCTTGCCGCGGGCGCGTATCCCTCTGCCATCACCGCCGATACGATCACCTTCTACGGAATATTCAAGAAGCTCGTCTAATCCGAGAGCTTTTGTAGGGGCACGGCATGCCGTGCCCGGTGCGGCGCGATAACCGTTCCACGATTGGCGTGGTTTCCAAATCTCGTCCCTCGATGCGCGCCCAATGGCCACGCAACGCCAAGCACCTGTGCCGGGCGCAGCATGCTGCGCCCCTACGACACCACCGCATGTGACGCGCGGGTCAGTGCGCACTCAAAGCGGCGGTGAGGTCCGTTGCCATTTCCTGGCTCGTCAGGAACGGGATCATGACGTTGCCGTGCTGGACGAAGTAACACAGACGCCCCGAGTCCGCCGTGACGCCTGCGGAGTGTTTTCCCGGGGCTCCGCGAAACGTGTAGCGGTAAGAACCGTTCTCGCGGCGCTCGGATATTTTGACGTGGAAGACATGTCTCTTCGGAAGGAAGAGAGCGTCGAAGCTACCGCGATCAGTGTCGAAGAAAGCAGCGCCCACCAATCCCGGAAAAAAGCTGGCCATTTTCGAAGCACATAGACAACTCACCACGAAGCCCCTATCGCTCAAGATCCGCGCCAGATCCACCGCGTAGCTATAGGCGGGGTCAGTCGTTGGCAGGATTGCTTTCAGTTCCGCTTCACTGCAGCCGGAAGTGAAATCTTCCGGCGCAGTCGTCGGCGGAGTGGGCGGAGGAGTCGTCTGTGCAGGCAGTCCGCGCGGCGCGAGGACCAGCAGCACAAGCAGCCCGAGCAATTTCATCGTTCATCTCCCTCAGCCTGACGCGAACTAGTCGCCGATCTTACTCCAGAACAGATTTTCACGATCGTCCATTGCGGGTTCCCAAATCCCATGTCCATCGAATCGTTCTCCCCATTGCCGCTGAACGTTTTCAGCACCTGGGTCACGCTGCTCGACCCCTCCGACGTGCCGATCGGGATGTCGCCCAATCTTGCCGACGTGGATTTCTTCCCGGGAGGGGTGTGCACGCGCGCGGGACTCGTCTCGCAATTTCCCGTCATCGGCGGCGCGCCGAATGTGAACGGGCTGAAAAGCTACATCACCACGAATCTCGCGCAGCGCCTGCTGGTCTTCGATTCTCTCGGCAATCTTTACAAGGAACTCGTGCCGGGAACTCTTTCCATCGCCGTGGCGGGCGCGGCAGAACCAAATCTCTATCTCGCTTCCACCACGATTTTCGGACGCGAGTACATCGCATTCAGCGACGGAATCACCGGCCAGGACCTCCCGCGCCAGTTCGACGACCTGTACCTCGATCGCGTCAGCCAGATCGGTCCCGCC
Organism: uncultured Acidobacteriota bacterium; assembly: GCA_963779825.1. GTDB lineage: Bacteria > Acidobacteriota > Terriglobia > Acidiferrales > UBA7541 > Palsa-295. The sequence continues at coordinate 1,014,785 of CAVZZU010000004.1, read as the reverse complement.
GAAGGCCCCGCGCTGGCCGATTCCACCGCCGGCAGCATTTCTCCGGGCGTGCACCAGTGTGTCGTCGTGTTTGTCACGCGCCAGGGATTCTGGACCGAACCTTCGCCTCCGGTTTCGTGGACCGCAGCGGGCAGCCTCCAAGTGAGCGTCACGAATATTCCCACCGGCCCTTCGAACGTGGTGCAGCGCCTGCTCGCATTCACCGGCTCGGGCGGCGCTAATTTTTATCACGTGCCGGCCACGATGCTGATCAACGACAACACAACCACATCGCTCGTTGTGGATTTCAGCGACACGATTCTGCTTTCCGGCGTCAGCATGGATTATCTCTTCAGCCAGATCGAACTGCCCGAGCAGCTCGGCGTGGTGGATTATTCCGAGCGTCTTTTCTGGTGGGGCGAGCGAGCGCAGATGGACAACTGGCGCAACCTCACTTTCGATGGCGGATGGGACGCGTCGGGCAGCGGACGTCCGCTCGGTTGGCAGGTTGATCCCTCATTCGGCGCGGGAGGCAGCCGCCAGGCCGCGGACGTGGTGTGGGGCGATGCCTATCAGATCACGGCAGACGGAGTCACCGCCTCGCGCGGCTACATTTTTCAGAACGCGATCGTGGACGCCAGCGGCAATCCGCTGTTTGTGAACAATACAGACTACTCCGTGCGCGCGCGCGTGCAGCGGACTTCGGGTCTCAACTCCGGTACGCTGCGCATCAACGCCTACAGCCCCACGGCCGGTCCGCTCGGCACAGGACTCGCAGTAAGCATCTCGCAGGCCACCACCGGATTCCAGGAATTCACCGCGGACCTTTTCACGCCGCAGACGTCGCTGCCATCCGACCTCACCCTGCGCGTCTATGCCGATGGCGTGCCCGGACCATCCGGCGAAGCATTTATCGTGGACAACATCGAGGTGTTTGAAACAAACGCTGCGCGCAATCCATCGCTCGTGCGCGCATCCGGCACAGAAGAGCCGGAGGCCTACGACGGCCTCAGCGGCATCATGAGCATCGCCGAAAATAACGGGCAGGGAATTCGCGCCGCGTTCGCGCTGCGCAACAATTTGTACTTTGTGAAAGAGCGCAGCATGTACGTCACCGCGAACGATGGCGTCAACGAACCCGCGCTCTGGCAGGTCGAGGAAGTTTCGAACAAGGTCGGCACGCCATCGGCGCACGGTGTCGCGCTGGGCGAAGAGTGGGCCATTATCGCCGGGCGCTCCGGCGTGTATCTCTTCGACGGCAGCGAGCCGGTGAAAATCTCGCAGGAAATTCAGCCCACGTGGGACGCGATCAATTGGGAATACGGCCAGCTCATATGGGTGCAGGTGGATACGCAGCGCAAGCGCGTGTATATCGGCGTGCCGATGGGCTCCGCAACGCAGCCGAATCAGGTGCTCATGCTCGACTACACCGAAGGCTTCGGCGATCCGCTGATGGCCATGCTGACCGCGCCGGAGCGCTCGCGCAAATGGGCGCCGTGGATGGTTGCCGCAAACTCGTGCGCGCTGGTCGAGCGGTCCACCGGAGTCGCGCAGCTGATGTTCGGCTCGAATAATCTGACCGGAAAAATCTACGCGCCCACTCCCGGCGCATATTCGGACGACGGCGCGGCAATCAATTCGTTTTATTCGACGGCTTTTCTCGCCGCCACCGGAGCCGCGCTCAGCGGCCGGAATCTTTTCGGCTACCTCACCGCGTACGTGCAGGGCGCGGGATCGCTCGCGCTCACCGCGCTCTCGCCCGGGGACGTCGTCTCGACGTCGCTCGGCTCCTGGACGCTCGCCTCGCCCTCGTCGCGCGACATGGAGCAGTTCACCAACGTGCTCGCCGAGCGCGTCTCGTATCAGCTCGGCACCAACGCCGTCGGCTCGTGGTTCTCGCTGACCAAGCTCGCACCCTGGGCCAAACCCGATCCATTTGCGATCGTGCGCGGAGGGAACTGACGTCCAAGGACGCTCATACCGTTCGTGGTATCCTCCCCGGACGTATGATGAAGAAGCGGTACCTGTTCCCACTCATTAACATCAGCGCACTTATTGGATGTGGTCTCGCGATCTTCGTCGTACCGCCTACGACGAGCCTTAAACTTTTCGGATTTGTCTGCCTTGGTGCAATCATCGTGATCAACGCCGCGATGATTCTAAAGATCCGAGCAACCCAGAAGCCCGGCTATGTCGCCAAGCCTCCAGATAAAGTCGGCAGGATTTCCGTATGGTTGATATGTCTCTATTTCTTTGCGCAGGTCATCCGCGGAATCCTCAAGTATTGGCATGCGCCCTAGCGCGACTCCTGACCGACTCGCGATTATGCGAGGGGGGAAAGTGTAATCGGCGGTTCGTAGCGCCGGCGTCCTGCCGGCGATTTTCCTCGCGCCACCGAAATCAAAAACGCCAGCGAGACGCTGGCGCTACACCCCGCTCGCCGCCGCTGTATTTTCTTCGTAGGGGCACGGCATGCCGTGCCCGGCAAAGATACTTGGCGTGATCTTGCGATTCGACAGGAATCCACGAGCGAGTTGCCGCAATCACGCTCATTGTGGGACGGGGGTTATGCCGCACCGGGCACGGCATGCCGTGCCCCTACAAAACCATACTTGACGCGCAATCTCGAATGGCGGATCTAGCGCCCGTGGGGAATCGGCAGCGAAACGCCGAGGTGGCGCATCGCAATCACCGCGACTCCGAGCAGCATTAGCAGAAGGAAACCCGCCGAGTAGATGTAGAAGACGATCTGAATCTTGGGCCAGAGCCACGTCGGCCATTTGTCCGCGAACGTATCGCCCCACGTTTCGTTGAGGCGGATCGGCATTTCCGCTTCCACGGTTTCCGGCTCCCAGAACGAAGCGATAAACGTCGCGCGCATATTCGAAAGCAGCACAATCGTGATGAACACGCTCAGAACGCCCGGCGACGCCAGCGTGTTCGCGAGATACATGATGAAAACGACGATCGCGGCATAGAGATTGTGCTCGCGCACGCCCACGCCGCCCATATAGTAAAAAGCAAACAGTAGTAATCCCACAAGTGGCTGGCCTGCGATCGTCGTCACGACCAGCGAGAGCATCGCAACCACGGCGCAAATCTAGAAGCCCTGCGTGCCCAGCGCGTCCACGTCTGTGCCCGTCCGGATCGTCGGCCAGAACAGATTCTTCAGCCGGTTCTCCTGCGGCGGAGTCGAATTCGAGATGCCCAGCGTCTGCATTGCCGGGATTACAGCCCAAATCCGGCGTACAGTCCAGCAAATCTCTTAACCGATCGGGTACTGGCCGAAATGCTGAACATTCAACAAATCGAAGCGCTGCGCAAAGCGAATCCGCAGCTGTACGAAACGCTGAAGCGCCTGGCGGGCGCGTCGCTCGGCCCGAATCAGGGCTGGAGCCTCGACAACCAGATCACCGACGGCACGAATTTCGCGCGCGTGGTCGTCGGCGCGCTCACGGACGGGCAGATTGACCCCACAAAATCCGGCGTGCTGATGCGCGGCTCCGTGCCGCCGACGTGGTCCGGCACGTTCACTTACGCCTCGACCACCACCACGCTCACTTGGACGTGGACCGGCCTCGCCATTTTCCGCGCGGACGGCACCACCACCGCGATTCCCAATGGCTCGCTCGCCGTCACCGGCCTCACCGCCGCCACAACCTACTATTTTTATCCCTACTGGGACGACACCGCGAACGCGCTCGCGTGGGTTGGCAGCGGAACAGGCACTCCCGCGAACGCGCACACGGCGAAAACAAATCTTTCGGCGCAGCAGCAGTCGCTCCAAGGACTCATCCCGCTTTCGCAGGGCGCGATCGTCGCCGCAACCACGAGCAGCGGCACCGGCGGGGGATCGGGCGGCGGCAGCGGAAGCTGCTTGCGCGCGGGGACGATGGTGCTCACGAAAGAGCGCGGCACCGTCGAAATCGAATCGTGTGTGGTCGGCGAGCATTTGCGATGTCCCGCGGGCGCGGGCGGCGAAGCCTGGACGCGCATCACGCGCTTGGAAATCCGCGACGCCGACACGTTCATCCGCCTGCTTTTCTCGAACGAGGAATCGCTCGACGTGACGCCGCACCACATCTTCACGCTCGCCGATGGTTCGCCAATGCGCGCCGAGCGCCTCTGCCTCAGCGACGTCTTCGTCGGCCGCTTCGGCCGCATCACGCTGAAGCGCATCGAAGCCATCTCAGCCGCTGCGCGAGAGGCATTCGTAGGGGCGCAGCATGAAGGGCTCCTAGGTCGACGGTTAGTCGAGCCTGGGAGATCGGACGTGCCCGGCGAAAGTGCTTGGCGAAAAGTCACCATCAGCTGCGAGCCAACGCACCAATTCTTCGCCGGCCATCACGCCGCGACGGTGCTCACGCACAACTACACGTTCAGTTCGTAGCTCACGCGATTGCCGCCCATTGCGTTCGGAGTTAGACTTGCTTCACGTTTATGTCTGAAGAATATCGCCCGCTTCCGTTTCGTTGGATTCTACCGGTCGCGCAATTACTGCTTTGCGTCGCAATTCTATGGCCTCTGCGGAACATGCTGATCCGAGAGGTTCGATTGTCTGCTGAAGCGTACCGAACCCACGGAACATCACTCCAAAGCCGCGATCTCCCAAGCTACGCCGATGAATCGCGGACGAGCGATCGAGCCGGGGTACAAGTCCGAGTAATAGACCCGGATCTCCTTCCACCGGGTACGAGTTGGAAAAATCCCGAACGCATACCCATGACGCTCCGGCTCTGGGGGCCGGCTTTGCTTAATTTTCCTTCCGCCTCTGTGGAACTTCCGATTTCGCTCGCAGACCCCAACGGACGCTTCTGGGTTCCAAATGGTATGGGCTTGCCATCCTGGCGGGCGATCAGTTGGCCACTCATCGGTCTCGTCCTCTGGTGGGTGGTAGGCCGTGGCTTCGAAGCATTGCTCGCAGCGATTCACGGTATTGTGCGCCCCAGGATTACGTGGGCCGAAATCTTGTTCGCCGCAGCGATCACGTTGCTAGGAGCGTTCGCGCTCCTCGCCCCTGTCGTGGAAGAGGTTCGCAACGACCCTGAGCTTCCGTGGGTTTTCCTCTCTTTGGCGGGAATGCTATGGCTGATTCTCGGGACCACGATTATCATGGCCCGAATCCTACAGCGACGTATTCGTCGCCGACTCACTCGTCATACCGACGCAACCCCAGTCCCAGCCTAAGTCTGCAACGCCCATTCCTACGTGATATAAGATGTGCCCATGTCCAACGCAGATTTATTCTTCCGCGACAAATCCGTGCTGATCACCGGCGCATCCTCCGGCATTGGCGAGGAACTGGCGCTGCAACTGGCGCAGGTCGGGGCCAAGCTGACGCTCACCGCGCGCCGCGTTGACCGCCTCGAAACTCTCGCGCAGAAAATCGCGGACTCCGGAAAGCCGCGCCCGGTCGTCGCCGAATGCGACGTCACGCGCGATGGCGACCTCGAACGCGCCGTCGCGGACGCCATCAGCGCCTTCGGCAAACTCGACGTAGTCTTCGCCAACGCGGGATTCGGCGTGGTCGCGCCGCTGAAAAAACTCACGCTCGACGATTACCGCCGCCAATTCGAAACCAACGTCTTCGGCGTGCTGCGCACGATCTACGCCGCGCTGCCGGAACTTGAGAAGAGCCGCGGTAATCTCGCCATCGTCGGCAGCGTTGCGGGATGGATCTCGACGCCCGGCGCGTCGCCCTATTCCATGAGCAAATTCGCTCTGCGCGCGCTCGCGGATTCCATCACGCTGGAGCTGAAAGCCACCGGCATCAAGGTGACGCTCCTCAGCCCGGGATTCGTGGACAGCGAGATCCGTGTAAAGGACAATTACGAGAAGTTGCACGCCAAGGCGAAGGATCCGATTCCTCCCCGGATGGTCGTCCCCACGCCCGTAGCGGTGCGCGAAATTCTGAACGCGGTCGCACGCGGCAAGCGCGAGCGCATTATCACGGGGCACGGCAAAGTGCTCGTCGCCGTCCAGCGATACGTGCCGTGGGCGCTCCGAGCCCTCACCGCGCGAATGGCCACCATCCGCGCGAAAGACGACACGCGCAAGTGGGAAGAGTAGATCAGTGGCTAGTGGCGAGTGACTAGCGGTTAGTGTTTTGCGGGTGCCGGTGTGGACGACGCTGCGGGCGCGGGTGCAGGGGCGGGTGCTGGCGCGGGCGCGGGGGGATTTTTCGCCGCCTCGGCCGCCACGGCTTGCTTCATCTGGGTGACTGTCGCGGCCGGAATATACAGCGCGACCACTCGCAACGCCCGAAGATCACGCGTGATTGCGACCGGTGACCGGTATTCCAGTGCATATCGGACGACGTCGTGCGCTTCGTTCTCCCAGTCTGCCACCCATTGATAAACGTGCGTACTGGGATGCTTGGTGTCATCCTCGAAATCAGTCCAGCCGCTGACGTTCGACGAAGGAACGCCCAGGTTCAGGAAATCGTCCTTGAGCGGCTTCCAATCGTTCACCTGAAGCTCTTTCGAGATATACGCGAGGACGTCCGCCGCCGGATACGCGGCATCGCACGTGTAGGTAACCTGCTGCCGGCCGTCGGAATAATCTACGAAGAGCGGGTTGATGCCGCCCGACACCACGACCAGGGAATCCGAGTGCTTATCGTCGCTCGCGGCCTGCCCGTAGCAAGCGCCCGACAACACGCAAACGGACGCCACCAGAACCGCTAATTGTCTGGCTCGACTCTTCACGGTCAGATGATAGGACGAGAACATCGAGCGGTCCACTTCATCTGTGCTCAATGCCTCAATCAGGAACCGATTTGACGAACGCTCGCGCTACTTCAGCGCACCTGCGAATAGCGCGGTGAGCTTCTCGAACGCGCGCTCGGCTTGCGGCTTGTTGTACACGCGACTGCCTTCGTCCGGCACGGTCCAGCCGTGCAGCGCGTCGTACATTTCGCTTTCGTATTTCCCGCCCCACTTCGTGAGCGCCGCGTTGAACTTATCAATCGCGTCCTGCGGCATGGAATGATCATCCTTCGCGTGGCCGAAGTAGAGCTTCGCCTTCACGCGCGGCAAGCTGAGGTGCGGGCTCGCGGGACCATCCACAAATAGCCGCCCACCGTGAAACGAGGCGATCGCGCCGACTCGATCGGGCCGCGCCGCCGCCGTTCGCAGCGCCATCGCTCCCGTGAAGCAGTAGCCAACCGCGCCCATCGTCGCCGCGCTCACCGAAGGCTGCGTCGCGAGATAGTTGATGTACGTCGCCGCGTCCGTCTCCATCGCTTCCGGAGGCATCGGGTTGGTAAGCTCGGCGAAGCGCTTCATGGTGCGCTCGTCGCCGCCGAAATTGGGCGCGAAGTCGAACACCGGCGTGCGCGCCGTGCGATAGAACGGATTCACCAGCAGCACGGTGTAGCCCGCCTCGGCCAGCCGCTTCGCCATCGCGCGATGCGACGGGCGAATCCCGACGATGTCGGGGTAGTGAATCGCGCCGGGGCGCTTCTTGCCGTCTCCGGCCTCGTACAGCACTGCGTCGCAAACGCCGTCCGCCATTTTTATCTCGATCTCTTTTTCGATCACGTTCCCCCCTTGAAGTTCATCAATCAATAGTTAGTAGGATTACGAAACCACTCCGTCAAAATACTCGACGGTGATGCTTTCCAGGATCGCGCGGATCTTCGGAAAATAAGTCTTCCCGTGCGGCGACGACTCATGTGACGCGAGCGCCGCCGCGTCGCGATACTGCTCGTGCACAATATAGGCTCGCGGATTCGCGCGAGACTTGAGCAGCGAGTATAGCAGGCAGCCCGGCTCCTGATCGCGGATCGCCGCGCGCATCTCGGCGAAGAGCGTTTCGAATTCGCGTTCGCGCCCTTCCGCCACCATAATAATTTTCAGCCCGCCGACCATTTTCCGCGTGCGCTCCCGTGCGAACTCCTCCGTTTGAGTTTCATAGGCTACCACACGACTCATGACTGGCAAGGCCTACTAGCTTCCGGCCGATGAGGATGGCAGCGCCCCAACAGAAAAAAATCTCGCGACGCTCGGTTTTGTAGGGGCACGGCATATGGGGCCCCCGGTTCGACGGCTAGTCGAGCCTGAGGGATCAGGTATGCCCGGCGCCGATGCTTGGCACGATGCCGCCCATAAATCTCGCAGTCGCATCGCCTCGGATGATGTGGAGTGCGGCGGCTCGCCGCCGCTGTTTGCCGTCCCGGCTTGCCTCTCCCGATCCGAGGAGTCACGCGGTCAGACGCATTTTGTAGGGGCACGGCATGCCGTGCCCGGCGATATTCCTTGGCGCAATGACGCCCATCCAGCGATGCCAGATTTTGTAGCGCTGGCATCCTGCCGGCGCTACGAACACCCTCGAGTCGGAATCGGATGCGGGATTGCGACGGTCTCGCCAAGCACGTTTGCCGGGCACGGCATGCCGTGCCCCTACGAAAAACCGTGCACCAGCGAATTCGATTTGCCCGTGGCTCTAGTGTGCTCTCTTCGTGAACGGCACAAGCATCGGGACGCGCCGCTTGTACTCCCTGTACGCGTCTCCGAAGAATGCAACCAGGTCGTGCTCCTCCAGCTGAATCCCCACCAGGATGTATCCAGTCGTGAGGACGGAGAACAGCAAATGTCCCTGCGTCATTTGCGGCGTCGCCCAGAACGCCAGCAGGAACCCTAGATAAATCGGGTGGCGAACAAGTTTGTAGAGCGACGGCGTCTTGAAGCCGACCGGCGTGGCCTGCTGCCCGCGCGCGTAGAGCGAGACCTGCCGCAGCCCGAAAAGTTCCGCGTGGCTCACCAAAAATGTCGAGCCGAGAACCATCAGCCAGCCAATCGCGAAAACCGCCAGCAGAATCCAACGCCCGGCAGGCGCCTCCACGTCCCATATCACGCCCGTCATCGGCCGCCATTGCCAGTACATCAGGATCAGGCATGCGCTCGATAGCAGCACGTAGGTGCTTCGCTCGATGGGCTTCGGAATAATTTTCGTCCACACGCGCTTAAAACCCTGGCGCGCCATCACGCTATGCTGGATGGCAAAAAGGCTGAGCAGCAGCGCGTCAATCACCAGCGCGGCCAGCGAAAATTCGCCTCCGCCGGAATCAATGGACTTGGGAACCAGAATGTTGCCGACAAAACCGATCGCGTAAACGAAGGTGAGAAAGAAAATCAGATAAACGACCAGCCCGTAGAGAAACGCGAGTATTTTTGCCATTGAAAAGCCTCCTTGTCAGACGAGAGGGAATACTTGCGCCGTAGATAGCACCGAGCCGGGTCGTTGTCAACGCTTCGGTGGCGCGATTTCGAGTTTCCAAGTTCGATTTTCGGATTCCACATGACCGGCAAATGCTATTACATCACGACGCTCGCCCACTGGCAGCACCACGCCGCCCGCTTCGCAAATTCACACTGGGTCGCGCTCGATCCCCGCGCGCCCGGTCCACCCTCGGCCAACGAGGACGGTTCCGTAGGGGCGCAGCATGCTCGCCGCGCCGAAAGCTGGCGGGCTGCGCCCGGTGCGGCGTTGCCGGAATCAATCAACGTGCAGGACGTTTCGCTCGAGGGCGCCGTCGCCACATCAGCCGCCGACATCGAACCGTCGCCCACGGAAACGGATGCTGGGTCGCCACATCAGAACCAAGCGTCTGCGCCGGGTCCGCCTGAGGCGGACCATGCCCCCACGGGAAAAAATACGGCGCCATCGCACGCCGACGCGAAAATCCTCGTCCTCATCGAAGCGGACGAAGGCGTGCACCTATCGCTCGAGGGCGAGCCTGCGTTCGAGGCGCTGCCGCATCCGCTCGCGCAAAAGCCGATCTCGGACGCCGCGCAATCCGCGCTCGCACCGCACGGCGTCGCCCCCGGCGCCACCACATTCGACGCGATGGAAACCCTGGCCCGCGTCCATCCACTCCTGCGCCATCGCGTATTTTGATACCCAAATCAAACTGGGGGTTGAACAATGCCGTTCATCAACGGGCGCTACCACATGAATCCTGCTCATGGCCGTGCCCCTGAAGAAGGTCGGCTCGCCGAAGCGGCTTCACAAGAACCCCGCACTCGTGCACAGGGAAGGGAGGAAGGCCACTGGGTCACGATCGGCGGGCGACATGTGTTTATCAAGGACCCGCATCAGCAGACCGCGAAGATCGCCAAGAAATACGATGGCAGCACCGACTGGGCTTATGGAAAACGGAAAGACAACTTCCCGCAGGACACCGACAAATGCAATAAGTTCGTGTATGACGTAACCAAGGAAGCAGGCGCAGAAGCATTAACTCGCGGAAGTGATGGCAAAATGAGGCCGCCACTTGCCGGCGAGTGGGCGGATCCCAAGGTGAAAATCCCGAATTGGGAAGTCTTGCCGCCCGCTGAGTTCCCCAAACCAGGCGACGTAGCTGCCTACCAACTGCCGGGGCACGCCACGTATACGGGTCACTCCGGGATCGTTACATCAGTTGACGCCGATGGTACCGTACATGCAATAGCTGCTCACGCTGCTGTCGTTGGCCCGGACGACAAATTTCAACGTATAGCGGGCGTGGTGTTCCGGAGATACATAGGAGGAAAATGATGCGATATTCCCCTCTATCGGAAGCCTATCGGTTGAAACGTTGGCCGGTTACCCTCGTAGTAGCTGCCACGCTCTGTTTCGTCGACTCACCATCACCCGCGTCACGCCCCCAGGCTGTGCCCACCCCAAAACACCCGCCCGTCACTCTGTGGGTCCATGAGGTGAACCACCGGCCGCTCTACTGGGTTAACGACAAGCTCGTTGGCCGTGACTCCCTCGGAGGGGTCCTGCGTGCCATAGGTACCGAGCAGCCGGCCAATGTCGTACTGACGGCAATCTTGGAATCGCGCGTACCAATCAATGAAATCCATGAAATTGACGGGATGTTGGACAAGATTCCGATTGAGCACGTTCGCTACTTCACGTATTCGGCCGATGACCCACGCGGCATGCAGGAAGTGGTGCTGAAGACGGAATTCGTGCCTTTGCCGAAATCGCCCCCGCCTGCGGCAACGACCCGCTGACCTCGCCGCGCAATCCGCGCTCGCGCCCCACGGCGTCGCCCCCGGCGCCACCACATTCGACGCGATGGAAACCCTCGCCCGCGTCCATCCACTCCTGCGCCACAGAGTCTTCTGAGTTGGGTACACCGCGTACGACGAGCCGAGCAGTGACGCGGTCAAGTGTCTTCCGTAGGGGCGTAGCACTGCTACGCCCGGCACGGTTCCTTGGCGATGAACTTGCCATCGGAAAACTCTGAAACGTCCGAACATGATCGTGCACGTAGCTCACATCTGGTGACGCCTTCACCGGGCGTAGCAGTGCTACGCCCCTACAACACCTCCTCCGGGCCGGATGCACGAATCACCAATCACTAATCACTAATCACGAATCACCGATGTTAATCCGCGAATACACGCCGGCCGATCTCGACGCCCTGCGCCGCATGCACGCGAGCCAGGGCTTCGACTACGCGTTCCCGGATCTCGCCGATCCCATTTTCATTTCCAAGCTCGTCGTCGAAGATGACGACGGACGCGCGGTGATGGCCTCGCTCGCGCGCCTCACGTGCGAGATGTATCTGCTGGCGGAACCGGGGGAAGGGAAGCCGCGCGAACGTTACGCGCGCCTGCTCGCATTGCACGCAGCCGGCGAACGCGACCTGCTCGCGCGTGGCCTCGACGACGCGCACGCGTGGCTCCCTCCGCCGATCGCGCGCCGCTTCGGACGCCGCCTCGAATCCCTCGGCTGGGTCCGCGACACCGCCTGGACGCCGTATTGCCGGAAACTTCAGTTATAATATCAACGTACGTTCTCTTTCGGGATGTGACGGGCAATCCATCTGGAAGGAGAGACTACCGTGCAAAGCGAATCGTTTTTTCGAACCGAGCAGCAAACGCCGTAAGGGTTTCCCGTCAGAAACGAACGTCAAGCGCGGGTTTCCGCGTCGTGCATGGCGACAAGGAACTCGTCGAAAAGCTGGGTAGAAATGACCTCTGCCCATGCGGTTCCGGACGCAGGTTTCAAAAAGTGCTGTATGCGCCTGGGCCACTATGACGGCGCAAGACGCAACCAATACCAACGAAAATAGGAAAAAGGGGCGCGGTCGTTAGCCGCGCCCCTTTAGTTTTGTGTGGCCGGCGCACGACGCAGTTCCACCACTCTGCGGGCCGACGCGCGTGGCGCACAGATGCCGACGCCGCACCGGGCGTAGCGTGCCACGCCCCTACGAAACCACCTCGTCGCGGAGGCGTGAGCTCGCCAACAACATCGAGCGTAAATGCCCGCCGTTTCGCTTTTCCATTTTCGCTTTTCCATTTTCGATTTTCCATTTTCGTATTTCGGAGGACACCCATGGGCCGTTCCGCGCAGCACACACGCAATCTCACCGACCAGCAACTCGCGCAGCAGAATCAGCTGATCTCCCAATCGAACCAGCAGGGCCAGCAGGACCGCGCCGCGATGATGCCGACGATCACCAGCCTGCTGAATTCGCAGGGCTACACGCCGCAGCAGCAGTCCGCGATCACGCAGCAAAGCATGGGCGCGGCCAACACTGCATTCGACGCGCTCCGCGAGCGCGCCGCCAATCGCATGGCCGCCACCAACAACAGCGCCGGCTACGGCGACCTGACCGCGCAGCTCGGCCGCGAACAGGCGCAGACCGACGCCAGCCAGGCGCAGCAGAATCAGATCCAGTTCGCCAATCAGCAATTCAAGGAGCAAATGGCCGGCCTCAACGCGCTCGGCCAAACCTACGGCATTGACACCAACCTGCTCGGCAAAGCCATGGGCGTTCCCTCCGAGCTGCTCGGCGTGCGCCAGCGCGCGTCCTCGAGCTCCAGCAGCGGCCTCGGCAGCCTCTTCGGCCTCGGCTCCAGCATCGCGTCGCTTTTTGGCTAGCGCGAGCGCCGCGCACTTGGCTCGCTATTCGTCCGCGTCGTCACTGCCCGGCGGGTATTCTTGGTTGATTTTCTTCACATCACATAGATAAAGATGCGTGTCGTATGCAGTCCAAGCCGCATAACAGAAAGCGGGGAGCAACACCATCGCTAGCAGCAAGATGTTCTTCCCTACGGCATCCCAGTGATCGTGAAGTGAGTGGCCGTACAAGAACGGCACAACCGACGCGACGCTCGCAAATAGCGCAAGACCCAAATATAGCGTCGCAAGCTTCCATTTACGCAGGCTTTGTGCGATCGCTGACTCCATCTCAGCGCCTTCCTCGGCATCGGTCAGAGCGTCTTCGCTCGGAGACCGGTGTTTGTCGGGTTCAGTCATTGGGCTGCCCTTCGATCGCTTAATCCTACACCTCTAAATACGACAGTTTGAATTAACATCCGCACCGCATTTGCACGAGCCAGCGATTTACTTCCAGCGATGATCTACCAGCTTCCCCAACTCATGCGTGAATTTCTCGATTCGAACTGGTGGACGTTCGCGCTCACCTTCGCGGTGCAATTCGCCCTATTCGTGCGATGGCTCTACCGCCGCGTCCGCAACGACGAGCTGATGCGCGCGTTCATTCAGGACATGGCCGCGAACCACCTGCCGCACATCTACGATCTGCTCGACAAGCAGTGCGACCGGCAGGGAATCAAGCGAAATCCGCCGCCGCCGATCCGCTGGCTCGAGCTGGCCGAGCAGGAACGCATCCTGCGCCTCCGCCGCAACCGCTGACGCACGCCAAGGTTTTCGTAGGGGCGCAGCATATGGGGCCCCCAGGTCGACGGTTAGTCGAGCCTGGGGGATCGGGCGTGCCCGGCAAACTTCCTTGGCAGCACGTCAGCTATTCGGCAATTGCTTCTATCGCGGGCTCGAGGCTGTCGGCTGATGGCTCGAGCGGAGCCAAGCATCCCCGCCGGGCACGGCATGCCGTACCCTAACAAATCCGCAAGCCGCGAATGAATCATGCGAAACGTTCGCCCTTGAAGACGACCACCGGCGAGCCCTCGGCGATGAACGCCGAATCCGGCGGACGTCGCATCGCCTCGGCGAACGCGCTGCCACAAATTTCCGCGGCGTCGCCTTCAAATCCGGCGCGAGCGCTCTGCCATACGCGCCACTGCGGATGCGTCACGTGATATTCGATCGTGCCGCCGTCGGGCTGCGCAGCATAGCCCCAATAGTGTTCGGTGATGAATTGCTCGAGGCTGTTGTCGCCCGGCATTGAAGCCTCGCCCGTCGCTTCGGCGTGCAACTTCGCCCAGTTGGTGCGAACGCGCCATTCGTACTCGGCGGATTTCGCCGCGCCGTCCGCGCTGACGAGATGCCGCATCGGGTAGCGGACGTAATTTTCGCCGTACGCGATCCGCGCAAGCCACGCCACCGCGCGCTTCGGCACGATCTCGCGGATGAACACCACTCCGCGCCGATCGCCATTGTCCGCGCGCCGCCGAACGTAAAACCGCAGATTGACCTCATCGAAATTCGAGTGGAAGGGAAGCGGGAGGCATCCGTAAAGCTTCGTACGCAGAAACCGAAATCCCACCAGGCTGGCGTACGTCTTGCCGCCAAATGAATCGAGCTCCGTCCCGCGCGGCACGTACTCGCGCAGCAGCCCCGGATCCACCTCGTAATTCAACATCACCAGGTCGCGCCACTCCGCCGAAAGAAATACGCGTGGGTCCTGGCTGCTTTGGGGCATCGCAGAAGATATTCGCCAAAGTTTCCGATACGTGCAACGTCTTCGTAGGGGCGCAGCATATGGGGCCCCCAGGTCGACGGCTAGTCGAGCCTGGGGGATCAGGCATGCCCGGCGCAGATGCTTGGCTCCGTTCGAATCATCGGCCGCGGGTCTGAAACCGCGAGCGCATCAATCGCTAAATAGAGGAGGCACCGCCAAGTACGTTTGCCGGGCACGGCATGCCGTGCCCCTACAAAACCGGTGGAGAATCGCTTCCGCTCTCGTCATCCCCTCGCGCCCGCCGCGCTGCCTCGACAGATAGCGAACCGCAATGTACACTCTCGCCGTTTTCCGTGTATCAACCTCGAGGAGGACGGCATGGCGAGACGTCAATTTTTCCGTTCGCTGCTGGGCATTCCGCTGCTCGCGCTTCCGGGCGCAGCTCAGGAAACCAAAAAGAAGCTGCACATCATGATGAAAAGCGCCTGGGGCACCGACGATGAAACACGCGCCACTTTCGTATTTAATCACGCCCTGGCGCTCGCCGACGCCGGCCACGACGTTCAGATTTTTCTCCTCGGCGACGCCACAGTCCTGACGCGCAAGGCGGTCGTGGATTCGGTCGTTCCGATCGGCTGGCCTCCGCTGAAAGAAACATTCGATAAGCTCGTCGCCAGCAAGATTCCGGTCTTCGCATGCGGCGCTTGCAGCCGTGGTCGTGGCGTCACGGAAGCCGACGTCACTCAATGGGGCTTCAAGTTCGGCAATCCGACGATTTTCGTCGGCCTCGTCGAGTGGGCCGACCGCATCATCGCAGAGTAGCGCCTTCGCGATCCTTGGCGCATTCTCACCGCCCGGTTTTCGTAGCGCCGGCATCCTGCCGGCGACTTTCTGCGCAGCGCCTCACAAATAGAATCGCCAGCGAGACGCTGGCGCTACAAACTCCTGCGCGGCAGGGGTGCTCTTCGTAGGGGCACCGCATATGGGGCCCCCAGGTCGACGGCTAGTCGAGCCTGGGGGATCAGGCGTGCCCGGCGATGATTCTTGGCACAGTTCGCGCCATCGGCCGAGTGGACAAAGCCTAAACCGGAATTATTGCCAAATAGCGGGAAGGCTGCCAAGCAAGTTTGCCGGGCACGGCGTGCCGTGCCCCTACAGAACCCCCGCGCGCTCTCGCTCTCGATCGTTCATTCCCTCGCGGGCAAATATTTCGCCAGAAACTCGTCCGCCACGTGCCGCGTGATCTGCGAGCCGATGCCGCCCCACATCATGTCGTACCCGTGTTCGCCGTACGGCACGCCGAGCAACTGATTCGGCACACCCGCGGCATTGAGCTTCTCGACGATTTCCGTGTGCCCGGCGAACGGCACCAGATGATCGTGCACTCCCGCGGCGATCAGCGTCGGCGGCAATCCTGGCCGCACATAAAACACAGGAGACGTCACGCGATAGCGATCGGGAAATTGCTCCGGCGATCCGCCCAGGTAGCCGGTGTTGAGAGCTCGCGAGCCGAGCGGGGGGACGCCGGTATTCAGATTCCACGCCATCACGAAATCTTCCGGTGGATACAGCGCGAAGATCGCCTTCGGCTGCGGCGGCGTGCCTCCGCAGCTCGACGTCACCGTTCCATCGCCCAGGCCGTACCCGACCTGCAGCGCGAGTCCGCCGCCCGCTGATTGCCCGGTGATCAGCATTCGATCCGGCGCGATGTGATATTCGCTCGCGTGCGCGGCAATCCACACCATCGCGCAGGCCACGTCCGGCGCGGCCAGATTCCATGACACCGGCGGATCGAGGCGGTAGTCAACATCGAAGACCGTGTAGCCGCGCGCCGTGAACCAGCGGTCCCATTGGATTCCCATGCTGCGCGTGCCCATCGAGTAGCCGCCGCCGTGAATCATCACCACCGGCGCGGAGAGCGGCGCGGCCGGCTTCATGCTCATCGACATGCTCATCGCCATGGCTTGCGGCGCAGCACCTGCGTTTCCCGCGGGCGAACCCGCCGGGAGATACACATCGAGATATAGGTTCTTGCCGTCCACCGTGGCGAAAAGCTGCGTCTGATCCGGTGTCGGACGCGGCCCCGGCGCGGCCACGCGCAGATGATCCGTCCAGGAAATCGGCGCGCCGTAGTGATGCGCCGAGCGCGCCAGCGCGATGATCGGAATCGCCGCGCCGATGGTCGCGAGAATCGCCAGAACATGAATGATCGTCGCAGGGTGATGCGTGCCGAAGCTCCGCGCCCACTGCGCCAGCGCGATCGCCACCAGCCCCAGAATAAAAACGTGCAGCGTGAAAAATGACTCGAAGATCGTCCCGATCACCGTGATTATCCGGAAGGTGTGAAGCAGCGCCCCCACCACAACCACGAAAACAAACAGCGTAACCACCCCAGCCAGCAAAGTAACCAGCCGCCGCCCCCACTTTCGCCCCGTCGTCTCAGCACCCGTGCCACCACTCGCCCCAGCTCCCGCACTTCCGCTCGCGCCTGCTCCTGCGCCTGCGCCACCGCTCGTTGCGTTCATCTACACGCCCCCCGCGTCGCCGCCGTCAGCTCGCACGCAGCGCCGCCATTCCCGCCGCGCATATTAGCACCGCAATGTTTCCGCGACGCGCAACGTTTTCGCAGGGCCGCGCGCCGCTGTTTCCTCGTAGGGGCGCAGCATGCTGCGCCCGGCACAATTACTTGGCGTGAGGCATCCATTCCGCAAGCGCTCGCGCGTGATTGATCTGCCGGATAATTAGCTATAGTGTAGCTGCGGGGCTTGCAAATGTTGGTCACGACGATAGGCATCGCTCTCGCCCTCTACCCGGTGTTGTACAGTCTCCCTCTCAATTGGGTCCGTTTATTGTGGGGTGTACGGCGCGGTCTTGCGCCTATGCCGCCCGACGTGGAAGAACACGCGAAGTCTGTCGACCGCGAAGTTTTCCTGATAATGCACGGGGCATTGCTCGCCGCTGTCGTATACCTTCTACGCGGCTCCTCGATTTCCACGGATGCCGTCGGATTGTCTTCGAACGATTGGAAGTCCGCGCTAGCTCTCGGTGCTCTGTGCAGTCTTGCGCCGCTGGGGATGGGCGCACTCGTGTATCGAAGGCTTTCACCTGACGAGCGCAAGGAGGATCATGAGTCGAGCGGCCCCCTCGCGGTGTGGCTCGGAATCATCGTGTTGAGTTCGTTCTCCCAAGAACTGTGGCGCGCTTTCTGCATCGTAAGTTTAATAGGCCTGAACGCCCCCGCGTGGCTTGCGATTCTGATTACAGCCGCGGCGTACGGCGCCTTGCAGTTGGTTCGCAACACGTCGAGAGCGATTGGTTCCGCCACGTACGGCTGCGTCGCCGGCTTTCTTTTTATCAAGACAGGCTCGCTTTTGGCGCCGCTGGCAATGGGCCTAATCGCAGCCGGAGGTCACCTCTACCAGGTTAGGCACGTGCGACCGCGAATTCCTAGGCATCTCGCGCCGTTCCCGTGCCCCTACTGCACTCAAATGATCGAAGGGATGGAGCGGCCTAGGACACTCCAGTTTGCTTGCCCGAAGTGTGGGGGAAGACTAAAGCTCGCGCACGCGCTCTGGCTCGCCATGACCTCCGCAATCATTTGTGCAAATTTGACGCTGTTCATGTTCCACGCCAATGTCCTCTGGTGGATGTGGATGATCGGGCCGCTCCTCCTTGTTTTCGGCATTCTGTCCACGCTCGTTATCGTGGCGTTCTTGCCTGATATAGCTCACGTTGAGGCGGACGTGGGCCCGTTCGACTACAAACTATTTCGATTCTGAAATCAGTTGGTACGCCTCGCATCCTTGCATCTTCGCCGCCATGCCTCCACCCGCCGACCTCATCGCGATCGCACGCGCCTCTGCCGCCGCGCACGAGCTCGATCCCGCGCTGGTCTGTGCCGTCGTCGAACAGGAATCGGCATGGGACGCGCACGCGATCCGCTACGAGCCCGGCTTCCGCACACGTTACGTCGCGCCTCTCGGCCTGCCGCCCACCGAGGAGGTGGCGCGCTCGATTTCCTGGGGGCTGATGCAGGTGATGGGACAGGTCGCGCGCGAGCACGGCTTCAGCGGAAAATTCCTGAGCGCGCTCTGCGACCCCGCCGCGGGCCTCGACATCGGCTGCGCGGTGCTCGCCGCGAAACTCTCCTCTGCCGCAGAAAATGTGACGCGCGCCCTCGAACTTTGGAACGGCGGCGAGAACGCCGACTACGCGCCGCAAGTCTTCGCGCGCATGGCCGCATATAAATGAGTGACTCACCGAGAAGGGAATCGCCATGGACGTGGACGCTCACCGATTTTCGCCGCTTCTGGTCCTCGCGGTCGCGCCACCGCTGGGTTCTTGCACTCAACCTCGCGCCCGCAAGGAATCTCACCAATTTCGGCGACCTCGTCTAGCTCCGCGGGTGCGAATTCTGCGGCCGACGAATCAGATTCCGGCGTACCACGAATAGCCATACTCGGGGGACACGGAGCCGAGACCCTTGCCGAACTTTTTCATGCTGTCGGTGACCGTCAGGTGGGTGATGAATTTCACGTTCTTGTAGCCGATCTGGCGGGGAACCCGCATGCGAAGTGGGCCGCCGTGGCCGACGGGTAGGTCGTCGCCATTCATCCCATAGGTCAGAAAAGTCTGAGGATGCACCGCGTCGGCCATATCTATGCTGTCCCACGTGTCGGGTTCCATTGAGAAATAGACAACGTATCTGGCCTGCGGGAGGACTCCCACAACATCCAGAACGTGGGACAAAGGCACGCCGACCCATTCGGCGATATACGACCATCCCTCTTCGCACTGCAGCATGGTGATCTGTGAGCGGGACGGGTAGCCCTTAAGCTGATCGAGAGAAAACGAGCCGGGCCGGGCGACCATGCCAGTGATGGTAAGCCTCCAGTCAGCGAACCCTCCTGCCTGAAGGCGCTTGAACTCGTCACTCGGAGGCTCGATTTCGTTGGCGAACGGAGGCTTCGAGATCTGGCTCGGGGAGAATTCACGCGCCAAGGAGTGCTTCGTCAATAGCCGCTGCGAAGCGTAGGTGAGTGTTTCGCCGAGACCGTAGATCCCGCCATGATCGGGCGGCACAAGTCCGTATTTCTGCGCAATGCGAGCCGCCACGCCCAGGCCCGCCACTCCCGCCGTGGCCGCGAGTCCGGCTTTGATCATTTTGCGCCGCGAGATTTTGGTCATGCGCGCTCCTTATGTGTGACGACCCGGCCTGTGATCATCGCCCGCATGCGGCTCCTGAATCCGGAGATGCAAACCATCGCAATGTGGACCAGCAGAAAGAGGAGAAGAACCAGAGAGACGAACAAGTGCAGCGTGCGCGCGGATTGCTGGCCTCCCAACACGTTAACCGTCGCCGGAAACGCCGAAACGAAGGCGGGAGACATCGCCAAGCCCGTCCAGATCACCAGGGGAAACAGAACGAAGATCACGATCAGATAAGTGAGCCGCTGGAGCACGTTGTACGACCATGCTTCCGCCTCACTCGGCCGTGCGAAGCGCAAATGGCCGGCGATTATTGTCGGGAACGCGCGCCACGAAAGATCGCCCTTGCCCGGCAGCAGGTCTTTGCGCAAATGCCCTGTGAGCATGCCGGACATTACAAACACCAAACCGGTCAATATCGCAATCCATGCGGCCTGAAAGTGGAGATAGCGGCTCCAGCCGTTCTGGTCCGGCAGCACGTAACTGTAGCCGGTCGGAACTAACCTCCTCGAAGCGGGGATCGGGATTTTGAACGCCGGCTGGGTCAAATCGTTGCCGGTTTCGCCCCAATAGAAGCGCGGGTGAGAGATCACGAGTTCACCTCCGCTGACGAGCAGGGCGAGAAAGCTCAGCGTGAATATCCAGTGAGTGACGCGGACGAGGGCAGAGTGTCGCGGAGCAGTCTTCGTGGCCGGGACGGCCGATGCAGAGTTCGAGACGTCAGCGCCCAGCGGCACCCCAACGGATCCCGAAGTCCCCATGCTTGGCCTCCTGCCGGAGCTCCGACTGGCCTTCCCGCGATGGACGCTATCCTACCACCTCACAGCCGGGATGCGCGCCACTTGCGCGGCTCGCGCACTCCGCGCGGCGGGTCGCGCGTCTTTGTGAGTAACGATTTTAGACGCGGCATATCATAAAAGGTTGGCGCGAAACACCGCTGATCTCCCACGCTCCTCCGCCAAGTGTAAGCGCGGAGGACCTGGGGGCCCCGCCTTGCCAATTTCGGCGACCTCGTGTGGCGCCGCAAACCGCGAACCGCGGGGTTCGTAGCGCCGACATCTTGCCGGCGAATCTCCGCGCGGTGGCTACTAGCGAGAAACGCCCGCGAGAAGTCGACGCTACAAACTTTTTCTCGTCATTCCTCGTAGGGGTCCGCCGCGGCGGACCCGGCAAACATGCTTGGCGCGATTCATCCACGTTGCGAGCGCTCGCGAAGGCCTCGGAACCAAAAACGCTAGCACGACGCGAGCGCTACAAATCTGCACCCGTTTTTCTTTGTAGGGGCGCACCAAGCTGTCCCCGGCGTACACGCTTGGCGATGCGCTGCCAATCGTTCTCGGCCGATCGCTCGCCGCACATCTTTGTGGGTCACGGCTCTAGCCGTGACAAAAGATCGTCGCGCGTAGCGCCTTCCTTTGCGCTGTTTCACCCGCGGCATGTACTCCGGCCGTCGCCTCGGATGTCACTGCACGCTCCGCTGCGGCCCGTAACGACTTACGAATCACGAATCACCAATCACTAGTCACCACTCACGGAATCGCCCATGACCCGCCGCACAATCGAAATCGCCGCATTCTGCGTCGCGCTGCTCGTCGGAGCGATGGCTGTCCACGCCTGGCTCGCCTCACGCGACGAGCAACAGCGCCTCGCCTCCACGCTCGCCGCGCAAAAGCAGCTCCTCGACGCCGACGACGCGCGCGAGCGCACCCGCCAGTCCGCGCTCGACGACACACTCGCTCAAATCGAAAACCTTAAGCGCGAGACGCAGACTCCCGCGCAAATCCTTCGCGACCTGCCGAAATATTTGTCGCTGCCGCAACCCATTACGATGACGCCCACCGTCAGGCAGGGAACTGACGAGTCGCCGAAGGGTGAAGTCCGGCCCGAGTCTGCCGCGGCAGAGGAATCGAAGGACCTCACCGGCGCGGGTAATCATCCTGCTACGCTCCCTCGGAGCCCTGCCTCGCCGCCGCAGGCCCTCGCGCAGGCCGAATTACCGCAGCGGCCAGCCGCAGTCGCCGCCGCGTCGTCTTCAGCGTGCGACCCGGCGGGGAATTGCGCCGCGCAAATTCCCTCCGCCGACTTGAAACCTCTATACGATTACGTCCAGGACTGCCGCGCCTGCCAGGCCCAGCTCGCCGCCGCCAAACAGAACGCGTCCGACGACGACGCCAAGATCGCGGCGCTAACCCGGGAACGCGACGCCGCCGTCACCGCCTCCAAGGGCGGCACATTCTGGCGACGCTTCCGCCGCAACGCCGAATGGTTCGCCGTCGGATCCGCCGTCGGAGCCGCCGCCGGCTACAAAGCCTCGAAACATTAAAAGCTAGCCCCGCGCAAATCCTTTAAGGACGCGCACGCTGTCCGACCGCGCGGCGCCCGCTGCAGCCGAACCAATCCGCGCGAGCGAGCCTCGGGGAGGGAATCTTCGATTTCGCCGGCCCAAGCAATTATCCCAAGTCCGCCGCCGCGGCCGAGGAACGGAATGATGAGGTGGAAGGGCAGGGCTCTGGCCCTGCCCAAAGCGACAGGCGCGAAACGCCATACGATCTCCCATGCTCGACTGACCGTCGCCCTAGGAGCCCTGCCTTGCCGCCGCAGCCGTCGCGCAGGCCGCAAGGCGATGCGATCCGGCGACCTCAAGCCGCTCTATGACCGGGGAGGGACCTTCGATCTCGCCGGCGCGCATCAACCGTGCCACGCCGTGCCGCCTCGCGGGTCACGGCTTCAGCCGTGACGTAAGAGGGCGGCGCAAAGCCCCATCCGATGCGCAGTCTTTCCATCGCTGTTTGCTGTCCGTACACGCCTTCGGGTTGCCCTGCCATTTCCCTAGGGCGTCGTACTTTCAGGTGCGACAAAAAGAGTAGCCCGAAGAGCCTTCGGATGCGCAGTCTCTCTCGCAGCATGTAGTCTCCAGCGAGCCCCGAACGGGAACGCGTGAATTCCCGCGTTCGTCATCGCCGTCACGCTTGGTTGCCTCGGTTCGCGGCACCTCGCCATCTCGGCAAGCCGCATCATCCCGTTGCCGATTTGTTGCCCGTGCCCGACTTCGGCTTTCCCGGCCATTTCCCCAAGGGGTCGTACCCTCAGATACGACAAAAAGATTAGCGCGAAGCGCCGCTCCAACCTTGCGGGTCACGGCTTCAGCAGTGACATAAAACCGTGGCGCAAAGCGCCATCCGATGCGCAGTCATTCTCGCAGCATGTATTCTCCAATGAGCGAGCAGACGAGAACGTGTGACCGCCCGTGCTCGTTCGCGCCGTCGCGCTCTGTGTCTCCGTTGCCGCCCCCTCGCCGCCTTCGCCCGTCTTCGCCTGCTGCATTTCCTCGCGCTCCCTTGCCACCGTCCGCTATTGCCGTGGATTCTTGCTTTATGGGCAGCGTTGCTGGCCATCGGCTTGACACTTAGTCACCTTGCCCGTTCTTAGATCGCGCGCTATTTGCCGTCGCGCATTGTCGCTCGAGTCCCTTTCTTGCCCTCGCTGGTTCTCCGATGCGCAGTCTTTCTCGCAGCATGTATTTTCCAGCGAGCGCGCAGACGAGAACGCGGAACGCCCGTGCTCGTTCTGGCAGTCGCGCACTACTGTCTCTGTTCTCGGCCGGACGCGCTATTTCCTCCGTCCCCGGCGGCTTGCGTCAGCCACGCCACCCAAGCCATGCCGCAGCGCCGCGCTGCTTTGTTGCCCGCGACCAACTACGGCTTTCGGAGTGAATGCACTTGCTCGTTCTCGCCTTCACGCGCCCTTTCCACCGGTCCCGCAGTCTCGCTGGCCTGTTGCCTTTGCTCTTTCTCGCATCGCGGTCTCGCTTTGCGGATGTGTCGTCATTCCCCGGCGTTCCTCCCCGCCTCGCCGCATTGCTCGTCTTCGCTCGTCGTCGACCGTAGAGCGATCCCCGCCGCCCCTCGCTCACATCGCTCCTAACCGCGTCGCCCAGCCAACGATCAATCTCCGGTTGACTTCTGCGAATCAATATTATGTTGCCTGCTGAATTTTCGCGGACGAGGTAACGCTGGGGATCGAGAAAGGCGACGGCGCGCATTAGTCGTGCGTCGAGATGAGCACATACTGGCGATGTTGGTTCGGTGACGACGTGTGTTCATTGTATTGGCGTGGAATCGGGTCCGACACGGCACCACTGCCAGTGCGGACTTCATCGTAGTAGGCAGTCGAATAAGGTTTCGGCTCTGAGCGGACGCAATTTTCGCGGACTCCTTCTTCCGCGTGATTGAGGCTGAGTTAAGGCATCCTATTATTTGGCGCCTCTTCAATTTTATGCTCGAATCTCTTGCGGTTGAGAATTTACCTTCGGTGTGCTGCGGACAGCGTGGGTTTCATATTGGAGAGTTGTTACGGTTCGAGTTATGTGTACTAATTCGGATGGGCGCGGTGGCTAATGGGGTTCTGGGGACTAGACGATTCTCAGTGGGCGGCGAGTTTTGACGGTGAGTCGAAGCGTACCGCTTGTGCCGTACAATTGGAAAAGTCGCTTCCTCTTTCACGTTGCGGGTTTGATGTCCCGTGAGCTTGGCATGCTCGACTCGCGCAACTGTGCGGTGCGCTGCGGTGGCGGCACAATGCACACAATGGCGCCTCTTTGTGAATGGGCCATTTGACTTGGCTGAAACGATTCCAATTCAATTTTGTGCGGTGGGCACTGCGGCGGTTCCTTCGGAGCCGAGATCAGCGTCGAGACTGTAGGGAAATCGCGGCCAAAATCGCATGGGGCCGGTTAGGACCCAGAGCATAAGTCGTCGTGAGAACTCCAACATACATGTGGGTGGGATTTAGCGTCGCGGTCGTCGCGGCGATCGCGCTGGATCTTGGTGTCCTGCACCGCAAGGCACACCGGATCACATTAAGGGAGGCGCTTGCTGAAAGTGCGGGCTGGATCGCCCTCGCGCTCGCGTTCAATATTTGGGTTTACGTTTCGATGGGCCATCAGGCAGGGCTCGAATTCCTGGCCAGCTACTTGGTCGAGAAGTCGTTGAGCATTGACAACATTTTTCTCTTCCTGCTGATTTTCCAAGGAATGGACGTTCCCGCCACTGCGCAACACAAGGTCCTTTACTACGGCGTGGTGGGCGCACTTGTGATGAGAGCGATCTTTGTATTTGGAGGCGTTGCATTGCTGAACCGCTTCCATTTTGTTTTGTTTGTGTTTGCCGCGATTTTGATCTTTACGGCAGTCCGAATGCTATGGCCTGGCAGGCACAAAATGCAGCCGCAGCGGAACTGGCTGGTGCGGATCGTCCGCCGCTTTGTACCAATGACACAGGACTACAAAGGCGCGAATTTCCTGGTGCGGCGGGCCAACAGATGGAGCGCGACGCCTCTTCTCCTGGCACTCGTCGCTGTCGAGGCCACGGACATCGTTTTCGCCGTTGATTCGGTGCCGGCGGTACTGGCGATTACGCGGGACACTTTTATAGCGTTTTCGTCGAACGTATTCGCGATTCTCGGGTTGCGCGCTCTCTATTTCGCGCTGGCGGATCTGCTGCCGCGATTCAGGTTTCTTCAGTCCGGACTCGCGGCGATTCTGCTATTTACAGGCGCGAAGATGCTGGCAAGCGATCGAGTCCGAATTCCAACGGGCGTGTCTCTTGGAGTGATCATCGGAATTATGACGTTGATGGTCGTGGCATCAATGCTGTGGCCGCGGAAGAATCGCCGCCGAGCTTAGCGACGAATGTGTAAGGTAAGTGGGGCGGCCAAGAAGCGGAAACATGCTGCGAGAGAAGCAGCGCATCGGAACGCGCTTCGCACTGACTGGTTTATGTCACGGCTAAAGCCGTGACCCACAAAGACAAGGCGTTGCTGCGCTCCCGACGGATCAAATTCCGCGATTCGCAGGTTTCTTTGGCTGACTTGTTGACATCTTCGCTCGGCGATTGCCGCGCCGATACCGTGGCCGCGCCTGAATCGAGCCCAAAGACAACGGCGAGAGGGCAGTTCCCTTCCGGTCGTATTGGACAAACAACCTACGAGACGCTGGTGATTAACGCCGGGCGATGCTGTGAATTTCCGCGATGTAGCCTCCCGGAAATTCCACGATCGCGGTGGTTCGATTGTCTGTTGTATACGGCGGCGACAGAATTTTCACACCAGCGGGTTTTGCCTTCTCGAGTGTTGCGGCGAGATCGGCGACTTCGGACCCCGTCACCTCGTGGCCGAATGGATACGGTAGGTGGCCGTCCGTCACCAGGACCTGCATGTTGCCGAAGAGCGAAGTTATCCGCACGCGGCGGTACGTTTCGCCGGGGCGTCCGATCTCGCCTGCGTCGGCTTGCTTGTCGTCTGCGACTATTTTGCCGTGGGCGAAACGCACGAAATCATTCACGAATGTGTCGGCTTGATCGCGCGACACATAGACACGGTTATCTGGAATCGTTTCGAGCGGCGGATATTTGGGCGGCGTAAAGTGCCAATACAGCTGCATCTTCAAACCGCCGGGCCACTGAATGACGGCATCCATCCCGATCGGATCCTTGAAGGGCTCGACGATTACCTCTGCGCCGGCCGCACGGGCTGCCTTGATCGCCCGGTTTATGTCCGTAACCAGATATCCGGTGCGCTCCTGTCCAAAGGGAAATGGGATTGGCGTTTCGAACGCGAAGACGGAGAGCGTGCCAGCCGAAGTCCACAAATACTGAAATTCGGTGCTGCTCGGTACCGGAAGGACATTTGTCACAGATCGCTTGGACGGTTGGCCACCGAACATGGCGACGAAGCTGGTAATGAACGCGTCCAAATCGCCGGTGGCAACGTACACGTGCGTCGAATCGTATTGCGGCCCCACTGCGACACCCGCGCTGCTTGCGGAAACGGATTGACCGCTGGCGACCGAACCTGCACCGGGTAATACCACGAGGGCTGCCAGAATTGTCGCCGCAGCCAATGAGAACGAATTCCTTCTATCTCGCATTTGGTTAATTCTTCTTTTGCAAGCTCGGATCGTTGGCGGCATCGAAATAGTGTGTACCGGTCGGGCCAAATCCTGAAATCTCAACGATCACGGGACTGTTGTCGGTGCGAGCGAAGTGATCGTGGCCTGCGGGTTCCGAGTACACGCTTCCCGGCGGGAGGGTTTTCAGCGACTTTGGATCGAAATGGTCGCCGTAGCCAAAGTGCCACTCGCCGGAGACGACGGTCGCCACGCGATCATCGGGATGCGCGTGCGCCTGAATTGTGGTGTGCGGGGGTACGAACAGCAGAATCGAATAGTAGCCGGCCTTCTTCGGGTCGCCGAAAAGCACTTTCGTGTGAACGCCTGCGACCCCGGAGCTTCCGATCTGATTGTTATCGAGTGAGGTCGCGCTGGCGGCAATTTCGGCGGGCGTCATTCGCATCTCGGGCAGGGATTGAGCCGCTATCGTACCGCTGACAACGAGGCACGCGGTTGCGATTATGAAGGTCTTGAACGATTGCGAGGTCTTCATGAAGAACCCTTTCGTTATAAACAATTCACCCGACTTCAGCATCGCGCGCCACGATTGTGCGCGGCCCGGTCGCAGTCTGAGCAGTTCCCTGCTGCGGAATGAGCAGTAATATCGCACCCAGAACAGCACCAACACAAAAACGCCGCCTGTAATTCACGGATACCTCCTGTAAGACAAACGATTCTGCCGGAGTTCTTGCACATACCAGATAGTCGCTGCGACTTGAGATGGATGAAACTGTGGCCCGGGCTTTGCCACGACGGCGAAAGCCCGGGCCACCGGACGGCTATGCGGAGGCTGTGGTTGCCGCGCCCTTGAAGAAGGAGAGCAAGTCAGCGTTGATTATGTCCGCATGGGTCGCAGGCATTCCATGCGGAAGACCGGAATAGACCTTGAGAGTTGGATGCTTGAGCAGCTTCGCGGCGGCTGGACCCGCGGCGGCGATGGGCACGATCTGATCATCATCGCTATGTAGTACCAAAACCGGGATGTCTATCTTCTTGAGATCCTCGGTGGTATCGGTCTCCGAGAAGACTTTGATGCAGTCATAGTGGGCTTTTACGCTTCCCACCATGCCCTGCAACCACCAGTGCTGGCGAATTCCCTCGGAAATCTTCGCGCCCGGCCGATTGTATCCGTAGAACGGCAGGGTGATGTCAATATAGAACTGCGGCCGGTTGGCTGCAAGCGCCGCACGGAGTCCGTCGAAGACTTCGATAGGGCTGCCGAGGGGATTCTTTTCCGTCTTCAACATGAGCGGTGTGATGGCGCTGATGAGCGCGGCCTTGGCGACACGCTTGGTGCCGTGCCGGCCGAGGTAGCGGGCGACTTCCCCACCACCGGTCGAGTGCCCGACCATGATGGCGTCTTTCAGATCGAGCTTTTCGAAAAGCACCGCGAGATCGTCCGCGTAAGTATCCATGTCGTTGCCGCCCCACGTCTGGTCGGAGCGACCATGACCGCGCCGGTCGTGCGCTATGACGCGATAGCCAAGCTGCCCGAAGTACAGCATCTGACCGTCCCAGTCATCTCCACTTAGCGGCCAACCGTGCGAGAAAACGATCGGCTGACCTGTTCCCCAATCTTTGTAGAAAATCTGCGTTCCGTCTTTCGTTGTAACTGCCGGCATCGGTGGATCTCCTTCCCATCGGACTCGTTTGAAGAGAACTTTCCGAGGTGGCGTGTGGACTAGGCGGGAGGATTATACCTGAGGAGCGCGTGTTTCGACGTCACAGTCAGGTGATGCCCTGCAGCATGTATTCGGGGGTTGCGCCGGGATGTCAATTAGAAGAGGAATTTCAGGGCGAACTGTATTACGCGGGGATCCTCGCGCGTTTTCAGGATTTCCCCGAAAGTGAAATCGCTGAAGTTGCCGTCCGGATTGGCAAACTGGGTGTGGTTCCACGCGTTGAAAAACTCGGCGCGGAATTCCGAAGACCAGCGCTCGCCGATGGGCGTGTGTTTCAAGAGAGCGATGTCCGTGTTGCTCAGGGCGGGACCGCAGCAAAGCGAGTGCGGCATGTTTCCGAAAGTGCCCGGAGCGGGATCGTTGATGTTGTCGGACGTGAACCACAGATTGCCATTCGTCTTCGGATTCACGAATTGAACTTTCCCGGTCACCTCGGGCGTGTTGGCGTCCTCGAAGAAGTAGCTGCTCTCCAGCTCCAAATCGTCCTGCGTCTGGACGCGAATCGGAAAGCCGCTCTGATACGTGATTATGGCGGACGCCGCCCAGCCGTCGAGCAACTTACCGGTGATCCCGGAATATTTCGGAACCGGCAGCTCCCAGTACGGACTGAAAACGAAGCGATGCGTTGCGTCGAGAAGCGAAACTCCGCGGGTGGCGTTGAGGTTCAGCGGATTTAGCTCGTTTTCAAACGATGCGCCCTGATCAATCGCCTTGCTGTAAGTATACGAGGCCTGGAAAAGCAAACCTTTCGAGAGGTTGCGCTCGACGGAGATTTGTAATCCGTTGTAATTCGAATTGGCGATGGTGTCTTCGGAGAAAATATTGCTGAAGACGGGCACGCCGTCCGGCGGGCAGCCATTTCCGGTGGTTGGCTGGCAGATCGGCGAAGAATAGGGGCGCAGGCCAACCAGCGTGATGGCGGGCGATTCGGGGCCTCCTGTTACGGACTGAACGGAGCCATAAGGCAGGTGCAGATTGAAGCCTGCTGGAAGCGAACCCGCCGGCAGATTGTAGGCCGAGTCTGAATCAAATGGCCCGCAGGAATACGCGGAGTTGAGGCCTGCGTTGGCATTTGGATTCGGTGAACCATTAGGCAAAAGCGGCGCGTAGAAAGTCGAGACGGCTTCGAGGTCGAGGCAGGTTTGCGCGTTCCCGGGGTCGAGATCGCGGATCGCGAGGAGATGATGGTCCTGCGTGCCGACATAAGCGATTCGCAGCAGCGTGTCCTTCGTCAACTGGCGCTCGATCGTCAGATTGTATTGCTCGGCGTATT
This sequence comes from uncultured Acidobacteriota bacterium, assembly GCA_963779825.1. Taxonomy (GTDB): domain Bacteria; phylum Acidobacteriota; class Terriglobia; order Acidiferrales; family UBA7541; genus Palsa-295. Next base: position 985,092 of record CAVZZU010000004.1, on the reverse strand, counting down.
GCGACTTCAGGTGCGGCTCGAACTCTCCGGCGAGTAGTATCGGCCGGAATTGCGACCAGTCCACGCAGCCAGGAGGGCCGCCGGGAGTGTCGGAGGCGCAGGGAGTTTTCGGGGTTTGCTGGATGATTCCGCCGTAAGGATTCGGAAAGGGTGCGCCGCCCGACTGAGGTTCGAAGGGCAGATTGAACAACGTGTTCGAGAGCGTGGTACTGCCGCCGAAGGGAGGCTCCGCGCTGAATTGCTCCATGACGAGCTGCTCGATCGGATTGTAAAAGATGCCGTAGCCGGCGCGAACGCTCGATTTGCCCGGGCCGCCAGTGAGCTTCGCCAGAAAACCGTCGGTCCACGCGGGGCTCCACGCAAGGCCGATGCGCGGAGCGAATCCTCTGTAGAAAGTGCTCGTCAGACCGCGTTCGACGCCCTTGTCGCCAGGAAAAACGAGACCGTAGGGGAAGATCGAATCGCTGCCGCTGCCCGGACCGCAGGCCCCTTGCGGCAGGCCTGTCGCTTCGGAACTTTCCAGCGACATCCAGCACGGATACTGAGTGGTTGCCTGACCGGGGCGGAAAGTCTGGAGGCGGTTGCCCGTATCGTAGTAAGGCGTGTTCAGTTCCCACCGCAGCCCATAGTTGAGAGTGAGATTCGTCTTGATCTTCCAACTGTCCTGCGCAAAGAGATACAGCGCGCTATTTCGGTCATGCTGACCCTGCGCGGCGCCCTGGGTGTAACTGCTCGACGTTCCGAGGAAATAATCCGGGTAGGCGCTGGAGAAGCCGACGTCATTGGTCGTGGGGTTGTCGCAATTCACACCGGTGTCGGAGACCACGGGATATGGCGGATTCGGATTTGTGGGCGAGCAGAGATTCGCGTCGCTCAAAAACGATTGGAACCCGTTGATATTGAAGTAGGTAAACTGATCGAAGCGCTGGCGGCGGACGTCCACACCAAACTTCATGGTGTGCTTGGCATAGGCCCGCGTGTAATTGTCCGTCCACTGGAAGGTGTTGCCGACTTGCGGAAGCTCGCCCTCGTTGTTGTTCCCAATGGAGAAGCCGCCATCAACCAGGATGCTGGGAACACCTTGACGTCCCGGAATGTCGGACGTGATGCCCGCGGACGGATTCGCCGGATCGGTGAAACAAAACGCCGGATCCTCGAATTGGCCGCAGGCGTCGTGGACGCTTGGCAGAATATTGAGCGGATGATTCAGGTTTCCCTGTCCTTCACGGAAATAGTTGAAGCGAAACTCGTTCACGGCATTGGCGCCGAGGGTCCATGTATGGCTCAAATTCCATTGCTGGGTGCGGGTCTTGAAGAGCGCGCCGAAATTGGGCAGGTTGGCGCCGGCGGCTTGAAATGTCGAAAACGGATCGGTCGTCGTGTCGTCCTCAAAATAGTAGTAAGCCGAGAACTGCTGAGAGCTAGTGATTTTTTGATCCAAGCGAATCGTGAACTGATCCTGCCGCTCGGATTGCTTCCCGATCTGGGCGATGTTGCAGTTATTGTTGCCGTTGGCGTCTGTGGCGCCGCTGCAATCGTCCGCAAACGGAGCGACCCATTGGTTGTAAATCGCCTCCGCGGTCGGGTCAAAACAAGCTCTCGGAATATTGTTGTTTGGGAAAATACTTGAGAACAAAGTGCCAGCGGTGATCGCGCTGCCGCCGATGCCGGTCACGGCCTGCTGGCAGGTGGTGCCGGGGGTGTTCGGATTGCTGGTCCGGCCTGCGAGCAGAGTTGCGAAAGCGGGATCAACGAGCGTGCCGACAAAAGTCGGGCCAGTGGCGCTGAAGTCTCCGCCTGATTCGGCCGCGGTAGGAAACTGGACCGTACCGGCGTCAATTCCCTTGCGTAGACGGTTCCCTTCGTACGAGCCGAAGATATATGTGTGGTCCTTCTTGATTGGGCCGCCGACTGTGGCGCCAAACTGGTTCTGCTGGTAGTCCAGGACGTACGGATCGAAATAGCCGCGTGTATTCAGGACGTCGTTGCGGAAGAATTCGTAAAAATCGCCGTGAAGGTCGTTGGTACCGGATTTGGTGACGACGTTCACCACCGAGCCGGAGTTGCGGCCGTATTCGGCGTCAAATGTATTGGTGAGCACGCGGAATTCCTGAATGGCATCCGGCGAGGGCTGGATCGCGGGACCATTCGCGAAGATATCGTTGCCGTCGCCGCCATTGACCGTGTAGTTGTTCGAGCGGCCGCGGCCTCCGTTGACGGAAACGACGCCCGCATTGTCGCTGCCGTAGAAAAGATCCGCGCCGACCTGCGACTGCACGCCGGGTTGCAACTGGAGGAGCTGGTAAGTGTCGCGAGTGCTTAGTGGGAGCTCGCGGACAGACGTCTCCGACATCACGGCCCCGATCTGCGTGCTTGTCGTTTCCACTTGAGTGGAATCGGCCTGCACGGTGACGGTATCCGATGCGCCGCCGAGCTCAAGCGCGACGTCCACGACGGCGACGTGGCCGATCGTGACCGTGACGCCCTTGGCGGAGTGGTTCTTGAAGCCGGTGGCTCTAACCGCGACGTCGTAGGTGCCGACCGCGAGCGAGGGGATTTCATAGGTTCCGTCGGACGCGGTGGTTGCCGAACGCACCACGTTGGTGCCCGCGAGCGTGGCGGTTATATTGGCTTCGGGAACAAGGGCGCCGGAGGGATCGCGGACTTCGCCGCGAATCGCACCCGTGGTTTGCGCGCCTGCGACTACAGACCAAAGCGCGATCGCGCACACGAGCGCCAGCACGTGCATCCATCGCGATGCGAAGCTAAAAGACTGTCCAGGGACTTCTTTTGGAAGTTCGTCCACGACCCCAGAGACTCCGCTTCCACAATGACTTTCGAAGAGCGCCCCGCTCCACCGGCTTCGAGGACCGAGCGTCCCGCGAAGCAAAACTCATGCAACTAAGGCGCACATAATACGTGGTTGTACGAAGAAGGAAAGCGGTATTTTGGATTTCTGCGAAAAAAAGAAGCCAAACGACAAGACACCCGGGCGGAGGGCCCGGGTGTCCGTCTGAATTACTCCCGCCAGGGAGAAAAGCAACTGCACCAAACTCGAACTCTAATGCCGGTTGGCTACGCTCATATTGTGGATGCCGGAAAACAGGAACATTCCGGTGCTCGCGGTCTGCGGGATCCACCAGTTGCGGCGGATGAGGTTGTTTTCGCTGCGCTGCATGCGGCGCGCGGCGAAATCCAGGATGGCTGGGCCGACCTGTATGGCAGCGTAGATTCCCGGAGAATTGGCAAAGGGGCGCATGAAGGGGTCCGCCTCAGTCGCGCCGGTAGCGACGGCCTGCCGCGTCGAGTAGGCGTCAAAAGTTGCCGCGCTATGCTGCGCGATCGAGAGGAGTATCCAGTCTCGTTTGGGATACGTCTCGGCCGAGATCACTCGGACAGGCTTAGCTGGAGCAGGGTCCGGCAATCGAATCGAGGAGAGGGTCTGTGAATCCTTGACCGACGTTTCGAGAGAGACCATGGTCAGCTTGCCGGGAGCGGCGCCAGCTGATTCGCTCTTGACCGACGTCGTGGTTGAAGGTTGCGGCTGGTCGGGCAAGTCGCCCGCTGAGGCCGAGGCTGATTTGACTACGGAGACCGTGGATCGGACGTCCACGTCGGGAACCGCCTGGATGGCTGGAGCAAACTGGAACATCAACGCTGCAATGGCAAAAACCATGGAAGGGGCCGTCTCCTTTTGCCGTTCACGGGGTAGAAATGCACGGCCAGTACCATCCTGCGCAGAGGGTGTAAGCGCCTTATTTCCAATTCGGGAGGCCATTTCGGTCCGGGTTTAGAGGGAAACTGGCCGACCAAGTACTATGTGTGTGGAAGTGCTTTTCCACTATTTGCCCGGAAATTCGAATACCGGGCGAAACCAGTGGCATTGGGTTCTAAGAAATTTCTAATCAATAGGTTACGGACGGCTCGGTTTTTGGGCTATTGAGAGGGAGCGAGCTTCCTGAGACTCGCGCGGGCGGCGGCGATGGTGCGGTCAATATCGTCGTCCGTATGGGCGGCGGAGACGAACAACGCCTCGAACTGCGATGGAGGCAGGAGAATTCCCTGCCCCAGCATATCGCGGAAGAATGCTGCGAACCGTGTTGTGTCCGAGTTCTTTGCGTCGGCACAGTCGCGGACTGGCGTGTTAGCGAAAAATACCGTGAGGAGCGAGCCGGACACATTGATTTGGCCGGACACACCTGAGTCGGCTAGCGCTGCGCGGAGGCCATCAGCGAGGCGAGCAGCCTTGGCATCAAGGACGGGGTAAAAATCGCGCCTCTCAAGCAGCGGTAGAGTGGCAAGGCCTGCGCGCATCGCGAGCGGATTCCCCGAGAGAGTGCCGGCCTGATAGACGGGGCCGAGCGGAGCGATCATGTCCATAATTTCGCGGCGTCCACCATAAGCCGCGACCGGCAATCCCCCGCCGATGATCTTTCCCAACACTGTAATATCTGGACGAACTCCGAAGACCGTTTGCGCGCCGCCATAGTTCAGGCGGAAACCGGTAATCACTTCGTCGAAGATGAGAAGAGTGCCCGCGCGCTCCGTGATGCGACGAAGCTCCGCCAAAAAGTCGGACGCAGGCGCGACGACGCCCATGTTTGCGGCGACCGGCTCGATGATGATCGCGGCGATCTTGTCCTTGTGCTGCGCGAAGATGCGCTCGACTGTGGTGATATCGTTGTAGGGAGCGTTGAGCGTGAGGCGAGCGAGCGCCTCCGGAACGCCCGGGCTCGATGAAATGCCGAGAGTGGCGAGGCCGGAACCGGCCTCGACGAGAAAACTATCCGCGTGGCCGTGATAGCCGCCCTCGAATTTCAGGATCAGGTCGCGCTTGGTGAAGGCGCGGGCGACGCGAACGGCTGACATCGTCGCCTCGGTGCCGGAACTGACGAAGCGGACGCGTTCGATGGATGGAACCGCGCTGGCGACGCGCTCGCCCAGCTCGATTTCGAGCGGCGAAGTCATCCCGTAACTTGTGCCGCGAGCGGCCTGTTCGGCTACGGCAGCGACAACGTCGGGGTGCGCGTGACCTAGAATCAGCGCGCCCCAGGAGCAGACGTAGTCAATGTATTCGCGGCCGTCAGCGTCCCGAAGGCGTGAGCCCGCGGCGCGTTCAATAATCAGTGGCGTGCCGCCAACGGCGCGGAACGCGCGGACGGGGCTGTTCACGCCGCCGACGAGAATTTTCTGGGCGCGCGCGAAGAGATCGGAGGATTTGGTCACGATCGAATAATAGTACGAGGAAGGCCGTTGGAACCACAGATGAACACAGATAAACGCTGATGAAAACCAGAGGCTGATTCTTCGGGCGTCCGCGGTGGAGGCTGGTTCTGGGAGCAGACAGCAGTCGCGAAACACACCGTGGTGACCACAGGCTGATGGAAGAAGCATTGCCAAGCATGTGTGCCGAGCGCAGCATACTGCGCCCCTACGAAGAAAACGCAATCAGCGAGATGCGGATGCAGGCGGGGCGTCCTAGCAGGATTTTAGCCACCGGGCGACGTCTTTGGCGTGGTAGGTGAGGACGACGGATGCGCCGGCGCGCTGGATGCTGGTCACGATCTCGAGGACGATGCGCTGCTCGTCAATCCAGCCGTTGCGGGCGGCAGCCTTGACCATCGAATACTCGGCGCTGACGTTGTAGGCTCCGACGGGTACGTCGAAGCGCTCGCGGACGCTCGCGATCACGTCAAGATACGGAAGCGCGGGTTTGACCATGATGATGTCCGCACCCTCCTCGAGATCGAGCGCGACTTCACGAAGCGCCTCGCGGGCGTTGGCTGGATCCATCTGATAGCTGCGGCGGTCGCCAAACCGCGGGGTGGACTGCGCGGCCTCCCGGAATGGGCCGTAAAACGCTGAGCAGTATTTCGCCGCGTAAGAGAGAATCGCTACATCTGAGAACTTGTTCTCGTCGAGCTTGCCTCGGATGGCGCCCACGCGGCCGTCCATCATGTCGGATGGCGCAACGATGTCCGCGCCCGCGCGCGCGTGCGAAAGAGCAGCGTCAGCGAGAAGCGCGATACTCGGATCGTTGAGGATTTCGCCGTCTTTGATGACACCACAATGGCCGTGGCTGGTGTACTCACAAAGGCAAACATCGGTGATGACGATCAGGTCGAGTTTCGCTTTGCGAATCGCCTCGACGGAACGTTGAACTGCACCCGCGGGAGACGCGGCCTCGCTACCGGTCTCGTCTTTTTTCTCGGGCAGCCCGAAAAGAATCACGGCGGGAATGCCGAGTCCGGCGACTTCGCGGCATTCCTCGACGATCTGGTCGGGCGATTGTTGAAAAATTCCCGGCATGGAGCTGACTTCGTTGCGAACATTATTTCCCGGGCAGGCGAACATGGGATAGACGAGCCCGCTGGTGGAAAGGCGCGTTTCGCGAACCAATCCGCGCAGGGCCTCGGTGCGGCGCAGGCGCCGCGGGCGATGGATCGGGAATGTCACGCTGGCCTCGTATGAGCCGGGTGCTCGTGGTAGTACTTGGCGATGGCGTCGGCGAGGCCCGCTGCGGATGCCTCTTCGGCTTCGATGTGCACGCGCACGCCTGCTTCGCGCATCGCTTTGGCGGTGGTCGGCCCAATGGCGGCGAACTGAACTTTCTCGGCGAGTTTTGCTAGTTCACCGGCGCCAAGAAAGCCATCCAAATTGTGGAAAGCCGAAGGGCTGGCGAAAATCGTCGCGTCGATTTCAGCCGCGCGAATGCGGTCGAGCACAGCCTGGTCCGGCGCCTCGGGCGCCACGGTGCGATAGGCGACAACATCGGTGACGAGCGCGCCTCCTTCGCGCAGCGCTACGGCAAGATGATTGCCGGAGTGATCGCTGCGAGGCAGAAATACCTTGGCGCCAGCCAGGCGCTCTCGCATTTCGTGCGCCAGGGAATGCGCGGTGTGATTCTTGGTCATGTAGTCCACGTGAAAACCTTGCAGCTTGGCAGCTTCCTCTGTCGCCGGGCCCACGGCCGCGACCTGCCGGATCGCCGGAGGAAGCCCGAGCTGCTCGAGCCGGAGCGCGACAAATCCTACCGCATTCTGACTCGTGAATAGAACCCAATCAAACGAGCCGAGTGCTCCAAGCGCACGGTCGAGTGGCTGCGAATCCTCCGGAGACTCAAAACCGACGGTCGGCAGCGAAATAATTTCCGCGCCCATGTGCTCGAGGATGCGGATCAACTCTCCCGCCTGCTCGGGCGCGCGGGTGACGACAATTCGCTTTCCTTCCAGAGATTTTTCATGCGCCTCGATCATGCTTGACCCACCGATCTTCCAGCGAGACGCAGAATTCGGTCGGCACCCGCCTCGATAAGCATTTGCGCCAGGCGCTTCCCTGCCCCGGCGGGATCGGACTCGGACCCGCGATGCTCTCGGCGCACGGATTCCGTGCCGTCCGCTGAAAAGACGCCCGCTTCGATGTGCAACTCGCCGTTTACGAGCCGCGCCCACGCGCCGAGCGGAACCTGGCAGCCGCCCTGAAGCTCGTGCAAGAGAGCGCGTTCGGCGGTGATACAAGCCCGCGAATCAGCGTCATCAAGAGCGGCTACAAGCGTTGAAGTCGCGGCGTCCGCCGCGCGCGTCTCGATTCCTAGAGCGCCCTGGCCGACCGCAGGAAGCATGACGTCCGCGTTCATCACTTGCGTGACCCGGGCAGTCGCGCCGAGCCGATTCACTCCGGCAACGGCGAGGACGATCGCGTCGAATTCGCCGGCATCGAGCTTCTTCAGGCGCGTGTCCACATTGCCGCGAAGATCGAGCGCTTCGACATCCGGCCGATTCAGCCGAAGCTGCGCCTGGCGTCGCAGGCTGCTGGTTCCGACGCGAGCGGCCGACGGAAGTCCCTTCAGGCTGCGACCGCTTCGCGAGATCAGGCAATCGCGCGGATCCTCGCGCCGCGTGACTGCCGGGAATGCGAGGCCCGCGGGAATTTCCGTGGGAACGTCCTTCATGCTATGGACCGCGAGGTCCACGGTGTTCGCAAGCAGCGCATCCTCGAGTTCCTTGATGAAGATGCCCTTGCCGCCTAATTCCGCGCCGATCTGTTCGTTGATTTGCGCCACCGAAACGGATTGCATACGGTCGCCCGAAGTACGGATGCGAACGATTTCCGTCTCGATGCCGTGGAATTTCGCGAGACGCTCCGCGATGTGGTTCGCCTGCCAGAGCGCGAGCGTGCTGCCGCGCGTCCCAATTCGCAGCCGCGTCACTCCCCGCCCCCGCCTTTGCCACCCTTATCGGCGTCGCGATCCAAGCCGAATAGATGACGGAGGGCTTCGATGGCGCCGAGTCTGCCGCGCATTTCTCGCGCGTTGCGAAGGCGTTCGGCGGGCTCGTCGAGGACGCGCTCAATCAGTTCCTCGGTGATGCTCGCGAGGCGCTGGCGCTCGTCCGGCGAGAGATCCTTCATTGCGCCGAGGCGTTCGCGCAACAGAACTTCGCGGTGTTTGCGGAACCGGCCGCGCAGATCCTCAACAATCGAGCCTGCCTCGAGCGCCGTGCGCCAGGCTTCGAATTTCGCGACGTGTTCGGTGATCAGCGCTTCGGCGCGCGGGATTTCGGCCTCGCGGGCGCGCTTGTTTTGCTCGACGATTTCCCCGAGGTCGTCAATATTGTAGAGATAGAGATTGTAGAGGCCGGAAGATTCCGCGGCGACGTTGCGCGGGACGCCGAGATCCACCACGAAAACGGGACGGCCGCCGCGAGCGGCCAGTGCGCGTTCGAGCATGTCTCGCGTCAACACGTGGCCCGCGTTGCCGACCGACGTGACGATGATATCCGGCGCGGCCAGAACCATTTCGAGCGAGTCCCAGGCGACAGCTTCGCCTCCCATCCGCCGCGCGAGATCGGTCGCGCGATCGTGCGAGCGGTTGACGACGCGCAGGCTGCCGATGTCGCGATTGCGCAGATGTTCTACAACCTGCTCGGCGACGGCTCCCGCGCCCAAAATCAAGGCGGCGCGACCCTTGAGATTACCGAACACCCGCTCGGCGAGCTTGATTCCCGCGAGCGAAACAGACATGGGCCGCGCGCCAACTTCTGTCTCGGAGCGAACGCGTTTGCCGACTTCGAGCGCGCCCTGAAAGGCACGGTTGAGCACCGGGCCAGTGGAACCGTGGTCAAGCGCTTGACCATAGGCTGTCCGAAGCTGCCCGAGAATTTCGGCTTCGCCGAGCAGCATCGAATCGAGACCCGCGGCGACGCGATAGAGATGGCGAACTGCGTCAGTTCCCTCCCAGCGATAGAGGCGGCCATCCAGCTCGGTGCGCGAGATGCGGTGGAACGAGGTGAGGAAATCTTCCATCTCGTCGGTGACTGCGGAACCGGATGCTGCCGGCACGCCGTACAGCTCGCTGCGGTTGCAAGTGGAAAGGACGACAGCTTCGTCGAGAATCCCGCGCCGGCGAAGCTCGCCTGCGGCGTCGAGCGCCTGCTCAGTCGTGAACGCGACACGCTCGCGGAGTTCGACCGGCGCCGTGCGATGGTTGCAACCAATCAGCGCGACGCGTATCCCGCCCGGAGCGCGTCCGGCGGCGGGACTTTTCGAGTTGGACGGGATAGCCATCAGAAAAAGCGGTGAAACGACGTGAAATACCGATTCACCAAAGTGTAGCTGAAAAGCACGATCGCGAAATTCAGCGCGCAGACGAGCGCGGCACGGGAGCCGCGCCATCCCGCGGTGCGCGAGAGTAGCAAGTACGCGGCGTAAACGCCGACAATTAGGAGCGTCACCACAACCTTCGGATCGCCCCAGGAGTACATGCCCGTGAGGCGATGCTCCCAAACTAACCCGCTTGCAACGCCGAACGCCATCGCCGCGAGTCCCAAAAAGACGCTGCCGCGCGACATTCGATCCAGAACATTGAGCGCTGGAAACCGCCAGAACGCCGCGCCGGGGCGGTGCGAATGCAGTACACGGTCCTGCACGAGATACACGACGCTCAGGACAAATGAGAGCGCAAATGCGGCATAGGCCCAGATGTTGAGCGTAATGTGAAAGGCGAAAAGCGCACCCTTGGCAGGCGGTGGCGCCGGTATTTGATGAGGCGCGAGCCAGTCGAGGATCGCCATCCAGATCACTAGAAGCAGAGTCACGAATGCACCGACCGAGCGCTGGCGGTTAAACAGCTCGAGACCAAGATAAGTGATACCTAGAAGCCAGGCGAAAAGCGACATGGAGCCGTAAAGGTCGTCGTATGGGACGGCGTGGGTTCCCATCGAGCGGTCCAGCAACGCGAAGTAATGAAGCGCGATGCCGCCTGCCAGCAGCAGCGTGGCCAGACGCCCCAGCCACACGTTGGGAGCGTAGAGGAGCCGCGCGTAGCAAAGAAAGCTAGCGGCGTAGAGTGCGAGGCTCAGATAGCCCATGTGATTTGGCATGAAATGCGCCCGGACCGGTCGAAGGATTATACCGCCAAACCGGGCGCCGGCTACTGTCCCTGCGGACAATGCGGGGTACATTGGCCTTCTGCTATGATGGTTAGGAATCGCCCATTTAAATGACGCCGACCTCCGAGAACACGAAGGAACTGTTCCTCCGCGCGTGCCGGTTCGAGCCGACCGAGCGCGTGCCGGTTTGGATCATGCGCCAGGCGGGGCGCTATCTCCCGGAATATCAGGCAGTACGAGCAAAGCACACGTTCCTCGAAATATGCAAAACTCCGGAGCTTGCGGCCGAGGTGTCCATCCAGCCGCACCGCGTGCTGGGAGTGGACGCAATCATAGTTTTTTCGGACATATTGATCGTCGCCGAAGCCATGGGGATGCCGCTCGACGTGCCCGATTCCGGGCCGGTGCTATCGAATCCCGTGCGGGACGCAGCAGCGGTCGGACGCCTTCGGGAATTTGATCCTGAACGCGAGACGAGGTTTGTGGGCGACGCGATTCGGGCGATCTGCAGGGCGGCTGGGCCGACCGTGCCGGTAATCGGGTTTGCAGCAGCGCCCTGGACGCTGGCCTGCTATATGATCGAAGGGCGCACGCGCGGCGATATTTCGCGCGCCAGGCAGATGTTGCGCGAAGAGCCGCAGCTCATGCGCGAACTGCTGGGTAAAATTGCTCGCGCTACGGCGGGATACTTGAGGGCACAAATCGCTGCGGGTGCCGCGGTGCTGCAGCTCTTTGACACATGGGCTGGCGAACTTTCGACGGAGGAATACGACGCGTTTGAACTGCCCGCGACGCAGTCGGTTTTGCAGGAACTGGCCGCCGAGAGCGTTCCGAAGATTCTGTTCGCGAAAGGATCGGCGCGACACCTCGAAAGCATGGCGAAATCTGGCGCAAATGTGCTGAGCGTGGACTGGCATACCGATCTCGGAGAAGCGCGCAAGAAGCTCGGTACCAGTGTAGCTCTGCAAGGAAACGTGGACCCGTCCATCCTGCTTGGGACAGCAGAGGAAATTCGCCGGGCCGCGCGAGTGGCGATCGAGAAGACTGGAGGCGTGGGGCATGTACTCAACCTCGGGCACGGGATTTTACCCACAACGCCGGTCGAAAGTGCACGGGCATTCGTGCAAGCGGGAAAAGCAGCGATGGCGGCGGCTCGTCCATGAGCAACGTGAAAACGAAACACGACAATCAGATTGAGATCGGCGCCGTCTCCGAGCACCTGCTCGAAAAATACAACCGGCCGGGCCCACGTTACACCAGCTACCCGACGGCGCCAGTTTGGAAGGACGACTTCGGCCCTGGCGACCTTGAGGAGTCCTATACACGGGCGGAAGCTCTTGCGACTCCGCTGTCGCTGTACATGCACCTTCCTTTCTGCGAAAGCCTGTGCCTTTTTTGCGCCTGCAATGTCTCGATCCAGAGGGACAAGAGCGTTGCAGTTCCGTACCTTTCCGCGCTGAAGCACGAAATCGACCACGTTGCTGGGATGGTCTCAAAGAAGCGACCGGTGATTCAGTTCCACTGGGGTGGCGGCACACCGACTTATCTGACGCCCGCGCAAATGGAGGATCTTTTCGGCCACGCGCACGAGCGGTTTGCATTCGCGCCAGACGCCGAAATCGGAATTGAAGTGGACCCCCGCGTCACCAGTCGCGCGCATCTGGAGTCTCTGCGTCGACTCGGCTTCAATCGGCTGAGCATGGGCATTCAGGATTTCGAGCCGAAGGTGCAGGAGACGATCCGCCGTGTCCAACCGTACGAAATGACGCGCGATCTGATCGTTGCCTCACGCAAACTGGGATTTGAAAGCCTGAGCGTGGACCTAATCTACGGGTTGCCATATCAAACCGCCGCAACATTTCAAGCGACGATTGAGCAGGTGCTAACGCTGGCTCCGGACCGTGTGGCCATGTTCAGCTACGCGCACGTTCCGTGGCTACGGAAACAGCAAGGCGCATTTGCTACCTATCTGCCGGAGGGCCGTGAGAAATTCCAGATATTTCGCGCCGGCCTCAAGGGATTCTTAGGCGCGGGTTACGTTTATATTGGGATGGACCATTTCGCGCTTCCGACGGACGAACTCGCCACGTCGCAGCAGCATCGTACGCTGCATCGCAACTTCATGGGCTACACGACCAAGGCCGGCGCTGACCTCTATGGAATGGGCGTCAGCGCGATCAGCTCCGTGGGAGATGCGTACGCGCAAAATCGCCGCGAGGTTCCGGCGTACCAGGAGGCCGTCGCCGAGCGCGGAATCGCCACCATGCGAGGCTATCGGCTTTCGGCGGACGACCGGCTCCGCCGTGCTGTGATTGGCCGCCTGCTGTGCCACACCGTCATTCCCAAGCGCGAAGTCGAGCGCGAGTTCTCGATACCGTTTGACGAGTATTTCGCTGCGGAGATTGAGCGGCTCGCGGAGCCCGTTGCCGACGGGCTGGTGACTCTCGATCGCGAGGAAATCCGCGTAACGCCGCTCGGGCGCATTTTCATTCGCAACGTCGCGATGGTATTCGACCGCTATATCGAGGAACAGAAGATGGACCAGAGACCGCTGTTTTCGAAGACGCTGTGAACTTCGCGATACTCTTATGAACGCACAGGTTGTCGTAATCGGCGGAGGAATCTCGGGGCTCGCGTGTGCGTACCGGCTCTGGCAGCTGGGTGTCCCGGTGACCTTGCTCGAAGCGGACGACCGCGTGGGCGGCCTGATCGGCACCGTGGAGCAAGAAGGCTTCCTGTTCGAAACGGGGCCGCAGAGCTTTCAGGGCACGGATTCAGTGCTCGATCTGGTCCGGGAGCTGGGGCTGGAAGTTGATCTTTGTCAGGCGGACCTGCAGGCGCCAAGGTACGTGGTGCGGCGCGGGCGGCTGGAAAAGCTTCCCATGTCGCCGCAAGCCGTACTGCGGAGTTCCCTGCTGGGAGTCGGAGCGAGGTGGAGGATCGCCTCAGAGGCCCTGCGGACAACAAAGCCGCCTACCGAGGAAGAATCGGTGGCGCAATTCGTGCGGCGCAAATTTGGCCACGAGATACTCGAATATCTCGTCTCGCCGTTCGTTTCCGGCGTGTACGCGGGCGATCCCGAAAAACTGAGCCTGCGCGCCGCGTTTCCGTCGCTCGAAGAATGGGAGCGAACGTACGGCAGCGTCCTGAGGGGAGCGATGAAATCGCGGCCCACAAAGGGTGCGGGGCAAGGACACCCGCCGCTCTGCTCGTTCAATCACGGCATGGCGATGCTGACGCGGACGATGGCGGCGAAGCTGGGCGAGAGCGTCCGCCTCGGCGCGCGCGTGGAGACAGTAACCCGCAACGATGGTGATGGGGCCGCGCGATATCAGATTCGCCTTACGCAAAACGGCCGCGCGGAGACGATCGAAGCTCGATGCGTGGTAATCGCGACACCGGCTTATACGGCCTCGCACCTGGTTTCCGCGCTGTCGCCGCAGCTCGCGCGGGCACTCTCAGGAATTGCATATGCGGGAATGGCTGTGGTCGGCTCGGCATACCACTCCAGGCAGGTAGGCACCGTAATGGACGGATTCGGGGTCCTGATTCCGCGGAGCGAGAAGTATCGTACGCTTGGCATCGTCTGGAACTCGTCGCTATTTCCCGACCGAGGCGGCGAAGGGAGGACTATCGTGACGAGCATGATTGGCGGCGCCACGGATCCCGAGATTATCGAAAAGGGCGACCAAGAAATCCTTGCCATCGTGGGGGATGAAGCCGGGCGGCTTCTGGCGATCACCGGGCAGCCCATCGTCTCGCGCGTCTGGAAGCACCCGAAAGCGCTTCCGCAATATAACCTCGGCCACGGCTATGCAGTCCAAGCAGTCCGCGAGAGCGAGAGCACGGTTCCAGGCCTCTATTTCGTGGGCAACTACCTCGAGGGGCCTTCCATCGGCAAGTGCATTGATGGGGGTTCACAGGCCGCCGAGTCCGCGCGCGCCCATCTGCGCGACGGCATGGCGAGATCGGCGTAATTTTGTTAGCGACTCGGTACTTGCGCTCGTCGTCCGCGCCGCTATAATGCTCTGGATTACCCAATGCCCGACGCACAGAAGTCACGACGCGAGCTCCTCGAACAATTCGTCGCCCAGAAACCAACCGACGCTTTTGCACGATATGGACTGGCTCTCGAATGCGTGAAGCTGGGCGATGACTCCGCCGCCGCTGGCCACTTTCACAAGCTCCTCGAATCCAATCCCGATTATTCCGCGGGATACTTCCAGTTCGGCCAGCTCCTTTCGCGGCTTGGGCGGCTCGATGAGGCGCGAAAACTACTATCCGACGGAATTGTGGTCGCACAAAATGCTGGAGATATGCACGCTCGGGACGAGATGCAGGCAGCCTTGACGCTGCTGCGCTAATTCCGCATCGCGGCGGAGTCGCCAACAAATGCAGAGACCAAATCGCATTCCCCTGTTTCCGCTGGACGTAGTCCTCATGCCGGGCTCGGAACTCCCCCTCCACATATTTGAACCGCGCTACAAAGTGATGATTGCTCGGTGCCTGAACGAACAACTCGAATTTGGCATGATTCTGGCGGCGAATCAGGCCGTCGCGGGCGTCGGCTGCACAGCCGAGATCGTCAAAAAGCTCAGGGACTACCCCGACGGGCGAATGGATATCCTGACCAAAGGGCGAGCGGTCTTTCACCTCAGGGATTTGCTCGACGAAAGGGACTATTACGAGGGCGCCGTCGAATACGTCGCAGACACCGTTCGGGCGCGTGACCTTGAGCAGGAGGCTCAGCTCGTTCAGGCGTTCGAGAAATGCCACGCCCTCCTGTTCTCGCGGCCGTGGATGGATTCCGACGAGCACGAACCCGAAACGCTGGCTTACCGCATGGCGTCGCTATTGCCGATGGAGCTTGAAAAGCGGCAAGCGCTCCTCGAGATGCGTTCGCAGCACGCCCGGCGCGAGTTTGTCCTTCGCTGGATGGAGAAATTTCTTCCTTTGCTAATCGCCCAACAGCGTGCCCGCGGGCGTGCGGGTGGCAATGGCTACACCCTGAACTGATTTCGCTGTTCCGCGGCCGGGGCAACTCCCTTGCCCTCGCTCCAATCCAAATTATGCCTGCGCGTTGCGTTCCACTATAATGGCGTGGTCGCACTGAATCGGATCGGGCTTCGCGCCCTCCTGAGGGATTGGTGATCGAATGAGTCCACAGCCGAAGAATTTGGGTGAGCTTCGCCGGAGTCCCTGGTCGGAAGAAAAGATCGCGTCGCGAACGGTGCGGCAGGAGCTTCGCGAGAATCTCCTGCAAAAGCTTGAGAAAGACGAACCGATCTTCCCAGGCGTCCATGGCTACGACGACACGGTGATTCCGCAGATCACCAACGCCGTGCTCTCGCGACATCATTTCATTTTGCTCGGATTGCGCGGGCAGGCGAAGTCGCGAATTCTTCGCGGCTTGATGACTCTTCTCGACGCGCAGATTCCGGTCGTAGCCGGCTGCGAAATCAACGACAATCCCTATCGTCCGATTTGCCGCGCCTGCCGGGAACGCATTGCGGCAGATGGCGACGCCACGCCGATATCGTGGCTTGGCCGCGAGCAGCGCTACGTGGAGAAACTCGCGACGCCCGACGTCACCATTGCGGACATGATCGGTGATGTGGACCCCATCAAGGCGGCGCGCGCCGGAAAGAATCTCTCGGACGAACTGACGATTCATTACGGCCTGCTGCCCCGCGCTAATCGCGGAATATTCGCGATCAACGAGCTGCCAGACCTGGCGGGGAAAATTCAGGTCGGCCTCTTCAATATTATGCAGGAAGGCGACATTCAGATTAAGGGTTATCCCATTCGGATGGCGCTGGACGTGTTGCTTGTCTTCACCGCCAATCCGGAGGATTACACCGCGCGCGGAAAAATAATCACGCCGCTGAAGGACCGCGTCGGCTCCGAAATTCGTACGCATTACCCGGCCACGGTTGCCGAGGGCATGGCCATCACCGCGCAGGAGTCGTGGACGAATCGCGAGGGCAAGCGGCGAGTTCAGGTCCCCGAATACATCCGCGAGATCGTCGAAGAAGTTGCGTTTCAGGCGCGCGAGGATAAGCGCGTGGACAAGCGGTCAGGCGTGAGCCAGCGCCTGCCGATCAGCACGCTCGAAAACGTGCTCAGCAGCGCAGAGCAGCGCGCTGTGCGCAGTCACGATTCGGCTGTCGTCGCGCGCGTGGCGGACGTGTACGCCGCCATTCCTTCGATGACCGGGAAGTTCGAACTCGAGTACGAGGGTGAAATGCGCGGCGCGGACAACATCGCGCGAGAGCTGATACGCGCGGCGGTTGGGAAAACCTTCACGAAGTATTTCAAGGACGTGAATTTTCAGGCGGTTGTGCAGTGGTTCGAAATCGGCGGCGAACTGAAGGTTTTGGCGAACGCAGCCAGCGGCGAGCTATTGAGCCAGCTCAAGAAGATTCAGGGGCTGTTCGAACATCTGGAGGCGCTCGGCGTCCGCTCGAAGGACGACGCGGCCATTCAGTCGAGCGCGGCAGAGTTCATCCTCGAGGGGCTCTGGGCGCACAAGCGAGTGAACCGCAGCGAAGAGCGCGGATTCTTCGCCGAGACTCGGAAGACGCCTGAGCCGCGCGAACCGCGCGAGCCTTCCGGCCGTATGCCACGACGCCAGTTCAATTGACATGAAATACACCAAGTATTCAAAATATGCGCCGGGCGCCGCGGACGATTTGGATCTGCAGGAGCTGATGAACCGCCTCTCGGATTTCTTTCTGCAGAGCGGGTTCGAAGGGCAATACGGGTTCCACGAGCTCGATATGGAGCGGTCGCGCGAACAGCATTTGGAAGCGCTGCGGCAGGCGATCTTGCGCGCGCTGCAAGAGGGCGATTTAGTCCCGCCAGAATTGATGCAAAAGCTGATGGAAAATCCGGACTTGTCGCAGAACCAGGAGTTGCGCGACTTGATTGACCAGATCATCGAGCGCATGGAGGAAGAGGGGCTGATCACCCAACAGCAGTCCGCGCGCGTGACCCCTCCGCCTTCCGAGACTCCTGGCGGGCAGATCGGGCAGGACCAACCGAACGTGGAGGCACGTTTTGAAATTACCGACAAGGCGCTCGATTTTCTCGGCTTCAAAACCCTGAAAGACCTGCTGGCCTCGCTCGGCAAAAGCAGTTTTGGCCGTCACGATACGCGCGATCTCGCAACCGGCGTGGAATCAGGAGGTAGCTCGAAGCTCTACGAATTCGGCGACACGCTGAATATGGACATCAGCGGTACGCTTTTTAACGCGGTGCAGCGAAATGGAGCAACACTTCCAATTGAGCTCGATTATCCGGACCTGATGGTTCACCAGTGCGAATACCACAGTTCCTGCGCGACGGTGCTGATGCTCGATTGCAGCCACAGCATGATTCTTTACGGCGAAGATCGCTTTACGCCGGCCAAGCGCGTAGCGCTGGCGTTATCGCATTTGATCCGCACCCAGTATCCGGGTGATTCGCTGCATTGCGTGCTGTTCCACGACAGCGCTGAGGAGATTCCCATCGGCAAGCTGGCGCGCGTCCAAGTCGGACCGTATTACACGAACACGCGGGAAGGGTTGCGTTTGGCGCAGCGAATTCTCTCTCGGCAGAAAAAAGACATGCGCCAGATCGTCATGATCACTGATGGAAAACCCTCGGCGCTGACGCTGGAGGACGGCCGGATTTACAAGAACGCGTTCGGCCTCGATCCGCTGGTCGTGACGCAGACGATGGAAGAAGTCGCCAAATGCAAGCGCGCCGGAATCCTGATCAATACGTTCATGCTGGCGAGCGACTACAGCCTGGTGCACTTCGTTCAGAAAGTTACGGAACTCTGTCGCGGCAAAGCGTATTTCACCACCCCTTACACTCTCGGACAGTATCTGCTGATGGATTATGTCGGACGGAAGACCCGCAACATCCACTAGTTTTCGGCCAACTTGGATTAATCCTCTACAGCAGGATCCACCGACCGCTTCTTGTATTTCGGCGGCTTATCACGCTTGTTGGGAATGGTGCGCTCGGGCGGCGGCGGACCGACGCCAAGGCGAGCGCGGCGTCGCGCTTCGGTTGGAACCTTCCACTTCGATCTCTTTTTGCGCGCCATGTACGTTACTGACGATTGTAAACCGGAAATGCGCTGTTGAGTGTGAGGTTCAGTTCTTCGGTGAGACAGCCGCAAACTTCTTGCGAGCGAGGTCGAGAAGCTTTGCGTCGGTGCAGACTTCGTAGTAGGCCCGGTTGCCCTGCGCGCCGATCTTCCCGCCGGGCAGCAACTGGCGAACGAATCCCTTACGCACCACAATGGGCTCAATGGATTCCCCGAGCGGAACTTCTCCGAAGTAAAGCTGGACGCGCTCCTTGCCCCAAGGCATCGGAAAATTGCCGCCCATGAGCGAAAGCGAAATCTCGGCGCTGAGTTTCTGGAATCCCTCTTCGTTCAGCACGATTCCGTTCAAGTTGTACCGAACGAGCAGCTCTTCGCTTTCATCGTCAGCGGCGTCATCCATCAGCGTCTGCAGCAGAAAGACGTTGAAGGGTGAGGCATTGGTCTGAAACAGGCGCTTGGCCATTTTGGCGCAGCTCGAAAGGCGGTCGGAAAGATTAAGAGCGCGCGAAATCATGATTTTGGAGTCTGCGTCCTCCCACAGCGAAGGCGCGGAGTCCTGAAATGCTACACCGACGCCCAGCTCCAGCGGCGGCAGGTCGGTGGATTTGGCGCGGTTGTTATACGCGGCCATGACGGCTAAAATCTCTCGCGCCAGGACGCAGGCGCGAGCAACCGCCCGCCGCGTCGCGCGAGTTGACTCGGTCTCGTAGATCGCCAGGATGATGGCATCGCCTTCGATGAAGACCTTCGCGGCCCCGTAGCGTTCGAGCATCCGCTTCACAGGCTCATGCAGGTTCATGCTGAAATGCGACGCGGGGTTCATTCCGCGCGAAAGCAGATCCTTCGTCATGCTGGTCGAGCCGCGAACGTCCGCCTTGATCACGACGTGATTGATCACCGGATCGTCGGCGGGCCGGTTTTCCTCCGGGTGGAGGAATTCGTATAGGCTCTTATTCGCCCGCGAGAGCTCCCGCGCGCGTTCCGAATGCACCAGATTAATGCGTTCCATCCACGCCGTGACCTGCTGATAGTTTCGGCGGTCGCGACGCAAACGCATAAGGTCTTCGGCGAACTGGAGGCCCACGCTCAGAGTTTCTTCCGTCGTTCGGCGGCGAATGGCCCGGGAAGCTTCCTCCAGCTTCTTCATGGAGACCTTGCGGGCGGGAAACTTTTCCAGAATTTGCGCTACGCGCTTGGTTTCTTCGCGCTGCACCAGCGCCTTCTTCAATTGCTGCAAGTGGACGGGCGGACAATAGTCCGCGGAAATCTTGCGCATTTCGTAGCTGGCGAGCACGTGGAACAGAAGGTCGCGCTCCTCCAGCCGGTGAACCCATTCCTCCAGCAGTTTCGCGCGCGTTTCTGATGCAGATTCGCCATCCGCAGAGGCGACATCGCCGGGCGAACCAAGAGTGTCAAACAGGCGGCGTGCGTTAGCCGGTTGGTTAAGATAATCGCCCAAACGGTGATGCAGCTCCTCGGTGAGGAACTCGAGGCGCTGTTTCGCGGCGACAATCTGAGGGTCGAGGTCCTCGAGATTCTTTTCAAGCGACGCAGACTTTAGCCGAAGGTCATTCAGTTCACCCTGCACCTCAGCCCCCGCCGCTGCCCTGCGCTTGAAAAGCGACGGGAACGAGCGGTCGCCGTCCCCCGCGCGGGACGATGCCTCCTCCAGCTCGGCCTCCACGCGCGCCAGTTCCGAGCGCAGCAATCGCGCTTGTTCGAGCAGGCGTTCGTGAACATTACGGGCCTTCGAAAGCTCCTCAGCGCTGTCCCCCGCCAGGACATAGTCGCGGACGAAATCCAGCAATAAAGCGTCAAACGTCTCGAATCGGTCAGGATCGTTTACGAAATTGCCGAGCAGGACGTAATGTTCGAGAAAAAACTGATCGTCGTTGCCGCCCTCAACAAAGAGAAAGCGGTTCTGCAGCAGCGGATAGGCTTCGGGAAAATCGTCGCCGAAAAGGGCGCGCCGCGTTTTCAGGATCGTGCCTTCCTCGACTTCGCGCCAGACCCGGCAGAGCGTCTCGCCCACCTGACGGATCACGTTCTTGCGGTCCGCTTGGAGATCGGCGATCTTCGAGCGCATCACGTGGGCCTGCTCGCTGTGCTCGAACAGCTCGCCGCGCCCACGGATCCAGTCCTTGCACTCGACCAGGATGCTCGAAAATTGATTGCCGGTTTCCTGGCTGATGAATTTCAGCAGAGCTAGATGGTGGAGGACGTCCGTCTCAACCGATTGCTGAAACTTCGCGCGCGTAACCGATTCCTGCAAGATGTCCGAAAGGATTTTGCGAAACGCCGCATGTTCCGGCGAACCCGATTGCTTGCGTTCTTTGTCCTTGCCGTAGAGCAGGTTGATGTTGACCGCCTGGCGGACGAGGTCACCGAGATACTTGCGGGTAAATTCCACGAAGCGAGGGCTGAGGAAAACGTCATAATGGATATTGTCAATCCCGAGCGTAAGATTGGTCAGCCGGATTTCGGCGGTATAAGGCTCGAGCTTCATCCGCGCGGGATGTACTGAGCTGGGCGCGATGTGTGTTTCCGGCATCGGGAACTGGATAAGAGCGAGCTTTCACTGTAGCTGAGGCTTGAACGCAGGCGCAATGGAACGGCGCGTAAGTGTTACTGTACCGAGTCGGGACGGGAGCTCCGCGATCGGGCCAAGGGGTGGCATGAGATGGCAACCGAAAACTCCTCAAGAGTCACATTCGACGATACTTGGGCCGCATCCAGCGGCGACGGGGGGACCGGCCAGCAGACCTTGTCCTTGCCGTCGGCCGAAAGCAACGCCGACCAGGGCCCGTGTCTTTATCTGGGGCCAAACGGGCAGCGGTGCAGCCGGCGAGCGCTTGCTGGTGGATATTGCGCCAGCCACCGTCCCGGCGGAATCAGCCTTCCCAAGATCGCTCTTACGAAACGTACGCTTGCGGCGATCGCCGCCGCATCGTGGTTTCTGTGGCCCTACCTCGGTGAGGTGGTGCGCGAAATCATTCGTTGGATGCACTCGCACTGACGAAGTCAGTGGTCGCAATGAAGATTAAGCCGAATTCTGATTTTGCGGGTAAGATATCGGCCATGTCGAAGTTACTTCAAGGCAAAACGGCCATAGTCCTCGGCGTTTGGAATAAATGGAGCATCGCGCATGCCATCGCGCAGGCATTTGCACGCGAAGGCGCCAAGTTGCTGCTCACGTATCAAAACGAGCGTGCCAAGCCCGCGGTTGAGGAATTGGGACGCGAACTGGGCGCGGCTGGATTTTTCGCCTGCGAAGTCCAGGACCAGACGGATATTGACCGCATGGCGGAATCCTTGGAGGCCGGAGGACATCGGCTCGATATCGTGGTGCACAGCCTCGCGGCCGCAAAACACGAAGAACTCAATCAGCCATTCCTGCAAACCTCGCGGGAGGGTTTTCAGCTCGCGCTGGACGTCAGCGCCTATTCACTTGTCGCGATTTCCAAAGCTCTCTCGCCGCTGATGACCAACGGTGGCGCTATCATGACGCTCACGTATCTGGGGTCCACGCGGGTGGTGACGAATTACAACGTCATGGGAGTCGCGAAAGCCGCGCTCGAAGCCGAAGTGAAATATCTGGCGAGCGAGCTGGGGCCGAGCAAAATCCGCGTCAACGCTATCTCCGCCGGCGCAATCAAAACCATTTCCGCGCGCGGTGTGAAGGACCTCTCGAAGATGCTCGAGATTTCTGCCCAGCGGGCGCCCCTCCGGCGCAATACCGACACCGCGGAGGTTGCGGACGCGGCGGTGTTTCTGGGAAGTGACCTGGGACGCGGCGTCACCGGAAATGTCCTTTACGTGGACGCTGGATTCCAGATTATGGGGTTGTGAGCGCCCCATTGAGCATGGAAGCGGGATCGTCAATCGAGATGCGGCGGGTTTCTTCCGCGATGTGCTCCAGCCGGATGCGCACAATCGGCCAGTCAGTTCGCAAGGTAAGCTTGTCGGGCCACTCCACAATCACCACTGCTCGTTCGGCGAACACATCCTCCAGCCCGAGCGTCTCCAGATCGTGGAAGTCCGCAATGCGGTAAAGGTCGACGTGATAGACCGTCGCATTTCCGCCGTATTTGTGAACCAGAGTGAACGTAGGGCTGGTCACTTCGTCTACGCGGGCCGCACCCAGACCGCTGGCGATGCCCTTCGTTAGCGTAGTCTTCCCTGCCCCAAGGTCTCCCGAAAGCAACACGAGAGCCGGCGCCTTCAGGCGCGCGCCGATTTCGCGTCCTCGCTGGATGGTCTCTTCGGATGAGTGTGTGACAACTTCAGAATTACCCACGGCCGCACTCGGAATAGAACCGCCGGTAGGCGCGCGGAATGGCGTGGATCAGATCCGAAGCCATCAGCGGAGCCTCCCCGCGATCCGCATACGCCACATCGCCCGCCTGGCCGTGCAAATATACGCCAAATGCGAGCAGCCGATGCCAATCCGTCGTGCCGTATTGCGCGGTTAGTCCCGCGAGCATCCCCGTCAGAACATCGCCGGTGCCGCCCGTGCCCATCCCGGGGTTTCCGGTTGAATTTATGAATGCACTTCCATCCGGAGCAGCCACAACGGTCCCGCTACCCTTTAGGATCACGATGGTGTTCCAGTCAGCGGCAGCTTGGAGCGCGATTTCCACGCGATGCGCTTGCACATCTTCGGCGGCGCAGCCAAGCAAGCGCGCCATCTCGCCCGGATGAGGCGTAACGCAAAGCATTCCATCAGCGTGTTTCAACTCAGCCGCCTGACCCGCGAATGCGTTCAGGCCGTCGGCGTCGAGGATGATTGGAACGGAGCGATTGCCGAGCACGGTGCGGATAAATTGCTGTGTCTCGGCGTTGGTTGAAAGCCCCGGACCGATAGCGAGAGCGCGTTTGCCCTTCAGCACTGTCGCGAAAAGACCGCCTTCGAGGCAGCGGGGGGAAATGGTACCTGCGGTGGTCCCGGCCAGCGGCTCGGTCATGATTTCGGGCGTATGCGCGGCGATGATCGGGAGTGCAGGTTCAGGCGTCGCCACAGTGACTAATCCCGCTCCAGCTCTCAGTGCAGCCCAAGACGACAGCACCGCCGCTCCGCTCTTGCCCACGGAGCCAGCAACGACCAGCGCGTGGCCGTAGTCGCCCTTATTGCCCGCAGCCTTACGTGGAATCGCGAACGCGGCGAATTCATCCGCTTCGCTCCAGCGAAGCCGTCCCTTCCCCGTTTCCTCGATCAAAGCCGGTGGCGATCCGATTTGCCGCACCAGAAGTTGCCCAACATGTTGACCGCCCGCCCCGGAGACCATGCCGGGCTTGGGCGCTGTAAACGAGATCGTATAGTCCGCGATGACGGCGACTCCTTGAACGTCGCCCGTGTCTGCCCGCAAGCCGGACGGAATATCCACGGAAACGACTGTACATCCCGCCCCGTGCGCATTCGTGCCGGCGATTACCTCACGCAATCGGCCTTCGACCCTACCGCGAACTCCTGTGCCCAGGAGCGCGTCCACAATAATCGAGTCCGACGAGAACGGCATCCAATCGCCCGCGCCTTTACCGCCATCCACATGAAGTTCGCCCACTTTTTTCCAGAGCTTGAGGTTGGTGGCGGCGGCGCCCTTCACGTCGCGCGAAACGCCAATCAAATACACTGTCGGCTTCGCGCCCATCTTGAACAGGTGGCGCGCGACGACGAAGCCATCGCCGCCGTTGTTGCCTTTGCCGCAAAGGACCACGATCCGACGCCTCGTCAAACTTGAGAATCGCGACTGAATGAACTCCGCGACGGCGCGCCCAGCGTTTTCCATGAGCGTCAGGCTCGGCACGCGATAACGTGCCGTGGTCAAGCGATCAACTTCCTTCATTTCCGCTGCGCTAAGGATTTTCATCGGTGAAGTGTTACGGCCGCGCCGCACGTTTCACGCGACGCCAGTATAATGCTATTGCAAGGAAAGTTAGCCCGCTGCGCTAGCCCATCCGTGCGACAACAACCGTCATATCATCCGCCTGCTCCGGCGTGCCGGACCACTGCTCGGCTGCCGCGATCAAATTCTCGGCAATCCGCGAGGCGCGTGCATCGCGCAACCGAACTACCTCGGCATTCAGTCGTTCCATCCCAAATTCCTCGCCGTACACGCTCTCGGGCTCAGTCAAGCCATCGCTGAATGCCACCAGCAGAGTTCCCGGCCCGACGGGCAGCGTGGACTCCGTATAGGGCGAATCTTCGAACATACCGACAACAGTTCCGCCCTGCTCGAGCGCTTGCACCGATCCGCCCTGAATAAAGATCGGCGCCAGGTGACCGGCGTTGGTGTACGTGAGCGTTTTCGCTTCCGAGTCATACACTGCGTAGAAAAGCGTCGCGTATCGGTCGTCGGTCGTGTTCTTGAATAAATGATTGTTGAGTCGGGAGACGATCTCGGCAGAGCCGGCGTAACCTTCCAGTGACGCCGTGCTGCGCAGAGCGGCCTGCAGGCTCGCCATCAGGAGCGCCGCGAAGATTCCCTTGCCGCTGATGTCAGCGAGAGCGATGCCAACGCGCGTCTTATCGAGGGAGATGAAATCGTAGTAGTCACCGCTCACCACACGAGCCGGACGACAGATACCGGCGAGTTCCAGTCCGGGGACCGACGGAGTCGTATGCGGAAAGAGCTGCTGCTGGACCTCGCGCGCAATTTCGACTTCGTTCTCCAATCGCTGCCGCTCGCGTCGTCCTTCGATCAGCTCGGAAATCGAACTCGTCATTTCGTTGAACGAATCACCAAGCGCACCCAATTGGTCGCGATTCGGGACGCGGACTCGATGGCTGAAGTCTCCCCTCCGTACGTGCAGCGTGGCATCGTATAGATCGCCGACCGAACGCGTGATCGTGCGAGTCAGGACAGTACCTGTCGCCAGCGCGCCGACTTCCAGCACCAGAAATATGACGCCAGCCGCAGCCAGCGCTACCAGGAGATACGGCCCCAGCGCTCCCATGGAGTTGAAGAGACCTCGATTCACGATGACTGGACGCAGCAAGAACGTCGTTAGCACGGGTGCCATCGGCGCGTCTTTGCCTTGCGGGTCAATATGGAAAACGTCGAACGTGGAACCACCCTCGAGGTGTGGATCGAGCCAGTTAGGGGTCGCGGGCAGACTGCGCTTCGAACTGGCGATCTGTTCGCCTGTGACGAAAGGCTTGTTGTCTATCTCGAGCGAAAATCCGCGCTGTGCACCCGGTTCCGCCGGCCTCATCAAAACCATTTGAATCGGACCCAATTCCTGTGGGAAGCCGTCGAGGATCTGCGAAGTCATCGGTGCGATTACCAGCACCGTGAAAGAACCGGAGGGAACAGTGCGTCGTTGCGCAGCCACAAACGACAGTTGATCCTGATACGCCACCAGGCGCGCAAAGCGTTTGCCGTCAGTGGTCGCGAGAAGTGGCTGCCCGCGGTTCATCGAAACCGTGAGACCCGGCCATTCCGCCTGCTCGTCCGCGATCAGACCCGCGATGATCGGCCGGGCGAGCACGTCCGCGCCGACGGGAACGCTCATGTGAGAAGCCTCGCGTTCGATGGCGCCCGCGATCGTATCAGCGTCGGTGTCAATTACGTTGGTGCGCTGCTGCACGGCGTCGTTCAGCAAATGCGCGCCCAGTTGCAGGTAGAAAAGATAGGTCGCGATGCCGATCATCGTTACGAGCAGCACCACGGGAACCACCGCCATGAACACGTACGCGACGATCAACCGATTGCGCAGACTCCAAAGCACTCGTCTTCGAACCCACGGGATGAGGCGCACCAGGAAGTAGGCGACCGCTGCGAAACACAAAAAGCCGAGGAGCGTCGAGAAGCGTGACGTGGCGCCCAGGGGACGCGCGAATCGTCCTGCGACGTAAAGAACCAGGAGCGCGAAGGCAATGCGATCCAGCGGCGAGGTTCGCCGGATGAACAGTAACAAGCGTCGCGGAGAAACGTGCGTCATCGGAGCCGGCTTCGAGTCAGACGGCGCTCAACCAATTGCGCGCAACCGTTGAAGGCCAAGTCGGCAATTTATCACGGATTAGCCAGCTGTGCGGTCGCCCTTCTGGACGTAGCTGTGATGGCGGCTATACGCGAAGTAGATCACCAAACCGATGATCAGCCACACGATCAACCGGGCCCAGTTGATCCATCCAAGTTTGTACATCATGTAGCCGTTGAAAAGAATGCCTAGAGTGGGGACCAGAGGAACCCATGGCGTTCGAAAAGGCCGCGCCTGCCCGGGATTCGTCCGGCGGAGGACCATAACGGCGATGCAGACGATTACGAACGCCAGTAGCGTGCCAATGTTGACCATTTTCCCGATGTCATCAATCGGAACAAGGCTTCCAACGATCGCTGCGAGCAGGCCGACAAGCATGGTGTTCTTGTAAGGAGTACGGAACTTCGGATGGATGGCGGCAAAAAACCTTCGTGGAAGAAGGCCGTCGCATGCCATCGAGTAGAGCACGCGGGTCTGGCCAAGCAGCATCACGAGCATGACGCTGGTTAGGCCCGCGAGGGCTCCCGCTGTAATCAGATAGGACGCAGTGGTAAGACCGCGATCCATGAATGCAACGGCCAGCGGAGCCTCCACATTAATTTCCCTCCATGGGACCATACCTGTGAGCACCGCCGCGACCAAGATGTAGAGAACCGTGCAAACCAACAGAGACACGATGATTCCAATCGGCAGGTCGCGCTGCGGGTTCTTGGCCTCCTGAGCCGTCGTCGAAACGGCATCGAATCCAATGTACGCGAAAAAGATATAGGCCGCACCGGCCCCAATTCCCGAGAATCCCATGGGCGCAAACGATGCCCAATCATGGCCCCAGTTCGACGGATGCACGTATCGAATGCCCAGAATGATGATGAAAAGTACTACAGCAACTTTCACAATCACGATCGCCGAATTGAAAGTCGCGCTTTCCTTAATTCCCACAATCAAAATCGCCGTGATCACCAGTGCGATCAGGAACGCGGGGAGATTGAATCCAATTTCCCTGCCGAACATATGCGGAGCGCCCACGAGATCATGCGCGCGCTGAATCAATTCCGGGGACTGGCCGCTAATGATATCGCCAACTTTGCCCAGGAACGCCTGCGTGCCAGTGACGAGACCGGGGTCGGAATCGTGTGCCATCTGCCGGGCGACAATATTTTCCGCGGTTCGAATCGCGGTCCAATGGTCGTAGGCCAACCAAAGCGGCATCTTGAGCCCGAAGATGTTGAGGAACTCGATGAAGTGGTTCGACCAGCCGGACGAGACCGTGCTCGCGCCCATGGCGTATTCGAGGGTGAGATCCCAGCCGATGATCCATGCGAACAATTCGCCAAGCGCGGCGTACGCATAGGTGTAGGCGCTGCCCGCGAGGGGAATCAACGCGGCGAATTCCGCGTAGCACAGCCCGGCGAAAGCGCATCCCAGCCCCGAAATCACAAACGACAGCATCAAGCCGGGTCCGGCGTAGTGCGCGCCGAGGCCCGAGAGCACAAAGATTCCGGCGCCGATAATCGCGCCGACTCCGAGCGCCGTAAGAGAAACGGGGCCGAGCGTGCGTTTCAGCGTATGAGTGCCGGCGTCCCCACACTCGGTCAGCAGCCATTCCATCGGCTTCTTTGCAAACAGCGGATTTCCCATTCCTCGGAATCCTCCCAAGTGTGGCTGCTGCCGAACCCTGCCAAACGCGAAGTTAAGACCTAGCTGGCTGCTTCCCTGCCAGCTTCCACAGACCGTAAACCGGCAGCCCGAGCAGAACTATGATCAGGCCGGGCCAAGTGTACTGCGGTTTATATCGCAACAATTGGATTTCGAGAAATCCCGCCATCAGGATATATAGCGCGGGCAGCACCGGATAGCCGAACGCGCGGTACGGACGCGGCATCTCCGGACGCTTCCAGCGGAGAATAAACAATCCGCCCAGCGTAAGGATATAAAAAAGCAGCTGCGCGAATATCAGGAAATCGAGCAATTGTCCGTATGTGCCAGAAAGGCAGAGCGCCGACGCCCAGATGCATTGCGCGACGAGAGCCACCGCCGGAACGTGGTTGCGGTTCACTGTTCCCACCGACCGGAAGAAAAGGCCGTCCTTGGCCATCGCGTAATAAATCCGCGCGCCCGCCAGAATCAAGCCATTGTTGCAGCCGAATGTGGAAACCAGAATCGCGACCGCCATTACGATTGCACCGGCCGGACCGAAGACGACGGAAGCTACCGCCGTGGCGACGCGACCCTCTGCAGCGAACTCAATTCCGCGCGCAATCGCGGTCGCGCCGTGGGGATCGCCCGAAAGCGGCAGCACACGCAGATAGGCCACGTTCGCCAGCGTATAGAGCAAAATCACGATCGCCGTGCCCGTGGCGAGCGAAACTGGCAGATCGCGTCCCGGATTCTTCACTTCGGCGGCGGTAAACGTAACGCTATTCCACGCGTCCATCGCAAAAAGCGAACCCACCATTGCCACGCCCACGAGCGTGAGGGTTCCGATCATCCATGCAGAACTATCAGGCGGATAAGCATGCATCGTGGACCATCCCGCATTGCGCCAGAACCCAGTGAAATTAGCGCTGAGGGCAATCGCCGTCGAAAACAATACTCCCAGGAGGACCAGGCCTGCGAGCGAGATCGTCTTCGCGACCGTGAAAATATTCTGCACGATCTTTCCGAGCCGCAAGCCGCGCGTATTGATCCACGTGAGCAGTACGATGGAAAGAATTGCGAGCATATTCTGGCGATTCAGGCCCACGTTGTACGGGCCGAGCTGCCCGAACCACGAGTTCCACGGACCCAACGTACCAATCTTCCAGATCCATGCCGACGCCGAAAACCACGGCGCAATCACTCCGGAAAACTTTGCGAACGCGATGGCCACCGCGGCGATTGTCGCAGTTTGGATGACAAGGAGCATCGCCCAGCCATAGAGAAATCCAAATATCTCTCCGCAGGATTCGCGGAGGTAAACGTACTGGCCGCCTGCGTGGGGCATTGCAGCGGCGAGCTCGCCGAAGCTAAGCGCGCCGATCAGCGTGATCAATCCCGAAGCGAGCCAGACCACAAGCAAGAGCCCCGGACTCTGCACCTGGTGCGCGATATCCGCCGAAACGATGAAGATCCCGGAGCCGACCATCGAGCCGACGACGATCATCGTCGAATCGAACAGGCCAAGACCCTTGACCAGCTCGCCGGACGGTCGCCCGGCTGTGAATCCAATGGGTTCGTGGATGTCTGCCATTTGGTTGCTATTGGCTATCGTGCTTGATTGCGGCGCGATCTCGCGCGCTCGGCGATGGCCAGGTATTCTCGCGCGCGTTCCGCCTGATCAGGCGCTGCAAGAAGATCCCGGATAATCGCCACCGAATCTGCGCCGGCGCGAAACACTTCTGCCGCGGACTCTATGGTGATGCCGCCTATTGCGACAAGCGGTTTCGCCGTCATTTGTCGCGCCGCGCGAAGGAACTCGATTCCGACGACCGGGTCCGGATTCCTCTTCGTGCCTGTCGGAAAGATGGGCCCCACGGCAATATAGTCCACCGAAGTGAGGTCCGCCTCGCGCAATTGCTCCAGATTGTGTGTCGAAACGCCCACCCATCGCGAGATCCCGCAGATTCGGCGGGCCTCCTCAGCAGGAAGGTCTTCCTGGCCCACGTGGACACCTCCCGAATCGGTCATCGCGGCGATGTCCGGCCGGTCGTTGACGATGAATCGCACGCCGCGCGGCGCAAGAATAGTCTGCAGTTCCTTCGCCTGAGAGTAAATTCGCTCTGCAGAGCCGCGCTTGTAGCGAAGTTGCATCAACCGGACGTCAGCATCGGCCAAGGTTGAGGTGAGATATGTCAAAGGTGCGGATGCAAGGTCGGGATCGATGATCGCGTAGAGCGCTGGAAACAATCGCTGCCTCCCGGGAATGGATGCAAGGATGCGGTTGAATCGGCGACAGAATACTACTTCTCTTTCGCTGCGGTGAGGCGATCCAGAAAATGAGTGTCGAATTTTCCGGCGATGAAATCGGGCTCGGCGAGAATGCGTTTATGCAGCGGGATGGTGGTCTTGATTCCTTCGACGACGAATCCATCGAGTGCACCGTGCATCCGCGCTATAGCTTCCGCGCGATCGCGGCCGTGAGCGACCAGCTTGGCCACCAGCGAATCGTAGTAGGGCGGCACCACGGCATCGGCGTAGACCGCAGTGTCCACGCGAATTCCTGGCCCTCCCGGAACGCGGAATGCCGTGATACGCCCGGGTGAAGGCACAAATGTTTCCGGGTCCTCGGCGTTAATGCGGCACTCGATCGCGTGGCCGCGAAAATCGAATGAGCCCACGGCTTCTTCGAGGCGCTCGCCCGCAGCAATTCGAATCTGAGCCTTCACCAGGTCCACCTGCGTAACCATTTCGGTCACGGGGTGTTCCACCTGAATGCGCGCGTTCATTTCGATGAAGTACAAGTTTCCATCGGCATCCCGCAGAAATTCCACCGTGCCTGCGTTTGAATAGCCCACCTTGCGCAGCGCCTCGACGACCTGCTTTCCGATGCGCTCGCGCGTCGCCGCGTCAAGAACGGTCGAGGGAGATTCTTCCATCACCTTTTGATGGCGGCGTTGCAACGAACATTCGCGCTCGCCAAGATGGATCACACTGCCGTGCTTGTCGCCGAGCACCTGAAACTCGATGTGCCGCGGGCGCTCGATCAGCTTTTCCATGTACACGCTTGGGCTGCCAAAGGCCTGTTGCGCCTCGGTCTGCGCGGTCTGAAACGCCGGGATCAATTCCTTCTTGGTGTGCACCATACGCATCCCGCGCCCGCCGCCGCCCTCGACAGCCTTGATCATGATCGGGAGTCCAATTTCGGCCGCGACTCTTTTCGCAGCCGCTTCGTCCGGTACTGCGCCATCGCTTCCCGGAATGATTGGCAAGCCCGCCGCGCCCATTTCAGCGCGCGCACGGTCTTTTTCCCCCATCATGCGGATCATGGCCGGTGAGGGGCCGATGAACGTGACGTGCGAGGCTTCGCAAACCTCCGCGAAATTTGCGTTTTCCGAAAGGAACCCGTAGCCGGGGTGGATGGCGTCCACATTTGCGATTTCGGCGGCACTGATTACTTGCGGAATGTTGAGGTAACTTTCGCTGCTGCGCGGTGGACCGATGCAAATCGCCTCATCCGCGAAGCGAACGTGCAACGCGTGGCTATCCGCCTCCGAATAGACGGCGACGGTACGAATATCCAGTTCTTTGCAGGCGGACATAACGCGGAGTGCGATTTCGCCTCGGTTGGCTACGAGAATTTTTCGAAACATGGCGTCTGGGATCCGATTCGCATCTAGCAGGAAGACTCAGGGTTCAATTTGCTCGAAAAGTGCGTTGCCAAAACCTATTTCTTGCCGCGCGCCCGGATGCCAAACAGCGGCTCGCCGTATTCAACAGGCTTGCCATTCTCCACAAATATCTGAGCCACTTCGCCGGCCACGTCCGATTCAATTTCATTCATCAGCTTCATGGCCTCGATGATGCAGAGCACCTGTCCCGGCTCCACTTTTGCTCCCACGGCGACAAACGCGTCGGCATTGGGACTTGGCGAAGCGTAATACGTGCCGACAATCGGCGATTTGATTACGTGAAGGTCGGGAGCAGGCGCGGCGATTCCGTGGCTCGGCGACCGCGGAACCTCAGGCGCGGTTCCGTGACTGACGGGCGGCGGTTCCCAGGCGGCAGCCGCATGGGAGCCAGCTGCGGGCGCGGCTGACGGCTTCTTCAGCCGGATATGGACTCCGCCGCGCGCATATTCGAACTCTTGCAGGCCGTGCTTTTCCATAAAGGCGAGCAGACGCTCGACCTCGACGAGGTCCACGCCACCCACTTCGGCCCCAGTTTTCAGCTTCGTCTTCGATTTTTTCGCCATTTATAGCTCGAGAAAGTCCCGCGTCGCGGAGGTCAGATCAACGGAACCTTTGGCGGTCACAACAACGTCGTCCTCGATCCGAATGCCGCCAAGCCCTTCGAGATAAACGCCCGGTTCCACCGTCAAGACCATCCCCTCTTGAAGAACTGTCTGCTCACCCTTCCCCAACCGCGGCATCTCGTGAACCTCAAGGCCAAGTCCATGTCCCAGACTGTGGGTGAAGTAACGATCCAGCTTGGATCGCTTGAGGGAGCTGCGCGCGGCCCTGTCCACTTCGCCGGCTGTAACGCCCGGGCGAACGGCTTGCTTGCCCATTGCCTGCGCCTCCAAGACGGCAAAATAGAGGCTCCGGACCCTCCGGGATGCCTTTCCGAGGTGAACCGTGCGGGTCATATCGCTGCAGTAGCCGCGGAGTATAGCACCCTGATCTAGGACGACCAATTCGTTTTTCCTGAGTGGTTTGGAGGTCGGACGCGCGTGCGCCCAGGCAGAGCGTGCCCCGGAGGCGACGATGGTTTCAAAGGACGCTCCCGTGCCTCCTTGACGATTGATTTCATGCTCAATCTCCGCAGCGATCGCCAATTCCGTTACACCCGGCCGAATCCTCCGGAGCACACGTTGAAACACGTCGCTGATCACGTCGGCCGCGCCCCGAATCGCACCCAGCTCGCCAGGTTCTTTCACCGCCCGCATCTTCTCGATGGCAGACCCATCACTGGCCCAACCCAACCGGCTGCCCGCCCCCGCATCGAGAGCCTGTTTCTGGGCGACTGTCACCTGAGCCGCCGAATAACCCACCCGGAAGCGCCCTTTGCGGGCGCGCAGCGCATCCGCCGCGCCGCGAAGCAGTCCTTGCTTGCAGATTTGTACCCGCGCGCCAGACACCTCCTCCTGCGCCTGAAACGTGTACCTGCTGTCAGTGAAAAGCGTTGCGGAGGACGAATCCACAAGCAGGATCCCCGCACTTCCGCTGAAACCGCACATGTATCGAATATTGGGAAGGTGGGTGGCAAGAATCGCGTCCACACCAAGGTCGGAAAAGGAAAGCCGGAGCCGGCCCAATCTCGCTGCGGGCCCGCTCCGGCTCAAATTTCGCTCTCCCGATTCTGTCGCCACGTCTGCCAGGCTACAGGCTAGCTCGGCAGAATGCGAGGCGTCAGGAAGAACAAAAGCTCCTGTGAGGTTGACTTGACAGTCGTGTGCTTGAACAGGTTGCCCAGAACCGGCACGCTACCCACAAACGGAACCTGCTGAATGTCCGTCGTCTGCTGTGTGACGATGATACCGCCGATGACCACGGTCGCACCGTCGTTCACGGTGACCTTGGTTTCGGCCTCCTGCGTATCAATGGCCGGGATACCTTGCACACGGGGAATCGAACCGTCAATCTGATCGTTCTCCACGTTGACGTCCATGTAGATCGTGCCGTCCGCGGTGATCTGCGGCGTCACGTCGAGCTCAAGGACGGCGTCCACGAACTGGACCGATACCGTATTGTTGACGATCGTCTGAACCGGAATCTTGGTTCCCTGCTTGACGGTCGCCTTCTCGTTATTCTGCGTGATCACCTTCGGCTTCGAGAGGAGCTTGCCAACTCCGCGCTCTTCCGCTGCCGTAATGATCACATCCAGGGCGAAATTGGCTGAAGAAAAGGCATAACTGATGCCGCTGGTCGCCACGCTCGCGGGCAGGTTCGAGTTGAGGGGAATCTGGGTTCCACTCGAAGAGCCACCACTGTTGCTCACTACGACTGGCGGCGTGGGTACTCCGACACGGGTAATCGGGCTGGTGCCAACGTCAGTAGTGCCGCCGAGTACGTTGCTCCGGCTGGGATTGGCTCCCGCAAATCCAAACTGGGTGCCGATCTCGCGCGAGAACGAGCGGTTGGCTGCAACGACACGGGCTTCGATCTCCACCTGTTGCGATTTGCGGTCAAGCTGACGGATCAAATTGTCCATGACCGGTAGCGTGGTCGGGATATCGCGAATAATCAGAGTATTGGACCGGTCGTCCGCGATGATGTCTCCGCGAGACGAGAGGAATTTCTTAAGCGTGGTCGCCATGCCGGTTGCCTTTGCATAGCTGAGGACACGCGTTGTGGTGATGACTTCCGCCGACTCGGCTACAGCCTTGGCGAGGTCGCGATTTTCGTCCGCCTCCTTCCGCAGCGTTTCCTTGGTCGCCAGGCGGAGCACGTTTCCATCGAGCTGCTTGTCGAGATCGTTGTTCTTCAGGACGATGTCGAGCGCCTGATCCCACGGCACATCGTCGAGGACGATCGTCAAATTACCCTTCACGCCCGGATCCACCACCACGTTCAGGCCGCTGATTTCATGGATCAGCCGAAAGAAGTCGCGAAGGTCCACGTCCTTCAGGTTGACCGAAATCGGCTCACCCGAGTACTTGCCCACGGGAGCCACAGATGATGTCCCCGGTGCCTGAGACATCGGCGCGGACGCTGCAACTGGTGCCGCTGTCGGCGTTGGAGCAGCTTCCGTATTCGAAGCGGTTTCAATCGCCGCGCGAGTCGGAGCCAGAGTTTCCTGCTGCGGATGCGTGATCGCTGGAGTTGCCAGGGCCGATGAAGGTTGCGTCAGAGCCACTGGCAACACCGCAGCGGGCGCCGGAATTTCGGCGGGCTTCGTGGATGCAGCTTCTTCCGTCGCAACGCTTGAGTCGGACTTAGGAGTTATCGTCGCCGCAGAATCAGCGGACGGCGCGGCTATCGAGGCCCTGCCCACAAAAGACACCGTAACTGTGCTTCCGTCTCCCTTGATGCTGTAACGAGCCGGCTCGCGGAGATCAATCACGACTCGCGAAACTTCAGGCGTGAATTGCGCCAGGCGGATTTCGCGAACTGGATCGAGGTTGCTGGCGATCTGCTTCTCCGTAGTAGTTAAATGGGAAGCGTCGAAGTCCAGGACCAGGCGATCGGGATTCTGCAGATGAATTGAGTGATAGGTCAGCGGACCGGAGCCGGAAATGCTGACTTCCGTCGCGGTGCCGTTCTGCGTCAAATGAACCTGGCGAATGGACTGATGCGTCGTGGCAGCCACGTCCGAGGCCTTGGCAGACACGGGCACCAGAGCTGCCTTTGCTGGCGTCGCAACGGAGTTGACCGCAGAGGCTCCGACGGCCGTACGCGAGACCAGCAGCGTAAGG
The DNA here is from genome assembly GCA_963779825.1 of uncultured Acidobacteriota bacterium. GTDB lineage: Bacteria > Acidobacteriota > Terriglobia > Acidiferrales > UBA7541 > Palsa-295. The sequence continues at coordinate 949,574 of CAVZZU010000004.1, read as the reverse complement.
TCCTCGGTTCCCTGGCGCTCGAGCTTAGGCTCTACGCCCTGTGCAAGCAGAATCTCCAACCGGACTACCGGCTTGGCTCCCGCGGAGTAAGTAATCATGCGGTAGCTCTTGACCAGGTCCGAGGCGACCACGCGCGCGCCCGTCGGATCTCCGGCGGACACACCGCTCAAGTCGAGCACATAGAGGCTCGCGCTGGGACGATAGGTCGTATATTCGAACGGTGCATTGGCGTCCGCTTCCAAGCGGACAGCACCGTCCTTGACCTCGGCCTTCACGTGCACCACGGGCAAGTCACTGGCCCGGAGTGCTCCATTTGTCCAAATTAGACCGGACGCCAGCAGCGCGCCAAGTCCCACCGCCCTCCATAGGATCCTCATTGCTGCTCTCCTGCACTCGCGTAGATTCGCTTCGTCACGATGCGCTCAACTGGTTTGCCGAAGGCGTCCTTCGAATTCTCTTTAAAAGTGACCCCGTCCAGCCCAATCTTTTCCACATCTCCGTCATACAAGCGGTCGCCCTCCCGGATGAAATAAACGCTCATCTCCGGATTGGAAACCACCGCTATCATTGCGTTCCCTGAACGCACGGCGCCGTCCACGCGCACCGTGGCAATTACCAATCCAGCCTTGCCCGGAGGCAGGTGCGGGCCAGAGTCCTTTTTGTCGTTGATCAGCGGCGCGAACGGATCGCGCTTGCCGACCGCTTCAATCTTGTCGCCTGCAGGCGCCGCGGAAGCGTCCGCTCCACCGGCTGCCGGTGCTGCAGCAGCGGGTTTGGCGTGCGCGCCCGACTTCTTGGCGGACTTTGCCGGCTTGGGGCTCTGTGCCTTCATGGCCATCGTATTCGCGGGCGCGTCCTGCGCCAGCGAACCAATCGCCATCGGGAGCGACAGGGCCAGCACTGCGAGCAACTTTGCGGATATGTTTGCCATTTTCATCGTCATCGCCCTACTTTTTCGCCGGCGTTCCAGCCGAAGCTGCGGCTGTATTTTGCTGCGCCGAATTCGTGAAGAAGGTGGTGATCGTAAACGTCCCAGTCACAGTGGTTCCGGCCGACATATGAAATTTTGTGCCCGAGGAAGCGTTAAGGGCCGCCAGCTTCAAATCGCCTACGTTGATAATTCTCGACAGGCGTCCCAAGCGGGCAAAGAAATCGAGAACCGAGTAATACGGTCCGTCGGCCTCAATCGCGAACGGCATTTCAAAGTAGTAGGGTTTCTGCGCGACCGCGCCAGCCGTCAAAGACCGAATCGCCACCCCAGAAGTTATCGCGGAGCGTTGGACCATCAGGATGAACTGATCTGTCTCCTTATCCTCGGGAACAATCGTTTGCAGCGTTGCGAGCTGCTTTTGCAGGGCGTCCATTTCGGTTTGCAGTTCGGCGCGCCGCTGCTTGTAAACTCGCAGATTCTGGACGTCCGACTCTAGCGGTTTCACTTCGGCTTGAGCCGACTCGAGCTGCGTTCGGACGGAAGTCAGCGGCAAACCCGGCACGTAGAAGCCAGCCAGAACGAGCACGATCGTCAATCCCACATAAAGTAACGCCTGTAGGGGCCAGGGCCAGTCTCGGAACGCGGTCGCCATGGCTTAGCTCCTTCCCTTGGCCGCAGGTTGCGGGGATTGCGGCGCTCCGACAGCCTCGGCCTTCGCCGGACCGCCTGTTTGAGGAGCAATCGCCACAGTCATCGTGAATCCGTAGGTCTCGACGCCAGGCAGGAGGTCGTTTTCCTTGGCGGTCTTGATTTCGACCTGATCGAAATATCCGGACTTCTTCAGTTCCGTGATGAAGTTGGCCACGGCGTTGATTGATCCCGCCACACCTTGAATTTCGAGCGAATCGCCCTTCTTGTCCAGCGACGTTAGCCAAAGAGCGTCAACTCGGACGACCGTGTTCGCCACCATCTGAAGCATGTCCTGAGCCCCGCTGCGATTGCGCTGCAGCGTTTCGATTACGTCAATTCGTTGCTGAAGGACGCTTTTCTCGCTCTCGAACCGGTCGACGTCCAGCTTGATCTGTTGCAGGCTGGCTTTTTCCGCCTTCAGAGAGGCGATGCGCTGGTTCGTCACGTCCAGCTGCTTTTTCTGGCTGTAATAGACGAGCCCAAGGATTACGAATGCCAGACCAACCGCCACGCATGCGAACAAGATCTGCACGGTGGCTTCGAGCGGCACGGCTTGCTTGGCGGCCTTCGGACGCGTTTGGCCGAGTAAGTTGATCCGGATCATGGCGTGTCAAAGCTCCTCAGCGCCAGGCCGACGGCGATTGCCAGGCGCGGCGCCAGCTCGCGAATCTGGGTCTCATCGTGACGCCCTGGATTGATTGCAATCTTTCGAAATGGATAGAGCTCTTCGACCGGCATGGCGAATTCTTCCTTCAAGAGGTCGAGCAGACCGGGAACCCGCGCGGTTCCTCCGGCGACCACGATTCGGCGAATGTTCTCGCCGCTAGCCGTCGCGCGGAAGAAATCGAACGTCTTCTGAATTTCTAGGATCAGGATGTCGGAAACGGAACGCAGAATCGCCGTGCGCTGTTCTTCGCTGACTCCCGCCAGAGTTCCGCCCATCTTCAGCTTCTCGGCGTCCTCGAAGCTCAGGTCGAGCTCCTTCTGCAGAGCGTCCGTATACTGGTTGCCGCCGACCGATACGTCGCGCGTGAAGAGCGGCGTCCATCCGCGAATGATGTTGATGTTCATCACGCTCGCGCCGATGTTCAAAAGCGCCACCACCTGCGACGGGTCCGGCTCGTAGTTCACTTCGAAGCTGTTCTGCAGGGCGAAGGCGTCAATGTCCACGACGACAGGCGTCTTGCCCGCCTGTGCGAGAACGTTCGTGTGATTCAGGATTTTGTCTTTCTTGACTGCCACCAGAAGTACATCCATCTGGTTTTCGGTCGCTTCCAGAAGCTGATGGCTGAGGTTCACGTCCGCAATGTCGAATGGGATGTGCTGGCTTGCTTCGGCCTGAATTCGGTCGTACAGCTCTTCTTCGGTCATCAGCGGCATGCTCACGCGCTTTACGATCACCGAATGGCCCGAGACGGAAGTGGCTACGTCCTTCACTTTGATCTTCTGCCCGTCGAAGATCGAAATAATCTTCTCGGCCACCGAAGGAGCGTCCATGATGGCGCCGTCCACGACGGTATCCTGGGACAAAGGCTCCAGGCCGTAGCTCACCAGCTCGTAACCGTCTTTGACCTTCTTCAATTCGACGGCCTTAACCGAACTCGAGCCGATGTCCAGGCCAATTAACGATTTTGATTTACCCAGATTAAACATCGTGTGGCCTCTCGCTTCTTGCTTCACCCCGCTTTGCAGGGCGGATTCCACATAACTTTCCCGTTACGCGCGATGCTTGAGAAAACCCAATGCCCTTCGGTTCTGGTTCGCCCCAACCCCATGGGGATCGTTCCGGGTTGCGTAGGCCGGTAGTACTGATAGGCCCGGTACGCTCCCCTTGATTCGTTTATTGCATCCACCACTCTTAGTGTCAACCGACATGTTGGGCGCGTGTGCTTTTGGTAAAACATGGCCGGAGGTACAGGAAGGGCCAAAATATGCGGAAAACACGAGGAAATGGCGGTTTGAGGCGGGCCGGAGAGCTACGCTTTCTTTTTGCCTTGAACAATCTTTAATTGAGACCAGATGGAATCGATGCGCTGTTTTGTGGTTGCATCCATTTTAATCTCGTCCGGCCAGCGCCCCGTAAAACCCTCTTCGGGCCATTTGCGCGTCGCGTCTATACCCATTTTCGAGCCGAAATCCTGCCGGCGAGCCGCGTGGTCGAGAGTATCCACAGGTCCGAGCACGAATGAAATGTCGCGCTCCGGATCAATCGCGCACAGCGCCTTCCAGACGACCTCGCGCGAATCTTGCACGTTCACATCGTGGTCCACTATCACCACGACCTTCGTAAACATCGCCTGGCCAAGCGACCAAATCGCATTCATCGTCTTTCGCGCGTGCCCCGGATAGCTCTTGCGGATGGACACAATCATCAGATTCTGAAAAATTCCCTCGGCAGGCATCGCTACGTCCACAATCTCCGGATGCTGCATCTTCATGACCGGCAGGAACACGCGCTCAATCATATGCCCAATGAAATAGTCCTCTTGCGGCGGAGGGCCCACGATCGTCGTGAGATATAGAGGATCCTTCCGGTGCGTGATGCAATGCACATGGAATACCGGGAACTGCCCTTGAAGCGAATAGAAACCCGTGTGGTCGCCGAAGGGACCTTCTGTTCGCATCTCCCCGAGCTCAACATGCCCCTCAAGCACGATCTCAGCATTCGCCGGAACTTCCAGATCAACTGTCTTGCACGCGACTAGTTGGACAGGGTCGTTCCGCAAGAATCCCGAGAAAAGAAACTCGTCCATGTCTGGCGGTACGGGCAAAATTCCGGAAAGGCATGTGGCCGGGTCCGCGCCGATCGCGACGGCAACCTCAAGTTTTCCTCCCTTATTCTTCGCGCGCGCGCTTCGGAAATGTTCGGCGCCGTGCTTTTGCGTCTGCCAGTGCATCCCCGTGGTGCGCTGATCGAACACCTGCATGCGATAACAGCCCACATTTCGCTTGCCCGTTTCCGGATTTTTGGTGACGACCATCGGCCAGGTGATGTAGCGGCCGCCGTCCTGCGGCCAGCATCGCAGGATCGGAAAATCGAAGAGCGAAAACCCTTCGGTGCGCACCACTTCCTGGCACTCGCCGGTTCGCACTGTTTTGGGAAAGAGATTGCCAAGCTCCGCCAGCTTCGGCAGCATCTTCATCTTATCGAGCAGCCCCTGCGGCGACTGCATGTCGAGGATCGAAGAGATTCGGCCGGCGATCTCGTCCAGCGAATTTACCTCCAGCGCCAGGTTCATCCGGCGCTCCGAACCGACCAGATTCGTGACCGCCGGGATTCGCGAGCCTCTCGGCCGCTCGAAGACGAGCGCCGGACCGCCCGCTTTCATCGCGCGGTCGGAGACTTCCGTGATCTCGAGGACCGGGTCCACTTCAGCAGAAACTTGGCAGAGTTCGCCTTCCTTCTCCAGCCTCTTCAGGAAATCCCTTAAGTCGCGATACGCCACTTCCCCTCCCCGGCCTTTGTGAGCCGCTCACTTTAGCACGGAGCCTTGCGCGCCGCGAATCGCTGTATCACTCCCAGCGAAATACCTTTGCTGATAGCGCCGTGCAAATAAAAAACGCCAGGGTAAGCGCCGCTATGTCTCCCAGGTGCGCGGCCCATGCGTCGCCCTTCCAGATCCCTTCGAGCAGCGAAACCGCATAGGTCATCGGCAGAATCCGAGCGAGCGCGTGCAGCACTGGCGTGAGCGATGCTACGGGCACGGCGATCCCCGAGATGGCAACCATCGGATACAGGATGGCCGCGCCGATCGGCTGCGCGAACCGCGCCGTGGGGACGATGCTGGCGATGAGAAAGCCGATGGACAGGATGCTCACGGTGCTTATGAGCAACGCAATTGTGAATGAGAACAGCGGGGCATGAACGCCAACCGGGTAGTATCGTTTCCCGGCAAAAACCAACAGGAGCAGCGTGGCAGCGGTGAGCATCAGCTTGACGATCACGTGTGCCGTGAGGATTGTCTGCGGGCGCAGGGGCGTGGCGCGGAGACGTCTTAGTATGCCGCCCTCGCGGTAGATCGAAATGATGGTGATCAACGAGAGCACAGAGCTGACCGAGATCAGTAGCGATGCGAGTACCGGCAAACCCACGCGGATAAACCCGGTGGCAGCGAACGAGGTGGATGGGACGCCGCGGCCGGCGATGCGACCAACCACAAGGAACACAATAACCGGGAATCCGATCGTCCCGAACGCGCCAAGCGGTTCGCGCAGGAATATCTTGATTTCAATCCACGTCAGATTCCAGAGTCCACGCAGCATCATCATCGCGCCTAGTCGCGAATTGAATGACCCGTCAGCTTAAGGAAGACATCCTCGAGGTTCGGAAGAATCGTCCTGAAATCGGTGACCCGGATGCGATTCTCGGAAAGACACCGAATCACCTCTGTCACAAGATCGTCGCCCGCACCGCGTATCGTGAATCGCAAATCCCTGCAGGTCACCGACTCCACTCGGGGGATCAAGCGGAAATACTCTTCGGCCTTCGGATCATCCGTTGCCAGCACCACGGTTCGCTCCGGACAATGCCGATCGATGAGTCTGCCCGGCGTGTCTACGTCAATGATCCGCCCGTGCTCGATAATTGCCACTCGATCGCACAGCCGTTCGGCCTCCTCCATAAGATGAGTGGTCAGGAAAACGGTCTTGCCGCGTTTGCGGATTCCGCGAACCAGCTCCCAGATCGCTCGACGCGATTGCGGGTCGAGTCCCGTGGTCAACTCGTCGAGAAAAACCACCTCTGGATCGTTGATCAGCGCGAGCGCGATGAAAAGTCGCTGTTTCTGACCGCCGGAAAGCGTCATGAACCATGCTTTACGCTTGTCCGCCAGGCCGAGCTGTTCGAGCAACTGCTCGCCGTCTGTCGCCTTCCTCTTATATAGCGAGGCCCACAGATGTACTGCCTCCCACACTTTGATCCGCTTCTGCAGCTGCGCCTGCTGGAGCTGCACCCCAATTCGTTCTTGTAGCTTGTATACGTCACGGAAGGGATCGAGACCCAGAACCGAGATGGCTCCACGATCAGGCGTCCGCAGCCCTTCGATGCACTCCATTGTGGTGGTCTTCCCCGCCCCGTTCGGTCCGATCAAACCGAATATCTCGCCGTCGTTGACGTCGAATGACACTTCGTCAACGGCGACCGTCGAACCATAGGTCTTGCGGACGCCAGAAACTCGAATGACTGGATTCATGTTGGTTTGCGAAATCGCAGGTTCACCGAACCGGAACGAGAGTGTATATCACGGACTCAAGCTTAGTCCCGGCAAGTCCGATTGTCGGGATAGGGATCAGCCGACGCAGCCTCCACTCACCGCGCCGGATGGTTCAAAATTAAGCGTTTGTGGAGGTAACCGGACGCGCTGGGCCCGCGTCTTTAGTTAAAGATGGGAAAATAGATAGTCCAGCCCGAGCGCCTCGTGCTTGGTTGACAATTCTTCCCGTACAATCGGAGATCCATGCCGCTGAAAGAATCCTATCAAAAGCACCGGAAGGCGTACTTTATCGGCGCGGGCTGTATAATTCTAGTTTTCGGCTACTGGCTCTACGCGCGCGCAAAGGCGAACGATCCCAAATACACGACTGTCGTTGTGCGCCGGGGAGACATTACGTCGGCCGTTCAGGCGACAGGCACCATCAATGCGCTGACCACGGTATCGGTCGGCTCGTATGTTTCGGGCACAGTTCAATACATTTTCGCCGACTTCAACACGCGAGTGAAAAGTGGCCAGGTGCTGGCGCAGCTCGATCCAGCCATTTACGAAGCCCAAGTGACACAGGCGCGCGGCAATCTCGAGAATGCCAAAGACAATCTGGCTACTCTCGCGGCCAACGTCCAGGTGGCTCAGGCCAACCTGGCGAAGACCCAGGCAAATGTTACCTACGAGCAAGCCACAGCCAAGCGTTCCGCGGATCTTTTCAAGGCGGGCATTGTCTCGACCGATTCGAACGATCTGACGCAGTCAACGCTCGGCCAGACGCAAGCAGACGTGCTCTCTGCGCAGGCAGCGGTTACACAGGCCCAGGCCACCCTCACGCAGGCGCACGCTCAGGTCACTGCGATGCAGGGCGCGCTGAGCGCCGCCGAAACCAGCTTGAAATACACGACGATCATTTCGCCTATAGATGGCACGGTCGTTGCGCGGAACATTGACGTTGGCCAATCCGTGGCGGCAACTTTGCAGGCGCCCAACGTATTTACCGTTGCGCAAGATCTGACCCGTATGCAGGTGTACGCCGCAACGGACGAATCCGACACCGGGAATATCAGGGTCGGCGCGCCGGTGACATTCGCCGTGGACGCGTTTCCCACCGAGATCTTCCATGGCCGCGTCAGTACCGTGCGGCTGAATCCCACAACCGTTCAAAACGTCGTCACCTACAACACGATCATTGATTTCAGCAACCCGGATGAAAAACTCCTGCCGGGTGAAACCGCATACGTGACCATCCCGACGGGCCACACAACCAACGCGGTCGAAGTCCCCAATCCGGCGCTCACGTTCAAGCCCCCGATGATTCCGAAAGACTTGCAGGCGCTCTATAAGCAGTACAACGTCCCGCGCGAAGCCTCAACCACGCATCTCGGAGGCTGGCAAGTTGTCTGGAAGCTCGGACCGAAAAAGAACCTGATTCCGGTCGCGGTGCAGATCGGGATCACCGACTACAACAACTCGCAACTTATTTCTGGCGATCTTCACGAAGGCGACGTGCTGGTCATTGCGGCCGCGCAAGCGGCAGGATCATCCGCGGGCGGACAGCGGCCGCCCGGATTCGGCGGCGGACCCGGAGGCCCGCGATGATCGGTCAACGCGAGGTAGACGCATGAATCTAAGAGAGATTATTCGTGTCGCCCTGCGGGCGCTCGCGCGGAACAAGCTGCGAACGATTCTGACGATGCTCGGAATCATCATCGGCGTCGGCGCGGTGATCGGCACCGTCGCGATCGGCCAGGGAGCCAGCGCACAGGTGCAGCAGCAGATTCAAGCGCTCGGCGACAACATGATCATGGTCTTCGCCGGAAGCGTGAACACGGGCGGCGTGCGCATGGGCAACGGAGCAAACAAGACCCTCACGGCCGACGATGCGCAAGCCATTCTTCAACACGTTCCGAACGTCGTGATGATCTCCCCCATCGTCGGCGCTTCCGTGCAGGTGGTCAACGGCAACCAGAATTGGCTGACCCGAGCTTCCGGCGTCTCACAGGACTACACGCAGATTCGAAACTGGCCGGTTGTCTCGGGCAGCATGTTCTCCGAGCGCGACGTGGACATGGCTGCTAACGTCTGCGTGCTCGGGAACACTGTGGCGCAGCAGCTCTTTGGCGATTCGGACCCTGTGGGACAAATGATCCGCGTGCAGAATCTTCCCTTCCGAGTTGTTGGCGTCTTGCTCGCGAAAGGGCAGAACTCCAACGGCCAGGACCAGGATGACACGCTGATCATGCCATTCACCACCGTTCAGAAAAAGATTTCAGGCATTAGTTGGCTGCAAATGGTCATGGTTTCCACCAGCTCTCAGGAGGCGATGACGCCGGCACAATCGGCTATTTCCGCTCTGCTGCGGCAACGGCATCACTTGCGGCCAGGCGAAGACGACGACTTCATCATTCGCAGCCCCAACGAGATGGCGCAGGCGGCGGAAGCAACTTCTCTGGCGATGACCGTGTTGCTCGGAATTATCGCTTCGATATCGCTGCTCGTCGGCGGGATAGGAATCATGAACATCATGTTGGTCTCGGTCACGGAGCGCACTCGGGAGATCGGCATACGGATGGCTGTGGGCGCAACGGAACAGGATGTTCAGTGGCAGTTTCTGAGCGAAGCTCTGGTCCTGAGCTCGCTGGGCGGATTCGCAGGAATCGCGTTAGGAATTGTCGCCTCGACGCTCATAACGCGTTTCGTTCACTGGTCAACTTTTGTTTCTCCGCTGTCAGTGGTGGTCGCCGCATTTTTTTCGGCTGCAGTCGGGATATTTTTCGGATACTATCCCGCGCGCAAAGCTGCGCGCATGGATCCCATTGAGGCTCTTCGATATGAATAAGCGTCTATATTATTCGGTTATTGCTGTGGCCCTGCTGGCGGGGTTTGCGCTTCCGCCGAATGCGCGCGCTCAGGACGGCAACACCCCTGCGCACCACGGGCGACCCGGCGCGAGTCCGACTTCAACGTCGCCTCTTGCTCGATCCTCGGCTCCTCCTCCGGCAAGGACCAGCGCTGCCACCGAGGACAAGAAAACCGCCGCGGGCGAATCCTTCTTCATCGTCGGATCGGTTGACCAGCAGAAGTCGCAATTTCTGCTCAAGCGTCCCACCGAAGTTACTCTGCTCGTCACCGTGAACGCGAACACGAAGTACTTCGACGACTCCGGCCAGCCGCTGAAGGCCACCGATTTCCGCACGGGCGATACCGTCTGGCTCACATCTTCCGGCAACCCCGAAAATCCCACTGCCGTGCGCATCCGCAAAGGTGAGATGACCGTCGCCGATCTTCATCGTTACTACCTCGACTATCCCGAAATTAAGTAAGTGGCCGCGGCCCTAGCTCTGCGCATACTCGCGCATAAAGCCGCGTGAGTGGTAATCTGCGTCCGGTTGGGTTTGTTTTTGGAGAAACAATTCTCGTCACAAAGGAGGAGTGTCATGGAAAAGCGTACTCTGGTCCTGCTTGTGGTCGTTTTCGGACTGATGCTCTTGCCTGGAGTTTCGTTTGCAGGCGGCCGCTACGACGGTAATTGGGTCACGCACCTCGCGTGCGAAGCGCATGGAGAAACTCCGGCTTATAAGTGGGAGTTCCCCAGCACAATCAAGGACGGAAACTTTCAAGGACAGCACGGCGAAGACGGCGGACCCGGCTACCTTGTGATCGAAGGCAAGATCGCGGACGACGGCAGCGCCAAACTAACTGCCAAAGGCAAAGTCACCCAGAACCACGCGCACGGAGTCTTCGCCATGAAAGGCGACAATTATGGTTACAACATCAAAGCCCAATTCGACGATGCCAAAGGCACGGGCACCCGCGACGAAGGCGCCGGAATCCTGGGACGCGCTTGCACCTTCGAATTCGTGAAGCAGCCCGATGCGAACCCTGACGCGAACCCGGCACCGGCCCCATCCGCGGCGCCGAGCCCCACTGCTGATCACTAAAGCTGAGCGAGGTGGTCGGTCTGTACGAGCAGTCACCCAGTTATGTATAATCGCCGAGCTGGAGAATTGAGCGGGCGTCGTACAATGGCAGTATAGAAGCTTCCCAAGCTTCGGACGTGGGTTCGATTCCCATCGCCCGCTCCATACTTCCACAACATTCACTTTGATTAGTTAAAACGCCTCGCGCTCACACGGCCCTCCCGGCTGCGGCGCCCGAGGCCCATGCCCACTGGAAGTTGTGACCGCCTAGATGACCGGTCACGTCCACCACTTCGCCGATAAAAAATTGTCCCGGCACCTTCCGGCTCTCCATGGTTTTGCTCGACAGCTCATTTGTGTCCACGCCGCCGCCTGTCACCTCGGCCTTTTCGTAGCCTTCAGTATCCGCAGGCATCAGCGTCCAGTTGTGCACCTCGCGCTCAAGCTCTTCCAGCGAATTGTTGGTCCAGTCGGACGGTTCGTGTAAGTCAAGCCAACGGGTAGCGAAACGCTTCGGCAGGATCCGCTGGAATACAGATCGGGCGCTTGCCATATTTCTTGCCTTATCGTCGCGAATTCCGACCGTCACATCGCGATCAGGTGCTAGATCAATTTTGATCGGCGCATCTTTCTTCCAGTAGGAGGAGATCTGCAGAATGGCCGGGCCGCTGAGGCCACGGTGCGTGATCAGCATCTTCTCTCGGAAGGATTGATGGTCTGTGGCGACGACCACTTCCGCTGACACGCCGGCTAAATCGCAATACTGCTTCCGTTCTTTCGATCCCAGCACAAACGGCGCAAGCGCCGGTCGCGTCTCCTGAATCTTCAGCCCGAATTGCCGCGCAAGGTCGTAGCCAAACGCGGTTGCGCCCATCTTGGGGATCGAGAGTCCGCCCGTCGCGACCACCAACACCGGCGCACGGAACTCGGCCGCGTCGGTATGAATCTCAAACTCCGAGGCGCGCCGAACCTCGCGAATGCTGCTATTGAGAAATGTTGTCACCCCGACATTCCGACATTCTAGCTCGAGCATCTCCGTGATATCGCTCGCCGAACGGTCACAGAAAAGCTGTCCAAGCGTCTTCTCGTGATAGGGGATGCCATGCTTTTCGACGAGAGCAATGAAGTCTGCGGGCGTATATCGCGCCAGAGCGGATTTCGCGAAGTGCGGGTTCGACGAAATGAAATTATCGGGCTGGGAATAGATGTTAGTGAAATTGCAGCGTCCGCCGCCCGAGATGAGGATTTTCTTGCCCGCTCGGTCAGCTCGCTCGATGATCGCGACGCGACGCCCTCGTTTCCCCGCTTCGGCCGCGCACAGCAGCCCCGCAGCCCCCGCACCGAGAATCAACACATCAAACTTGCGAATCGCCATAGGTTTCTGTGGCCGCCGATCACATTCTACCTAAGGCGATACTCCCGACACTCAGCGTTCGACGAACGCTTTGAGCCGCGATAACGAGCGATCCCACTGCTCGGAGACGAGTTCGAGATACTGCTTGAGCTCCTCAATCGGCTCCGGATCAAGCTCGAACAGGCTCTCGCGGCCCGTGCGAACGCTGCGCACGATTTCTACCCTCTCGAGCACTCGAAGGTGCTTCGTAATTGCCTGTCGAGTCAGCCTCGTGCCCACCGTCAGCTGAGCGATTGAACGCGGCTGCCCGCCGGAAAGTTTCGCCACCAGCAACAGCCGCGTCCTGTCGCCCAACGCGGCGAAGACAGGCGCCGGCGCCTGGCGTTTGACCGCCGCGCTGCTATGGGTTCTTCGCGACATAGGCCTCGATATTCTTCATTTGCTCTGTCCAGCCACCGTCATTCCTGCGGAAATTCTCGAGGCGGCGATTGCTTGGGAGTTTATCGAAGCCTGACTCGGTGAGGATCAGCTGAGTGCCGGTGGCTGTCTTCTCCAGCCTGAATTCAACGAGCGTGGTCGGTTCCTTTGAGTAATCCGGCGAATAATCCGCTTTGTCGAGGGATTTAATATGGGCCCACGTGAAAGAAAATAGGCGCTCGGTCTCCATCTTCTGCACGAGGGCCTCCCACTTGACGTGCTCGTAGCCGGGGTGCGTGATATAGCCGCTCGAGGTCTGGCCTACCACGAAAGGGCCGTTCAGCTTCACCCGAAACCATTCACCGAATTCACGGTAATCCGTCAAGGCCCGCCATACCCGCGAAATAGGCGCCTTCAGCTCAATCCGCTTCTCGATTCGATCGCTCATCTTTAGGCAACCTCCGGGTTGCATATTAACGCGCTTCCGCAAGACATGCAACCGTCGCTTTGCGCTTCTTGCGGAGAGGACTCACGGTCTGCGCACAGCGAGGAATTTCGCGCTTTCCTGGTACGTCATGCAATAGCGAGCGGGATCGCCTTCTTCCACTTCCCTTGCGCCTTCAGAATCAGCTCGACCACCTCGCGGATCGCGCCTTTTCCGCCGTCAACCGTGGTGACGTAGTGCGCGGCGCGTTTCACTTCGACCACGGCGTCGCCCACAGCGACGGCCAGACCCGCGCGTGCGAGCAGCGGAAGATCGGGCAAATCGTCACCCACGTACGCGACCTCTTCATCGGTCACGCCCGCGCGCACCAGAATAGCCTTGTACGATTCGAGTTTTTTCGGTTGCCCCTGTATTACGAATTCCATCGAGGCCTCGCGGGCGCGGCGGGCCGTCGCGGTTGAGTCGCGTCCCGTGATGAGGCCGGTGCGAATCCCCATGATGCTCGCCAGCTTGATCCCCGCGCCGTCGTGCGCATTAAACACTTTCATTTCCGCCACGCTGCCATCCGGAAACGACTGCAGGCAAACCACGCCCGGCGTCATCGTGCCATCCACATCCATCAGCAGGACGCGTATCTTCTTCGCGCGCTTCAACGCGGATGCGGGAAATTTGATTTCACGGATCGGCATACCCCAGCCCTCAGTTCACAAATCGAGACGCCTGACGAACTCGTCGCGGCACTAAATTAGAACAATTGCAGCGTCCACAGGTCGTGCAGGTGTACCACGCCCTCGAGCCTGCCTGCATTATCCACCACCATCACGGACGTAATCTTTTTCTCTTCCATGAGCCGCAACGCCGCCGCCGCAAGCTCCGTTCGCGGCAGAGTCACCGGCTTCTTCGTCATGCAGTCTATCGCGGCGAGGTCGAGCACGTTCTGCTTGCGCCTCTGCATCACACGCCGCAAATCGCCATCGGTGATGATGCCCAGCAGCCGCCCATCCGGCTTCGTCACGGCGGTCAATCCCAGACCCTTGCGGCTCATTTCGTAAATCACGTCCGGCATTTTCGTTGTCGGCAGCACGCGCGGTAAATCGTCGCCCTTGTGCATCAGCGTTTCTATCCGGCGCAGTTTTTTTCCGAGGCGCCCGCCCGGATGCAGCGCAGCGAAATCGTGTTCTTGAAAATCGCGCCGCTCGGCGAGCACGACTGCCAGCGCATCACCCATCGCGAGCGCCGCAGCTGTCGAAGATGTCGGCGCAAGATTCAGCGAGCAAGCTTCTTCCTTCACGCTGATATCGAGCACCACGTCGCTGGCCGCTCCCAACGGTGAATTCGACTGAGCCGTCAACGTGATCAGCGGAATTCCCAACCGCTTCGCCGGCTCGATCAGGTCAACCAGCTCCTGAGTTTCCCCGCTCGCTGAAATGGCGATTAGCACGTCTCCCGCTGCGAGCATGCCCAGATCGCCGTGTAGCGCGTCGGCCGCGTGTAGAAAAAGAGATGGTGTACCCATGCTCGAAAAAGTTGCGGCGACTTTTCGCCCAATCAACCCAGATTTCCCGAGTCCGGTCACGACCGCGCGTCCTTTGCATCCATAAAGAATGTCCACGGCCTTTTCGAAGCGCGCGTCGAGGCGTTCAATCAGTCCCGAAATCGCCTCGGATTCCACTTGAAACACGCGTGTCGCGCTCTCGATCGCCGCCTTCACTCGCTCTTCTCGACTCATCGTGGTTTATCCAATTCTCGGGCCAGGGCCGCGATCCGCAAAATTCGTTCCAGCATGGGCTGAAGCTTTTCCAGGGCGAGTGCGTTCGTGCCGTCCGAAAGCGCCTTCGCCGGATTGTCGTGCACTTCCAAAAACAGTCCGTCCGCTCCAATCGCCGTCCCCGCTCGCGCCAGCGGCTCGATGAACTCTGGCTGGCCCCCGCTCGATTTCCCTTCTCCGCCCGGCAGCTGCACCGAATGCGTCACGTCGAAAACCACGGGGTATCCTAATTTTCGCATGATCGGAAACGACCGCATGTCCACCACCAGATTTTGGTAGCCGAATGAACTTCCGCGTTCGGTCAGAATAATCTTCTCATTCCCCGTTCCAGCGACTTTTTCCGCCGCGTTCGCGATATCCCAGGGCGAAAGGAATTGCCCCTTCTTGATATTCGCCACGCGGCCCGATTTTCCGACCGCGACGAGCAGGTCGGTCTGCCGCGAAAGGAACGCAGGAACTTGCAGCACGTCACAGATTTCGGCAGCGGGCGCGACGTGCGAGACCTCGTGAACATCCGTCAGAATCGGCAGCCCGGTCTTCTTCTTTATCGTGCCCAGAATGCGAAGCCCTTCCTTCAGGCCCGGTCCTCGGAATGACGAAACAGACGACCGGTTGGCCTTGTCGTATGACGCTTTGAAGATCAGCGGCACTTTCAGGCCGCCGGCGATCTTCGCCAGGCTTTCGGCCATGGACGTGGCGTGCGCCTCGCTCTCGATCACGCACGGGCCCGCGATCAGGAAGAGCGGCGCCCTCGCGCCCAGCGAGATGTTGCCGATCGAGAAGCTCACCGGCGTTTTGGCCGCCTCGTGTCCCATGGATTTGGTTTACGTCCTCCCGATTAGTCCCAAGCCTAGGCGGCTTCGCTTCCCTTTTCAACTTTCAATTGTGCCGCATGTTCGAGCCTGCTACGCGAAAATCGCGCTAAGGCTTGCTTCTGCAAGCGGTTGGCGGAAAGTAGTACTTACCATATCGCTGACGCAGTACGGTACCAGCGTTCGTCATTGCGTCTATCGCGAGAAATTGCGATGCGAGCACGACGGGCCTCGACGCGTCTCCGTTGTTTTGGTATCGTCCGTTCGACATGGAAAATCCCATCCCTAATTTGCCGCAAGACGTAATCGAAAGCGCCGACGTCAGCGCTATCACCCAATTAATTCTCCGCGAACGCGAGAGCCGCGATCTAGGCCGCTGGGAGCGCATGAAGGACTGTTTCTGGCCGGATTCGCTCGTGCGCGTCAGCTGGTTTCGCGGCAATGGCGCGGATTTTGTCGCCGGCTCCATGGACATGGCGCGGCGAGGAGTGCCTGCGAAGCATCGGCTTGGTCCAGTTCTCGTGACTCTTTCGGGAAATCGTGCGGTCGCGAGCCTGTCGGGAATCATTGACCTGCCGGTCAGGATAAAGGGTGTGGAGGCCACGCTCTCGACACACTCGCGTTTCCTCTATCGAACTGAGAAGCGCAAGGGCCGCTGGCGAATTTTCGGCTTCGATGCCATCTACATGCGCGACGAGCTGACACCGACAATCCCCGGCCAGGTCATTTCAATCGATCCTAGGGAGGTCGAGTCTCTTCGGCCGTCTTACAGGTTGCTCCTGTATTACCTGAAGACCCAGGGATATGAGGTGGACTCGGGGCTCGCCGGGGAGGATCGGCCAGACCTGGTCGAGGCGCTCAACCGTGAACTATACGGTTGGGCCGGGATTGGTGAAGCCTCCCTGAGATAAAGTCGGCCACTGCTTGCCCTTCGGAGCGACGTCCAGTGTGTCAAAATGGACTCACTTGGAGCCAATTCTAGCCCTCAGAAAGGTTTGCACCATTAGTACCAACGATCCATCGCATTATCAGACTCAGCACAATCCGTTGCCCACTGCCAAAATATCCGCCGATTTAGAGTGAACCTTCTACCGTATTGGTGCATCATATGGTTATGAGCCAAAAGCGAAATGGCGTGGGACGTCTAGTACCCACCCGGCCGACCGGTGTCGAGTACCGGGTGAAGTATGGAATCCACCTCGTGACCGAGGTCAAGCAGCATGGCCGTGGAGTGCGTCCGGCCCACTGGGCGCGTTGCTCGGTAAAATCTGCCACCGACCATCGGATTCCGAACGGGGCGTATTTCCTCCATGCGGATGAGGGCGGAGTGTTTCAGGTGAAGTCCACCGGCAAAGTGTGGCATTACCTCGCAGCTGCGTAATTCTGTCTAGCGCAACTCGTTTGGTTTAATCCGCCGCGCATTTGAAGCTTTTTTCTGCCGAATCTTCCTCTGTCGGTACCGCCACGCCCGTTCTCCGCCCGGAAACTTCCGCTTCGTAACGACACCCGCGCAAAATCCGCCCAAAGGGTCTATCATGTCGCCCGGCCGTCCCCCGGGGCGCGGCCCGGACTTCCCCACCGGCAGAAGGAGGCCACATGCGGGTCATTGACGAAAAGACGATCACCGACGCGGCGCTCGAGCAAATGTCGGGTACGCCGAGTCCTCGCTTCCGGCAGATCATGGCGTCGCTTGTGAAGCATCTGCACGATTTCTCCCGCGAAGTTGACCTCACGCCCGAAGAATGGCTCGAAGGAATCAAGTTCCTAACCGCCGTCGGCCAGAAGTGTACCGAGCATCGCCAGGAATTCATTCTCCTGTCAGACACGCTAGGATTGAGCGCGCTGGTGAACGCTCTTCACGATAAGCGCGGAACCGAATCTGCCACGAAATCGAGCCTCCTGGGACCGTTCTATCGCCACGACGCGCCGATGATGAAGCTTGGCGACTCGATCATTACGAAGAGCAAGGGGACGGAGATCGTTTTCTACGGCCAGGTGGTGGACGCCAGCGGAAAAGGCATTCCAAACGCGCTCGTGCAGATTTGGGAGCCGGACGAAACCGGCAACTACGATCTTCAGTTGCACGATCCATCGGAAATGGACTTGCGCGGATGCTTTCACTGCGATTCCGAAGGGCGCTACTACTTCCGCGGTCTATGTCCCACAGGCTACATGATCCCGATGGACGGCCCGGTCGGCGACATGATCCGCGCGCAGAAGCGCCACGGCTATCGCCCCGCGCATATTCATTTTGTGATCGGCGCGCCCGGATATCGCGAACTGGTCACCGCGCTGTACATAGACGGCGATCCTCATCTGGAGTCGGACACGGTTTTCGGGGTAAACCAATCGCTCGTGGTGTCGGTGAAGAAGAAAGACGACAAATCGCCGCTGCCGCATCTCGCGAGCCTGCGGTACGATTTCAAGCTCGCCACATCGAAAGACAAGATGTCCGGCCGCGTTGGCGCGGACCCGGCTCAGATCATCGGCAAATCCGCGCATTAAATTTCGCAACGGCTTGGCGTGGCACAGACACTCCTGTCTGTGCTCGTGCGACCACCGCTCCTCAAAACACGCTTCGCACGATCGGAAGAATTAGTGTGCTCTGCCTAATTCGCGGCCGCGCGTCCGGCGAGTTCTTTCCGCACGATTGCTGCACCCGCGGCGAGCGACTTCAACTTTCCGAATGCCGATTCCGCCGGCAGATATTTCATTCCGCAATCGGGAGCAGCGACCAGGCGTTCAGGGCTCACAAACGGCAGCGCCCGCCGAATTCGCGCTGCGACTGTCTCCGGAGTTTCCACTTCGTTCTTCGAAAGATCAATCACGCCGAGAATGATCGTCTTCGTTGGCAGCTTCGCCAGCACGGCCGTGTCGAGCGACGCCTGGGCGGTCTCGATCGAAATCTGTTGCACGGGCGAATCAGCGAGCTCTTCGAGAAATGAATACTTCGCCGGGCGCCCTGGAACCATCGCCGCGTAGCCGAAGCAGATGTGCAGCGCGGTAGTTCCCTTCACGCCTTCGAGCGCGCGCTTCAGTCCCAGCAATCCAAACCGGCGCGCCTTTTCCGCGTGCGCTTCCATCCACGGCTCGTCGAGTTGCACGATATCGGCGCCCGCGGCGAACAAATCCTTCATCTCGGCATTTACCGCCGCCGCGTAATCGAGAACCATTTCTTCTTCGCTCTTGTAATAATCGTTCTGCGCCTGCTGCGACATGGTGAATGGGCCCGGCAGCGTGATCTTGATCTTGCGGTCAGTGCTCGCGCGCAGGAATTTCAAATCGCGTACTTCCACGGGACGCAGCCGCTGAATTTTCCCGGTCACGCGCGGCACCGACGCTTCATTCCCCGTTCGGCTGACGATTTTTCCGGGATTGTCGAGGTCCACGCCGCTCAGCGCCGTGGCAAACCGGTTCGAATAGCTCTCCCGCCGCATTTCGCCGTCGGTGATGATGTCGAGCCCAGCCACTTCCTGCGCGCGAATGGCGAGAAGCGTAGCGTCGTCCTGAGCCTGCTCCAGAAATTCCGGCGCCACGCGCCACAATTCCGCCGCACGCGTGCGCGGCGGCATCCTGTGCCCGAGCTTCTGGCGATCGATCAACCATTCCGGCTGCGGATACGAACCAACGAGTGATGTGGGTATCAGTGGCATGGGCAACTAAGATGTATTTTGCAGCGGTCGCTTGTCAAGCGGCCCATCCGCCCGGTAGCGGGCTGTCAAAGTGGAACAAGGACAGGAAATTCGTTGCCTGTACTTTTCTTAGCCCGAGGACCAGCAGACTCGCGCAATAGATTCTGTTAGCCTCGATCGAATTTATTCTTAGCTTCGAGAGAGAACGGAATTGAAAACCGCCCTCCCGGCGAGGGCGAAATAGCTCTTTGACAACTGAATATGCAGTTCCGGTAAAAACATGGGCCTGAAGTCCCACGAACTCGCCCGAACGCTCACGGCTTCAGCCACTGCACCTCATTCTGGCCGCGCCGCTCAAGCTCACAAAGAAGTGACACACCATGCAAAGTAATTTTCGATGTAAGTCACTGAAAACAAAGAAAACGGACACCCATAAAGTGACACACTTTTTCGAGGCTAGGAGAACCATCTCGATGGCAAATTTCGCCGCAAGGTTGGCCTCCGCCTGACGGTTAGCGCGATGGTAGTTTGAATACCCAGAGCGTGGTTCCGGCCGAGGGGCTAATGATCTCCGGCGTCAGGCCTGAGCCTGCGCTGAGAGGCCCGCCTCCACCCGCTACGATCGCTACGTATTGCTCTCCGTGAACGCTATAGGTCACAGGAGAGGAGTTGCCCACGGCATTGAGCTCCGTTTGCCAAAGCTGCTTTCCGGTAGCCGCATCGTAGGCAGTGAAGGACCGATCCAGCGACGCCGCAAAAGTAAGCCCGCCCGCCGTTACCAAGAGCGAGCTGACGAACGGTGCGCGCTGGCGATGTATCCACGCGACTTTGCCAGTGGCCAGATTGATGGCTTCGAGGCGGCCGAATTTGCCGTCCGAATCCGGCCGTGGCCGCGTGGCGAAACGAATGTCGTTGCCGCCCGTCGCAATCTCAGCGGCGCTGCGCGGCGCCCAGCTGTAGTCCGCACAGCTTTCGACTAGTGGCACATACAGGATATAGCTCGTGGGATCGAAAGCCGTGGTCGGCCAGTTGCGCGCGCCATTGGAATTGGGGCACAGAAGCGCGGTCTTGCCGGGCACGGGCTCATCAGCGGGGTTGGTGTTCTCCTTACCTGTGACCGGGTCAATCGAAGTGACCACGTTCTGCAGCCCCAGATCACGCGAGAAAAGGTATTTGCCAGTGGACCGATCCATGGCGTCAAAGATTGCCGTCTTGCCGCCCGTGACCACCACGTCGGCCGGCTTCCCGTTCACCGGCAGCGTGATGAGCGACTGCTCGAATACCCAATCCAGATCCCAAATATCGCGGTTCATATGCTGGAAATACCAAACCAATTTCCCCGTGTCGGGATCGAGTGCAAGAGTTGAATCGGTGTAGAGCGCGTCCTTGGATTCGCCGGCGCGCGGCTGTGGCAGGATCAGCGTTCCGGCGTCGTATGTGTTGCCGGTCCCGACGTAGACGAGGTTGCGTTGAGGATCATAGCTGCCCGAAGTCCACACACCGGATCCGAAACGCTGTTCGACGGGCGCGCCGTTCCAGCTATCCCCGCCAGGCTCTCCCGGCCGCGCGATGGTATGGAAGCGCCACGCTTCGTTTCCCGTTGCCGCATCAAGAGCAATGATGAAATTGCCCCCGCCGGTGTTGATGCCCAGGCTCGTGCCGACGATCAGTTTCCCTTTGACGAACAGCGGTCCGCCATCGAGATGAAACGCAACGCCATCCACTTCACCCTCGTGCAATCCCTGATCGCGGGTGAGGACTTCGTGGTCCCAGATCAATTTGCCCGTCTTTGCCTCGAGCGCGATCACGTGTCCATCGGGAGTCACTGCGTAAAGGGTCGTGCCATAAATTCCCAGATACTTAATCCGCGCTTCGCGGCCGTTATGCAGCCCGTCCGGCAGCGATCGGGTGTATTGCCAGAGCGGCTCGCCCGTCGTGGCGCTCAAAGCTTGTATGCTGGCGCCGCTTTCCACAAACAGGACTCCGTCATGGACCAGAGGCGTGATCTCATTCGCGCTGGTGGGCAGCGTCAGGGTCCACGCGACGCCGAGATCGTGCACGTTCGTCGTGCTGATTTGCTTGAGTGGGCTGAAGCTTATGTTCTGGTAGGTGCGGCGCCACAAAAGCCAATCGCTGTCCGCAGGATGCTGCAGCATGGCGTCCGTCACAGGGGTCATGTCAGCGAGTAACTTTTCGCGTGCAGCCATGACGGAATTGTAGATCGCGTCGTGATTGGTCAGGCGGGAAGCGAGGATGTCGTACTGAGTGCGGGCCGGGGCTAATTCGCTACTGCCAGGCGGAACGCCGTTGGCCTGAAGAATATAAGCCTCGACATCGGCGTAGGCTCTGTCGTTGAGTCCGCCCGGCGCGGATGGCGGCATCCTCGCTGCGATGTAAGTGTACAACGCATCAACGGATTGGTTCGACCAGTGCGCTTTGAAAGCGGCGCCACGCAGGGGAGGACCAAACTCGCCATCGTCGAGATTGGCGCCATGGCAACTGGCGCAATTGTCGTCATAGACCGCCTTGCCGCGGTTCGCCTGAGCGACGGTAATGCTGACCGCCGGACCAGCGGCAAAAAAGGCCGGCGCCTGCGCCGACACTTCGAAAGCGATCAACGAAAAACACAGAGCGGCACCGACCAAGAATAGGCACCGGCGCAAAATTCCATGACGTGAGTTCGTATTCATACGAAGCGACTTCTCCATTAAACAGTGCGAGAGACTTTCAGGCTTGCACATTCCCGCTCTGGACAAGCCGGCGCTACGATGTGGCGGCTGAGGCGCGAGAATCCGGGTCGGCGTCCGGCGGGCGATGGGCGCGAACATCGGCGGCAACCGCGTTCGCAGGTTGCCCGAGGCGCAGATGACGGTGTTCCAGGCTCGCGCGCACGAACGCGGCGAACAGCGGGTGCGGAGCGAGCGGCTTGGATTTGAACTCGGGATGAAACTGGCAGCCCACGAACCACGGGTGATCGGGAACTTCCACGATCTCCACGTAGGTGCCGTCCGGCGTGCGGCCTGTGATACGGAATCCAGCAGCGGTAAGCGTCGGCTCGTACTCACAATTAAATTCGTAGCGATGGCGATGGCGCTCGGAAATTTCCGTGGCGCCGTAAGCCTTCGCCGCGAACGAACCGGGCTCGAGCTTGCAGGGCCACGCGCCGAGACGCATCGTGCCGCCCATTTCGTCCACGCCCAGCAACTCGCGAAGTTTGTAGATCACGCGGTTGGGCGTCGAAGGATCGAATTCCGTGGAATCGGCATGATCGAGCTTTGAAACCTGACGCGCGTATTCGATCGTGGCGCACTGCATTCCCAGGCAGATGCCGAAGAACGGAACTTTTTTCTCGCGCGCGTATGTGATCGCGTGGACCATGCCCTGAATACCGCGCTTGCCAAAGCCGCCCGGCACCAGAATTCCATCCACGTGACGAAGCATGCGCTCGGCCGTCGAAGCCGAATCAATGTCCTCGGCTTCGATCCATTCGATCACCACGCGCTGGCGGCTCGGCAAACCACCGTGAACGAGCGCTTCGCGGAGACTTTTGTACGCGTCCTCAAGCTGGACGTACTTCCCCACCACGCCGATGCGCACTTCGCCTTGCGGCTGCTCGAGATTTTCGAGCATCGCCAGCCACTTGCTCAAATCGCGCGGCGGCGCTTCCAATTTCAGCAGGCGCAAAACCTGTTCGTCAAGACCTTCGGACGCAAGCGTCATGGGAACTTCATAGATGTTGCCGACATCCGGAGCGGAAATAACGCAACTCTCGGCCACGTTGCAAAACAGTGCGATCTTGGCCTTCAAGTCGGCGCCCAATGGGCGGTCGCTGCGGCAAATCAAAATATCGGGCTGAATTCCGATGCTCAGCAATTCCTTGACGCTGTGTTGCGTGGGTTTGGTCTTGAGCTCGCCCGCCGTGGCGATGAAGGGTACGAGCGTGAGATGCGCGAAGACGACATTTTCGGCGCCGAGTTCGAGGCGCATTTGCCGAATCGCTTCCATGAACGGCAGCGATTCGATGTCGCCGACCGTGCCGCCGATTTCGACGATCACGACGTCCACTCCGTCGGCTACTTTGCGGAAGGCAGCTTTAATCGCGTCGGTAACGTGCGGAATAACCTGCACAGTCTTGCCCAAATAATCGCCGCGACGCTCCTTGGCGATGATGGATTCGTAGATCCGCCCGGTGGTCCAGTTATGGTCCTTCGTGAGGTGGGCCGAAGCAAAACGCTCGTAATGGCCCAGGTCCAGATCGGTTTCCGCGCCATCGTCCGTGACAAACACCTCGCCATGCTGAAAAGGCGACATCGTCCCGGGATCAACGTTGAGGTAGGGATCGCACTTCTGGAGGGTAACGCGGAGGCCACGGCTTTCAAGCAGACAGCCCATTGAAGCCGCTGCCACGCCTTTTCCGAGAGAAGAAACCACGCCGCCCGTAACGAAGATGTATTTCGGGCCGCTGGGCAAGGCGCTCGAATCCCTCCAATGGAGTCGGCGTACAACCAATTATGGGGGCAAAGTTCGAACGTGTCAAATCACGATTTCGAAGTGTCTCGCGTGCATTTCTTGAATGCAGTCGTCGAGCGCATCTGCTTGCCTGGGGCGGCCGCGCCGTAGTACATATGGCAACACTGCCGTTCGCTTTTCGACGACCTAAGGAGTTCGAGCTGGATATGCGCGATCCTGCTCCGCGGGAAGATGACTCCGACACGGCCACGCCGAGAGGCGTCGGCATGGCGCCGATTGACGCGGCGCTGGCCCCCAAGATTCCTCCGGCAGCGCAGCCGATCGAATACTATAAGAGCCGCAGTCTAGCGGCGCAGAATTGGGGCGCGCTCACGTCATCTGGCGAGCCCCTGCGGCAGTTGAGCCCGGAGGAAGCGCAGGCGACCGTGCTGCGCGGCCTGCTCGATACGCCACTGGCGCGGAGCCACCGGGATCCCGTCAAATGGCTTTTGGCTACGACGTTTCACGTCGCTGTCGTAGCGGCGGTGGTGATTCTTCCGCTCGCGTTCACGCAAGTTCTCGACACGAGGAATTTGCAGGCGACCTATCTCGCCCTGCCGCGGCCGCCTGCTCCGCCGCCACCTCTGGCCCCTGCGGAATTGCCGGTGCATCGCACATTCGTCAGAATTCCCACACCTGCGATTACGATGCCGACGGTCATTCCGAAAAAAATTGTAGAGGTCAAGCCCGATGAGGCGCCGGACGTGAGCGCCGGAGGAGTATCCGGCGGAACTCCGGGAGGCGAGGCAGGTGGAGTGCTTGGGGGCGTGCTGGGCGGAGTGCCGAGCGGGCCGCCTCCGCCACCGCAGCCGGCCGCACCTCCTAAGAAAGTAGTCTATCGTATCGGCGGAGAGGTAAAGCCGCCGCGACAGACGGTCAACGTCCAACCGGTTTACTCCGCGATTGCGCGCACCGCACAGGTCGAAGGCGTGGTCACGGTGGTGGCGGTCATCGACGAACACGGTGATGTTGTGCAAGCGCGCGCGGTGTCCGGGCCGCCGCTATTGTTTGAGCCGGCGCTGCAGGCCGTAAGCAAGTGGAAGTACGAACCAACCGTTCTAGACGGAGTGCCCGTATCAATCGAGATGCAGGTTTCGGTCGTATTCCGCCTGCGATAGGGGCGTCGCCGCGGCGTAGGGCCTAGCCTCGCTCGGGAGTTGCACCCTCGCTCAATAGCCTTTCCACACGCGCGACATCGGCGGGAACATCTACGCTGACGGCGTCATAGTCCGTTTCCACGACGCGAATGTGGAAGCCATTCTCGAGCCAGCGAAGCTGTTCGAGTTGTTCGAGGCGTTCCAACTCGCCCGGAGGCAGCGTCGGAAACTCGAGCAGCGCGTCACGACGGAAGCCATAGAGACCGAGATGTTTCCAATGCCGCGCGGCGACGGTTTCGGCTGTTTCGCGCACCCACGGAATCGGCGCGCGAGAAAAATACAGGGCGTTGCCGTCGAAATCGCGAACCACCTTGACGATGTTCGGATCCATGATGTCGCCTGTCTGCGAAATCGCCGTGCACGGAGTCGCCAGTTGGATCGCCTCGTCTTCCAGCATCGCGGAGACCAGGGCATCCACCGTGCCGGGATCAATCAGGGGCTCGTCGCCCTGCACGTTGACGTAAATCTCAGCCTCCACGTGGACTGCAACCTCGGCAACGCGGTCTGTCCCCGTGCGGTGGTCGGAACGCGTCAAGATCGCTTCCCCGCCAAAAGCTTCGACGGCGCTCTTAATTCGCGCATCTTCCGTGGCAACCACGACCCGGGAGATTAGCTTGGCGAGGCGAACCCGCTCCACGACGTGCTGGATCATTGGCTTACCGGCGATCCGCGCAAGCGGTTTGCCCGGGAAGCGCACGGACGCATGTCGCGCCGGGATCACCGCCAAGACCTTCGTGGAATCGGAATTTGCCATAAACTCCTCGGCGCGGGTCGCCGATCAAGCCATAGTAGCATGGAGCGCCGGACGCCTCCGGCGACGCGATCACGGCACCGGACTCAGAGTGGTACTTGCTTTGAGATTCGAAGGTGGTAATATCCAATTTTAGCGCGCCCGGGGGACCCATGAATCACCCGACCGGTCAGCCAGCTCGTAACCGTGGGTTGGTAACAGCCTGCGCGTTCCTCGGACTCCTCCTCGGTGGTTTACTGGCGCCGCCGTCCCACGCTCAAGAAACACCTCCCGGCCCAGCGGTTCCTCCTCCCGAGGACTCTTTCAAAATTCAGAAGGGCCAGCCGATACGCACCGAGACGCAGATCACGCTCGTGGGAGCGTCAGTGACCGATCCACTCGGACGTCTGGTTACGGGACTCCAACAGGAAAACTTTCGGGTCTTCGAGGATGGAGTGGAGCAGGAAATCGTCCGCTTCTCGAGCGAAGACGTGCCCGTCTCCATCGGCGTGATCTTCGACATGAGCGGAAGCATGGCGGACAAAATTGACAAGTCCCGCCAGGCGGCCGTGCAATTCTTCCGGACCGCGAATCCGCAGGACGAATTCTTCCTGGTCAATTTCAACGATCGCGCGCAGCTCATCAGCCCGTTTACCGCCAGCGTGGATGACTTGCAGGACCGCTTGATGTACACCGGCGCGCATGGATTAACCGCACTCTTCGACGGGGTTTATCTCGGATTGAGCCAAATGAGGGGAGCACACAACACAAAGAAAGCTTTGCTCATCCTATCTGATGGAGGCGATAATCACAGTCGGTACAGTGAAACGGAAGTTCGAAAGTTTGTAAGAGAAGCGGACGTTCAGATTTATGCCATCGGATTGTTCGATCCCGATGGCGGGCCAACGCCGGAAGAGCGAGAAGGCCCCGGTCTTCTGGGCGACATGACGATGATGACGGGTGGCCGGATTTTTGTCGTCAAGAACGTGAACCAGCTGCCGGACATCGCCACCAAAATAAGCATGGAGCTGCGCAACCAGTATGTTCTCGGATACAGGCCAAGCCACCGGATCCATGACGGCAAATGGCGCAAGATCAAAGTCAAGCTCAACCCGCCCAAGGGTCTTCCGCCGCTCGAAGTTTCCGCAAAGAGCGGATATTTCGCGCCGGGCCACTAGCGCCCTTCCCTCCGTCATCCTTCAAATTCTTTTCGTGGGCATCCTCTTCATTTGCCCGTGCGTGCGCGCGCAGAATCCGCCGCCGATTATCGCGCCGTCCAGTCCCCCGCCTCCGCCCGGATACGTGCCGCCGGGTCAGCAGGCGACATCCGAAGATCACAAGCTGAAAGCGGCCGTGGAGTTGGTCGTGCTGCATGTGACCGTGTCGGACGAAAAAGGCGAGTTTGTCGCTAACCTGCCGGAGGGCAATTTCAAAGTCTTCGAGCAGAATATCGAGCAGACGCTTTCATTCTTTTCGCGCGACGACATCCCCGTGACGATGGGCCTGGTGATTGACAATAGCGGAAGCATGCGCGAGAAGCGCGATCAGGTGAACGCCGCGGCGATGACATTTGTGCGCACCAGCAACCCGCAGGACGAGGCGTTCGTCGTCAATTTTAATGACGAGTATTACCTCGATACGGACGGCGACTTCACCAGCGATCAAAACAATCTGCATGACGCGCTCGCGCGGATTGACACGCGCGGCAGCACGGCGCTCTACGACGCCGTGATTGGTTCGCTCGCTCATCTGAAAAAGGGACACAAGGATAAGCGAGTGTTGCTCCTGGTGACTGACGGCGAAGATACCGCCAGCGAGAAGACATTCGAGGACACGATTAAGACGGCGGAGGAATCAAACGCCACGATCTATGCGATTGGCGTCTACAGCGAGGACGATATCGAGCATGACAAGAAGATGGTGCGCCGCTCGAAGAAAGTACTCTCGCAATTAGCCGAAGCTACCGGCGGAGAAGCCTACTTTCCGGATAACCTCAATCAGGTGACGCCGATTTGCGAGCAGGTGGCGAAAGAAATCCGCAACCAGTACACGCTCGGCTACTACCCAGCGAACACGACACGCGACGGAACTTTCCGGCCCGTGCAGGTAAAAGTGATCCCACCGAACGGACGCGGCAAGCTCTCCGTCCGCACTCGGACCGGATACTTTGCCCCGAAAGCCACCGCCGCCGGCGATTGACCCACTCCCTGTTGCATTCCACCTTGAAGGCTTTACGCATCTTTGGTTGACCCAAGGATCCTCCAACTCCTGGGTTGATGGCCCGGATAGGCGAGTTTGTCTGCGGAGCCGGTGAGGCGTATAATTTTTGGTTTACGCACATGCCAACGCAACGCATAGAGAAGCTGCGAGCCGTGAATGAGCTCCCTCCACCGGCGGCGCCCAAAGCGCCTGCGGCGGACGCCGAGGAAATTCGCGTCCGCGGTGCGCGCGTCCACAATCTCAAGAATATAGACTTCACGATCCCGCACAATGCCATCACCGTGGTCACCGGCGTCTCCGGCTCGGGCAAATCGAGCCTGGCGTTCGACACACTCTATGCCGAGGGGCAGCGGCGCTATATCGAATCGCTTTCCGCGTACGCCCGGCAGTTTCTCGAGCGCATTGAGAAACCGGATGTGGACGAAATCACGGGAATCGCACCGGCTATTTCCATCCGGCAGAAGAATTCCACTCGAAATCCGCGCTCCACGGTCGCGACGGCGACGGAAATTTACGACTACCTGCGGCTACTCTACGCGCGCGCCGGGCATACGTTCTGCCTGAATTGCGGCGAAGAGGTGCGCAAGGACACGCTGGACGAAATCGCGGCGCGCGTGATGTCTCTCCCGGCGGGGCGGCGTTTCTACGTGCTGTACGAATTGTCGTTTGCTCCCGAGCCGGCGCCCGGAACCGCGCAAAAAGATTCCGCGCTTCGGCCGCGCAAGGCAGCACGCCCAACGCAGGAGGCCATTCGCCTCGCGCTTACGAGCTTGCGCAAGCGCGGATTCAATCGGCTCTACCAGGCGGGGCGCGTATTCGAATTTTCGACTCCGGAAGACCTGCTCGACCTGGATTTCGCGAAGCCTACCTATGTGCTCGTTGACCGGCTCGCGCTCTCGCCCGACATTCGCTCGCGGCTGGTGGACTCGGTCGAAATCTGCTACCGGGAGGGCCGTGGCGAGGCCATTCTTCAATTCGTACCTGACGAAGCGGACGCCGCCGTGAATCAAGCGCCGGAGAGATTAATATTTAACGAGCGCTTCGACTGCAAGAAATGTGGCGCGATTTATCAGGAGCCCGAACCGCGTCTTTTCTCGTTCAACAATCCCTATGGAGCCTGCCCGCGCTGCCAGGGATTCGGCAACACGATTGATTTCGATCTCGACCGCGTGGTGCCGGACAAGGGTAAATCGCTGGCGGAGGGCGCTATCGAGCCGTGGACCAAGCCGCGATACAAGCAGCTGGCCATGGACATGCGCCGTTTTGCGCGTACGAAGGGCATTCCCTTTGATGTGCCGTTCCGCGAGCTGACGGCCGCGCAGCGCAACGCGATTCTCGACGGCGACAAGAAGGAAGATTTTCCTGGCGTGAAGGGATTTTTCGGCTGGCTCGAGCGCAAGAAATACAAGCTGCACGTGCGTGTGTTTCTGAGCCGCTACCGCGGCTATGCCACATGCCCGGATTGCCGAGGCACCCGTCTGCGGGCCGAAGCGCGTGCGGTAAGAATCGCAGGACGCTCGATCACCGAAGTCTGCCAAATGACGGTGAAGGAGGCGCGTCCTTTCCTCGCCGGCTTGCAGCTCAGCCCTGCCGAAACCGAGATCGCCGAAAAAGTGTTGGAGGAAATTCAGCAGCGCTTGCGGTTCCTCGATGAGGTTGGCCTCGACTATCTCACGCTTGACCGGCTGACTTCGACACTCTCGGGCGGTGAATCGCAACGCATTCAGCTCGCCACGTCGCTGGGGTCGCATCTCGTCGGAGCGCTCTACGTGCTCGATGAGCCTTCGATCGGTTTGCACCCGCGCGATACGGGACGGCTGATTGAGATTTTGAAGGGGCTTCGCGATCTTGGAAACACACTGCTGGTCGTCGAGCATGATCCCGACACAATTCTCGCCGCCGATCTCATTCTCGATCTTGGACCGGGCGCGGGCGAGCATGGCGGCCAACTCATGTTCTCGGGAACACGCGAAGAACTGCTCGCGGACCCGCAATCGCTCACCGGACGATATCTGCGAGGAGATTTGCGGATCGCTGTGCCGCAGCGGCGGCGCAAGCCATCGGGAAAATTCCTGAAAATCATAGGAGCGCACAGCCACAATCTGAAGAGTGTGGACGTCACGATTCCGCTGGGAATGCTCGTGGCCGTCACCGGCGTTTCGGGCTCGGGCAAATCAACGCTGGTGTATGACGTGATCTATAAGGCGCTTGCGGCCAAGCGCACTGGCGCAAACTGGCGCGAATACTGCGATCGAATCGAGGGAGACGCGCCAATCCTCGAAGTCGAGATGGTTGACCAGTCGCCCATCGGGCGAACGCCGCGGTCGAATCCGGCTACGTACATGAAAGCGTTTGATTCCATCCGCGATCTGTTCGCCTCCACTCCGGAAGCGAAGAAGAAAGGTCTCGGCGCCGGACACTTCTCATTCAACATACCCGGCGGCCGATGTGAAGCCTGCCAGGGCGACGGGACAGTCACGGTAGAGATGCGTTTTCTTGCCGACGTGGAGCTCATCTGCGAGGAGTGCCGCGGCACGCGATATAAGAGCAGCGTGCTCGAAGTTCGCCACCGCGATAAGAACATCCACGATGTGCTTCAGCTGACCGTGCGGGAGGCGCTCGCGTTCTTTGCGCCGTATCCCAAGGTCACCGCGCGGTTGCGGCTGCTCGACGAAGTGGGCCTCGGCTACCTGCGTCTCGGCCAATCGGGCACCACGCTTTCCGGCGGCGAGGCGCAACGCCTGAAACTGGCCGCGCATCTTACGCGACAGGACAACAGCGGCATCCTGTATATTTTCGACGAGCCGACCACGGGCTTGCACTTTGACGATATTCAAAAGCTGTTGACTTCGTTCCGGAAATTGATCGAGGGCGGAGCCTCCGTGCTGATTATCGAACACAACCTCGATGTGATTAAGTCGGCGGACTGGATGATTGATCTGGGGCCTGAAGGCGGCGATGCTGGGGGCAAAATCGTGGCCGCCGGAACTCCCGAGCAGGTCGCGCGCAATTCGCAGTCGCACACGGGCAAATATCTCGCGCGCGTGCTGAATCCCCGCAACGGCGCGAACGGCGAGAATCACGTATCGTCGGCAAAAGCAACGATACCTGGAGAAAATCGCTCCTCGGCATGAGATCGCATTGGAGTCCGTTGCCCGGCCTCGCGCTGTGCGTCCTGCTCGGCGGATTCCAGGGAGTGTCCGCGCAGTCCCCCGCCACGGGTCGAAGGCATGTGCCTGATCCCGCCGCGCAAGCCCTGAACGATCTTCTCAACGCCGCGCAGGCCGCATTAGACAAGCAGGATTACGCCGGCGCCGCGCGGAATTACCAAGATTACCTAGCGAAGAAGCCGGACGACGCGATCGTCCACTACGACCTTGGATACGTTTACTCCGCTCTGAATCAGCCCGCGGACGCGAAATCTGAATACGAGCATGCCATTGCCCTCGATCCTAAGATGGCTGCTGCGTACCTGAATCTGGGATTGACGACGCTGAGTACTGATCCAGCCGCAGCAGTCGGAATTCTTGAGAAAGCTGCCGACCTGGCTCCGCAAGACGCGCGAACGAAGTGGCTACTCGGCACGGCTCTCGAAAGATCCGGAAAACTCCCGGAAGCGATCGAGCAATATCAAGCTGCGCGCAAGCTTGACGACGCGGATTTCAAGATTCGGATTTCCCTCGCCCACGCACTACTGAGCGCGGGCCGCGCGAGCGACGCAGAGGCCGAGTACCGGTCAGCGCTCGCGCTCCATGCCTCGGACCTTGAACTCGGGCAGGCCCACCTCGGTCTCGCGGAAGTACTGATTGCCGCAAAAAGGCTTCAGGAAGGGGCATCCGAGCTCGGGCTTTATCTCGCGACGCATCCAAATGACTCGAAGGCGCGACTCGAGCGCGCCTCCGTGCTCTTCGATCTCGACAAGAATGATGATGCGCTCGCGGAGCTCGACCGCGCGGCGAAAGCCGGGCCGGAAGACCTGGGCACCCTGAAGCTCCGATCGGACATCTATTGGAAGCAGAAGCGCTACGCGGAAGCGGTTGCGGTCTTGCAGAAGGCCGCGGCTCTCGCGCCGCGCGACGCCGATATTTCCGCGCGCCTGGGAGAGGCGTATCTTCGTAACAAGGACTACCCTAACGCCATGCACTGGCTGGCTGCGGCATACAACATGAATCCGCAAGCGAACGACGTGCTGGCCTATCTTGTTGACGCCGAATACGGCGGCAAGAACTATGCACAGGCGCTCGCGGCTCTCGACGCGCTTTCTAAACGCGAGGAGCTTCCGCTCGCTAGCTGGTACGTCCGCGCCGTCTGTTACGATAATCTCGGGCAAATGGCCCAGGCGATCGATGCGTATCAAAGGTTCCTGCAGTCGAACACGGACCAGAATAGTGACATGTACTTTGTATCCACAGAGCGCGTGCGCGTGCTGACCCGCGAGCTGGAGAACAAGAAGAGGTAGAGTTGCCCGCGATGATTCGTATTTCGGCGCTCGTCGTCGCCACCGCGCTGTGCGCGAGCACCGCCGTCGCGCAGGCCAAGATCGCCGACCTGCGCGCGCACTTTTTGCGGGAATCTAATCCGGTCAACAAGGCTAAGATGATGCCGCAACTCGGCGACGCGGAATTCGCCGAAATTGATTCAGACGTCACGCAAGAAAAGCTTCCCGAGGCGCTCGACGTTCTCGAGCATTATCGCGACGAGGTTGAGTCGTGCGACAAGGCGCTCAGCGCCACGGGCGTGGATGCCGAAAAACATCCCTCCGGGTTCAAGCAGCTGCAGTTCTCGCTGCGCGACTCGCTGCGCCGCGTGGACATCGTGATCGTGAACATGACGAGCGACGAACAGGCTCCCTTTCTTGCGATTCGCGCGGATCTCAGCGAAATCAACCTTCGCCTGATCCAGCTTCTTTTCCCACACGAGAAGCCGCCGAGCCCGGGGGTTGTAAAGTAGAATCGCGCTAGAGACGTTGTTTAGGAGCTTCGATGCAGCACCGAATCGCAGTTGTCGTCGGCGCAACGTTGATCGCGGCGCTGCTGGCGAAACCGATCCCGGCACGCGCACCCAACCGCCCCGCGCAAAAAATGGATTACTTGAGCGACGAGGAAGCCGACAAAATACGCGACGCCCGCTTCCCGCCAGAGAAAATCAAGCTGTACGTCGCTTTCGCGGAAGACCGGCTGACCAAATTCGAATACGAACTCGGCCGTAAGGCGCAGGAGCGGCGCAGAAGCGATATTCTCAACGGTCTGCTGAACGGCTACGCAGGCTGCGTGGACGATGCGGCCGACCAGATCGCCCTCGCGCAGGAAAAACACTTGGATATCCGGGAAGCCTTGAAATTGATGAAAACTAAGAACACGGCATTTCTCGCGACCCTCCAGAAATACGACAGGGACGGACCCGAGCTGGATACATACCGCGACACGCTGGAAGACGCGATTGAGGGCACGAAGGACGCGCTATCCGATGTGGAAGATGCTCTGAAGGAATCGCAGGCTCCCCCGGTACGGAGACAGCAGTGAGGCGATCGCCCGCAGGCGCTCAAAAGCGGCGGCGAGCGGTGCCGGGCGGAGAGCAGCTTTTCCAGCGGATCTACACGCGCCTGGGATGCGAAGGCCGGCCGCCTCATTTCGTGGTCGAATATCATCCCTACGCAGACCTGACTCACACGATCCGCCTGCGCGAGGACACCGCCCACGTCCGCCTCTCCGATGTCCTCGGCTACGCTCCACGCACTGTGGTGGAGGCTGCAGCCGCAATTCTGCTTGGGCGCTTGTACCGGCGACGCCCCCCGGCCGAACTCGTCGAAATGTACCGCCAATTTTCCTACGCGCGATCCACGCGCCGCCGCCTGCTGCTAATGCGCCAGCGCCGGGCGCGCAAGATGGAGCACCGCCCAGCCGGCGCGCACCACGACCTCGAGCCGATGTTCGAGCGATTGAACGGCGCGTATTTTCAAAGTTCCCTGTCACGGCCGCGTTTGGGATGGAGCACGCGTGTTTGGCGTACCCAATTGGGGTGTTTTGATCCGGCGCTGAATCAGATCGTGTTGAACCGTCAGCTCGACCATGAAGACGTGCCCGAGTATGTTGTGGCGTACGTCCTCTATCACGAAATGCTGCACCTGAAGCACCCCATCCGATTCGTCCGTTGCAGGCGAGAATCGCACTCCTCCCAGTTCCGCAGTGAAGAAAAAGCGTTTACGCATTACGCACGCGCCACACGGTTCCTGGCTCGGTTTCCAGCCCCCAGAAGACGCTAACCGCCTTACCAACAGCCAGTTACGCTAGCAAACATCTCCAATCGCCATTCTGCGCGGCATAGTAAGCAGCAATTCTGCCGATTAAGAGTGTGTCCGTCGCTGGCCATACTGGTGATGAACCACCATGAAACTACATTCGTCGGGTAGCATACAAGTTGGCATGCGGCGCATCGAGCGACGCGAATGGCTGCTTTGGTCCTCAGCTATCCTCGTCACGCTACTACTCACTCTCGGCATAATTTCCTTCAGCTTTCCGATGCTGCGCGAGTACGCGGGGGATTTCGACGAACTCCACTTGAGCGTCGCCATTCGAGGCTTGGTCGGCCTCGTCTTGATCTTTGATGTCTATACGATCTATCAGCAAATTCAGATCTATCGGATTCGCCATCAGCTTGTGGAACGCGAAGAGCTCTTTCGCCTGATCAGCGAAAACGCCGCCGACATGATCGCGGTCGTGGACCCGAGCGGGCGCAGACTCTACAACAGCCCGGCCTATGCGCGAATTCTCGGCTACAGCAATGAGGAACTGGAAAGCACCTCGTTTTTTGAGCAGGTTCATCCCGATGACCGTCAGCTGGCGGAACAGGCGGCCAAGGAAGCGACCTCCGGCAGCGAAGGCCGCACGGTCCAATACCGTATGCGCCACAAGGATGGAAGCTGGCACGTGATCGAATCCGGCGCCAGCGCGATTTTGAACGCGCAAAAGCACGTGGAAAAAATCGTCATCGTGAATCGTGACGTCAGCGAGCGCAGACAGCTCGAGGAAAAATTCCGTCAGGCGCAGAAAATGGAAGCCGTGGGCCGTCTCTCTGGCGGGGTCGCTCACGATTTCAATAATCTGCTAGGCGTAATTATCGGCTACGCGGAGTTCCTGCAGGAAAGTCTCGACCCGGCAAACACGCTTCGCAGCAGCGTGGATGAAATCCTGAAAGCCGGCAAGCGGGCGGCTTCGCTCACGCGCCAACTGCTGGCGTTCAGCCGCCAGCAGGTTCTCGATCCCAAGGTCCTCGACCTAAACGGCGTCGTTTCCGACATGGAAAAAATGTTGCGCAGGCTGATCGGCGAAGACGTCGAGCTTTCGACCGTTCTGGGTCCCGATCTCGGTCGCCTGAAGGCCGATCAAGGCCAGCTCGAGCAGGTCGTGATGAATCTGGTCGTGAACGCGCGCGACGCCATGCCGCAGGGCGGCAAGCTTGTGATTGACACCCGGAATATGGTGATGGACGAGGCCTTCATTCGCCGCTATCCCTACCCGGTGCAGGCGGGACCGTACGTTTGCCTCACGGTCACGGACAGCGGAATCGGAATGGACGCTGAAACAAAGGCTCGCGCCTTCGAGCCGTTCTTCACAACAAAGGAAAAAGGAAAAGGAACCGGCCTGGGCCTCTCGACCGTGTACGGCGTCGTGAAGCAGAGCGGCGGCTACATTGACATTTATAGCTCCCCGGGCGCGGGCACCACGTTCAAGATTTATCTGCCGCGCGTGGACGAAGCCATCAAAGTGGAAGCGCCTGTCGGAGCGGCTACATCGTTCACCGGGAACGAAACGATTCTTCTGGCGGAGGACGAAACATCACTGCGGACTCTCACCCGCAACACTCTCGAATTGTGCGGCTACAAAGTGCTCGAGGCAAAAGACGGCATCGAAGCACTGCAAGTGAGCGACGCCTACAAGGGCTCCATTGATCTCCTGCTTACGGACATGGTGATGCCTGGAATGGGTGGACGAGCACTGGCGCAGGAATTGGTGCGGCGACGCCCTGACGTGCGATTGGCTTATATGTCCGGATACACAGGGCAGGCCGTCGGCTCGCAAGGGCCCGTTGACCCGGGAAGCGTATTTTTATTGAAGCCGTTTACGCGTGAACTTCTCACGCGAAAAATTCGTGAGGCGCTGGATCGTCACGTAGTAGCTGAAACCACCTAGGAGTGGTGCGGAACGGCGAACCATCTCAGGCCCAGGGATACCGGAGCTCAAAACAAAATGCCGAAAATTCTCATTGTGGATGATGACGAAGCAGTACGCGGGCTGCTCCGTATGCGGCTTTCGGCGGCCTATCAAATCGTGGAGACGGGCAATCCCGAGCAGGCTCTGGGTCTTGCCCTCGAACACAAACCCGACGCGATTCTGCTGGACCTGATGATGCCGGGATTCTCGGGTTTCGAGCTTTGCCAGAGTTTCCACACGCTGAGCTATACGTCGCGAATTCCCATTTTCGTCATCACTGGCGAGGCCGGCACGAAATACAAAGAGCACTGCGAAAGTCTCGGCGCCAAGGGATATTTTCACAAACCCGTGGATTTCGCGGCTCTGAAAGATGCGCTGGCCAACGAGCTAAAAGACAAGCAGCCCGAGCGCCGCGCTCACAAGCGCGTGCAGATGCGGGTCATCATGAAGCTGCGCGGCACCGACGCAGGCGGCAAGGAATTTGACGAATCCACAACCACAGAGAACGTAAGCGCTGGGGGATTTCTCTGCAATTGCGCCGCGAGCCTGCTGAAGGGCGCGGTCGTGCATGTATTTCTAACCTCAGGCGGCGTCGAACGCCACGCGGGACGAGCGCATGTCGTGCGTAAGGAGTCTACCGGCTCGGCGTGGAACCGTTACGGCTTCCAGTTCGACGAAACCACTTCCGATTGGGTGTTGCAAGGCAAGTAGCAGGGTTCAGCCGCCCGCTCTGCGACTATTCGCTCGATAGCTTGTCAATTCTGCTCTGAACTTTCTTCGCGTCCGGCGCCTTCGGGAATACCTCTAGATATTCCTTGTAATATTTCAGCGCACTCGTTTTGTCATGCTTCTTCTCGTACGCCTCCGCTAACAGTAGACGCGGCTTTGCAAAATTCGATCGTAGTCGAATCGCATCCTTGTACCGCGAAATTGCGGCGTCAATATCACCTTTGTGCATGTAGAACGCACCCACCTCGATGTCGTCTTCGGCGGAGACCGGATCGTAGGTTCCCGTGTCGGGCATCGTCGGCGGCAGGGGCTGCGGTTTGGACGAAGATTCTCCGGTCGGGGCGCCAGACGGAGGAGGGTTGGGCTTCTGGTCGCCCTGCTGGGCGGTTGTAGATAGAGCCAGCAGAAGAACGACAAGCACGAGTTGAGTGAGTGCTGCACGCATATGGTTTCTCGTTCAGCTTAGATTGCGTTTGCTATCATGAAAGTTGTCTCGCCCCGGCTTTGTTTCCGGGGCGACACAAGCGCTCTCCAATTGTAACGCGCGGCAAATGGAACTCCGCGAAAAAGTCGACCAACTTCCCCCGCAGCCCGGTGTGTACCTGTTTCAGGATGCGGGCGGCAAAATCCTCTACGTCGGGAAGGCACGCTCGCTTCGCAGCCGCGTCAAATCCTACTTCCTGGAATCGCGCTGGCAGGACGCAAAGACGGGCTCGCTCGTTCGCGAGATTGCGGACCTCGAATATATCGTCGTGGACAACGAGAAGGAGGCGCTCGCGCTTGAAAACAATCTCATCAAGCGGCACATGCCGAAGTTCAACATCCTGCTGCGCGACGACAAGACCTATCCCTACATCCGCTACACTGCTTTTGAAAAATATCCGCGCGTTTACGTGACGCGCCGTCTGAATAAAGACGGCTCAACTTATTTCGGACCGTACTTCCCTGCCAGCCTCGCTTACCGGCTCGTCCATCTGATCCACAAACATTTCTTGGTGCCATCCTGCACCGTTGATCTGGGCCGCAGCCATCCCCGGCCCTGCCTGCAGTATTACATTCACCGCTGCCTCGGTCCCTGCGCCGACCTTGTTACCGACGAGCGCTACTCCGAAGCTGCCCGCGACGTGCGCCTGTTTCTCGAAGGGAGACGCAACGATCTTTCGCGCAGCTTGAAGGAACGCATGGAGCGCGCCTCCGAAGAGCAGCGCTACGAGGAAGCCGGCGGATACCGCGACCTGCTGCGCACGCTCGCCGAAATGGAAGAGCGCCAGAAAATCGCAGCGGCGGAAGGCGACGATACTGACGTTCTCGCATGGTACGCCGAGCCTCCACAGGTGGCCGTGAATCTGTTTCATCTTCGCGGCGGGCGCGTCGTGGATCGCCGCGATTTCTATTGGGAAGATCTCGAGGAATTTGACCCCACGGAATTCCTGCCGTCGCTGCTCAAGCAGCTGTATCTCGAAGCGAGTTATCTGCCCCGCTTCATCCATACGCCGATTGATTTCGAGGATCGCGCGCTGCTGGAGGATGTGCTGACCGAATCGGCCGGGCACCGGGTCGAAATCCTCAATCCTCAACGCGGCCAAAAACACGCGTTCCTCGAACTCGTCGAAAAGAACGCCAAGCACTCATTCGTGCAGCGTTTCCGCGTGCTGAAGCCAAGCTCCAGAGCGATCGCCGAGGCGTTGCAGTCCGCGCTGGGACTGCCCGAACCGCCCAAGCGCATCGAGAGCTTCGATATATCGCACATTCAGGGATCGGACACCGTCGCTTCCATGGTCGTGTGGGAAGACGGCAAGATGAAGAAGGCCGATTATCGGAAGTTCATAATCCGCGGTTCCGACATGTCGCCCGGACCCGACAAGACCGATGGCCTGCTGCGCGACGATTTCGCCAGCATGCGCGAGGCGGTCGAGCGGCGCTATCGTCGCCTGCAGAGTGAACAAAAACCGCTGCCGAGCCTGATCCTGATTGACGGCGGGATCGGCCAATTGCACGCTGCAGCGCAGGCGCTCGATGACTTGCAGATCATCAACCAGCCGATGGCTAGCATCGCAAAGAAGGAAGAGATTCTTTACGTGCTCGGCCGCGAGAACGAACCCATCGCGCTCGATCATCACTCGCCTGTCTTGCACTTAATTCAGCAGATTCGCGATGAAACTCACCGCTTCGCGGTTACCTTCCACAGGCAGCGGCGATCGAGCCGCCGCATCCGCACTTCGTTGACGGAAATTCCCGGTGTCGGCGATCGGACAGCGCAAAAGCTGCTGCGGCGATTTGGCAGCGTGACGCGCCTGCGCCAATTAAGTGTCGAGGAACTCACCGCCGAGCTACCGCGCCATCAAGCCCAGCGGGTTTTTGACGCGTTGCGTGAAGGTTCGGTGTGAGTCCTTCTGATCATCTGCGCAGAATGAAGTTTTGCGATCCCGCCGCGATTGCGGGGTACTCTTGGGGTAGCGCCGTAGCGAAACTGCGAGAATCGGTGGAAACGGACGCGCCATCGAGGTAGCGCCATGAAAGCCAGGTACTGGTGGATCTTCTGCGTGGTGCAGCTCGCGGGTCTGCTGGCAGCGTTTCAGGGTCTGTACTCCGCGGGTGACCCGATTTGGTGGGGACTTTCGTTGCTGCTATTGCTGCCGGGAACTCTAGTCTCGTTCCCGTTTTCCACGTTCGGCCATTTGGGATTGCATTGGCCGCTTTGGAGTGTGTACGCAATCGCGGTGCCGGTAAACCTGCTCTTCTTTACTTTGCTGTCGTCCCTCGTTGCCAGAATCCGAAGATCAAAATTAGGAGCAGGAAATCGAAGTTGAAAAACAAATCGCGCTGCCAGGGCAAACAACACCCACCACAGCGCGATCCGTTGTTACTCAGAATTCTGTTTCAGGCCCTTTTCAATACGCGGGTAATCGCTACCAGGATCACTGCGCCGACGAACGCCACGATGATTGAGCCGATCATCCCGCCGCCCGGCCAGATTCCCATCATCCCGAAGAGCCAGCCTCCCAAAAGGCCGCCGAGGATGCCGAGAATAATATCTACGAGCACCCCGTAGCCGCCGCCCTTCATAACCTGGCCCGCGAGCCATCCTGCGATTAACCCGACAACAATCCATGCAAGAAATCCCATATCTCTCCTCCTTGATTCCCCGTGAAGCTGGGAATTCCTCTTGGAGCCCCCAACCGACGGCGACTGTACACCTGCCTTCGTGATTTGACAATGTTCCCATCGAGCGCGCAAAGATGTGCAATATCGCTCACCTCATTTCCATCGGGTATTCGTAAAATTCCGCGCGGCAAAATCAAGAATTTGGACAGCTCGATTTCGCTCCGGCTTGCCCGTACTGGGAAGGCTATGCTACTCTGCAGTTTGGAGGTGCGATATGAGCGATAACAATGTGGGCTCGAAAGTAAGTTTCTTTCTCGTCGGATTGGGAATTGGGGCGCTGGTCGGAATTCTTTTTGCGCCGAAATCCGGTGAAGAAACGCGCGAATATTTGTCCTCGAAGGCCGAAGAAGGCCGCGACTACGCGCAGAAAAAGGCTCGCGAACTGCGCGAACGCGCCGAAGACCTGATCGAACGCAGCAAGGAAATCATGGCTCGGCAGAAGGACGCCATTTCCACCGCGGTGGACGCCGGCAAAGAGACCTACAAGCGCGAAGCCAAAATCTCGTAACGCACTGGGAGCCTCTCCATGTCGGGATGGCTTGAACTGTTCATCGCCGTCGCTACCGTCGCCATCGTAATTCAGATGGCGATTCTGCTGGCGATGTTCGTCCAGCTTCGCACCGCGATTGGGACGTTCACGCGCATCGCGCTGCAGCTGCAGGCGAAAATGGACCCGATCCTCACCCGCACGAACCGCATTTTGGAAGACTCCGAGGAGCGCATCGCCAGCATCATGGGCGACGGCGCCGAAATCGCGCGGGTCGCTCGCAGTCAGGCCCAGAAGGTGGACCGGGTTTTCACCGACATGATCGAACGCTTGCGGATCCAGGTGGTTCGCGCGGATCACATTCTTACCGGGGCGCTCGAAGTGATCGAAGAAACCGGCACGACTTTCCGCTCGAAGGTTTGGAAGCCGGTGCATCAAGCCTCGGCTGTGCTCAAGGGGATCAAGGCAGGACTTGAATTCATTCGCAGCGGCCGCCGGCCCGAATCGGATTCCGCCACGCAGGACGAAGAACTCTTCATCTGATTCGCAAACTGCATATTATTTCTATCTTCGATTTTATTCCGGCGGATTTTCGCGATTGAAGCGAATCGCGGACTTCACCAGCTTCCGCAATCCAGCGCGCTTCAAGTCTTCCACACTTCGCAATTTCACGTGACGCAGATTCTTGCCGGTTCCTTCGAGAAGTTCCTCGGGATCGTCAAGTGATGTCCCGGAGTACAGACCGAACGTCACGTGGCTTTTGCCGATCATAAAGTATCCGAACGGTCCGCCGGCATCGAACATCGGCAGGCCCCACGGATTTACCCCTTCCTTCAATTGAGGCGCGATAGTTTTGACCAGTGCACGCAATCCCGTAGCGACGGGTTGAAGTTTAGGATTTTTCGCGCGAATGTAGGCGTCCACGTGACTGGCGGAATTGCGCTTGGGGTCCATGCGCATCTTCATCGTGCAACCTCAGGTGGACGCAATCCAGCCGCCGCCTAGAACTTGCTCGCCCGAATAAAACACGGCGGCCTGTCCCGGCGTGATGGCGCGCTGGGGTTCGCGGAAGGAAACGCGCGCGGTGGTATCGGTGAGCGGCATGATTTCCGCTTCGGCGGGTTCGTGATGATTGCGAATTCGCACGTGCGCCCGGACGGGAGCGTTGGGTGCCGCGAACGAAATCCAATTGACGTTGCGAACCTCGCACACCGAGCTCCGCAGGTCGCGATCTTCGCCGACCACGAGGCGATTGCTCGCGCGGTCGAGCGCAACCACGTACATCGGATGCCCCTCGGACAAACCGAGGCCGCGCCGCTGACCGACCGTGTAATTATGTAAACCATTGTGCTGGCCGAGGACTTCGCCTGAGGTTCCGACGATTGCGCCGGGCTCGCCCAGTTTTAGTGCGGCGCTCTCACTATTCGGATCAGTTCCCTGCTCCCGCAAATAGCTTTCGATGAAACGCACATAGCTGCCGGAAGGCACGAAGCAAATCTCCTGGCTCTCAGGTTTTTCCGCGACAGGAACCGCGAGGCGGCGGGCGATGTCGCGCACTTCCTGCTTGGTCATCTCGCCAAGTGGAAAATCAGCGCGGGCTAGCTGCTCCTGCGTCAAGCCGAAAAGAAAATAGGTCTGGTCCTTGGTCTCGTCCACGGCGCGCAAAAGTTCGTAGCGCCCCGTTTCCTGATTGTGGCGGACGCGGGCGTAGTGGCCGGTGGCGATTCGATCGGCGCCGATCTGGCGGGCGGTGGTCAGAAGCTGCTCGAACTTGACGTCATTGTTACAGCGCGTGCAAGGAATCGGCGTGCGTCCCGCGAGATAGTCCTCGACGAAGGGACGAATCACAGTCTGCTCGAAGGCGCGCTCGAAATTGATCACGTAAAACGGGATGCCGAGATGCTCGGCGACGCGGCGCGCGTCGTACACATCGTCGAGCGAGCAGCAGCGGTGCTGCTTGGGGCCATCGCCCTGCAGCTCCGGCAGGCGGCGCTGATTCCACAGCTGCATGGTGAGGCCGACGATCTGTTGGTTGCGTTCGCGCAGAATTGCGGCGACGGTCGAACTGTCAACGCCGCCCGACATGGCTACGGCGACTGTGTTCGCGGTCGCCGCCACCGGATGCGGAGCCGACGCGACTGCTTCCCGTGTGGATTCGAGTTGGTCGAGTGTTGGCATCGGAGAGATTTCGCTCGTCAGTCCGCTCATCGGGCATGGAGTGCGGCTGCAGTTTCCTGCTCGCGCGGCGAAAGCGAGCGGATGCGCTCGACAACGTTTGGAATTATTTCGATCGCGCGGTCAATTTCAGCTGCGGTGGTTGGACGGCCGAGGCTGAAACGAAGGCTTGAGCGCGCGTCGTCGTGCGACAGCCCGGCGGCGAGCAAGACGTGAGAAGGCTCGGTCGAACCAGAGGAGCACGCGGCACCGGTGGAGCATGCAATTCCCTGCAGATCGAGAGATATCAGTAACGCCTCGCCGCCCGCGCCGAGAAACGAAAGATTCGATGTATTCGGGACGCGGCGAGCGCGGTCGCCATTGATCAGAATGTTTGGAATTCGCTCGACGAGCGAATTTTCCAAGCGGTCGCGAAGTCCGGCAAGCCGAACGCTATCTTCCGGGAGCAATTGCCGTGCGAGTTCTGCAGCTTTGCCCAGGCCGACGATGCCGGGAACATTCTCGGTGCCGGCGCGCCGGTCGCGTTCCGCGTGGCCGCCGTAAGACCGCGGCGCGATTTGTCTGCCCGTGCGGACGTAAAGCGCGCCGACGCCTTTGGGGCCGCAGAATTTGTGCGCGGAGATGGAGAGCAGATCAACGCCGAGTTTATTGACGTCGAGCGAAACTTTGCCCGCTGACTGCACCGCATCGCAGTGGAAGTAAACTCCCGCTTCCGCGGCGAACCGCGCGATTTCTTCGATGGGCTGGATCGTGCCCAGCTCGTTGTTCGCGTGCATCACGGTGATCAGGACGGTTTCGGGGCGCAGCGCACGGCGAATTTCCTCAGGATCAACGATCCCCTGCGAATTGCGGCCGGCGCCGACGGGAACGACGGTCATCTCAACGCCCTGCCGCGCGAGTTCTTCACAGCTGTGCAGGATCGCGTGGTGTTCGATTGCAGTGGTGATGACGTGCTTGCGCGGCTTGGTCGAGGCCGCGACGGTGCCGAAGATTGCGAGATTGTCGGCTTCCGTGCCGCCGCTGGTGAACACGATTTCGTTCATCTTCGCGCCGATCAGCGAGGCGACGGATTCGCGCGCAGCGTCCACAGCGGCGCGGGCGCGCTGCCCGGCGGAATGAACGGATCCTGCATTGCCAAAGTTGTCCGCGAGAAACGGGAGCATGGCGTCGAGGACGGCGGGGTCCACCGGCGTGGTCGCGTTATAATCAAGATAGACGCGCATGACCATTCCCTTCGGAAGTTGCCTGGCAGCGACCCTCTAAAAAGTGTGACACTTTGTGAGTGTGCCGATCCTTTGTTTTCAACGACTTAAGCCTAGAATTACTTTGCATGGTGTGACACTTCTTTTGCACGCGAGGTGC
Source organism: uncultured Acidobacteriota bacterium (assembly GCA_963779825.1). GTDB lineage: Bacteria > Acidobacteriota > Terriglobia > Acidiferrales > UBA7541 > Palsa-295. The sequence continues at coordinate 905,660 of CAVZZU010000004.1, read as the reverse complement.
CGCGTCCACCGGAGCAAACCATCTCCGGCGCCACCCTGCGCTGCCCGTAACCCAATCAATCGCCATATGCGACGCGGCCGAACTTCGGGCCGCAATTAGGCTAGCAGGATGTCAAGAGAATGCAAGCGCGAGCTTGTGTGGACTTTGAATAACAGTCTTTTCAACAGTCTCGTATAGAATAACGCGCACTGTATGGCGCTTGCGACCGGATCCCGCCTGGGCCCCTACGAAATCCGCGCCCCGATTGGCGCGGGCGGGATGGGCGAGGTGTATCGCGCGAGGGATGCAAAGCTTGGGCGCGACGTCGCGCTGAAAGTCCTGCCCGAGGCGTTCGCGCGCGACGCCGAGCGCATGGCGCGATTCCAGCGCGAAGCGAAAGTCCTTGCGTCGCTCAATCACCCGAACATTGCCTCGATCTACGGCCTGGAAGATTCCGGCGCCACGCATGCGCTCGTCATGGAGCTGGTGGAAGGACCGACTCTCGGCGATCGTATCCGCTCCGGGCCGATTCCGATTGATGAGGCGCTGCGTATTGCCAAGCAGATTTGCGAAGCGCTGGAATACGCGCACGAGCGCGGAATTGTCCATCGCGATCTGAAGCCCGCGAACGTAAAAGTGACCAGCGACGACGCGGTAAAGGTTCTCGATTTCGGTCTGGCGAAAGCCATCGAGCCTCATGCGGCGTCTCCCGACAACATGCATGTCGGTGATCTTTTACAGCGCATGGAGAAACTTCTCGAAGAAGGCACGGCGTTCACCGATATCGCGAATTCACCGACGTTGAGTGACATGGTGACGCGCGCTGGAGTATTGCTGGGGACTGCGGCGTACATGTCGCCAGAGCAGGCGAAGGCCAAAGCGGTGGACCGGCGGGCGGACATCTGGGCCTTCGGCTGCGTGCTGTACGAAATGTTGACGGGAGAGATGGCATTCCGTGGCGATTCGACGACCGATATGCTGGCGTCAGTGATTCGAGCGGAGCCGGATTGGTCGCTGCTGCCGACTGCGACACCACAACTGGTACGAACGCTTTTGCGGCGCTGCCTGCAAAAGGACGCGCGGCAACGTTTGCAGGCGATCGGAGACGCGCGGATCGCGCTCGACGAGGTGCTCTCCGGCGCGGCGGAATCTACGACTGCGCTTCAGATTCCCGCGCCACTCTGGCGCCGCAGTATTCCCTGGGCGCTATTCGGAGCGACTGCGGCGGCGCTTCTGGTTTTCACCTGGGTGCACGAAGCTCAATTGCGCACGACTGTTCCGGCGGAGGCGGTTCGGCTCCAGATTCCGCTGCCGACGAAGCCCCCGTTGCGATTGACCGGATTATTCGCGCTATCCCCGGATGGGCGGCAACTGGCTTTTGCTGCAACGAGCAGCGACGGCATTCCGCGCATATGGATTCGGGCTTTGAATTCGCTGGATATCCGGCCTCTGCCGGGAACGGAAGCCGTAGGATCCGTGTTGTTTTGGTCTCCGGATAGCCGGTTCATCGCGTTTGATTCCGGCGGCAGACTGGAGAAGATCGCTATTTCGGGCGGGCCGGCGGAGACGGTTTGCGCGCTGAACGGCACGCCGGTGGGCGGTTCCTGGAGCGATAAAGGCGTGATGATTTTCGGGCTGTTCGGAGGACCGCTGATGCGAGTTTCCGCGTCGGGCGGCGGAGCGACGCCGCTGACCGTATTGGATACCGCTCACGGCGACGTGGCGCATACCGAGCCGCGGTTTCTTCCGGATGGAACGCATTTCCTTTACGCGCGAGATACGGGCACCAACGGGTTCACGTCGGTTGGTTCATTGAACGCAAAACCCGAGGAGCAGGATTCGAGGAGGCTGGTAGAGACTGGTTATGGCGCGGCCTACGCGCCATCTTCCGACCTCGATTCCGGGCAGTTGCTGTTCCTGCGCGACGGAACACTGATGGCCCAGCCGTTTGATGCGCGCCACATGACTGTCTCGGGTGAACCGGTTCAAATAGCGGAGGGGCAAGTGGGAGCGTATTACGATGCCGGCCTCTTCTCCGTTTCGGCAAACGGCACGCTGGTATACCTGCCCTCCGGAAGCGTGGAGAGCCAGCCCACGTGGTTGGACGCGCAGGGCAAGGTTTTGGGCTCGGTGGGGGAACCGGGCCCCTATTCCGGCCTGACACTTTCGCCCGACGGAACGCGAGCGGTGGTCTGGCGATACACCCTGCCGGAGCAGCATGTTGGGCTATGGTTGCTCGACTTGTCGCGAGGGACGAGTACGCGCTTCGCAATTGCGCCCGCCGCCGAGAATAGGAGCGCAGTTTGGGCGCCCGACGGGCGCAGTATCATCTTCGGTTCCATGCAGGCTGGGCAGTTGACGGACATTTACGAGAAACCGGCTAACGGTGCGAACGACGAAGAGATTCGGCTGAAATCCGATGAAGATAAATTTCCCACGAGCTGGTCGCCCGACGGACGTTACGTGCTCTACGTAGCCCAGGGAAGACAAACGAAGTGGGATTTGTGGGTGCTTCCGCTGGAAGGTCACCAGAAGCCCGTGCCGTTTCTGCGGACTCCATTCGACGAATTTGACGGCCATTTTTCTCCCGACGGTCATTGGGTTGCTTATGGGTCGGATGAGTCAGGCCGCGATGAGATTTACGTGCGCCCCTTCTCGCCCGGAGCGTCGGGACAGACCGACTCGGACGCCGGCGACAAAACTCTGATTTCGAACGGTGGTGGAACCTTCCCCATGTGGCGTCAGGACGGGAGGCAACTGTACTACATCGACCTCAGCGGAAAGTTGATGGCGGTGAAGGTGACGACTTCGGGCGCCGTGTTTCAGGCGGGCTCTCCTACATTCCTTTTTCAGACACCGAAGAGCACCTCGTGGAGTCCCTCTCCGGATGGCAAGCGCTTCCTGTTCCTGGTGCCCGAGACGCAGGACGCCGAACCTTTCACGGTCGTGCTGAACTGGAAAGCCGGGTTGAAGAAATGAGGTTTGCGGCGAGGATGAGACACGGAGCTAGCTCGGTGTTGCAGCACATCCCGGCCAGCCGGGACGGCAAACAGCGGCGGCAAGCCGCCGCACTCCACATGGGCTGAGGGGGATGGTCAACGCTGCGCCAAGGTTTCGCGCCGGGCGCAGCATGCTGCGCCCCTACGAAACCCCTCGCTATGCGATCGGAAGCAAATGGCACGGCGGTGCCAAGGATTTGTGCCGGGCGCCCCTGATCCCCCAGGCTCGACTAACCGTCGAGCCGGGGGCCCCGTTTGCTGTGCCCCTACGAAGAAACACTGGAGGCGATGGTCAGGAGAAAAGGTCGAAGACTTTTTCGGCGTTGGATTGGTAGAGCTTTTTTTTGTCGGCGGCGCTGATTGGGAGATTGTCGGTGACTTTCACTTCTTCGGGGACGAATTGGTAGGGGTAGTCCATGGCGTAGAGGACGCGATCCACTCCCAACACTTTCTGACAATAGAGGATCGGCGGCTCCCAAGCCATGCCGCTTGTGGTGACCCAGACATTTTCACGGAGGTAGTCGCTCGGTTTTTTCTTCAGGGCTTTGACATTCGGATAGCGTGCAGAGGCTACATTCGCGCGGTGGAAGAAATCGAGCCGGAAGAACCAGTATGGAAGGCCTTCGCCGAGATGGCCTACGACCATTCGCAGTTTCGGGAAGCGGTCGAAGACACCGCTGAGAATAATTCGCAGGAGATGCAGGCTGGTTTCGATGGCGAAGCCGTAAATCGCGCCTTCGAGGCCCCATTCCGCAAACGGAGCGTACATTCGCGCGGATGGCGTGCTTGGGTGCAGATAAATCAGAACATTCAGAGATTCCGCCGCCGCGAAAATGTCCCAGAATTTCGGGTCGTCGAGATATTCGCCCTGCGTATTGGAGTTGATTATCGCGCCCTTCAGGCCCAGTTTTCGGACGCCCCGTTCAAGCTCCTTCGCGGCGGCTGCTGGATTTTGCGGCGCGATTGCCGCGAGGCCCGAGAAGCGATCGGGATGCTTTCGAATCGCCTCCGCCAATTGATCGTTGAACGATATCGCGAGCGCGGCGCCCTCTGCCGGATTGAAAAGCTGCACGCCGGGATTCGTGAGCGAAAGAATTTGGCGCGCGATGCCAGTCGAATCCATGTCGTGAATTCGCTGCTCGCCAAGGTCCTGGATGCGGGCGACGATGGCCTGCGCGCGCGGGCTCGGGCCGAGAAAATATCCCCACTGGCCCACAAAGCCGGGGTCGAGGTTGGTGCCCTGATCGAGCATAGCTTTCCATCGCTCGAGCAATTCCAGCGGTGCGTAGGCCTCTTCGGTGGCGATACGAAGGAAAGGCGGTTTCTTCTTGGGGCGCGATTTGGGCTTGGTGGAAGTCACGTCGGGAAATCTCTCAACGCGGCGGCAAATGGTGAAGATGATGCCAAGGTCTTGTGCCGGGCACGTCTGATCCCCCAGGCTCGACTAACCGTCGACCTGGGGGCCCCGTATGCTGCGCCCCTACAAAAGCGATGAGCCGGCAGGATGCCGGCGATACGAAGGCGACGGCGGTGATCACTCGGCGATGCCCATGGCTTTGGCGTAGGCCTCGCGGACTTCCCGGGGCTGGCCGAATTGAAATACGTAATCGCTTAATTGGCCGCCGCCGAGCGGATGTTTGGCCAATTCTTCGAGCGTGAGGCCCTCGATAAGATTCTTGCGCTCGGCGATCGGAAGATTGATGCAACGGTTCACTTCCGGATCGCGGATGGTCGCTTTGGGATCCTCGCCGCGAGAAATGGCGTCAATATCCTTCAGAAAGCGCTGGCGCATCATGATGATGCCCGCGTCGCTTGTCCCCAAGTGTTCATGGGTGCGATCCGGAATCGTTCCCTGCCCTACCCAGGCGACAAAATCCTGATTCATCACGTGGCTGGAGATCAAGCGTCCTGTTTCCGCGTCGCGCACGGGACCGCGCCACGCCGGGATTTGATCCTGCACGTAAGGCTCACGTCCCTTGGGAACGCGGCTGAAGCACCAGGTCACGCTCAAAGTGTTTTCGTCGTCAATCGGCACGCGCCATTCGAAATGGTCGCCGGTAAATAGCGCATTGGGCCAGAGGCACACGCGGCCCACCTTCCACATCGGGTCCTCTTCGCTCATGCCCTCGCGGATGCGTCGGTAGACGATGCCGTAATCGAATTCCTCGAACGCGAGCTTGAGATGCCGTGGCGAATACGGGCCGCCCTTGTCCTTCAGCCGCACGCTCCAGTTCATGTGCATCCACTCGAAATGAAGCGGATCCACGGAATTTTCCTGGCACTGGAGCCAGTTGCACGGAACGTCGGCGAAGACGATCTGCACGAATCCATTCTTCCAGGTGAACGGCTCCCAATTCGGCACGAGCGGAGCGGGCTGAGGGCCTAGATAGGCCCAAATCAAGCCGCCTCGTGTTTCGACCGGGTAGGCCGCGATGCGGATTTTTTCGCGGAACTTTGCTTCGGGCTGGGCGACGTCTTCGTAGGGTTGCTCGAGGCAACTGCCGTCCTTATCGAACAGCCATCCGTGATAGTTGCAGCGTAGGCCGCATTGCTCGACGAATCCGTAGGACATGTCCGCGCAACGATGCGGGCAGTGGCGGCCGACGAGGCCGAAGGTGCCGCTCATGTCCTTGTACAGCGTGAGGTCTTCACCCATGAGACGCACAGGCTTGATGGATTGGGATTCAAACTCGCTGACGGCTGCGATGGGCATCCAGTAGCGCCGCAGGAGATCGCCCATCGGGGTGCCAGCTCCCACGCGGGTGAGGAGTTGATTTTTGGAGTGGTCGAGCATCGGACTCGCGGGGATTCTAACTCATTCGCGGTCGCGCGCCAAATTGGGGGTCCCGGGTGAAGGAGGATGAAACATTTTGACTGCGAAGCGCGTATCTTGATGTCAGAGAGGTGCGCAATGGACCAACCAAGGCCTCGCAGACACGATTCGTTTGTGGGCCCGATCATTTTGATCGCGCTCGGCGGAGTGTTGTTGATGTGGAGGCTCTATCCCGACTTCACGCCGTGGCCGGTGCTTTTTCGCTATTGGCCGCTCATCCTGATCCTGATCGGACTGGGAAAAATATGGGACAGCTACTACATCCGCCGACACATGGAGCCGGGCGCGACGCCCGTAACCCCAGTGATCTCGGGCATGGGGATCGCGTGGATTGTGCTCTTGGTGTTCTTCATCCTGGCGATGTGGCACGGCCGCGGGAGATGGAATGACGGCGACTGGCGCGACCCATGGGGCTGGCACGGACACGCTTTTGCGTCGGATTCGCATGACACGCAAGCTGTCGAGCTGCAGGGAGCAACGTCAGTAGATATGGACCTCAACATGCCTGCTGGCCAGCTGACATTGGCCGGGGGATCCAGCCGACTGATGGACGCGGACTTTCGATATTCGCGCAACGCGGGAAAACCGAAAGTGGACTATTCCGTGACTGCAGGCCGCGGTGAGCTGCGGATCGGACAGGATTCGAATCAGTGGCACACGCAGTTTAGAAATGAGGACAACGAGTGGAATATGCGCGTGGCCAACGATGTGCCGCTCGATCTGCATCTGGAAATGGGCGCGGGGCAAACCGACCTGCGCCTCAACAGCGTGAACGTGAAGAATCTGGACGTTCACATGGGCGCGGGCCAGCTCGACCTCGATTTGACCGGCGAACGAAAAACCAGCGTGGATGGGACGATTGAGGGCGGCGTGGGGCAGGCGACAGTCCGCCTGCCAAAAGGCGTGGGCGTGCACGTGGATGCGACCGGAGGAATCGGCTCCGTGGACGCACGAGGCCTACAGCGAGATGGAAGCTCGTACGTAAACGAGTTGTACGGGAAGACGCCAACGAGCATTGAATTGACGATCCATGGCGGAGTGGGATCCATCAGCCTTATCGAGGAAAAGTGACGTTTACACAGAAATCTACCGGGATGTAGGAGACCAGTGCCTACCGGGTCAAACCATGCGTTACTCAATCGCGCCAGATGCGACGGATGGCTTTGACAGGCGCATAAGCGTCCGTTAGCGTCGAAGTGAGAGGCGCGGCTTCCCATGCACGCGCCCTGACTTATACAGGAGCCAAACTTGGCGCGGCCCATCATTACGCTGACGACGGATTTCGGCACAAACGACCACCTGGTCGGGGTCATGAAGGGCGTGATCCTCAGCATCAATCCCGAAGTCAATATCATTGATATTACGCACAGCGTGCTGCCGCACGATCTGCTCGATGGAGCCCTGACGATCGGGCAGGCGTACAAATATTTTCCGCCGAAAACGGTTCACCTCGTGGTCGTGGACCCGGGCGTGGGAACGGCGCGCCGGCCGTTGCTGGTCGCGGGGGACACGCACTACTTTGTGGCGCCCGATAATGGCGTGCTTTCGTCGGTGTACGACCAGTCGGAGGCGTTGTGCGTCTGGAACATCATTTCGGAGCACTATTTTCGCCAGCCGGTGAGCAAGACGTTCCACGGCCGCGACATTTTTGCGCCGGTGGCAGCGTGGCTGACGAAGTCGTGGCAGTCGTCGGCGTTCGGCGAGCCGATCACGGATTTCGCGCGGTTTGCAATGCCCAAGCCGAAAACGTCGGGCAACACGATCAAGGGCGTGGTGCTGCGCGTGGATCAGTTCGGGAACCTGATTACGAATTTGCGCTCGGAAGACGTGCCGGCGTTTGCGGCGGAGGACGGGAAATTCACGATTCGCGCAGGGAGTGCGACAGTGACGAAACTCGTCCCGACATTCGCGAGCGGGGCGAACGGCGAGGCTATTGGATTCATCGGATCGAGCGGATATCTGGAGATTTCCATCAACAAGGCGAACGCGTCGCGAACGCTGGCGCTGGGGCGCGGGGCGGAAGTTACTGTGGAGTTGAGCTAAAGACTCAGAACAAACCTATCGAAGACACGCAGAGGGCGCAGAGACAACCAAACGCAGACACTGCACTTCACTCCACGCAATCCAGTTCCCTACCTTGATTTAATTTTCTAGCGAGCCAAAGACGTCACGATGAGGTACGAGCGCATGCGTGGGTCCATCCAGTCGCGGAGGGCGTCGCCGAGGAGATTGAAGGCGAGGACGGCGACCATAATCGCGAGCGCCGGGAAAATCACCATGTGCGGCGCGTCGAAGAGATGGCTGCGGGCATCGTTGATCATCGCGCCCCAACTCGCCATGGGCGCGAGGACGCCGACGCCCAGAAAACTGAGGGTTGACTCGGCAAGGATCGCGCCGGCCATGCCGATGGTCGCCTGCACGAGCACCGGCTGAAGAATATTGGGCAGCAGATGCCGGAGGAGAATGCGGGCGGGCGAAGCTCCGAGCGAACGCGCCGCAAGCACGTATTCCATTTCTTTCGCTTGAAGAATTTGCGCGCGAGCTAGACGCGCGTAGCCGGCCCATCCGGTCACAATCAACGCGACAATCACTTTGCCAATTCCCGGACCGAGAAACGACGCGAAGGCGATGGCGAGAAGGATGCCGGGGAATGACAAGAACGCGTTGATGAGCACGATGTTCACGAGGTTATCGAACCAGCCTCCGCAATAGCCGGCGAGCGCGCCGATCGCGAGACCCACCAGCCCAGCGCCGACAACCACGCAAATACCAACCAAAAGCGAAACACGTGCGCCATAGAGAGTGCGCGAAAGAATGTCGCGGCCAAGTTCGTCTGTGCCCATAGGGTGCCCGGCAGTTGGGCCCGCCAGCCGTGCTGGGAGATTCTGCACGGCAGGATTCGCGGGCGCGATCCACGGCGCGGCGATCGCGAGAATTACGAGGGCCAGCACAATCGCAAAGCCTACGCGCCCGGTGGCGCTTCGGCGCAGGAATTCGCGCAGGCCGCTCATTGGAGGCGCACCCGCGGATCAACGAGCGCGTACACGGCGTCGGTGAGCAGATTCACGAAGACGTAGGAGACGGCGATGAGAATGATGCAGCCCTGTAGGAGCGGATAGTCGCGCGCGCCGATGGCCTGGACAGTCAGGCGGCCGACGCCGGGCCAGGAGAAAATTGTCTCGGTAACGATTGTGCCGGCGAGCAACGTGCCGAATTGCAAGCCAAGGATGGTCAGGATCGGGATGAGCGCGTTGCGAAAAGCGTGGCGGAAAAGAACCGCGCATGGCGAGAGTCCTTTGGCGCGCGCGGTGCGAACGTAGTCGCTCGAAAGCTCCTCGATGACAGAAATTCGGACCATGCGCGTGAGGATGGCGGCGAGCGCCGCGCCGAGAGTAATCGCGGGCAAAACCAGATGAGACGGGCCGCCTCGTCCAGAGACGGGCAACCATCCAAGAATCACGGAAAATACGAGAATCAACACGGGCCCCAGCGCAAAACTCGGGACCGAAAGGCCGAGCAGCGTGAAGAGGCCGACAGCTCGGTCGGTCGAGGTAGCACGCTTCTCGGCGGCGAGCAATCCGGCGGGAATGCCGATGGCGAGGCAGACGAGCAGCGCTACGATTGCAAGCTCGAGCGTCGCGGGGTAGTGCGAGAGCACTACGCGCGTGACCGGTTCCTGGAAACGAAACGATTCGCCGAGATCGCCGCGAAGGACGCCCGCGAGATAATGCCGGTATTGCGTGATGATGGGCACGTCCAATCCGAGGGAATGGCGCATTTGCTGCAAGTCCTCGGCGCGCGCGCCTTCGCCGAGCATCTGCTGCACGGGATCGCCCGGAACGATATGGGCGAGCATGAACACCATCGTAACGATGAGCCAAAGTGCGGGAATGGCGAACAGGAGGCGGAGCGAGATGTAGCGAATCATTTTCGGCGGCGTCCCTTGACGGCGCCGGCCGGAGCGAGATTTTCGCCCGCGTCGGGCGCTGCGGCCTTCGCGGGTACGGCGGGCTCCGAAGGCGGAGCGACGGTTGGCGCCGGAATCTGGAGCGCCTTGATCTTGACGCGCGAAACGCGACGCCGATCCATTTCCATTACGGTGAATCGGTATCCATCGGATTCGAAGCTTTCGCCGCCGCGCGGGATGAACCCCAACCTGCTCAGGACGAAGCCGCCCACAGTCTCGTAAGAGGAGTCGTCTGCAAGCGTGATGTTGTATTGCGCGGCCAGGTCGCGGACTTTGATGCCCGCGTCGAAAATCATAGCGCCGTCCGGAAGCTGCAGGGGCCGCTCGACAACATCGAACTCGTCGTGAATTTCGCCCACCATTTGCTCGAGGATGTCTTCGAGGGTCACGAGGCCCAGAATGCTGCCGAATTCGTCCACCACCATCGCTAGGCCTGTGCGGCGCGAACGGAATTCGAGGAGAAGCTCGCTCGCGGGTTTTGTCTCCGGAACGATGAGGACGTCGCGGATGACGCTTCGCAGGTGAAACTCCTGGGCGGCGGCTGGCTCAGCAGTACGACTGGCGCGATCAATAAGAATCCAGATTACGTCTTTGATGTGGACGAAACCGAGGATGTGGTCGAGCGAGCCTTCATATACGGGAAGCCGGGACCGCTGCGTGGTGGCGAACGTGCGCATGGTGTCTTCGAGGCTGGCCGAAACCGGGAGCGCGTGCATGTCGGGGCGCGGCACCATCAGCTCGTGGACCTGGACCTGGCTGAGTTCCATCGCGTTCTGTATGAAGCGGGCTTCACCCGCGGGCAAGAGGCCGCGGTCGCGCGCCTGCTGAATCATCACCTGCAATTCCTCGGCGGAGCGCACCAGCGTGTGACTATGAGGTGCGACAACGCCGAGCGCGCGGACGAGTCTTTCTGCGATCCCGTCGAGGAGGTCAATCGCCCAACTAAACGTATTGAGGAACCAATGGAAGGGCCGGGCGATCAGCAGAGCGACGCGTTCGGCACGGGCCAGGCTGAGGCTTTTGGGAACGAGCTCGCCGAAGATGACTTGCAGGACCGTTAAAAGGCCGAAGACGACGACCAATGCCACGCCGTGCGTGAACACTGCAGCCCACGGGCGCGCCAACTGCTCGACAAACGGGCGGACGATCGCCGCCAAGGTGATCTCGCCGAGATAGCCCAGCGAAAGGCTCGCGATGGTGATGCCCACCTGCACGCCGGAAACGACGCGGCTGAGATCGCTGACGAGCAGCTCGACGATTTTCGCGCGCGGGTCGCCCTTCTCGACGAGCTGGCGGACGCGCGAAAGCCTGACGGCGACCAACGAAAATTCGGCGGCCGCGAAAAAGGCGTTCATGCCGATCAGGAAAACGATGCCGAAAACGTGGAGCGCGCTCATTGCCGGAAGGCCCTCACAGCACAAGATTCGCCGTGCAAGGCGATTCTAACAAGAGAGGCTCGGCAACGGGAGAAATCCGGGTAAGGCGTTGCAGTTGCAGCTAGCGCTGGGAGATTTTCCCGGACGCCACGTGATGGTTGTAATCCGACGATTTGTCGCGTGGAATTGTCAACGAGGTCCAGCGGTCGGACACGAGATGCTTGGCGACAAAGACGATCTGGCCGATGTGGTAGGCGTAGTGCGCGACCTGGCGGTTGATGGCCTGCATCACGGAGTGCCTTTCGTTACGGATCAGAATCGTGCGGACCAGATCGGCGTCGGTCAATGGCGCCAGTGCCTCGAAAACGATCTTCCACGACGACTCCCAAGCCGCCATCATTTCGGCGCGAGTTTGCGGCGCTGCGCGGAACTCGTTATCTCGATTGCGATCGGGTTTCTCACCGTCCGAGGTGAGAAAATCCGTCCAGCGCGAGCGCATGTTGCCCGTCAGGTGCTTTACGATAATGGCGATCGAGTTCGACTCAGCGTCGAGCTTTACCGCCAAGCCTTCGTCTGAGACCTGCGCCATGGCTTGTTCACCTAGCTTCTTGTAGTAATGCAACAGGGAGATTGAATCTGCGAGGTACGACGTGGTGAATTCGAGCGCCATGGCCCGATTGTGCATTTTCTGAGGATGGGGCGCAAGAGTGCGGCGAGTGCATTCGGCCATTGTTGAGGTTCTCCGACGTGCGCTAGAATGCTCGCGCGCGTTGGCGGAGACGGCGTCGGCGCCTGCATAGAGGCAGAGGCGAAATGAGCTCAGCGTCAAACAAAGCGGCCGAACCGCAGCGGAAAGGCGACTTCGAAAAGTCGCTCGTCCGGCTGGAGGAAGTCGTGAAGCGGCTGGAGAGCACAGACCTATCGCTCGACGAGGCGATGAAACTCTTCGAAGAGGGCGTGAAGCTTTCGCGCGAGTGCCAGAAGCAGCTCGAAGAAGCCGAGGGCCGCGTGGAAATTCTTCTGAAGAAGGCGGACGGCAAGATTTCCGCGGAGCCATTCGAGCCCGAAGATGAATCTTCCTAGCGGCGACTACTGTTTCCTGCCTCGGCGGTTGCGCCGTTTCAATCCCACGAAGACGCAAGCATGAAGCTCCCCGATTTTTATCAGGCCGATCTTGATGCCGTCGAGGCTGTTCTCGAGCGGCTGCTGCCGCCGGAAGATACGATCCCCGCTTCCATTCACCGCGCGATGAGATACAGCGTGTTCGCCGGCGGAAAGAGGATTCGACCGGTGTTGTGTGTGGAAGCGGCGCGAATGTTTGCCGAAAACACCGAAGGCGCGATTCAAATTGGGTGCGCGCTCGAGTTTATTCATACCTATTCGCTGATCCACGACGACTTACCTGCGCTCGATAACGACGATCTGCGGCGCGGTAAACCGACAAACCATAAAGTGTTCGGCGAGGCGATCGCCATTCTGGCAGGCGACGCGCTGCTGACGCTCGCATTCCAGACGCTCGCGTCAGCACCGGTGGAACCGCAGCGCCGGTTGAACATTCTTGGCGAAGTCGCACGGGCCGCCGGGACCAATCGCGGAATGATTGGCGGGCAGGTCGCCGATATCGAGGCGGAGCGCAAGCCACCGGACGGCGCGGGACTTGAATACATTCACCGCTCGAAGACGGCGGCGCTGATTCGCGCGTCGGTGGTGGCAGGGGCGCTCGCGGGCGGGGCGGAGCAGGCAGATATCACGCGGCTCATCGGCTTTGGCGAAAATATCGGGTGGGCGTTTCAGGTGGTGGACGACTTGCTCGATGTGGAGGAGTCGTCCGCGGCGCTTGGCAAAACCGCGGGGAAGGATCAGGCGCAGCAGAAGGCGACTTACCCGGCGCTATACGGGCTGGAAAAATCGCGCGCAATCGCAGCTGAACTGGAGGCGAAAGCACTCTGCGAACTCGATCTGTACGGCGAGCGGGCCGCGCGGCTACGGCAACTAGGCGAATTTCTGGTGGCGCGCCGGTCGTGATGTGGCGATGAAGATGTCAGAACGTCCCTCCAGTAACGCCATGCACAAAAGAAAGACAAAGCCAGGAAAAGAGCGGCTCGATTTGCTGCTCGTGGCGCAAGGGCTTGCGCCGTCACGAGAGCGCGCGCAGGCTCTGGTGCTGGCCGGACAAATCCGCGTGAACGGCACGAAGGTTGAAAAGGCCGGCACGCAAGTGGCCACCGACGCCCTCATCGAAATGGCCGGCGAGCCGTTGCGTTACGCGAGCCGCGGAGGGCTGAAGCTGGAAGGCGCGCTCGAGGATTTCGGCGTGAGTCCGCGAGACCGCGTTTGCATGGACGTAGGAAGCTCGACCGGAGGGTTTACGGATTGCCTGCTCCAATATGGCGCGAGTAAGGTCTTCGCGGTGGATGTGACGATTGACCAGCTCGATTGGAAGCTGCGGCGAGACGCGCGCGTGGCGACGGTCGAGCGGAATGCGCGATATCTCCGGCCGGAAGACATCGGCGCGCCAGTCGATTTTGTGACTGTAGATGTGTCGTTCATATCGGTCACCAAGATTTTGGGCGCGATTGTGCCGGTTGCGTCGCGCGGCGCCGATTTTCTGATTTTGATCAAGCCGCAATTCGAGCTCGATAAGCGCGAGGTTGGCAAGGGCGGTATCGTCCGCGACGCTGCACTGCACCAAAAGGCGATCGAACGCGTAGTGACGGCGGCTGTGGAATCGGGACTTGAGATCGAAGGCGTGCGCCCGAGCCGGCTGACGGGTACCGAAGGAAATCAGGAGTTTTTTCTGCACGCCCGCCGCAGCAAGTAGAATAGAATGCAGCGTTCAAACCGATGATTCGAACTGCCGGCATTATTTCCAAACCGAATCGCGAGCTACTGTCCGCGGTCATCCCGCCGCTGGTCAAGTGGCTGCACGGGCACAAGATTGAAGTGCTCGTGGACCAGGAGACGCAGGAATGCATTGAAGCTGGCGCGCGCTGCGTCGCGCGAGATGCGCTTGCCGCACAAGTTGATCTGATGATCGTGCTCGGCGGCGACGGCACGCTTCTTTCGGCTGCCCGAGCGCTCGGAAACCACAAAGTGCCGATTCTGGCCGTCAATCTTGGCGGGCTGGGATTCCTAACCAGCGTGACGCTCGACGAACTCTATCCACTTCTCGAGCAGGTCGCCGCCGGAAAGCATCGCATCAGCGAACGGATGATGCTCGACGCCGCCATTCATCGCGGCGGGCAACCCGCCGAACAGCAATGCGCGCTGAACGACGCGGTCGCGAACAAGGCGGCACTCGCGCGGATGCTCGATTTCGACGTACATGTGGACGGCAATCACGTGGGGCGCTATCGCGCGGATGGGTTGGTGATCGCGACGCCAACCGGTTCCACCGCATATTCACTCGCGGCCGGCGGGCCGATCATTGACCCCGATCTCGATGCATTCGTGATCACGCCGATCTGCCCGCATATGCTAACGAACCGTCCGCTGGTGGTTCCCGACACGGCGCGGATTGATCTCGATTTCACAGCGGCGGACGAGCCCGTGTATATCACGCTCGACGGACAAATTGGCTTTCAGCTGAAGCCGCAGGACCGCGTGACGATCACGAAATCAAAGAACCGCGTGGCGCTGGTGCGGCCGCCTTCGAAGACTTATTTCGAAGTGTTGCGCAGCAAACTTAAGTGGGGGGAGCGGTAGACCTAGGGTCAGCCAGCGAAAGAGGAACCACAAGAAAGTTCCTTCGGCCGCGATGCGGCCTCAGGATGAAGACCTTTGTCAGGTCGTCACTTTCAGTACGACGAGAGTACGATCGTCAGACGGGTGCTGCCCCCCGGAAAAAGCGTCCGCTTCTTCGAGGATTCGATCGGAGAGGCCGTCCGAGGATAGGCCGGGGTTCTCGTTGACCAACTTCGCCACTCGCGCGGCGCCGAAAAACTCTCCTGCGCGATTCTGCGCATCGCCGACGCCGTCGGAGTAGAAAACGATGATGTCGCCCCGGTCAAGAATCAGCGTTCGCTCGTCGTAAGTAGCCTCCTCGAAAATCCCGAGTGGAAATCCCGTGAGAGGAATTTTCTCGCAGCGCCCGCCATGATAGAGCAGCGGCTGCTCCTGTCCTGCGTTCGCGATGCGCAAGCGGCGGCGCTGGCGATTCCAGGTGGCGAAACAGAGAGTCATGAAACGGCCTTCGATCAGGCGCTCGCCCAGGAAACCATTCAGAGCGCGGAGCATGTTGGCAGGGCGCGGCTTCTGGGAGCCGAGACTGCGCAGAGTGCCAACGGCGACGGCGCCGTAAAGCGCGGCCGCGCTTCCCTTCCCGCTGACGTCGCCCAATGCAATTCCCAGATCGTGAGGACCGTAGCGCATAAAGTCGTAGAGGTCCCCGCTCAGTTCGCGCGACGAAACGACTCGCGCGGCGATGTCGAGTCCAAACTCGGGCCCGGGCAACCGGGGCAACAGAGCGCCTTGAATGCGGCGAGCGGCATTGAGGTCGCGCTCCATGCGGCTCTCGTCACGCGCAACCTGCTCGTAGAGTCGCGCGTTTTCAATTGAGACCGCGAGATTTGCCGCCAGGATCGAAAGCACCTGCACATGGTCGGGCGTGAAGTAATTCAACTGCGGGCTTTCGAGGTCCATCACGCCGACAACGCGCGCCTTGTAAATCATGGGAACCGCCAATTCCGAGCGGGTCTCCGCATTCACCATGCGGTAGCGCGGATCGAGCGCGACATCGGGCACGACGACGGGACGGCGGAGCTTCGCGGCGGCGCCGACGATTCCTTCGTGCGCGGGAACGACGGATTTCTCCTGCACACGCTGGCCGAATTTCACAGTGACGCGATGCCGAAACACGGCAGCGGTCTCGTCGTAAAGGAGGATGCTGAAAATCTGGTAATCAATCAGGCGCTTGGTGAGTTCGGCGGCGCGGCGCAGGACTTCTTCGACGTGGAGCGTGGCGCTGGCCTCGCGTGCGACCTCGTTGAGAAGTAGCAATGTTTCGGCTTGTTTTTGGGCGCTCTCAAAGAGGCGTGCATTTTCAACCGCAGTGCCGATGCGGCTGGCGACGAGCGTGAGAATCGTTTGCTGGCTCGGCGTGAAATAGTCCGGCTGGCGGCTTTCGATGTCCATCACGCCGATCACGCGGCCGCGGACAATCAGCGGAACGGCCAGCTCCGAGCGGACTTCTTCGACCGCCGGAAGGTAGCGCGGATCCTTGAGAACGTCGCCGACGCGAATGGCCTGCCCGGTGGTGGCAGCGGCGCCGATAATTCCGTCGCCCATGGGAATACGCCAGTGCTCGATCACTTCGGGGCGATGCCCGATGGCGAACCGGACGTAAAGATCGTTGGTGCTCTCCTCGGGCAGGAGAACAGCGAAGATCTCGAAATCCATCAGGCGCTTGATCTGTTGCGCTGCGCTGGCCAGAACCTGGTCGAGATTCAGCGACGAATTGATTTCATGGCTGATCTCGGAGAGAACAGCAAGCGTCTCCGCAGGGATTTCCGGCGCCAAATTGAGATCGGTCGAGTCCATTTGTAATTGGTTCTGCGCGCCCTCAATTCCGGCACGGCGCGGCATGCGCCGAATGCGACAGCGGAACCCCGGTTCCGCGCGTCGCGGGCGAGAATCAACTTATTATATCAGGCGGGCCATTAGACTTCGGGACCATACTGTAGCGCCCTAATGAGAATTTATCGAGGAGTGGGATGCAGGATGCAGACGTCCTTAAGATTGCGGTATCGCTCGGCGTAGTCGAGACCGTAACCGACGACGAACTCGTTGGGGATGGTAAAGCCGATGTAATCGCCCTCGACAGGCTTCAGACGGCGCGAGGGTTTGTCGAGGAGCGCGGCGAGACTGAGCGTTTTCGGACGGCGTTGGCGAAGAACCCGCAGAAGATAGTTGGCAGTGAGGCCGGTGTCGAGAATGTCCTCGACGAGGATCACATTCAGTCCCGCTATGTTGTTGTCCAAGTCCTTGAGCATGCGAACCTGACCCGAGGACTCCTTCGTCTTGCCGTAGCTTGCGACTGCGATGAAATCGATGGATGTTTCCAGATCAATCTCGCGGGCCAGATCGGCGAGAAAAAAACAGGCGCCCTTGAGAACGCCGATCAAATGAACTCGTTGTCCCTTGAAATCCCTGGTGATCTGACGAGCCACCGCGCGAACGCGCCTTTCGATATCGGCGTGCTTGATGCGGATTTTCAATCCTTCTTTTCGAGCGAATGGCATCGGTTCCCGCTCCCGCGGCAGGTCGGCCAGTCTATCTCAGGCAAATCGGGGTGACAAGCCGAGTCGTCGCCGTCGAGAACTTAGTGAGCGGCGGGCGAAGGCGGCGTGGGTTGAACTTGTTGCGGGACGATGCCGTTTTGCGTTGCCGGGGATTGAGACGGCCGATCGGGTCGGGGAAATTCATAGATGCCCCAGGGATCCGAAGCGATGAGAATGCGATCCGGCTCGACGAGGATTGACGTTATTTTCAATGACGTTCCCTCCGAGATCACCGGATAGTACGAGTCGAGTTGAATTCCGCTTTTATCGAGATGCACGAGCATATCGCTCACCGCCGCCCAAACCTCCTGAGTTTTCGGGTCTACGCCGACAGCCGTGATCACCGGCTTCTCGCCAGTACGCTTGGAGGGATCGTCGAGCGCGACGCGAACTGTGGCGGCAGCCCGATACAGTCCAAAACCTGGACGGCCATGGAAACCATCACGGCCGTCGGGAAAATGGTCGGCGAAGTTGTTACCTCCGGCACTGTCCGAACTCGGGCCGCCTCCACCGAAGTCGGGATGCGCGCCGCCGAAGGCCGCATCTGCATCGCCCGCCTCATCGTGAAACCCTCTCATCATCCCGTCGTGGAACATGTCTCCGAATCCCATACCGAACATTCCCGGCATAAAAGTTCCCTGACCATAAGCCAAATTCAGGTCCTGATTCGTGGTTCCGGCAAAAAACGGAGAATTGAAATCGAGGGCGTCTGACGTGTCGTCCGAGTTGTAGGCGAGAGTATTGCCATCTATGGTCGTGGATCCAGACGTTGAAGAAGATGATGTTGAGGACGAATTTGTGGGGGACGAAGAAGTTGCGGCCATCCCCACGCCACGATGAGGCCTGTTCCCGAGCGACAAGGAGGTCAGCGAGTGCAGGTCGGTCCACGCACCGATGGTCCCTGTTCCCGCCACGCCGGACATGGTGTAACCAACGTCAACCTCGCGCCCGGTGCGCCCGGCGCCAGGCCCGAACTCGTTGGCGGAGATGACAGCACCGTAGGCAGAGTATCCAAAACGATCGAATCGCTGGACGGTAGGATCGGGCAACGAAGTGAAAGCAAAATAGATGTTCCCATATGGGTCGCCGGTTATTCGGCCCCGATCCATCAAAGGCTCCGCCGATGGGTCGGAGCCGGGCAGGTCCGCGGGGTCGCCGAAAGTCCGAACCATGGCGCCCTTTTCGTCCATGATTTGCACGAGGCGTTTGGACTGCAGCGTTGTGACGGCCAATTGGCCGTCGGAAAGAGCAACCACGGATGTCGGGGCCGTGACGTGGACCGTAGCGACCAGAGAACCGTCCGGGGCGAAGATCTTGACCGAGTTGTCGCCGCGATCGGCGACGAAAAGACGCCCGCGCGAATCGACGTCAATCGCCACGGCGTAATGGATCGTGACGCCGCGCGAATTGGCATTCGGAATCTGACCAATGCGCCTGCCGGCCGAGTCGAATACCGAAATTACGCTGGCGGGTTCCGCGAGGATCAAGTAGCGGCCGGTGGAGTCCCGTTTAATGGCGGCGATGCCCGGTCCCACGGCCGGAAATACGCGTCCCCGAGCTCGAAGAACGTTCTGGATTCCCTGCGCAGAAACGCACGGGAGTGCGACTATCGTGGACGTTACGACAAAAGCCGCGACTAATAGTCGCAATTGCCTACCACCAACCATTACTCGCCTCACCCTTTGGCGTGTACCGCATGCCCTCGGATGTTACTTACGGCGGATGGCGTGAAAAGTTCCCGGGGCGAGTTGGCAACCACTAGTGAGGCAAACAAGCAAACTTATGAACCCGAGACCGAGATGAAATAAGTATTTCGTTAACGGTGGCGCAGGAAAGGATCGGCGAATGGCGCATTGATGCCAAGCACCTTCGCCGGGCGCAGCATGCTACGCCCCTACGAAAGCGTTGACTGCCGTCGTTGCGAGCTGTCGCTAGGACAGGCCGATTACCCGGCCGGTCTCGAGGTCAATGTCAATCTCGTAGTATCCGGGCCGAGTGGAAAGCCCCGGCATGGTGCTCATGGTGCCCAGCAGTGGATAGAGGAACCCGGCGCCGACGCTGGCACGAATGTCGCGAACGGGGACCGTGAAGCCTGTGGGCGCACCCTTCAGGTTCGGGTCGTGGCTCAGACTCAAATGAGTTTTGGCCATGCAGATGGGAAGTTTGTTGAAGCCGAGGCGGTTGTAAAGCGCGATTTTCTTTTCGGCCTCCGGCGAATATTCCACGCCCGCTCCCCCGTAAATTTCGCGGACAATCGTTTCGATTTTCTCCTTGATGCTCATCTCCAACGGATAGAGGAACTTGAATTTTCCGGGCTGCTCGCACGCCGAAATTACCGCCTTTCCGAGCTCGACAGCCCCGAGGCCACCTTCGGCCCAATGATTGGACAATACGGCGTCGTGCGCGCCAGCCTGAATGGCGAGTTTGCGAACTAGGTCAATCTCCGCCGGCGTGTCCGTCTTGAAGCGATTCACCGCAACGACCACGGGAATGCCGAAGAGGCGCGCGTTCTGAATCATTTTAGTGAGATTGGAGCAGCCCTTTTCGAGCAACGGCAAATTCTCTTCGGTGTAGTCATGATGCAGTGGCTGGCCAGCGGTCACTTTTGGACCGCCGCCATGCATCTTGAGCGCGCGGATCGTCGCCACGAGAACCACGCAATTGGGCGCGAGCCCGCTGTAGCGGCATTTGATGTTGCAGAACTTCTCCATACCGATGTCCGCTCCGAAACCGGCTTCCGTTAGCACATAGCCATCCGCACCGACGAGCTTGAGCGCGATTTGATCCGCGACGATCGAAGAATTGCCGTGCGCGATATTCGCAAACGGACCTGCGTGCACGAAGGCAGGAGTGCCCTCGAGCGTCTGCATCAAATTGGGCAGGATTGCGTCCTTCATCAGCACGGTCAGCGCGCCGCCCGCTCCGATATCGTCCGCAGTCACGGCCTCGCCTGCGCGACTCGTGCCGATGACCATCGCGCCCAGGCGCTCGCGCATGTCCGCAAGGCTCGTCGTAAGAGCGAGAATCGCCATGATCTCGCTCGCGACCGCAATGTCGTACCCGGTCACCCGCGTAAAGCCCTTCTCTTCGGGGCCCTGGCCAATCGTGATCTGCCGCAGCATGCGATCGTTCGTGTCCGTCACGCGGCGCCAGGTGATGCCGTCGGGATCAATGTCGAGGCGCGCCCAACGGCTACGCTCTTCCGGGGTCAGCGTGTTGGGATCGGTCTTCGCGATTCCGAGCTTGCGCAATCTCCGGAACATCACGGGTGAGAAGCGGCGGCTGCCGTCCTTGGCCGGCGGACAAAGGCGCTCGAACAGGGCTTCGTCTTTTTGCTGACTCTCGTGCATCATCCGCGTATCAATGGCGGCGGCCAGAAGGTTGTTGGCCGCCGTTATGGCGTGAATATCGCCAGTGAGATGGAGATTGAACTCCTCCATTGGAATGATCTGGCTGTAACCGCCGCCCGCAGCACCACCCTTGATTCCGAATGTGGGGCCCTGGCTGGGCTGGCGAACGCACGTGAAAACTTTTTTACCGAGATGCGCGCCGAGCGCCTGGCTGAGACCGACCGTCGTGGTGGTCTTGCCCTCGCCGAGTGGAGTGGGCGTGATCGCGGTGACGACGATATATTTTCCGCTGGGGCTATTTTTCAGCCGGTCACGGATCGAAAGGTGCACCTTCGCCTTGCTCTTCCCGTAAAGTTCAAGCTCGTCCGGGAGAATGCCGGCTTCCGCGGCAATCTTCTCAATCGAGATGGGCTTGGCGGCCTGAGCGATATCAATATCGCTGGGCACTTTCGCGAGCATATTCTGCAGTTTGTGAGCCATCAGTGTTCCCCCCGGCGGCAACAAAGATAAATTACGGAGTCTAGGGATTCGCGGCAGTTGAAGGACAGCGCGAAAACACGGTATTCGTGAAGTCCGTGACTCGGAGGGTTACCGTATACGGAGGCTCGCGGAGTTGTCAAGCAACAACCAGACGCCGAATTTGACCGCAGCGCATCAGAAATGCAACTGTTTCGCAATGTGAAAAGTAATCTGTAAGCCGGGAATTGTGGGAGGTGTGTATCCGTGAGTGAACGGGAAAAACCAGAGCCCTGGCTGAGGGGCACGCTGACCGAAGTGCCCGCAGTGTTTCGAGGCGTATTGCACGCCGTTGAACTGGCGAAGGAAGACGTCACGCGCTGGTGCGGAGGGCTGACTGACAAGCAGCTGAACTCATGCCCCGCAGGAATCGCGCCGGTCGCGTTCCACATGCGCCATATCGCACGCAGTTTGGACCGGCTGCTCACTTACGCCGAGGGGCGGCAACTCGACAAGGTACAACTTGGCGCGCTCACGACCGAACTCGATCGTGGCGCAACGCGCGGCGAGCTGTTCGCTGAATTCACGGAAGCTCTCGACAAAAGCGCCGCGCGCATTCGCGCGCTAATTTCGGTTGGTCTTGGCGAACCGAGGAAGGTTGGAAAACAAGAGTTGCCGACTACGGTCGGCGGCCTGCTGATTCACTTGGCCGATCATACGCAGCGCCACGTGGGACAGGCGATTACGACGGCAAGAATTCTAGGGGCGCAGGGCAGTTAACAACGAGCCTTGCCCGACTCCCGAACGACTGCGGCTTCTTCGGAATCCGCAAATTGTGCGGCCTCGGTCGAGCCTTCCAGAGCCATAGTGGATGCCGTCCCGCCGGTGACGATTTCCTGGACAGCATCGAAGTATCCGGTCCCGACGAACTGCTGGTGTTTCACTGCCTCGTAGCCGTGCGCATCTTCGCTCTTGAATTCTTCGTCCTGCAGGCGGCAATAGGCGGTCATGCCGGTATTCTTGTAGCCGCGCGCGAGCTCAAACATCGAGTGGTTCAGAGCGTGGAAGCCGGCCAGAGTGATGAATTGGAACTTGTATCCCAGGCGCGCCAAGTCGCGCTGGAAGCTTGCGATCGTGGCGTCGTCCAGGTTTTTCCGCCAGTTGAACGACGGCGAACAATTGTACGCGAGCATCTTTCCCGGGAACTTCGCGTGGACGCCGTCGGCAAACTCGCGGGCTTCGTTGAGGTCGGGAGTCGAGGTTTCGCACCAGATCAGGTCGGCGTACGGCGCGTAGGAAATCGCGCGGGCGATTGCTGCCCTTGTCCCGCAGCGAATGCGGAAGAATCCTTCAGTGGTTCGCTCACCGGTAATGAATTCATGGTCGCGCGGGTCAACGTCGTTCGTCAGAAGCGCAGCGGCTTCAGAGTCGGTGCGCGCGATCAAAACGGTAGGCACTCCCATCACGTCCGCCGCCAGCCGCGCCGCGACCAGCTTCTGAATTGCCTCCACGGTCGGCACCAGAACTTTTCCGCCCAGGTGGCCGCACTTTTTCGCAGAAGACAACTGATCCTCAAAATGGACGCCAGCGGCTCCCGCCTCGATCATGGCTTTCATCAGTTCGAAAGCATTCAAATTGCCACCAAATCCCGCTTCCGCATCCGCGATCAGCGGTGCGAGCCAATATGTTTCGTTCCTTCCGTCGGAATGATGGATTTGGTCAGCGCGAAGGAGGGACTGGTTCAAGCGGCGCACAAGATTCGGTACGCTATCGGCCGGATACAAACTCTGGTCCGGATACATCTGGGCGGCGTCGTTGGCATCCGCGGCAACCTGCCAACCGCTGACGTAGATCGCTTTCAAGCCAGCGGCTACTTGCTGCACGGCCTGGTTGCCGGTCATGGCGCCCAGGGCGGCAGTATAGGCTTCCGAATGGAGAAGGCTCCAAAGGCGCTCAGCGCCGAGTCGCGCAAGCGAGTGTTCGATGTGTATCGAACCGCGCAGTCGTTCTACGTCACCCTGACTGTAGGGGCGCTTGATTCCTGCCCAGCGCGAATTCGTCCTCCACTCTGCGTCCAGATTCAGCGCTCTGCCGTTGTTGCTAGCCACTTTGGGATCTCCTCGCAAACCTTGAATTTTCAGACCGATTTGTCCAGCGAACCAGATGCTCACACGCACTTCACACCGCATTAAAAATCAAAAATGGGATAAAGCAACGATTGGGGACCTTCACTCTCGGGTCGCTGCCATAATCAACATCAGGGCAGCCGACTCGGCGTGAGGCATTCGATCAGGATGTAGTGAGGTTCACACGCCTTTATTAAAGATTCGAGTCATTTTAGGGCGTATCCGCCGCGAAGTCCAACCGATTGTGATTATCACTCCGATAAGAATGTGTTATCATGGCGCGAATGAAGGAGCCGCAATCCCCTGTGCCGGAGGGACTTATGCAAATTGACCAGATCGAGACTTTTCTGGCTATCGTGACATATGGCGGTTTTCACAAGGCGGCGGAAGCCTTGCACGTTAGCCAACCGGCTGTGAGCGGGCGCGTCCGGGCCCTCGAATCATCGCTCGGAGTGGAGCTATTTACACGCAATCGGACCCGTCCGCTGCTTTCGCCCGCGGGCAAGGCCCTGCGGCCGCACGCTGAACAGCTCCTCCGCACGGTGGCGATGGCGCGGCAGGCCATTCATGAGCTCCAGCCGCATACCGCCGGGGTCCTGCGAATTGCCGCTTCACTTTCGGTCTGCACGTACCTGATGCCGGATGTGATGCAGGAATACAAAGCGGCCAATCCGAAAGTGATGGTCCATCTTCGATCCGGGAACTCCGTGCAGGTACTGAAGATGGTGCTCGAAGGGGAGGCGGACATCGGCGTGGCCCGATCGCTCAACCATCCTGAAGTGGAAACCATGACGCTGCGCGACGACCCGCTGCTACTCGTGGGACATCGCGCCCACCGAGCGGCAACCAAACAGCAAGTGCGACTCGAGGACGTCGAATCCTGGCCGCTGATTTTCTACGATCGCGGCTCGAGCGATTGGACTCTCACGCAGAGCCTTTTCCGGCGCGCGGGCTTGTTGCCCAACGTGGTCCTCGAGGTGGAAACGATCGAAGCGGCGAAACGAATGGTCGAGCGTAAGCTGGGATTCAGTTTTCTTCCACAAATCGCCCTGACGCAGGAACTTCGCCAGGGCAAGCTGGTGTCCATTGAAATCAACGACGCCGAACCGCTGCGGCGGAATCTCGACGTGATTCATACACGCCTGCGTCCACTGTCAAAGGAGGCGCTCGACCTCCTGGGCCTGCTGCGATCCGCCGCCGACACGGCGCTGCAGCCGGCGATCCAGCCCACGAAGCGCCAACGCAGTTCCGCGAGCTAGGTCGCGCGGTATCAAGCGTCTATAATCGCGACGCTCCGTTGAACCCAATCCCGGCCGACGATTCGCTTCGGAAGCGTTTGCGGGGATGAAATTATCCAGGAGGACTCACCCGTGTACTACCAACCCGGCACAACCAGTCATGGCCTTCCGCGTGATCCCTTCAAATCCTGCGTGATCCCGCGGCCCATCGGATGGATTTCGACGATCAGCCGGGACGGTGTGCACAATCTGGCGCCGTTCAGCCAGTTTCAAAATCTGACGTTTGATCCGCCGTACGTGATGTTCGCGTCCAACCAAACGACGAAAGGACGGAAGAAGGACACCGTCATCAACACGGAGCAGACGGGTGAGTTCGTCTGGAATATGGCGACCTACGATTTGCGAGAGGCAGTCAACAAGTCAGCCGAAGAAGTGGCGCCCGATGTGGACGAATTTGAGCTAGCGGGCGTAACAAAGGCCCCTTCGCAAATTGTTAAGGCTTGCCGCGTCGCCGAATCTCCGGTCCATTTCGAATGCGCGTACCACCAGACGATTCGCCTACCCGGCAACGGGACGATGGGTACGGTTGATATCGTGTTCGGGCGGGTGATTGGGATCCACATCAAGGACGAAGTGATCGGACCGGACGGGCGCATTGACGTGCTGAAAATTCGCCCGATCGCGCGGCTGGGATATCACGATTACACCAGCGTGGAATCCGTATTCCAGATGGTTATTCCCGGGAACGACAAGAGAAGACTGGAAGGAATGGAGGGTTCCGCGCGGTTTTGACGGGCGTCGGGCGCGAGCTACGAAGCCTTTTCTTGCACGGATGCCACGTAGTCCGAATATGGCCCCTTGAAATCTTCCACGCGGTTATTTGCGAAATGCCAGATGCGCGTGGCGACTTCGTCAATCACGTCATGGTCGTGGGTCACCAACAGGACCGTTCCCAGATATTTTTGCAGGGAAATATTCAGCGCGTTGATGGATTCGAGGTCCAAGTGGTTCGTGGGCTCGTCGAGAACAAGCACATTCGGCTTCTGCAACATTAGTCGGCAGAAAATCAGTCGTGCTGATTCGCCGCCGGAGAGCGCGCCAGTCTGCTTCAAAGCATCCTCGCCACTGAAAAGCATTTGCCCCAGCAGGCCCCGGAGTTCTTCCTGTGCTGCTTGCGGTTTGTACTGATGCAGCCATTCGATGACCGTCATGCCCTTCACGATCGAATCGGAGTGATCCTGCGCGAAATAGCCGACGGCGACGTTGTGACCCCATATGACCGTGCCGCCATCCACCGGAAATTCCCGGTCGGAATCCTCGACGAATCCGGTCGCGTTGCGTATCAGCGACTTCAGCAATGTCGTCTTTCCCGAGCCGTTGCGGCCCATCAGCGCAATCTTTTCGCCCCGATCCACATTGGCCGTGAACGGCTGTATAACTTTCACGCCATCGTAGGATTTCGTGATGCTCTTGATTTCCAGCGGGTGGCGCCCGGAATGTTGATCCATCTGAAAACGGATGTAAGGCCGAGCGATATTCGATCGCGCAAGCTCGGCGGACTGAAGGCGCTCGACTTCCTTCTTGCGGGATGTGGCTTGCGCCGACCGAGTGCCGGCTGAAAAACGGGCGATGAATTCGTTTAACTGCGCGATCTTACGTTCGCGCTGGGCGTTCTCAGATTCGATTCGCGAGCGAATCGAGGTCTTAGCGAGCACCATATCGTCGTAGCCGCCGTTGTACATGATCACCGTCTGGTAGTCTATGTCCGCGGTATGCGTGCAGACGCTGTTCAGGAAGTGGCGATCGTGAGAAATTACGATCAGCACGCCTTCGTATTCAATCAGATAGTCCTGCAACCAATGGACCGAGTCGAGGTCCAAGTGGTTTGTCGGCTCGTCCAGCAGGAGCGCGGGCGGACTGCCAAAGAGCGCCTGCGCCAGCAGCACGCGGACTTTCTGGCCGCCCTGCAGTTCGCGCATCTTGCGCTCGTGCAGCGGCTCTTCCAGGCCGAGACCGTCGAGAAGCACCGCCGCATCGGATTCCGCCGTGTAACCGTTCTCCTCGCCGACGATTCCTTCGAGCTCTGCCAGGCGCATGCCGTCTTTGTCGGTGAGCGCGTCGTGCGGCTTCGCATAGAGCGTGTCTCGCTCTTCCAAAGTCTTCCAAAGGCGCGCGTTGCCCATGATCACGGTGTCAATCACGCGAAATTCGTCGAAAGCAAACTGATCCTGGCGCAGGATGCCAAACTTCTTCGGCCGCGTGACGTCGCCCTTTGTTGGCTCGATGTCGCCGGTCAAGATTCTCATCATCGTAGTCTTGCCCGCGCCATTCGGTCCGCTGATCGCATACCGACGACCGGCAAAGAACGTGCAGCTCACTTCCTCGAACAAGATTCGAGGACCGAAGCGCATCGTGATGTTGTTGAGTGAGATCAAGGCGATTAATTATATCGTGGAACAAGCGCCGGTGTTGAGCGACGAATGCCGCACGCTGATAAATTTACACGTGCCCCCAGAGGTCAAGACGCAAGATTGGCCAGCAAATCCGCCACCGAAAATGCCCGATTGGACTTCACATACGCCGCAAAAAGAGACCGCGGATCGCTCCCGTGCGATAGCGTGTATTCGCTTCCCTGAAATAACTTGTACAGAAACGCCTGAAGCTCGGGCTTGACCGCCTCGCGAGTCGAATCGCGATTCGGAGCCATGAGTCGGTCGTTGACGAACACTTCGATTTCCTGTCCGTTGAATCGGAACTTCCCATTCAGTCCCGCTTCGGCTTCCAGACGCTGAAAAGCGGTTAGGGCCGAGCGCGCGGCCTGTTTCAATCGGTCCTGATTCGAGCCCTCCAGCGGGTACTTGCGATTGTACCGGACACCGAGCCGATTGTCGGTATTGTCCACGCTGTAATTAGCCTGCTGCCCGATCAAAATCACACCGGGCCCCTCGTGCACGTGCCGGTAGTCGGCCACATCCAGCAGCAATTCCTCGAAGACCTTCGCCTTTATCCAGTTGTGAAACACGGGAATCAGTGGCGCGAGGTCAACTTCCTCGGGATCCTTCGCAAGGAGTTTGACATTGACGTGCTGGAGATTGATCGGGGAGGACATTCGGAAGCTTAGACGCCGACCGCCGTCCCCATTTTATTGTAGCAACTGTGCGCGGCATCAATAAAAAGCTGGGCTTCGTCAATTAGGTAGCGGCTGGAATCGTTGGTATGCGGCTGATCCGCCTTCTGATGCGCGTCGAAGAGATAGTTCGCAAACTTCCCTCCCGCGTAAGGATCCCAGAATTTCTGCGTATCGTAAAAGCGCGTGCGAAATTCGCCGATGATATCGCCCGGATCGTCCGAGATGCCCTGATGATTGATCTTCACCAGCGCTTTGGCTGCGTGAACCATGGATTGATATGCGGTCCTTCCCGCGGTCTCAACCTGGCCGTTCTCGAGCGCAATCTGCGCTTCAAACACTTCCCTTTCGGCCGCGGCGAGGTCAAACTCGACCGAAGACACGACTTCCCCCGCACATTCGCCAGTCCCGATATCTCCCAGCGTGTATTCGCGCGGATCGCCCCAATCGCTGAAGATCGAACGGTCGGCAGGGTCCGCAGGCGGCTTCGCGAGATCCTCCAGCGCTTTCTTCAGCTCGACCTTGCCAATGCGCTTTACGAAATCCTTGAACGTCTCCCCGCTCGCGCGATCGGCAACGTAGCGTTCCGTGAGGCGACTGACCACCTGGGGAATGTGTTTCGACGGAATCGCCAGCACGGGCAGACCGTAGGAGCCTGCGTTGTGCTCCCATTCTCCGCCGAGGACAACCTGAAAATGCGGAACGGCGAAACCGCCTACTTTTCTGCTGACGCCGTAAAATCCCAGATCGGCCACATGATGCTGACCGCAACTATTGAAGCATCCGCTGATTTTGATATGTAGATGCTGCACGGATTCGTCCAGTTGAAAACTTTTCTCCGCCAGCCGTTTGTGCAGCTCGCCAGCAAGACCACGCGACGACGAAATTCCGAGCTTGCAGGTGTCAGTCCCCGGGCAGGTGACGATGTCCACGATCGCGCCAGCGCCCGGATCGCCCAAACCCACGGCTCCCAGCGCCTTATAGATTTCGGGCAAATCTCTCTGGCTCACCCAGCGAATCACAAAGTTTTGCTCAACGGTCGTGCGAACCGTTTCCTTGGTGAAGCGGCGAACGATGTCCGCGAGCGACCTCAGTTGGTTTGCGGTAATGTCGCCAAGCGGAAGCGCCACCGTGACCACCACATATCCAGCCTGCTTCTGAGGACGAATGTTGGTCTTCAGCCAGCGCTTGAAACCATCGGTGGCCGCTGAGGGCAACTCACCGCCCGGGTTTAGCGGAACTTCCTCGAATTGCTCGGCGTCCTTCACGTAGCCGGCCCATCGAGGATCGTGTCGCAAAATCTTGCGTTCCTCGAGGACAAGTTCCTTAAATTTCTCGATACCCAAATCCTGGACCAGGAATTTAATCCGCGCGCGGTTCCTATTCTTCTTCTCGCCGAGCCGGGCGAAGACCCTCGCAATCGCCTGTGTGAGCGGCAAAATTTCTTCCACGGGGACGAACGAGTCGAATAATTTAGCCATGTACGGAACGGCGCCGAGTCCGCCGCCGACAAACATCTGAAAGCCGCGTCTTTCCACTCCGTTTTCGTTCCGCGTGCTGGCGATGAAGCCCACGTCGTGCATGCTCGTCAGGCCGCAGGCATGTTGCGCGCAGCCGCTGAACGCGGGTTTAAATTTGCGACCGAAATTCTGGCAATCCGGATGCCCGAGCAGGAACTTGGCGAGCGCGCGGGAATATGGCGTCACGTCGAACGCTTCATCCTGGCAGACTCCGGCGAAGGGGCAAGCGGTGACGTTGCGAACGGAATTGCCGCACGCCTCGCGCGTGGTGATATTCGCGGCGGCAAGGCGGCGCATCAGGCTGGGCGTATCGTCAATGTGAATGTAATGGAGCTGAAAATCCTGGCGGGTCGTTACGTGCGCGATGTCGTCGGAGTATTCCTCGGCCAGATCGGCCATCGTTTCGAGCTGATCTGCATTGAGCCCGCCGCCGGGAATCTTGATGCGCTGCATTCCAGGCGCGTCCCATATGGTGTTTGGACCTTTGGTCAGGTCCCCAGAGGGATACGACATCTCCTGAAATTTCGTGCCGTCATATCTTTGGCCGTTGTCGTAACGCTGGCCATAAGTCCCGCGGCGAAGCCGTGTTTCGGCGAATAGGCGCTCGTCAATCTTGCCCTGCTTGCGCAGGGTGATTTCCGTCTCGTAGATATCAACCTCACGGGCCAATTCAGCCGGCATCTGGCCCGAGAGCTCTTCCTTCCAAAGTGCGTTTGAGGATTTCATGAGCGTTTAAGCTTACCAGAATAACAAATCCATCGCCGAACTGCATCCGAGCGAACGCGCACTCACGCTGAATCCATTAGATGTCGCGAATGAAAGCCGGGATTCGAGTTTGATGCGGGGTGTCGCTTATACTACGACGCAGGGAGGAACGAGGTGAAGGAACTGGCGGAAAATCTATTGCTCATCGTTAGCGCGCTTTTTCCGATTGTAGACCCTCTCGGGGGCAGCCCGATCTTCCTCGCACTCACCAGGGAGTACGCGTCCGATTCGCGCAGAGAACTATCGCGACGAATCGCGGTGAACAGTTTTGTCCTGCTTGTCGGATCCTACATGGTCGGTACGTACATTCTCGCATTCTTCGGGATCTCATTACCCGTAGTACAAGTCGGCGGAGGCTTGATTGTGATCTCGACAGGATGGGCGATGCTGAAACAGAAGCCGGACGAAGAACATGCCGTGACGCGCCGCAACGTGCAGCGACAGGATCCGTTCGGCCGTGCGTTCTACCCGCTCACGATGCCGCTGACGGTGGGACCGGGATCAATCTCCGTCGCGATCACGCTGGGAGCGAACGCGCACGAACGCGGACTCAACATTCAGGCGATCGTGGTCGCACTCGTCGGCTCGGCGCTGATCGCATTGAGCATTTTTGTGTGCTACGGTTTCGCGGACCGGCTGGCCAGAATGCTGGGAGCAACGGCGATGACTGTGATCATGCAGCTCGCTTCGTTCCTGCTTGTGTGCATCGGCGTGCAGATCGTTTGGAACGGAGTCAGCGCGCTTTGGGCCACGCTGCATGTGGCTGCACCATGAACGAGCCTTGCGGTGCTACCGCAGGATCTCCACCAAGAGAACCCACGCATTCAAGACGGAAAATATGAAAACGGCGATGCACCCTCCGGCCACCCAATAGGGGCCACCTTCGCGATCGATGAGCAACAAGATTCCGCCAACGATGAAGGGCACTACCTGGACCTGCCCGAGAACAGCGTTTAACACGGATTCCCACGTTGGCCGGTGCAATTTTTCCCGCGCGGCAAACCCCTGTCGGGCCGACGAAAACTGGAGCCAACAGCCGTAAAGCCCGAACACAATTAGCTCAATCCCCAAAGCCGGTGTTGGCTGAGGAATCAGCGCCGCCATGCTGCTGACCAGAATCAAAATGAGCGAGGCAATCGTAGCCGCCGCTCGAGGCGGCAGATGGGGAGATCGAATGATGTGACTGATGTTCACCGAAAGCGCAACGAAGACAAGCCCTGCAAGGGCTGCTGATGCACCTGCGGCCGCGACAAAAAAATCAGTCCACATACGGAAGCCCTGCCAACAGCTCGAACAGAGCCGTCTACAGAGTCATTTGATTCCCTTCATCCAGGCAAGTATAGGACCGGAGACCGTCGTGTCCGGAGTATCAATCGAAAACACGATGGACACGTGGCTCTCACCCTTCGCGAGCAGCAGGGTTGGGCAATGGTCCGGACCCTGCTTGCAGAGTTCGTCATGGAGCATTCGGTTGAACGGCATTACGCCGCCGTCAACGGAAGGATCCGCACCGATGTCCAGGTCACCGTTGGCAAGCATGACTTTCGCGGAAGTTTTCTTCAGCTCAGGCAGGCTCGAACGCGCCAACTGGGTCGCTGCATCAACCGGAGGAGGGCCTCCCGGACCACCGCCCGGCCTCGGACCGCCACTGCCCGCGGTAGGCGCGGGAGGGGGACCGCCGGGCTGACCGGCGGTTCGGCCCGGAAGAGCGCCGGCTGCGCTGAATGCGCCGCCTTGTACACCGCAAGTCTTGCCCGCATCCGCGCGATTGGACATCGGATTCGCACCGCCGATGGGCGGTGGTGCCAGCGGTGCGATATTGAACGACGCCGCCGACATGAAGATCACTCCTTTCACTCCCACTCCCTTGGGCCCGTAGAGTTCCGGATGGCCGATGTAGGTCCCGAGCGGAATATTGCCGGCTGAATGAGCCCAGATAAACATGCGGTCAGGGTTGCCGTGATACTTGGAAATATTAGCTTGCAACCATTGGAGCATCGCCGATATGTCTTTCGCGCCGGCATCCCAGCCCGGACCGCCGTGGCGCTGCATATTCACACCCACCATGCCGTTCTTGGTCGCCCATCTGGCGATGTTGTCATAGAAGGCGTTCGCTTCCTTGTCCTGAATCTCGATCTTATTGCCCACACCGCCAGGAACATAGATCAAAACCGGACGAGATGCCGGCCCCTTATCCGCCGTGAAGACATCCACGACATCCATCGGATCGGGGCCGAAGGACACATCTCGCGCGATCCTGATTCCGGGATACAAGGGCGTCACATCGCTAGTGATGTCATTCGCGGGCATCATCGGGCGGTAGAGCTTCGCAGTGCAGGGCGGGTCCACGATATGGCCCATCTTGATCAGTTCCGACTCGATATTCGCAGGCACTTGGGCTTGCGCCACACCTGCTTCGAGAAAAGTCGCCAGGAACGCACAAAGCACGAATAGAAACGATCGAACACCATACCGTCGCAAGATCATTTATTTACTCTCCTCGATGCAGCCGGATGATACCACTTCGCGAGTTCCCTTCCGAATTCGTTAGCGGCGACGGTGAGGCGCACGCGAAGATCGTTGTGTCGGGGGAGCCTGAAGCGTAGGATGCGCGGGTTGGAGGTCAAGACCGAGGATTTCGGGCTAATTTAGCGGAGCGTTGAAACAGATCGTGCGCAGCGGCGTCGACGGAGGCTGCCGTGTTCGGCGCCGAATGTGAGTGCCGGCTTTGTGAGGGACCCTTGAAAAAAGCGCTCAAATTGCTGATTTGTCTCGGGGCAATGTTGATTGCGGATTCGACATTCGCTCACCACTCCCACGCAATGTTCGATTCAAGCAAACAGGTAACGCTCGTCGGCACGGTGAAGGAATTCGAGTGGGACAATCCGCATTGCTGGATTCAGCTGCTGGTGCCAGATCTCAACGATCCCCAGGCCACACCGGTGGAATGGGGTGTCGAGATGAATAGCCCGCTCGCGCTATTTCGCGGCGGCTGGAAACCCGGAACGCTGAAGCCCGGCGACAAGATCACTGTGGTCATAAATCCCCTGCGCGACGGGCGACCCAGCGGCCAGTTTGTGTCGGCCACTGGTCCCGATGGGAAACCGATCGGAAATTCGCCGGAGGCTCCGAAGTGATCGCAGTTTCGCGGAGGGGTTCCACATGACACGCCAACCGATGATGGTCGTGGCAGCACTGGTGGGGGGATGCCTGTGCCTGGCGCAGGCACAAAGTTCGTCGAAAAAACGAATCGAAGCTTTCGCCAAACTACCGGACTGGTCGGGATTGTGGGAATTGGACGCTTTCGCGGGACAATCGGCTGGACAACAACTAAACCCGGAACACCTGCGTATGTATCGAGCCTACATTGACGCCATGCATCCGGAATTCAATGCCGCGTGGCGAGTAAAGTATGACACGGCAAAAAAGGCTCTCGATGCGGCCATTGCCGCCGACCCGGACCATCCGCCAGTAACATTTCAGCCATGCGTGGCGCCTCCTTTCCCGGCAACCGTTCTTCCGGGAATCTACGAGTGGAGGGTAACGCCCGAGGAAACCACGCTCATCAGCACCATGGGGTCGGTGCGCCACATCTATACCGACGGAC
The DNA here is from genome assembly GCA_963779825.1 of uncultured Acidobacteriota bacterium. Lineage (GTDB taxonomy): Bacteria > Acidobacteriota > Terriglobia > Acidiferrales > UBA7541 > Palsa-295. Next base: position 872,039 of record CAVZZU010000004.1, on the reverse strand, counting down.
GCGCCCATCCTCCGGCAGACGAGCTATGGCCGACGCTCATGGGAGATTCAGTTGGGCACTGGGACGGCGACACGCTGGTGGTTGACACGGTCGCCACTAGACGGGAGTTGGCGTTAGTCGAGCCCGGTGTATTCGAGACGGTAGTGCCGATGAGCGACCAGCTACACTTCACTGAGCGCATCCAGATGGTGAAACCCAATGAGATGCAAATTCAGTTCACGACCGAAGATTCCGTGGCACTCGCCAAATCACTGGAGGTGACGATTACATGGGACCGCGTGACTGACATTAACCGCATGACCAATGAGAATGAGTGCGACCCGTCAACCGATCGCCATCCGGTCGTCAATGGCAGATTTACAACGGTCGTACATTAGAAAATTGCGGCTGACTCACCTTTTTGCGGATTTCCGCAGAAGACCGGCGATCTCATCGTTCAATTGGCACCACATCCACGGAAACGTCCATCTCCTGCTGCCGCCCTCCGATCAGAATACCCCTCACCGGACCGACGTCATCGTAGTCGCGTGCCCATGCAACCGTGATGTGTCCGTCCGAGGGCATGACCCCGTTCGTGGGGTCGAAGTCCACCCACCCAAAATCCGGGGCGAACGCGCTCACCCAGGCGTGGGAGACATCGGCGCCCGCCAAACGTGGCTTACCCGGCAACGGAATCGTAACGAGGTATCCGCTCACGTACCTGGCCGCCAAGCCCAGTGATCGCAGGCAGCTGATCTGAAGATGAGCAAAATCCTGACAAACTCCACCTCGCGCGCGAAGCACGTCCGACACAGGCGTGCCCACCGTGGTCGAACCGGGCAAGAATTTGAACTCCCGATGAATGCGTTCGGTTAGGTCCAGCACCGACTGAAGAAACGGGCGTTCCGGCGGAAACGACGGAAGCGCATATTCGGCAAGCTCCGGCGAGCGTGTGATGTGTGGAGAGTCAAAAGTGAACTGGCGGGCGAACCGCAACTGAGACGAAGGTGAGTTGAGAATCGTGTCTCTAACCTCCTCCCAGGACGGCCCTTTCGATACGTCCGGCCGAAGAGTCAGGCTGACCTCCATCTCGCTCTTCGCGGTAATCGTCAGTTCGCTGTGAGGCTCCTGCACGCTGAACCACGTGACGTGATTTCCGAAATAGTCCCTGCCGCTGCTCCTCGTGCTGGGCTGCGGCGAGACGATGAGTTCGTGATGTTCCGCTTTTTGCGTTCGCGTTTCGCGAGGACGAAGCTGGGCGACGTTGTGCGACAACAAGACGGTGTCGCGATATCCGTACCTTGTCCGATGGGTGACACGGAATCTCACAGCGCGGCCTCCGTTCGGCCGTCTGCGAGCACCTGCGAAACGGTCGCGTGAGAGAAATACATTTGCGTAATCGCGTCCGTGATCGCTCTTAGCTGATCGAGGATGTCCGAAAGGAACACGTTCAAGGCTTCGCGCCGGGAGCCGGACGGGGCGGAGCAAACCTCGGTGAGATTGGCCAATTCGATCAAAGTTCGCAGCTTCAAAATGAGTCGGTGATCCTGGTGGGTGTTCGGACGGGCAGCGTCGCGGGGCAGCGTTGCGAGGTGGTCGCCGATCAACGCGATCTGGTACAGGGCCGATCGCGGGTTCGTTTCGTCGGCGAGCAGCAAATCGGCAATCGCCTGCGTGTCCCAATGCGTCAGATACCTTCGCCGGTAGGTTTGCAGGCTGTCCGCGATTTCGAGGATCGCCTCAAATAGAACAGGATCTGCGCTGGATTCCACGAGGGTATCCCGCTGCAATTGCGCAACGAAGGCAGCCCGCTCGATGCGGCGGCCGATATCGAGAAATTGCCAAGCCTGCCCCCGGGGCATTGAATCGGACGCAAGCCCCGTGAATGCCGCGAATGCCAGCACCAAACTATCCAACAGCTCCTGGACTCCCGCGGACGGATAGTCGTCGCGAATCTGGAAGTCCTCAACCCGCTCGTGAATCTCCTGAAGAACACGCCAGGCATCGCCGGAAATCTGGTCGCGCAAGATTCTTGCCAGGGAGTGCACCGACTTAATCACTTCCCGGAGGCCGCCGCTCCGAACATCGCCCAATATTCCACTCATGAATTCACTTGTGAGTTCCGCGCCGGCGAGGTGAAGCTCATCGCGCCAGACAGCGGAAAGAACTTCTATTGCGTAGGCGTTTTCTGAACCGCTCTGGTCAACCATGCGAATGCAGAGCTCGCGGGCCAGACGTACCTGCGATTCCGCGCGCTCCACGTAGCGACCGAGCCAAAACATGTCGTCCGCAATACGGCTGGGCAGATCACCACCGCCCCGGCTCAAGACCACCGACTGGCTCGGGGGTGGCAGCAGCGTCACATAGTTGACTGGCTCGTCGGTGAGAATCCAAGTGTCCTTGCTGCCGCCGCCTTGCTGTAGAGAAACGAGAAGCGAGTCGCCCGATTGCGTGACTCGCGTGAGAGCGCCGGGCATCACGGTATATGAATCGGCCTGAGCAGCGAGATAAGCCCGCACCACGAAACGGCGAGGCCGCAATTCCTGGTCAATGAGAGCCGGTGTTGTACGACCTGCGATTTGACTCTGCCCCACGTACTTGTCGGGGCGAACTTTGATTTTTTCCGCCAGGGCGGCCATCTGCGCGCGAGTCAACGTGTGTCCAAAAATCGGATCTTCTCCGGGAGTTGGGTAGGCCGATTTGATCACCATTTCTCCCATGCGATCGAGAACGTGCTGCATTTCCTTCGGCTGTCCGCACCACCAGGTCGGGACAGAAGGAAGTTGCAGATCCTCATCGAGCAGACGGCGGCAAAGAGCTGGCAGAAAAGGGAGAAATCCCGGAGCTTGCAGCGCCCCAGCGCCTAGAGCGTTGGCGACCACCACATTGCCTAAACGGATCGCCTGAAGCAGGCCCGGCAAACCCAGGTACGAGCCCGAGTAAAGCTCGACCGGATCGCAGAAGTTATCGTCAACGCGTCGCAAAATTACATCCACACGTTGCAATCCGCCGAGAGTCTTTAAATAGACGATGTTGTCGCGAACGGTTAAGTCGTTTCCTTGAACGAGGGAGTAACCAAGGTATCGCGCGAGGTAGGAATGTTCGAAATAGGTCTCGTTGTAAGGCCCAGGCGTCAGCAAAACGACGCGCGGATTTTCGCGGTTTGAGAGCGCGAGCGATGTGAGCGAATCTCTCAGTACACCGAAGAACGGCGCAAGCCGCTCGACATTACACTGGCGAAACAAAGATGGCAGCGCGCGCGACAGAACGATACGGTTCTCCAGTGAATAACCCGCACCGGAGGGGGCTTGGGTCCGATCGTTCAATACCTCGTAGTCGCCTGCTGAATTCCGCACTAGATCCGCGGCATATAGATGGAGCCAGCGGTCTTGTGGAAGATGGATGTCATGGCAGGGACGCAAAAAGCCCGGATTGGCCCAAAGCAGCTCCGGCGGAAGATATCCCTCGGCAACCGTATTGGCGGGCCCATACAAATCCTTGAGGAGCTCGTCGAGCAGACGAGCCCGCTGGATTAATCCTGCACAGACTCGATTCCACTGTTCCGAGGGAACCAGTAGAGGAATGAGGTCGAGACTCCAGGGCCGGTCGAGCCCGCTGGGATCTCCATAGACGTTGTGAGTGACGCCGTTTTCGTGAATGAGTCTCTTCGCCTGATCCCAGCGATGCCTCAATTCTTCGGGGCCAAGCTCGTCCAACATCGAGAAAAACTGGCGCCAGTACGGCCGCAGCGATCCATCGGCCTCAATCATTTCATCCAGAACGTTGGGATCGGCGGCGTAACCGCGCGCGATTCTCGGCGGACCGCCCTGATTGGTGTCGAGGATGCCGTCAGATGTTGGCGTAGGCATGCTCAGGTTTGTCTGCTAGACGGTTCTCAAGTCCAGAGTGAAGGGAAACTCTTTGCTGATTTTTTCTGGCTCTGCAGACATTGGTCCCGGTGTGTGGCCGAATTTAAAGAATCGGGATGCTCGGCGGCCCTCGGCCTCGTGGGCATTCACGGGAAATCGGTCGTAGCTGCGTCCGCCGGGATGTGCAACGTGATACGTGCAACCTCCAATCGAGCGGCCAGACCAGGTATCGAGGATGTCAAACACAAGAGGCACATGGACTCCGATCGTAGGATGCAGACAATTCGCCGGCTGCCACGCGCGATACCGCACGCCCGCCACGAATTGCCCATTGGTCCCCGTCGGATGCAGCGGAACGCGCACGCCGTTGCAGGTGACTACGTGCCGCGGATCTACCATCCCGTTGACCAGCACTTGCACCTTTTCTAGCGACGAATCCACGTATCGCACCGTTCCACCGCCACCAGATTCCTCGCCCAAAACATTCCAAGGTTCGATGGCCTGCCGGAGTTCGAGTTCGATGCCGTTGTATTCCACTGTTCCATACGTTGGGAAGCGGAACTCAAATTGCGGCGCCAGCCATCCCATCTTGAAGTCGTAACCCGCGAGCTCCAAATCTCGAACGACGTCTTCCATGTCCTGCCGTACGAAGTGAGGCAACAAGAAGCGATCGTGAATTTCCGTGCGCCATCTCACTAAGGGTTCCAGATACGGCTGCGTCCAGAACTTCGAAATCAAGGCTCGAAGCAGGAGATGTTGAGCGAGACTCATACGCGCGTGCGGAGGCATCTCGAAGGCTCGCATTTCAAGCAGCCCGAGCCTGCCCGATGTGGAATCGGGAGAATACAGTTTGTCTATGCAGAATTCCGCTCGGTGCGTGTTACCGGTCGCATCAACTAGGATGTTCCGAAAGATGCGATCAACCATCCACGGCGGGGTCTCCGCGCTCTCTGGAATCTGCTTGAAAGCAATTTCCAGTTCGTAAACTTGGTCGTTCCGCGCTTCGTCAACGCGAGGCGCCTGGCTGGTTGGCCCTACGAAAAGACCGCTGAAGAGGTACGAGAGCGCCGGGTGATTGTGCCAGTATCCGACCAGGCTACGAAGCAGGGCTGGCCTGTAAAGCAAGGGCGAATCGGCCGGCGAAGGACCGCCTATGACTATGTGATTGCCGCCACCGGTTCCTGTGTGGCGGCCGTCGAGCATGAATTTCTCTGTGCCAAGCCGCGACAGGCGCGCCTCTTCATAGAGAGCGGTCGTGTTTCGAACAAGCTCTTCCCAGGATTCAACCGGTTGAGTGTTGACTTCTATGACGCCCGGATCGGGTGTCACTTTAATTGTGTACATGCGCGGATCTTTGGGCGGGCCGTAGCCTTCCACCAGCACGGGAATATCGAGATGCGCTGCCGTATCTTCGATTGCCGCAGTCAGCTCGAGATAATCCTCGAGATAACGTTGCGGCGGCATAAAGACGCGCAGCACCCCGGCGCGGACCTCGGTGCACAGCGCCGTGCGCACGATCCACGGCGCGGATTCGCCAAGCGCCGGAGGCAAATTAGCCGCGTGCGTCTCCCGGCGCGGGCGCCGCGGCCCACCCTCAGCCCCGAGTTTCTGCTGCGCGATTCCCTGCTGATATCCCGGCTCGGCACCCCGTGCCCGGTCTCTCTTAGTGAACACCGAAACGCGCTCGAGAAGGCTCGCGAGATCTTGACGTGCCGACATCGAAGCGCGAGCAGGCAAGTCTGACCGCTCCGCCATCGGATCCTGTTCGTAAACGCGTGGAAATTCCGATTCCTTTACCCAGGGGATTGAATCCAGTGGCAATCGCAATCCCATCGGCGAATCACCGGGGAGCAAATACATCCGCTCGGACCGAAAGAACCATGCGCCACTCTCCCAGCTACTGGTTTCATCATCGAAGCGCTCTCGCCGTAGCGGAAGCGCATAGCCAGTCACTTTGTCCAGGCCCGATTCAAAAACACTGGCGAGACGCGCCCGCTCCATCTCATCTTTCAGTTTGCTTTCAAACGGATCCACGTTGACCGGGAGACGCCTCTCTTTCCACATGTAGTACCAGACGTCTTCAAAGCCGGGGAGGACGTGCGCCGGATTCACACCCAATCGCTCGGCCAGCGCGTTGATGAAAGCTAGAGAATCGCTCGCCGACAAGTCGCGGCTTTCATCCTCGTCCGCCACGAGAGCCGGATTGCGCCAGACAGGCTCGCCGTCCTTGCGCCAATAGAGTCCCAGCGTCCATCGTGGAAGTGGTTCACCCGGATACCATTTGCCTTGGCCATAGTGTAAAAGCCCGCTTGGGGCGAAGCGGCTGCGCAACTTGCGAAGCAGCGTGTTGGCACGCTTATATTTTTCAGGGCCGAGCGCGGTGGTATTCCATTCCTCCCCTTCCATGTCATCAACGGCGACGAACGTGGGCTCGCCCCCCATGGTCAGACGCACATCTTCCGCCTTCAGGTCGGCGTCAACCTTATGTCCTAGCAATTCAATCTCGGCCCACTGCTCGTCGGTGTATGGCTTCGTTACACGCGGATCTTCATGAATGCGCGTGATTGACATCGAAAACTCGAAGCGATCTTCAATCTTGACGCCATCTCCGTTTATGCCTTCCGGCGCCGCTTCGACGACGGATTCGTCATCGTCAGAAAAAAAACCAGTGATTGCGGCGGCAGCGACCGGATCCGCCGAACAGGCCAAAGGGATGTGCCCTTCGCCGGCGAGCAATCCTGACGTCGGGTCGAAGCCGATCCAGCCAGCTCCGGGAAGGTAGACCTCGGCCCACGCGTGAAGGTCGGTGACGTCGATGTCTGGGCCCTGCGGACCTTCGAGTGGTTTAATATCCGGGGCGAGTTGGATCAGATAGCCTGAAACGAACCTCGTGCCGAAACCGAGATGACGCAGCAACTGCACGAGCAGCCACGCGCTATCGCGGCAGGAGCCGCTTCCAAGCGTGAGAGTCTCCTCGGGCGTTTGGATGCCAGGCTCGACGCGAATCAAGTATTTGACCTTACTCTGGACCACTTGATTCAGTTCGACAAGGTAATCAATCGTCCGGACTTTTTCCCTGCGGACTTGGTTGACTAGCTCCTGCAGTCGCGGGCCTGCGCTCAACGACTGGAAATAGGGGGACAATTCCTTGGCGAGGATCGCGTCATATTGGAACGGATATACTTCCGCGTATTCGTCGAGGAAAAAATCGAATGGATTCGTGACCGTCAGATCCGCGACAAGGTCCACTTCAACGCAGAGTTCGTCACTCTTCTTTGGAAACACCAGCCGCGCGAGCCGATTGCTATAGGGGTCTTGTTGCCAATTGATGAAATGCTCGGCGGGCGTGACCTTCAGCGAGTAGCTGATTACGGAGGTCCGGCAATGAGGCGCAGGCCGCAGACGCACCACATGGGGAGAAAGCCATACCGGCTTCCCGTAGCGATAGCGCGTCTTGTGGTTTAAAGCGATTCTTGTGCCCATTGAGTCTTAGTTCCCTGGATATACCTGCGCTTGACTGGACTTCGCTCGAGCCAGAGGAAACGCATTCCCGGATCATAGCCGTCGCTTTAGGCCACTCGCCTCGGCGGGAAGCACGGCCAGGAAGAGGAGTCCAGACAGACGGCTGCCTACAGCCTGGTCACAGATGGCCCCTTGTTATGTTAACGCGGCAGACCTCCAGATTGCACCGAAAGTTCCGAACCTTTGCATCAAAAAAACGAATGGGAAAGGCCTTCAGCGAAAGCTTTCGACGAGGTTACCAAAGTCTGACCGTCTACAATCGAGTCTTTCCAAACACTCTGAATTAGTAGGGGCGGTGGGGATCGAACCCACGACCTTCGGCTTAAAAGTTTTCGAATAAAAATCTACAACTCGCTGACGGCGCGCGCTTTACAGTGAGTTCTTTAGACGGTGCTTCTAGACTTTCGGGCGTTAAACGGGCGCCAGAAATCCCTATCCCCCGTCGTGTTCTCCTGACACGTCATCGTATCGAATTTTTCTAAGAACGTTCAGACAATACTCGCCGGCTGCCCATTGTAGGAGCTTGAAAAGGCTGTCCGGCACTGGCTCCGTTCCCTTCCCCCTAAGACTCTCGACGAAGTTGTGCGCCAAGTGCCACTCGATCCGCAGCTTCGCATCCTCATCTGCGAAAGGTTTGCCATCCCCTTCCTCTCGCCGGACCGCTATTGCCGCGTCTTCGATTTGCATACGATAGTCTTGGGACACGATGAAAGTCCTCCTCAACTTCCAGGGGCCTAACTTTAGATTCGGAACCAATCGTCCACGAGCAGCTTGGAGCGCGACATTTCGTGCCTCGTGGTCCCGCGCAACTGCAATTTTCCACTACAACCTTTCCGTTACGCCCGTCTCATGGAGCCAACGGTGGGGCACACTATTTATGGGCCTGTCCGTTCCACACCTTCTCTTGCCCAAGAAAGGATTGCCTCTAACGCTTTGGACCAGAGAGGATAAGCGTCCACTTTCAGGTCAAACCTATAGTACGGATCGGTCTCGACAATCACTGCATGATTCATCGACATCATCGCGCATTCGAGCGGCTGATCGTATTCAAGGTGCACCAAATGCCACGCTCCAATAGAATCCGCGCGCCGATCAGTCGTTTCGCCGGGTTCTGGAGCGTCGCGCACAAACACGATTCTGGAATACTTCAGGTTGTCAACAGGCGCGCCCATCCCAACGGTTGCGGCGTAGGTCGGGGGGCTGGAGCGCGGGCTGGAAAATGCATCCGCATATGTCGTGATGCGACCGGACCCCGATCCCGGATGCGTCGGAATGAACGGCATGATCGGGGCACCAGCGTATGCGGGCATATAAACGAGCTTGCTCATCACCCCCGTAGGCAGGGCATATTTTGTTTGTCGGAGTTGCTGAATCATAGCCTGGCGAACGCTCTCGTCCTGATACACCAGAAGGACCTGCAAGCCATTCTCCGTAAGCTGTGTCCGAAAATCGGCCCGTCCGTTTGGAAAAGTATCCGCGTAGACCTCAATCCCATCTTCTGAGAACAGCAAGCGGCTGGGCAGTCTAACCGCGCCGCTCGCCACCACGTTCGAAAATGCTTGCCCATACTCCGCTACAGCGTAGTGCTGCAAAGCTGCGTGGCACTTCTCTTCGTGTTCTTCAGCCGTGTTCGATTCGGCTTCTTTTATCCGTGCGAGCATAGCTTGCACGGCTTTCGACAAGCCAGGCAAGTCCTCGATGGGCACCCACGCGTCCCGCTTACCACTTTGAGTAACGTTGATCCCTTCTTTCTTCGGGTCAGACACGCACGCTCTCGGTTGCCTGAACGCGGTGTACGCAACATACCATTTTTCATCAAACGGCTTGTTCGGAATCTCTGGGTTGGGCTTTAGAGAAACGTCGGCGTATTTTAAGTTGTCAATCGGGGCGCTTCCGAATTGCGGAACGTATTTCTCACGCAACTGTTTGATCTTCGCCTGCCGACTATCTTCGCCCTGGAACACGATGAGAAGGTTGATACCGTACACTGAAACCGAGTAACGGTCCGTATTCCGTGTGTCGGCGTAGACCTCTGCGCCGCCTTCAGAGAACAGAAGCACATACGACGCGCCCTCATTTTCGGCAACAGAATAGTGTCGCAGTTGCGCCTTGCAAGCTTCGGGCGTTTGGGCGGCCACTGACAAGCAAAAGCACAAGGCTACGAGCAAACATTTAACGATTTGATTCATATCTTCTTGCGGGGACATCATGCGCGTGGGGTACTGTGTTGTCCAGTAATTGGTTGGATTAAATAGGGGCGAGCGCGCACGGGCCGCGATGCGACGGCTTCGCGCTCAAGCCCGTCCCTCTGGCCGCCAACGGAGGAGTTAAACGGCCAGAAGATCAAAGAATTCCGGGGCGCTAGAAGCCCGTGACGGCAACGACGCCCCGCTCCGGCTCGCTCGGCGTGGGCGGGCCGGAAGCTCGATTTAGCCCGTGACGCCGGGCCGATCTGCAAGGCCCAACTCCTGGTCGAAGTAAGGCTTTCCGTCCAACGCGTGCCGAACGCGGATTTCCTCCTGCTTGATTGTTTCGTAGTACGCGCTAGCCTTCTCAAACTCGGCGCTGATCTCGCGGGCGTGCTCCTGACAAACGCGAAGGTTTTCATTAGCCTGGACGATTTTGTTCTGGACACGAGTCTTCTGCCCGGCCCACGATGCCAACTCTTCATCCGTAGGCCATTGGGGAACGTGCTGGCCTCGGCGTTCGAGAGCTTTCGCTTCATTCAACGCTCGGATCTCGTTGTCGCGTTGCGCTATGGCGTTCGCGCCTGCCCCATTTGCCAGATCAAGCGACTGTTTTAGCTCGGCCACTTTCTTGTGAAGCCGACGGCCTTCTTTGCGAATAATCGAATATCGCTTCTGGAGTTCTTTCCTGCTCTCGGTTTCAACTTCCGCTTCGATCACTTCGGCTGCCGCGATTGCTTCAGCCAGATTCGATGCTGCCGCAGAGACCCTCTCGGCCAATTCTGGCGAAAGAGATAAGGATTGCAACTCCATTAGCCGACCAAGCAAACCGTCGGCATCCCGAACCGCCGTCGGCTCCGCTTCGATGACAGTTTCAGGCACGAACGGGACGAGGCCTTCGGGAGGCGCAACGATCCTTGGGTACACGCTGGCATCGAATCCGCCGGGATTTCGGCCACCCATCCTTTCCCAGAGCTTTTGCGACAAAGGTTTCTCGGGCATCATATGGTTGCTCCTTAAACTATCTGACCGTCAAACGTCGAATATCCTCTGCGTGGCATCTCTGGCAGCTGGCATTCCTTACACTTTCCTGCGTCTTGGGCGATGCTGCGATCTAGCTGCATCCCTTCGGACTTTTCGCTGCGAGAAACTGCTTTCCGTCGCAGGTCTTCGTGGCGATGAGATTCGTTTTCTTCTGATTCCTCTTCCCCGTCTTCGTCATCGGCATTGTTGTGTCGCGACTCTTGCTCGCTCTGACTGCCGGGGTCATCTGGGTCCCGGTCATAATCTGCTGGCGCGTCGAGCAGCCAATCGGCCAACGTGGGCCTGTCGCCCGGTTTCAGTGTGCTCCACACGGTTTTCCAAGGATCGCCATCCAACGCAGCGTTCGTGATTATGATTTTGTTCCATGGAACCATTGCGCCCGAACGTTCAGCCAATCGCGCCCCCTCCTTGGACATCAAGGGAACCTGTGCCGGATATATGTCCGTGCCTTTCATTGTTGTTTCTCCTTTATTTCTTCAAGTGCTCCCGCAGTTCAGCGTAATACACGAGACCATTCAACAGGGCGATGGCCGCTGCGCCGGGATTCTGCCGTGCGTTCAGTCGCTCAATCGCTTTGGCCATCGCCTTCACCAGCTTGCGACGTTTGCGTTTCGTGGTCATGGCCTGCTCCTAGCAGCGGTTGGTACGGAACGAATCCCTCTGGTCTTCTTCCAGCAACCCGCGCGTTCATCGCCGCGAGCAGCAGTCCGAGTTGATCCTCGCCGCCTTGCACTTCCAACGAGGTGCCCGGACGTCCTTCCGCACGATCCGCGAGCCAAGCGATTGCTGCCAAATTTCCGTCCAAAGCCAGTGCGGACGCTGCGTCGATGTATGTCTCGGCGAAAGTTCTTCCGTGGGGATCGGTCAGGTTTTCCATGGCGAGATGCGCTTGAGCCGCTTCATTTATTTTTTTGTACCTTGGCGCACCGGAAGGATTGCCGCTTTGGCCTGGTCGGAATCGGGTGGCGATGCCAAAGGAATTGCCGGGCTTGAAAGATTTCCCACGGGGCCGCTTTTTTAACTTTGGGCGAGTAGGCGCTAGGTTGCGTGTTACAGGCGCTAAGTTCCCCTTGCGTACGCGTTTTGAAACTTTAGCGTTATGCGCCAGTTTCACGCTGCACCCACCGCTGCCGCTACTTGCTTTCCACGGGCACGAAGCACGGCGCGAATCTTGTCAAGCTCGGTTGGCTCGAAAACGATTCGGCCAGTTTCTCCGTACGCAATTCGCGCCACTGGGATGCCCGTTGCTTCGCTAAGGGAATGCTGTGTCAGGCCGACCAGCCTTCGTTTGCGCGCCAGTGCACGGGCGTCAGTGCCTCGAATTCCCATTTCGTTCGCTCCCAAAAAACTAAGTTTTAGTTGCTACAGTAAGTTACCTTTCAAACGGAATCAGACCGCCCATTAGAAGACCCGCCAGAACTCGGATGACCGTTTGCGGGGATTTCGGCAGATATCGGGGAAGGCTACGAAGCTTTAGCGGTGCGTAGCCTTCTAAAGGCGGGAGGAGCCGAGGGCCTAGTCTCGGCTCCCATGGTTGGGGGTCAGTGCTTACGGGCTTTGTCGCGAGGAGGGCCTTCAACGGGAACCGCTTCCACCCACGTGCACTCCGCCTGCGCACACCGATAGCGGCGATAGCCGTTGAAGCGCTGTCGCTCGTGCTTTGCCGCTGCCCGAATGCGTTTGCCAACCAGATTCGGCAGTGGCGGCAATTCCGTCATCGGAGTCGAGTGGAAACGGCAAAGCGGTGCGTTCATGTCAACGATTGCTCCTTATGAGGATTGACCATGTAATACGCGGACCAAACGGAAGTGCGCCATTTCCGGGCGAGTCGCGTATAGGAGAATTTACCTACGCGCCGATCTCGCCGTATCTTCCGGACCTCAGCGGGAGTGAACACCCGTAGGGGTTCGCGCCCTAATCGGACTCCCTTTGCTTTGGCGTTGCGAAGACCCGCACGCACTCGCTCACCTATCAAGGATCGTTCCAGTTCGGCCACGGCACCAAGAACGGTGAAAACCATCTTGCCGCCCGGCGTGGATGTGTCGAGGGATTCCGACAGCGACACGAACCCGATGCCGAGCGATTGGAAGGTTTCCAATGCGCGGAGAAGATTTGTAACTGATCTGGCGAATCGGTCGAACTTCCACACGACGACAACCTCGAATCGCCTACGATGCGCGTCGTCCATAAGGCGATCTAGTTCTGGCCGGCTGTCCTTTGCACCCGAAACGCCTTCGTCCACAAACTTCGACACGATGGACCAACTGCGACGCTGGCAATATTCGGATAGCTCGCGGAGTTGCATTTCGGTGGATTGGCCGTGTGACGTCGAGACTCTTGCGTAGATGGCGGCTCTCATGACTGACCTCCCTTTAGCTTTTCGAGCGCAATGGCGACACGGGCGAGCTTCCTTTTCATGCTTTTCGACAGCGCCGCGTCCCCCATGATTTGGACAATCCGTCCAGCGTCTTTCGGGTAGTGTTGTGTTAGAGCTTTTGCAACGGCAATGCTCGACCGCGATACACCTGTGCGCTTGACCTTGGCTGCTTTCGGTGCTTTTCGTGCTGTCATGGACTTCCTCCTGCTCGGCCTTGCTAGGCTTCGAGCGGCGATACCATACCGTAAACAGCATGTGTACCAAAGAGATACCTGCCGCAAGTTGGCTTAGGCGGGTTGGAAAGAGATGTCTAAAGGCCACGCAGAAGGCAATACGGGGCTTCAGGCGTGGCGTACCGGGTTGCTAGGCCCCTAAGGGGGGCTAAGGGTAGTTCAGAGGGAGTCGAACCCGGAATGATACAGGTTAGTGGACTCCACGAAATCAACGCTGGCTGTATCACCCAAGTGAACTTCAAATTGCTAACGGGAGATGAGGGAGTCCTCGCTGCGCTCGGACACGCAACCAAAACCGGGTTGCGTGATCAAAACCTTTTTTGATCCTGGAGAAAAGAGAGTCCAACTCCTGTCTTTTCATACCCAGCGTCAAAAAGGTTTTATCCACGCGCGCCAGCGCGTGACCCCTGCGAAGTGAGCACGCGCGAGCGTGCGAACCAGAGCAGGGGTAGGACGTGATGAAGCTTTTCGTCATAACTCACGGGGGACGGTACGGAGCGAAGAGAGAGTGTGTGCGTAGCACACTCTCTTCTCCTTTGCGTAGTCAGGGGGGGAAATGTGAATTCCGTTAAGCGTTAAGCTCCTTTTACTTCTTAGGTGGGCTTAACGCTTAACGCCTCTTGAGTTTCATCAGAAGTTTTCCGACGGTGACGTGGCTTCCCCATTCCGGGTGCTCTATGGCAATCTGCCGGGCGGATGTGCCCGGATTCTTCTTCATGTACTTTGCTAGCGGGCGCAGCCTAGCGTCCGGGGCCGGGGGGTTGGTCGTGGGCTCGATGCTGGTGGTGTGCCAGACCCCTTTGTCGTCCATTGCTGCCTTGATTTCGATGGTGAGCGCCCCCACGCCCTCGGGAGCGAATCGCTTCAAGAAATTCTCGATGCTTAGTACCATGCGCGATGACCGCATGTCGGGGCCAAATGTTACTTTTTCCACCTTGAACTGGTGCGCTGTGTCCATCTGCGTCATTTTCGCCGAGGTGCCGATTGGCTCATGGCCGCCTCTTTTCCCGGTGTGATCTATAATTGTGCACGTAGCACCCAGGTCGCAGTATTTGCGGATGGCCCGGAAGATGGGCGTTGCCTCTCCGATTTCATTTCCGGACTCCCCTGATCGCAGCAGGCTTGTCCATGAATCGAAGATAATCCACGGATAGTGCCCTGTGTCCCTCTTACAGCGGCGGATGAATTTTTCCAATATCTCGTCGCCCGGCAGCGGTGGCTCTTCCTTTGTCCTTTTCCAGATGGTGAAGCAGGGGTCGTCCGGGTCCATGCCCAAATCCTGGCAAAAAGCTTTCAGTACTCCAGCCGGATTCTCATAGTCCAAGTACAGGATCATCCGCTTTCGAGTCTTTTTCCCCAAGAACGGAATGCCTTGCGAGACGCACCACGCCGCCAGTAGATGGATGGTCGTCTTGCGGGTGCCAAACTTCCCATAGCCCACTTGGGTCGTGCCCTCCATTACAAAGTCATCGATCAACGGCCTGCTGTCCTTGACCTCGGACAAATCCAATCGTGGGATCCCCAGCAACGAGTTGGGTAGTCTAGGAAATCGCATGATGGCGTGCGCCTGCCGCTTGTGCTCTGATTTCATTTGGAATGCCCCGGTATTTTTATTTAGCCAAGTTCTCCGGGGAGGGGCAGAACACCGGGTAGGAGAAACTGCCGCGCACCCCGAAGACCAAGGCTATACTTAAATTTACTTCCTACAACTATTGGACCTTGTCGTTCATCGTTCGTTTGGGGTCTAGTCGCCTCCTTTCGTTGAATGGTATGCGTCCCAGGCGGTTGGCGCTTCGAGGGGCAGGCAGGGCGCCAGGTCGCCGTTGGTCCAGGCCTTCAACGCAGTTCGAAGAAGCCGCATCGCTGCACGACGTAGGCGGTCCCACTCCTCCACTTCCAGCTCATCCTGCTCGCTGGACTCGCGAAACCTCTCCAACGCTTCGTCCTGCGCTGCTCGGACGTTGTCTATCGCCTGGCGGTGCAGCCGGTCGTCCATCAGGACCAGTGCATCGACAATCTGGCGCTCGGACTTGTTCAAAGTCCCAAGCGATTTCAGTTCCTGTTCCTTCAACTCAAGCTCCATTTTTGTGTTCCTCCTTGAATTCAGAGGCAGCTAACCGCGCACCTCTGTCTCTAATATAGAACCCTGTCCGCTCCGGTCGCGAGGCTCCACGGCGGGCAATCCGTCCGTTTTTCTATGTACGGGTGTCGTTATATACTGGTCTGGATACATGGAGGCACGCGCATGATCAACTGCACACTTAAAGCCGTGCTGAAACGCAAAGGCATGACTCGCTACAAGCTACACAAACAATCCGGAATCTCGTATCCGGCGCTGCACGCACTTTTCCACAACCGGACGCAATCCTACGACCGCAGGACGCTGGACCTTCTCTGTCTTCACCTGCATTGCCGGCCCAAGGATTTGTTGCGCTGGAAGCGTAAGGTACGGTTTCCACGTAAATAGCTGTGCGTATATATGTGTCCGAATATATAGCCACTCCGCTCCATAACCGCTCGACAACCGCTTAACAATCGGTTTTCACCCGCCTGCAGCCCGAGGTACTGGAACAAAGAGGGTTTGATTAATAGAGGTATAGACCCATGGGCCAGAAATCTCTTTACTGCAAATCGCGTCCGCGTAAGCTTAGGCCGCGCGCCGTCAACGAAGACAGGGGAAAGAACTTGTCTCGACGACGGCATCAAGAAGGGCAATTGATCGCACTTACTCACGGTTGGGCTATGAGGCATTACGCCAATACGGATGGCGAGAGAAACCGCGTGCAGATATTCCTCGGCAACTTCGATGAGCTTCCAACTCGCCGGAGTGCGCTGAACATGATGCAGGCGGAAC
Organism: uncultured Acidobacteriota bacterium; assembly: GCA_963779825.1. GTDB lineage: Bacteria > Acidobacteriota > Terriglobia > Acidiferrales > UBA7541 > Palsa-295. The sequence continues at coordinate 855,975 of CAVZZU010000004.1, read as the reverse complement.
TAGTCACCATCAATTCAGGCCTCGTAGTCCAGCCCCGAACAACCCAAACCTTTCGCGCAGCAGCAATGCAGTGGATCAAGGACTGCGAGCAGCGAAAGCAGAAGCCGATCAAAGCCAGCGTGGCTCACAACTGGAAGTGCATTTTGCGGAACCATCTATATCCGCGCATTGGCGAATTGCCTTTGAAGGATGTGGGGAACCGCACGATGCGGAGCCTAGTCGAGAAATTGGCCGCCAAGAAGCTATCGCCAGCGACCATACGGAACATCGCTGTGGTCGTGAAGTTGGTAGTCTCCTCGGCGGTTGACGACGACGGAAACCAACTGTTCCCGATGAAATGGAATCGCCGATTCATAGACATGCCGGAACTGGACCCGACGAAGCAGCACAAGCCCACTTTTACAGTGGAGCAAGTCACGGCCATTACGAAGGCAGCGACCGGAAGGCTACAGATGGCGGCCATTCTGCTTGCGGCTTCGGGTTTGCGGGCCGGGGAGTTGCTGGGGCTAGAAGTCCGGCATTTTGACGGGTCAGCAGTACGCGTGGAACAATCGGTTTGGGGAGGCAACAACAAGGTCAACGCACCAAAAACGCAAAATTCCTACCGGGTGATTGACCTGCATCCCGATGTCGCTTCCCTACTCCAACAGTTCATCGGCACACGGACTTCTGGTTTTATCTTCCAGACCAGCAGCCGAAAACCCGTAACGCAAACCAACCTACTGCGGCGCGAACTCCACCCGCTTCTCGACAGGCTCAAGATCGAGCGGCGAGGCTTCCATTCGTTCCGTCGCTTTCGCAATACCTACCTCCGGCAACAGCACTGCCCCGATGCCCTTCTGAAATTCTGGCTGGGCCACGCGGGACGGGATATGTCGGATTTATACGACCGTTCATCCGAGGATGTGCAGTACCGGAAGGACGTAGCGAAGAGTATGGGGGTGGGTTACGAGCTTCCGAAAACTCTGAGCCCCAAGCGTTCCAAAGGGGAGAAAATTTCCCTTCCGGGCGCTAACGGGCGTCAGACAGAAACGCTTCCAGCGGAGGTAGTCCCTTGCTAACCACCATAAACATTGGTGAAAAATTGATAGGGGCGGTGGGGATCGAACCCACGACCTTCGGCTTAAAAGGCCGCTGCTCTACCACTGAGCTACGCCCCTAACGTAAGCGTACGAAACCGCAACATTTTGAATGTTGAGCGCAATCGTACGGACGGCACCGCGTCAGCTTCGAGCGGTGTTCGATTCTAGCGTGTGTGCGCGAATCGGGCAACCTGCGCGGGATCTGAGGAATTTCCGCAACACGCCTCAATCTGCCGATGTGACTTCGCCGGGTTTCAATGCGCCGCGCGGACGCTTTCGCTTCCAGATGTAATCCTTGCGCAACTTCTCCTGATGCTTTTTCACCTGACCTTCGATTTCGGCGAATGCGACTTTTGCGCCCGCGCGGGCGTCCGAGCCGCGGCCGGTCGCCTGCAGCGAACCGGTGGGCAGAGTGAGGTTAAGAGAAAACGCGAACTCGACCCGGTGCGGCGTCTTTTCAAGCGTGCAGTGAAGCTGTACGAGGTCGGGATCGTACCGCTTTAACAAGCGATTCAGCTTCCCGAAATGATGCGCGCACTCCTCGTTAATCGACTCGCGAACTTCAGCTTCGATTTGGCTGTAGGTTACTTTCATTGGGGCACCTTCCGGCGAATTGAGCGGCAACCTGAGGCGACCTTCGCATGGCGGCACGTCCAGAGTATCGCCGAGGACTGCGCCGCGCAACTGTCACCGCGGCGGCATCAATTGACACGCACTCGAAGCGCGTCATACGCTCGATACGTGGTTGTTAGATATCGGTCCATGCCCTCAAAGGACAACTCGGCCAGTGCAAACCTAGGGCGAATTCTCGTCGGCCCAGCCGGATGGTCCTATTCCGACTGGAGCGGAATCGTATATCCACATCGGCGGCCGCGCGGATTCCATGAGGCGACATATCTCGCCGAGTTTTTCGACACGATCGAAATCAATACTTCGTTTTACAATCCGCTTCGGCCGGAGCTGGCGGCGCAGTGGATCGAGCGTGTCGCCGCGAATCCCCGATTTCTATTCACCGCCAAGCTGTGGCAGAAGTTTACGCACGAGGAAGGCGCAACTGCGGCGGACGAAAAGCTGGTTCGCAAAGGCTTCGATGTACTTCATGCTGGCGGACGCCTGGGAGGGGTTCTACTGCAGTTCCCTTTCTCGTTTCACAACACGACTGAAAACCTCGCGCGCTTGAAGAACATTCTCGGACAATTCAGCGATTACCCTCTTGTCGTCGAAGTTCGGCATTCTTCATGGGCCCAACCGGAGTTTTATGCCTTCCTGCATGGACAACACGTCGGAATCTGCAACATTGACCAGCCGCTGATCGGCCGCTCGATCAAACCGGGCGAGCGCGCCACCTCCGCGCTGGGGTACTTCCGCTTCCATGGACGCCGCGAGGATACCTGGTTTAGCGACGACCCCGAGATGCCCGGCCACGAGCGCTACAACTATCTCTATTCCGAGCAGGAACTCCTACCGTGGGCTGGGCGAATCGAACACGTGGCCGAACATGCGAAGACCACGTTTGTCGTCACCAACAATCATTTCGAGGGCAAGGGCGTCGTCAACGCGTTGCAATTGATTCACATGCTTACGCACAGCAAGGTCAAGATTCCCGAGCCGCTCCGCCATCGTTACCCCGAACTGGAATCCATCGCGGACACGCCATCGAGCGAGCCGACTTTGTTTCCTCTTCCCTCAAAGTGATGTTTTCGCCGGTGGCGAATTCGCGGCACAAGTTCCGCAAGCACACGTACACTCGTACCGGAGTTTCAACTTTTGAAATTTCAGGGAGCTACTTCTTGAAGAGGTTTTCGAAAGCCGTGCGCGCGTCGTTGGGACGGGCGGCAGCAGGAGCCGCGGGAGCGTTCGTGGCGTAAGTCACCGGCGACGTGTCCTTCTCGACCGTCATGCGGTACTCGAAGAAAGTGCAATCGTTCTTCGCGTCCTTCTTCGCAATTCGATCCGGAATCGGCTGCGTGCATTCGAATTGCCGTCCTGTATCGAAGTGAACGCACTGCTTACACGAATGCAGCTCGAAATTGCAGCGAGGGCATGCGCCGTTCTGGTCGAAGCCCGGCGCGAGCACCGCGCCGCAACTCGAACATCGCGCCCTCATCACGGTTCCGACCATCCGCGGCGTCCGCGGTCCCAGCATGTCCTGCTTCGGACGCGGCTCGCTCGGCCGTTCGGTGCGCTCTGTGCGCGCACGTTTCTTTTCTTCGGCTTCGCGGTCGCTATAACCCCGCTGCCTATACTTCCGCTCCATGAAAATCCTCCTGGGGGTTGCCCTATGATACCCCGGAAAGCCCTGCGTCAAACGTCATCTTCGCGTGAGGTTCAAAAAGGCACTGCAGCCACAGCATTCTGCGACTGACCGGTCGCATGAGACCCGGCACCCGCCGGCTTATCACCCGCGCGATATCCTTCGATTTGCCCATGATTTCGAAAAGCCCTCGAACGGGAGATCCGGCTGCAAGAATGTTTCCGGGCGGCCAAATCCGGCGAGCGCCGCTTCCGCCGCCAGGTAGCCGCTGCGGACCGCACCTTCCATCGTCGAGGGCCACCCGGTGCGAGTCCAATCGCCCGCGAGATACAGATTCTCGACACTGGTTTTCTGCGCGGGGCGGTAACGGTCTACACCGGGCTCGGGCGAGAATGTTGCCATCACTTCCTTGATCACCGTGGCCTTCGTAAGTCGAGCATCGCGCGATGCCGGAAGGATGTCGGCCAGCTCGCGCCGGCAAAGGTCAATAATCTCTTGCCGGGAACGCGGAACCAGATCATAGGACGCGCTGATCACCAATTGCAGGTACTGACCGCCTGTCGCGGCTTGCCCGTACAAGAGCGTCTTGTTAAACACCCACTGCGTAGTGTGGTCGAGCAGCGTCAGAAATGGCTCCCTCATTACCTCACGATCGAACCAGAAATGAACTCCGGTGATCGGTGAACTTCGAATGTGATCCAAGCCCTCCAGCATTCCGCCCGGCTCTCCCATCTCTTTCGGAAACAGGCCGAGAACCACGTTGTGTGGCACGGCGACGATGCAGGCATCCGCCGAGACTTCCGAGCCGTCTTCGAGCACGGCTTCCGAGAACCGGCGGTCCCGAACGCGAATTTCCCGGACCCCCGTACGCAAGCGCACTGGACGGCCGCGACGCTCGATAGTCTGGCGACAGCCTTCGTAAATGTCGCCCAGCGGCACCGAAGGAATGCCCACGCGATATCCGCCGCGGCTGCCAAGAAACGCCTTCCAGAAAACTTCGATTCCGTAACGCGCGTCCGTTCGCGCCAATTCTTCATCGAGCGCGCTGACCAGCACCACGCGCCAAAAGCGCTCGATCGCGCCCTGCGTTTGCTTCATTCGCTGCAACCAAGCGAGCATCGAAACGGATTCGATCCCCGGCGGCTGGCCCCCTGACCGCGCAATCGTGAGCAGCGCCCTCGCGATTGACCGCTTGTCCGCAAATGTAAGCGCGCCGAAAAAAAGGAACGACGGAGCCATGTGCAGCGGCGGCGGAAGTTTCGATGCTTCCATTGTCGAGCGGCGGCCATGGCGATCCACGAAATAGAGCCGGTCGTAGAAGCGGATCTTCCCGGCTGCACCCGCGCGGCGATAGAAGTCGGCGAGGTTGGTGCAGCAGCCGAGCGTCACGTGCTGGCAATTGTCCACTTCGGTGCCGTCCGGCAGCGTGTACGAAGTGGCGCGACCGCCCAGGTGCGGGCGCTTCTCACAAAGTTGAACTTCGATTCCTGCTTCAGCCAGCGCGACGGCGGAGGCCAAGCCCGCCAGCCCGCCGCCGATCACCAGAACGTTTTGCGAGGGCATCCCGCTTCCACCAGCCCGTCATCCCAGCCGTCAGGAGAAATTGGATTTTTTCGGCGCTCGACAGGGAGACGCGCGAGGAAAAAACATCGAACCCGCGCTCTTCAATTCGCGCGAGCAAGGTGCTGTAAGTACGAATTAACGCCCACAATGTCGCTCTGCTATCGGGATCCACTTGCGCGACAAGCGGGGTACCTTCCTCATAAAAACGCCATGCGCGATCCGCTGAGAACGCGAGCAGATCGCGAATCGCCGGCGTCAACGGTCCGCGCAAATCCTGTTCGCGGATACCGAATCGGGCGAGATCCTCGAGCGGCAAGTAAACGCGCCCCATCTCGTGATCAGCCTGCACGTCGCGAATAATGTTCGTCAGCTGGAATGCTAGGCCAAGGCGCTCGGCCAGGTCAGGCGCTCGCGGGTCGCGGAAACCGAAAACGCGCAGACACGTAAGCCCGACTGTGCCTGCCACGCGGTAGCAATATTCCGAGAGCCGGTCGAATGTAGCATAGGACGCTACCGTCAGATCCATTTCCGCGCCGAGAATTAGATCGTGAAAGTAGCGCGTGGGAACCTCGAAGCGGGTGATCGTATCGGCAAGCGCGGGAAGTATCGCGTGGCCCTCTGTTCGCCCAGATGAGGCCTCGTCAAGCAGCGCGCGCCAACGCGCCAGGCCGAGGCGCTTCGATTCGATGTCACCGGGTTCGTCCGAGACGTTGTCCACCAGGCGCATGAAGGCATAGAGGGCGCAGAGAGCGTTGCGCTTCTCCTTGCGCAGTCCGAAGAACGCGAGATAGAAGCTGCTCCGTGACGCGCGCGCGATCCGATTGCATTCGGCGTACGAAGCGTCAATTGCTCTCGCTTTCGGAGGCAAAGGCAGCCTTTCCTCGTACGCCATCACTTCCTCTACGGTGTCGAGGCTGTCCGGGCTTGAAGTGTTCCCTTCAGGCTTAACCGAATTGATTGCTTTCGACCGCAACGCGTTTCCAAGTAGCCAGAGCTTCGTCCATTTCGAAAGCGATGGCCGGTGCGAAAGTGTGTTGTACCCCGAAGCTTCAATCGCATCGAGAATTGCGATGCCGCCACGGCTGAATAGCTCGATATCCGTTCGCAGTCCGGCGTCCACTAACCGGGTCAGGGGCATTCCGGCGTCGAATAGCTCTCTCGTTCGCGCGATCAAGGATTTCATCAGCGCCACGTAACGCGAATCAAAGTGCCGCGAAACGATGTCCTCTTCGGTCAATCCATGCTTGGAAAGCTCTTCAAGCGGAATATAGATGCGACCCTTTTCGAGGTCGCGCGAAACATCCTGCCAGAAATTCGCGAGCTGCAATGCGGTGCAAGTGAAATCCGAAAGCCGCTGCCGCTCGTCGTCGCGATAATCGCACAGGTGCAGGACCAAACGCCCCACGGGATTCGCCGAGTAGTTGCAATAGCGCAGGACCTCGTCCCACGTCGCATAGCGCTGGATCTTCTGGTCCTGCCGGAAGGCGCGCAGCAGATCCAGGTAAAGACGCAGCGGCGTGTGCTTGGCACGAACCGTCTCGCGCAGCGCGATAAGCACGGGGTGACGAGGTTCCTCACCATGACGCCAGCAATGGCGAAGGTCTTCTTCCCAGGCGGTAAGCAATTCGAGAGCCCGAGCGCGATCGGGGATTTCATCTCCGAGATCGTCCGACCAGCGGCAGTAGGCGTAAACGTTGTAGAAGTGTTGGTGCAGTTCGCGCGGGAGGAGCCAGGAGACCACGCCGAAATTCTCGTAGTGGTGCGTTGCGAGCCAGCGCGTGTAATGCTGCGCTTCCTCCACGCTGCAGCCTTCGGGCGGCAGGTTGCGGGCGATCTCGAGTTCAGGAGTGAGCAACATCAGAGCGGTTGGTATGCAGATCGCGGCAAAGGAATTGGACGACGCTCAGGGAATGATAGCCGTCTTCAGTTCACCGTTGCGGTTTTTCATGTGCTCAAACACGCCGGGAAGCTCTGAGAGCGGCACTTCTCCGGTGATGAAGTCGCTGGCGCGAATTTCACCGCGCACAATGGTATCGAGAGCCTCGCGAATAAATCGCGGCGTATGGTGGAACGTGGATTTGATGCTGATCTCGGAATAATGCAGCGCCCCGGGATCGATCCTTACTTCCGTGTTCCGCGGGCACCCGCCGAAGAGATTCGCGGTGCCGCCCTTGCGCACCATCTGCAGCGCCCATTGCCACGTGGCCGCCTGCCCGACCGCTTCGATCACCGCGTCCGCGCCCCGCCCGCCTTCGGTCAACTGGCGCACGAGGGCAACCGGATCGTCTATCTTGGACACATCGTATGCGGCAACCGCGCCCAGGCGTTCCGCGGCGCGCATTTGACTATCGCGCTTGCCGACGGCGATCACACGCACGTGGCGTCCCGAAAGAATCCGGATGAACTTCAGCCCAATTGGCCCGCAGCCGATGACGACCACCGTGTCGCCATCATGGATTCCCGTTTCATGAACTCCGCGCAGCACGCAAGCGAGAGGTTCGACGATCGCAGCGTCCAGAAACGAGACGCTGTCCGGAATTTCCAGCATGTTCTCGCGGACGATTCTTCCCGGGATGCGAATGTACTCGGCATACGCGCCGTTATTGAACAACAGATCTTCGCAGAGATTGGGCTGACCTTTGCGGCAGAAGAAGCACTGATTGCACGGTGCGGAATTGGACGGCACCACGCGCATGCCCCTGCGGACGCCGCCGTTCACTGCGCTTCCCTTCTCTTCCACAGTCCCCGAAAGCTCGTGGCCAAAAAGCGCGGGCGGCTGAATCATGCGCTCGTGGAAGCCCTGCTTCCAGACTTTCAAATCGGTCCCGCAGGTGAGCGCGACTTCCACGCGAACCAGCACATCGTCAGCGGCCAGGCGCGGAATATCCACGCGCTCGATCTTCACGTCCTCGGAACCGTAGAGGACCGCGGCGGTCATGTGTCCGTTTTTTTCTGATCTGGTCATTCGTGCGCGATCAATACTTTCAGAGTATCGTGTTTCGGATGCGCTGCCAATTCCAGCGCCTCGGCGATGCGCTCCAGCGGGAATCGGTGTGAGATCATCTCGCGTAGAGGCAATCGCCGTTCGAAAACCAGTGTGGCTGACTCTTCCTGATCGCCTACTGAGGCGCTGTAACTACCGAGAATCTCCTTTTCTTCGACGCCCACGGCTGCGGCAGGAAACTGAATTTGCAGCACGGGATCGTTGTGAGCAAACAGTAGCACGCGTCCGCCGGGTCGCGCGATAGCGAGAGCTTCGGGGACCAATGCCGCGTTGGGCACAGCGAGCAGGACAGCGTCTGCGCCGCGCCCGCCGGTGCGATTGCGGATTTCCTCCACGAGATTCGCAGTGGAAGGATTGAAGGCTTCCGCGGCGCCGAAGCGCGCGCTAGCGTCGCGCCTGCCGGTCATCGGGTCGCTCGTGAAGACGATAGCACCTTCTCGTTTGGCCAAAACACTAAGCAGCATGCCGATGGGGCCCTGACCGATCACGAGAACCGCTTCACCGGCGGAGACGCGGGCCTTGCGGACGGCTTTCAGCGCGGTGTTGACAGGCTCGACAAAAGTGGCCTCTTCGAATGTAACGTCGGAAGGCAGCGCGATCATCCCGCGCTCGACGATCCAAGGCATGGCGCGGACGAATTGCGCAAATCCACCGCCGCTGGGATCGAAGCCGGCAGTCAGCCCGACTTTCTTGTAACCAGCGCACTGGGAGAAAAGCTGCCTCTCGCAATAAAAACAGTTGCCGCACGGGATGTGATGGAAACTTACAACACGGTCGCCGGCCTTGAATTTTGCCACGCCCGCACCCGTTTTCACGACAGTGCCGGCAAGTTCATGGCCCAGAATCTGGGGTGGTGCGATAAAGCCATGATGAATCTTCTTGGTGTCCGTGCCACAGATGCCGCACGCCGCCACACGGAAAAGCACTTCGCCGGCGCCAATTTCAGGAATGGGGACCTGTTCAACGACCACGCGCCCCTTGCCGCGGTAAACGCCGGCGCGCATCTGGCCGCCATTGCCGTGCCGCGACTCGCTCGATCCAACTTGTGCGATTGTATGGCTCATACGGCCAGCGCCTCGGCCTTGGCCAGTTCCGGCAAAGGGCCCAACGCCAGCTGCCGAATATAAGCATCGAGACATTTCGCGAGATTCGCCGCCGCGCGTTCGCTTTCATTCGCAAGCCGGATCAAACCGGCAATGCGTCCCGGCCGGCGAACTAGCTGCCCAATGACTTTCGGAATGCTTACAGCGCCTCGCTCGTCAAATACCCGGGCGAAATCGAGTGGCAGGTTCGAGTCGGCGCCATCGCTGATAGCCCGAATCGCAACACACCGAATTCCCCGATGCGCCGCCGCTTCGAGGACATATAGGCTCTCCATATCGACGGCATCGCCGGAAGCACTCATTACGCGTTTCTGTGCCGCCGTCGAGACGACCTGATCGGTCACTAGAAACTTGTCCACGATCTTTGCACCGGACGCTTCCGCACGCGATATCAAATCCGCTTCGCCACGAATAAATCTTGCACCCTTGACGTCACCGACCATGCGCGCAACGAGAACGCGACCGGAAGCATAGGCTGGCGTCAAAGCGCCGGAAAGACCCGATGCGATACAGATATCGGGATCGTCGTCAAAGGCGCGGGCGCGATCCAGAGAGCGCTGAGCAGCGAATTGGCCCGCCCCGGTGAGAACTACGCGCACGTCGCAATCGCCGATCCGAGCGACATACGTCAGGTCCCAGGCGTCCACGGAAACCCGTTTGAAACGCCGCAACTTTCGCCAAGGGGCGAATTCATTTGCGAGCGCAAATGTAATGAGAACTTTCATTTTTCAACTAAAGGCCCGAATGATCGTTCTGTGACTCGGAGGCTCGATCCTCCGCTTATTATTCACGCTACACCGCGACAAGCGCCGCGGGATTCAAAAGCTATATGTGGGTACCCCTATAGAGTATCAAAAAGCTACGCGGCTTGCGCGTGCGCAACTGGTTTTGTTCCCGTGCGACCGCGCAGATAACCGTGCTCGCCGTACCAGCGTACGGCGCGTTCAAGTGCCGGCTCGACAGCGCCAGGCCGATAACCCAGTTCCCTTTCAGCTTTGTCACTTTCTACGAACATTCGGTGACGCGACATTTTCACACCTTCAACGGGAATCCGTGGCTCGCGGCCTGTCAGGCGCGAGAAGAACTCGTCCGCGTATCCCGCAGCCAGTGCCACCGCATGCGGCAGACGCACGCGCGGCCCGGGGCGCCCGGTGATGGACGCGAGCGCATCCAGAATTTGCTTCAGCGTCATGTTGCGCGCGCCGAGTATGTAGCGTTCGCCGACGCGCCCCTTTTCCGCGGCAAGCAGGTGGCCGGCCGCAGCGTCCTCGACGGCCACGAGGTTCAAACCCGTATCCACGTAGGCAGGCATCTTTCCGTTCAGGAAGTCCAGGATGATGCGGCCCGTGGGCGTCGGCTTCCAATCACCCGGCCCCACAGGCGCGGTCGGATTCACGATAACGACGGGAACTCCGGCCGCGGCGGCCTTTATTGCTTCAAGCTCCGCCATGAACTTGGAACGCTTGTAGTGCCCAATCATCTGGTTCAGCGCTGCGTGCGTTCCTTCGTTGGGGAGCGCTGCCGGGTCGTCTGATACCGCGACCGTCGCTACAGTGCTGGTGTAGACGAAACGCTCCACACCCGCCTGTCCCGCTATTTCCAGCAGACGTCGCGTGCCCGCAACATTCGTCTCGTAAATTTCGTTTGGGTTTTTCGTCCAGAGGCGGTAGTCGGCAGCCACGTGGAACACGCGGCGGGCGCCTTTCATCGCGCGACCGAGCGAAATCACGTCCTGAAGATCGCCCACGACGCGTTCCGCGCTTAAGCCATCTAGTGCCTCGAGATTGCTGGTGCTGCGAACTAGGACGCGGACAGAATGCCCTGCTGTGACAAGTTGGCGGGCAACGTGGCTCCCGAGGAAGCCGGTAGCGCCCGTGACGAGCGTGGTCATGGAGTGCGGATAGCCTCTTTGGCTTGCCCCATCAATTCCCGTTGCGTGATTGCATCTCGTCGGCAGCGACTTGCACGCCGATATACTTCCGCCGACCCTGGCGCAGATTATCGTAGCGCGCCAGCGCGTAAAGCGGGAAAGAGTTTCGATACATGTGATATTTCAAGTAGAACACTTTCGGAAACCCGGTACCCGTGAATTCGGGTTCGTCCCACGTGCCGTCGTCGTTCTGATGCACAACGAGCCACGCGACCGCTCGTTCGACTGCGGGATCGCTCGCTCCCACGACAGCGAGCAAGCCAATCAGCCCCCAAGCGGTCTGCGAGGCAGTACTCTTCCCCTTGGCCTTCAGCGACGGGTCGTAGTAGGACAGTATCGATTCTCCGAATCCACCGTCGGAATTCTGCACGGAACGCAACCATTCGGCCGCGCGTTTACATTCGGGAGCCGAACCTAGTCCGAACGTCTCGAGCGCGCGCAATACCCCGCTCGTACCATAAACGTAATTGACCCCCCAGCGCCCGAACCAGGATCCATCCGTTTCCTGCTCGTGGCGCACGTACGCGGCCGCGCGCTCGACAACTGGATGGGTCGCCTGCCAACCCATTTGCCCGAGACACTCCATGGCGCGGGCGGTGACGTCGGCCGTGGAAGGGTCAAGCATTGCGTTGTGGTCCGCAAACGGAATATGGTTCAGGAAATCGAGATTATTTTCGTGATCGAACGCGCCCCAGCCGCCGTCCTCATTCTGCATGCTGACGAGCCATGCAAGCCCGCGGCGAATCGAAGCGCGCAAGCGCACCGGTTCCGGATCTTCCACGCGGCCCAGCGCCATCAGAACGAACGCCGTGTCGTCCACGTCGGGATAAAAATCGTTGCGGAATTCAAATGCCCAGCCGCCCGGTTCCGCATCGCGATTCTTCACCTGCCAATCGCCCGGTCCGAGAATTTGATTGTCCACCAGCCAGCGCGACGCAGCCAGCAGCGCCGGATGCGCCGGATCGAGTCCTGCCTCTTCGAGAGAAACCATGGCGATGGCCGTGTCCCACAATGGCGAAATGCAGGGCTGTACGCGCAACGTATCCGTTTCTTCGATTTCATAACGCGCCAGAAAGTTAATTTCGCGAGCTAGAAGCGGATCGGTCGTGTCGCCACTCTCCGCAGCCAACGCGAAGATTGAATTCATCATCGCGGGATAGATCGTGCCGAGACCCTCGCTGCGCTCAAGGCGTTCGAGCATCCAATTGCGCGCTAGCGACAGCGACAACTTGCGAAAAGGCAGCCAGGACAACCTTTCATAGACCTTCACGCCGCGTCCTAGCGCGAGGAATACATTCTTCCAGGAGACGACGCGCCTATCCCATGCGAGCGAAGGCGGCCTGGCACCGGGCTTACGGAAAAGCTCTTCGACAGTGACACCTTGCGGGAGACTCCACGCAGGCTTGTGCGCATAGACGATCGCGAGCGGAATCACGATGCCGCGCGTCCACGAAGACATTTCGTACAAATTAATCGGAAACCAGTCCGGCAGGAGCATTAGTTCCGGCGGAATGGCCGGAACGAAATTCCAATCAATCGCGCCGACCATCGCGAGGTAGAAGCGCGTGTAGGAATTTGTAGCTTCCAGGCCACCGAGCTCATGAATCTTGGTGCGTGCACGCTCGAGGTGAGGGGAGTTCGCCGCATCACCAGCCAAACGCAAGCCGACCCACGCCTTTACGGTCGCGTTCAGCTCAGATGGGCCGCCGTAAAAAATACTCCATCCGCCATCGGGGAGCTGGCGGTCGCGAATATATTTCGCCAGCTTGGGGGTTTTGGGGGAGTCCAATTCCCCAAGAATGTGCAGGTAGAGGATGTAATCGGATTCGAGAGTGGTATCGGCCTCAAGCTCGCCCCACCAGTAGCCCTCCTGGCTTTGGGCCGAGAGCATCCACTTAACGCTACGGCTGACGGCCTGCTCGACAGGCGTTTCGGCATTTCGGCGAGGAGCTGTCGCAGTGCCATGCGTCGCGCCCGCTTTCGGGGGTTCCACTCGGAGTCTTGCTTCAGTTCCCATCCATACCTCAGACATATCGTGTCACTGCCAATCCAGAGGTACCCCGTAGCCCCCTTCTACCGGATCGATCAGAAAAATGTCCAATCTCCCGGTATTGCAGATAGTTACGGGCTAGCTCGGCGTTATTATCTTTCGTATCTAGGCCCCGGTCAACTGAAAACGCGCCCTCAGTTGCTCCCCGGACGCTCGGTAGGATGGCGAATCCTCGTTTCGGGCTGCCCGAGGACCCTCGTCGAGTTGAAAAAAGGGTGCCCCCCCAGGGCGCCTCGGCGCATTCTAACGGCGAATAGAAGACGAAGAACCGCCTGAGCAGCGGAACCGTCAGCTTTGATTGCTTTCCTCAAGGCGGCGGACCCGTTCGGCGAGTTCCGGGAGGCGCGCGAGTGAGGCGTGTTGTTCCTTAAATTTCTCGAGCGAGCGGGCGGGAGTCCCCCACACGATCTGCCCGCTGCGAACGATCTTCCCGGGCAGGATTCCTGCCTGTGCGCCTAAAGTCGCCCCGTCCTCGATGTGCGCATGGTCGGCAATTCCGACTTGTCCCGCGACAAAAACGTGTTTGCCGAGGGTGCTGCTGCCGGAAACGCCGGTCTGCGCGGCTAAAACTGAGTTTTCGCCAATCTGGACGTTGTGACCGATTTGAACCAGATTATCAATCTTCACTCCATTGCCGATCAGCGTCGCATCCAGCGAACCTCGATCAACCGTGGTGTTTGCTCCGATTTCCACGTTGTCGCCAATCTCGACCGTCCCGATTTGGGGAAATTTCCAGTGGCGCCCCTCGCCAAAGACGTAACCAAACCCGTCGCTGCCGATGACCGCGCCCGAATGAAGCTCGACTTGGCTTCCGAGGTACGATCCCGCATACAACGTAACGCGTGGATGCAACCTGCAATTCTCGCCCACGCGCGCTCCGCGGCCCAGAAAGCAGAACGCCTCGATCGCCGTTCCGGCGCCGATTTCTGCGCCGTCTTCAATCACAACGTACGGACCGATCGAAACACGCGCGCCCACATTCGCACTGGGAGCCACAATCGCGGTCGGATGGATTTCGGCGGCCCACGCAGGATCCGGCAACAACCAGTGAGCCGCCTTCACGAATGCGAATTTCGGCTCGCTGACTTCCAGTGTCGTCTTGCCAGCTAGCCGAGCGCCAGACTTCACAATCACGCAGGTCGCGGCGGAATTCGCAGCCCGTTCCCGATGGCGCGGCGAATCCAGATAGATGAGATCGCGCGATTGAGCACGTTCGGGGGCGGCGACACCCGAGATCTGCGCGCGCGAGTCCCCTTTGATTTTGGCTCCGAGGTAGTCTGCGAGTTCACCGGCGGTGCGAGTCATGGTTCCCTCTCTTGTCCTAAAGCGAAAAACAATCGTCTTAGAGTTTTCGACGGCGCGTCAACGACGGTCCTCAGATCGGATAGAGCGGCTTCTCGCCGGGCGGGCGAGTCTTCCAACGCTTGTGAACCCACAGCCATTGGTCCGGATGCGCGCGAACAAAATCTTCGATCACGCGCGTGAAGCGCTGCGTGTTCTCGACAATGTCGGATTCCTCGCTGGCCGTCCGCGCCAGTTCGACCGCGGGCTCGAATCGCAGACAATACTTCCTGAGGCTTTCATCCCAGGAAAGAAATCCGGGGACGACGGCGGCGTCCGTTCGCAGCGCTATTCGTGCGAGTCCCGACGTCGTCGAAGCGGGTACGCCGAAGAAGTCCACGAACACGCTCTCCTCGATATCCGTGTTGTGATCGGCAAGGACGCCGACCGTCCCACCGTCGCCAAGAACTTTCAGGACCGCGCGAGCAGAGCGGTTCTTCTCGATCGGCCGGTTCCCGGAGCGGCAACGGTAACCGTTGATCAATGCATCCACGCGTTTGTTCGCGATCGGCCGCACTAGAAAATGCAATGGGTGGCCGTACAGAGCTTGCGCCAAGGGAGCGAGCTCCCAGGCACTCATATGGCCTGTGAGGAATAGGACGCCCTTTCCGCGGCGGCGCGCGGTGTCGAAATTCTCAAAACCATCAACCGTAACGATGCGTTCGATTCTCTCGCGCGTGTACTTCGGAAACTGCGAAAATTCGCCGGCCATCCAGCCTACCTGGCGGATCATCCCACGGACCACATCCCGGCGCTGCGCGTCCGTCCAATCGGGCATCGCAAGTCGGAGATTGAACATCGCCGCGCGGTCGAGTGGCTTTCGCACCGCAAATGCAGCGGCGGCGAAACTGGCTCCCACAAATCGAGCGGCTGACCTCGGTAAGAGCCCTAGCAATTTCAATCCAGTCCACGCCGCGGCATACTCGAGCGATTCCCGCATCGCCGCCATTATACGGTTAGCAAGTTCAAATTGAATCCGCCGATGCTAGACTCGTCTCCGGTTTGAGCGAAATCCGCACAAACGACGGCCGTCCGCAGCGGTGGACACTGCCATTGTCGGCTGCGGCGATCGGTATCTGCCTTTTCGGCAGCCTGGGCGCCTTCGGCCTCGTCGGCCCCGATGAGCCGCGCTACGTCTGGATCGCGCGCGCCATGGCCGAGACAGGTGACTGGGTCACGCCGCGCCTGTACGGACAACCGTGGTTTGAGAAGCCGATTCTCTACTATTGGGCCGCTGCGATCGGATTCCTGCTGCACCTTTCACCGGAGTGGGCTGCGAGGCTGCCTTCGGCCTTAGCCGCACTCGCGGCTGCGCTGGCAATCGCTTGGCTCGCCGGGAAACATTACGGCGGCGATGCGAATTCCCTCTCGAGTCCGGTGTTACTCGCGCCATTGATTTTCTCGACGAGCGTCGCCGCGATCGGATTCGCGCGCGCGGCCACTCCGGACATGCTCTTCAGCGCTTCGATCACGCTTGCGATGGCGAGCGCCGCGGACGTGTCTCGTCAGTCAGGTGCGTTGCGGGCGGCAGACACCGAACTTCGCGGCGGGCGCGGGGATGTATGGTCGCTCGTGCTCTTCGGCGCATTTCTCGGCCTCGCCGTACTTGCAAAAGGGCCTGCGGCAATTATCCTTGCGGGCGGCGCGATTGGACTCTGGGCGCTGGCAACAAAGCAGTGGCGCGCAGCATTTCGTGTGGCACATCCCTTTGCGATTGCTGCGTTCTGCATTGTTGCGCTTCCCTGGTATGTCCTGTGCGCGATTCGCAATGCCGACTTTCTGCGCGTATTTCTCTGGCAGCACAATTTCGAGCGCTACGTCACACCGATCTTCGAACATCGACAGCCGTTCTGGTATTTCGGCCCGATCGCCCTGCTCGCGCTTCTTCCCTGGACTGTATTGCTCTGGCCAGTCGCTCAAGAAGGACTTCGACTCTTGCGCGAGAAATCCTGGACGAATTCGCCAGGATTTTTCTTTGCTTGCTGGGCCATCGTTCCGGTTGTGTTCTTCAGCCTGTCGCAATCCAAGCTGCCCGGATACGTTCTGCCGGCGATTCCTCCACTTGCATTGCTATGCTCGATTGCGGCGGTTCGCGCGTTGAACCGTAGCCTCCGAGTCAACGCTGTTCTGGCTGGAATTCTCGCCGCCACGTGGATTCTACTCGTGGGTGCCGGTTTCCATGGCGTGCGCCGGTTGGTTGGAGGCAACTTCAGCGCGGGCGACACCCCGGCCCATATTGCTTTCATACGGTCGCTTCCACTCGCGGGCGTCATTTTCGCGGCGCTGATCATGATCGCTGTAAGTTTCTTTAGGCGTCCTTTGGTCGCTATACCTATGCTGGCATTCTGCCTGGCGGCAAATGTCGAAATTGTGAGCTTGGCTGAACTCCCGACGTTTGACGCGTTCTATTCGGCCAGACCCCACGCGGAGTTCATGCGCAACGATCAACGCCCGGACAGAATCTTTACCTACCAATTGAGTCGCAGCTGGACCTATGGCCTGGCTTTCTATTTCCGTCGCGAGCTTCCCGAATGGTCGCCCGACGATCCAACTCCAGCTCTCGTGCTGACGACTCCAAAGGGCTTGGAGCAGATCAGAAGGCTCGGCAGGTTCAGCGGAGATTTGGAGGAAACGCAGGCGGGTCTCGTGTACGTCCCTGTCGGTCCGATTCCTGGCGCGCGTTAGTGGGCCGAAGTCGGCGGAATATTCTGAAGGAAAAAATTTACGATCTGGCTTTCGTAACTCTTGCGGTCGTCATCGGACATGTCGCGGTAGCTCAACCGATCGCGTAGCGTCTGTTTGGGATCAGGCGCCTTCACGAAGAGCCGCAGCGTTTCATCTGCGAGCGCTGGGCGATCGTCGGCTTGAATGAATAGTTTCGGAATTCCCCGGGTGCTGCCAAGATTCGCGGAAACGGGAGTTTCGTTGCGGTAAGGATAATTCATTGCTCGAAATCCGAAGTCCGTAACCCGCAGCACCCCGGGTAAGGAGTTGAGCCCGGATTTCTTGGCCTCGATCTGCAACATGGCTCGTGGATCATCGTATGCGTCGTCCACCACCAACGCTTTAATATGTGGATCGGTTTCCGCGACCTTCAGCGCCGCATATCCGCCCATATCCACTCCCCACAGCCCGAAATTCTGGGGGTCCACATCGTCGCGGGTGGAGAGCGCCTTTACCGCGGCGCGCAATTCGTCCGTTTCCCGGTAACCCAGAGAGGTCAGGCCCGAGCTTGTCCCGTGACCTGCGAAATCGAACAGAAAAACGTTAAATTGATGGTCCTGCAACGCCGTGACGAGCGTCAGCACATCGGCCCGCTGCGATTGATATCCGTGGCAGACCACCACCGTAGGCGCGCCGCGCAAGCCGGGAAAGAGCCAGCCCTCGCGCTGCGCTCCGCCCTCGACCGGAAACGCAAATGTGGCAGGATGGCCCATCATCACGCTCAAGTCGAACGAGGCGGCATTGCGCGCCGGGCGAAGTATCTGGTAAAGCAGAAATCCGGAAATCGTCGAAATCGAGATCAGGACGAACAGCAGCAACGCCAGGAGTGCGGAGAAAGCCTTGGCGAGACGCGTTGTGGGATAGCGGAGCTCGGAAAGGACGGCCATCTAAGCGCGGGCGCTCCAGCCGACGCGCCTCATCGAACGGATGTTAGCACATTTCGCTTCGGACCTTCGTCCCGGCGAACCCACTGTGTTCAAAATTGGAGCGGTTGGGTTCCGACGGGATGCGAAGTTATAATGTATTGGGGGACTGGCGAGAGGCTTCGATGCAGATAGTCGATCTAAGGCAGCTCCATTCGCGGTCGCTCGAGACGCTCTTCCGGGAAGAGGCCGACCGCTGGCGGGATGAGCTGCAATGGGACTATCGTCCCTCCATTGACCTGGTCCGGAAATTCATTGATTCCCGCGCGCTGGGCGGATATGCAGCCGTCGAGGATGGAAGGCCTGCCGGCTACGGCTTTTACGTCCTCGAGGACCACAAAGGACTCATCGGCGGACTCTTCGTTTCCGCCCAACATTCGCAAGGTCCCATCACCCAACGCCTGTTGACCGAAATGTTGGGCGCGCTGCGTGCGACCCCGCGCCTGGAGCGCATCGAGGCGCAGCTGATGCCGTTTGGCGCGGAGCTCGATCCCGCGTTTCTCTCGCAGCACTTCCGATTGCACGCTCGCCAGTTCATGGTGCTGTCGCTCGACAAGGCCAAGCTAACGAACAAGCCGTCTTCGATGGGGTTGCGCATCGAGCCGTGGACTGACCGTGCATTCGAATCAGCCGCGCGGCTGATTCAGCTTGCCTACGCAAATCACGTGGACGGGCAGATTAATGACCAGTATTGCAGCGAAGCCGGCAGCCTGAGGTTCCTGCGCAACATCGTGCTCTTGCCGGGATGCGGCCAGTTTCTGCCGGAGGCTTCGTTCCTCGTGCGGCCTGCCACCGGAGACCGCCCCGTCGCCATGATCCTCACCTCAACGGTCGCGGACGGAGTAGGCCACACGACCCAGATTTGCGTTATGCCGGGATATCAGGGCAACGGCATCGGTCGCCAATTGATGGAGCACTCGATCCAGGCGTTGCGGCGACAGAAATATCAATCGCTCTCTCTGACAGTCACAACAATCAATCAGCGGGCGGTCGAGCTATACGAACATCTTGGTTTTCGTACCGTGAAGACCTTCGCCGCCGGAGTCTGGCAGGCATAGTGATCTACTTCTTCGCGCGATCCTTCAGCAGACCCTTCAGTTCGTCCATGAATTCCTTCACGTCCTTGAAATCGAGATAGACTGACGCAAACCGCACGTAGGCGACCTTGTCGAGTTTCTTGAGGTGGCTCATCAGGAGCCCACCGATCTCTGTGGTCGAGCGTTCGCGATCCGCGGCTTCGCTGACGAATGCCTCGGCTTCATCCACGATGGTTTCGAGCTTGCCGACCGGCACAGGCCGCTTCTCGCACGCCTTTAGCAATCCCTGCAGTATCTTCTGGCGCTCGAATTTTTCCCTGCGTCCATCCTTCTTGATGACCATGTAGGGGATTTCGTCAATGCGTTCATACGTGGTGAAACGTCGGCTGCATTTCAGGCACTCTCGGCGGCGGCGAATCAGATCACCGGTGCGCGCCTCGCGCGAATCTATCACTTTGTCATCCAGGTGCGCGCAAAAGGGACACTTCACTTCAGCTTCTCCTTCCAGCCTGCCGGCAATTCCCCTCCGTGCTCGGCCTCAGCCAGTAGCTCAGCCTCTCCGGCTTGCTCCTCGGCACGCGCCATCCGCCGCAGTTCTCCCATTGACCATCCTTCCCGGAACAGTAATGGCAGTCCCACTAAACAGCAACTCACGAAAGTGATTAGCCAGAGCACTATGGCGGCGATTGCGGCCGGCTCCCTTTCTACTCCAATGATCAGCGTGAGGACAAGATAAGTGGCGACTTGCGATCCGCCGCCGGCGACGGGAAGCTGCGCCGTCGAACCCACCATAGTGAACGCGAGCACTAGGGTGGCGCCGGCAAAACTGAGGCCGGCCAGTTTTCCTCCGAATGCGTGCGTCACCCACACGTAAACAAAAACCACAAGCACCCAGTGCGCCGCGGTATATCCGGCGAGCGCCCCGAGATCGCTCCATGTGCGCACGCCGCGCAGACCGTCGCTAAATCCTTCGAGCAGAACCGCTATCTTCTCTCGCCAGCCTGTGCGCCACTTCGGGTGTTTCAATTTCTCAGCGAGCCATCCCGACCCGTGATGTCGGAAATAGATCAGGAACGCGATCACACATACCAGACCCGCCAGCAACAACACCCCCGCAGAGCGCGCGACCTTCAACAGCAAATCGTTCCCCGCACCAGCCATTCCCCGGCTCTCGAACGACAGCAACGCGATCACCGCAAGCGTCGCCGTCGCCGCCATATCGAAAACGCGCTCCAGAACGTAGACGCCGAACATGCCGGGAATTGAAAGCTCACTCTTACGCGCGATAAGCACCGGGCGCACCGGCTCCGCTGCCCGGCCAAAAAGAACGTTGCAGGTGAATCCCGCGAGCGTAGCACTGTAAACATCCCAGAAGCGCATCGGGCCTAGCCATCGGCAAAAACGCATCCATCGCAAAGCGCGAAGCGCATAGCAAACGTAAATCGCGGCCAGCGAAAACACCAGAAGCCAAATGCGCGCTTCTCGAATCGAAGTAACCACCATTCCCCACCGAAATCCCTGGAGCGTGATGGAGTCGCGAAATCTATAAAGGAAGTACCCAACTGCCAGAACGGCGAGCAGGAGTAGCAAGTACCGACGCGATTTGCGCAGCATTCGATTGGAACCGTAGCAGCAAGGTTTCAACAGTGTCAAGAAGGACCGCGGTGCGACGTGAGCCTCCGAGTATGGCGGAGCTTTCGCCGGTGACCGATGAAGAAGCTGCCAAGCCACGCCTCCGGCGTGAGGAACACGTTACCAAATGCGACAGCGCTTGGCCTCGGGCCGCACGAGCGGCGATGTTTCAGTACACGCGAATGACTTGTGGAACGCAGGCATGTTTGCAACGGGACCATTCACGCGGAATTTCGGCAGCGGGTGCGGATCGGATTGTGCCATCAATCGGGCGAATGCCGGCCGGAGGTTGTCTTCCCAGCTCTGCGCGTAGGCAATGAAGAACCGCTGGTCGGACGTCAATCCATCCACCGTTGGCGGCGCTGGTTTGCCTTCCAGCGATTTGTGGTATGCCACATAGGCGATAACCAGCCCGCCAAGGTCGGCAATGCTTTCGCCCTCAACGAGCTTCCCCCGCTCGTGGAGGCCGGGTTCGACTTCGAATTCATCGAACTGCTTGGCGACGCAGTCGCCGCGCTCCTTGAAATTCTTTAGGTCTGCATCGGTCCACCAATTCTTCAGATTGCCCTGCGCGTCAAACTTCGCGCCCTCATCGTCGAAACCGTGTGTCATCTCATGGCCGATAACGGCGGCCGTCGCGCCGTAATTCACGGCATCATCGCCCTTCGGATCGTATAGCGGCGGCTGAAGTATCCCCGCTGGAAAGACGATCTCATTCAGCTGGGGACTGTAGTAGGCGTCTACAGTTGGCGGAGTCATGCCCCATTCCGCGCGATCCACGGGTTTCCCGATCTTGGCAAGTTGGCGCGCAAATTCGAACTGCGTGCCGCGCGACATGTTTTCCACGTAAGATCCGCGATCAACCCGAAACGCGGAATAATCGCGCCACTTGTCCGGGTACCCCACCTTGATCGTGACCGCGTTGAGTTTTTCCAGCGCCTTCTGGCGAGTGGCTGGCGCCATCCAGTCGAGTGTCAAGAGATCGTCGCGAAGCGCCTCGATCACGTTCCGTACCATCTGCGTCGCCGCGGCCTTGGCTGCCGGCGGGAATTCTTTCGCCACGTAAAATTGTCCAAGCGCTTCACCTAGCTCGGCGTCCGTGTAATCCACACAACGATGCCATCTTGGCAACTGTTCCTTTTCGCCCGTGAGCCTGCGGCCATAAAAATCGAAGTTCTCCTCTTGAAAATCCTTCGAAAGTGCCCGTGCAGAGGTGTGAATCAAGTGCCAGCGAAGGTAGATTTTCCAATCATCGAGCGGGACCGTCGTCAGCGCCGCATCCATCGCCCTGAAGAATTCGGGTTCGCTCACGTTGAGGCTCGCGACCGGAGGCGCACCGACCGCGCGAAAATAATCGGCCCAGCGGAAATGCGGCGCGCCGGCGGTTAGCTCGGCGACCGTCTGCTTATGATAAACCTTGTCGGGATCGCGGAGATCAACCATGGTTAAAGAGGCGTTCGCCAGGCGCGTTTCGATCTCAAGCACCCTCTTCGCCTCGGCGCCGGCCTTCGCGGGCTCGTCACCGAGGAGCTGAAACATCTTGGTCATGTGCACCACGTAGGCTGCGCGCAGCTCCTTGGATTGATCGTCGTCGCGTGTGTAGTAGTCGCGGTCCGGCAGGCCGAGACCACCCTGATTCAGTTCCGCGATCACCTGGGTGCTGTCCTTGAAATCCTGGTCGGAATCGAAGCTGAACACCGCGTTTATGCCGAACGTGTGTAGGCGAGCCAGTTCGGCTTGGAAGGCTGACAGATCCGAGATGGCCGCGATCCGCTCGAACTCCGCGTCCAAAGGCTTTGCGCCCGCGGCTTCAATCGCGGCCTCATCCATACAACTGCCATAGTAATCGCCAATCTTCTGCCAGGGGGATCCGGGCTGGGCGGACTTGTCCGCCGCAGCCTTCTCCAGAATGCGGCGCAGGGTCTCCTTGTTTCGGCGGTCTACCTCCTCGCCAATGCCCCACGAGGGATAGTCCGCTGGAATGGGATTGTGCTTTATCCAGCCGCCAGTCGCGAATTGGAAGAAATCATCGCAGGGAGAGACGGAGCGATCGAGATCGGCCAGATCGATTGCGCCATTCGCGGCTTTGCTCTGGCCCGCGGGCGCTATGCCGGCGCAGCCCCGAACAAGTGGCAATCGCAATTCAACGAGGTTGCCGGCGGACGAATTCAAACTGCGCGATTGCCCGGCGAGCGAGCTGGACAGCAGCATCAATACAGCGAAGCACACGAGCAGTCTGAGCCTAAACGTCATCAATGGAACTCCCGGCCGCAAGGTTTTGGGGATTGGACTCGAGCGAGCGAGGAAATGTTAGCAAGAGTACACGCGACATCAAAACGAACATTCGAAACGGCACCCGTCGCAAGCTTTCGGCAGTCATCGCGACGGGGTGTTATCCTCGCGTCATGGCCGCGTCGGACGAATCGGACACGCATCAACGCGAAAGAGTCGGTTTATGCGCCGATTGCGCCCACTCTCGGCGGGTTGAAGCCAAACGCGGCGCGCTATTCTTTCTGTGCGGCTTGTCCGTCACCGATCCGGAATTTCCCAAATATCCGTCTTTGCCGGTCTTACATTGCTCCGGCTATACAGTATCGGACTAATAGAAAAGCTCCGGTTAACGCCCCATGGCGAGCGAGGTTCTCTCGTTCGCGTCAGGACGCGCCCGCAACATCAAGTCCCACGCCTCAATAAATTCCGGCATGGTCTCGCGCTGGCGCGCAGGACTCTTCAGTGTTTCCGCAACGTGTGCGAGCATCAGTTTGTAGGCGAGCGTGCGATCGGAACCGGGCGCGAGCAAGTTAGCCGGACTCAAGCCGACCCGGGTTGTATTGCCGTTCTGCTGAATCTCCAGCCAGAGATCGCCATGCTCGTCGAAATACGGCCTGCCGTTATCTCCGAGATCCTTGAGGGCATGACTCAGGGATTCGCGGCCCGCGAGAATGTGGTTCGCTACGGCGTCCGCGACGATCGAATCAAACTGTTCGCGGAATGAATCCCACTCTTCCCCGCTGCCTACAATCCGGACACGTTCCTGCCATTTCGCGATTTCGAGATCCGCCACTCGCGGATCGTCGGCGTCATCATCCTTGGCGGCTTGAATCTCGTGGCCAAGCTCAGCTTCGCGAATAGTGGCGTGGTCCTCAAACTCGTGTTCGGGATTGAACCGCCCGGTCAGCATGTACGAGCCCACTGCAAACGGTAGCTCATGCCAGGCAAAGAATGCCATGGGAACCAGCAGTTTTTTGGAGCGGTACAGCTGCTCGGTTCCATTGCGGCACTCAGAGCTGCGCTTGATAGGCCCCGGCAACTGCGCGAAGTGAAGCACGTGATACTCGGTGTCCGGCCGATCGTGAGCGTAATGCGCAAGCGACCGCGCCACGGCTTTGGGAGTGGACATTCCGAAGTCGTTCACGACTTCGCGATGAGTCGCGTGGGGAAAGTATGTGTTGATCAAATTCCGGGTGAAGTCGGCACAATTGCGCGTGACTCCGTTGAAGTGATTCACGTTAGGCGCGTCGTTGAATTTTTCGATTAGTGCGCGGTCTTGCTCGACCGTCGTGGACACTACCAAAATGTAAAGGGTTCGCTCGGATGCGGCACCGACCATCTCCCTCCATTCTGCCTTTCGGCTTGTCTGGCAGGAGTGGTCGGTGCAATAGCCCCTCAGAATTTTCTCGCGGTAATTTTCCTCAAGCGTCGCCTTGATCTTCCACGACGCAAACAGAGGACGGCTTTGCGGATCGGCCACGCCATAGACGAAAACACTCAGCGGTACGATGTTCCATTCGAATGGCTCGTCCTCGCCCAGAGTCGTGTAATTGCTCATGACCGAGCCCTGCTCATGCGGCCCGCACAGGCGCAGCTTCACGGGAGAAGCGGGGCAGATGCGCGACAAATAGACGGCGCTGTGCCCGGATCCTGTGATTCGCGCGACGCTCGTGTCGAGCGATTCGTTTAGAACCATGCCCACGTCGCCCCGAGCGAGGCCCGAACAAAATAGCCACGCACAGAACACGAGGCCCGCTGAGAACGACCGATTCACAGTTCTTCCCTCTCCATTTAGCATTTTATCCCACGAATACGATGCGCGTTTGCCAGGACCCACATCCCGGATGGACTGATAGCGCACATTGATTAGATGCGGTTTTTTCGCCCGGCGTAACCCGGTGATTCTTGTATTTGCTCCGCCAAAACGCCTAATATGCCGGGCGGCAGGGAACTTTTCGGCCTCAACTTGCGTTCCATACTGTGAGGCCGATATGTCATGCGGATCGAGAGGCTAGAAACGATTGGAGCCGGATGCCCAACTGGTGCAGCTTTGTCTCCGGGGCGACGGGCATTCCTGGGAGGAACTTGTGCAGCGGCACACGCGGCGAGTTTTTAACCTGTGCTATCGCTTTACAGGCAATCCCACTTCCGCAGAGGACTTGAGCCAGGAGGTTTTTCTGCGCATTTTTCGCACGCTCGGAAGCTATCAATCGTCGCAAGGCGCTTTCCCGACTTGGCTCACCAGTGTGACGCGCAACTTATTGGTGGACCACTACCGCCGCACCCGCCGCGACCGTATGACGGACTCAATTGATGACGCCATGCCACAACTTGAGGAAAGGCATTCGCCCGCGCGCACCCCGGATAAACTGGCGCAAGCCTCCGAGCTGAGCGCGCAATTGCAGCGAGGGCTGGCGCGCCTTTCTCCGGAACTGCGCGAAGCAGTGATCCTGCGGGATCTGCAGGGACTCGATTACGGAGAGATTCGCACCGTGTTGCAAGTTCCCGAAGGCACAGTCAAATCGAGAATCAACCGGGGACGCATTGAGCTGGCGCGCATCCTCGAAGAAATGGGAGTGCGTCCGGCATAAAGACGGGACCGAGACCAATGGACTGGAACTGCACACTTACGGAAGAACGGCTGAGCGATTTCCTCGAAGGCGCGCTTTCGCCCGAGGAAGCAGCGGCATTCTCTGCGCACGCCGCCGGGTGCGCGAACTGCACGAAGCTCGTCGCGCAGGTGAGCGGGCTCGTCAGCAGGATGCAGGATGTCCCGCAGGTGGAGGAGCCGGCGCAGCTCCGACGGAAGATTTTGGATGCGACGCTCGGGCCGCGAAAGCAGAAGCCCGCAGCGCAAGGTTTGTTCGGATGGCTGCCGCTGATCTGGCAACCGCGCTTCGCGATGGGAATCGTGACCGTGGCGGCGTCGTTCGTGATTGTGTTTCACGCGGCGACCGCGTCGGCGTCCAAGACTAGCCTGAATCCCGTGAATCTGGTTCGCGACGCAAATCGTCAGGTTCACCTTACCTACGCGCGTGGGGCCAAGTTTGTAAACGATCTGCGCGTCGTCTACGAAATTCAGTCGCGATTGTCGTCACAGCCGGAAAGCATGTCCGAACCAATCTCCGTGCCGGCGACGAGGCCGTCCGGTGAGCCGCGACCCGGGCAGACGCCGCACCAGCCGGCGAACGATTCGCGCGAGAAATCCCAAAGCATTCCACATTCAAGCCGCCGCGCCGCACACAGTGGCCCGGAATTGGCCATGATTTTACCGACCGGCTTTCTTACAAGTTCGTTGAACGATGTTTTCAGGAGCTCACGATGAAATGTGCACAACATCCCGATGTGGACGCCACCGGTTATTGCCGGCAATGCGGCAAGGCGCTTTGCCCTGAGTGTACGCGCGACGTGCGCGGCGCTCTCTATTGCGAAAATTGCCTGGCGAATATCGTCGCTTCCCCTGCCGCATCGCAATCAGAGCTGACCACCGGCGCCAGTTCCCATCCCGGCGCCGGTTCTCACCCCGGCACCGCTCTGGCGCTCGGCTTTATTCCCGGACTCGGCGCGGTATACAACGGCGAATATGTGAAGGCGCTGATTCACGTAGCAGTCTTCGCAGGAATCATCGCGGCGCTGTCGTCCGACCTGCCCGGCGAGCTCGATGCATTCCTCGGAATCGCGCTTGGCTGCTTCTACTGTTACATGCCGATTGAAGCCTATCGCACGGCGAAGGCGCGCCAGTCCGGACAACCGCAACCGCCGGATCTCGTGCAGTCCGAAGGACAGAAGCCGATCGGCGCAATCATACTGATCGGCTTGGGCGTGTTGTTCCTACTGGCGAATTTCCATCTGCTGGCGCGCGACTGGTTCTCCAAGGCATGGCCCGTGGGACTAATTTTGTTGGGCGCTTGGATTCTGATGGATCGAATGAAAAGAACCTCATAGAAAGGAGCACCATGCCAGACGATACCAACCTGAAGTGCACGTGCGCCCGCTGCCGGATGCGCGGACTCATGGGCCCCCTGATGCTGATCGCGATCGGTACGATTTTCTTGCTCGGGCGATTTACCAGTATCGGCTTCATAAAACTCTGGCCTCTCCTCCTGATAATTGCCGGGATCGTAATATGGCTTCAATCGGCCGCCTCGCGCGCGGGCCACACAGGAGTCTGACTCACACGTGACCGACGTCCCGCACACGCGAAGATCGATTTTCCCGGGCCTGCTCCTGATCGTGATCGGCCTGATTTTCCTGCTGCACCGGCTCGACCCTTCATTCGGTATCGGTCATTTGATACGAATCTACTGGCCTTTTGTGATCATCATCTGGGGCATCGCCAAACTAATCGATCACTTCGCGGCGCAGAGCGCCGGGCAGGTCCGCGCGCCCCTGCTCTCGGGAGGAGAGGCCGCGCTTCTAATTCTCCTCGCATTCGTGCTCATTGCATTCGCCCTTCGCGACTGGGCTCGCGATCGCGTCCCTCGTCTGCATTTCGACGATATCGCGCCTTTTCATCAGTCCTATTCACAGAGCCGCGAACTGGCTTCGCGAACGATCCCCGCCGGTTCCCACGTCACGATCGAGACGGGACGCGGAAACATTACCGTTCATGGCAGCGAAGGAAGCGATCTGCGTGTCAGCGTGGGCGAATCCGCCTCGGGCTCGGACGAATCCGAAGCCGATAATCGAATGAAGGATGTCGAGGTCGTGATCGAGCAGACGGGCAACGGCTACTTCGTTCACCCGATGCGCCAGACCGATTTCCACGGCGACGTGAGCGTTGATCTCGACGTACAAGTGCCAAAAACGGCGAGCGTCACTCTGCATACCCCCAAGGGCGACATCAACGCCTCGGCAAATTCTGGCGCCGTGGATGCACGCACCGAAAATGGCGACATCGAAATCCACGATGCTGGTTCGGACGTCGCCGCTGAGACGCAAAAGGGCGACGTTCAAATCACGGGCGTCGCCGGGAATGTGACGCTGAAAGGACGCGGGGACGATGTCGAAATTGGAGACGTGGCCGGCAACGCCACTCTCGACGGCCCGTTCGTGGGATCAACCACCGTTCGAAATGTGAAAGGCACGACTCGAATTACTTCACCCTGGGCTGAGCTCACAATCGTGCAACTGACCGGGCGCCTGGAAATGGATTCCGGCGACATCAAGTTGTCCGATGTTGCGGGACTTGCCACAATTCAGACGCACAATAAGGACATTGACGCGGAAAATGTTGCCGGGCAGCTCAACATCGTCAACTCCCACGGCGATATCAAAATCGCGTATGCAAACCCGCCGCGCGAGGCGCTCAACGTCACGAACGATTCTGGAGAAGTAGACCTCACGCTGCCGGGCAAGTCGAGCTTTCAGATTTCAGCGTTCTCGCGGTCCGGTGAAGTGGAAAGTGAGTTCGAGGATCCATCGCTGAAAACAACCGGCGAAGAAAAAGACGGGCGGCTCGACGGTCAATACGGGAGCAAGTCCGGAGCGCCGTCGCCAAAGATCACGATAACCACGAGCTACGGCACGATCTCGCTGCGCAAGTCTTCCTGATGGTCTGTGCTTTGGTGAAATCGTGGGCCTTGAGGCCCACGCAGAACGGCGAAAGCTACTCCGGCTTTAGCCGTGGTTCCATGATTGGTCCGTTCATTTTTCCGAACCCCGCAATTTGTCGAGCGTGGAATAAAACTCCGGAAAAGAAACCGCGACGCACTCGGCATCGCGAATCGTTGTATCTCCCTCCGCACCGAGCGCCGCCACCGACAGTGCCATCGCGATTCGATGATCGCCGCGCGGGTCCACTTTGGCGCCGCGCAACTTGCCTGCGGATCGTCCCTCCACTCGCAGGCCATCCGGAAACTCTTCGACGCGCGCGCCCATCTGCCGCAACCCTTCGGCGAGCGCGGCAATGCGGTCGCTTTCCTTCACGCGCAGTTCTTGCGCGTCGTGAATCTCGATTCCCTTTTCGGTGTACGGTCCCAGCGCCGCGAGCATGGGCAGCTCGTCAATCATTTCCGCTACCTGCGAGCCGGAAATCGTGCCGCCCTCGATCGGCGCATACCTGACGGAAACGTCGCCGACCAATTCACCGTTGCGCATCTGCACAGTGGCCACGCGGACAGACGCTCCTATGGAATTGAAAAAGTCCAACACGCGAGCACGCGTGGGGTTCAGGCCCACGTTGTGCAACATCAGAGACGATCCGGGCAGCACCAGAGTTGCGCCAATCAGAAAGACTGCAGTGGAAAGATCGCTGGGCACCACCAGCTGGCGCGCGGTCAGTTTCGGCCGCGGATGAATCCGAATCGCGCCGCGCCCGCCGTCAATCACCGCCCCAAATTCGCGCAGCGCGACTTCCGTGTGATCCCGCGTTTGGATGGTTTCCCGCGCAGTCGTAATTCCCTCGGCATAGAGTCCCGCCAGCAGGACTGCCGACTTCACCTGTGCACTGGGAGTCGGCGGCGTGTAATCAATCGCGCGCAATTCTCCGCCGCGAATTTCGAGCGGTGCGCGGTCGCCATCCTGGCTGCGAATTTCGGCGCCCATCTGGCGCAGCGGTTCGATCACCCGCCGCATCGGGCGCTTGCGCAGCGAGTCATCGCCGGTAATCTTCGAAGTAAACCGCTGTCCCGCGAGCACCCCGGCGAGCATGCGCATGGTAGAGCCGGAATTCTCGGCGTCGAGCGCCCGGCGCGGCTCTCGGAGCCCATCAAGTCCTTTCCCGGCAATCCGGACCCGGCCTTCGCTCGACTCAATCCCGATTCCCAACCCGCGGAGGCACTCCAAGGTGCTGCGGCAGTCCGCAGCCGAGGCATAGTTCTGGATCTCGCTGGTACCCTCCGCAAGCGCCGCCAGGATCGCGTAGCGATGCGATATGGACTTATCCCCCGGCAGCTCGATAACGCCGTCCACCGTCCCGCCAGGCGAAATGACCCTCTTCCCCATGGTCTGAGTCTAACATGCACATGGTGCGCCACTTGCCGCCGCTCCATAATTCGGGAAAGACCATTTTCTTGACGAAAACCGCGTTTCCTGTTACAAAAGCTAGCTCTTTGGATGTGTACATCTCGCAAGTACAGGCTCCCGTTCAGGGAGCTTTCCTCCCGGGGGGAAGGGCGCCGTTGCAAAAGGGGACGGTGGACTTGCGGACGCGGGCCGGTGCCCGATCATGTTTGGTGGTAAACAATACTGCCCCCAGAAGATCGCCGCAAAAATCTCATATGAAATTAAACGATGGAGGATTACTGATGCGCACCAGACTTACAACTGCCCAAGGGACGGGTGAAAGCGGGCTCGTATCCCGACTGGCAAAATTTTTCGCGGCCGGCTCCGCGCTTGTACTCATGCTGATGAGCGCCGGAAGCGCCATGGCGGATGAAAGCACGAGCGGCGAGGCCAATCTGAAGCTCCCCGATCTCTCGCAGGTCAAGTTCCTCTGGGGAATTGACGGCCACCAGCTGCTGGTCTGGGGAATTTTATTCTGCGTGTTCGGCTTGGCCTTCGGAATGACGATCTACGTCCGGCTGAAGAATCTGCCCGTGCATCGCTCCATGCGCGAAATTTCAGAGCTCATTTATGAAACGTGCAAAACCTACCTCGTCAATCAGGGCAAGTTCCTCTTCCTGTTGTGGATTTTTATCGCCGCCGTGATCGTGCTGTACTTCGGCGTACTGCGTCACTACGAGTCAACAAAGGTAGTGATGATTTTGTTCTTCAGCGTCGTGGGAATTCTCGGAAGCTATGGAGTCGCATGGTTTGGTATTCGCGTGAACACATTCGCGAACTCGCGAACCGCGTTTGCGGGCCTTCGCGGCAAACCCTACCCGATTTATCAAATTCCGCTGCGCGCAGGTATGAGCATCGGAATGATGCTGATCAGCGTTGAATTGCTGATGATGCTCATCATTTTGCTCTTTGTTCCTGGCGACTACGCCGGACCGTGCTTCATCGGTTTCGCGATCGGAGAATCGCTGGGCGCGGCCGCTCTGCGCATCGCCGGCGGAATCTTCACCAAAATCGCCGATATCGGCGCCGATCTGATGAAGATCGTTTTCAAGATTAAAGAAGACGACGCACGCAACCCCGGTGTGATCGCGGACTGCACCGGCGACAACGCGGGCGATTCCGTCGGCCCCAGCGCCGATGGATTCGAAACCTACGGCGTCACCGGCGTGGCGTTGATCACCTTCATTCTGCTCGGCGTGGCAAACCCCGTCGTGCAGGTGCAGCTTCTGGTATGGATCTTCGTGATGCGCATCGCGATGCTGGTGGCCAGCGCGGCGGCATATTTCCTGAATACCGCCATCGCCAGCGCGCGATTCAAGAATGTTGACAAGATGAACTTCGAATCGCCGCTCACGTCTCTCGTATGGATCACGTCGCTGGTTTCCATCGGCATGACCTTCCTGATTTCCTACTTCATGGTTCCGGACCTGTCAGGCGACACTACGCAGTGGTGGAAGCTCGCGACGATCATCTCCTGCGGTACTCTTGCGGGCGCGATCATTCCCGAACTCGTCAAGGCGTTCACCTCAACGGAATCCAGGCACGTCCGCGAAGTGGTTGCTTCGGCGCAGGAGGGCGGCGCCTCGCTGGGAATTCTTTCCGGTTTCGTTGCCGGCAATTTCTCCGCTTACTACCTCGGCTTGACCATGGTTGTTCTGATGGCCATCGGATACATGGTCAGCCTCGGCGGCCTCAGCTCCATGATGATCGCCGCTCCGGTGTTTGCATTCGGGCTGGTGGCGTTTGGCTTCCTGGGAATGGGTCCAGTGACAATCGCGGTTGATTCGTACGGTCCCGTTACCGATAACGCGCAGTCCGTTTACGAGCTGTCGTTGATCGAACAGGTTCCGAACATCAAGCAGGAGCTCAAGACAGACTTCAATATTGACGTGAATTTCCAGCGCGCCAAGGACATGCTCGAAGAAAACGACGGAGCCGGAAACACCTTTAAGGCCACGGCCAAGCCCGTACTGATCGGCACGGCTGTCGTCGGCGCAACCACGATGATTTTCTCAATCATCATGGCCCTGACGAACGGACTCACGGAGAACGTAGCCAAGCTCTCGCTGCTCCATGCCCCGTTCGTTCTTGGCTTAATCACCGGCGGCGCCATGATCTTCTGGTTCGTCGGCGCTTCCACCCAGGCCGTAACCACGGGCGCCTACCGTGCCGTCGAGTTCATCAAGGCCAATATCAAGCTCGAAGGGATCGAAAAAGCCTCGGTGGAAGACAGCAAGAAGGTCGTCGCCATCTGCACGAAGTACGCCCAGATGGGTATGTTGAACATCTTCATCGCCGTGTTTTTCGCCGCCCTGTCGTTTGCCTTCGTCGAACCTTTCTTCTTCATCGGCTACCTGATTTCCATCGCGATTTTCGGCCTCTACGAAGCCATCTTCATGGCCAATGCCGGCGGCGCATGGGACAACGCCAAGAAGATCGTCGAAGTCGAGCTGAAGCAAAAAGGAACTCCGCTGCACGACGCCACGGTTGTGGGCGACACCGTCGGCGATCCCTTCAAGGACACGTCTTCGGTCGCGCTCAATCCGGTGATCAAGTTCACCACGCTCTTCGGCTTGCTGGCCGTGGAGCTGGCGGTTGATCTCGCATCGAAGAATCCGGAGCTGACGCACATCCTCGCGGCCGTGTTCTTCCTGATCTCGTTCTTCTTCGTCTACCGGTCGTTCTACGGCATGCGGATCAAGGCAGGCGCGTAAACTCGGTCTCCGTACGCAAGGAAACAGGACGCACGAAGTTGCGGAAGGTGCGTCCTGTTTTCTTGCGGGTCCCTGTGTGAACGCACCCTGGAGATTTTGGCGTCGCAGCGCCTCGGACGAACAGTAGTGCTCTCCTGTACTTTTTTCGAACTTTCGGCCAGCAGACCTGCTCGCCCAATTCTGCTAACGTGAACCGAAGCCGCTTTCGGCAAAACCGTGAGCCGAATCGGTAAACCGCCTTCCTGGCGAGGGCGTGATAGCTCTTTGAAAACTGACGATCCGGCAAGGATCGGCATCCCGAGCGACCATCGGGAGCCGAGGGGTCTCTGCGCCTCGCTCAACGTGTGAAGAGTCGCTCCGCTGAAACCGCGAGCGGAGGTTCGGCGAAACGGTGATGGAGTGCCCGTTGAGAGCGTGAGTGGAAGTTCGGTGTAAGCGTGGGGCTGAAAGCCCCACGAAACACGCCCCCAGCAAGTATGGCTTTAGCCATGAGCTTTTCTGAGTCCGGTCCCGATCGTTTTCAAAAACCCACTCAGGAATTACCAAATTAAGTGACACACCATGCCGAGTAATTTCTCGCGTAAGTCATTGAAAACAAAGGAAAGCGACACCCGCAAAGTGACACACTTTTTCGAGGGCCCGGGCGTTACGATTTGATGACGTTGAGGAACTGCCGCGGATCATTGGCGAAGCCCGGGAACACCGCGCTGAGATCGCGTCCGCCGAGATGCTTCGTCATGACTTCTCCGAGGACGCTGCGATAGTCGGTGGTGACCGCTAGGTCGCGACCTTCGTAAAGCTGGCCATCGCTCATTCCCGGCCAGCGCGTGTAGACCTTTCCGCCCTTGATGTCGCCGCCCATCAGCAACATGCAATTCGCATGACCGTGGTCCGTCCCACGGTTGCCGTTCTCATGCGCCGTGCGGCCGAATTCAGACATGCTCACGAACACGACGTCGCCCATGCGATCGCCCATATCCTGATGAAACGCTGCGATTCCCTGCCCCAGGTCGCGCAACAAATTCGACAGCTGCCCTTGCACGCCGCCTTCGTTGACGTGGTGATCCCAGCCTCCGCTATCGAGGAACGCGACCTCGAGCCCGAGATCAGCCTTGAATAGCTCGGCAATCTCCATGAGGCTTTTGCCAAATCGGCTGGTGGGATAGTCCGCGCCATTTTCCGGCGCATACGTATCAGGATTGATTTTCTTAAGCTGGTCAATCGCTTCAAATGTTTCCGCGCCGACTCCGCGCATCGCTTGATCTACCGTCTGCGCGTACATGGCCTCGAAGCCGCCTTCAACGGTTTGTTGCGGACCGTTCATCTTGAATTGCTTCAAATCCGGAATGGCGACGGCCGGAGCGCTGCCCGAAAGCGTCCTCGGCAGATAAGGTCCGAATGCCACTGCCCGGAATGGCGACGGCTGATTTTCCGGCATGGACTGCAGCGCGCGGTTGAGCCACCCATCGTCGGTGGACTTCACGCCCGGCGTGCCGGACTCCATGAAATCCTGCGCGTCGAAATGCGAGCGCGATGGATCGGGCGAGCCAACAGCCTGGACGATCGCAAGTTGCCCATTCTGAAAGAGCGGCAGCAAGGGCTGCAGGCTCGGATGCAGGCCAAAGAATCCGTCGAGGTCAATCGCGGCATCCGTTCCTCCGCGGCGAGGTTCTGGAATCGCGATCGTCGGACGCAGCCGGTAATAATTCGGCTCGCCAAATGGGACGACGACGTTCAAGCCGTCCATCGCGCCACGTTGGAAGAGCACGACCATTTTCTTCTTGCTCGGGTTCGCCGTCGCCGCAATGGCGCGCTGCAGAAACGACGGCAACGACGCCATGCCCAGCATCGCGATGCCGCCATTCTTCAGGAAATATCGCCGGGAAATCGTCATATTCATTCTCCCTATCGGCGCTGAAATTCGGGCGTGCCGAGGACTAGACCCGAGAGCAATCCCTCGTTCACTTGTTTCACCGGATCATCCAGCTTCGCCTGCAAAATCTGCGGATCGTTCAGCCGGGTTTCGAGAGTCTGCCGCGTCGCCGCATCCACCTGCCCGCCCAGAAATAAGTCAACCGCCCGCACGAGAGCCATTTCCGGATCTTTGGATGCATCCTCGCCGAACATGGTGGTTAGGTCCACATTGGTTCCAGCGAGCTTCCCGTTCGAGAACGCGAGCGCAAAGTTCAGGCGGTTCAAGAGAGCGCCGGTATTCACCCACGTTTCGGCCTTGTCCGAATAGCCGGTCGGTGGCTGACACAAGAAGAGCGGCTCGCCCATTCTTCCAACCCATTGCGCTAGCGGCAGAGAAATCGTCACGTCCGCGTTTAGTGCCCGCGCCGTGCTGGAAACCAGTTCGAATGGCGTCTTCACCTTTGCGCGGTAGGTCAGCTTCGACCAGAACTCCGGCGAATAAATCATCGCCTTCATCACGCTGCGAATATCGCCGCCGCTTGATTCATATTCCTTCGCCATGCGGTCAACCAGCGCGGGCGGAGGAGTGTCCGACACGAAATGGCGTGCGAGTTCGGTGGAAATAAACCTCGCCGTGTGCGGGTCGTTGGCGAGCATTTTCAACGCTTCCTCGCCGTCCTTCTCACCGCCGTAGTTGAACGTGTGACCCATCACCACTTTCTTGCCCTCGGCGTGGAACTCAGGCTTGAAGACAAAATCCGGATCGCGGCGCGGCTCGCGCACCGTCCAGCCGGTAAGGCAGCGGGCCATTTGAATGACGTCGTCCTGCGTGTATCCCGTATCCACACCGACGGTGTGCAGCTCCATCACTTCCCGGCCGTAGTTCTCGTTCAGTCCGCGATCCTGCTGCTGCGGACGGGCGGCACCCTGCGCTCCGGGCGAGGGTCTATTCGGGTCGGGAAAGGTTCCCGGGCTTGGCGGAAATCCTCCGCCGAATGCGCCTTGATATCGCGCGCGGCGCATCGCGACTTCCTGTTGATGTTCTTTGAACGCCACAGGATCAACGCTCTGCCAATTATCAAGGAAGAAGAGCATGGCCGGACTCTTCGCCGTGGCCGTCAGCAATTCCTCAAACTTGCCCATGGTGTGCGGACGAATCGTGTCCCGCACGTACGCTGTGAGCATCCAACGGTCCGCGCCCTTGTTGGCGAACACGTTGAAGTGATTGAACCAGAAATCTTCCATCACGGCCTCAAGCTGGCGCTGGCTGTAAACCGCGCGATCGAGCTTGGCCATGGACAGCTCGGCGATAATGCGATTCGGGCCCTGTATCTTTGCGAGCTGTTCCTGCGCTCTGTCCGTGTTGTCGTTGCCCGAGTCGGTTAATTGCGCCATCGCGGTGCGGCGCTTATCTTCGATTTGCTGCTTATACTCTTCCTTTGTTTCGCCCGCCTGCTTGGCAGCTTGATTGGGCGGAGGAAATTCCTCGAGCAGCTTGCTGGAGGACTTGTTTAGCGTCGGATATGCCTCCAGACGCTTGTCGAGCGCGGAGTCGTCAATGGATTCGGGATGCAACTGCTGGTCAATCCATTTTTCTAGGCCCATCTGCCGGACGCGCTCCACGTCTCCCGGACGCGGACCATATGCCAGACGATTGAGCGCGTGCATGATGGCCTGGTCCTCGGTCAGCTCGGTAATGGGAAGATGGCCTTTGAATTTGCCGTTGAGGGACGTCGAGTCGGGAGAAGAATTTGCGGTTTTGTCGTGCTTATCTGCGTCGGCGTTCGGTGCCGCAATCGTGAACAGCGCGGCCAGCAAGGCCGCGACCGTAACTGCCAGAAACGCCGCGCCGGACACGTCGAGATGCAGGCCCGACTTCGAAACCACACACCCGGGTTTTCTTGTCCGCGCCATGGCCTTCATGCCAGTCTAACCCTGCTGCGGGGCGAAAGTTGCGCTGGAGTACTAGGAGTTACCCGGCGAAGCGGTTTAGGGCACTACGAGGGTCAACTTGCTGGGCCGCGCAGCCGCCTCGCGAGCTTCCCTGGCCTCGGCATTATACGCGGCACCTAGTAGCACGATCATTGCGGCCAGGAACATCCACAGAAGTAAGCCGATCGCCGAAGCCAATCCCCGGTACAGCACGTCGTAGGGCATCCGCCGAACGTACCAGCCGAAGGACATGTCCACGGCCCACCATAAGGCCGTTGCGACCGCCGCCCCGGGAAGCAGATCCCGGAAACCTGGGTGACCGGGACGCCCGATCCGGTAAAGCAGGACCAGCACACCCATCGCCAGCACAAAGACCCCAGCCCCGTAGGCGATCAATTCGATGTAATGAGTGAAATTGGGAGAGGCCGTGTGCTGGATCAGCCAGGCGCGCAATTGCTTGCCAAATACTGTAAGAACCACAACGGCCAGCATGGGCACGATCGTAAGGCAGAGAAGACCCAGTGCGCGCGCCTGCCGCCGCCAGTAACTCAACTGGATCAGATCACCCTCGATGACGCGGAAGCCTTCCATCAATCCGACCATGGTCTGCGTGCCCGCCAATAGAGTTCCGCCGAGGCCCAACAGGATCCACCTGCCCGGGTGAACCGTGCGGCGCACGAAATAGGCGGCGACAACCCGCGCGCTGCCGGGCGGAAGAATTTGCATCAGCCGGTTGGGAATCTCCCGAATGGCCTCGGGAAATAGCGTTGTGCCGCCCAGAAGACCGAGCGCCAGGAGCAGTAGCGGAAAAAATGCCAGAAACATGTTGAAGGCGACGGCCTGGCTGAGAGTCACGCAATCGGGGAAAATGCGCCCGAACGCGCGTATCAGGTTCCGCAATATCCGCTCGACCACCATTGGGCGGGATTATACGGGAACACCGGGAATTCACGCCCTTGTTTCGCGCCCCAGCTCATCCTTCTCTTTTGTGCGCGCTTGCCCGAGCATCAAAGCACGGGGTAAACTGCTCACGAAATGTCCACGCCGCCTAAGATGACGACAACCCGCAGCGAAGAGATCGTCCGCAAGCACAAAGAATTTATCTGGCCGGCGGTCACGAATTACTATCGCGAGCCACTCGTGGCCGACCACGCGTCCATGCAATATTTGTGGGACATCGAGGGAAACAAATACCTCGATTTTTTCGGCGGGATTCTCACCATCGGCGTCGGACACTGCAATCCGAAGGTGACCTCGAAAATAAAAACTCAGATAGACAAACTGCAGCATACTTCGACGCTGTTTCCCAACGAAGCCATCGTGGCGCTGGCTGAAAAGCTTGCGCAGATCACTCCGGGCAAACTTCAGAAGAGCTTCTTCACCAGCTCCGGCACCGAGGCGAACGAGGCCGCCATCCTGCTGGCGCGCATGGCCGGTGCAAGCTACGACGTGGTTGCGCTGCGCCACGCGTACGCGGGATCGTCCGCACTGGCGAAGGGCGTTACGGGTCAAGCTCCATGGCGCAAAGCTGGCGTTGTCAGCGTGGGAGTCTCGCACGCGGTGAATCCGTATTGCTATCGCTGCCCGCTGCATTTGAAATACCCCGAGTGCGGCGTGGCGTGCGCGAACGACGTAGAGAATTTGATCCAGACCGGCACCAGCGGCTCGATCGCCGCGTTCATCGCCGAGCCAATTCAAGGCGTCGGAGGATTCATCACTCCCCCGCCGGAATATTTCAAGATCGTCTATCGCATCGTGAAGAACTATGGCGGCCTTTTCATTTCTGATGAGGTCCAGACCGGTTTCGGCCGCACGGGAAAGAAATGGTTCGGCATCGAGCAGTGGGAGGTCACGCCCGACATCATCACCTGCGCGAAGAGCATGGCGAATGGAGTGCCCGTTGGCGCGACCATCACTACCGCGGAACTTGCAGATAAGTTTCAGGGCCTCACGATTTCGACCTTCGGCGGCAATCCGGTCACTTCGGTGGCCGCGCGCGCCGTGATTGAAGTGATCGAAGAAGAAAACCTGCTGGAAAACGCGCACGTGGTCGGCGGCTACCTTCGCAAGAAGCTCGACGAGCTGAAGGAAAAATATCCTCTTATTGGCGATGTTCGCGGCATGGGAATGATGCAGGGGCTCGAGCTCGTCCGCGACCGCAAGACCAAAGAACCTGCGCCTGCGGAAACCACGGAATTGATGGAGCGCGCACGGGCAAACGGCCTGCTGATCGGCAAGGGCGGCCTCTGCGGCAACGTCATTCGTTTGGCTCCGCCGATGAATATCTCCAAGGCCGACGTGGACGAAGGCGTTCGCCTACTCGATAAATCGTTCGGCGAGGTCGCCGCCAGGTAACTCGCTCGCGCGACTGCCTTCCAGAGGAGAGTCATACGGCTGGACTATTCGATCGCGAAATCTATCTGGACATCGAAACGCTGCGCCTGTCGCACGAAGTGCAGGGCGGCTGGTCGAACATCGCCGGATTCGGAGTGGCCGTCGCCGTCACGTGGGACAAAGAGAATAATTTTCGGCGCTGGTTTGAGCAGGACGCAAAGAAACTCGTCGCCGAACTCGAAACTTTCACGCACGTCGTCACATTTAACGGCAACCGCTTCGATCTGGAAGTGCTTCGTGCCTATGCGCCGGTGGATGGATTGCGCAAGCGCTCGTTCGACGTACACGAGGAGCTGCATAGAATTCTCGGGCATCGAATCAAACTTGACCAGCTCGCCAAAGATACCCTCGGAACCGCCAAGAGCGGCGACGGAATCGAAGCCGTCGGGTGGTGGCGCGCTGGCGAGAGGGACCGAGTCGCCGCCTACTGCGAGCAGGACGTCGCGATCCTGCGCGATGTCGTCGAGCACGGGCGCGCGAAAGGATACGTGGTCGTGAAATCGAGGCAGGTTGCCGTGAAGTGGGATTAGGCCACAGCCGGCCAACGAAATTCCTTCCGCTGTTGTATTCTTTTAATTGATGAGATTCCTACGAGGAAGCTTTCACCGCCATGATGCGGTTCGTCGCGCGATCCTGCTAATTGGCTCTGCGCTAATCGCGCTGATTTCCCTTGCGGCGCAGCCATCCACAGCGGGACAAACGGAAACTCCGGCAGATTCCGTGCGCGTGCATTGGAAGTACCTCGAAATGGCTCAGCTGAAGCTCGACGACAAGGCCCCACTGAAATGGAATGTCTATCAGCCCGACAAGAAGGACAACAAAAAGGACAAAAAAAAGGATTCCGATCTTGTCCTCGTTCTACTCGGCCACCGATTCCTGATGCTCGACACCAGGGCGCGACTTGTGTACCTAGTTCCGCTTTCCGAGCTTCAAGCGCAAGGAGTCGATTTCGAGAGCGGCGATCTGGCGCAGCAGTCTCGCGTGATCCCCAGCACGGATTGGACTGAACGCGACGTTGGTCCCGCCGAATTGTTCCGCCTCACTCTCGGCGACTACGGAAGTGTCCTAGAAGTATCGCTACCGCACATGCCAGACCTCCGGCCTTTCTACTGAAAAGAATCCCGTGTAGCCACAGATGAACACTGATGAACTCAGATAAAGACCGGCAAACTGAAAACGGAAAGGATAGTGGCGAATCGTACCCCGAACAGGATCTTACCGAGAAGATCCTTCGGGCCGCCTTTACGGTTCATAACACTCTTGGAGCTGGGTTTCTGGAGCGCGTATATGCCAACGCGCTCGCAGTGGAACTTCGCGCGTGCGGAGTAAATCTGAATCGGGAATTGCCTTTAAAGATTGAGTATCGAAATACGATTGTTGGCGACTATATCGCTGACTTAGTGGTGGATGGACGGGTCCTGGTAGAGTTGAAAGCATGTGCCTCGCTAGACCCGGTACATACCGCTCAGATTCTTAACTACCTTCGCGCCTCCAAAATACGCGTGGGCCTGTTGCTCAACTTCGGACGGCCGAGGCTGGAATACCGGCGTTTCGTTTCCTGATTTTCTCTCCAACGGAGTTTCATCTGTGTTAATCAGTGTTTATCCGTGGCCAACTTCGTCCCCGTTCGCGATCCGCGCCAAATCATCCAGCTAACTGTCGCGATCATACCCAGCCATCCGAGCACCCGTACCGCGTACGCAATCTGCGTGTCGTGATCGAGGACGCCGAGTTTGCCGAATAGGTACGCCCAATCATGAATGACGTCGTCTCCGTCGCCGACGGTGAGCAATGGCAGCTCCCGAGCGCGAGCATCGGCCATATACGTTGCGACGGGCAGGAATTGCTCGAAGAAGAAAAACACGCAAAATGCCGTGCCCAGGATCTGGCGGTGAAAAATAAAGAATGTCGCGAGCATCAGGGGAACGCCGAGCTGCAAAATCGTACCCCCGGCCACAGCGAGAAACTCGCCGAAAAACCGGAAAAGCAGATGCCCGCCCTCATGAATGGGAACGAAAACGAGGTCAATCATCAAGAGCACGCCGGAGCCGCGCGCCGCTTGATATAGAAACAGCAGGTAGAACGCGGCAGCGATGACGAGAATCGGGCGACCGACTGGCTGCCAATCGTCTTCGAGGGGTTCCAGAAACGGCAACCGCTCCGTCCATGATTCCGGCAGGCGCATGGCAAAGAACCTCAGCGGTGGAAAACGTCAACGACCCAGGGAATGCCGACCAGTCCCTCCTCAACCTTGACCTCGACAACATCGCCGCGGCTAAAATTGTCGAAGTCCACGCGGTCCACAGGGACGCGCTCGATGCGATGACCTTCGCGCCAGGAAGTCACGACGAGGCGCCTACTCGGCAGCGCGCCTCCCATCGAAAATTTTCCGACCACGCGCGCCTCTCGGATCTGCGGCGGGTCGCGATCGAGCGCCCCGTTGCCGAGCATTAGCGCCGTCAGAATCCACGGCAGTGGGATTAGCCCGTAATAAACGCGCTTGAGCGCTTCGACTTCCAGGTGGCGCTGCGCGCGCCGCTCGAGCAGAATCGCCAGCCCCAGCGTCACAAAGAAAAGCACGCCGATGAAAATCAGGATGCCATCAAGCTCCAGCGGCGGATAGCGATTGCACACGGCCACGAACGCAAGCGAGCCGAGGACGAAGAACGCGGTGCGATTCAGAAGTTTCTTGCGGAGCGCAAACTCCGCCTCGGACGTGTTCAGCCCGCAAAAGTCGCAGACGTCCGCGCCGCGCTCCGTCCCGCAATTCAGGCAGTGCGTCATTTCACTGTGTGGACGCTCGATGGAGGGTTGGCGAGGCAGACCATGTTCTCATCGCGGCCATTCGAAAGTAGCTGGCAATCAATTTCCTGCGCACTTCGGACGGCTTGATCGTAGCTCGATCCTTCGGCAGTCGCACAGTGCGTCGCTCCCTTGAACGACATGCACACTTCGTATCGCTCGCGCGTCTGCTGCAATGTCGAGTAGGCGAGTATGCCGATCAGCGCAATCGCTCCCGAGCCGGCAATCCATCGAACCTTATGTGATTTCTGCGCCATAATATTTCAGCCGACCTTCCGGACGGGATGTTCGCGCGGCGGCGCGCCCCGCTCATTCGTTCGCCGCACAATCTCCTGCAGCATATGCTTTTTCAGATGCGGCGCGAGCCCTTCGAGTTTGGATATTTGCTTCAAATCGCTCAGGGTTAGCTGAGGTAAGAATGCCAGCACGGCTGTCGCGGGCGTATGCGCGTTGCGCACCAGCGCGATCCGCACATTGTACTGGCAAGACCACTTTGGGTGATGGGCAATCGCCGCGACGACCCGCTCGGGAACGCCCGGCTTGGCCAACACCCTCAACACCTGTGCTTCGGTAAGAAATGAATTCGCCAGAGCGAGCTTGATTGCTTGAGCGTGACCTTCCGCGAGTATCGCGCCGGCCACGCGCGAAGGGCCGCGGCGCGCCAGCGTGAGCTTTTCTCCCACCGGAAGATGCGGCACGCGCGTCAGGATAACCTCTTCAGCCACACGACGTATATCCGCGGGCGCGGACGGCAGCAAACTCAATCGCACAAGATCGAAAAGAAAAAGCTGCCGCACGACCGCAAGAGCGAATCGCTTTGGAGTGCGCGGATGCCGCGCCAGGCGCAGACGCACGCCTTCGCTCGACGTCCACTTCCCCTCCCCTGCAACGGCGCTGAGAACTCTGGCGGGCAGATCGAGGCGTTCGAGCATCACCGCCACGTGCGGTTCTTCGAGATTGGGATTCTGAAGCAGCGCGAGTAAAGCTTCCTCGCCGGCCTCATGCACCAGAGATTTCAATTCGTCTCCGGCAGCCGATCGGACCCGCTCGATTCGTGCGTCGAGTTCAGGCGGCATTGCCCTTTGCGCTCCCGAGCCGCACGGCCATGCGCACCGCGGCCTCGGCGGGAGTCATTTCCACAGGCACGTTGACCACTCGCGGAACCGCCTTCTTCAGCGCCGCGTCAATCGCCGCGTCGAAATACCTCGAGCGGCCATTCATCCCGCCCACTTTCGCAACGGGGATGTCACGATCGCGCCAGCCAAGTTCATTCGCGACGCAGACCACGAGGCCGGCGAGCGATCCAGCGGCCTCTGCGAGAATTCTGCGAGCGACGGAGTCGCCCTCTTCTGCCACCTTCGCCACCAGCACAAACGTCTTTGGGAACACCGAATCGGCATTCTTAGCGATCTGGTCGCCAAGCTGATCCCAATGTCGGCACTGATTGAATTCGAAAAGTCGGCCGGAAAGCGAGGTCTCCGGACCGCGATGCTCTTCGGCGTGCGCAACGGCCTGCACAGCGCGCCGCCCAATATCGAAAGCGCTGCCCTCATCGCTATACCAAGGCCCACGCCCACCTGCACGCGCCGTGCGGCCATTCGCATCGCGGCCGAACGCAGCGGATCCCGTGCCGGCAAGAAGAATAATTCCTTCAGCCGGGCCGAACGCCGCCTCCAGCGCGATTTCGAGGTCCGTCGTCACGAGGACGCTCGCGTTCGGATAACCTCGCTCGAAGAAAGTTTTTACGCGGCGCGCGACGCCGGAGCGCCCGGCGCCTCCCAGTCCGGCGCAAATCCCGCGAATGTGCCCGGAATGAATCTTCCCATGCTTCAAAACCGAGTCGGCTGCGTCGCTCAGAGAGAACCATGACCGCGTGTAGCCGCTGCGCACCGGGTTGGAAGGTCCCGCGGACGCGCGGGCAACCACGTGCCCCTCAGCATCGGCGAGGACGCAATCGGTTTTCGTACCACCGCCATCGAATCCCAGAAAGTAAGAGGCATCAGCAGCGGAGATTTTTTTTGGCATGGATCTCTTTCAGTTCGCTTGACAGTCTCGGAAGCGGGCGGTTAGCATCGCGCGACCTGCCCGGCACGGCTCGATGCGAATCAGCCCATTCGACTTCGCCATCATTGTTGCGTATCTCGTGGGCATCACCCTTTTCGGCGCCCATTTTCGCCGCGGACAGCAGACGCTGCGCGATTATTTTCTCGGCGGCCGCACCGCGCCGTGGTGGGCAATTGCCTGTTCGATCGTCGCCACGGAAACCTCGACGCTGACGATCATCGGCACGCCCGCCATCGCCTACGCGGGCAATCTCGGTTTTCTGCAACTCGTAATAGGTTATATGGTCGCGCGGGTGATCCTGTGCGTGGTACTCATCCCTCAGTATTTCCAGGGTCAATTTTACACGGCTTACCAGCTTCTCGAAAAGCGATTTGGCACGCGGATGAAGTGGGCGGCGGCCATCGTTTTCATGGGAACTCGCGCGCTGGCCGAGGGGGTGCGAATTTCGGCCATCGGAAAGGTCGTCAGCGTGGCGTTCGGGACGGGCGAGCGGTGGTCCATCGCCATCGTGGCGGCGCTTACGCTCGTGTACACCTTTGAGGGCGGAATGCGCGCGGTGATCTGGACGGATGTCGCGCAGTTCGCGCTGTATCTAACCGGATCCGTGGCCGCGTTCTTTCTTCTGCTGCACAAAATTCCCGGCGGTTGGCCCGAGGTTACCGAAGCGGCAGCGGCGGCCGGCGGAAAGTTGCGTGTTTTCGATTTCGCTTTCAGCCTGACGAAAAGTTACACGTTTTGGTCGGGTCTGCTCGGCGGAACGTTTCTCACCATGGCGAGCCACGGGACCGATCAGACGATGGTCCAGCGGCTTCTTTCGGCTCGGAACGAACGCGATAGCAAAAAGGCGCTGCTGGCGAGCGGCGTGGTTGTGTTCTTCCAATTCGCGCTGTTCCTCGTGCTCGGCGTGATGCTTTTCGTTTTCACGCAACACTCCTCGCTGCCGGTTCAGGGCGATACTGATCGCATTTTCCCGGAATTCGTCGTCGGCAACATGCCCGTCGGCATGGTTGGGCTAGTGCTGGCGTCCATCTTCGCGATGGCCATGTCGAA
The DNA here is from genome assembly GCA_963779825.1 of uncultured Acidobacteriota bacterium. Classification (GTDB taxonomy): domain Bacteria; phylum Acidobacteriota; class Terriglobia; order Acidiferrales; family UBA7541; genus Palsa-295. The sequence goes on along the minus strand of CAVZZU010000004.1, from coordinate 811,186 downwards.
TGCCAGCGGCTCGCTGAACTCGCTGGCTTCGTCGAGCGTGATTGACCTTGGCGCGCAAGGAACCGGCACATCCCCGGCGCAGCAACTAGGCCGCTCGCGGCGCATGACGCTGATATGGGGCGTCGTTCTGGGTCTGCTCGGATTGATCCGCTGGGGCGGCGTGCTGGAGGCGGGGCTCACCATCGCGTCCATCACGTACGGCGGCATGCTGGGAGTTTTCCTGCTGGGGACCTGGAATCGCCGCGCGAATGAGAACGGTGCGCTCATCGGATTTGCGACTGGGATCGCGACGATGATCGCGGTTAGATTCTGGACGCCGCTGGCGTTCACATGGTACGTCCTCGCCGGAACCATCGTCACCTACGCTGTTGGTTCGCTGGCGAGCCTCGCAAGAGCTGCCACCTCCGAGCCCAAGGTCATTCGGGAATAGTCCGAGCGTTAGAGCCTGCGAAACGATCCAGCCAGCGTGCCCGCGGGCAACAGCTTAGGATGCAGCAAATGGGCTAGTAGCGCGACTCCATCGGCTAGTCGTGGGCCCGGGCGCGAGAAGTACGCATTCGCGTCAACCGCGAAGACGCGGCCCTCACGCACGGCCGGTAACTGATTCCAGTTATCGGGAAACCGCGCCGCGTTGCATTCCTCGGCCGCACGCCCGGAGTTATACCCACACGGCATCACGACGATCACGTCCACGCGCGAGTCCGCGATCTCCTCGGCCGTTACGCGGAACGACGGTTCCCGCAGGCGACCGAACACGTCTTCCCCGCCCGCATGAGAAACCATTTCCGGAATCCAGTGCCCTCCGACGTAGTACGGGTCCAGCCACTCCAGGCACAACACGCGAGGGCGATAGCCGGCGCCAGTCGTTTTAGCGGCAATACAAGCGATTTGCCGCGCGAGCGCCGCTGCAACCGATTCGGCTTGGCTTTGCCGGCCAGTCGCTTCGCCCACTCGGCGAATGTCGTCCCATACTTCGTCAAGCGAGCGCGGAGTCAACGAGAGAACGTGTGGCTGGCGCGGAAATCGCGTCAGCGCCGTCGCGAGATCGTCGGGAGACGCGGCGCAGACGTGGCACAAATCCTGCGTCAAGATCAGGTCCGGCGCGAGAGAGCCGAGCAGTTCCGCATCCACCGCGTAGATGCTTTCGCCGCGCGCAATAATTTCGCTGACCCGTCGGTCAATTTCCGCGGGCGGCGCATTAGGATCAATGCGCGTCCGAAGCAGCGACGGCTTCGTGGCCGCGTCCGCGGGAAAATCGCACTCGTGACTGACGCCAAGGATCGAATCGCCGAGGCCAATGGCATACGCAATTTCAGTAGCAGACGGCAATAGCGAACAAATCCGCATTCGAACCTCAGCCGGGACTAAGTCTCAGGCCATCATTCAAGCCGTCCCTGCGTTCACCGCTTCCGGCAACAGATCAGCAAATACAAAGCCATCACGTTCCACGATTTCGCCTGGCGTCACTGGAATCGCGCGTCGAAACATCGGCCCCGCGCTAGCGAATGTATGGAATTCGCCGTTCTCACCGCATGGATCAATGCCGCGCGGCAGCGCAGCAAGCAAAGCTCGATCGAAGCGGCGTCCGGCGAAGCTCCGGTCCAGCTTGCGTGGATCCACACATGTCAGATGCGCGGAGAGGCCACCCGCGAGCATTTCTTCCGCCAGACGGCGCGTGTCCCTTCCCCAGAGGGGAAAAACGGGAGTCATTCCGCAAGCCGCGAGCTTATTTTCGCGATAGGCGCGGATGTCTTCTAGAAAAAGGTCGCCGAAAATGATGTGACGGACTCCCTGCGAACGGGCCTGCGTCATCGCCTCGCTCATCGCCTGCTCGTAGACCTCGTTCGAACATGGCGACGGGATCGGAACTCTCACGAGCGGCAAGTCTGCCTCAGCGGCCTGGAATGTCAGTAAACTCTCGCGCACGGCGTGCATCGCCACGCGTTCGTAGGCGCAATTTACCGTTGTGAGCAGCGCGACGACATCGAACTCTCCGCCCTGACGGACGGTGTGCAGTGCCCAGGCGCTATCTTTGCCGCTGCTCCAGGCCAGCCACGCTTTTGGAGGCGCTTGCTTCGGGTTCGTGCTGCTCTCCATCGTTTGTGCTTCAATGATACAGGAGATATTTTTCGCGCATCGCGCGGAATTTGTCGAGGTCGGCGGACCAGCCGGACACGATCTCGGCGGGCGGGTCCCCTCGCTTCAAGCGATCAATGGTGGATTGCGAACCGAGAAGCTCGATGATCTTCTCAATCTGGAACTTGTCCGGATACATGCGATGCAGGACATCGGCAATTTCCAGTCCCATGCGCATGGACTGAAGTTGGTCACGCTTCGTGATGCTGATCTTCACACCCTGGCATGGCTCGCCGCGATTGAGGCCGTCGCTCGGCGTGAATTTCGCGGGCGCGAAGCTCACACCCGGGACATGGCGGCTTGCCAGAGCCGCAGTAAATTCGTCCGCGTGAATCCAGGGCGCGCCAAGTATTTCGAACGGCGTATCCGTACCGCGTCCAACCGAAACACCGCCCGCCTGCAGAATCTCGATGCCGGGATAAAGAAATTCCGCATCCAGCGTACGCAAGTTCGGCGAAGGAGGAATCCAAGTGAGGCCCGTCTGGTCGTACGTTTCGCTCCGGCGCCAGTTCCCCATCTCGACAACGTGCAAATCCGCGCCGATTTTGTTCTCGGCATTGAACATCTTCGCGAGCTCACCCAGCGTCATGGCGTAGCGCACAGGCATCGGGAAATATCCGATGAAGGACGTGCGGTCGGCATCCAGTATCGGCCCCTCGATCACTTGCCCGCCGAGAGGATCGGGCCGGTCGAGAACGACAAAAGGAATGTGGTGCTTCGCGGCCGCTTCCATGCAGTACGCCATCGTCGTGACGTAGGTGTAAAACCGCACGCCGGCGTCCTGTATGTCGAAAATGAGCGCGTCGATACCCTTCAGCATCTCATCCGTCGGCCGCCGCGTCTCGCCGTAGAGACTGTAGATCGGGACGCCCGAGCCCGGAAGCTTGGCGTCCGCAACCGCGGCATCGGCCTTTCCGCTGATGCCATGCTCGGGACTGAAAGATCGCAACGAGGTTAAATCCCTTGCGCCGATCGAAATAGTCGATTGTCGACGATCCCTCGAAATCCACGCCCGTCTGGTTTGTGATCAGGCCAATGTGTTTCCCTGCGAAGGGCTCGGAGTTCATGGCTCTCGTAAACGGTCCAATGGCGGTGAGCGTGTGGCTCGCACCGCCGACTTGACCAGAGCGCGTCGGTGCGCAGAACAAGCCCTACGATCGCGACCACCACGAAAATGGCTTGAGAACGGTAACGAAACATCACTCAGACGCTCGATTGTGCGGCATGAAACCGTGTGCTATATACAGCTACGGGATGCAGGCGTCAACAAAGAAGGCCCACGGTGGAAATGATGCGTAAATCGGGGCTTTCAACGGCGACGCTGGTCCTCGTAGCAACATTTCGCTCATGACACCTCCCGCCCGCTCGCAAAAAAAATCTCCGGCAAAAACAGCGCCAGCCGCCTCGCAATCCGCCTGGGTCGAACAAACTCTCAAGAAAATGACGCTGCGCGAGAAGCTCGGCCAGATGCTGATGGTGACATTCTTCGGCGTGTTCGACTTCCGCCGAAAGCCCCGAATACCAGGAAGTGCTTCACCAGGTCGAGGAAAATCACGTCGGCGGCCTGATCATCGTCACCGACCGCGGGCCGCTCGGGATCGAGCGCAGCCAGGTTTATCCCACCGCCGTGATCACCAACGAACTCCAGCGCCGCGCGAAAATTCCCTTGCTGGTCGGCGCGGATTTCGAATCCGGCACCGGGATGCGCCTCGACGAGGGCACGTCGTTCCCCTCCGCCATGGCCATTGCCGCGACTGGCGATCCGAAACTCGCGTACGCCGCCGGCAAGTACACGGCGCTCGAAGCGCGCGCCGCCGGCGTGCACTGGATTTTCGCGCCGGATGCGGACGTCAACAACAATCCCGGACAATCCGATCATCAACATTCGCTCGTTTGGAGAGGACCCGGCGACGGTTGCGCAGTACGTGAAAGAGTTCGTGCGCGGCGTCGAAGACAATGGCGGGCTCGCAACGGCAAAGCATTTTCCCGGCCACGGCAACGTCAGCGTGGATTCGCACCTCTCGCTGGCCATTGTTCCGGGAGACCGCAATGAGCTTGAAAGCACCGAACTCGTTCCCTTCCGCGCGGCGATCGCCGCCGGTGTAAGCTCGATCATGCCGGGCCATCTGGCTGTGCCGGCATTCGAGCCCGATCCCGAACATTCCCGCGACACTTTCGCGAAATATTCTGACCGGCCTGCTGCGCGACGAAATGAAATTCCGCGGCCTGATCATCACCGACGCGATGGATATGGGCGGCGTCACGTCGCTCTATCCTCCCGGCGAGGCTGCGGTTCGAGCAGTTGAAGCGGGCGCGGATGTGCTCCTGATGTCGCCCGTTCCGGACGCGGCGATTGCCGGGCTCGAAGACGCCGTGAAATCCGGCCGCATCTCCGAAAAGCGCATTGACGAATCCGTGCGACGGATTCTCGCGGCCAAAGCTCGGCTCGGCCTCGAATAAAAACCGCACTCGTTGACATCGCGCGGCTCAACGAGAAATTCGCGCGCCCGGAATACGAAACGCAGGCGCAAGCCATCGCCGATCGCGGCGTCACGCTGCTGCGCGATACTCCATGGCTGCTGCCGCTGGACGCCACGCGGCCGCTGCGCGTGCTGCTGGTCGCGCTTTCTGCCGATCCCGGATCCCTATCCGGGCGAAACAATCGAGCCCGAAATCCGCCCGCGCGTTGATTCGCTCAAAGTACTGCGCGCGGACACGCAGTATTCGCTGGTGAGCGCGCTCAAGCTTCCTCCGCCGGACGCCTACGACGTGGCAATTGCTGGCCCTTTTTGTGCGCGTTGCAGACCGCAAAGGCAACGTCGGCTTTCCGGACGATCAGCGCGCCTTCGTGAACCAATTGCTCGACGCAGGCAAGCCAACCGTGGTCGCTTCCTTCGGCAGCCCGTATCTGATCGAACGATTTCCGAACGCGAAGACGTGGCTCGCCGAATTTTCGACGAACGATGTCTCGCAACGCGCCGCCGCGCGCGCGATGTTTGGACAGGTGGCCATCGGCGGCAGGATTCCGGTCACCGTGCCTGGAACCGCGCAACGCGGAGACGGCATGAGCGTGGCGGCCAATCCGATGACTCTGCAGCCAGCGCCCGCGGAGATGTCCGAGCGACTGAAACCGGCGTACGCTTTGCTCGACCGCGCCGTCGCTGACGGCGCTTTCCCCGGCGGCGTGCTGGCGGTCGGCCTGAACGGCCAGCTTGCGGTGCACCCGTTCGGCAAGCTTGACGAACGATGGCGAAGCCTACCGAAGCTGACGAAGACTCGATGTACGACGTCGCCTCGCTGACCAAGCCGATCGTCACCACGACGGCAGTGATGATGCTCGTACAGCAAGGCCGCCTCGAACTCGAATCGCCCGGTCGAAGCTTATTTGCCCGGTTTCGCGGCAGCGGCAAAATCCGATCCGAATCCTGAGTGGCGCGCGCGCGTCACCCTGCGCATGTTGCTTCTGCACGATTCGGGGCTTCCCGATCATCGCGATTTTTACAAGGACGCGAAGGGTCACGACGCAATTCTCGCGCGCGTCCTCGCTGAGCCGCTAGTTCGCGAGCCCGGCACGCAGGTTGAATATTCCGACCTCGGGTTCATCCTGCTCGGCGAAATCGTCGAGCGTCTGACCGGCGATTCGCTCGACACATTTGCGAAGCGCGAAATCTTTCAGGCGCTCGGAATGGACCGCTCCACGTTCAATCCGCCGCGCAAACTGCGCGCACGACATCGCGCCCACGGAAATGGACTCGACCTACCGCAAGCGCCTCATCTGGGGCGAAGTGCACGACGAAAACGCCTGGGCCATGGGCGGTATCGCGGGTCACGCGGGTCTCTTTTCCACCGCCGACGACATCGCCGCGTTCGCGCAGATGATTCTGAACGGCGGCATCTACGCCCATCAACGCATCCTGGCGCACGCCACGATCCAGCAGTTCACCGCGCGCCAGACGATTGGCGACTCGGTCCGCACGCTGGGCTGGGATGTGCCCGAGGAACCGTCTTCGTCCGGCCGCTATTTTTCTCCACCAGCTTCGGCCACACGGGTTTTACCGGCACGTCCCTGTGGATTGACCCCGAGCGCAAGCTCTTCGTCGTGCTGCTTACCAACCGCGTGAATCCCACGCGAGCCAACGAAAAGATCCGGCAAGTGCGGCCCGCGCTGCACGACGCGATCTTCGAAGGCCTGGGACTGGCGTCCGGCCAAGCCGCCGCCCGATAACTCCCTCGGCACAATCCCCGCTGGAATCCCGCCAGGAATCGCCGCTGCGGCTTCGCTGCCGCTATAATCATTCAGGGTTGGGGCGTTCCTTGAAAGCTTTGAAGACAGAGCAACGGAACCCGCGTTCGCGCGGGCTTGACCGGAAGTCCACACTCGAATATTCTGCGCATGCTCAACCGGGAAGACGCGACCGTTGCGCTGGCCGTGCGGCGAGAGTTGCCGCGCATCGCGCGCGCGGTGGACGCCATCGTGAAATCGCTTCGACGCGGCGGGACGCTTTTCTACGTCGGCGCGGGAACGAGCGGACGGCTCGCGGTGCTGGACGCGGCGGAATGCCCGCCGACATTCGGAACGCCGCCTGGGATGGTGCGCGCGATCATCGCCGGTGGCGAGCGCGCTCTGCGGCACGCGGTTGAAGGCGCCGAGGATTCCGCGGCAAATGGCGCGCGCGATTTGCGGCGCGCGGGCGTATCGCGACGGGATGTGGTCGTAGGAATCGCCGCGAGCGGGACAACAAAGTATGTGCTCGGGGCGCTCGATTTCGCGCGACGGCGCGGCGCGCTAACGGTCGGCGTAACTTCGAATCCGCGCTCGCCGGTCGCGCGGAAGGCGCGCATCTCCATCGCGCCCGACACGGGACCGGAAGCGATCGCCGGCTCCACGCGAATGAAAGCCGGGACAGCGCAGAAGATGGTCCTGAATATGCTTTCTACCGCTGCGATGGTGCGGCTCGGCAGAGTCTACGAGAACTGGATGGTTCACGTGGCGCTGACAAATCAGAAGTTGCGGCGGCGCGGCGCTCGGATTCTCGAAGAGGCGGCCGGTGTGAGTCTGTCTGCTGCGGAACACGCTCTGCATCAGGCGGGACACGATCTACCGGCGGCTCTGGTGATGCTCAAGACCGGGGCCAGCGGGCGCGAAGCGCAGCGACAATTGGCGGCAGCAGGCGGCAACGTGCGGCAGGCGCTCGAAGCAGCAAAGAAGCATCAAGTCAAGCTCAGGGGCCGGTAACGGGACATGGACCGATTCAAAATTCAAGGCGGGCGCAAACTCGAAGGCGAAGTCAGAATCAGCGGCGCGAAAAACGCCGCGCTGCCGGCCATGGCGGCAACGCTCCTCACGGCCGAGCCCGTTCACCTCAAGAACATTCCGCACGTTCGCGACATCATCACCATGGCGAAGCTGCTCGCGCACATGCGCTGCAAAGTGGAAAGCCCGGATATTCCTCCCAGCGAATTCATCATTCGCGCGGAAAGCGTCTCGCACGCGGAAGCTCCCTACGAACTCGTGAAGACGATGCGCGCGTCGGTACTCACGCTCGGTCCGCTGGTCGCGCGATTCGGCTATGCGCGCGTTTCCCTTCCCGGAGGATGCTCAATCGGCGCGCGTCCGATTGACCTGCATATCCAGGCGCTGGAAAAACTCGGCGCGACCATTTCCGTGGACCATGGCTACGTTGAAGCGCGAGCGACCCGCCTGCATGGCGCTGTGTTCCGCTTCCCGAAGATCACGGTCACCGGAACGGAAAATATTCTGACCGCCGCGGTTCTGGCGGAAGGCGAAACCGTTCTCGAAAATTGCGCGCTCGAACCTGAGATTCCCGATCTCGCCGCTTTGCTCGTCAAAATGGGCGCGAATATCGAGGGCGCGGGCACTCCCACGATCCGCATCCAGGGCGTCGAAAGATTGCACGCTGCCACGCACGCCATCATTCCCGACCGCATCGAGGCCGGCACATTCCTGGTCGCCGGAGCCATCACTGGAGGCGAACTGCTTCTCACCCACTGTGAGCCGAAGCACCTGGGTGCCATCATCGAGAAGCTCAAGGAGTGCGGCGTGGAGATCAAGTGCGAAGGGAAAAGCGGGCTGCGCGTGCACGCCGCGAAAAAACTCGTCGCTGCCGATGTGAATACCGAGGAATATCCCGGCTTCGCAACCGACATGCAGGCGCAATTCATGGCGCTCGCCACTCAGGCGCACGGCGTCTCGCACATCCGTGAAACGATCTTCGAGAACCGCTACCTGCACGCCAGCGAAATGGTGCGTATGGGCGCAAACATCGCGATTGATGGAAACACTGCCGCCGTAACCGGCCCGACCCAGCTCAGTGGTGCTCCCGTGACAGCGTCTGATCTGCGCGCCAGCGCCGGGCTCGTCCTCGCAGCGCTCGTCGCGAACAACACCACGTGGATAGACCGCGTCTACCACATTGACCGCGGTTACGAGCAGATCGAACTCAAACTCCGCGCCCTCGGCGCCAGCATCGAACGCGTTGGCGGCAAAGACGAGTAACGGCGAGCAGCCGTAAATTTCCTTTTCGCAAGAAAAAAGGGAGGCGATCGCTCGCCTCCCGTGGAATATTCGTTCATCAAGCGCCGCAGCCAACCGAGCGAAGTCGAAACGAACGGTTATCCCGCCGCTTCGGTCTTCGGCAGTTTGTCGCGCTGATCGCGCAACACGGCCTTGCGGCTCAGCCGGACTTTGTTGCCTTCAATCGCCAGCACCTTCACGAGCACCTGATCGCCTTCCTTGAGCTCGTCGCGAACGGCGCGGATGCGCGCTTCCGCGATTTCGCTGATGTGAAGCAGGCCATCCGTGCCGGGGAATATTTCGACGAACGCGCCGAACTCCGCGATGCGCACCACTGTGCCGAGATACGTTTTGCCGATCTCGGCGGTGGCGGTGATATCGCGAATCATTTTCAGTGCCGATTCAGCCGCCGTGCCGCTGCTCGCAAACACGTGAACCTTGCCGTCATCCATCACGTCAATCTTCACGCCCGTGGCTTCGACGATCCCGCGGATTTTCTTTCCGCCAGGCCCGATCAGGTCGCGAATCTTGTCCGTAGGAATGGTGAGCATGTGCAGGTGCGGCGCAAATGTGGAAATCTCCGCGCGGCCGGTCGAGATTGTCTTCTCCATAATGTCGAGAATCTCAAGCCGCGCTTTCCGCGCCTGAGCCAACGCCTCTCGCATCATGGCGACGCTGACGCCCGCAACCTTGATGTCCATCTGCAACGCTGTAATTCCGTGCCGCGTTCCGGCGACCTTGAAATCCATGTCTCCGTAATGGTCTTCGGCGCCGGCGATGTCGGTCAGGATCGCGTACTTCTCACCCTCCACGACCAATCCCATCGCGATTCCAGCGCAGGGAGCCTTCAGCGGCACGCCCGCATCCATCATCGCGAGAGAGCCGCCGCATACTGTCGCCATGGACGACGATCCGTTGGATTCGAGGATGTCCGAAACCACGCGCATCGCGTACGGAAAATCCGCTTCCGAAGGCAGCAAGTTACCAAGCGCTCGCTCGGCCAATGCTCCGTGCCCGATTTCGCGCCGGCCCGCTCCGCGCAAGAATTTCACTTCGCCCACGGAAAACGGCGGGAAATTGTAGTGCAGCATGAATCGCTTGAACACATCCTGCTCGAACAGCAGATCGAGCCGCTGCTTGTCTTCCTTCGTTCCAAGAGTCGTCGTCGCGAGCGCCTGCGTCTCGCCACGGGTGAAGAGAGCCGAGCCGTGCGCGCGTGGCAGCACGCCCACTTCGCACGTGATCTGGCGAACCTGATCGAACGCGCGGCCGTCCGGGCGCCGGCGGCGAATCAGCATGTCGTCGCGGAAGATGCGCTCGCGTAGCCGTTCAAACGCGCGATAGGCCAGCTTGTGCTTCTCTTCGTCTTCCTTGGGGATGGACGCCATGATATCGGCCTTGACCGCGTCCACCAGGCCATAGCTTTCGAGCTTCGGATGCTTCTGGGTGTCGAGCGCGTCGCGCAATCGCTCGCCGTACTTGGAGGTGATCTCCTTGTAGAGCGCTTCGTCGAACGCGGGCGGTTTTACCGTGACTTTCGTCGGATTCACACGGCTGCCCAGATCGCGAATCGCAGCGATGATCTTGCGAATTTCCGCGTGGCCGAATTCCAGCGCGTCGGCGACGGTGTCCTCGGAAACTTCGAGCGATCCGGACTCGACCATCACGATCGCATCGGCTGAACCAGCGATGATCAAGTTCATCTGGCTGACTTTCTGTTCCGCAATCGTGGGGTTCACCACCAACCTGCCTTCAAGCATTCCTACGCGCACGCAGGCAATCGGATCGTTGAACGGAATCTTCGAAATATATAGCGCCGCCGAAGCCGCAGTCACCGCGACCACGTCCGGATCATTGTCGCTATCGGCGGAAAGCACCATCGCGATGATCTGCGTCTCGGTCGCCCAGCCCTCGGGAAAGAGCGGTCGAAGCGGCCGATCCGTCAGCCGCGAGGTCAGGATTTCACGTTCAGAGGGGCGCCCTTCACGCTTGAAAAATCCGCCCGGAATTTTTCCGGCGGCGTACGTGTATTCACGGTAATCCACTGTGAGGGGAAGAAAATCTTTTTCGGTCGCTTTGTTATCCATGCACGCTGTGGCCAGCACGACTGAATCGCCATATCGCGCCACAATTGCGCCGTGGGCTTGTCGAGCCATCTTGCCGGTTTCGAGCGTCAGCTTGCGTCCACCGAGATCCAAACTCACTTGTTCAAACATCCAGCACATCCTTCTGTCCCGGTTCACCGGGAACGGTCATCAGATACGAGAGACATACTCTCGGGAATTGTCTTGTAGAGAGAGAAGCGCACACAGCGGGGCGCCAGAAGGCACGGAAATCAGCTCGCAAATGACCTCGCGCACCGCGACGCTTGCGGCCTATCCACAGGCCGACAGTTCAAGTTTGTGCGGGGGAGTTTCACGCGGCCGGAGGGGCCGCTTGGAGGTTCCGCGCTACTTGCGCAAGCTAAGTCGTGCCACAATCTCGCGATACCGATCCGGGTCGCGGCGATTCAGATAGTCCAGCAGCCGGCGTCGCTTGTTGACCATCATGATCAACCCGCGGCGCGAAGCATGATCTTTTGCGTGGGACTGGAGATGTGTCGTGAGGTAGTTGATACGCTCGCTCAGCAGCGCTATTTGCACTTCGGGCGATCCGGTGTCCTTCGTATGAACTCTGTACTGCTCGATTACACCGGCTTTGGCTTCCATCAACTGGTCCTCCCTCTGAAACGTCGTGCCCCTGCTCTATGTTCTTCGCCTCTTCAACTCGAAAATGCTAGCACAGAGCCAGTAAGCCGCAAAGCGAATTAACAGCTATCAACAGGCCTCCCGATCGCGTCATTTCCCGTTGCGGACCAGCGATAGGAACTCGTCCCGCGTCTGCTTGTTCTCGCGGAATACGCCGAGCATCGCGCTGGTGACCGCCTCCGAATGCTGCTTTTCCACTCCGCGCATCACCATGCACAAATGCCGCGCTTCGATGATCACGCCCACGCCCTGCGGGCTGAGCTGGTCCTCGATTGTCTGCGCGATCTGGCTCGTCAGCCGCTCCTGTATCTGCAGTCGCCGCGCGTACATGTTCACTAGCCGCGCGATCTTGCTCAGCCCGACCACTTTCTTGTTTGGGATATAGGCCACATGGCACTTGCCAAAAAACGGAAGCAGGTGATGCTCGCAGAGGCTGTAAACCTCGATGTCCTTCACGACTACCATCTCGTCGTAAGTCACACTGAACATTGCCCCGTTCAGCAACCTCTCTGCGTTCTGGCCGTAACCGCTGGTCAAATAGCGCAGCGCTTTTTCGAAACGCTCGGGAGTCTGTTTCAGTCCTTCGCGATTGGGATCCTCGCCCAGCTGCACCAGCATCTGGCGGACCAGATCGGCAATGGCGCCTGAATCGGTGGTTTCGGGCACGACGATATCTGTTGTCTCGCTCATGGTTGTCTTGTTCCTCATGGCGCGCGCTGCTCTCGCTCGCCAATTTCTCCGTCGAATTCAAAGCTGTTCTTGCTCGTCTCCTCGAGCCGCACCCGCTCGAGGTGCGCCGCCGGAAACGTTTTCAGGCGGCGATAAATCTCCCGGCATATATTTTCAGTGGTCGGCACTTCCTTGCCGAATTCGGGCACTTCCTCGTTCAAATACTTGTGATCGAATGCCTCGACCACCTCGCGCTCGACAAACGGATCGAGCTCGCCGAGATTCGCCATCATCCCGGTCCCCGGATCGACGGCGCCGGTGACGGTCACTTCGAGCGAGTAGTTGTGACCGTGACCGTAGGGACTGCTGCACTTCCCGTAGACGCGCTGATTTTCGCTCTCGTTGAAATTCGGCCGGTGCAGCCGGTGCGATGCCGCAAACCGGTATCGCCGGGTCAGCGAAATCTTCAACGCCCGGCTCACGCGCCGCTCCTATTTGATCCCGCCGTACAGTCCGCGAAAAGATCGGGCGATTCATACAGCCGCACTCGATCGAGCTTCCCCTTCGCGATCTTCGGCTCCAGCAGCCGCCAGATCACCGCCGCGATGTTTTCGCACGTTGGAATCTGGCCGGCAAGCTCCGGCACCTCGTAATTCAGGTGGCGATGATCCATGCGCTCGCCCACTTCGCGCTGCAGAATGTCCTTCAGTTCCTTCAAATCCAGAACCATCCCCGTCGCTGGATCGGGCTCGCCCACCACCGTCACTTCCAACACGTAATTGTGCCCGTGCCCATGCGGGTTATTGCACTTGCCGAAGACGCGGCGATTTTCCTCCGCCGAGAAATTCGGATTGTGGTAGAAGTGCGCCGCCGAAAACTCGATCTTTCGCGTCACTCGGATCATGGAGTTCTCGCCGGGTAAGCCCTGCCCTTCCAGACAACCGTTCCCCTCGTGCTTTTCCACCAGGATTCCGCCAGCGCCACCGTGTAGAGCACAGACCCCAGCACATAATATTGGATGTAAGACGTCGGGTAGAGATTCCTATACAGCGCCGCCGCATACGCCAAATGCCTTCCCAACAGCAGACCGGCAAACACGCCCGCAACCGCCACCAATACCGAAGTCCTGACGCCCGTAAAATGCAGCACCGCAACGCTAAAGAGTCCCGCCTCTGAAATCGGAAACACTTCGATGAACTCGAAAAAGAGCGACTTCGAATTGCCGCCCATCAGCGGATAGAGGTTTTTCGTCCAGCCTTCCCACATCGCCCCGAACGATCGATACATCCGCGTGCGCACCACGCCCATCGGAGCCGTGAAATATATCCCGTAGCCGTTCCGCTTCACCAGCCTCGCCAGCGCCACGTCTTCCAAAATTTCGTGTGCGACGGCGGCGTGCCCACCCACCGCATCGTACGCATCCTTCAGCACAAGCAGAAACTGGCCATTCGCCGCCGCATCACGCCGCTTCGGATCGTTCACGCGCGCGAACGAAAACTTCGCTGCCAACCGGCAATAGACGAACGGAATCAGCGCCCGTTCCCACCATGTTTCCATCTCCTGTTCGGGTGAGTACGAAACGAGCACCGCGTCGTGGTCCACCGCATCGCTCAGCGCCCGCCGCGTGGACCCGAAATAGTGGTACGTGTCCGCGTCCGTGAAGAGCAGCCAGTCGCCCTGCGCCGCCGCCGCGCCAACCGACGCTGCATGGTTCTTGCCGACCCAGCCTGCGGGCAGCGGACCTGCCTCAAGCACCCTCAACTTCGGAATCCGCGTAGCCAATTCCGCTAGAATCGCGCCGGTTCGGTCCGTGGATTGATCGTTGACGACAATCACTTCCCCGACTTCGAACTGCATGGCCACCGATTCGACCGCGCGGGCGATCGAGGCTTCTTCGTTTCTGGCGGGGATGATGGCGGAGACCAAGGTTTTTGCAATCCCATCCACGGGGGCTGCTAAACTATTCGTTATCTCGTCGGCGATGCTTCTATTATAGGGCGCTTGGATGGCGGATTGAAACGGAAACTGAAAACAGGTCTGGTTTTGGCTTTCATCGTGGCGCTTCTAGTGCTGTTTGCGCGTCCCGACTACCGGCAGGGCGAACCAAGCCTCCGCGGAACCACGCCGAAAGATTTTCCGCTCACGCTGGACGGAAAACCCGCGCATCTTTCCGACTTGCGCGGCAAAGTCGTCCTGCTCAACTTCTGGGCCTCGTGGTGCCAGCCGTGTATTGAAGAGGCTCCGTCTCTCAACTTGCTGCAGGAGCGCATCGCTCCGCTCGGAGGCACCGTGCTGGGAGTAAACGTTGGCGTGGACGACGAGGAAGACGCGTACCAAAAGTTTCTGACCACCTACAAAATTGACTTCCCGACCTACCGCGACCCCACCAAACTGCTTGCGGCCTCCTACGGCACCACCGCGTATCCAGAGACCTACGTGATAGATCGCAAGGGGCACCTCGATCGCAAAATTATCGGTCCGCAGGATTGGACCAGCCCCGAAATGATGACTTACCTCGATTCCCTTCTAAACGAGAGATAATCGCTGCAGAGCATCTGTCATTCGTACCGCAGCGCTTCGACTGGATCAAGTTTCGCCGCGCGCATAGCAGGCACGAACCCGCTCATAATCCCGACGAGGACGAGCACGACAACCGAAGTCGCCAGAATTTCCCATGACACGTGCATATGAATATCCACTCTGCCGGACGTGTCCTCGTACGCCGGCCCGAGGAACGGCAGCGTTCCGATAGCCGCGCCGATACCCACCGAAATCAGCACGCCTATCGCGCCGCCCGCCAGCGTCAACGCCAGCGCTTCCGTCAGAAACTGCACGCGGATATGCCTGCGCCGCGCGCCCAGCGCCCTTCGCAAACCGATTTCGCGAATGCGCTCGTTCACCGTCACCAGCATGATATTCATCACGCCCACTCCACCAATCCCCAGCGTCAGCAAACCGACAAACAGCAGCAGAAACTCCAGCCCGTAGGAAATTCCCATAATGATCGGCCGAAATTCTGCCATGCTGTCAAACAGGATGGCGCGCTTGTCCGTCGGCGAAAAATGCTGTCTTTGCGCCAGGATTGAAAGCACCTGTGCCTTCGTTTGCGCGTCGAATTGACCCGACACCGGTTCAACCACCAGCACCCTCGCGGACTTGGTGTCCCATAGATCACCCGCGGTCGAATACGGAATCCACGCCGAGCGGTCATCGTCGGTGAAATAGCTGCTCTGCTCGAATTTTCGGTCCATCACGCCTACCACGGTAAACCGCTCGCCTTGAATCGTCACCGGCTCGCCCACCGCAGGCAAGCCGGCAAACAATTTCTTCTTCAGCAGCGCCCCTAAGAACACCACGCGCCGCCGGTTGACTTCGTCGTCCGAATCCAGCCACCGCCCGGCGGAGGCCACTTCGTTCCGCATTTCGCCGTACTGCTCGCACACGCCCCGGACCGCAGTGCTCGTCGAGCGCTCCTCGTGCGCGAGATTCGTGAATTTTACCGTTTCAGGACATACCTGCTTCACCAGCGTCGCCGTGGCGCGCAGTTCGTCCAGGTCCGGCTGCTCGAATTTCACTTTCTGCCCCGCGCGCTCACCGCCGGCCTGCTCGCCCGTCGTTCCCGGCCAGCAGATGATCACATCGTGCCCGAATGAATCGAACGTATACATCAGCACCCGGCGGAATCCCGAGCCGTAGGCCAGCAGCATCGTTACCGCGACGATGCCCCACACGATTCCTGTCATCGTCAGGCAGCTGCGCAATGGCTGCCGCCGCAGCGAACTCCACGCCTGCCGTACGATTTCCTCGAACACGCGCGCTAGCCTCCCGCCTCGTACCGCAGCGCTTCAATCGGATCAACGGCCGCGGCACGACTAGCTGGATACAGCGCAGACGCCACCGCAATCGCCGACAGCAATACCAGCGCCAGCACGCCGGACTGCCACGTCGGCAGCAGCCCCGCAAACACATCCGGCATCGGCAGCAAATCCACCAGAGCGCAGAATCCGTAGGCGATTCCCATTCCGATCCCGCCGCTCAGGAACGCGATGATCATCGTTTCCGCGAAAAACTGGCTCAGGATGGACTGCCGCGTCGCGCCCAGCGCCTTTCGCACGCCGATCTCGCGCGTCCGCTCGCGCACCGCCACCAGCATTACGTTCATCACTCCCAGCCCGCCCAGAAACAGCGTCACGATTCCCACCGCTCCCGTGAAATATTCGATTCCGTCCATGATCAGCGCGTTCGCTTGTGCGTTCTTGATCGTGTCCCAGACGAAAATCGCGTCTTCATCCTTCGGATCGAACGAGTGCATCACCGCGAGTGCAGCCAGGGATTCGCGCTTGCAGTCCTTGTGCAGCGCCAGCGATTTCGGCACCACCAGCAGATGGTCAATCGTGTGCGGCGGTGCGGGCGGCCGATTGGGGAAATCGCGCACCGCAGCGCTATAGGGAACGAAAACCTTTCGAATGTCGGGTCCGTCGTACGACGAATTCTGATCTTTCGGTTTCATCACGCCGATCACAGTGTACGGAATGTCGCTGAGCCACACCGTTTCCCCGAGCGCCCCCCGGCCGCCGAACAGCTGCTTTTTCGTGTCGCTGCCGAGAAATGCCACCCGGTTGACGTTCGCCACATCCTCATCGTCGTAAAATTTCCCCTCCCCCACATCGAGGCTGCGCACTTCGGCAAAGGGAGGCAGCGATCCCGAAACCTCCAGGTTGCCGCTGTTGTAACGGCTCCGTAGTTGCACTTGATTGTCTATTTCTGGCAGTGCGAATCGGCACGCTGGCGACTGTTCGTCAACCGCTTGATAGTCGTCTTCGCCGATGTGTACGTCGCGCCCGGCCCGCATCCCGCCCGCTTGAAGCGTGGTGCGCCCGGCAAAGAAAATCATGATGTCCTTGCCAAAGCTTTCGTTGTTGCGCTTTAGCCCCACGCGCAAGCCTTCCGTCGCCGCCACCATCAGCGTGATTGAAATAATTCCCCAGGTGATTCCGAACATGGTGAGCAGCGTCCGCAGCTTGTGCGCCCAGAGGGTATGGATCGTGTCTTTAAAGAGGTCGCGAAGGTTCATGGTGGCGTTTATTCCTGGCGCACCGGCGCCCACCTACCGACAGCGCGCCATGCGAATGGTTCCGTAGGGGCACGGCATGCCGTGCCCGGCGAACGTGCTTGGCGACGCGCCGCCCATCCACCACCGACGCCCGCCGGCGATGCTTCGTAGGGTCGCAGCGTGCTGCGCCCGGCAAACTTACTTGGCGACGCGCCGTCCATCTATCGGCTTTGTGGCGTGTCGGCTCACACCAAGATCACTACTGCAAAATCACCTTCTGCCCTTCGTTCAAGCCGGAAAGCACCTCGGCCTTCACGCCGTTCGTAATTCCCAACTTCACAGCCAACTTCTTGCGGCCGTCCTCGCCCTTGGGGTCAGCAACTTCCACGGACGCGTTCTTGTCCTTATCGAAGATCACCGCGCCTTCCGGAATCAGCAGGACGCTCTTCTTTTCTTCCAGAATAATCTCGGCGTTCGCGCTCATGTTGGCGCGCAGTTCGCCTCCCGGATTCTGTATGGAGACGCGTACCTCAAACGTCGTCACATTGTCTTTTTCCTGCCCCAGTGGCGCGATCTTCGTCACTCGCCCATCAAATTTCTTGTCCTTGAAGGACTCGACCACAATTCGCGCATCCTGGCCCAGATAGACTTTGCCGACGTCGGCCTCATCCACCTTGCCCAGTACGTACACTTCGCTCGTATCTCCAAGCGTCATCACCAGCGTGGCCTGCGAACCGAGGACCAGAATCGAGCTGACCGCATCGCCGACCTCAACGTCCTTCGAAAGCACCACTCCGTTCATCGGGCTGGTGATCGTCGAGTACCTCAGATTTTCCTCGGCGTCGTCGAGTGCGGCCTTGGCCTGCGCTACCTGCGCTTTGGATTGCGCCACCTGCGCCTTGCTCATCTGCGCGCTGCGCACGGCGGAACTCTGATGGTTCAGTGCCAGCTGATAATTCTTTTCTGCGTCCTGCATTACGTTGAGTGCGATCAGTCCCTGCTTGAATAGATCATGCGCGCGGTCCACGTCGTTTTTCAGGTAAGGGACGTCGGGCCCCTCGGCGTCCACCATGTTTTTTTCGTAGGAGGCCTCGGCAGCCAGCTGCGCCGCCTGCGCGGCTTCCAGATTAGCGCGCGCCTCGGCGACGCTCGCCTGCAATTGCTCTTTATCCAGATCGGCGAGCACCTGCCCGGTCTTCACTTTGTCGCCTGCGTCCAAATAGATTTTTTCGACGATTCCACTGGCCTTCGATTTCACTTCCACTTTGGTGAGCGGCTCGATCTTGCCGGTGGCAACCACCGACCGCGCGATGTCGCCGCGCTCCGCCGTCGCAAGCTTGTCGGGTTCAATTGTGTGCGACGGACGCAACGCAGCCGTCGCGATTACGATCACCGCAACCAGCGCCAACGTGACACTTCCAAGGACGATCCAGCGCTTTCGCTTCTTCCGGCTGTTCTTGCCGTTACCGCCATTCGATTCCACGGACGCCCCCATCTGCCTCTCTTCGACGTTCCAGACTGTGATACGTAAGCCCCGCCCGGAATGTTCCCCACGGATGTTTCCGGGGCTTTGCCTTCGAGGGGGCCACCTTCAGCGGTGCGCTTTTTCTTGCATTCGTAGGGGCATGGCATGCCATGCCCGGCAAACTTGCTTGGCGTCGCCCCGCCGTTGGTCATGAGTTTTAGGGATTCTCCTGATTTACTCTGTACCCAGTGTGGTAAGTCTTTTCGTTTTTCCGATCCCTGTCCCGTTGACTCGGCGATCCTTTGACACTCAGGCGATAATAAAAGGCCATGGAACGCGACCCCGTCTGCGGAATGACGGTTGACCCCGCCCGCGCCGCGACCACAGCTGAGCACGCCGGGAAGACCTACTACTTTTGCTGCGCAGGCTGCGCGGTCAAATTCCGCGCGCAGCCCGAGAAATATCTCGCCGCGGCGCAGATGGCCCAGTTCCCTCGGAAGGCCGATCTCGTTCAATTCGACGACGTCAAGCCCACCCACGGCCCCCCGGTAAATTCCGCCGAGTACACCTGCCCGATGCATCCGGAAATAGCCCGGCCCGGCCCGGGCTCATGTCCGATCTGCGGCATGGCGCTGGAGCCTCGCACAGCCGCCGCCGAAGACGACGAAAATCCAGAACTCATCTCGATGACTCGCCGATTTTGGACGAGTGTAGCGCTCGCAATTCCCGTCGTCGCCCTCGGCATGTCCGACCTGATTCCCGGCCAGCCCCTGCAGCGGGTCTTGTCCATGTACGCGATCGGATGGATTCAGTTCGTTTTGGCGACACCCGTTGTCGTTTGGGCCGGGTGGCCATTCTTCGAACGCGGATGGGCCTCGCTCGTCAATCGCAGTTTGAACATGTTTTCGCTAATCGCCCTCGGTACTGGCACGGCGTACCTCTACAGCACGATCGCGATTCTCTGGCCCAGCCTCTTCCCTGCCTCGTTCCGCATGGCCGACGGCAGCGTCCCCGTATATTTCGAGGCAGCTGCGATGATTACGACGCTGGTCCTCCTCGGGCAGGTGCTCGAGCTTCAGGCGCGCAGCCGGACGTCCGCGGCGATTCGCTCTCTCCTGAAATTGTCACCGAAGACAGCGCGCCTGGTTCGCTCCGACGGCACCGAAATTGACGTCCCCGTGGAACACATCGCGCCGGGAGATGTTCTCCGCGTCCGGCCCGGCGAAAAGGTTCCGGTGGATGGCTCAGTGACCGACGGATCGAGCTCCGTGGACGAATCGCTCGTCACCGGCGAGCCGATTCCCGTGGAAAAAATCGCGGGGGCTCGCGTGACCGGCGGGACCGTCAACGGCACGGGAACATTCGTGATGCGCGCGGAGCGCGTGGGCAGCGAAACTCTTCTCGCGCGAATCGTGCGCATAGTTGGCGAAGCGCAGCGCAGCCACGCGCCGATTCAGCGGCTCGCGGATCGCGTTTCGTCCTATTTCGTCCCGGCCGTGGTGCTGGTCGCCGTTCTCACCTTCGTCGTTTGGTCAATTTTCGGGCCGGCGCCGAAAATGGCGCACGGTCTGCTCAACGCCGTCGCCGTGCTTATCATCGCCTGCCCCTGCGCCCTGGGACTTGCCACTCCCACGGCGATCATGGTCGGCACGGGACGCGGCGCGCTTGCCGGCGTCCTGATCAAGGATGCCGAGGCGCTTGAGATTCTCGAGGAAGTGGACACGCTGGTCGTGGATAAAACCGGCACGCTCACCGAAGGCCGCCCACGCGTCACCTCCATCGTCGCTGCGTCCCGCTATGACGAAGCGCAGGTCCTTCGTCTTGCCGCGACTCTCGAGCGCGCGAGTGAACATCCCCTTGCCCCAGCGATCCTCGCAGCCGCGAAGGAACGCTCCATCGCGCCCGGAGCTGTCGCTGATTTCCGCTCGCTCACAGGCAAAGGCGTCACGGGCACTTCCGCTGGACAAAAAGCGGCGCTCGGAAATCGCGCGCTGCTCGCCGAGCTCGGAATTCCGCCGGGAAGTCTTGACGAGCGCGCGAAGTCCATGGAAGCCGAAGGACAAACCGTGATGTTCGTCGCGGTGGACGGAGCCATCGCCGGAATCATCGGCGTCGCCGATCCCGTGAAGTCCACTGCGCGCGAAGCCATCGAACGCCTGCATCGGGGAAGAGTCCGCATCGTCATGCTGACTGGAGACAGCCGCGCGACCGCCGACTCCGTCGCTCGCGCGCTGGGCATTGACGAAGTAATCGCCGGAGTGCTGCCCGATCAAAAGGGCGCCGCAATCAAACGGCTCCAGGCCGAAGGCCACGTTGTCGCCATGGCGGGCGACGGAGTGAACGACGCACCCGCTCTCGCGCAAGCCGACGTCGGTATCGCCATGGGCACGGGAACAGACGTCGCCATCGAAAGCGCGGGGATCACGCTGCTCGCAGGTGACCTGCGCGGCATCGCGCGGGCCCGCACTCTGAGTCGCGCCACGATGCGCAACGTCCGCCAGAATCTCGTCTTTGCGTTTCTCTATAATTCCCTCGGCATTCCAATCGCCGCAGGCGTGCTCTATCCATTTATTGGCCTGTTGCTCAACCCGATTCTCGCCAGCGCCGCGATGACCTTCAGCTCCGTTTCCGTGATCGCCAATGCCCTGCGTCTCCGCAGTCTGAAATTGTAAGAGTCCACTGCTCCACGCGTGAATCCCGCGCGATGCCGATGCTATACTCTGTGCATGACATTCATGACCGTGACGTACGAATTGCAGAACCCGCTCAAGGCCGAACAGTTCCGGGCGCTCGGCCAGTTCGCGAACACCTACGGGCTGCAGAAGTTTCGCTTCGACGAAAAAACAAATCATCTGCACTTCGATTACGACGCTTCGCGCCTGCGCGAAACCGTGGTCGAGCACGTGTTGCGCGAAGCGAGAATCCCGGTGCTTCGACGGGTCACGCCAGCCTAGTTCGGCGTTCATACCGGACGTAGTTACGAGAGGAGCCTTCCGTTGCCGCTGTACGAATACAAGTGCGTGAAGTGCGGCCATCGCTTCGAGAAGATCGAAAGCGTCAATGCGTCGGAGACGAAGAAGTGTCCGAAGTGCGGATCGCGCGCGCCACGCATGGCGTCCGCGCCCGCGATCCAATTCAAGGGTTCGGGATGGTACGTCACCGATTACGCGGGAAAGAATTCAGCGCCGGCTGCGAGCGAAGGTTCCGGTGATTCCGCGCAGGCGAAGACCGGAGACAAATCCTCGGAGAAGTCGCCGGAGAAATCCTCCGAAAAATCCTCGGAATCGAAGTCTGATTCGAAGTCCGATTCAAAATCCGAGTCGAAACCCGCGGCCTCCGACAACTCCAACAAAGGCGCGGCGAATCGCAAAAAGAAGTGAACGCTACAGCTTGAGGCCCTTGAGGTAGGCTCGGAAATCTTTTCCGAGCTTCGGATCCTTCAATCCAAAATTGACGTTGGCCTGGAGAAACCCCTGTTTGTCGCCGGCGTCGTGCACTTTCCCGTCGTAGACGCACGCGAGCATCTTGTTGTCTTCCGCCAATCGGCAAAGCCCGTCGGTCAGTTGAATTTCGCCGCCCGTGCCGGGCTTGGTCTTCGCGAGGTAGCCGAAAATTTCCGGCGGCAGCACGTAGCGTCCGGTGACGCCAAGATTCGAGGGCGCCTTTTCGGCGCTCGGCTTTTCCACCAAATTCGTGACGCGCCAAAGCTTGTCACCCCAGCGCGAATCTTTTTCGGGCTTCGCATCCACAATTCCGTACAGATGGACGCGCTCGGAAGGCACGCGCTCCACGTGAATCGCCCCCGATCCAGTCGCCTCAAATATGTCCACCAGCTCGCGCGCCGCGGGGAAGGCGCTTTCCATAATCACGTCGCTCAAGAGCACGGCAAAGGGCTCGTCTCCGACAAGGTCCGCGGCGCATAGGACGGCGTGCCCGAGTCCCAGCGCTTCGCTCTGGCGCGTGGAGCTGAATTGGACGCCCTTACCAATGTCGTGCACCAACTTCGCAAACTCGGTCTTTCCGCGCTGAATCAGAAAACTTTCCAGCTCCGGCGAATAATCAAAGTGATCCTCGATGGCGCTCTTGTGCCGGCCGGTGACGAAGATAATGTGGTCGATGCCCGATGCGATGCACTCCTCCACCGCATACTGAATCAGCGGCTTGTCCACCACGGTCAGCATTTCCTTGGGAATGGCCTTCGTCGCCGGAAGAAACCGCGTCCCCAGCCCCGCCACAGGCAGAACGGCTTTGCGCACTTTCTTCGGTTTGGTCGTCATGTATTTTTCGGGATGGCTCGCCAGCACGGGGAGAGCCTTCTTGCCTATGCTAACATAGCGATTTTGAGCGACTGTCAAGATTGAGGCGTGAGTGTGAGCGTAAACGAACATCCGGACGAGCATCTGATCCTGGGAATTGAATCGTCCTGCGATGAGACCGCGGCGGCGATTGTGGCTGATGGCCGGCGAATCCTTTCGAGCGTCGTGGCCTCGCAGACCGAGATCCACCGAAAATACGGCGGCGTGGTGCCGGAGCTCGCCTCGCGCGAGCATCTGCGGCAAATCGTTCCGGTGGTTCGCGAAGCGATCGAGCAAGCGCACGTTTCGCTGCAGGATGTGGACGCTGTGGCCGTCACGCAAGGGCCGGGACTGATTGGCGCCCTGCTCGTGGGCGTGACCTACGGCAAGGTGCTGGCATTCGCGCTCGGGAAGCCGCTGATCGGTGTGAATCATCTGGAAGGCCATGTCCACGCGGTGTTTCTCGAGGCGCATGTGGCCGGACGCGAGCCGAAGCTGCCCGCGGTCTGCCTGATTGTTTCCGGAGGACACACGATTATTTATCAAGTGAAGTCCGAAGGCGCGAATGGCGACTCGCGATTCTCTTATTCGCGTATCGGCGGCACGCGCGACGACGCCGCCGGCGAAGCCTACGACAAAGTCGCGCGGATGCTCGCGCTCGGCTATCCCGGCGGACCGATCATTGACCGACTTGCGGCGCACGGGAACGCGCAGGCGGTCCGCTTCAACGAACCGAAGATGAGCGGCAACGTGTTCGATTTCAGTTTCAGCGGGATCAAGACCGCCGTGCTCTATCACCTGCGCCGAAATCCGCAGCTCGAGCCGGAAATCGAAGCGCGGAAACAGGCGCTCGCGTGCGGCGACCGCAGCGCGGACGCGTTGCGCGCTCTTTCGAGCCCCGCGACGCTCGATCTGATCGCCAGCTTCCAACGCGCCGTTGTGGATAACCTTCTCTCGCGCACGCTCGCCGCAGCCGAGAAATTTGGCACACGCACGATCCTGGTTTCCGGCGGCGTGGCGGCCAATAGCGAGCTTCGTCGCGCGTTTGAGGAGGAGGGCGCACGCCGCGGAATCGAAGTCTATTTCCCGAGCCGCGCGCTTTCGACCGACAACGCCGCGATGATCGCGGCAGCGGGCTACGGGCGATTCATTGCGGGAGAACGGGCCGATTCGACGCTGAACGCCGAAGCAAATTTCCCTCTGGCTTAGAAATTTTCGCCGATGGCACCCCCCTCGTTTCAGTGTCGAGTAACTGTGTGCGCTTTTGTTTGTTTTCAATGAGTTACGGACAATTCTACTTGGCACGCTGTGTCGAGTAATTCGGGAGGCAGAGGAGGCACAGGAAGCAGAGGAGGTGAAGGATGCCATGCAAGTCGAGGACGGGAATTGTTGCGGGCGATGCTCGCAGAAAACTCGCGCGGGGGACAGACACACTTCGGCGGCGGGCTGGAGCCGGCCGGATCGTTGGCGCATATCCTTCATCACGAAACCACGCTAACATGCGGCGGGAAAAGCAAGTGGATTTGCGCCTGTGGACTTTTGCGTAGGGGCGAGGGATGCGATGAACGAGCAGGCGAAGATGAACGGGAAAATATGCGTCGTTACGGGCGCGAATAGCGGGATCGGTAAGGAAACGGCAATCGGTCTCGCGCAGATGGGCGCGCACGTCGTAATGGTTTGCCGGAATGCGGACAAGGGGAAAGCTGCGCTGGAGGAAATTCGGCGCGAGTCGGGAAATTCGCAAGTTGATCTGCTGATCGCGGATATGTCGTCTCAGGCATCGGTCCGCGCGCTGGCGAAACAGATTCACGACAAATATCCGCGCCTCGATGTGCTGATCAACAACGCGGGCGGGGGCGCTGGAGCGGGGCAACTTTCGGCCGACGGCATCGAGTTAACGCTGGCGACTAATCACCTGGGCGCGGCGCTGCTGACTTTTCTGGTGCTCGATCTGCTGAAGGCCGGCGCGCCCTCGCGAATCGTCAATGTTTCGTCCGAGGCGCATGGAAGCGCCAAACAGCTTGAGATGAGCCGGGTGCAAGCGGTAGAGCCGGGGATCATGGGTGGCTTGGCGATGTATGGCCGGTCCAAATTGCTGATGAACGCGTTTACGTTCGCACTGGCGCAGAGGCTGGAAGGAACGGGCGTAACGTGCAACTGCCTGCATCCGGGAGTGGTGGCCACGAATATCTTCGAGGGTTCGCGCGGCGCTTTCAAAGTGATTGTGGCGCTGATGAGACCCTTCATGCTCGATTCGAAGAAGGGGGCGGCGGTTTCTCTGTGGGCGGCTACGTCTCCCGATCTCGTGAACGTGTCGGGAAAATACTTCGTGAAATCCAAGGCAAAGGAATCCAGTGCGTTGTCGCGCGATCCGAAACTGATGGCAGAGATCTGGCAATGGACCGAGCAAATGATCGGCCAGCCTTTGGCGTGAGGCCACGATCGCTTGGCGATGGAACCAGTCAGCGATCGAATATTGACTCAGTGAGAATCCCCTGTCAGAGTGGTCCGATTTTCACGCGAACATACAGGAGAGCCAAGGCCGTGGCACACTCCCTGCGGATCATTCGGATTGTCTTGCCGCTCGTGTTCATCCTCTGCATCCCGGTGATGCGGGCTCAGAACACCGCTCCTGAAAGCCCGGCCCCTCCTGCCGCAAGCGCGACGCTGACTTTGCAGGACGCGCTGCACCTCTTTCGCACCGGCAAATTCGACGCCGCCATTCAGGCTTACACACAGCTCGAAACCGGGCAACAGGCGGCGATGGCCTACACCGGGCTGACTCGGGTGTATCTCCGGAAGAAAGATCCGAGCGACGCGTATGCTGCGGTGGCCAAAGCAATCGAATTCGCACCAAATTCTCCCGACGTCAAGGTGGCTCTGGGCGAAACCTACTTCCGGCAAGGAAAGATCCCCGAAGCGGAAGCCGAGTTCGTCGCGGTGATCAACAGCGGCGCGGAGAATGCGCGTGCCTATCTGGGCCTCGCGAGAGTCTCGCAAGCTATTTCGTTTCGTCACCGGGAAAAACAGATGATTGATAAGGCCCGGCAACTCGATCCCGCCGATCCGGATATCACGCGATTCTGGATGGGAACGCTTACGCTTGGCGAACACATTCAGGCATTGCGCGACTATCTTGCGCAGGACACGGACGACGATGTCGAGGCGCGCACGGCTCTCGAACGCCAACTGATACTGCTGCAAGGCGAACCATCCGTCCCGGCTCATCAGTGCCGGATGGTGTCAAGAATCACCTCGACGACCACTGACCTAAACGAACTCCTCAACGGCCCCACCCGAGTCCGGGGCTACGGGCTGACCGTGAAATTTAATGGAACGACCGCGCATCTGCTGCTCGACACAGGCGCGGGAGGAATTCTGATTGACCATAAGCTGGCGGAAAAGGCCGGGGTCGAGCACGTCGTCGAGTCCAGCATCCGTGGAATCGGGGACAAAGGCGCCGTGGGAAGCTATGTAGGACACGTTGACAAAATTCAGATCGGCGATATCGAATTCGAGGATTGCAACATACAGGTGTCGGATCAGAGTTCAGTAGCCGACGACGAGGGACTCATCGGCGCCGTTGTTTTCTCCCGTTTCCTGGTTGACCTCGACATGCCCAATCGAAAACTCCGGTTGAGCCCGCTACCGGCGAGACCCGACGAATTGGCGACGGAGACGGCGCTTGAATCAGACCAGGAGCGCACGCCGCACTTCAGCGATCGCTACATCGCGCCGGAGATGAAAAGCTATACACCAATCTTTCGATTCGGTCACATGCTCCTGATTCCGACGAAGTTAAATGATTCCGTGGCGAAACTTTTCCTGATTGATACAGGCTCCTTCAGCAACCTGATATCGCCCGACGCCGCGCGCGAGGTGACCAAAGTCTCGGACGATCCGCGAATGCATGTGAAGGGAATCAGTGGCAGCGTCAAAAGCGTTTATACGGGAGACGAACTAACCCTGACGTTCGCTAACTTGCGGCAGAAAAATGAGGACATCGTATCCGTTGATATGAAGGGCATAAGCGACGGGGCGGGCACGGAGGTCTCCGGAACGCTGGGTTTCACAATGTTGCGGATGTTAGACCTGAAAATAGACTATCGCGACGGCCTGGTTTCTTTCTTCTACGACTCGAAGCGGTTCCAGTAAGCGCGCCCCGCTACAGGAGCGGAGGGTCGTAAATATAGGCAAGGCCGTCGGCGGTGACGGCGTAGGCTTTAGAACCATCGAGCGACCAACGAATATTGACCACGCCTTCGGCGGCGTACTCGTCGAAGACTTCGAGGCGATTCAAATCCACGAGGAACAGGCGGCCCTTTGCGGAATTCTTGAGCCACGAGCTGAAGCATAGGCAAATCGGCAATCGCGGATGGCACGCGCAGAGTTCGGCGCCGAAAGGAAGAGCTTCCGGCTCAGTTGACTGCCCCGCCACACGATACGCCTGGCCGGCGGAGCAATAGATCAGCTGGCGGCTGTCCGGCGTCCACGCGATATCCGTGATGTGTCCTTGCGCTGGAATCACCTGGTGCCGCTCCAGCGCGGGCACGTCGAGCACTACGATCGAGTCATCCGCCCACTCGCCCTCGATTTCAACGACGCTCGCGAGGGTGCCTTCGTCCGGGCTGAAGGCGGAGCGGCCGAAACCGGAGAAGATGCCTTCGTCGCCCGGCTCTGCGTCCGGCGTTTGAGACTCACGCGTTTTAGGCTCGAGCCAACTCTGGGCCGATCCGGGCGCGCCAAGCTCGGCGATCGGGTCCGCAGCGAACGGCATGGCAGAGGGCGATTGTTTCGATGTCGGCCACAATCGCAATCGCGCTTCCCTGCCCCCGCGCGACGCTGCGGCGAAATAATTTCCCGTATCTGACCACGTGACACACGATGGAAAACTTTTGAAATCGCCGAAGCCGCCGAGAAAAACTTTGCCGTGGAGATCGAATACGTGGAGCTCCGGCAGCCAGCCGCCCCATGCGGCAACGAGGTGCCGCGCCGTTGGAGACCACGCAAACGCAGCGGGAAGGCCCGGCGGACAAACGTCCGGTTCCCCGGGCACGACCAGGGCAAGCGTTGGAACGCCGCGCTCTATGTCGTAGAGCGCGATTCGCTCGGTTCCCTGCCGCACCATCGGCGAAAGCGCGCAGACTTCACCGGCCGGCGAAATCACAAGCTGTGATGATCTACCGCTGAATACTTTCTTGATGAGCCAGTTTGAATCGCGTGCAAGGTCGCGCAAACCACGCGTCACCAGCGCGGCCGAGCGCACCGTCAGAGCCTGCGCGGGTGCGCGCACAATCTGCTTCGCCGAAGATTTTTCCTGGGTTTCCATCAGCGGGAGAGCGGAGCAGGCGACTCGAGACGCTGCTTCGCGAGCGCAATCTGTTCATCCACCTTGGCGATCATGTCTTTCAGGACGTCGTGGCCGCTCTTCTCTGCTTCATCCACGCGCGCCTTGAGCTGGTGCAGGTCGGAGCGCAGCAATCCTTGCAGCTCCGCTTCGATTTCGGCGAGCCTGCCGCGCGCCTGGCTGACGCGACGGATTACGCGAATCAACTCCGCGCCCGGGCCTTCGCCTTCCACTGCTTCAGGGCTGTGCTCGTAGGCTGTGAGAATTTTTTCGAGGCGCGCGTGGTCACCGCGCTCGTACGCCTGATTCGCTTCGGCCATTAATTGCTGGCGCTTGGCGCGATCGTCGCGGTCCGAGGTCAGGTCGGGATGGACGCGCCGGGCTACCTCGCGATAGAGGCTCTTCATTTCGGGCGAGGCATGGAAAGACTTGGGTTCCTGAGGGGATTTCTCTCCGGCGACGGATTTCGTTTCGCTGGCGCGGGCGCGGGCCTCGGTTGCTGCTTGCCGGGCGCGTTCGTTGCCGGGCTGTTCGGCGACGAGTCGCTCGGCAATTTGCGCCTTCCATTCGTCGAGTTCTGCGTAGCGTGATCCGACGAAATGCAGGTAGCGGCGCTCGAATGCGGCGAGTTCAGCGCGCAGATTTGCGGAGCGCAGCTCGCGGTCGGCAAGGTCGGCTTCGAGCGCGGCTTGCTCTTCGAGCTTGAGCGCAAGCTCCTGGTCTTCGGGTTTGGCCGGACGAGTGTCAGCCGTCTTCAAAGCCACAGTCTTCGCCTCTGGGCGTCGCCCGTAACGAGGGTGGCGGCGGATTGCATCTGGAGACGCCACACTGCCCCGGAAACACACTTAAATTGTACGATGCGGGCGCAGGAGGCCCGGACCGGTTGGCAAGCGCAGTTTCCAGAATTGGAAATACCCACGATCGCGCGGTGCCGCGAGGCTGTTGCGCGCCAATTTGTCTCTGCGAAACCGCGGGAAGTCATCGGCTATTCATGCGTGCCGGCGCGGCGGTGTTCTACAATTCGATTTATTCGAAGATTCAGCGAGGAGGACATCCATGCAGGAAACGGTGGAACAGTACAAGAAGCGCATGGCCAGCTTCGTGGAAGGGCGCGACCCGCTGAAGCTGCAAGCGGCGGCGCCGGCAAGGCTCGCAAAGCTGCTGAAGGGCGTCAGCGCGGCGAAGGCGCGGAAGCGGCCCGCGCCGGACAAATGGTCCATCGCGGAGATCGTGGCGCACATTGCGGATACGGAGCTCGTTGGCGGGTACCGCATCCGAGCGATCCTCGGGCAGCCAGGAACGCCCATCATCGGCTTCGATCAGGATGCGTGGGTTACGGCGCTGCACTACGACAAGCGCAATTTGAAGAATTCGTTCGCTCAGTATCGCGTGCTGCGCGAAGCCAATCTCGCACTGCTGAAATCACTGACGCCGGAGCAGTGGAAGCACGAGGGCATGCACAGCGAGCGCGGCGCGGAGAGCGTCGAGACGATTGTTCGAATGTTCTCGGGCCACGACATCAACCACATCGAACAAATCGAACGGATCCTCGCCAAACAGAAAAAATAGCCGCTCATCAGGAGCCGCGGCGGAGCGCAGTCTGGTTCGTCGCGGCTACCAAATTCTGCAGCGGATCGCTTCGGGGCGGACCATTTTCGAATCTGCGGCGCAGCCCCACGCTTTCGCGAATACCGGCATATTTGATAGCGCACCGTCCACTCGAAACGCGTTCAGCGGATGCGGATCAGTCTTGGCGAGAAGGCGCGCCCTTTCGGGACGGTAGTTCGCCGCCCAATGGGCCCCAAAGCCAAGAAAGAAGCGCTGGTCGGTGGTGAAGCCGTCAACGTATGGGGGCGCGGGTTTCCCGGCCAGCGTCTTTTGAAATGCGGCATACGCGATCACCAGTCCGCCCAGGTCGGCGATGCTTTCGCCTTCCTCGAGCTTTCCATTGCCATGCAATCCCGGCTCGACCTCAAATGCGTCGAATTGTTTCGCAATGCAATCGCCGCGCTGCTGGAAATTCTTGAGGTCCTCCGGCGTCCACCAGCTCTTTAGATTGCCGTCGGCATCGAACTGCGCGCCTTGATCATCGAAGCCGTGCGTCATTTCATGGCCGATCACGGAACCGATGCTGCCGTAGTTGAACGCGTCGTCCGCCTTGGGATCGAAGAACGGAGGCTGGAGAATTCCCGCGGGAAACACGATCTCGTTGTGCAGAGGCGTGTAATACGCATTGACGGTCGGCGGCGTCATGTTCCATTCGGAGCGATCCACTGGCTTGCCGATCTTCGCCAGGTCGCGCGCCTGTTCGAACGCGTCGCCCCGCGTGACGTTCTCCACGTAAGGGCCGCGATCCACGTGGAACGCGGAGTAGTCCCTCCACTTGTCGGGATAGCCGATTTTGAGCTCCATGGCATCCAGCTTATGGATGGCCTGCACGCGCGTCGCAGGGCTCATCCAATCGAGGGTCGAGAGATCCTCGCGTAGCGCGGCCATCAGATTGTGAACCAGCTCTACCGCCCGGGCCTTGGCTTCCGGAGGAAAATAACGCTCGGCGTAGATTTGGCCGAGCGCCTCGCCGAGTTCCCCGTCGGTGGCCTGCACGCAGCGGCGCCAGCGCGGAAGGTTTTCCATCGCGCCCGTCAGTTGCTTGCCGTAGAAATCAAAATTCTCGTCAACGAACTTCGCGGAGAGCGTCGGGGCGGCGTTGTGAATCAGGTGCCAGCGCAGATATGTTTTCCAATCTGCGATTGAGACGGACGCGAGGGCTGCGTCCACCGCCTTCATGGCATCGGGCTGGGCGACATCAATTTGCGAAATGCCGGGTGTGCCGATCTGCTTGAAATAATCGGGCCACGAAAAGTGTGGAGTTAGTTCGCCAGCCTCTACGAGCGTCATCATGTTGTAATTCAACTGGGGGTTGCGCAAATCTTCGCGCTTCCTGGCAGCCTTGGCGAACGTCGTCTCGAAATCGAGTACGGCTTTGGCCTCCGCGGCGGAGGTGGCGGCATCGTCCCCGAGCAGCTTGAACATATTGGTTAGGTGCTGAACGTAACCGGCGCGAAGCTGCTTGGAGCGGTCGTCGTCATCGAGGTAATACTGGCGGTCGGGCATCCCGAGGCCGCCCTGTCCTGCCGCGAAAATCATCTGTTTGCTGTCCTTAAAATCCTGCAGGGAGCCGAAGCCAAAAGCCACGTCCACGCCCGAAAGTTGCAGGTGCGCAATTTCAGCCTGGAGGCTGGGTATGTCCTTGATCGCCGCAATGCGCGCGAATTCCGGATCGAGTGGCTTCGTGCCTGTCGCCTCGATCAGCGTTTCGTCCATGCAGCTTGCGTAGAAATCGCCAATTTTCTGAAGGTTCGAGCCGGGGGCGGCGGATTTGTCCTTGGCGGATTCCTCAAGGATCTGGTGCAAGTGATCTTCGTTTGCGGCGGCGAGCTTGCCGAAAATTGCCCAGGCGGAGCGGTCTGGGGGGATCGGATTGTTCTTCATCCAGCCGCCAGACGAGAATTTGTAAAAATCATCGCAAGGGGCGACCGAGCGGTCGAGATTCGCGAGATCGTATCCGTGAACTTGTTTACCTGCGTCGCCGTGCGCGACGGAAGCGGCTTCGCCTCCATTATCGGCATCCGCGACGAAACGGGAGCATCCGCCGGCGACCGACTGTTCGCCAGCCGGGGCGTACGTCGAACCGGGAGACTGCGCGGCGAGCGCCATCGGGAACGCCGTCAGCAGAATGGCCACAAATGCGAACTTCAAGTGTCGAATCATCAAAAAAGTCCTTGCCAGGATGGGGCGACCGCACACACACGTCGCCATCCGAGTAGAATTGCGATTGGAAAGCTGCCCCTGGGCGAGAAAACTTTGCCCGCCACCCACCGCTCCAATATTCTGCGTTCGCGCCGATTAACTGTCAATGATCTAAGTACGCCAACGCGCACCAGGATTTTTCGATTTGCGCGTGGTGCAGGCCAAGGGTCTCCCCGGTCTAGCTCTGTCCTGTTGACACTCGGTATGCGCCGTCAACCTCCGGGCGTTCAAGTGATGGTTGGCCTCGACGGTTTTGAATGACCAAGTCGGAGAACCGCTCCATCTCCTCGAATTGCGGACTGAACTGCAACAAGAGGAGGTCTACGCCAGCTCGTTCGAACTCGGCAATCTGAGTTCTCACTTCGTCCGGCGCGCCGACGAGGCCAGATCGTAGCCCCCGATTCGAAACTGAGTACTCTTCCAGCGAAACTCTCTGGTCCAGCTGGGTGCCGGAGAGCCACTGCTGATAATTCTGGAATCCTGCCGCGTTCTGCTTCACGTCCGTGATTCGCCGCAATTCCGCATTCGCTTCCTCCGCGGTATCGCGCACGATTGCGTAGGCGGCGACTCCAAATTTGAGAGGCGGCAGCTTCAGCAAACGGCGGCGCTCCGACATGTCGGCGATTTTCAAGCGAATCGTGTCAGGCGGGTCCCCATGCATCACATACGCATCGCACGTACGGGCGATAAGGTCCTTGGCGGTTTCCGATTCGCCACCCGCATAAATCGGCGGCCTTGGCTTCGACAGCGGCTTCGGCGCCAGAGCCGTGTTCTCCACGCGATAGTGCTTCCCGGAAAACGAAAAGCGTTCCTGAGTCCAAACGCCGTTCACTACTTCCAGCCATTCCGCGGTACGCCCGTAGCGGTCATCATGCTGTTCGAAAAGAACTCCGTATTGCTTCGCTTCGTCCGCCCACCAGGAGGAAACGACATTCAGCGAAAGTCTTCCGCCGCTTATGTGATCTATATTGGCAGCCTGCTTGGCCAACAACGCCGGTGAATGAAAAGTCGGTCTCACAGCGACCATCAGTTCCAGCGAATTCGTGACGGCCGCGAGCGCAGCAGCTGTTGACCAAGCGTCCAGGGACGGAGCCTCGGGTCCCTTGATGTCGTTCAGGTTCAATTCCGCGATCAGTGTGAGATCGAAACCGATTTGTTCACTGCGGCGCGCGAGGCGGCTCACGTACTCCCAGCTTGCCTCCATTTTCTCGTCTTCCACATTGCGGAGCCACCCGCCGAAAACCGGCATCCAATATCCGTATCGCATTACGACGCCTCCTGTTCGAGGTAATCAACGAGCCGGACAAACGGATCGAAACCCAGCAGCGTCGGACCATCGGCCACAAAATTCGAGAGCGCGTTGATGTCGTAATAGTAGAGCCGGCCATCGCGAGCGTCGGTGATGTATTCCACGCCGCCCACTTCGATCTTCGTGGCCGCGAAGATGCGCTCAACATCGTCAATAACTTGGTTCGGCGGCTGGTACGCTTCCACGCGCAGTCCGCTCTTCGGTCCCTCGACCACGCAAGAGATATTCAGCTCGACCCCATCAGATGTCTTGCAAATGTCCGCCGGGCACAAATCAAATGTCTCGCCGGAAGTGAAGACCTTGATAGCGTAGAGATATTTGTAGCCAATCGTTTCGACTCGAACGATGTGACCATCCTTGGCGGGAATAAACTCCTGCACGAGCGCCGTGCCGTCGAGGCCCAGGCTGACGCCCCTGGCGGCCGCACCTTCCAGCTCCGCCGCACTGTCGAAGCGCACAATTCCCGCTCCACTCCCTCCGATATTCGGCTTGACCACGACCGGGAAACGAAATCCGGATGCCGCCGCGGAAGCTTCGCTTGGGTGATGAATGACGCGCGAACGCGGGTAAGGCAAACCGAGACTCTGCAGCAGCGAGAGCTGCAACGCTTTCGAGATTTCGTACCGGAAGGCCTGACTCCCGTTGACGACGCGCGTGCCTTGTTGCTCCAAATGCGACAAATAATTCAGCGTGTAGAAGATGTTGTCCGCCCGACCACGGTTCCAGGCTGAAGGACTCATACGATTGAAAACGAGAGCGAACTTTTCGTGCCCATTTGCCGAGGGATCGTAAAGATGATGCGCGGCATTTATTTTGTGGTATGGAGTCTTCCGCCGGTCCATCTCGGCGAACACACGTTCAAACCACACGGGATGCTCGTAGTACACGGCGATCGGTTGCTGCCTCGACATCAAATCCTGCCCTTGGCCTGAACTCGCTGCACGCGAGCCGTCGCGGAACAGCGTCGCCACGCCGGGCGTCAATTTCCAACCGCCAAGCGGTCGTCCTGGCCGCTAATTATCAATCTGGGCGCGCTGCAGGCGGTCGGAGTAATCCACGTATACCGTCTTCCACTCGGAGTAGAAATCGAGCGCGGCTAGGCCAGCCTCACGATGGCCGTTGCCCGTGTTCTTAGTGCCGCCGAACGGTAGATGCGTTTCGGCGCCAATGGTCGGCGCGTTTACATAGACGATGCCGGTTTCGAGATCGCGTTGGGCGCGGAAGGCCTGATTCACGTTGCGCGTGTAAATCGCGGCCGAAAGCCCGTATTTCACGTCGTTGGCGATCGAAATCGCATCGTCAAACGAATCGAACGGAATCACGGAGACGACTGGACCGAAGATTTCTTCCTGGCAGATGCGCATCTTCGGATCGCAATCCGCGAACACCGTCGGCTCATGGAACCATCCGCGTGCATGTGCGCCGGTTTCGAGCCGATGGCCTCCAGCGGAAAGCTTTGCGCCTTCGTTGCTGCCGATGCCGACGTATTTCATCACCGTCTGCAGCTGCTGCTCGTTGATGCAGGGACCCATGTGAGTAACTGGATCGAGGCCGTCGCCAACCTTCAGCGCCTTCACCCGCGCGACAAACTTCTCGACGAATTCACGGTACACGCCTTTTTGCACTGCTACGCGGCTTGCAGCCGTACAGCGCTGGCCGGTGGTGCCAAAGCCGCCCCATACGGCTCCTTCGATGGCGAGATCGAGGTTGGCATCGTCCATCACGATGATGATGTTCTTGCCGCCCATTTCAAGATGGCATTTCTTGAACGTCGGCGCGCAAGCCTGGCTCACGATGCGGCCCACTTCCGTGGAACCGGTAAAGCTGACGAGTCCGACATCGGGATGATTGAGTATTGGCCCGCCGGCATCCGGGCCGTAGCCGAACACCACATTCAGCACGCCAGGAGGAAGTCCCGCTTCCGCGAGCACTTGCGTGAGATTGTAGGTGGAAAGCGGCGTATCTTCGGCCGGCTTGAGCACGATCGTATTGCCGCAGACTAGGGCGGGCATCGCCTTCCACGACGGGATCGCCATTGGAAAGTTCCACGGCGTAATCATGCCTGCGACTCCGATGGGCGCCCGGACCGCCATCGCGAATTTGTTGGGCAGCTCCGATGGAGTGGTATGCCCAAACTGGCGGCGACCCTCGCCTGCCATCAGGTAGGTCATGTCAATCGCTTCCTGCACATCGCCGCGCGTTTCAGCCAGAACTTTGCCCATTTCGCGGGTCATATCGCGGGCATAGTCCTCTTTACGGGCGACCAGGATTTCGGCGGCATGAAAAAGAATCTCGGCGCGTTTGGGCGCAGGCGTCAGGCGCCACTTGTTGTACGCACCCTTCGCCGCTTCGACAGCCAGATTGACGTCTTCGGGTCCGGACGCCGGGAACACCCCCACGAGTTCATCGGTGTTTGCT
The DNA here is from genome assembly GCA_963779825.1 of uncultured Acidobacteriota bacterium. Lineage (GTDB taxonomy): Bacteria > Acidobacteriota > Terriglobia > Acidiferrales > UBA7541 > Palsa-295. The sequence goes on along the minus strand of CAVZZU010000004.1, from coordinate 775,402 downwards.
GGGCTGCGGTCCTCGAGGACTTTGCCGCTGCGGGCTTCGACCCATTCACCGTTGATGAAGTTCTTGAAAATTTTCGGGGCAGATGCAGTGGCCATCGTAGGTCCTCCCAGCGGTCGCAGTAAGCGAGCGGCTCGTCTAGCTATGACATTGTGATTTGATGATTCAGAAACAGCGAAGCTTCAGAGTAACAATCGCGAGGCGGTGACGTCAATTCGACGGCTCTAATTCTGGTGGACTGGCTGGTTTGCGGCGGTTGTCGCAGGGACGGTTGCTGGCGTCGTCTGGCTGGAAGGTGACGAGGCAGGCGTTGTGGAGCAACAGGTGGGGGGCGCGGCGGGCTTGGGCGCGGAGACTCCGGCGATATCCGAGCCGAGTCCCAGTTTCTGCAGGGTCGGAGCGTCGAGCTTGCCGTTGGCCTCGATGCCATTGGCCGACTGGAATTTTTGCACGGCGGCGATGGTGTTGGAATCCCACTTGCCGTTCGGACTTCCCTGATAGTAGCCGCCCCGCACGAGCGCGGACTGGATTTCGGAGATGCGGTCGGAAGTAGGCGCCTTCTGCGTGGGCTCACGCTTGGAATGATGCTTTTTCTTGTGGCTCACGGGCTTCGAGGAAGCGGAAGATGTGGCGGTCTGCGAGGTGCTGGCTTGTGGCGAGGGTTCCGGTACCCCTGCACGCACGACGGGCGCACATGCCAATGCGAGAGACGCGATGATCGAAGCCCATCTCATCTGATTGGTCCCTCTTGTTTGAGGCCTGCCGGCCGGATTTTGCTGCCCCCAAGCGACTACACTACTTCGATTATCCGGATTTGGCTGAGCGACTCAAGCCGCAGGCCTTCCCGGGGGACCTATGAGGTAACGGCGAAACAGCTGCGCCGGGGCTTCTTAGCGCAGGTCCCCGGGAGGCACGCCCAGGCCCTGCGCTTCATCTTGCGCACTGCTGATTACGCTTTGGAGGTCGTTCGCGCGACCATCGAGCCGCTCGAGGAGATCGGTAGTCATATTGCCACCGTCTCCGGGAGTCGGAGGCAGCAACGTGATTCCCTGAGACGAGGCCTGGTCATGCATTCCGGCGACGACACCCTGCACTTCCGCGAGTTCGTCCGACGCATCGCGAGCCAAGGTCAATGCAGCGGCTCTTTGCTCCTCGACTGTCGGCTGGTCCGCGATCTCCACAAGCCCGCGCCCTGCCACAAGAATCCCAGGCGGCAGATCGTTCTGCCGAGCCAGATCGCCGAGAGCGTCAATTTGCTGCGCGATTTCCTGCCGGCGAGATTCCAACTGCGCGATCAAATTGTCGGTGGTGATTCCTTCGACAGGGGCGTTCAGGACGAGCCCAGTCGGCAATCCCGCGCTCGTGGCGCGGAACTGGCGGAGTTCATCTTCATGGCTATCTATGGCGGAGAGTTCGGCTTGGAGCGCAGTCACCTGTTGCGCATACCATCGAGGATCTTGTTCAGGGGGAAGCGGCGCGCGCGCGACGACTCGGTGAGGTGCGGGTGCCAGAGACGGCACACTGACGGTGGTCAGAGTCGTGGCGGAAGCCGTGCTGGGCTGAGGGGAGCTGTTGACTACGAACGCTGGATTGAGCCGCTCGACATCGTCGTTCGTCCAGACTTTTTTCTGGCTATCCGGCATTGGTGAACCCGCCGGCTTTGCAGGATCGCCCGCCGCGAAGGTCGCCGCCGGAATCGAGATACCTACGCACAACAGCGCAGCGACAAGTGGCGTCAACGAGAAACGCATCGGAATTCGCATGACTAAACCTCCCTATTACACGCCTAGTAGCGGGGAAACGGGAGTATGACACGCGTCGGAGATTTCTGGCAATACTGCGATTACGGGAGTGCAGGTCGAATTGGCGAGATGCTGGGCGACCGTTTGTCCGGCAATCTGACTTACTTAGGAATTAACGCGCTGGTCCCACCGACTGTGGTAGCGTTTCGGGCTTTCAAGCATGTATCAGCGAAGTAGGCGGTGCAATAACTCGCGTGCTGTTGGGGGATAGATTGGGCCATAAAAAAACGCAAAGGAGAGCAACGATGAATCCCGCATCGAGACGAATTGCCATCATCCTGTTCGCAGGAGCAGTGCTAACCGCCGTCATCGTCTTCAAGGCCCCCGTATCCGGATACGCCGATGACGCAACTCCGGTGTACGTTACAAAGATTCCGCCCGGCTTCCGCGAATGGAAGTTCATCTCCGTGGCCCATGAGGAAGGCAACCTCCACAGTTTCGCGGCCATGTTGGGCAATGATGTAGCGTTCAAGGCGTTCCGCGACGGGACGCTTCCCTACCCGGACGGCTCAATTATTGCCGCTCTACACTACGGTCACGTCGCGTCGGAGGAAAACGACAAGGTGTTTGGCGATCCCCAATCTTTCGTTCCGGGGCCGCCCACGAATACTCAGTTCATGGTAAAGGACTCGAAAAAATATGCCGCGACCGGAGGCTGGGGCTACGGTCACTTCAACAAGGACGGGTGTCTGGGCACCGACGCGCAGCTAAAGACTTGCTTCCCCTGCCACGCGAAAGCTTCTCGCGACTTTGTCTTCACCCAATATGCACCCTGAGACGCGCATCAGAATCGAACGGCACTCAAAGAAGGCGTAGCGCCCGTCTAGCCGGGAGTTAACTGACAAGTATGCCAGGAAGTATTTAGGGAGTGTGGGTCGCGAAGAGCTGATCGAAACGCCGGAATAAAGACGAAATCAAGCAGAACGGGTTAGGCTGCTCCCGCGGCTCGCGCCTTGCGCAGATTCTCTTTGTCTTGTCCGGTGAGCTTCCATGTGTGATGGACGTCATCGGCAAGGTGCATGACTTCGATTTCGTCACCCTTATTCAGCGCCAACCAGAGCTCGTTTTCGCTGAGCAACGGTTTTGCTTCCACTGTCTTTTTGCATTGGTCGCAGACTGCTTGTATGGGCTTCATGGATGCTAAGGTACGCCCGCAGTTCGAGCAACGCAAGCGAAACCTGCCCCGTCGCAAATGTCGAGGAGCAGAGCGCCCGGCTTGGCCGCCTGCGTTTCCTGCAATTCTGACAAGCGCTATTTCTTGATTACGAGCAACTCGGAAGTAATCCGCTTGCGTGATCAACTCCGATGCCGGACAAGTCCACCGCCGACGCGGCAGGGCGTGTGGTCTCGCGCTAGTCGTCCCCTAACGCTTCCAAAAATGTCGCGGACGGCGCGAAGAACAAGTTTCCAGTGACGGCGCGGCTGAAGTCGAGCAGACGATCGTAGTTGCCGGGCGGCCGCCCGACGAACATATTCTCGAGCATCTGCTCGAGCGTGCGCGGCGTTTGGCAGTAGCCGATAAAATACGTTCCGAATTCACCCTGCGCGGCGCTGCCAAAGGGCATGTTGTCGCGCAGGATCTTCATTTCTTTGCCGTTCTCCTCGATTGTCGTGAGCGAACTGTGCGACGAGGTTGGCTTGACCGATTCGTCCAATTCGATGTCGGACAACTTCTTGCGCCCGATAATTTTTTCCTGCGCCTCCGTGGACAGCGCATTCCATCCATTCATATCGTGGAGATATTTCTGAACCATCACATAGCTTCCGCCGGCGAACGCAGCATCCTCTTCGCCAACGAGCGCGGCCTCGGCGACCGCTTCCCCCCTCGGATTCTCGGTGCCGTCAACGAAGCCAACGAGATCGCGGTCGTCAAAATTCTTGAAGCCGTGCACTTCGTCGACCGGAACAACCGCATTCCCGATGCGCGCCATGATCTGCGTGGCAAGTTCGAAGCATAGATCCATGTGCTTCGCGCGGATGTGGAACAGAAAGTCGCCCGGCGTGGACACTGCATGTCGCGTTCCCGCACGAACCTCGCGGAACGGATGAAGGTCCGCCGGACGCGGCTGCCCAAAGAGTTGGTCCCACGCGTTGGACCCGACTCCCATGATGCAGGACAACCCGGCTTCAATGTTGCGATACTCCACAGCGCGAGTAATTCCACCCAGATCTCCGCAGAACGACCGCAGCGTCGCGCGAGCACCGTCTCCGGTTTTCAGCGTCGCCACCAGAAAGATCGCCGCGCGAGAGAGCGGCGCTACGATCGGCTGCGCGACGACACGCGCCGCACCGGGAGCACTCCTCGGATCGAACTCCATGGTCTTTCCTCCTGGTAGGGTCTAAAACGTGAGGAATTCGTGCGGCATCCGGAAAACTCTACCCTCGCCCCTAAATCGCTGTCAACACACGAAGACGGATTGGATCATCGGCTAGTCTTCGTCCGAATCCGCTCATAGACTAGCGCGACCGATCCATTCGAGTAGGACTTGCATTCTGTTAGCCGGAAGTCGCGTTGCGGGAACTTGCCTGGGAACCCCGGAATGCCATCACCCAAAAGAACGGGACCGAGACCGATGAAAAGTTCGTCCACCAGATCTTCCCGCAGGAAACTGCGGGCCAATTCGCCCCCGCCGCCGAAATAGATATCCTTTCCCGGGCGGCTTTTGAGTTTCTTCACAAATGCTGTCAGCGATCCGTTCACCACTTCGAATCCGTCGTGTTTGCCCGGCTTCCATCGTCGAGAAATCACATAGTAGGCCATGCCCGGCATCTCGGGCATCTCGCCGCTCTTGCGCATCTTCACCATGCCTACGGCGGTCTTGCGGCCCATGATGGTGGTGTCTATCTTGGCGAAGAAATCCGCCATCACTTTTTCACCCTCTTTGTCTAACACCAGAAAATCGAGGTCGCCGTTGCGCCGCGCAATATAACCGTCGAGGCTGATTCCGAATCCGAGGATTACCTTTCGCGACATGCCGCAAATGTAGAAGGACGATTACTTACGGTCAATGGAAAACGAACAGGATTACGACGACGTAAGCGACGTAGAATTCCCTCAGCGATCTGTGGCCGAGGAAGTATTCAGGGCCACGGCGGCGCGAATAAGAGTTTTCAGGGCCTTCTCGTTAATTTTGTCGCCTTCGCGGAAGTCTATCGCACGTCGCACTCTTCCATCGAGACTGGAATTGAAGAGACCTGAGGGGTCATCCAACGAAGCGCCCTTGGCAAATGTGGTCTTTACGACACTCTTGTAGGTCTCGCCGGTGCAGATCAACCCGTCGTGCGACCACACAGGTATTCCCCACTTCCACTCCTCGACGACTTTAGGATCGGCTTGCTTGATCAAAGCGCGGAGGCGGGCAAGCATCTCTCCGCGCCAGTCGCCGAGCTCTTTGATTCTCGCGTCTATCAGTCGAGATGCGGATTCGACTTTCTGGGAACCACTCTTTTTCATGATGAGTGCTCCTTTTCCCTTAAACCGCGCTTCAGCTCTGAACTGCAGGCCTCTCCTGATTGATCATGAACGTGGACATTTGCTCGAAGAACGCGCGAAGGAACTGTTCGACCTCAGCCGGCAGAACCGCATCGGCGAACGCCTTGTCCATCAGCTTCATCCAACGATCGCGCGCAGCTTGATCAATCCGAAACGGCATATGACGCCCACGCAAGCGAGGATGACCGCGCTCTTCGATGTATCGCTGCGGACCTCCGAACCGATAGATCAGGAAATCCCGCAGGCGCTGCTCGGCAGCTGCCAGCTCGCCCGCAGGATACATGCGCCCCAGAATATCGTCCGCCGGAACCTGGCGATAAAATGCCGCGACGAGGCGTTTAAATCCCTCTTCGCCGATGATTCCGTAAATGCTGGTTTCGTCCATGGTCATGTCGTGCAGATTTGGCAGTGGTAATCATACAGCAGGACAGACGGAGACACATGTCGAGCAAGTTGCGAAAAGATGTTGGAATTTGAAATCTGCGAACGACTCCGCCCGATCGGGAGTTGCTAGCGCGACGCCGGGATGGAGCCGGCCAGGTACAAAGTCAGCACGCGGTCGGCATCGGATCGGCGCGCGATCCTGAACAGTACGTCCGCGCCCGGCTGCAGCTTTGCCATCTGCGCGCGGTAATCGGCGAGCGACTTGATCGCCACGTGGTTGACTTCGATGACCACGTCGCCGCGCGCGAAGCCGACGTCTTCGGCAAACGTCGCAGGCTCGACTTCCGTCACCACGGCGCCTTCGAGGGTGCCCATACCAAGTTTGTGCGCGAGATCCGGCGTTAGCTCCTCGACATGCAAGCCGAATTGAGCCGGCTCCTCCGCCTGATCGGGCTGTGAATCATCGTCCTGAGCCGATTGCGGGAAAATCTTGGTGCGGTCGGCTACGGTGATCGTAACGTCCTTCGCCTGCTTATTGCGCACGTAGCGAACCTGGACGGAATTACCAATGGGAGTCGTCGCGATCGGGTTTACCAGGTCGGCGCCGGAATGCACAGGCTGGCCATTCACGTTGGTGATCACGTCTCCGGCCTGCAGGCCAACTTTATCGGCCGGACTGCCCGGTTCAACCGCTTCGAGCACGATTCCATACGGCGCGCCGAGCTCACGCATTAAAACCGGATTGTTGCTGTTCTCTTCCTGGAACGTGACGCCGATGGAACCGCGCACCACTTTTCCAGATGTGACGAGCTGGTTGTAAACGGTGATGGCCGTGTTGGACGGCAGCGCGAAGCCGACACCCTCAAATCCGCGGCTGCCCGTATAGATCGCGGTATTGATACCGATCACTTCCCCGGTCAGGCTCACGAGTGGCCCCCCGGAATTCCCGGGATTAATTGCGGCATCCGTCTGAATAAAACGCTGGAACTGATGGCCGACGTTCGAACGGTCCTTCGCGCTGATGATTCCCGCCGTAACCGTAGAGTTCAAACCGAACGGGCTGCCGAAGGCCAGCACCCAATCACCGACTTGCACCCCATCTGAATTCCCAAGCTTGGCGACGGGAAGATCGTGATCGGCTTCGATCTTGATGACCGCGAGGTCGGTGTCCTTGTCCACTCCCACCACGCGAGCGCTGTAATGATTGGAATCGCCATCGAGCGCGACCTGAATCTTGGTGGCTTGGTCAATCACGTGGTCATTGGTGAGGATGAAGCCCTTCTTGTCCACGATGACGCCCGAACCTAAGCTGCGCTCCGCATCCGGCGCGTTATCCGGCGAATCAAAAAACCGATCGAAGAAGTCCCCAAAGGGATCGCCCTGACCGCGAGGAGTCTTTCCGCCGCCTTTGGGCTTCTCAATCACTTGCGTTGTGGAAATGTTGACGACCGCGGGACCGAGACTCTTGGAGATGCTCGAAAAAGCGCCCGAAAGGCTGACTGGATCAGGAATCGCCAGCAAAGACGCGCCATTCGCTGCTTGGGCGCGATTGGCCATGGCGCGGCCCGAAATTACAGTGCCGATGATGATGCCGATGCAGAACGTGAAGGCGACGAGGAACGACGCGAGGAATTTCCGATTTCTTGCCCAGAGCCAGAGCTCTCGAAATTCGATCCCCATCCTCGTACTCCTTATCGCTTGCGGGAGGCAGCCGAAATTTGAGTATAGCATTCATTCGGACGCCGCAAGAACGCTCCGATTGGGCCTTGCTGTGATAACCACCCGTGTTCGGTTTCAAGCGGGATTTGCCAACCGGTCCCCTCAGGGGTAAAGTCTGTGCGCTCCAGAGACGCTCCCCCCGGGCGGGCGATCCTCCAGGCTTCCGAAGGGCGCAACCGATGAAAGTTGAGTTTGGGGTTATTGACCATGTGGACCGGCAGGACGAGCCGATCGCCAAGACCTACGACAGCCGCTTGAAGCTGCTCGAGCTATACGACAAGTCCGGCTTCACCACGTTTCACATCACCGAGCACCACAGCACGCCGCTCGGTCTCGCGCCATCGCCCCTCGTGTTCCTGGCGGCCGCGTCGCGGATCACTCACCGCATCCGCTTCGCTCCGCTGGTGCTGATTGCCACGCTATACAACCCCCTGCGTCTCGCGGCCGAAATCTGCATGCTCGACCATCTCACCAAGGGCCGATTCGAGATCGGCACCGGCCGTGGAGTCTCCGGCGTCGAGCTGGGATTTTTCAATGTCCGCGAGCAGGATGCCCCGGCGATGTATGCAGAGGCGATGGAAGTTGTGATGGCCGCGCTCACCAAGGACGTCGTGGATTTCCATGGCAAGTTTTTCGACTTCACCAACGTGCCGATCGAACTAAAGCCTTACCAAGTGCCGCATCCCCCGCTGTGGTACGCGACGAACAGCGCCGAAAGCGCGGCCAAGGCGGCTCGCCAGAGCACGAATATCGTCACCCTGGTTGGGTCCGTCGAAGCTGCGAAAATTATCGCCAGCTATAAGGAAGCATGGAGCTCGTCCCACCCCAATAGCGGCAGGAAAATGCCCAAGGCCGGCATCACGCGATTTATCTACTTAGGAGAATCCGACCGGCTGGCTCAGGAACGGGGCGCGTTAGGTTCGCGGAAATTTTACGAGAGCCTGGTTTATCTTTGGCGCAAGTTCAACGCCAGCGCGATGAGCCTGGAGGAGGTAATCCGCTCGGCTGAAGCTACTTTGATTACCGGGACGCCTGCCACGGTACGGGCCAGGATCGAACAAGAGCTCGAGGAATCCGGCGCAAACTATTACGTTCCGCGTTTTGCCTACGGAAACCTGACCCACGAAGAGAGCGTCCGCTCGCTGGAATTATTCACGAACGAAGTGATGCCTCATTTTCACAAATAAACATTGGCACTTCGCGCGTTCCGATGCGATTGAGGCGGCGAGGATCTGAGTCGGCGAAGAGAACCTGTCTAATTGTCCTCTAATATGCTTGGCAGCGGACTCGCCAGCGGATCGTCGTCGAGTGGACGAGGGCCGGTCAATACCTGAAGCTCTTCCTCATCGGTTGCCCCCGGTTCGAGCTTTTTCTGCGCGCGGCGCTCGGCCTTCGCGCGAGCCTTTTCCATCCGCTTCATTTCCTTTTGGCGCTTCTGGAATGTGGTTGTCACAGGATCTCCTTAAAGTCGAAATCGGACGAGGGCACCACCTCCGTCCACAGACGCTTCGCGTCGTTCCCTACCAGTCCTACCATCGCGGTTCGCGCGGTTGCCGCGGAGATTCGCGGTAGTCTTCATTCGAAAATCGTCCTCGCCCGCCGCCACCGCCGCCGCGTTCCCCACCGCGGCCTCCACCCGAGCCTCCGCGGTCGCCACCGGGACCGCCGCCTCGGGGCCCGCGCGGTCCGCTGGATGCTTCCTTGGGCCGCGCTTCGTTCACCTTCAAATTGCGCCCGCCTACGTCCTTGCCATCAAGCCCCTGCATCGCCGCAGCGGCCTCCGCATCGTTGGGCATTTCCACGAACGCGAACCCACGGGACCGGCCGGTTTCGCGGTCCATGGCGATGTGAACCCGAGCGACCTGGCCAAACGGCTCAAACAGCGCCCTCAGATCGGCCTCGGTAGTTTGAAAAGTCATGTTGCCCACGAACAGATTTTTCATGCTCGTCCTTTCCTGGACGGCGTCCAGGCTGGCGCTGTGTATCGCGGCACATGACGATGTGCCGCTCGCCGAAATCATCGCTGCAGAACCGGAACAAGTCGAGCGGGGGACGGCTGACGCTGCGCTCCCACAGACTCACACGCGAGGCTGGCACTTCGAAAGCGCACACATACTCTAGCACGATTGGAAGGAAAATCAGACAGAGGTATGCTCACTTCAGGCGTACAGACGGCGGGGGGATGGCCAGTGCGACAGACGGTGCGCGGGCGCCCCGATGGAGCGCCCGTGCATTGATTGCAGGTCAGTACTTAGAGCGAGCGCAGGAAATTCAGCAGATCCTGCTTTTGAGAATTGCTCAAGCTGTTGAAGTTGTTGATCACGGCGTTGGCCTCCGAGCCTTCGCTGGCGTGTTGCTGAATTGCCTGCAACAATCCACCGTTTGCCGGAGTAGCGCGGCCGTCATGCAAGAAGAATACGCGCTGGCCGACGCCCCAGAGAGGAGCCGTGCGGAAATCGCTGGGGCCAGCCGCTCCCTGTGACACTTGATCCGCCAGTCCCGATCCCATGTTGTGCACCAGAAGATCGGAATACAAATTCGCCGTCTGGTTGCTCAGCCCGGGCGTGAAGGCGGAGGTGGCCGTCTGAAGCGATGGCGTGTGGCACATGTCGCAGTGAACCTGGCTGAACAAGTTGCTTCCATTCTGAATGGATCGCGGCGACGGATTGCCGGGAATTCCCTGCGCGGAAGGCTGCGGCGGAGCCAGGAAACGCATGAAGGCGGCAAACATCACCGTGTCGCTGGGAATGTTTGGGCCGGCCAGGGTGAAGTTCGTTGAATCTTCCGGTGTGGAATTATAAAGGCACGCCGCCGGAGGACTCGCACGCTTGTTGGGAAACAGCTCGTTCGTCACTCCCATCTCGACGTCGTATGCTTCACCGGCGAATATTTCCAGCGACTTGTTCTGTGCCTTCCAGCCAAAGCGCGTGATCGAACCATCGTTGCCGCTGGTGTTCGGATATCCCGAAATTCCGAGCTGCGCCTTGAGGGCCGCGTTTGCATTCATGTTGCTCAGAATCGTCGCGTCGGCGATGTTTTCGATCAGGCCCGCGCCGAAGACCGGCGTGGGAATGCGGAAGATCACATTGCCAAGCTGTTGCGCCTGTTCGTAGTTCGGCTGCGCCATCGTGCAACCCGGCGCATCCGGACGCCCGGCGATGCTGAACAGGTCATGCACTCCGCCGTCGGGAGTCTGTGTCAGGCTACCGTTCGCGACCACGTAGGGAAACCGCGCCTCGCGAACCGGCCCGTCCGATGTGATGAAGTACGGTAGCGTGTTTGTCGCGCCGTCGGCCGTGGCAACAGCCACCTGCGGATTGGGTCCGATATTGGGATACGCGTTGGTGCTGGGACTGGTGCCGCCGGCAGAGGGCTGCGCATGGCAACTCACGCAACTATTGGAATTGTAGCCGGGACCAAGCCCCTCGCCCGGCTCGCCGGAGATCGTGCCGCTGACCGAGTCCACTTGGATAAATCGCGCAAGGCCGTTTCGGAAAAATTGAAGCTGATACGCGTTTAGCGTCGAGAGCGGCTTCCCTGCCCCAACCGATCCCGCGCGTGGACCCGGATCCTGTGCGCCCGAGCTGCTACCGGAGCCGCTACCCGAACCGGCGGACGAGTCGCCTCGCGAGCCGCCGCCTAGACCTCCATTTTGACCGCTGTTTTGACCGAAGCGCGATCCGCCACCCTGCGCGCGCGCCACCGGTATGGGACTGAATGACATCACTGCCGTGACCATCGCCGCGATCGCGAATTTTCCGTGAACTTTCATAGCCATGATTCTCCTTGTCCGCGCACGGTGCAGCGGCAAGACACACCCTTCCCGTGCAAACTTATGCGGCCTAAAGGCTGGGCGGGCAACCTGACGATCGTTCGGGAGATGCTGAATTCCATTCGCAGCCGAGATACGAAAATTCAGCTTACGAATGCGTTGGGAAGATATGCGAGGACGTCATTTGCGTCAATGTGCTCGGGGTACAGTTTTCGTACAGGCGAACGTACAGTTAGTACTACAGGTTTTCTTGCGGCGATCCGATCGCGGGCCTGAGCTGAGTGAGCGAGTGCTAATCGCAGCATAAACTTTAATTATTGGACAGCGATGCCCCATTTGCGCTTTCTATAGAGCAGGAAGCGAGACGATCGTGACGGAATTGGCGCGCGAAACTCCGAGGCAAGCTGGGGCGGACCGCGTTGGCGGCGCATCAGCGGAATTGTTACAATACGTACGGGGAATGGAGTAACCGGCCCGATGGCGCCTAGCACACTCTACGAAAAAATCTGGAACGCGCATGTCGTCCACGAAGAGCCCGGACAGCCTTCGGTGATTTACATTGACCGTCATCTCATCCACGAAAGCACCACTCCGCAGGCGTTTTCGGGACTGAAGGCCGCAGGCCGCAAAGTGCGCCGCCCAGAGCTGACCTTCGCCGTGATGGACCACACCGTCTCGACCAGAACCCGCCTGCTGCCGCCGGAAGATATTGACGCTGCCGCGCAGCTCGCCGAGCTGGCCAAGAACTGCAAGGAGCACGGCATCAGCCTTTTCGACATGCACAGCGGCAATCAGGGCATCGTGCACGTCATCGGCCCGGAGCTGGGAATCACGCTGCCGGGATGCACGATCGTTTGCGGCGACAGCCACACGGCGACGCACGGAGCGTTCGGCGCGCTCGCGTTTGGCATCGGAACGACCGAAGTAGAACACGTCTTCGCCACGCAGTGCCTCTCGCAATTTAAATCGAAGACGATGCAGATTGACGTGCAGGGCAAGCGACCGCGCGGCGTCACCGCGAAGGACATCATCCTCGCGATCATCGGCAAGATCGGAATCGGCGGCGGCACCGGCCACGTGATCGAGTACACCGGCGAAGCGATACGCGAACTATCCTTGGAAGGCCGCATGACCGTGTGCAACATGTCGATCGAGGCGGGCGCCCGCGCCGGAATGGTCGCGCCCGATGAGACCACGTTCGCCTACATCAAGGGCCGGCCGTTCGCGCCGCACGGAAAGGATTTTGACGCTGCGATGGAAGAGTGGAGATCGCTCGTCACCGATTCCGGCGCGAAATACGACTCGGTCGTCACGCTGCAAGCCGCGGATATCGCTCCCATGGTCACGTGGGGCACGAACCCGGGCATGGTGACGCAGGTAACCAGCCGCGTTCCTGATCCCTCTTCGTTTAGCGATCCCGTTGATCGCAAGGCCGCCGAAGGCGCGCTGGTTTACATGGATCTGAAACCCGGAATGCCGATGGAGGATATCCGGCTCGACCGCGTGTTCATCGGCTCGTGCACAAATTCGCGCATTGAGGATATTCGCGCCGCCGCAAAGGTAGTGGCCGGCAGACATATCGCGAAATCGCTGAAGCAGGCGCTGGTCGTGCCCGGCTCACGCATGGTGAAAGCTGAGGCGGAAAAAGAAGGCCTCGATAAGGTTTTCCGCGACGCCGGATTTGAGTGGCGCGATTCAGGCTGCAGCATGTGCATCGCCATGAATGACGACGTGCTGCCCAGCGGCGAGCGCTCCGCGAGCACTTCGAATCGCAATTTCGAGGGCCGCCAGGGAAAAGGTAGCCGGACGCATCTGGTCAGCCCGGCGATGGCCGCGGCTGCCGCGATCGAGGGACACTTCGTTGACATCCGCGAATGGAGCGGCGTGGAAGGAACGGAATAGACGTGCAAATCGAGTCACCCAAATTTGGCAAGGAGCTGGAAGGCCGAAAGCTCCGGCTGTTCTTTTCCGATGGCGAAGTCAGCGAAGGCCTCGTTATCACGGCTCCCGCTCACGATGACTGCGAGGGTTGCGACGGTTTCGCGTACGACTTGCTCTCCACCGACCGACCCGCTAAATACGAGGCGATGCGCGTGAAAGTTGGGCCCGCCTTCTGGTCAAGATTCGACGCGCTCGAGAAGTACGAAATCCTTGAGGGCTAGGTACTAATGCTCGCATTTACAAAACTAACGGGCCTGGTTATGCCGTTGGACCGCGTGAACGTGGACACGGACCAGATCGTCCCGAAGCAGTTCATCAAGCTGCTGACTCGCGAGGGGTTTGGGCGCGGGCTGTTTTACGACTGGCGGTATCTGCCGGGCGAAAAGCCGAATCCGGAGTTCGTCCTGAATTTTCCGCGCTACAAAGGCGCCAGCGTGATGTTGGCGCGCGCGAATTTCGGTTGCGGCTCCAGCCGCGAACATGCACCATGGGCCATTCTTGGTTCCGGATTTCGCGCGATCCTGGCGCCCAGCTACGCCGATATTTTTTACAACAACTGCTTCAAGAACGGCATCCTGCCCGTCACGCTTTCAAACGATCAAATTGACGAGCTTTTCAAACGCACCGTCGCACGCGAAGGTTACACCGTTACCGTTGATCTCGCGCAGCAGATCGTCACCGACGCGACTGGCCTGCGGTATTCCTTCATCGTTGATCCTTTCCGCCGCGACTGCCTGCTCAAAGGTCTCGACGATATCGGCCTGACTCTCGTGCACGAGGCCAAAATAAGCTCATTTGAGCAGAAGAATCTCCACGTGCCCACAATGCACACTCCCCTCGACATCAAGCACCACCAGTAGGCCGTTAGCCATCGGACAAGCCTTCGCTCGCGCGTATTGATTCAACCCCGCCGAGGGCAGAAGATCATTCTTGAGCTATTCCGATGCCTAGATTCCTCATCCACCATGTCGTGGAAGGCTCGCGCGTCTTCGAGCTGCTTGGCGATCGCCCGATTGTGGTCGGCCGCGCCAAGTCCAGCAATCTGGTGCTCGACAATGCCAGCATCTCGCGCCAGCACGCTGTCGTCCGGTCAACACCCGACGGCCGCTGGCAAATCATAGACCGCGGCGCCATCAACGGCGTGAAGGTCAACGGCGCAATCGTTAAAGAAGCATTCCTGCGCGCCAATGACGAAATCGTCCTCGGAGAATACCGGCTTCGCTACTTCGAGGATTCCGCGGCGCGCAACATGGTCACGTACGGCACTCCGGAACTTCCTCCCAATTTCGCCAAGGTGATGGCGGAGTCCGCATACTCCGGGTCGTTTCTTCCCGTGCAGTCGGTGGGAACCGCGATGGCCTCGCAGGCCGAGCGCTCCGCGAGCGCGCAGGATCGCGTGAAGGCCCTCGAACAAGAGAATCGCCTGCTGACGCTGCTTTATCGCGTCAATCGCGCGCTCAGCGAAGTCACCACCGTCGAAGACGTCACGCGGCGCATCCTCGATCTTGTGCTCGAAATGGAAGGCGCCGAGCGCGGTTTCACCATGCTGCTCGATCGCGACTCCATCGGCCGCGGAGATTTCAGCAAGGGCGGCTACGGCTTCGAGCCCGCGTTGATCCGCTATCGCGCCGGATCGAAAGCTTCGCCGGGCCAGGGCGCACCGCAATTGACCATTTCGCAGAGTATCATCCGTCAGGTCATGCACGGCGGCTTGCCGCTACTCGTTTCCGACCCGCAGGCCGACCCGCGCCTCGCAGCGAGCCAGAGCATCGCCAATTCCGGAATTCAATCCGCGATGTGCGCACCGCTGGGAACCCGCGAGCTTCGCCTCGGATTGCTCTACGTGGACAATCTCTCGAGCCGCGGAATGTTTACTGTGGAAGATCTCAACGTCTTCACCGTGATCGCGACGCAGGCGGGCCTCGCAATTGACCGCGCTCGCCCGAAGGAAGAACCAGCCGCGCAGCCGCAGCCGTCGCCTGCCCTTAAGTAGCACTCCAGCTAGGCGTCCCGGAATTTCGCGGCCAGCTTCTTTGGCGCTGCGTTCAGCCATGCGTCGCGCATTGCCTTCCGCAACGTGGTCTTCTTCGCGCCTTTCAGATGCACGCACGTCGCGCCGCGCTCTCCCCAATTGCCCTTCGCGGCCACAAAGATTTTCGGCTCTGCTTTGACGAACTCTGCCTGCTGGTCCGGAAAAAGCTTCACCATGCCCCAGCCCTTATCGAAATAGCCGAGCGTAGCGAAGATTTTTCCGCTCACCCGAAAATCGGGATGATCCATGTGCGCGTGCTCCACGGCCTCCGGAAAGCTCAGTGCCAATTTTCGAAAATCGCTAGCCGTCATCGAAGCTACTCCGGAATCGCCACGTCTCTGAGGTGCGTGGCGAGAAACCAACGATTGCCGAACGGGTCTGTCACGCCGCCGCTGCGGTCACCGTAGGTCTGATCGACTGGCGGCTGGATGGACTTTGCTCCGGCCGAGAGCGCGCGCTCGTAGGCGGCGTCCGCATCCGGCACGTACAGATGAAGCGTGCAAGGCATCGGTTGATACGGCCCGTGCGCTTCGCTCATGCCGATTATCGAATCTCCGATCCGTACCCGCGCGTGGTGCACCACGCCGTCCGGTGATTGTGCCCGATCTAGTTCCTCTGCCCCGAATGCTTTCTGCAGGAATTCGATCACCACCGGCGCTCGAAGTGGATTCAACTGTGGCGTCACGCTACGGAAAGATTCGAATAATGTATTGCCGGGATTGGGCGTGAAGATATGCCAGCTGTTGCCTGAGTCATCCTTCACCGATGCCCCGCGAGCGCCATAATCCAGATTGGCCACAGGATGTAATGGAGTGGCCCCGGCCTCGATCGCGCGATTGTAAACAGTGTCAACGTCACTCACTCGAAGGACCAATGACGCTGGCGTCGGCGGAAACTGCGCATTTGCCTCAGCCAGCTCGATCATCGAGTCCCCGATTATTACTTCTGCGTGCATGATTACGTCTCCGCCGGGTCTTGCGATTCGAAAATGCTCCTGCGCTCCAAACGCCGCCTTCATGAAATCAATCAACTCCGCCGCCTTCGGAATAACCAGGTACGGCGTGATGCTGTGGAATCCCTCGCGGATAAATTTCGGGCTCTCCGGCGCAGCCGCGTCGCTTTGAGTCCGCGACATCTCATTAATCCTGCGCTGCATCTCTTCCGTCGTCAGCGTTTCCTTGTGCGTCGAAATCGTCCACGAATATCCAAACGGATCGCGAATTTGTCCCGAGCGGTCACCATAGAACTGATCCTGGACCGGCCGCACGACCGTCGCTCCGGCAGCTACCGCGCGCCGCGCCACCGCATCCACGTCGCTCACATCAAGGTGGATGTTGACAGGCGATCCACCAAGAGATTCCGGGCTCTTGAAACCGATCTCCGGAAACTCATCAGCGAGCATGATTCGCGCTCCGCCGATATCAATCTCGGCATGCCCAATTCTTCCGTCCGGCTGGACCAGGCGTGTAATCTCGGTCGCGCCAAATGCACGCTTGTAGAAATCAATTGCCGCGGACGCTCCCCTCACACTCAGGTACGGAGTCGCAGTTGCACGAACCTCGGGTGCTGCTTTTGCGCTTGTAGCCATCGTTGCTCTCCTTTCCAAATCCGCCCTTAATCGGGCCTTGAAATCCGCGCGCGGAAGAACGCGCAAAGTGGAAACAACTTCGGCAAACGCCTGCAGGCTCTTGTCGGCCCGCCGAGAAGCCGCCCCGCGCCCGGCGAGGGCCGCCTCAACCATCAAGTCGAGTTGTTCGCTCAGATTCTGTTTAGCCATTTCGCCCACCTGACTTGCGGGACGGCTTCTCGCTCGCCTTCTTACTCGCCTCTGCCTTCAATTGCGCTCGCAATGATGTGAGCGCCCGGAATTGCAGCTGCTTGATCGAGCCATTCGTGCGGTGAAGATCTCGCGCGATTTCGCGGATGCTTTTCTCCTCGGAGAATCGCATTTCAATCACTCGCCGCTGATCGTCCGGCAGTTCCGCCACCAGTCGGAACATCCTCGCGCGCCGCTCGCTTTCCTCCGGATTCGCGCCTTCGGAGACGTCCGGCGGGTCGTCCGCGAGCGGCGTTCCCTGCTCCCGAGCCGCGCGTTTCCAACGATCCGCGATAGCATTCGACGCGATCCGGTAGAGCCACGCCACGAACGGCACGCCTCGCCATTCGAACTGCCCGAGTTTAACCAGCGCCTGTTGGAACACCTCGGCCGTCAAATCCTCGGCGTCCGCGCGGACATGCACCCGCCGCGCCACGAACGCGTACACGCGTTCGAAGTTGTCGTCGTAAAGCTCCGCGAAGCGGGCGGGATTCCTCTGCGCCGCCTCGATCAGGAGACGTTCATCTGGTCTCTGCTTCACAGCGTTCAACAGATTCTCCGCAGCACGCTTTCTCAATTAGATAAACTGCCGGCAAGCCGAAAGGTTACGCTGGAATTTCTTCCGGCTGGCCCTGCGACGACCCCATCCATTCGGTCAGCAGGATTCCGCCAAAGATGAGCGCCGCTCCCAGCAGCATCCGCGCTCCAATGCGTTCGCCCCCCAGCGCCACCGACGTGATTGCCGCGAACACCGGCTCAAGCGTAAGCAGGATTGCGGCTCGCGACGCGGAAGTATGCTTCTGCGCCCAGGTTTGCAGCGAAAAGCAGACCACGGTCGCGCCAATCGCTGTCGCCACGACCGCGAATATCACGTACCGCGTCCAGATAAGTTTGGGCTGTTCCCATCCCGCCGCCGCGGCGATTGGCACCAGCACCGTCGCGAGGACGGCAGTCGTCGCCACCTGCAGGAAACTCAACGACGCGACCGAATACGTCTTCACATTCCTGCTGATGAAAATCATATGGAACGCAAACATCACCGCGCATCCAAAAACAATCGGGTCGCCGCGATTGAGTTTGCCCAGGCCCTCCGGAGGCACGGAAAGGAAGTAAAGACCGGCGAGCGCCGCGAGCGCGCCGGCCCAAATCCAGACCGAAATGCTCCGCCTCCCAAATATCGCCTGCACGATCGGCACAAACACCACGTACATTCCCGTCACGAAAGCCGCCTTGGACGGAGTCGTCCAGCGCAGCCCCGTAGTCTGGAATATGTAGCCAGCGAACATGAAGATGCCGATTTGTGCGCCCGCCCACACCTCGCGCAGCGTCAGCGCACGTACGGCGCGCCAGTAGATGATCGCCATTAGCACGGCCCCGATCCCGAATCGCACCGCGATATATGCGATCACGGACATATCCGCGAGCGCGTCCTTGATCACCACAAACGTGGCGCCCCAAATGAGCGCGCAGATGACGAGCGCAAGATCCGCCCGCGCGTGTTTACTCATCATCTTGGGATTCTCGAATTCACGGGTCAGAGTCTAAGCGGAGGTCGTCGCCGCGGCAAGGAGAGCTAGGGTTTCGAAATCGAAAGCGATTCCGCGGTCGCGGCGAGGTCATCCAGCTCCCGTTTTGAACGCGCCCTGATTTCCAGTTTGACGAGATATTTCCGGCCTACGGTCGTTTCGATGATCGCCATCCACGCCGCGTTATAGTCCTGCGGGGTCATGTAATCCGTTCGGACAAACTGGCGCTTGCCGATGGTGATCTCGTGCGGTGGCGCGAGAATGACCATACCGTTAGGCGCTAGGTCTTTGGCTTCGCGCCCTGCGGATTCCTGCGCCGTATCGCCCGATTGCGCCACACTGATCGCCACGTCTGGCAGGCGCCGGGGATCGGGGCTGGCTTCAAATATGATTTGCGGGAAGGCCACGGTGAGAGAGTTGTCCGGCGCCACTTCCGATCCAGGGTTTTCTTGAACGCCGGCCTCAATTTCGCGCGATCTCTCTTTATTCAACTGCTCGAGAACTTCCGGCTCGGCCGGAGTCCACTGTGCCGGGAATTTGCAGGACAGCCCGAGGAAGTCGTTCCGGTAGATGTTGCCCCTAACGTCGTCGTTTTCGACGTCATCCGGCGGATACGTGAATTTCACTCGAATAGTCGGACGCGCAACCGGCGCCGATGGTGCCGGAGCAACCGCCGTTACGGGCGGCGCCTCACCGGACGCACCCGACGCCAATGGAGGCGCAGGCTGAGCGACGAAAGGCTTGGTGAGCGCGCGATTGATTGCCGCAGCGATGTTGCGCTCGGAGTCTGATCCGAATCCGGTCTGGCGGAACGCGATCGCGCCGTCGCGGTCGAGCACCACGTAGGTCGGAAAACCGGGGACATCGAACAGTCTTGAAATTTGCCCGTCGAGGTCAATCGTCTCCGGCCAGTTCATGTGGTTCGCCGCCACGAATTGCTTCCAGGCGTCCTCGTCAATATCCGAGCTGATTCCAACGATCTCAACCGGGCTGCCCGCAAATTTCCGACGCAGGTCCGCCACGGCCGGTACAGACTCGCGGCACGGGCCGCACCAACTCGCCCAAAAATCAAGCAGCACCACCTTACCCCTCAGCCCAGCCTTCGAAATGGTGCCGCTATCGAGCGTGGAAAACGAGAAATCCTCCGACGGCAACGCTCTCGCACGGCTCGGATCGGCGATGAGGCGCACTGCCCTGTCCACATACCTCGGGCTCGCCAGCGGACCGGAAGCGAAGGCCTTCAGCTCCGCTACGCCTTCGGGATCGTGCCCTTCCTGTAGCAACAATATGCCGAGCTCGAAACGCGCTGTGGACTTTTTGGGGTCGAGCGAAATCGCCTTGCGCAACTGGGATTCCGCATCCTTGACTTTCGGGTCGTCCGGGCCGCTCGCCGTATCCACCAGCAGCTTGGCTCGAACCTCGCAGGCCCGAGCCGCTGCCATTCGATTTCCCGCGGCGACAGTTTCGGCGCGCAACGCATCTTCAAGAGCGCTCGAAAAGTCACCCAACTGGCATTCCATGTTCACCATTCCCAGGTAGCAGTCCGCGCAGGTGTGATTCGAGATGCGATCGGCATCGCGATAAACGTCGAGAGCCTCCTGGAATTTATTCTGTGCGCCCAGCGCGTCGGCTCGGTCAATTGCGTCCAAGACCGACTGAGTTTCACCTTGGGATTGCGCGCGTGGAACGCGGACGATGGCGACCGTAGCGATGAAAAGACACAGAAGAATTTTTCGAGGCATACGCACTGCTCACCCGTCAGCGTTCGACGCCCGCCAGCGATACAACGGTCAGAAATAATCGCTTCAGACCCAGCTCGCGACCAGTGGGATCGTACCATTCGTCCAGTGTATGCGAGCCGCCGCCCCGCCCTCCACCGCCGAGCGCTACCGCAGGAATGCCCATCGAAAGCGGAATATTCGCGTCGGTCGAGCTGCGCTCCAGGCGCGATCGATTTCCCAGAAAGCGGTCCACATTGCGAATGGTTGTGATCAGCGGAGAATCGTCCGGCAACTTGCCTGCCGGGCGCGTGCCGAGCAGCCGGAAATTCAACTGCAGCGCGTCCTTCGCGGACTGCGTGGCCGACATCTCTTCCTTCACGCCTGCCTGCATCGCGTTGCGTAGCGCCGCTTCCAGCCGGCCGAGTTCGCCTTCTTCCTCCGAACGCAGATCAACTTTCACGGCGGACTTTGACGGAATCGAATTGACCGAAGTGCCGCCTTCAATCGTGCCGAAGTTGTATGAACTTCGCGGATCGGCGGGAATGGAAATCGCGGAAAACTTTACGATCCCGCGCGCCATTGCCGTGATCGGATTCGGTGTGCCAAAATCGGACCAGCTATGTCCGCCCGGTCCCGTAATCGTCGCCTCGAATCGGCGCGACGCGATTCCCTGCGTCGTAATGTGGTCCGTGGACGGACCATCCACCGCGATCACCGCCGCAAGCCGCGAACCGTAGCTGTCCATCAACGCGCGCATCCCGCGCAAATTCCCTTCGCCTTCTTCGCCGACGTCTCCGACGAGCACAATCGTCTTCGTCGTGCGCACGCGCGATTCTGCGAATGCCCGCGCGAGCCCTGCCAGTGAAGCAATCCCTACGCCGTTGTCAGCAATCCCCGGCGCGAGCAAGCGATTGCCGTCGCGCTTGACGCGCACGTCCGTCCCCGCGGGAAACACCGTGTCGAGATGCGCTGCCAGAAGCACGACGCTCTTGGTGTCCGAGCCTGGCCGCTCCGCGATCACGTTGCCGGTTTTGTCCGTGCGGACCTGAAATCCGCTCGCAGCGAAAAGTTCTTTCAGCGCTTCGCCGCGACGCGCTTCGTCAAATTCGGGGGCGGGAATTTCCGTCAGGCGAATCTGCTGGTCGGTCGTCCATGCGGCGCTCTTGTTAATCCACTGAAGTCCGCGCGCGCACGCTGGATCGCCCGCAAGTTTCGCGAGCGAATCGTCGGTCGCGCGGGCGGAGAGCGTAGCCATCCATAGAAAGATACAGCAGATGAGAGTCCGTTTCACGCGATTCGTGCCGCGAGCGAGGTCCGCAATGTCGCCTGATTCATTGGTCTCCGAGCTCACCGAGGGTTTTGTAGGGGCACGGCACGGCATGCCGTGCCCGGTGCCGATGCTTTGCGCCGCGTCCGCAAAAAAGCAGCGCTTTCGTAGCGGCCGCCTTCAGGCGGGCGCCTTAAGGGGTCGGAGCTTTAGCTCCGACATAAAAAGTCCGCGCGTAGCGTGTTCCGATGCGCTGCCTCACTCGCAGCAAGTATTCACACCGAAGCGCCAAGTCTCGACGCGCTAGCCGTATCTACCGCCAGTCGTCTAAGACATAAACACCGGCGCGATTGTAACCGGAAGTCGCGTCGCCCGTCTCCATGGCCACTCCCTGCATCTCGGTGCGGAACCCACGCGCGATCATCGCCTGAAACGCTTCACGCCGCGCGAGATTCACTCCCGCCGTTATCTTCGGCGCCTTCATCTCGTGCGCATACGCTTCCACCGCGTCTAGCAGGCGCTCGAAAGTCTCACTCGCACGGCGCCCCGGTCGCACCGCAGCAAACTTCACGTAGCAGACTCCCGATCCCGCCTCCGTGCCGGGGCCCGAATGGCACACCGCAAACGCCGCCAGCCTGCCGCCGCCCCATATGAGAATCGTATCGCCCAAATTCTGCTCGGCGATCGCTCGAATTTCGATCCCAACGTCCAAGCCCTCGAAGTTCGCGTCCGTCACTTCACGGCAAGCTGCCAGCAAGTGCGTCCTCTCGTCACCCGTGGCCGCGGAAAAACGTGCCGAGTCCGCGACGATCGTCGCCGGCTTCTCGCCGATTTGCTTCGCCATCACCGCCACCAGGTCCCGCGGCCAGAATCCGAACTTCTGATACAGCACCATATGCTTCGGGCTGTGCGCAAACGTGAAGAGGCCCATATGGCGTGTGCCCCAGCGCCGAAATACTTCCATCGTCGGCGCGAGAAG
The DNA here is from genome assembly GCA_963779825.1 of uncultured Acidobacteriota bacterium. Classification (GTDB taxonomy): domain Bacteria; phylum Acidobacteriota; class Terriglobia; order Acidiferrales; family UBA7541; genus Palsa-295. Next base: position 752,953 of record CAVZZU010000004.1, on the reverse strand, counting down.
TTGCTGCGCGACGCCCCGATTCCAATATTCCGGCTCCACGGTCAGCGGGCCGAAGAAGCCGAAGCTTCCCCAATTCGCCGCGAAATTCGAGCCAATCAGCTTTCCCGCGTGTTCCGCGGCAATCACGGATGAGGGATCCGCCTTCCATCGCGGGCGCGCAAAGTCTCTGTCGGTCAGGCTCCGGGAGTTTTCCAGTGGCAGGCCTAGAAATGTCGCGAACGCGACGACGATAATTCGGGCTGCTTCGTCAAGATCGCCCTCAACGAGCGGCCGAATGACGATGTCGGGTTGGGGCTGCGCCGTCGCCACGGCGCTATTAAATCCCTGAATTTGAACTGTGGCAAGCGCTTGCAACTTCGCGCTACGAACGCTCTGATCGCCGCCGCGACGCAGACGCCGCGAGCGAATCCGTCGGATCGGGAAACTCGAGCGAGACGAGGTAGAGCCCTTCCGGCGGCACGGTCGGCCCGGAGCGCGTCCGGTCGCGCAGCTCGAACAATTTCGGGATGTCGTCGGGCGCGAGCCTTCCCTTCCCCACTTCGATCAGCGTGCCAACAATCTTGCGCACCATGTAGCGCAAAAACGATTGCCCCCGCACTACGTATGCGACCTCCTCGCGTTCCGGCTCGCTCACAATTTCCGACGAGTAAATCACCCGCGTCATGTTGCGGTCGCGGTCGTCCTCCTCCGATCCCGACGATGCGGCGAATGAACTGAAGTCATGCTCGCCCTCGAACTTCCTCGCCGCCTCCGCCATCGCCGCCTCATCGAGCGCCCACGGATAGTGCAGGACGCGGCGGTGTTCAAACGGCGGCAGCACGCGCCCGCGATAGATTCGGTAGCGATACGTTTTCCCCTGCGCCTGCCAGCGCGCGTGAAATTCAGGGCCCATTTCCTCAGCGGCAACCACGCGAATCGCCGGAGGCAGCAGCGCATTCAGCGCGCGCTGAAATTCCGTGGCCGATAGTGCGGACTTCGTCTTGAAATGCGCCACCTGTCCCAGCGCGTGCACTCCCGCATCGGTCCGGCTTGCGCCCTGGATAAAGACTTTCTCCTGCGTGATTTTGCACGCAGCATCGGCGAGCGCGCCTTGAATCGTCCGGATTCCCGGCTGCGACTGCCAGCCGTGGAACTCCGCCCCGTCGTAAGCGATGGTGAGCTTGATGTTGCGCATGTGCGGTAACGCTATCTCGTGGATTATCGCACGGCGCCGCGCCACACGCGATTGGCGCGTCATTTTGCGGCAGGGGCGCTGCTTGCTGCGCCCAATCAGCGGCGGGAAATATTCAGCGGAAATAAAAAGGGGCCCCGGCTTGGGATCCGGGGCCCCAAAGGTCGCGTTCCGGTGATCCGGCCTAGGCGAGACCGGATCATGGGGTCATCCATCCTGGCTTCCCTCTCAGAGGCAGGTGGGAACGACCCGTGTCACTCTGCGAATGGGCCCCTTCCTCCCCATTCTCAGCGTGATGCGGATCGTGTTGGAACGCGACCCACGCCATCTCCCGTTGCATTTCCCTGCCCATTCTTCGCGTGATTCGGCCGCGTTCCCCTTACGCATTTTCAATCACTTAACTCGACGCCGCTCCCGCGACGCCGCCATTAAACTTCAAATCGGGAAACGCAGTCCCGCATTGGAATTTCCACTCCCCGATCCACGATTCCTGCGCGCCCTTCCAGCATTAGAGCCGTCCAATCAAGTGGCGTTGTGCCGCACCAGCGTCTGCCGCATAATGGTGCATGGAACAGCAGTAGCGCCCGCAAAATGAAAAAGTTCTACATTCTCACGATCGTCGCCATCGCCGCACTCGGCTTGTTCGCCACGGCGCTCGCCACCACGCACGCGCTCAAGGTCACCGCCGCGAACCGCGTCGCGTCGCCGCAAAGCTCGTCGGCCACGGGCACCGCGCAGCAGGAAAGCTCCGCCAAGAGCTCATCCGACGAAAATGACGATGATGACATCCCCAAGGTCATCCGCTTCGCCAGCAAACCCGAGCCGATGCCTCCCTTCCTTGTGAACGACGTCGAGGGTCGTTTCATGTCCACCGCGGAGTGGCGCGGCAAAGTGGTGATCGTCAATTTTTGGGCCACCTGGTGCCCCCCCTGCCGCGAGGAAATTCCCATGATGGTTGACCTCGCCAATCGCTACAAGGATCGCCTGCAGATCATCGGCATTTCCGAAGACGACGACGCGACTCCCGAAGAGGTCCGCGACTTCGCCCGCGAGCAGAAAATCAACTATCCCATCGTCATGGGCAGCAACGGTATTTCACGCGAGTACGGCGGCGTGCCGGCCTTGCCCACATCGTTCATTGTGAATACCGACGGCCGCGTGGTCGTCAAACACGTGGGCCTTTACCCGTCCGAAGTCTACGACCGCGAAATACGAGCCCTGCTCGGCGAGCATGTGGACACGCCGATCGAAACTTTCGACGACCACGGTGAGATTTTCCTCAAGAACGCCGCGAACGCAACTGAGCTCCCCGGTGTGAGCCTCAAGGCCCTCAGTCCTGCGCAGAGGCGTCTCGCTCTGAAACGCATGAATTCAGAAAACTGCATGTGCGGCTGTAAGATGACGATCGCGCAATGCCGCATCAATGAGTCCAGCTGCGCCACCAGCGAACAATTAGCCGCGCGAATCGTCCGCCAGATCAGTTCCGCCCGCCCCGCCGCTTCCATCGCTCGATAGTTCACGCGCATCTGCGTGCCACCGCCTCGCCCGCGCGATCAAATTTCAATGAGGCCATTTTGACCGAGTCGCTCCGACTAATTGCGGGCGAGCAGACAGAACCCGCGCCGCCACGCCAGTTTCGAGCAGCCTCGCGAACTGATCCGCAACCACCGGCCGGCTGAAATAAAATCCCTGCGCCTCATCGCACTGGTGCGCCTGAAGAAAAGCCAACTCCTCTTGCGTCTCCACGCCCTCTGCCACGACCCGCAGTTTCAGGTTTCGGCCCATGCCTATTATCGCGGTCACGATAGTCGTTTCACCGGGAGCGGTCGTAATCTGCCGGACAAACGACTGATCTATCTTGAGAGCATCAATCGGAAATTTCCGAAGATAGCTCAAGCTCGAGTAACCCGTGCCGAAGTCGTCCACTGCAACCTGCACGCCTCGCGCTCGAAGCGTCCGAAGAATCGCTTCCGCGGACTCGGCATGCTTCATCAGCACGCTTTCGGTCAGTTCCAACTCAAGAAATCTCGGGTCCAAGCCCGTTTCATCCAGGACCGTGAAGATGCCCTCCAGGAAATGGTCGTTTCGAAATTCCATCGCGGAGATGTTCACAGCGATCGAGGCCAGCGGCAGTCCCGCTTTCACCCAGGCCCGCGCCTGCTTGCATGCCTCGCGCAAAACCCAATTGCCGATTGGCAGAATCAGGCCGCAGTCTTCCGCAACTGGAATGAATTGTCCCGGAGGAACGAACCCACGAGTGGGATGCATCCATCGCAGGAGCGCTTCCGCGCCGGTAATCTCTCCGGACCTCAAATTCACTTTTGGCTGGTAGTGCAGCGCAAATTCCTTTCGCTCCACCGCTCGCCGCAGACTCTCCTCGATGGATTGCCGCTCCACGGCTCGTACGTTCATGGCCGGCTTGAAAAACTGATAGCTCTGCCGCCCGTTTTCCTTGGCCTGATACATTGCCGTGTCCGCATTCTTGATGAGCGTCTCGGCATCCAGCCCGTCGTCTGGATAAACGCTCAAGCCGATACTCGTGGTGACGTGAAGATCGTGATGGTCAATCGAATGCGCCTCCGCCACCGCCCGCAGCATCCTCCTCGCCGTGATCGCGACGTCGGCCGAATGTTCCACTTCGGAGAGCAGCACCACGAATTCATCGCCTCCCTGCCGGCTGACCGTGTCCGAGCCGCGCACGCAATCCACCAGGCGCTGTGCGATGGACTGCAGAAGTTTGTCGCCGATCGGATGCCCCAAAGAATCGTTGATGTGCTTGAACCCGTCCAGATCCAGGAAGAGCACCGCGACCTTTTTTCCGTGCCGCGACGCCCATGCAATCGCCTGGTTAACACGGTCGTTCACCAGCGTTCGATTGGGCAGGCCGGTCAGAAAATCGTGTTCGGCTGAGTGAGTTATTTGCAGAGCCATCGCGCGGGCCGCGCTTACGTCGCGGAAGACGATCACTGCCCCCGTGGCCTTTCCTTCCCGGTCGTGGATGGGGGCGACCGAGTCTTCAATTGGGATTTCAATTCCATCGCGCCGGAAAAGGAGACAATTCGTTGGCAGGTGTACGGTCCGGTCCTCCCCTACCGCCGCCTCCATTGGATTCGCATTGTTCTCTCGAGTGGTAGCGTCCAGGACTCGGAACACCTCGGACATTGGCTGGCCCTCCGCTTCTACTCGCGACCAGCCGGTCATTTTCTCCGCAACCAGATTGAGAAAGCTGATATTCCCCGCGATATCCGTGCAGATGACAGCGTCGCCGATGCAGTTGAGCGTCACCTGCGCGCGCTCCTTCTCGACGAACAGCACCTCCTCCATAATTTTCCGCTCGACGGCATACCGAAGGGCCCGGAATAACCCCCGCGTCTCGATCTGGCCCTTGATCAGATAGTCTTGCGCCCCCTTCTGCAACGCATGTGCGGCCAGCGACTCATCGTCGGAACCTGTCAATACCACAAGCGGGACGCGGGGAGCGGCCGCGTGCGCCCGCTTTACCGCTTCCAGTCCTCGCGCATCGGGCAATCCCAGATCGAGCAGGATCGCGTCGAATGCACGTGCCGCGAGACGCCTTTCGGCCTCGCCCATGGTTTCCACGTGGATCAAATCGGTTCTGTGCGTGCCCTGTTCACCCAGCATCTCACGGAGCAGGCGGGCGTCTCCGGGATTGTCTTCAACCAGCAGCAGCACTTTGATCAATTTTCTCCACATCGGCTTTACCCCTGCTGCGGCAATTTGGCCTGTGTCAGCCAGAAGTTGTTGATGCTCTTCACGAGATTCTCAAACTCCGCTAGCTGAACCGGCTTGCTGAGGTAGCAGTTCGCGCGCAGCTGATAGCTTTTCACGATATCCACTTCGGCTTCCGAAGTGGTCAGGATCACTGTTGGAATCGTTTTCAGATTCTCGTCCCCCTTGATGTGAGCCAGCACCTCGCGGCCATCCATCTTGGGCAGGTTCAGATCCAGCAGAATGAAATCCGGGCGAGGTGCTTTTGCATGGATACCCTCGTGCCTGAGAAAGGTCATGGCCTCCACGCCGTCCGTCGCGACATGCAAATGGATGGACATATTGGTGTCGCGGAATGCTTCCTGCGTCAGCCGGACGTCGCCGGGACTATCTTCGACCAGTAAGACCTCGATCGCCCTGACGCCAGTTTTCATTGAGCTCATGATTTCCTCTCATTCGCACAAACCGAAAACGAACTGCAAGACCTTCGCAGAAGATATCCTCGACCCGTTGAGATAATCCGACCGCCATCCCCCTTCATTCGGCTTGCTTCTTATGTGGCAATTTGGCTTTGGTCAGCCAGAAATCATTGATGCTTTTCACCAGGGTCTCAAACTGATCCAGCTGCACGGGCTTGCTCAGGTAGCAGTTCGCCTGGAGTTCATAACTTCGCGCAATATCCGCTTCGGCCTCGGAAGTGGTCAGAATGATTGTGGGGATCGTTTTCAGGCTTTTGTCCTCTTTGATCCGGGCCAGAACTTCGCGGCCATCCATTTTCGGGAGGTTCAAATCCAGCAAAATGAGATCCGGCCGAGGGGCAGCGGACTGGGCGCCCTGGTGCCGCAGAAATGCCATGGCCTCCACGCCGTCGGAGGCCACATGCAAGCGGACGGACCGATTGGCATCGCGGAACGCTTCTTGCGTCAGCCGAACGTCGCCCGGGCTGTCTTCGACCAGTAGTACCTCTATCGGCATACCTTCCTCTCCGGCGGTCGCGGTGTCCGCTCACCGGTGCGAGCCGCGTCAATTCGTTGCTGCGACGGAGGCTTGTCGTCCATTTCGCGAGACTAACGTGCGTTGCCCGGCGTTGCCTTGACCTGGATCCACTTCCCGATCAATTTGCGGCGCCTCCGCCCGTTCCGTGCCTTGGCAACTTCGCGTCCCTCAGCCAGAAATCGTTGATGCTCTTTACCAGGTTGTCAAAATGATCCAGCTGCACAGGCTTGTTGAGGTAACAGTTCGCCTGAAGCTTATAGCTTTTGACGATGTCCACTTCATCGTCGGACGTCGTCAGTATAATTGTCGGAATCGTTTTTAGATCCGCGTCTTGCTTGATGTGGGCCAGCACCTCGCGGCCATCCATTTTGGGGAGGTTCAGATCCAATAAAATCAGATCCGGCCGCGGAGCGTTAGTGTGGGCGCCCTGGTGTCGCAGAAATACCATTGCCTCAGCGCCGTCGGTAGCCACGTGCAAATGGACGGTCGGATTGGCGTTGCGAAAGGCTTCCTGCGTCAGTCGGACATCGCCAGGGCTGTCTTCAACCAACAGAACCTCGATGGCCATACCGCCGCGTCCAATGATGTTATTCATGATTTCCTCTCTGTTCCTTCCAGCGTAAATCGAAATGTGGAACCCTGTCCGGGTTGTGACTCGACCAAGATGCTGCCGCCATGGCGCTCGACAATCTTTTTGCAGATCGCCAGCCCGATTCCGGTCCCCGCGAACTCTTCCCGCTTGTGCAACCGTTGGAACATGCCGAAAATCTTGTCGAAGTACTGCGGATCAATTCCCAGTCCGCTGTCTTTCACGGAAAAGACCCACTTTTTTTCCATATTTCGCGCGGCTGAGATGTGTATATGCGGCACTCCGGCGCCTTGGTACTTGATTGCATTCCCCACCAGGTTCTGAAATAGCTGAGTCAGTTGCATGTCGTCCGCCATCACGGCGGGCATGGGATCGTGGGTGATCATCGCGCCGCTTTCCCTGATCGTTTCCCGCAGATTGATGAGCGCTTGTTGCAATGCATCCTCGCTCGGCGTGTCCAGCAGATCGCTCCCTTTTGTCCCGACGCGCGAATATGCCAGAAGATCCTGGATCAATCGTTGCATCCGGCCAGCCCCATCCACCGCGAAGGCAATGAACTCATCGGCATCAGAGTCCAGCTTTCCCTTGTACCGCCGGGATAGAAGCTGCGTGTAGCTGGCTACCATCCGCAGCGGCTCTTGCAAATCGTGAGACGCGATGTAAGCAAACTGTCCCAATTCCTCATTCGAGCGGTTCAACTCCTCGACTTTGCGCAGAAGATGTGTTTCGGCCGTTTTGCGCGTGGTGATGTCGCGAATCGCTGCCGTCACCAGGACTCCTTCCGCGCTTTCCAGCGGACTCAGCATCAGCTCGATTGGAAACTCGCTGCCATCCTTTCGCCGCCCAATGAGCTCGATGCCGGTGCCGATTCTTTGCGCCAGAGCGTCTTCGGGGGACCGCAGGCCATCCGAGATCAGCCTTTCCGCGAAACCTTCCGGAATAATGTTCTTCATCTTCTGCCCTACGAGTTCATCGCGGTGGTACCCAAACTGTTTTTCGGCCTGTACGTTTAGCAGGACAATTTCTCCCCTCCGGTTCACCACCACCATCGCGTCCGGAGCGGCTTCGAGCAGTCCGCGGTACCGTCCTTCCATTTGTGCGAGATGTTTTTCCGCATCCCTGCGGACCGTAATGTCGCGGATCGCCGCCGTCACCAGAATTCCTTCGGCGCTCTCCAGCGGGCTTAGCATGATCTCGATTGGGAACTCACTTCCGTCCTTCCGCCTCGCCGTGAGTTCAATCCCGGTACCGATCTGCTGCGCCAGCGCGTCTGCTGCGCTTCGAAGGCCATCCGCAACCAGCCGCTCCGCAAATCCTTCCGGAATGATGTTCGTGACCTTCTGGCCCAGCAGCTCGTCGCGCCGGTATCCGAACCGGTTCTCCGCCTGCACGTTCAGCAGCACGATTTCCCCGCCCTGATTCACGACCACCATCGCATCCGGTGCCGCCTCCAGCAGCCCCCGATACCTTCCCTCCATCTGCGCCAGATGCTTTTCCGCGGCCTTCCGCACACTGATATTCCGGATCGCCGCGGTGACCAGAATTCCCTCTGCGCTCTCCAGCGGACTCAGCATGATCTCGATTGGAAACTCGCTTCCGTCTTTTCGCAGTCCGGAAAGCTCGATCCCCGTGCCGATCTGTTGCTCCAACGCCTCCGCAGTGGTTCGTGTTCCATCCGCGATCAGCCGTTCCGCGAACCCCTTCGGAATAATGTTCGTGACCTTTTGCCCAACAAGCTCATCGCGGTGGTATCCAAACTGCTTCTCCGCCTGCACATTCAGCAGCACGATTTCGCCGCCCTCGTTCACCACGACCATCGCGTCCGGCGCCGCTTCCAGCAGCCCACGATACTTTGCTCCCGAATCCTTGGTTTGGCTGAGGTGTCGTGCGTGCTCCTCCGCATCGCGCCGGTCGTTATCGCCTTTCTTTTGGACAAGATTCGTAGCCATCAGACTCGCACCCGCGCCGCAGCCGACACCGGCGCAACCGAGCCCGACGCGTGCATCAGTGGCGGGCGCGTTGAAAGCGTTCCCGCCAGCCGCTCGCGCAGCCGCAGCAGCGCCGACGTGTGAATCTGCGACACTCGCGACTCCCCAATGCGCATCATCGCTCCCACCTGCTTCATCGTCATCTCCTGAAAGTGATAAAGCGCGAGCACCTCGCGTTCCCGGCCCGGCAGTTCGCCGATTGCCTTTTCGAGCAGGCGCTTCGTCTCCGCGCGCACCGCCTGATGGTACGGATCCTCTTCCATCGCTTCGGCGCGCGTCTGGGACATCTCGCGTTCGCCCGGTTCATCCGCATCCGCCTGCAAGCTTCCAATATCGAGGCCGCGCAAATCGCCTTGCAGCCGCTGCAAGCTCCCGAGGCTCACCTGCATTTCCTCCGCGATTTCCGTTTCGCTCGGGTCGCGTCCCAGCCGCGCCTTGCACAAATTGATCGCCTGCTCCATGCGCCGCGCCTGCCGCCGCAGCGCCCGCGGACTCCAGTCCACCAGCCGCAAGCTGTCGAGAATCGCGCCGCGTATCCGGAATTCGGCGTAGTGCTTCAGTTGAACGTTCTTGCTCGGATCGTATTTCCGCACCGCGTCCATCAGCCCAAGAATGCCTGCGTGTACGAGGTCTTCCAGCAGCACATGCTGCGGCAGCCGGCCGTGAATCCGCCGCGCGACGTACTGCACTTGCGGAAGATGCTCGAGCAGAAGCCGCTCCCGTTCCACCGCATCCTCTTGCTTCGCCAACGCTGCTGTTCCGGCTGACATGTTTGGCCTCCTGGGTTTGTCGTCCACGAATTCAAGCCGCATTCCCGCCGCGCGCGCTCTGCGCCTGCAACCGGTATCCAACGCCGCGCACGGTGTGAATCAACTTGTGCTCGCACGGCGCGTCCACTTTCTTGCGCAGGTAGTTGATGTACACGTCCACCACGTTCGTCATCGTGTCGCAGGGGATATTCCAGACGTGCTGAATGATCTCGGTCCGAGTGACGCGCTGCCCGGAGTTGCGCATCAGGTATTCCAGCAGCGCGAATTCCTTCGGCGTGAGCCTGATCTTCCGTCCCGCGCGCTGCACCGAGCGCTCAACGCGGCTCAGCTCCAGGTCCTCGACGCGAAGCACCGTCTCCGCGTAATGCCCGCCGCGGCGCTGCACCGCGCGCACCCTAGCGGAAAGCTCCGCGAACTCGAACGGCTTGAGCAGGAGATCGTCCGCGCCGAGATCGAGCACCTGCGCGCGATGTTCGACGCTGCCGCGGCTCGCAAGAACTAGAATGGGAAGTTGTTCCTGTGCGGCCCGCACACTCCGCAGAAGTTCGAGGCCGTCGTGATGGCCGAGGTGAAGATCGAGGATGGCTGCGTCGTAGTGACGGACGCGCGCGAGCGACTTTACTTCAGTCGGATCCGTCGCCAGATCTACTGCGTAATTCTCTGCGCGGAATTCTTTATCCAGAAAACCACTGAGCGACAAGTCGCTTTCGGCGACAAGAATACGCATGACTGCTCCAGTGGAAGGGGGACAACTACGGAAGGGATACTGAATCTAGCGAAGCGTTATGCGCGTGTCAAAAAAACTTTTGATGACAAAATGAACAATTTCCAAAAATGAGAAGACCGCCCTCAAAATGTTTCGCGGCGGCACGCACACGGCGGAATTCTGTGCCGCAATGAAACATTCGCGCGCTATCCGCAAAACTTCAGCTCACGGCCGCGTCATCTTTTCGGGACGGATCAGCTCGTCAAATTCCTTTTCGGTCAGGTAGCCGAGCTTCAGCGCGGCGTCGCGTAGGCTGATTCTTTCATGGTGGGCTTTCTTGGCGATTTCGGCGGCTTTGTCGTAGCCGATTTTCGGGCTGAGCGCGGTGACGAGCATCAGCGAATTCTTCACGTACTGCTCGATGCGCTGGCGATCGAGTTCCATTCCCTGCACGCAGTGGTCGGTGAACGAGCGGCATGCGTCGGTGAGCAGCCGCACCGAGTTCAGAAAATTGTGGATGATCACCGGCTTGAAGACGTTCAACTCGAAATTTCCCTGCGAGCCGGCGAATCCGATGGCCGCGTCGTTGCCGAGGACCTGCACGGCGACCATGGTCATCGCCTCGGACTGCGTCGGATTCACTTTGCCGGGCATGATGGACGAGCCCGGCTCGTTTTCCGGAAGTATCAGCTCGCTGAGTCCGGCGCGCGGGCCGGAGCCGAGCCAGCGCACGTCGTTGGCGATCTTCATCAGCGACGCGGCCAGAGCTTTCAGCGCGCCGCTCGCGAACACGATTTCGTCGTGCGCGGAAAGCGCCGCGAATTTATTCGGATGCGACCTGAACGGCAGTCCGGTCAGCTCCGCGATTTTCTTTGCGGCGCGCTCGGCGAATTCCGGGGGAGAATTCAGTCCCGTGCCCACGGCCGTCCCGCCAATGGCGAGATCGTACAGGCCGGGCAGCACCGCTTTCAGCCGCTCAATATCGCGATCGAGCAGGCTCGACCAGCCGGACATCTCCTGCGCGACGGTCAGCGGCGTCGCGTCCATCAAGTGCGTGCGCCCGATTTTGACCACGTCGCCAAACTCGCGCGCTTTTGCGTTCAGCGCGTCGCGCAGCCGCTCGACGGCCGGGATCAGCGCCTCGGCCACGCGCGACGCCGCGGCGATGTGCATCGCCGTGGGGAACGTGTCGTTCGACGACTGCGACATATTGACGTCGTCATTCGGATGGATGGGCTTCTTGCTGCCCATCACGCCGCCCGAAAGTTCAATGGCGCGATTCGAGATCACTTCGTTCGCGTTCATGTTGGTCTGCGTGCCGCTGCCGGTCTGCCAGATGCGCAGCGGAAAGTGCTCGTCGAGCCATCCGGTGATCACCTCGTCTGCGGCCTGCACAATCAGCTTCGTTTTTTCGGCGGAAAGTTTCCCGAGGTCCTGGTTGACCAGCGCCGCGGCCTTTTTCAGGATTCCGAACGCGCGGATCATCTCGCGCGGCATTTTGTCCGTGCCGATGTCAAAGTGGATCAGCGACCGCGCGGTCTGCGCGCCGTAGTAGCGGTCGTTGGGCACCTCGATCTTGCCCATGCTGTCCGATTCAATCCGTGCGCCCGCTTTCGATGCAGGCGACGCTTTGCCGTCCACGCAGTGCCTCCGTATTTCGTGTATATCCAAAGCATACTGCGGAATCGGCCCAGCGCGCATCTTCGTGTTCGAGTGATTAGTGCTACGGTTGCGGAAGAGACGGATGTCCGGCGAACATGTCCGGCTGCTTCTTCGCTTCGTTGTAAGGCTTGTAGAGAGTGGATGGCTCATCAGGCTGGGCCGCAAGCACGCCGCGCACCGTGCCATGATCGGGCGCCTGCGCCCAGCTCGTTTCGTACCGGTTACGGAACACGGGCACAAGGTTGGAATGCGCGATCCTCCAGCGGCCGTCTTCCTTCACGTAATCCACGTAAAAAGTTCCCCAGATCCATGCGGCGGACGAAATGCTGCCGGCGGCGCCGGGGGACAACCAGTGGCTTCGCGCGGATAATCCGTCGCTCGCGATCTCGATTACCGGATTCGCGGCCATGTGAAGGATGAAAAATCCCGGGATAGTTTTCGTCACGTCGAAAGATTTGTAAAGCGCGCGAACGCTTTCCAGGCCGCGGTACACGCCGCTATCAGAAAACTCGACGGACACGTCGGGCAGATTGTGGGCGAAGCATTCGTCCACGATGCGGTCGAAGCGCTGCTTGAAGAGGAGGTGAATATATTTCGATTGCAGCTGCTGGATTTCGAGCGTGTCTTCCAAGTGGCGCACGCGGGCGAGAAGATCTTGCACGGTGCGCATCAGCTCATCGTTGTTGTTCGGGTTCATACGCAAGGCTCCTCGACGATCGTTTGGAGTGACGCGCAATTGTAATCATTTTGGCTGGGCCGGGGGCTCACCTTTTGACGCGTTTCCACCACGCGCCGGCATCCCAATTTGCCGCCCGAACCGGGAATTCGTGAGCGGAAATCCCGAAGCTCGCGCGGGTGAAGCAGCGCGAGAGGTAACGACACCAATGGGTCGTTTATGGCGGGGTTAAAACCCCGCCCCACAGAGCGCCGCCTGATCTCCCAGACTCGACTCGCCGTCGACACTGGGAGCCCTATTCTGGATTTGTGTGTCACTTCTCTAATGCGCCCATCGTTTGTTTTCAACGAGATAGGCCATGAATTACTTTGCAGGGTGTGACACTTAATTTGGAAGAGAGATCCCTCGGCTCGTCCGCCAAAAAGCTGGCGGACTCGCTCGGGACGCCGACCCTGGCCGGGTCGTCGATTACTTTGCATGGTGTGTCGAGTCTTCCGGAAGCAACGAGTCAGGGAGGCAAGGAAGCGCGGAACCCCGACCCCTCGATTTAGTGACGGGTAGAATGGTGCGCGATCGTTTGTTTTCACGAGATTGCGTAGGTTTCTACTCGGCACGCAGTGTCGGGTAGCGGCAGGATTCAGGCGGGCGAAGGCCGCTCGGCTCTGCGACGCGCCCGACTGAAAGCGTCGGGACGTAAACTTTGCGGGGAAATTAGTCAGCCTATCCATCATTTCGCTGGGTTCGCCTATTCGGTCTCGCCACTGGCGAGGGCCCCCGGCTAAGCGGGAGCAAGGTAAAGCTCCGCTGACCGTCTTTATGGCGGGCTCTGAACACTGTCCTTCTAGCGGCGAGAAAAACAGATTTTGCCGGTGCGTTCGCGCCCGATTGTGCGCCAGCTTGCTCATGTCTCTGCTCCGCGGGGCGTAATGGTGCCCCTAGTCACGCTAACAGGGGGGACATTTGAAAATGTCAAGTGGCGCCTGTGGACTTTTTGATGAGGGGCGAGAGATGAGAGACTAAGGACCGGAAAAAATCTCCACCCTTCGAAAACCAAAGGATGGGGCGCCCGGCGTGTCTCGTTTACTTCAGTTCGACCGTCGTTCCCAAACCCGCGTACAGATAGTTCTCCCCGTATGCCTTCCTCAATCGCGCAAATGCGGGCTCTCCTGTGCAATGTCCCGGTGCAATCTCTTGCACCTTCCACTTCGTTTTTAATTTCTCCACCAACACGTCAATCTCGGACAACGGCGTCGTCACCAGATGTAATCCGCCGAACACGACCTCCGTCCGAGGATCCACCTCGCTTGCCGCTTCCAGAATTGCTTCGATCCCGGAGTGCGAGCATCCATCCACCAGCAGCAGTCCATCCGGCCTTTTGATCGCGAGCGTCAACTCCGGAAGCTCCAGAGTTCCTGTTTTCTGCGAAACCGTTCGTACCAGGAAAATGCCCGGCGAAACTTCAGTCAATTGATTCACCAACACAAAATTCCCCGTGTCATACAGCTTGCCCCAGGTCAAATCTTTGGGCGCCGTTCCCCCGAAATACCGCATCTTCGCCGGTAAACTGTCATCGGCTCGGAAAAATGCCGCCGGAAACGTCGGTCCCCCAAACCCATTCCCTCCGTCCGCCGGCACGTAGACGGTAACCTTCGGATTCACGCTGAGCACATATCTCAGCCCCGTCGTGTGGTCTGTGTGCCGGTGCGATATCACCACAAAATCGAGTTTCGTCAGGTCAACGCCCAGAGCCTTCACGTTGTGTTCGAAAATCGCGGCGTTATTGCCCGTATCGAACAAAATCCGCTTCCCGTCGTGCTCGACCAAAGCGGAAAATCCCCAATCCTTGGTCAGCTGCGCCGATTCGCCGAATGCATCATAAAGAATCGTCACCTTATCTTGTGCTTGGCAGGGAATTGCCGCGACACACACCAGCACAAATACCAAAATCCGCAAAACGAAAGTTCTCAATGGACACCTCCTGACGGATTTTTTCGACATGGACGTTCGATTTGCGCATCGTACGCTGCTCCGGCCATCGGCGCAACGAATTGGCTAGGCCTGCGTAACTCCTGATTAGCCGGGCGGTCTCAAGGGGCCGATGCATCACGAGTTCGAAGCGCATTTGGCCGAGTTTAAGAGGCTCAATCCGTTCTTGGGTGTCGATTCAGAGAAAACCCCGTCCTGATTAGGTCTAATTGCGAGTCGCCCAGAAGGTCAGTCTTTTCTGAGAGGTACGATCGGAAGCACTGATTAGAGGCTGTTGCGCCGACCGTCTGAACTGGCGGCGTTAATCAGGCATGTTGGCCGAGAATTTCTGATGTAGACTCTCCAGGACAGTCGGAGAATCCGTTTGGCACGGATGACTCGTTTACCTCTCTATACGCTTGCGCTTGTACTGGTTGTCTTTAGTGCCTCCCCTAGTTCGAGCACGGCGCAAACCACAAAGAAACCCCTATCCAAAACGCCGCCCGTCGCAGGAACGGTTGAGAGCAATCGCTACAAGAACGACTCTCTGGGTCTCGAACTGAGCGCTGCTCCTGGTCTGCGATTTGGCACTCCAGAAATGAAAGGAATTCCAGGTAGCGTTCCGATGCTTGTGACGGTCGCTGCATCGAACGGACACGATGTGCCTGCTTCTACCGAGGCAGCGGTCTTTTATGCCGACGATCTCGGATACTACCCGGAGGATCGACGTTCGACGCAAGCATACGTCCGGCGGGTGGTGCAGGCGCAGACGAGCATGGGTCTCGAATTAGTCACAGACTCAACCGCGAGCCAGCTCAGCGGTATGAGATTCGCCAGGGCTGAGTTCCGTAGAACGGGTCACTACGAGATAGTTCTTGTGAAAGCCTGTGATGCTTATGCCTTCGTGTTCGTTTTCGCTGCGCCGGACTCCGATGACGCGATCAAGTTATTTAAGGAAACGGATATAACTCTGGATACGACGAAGTCAGGTTGTAGCGACGGCCAATAGGGTCGTCTACCGCGTCAGACAACTCCTAAGGCAGTGGAAGAGTGATCCTCTGGCGTACGTGAAGGTCCGAACTCCTGATTAGTCGGATTCTCGGACAAGAGGCTACTGGTGCCCGCGGGTCCGGTTAGCATGTTAGTCGGACTGAGCCTCTCATTCTCGTCCTGTTCTAGACTGTTCCGGAAATTTCAGGGGATCAGAGAAATCAATGGCGAAGAAAGGATACTGGATTGTTTTGCACGTGTCGAGTGCAGACGGAGCGGTGATGGCGGAGTATGCGAGGCTCGCGAGGCCAGTGATTGAAGGGGCCGGAGGGCGGCTGATTATCAGGGGCAATCCGGCGAAGGTGCACGAGGCGGGCGTGAACGAGCCGGCGATTGTGGTCGAGTTTGAGAGCGTCGAGAAAGCGATTGCGACGTATGAGAGCGCCGGATATCAGGCGGCGTTGAAGGTGATTGAAGGCAAGGTGAAGCGGGATGTTCGGATTGTGGAAGGGGTGTAGGGACCGCGCAGCAAAGTCGGGAGCAAAAGACTCACCGCAGAGACGTAAAGTGCGCGGAGCAAGATACGAGACGGATGGGTTGCATCGCGCCAAGCACGTTTGCCGGGCACGGCATGCCGTGCCCCTACGAATTGGAACAGCACGGCGAGGATCAGAGACGAGACGCCCGCCTAAAATGCGACGCGGCCGCTACGAAGGCGGGAGCTGTTGCCAGCCTGCCGGGCTGGGGGGCTAGCTTCTGCCGTGCCTCCGGCACTTGAGGCGGCGGGAAGGCGACTGATCATCTGGGGCAATCCGACCAAGACGGAAGTAGATGCTTTAGTCCACCTTATGACTTCGTTTGCCTGAGGTGCTTCGGCCAGATGCCATAGCGGCCGGCGGACAAAATACCATTCGGATCGAGGGCATCCTTTACAGATTCCTGCAGGCGGCGGAGGGAGTGGTGGTTGTAGGAATAGGTGTCCACGACCTTGTCCATGAAGGCGATGTGCGTGCGGTAGAATCCCCAGCCATGCTCGGCGGCCACCTCCACCATGCGTAGGTAAGCCGCGCGCGTCTTGGCATTCACCTTGGGATCGTGAGTGACCGGCAAGCCGTGGAACACGATGAACGAGCGCCAGTGGAATGTCTCTGCGTAACCGTTTTGCGGCACGATGCCCATCTCCCGGAAGGTGCGGGCGAAAACTTTGCGCGCCTCGAGAATGGCTTCGCCAGAGACCGGAATGATTGGAGAAATGTCCAGGTGGCCGGTGACGGGAGCGTCCGCCTGCAGGAAGCGAAGGCTGGAGAAGACAGCCAGGCTCGGAAAGCCGAGTGCGCCTCGTTCCGCGACATTCGCGAGCTCCGCGTCGGTCATCGGAAAGCGGTAGACCGGTCCATCTTCAAAGCTCGCGCCGCCGATCGCCGAGAGACGCTCTTTCACGTGCTCCCACTGCGCCGCCGCTACTTTTGCGGGGCCGTAGAAGTGCAGATCCGTTTGCCAGAACTGAAGGCTCTTTGAAGTCGCGTAGCGGTTCCATTCGCCGGGACTGCCGCCGTCGTCTTTGGTCTCCAAGGCGGTTTTTTCCGCGTCGGGAGGACCATTGAATACCGGGCTTCTGATCGCGAAATGGGTGTTGATCAGCCCGGCGTACATTAAGTTCGCCAGGACATCAACGAAGGGAATGATGTCGTCGTGATGTGGAACGCGGGCGCGGCCGATCAGGCACGCCTCCGGCTCCGGGTACAGCCAGAATCCCATTTTGGTGACAACGCCGAAGTTCGATTGGGAGAAGATCCCGTCCATAAATGGCCCGGTTCCATACTTGAACTGCTGCCAGGTCTGGGCGGTCGGCAAAGCCCCCATGCCGGTGCGCACTACTTCGCCGTTGGCCAGGACGACTTCCATCCCGCAGTGCGCGTCGTAGTGGTCGCGATAGGGCAACGGTGTACTGCCGGCGCCGCGGTCAACCGCGTTGCCCACCAGGCTACCCCACCCCGGCTCGGGGCAGTCAATCCAGAGCTTCAGCCCCTTGTCACGGATATAGCGGTAGAGGTCGAAGTAACTGACGCCGGGCTCTACCAGAGCGAAGGCGTTCTTTTCGCTGACCTCGAGGACGCGGTTCATGCGTTTGAGATCGAGAACAACACTGCCAGAAAGAACGGGCGCAGAGCCGCCGTACGCGAGGTTGCGGCCGGTTGAGATCGTGTAGAGAGGGACGGAGAGCTGGTTCGCGATCCGGACGATCCCTTGAACCTGCTCGACTGTGTCAGGAGCCACCGCAGCCGACGGAACGCTGTCTTCCGCTTCGCCCCAGAGCGGAGAATATGCATCGCGATAGAGCGCCAAGTCCTCGTCGGAGGTGAACACCCACTCTTTGCCGACTAGCTCCTCGAAGTGCTTGAGGGCGTCGCTGAAATCTTTGGCATTCACTCCCGGCGGCAGGTTAATTGGTTTTCCTCCGTGCGCCCAATCCGATTGGAGCGCCACGTGTATAATGCCGCTGAACTGTTGTCAAGCCAGCGTTTCCGGAACGCATCTCGCACTGCGGAGTATGAGACGTGACTGGTGATGAAGTCATTCAAATCTGCCGTGGTCATAGGGCTGATCGTGGCATCCGAGATCGCATCGTAAATACCGGACTCTACCGGGGAGTCTGGAGATTGTTTTCCTCTTTCCGGCGCATCAATGCCCGATAGATCGGACCAATACCGAATGAGCGGCGCGACGCCCATTCACGTCACGCACTGGGGTGATTCGGGTCCGCGAGTTGTACTCGTCCACGGCGGCGCGCAGGGCACGGCCGTTGGAGGCGAAACCAACTTCTCGAATCAGAGGGTGCTTGCCGAGCGCGGCTGGCAACTGATTGTGCCGGACAGGCCCGGGCACGGGAAAAGTCCCGACCCAGGTCGCCCCGACGACGCCGAAGCGGACGGCGTGTGGGTCGCCGATCTGCTCGGCGACGGCGCGCACTTGCTCGGGCATTCGTTCGGCGGCTGCGTAGCGCTGTCTGCGGCGGCAAGGCGGCCCGAAGCCGTGAAGTCGCTTACGCTGATCGAGCCCGCGATGTTGCAGTTCGCCGCGAGCAATCCAGCAGTGCGTCGCCAGCTGTTCGCGATCATGCGGGCGATGATCTTCTCGTTCTCAAACGCCGGTAGGGCCAGGCGGATGCTCAAGCTGCTCGGAATCCCGCCGGAAGTGCGCGGCACTGGCGACAAGGCGCAGCTGGCACGATTGGGAAAGTCGCTCGGTCGCGTCCGCATCTCGAACAAGGAAGTGCTCACTCGCGAACTCGGCGTAATCAAGCAGGCGGGCATTCCGCTGCTAGTTATCACCGGCGGCTGGAACCCCGCGTTCGAGGCCAGTTCCGACGCCGTTGCCGCTGCGGCTGGTGGCCGGCGTGCAGTGATCCAGGCGGGGCACCATTTCCCGCAGATCGTGTCGGACGAACTCAACCAGGTATTCGCGGCCTTCATGCAGGAGCGCGAGGCAGTCCGTTGAGCGCAGCGGGCGCAGAGTAAGGCACGGGGCCGAGAGTTGCATCGCGCGCCAAGAAACTTGGCCGGGCACGATATACCGTGCCCCTGCAAAGGCGAGGCTGCGAAGATTGCGCGCGGATGCGGTCACGGGTAAATTGTTGCTTCGCGGGAAAATCGAGATGGAAAATCGCGGAATGGGAGAGATCAATGGCGAAGAAGGGCTACTGGGTCGTGTGCTACCAATCGGTTTCGGATGAGTCCGTAATACCCAACTATGCGAAGGCCGCAAAGCCGGCTGTTGAAGCGGGTGGGGGACGTTCGCTGGCTGCGGGCAAGCCTGCGAAAGCGCATGAGGCGGGAAAGGCGGATCAGAGGACCGTCGTGATCGAGTTCGAGAGCGTGGAGAAAGCGATTGCCACGTACGAGAGCGCTGCCTACCAGGCGGCGTTGAAGGTGCTCGGCAGCGCGGCGAAGCGCGATTTTCGGATTGTGGAGGGGGTGTGAATACCGCGAACGGCGGCGCGAGTGGGCGATAGCGGTAGGTGTCCAGAAAGAGACAGTATTCGTGCGGAGAGGCGACCATCCTCCGGGTATGCGCAACAAGACCGCCAAGCGGGAGTCGAATAAAGCCGTCCTCGCGCGCGTGACAAAGGAAATGGCGGGGCCGCGCATGGCGACGTCCACTCGGAATGAAGTCGCGATCATCGCCGCGGCGGGGAAAAAGTGCCGCAAACGCGCGCGGCCCGCAGCCGCTTGGTACTCTGCGACAGAGCGCCCTGCGCGGAATACCAACAACGCGCGAATGAAAACGAACATGCCTAACGAGGATTGGGTTAAAACACTCGAAGACGGCAGAAGAGTGAAATTCACCAACCAGACGCTGCCTGGCGTAGGCTCATTTATCACCGCGCAGATCGAAAAGAACGAAGTCGTGTATTCGATCGTGGTGGACGAGGTGACGGATCCGCTGAGCCGTCACGAAGTCGAAAGCCGGTTCGAGGCTGAACTCTCCAAGAAGTAACGCGGCCAGCAGCGGAGCGTCAGGTTTTCTTCGCGTCCTTCCCTGCAAACATGGCGGATTTTTCGAGCGCTTCCTGAGATTGGCGGAAGGCTGCTGCGGCGTGTTCCATTGCCTGGCGGGCGTGCTCGTGTCCGGACTGATGATCTTCCTTGCCGTGATTCGTCGCGGCGACGCGATGGGCGTGCGCGGCCATTTCGTGCAGCTCAGCGGCTCTCTGATGCGAATTGTAGGGCATGAATTCCTCCGAAGTGCGCATCCGACGGTAGCGCGTTGCGGGGCGCATGTCCACGGCGGGAAAAACCAACCCAAGAAAGCCAGCCGGACGCGAAATGAATGGCGACATCACGCCAAGCATGAGCGCCGGGCACAGCATGCTGTGCCCCTACGAGAACAAAACACGCTCGGCCGAGCGCGCTTGACCTCGATTGCACGCGCGGATATGCTGAGGCGAAATTGGGGGAACGCGTAATGAAATTCAGGGCTCTTGCAGTTTGCTTTGGGGTGATTGTGCTGGGGCTGGGCGCGAGCGCGCCGGCGCGGGCGCATCATTCGTTTGGCGTGGAATACGACGCGAACAAGCCGATCTCGCTGACGGGCACGATCACGAGCATCGAGTGGACCAATCCGCACTGCTTCATCTATATAGACGTGAAGGACAAGGACGGCAAAGTTACCAATTGGAAGATGGAAGGCTTTCCGCCGAGCGTGCTTTACAGATCGGGATGGCGGCGCGACGTCACGGTGAAGGTGGGCGACGAGATCACGATGACCGGGTGGCAATCGCGCGTCGGCGGGCCGTGGGGGCATTCGCGCGAAGTCACTCTTAAGGATGGGCGGAAATTCTATTTCGGTCCGCCGCCGGGAACGGGTGACGGCGGCAGTGCGCCAGGCGCGAATCCGACGCCGTCGGGACAGTCGCCGCCCGATGCGCCGATCGCGCCGCCTGCGCCGAAGAATTGAGGGCGGAGCTTCAGGGGCTAAAGCCCGCGGCATTATTGGGAACGCTTATGTCGCGGCTGAAGCCGCGACCTACAAAGCACTCGAAAGCGAGCACGATGCAAATTGAAAAATTGACGAACGCGATCGCACTCGCGGCTCTTGCTGCAACTCTGGCGGCGCTAATTGCTTTTTCGGGCGCGGTCGTATTTTCAGCGAAGACTGAGGCGCAGCAGATAAAAGATGATCCGAGCGCGAAGATTCCGCGCGCCGAGGACGGACATCCGGACATGACCGGGGTCTGGCAGGGCGGAAGTAATCGCATCGGAACGTGGGAAGAGGCGAACGTGGACGGAGGATTTGTCCCCGGAAACGTGCCGATCACGCCGTTTGCGATCAAAGACAAGCAACCGCCGCCTCCTTATCAGGATTGGGCGCAGAAAAAAGTGGACGAATCGTACGCGCGGCGGGGCGTGGATGAGCCCATGGTGCGCTGCCTGCCGCCCGGAGTTCCGCGAACAACGCTGATGGGATTGTTTCCGATGCAGATTGTGCAGACGCCGAAAATGGTAGTGATGCTATTCGAGGTGTTCCACGAATTTCGGCTGATCCCGATTGACGCGAAACATCCGGACGACCTCGATCCGAGTTACATGGGAGATTCCGTCGGGCACTGGGACGGCGACACGCTGGTCGTGGACGTCACTGGATTCAACGACAAGACGTGGCTCTCGGGCGTGGGAACGATTCACAGCGAAAAACTGCACGTGGTGGAGAAATTCACGCGCGTGGACATGAACACGATTCTCTACGAAGACACGGTAACGGACCCCGTGGTGTTTACCGGGCCGTGGACACGGCACGGGACGATCATGCTGCGTCCGGGAACGCGGCTGCAGGAATATGAATGCGTGGAAAACAACGACGACCTGGTGCGGTACAACGAAATGCTGAAGGACGAGTCGGTTTTTCGCCGCAAACCGTAGTTCCCTGGCGCGCCTTCTCCGGCTTCGCTTTTCGATGTCGTTCCGAGCGGAGTCTCGCGCGATTTCGTATTCCCGCGTCTTACGCAGGCGCGAGAGATGTCGAAGAATCTCCCTTCGAGCGACCGATGGGCGATGCACTCACACGAAGAGAGATTCTTCGGCTGCGTGACCGGACGTCCCGCAGGAGCGGGACGAAGAAAACGTCCGGTCACTCCGCTCAGAATGACAGCTGGGCGGCGGCGCGACCGGCGTCCCAGGGCGGCTTGTGCTTTTGGGCAAGCTCCATTTTACTTTTCCACGTGAAAAGGACGACTATGTTGCCTGAGCCTTTTCGGGTGCAACTCTGGCATCCGGCAGGACCTCGTGTTTGCGGCCGGCGAATGCCCCAGCCTGGCGCCGCTTCAAATCGTTGCACCAAATTGCAGATTCGCGGGAGGCATCGTGTTACAAGCTGACACGCGCGCGGACAGACGAGCCAACATAATGATCGAGGCGTGGAAAAATTGGGAAGGCCAGATGGCCGACGGGAAATTCCGCCTGCGCCAGTATCTCGGCGGGTCGGAGCGCGGCCCTGTTTTCCTGACCGAATACGACGGGCAAAAAGCCGGGATCAAGCTGATTGCCGCGGACGCGCAGAACGCCGAGGCGCAGCTTGTGCGGTGGGCAGCGGTTGCGAATCTGGCGCATCCGCATCTGTTGCGCATATTTCGAACCGGGAGATGCGAGGTGGGCGGCGCGCGGATGGTCTACGCGATGACGGAATTCGCAGATGAGGACCTGTCGCAAATTATTCCGCAGCGGGCGCTGAGCCCGGCGGAATCGCGCGAAATGCTGCGGCCCGTGCTCGAGGTACTCTCATACATTCACGGCAAAGGGATGGTTCACGGGCATGTGAAGCCGGCGAACATCATGGCCGTCGGGGAAGAACTGAAAATTTCAAGCGATGGGATCAGCACAGCGCGCGAGACGCGCGGAGAGCGCGGCCAGCCCAGCGCGTACGACGCGCCAGAGGCGGGAACGCGAGGAGCGTCCGCGGCAGGAGATGTATGGTCACTGGGCGTGACGCTGGTCGAAGTGCTGACGCAGCAACTACCGACATGGGAATGGAAGGGACAGGAGGAGCCGGAGCTGCCGAAAGCGATTCCGGCGCCGTTCGGCGATATCGCTCGGCAATGCCTGCGGCGAGATCCGCAGCAGCGATGGACGCTGGCGCAGATTGGAGCGCGACTCGATCCTGACGCGCCCGCGCTTGGGAAAGAGCAGCGCGTCGAACCGCCCGCTGTTGCGCAGCCGGTTGCGCGTGCGCCGAAGATGGCGGAAGTCGCGAAACCCGCAATGCAGGCAAGACCTGTGGTTGCGGCGAAGCCGATGAGTGCAGCGCCGAGACGAGGCTTCGCGCTTCCTACGATTGCGATCGGAGCGGTTGCGCTGGTGGCGGTGTTCGCGGGTCAGAAACTGTGGCATCGCAGCCCGGAGGTATCGCCGGAGCCGGCGGCGTCCGCAGTGGAGCAGCCGGTGGCGCCGCCGAGAGCGAAATTGGTCGCGCCGCCGCAGTCGGCGGAGACAATTGGCGCTAAGCGGTCGGATGCGAGCGGAGCGCAGCCGGTCATCGCGGCGCCGGCGCCGGAATCTGCGGTTAAGAGCGCGACGGGCGGAATCGCGCGGGGCGCGGTGGCGCATCAGGTGCTGCCGAATGTGCCTCAGAGCGCGCTGAACACGATTCAAGGCTCGGTGCGGGTCGGCGTGCGCGTGCAAGTGGATGCGTCAGGAAAAGTGGTGGGCGCGGATTTGGATTCAGCGGGGCCGAGCAAGTATTTCGCCGGGCTCGCGATGAAGGCCGCGCGCGATTGGCAGTTTACTCCGGCAAAAGTAGATGGCCAGAATGCGTCGAGCGAATGGGTCTTGCGATTTGAATTCGCGCAGGACGGTGCAAAGGTGACGCCGACGCAGAAGGTCCCGCTCGGCAATCTGTGAGGTTGCAACGCTCTAGCCCAGTGTTGCAGCATGTCCCGGCGAGCCGGGACGGCAAACAGCGGCGGCAAGCCGCCGCACTCCGCGTGGGCTGAGGCGGATGGGCAGAGTCACGCCAAGCATCTGCGCCGGGCGTAGCAGTGCTACGCCCCTACAACGAAAAACCACCGGCGGATGGGCGGCGCGGCGCCAAGGATGTTCGCCGGGCACGGCATGCCGTGCCCCTACGAAACCGTGACGGTGCGTTGGCGACTTGGCTTTCGCAAGCGAATCAGACCGCCGAGGCAGGCGGCCGGTATCATCAGGATCATTCCGGCGATCCACCACCAGCGCGGGGCCGAGTGAACCTCCGGGAAGGGCGCGGCCATCATCACGTAAGCTGTGAGCGTGACCTCGACTGCTCCCATGATCGCGGCATGCAGAACTTTGGCGCGACCCGCGACCCAAGCAGTGGCATACCCGGCGACGGCGATCGAGAACAGAGTGTAGGCCAACATAAACAGGCGGGCCGCAAAATTCGCGCTGAGGGCGGCCGCGTCGGGTAGCGCGGTGGGAAACATGCGCATCAGCAGAGGGCCGGCGACCGCTTCGATAGCGAATGACACGATCGTTAACACAACGATTCCCGCCAGTACCGCCAGAATGCTGCGAATCGCGGGCCACATTTCATCGTCCTCCAAGAATGGCGCGAGCGCCGCACAGTTTATCGAAATGCCGGCTGCATCTGAATGCGTTTATTCGCCGACGGCGGCGCGCTCGATTTCGGCGTTGATCTCGCCGCCGATCAGGAACGCGAGGCCGCCGACATACAGCCAAACCAACAGAATCATCACGGCGCCGAGCGAACCGTACGTGGCGCTGTAGGTGTTGAAAAAATGCAAGTAGATGCGCAGGCCCACCGACGACGCCAGCCACAACAGCATACCGAAAAGAGAGCCGGGGGTGACCCAGTGCCGGCGATGCTGCGCGAGATTAGGCCCGGCGTAATAGACCAGCGAGAACGAGATCATGACGAAGAACGCGGCGGCGGGCCAGCGGAAGTCTTTCCAAGCGACCGCGAGGAATGAACTCCAGGAAAATTCGGCTGCCAGCCAGTCCACAACCTGATTCCCGACGAACACCAGAAGCAGAGCCGAGAGAAGCAGAATCGCAATTGCCAACGTGAGGGCCAGCGCAATCGCACGAACTTTGAACCAAGAGCGCGCTTCGCGGACTCGAAAAACCGCGTTGAGGGTGGAAATCATCGAGCTCATGCCGCCGGATGCAAACCAAAGGCCCGCGACGATGCCGAAGGTGATTTTTCCACCGTCGCTGTTTTTCGCCAGCTCGTCCACGATTCCATTGAAGAGCTGCGATGCCGCCGAGGGAAGAAAGTCAGCGAAGTACGAGAGCATACTGCTGAGAAGTTGGGAGCCATGGGATTCGAACAGACCGAACAGGGCCAGCATGAAGACCATCAGCGGGAACAGCGCGAGAACGAAATCGAAGGCGAGGCCGGAAGCGCGGGCGAATAGTTCGTCCTGCGCGATAGCGCGAAGGACTCTGTAAGTCAGGCGAAACGGCGTGAGGCCGCCGAGTTTCCAGAGGGAGTCGAAGGGCGGGCTTGGGACGGGCGATGAGGTTGTCACGTTGGTCGCGCTCAATATGACAGCGTTGGCAGATGGGTGGCAAGTCGCCAAGCATTTTTGCCGGGCACGGCATGCCGTGCCCCTACGAAGAAAAACCGGACGCGAATCGCGGGGTCGCCAAATGGGAACCGAAGCCAAGCATGTTCGCCGGGCGTAGCGGTGCTACGCCCCTACGAACAGCAACCTAAGGCGAAAGGGAGTCGTCGCGCCAAGGATTTGTGCCGGGCACAGCATGCTGTGCCCCTACAAAACCCGACTGCCGGGGTCGAGGAGCCAGGAGGCTAGATAGCCCGGATGACCGGGTGAGCGCGGAGTTGTTGCCGTGGCTGCGTTTCGAAGGGCGGCGTCGCGCGTTGACGGCAAGTGGCGAAGTGCGTTTGCGAGAGACTCGGCCCAGGGTGCGTCTGCGCCGGGCATAGCGGCAGCGATTTCGCGGGCGCCGTGTGCAGCGCGAACGCGATGGGTCAAATTTATTTTCGAGCGGCGAGCGTCGTGCGTGCCTTCGTAAAGCGTGGCGAGACTCAGTTCCCTGCCGCAAGCTTGCGACACCGAGAAATCCGCGTAGGTTGTGAGGCCCGCGACACGGCCGGGATGCTGCGCGAGATGCGCGCGAAGGGAACCGTACCAGAGCTGCGCGGAATCGGCGTTAGCGGCGAACGCGACGGCTCCCTGGCGGACGAGAGCGTCGGCGAAAAGCTTGCAATCGGCGTAGCGCTCGTCATAAACCACCGCGGAGATCGGCGGAAAAATGGGCGCGGCGGCCGTTGCGACCGGACTCGAACCCCAGATCGCGCTCGGAATGGCGGCGGGGACGATCGCTGCGGCGCCAGCGCCCTTGAGAAAATCGCGTCTATTCATGGGTGGCTCCATTCGTTGGAGGTGGTGGCGACGTCGGAGTGCGAGCGGAAGCAGGCCGAGTGAGATACGCAGCGATCAGGTCCAGCTCGCTATCGGGAACTTCGATGCGCGTGTGCGGCGGCATGCCGTTGATTCCGACGCGCGTGATCTTTTTTACGTATTCGGCGGTGAGATCGGTGCGCTGCGCGAGCAGGGCGCGGTCGTTGCCGAGACGGCGGCCGAGCATAATCGTGCCGGTGCCTCCGGCGAGGTGGCAATAGCCGCAGCGGGCGCGGAAGAGCTTTTCACCTTCGGCGTAGCTTTGCGCAGAATCGGCGGAGGGTTTCGTTTGCGCGGCGCGTGGATGGCCCATTCCAATGGCGATCATGGCGGCCATGAGCACGGCGAAACTGGTATAAGGCGCGAGCGAACGGAGGCGCGGTCTCGTCCTCATGCGCGGCTCCCGCGAAACGCTTTGGGCCAGATGCCTTGTTTGCCGGGGGCGAGGATTCCGTTGGGATCGAGCGCATCTTTGATGGTTTCGTTGAAGCGAAGGAGCGCGTGATTGTTGTAGTCGAAGCTGAGCGCGACATCGTCCATGAAGGAAATGTGGGTGCGGTATTCGCTGTAGCCCTCTTTGGCTGCGTCGGCGACGAGGACTGTGAAAAGATTGCGGACTTTGGTGGTCATGGCTGTGTCGTCGCGGTCGTAGACCATCATGTTGACGTTGATGGCGTAGCGATCGAACAGGGTGAAGGAGCCGTAGTAGTCCACGCCGATTTCTTCGTAGCGTTTCTTGGTGCTGTGGAACTGCTTAAGGACGTGTTCGCCGCCGGCCGGCAACACAGGCGAGAATCCCAGATGGCCGCCGCGACCGCCGCGCCAGTTGATGATCTGAAGCGGGTTGGTGGTGGGAACGCCAGCGCCGGAATTTTCGATGGGATCGCCGCGATGCCACTTTACGACTTCGAATTCCTGCTTGGTGTGTTTCGCGAAGGCGGCCTTAATCAATTTGGCGTTGGCTTCGTTGACTTCGTCGTAGCCAAACAGCCTGAGGTTGACTCCCCACCAGCCGAGATTCCATTTGTTGAGAATGGAGCGCAGAACGTCGTCGGGTAGAGCGCCATCGCCGTCGTACCACTGGCTGCGCGGAGACCGCGTGGCTACGACGCGGAGGGAATTTCCGATGCTGGGGTTTTGCTGGAGGACGCCGTTCAATCGCAGGGGCTGGAGGGCGTCTATGGCCCAGCCGATGTCGTCCGGCTCGGGCAGCTGCATGTTGAGACCCAGCGTGGCTTCCGGTTCCGGCATCAGCCACATGCCCATTTTGGTGACTACGCCATAATTTGATTGGACGAAGACCTGATCCCACGAGGGACCAAAGCCGTACTTGAACAGATGCCAGTTGGGACTGTTGGTCATGGCGCCGGTTCCGGTGCGGATCATTTCACCATTGGGCAGGACGATTTCCATCCCGCAAATGTTTTTCGTGTTTTCGCCGTAGGGCGTGTAGCCATAACCGCGCTCGAGGGCATTGCCGACGACGCTGCCCCAGGCGTTCGCCGGAACGGACATCCAGAGAGGAATTTTATTTTCCTGGATATACGCGAAGAGATCAAAGAAGCCGACGCCGGGCTCGATGAGGCAATAGCCGTAGCGCTCGTTGACCTCGATGATGCGTTTCATGCGGCCGAGATCGAGGACAACGGTGCCGGACATGTTGGGCGCGGCGGCGCCGTAGCCGAGATTTTTTCCGCGTGAGATGGGCCAGAGAGGAATCTTGTATTCGTTGGCGAGGCGAACGATGGCCTGGACTTCTTCGGCGGATTGCGGGCCGACGGCGGCGCTGGGCGTGTGCTTGTCGGCGTCGCCGGGGGCGTAGATGTCCATGTAGGTGTAGCGGTCTTCTTCAGTGGCGAGGACCCACTGGCGGCCGACGACGCCGGCGAAAGCGTCGAGGGCTTTCTGGAATTGTTTTTCGGATACGTTTGGTGGAAGCACCAAGGGCATTTCTGACTGCTCCTCTCGAGCCGGTCCGCGGTGAACCGGGGCGATGCGGGACCCTTCATATCACAAAGGAGCGGGTGCGCTCCACAGGGGAGATGGACGTGAGCCGGGCGAGGATGCGCGGATCGGACGAAATGGCAGAGGTGATTTTGTAGCGCCGGCCGTCAAGGGCGTGGTTGGAGCGCGCAGGGGCAAGCCCGTGCGGCAAACCGCGGCGGCAAGCCGCCGCACTCCACATGTGCGGGGCTGGCGCGGACGGATAGCGATTGGCGAAGTTTTGCGAAGGATGTTTGCCGGGCACGGCGTGTCGTGCCCCTACAAAGTCAAAACCCGCGATACGGATTCAGCAGGCGAGACCCCACCTTGCGGCCAGCTGTACGGCTGTTGCACTCCTGGACAGGGGGTATGCGACGGATGTCCGCGATATGCTGGCGGAGGGTAGACTTTAGGTGTAGGAGTTCGCGAAGGGGAGGCCTTTCGCTTCTTTCCGTATGCAGGCTACGTGGCCGGGGGGCGGTCGCGTTGGCCGAGCTGCCGGGGAGCTTCTTCAGGTTTTTCGAGGGCAAGAGGGACTCACGATGGCGCCACTGTTCCAACGTCTGTTTGTGGGCGACGAGGAAGAAGAACGCCCGAAAACTGTCAAAGAAGCCCCGCAAGAAACGGCACCCGAAC
This sequence comes from uncultured Acidobacteriota bacterium, assembly GCA_963779825.1. Classification (GTDB taxonomy): domain Bacteria; phylum Acidobacteriota; class Terriglobia; order Acidiferrales; family UBA7541; genus Palsa-295. Next base: position 724,177 of record CAVZZU010000004.1, on the reverse strand, counting down.
GAACGACATCGCAGGAATCTTCAGGCGAGACGGCGCAGGATGCGCCCATTCTGACACAAAGTGTTTTGCGGGAATCGCCGGACGGATTGATACCGGCGAGCAAGCTGCCTCCGGCGGCGGACGCACTGGCAGAACTTTTCGCCGAGGCACCGGCTGCCGATAAGACGGCCGTCGTCGAAGCTGCGCAAACGAAGAAAATCTCGGAGATGAAAGCCGAGGAATCGGCGACGAATGCTCCGCCGAAACGGCGAGGCATATTTGCGCGGTTGCTGACGTTCAAGCGCGCACCGGCGACCACGCCTGAGAGGCAGTTCCCCACCGAGCAGGACTCCGCGATCGAAGCACGCACGGAAGCGGTGGCTGAACCGGCGCCTGATCTGGGCGCGGAGGCGAAGACCGAGGTGGCTCGCGAACTGGCCGGAGAGGCTGCGCCGCAAGAGACTGTCAAGCCCGATGCGCCGGAATTTGCACGTGCGATGGGTACGCCAGGAGCTCCGATTCCGGCGGAGGCGCTGCCTTCGGCAGCGGACGATTTCGAAAGATTATTTCCGTCCGAGGAAGCTTCTGCGGAGGCGACGGCAGATGTTGCGGCAGAGGCCCGCGAAGAAATTCCGGGAGCGGTGCACGAAGAAGAATCCATAGAGGCGTTCAGCGAGGTTTCCTCCGAGGCGCTGGTTGAAGTCTTGAGCATCGCCTCCGCCGAATCTATCTCTGCAGAAAGTGTCCCGGCTTCCACCGCGGCTTGCGAACCGGTTGGAGTTGACGACCGCGCGGCATTCGGGGCGGAAACGCGGCACGATGTCCACGTCGAGAAGACTTCGGTAGAGACCTCCGTTCACGATCGGCAAGGAACCGGAAGGCTGGGCTCCCGCGGAACGGAGTGGCCGTACGAAAGTCCGTACACAGCGCCCGCAGAGGCACCCAGTCGAGTGCAGGCGAACGAGAAGCGCGCTGAGATTCCGGAAGATGATTCGCGAACGACGCCAGCCGACAAGCCGGAAGAAAACCTTGCAACGGACGCGGCTCCGCTGGAAGCTCCGCACAGGCTTTACAAGGATTGGGCCTTTGACGAAAAACTCGCGAGCCATCGCGAATGGGTGGAATCGCACGGGTTGACCGGCCAGCGCGCGGATCTTTCAACCGCTGAGCTGGAAGCGTCCGACCTTATCAGCGTCAACCTGCGGCTTGCCGATCTTCACGACGCGAATTTGCGGGCATCGGATTTGCTACTCGCGGACCTGCGCGACGCGTGCCTGGTGCGGGCGGACCTTGAAGAATCCTGCCTGGTGGGCGCGAACCTGGAGGGCGCAAATCTGGAGGGCGCATCGCTGGAAACAGCGATGGGGTTGGTGCCACGTCAATTCGCGGGAGCAAACCTGCGAGACGCACTGCTGGCGCCGCAACTGATGGAATTCGAGGCGGTCGGGGCGTTCGAGCGAGCGTCGCGAAGTGCATTTCACTATTTTTGCGGGATGACGGCGGCGTGCGTGCTTTCGTGGCTGGTGATCTGGAAAACGCGCGACGCGCAGCTTCTTACCGACTCAGCGATCATTCCCTTCCTGCACTCGCACGCTGCCGCGGCTGCGCTGCCGACAGCGGAGTCGTATCTGATCGTGCCGGTGGCGATTTTCATTCTGTATGTGCTTTTCCATTTTCATCTGCAGCGATTGTGGGACGCAGTGCTGGAACTACCCGCCATCTTCCCTGACGGCCACGCGCTAGGCGACCGCGGGCCGGGATTGATTACGGGGTTGCTGCGCACCCACTTTCGATGGATGAATCCGGATCCATCGTCCACGCGGTTGGTCGAAAAGGGAGTTTCGCTTCTGGCGGCATACTGGATCGTGCCGACGACGCTGCTGCTCTTCTGGGCGCGGTACCTGACGCGACAGGAAATCCACGGGACGATCCTTCATACGCTGCTGGTGGTGATTGCCACCGGGATCGCGGCATACGCCACTACAAAAGTGGGACGGCCGCAAGAACGGTGGGCGTTCGAGAAAAAGTGGATGCAACGGCTAATCTTGAAAATCAAAACGATCAATCCCATTACGGTGGCGGGCGTCCTTGGCGTCGTGCTGCTGCTGCTTTCGGCGGGAACGATTGCTGGAGTGCCCCACGACCGCACACGCGCCCCGCAGTACGGTGCGACGAATATTCGAAGGTGGGCGCCGAATGCATTCTGGTGGCTGGCTTACGATCCATACGCCGACCTGACGGAAGCGTCCCTCTCGCGGAGGCCGTGGAACTGGAACGGTTCGGACGATGGGGTCGCGTCCGTGGACGGCCTGCGCACGAACAATGCGAAATTCCGCTACGCGCAGGCGTACGGAGCGTTCTTCGCGAATTCCCATCTGTGGCAATCGGATTTCCAGGGAGCGTTTTTGTCTGAAGCGGACCTGCGCAGCGCAGACCTGGGCCACAGCAACATGCGATTTGCCGTGATGGACCACACGCAGTTGAATCACGCGAATCTCGACCGGTCGAATCTCGAAGGCGCCGATCTTCGCCGGGCGGATTTGCGTTACGCGAACTTGTCATACTGCTCGCTGGTGGACGCCATCCTGGTGGATGCCCGACTCGATGGCGCGAGTTTTTACACGGCTCGGCTGTCAGGCGCCACGATGACCCGCGCGAACCTGGAAAAAGCGGATTTGCGCGAATCGTACCTGGACGGCGCGCACATGGACCACGCCGACCTGCGGAACGCTTATCTCTGGTCAGCGAAGCTGCAGGGAGCGGACCTTGGCGGCGCACAAATGGAAGGCGCAATTCTGATTGACGCGGACCTGCACGGCGCGAATCTGGGCGGAGCGCAATTGACGGGAACGGTGCTGAACGGCGCAGACCTTACCGGAACGAGCCTGGAAGGCGCTGACCTGCGCGGCACGCTGGGGTTGAGCGCGAATCAGGTGTGCTCAGCAAAGTCGCGGCGCGGCGTATTTCTTGACCCGGACATGCAAACGCAGGTTGAGGCGCAGTGCGGGAAATAAAACCGAGACAGTCGAGCGGGTGAGCCGGATGGCTTGATCGCGCCGAGCATCTGCGCCGGGCACGGCATGCCGTGCCCCTACGAAAACAGTCCTCTGGCTTCGGGTGAGCTAGAAGCTGGACCAGGGGCTGGCGGCTTTCAGGCGATCGTTAACGTTGTTGATATTCTTCACGCCCTGAACCGCGAGCCAGTCCTCGAGCGCCTTCACGCCCTGCTTCGCGTAGATCGGAATGGCGTTCTTCCAGGTGGCGCGTCCGCAGAGAACTCCCGAAAACTTGACGCCTGATTCAGCCGCAAGCTCCAGAGTCTCGCTGAAGACGTCGTTGCTCACGCCGGCTGAAAGATAGATGAACGGCAGCTTCGCCGAAGTGGCGGCCTTTAGGAAAAGTTCCTTGGCCTCGGCGCGCGTGTAGGCGGATTCACCCTTGCAGGCTTTGGCACCGGCGACGTAGGCCATATTCACAGGGACCTCGACCTTGAGAACGTCCACACCGTAGCGAGGCTTAGAAAATTCCGCCATGCCGAGCGCGACGATTTCGGGTTTCTTGCGCGCGTAAGCGATGGCTTTTTCGTCCGCGCCCTCTTCGTATCCGACCAGCTCGAGAAAAAACGGCACGTCCGAGGCGGTGCACTCGCCGCCGATACGTTCGACCCAGGCATGCTTGATTTCATTTATGTGCGGCGGATCGAACGGCGTGTAATAGAGCAAAATCTTGATGCAATCGGCGCCCGCGGTCACCAGGCGGAGGACTGACCATATGTCGAGAAGATCGGGAAGGCGGCCGGGGCGCGTGTTGTCGTAACCGCTGTTTTCATACGCGAGCAGTAGGCCGGCGTTCTTCGATCGCGCGGCCGCGGCAGGGAGTCCGTATTCGGGATCGAGAAGGATCGCGCTCGCATGCGGGGTGAGAATCTTCGTGACCGCGGTTTTAAACTCCTCGAGCATCAGGGTGGTGACGGCGCTCTTGTCCACGCCCTTTTCCTTGGCGATGGCGCTCTTGAGCGAGCCGCGTTGATCCATGGCTGCGGCGGCGATCACGTCGCGCGAGTTGGATACGGCTTTCATGCCCTTCAGTTTTCCCGGCGTGAGTTTCATGGTGTGCGATCTCCCGCTTGCTAAGTGTCAAAGTATTCGCGGCATTTTAGCATAGGGGCTGAAAGCTCAAAGACGAAACACAGACGCCACGGAGAAACAACGAGAACACAGAGAAACCGAAGGAATCCCCTACAGAAAAAGGACGTGGTGCTGATTGGCGCAGGAGCGGCCGTCGGCGGAGTCGGCGATTGAGGCGAGGGCGGTGAGATCGTCGAGGAGGCCGGGGCCGATCGAGGCGAGCAGCGGCAGGGCGCAGAGGGTGCGCTCCTGCAAACCGCCGCTGGGATAGAGCGAATCGAGCAGGATGCGTTCCTTACGGTCGAGAATTCCGGAGCGGAAATTTTCAGCGCGGGCCACTTTTCCTCTTAGCTGCTCGATCTGATGGAGCATCTTGCGCTCTGAGGCATGCAAGGCTTCCAAAAGCGTGGAGTCGAGGCGGCCGAGCGGCTCCTCGTAAGCCTTGATCATGGCGCGGATGCCTGCTTCGCTGCTGTCGAAACGGCTGGAAAGCTCGGCAGGGAGCGACTTCTGTTCCATTTTCGCGCGCAGGTGCTGCGGCCCAGCAAGAAGATCTCGGACGTCGAGGCCGTAATGGGCGAGAAAGCGCGCGATCGGCGGTTCAATGATGGTGACACTGACGCGCGGAAGAATTGCCGGCATGCGGCCGAGGATTTTGCGATAGACGACTTGAGACTGCGCCATGTAGGCGATTTCCGCGGGACCTCCGAAGTACGCCGCGGTAGGGAGAAGCGTATCCTGCACGACCGGACGCAGAAGGGCGCCTGGACTGAACGATTCCGGCGAGGACTCGACCGCGGCGGCGAGCTGATCGCGCGTGAATTCCGCGTCGCCGGCGAAGAACTTTCCGCTGCGGCTGCGAAGCGGCTCGCGGCGTCCGCCAACTTTGCAAAAGAGCAGCGTCGATTCGCGCGTGACTTTGACCTGATCGTGGAAACCAACGGTCGCGAGTTCCTTGGAACGCGCGAGCAGCGCTTCGCGGAGGGAATCGGTCTCTTCCAGCACGCGCAAATAAACCGGGGCGGCAAGGCGATGGAAGCGCACGTCGAGAGGATCAATGAAGATAATTCCCCGCCCCGCGAAAAGCCGCGCCATCAGCTTTCCGAACGCCGAGCCGTAGGTTTCACCGCGCGTGTAGGATTCGCGAAGCGCGCGAGCAACATCCTCGGCGTATGGACCTTCGAGCGTCTGCGCAGCGGTCGCTACAAGCGGCTCGATCTCGTCTCCGAGAATCATTTCGCCGACGTACCGGCCTGCGTCCGCATCCTTCGCGGGCAAGTCATAACGGGCGAGGCCGTTGCGCGTGTTCCAGAACGAATGATTGACCTCGGCGATGTCGTGATCTTGCGTGGCGAGCCAGAAAATCGGGACGGCGGCGATACCACGGGTGGTCGTTTCTTCAGCGCAGCGGACGGCCGAGAGCGCTTTGTAAAAGGTGTACGCGGGACCGGAGAAAAGGCCGACTTGCTGGCCGGTCACAATTGCAACGGCGGCCGCCGCGAGGCGGTCGAGATTGCGCGCTGTGGACGGGTCGAGCTTTCTGTCCGCGGAGAAGCGCTGGTTTTGTTCGCGCAGGACTTCCACTACGCTGCAGCGCATCGCGGAATCGAGACGAACTTCGCGCGCGGCGGCGTCAATACCTGAGGCGGTTGGAGGATGCGAGTAGAAGCTCGAGACGCGCGCGAAATCTTCAAGAAAGGAGGAGAAAAGCTTGGTTGTGTGAGGGATTTCGCGGAATGGAATACAGTGAGACTCCATGGAGGCAGTCATGATACACGCGCCTCCAGACAGCGGCAACAGCGGTGGGCCGCAGGTTTTGCGAAGTTGGAATCCGATTTCAGCACTGAACAAATTAGATGATTCGGGGCAGCGAAGGATTCCGCGAACAGACAGACGCTACGAATGGTCGGCGGCTGCGGCTGTGGATTTGCGGCGATGCAGATCCTGGAGCGCGGCGACATCGGGTGCGTGGCCTGCCATGGCGCGAATTCCGCGAGCGGCGGCGCTGGCTGCGGAAAGCGTGGTGATGCAAGGAACGTTGTAACGAACGGCGGCGCGGCGAATGGATTTTTCGTCGTAGAAAGACTCGCGGCCGAGCGGCGTATTGATGACGAGATTCACTTTGCCGGTTTTGATCAGGTCCACGATATTCGGACGGCCTTCATTTACTTTGTAGACCGCATCGATTTCGACGCCAGCGCGGATGAGGGCAGCGGCCGTGCCGCGTGTGGCGATGATTTTCAGTCCGACAGCGGCGAGATCTTTTGCGATCGCCGCGACGTGGCGCTTGTCATGGTCGTTCACGCTGATAAAAACGACGCCGGATTGCGGCAGGCGCTGGCCGGCGGCGAGTTGAGCCTTGGCGAAGGCGAGGCCAAATGTTGAAGAGATTCCCATAACTTCGCCGGTGGAACGCATTTCGGGGCCGAGGATTGTGTCCACACCGCGGAATTTGTTGAACGGGAAGACGGGCGACTTCACGGCGTAGAAATCGTGAACCGCGAGTTCTTTCACGCCGTTCATGTCCACGACGGGGAGATTCAGGTCCTTGAGCTTGCGGCCGGTCATCAGGCGAGCGGCAACTTTTGCGAGCGGTACGCCGGTAGCTTTGCTGACGTACGGAATGGTGCGCGAGGCGCGCGGATTCACTTCGAGGACGTACACCGTGTCGTGCTGGATGGCATATTGCACGTTCATCAAGCCCACGACGTGAAGCGCGCGGGCAAGGCGGACGGTGTAATCGCGAATGTGTGCGAGCACTTCGGGCTTGAGCGTGACAGAAGGCAAAACGCAGGAGGAATCGCCGGAGTGGATGCCGGCTTCCTCAATGTGTTCCATGATGCCGCCGATGACGACATCTTCACCGTCAGCGAGAGCGTCGACGTCCACTTCGGTGGCGTCCTCGAGAAACTGGTCGATCAAGATCGGGCGCTTAGGATCGGTGAGCGAGCCGATCTGCGATGCCTGCGTAACGTATTCCTCGACGGTTTTCAGATCGTACGCAATCACCATGGAGCGCCCGCCGAGAACATAACTGGGCCGGACGAGAACCGGCAGGCCGATTTCGGCGGCGGTGGCGACAGCTTCCTGCGGCGCGAGCGCCGTGCCTCCGCGCGGCTGCGGAATATTCAGCTCCGCAAGCAATGCGCCGAAACGGCGGCGATCTTCCGCGAGGTCAATTGATTCCGGGTCCGTGCCGATAATTTTCGCGTGGTTGCGCTTCAGCTCAAGCGCGAGATTCAAGGGAGTCTGTCCGCCGAATTGCACAATCACTCCCTGAGGTTTTTCGCGTTCGAGGACGGCGAGCACGTCTTCAAGAGTAAGCGGCTCGAAATAGAGGCGGTCGGAGGTGTCGTAATCGGTCGAGACTGTTTCCGGATTGCAATTGATCATGACGGTCTCGTAACCGTCTTCCTTGAGCGCAAGAGCGGCATGGCAACAGCAATAATCGAATTCAATTCCCTGCCCGATACGGCTGGGGCCGCTGCCGAGGATGACGACTTTGGGGCGGTCCACAGCGCCGGATTCGTCTTCTTCTTCATACGTCGAATAGAGGTACGGGGTAAAGGATTCGAATTCCGCGGCGCAAGTATCCACACGCTTGTAAACCGGGACCACGCCGAGCTCGTGACGGCGGGCGCGCACGGATGCGGATTTCACGTTCCACAATTTGGCCAGCTCTTCGTCGCTGGCTCCGGAGCGCTTCGATTCAAGAAGCAGCTCAAGTGAAATACCGCGGAGCGAACTCGCGGCTACGCGGCGGTCGAGCGCGACCATGTCCTCCATCTGGCGGATGAACCACGGGTCAATCTTGGTGAGGGAGCAGACTTCGTCGCGCGACATGCCGCGCTCGAGGGCCTCGAAGAGCCAGTGAATGCGGTCGGGACCGGGGACATGGAGCTTCTCGCGCAGCAGCGCGGTGGTGACCTCGGCCGGGGCGCGCCAGGCGGTGCTCGGTTCGAGCGAACGGATGGCCTTGCACAACGATTCCTGAAACGTGCGGCCGATGGCCATCACTTCGCCGACGGACTTCATCTGGGTGGTGAGCGTGGTTTCGCTGCCGGGAAATTTCTCGAACTGGAACTTGGGAATTTTGGCGACGACGTAATCAATGCTCGGTTCGAAGCACGAAGGAGTCTTGCGGGTGATGTCGTTGGGAATTTCGTCGAGCGTCATGCCGACGGCCAGCTTGGCGGCGATTTTCGCGATCGGAAAGCCGGTGGCTTTGCTGGCGAGTGCAGAGCTGCGCGAGACGCGCGGGTTCATTTCGATCACGACCATGCGCCCGGTTTCGGGATCAATGCCGAACTGGATGTTCGAACCGCCCGTTTCGACGCCGACTTCGCGAATGATCGCCGCAGCCGCGTCGCGCATACGCTGATATTCCTTGTCGGTGAGCGTTTGCGCGGGAGCGACGGTGATCGAGTCGCCGGTGTGGATGCCCATGGGGTCCACATTCTCGATCGAGCAGATGACGACGAAGTTGTCGCGATGATCGCGCATCACCTCGAGCTCGAATTCTTTCCATCCGATCACGGATTCTTCTATCAGCGCCTGATGGACCGGGCTCGCGTCGAGGGCGCGGGAGATGGAATCCGCAAATTCTTCGCGGTTGTAGGCGATGGAACCACCTGTGCCGCCGAGAGTGAACGACGGGCGAATGACCACGGGATAGCCGAGCTCGTCGGCGAGCTTGATGGCTTCGGGAATCTCGTTGACGACGGCGGACGCGGGAACTTCGAGGCCGATGCGGCGGCAGGCATCTTTGAAGAGAAGGCGATCCTCTGCGATTTTTATGGCACGAAGCTGGGCACCGATGAGCTTGACGCCGTATTTCTCGAGGATGCCGGCTTCGGCAAGCTCGACGGCGAGATTGAGTCCAGTCTGCCCGCCGACGGTTGGGAGCAGCGCATCGGGCCGCTCCGCGGCGATGATGGCCTCGAGATATTCCTTGGCGAGCGGCTCGATGTAGGTGCGGTCCGCGATTTCGGGGTCGGTCATGATCGTCGCTGGATTGGAATTGACGAGGATGACTTCGTAGCCCTCGGAGCGCAGGGCTTTGCACGCTTGCGTGCCGGAGTAGTCGAACTCGCACGCCTGGCCGATGACGATTGGGCCGGAGCCGATGATCAGAATTTTCTTGATGTCTGTGCGTTTAGGCATGGGCTAAGTGAACGACCTCATCGCGCGGTTTCCTTCATCAGAGCGATGAAATCGTCGAAAAGGTAGCGGGCGTCGTGCGGGCCCGGTGACGCCTCGGGATGATACTGGACGCTGAAGAGCGGCAGCGATCGGTGGCGCATGCCTTCGTTGGTGTGGTCGTTGAGGTTCACGTGAGTGACCTCGACGTCACTTGAGGGAAGAGATTCCGGATCCACGCAGAAGCCATGGTTCTGGGCAGTGATTTCCACTTTTTGCGTGCGCAGATTCTTCACCGGATGATTCGAGCCGTGATGACCGAATTTCAGCTTAAACGTCTTGCCGCCGAGAGCGAGGCCGCAAAGTTGATGGCCGAGGCAGATGCCGAAGATCGGGACGCGGCCGAGGAGTTTTTTGATATTTCCGACGGCATAGGTGATCGGCTCGGGATCTCCGGGGCCGTTCGAGAGGAAAACGCCGTTCGGTTTTAGGGCGAGAATATCGTCGGCTGAGGTTTTCGCCGGGACGACGGTGACGTCGCAGCCATAGTCCACGAGGAGGCGAAGGATATTCTGCTTGATGCCGAAATCGTAAGCGACGACGCGATAACGGCGATTGTCCTCAGGGGCTAAAGCCCCTTTTTTTCCCTGCGCGGACATGTCGGAGCTGAAGCTCCGACCCCCTAAACTGCCGGCAGCCGCCGAAGCGCCGTTTCCTTTGGCAGCCGCCGCGGCTTTGGCGATCGGCGCTGCAAGGCCAATGGAACCCTTCACCCAATCGTATTTTTTCGCGGTGGTGACGCGGCCGGCGAGTTCCTGCCCGGCCATCGTGGGAAGCGCGCGCGCTTCGGCGATCAGCTGATCAGCAGGAGTATCGTCGGTTGAGAGGATTCCGCGCAGCGCGCCGACTTCTCGAAGATGGCGGACAAGAGCCCGCGTGTCAATGTCTCCGATGACCGGGACGCCGTGGCGTTCGAGATACGTCTGGGCGGTTTCACTAGAGCGCCAGTTGGAGGCGAGCGCGGAAAATTCGCGGACGATCAGCCCTTCGATATACGGCTTCCCGGATTCCTCGTCATCGAGGTTGGTGCCAACGTTGCCGATGTGGGGATACGTGAGGCAGACAATCTGGCCGGAATAGCTGGGATCCGTAAATACTTCCTGATAGCCGGTAAGGCTGGTATTAAAAACGACTTCGCCGCCACGACGGATGCGAGCGCCCGCCGCACGACCGTTAAATACTCTTCCGTCCTCGAGCGCGAGAGTCGCGCGTGTTGCGGGGGACTCGTTCAGTGTGTCCTCCAGAAGATGTCATCTCGATGCCGCGCTCACGGTTGAAGATGAGGTGAGCGATCCAAAGTGGTCCACAGGCCAGTAAGCGAACACCGCTTTGCCATAAATATACGGCCGCGGGACAGACCCAAAAACGCGCGAGTCATTCGAGCTATCGCGATGATCGCCCATCACGAAGTACTCGCCCGGGGGGATGCGCCGCGCCGGATAGTTCGATCCGTCGAGATATCCGGACGGAACGTATTGGTCCGGCAATTCCCTGCCGTTCACGTACACGTTGCCGGCGCGAATCTCGATCGTTTCTCCGGGCAAAGCCACCACTCGCTTGATGAACGACTTCGAGCGGTCCAGAGGATACCAGAAGACGACGACGTCTCCACGCTCGATCGGCTCGAAGCGATAGATAAACTTGTTGATGAAGATGCGCTCCTGATCGGAGAGCAGCGGATTCATGCTGGTGCCTTCGACCTTTACCGGCTGGTAAAGGAAAATCATGATAACGATGGCGAGACCCAACGCAACGGCTAAATCGCGCGTCCAACTGCGCAGCTCACGCCGCAAAGGAGGAAGAGGCGTTTCTTTAGGTGAAGCCGGCGAGCCGATTTGAGGATCATCCTGCATACTGTGCAATTTCATTTATACCATGGCGAGAAAGCAGAGGCAAAGGAGGCAAGGAGCTGAGTAATGGATCAGTTTCCGGCCGCGCACGCGAACGGTTCTTTCCTGGCGCGGTTTGCACGGGTTCGCAATCAGGTGTAGTTTATGATTGTTCGTGAAAAGTGAAGAAGACTACTACCAAGAGGGCGGGCACATGAAACGTCGGGATTTTCTGATATCAGCCACGGTTGCATCAGCGGGACTCGCGTTCTCGAAGGCGGAGTACTTGTTTGCGGGTGACACTCCGAGTGGCGCCTGGCGAACCTTCGACGTGACAACTCACGTGGAAGTGCTGAAACCTTCAGGGATCACGCGGATATGGGTACCCGCTGCGCTGATCAGCCCCACGCCATTCCAGAAGACGCTCTCCAATAAATTCGATGCTCCCGGAGGTAAGGCGAAGCTTGTTAAAGTCAAAGCCGAGTCACTTGGAATTGTGTCGGCGGAGTTTCCCGCCGGAGCAAAGCCGACACTAACCGTGACGAGCCGAGTGGCAACTCAGAACATTGCGGTTGATCTCTCCGCGCCATCCAAAGGAGTGAAGGCGAGCCAAGCCGAATTGGAGTATTTTCTCCAGCCAACGAATTTTCTGCCGACCGACGGTATTGTAAAGGAAACGGCAGACGAGGCCACCGCGGGCGCCAAGACCGATGTCGAGAAGGCGCGCGCGATTTACGAGTGGATCGTGGTGAACACGTTCCGGAATCCGAAGACGCGCGGCTGCGGTCTGGGCGACATTCGCTTTATGCTCGAAACCAAGGATTTGGGCGGGAAATGCGCCGACCTGAATGCGCTGTACGTTGGACTGGCGCGCGCGGCGGGCCTGCCTGCGCGAGACGCATACGGAATTCGCGTCGCCAAGTCGGAACTGGGGTACAAGAGCCTCGGGGCATCGTCGGAGAAAATCACGAAGTCGCAGCACTGCCGCGCGGAGGTGTACCTGCACGACTACGGTTGGGTTCCCGTTGACCCAGCGGACGTGCGTAAAGTCATTCTGGAGGAACCGCCCGGCAACCGGCCGATTGATGATGACATGGTGAAGAGAGCCCGTGCGCGGTTATTTGGCTCCTGGGAAATGAATTGGATGGCGTTCAACTTCGGGCACGATGTGGCGCTGCCGGGTTCGAACGGCAAGCCGGTGCCGTTCCTGATGTACCCACAGGCGGAGACTGCCGGCGGGCGCCTCGATAGCCTCGACGCGGACGCTTTCAAGTACGACATCACTTCAAAGGAAATCACTCCCGTCGCCGGATAGCCGGCGGCTCATCCACCGAGCGCAAAACCGAGAATTGCCATCGCGGCGATAACGGCGGTTTCCGTGCGCAGGATGTTCTCTCCGAGCGATGCTTCAAGGAAGCCTGCGGCGCGGGCGGAGGCGATCTCTGCATCGGTCCAACCACCCTCGGGGCCGATCGCAAGAGCAACAGTGGTCGTGCTCCCGCCTGATCTGACACCCGGCGAACTCTGTAATGCGTCCCGGAACGCGGACGCGCCTTGTCTTTCGGAGAGCAGAATCTTGCTGACGGCAGAAGACTGCGCGAAGGCTTTGTCAGGAGAAACGGGAGCGTTGAACACTGGTGGGCGGAGGCGGCGTGACTGTTGCGCGGATTCGAACACGATCTTCTCCCAACGCGCAGTGCGCTTCGGCGCAGCGGCCACGAGCGGCTTGTCAGTGCGCGCGGCGGCGAGCGGAATGATCCCGCCGGCTCCTAGCTCCGTGGCTTTTTCGATGCACCATTCGAAGCGGTCGAATTTGACGAGCGAGAGGAGAAGTTCGATCTTCAGCGCTGGCTCGCGCGCGAGGAGCGGCTCGATGAGAGCGAACTCGATGCGGTTGTCGCCGCGTTTTGAAATTGCCACGCGTTCGATTCTTGCGAGCCAGACTTGCTGGCCGTCGCTCAGCTCATAGAGCTGTCCCGGTTCAGCGCGAAGGACGCGCCCGAGATGCTCGGCAGCGTCGCCGCGAAGATTGGCAGAATTCGAATCGAAGCGGTCCACGAAGAAGCGGCGGCGCATGGTAGGGATTGTAACGTGAGGAGCGCGAAACAGCGGGATGCAAAGGATGTGGAGGATGCGAGGGAGGTAGCGGACAGAACCCGAGCCAGTGGCAGGTGTTCGACGCGGATGGGCAACCTGCTGCCGAACGTGTGTGCCGGGCGCGGCACGCCGTGCCCCTACAAACCCCTCGGACGATGGGCGACACGTTGCCAAGCATCGACGCCGGGCGCAGCAAGCTGCGCCCCTACGAAACCAGGGGCGGATGGACCCCGAATCGCCAAATACGGAAATCCGAAAGCGCGTCGCTTGCGGACATTATCCGAAGATGTCTTTTACTTTATCGAAGAAGCTGGAGGCGCGGTCGGCGGGCTTGTTTTCGACTTTCATGGTCTGGCCGAGCTGCTCGAGGGTGCGGCGCTGGTCGCGGGACAACTTTGCGGGAATCACAACGCGAATGTTGACGTAGAGATCGCCGCGGCCGCCGTGTGGATTCGCGAGGCCCTTCCCCTTTTGGCGGAAGATCTGGCCGGACTGCGTGCCCTCGGGAATTTCGAAATCGGCCTCGCCCTGCAGCGTCGGAATCTTGATCTTCGCGCCGAGCGCGGCCTGCGGAAAACTGACGGGTATTGTGCAGTAAAGATCGGCCCCGCGACGTTCGAAAAACGGGTGCTCCTTCACTTCCAGGAAAATGTAGAGATCGCCGGCCGGGCCACCGTTCGTGCCGGGCTCGCCCTGGCCAGTCATGCGAAGGCGCGTGCCGGAATCCACTCCGGCGGGAACGCCTACATCGAGGGTGCGCTCGCGCTCAATGCGAGCCTGGCCGCGGCACGTCTCGCAAGCCTCGCGGATCACTTGTCCGGCACCCCGGCACGCGGGGCATGTGCGCGTTATAGAAAAGAATCCCTGCTGGTAGGCCATCTGACCGCGGCCGCCGCAGGTCTTGCAGGCAGTCATGCCGGTGCCGGGCTTCGCGCCGGTTCCCTTGCAGGATTCGCAATTTTCGCGACGGACGAGGCGAATCTTGGTGCTGACGCCGGAGGCAGCGTCCTCAAAACTGAGAGACATGTCGTAACGCAGATCGGCGCCACGCTGGCCGCGGGAGCCGCGCGCCCGGCGGCCACCGCCGCTGGCGGCCTGATCGAAGCCGAAAAGATCGCCGAGAATGTCGTGGAATTCCTCGAAGATTACCGAGTTGAAGCCGCCGCCCTCAAAGCCGCGGCCGCCGAGTCCCGCATGTCCGAAGCGATCGTACACAGGACGCTTCTGGGGATCGGAAAGGACGGTGTAGGCCTCCGACGCCATGCGGAAATTGATCTCGGCTTCCTCTTTATTTTCGGGATTGCGGTCGGGATGCCACTTGAGCGCGGCTTTGCGGTACGCGGACTTAATCTGGTCGGCGGAAGCGTCGCGCTCGACGCCGAGAATTTCGTAAAAGTCAGCCTGGGTATCTGACGCCATTGTTCCGTTGATCCCCTTCAGAAAATTAGAATCGCCAGCGTTTAGTGTTCGCGCTTGGAGGCGTGCGCGGACTTGGGCTCAGGCGCACTGGCTACGCGGACCATCGCGGGCCGCAGCACGCGATCGTGAAACAGGTAGCCTGGCTGCATTTCGCTGATGACGATCCCGTCGGCGTACTCGGAAGTCTCCACGCTCTCGATGGCGTGGTGAAAATGAGGATTGAACTCCTGGCCGACGGATTCAATCCGCGAAAGTCCCTGTTTGGCAAGCGCCTCCCACAGCTGGCGGCGAATGAGTTCGAAGCCTTTGCGATATTCGGCGGAAGCTCCCTCGCTCTGGCCGGCGAGTGCGCGGTCGAATGTGTCGAGGACGGGCAGAATGTGCTCGACGAGCGACTCGACGCCACGATGGCGATCCTGCTGGCGCTCTTTTTCAACGCGCTTGCGATAGTTTTCGAAATCGGCCTGACGGCGGACGAGCGTGTCCATCAGCTCCCGTTTTTCGGCAAGGAGCTTCGAAAGCTCGTCGGGAGCGGACTCGGTGCCGGCGTCGGGAGTTCGCTCGGCGGCGCGCTCTTGCGCCGAATCGCCCTCGCGAGAAAAAGGAATCGGATTTCTGTCTTTGTTTTTGTGGTCGCTCACGGCGTCTTCGATTCGTCAGAATTTTCGGAGAAAAACTGGGCCATGAAAGCAACGGCGGTGATCACGCGCTCATAGTGCATGCGCATGGGAGCGAGAATCCCGAGAGCACCCTGCGCCTGATCCCTATTGGAATACGACGCGGAGACAAGAGCCAGATGCTTTCCGGCGGTGGACATCTTATCGAGGCCAAGCTCGACGTGCACCGGCTCCGGCGCCTCGATGCAGCCGCTGAGCAGGGCGATGAGCTGGTCCTTCGCTTCGATCGCTTCGAGGAGCTCCCGCAACTGCTCCTGATTCGTGAATTCGACGGCGGAGGCCATTTGCGCAGCGCCTTCGACGTAAATCCTGCGCTCCGTGCTTTCGCCGAGAATGGCAGGATCACAAAGCATCAGGGCGTCGCCGGCAATGCGGCCGTACTGTTCGCGATCGCGTTCGACCTGAGCGCGAAGATCAGCGCGCATAGCCGCGAGCGTCCAGCCGACATAATGACGGTTAAGATGGGCGGCGATGCTATCGAGATCTGCCTGGGTAAACGCGCGCTCGGGATGAATCACCTTGTCGCGCGTGAGGCCGCCGGTGGTTACAAGCACGACCAGCACGCGATGATCAGGCACAAGCAGAAAACGCACGTGCTCGACAACGCTGCTCGCGAGCGGCGGCGAAATAAAAATTCCCAGGCCGCGCGAAACCGCGGCGAGTACATGGCTCGCCCGCTCCATGACGGCTTCGGGCGTCTGCGCGGCAGCAAGTTCGCGGCGAATCCACTGGCGGTCTTCCGGACTGGCGGTCGCCTGCGCCGTCACCTGCTCGACGAAAAACCGGTACGCCGCAGCCGTGGGAACGCGGCCGGCAGAAGTATGCGGCTGGTAGAGATAACCCTCGCCTTCGAGATCGGCCATCACGTTGCGAACCGTCGCGGAGCTTAGCGGCTCAACGTGGCGGTGCGCAACGCTACGCGAAGAAACGGGCTCGCCCGTTTCAATGTAGTGGCGCACAACGTCGGTCAAAATCTGCTGGTGCCGCTTCTGTTGCAGGACAGTAGGGCTCATGGATTCCTGTAATTCGTTCCCTAAATAAAATTCTAAACGGCGCGGAGGGCGGCGTCAACTTCGCTGCAAACGAATGGGGCGCGGGGAAGGAACATTCTCGCGGGCACATCCCGGCGCCCGCAGTCCTAAAACAGCACCGGGCACAACCCCTTCGGATTGTGCCCGGTTGAAAATGAACCTGAGAATGAAAAAACTAATCAGGTACCGCGGTCGCTTCCGGCATCTGCAGCTTGGCTTTCGCCAGTGCACGAACGATGTTTGTTTCCACCGTCTGTTCGGTCGTGTTGCGCACCGTTGCCAGCTCGCTCACGAGAAGATACTTCGCGCGTTCGAGCATCTTTTTTTCACGGAAGGAAAGCGGCTTGGTCCTGCTGAGGGCAACAAGGCCCTTCAGCACGGCGGCAACTTCCATCAACGAACCTGTGCGCATGCGGTCCGAATTTTCTTTGAAGCGGTGTTTCCAATCGTGATGAGATGCTGAGCGGCCTTTTTCGAGGTAGGAAAGAACTGCGCCGGCTTGGGTTGAGCGGATAATGGGTCGCAAACCCACGCTTTCGATATTTGCCTGAGGCACCATCACCTTCAAGCCACTCGAAAGAATCCGCAACATGTAAAAGCGTTCCGATCTTCCGTTCACATTACCAAAACTAATCTGTTCGATAAGCCCCACACCATGGTTCGGATACACGACTTTTTCGCCTAGCTTGAAGTCCATGAGTCTGAGTTCCTCCCCCGAACTGCGTCTTCAAATCTTAGGCTTATGACAACGAGGACGTCAAGCTAATCCCATCAAATCGTACAGGATAAAAGATGGCGGAATAGGGCGTTTTTGGGCCGGTTTGGCAGCGCGATTGCCCTACAATGGGGCACGTGTTGACTCTAGCTCTGGATACGTCCTCTCCTGCTGGAAGCCTGGCGGTGCTCCGCGATGAACGAGTGGTCGGAACCGTTTCGACCTGGACCGAAGAAATCTACTCTTCGCGTATGTTTCGCCACCTCGAATTTCTTCTGAAGGACCTTTCCCTGGAACTCGAAGAATTTGATCTGTTCGCAGTGGCGGCTGGACCTGGTTCGTTCACAGGATTGCGAGTGGGGCTCGCAGCGGTGAAGGGCTGGGCGGAGGTTTATCGCAAGCCAATCGCTGCGGTAAGCGGGCTGGAAGCGATTGCCGCACAATCACATTCGCGCTCGTACTGGGTGGTACCAGTGCTGGACGCTCACCGCGGCCAGGTCTATTTCGGAATGTACCGACGAGTGGGTGAGCCCGGGGAAAACCGATTAGCACTCGAGGGCGAGGAGTGCGTAATGACTCCGGACGAATTTATTGAATCGCTGCACGCGCGCGGCGCGGCGACCGATTGCACCATTGTGACGCCGACGCCCGTATTGATTTCCTCCGCGGCGTCTCGTTATGAGACAACTCATGGTGGCAGGGGCGGAATTTTCGTGCACGAAGTGTCAGGCATTCTCGCGCCGTACATCGGACGGCTCGGGTATTTGCGAGCGCAGCGCGGCGAGGTCGTTGATTCCCTCACCCTCGACGCGAACTACGTTCGGCGGACCGATGCCGAGCTCCACTGGAAGGCGCCGAAGGAATCTTGAGCATTCGCCCGATCGAGACGCCGGACCTGCCATTTATCATGGCTATCCAGTCCACGTGTCTCGAAATCGCGCAGTGGACCACGCGAGACTACGCGCGCGTGGTGCAGGGAGACATGGCTGGGTGGGCGGCGGAAGAGAAACGCGAGGTGGCCGGATTCATTGTTGCGCGCCGCGTCGTGAGCGATCTCGAGATTTTGAACTTTGCGGTGAGGCCCGACTGGCGGAACCGCGGAGTCGGCGCGGCGCTGCTTCGTCAGGCACTCGATTGGGGCGCGACTTTCCGCGCCGAAAAAGCGTTTCTCGAGGTTCGCACCTCCAATCTCGCTGCGCTGCGATTTTACGAGCATCATGGGTTCGAAATGACCGGGCGCAGGCCGCGTTACTATCTCGCGCCCATCGAGGACGCGCTAGTCTTGACGGCCCGGCTTGCGTCTTCATGAACTCGTGCAGCGGCCGCTTGCGAGCTTTGCTGCTAGGATAGTCGCGTGAAATCCTTCGATGTTGTGATTATCGGCGGCGGCGTGATCGGCGCTTCCATCGCGTTCGAGCTGGCTGCTGAAAAGCTTCGCGTGGCTGTGCTAGATCGCCAGCAACCCGGCCGAGAGGCGTCCTGGGCGGCGGCGGGGATGCTCTCACCCGCTCCGGATTCACCGCGAGACTCGCCACTGGTCCCTCTAGGACGCGAAAGCCTGAGACATTATCCGGGATTCGTCTCGGCAATCGAGGAGACGTCCGGGGAATCGGTTGGACATGCCCGCGAAGGCACGCTGGAGATCTTTTCGGCGGTGGGCGGGGAAGCGCGTCGCGACGGCAGGGTCGCCGAATGTCGAGGATTGGGGCTGGCGGCTGAACCCGTCGCGCTCGATACAGCGCAGCGATGGGAGCCCGCGATCGGGCCGGCCGCGCGCGCGGCGGCGTGGCTTCCTGAAGAGGGCACGGTTGAGCCGCGATCGTTGATGAGCGCGGTGGTGGTGGCAGCGACGCGCCGGGGCGCGGAGTTTTGCCCCTATCGCGGCGTCTCGGGATTGATTCGCGAGAAAGATCGCTGTACGGGCGTCATCGCAGGCGGAGGGGAGATCTCCGCGGGACACGTGGTAATGGCGGCCGGATGTTTTTCGCGCGAGATAGCGCCCGAAAGTGAGTGGTTCGCGTGCTATGCGCCGACGCGGCCGGTCCGTGGACAGATGATGGCGCTACGTCCGGACGGTGCGGGATTGCGGCGGGTCCTGCGATCCGAAAGAGGCTATCTGGTACCGCGTCGTGACGGGAGGATTGTCGCGGGCAGCACTTCGGAGGAGGTCGGATTCGAGCGGGGCGTGACACCCGCGGGATTGCGCAAAATTTTCGACGCTGCGATCGAGCTTTTTCCGGCACTCGCTGGCGCGGAAGTGCTCGAAACATGGTCCGGGTTGCGGCCGGGAACGCCGGACGATCTTCCAATTCTCGGCCCGACCGACATCGAAGGTCTGATGATTGCCACCGGACACTACCGCAATGGAATCCTGCTTGCACCAGTGACGGCCAAGCTCATACGGGAATGGATCACCGGATCGCATGGGGCATTTGATGCCTCGACATACTCGCCGATGCGGTTTGCCAACCTTAGGCCGAAGACACAGAACGCGCGCTAGCGCGGCTCTGTATCGCCAAACCGAGACACAATCGGCTAATTAGAATGGGATCTTGTTTCGAGCGGGTTCGCGATTCGGCGGACCTGCAAGCGTGGAGGCTTGGCCCGGAGTGGTGAACTGCACCTTATCCGCCTCAAGAAAAATCGAACGGTCAATCACGGCTTCAATGGTCGAGCCGCGCGGAAGTTCCGCGTCGGGTCCGCGAGAGAGCAGCACTGCGCCAAGCCCGGCGACGGCTCCGATTCCAGCGCCGATCCCGGCTCCTCGCGCACCTCCCGCGATTCCGCCGATGCCTGCACCCGCGGCGGTTGTTTTGATCACGGTTCCCGCGTCCGAAGCCTTATCAGAGTCGCCTATCACTTTTCCTTCGTTGTTCACCGTCTCGCCGCCGCCCGATCCAGCTCCGCTCGGCATTGCGTTCAGATTCACCGTGTACGAATTCGGCAGAATGATCGTTGTCAATTTGATTCCCAGCTCGGCGCGCCCCTTCACGCGCCCCGCCCGCTTTGCGTCGGTGACTTCCCCGCTCATGTAGGAGCCCGCGGGAATTACAACGCGGCCGTCAATCATCACCGGAAAAAGCGTCTCGAAATAGACCGGATCGCCGGGGCGTGCGCTGCGCGTGGAAATTGCGTTGTGAAGCACGAGCGGGATGTGCGTGCCGCCGGGAACTTCGATCATTTCGGGCTTCGCGGTCCGGCTTGCGGGAGCGACCACGGCGGGCGCGTTTGTGCCGGCTGGGGCCGGAGCGGGCGCTGGCGTGCTGATTGGTGCAGGGGCAGGCGCCGCGACTGGCGCGGGCGCGTTTTGGGCGGCTGGCATCGGGCCTGCGTCCTGGGGCCAAACGGGAGCTGCCAATCCCAAAATGAGGGCGGGAAGCGCCGCGCGAAGCGCGAAACTCATTCGGCTATTCATCGAATTTCCTCAAGACATTCCAGATCGGACTCAAATCAAGAGATGCGTTTCTCGCAAGCCGAGATGCTTGCAGGGTAAACCCACGCCTCGGGCTTTGCCACTCCATTTTGCAACCGGCCGGCGTGCTCGGCGCGAGAGATACCGGAGTGTACGACTGAGCACGAGCGCTGGCTCACCAGTTCGGCCGGTTCGAGCGGCCCCTATACTAGAGAAGGAGATTTAGGCCGAAATACACAATGCGCTATCGTTTGCGGACATCCCTGCGCAATAAGACGCTCCTCATCGTTCTGGCAGCATTGATTGGACTGGTGGGCGGCCTTTTTGTGCTCTCCCGCGCCGTCCTGCTGGGCGGATTTGCCCGCCTGGAAGCCGATTTCGCGACGGAGAACCTGGGTCGCGCAACCAGCGCCCTCCTGAACGAGATTGACACTCTGCAACATACGACCGACCAGTTTGCAGACCACGATCAGACGTACGCGGCCTTGCGGGGGCCGAACCCCGCGGGAGTCCAATCCGAATTTCCGCCACGGATCTTCGAACAACTGCGGGTGAACTTTATCGTCGTTCTGGACAGCTCGGGACGCAAGGTCTATTCCAAAGGATTTAATCTTTCCGCGATGAAATCGGCCCCGGTTCCCGGTGATCTCGACCGACACTTGCAGGCGGGCTCCCCTTTGATGGGAAAGCCCGCGGAGTTGAGCGACGTGGCCGGCATTGTGATGCTCGAGTCGGGACCGGTGCTGATTGACTCCAGTGCGATCCTGAACAGCAATTCCGATGGGCCGTCAGCAGGAAGGTTGATCATGGGGCGGTTCCTTGACTCGGACGAAATCGTCCGCCTGGCGGAAATGACGCACATGCCGGTTGATATCCAGCGCATTGACTCGGGCGATATGCAACCCGATTTCCGGCTTGCGGCCAATACGATTACCGCAGAAAACCCCAACTTGATCAGACCCGATGCGCATGGCTCGCTTGCGGCGTACCAAGAATTTGACGACGTGTACGGCAGGCCCGCGGCGATCCTGCGAATCCTGCTTCCCCGGAAGATCTACGAGCAAGGCCAAACCAGTCTGCTGCAGTTTCTTCTACTTTTGTTGGCTGCCGGCATGGTATTCGGCGCGGTCACGATGTACCTGCTCGAGCGATTCGTGATCTCTCGCGTGGGACGCCTCAGCGACGACATCACGCAGATCGGCGCGAGTGGAGATCTCGGTCAACGCCTCCATGTCTCCGGCCACGATGAACTGTCCAATTTGGGCGACACCATCAACGGCATGCTCGAGGATCTGGAAATCGGCCAAGTCGAGCGGCACGCGGAGCGCGTCCGGCTCGCGGTGATGGTCGAGAAGATGCCCGCGGTGCTGTGGACAGCGGACAAGGAACTGCAAATCACTTCCGCAATGGGCGCCGGATTGGACGCTTTGGGTCTGCGCGCGCTGGAACCGATCGGCCTGCCAATCCTCGATTTTTTCTTCACCAAGGACAACAACGCTCCGCCGATTGCAGCGCACCGAAAGGCGCTGGACGGACAATCCGTCGCCTACGAGGTGACGTGGAAAGAACGGCGGTTTGAATCTCACGTGCAGCCGCTGCTTGATGGCGAGGGTGCGATACAGGGCGTAATTGGCGTCGCGCTGGATATCACCGAGCGCGAGCGGCTAACCGATCAACTGCGCCAATCGCAGAAGATGCAGGCCGTCGGTGAACTCGCCGGAGGGGTGGCGCACGATTTCAATAACTTGCTGATGGTGGTCAAAGGCCACGCCCAGCTACTTCTCGACCGCCTGCCGGAACCCTCGCCGCTGCGGCTGAGCGTCGAACAAGTGGAAAAGGCAGCCGACCGGGCCGCGGCTCTTACGCGGCAATTGCTGGCCTTCAGCCGCAAGCAGGTTTTGCAGCCGCGCGTGTTGGACATGAACGACACCGTCGCGGGAATGATCAAGATGTTCTCACGCGTGATCGGCGAAAATATTGAAATGGCCTTCCTGCCCGGCGGTAAACTCGGACGCGTGAAAGCCGACCCGGGTCAGATCGAGCAGGTGCTGCTGAATCTGGTCGTCAACGCACGCGATGCCATGCCGACCGGAGGGCGGTTGACGATCGAAACATCGAACGTCGAACTCGACAGCAGTTACTCCGCGGTGCATACGAGCGTTGACCCTGGGCTCTACGTGATGCTCACTGTCACCGACACGGGCTGGGGCATGGATGCAGCAACGCAGACGCGTATCTTTGAGCCTTTCTTTACGACCAAAGGACCGGGCAAGGGCACGGGGCTAGGGCTGGCAACCGTATACGGTGTGGTCAAGCAGAGCGGCGGATACATTTACGTTTATAGCGAAGTCAATCGCGGTACCACTTTCAAAATTTATCTACCGCAGGTCACCGCAGATATAGACACACCTACGCTCGATAAAGAGAAGCGGCGTAGTGCGCGCGGTACGGAAACGATCCTGTTTGTGGAAGACGAGCAGAGCGTGCGCGAACTCGTGCGCGACTATCTGGTGGGCGCGGGATATTGCATGCTGGAAGCCTCCGATGGAGCGCAGGCGTTAAAGGTGGCTGCGGCGCATCCGGGTCCGATACACATGCTGATCACGGACGTGGTCATGCCGCACCTGAGCGGGCCGGAACTTGCGACCAAGTTATCAGCCGAGCGGCCGAATTTGAAGATCCTGTTTATCTCGGGTTATACGGACGATACCGTGTTTCGTCACGGCGTGCTGGAGGGAGGCGTCGCTTTCCTGCAGAAGCCGTTTAACCTCAAGGCACTTGCGCTAAAGATTCGCGAAGTATTGAGCGGGCAGACCGCTGAACTTCCCCGCACGGACTTGATTACCAAAAGCTAGGTTGGGATTTTCCCGCAAGAATCGCGAGGGCATTTGCAGCGCACATCGAACAGCGCTAAATCAAGAAAACACTCTGGCCCGTGAGATCGAAACGCTTGCGACACTTCATGTTCCGGCAGGCGGCGAGATTATCGACGCGGACCATGTAGGAACGCGCCTTCGCAAACTGGCGCTTGTCCTCTTCGTTCGCTCCGGCCGGGCATTGCGCCTTTTTCGTTCGCACCATCCAGCGCACCGGAAATGTAGTGTCCTGGCGGCAATGCGGGCAGACCAGCGCCTGCTGCTTGGTCTCTTCCTTCTCGTCGTAAAATCGCCGCTCGTCCATTCGACCTCGTCCTGTTAAATCCTACGCGAGAATTCCTACGGTTGCATCTCGTCCAGCGTCACGAAGCGCATTCCTGCGTCCTTCCAACGCGGTAGCCAGTATTCCAGCGCGGCAACCGTGTGACGACGATCGGAGTTTATGCTGCGGTGATCGCCGTCATGCAGCAGGACAATATCCCCTCCCTGAGCGCGGCGCAAGCGATCAATCACCCGCTCGGCCGGCTGTGGCTTCCAATCACGCGCCCATGCGGACCACATCACCACGCCCGGACCACCGCGCCGCTCCACGATTCCGTTGAGCATCGGGCTGCGAAAGCCGAACGGCGGACGCATCCAGCGGGGCTTCTGCGCCGTGGCCGATTCGATGGCATGGTCGCAACGTTCCAGCTCGTCGGTAATACGATGGCGCGAATGCAGCGCGAGCGACGGGTGCGTTTCGGTGTGATTCCCAACCGCATGGCCCCGGTAGGCGATGTCATTCGCCAGCGATGGCGCTTCGCGAACCCATTTGCCGATCAGAAAAAATGTGGCTTTGACTCGATGGCGCTCGAGCAGATCGAGCAGCGCCGGAGTGACTGCGGGATTCGGGCCATCGTCAAATGTAAGCGCGATTGTGGATGCGCCGCGCGTGTGCCGAATAGTCGCTCCGAATAGCTGAGAGGTCGGCACCACGGAGCCCCAAGCGTACGTCGCGCTCGCGGCAAATGCCCCGCCCGCGACACAAAGCGCCGGAAGTGCTGGGACCATATTAGAATTTTCGCATTGCCGCTTGCGAAATGCCACTGAATGGGATTGGGCAGTTTCATCTGATACGATGGCCGCATTAATCACCACAAAATGGAAATGACGCCACCAACGCGATTAAAATTCCCGACGTGGATTCGATGCGCCGTGGTTGTCTGGCTCGCTATCTGGATTCCTGCGTACTGGCGGACGTGGGGGGCGGTGAATTTTCTGCACCTTTGTGACGTTGCGGTGATCATCGCGTGCGCAGGCGCGTTGTCCAGCAGTGCGCTTCTGATTTCAAGCCAGGCGGTTTCGTCGCTGCTCGTGGATGCGGTATGGGCGCTGGATGCGGGCTGGCGGCTTTCTCGCGGGCGAGCTCTTTTAGGCGGGGCCGATTATCTTTTCGACGAGCACTATCCCCTGTGGGTGCGGCTGCTTTCACTTTTCCACGTCGTGATGCCGATCCTGCTACTTTGGGCGCTGCACCGGACAGGCTACGACCGGCGCGGCTGGGCTCTGCAATGCGCTATTGCGCTTCCGCTTTTCATAGCCGCAAGATTCACGAACCCGGCGGAAAACATCAATTATGCGTTCGTTGATCCCTTCATCCACCGCCAGTGGGGGCCGGCGCCGATTCACGTGCTGATCAGCTGGCTCTTTATGGCGCTGGTCGTGTATCTGCCGGCGCATCTTGTGCTGAAAGGGATTTTCACCGCACCGCAAGCGGCCGTTTCGTAATGGCTCAGTCCGTCTGGCGGAGCGAGCGCAGATCAATTCCGAGCTGCTGGCACTTCTTGTACAGGTGGCTGCGTTCGAGGCCCAGGGCCTTCGCGGTGTTGGTCATGTGATGGCGGTTGCGTTTGAGCTCGGCGAGCAGCGTTTCGCGCTCGAATGATTCCACGCGTTCGGCGAGTGTTCCCACGCCCGCTCCGGCTGATTCCGATCCCGCGCCGAGCGCCGCGCGCAGCGGCAACGCTCGCGCAATCGTGGCGGCCTCGACCACATCCCCAGCGGCATATAGCAGCACGCGCTCGATCACGTTGCGCAACTCGCGCACATTCCCGGGCCACGCGTAAGCTTCCAACGCGGCGAGTGTCTCCGGTGAAAATGTCTTGGGCTTCCAATGATTCTGCTCCGCGAGTTGCTTTGAAAAATGCTCGGCCAGCAAGCGAATATCCTCGCGGCGATCGCGCAGCGGCGGCAGCGCGATCGGAAACACGAACACGCGGTGGTACAAATCCTCGCGAAACGTTCCCTGCCGGACTTGTTCTTCGAGATTGCGGTGCGTCGCGACGATCACGCGCACATTTACTGCAAATGGCCCGTCGCCCCCGACGCGCTCGATTTCGCCCTCTTCGAGCACTCGCAGCAGCTTTGCCTGCATGGTCATCGGCATGTCGCCGATTTCGTCGAGAAAAAGCGTTCCGCGATGCGCGTGCTCGAATTTTCCGATGTGCCTCGCAGCTGCTCCGGTAAATGATCCTTTTTCGTGGCCAAATAACTCCGATTCCATCAACTCAGCGGGAATCGCGGCGCAATTCAGCGAAACGAACGGCGAGCCGTGCCGCGGGCTTTTTTCATGCAGCGTGCGCGCGATCAGCTCCTTCCCCGTGCCTGTCTCGCCGCGAATGCAAACGCGTGTCTCGCTCACGGCCACTTGCTCGACCTGCGCCATCACGTCGCGCATCGCCCTGCTGGCCCAGATGATCTGGTGCCGGCCGAGCCGGTGCTTCAGATCGCGATTTTCCTCCTCCAGGCGAGCCAGGCGGACGGCATTCTCAGCCGTAAGCAACAACTTCTCAGTTGAAATCGGCTTCTCGAGGAAATCCACGGCGCCCAATCGCGTGGCGCGCACGGCCATTTCGATGGTCGCCTGGCCGGACATCATCACCGCGGGTGAAGTCACGCCGATATTCTTGAGGTCCTCGAGAAGAGCAATGCCGTCGCGCCCGGGCATCACCACGTCCGAGAGAATCAGGTCGTAGCGCTCCGCCTTGGCGAGTTCCAGGGCGCGAGTTGCATTGTCGCAGACAGTCGCCTCGTGACCCGCCAGGCGAAATGCGCGAGCGAGCGACGCAAGTGTGTTCGCGTCGTCGTCAATGATCAGGATATGGGCTTTCAGCGACACGCGGGTTTACGCTCCCTCGCTCGAGGGCGCCTCGGACTGTTTAGCGTCGGCCTG
The DNA here is from genome assembly GCA_963779825.1 of uncultured Acidobacteriota bacterium. Classification (GTDB taxonomy): domain Bacteria; phylum Acidobacteriota; class Terriglobia; order Acidiferrales; family UBA7541; genus Palsa-295. The sequence goes on along the minus strand of CAVZZU010000004.1, from coordinate 697,605 downwards.
TTCAGCCTGGGGAGGTTCGGCCGCGGCCGGTGCAGTCGCATCGTGCGGATGCGCTGGAGTTGGACGCGGCGGCGGCTTGATTGGGAGACGAATGTGGAATGACGTGCCAACGCCCGTTTCGCTCTCAACCGATATGCGCCCGCCGTGGTCGCTGACCACCGACTGCACGATCGCAAGACCCAGGCCCGTGCCATGCTGCTTTGTGGTGTAGTACGGTGTGAAAAGACGCTCGCACTCCTCCGGCGTCAAGCCGCCTCCGGTGTCGGAGATTTCGAGATCCACGCTGCCGTCCTGATGAGTCGTGCTCAACATCAGGACGCCGCCCGCAGGCATCGCGTCCATCGCATTGAGGATCAGGTTTTCGATCGCGCGACGCAGGAGCGCGGCATCAGCCTGAATCACGGGCAAATTTTCTTCCAAATGAAGCTCGGGCGAGACGGGGGGGCGCCCTACCGCGCCGAATTGCGCGTCGAAGAGCTTTATGGCGCCGCGCACCACGTCATTCAGGTTGACCGGCCCCAGCTCGGGCTGCGGCATTTTCGCGAAATCACTGAACCGACCGACAATCTTCTTCAGATGTTCGATTTCCGAGAGCAGGATTCCCGTGGATTCTCGGAAAACTTCCTCGAACTGCTCGGGACTCTGATCCTTCGCGCGCTGAAGATTCTCGACCGTGGTTTGCAGCGGAAATAGCGGGTTTTTCAATTCGTGCGCCAGTCTTCGCGCCAGCTCGCGCCAAGCGGCCACGCGCTCCGCCTGCACCAGTTGTTCGCGCTGCTCGGTCAGTTGCGTGGTCATGCGGTTGAACGCAGTGGCAAGCTGGCCGATTTCGTGGCGGCCACGCACGTCTACCCGCGCCCCCCAATTGCCTTCCGATACTTCGCGCGCTCCTTCGGCAAGTTTGCGGACCGGACGCGTGACGCGCGCCGCGCCCCACCAACTCAGCAACAATCCGAAGCACAAGCCCATCGCCACGACGGCGAGCGCCAAATCGCGAATATGTTGTTCGAGCGTGACGACCTCTTGTTGAGAACTTCCGACCAATAGGACGCCGAGCAGGTCTTTCTGCCTTCCCTGCAGCGGCAAGGCGTGGAACACTTCGGCGCTTGCCGGATCGGGCGTCCAAGAGACTTTAAAGGTTTGTTCCTGCGGTTGCTGCTTTTCCTGCTGGATGAAGGAAGCGAGACGGTTAGCATCCAGCACTGGACCGGATGCATCCACCAGATTCGTGGCCTGAAAGTTCGGGTCCAGGGCCATGTATAGAAGTGCGCGCATGCCAGCCGGAAGGACCAGCGACTTCAGAAAATCTTTCCCGAGGCGCTCGCCGCCAACAATGAAAAGGTCGCGGTCGCCGACGCGAACGGTAGAAACGGCCATTAGTCCGAGCGCGGGGCCGTCCTGCGTATCTACTTTCATGAGGAATGAGCCGAGAGACGGCCAGTCTTGCGACTGCGTCAGCCAGTCCATTTTGTAGCCGAAGCGCGCGGGCCATTCGTTCGAGGAAATGATCGCGCCGTCCGTGGCAACGAAATCGAGGAAGTCGAGCTGATGAGACTGCGAGACGCCGCGCGCGTCGTTCACGTAGACGGAAACGTCCGATTTTGGGCGACTCAGGTCAATCGCCATGCGCACGGTGCCTTCCGCGTCGGCAATTCCCTGCACCCTGTGAACGACGTCCTGGCCGCGCCGCTGAAATTCGCCTTCGAATTGAGCGACGAGCGCCTCGCTATGCTGGCGATTCAAGTCGTCAAACGCACGGCGCGCGACTACGGTGACGCCCGCGGCAATTAGGCCGACGGACAGCAACAGCGCGATTGTAAATACCCAGAAAAGCTTGGAGCGAAATGTCACTGTGATTCCTGTTCCATCCAGACATCGGCAAACGGCCAGCCCTCACCGGCTTCGGGGGCCTTCCAGTCCCTGACACGCGCGCCCAAACCATACACCCGCGGGAGCCACAAGAGCGGCACAACGCGATACCCGTTCACGATCGCGCGTTCGCGCTCATAAATTTGCTCGGGCGACGCCGCAGCCGGCAGCGGAGTTGGATCCAGCCCCGTCATCGCGGGAAGCGCAGCCTGGAAAGTCACGAGCGCGTCACGAGGACGGGACGATGTCATCCGAAGCCGCGCCAACCGCACGTCATAATTTGGAGGCGATGGCGACCCCTTCGCGATCGGCTCGGCCGAAAGCACGATTCCCGCGTCCCGCGCATTCACCGCGATTCGCTCCGCGATCATTTGAGCGAGGGAATCGCCCGAATCATATCCCAATACAATCTTCGGTGAACCGGTGATTTGCGCCCACAAATCTTTTGCGCCGGCAGCGTCCGCGGCAGTCGAGAAGAGAAACGCCGTACCGTTCGACCATTGCGGGAGTAATCCCCCGGCCGGTTCCCCTTCCTTCTGCAGGATAAAATTGACGATTGCGATGCGATCGAGCGAGCGAGCCAGCGCCTCGCGCGTGTGCGAGTCTTCGGCGATAGGACGGCCCGAGACAAAAACCAGCGCCACAAGCTCCTCGGGCTTCGACGTGCTCACGCGCACGCCGCGTTCGGCGGCGCGTCGCGCTTCCTCGGGCGGGATTTCCGCGAAGTCCGCTTTGCCGAGTTCGAGATCGAGCAGACGATCTTTCGGCGCGCGACCCATCTCGATGTCGATCGAGTCCAGGAACGCGCGTCCACCGCGAATGTTGTCGTTGGCAGCGAGGGTCACGTGCTTTCCCGATTCCCACTCGGCGATATGAAACGCTCCAGAGCCAGCAACCCCTGCGAATGATCCATCGGCATTGCGCTGATCGTAGAGCAGCGAGTCAATTTCGTTTGTTGCGGAAGCTCCTTCGGGATCCGCAGGGGCTCCCGCAGGATCGAGCGAGTGCAGGATCGCGCCAATCTCCACGCGCAGAGTTCCACCATATCTCGGCCGCCGCGACGATTCGACACGGCCGGTGTGGAGCAGGGCGATGCTAATTACCGCAAGAAATAGACACAATCGAAGCTTCATACATTCCTGACTCGAGACTCCGAGAAATCACGCGCACCGATTTGCCATCGCCCACGGACCACAGCGCAAGAATCGGCCCGGGAAGATCCATCGGCTGGCCGATGGCGATCGCTTTACGATTCCTGATTTCGTAAAGCTGAATCTGGTCCTTTTGGGTCCAATCGCCCGCGCCCGTCACCAGTACTTGCCATGCGGATCCGCAGCCGCTCTCGATGGGTACGATATCGCTGCCCCAGCCTTCGAAAGACGAGACCGGTTCAGCGGCGCCGACGAAAAGCTGTGTTTGCCCGTCGAGTCCCGCGACGATTCGCCGGGAGGAACTTAGCCCCGTCGTCTCCGGTGAAGGAGAAGCCGACGAAAAGAAGGGGGGATACTTCGCCTCGAGGCTGTTCGAAAAGGTGATGCCGCCCGAAAAATAATTTCGCGATGGGTTGGCGGTCCAGCTGACCGTGCCCATCGGCCACTGCTGGCCTGCATTCTCGCGGCACTCCACGGAAAAGCTGGGATTCCAGGATGCATCGCAGCGAACACCACCAGTAAACGCGCTCACATTCATCGCGTCCGCGACTACGAGGTGTCCACGCAAATCGCGCGACGTATAACGCCTAGAAATTGGCCGCGCATCGCGAAGCACCTGCGCGCCGTCGTCGAATTCATAGGCCACAAGGCGCTCAGGCTCCAGGAAATACCAGAGCATGCGGCGCGAGTCCGCAGGTACTTGCGCAAAATCGAGGATGGGGGTGGCTTGCTGCCAGATTATTTTCCGCTGAATTCCCGGTTCTGGGCCGGGCTGAGGCGGTAGCTCTTCCGAGCCTCCGACTGGAACAACAGCAACTTGCTGCGCGTCACCTCGGTGAATTTCCGCGACGAGAACGAAGCCGGCAACAGTCTGCGAGATCGTGACTAGCACTTGCGCGTCGGCCGGAGCCGGTACGGAGCGGTCGCCTCGCGGCGTGATGTCGTCTTCGAGCGTCTGGCGGACACCCGCAAGTTCCACGGGCGCTGACGCGGAGACGTCTTTCACGTCGAGCGAAAACGAGCGCGGAGAGCCCAGGTCCGCGGCAATTTTTTGGGCCAGGGTGTACACCGCCTCACTCCACGCATGAGGGAGCAGGCCCGGGGCTTGCGCGAAAGACGCGCTCGCAGCGCAGAAAAAAAATGAGACGGCAAGAATACACCGCTGGATCGAGAGAAATATTCGGCGAGGCGGCCGCATCGGCTTGTACCAATTGAGCAACGCGTTCTTCGTGGCCCATCATAGCACTGGCTCGTTAATGGCCCGGATGTTGCGCCGGCGGGGGCTCCGTTTGGTACACATCGGACGAAGCCCCGCAAGGGATTTTGCCGGCGTACCTCCCGAGCGGGTCTGGAATCTTTCCGGTTCAAAGCCCGAACCCGAAAGATTCCAGACCGGCCGGGGATCTCTATGGTTTCGCCAGCGGGTGCATCAAATTGCCGGAATCGGTCGCCATCGCGGACTTCAGCACATCGTTGGTGAAGAAAAATTTCCCGTCGTTCGGCACCATCATGATTTGCACGCGGTCCGACAGACGTTGCGCGACGGTTAGTTGCACGAGCAGCGGATTGACTTTGAGAGCAGCCGCCTGCAGTTGCAACTCTTCTCCTTCGGCCTGCGCGGTCAGACGAATCCGATTGGCCTCGGAATCCGCCTGTAGCTTTTGTCGCTCCTGCTCGGCTTCCGCCGTGACCCGAATGCGATTGGCTTCGGAATCGGCGAGCAGCTTCTGGCGATCCTGATCCGCCTGCGCGGTCACTCGAATGTGGTTTGCCTCGGAATCAGCCATCAGGCCCTGGCGCTGCTCTTCGGCTTTGCTGTCAATCACCTTGGCCTGCGCCGCGGCTTCGGCATCCTCGATCGTCGTCTGCTTTCGCGCTTCCGCCTCGAGTCGCGACTGCTCGATCTGCTTCTGTTTGAGGGGCAGTGTGTACTGCATGGCGTCCGACTGCGCCTTTGCCATGATCACCTGTGATTGTGCGTCACCTTCGGCGCGCTTCACTTCGCGGACTTTCGCGGCTTCCGCCTGCGATTGGGCGATGGCCACTTTCTTCTGCTCGATCTCGGCGTCCACCGACGTGCGGTCATCCTCTTGTTCCTTCAGGAGAAGGTCTTCGAGACCCTTAGCGTATTCCTCCGGCAGCTCGACTTTCTTCAACAACACTTCCTTCACGATGATGGCGTCCCCGCCCAGGCGCGTCGAGATCAGCTGCGCGGAGCGCGAGCGGAACTCTTCGCGCTTGGTCGAGAACAGGTCGCGGACCACGTAGTTCGGCGCAACTTCGTGAAATGCAGCGACGACGGTCGGTTCGACGATCTCGGAGTCCACGGGCTGCGGCACGTTCGCCTGAATGAATGCGAGGCGCGAGGGATCAATGCGGTAGCGCACCGTCACTTCCAGGCCCACGGAAAGCCCCTCGCGCGCCTGTACTTCGAGGAGCTCCATTTTGTCGTTGCGGACAGCGAGGGCGGTGGTCGAGAAGACCCGGTCGCGGATATCGAACAACTGGACGCGGTCAACGAGCGGGACGATAAGATGGGTGCCGGCGTAGAGCGTTCCCGGGCGCACGCCGGAAAGCTGGCTGATGCGAACACCGGCTTCGCCATCTGGGATCACTAGGATGCTTATGCCCAGAAGCCCTGAAATCGCGCCGATGATGGCGAGCTTTGCGGCCGCGCCCCATCGGAATTGGCGACGGGTTCGCAGCGATACGACTGGAGGCGTCGGTGCGGGGATTTCTACGGTCAGCGAAATGTCCGCCGGTTGCTTGCGCCGTCGCAGAAGGCGGTCGAGTTCGTACGCCAGAATGATGTCGTAGAACACCATGCCTGCGACACACGCAAACAGGCCGAAGCAAGCTGCGATCAATACGAACCTCAGGAACAGCATGGCACTCCTCCTTTACCCTGAGGATGCCCCAATGGGGCGTCCGAAGGGTTTACCCGGCGGAGCGCTCGAGAGGCGCGTTAGCCGGGTTTGCCCAGCCGGCGCGCCTCTGGCACGCCGTGGCGTTCCCCGCCTTACGATTGGTGACCGTTCCGCGAGCGGTCCCGCCGCACAGGCATCAAACTGGTGAGTCCATACAGACCGACCCATTCGAGCCCGAGCGCCAATCCCAGCGCCGCGATGATTGCTCCCGCTACCTCTACGAATCCGATAAAGCTGTCCATGGCCGTCTTCCTTCTGGCTGGGCCTGCAAGGCCGAAGAATGCAGCTACGTGACCAGAGAGTCTTTAATTGGCGGGGAAGAACTTAGCGTTGACCGCGGCACATGAATTCGTGGCGGCAAAAACACGGCGTGGAAAATGGCACGCGATCAGACGCATCGCGACAAAGGCTCGCGATACGGTAGAATGCCCGCCGAACCGCTGATCAACTTCATGACATCCGCAAACAGCTCATTCGCCCGACGCGCACGATTCGCGCTTCCGATGCTTGCACTGGCGTGCAGCGTTGTGAGCTCGGTCACGGGCCAGCAGAAGAAGCGTCCGGTCGCGCGAAAGACAGCCGGTGCCGCGACCACTGCGAATGCCGACGCAGCGACGCAACCCGCTCCGCCGGCGGCGACTCTCGAGCAAGCGATTCGGGAGAACAATCTGGGCCTCGCGCTGATGGACCGGCATGATTTTCCGGGCGCGCTGGGCCGCTTTCAGACAGCGTGCGTGATGAACCCTGACTCCGACACGGGCTGCCTGAACATGGGAATCGCTTTGCTAAATATGAGCCGGTATGACGATGCCCGGACGGTGCTCGCCAAGTCCGTCGAACGGGATCCCCAGAGCGCGCGCGCCTGGTACAACGTCGGCTTGCTCGACAAGGCTTTGGGGCACACCGAGGCGGCCCGCGACGATTTTCAGAAGGCGGCGGTGATCGATCCCGACGACGCGGGCACCCAGTACTTTCTCGGGTATCTCGCCTCGGCGGCGCAGAAATATTACGAGGCGGTCGCGGCGTTTGGACGCGCGATTGAGCTTGATCCGCTGCATGCCTCGGCCGAGTACGGCCTCTCCCAGGCCGATCAACATCTGGGTGACGCCGATGGGGCAAAGGCGCACCTGGAACGGTTCCAGCGGATCACGGCCGAAAAGCTGGCGAGTCCGGTCCGTTTCCTTTATGGCGAGCAGGGGAAGTATTCTCTGGGCCAGGAAATGGCAATGCCCGCCGTGCCGGTGCCAGCGGCGATTCCGGTCGTCTACGTCAACGTGACTCCACTTTCGGGTTTGCCGCAGGCACGGCCCGTGATCGCGACCCCATCGCGGCCGGGAGCCAAGCGCCGGAAATCGGGCGACGAGTCTGCGCCGACCACATTGGCAAGCTTTCTTGGTAGCGGCGCGTGCGTCTTCGACTACGACGGCGATGGCAAGCCCGACATTTTTCTCGTGAACGCCGATGGAAAGGGCAACGCAGCGCTGTATCGGAATTCGGGCACGGGCACGTTCGTCAACGTTACGCGCGCAGCGAAATTGGAATTTAACGGCGAGGGAATCGCCTGCGCCGTCGGTGATTATGACAATGACGGCCACCCGGATCTCGCGGTCACTTCAGGCGGCGGCATCATGCTGTTTCACAACGAGGGAAACGGAACGTTTAAGGACGTGACCCAAGTCGCCGGGCTTCTTCAAGCAATCCAACAGGCAGATCAACCGGTCGCCCAACCGGCAAACCAAGAAGCGGCCTTGACCTCCGACGAACCTGCCGGGAAGACTGCCGACCAGTCGAGCGTCGAGCCTCCGGCACAGACGAGTGATCACACCGGCGCTCAGCCGACATCGCTTGCGATGGGCGTGACATTCGTTGACTACGACGGGGACGGCGACCTCGACATTTACGTGACGCGGTTCAGCAACTTCCCTCTCGACGACAAGACCCAGCCCTTTGCGTTTCCGTATGATGCGTCCGCGCCGGGAAACATCCTCTGGCGGAGCAACGGAAACGGGACGTTTGTGGACCGGACGAAAGATCTTGGGCTCGATGGCAGCGCGCCGTCCGTAGGAGCAATCGGAAGCGATTTAAGTAACGATCACGCGATTGATTTCGTCGTCACCGGCTGGCAGAAGTTTCCGAGCGTATTTATGAATACGCGCGAAGGCGCTTTTCGCGCCACGAGTCCGTGGGCCATAAGCATGCCGGGGCCGGCGGCCGGGGTCGTGGCAGCCGATTTCGATCACAACGGCTGGATGGATCTGGCATTCACGCACTGGGCGTCGCCCACCGTGACCATATGGCGAAACGTGCAGGGAAAATCGTTCGAACGACTCCCACTTGTGACGCCCGGCTGGATGCGTGCGTGGGGGATCGCCGCGCTCGACTACGACAATGACGGCTGGGTGGACCTGGTGGCCGTGGGCGAGACATTTGCAGGCGAAGGACGAATCGCTCTCTTCCGCAACGAAGGGCCGGACGGGTTTCGCGACGTTACACACGAGACCGGCCTGGATAAGATCGTGCTCCACGATCCACGCGCGGTGATCGCATTCGATTACGACGGCGACGGATCGGCGGACCTCCTCATCACGCAAAACAGTCTGCCGCCGGTGCTGTTGAAAAACATCGGCGGAAACAAGAATTCGTGGCTGAAGCTGGCGCTGAGCGGCGACCCGGATAACAAGACTGGAATTGGTGCGAGGGTTGATATCTTCTCCGGCGCGCAGCGGCAAACGTGGGAAGTCGCAGGAGCGTCGGGCTATCTCGGGCAAGGTCCGCCAGAAATTCTGACCGGGCTGGGAAGCGAGCGGCAAGCGGACGTCATCAGGCTGCTGTGGCCCACAGGAATACTCCAGGACGTTATGACGGTACCGGGCAGTGAGCGCACGCCCATCGGGGAGAAGGAGCCGGGCGATTCGTCACATTGATAGCTGAAGAACCAGGAGTAGTAGCAGCCTCTTTTTTTCGCTGCAAAAACCAATTCCCAGCTGTTGAGGAGATTCATATGCGCAGAGTCGGAGCGGCGATGGTGGGTTTTCTCGCAATTGCGAATGTGGCGTGCGGGCAGTCCCTCGCGCCGGTGGCGCGACAGTTCGTGAAGGTAAGTGCGCCCTTAGTGGCCCTGACGCACGTGCGCGTCATGGACGGCACAGGCGCGCCGGTGCGCGAGAATCAGACCATCATAATTTCCAATGGCAAGGTCGCAGTTCTTGGCGACACCGCAACGGTGATTCCGCCAAATGCCCAGGTGCTCGATCTCCAGGGTTTTACCGTGATCCCCGGTTTGGTCCGCATGCACGATCACCTCTTCTACCCCACGGGCGACAACGGCATCTACGGGGAGATGGCGTTCAGTTTCCCGCGGCTATATCTGGCGGCGGGAGTTACCACGATCCGCACGGCTGGCTCGATCGAAACTTACACCGATCTGGAAATCAAGAAGGCCGTTGATTCCGGTGCTTCACCTGGGCCTCATATGCACATTACCGGACCCTATCTCGAGGGCAAGGGAACCTGGGCATTGCAGATGCACCAGCTAACGGACCCCGAAGATGCCGTGAGGACCGTGAACTATTGGCTCGACGAAGGAGCAGACAATTTCAAAGCGTACAACTTCTTGACCGCGGACGAGCTTGCCGCGGCGATCGGCGCGGCGCACAAGCGCGGCGCCAAGGTGACGGGTCACCTTTGCTCGATCGGATTCCGGCAAGCTGCATCGCTTGGCATCGACAATTTGGAACACGGTCTCCTCGTAGACACGGAATTCCTGCCGGCCAAGAAGGCGGACGAATGCCCCGACGCGCGCCCGCTGGACGGAGCATTCATGGCAGCGCTCGACGTGAACGCTGGGCCAGTGCACGACATGATCCTCGACTTGGTCGCGCACCATGTCGCGATTACGTCGACACTGCCTGTTTTTGAAATGGATGTTCCGGGCCAGCCATCCATACAATCGCGAGTTCTTGACGCGTTGTCTCCCGACGCCCGCACCCATTTCCTGAGGCGCAAAGTCGCTCGGGGAGATATCGCCCGCATGAGCACCCTGTATCGTTCCGAAACGTCGCCGTGGGCGGCGGAACTTAAGAAGGAGATGGAGTTCGAATATGCGTTTGTAAAGGCGGGAGGCGTGTTGATGGCCAGCGAAGATCCGACCGGTATCGGTGGCGATCTCGCCGGTCTCGGCGATCAGCGCGAGGTAGAACTGCTGGTGGAAGCGGGTTTCACCCCCGGCGAGGCCATCCACATCGCCACAGAGAACGGAGCAAAGTACCTGGGAGAAGCGGATCACATAGGCACGATCGAAGCCGGGAAAAACGCCGATCTCGTGGTCGTCAAAGGCGACCCATCTCAAAAGATCGACGACGTTGAGAATGTCGAGATCGTCTTCAAGGATGGTACCGGCTACGACTCGGCCAAATTGATCGAGTCGGTTCGTGGGCAGGTTGGGCTGAACTAGCGAATCAGGCTATCCACCGCGATCCACATCAGCAGGTATCTGCCCGCGAAGATGCGCGAGAAACGCTTCCTGCAGGCGCGTCGAGGATTTTCCTCGCAGTGTGATGACCCCGATCGTGCGGGACGCGCGCTCGTCGGCGAGCGGGACGAACCGGCAGCCCGAGCGTTTCTCGACGGCCATCTCCGGCACGACCGACACTCCGAGCCCAGCGCCGACCATGCTCAAGATGCTACTGAACTGACCGCTCTCAAATACAATTTGCGGGTTCAGATGCGCTCGCTTACATGCCGCCACCGCCGTTTCGCGAAAACAATGGCCGTCCCGCAACAATAGAAAGGGTTCCTCGCTCAAATCGCAAAGGGATAGCGTAACGACGCGCGCCAGCGGATGCCGATTCGGCAAGACCGCATAAAGCTTTTCCCTCAGCAGCGGCAGCGCCTCGAATTCGTGACCTCGGACGGGCAGAGGGAGCGCGACTAGCGCCACGTCCATGCCACCGGCCCGCAATTTTTCGAGCAGGAGCGGCGTGATCTCTTCGGCCACGGCCACGCGTGCCTCCGGATGCAGGCGCGAGAATGCAGTGAGCAGCGGCGGAAGAAAATATGGGGCGATGGTGGGGATTACGCCGACGCAAATTGTCCCTCCGATGGTGGCCTTGCGCTGGAGAATTTCGCCACGGGCCGCTTCGAGCTCGCGAAGCACGCCGCGAGCGCGCGGGAGAAACGCGCGCCCGAGTTCCGTGAGGCGCACGGAGCGACCCAGCCGGTCGAATAGACGCGCGCCGAGTTCGTCCTCAAGCTTGCGAATCTGCTGCGAAAGGGACGGCTGCGAGACATGGATCTGCTGCGCTGCGCGGCTGAACCCGCCGGCGTCCACGATCGCGCAGAAATAACGCAGCTGGTCTAGTTCCATCGGCATGACTCCATAGGCTATGCCTATCTATTGTATGCGAACTATATATTGGATGCATAGGACGTGAATGGTCTACCTTTGGGGGCGAAAGGAGTCTCCATGCCAGAGGAAAAAAACAAACTGACCACGTCGGCCGGGCGGCCAGTGGGAGACAACCAAAATTCGCTGACCGTAGGTCCGCGCGGACCGATCGTATTCGAGGATTACCAACTCTTTGAGAAGATGGCTCAGTTCAATCGCGAGAGGATTCCAGAGCGTGTGGTCCACGCGAAGGGTTCCGGCGCGCACGGCTACTTCGTCTGCACCAATCCCGACATGGCGAAGTACACCACGGCGAAACTTTTCTCCGCGGTGGGAAAGCGAACGCCGACTTTCATTCGCTTCTCGACGGTCGGCGGTGAAAAGGGTTCCGCCGATACCGAACGCGATCCGCGCGGATTCGCGCTGAAGTTCTACACGGAAGAGGGAAACTGGGACATGACGGGAAACAACACGCCCGTTTTTTTCATTCGCGATCCGCTGAAGTTTGGCGATTTCATTCACACGCAAAAGCGCGATCCCGAAACGAATCTAAAGTCACCCACGATGATGTGGGACTTCTGGTCGCTTTCGCCGGAATCGCTGCACCAGGTAACGATCCTTTTCTCAGATCGCGGCACTCCGGATGGCTACCGGCATATGGACGGCTTCAGCAGCCACACGTTCAGTCTGATCAACAGCAAGAACGAGCTGTTCTATGTGAAATACCACTTCAAGACCGAGCAAGGGATCAAGAACTTCACCGCCGAGAGTGCCGAAGCGATGAAGGGCAAGGATCCCGACTACGCGCAGCGCGATCTTTTCAACGCAATCGCCAAGGGCGACTTTCCCAAATGGCGCGTGTCCATTCAGGTGATGACTGAACAGGAAGCGGAGACGTATCATATCAATCCGTTTGACCTGACCAAGGTGTGGCCGCACAAGGATTACCCACTGATTGAAATCGGCGAGCTTGTGCTCGACCGCAATCCGGAGAACTATTTCGCGGAAGTCGAACAGGCCGCGTTCGAGCCCAAGAACATTGTGCCCGGGATGGGATATTCGCCGGACAAAATGCTGCAGGCGCGGCTGATTTCGTATCCTGACGCGCACCGCTACCGTTTGGGCGTGAACTACGACGCTCTTCCGGTGAACAAGCCGCAGTGCCCGTATCACACATACGCGCGGGATGGCGCGATGCGCTTCGACGGGAACGAGGGCAAGGCTCCGAACTACGAGCCGAATAGTTTCGGCGGTCCGAAGGAAGATCCAGCCTATCGGGAACGGCCAAAGACGATCAGCGGTTCGGTTGACCGTCACAACCACCGGCTCGACAGCGATTACTACACGCAGCCTGGCAACCTGTTTCGTCTGATGACGCCGGACGCTCGCGAGCGTCTGGTCACCAATATCGTCGGTAGCTTGGGCGCGGCTCCTCGCCGCATTCAGGAGCTGCAAATCCATCACTTCTACAAAGCCGATCCCGCGTACGGAACCGGCGTGGCAAAGGGACTGGGTCTCAAGATTGATGAAGTTATCGGCCCCGTCGCGGAAGTGACGGCCGCGGATTAAAGTTTGTCCGACCCGGGGAAACTGGAGCGGCGCCGCATGGGCTCGTTCCAGTTCTTCCGTTGGTACGCCCTGAGATCTCGTTCTTGAGCGTCAGCCTGTGTGGCTACTGCCCACTTTCCCTGTAGACCTGAAGATGCGTGACGCGACGGTCGCTTGATTGCCGCGAGCGAAGCGTGCTAGTTTCAGCGCGTAGCGTCTCGCGTTCGTTGTACCAACCATGTCTGTGCCCAATTCCATGGACTCAAGTCCAGCTGGCCCCGCGCCAACCCAAGACTCCCCAACGCTCGTGCGCGAGGCCGTCTTTTGGCGGGTTGAGGGGAGCCTGCTGAATTTGACCGCCGTGCGGCCGGTCGCATTCTTTACGTGGAATGCGCAGAGCTTTCTGGGCCGGTGGGCGCGGCGCGGAACGATGGGTGTGCTCGCCGTTGCGCGGCCCTTTCTGTACGCCTCGGATCGGGTTTTTGCGACGCGTGTGCTGCACGCGGTATTGCGGCACACCAGCCGGGACCGGCTCGACCTGCTCGGCGAGGAGTTTTTTGAGTACTTTCTGAAGCCACGCCTGAAGCCGCGCGGGATCGAAGCTTTGGGGCGCATCGTAGCGTCCGGCGCGGAAGTAGTGCTGGTCAGCCAGGGTCTTGACCACATTATGCGGCCGCTCGCGCAGCATCTCGGTGTTCGCCTAATTCTTTCGAATCGCCTTGATTTTCGCGACGGCATCGCCACCGGCCGGCTGCTGAATCCCGTGATTCGCCCGCGCGGCCCGCTTGCAAAGCTTCGTACGGATCGCCCGGACGGGACGATCGCGAGATCGAAATTATTGCGCGACCTGGGCTTCGCGAAAAACCCCAAAGTGCTGAATGAAACCATTCGATCGGCGCGACGCCCTTCGCCTCGGATTGAAGTCCCTGTGGTTCACTTCGATTCGCAGAACAATCGCGCTCCCTTTTCCGTGCGCGCGACCTTGCGCGGAAAGCAAATACTGCTCATAGGCGGCACGGGTTTTATCGGCAAGGTGTGGCTCGCGAACCTGCTGACCGAGCTTCCGGAAATTGGCCGCGTGCATCTGCTGATCCGCGGCCATCGCACGGCAACAGCGCTCCAGCGATTTGAGCGCATGGTTTCCGAATCGCCCGTATTCGACCGGCTGGCCGAGCGGCACGGCAACCGGTTCGCGGATTTTCTGCGCGACCGAGTGGAAGTGGTGGCGGGAGATGCGAGCAAGCCCGGGCTTGGCCTTGCGCCGGAAGCGCGCCAGCGCCTGGGGCGTTCGCTCGACCTGATCGTCAACAGCGCGGGGCTGACAGATTTTAATCCCGATCTTCGAGATGCGCTGGCGATGAACGTCCACGCGACGGACCACCTGCTGCATTTTCTGCACGAGTGCGATCATGCGGCGCTCCTCCATCTTTCGACTTGCTACGCAATTGGACGACGCGACGGACGCATTCTCGAAGAGTTCTCGAGCAACTACGTTCCCGCTGGCGTGTCTGGATTCGACGCGCGGAAGGAGTGCGCATCGCTCGAAGCCTTGATCCGCGAAACGGACGCGCGCGCGGAATCAACCGAGGTGACGGAAGAGCTTCGCCGGGCCGCGCTCGACAAGAGGCAGGCGTCGAAGAATCTGCAGGGCGTCGCGCTCGATAATCAGATTCGCAAGAATCGCACGCGGTGGTTGCGGCAAGCGCTGATGGACGCCGGGACGAAGCGCGCGAACGAGCTCGGCTGGCCGAATACCTATACATTTACGAAGAGTCTTTCGGAATCGCTGATCGGCGACTACGTGGACGCGACGCCCGGCGCGGCGATTGCAATCGTGAGGCCCTCTATCGTCGAATCGTCCATTGAAAAGCCGTTCGTGGGCTGGAACGAGGGCGTGAATACGTCGGCGTCGCTCTCGTATCTGCTCGGCACATTTTTCCGCCAACTCCCCACGAATGAAAGCAAGTGCCTGGACCTGATTCCCGTGGACATCGTTTCGCGAGGAATGACTTTGATCGGGGCGGCGCTGGTCGCGCGCCGTCACGAGCGCGTCTATCACCTGGCTACGTCGGTGGCGAATCCATGCGACATGCGGCGATCCATCGAGCTGACCGGCCTGGGCCACAGAAAGTTCTACCGGTCGCAGGACGGGTTCCAGCAGCGCGTGCGGCTGAAGTTCGACGCCATTCCTGTTTCGAAGGCACGATACGAAAGGCTTTCCGCGCCCGCACAGAAAATGGTGGTGCAGGCGATCAACCGAAGCGTCGAGCCGTTGGGCTTCGTGAAGGCGCCGCTCGCGCGTCAGGAACGCGACCTCGAGAAAGTAATCAAGCTGGTGGCGCTCTTCGAACCCTTCATTCTGGATAACGACCACGTCTTCGAGGCGGCAAATATCGAGCGACTGAGCTCCGGTTTGCCCGCCGACGAGCGTGTCGAATTCGGCTACGACGCCCGCTCGCTTGATTGGTGGGACTACTGGATCAATGTGCACATTCCTGCGCTGCGCAAGTGGTGCTATCCTCTGATTGAGGGCCGTCCACAGGAAGCTCGCCCGCTGCGTAGCGTGCCTCTTGCGCCCCGTACCGAAGCGAGCGCCGCCGGAGCTGCGGGAACAACTCCGGCAACGACGCCCTGACACCCGAAAATCGTGGCCATCCTCCTGACAGGGAGCACCGGATACATCGGTGCCCACGTTGCATCGAACCTGCTCGTGGATCATTCCGAGCCGCTGAACCTGCTGGTGCGCGCACACGATTTTGAAGAAGCGCGCGGCCGCCTCTGGCGCTCGCTGCAACTCCACCTGAATTTTCAGCAGGTTGAAGCCTACTTGAAGAGCCGCGTTCGCATTTTCCTGGGTGACCTGACGGACGCGCGCTTCGGCTTATCCGAGGACGAGTACAAGCAACTCGTGCGGACGACGGATTCGATAATCCACTGCGCCGCTTCGCTGAATCGCAAGTCCGAAAAAAGCTGCCTCAACGTGAATCTGCGGGGAACGCTCGAAGTGATTCAGTTGGCGATGCGCGCTCGCGACGAGCACGGTCTGCGCCGCTTCAGTCACGTCAGTACGGTAGCCGTCGCAGGCCACCGGGCGAACGAAGTGGTTGAGGAAGATTCGGCGATTGATTGGAACCGCTCGGATTACGACCCCTACGCACGCACGAAAAAATTCTGCGAACACATGGTTCGCCAATTGCTTCCTGATGTGGCGCGGACAATCTTCCGGCCTAGCATCGTCCTGGGCGATAGCCGTCGCCCGGAGACAAATCAATTCGAGATGGTTCGTGCGTTTGTGTTTCTCGCCAGTCTGCCGGCACTTCCCTTCCGTTCGACGGACAAAGTGGACATCGTGCCCGTGGACTACGTCGCCGACGCTATCTCGATGCTGCACCAGAAGGAAAAACCGGCTTACGAGATCTATCATCTATCCTCGGGCACCGGTTCCGAGACGTTCGCGGAATTGACGGGCGCGCTCGCCAAGGCGCAGGGAAAGCGTCCCCCGATCTATGTGCCCAGCCTCGAAGGAACATCGTCGAAAATGGTCAACGCATTGGCCGGCGGCGCTGGAAAAGTGGGCGGGTTGGCGAAGTTGATGAAGGTGTTCCTGCCGTACCTCGTATGGAACACGGTTTTCGACAACCAGCGCGTGGTCGCGGAGATGGGCCGGCGTCCAGCGCCATTCTCGCAATACTGCTATCCGCTGCTGCAATTCAGCCGCGAGAATCACTTCATGTACAAATATCGCGATTGGCCCTCGGACGGCGCCGCCAAGCCGAGGGCGGTTGCGGCGTCGCCGGGCTCGAACGCGCCCCAGGATTTCCGACGATGATAGACATGGACGTCGCGATCGAGGCATGTGTCGGCAGCCTGATCGAGTTGAATAAGCTGAAATACGTGCTCGGCACGGGCGAACGCTGGAAGCCGGGCGAAAAACTGAAGCTGCTTTTCGCCGGATACAACGGCACACGTAACACGGGTTCCGACATCCGCGTCGAAGAAATCGTACGGCAGATGCAGAGGATTCTGGGCCCTGAGAATGTGGCCGGGACCGTGATGACTCAGAATTTCGACCTCACGCGCGGATATTTCTCCGGCTCGCAACAGGTCCATCTCCCGGATGTTTTCCCGCCGTTCCTCCATTACGAAGTCCCGAAGCATGATGGCGTGGTAGCCTGCGAAGGCTCGATGTTTAAGAGCAAATTCGCCAACGCGCTTACGGCCATGATCGTGGGCTCGCTGGGAATTGCGTCGGCGCACAACAAACTGAGCGTCGCATACGGCGGCGAGGCTGGCGCGATGGACCCGCTGCTGCGAAAAATGGTGAAGCGCTACTGTCACGATTCTCTGGTGATCACGCGCAATTCTGAATCGCAAGAAATTCTTGGAAAACTTGGCGTGGCTACCGAACTAGGGACGGACACCGCGTGGACTTTCCAGCCGCTCGGCCCGGAATACGGGCGAAAGGCTCTTCGGGATGCCGGATGGGACGGCTCAACGCCCGTCCTGGCGATTTGCCCGATTAACCCGTTCTGGTGGCCGGTCAAACCGTCGCTTGGAAAATGGCTGGCGCATTCCGTGGGCGGCGCATACGAGAACAGCTACTACCGCACGATCTATTTTCACCGCTCGGGTCGCGACGTGGACGCTGCGTATGCGAAATACCTCTCGGCGATGGCCAGCGGAGTCCAGCGATACCGGAAAACGCGCTCCGTCTTTCCGGTTCTCGTTGCCATGGAAATGCTCGACCGAGATGCGTGCGAGCGCGTAGCCCAGCAGATTGGCGGCGCGCCGATATTCGCGTCCGATGAGCGAAACATCTACGAGCTGGTCAGTATCCTGCGCGCCTGCGACCGGATGCTTTCGTCGCGCTTTCACGCGATCGTAACATCCATGCCCGCAGGCGTACCTTCTGCAGGCGTCACCATGGACGAGCGAATCCGCAACTTGATGCACCAGCGTGGACACGAGCACCTGATGATGGAAGTGGACGAGCCGAGGCTGGCGGACAAAATCGTGGTAGCGCTCGGCGCACTCGACGCGGAAGCCGAGGAAATCCGCGAGGCGATGGGCCGCACGGTCGCCCGCAATTTGCGATTGATGGCGCGGATGGGAGTTTATTTCGAGGAGCGCGTGGCGCGGCAATATCCGGAGTTTCCGATTCGGACGGGCGTGCGTGGCTGGGAGGAATATCTGCCCCCCCTGGGGCCCGAACTCTGCCAACTACTTGAGGAACACAGCGGAGTGATGGCCGCATGACGTTTCTTGAGGCGATTTTTGCGCGGCTCGAGCGAGTAGCGGATGAACCGATGCTCGGAGAAGTGCGCGATGGACAAATAATGTCGGTGACCGGCGCGGACTTGCTGGCCATGATCGCCGAGGCACGAGGATTTGCGGTGGCACGAGGATTAAAGCCTGGCGACCGCTGTGCGCTGCTGGCTCCGAACAGCATTCGTTGGGTCGCGCTAGATCTGGCGCTGATGGCCGAAGGCGTGATCGTGGTGCCGCTCGACCCACGGCAAATGGCAAAGGATTGGATGGCGGTGATCAGCGACTCCGCGCCCTCGCTCGTCTGCAGTTCCGACCCGGCGCTGGGAGCCGAAATTCAGGCTGGCGCGCCGGCAATCGTGTTTTTCGATGAGATTTTTGGCGTGGCACAAGATTCGCTGATAACTTCGTTGCCGCGGCATCACGCCGATCACGACGCGGTAACGATTGTGTATACCTCGGGCACGTCCGGCGAGCCGAAAGGCGTGGTGCTGAACGCCGGCAACATCACGTTCATGCTCGGCTGCACGAATGCGCGCCTGAATCAGTTAGTGGGGCCACAGGTGGAGCAGGAGAGCGTTTTTCAATATGCGCCGTTCTGCTTTGCCGCAGCGCGAATCCTGCTGCTTACTTCCCTGTCGCGTCATACGATGCTCACCCTTTCGACGGATTTGGCGAAGCTGGCCGACGAACTCAAGCTCGCCGCCCCGCATTATTTCGTGAACGTGCCGATGTTTCTCGAACGCGTTCGGCGAAGGGTCGAGGAATCCGTCCAGAAACGCGGCGGATTCGCGGCCACGCTATTCTCGCACGCTCAACAAGCGTACGGGCGAAAGCAGAGTCATGCCAGCCGCGCCACCGATTCCTTCTGGCTCGCGGCTGCGAACGCCCTGATATTTCCGGCGATTCGTAAGAATATCGGTCCGAATCTGAAGGCACTAATTTGTGGATCGGCGCCGCTTGCGGCCGACACGCAGTTATTTTTCATGATGATCGGCATTCCCGTGCTCCAAGTTTACGGGCTGACGGAAACAACGGCGATCTGCACGATGGACGAGCCCGGAAAGGTCAAGCCGGGATACGTCGGCCGCGCCGTGCCAGGAATTGATATGATGGTGCCCGACGGCACTGGCGAAATTTTGGTGCGCGGGCCGAATGTTTTTCCCGAATACTGGCAGCGCCCTGCGGAAACCGCCAAAGCGCTCGAAGGCGGATGGTTTCACACCGGCGACCAGGGTGAGGCGGACGCGAGCGGCATTTGGCGCATAACCGGGCGGCTGAAGAATCTGATCATTCTGAATTCCGGGCACAACATCGCGCCCGAACCGCTGGAAGAGGCTCTCGCTGCGAGCCTGCCCGAGGCGCAACAGGTTCTGTTGCTCGGCAACCAGCGAAGTTTTCTCGCGGCACTCGTCACCACATCGGGCGCGAACGGCTCCTCCAACGGTGCGAGCACTGCGAAAATTCAGTCCGCTCTGGACGTACTAAATGCCGGACTGCCGCACTACAAACAGATTCGGGCGTTTCAAGTGTTGCCCGAACCATTCAGCATGGAAAATGGAATGCTGACGACGATGGGCAAGCTCAAGCGCGACGCAATTTCGGTGCGATTCGCCGCCGAAATCGAAAAGCTCTACCAGAAGAAGCCCGCATGAAGACATTTTCAGGAAAGACGCTTTCGTGGAAGGCCGCGGATGGCTCGATCGAGCTCGTGCTCGATCGCGCGCCGTGCAATGAAATCGGCTCGGCCACACTCGGCGAACTCGAGCAGTTTGTCGAGGCGCTGGGGCCGCTCGAAAAAGATTCGCACGCGCTGATTATTTCAAGCGCGCGCAAAGAGGGATTCTGCGCGGGAGCCGATTTACGCGAGCTATACGAACGTTCGCATGCATTGCCCACCGTAAAGCGTCTGGGGGCTGTGCGCGAGTTCCTGGAGAGAATCCATCGCGTGATGAATGCGATTGACGCGGCGCCGTTGACCACCATCGCGGCTGTGCACGGCGTCACTTTTGGCGGCGGGTTTGAACTCGCGCTCACATGCGACTTGATCGTCGCGGACAAAATGGCGCGATTCTGTTTTCCGGAGCTTCGGCTGGGGCTGATTCCCGGCTTCGGGGGCATCCCGCGGCTCAAGCGCGACCTCGGGAACGCCGTCGTACGCGATCTGCTCCTAACCGGTCGCAGCATCAACGCTACGAAGGCGCAATCCGTCGGACTGGTGAGCCAGGTGACGGCTGAGGGAGACGCGCTGCGGGTGGCGCGCGCGACTGCCGCTCAGCTGAACAAATTCGATCGCGATACGGTAGCCGCAGCCAAACGGTTTATCAAGCCCGTGCCGCAGGAAGATCTCCGCCGCGAAATAGACGTCTTCTGCGATCTCTTCACTCAGCCCGTGGTGGAAACCGGACTGCGCAAGTTTGTCGAGAGTACGGACGCGCTGCCCTACTTGCCATAGGTACAGCACGCAAAGGCGGCAATCAAAATGTGGCAAGATACGAAGCTATGACCACAATCGAGAAGACAACAGATGATGTCCTGCAACTGGCCTCGGTACATTTCAAAGTGCCGCGCGAGCAACTTCGCGCCGAAGACGATTTCTTCAAGACGCTGGGCATCAACAGCCTGCAGGCGCTCGACCTTCTGACGCGCCTTGAGCAGCATTTCCACATCGAGCTGCCGGATTACGAACTTCAGGGCGTCAGCGATTTCCGGACGCTTGCCGAACGTATACAATCCCGCCTTTGATGCTGGATCTGAGCCAACATAATTGCCTGGGTGAAGCCCTGAGGGCCGCGCTCGACCGCTGGCCCGATGAAGTCTGCTTGATCGAAGCGGATCGCGACCGGGAAAAAGCGCGCTTCACGTATCGCCAATTCAAAGAAACGGCGCTTCCCCTTGCGCGTGCGCTCCAGGACGCGGGCTTTCAGAACGGCACGCGCGCCGCAATCATCATGACCAATCAGGCGAAGTGGCTGATTTCCGCCTACGCGATCTTCTTCCGCGGCGGCGTCCTCGTTCCGGTTGATTACAAGCTCACGCCCGTCGAGCAAATACAGCTCCTGACGCATTCCGAGTCGGAATTTCTCGTCGTCGAATACAACGCGTGGAAAGCGATTATGGAAGCGCAGAATTTCGCGACGCTGGCAGTGCGGACAGTTGTGGTCACTGAAGCGCCAGCAGGCGTTGATCTGGCGGGAGCGAAGCGCTGGGAGGACTTCCGAGGCACGAGTGAGCCGGATTTCGTGGCGCGCGACCGCAAGGAGCCGGCGTGCATCGTCTATTCCTCAGGCACAGCGGGGCGGCCGAAGGGCTGCGTCCTCTCGCACGAGAACTATCTCGAGCAGTGCATGGCCGTGACGCCGATTTTTCCGTTTTCGCCGGGCGCGCGCTACCTGAGCATCATTCCCACGAATCACGCAATCGATTTCATGGGCGGCTTCATCATGCCGTTCACCGGCGGAGGTGCAGTGGTGCATCTGCGCACGCTGCGGCCCGAATTTATCCGCGACGCTTTCATGCGCTACAAGATCACCTACATGGCGGTCGTGCCGCTAATATTGACGAACCTGCAGCGCGGCCTGCGCGAGCGATTTGCAGCGCTATCCCCGATGAAGCGGCAAGTGCTGAACGCGCTGATCTCAATCAACCGAGCGTTTACGCGCGGGCGCCCGCGTCTCGGGCTCAGCCGCGCGCTACTCAAGGATGTTCATCAGGCTTTCGGCGGCAGTCTCCGCGCGCTGCTGGTGGGCGGAGCATTCACCGAGCCTGCGACCATCGCGTTCTTTCACGATCTCGGCATTCCGATCTACAACGGTTACGGCTGCACGGAAGCGTGCACGGCCATCACGCTGAATGACCAGAGGCCGTTTCGTCCCGACACCGTGGGGCGGCCAGTTCGCGGAATGGAAATCCGGACCCGGGATCAAGACGCCGAAGGCGTGGGCGAAGTGGTTGTGCGCAGTAAAACGGTCATGTCCGGCTACCTCGACGATCCCGAAATGACGGCGGAAACGATCGTGGACGGATGGCTTTTGACCGGAGACCTCGGCCGCATTGACGCGAGCGGCCATTTACAGCTTTTCGGCCGCAAGAAAAACATGATCGTCACCGAGGAAGGCAAAAACATTTATCCCGAGGACGTTGAATCGGTCTTCGAGGGAACGCCAGCGAAGGAACATTGTGTGTTCGCGGCCAATTTTCTGTGGCCTGCGCGCACCATGGTCGGAGAGCAGTTGGTGATCGTGTTGCATTCCGAGCCGGGCCAACCAATCGGGGAGCAGACCGCTGCAACGCTCGCCGAACGCAACCGGCAGCTTCTGAATTACAAACGCGTCAGCGGATATCTCATCTGGGACACGGATTTCCCGCGAACCGCGTCTCTGAAGATTAAGCGCGGTGAATTGGCCGAGCAGATTCGGAAGACTGTGAGACGTGAAGCGGTCGTGCCGCTGTGAGATGCGAGCAGAATGTCTCTAATGAGGTTTTCTAGCCGTGGACTCGCGCTTCTTTGCCATAGTCAATCCTGCGGCCGGAGGCGGACGCTGCGGCAAGCTCGCACGCGCAGCGCTCGAGCGCGTTCACCAGGCAGGCGTCGAACTCGAAATCGTTCAAACGACTCGTGCGGGCGAGGCCACGACGCTGGCCCGCGCGGCCTACGCAAAGGGCTTTCGGAATTTTCTCGCCGTCGGCGGCGACGGCACCTCGTTCGAAATCGTGAACGGCCTCTTTCCAGAAGCGCAGACTCATGGCCGCCCAGCGCTCGGATTCCTCCCGCTCGGCACAGGCAATTCGTTTCTGCGTGACTTCACGTCGCGCGGCGTCGAACACACGATCGAGGCGCTGCGCCAAGAAGGGCGGCGAGCGTGCGACGTACTTCGTCTGCACCACGCGGCCGGCGAAATTTATTTCATCAACATGCTGAACCTGGGCTTTGCCGCCGACGCGGGCGAGGTGACCAATCGCAGATTCAAGCGCTGGGGCGCCTCAAGCTATATTTTGGGAGTAATCGCCACGCTCGCGCGGCTGGAACATCCGGCGTTCCCACATCGCCTGGCGGGCGCCGACCAGTGGGACCGGCGCCCTTGCTTGTTCTTGGCATTTGGCAACAGCAAATTCACCGGCGGCAAAATGATGATGGCGCCTCATGCCGATCCTGCCGATGGAAAGATTGAGTACGTGCGCTGGTCACCTCTCGGTCGCCTCCGCCTGCTTTGGAATTTTCCAAGCCTCTTCACCGGCGCCCATATTAAACACCCGCTTGCCTCGCGCGCAGCAGTCGAGCGTGTTGATCTCGATCTTGGCGGCCCGGTCAACGTGATCGTGGATGGTGAGGTTCTGCGCCTGGACTGCCGCTCGGTGGAGATTTTGCCGGCTGCGTTGGACGTGATCGTATGAGGAAGGCATGGCTCACCGTTCGCTCGCTCGTTTTATGGGCGGTGAGCGGCATTCATTTCGCCCTCGTCGGTGGTATGGCTCTGGCGTTTGGTCTTTGCGTGGACCGGCGGAAGTACGACTGGATCAATCGGGCATTCTTCCGCAACATCCTGCGTCTCGCGGGCGTGCGATTCGAAGTGCGCCGCGCGCCCGGCTTTGATCCGAGTCCTACCAGCATATTCATCTGCAACCACGTGAACATTTTCGATCCGTTCGTGATCTACTCGGCGATTCCGCAGTTCGTTCGCGGCTTCGAGCTGGAGTCGCATTTCAAGCTTCCGCTTTATGGCTGGATGATGGGCTGGTTTGGCAACGTCGCCGTGCCCGACGCTCCCACGCGCGAGAGCCTCGAAATTATGACCAAACGCGCCAAAGCGGCGCTCGATTCCGGCATCAGCTTGATTGCCTTCGCCGAGGGCTCGCGCACACGCGATGGGCACGTTCAGGAATTCAAAAAGGGGATATTCAGTCTCGCCCAGAAATTCGGAGTGCCGGTTGTGCCCATGAGCATCGTCGGCTCGTACCAATTCTTTCAGACCGGCAACTGGACGCTATTTCCGGGGAAAATCACAGTCTATCTGCACGACACGATTGATACTTCGAAAATCCCGCGCGGAGAATTGGATGCGCTGCGCCGGCGAGTGCAGGATATTGTCGCGGCTCCGGTGGAAGAATCGCTGAAGGCGTCCTCGAAAATCTAGAACGACTGCGTCGCGCTGGCCTCGGGGAGCGACCTGCCTGCGCGCAATTCCTGCCAGGTGTACACGACACGGTGAACAACGGTGATCGTCGAAATCACGGCGATGACCCACAGCGCGGGCGCCATGCGATTGAACGCGCCGCCCAGAATGAGCAAGACCAGTCGCTCGGGCCGCTCCATGAACCCAACCTTGCACAAAGGAATCAGCGATTCCGCGCGAGCGCGCGAGTAGCTGACCATAAACGAGCTCGCCATCGCCACGGCCGCCAGCACCATGTAGAAGACCTGCCCGATCAGCGTGTAATAGACGACCAGCCCCATATAGAGCGCGAGGTCGGAATAGCGATCGAGTGTCGAATCAAGAAATGCACCAAACGCTGTCACGCGGCCGACCCGGCGCGCCACTTGGCCATCCGCCATGTCGAGAAAAGCCGCCAGAAAAAGAGCGGCTGCCGCCGCGCGAAACTGCCCCATTGCAAATAACGCCGCGGCGCAGGAGTTCACCCCCAGGGCAAAGAAAGTAAACATGTTGGGCGTGATGCCCGTCGCAGCCAGACCCGTCACGATGTGCTGGAGCAGCCAACCAGCTCCTTCGCCGATCCAGTAGGTGATCGGGCGTTTCAGATCGGTGCGGTCATTTTGCATTTGCCGGAGATGATACACCGAAACGGGACGAGCAGACATTCGACGGAGTGCCCGGGGTGGGGGTCGAACCCACACGACGCGTAAGCGTCAGGGGATTTTAAGTCCCCCGCGTATGCCATTCCGCCACCCGGGCGATTTCGCAAGAGTAGCGTTTTGAATCATCAACTGCAATAAGACCGGCGGACGGGTGTGAGCACTCCTGCTTGATTCAGGCCCCACTCGACCCATTCTTACCCGTTTGGCCCTCAGTTCGAACGGTCAGCGGCCGGGACTGCTTCTCCTGAAGGCAATAGAGAACCAGTTCGACCCGAGTTGACACGCCGAGCTTTTCGAATATGCGGAACATATAGTTTCGGATGACCGATTGACCGACCGGAAATGGTCCGTACGCCGCATTGTGCTCGCATTTTACGGGGCGACCGTGGCACTCGCTGCAATCGGATTATTCGGCGTCCGAAGTCAATCGCCGCAGTTCTGGGTATTGGCAGCGATCAGTGTGGCATTGCTGACAACCATTGGAATCCGGCTGGGTTCTTTGCGAGGAAGCGATCGGAATCGGGCGATGCGAGATTCGATCGCGCGTCCGACCCCAGAAGAATGCGGCGAGCCTTCGCGACCGAACTAGCCTTCTCTGTTGGTGCCGCCGGTAGGAATCGTGCGGGTAGCGCGGCGGCTGCGCTCCTTCGCCGTGGTCTGTTTCTGCGCACTGCCCAGTTGCACGAGCAACTTGCGCAGCTTGGAGCGCTCCTCAAGGTCCATGTCCACCACTTCGAACGCGCGCGCCTGTGTGTTCGCGTCGCGCACGATGGTCTGTGCTTTCACCGGTTTGTTTCCTGCATTCAACCGGATGTCAACCACGCTGCCGGGGTGCAGGCTCTGTTCGCAAACCGCCACTCCGCCGCCCAGCGCCATCTCTGGTATTTCCAGGCGGCAATTTTCCTTCAGATTAGTTGTCGTGGCGGACATCGCATGTTCCAGCCGCAGCCGCGGATATCGCCGTTGTCGAATCGCCGACGAATTCGGATCGGCATCGAGCAGCTCAATCGAAAAGTCCGCAACGCTAAGACCGCTTCGGGGAATAAAGTCGCGAGACCACTCGGAATCTATCTTTTCCATCGCTTGCGCGGCGACTACTCGCAACTCGGAAGGATTCGCCCAACGCCATGCTTTCCGCGTTTCCGCGACCTTGCGCAGCACCGCTTCGGCGCCGGAAGTGCGCAGCCTTCCGAGAGCCTCGATCGCCTTCAGTCGCAGGAATTCGGTCGAGCCTCTCGGCAAGTCTCCCTCGGCGATGCGCAGCAGGCGCATGTCGGCCGATTTCTCACCGCTCATGCCGATCTCATCCACGGCCAGCGGGCGAATCAGCGAGTCGAGAATGTCGAAGAGTTGAAGCAACAGGTGTCCTCGTCCCGCTGATCCACTGGACGCGATTTGCCGAACCACCCGATCGTGCGCCGTGCGCTTCCATTCCCTCATCCGCTCCGGCAGGATTTTCTCGACGGTTTCCATATCCATCCGCGCGAGAATTCCGACCGTGTCAATCGCAACGTTCTGGCTGCCGTCGCGAAGTTGATTGCGCAGGTGATCGAGCCCTTCCGGCCCGAGCACTTCCATCATGGATACGAGCAGTTCGCAATCTTCGCGGAATCCCACTCGGCTGAAGCGAATCGCGACCTGTTCCGCCGCCGGCTCCGGCATTCGCCGCATCAGGTCCTTCAAACCGGAGGGAACGCTTCCGTTCTTCAGCGATTCCTCGATGAACTCCGGCAGCCGGGTCTCCACACCGATGCGTGGCCGCAAACTCTTTCCGCTTCCCGGCCGTTCCGACTCCACATAATCAATCAATTCAACCGACCGCTGAATGGCGGGATACGCGCGATTCTTCGTGGCCTCTTGCGACATCCGGACGAACGCCGCGCCGACCAGACTCTGCAGCTGCGAATCCTTTTCCTCGGCGAGTTGCAAACCAATCTCGCGGATCGTATCCATGAAGAGTTGATCGCCCGCCTTCGCGTACAAACCGGCCAGCTCCGCAAGTCCCATGGCCGTCTGGCGCCGGGCTTCCGTGTTCTTGTGCTTGATGCCGTTCGCGTAATTTTTCAGGATGCTCTCGGCTGTATCTTTTTCGCCGCGCGCCAGCAATCCGTCCACGTGCTCGCGCACGCGAATTGCGGGAACGCACCATGCATCCGCGGATTCGAGTACGGTTTTCTTCCTGTCTTCCGGAACCTGCGACCAGAATTCCTGCGCCAGCACTTCCATATGCGACTGCGTGTGAATTCCGGCGCGCGACATTTTCTCTTCGTACACGCCAAGGATTTTCCGCAGTCCGTCGAGCTCGGTGTTCATTTCATCCAGCATTTGCCGGACGGCGTTCACTTTCAGGTCGCCGCGTTCATAGCTTTCAAGAGCGAACCGCACGGCGATGTGTTCGGCGAGCTTCAGCAGGGTGGGTTTGTCCGATGATTCGGAGGGCGCCTGTGCCGCCAGCGCCGATAGGGCCTGGCTCACTGTGAATCGCGCGCGCCGCGGTAGCGTCGAAAGCCGCGATTGAAACGATCCGGGATCGAGCTTGTCCTTCGAGGCGTCGTTCGTTCGCGCAATCTGCGCGAGCACCTGCAGAATGCCCTGTAGTTCGTCCTCATGCAGCGTCATCAATCCGGTTTCGACCGCCATCGAACCGCCGCCGCCGCGTGCCGATCGGGTCGCGCGGATTCCCGACGAAGCATTCGCCCATCGGCTTTCCGGACCCGCGTTCGGGCCTCCACCTCCCGAGATTTGAAATCCCCCCGAGCCTGAACCATTACCGGGACTTGTGCCCCCGCCGCTTCCCGCTCCGTTACCTGGACCGTTTCCAGCACCAGTGCCCGGGCCATAACCAGGCCCATATCCGGGGCCGATGGCATTTTTGTCTGTTCCGGTTCCACTCGTACCCGTCCCCGTGCCGACGCTAGCAACTGGTCCGCTCAAGCCAGCGCCCGGCGCGCCCGAAGTCGGCGCAACCGAGCCTGTGGAGTCATCTTTGTTCAGCCAGAAACCTCCGGCGTTTGGATCGAGCGGTACTCCGCCGCCACCGCTGGTTCCACCAACGATGTTCCAGCCCGAACCGGCGCCCGCGGTCGGATTTCCCGAACCGTACACGGCGCCAACAGGCGCAGTCATCAACGACCCGCCTCCAGATCCATCGCCCGGCGCGCCGCCTCCGCCAGAGAATCCCGATCCTGTTCCGCCTTCCGTGCCCTTTCCATCTCCCGATCCAGAGCCGCTTCCTGATCCAGACCCACCGCCCGATCCTGTGCCGGTTCCCGATCCGGAGGCACTCGCGCCGCCGCTTCCCGCAACGCCTCCGGCGTAATCGCCGCTGCCGTACCCGGTTCTGCCGTAACCACCTCGGCTGGAGCCGCCTGAGCCCGAGCCACCTCCACCAGGACCACCGCCGCCCGGACCTCCGCCGCCGCCCTTCGTGCCTTCTGCGGCGACGATCAATTGCAGTAATTTCTCCGGATCATTTAGCAGCTGATCCGTCTGATCGGAATTCATGCCCAGCGTACGTGCCGCGAGTTGCGCTGCCATGGTTGACTTCGCGACTGCGGAATCAGCCGGCACGAAGCACACTTCGTTCACGTGGATGAACGAGTCTCCCTGCAGGGCCTCTTTCAACTGCTCGGCGAGCTGGGCAGGCTTCGAGCCGGAGCTGGTTGGAAACGCGCGGACGAATTTCTGAAGACTCGCATGAGTGAGCTTGGGCGAAAAGTGAACGCTCGCGATGCCGGACGCCGAAAGCATGCGCGCGAAGCTTTTCTCCGCCGCGGCCGAATCCAAAGGTGTGCCGTCGAGCAAAAGCTGATCGCCGGAGACAGCCAACAGCATTCCGGCTTCGTCGTCCGTTCCCAGAGCGACGCGCAACTCAGCCCAGGCGGTGTCGTATTGCTTGACCGTGCGCGGATGCCCGAAGTCATACATCCGGGCGAACTTCAGCAGAATGTTGAGGCTGCGCACGAACGCGCGGGCTGCTGTTTGCCTTGTATTGTTGTCAGGCATGGTCCTCAGGCGTAACCCCGCCGTGATAGAAATATTGAGGGTTGAGACCTGCGCGGACAATGGTACTGGTGTCCTTTCCACTACTACCTATTGGTCCTATACCATTGGTGGGAAGGAAGTTCTGGGACTCGGGCGGTCAGCGGCGCGCGAGCCAAGTCTCCAGCTCGCCGACGTCCCCAAGGACAGCCTGGGCGCCACGTGCTGTAAGTAAAGCACTTCGGACACGGTGGGCATCTGAATTACGAGGCAGGATTCCGAGAAACGGTATTCGCGCGGCTTGGGAAGCGAGCGCGTCGTCCACGTTGTCGCCCAGATACAGCGCCGTGGCCGGGTCGCGTCCGTTCAGGATTTTCAGCAGCCCCTCGGGATCGGGTTTCGGGTGGTGCACATCTTCGACGGTGATGATGTCGCGGAAGAACTCGCGTACCCGGCAGCGGTCGAGCGTGTAGTCGGCCTCAGCCCGGACGCGCCCGGTGAAGAGCGCGAGTTCGGCGCGGCTCGCCAGCCGCCGCAGGGTCGCTCGCGGGAGCAGCCACTTTTCGCGTGCGACGTTTCCCTTGCCGTTCTTGCCCCAGTAAAGCTCCACGAACTTGCGCTTCACTTCGTCGTATTCGGCCTTGCCGCCGAGCGATTGCACCCACGCGGTCGAAAGCTTCCAGTCGTCGTTGAAGCCCGAGCGGTTCTTCCACGCGTGCAGCTCCGCGCGAGTCACGCGTTTCTTGGTGAAGAATCGAACCGTCTCAAGCACCGTCGCGTGAAACGATCCGCGTACGTCCACCAGGACGCCATCAACGTCGAAAATGATTATCTCGGGCTGCCATTTTGTTTTGCTGGCTGATTTTTTGCTGGCTGGCATTTTCTTTGCGGACCCGGGCGCGCCGGAAGGAATGCGGGAGGTATTATTGGGAATGGGACTCGCCCGGTTCGTCCGAGGCTTCCGTTGATTCGCTGCTCGGCGTTTCCGCATCCGCTTCGGATTCGGTTCCGAGCGTCTCCGAGGACCACGCTTCGCCCGGCGCGGCGGCGGGAACGGCAGGCTCGCTCGATGGCGGAGCCGGCGCGGACGCCGCAGCAGGAGTCGCAGCAGTCGCGACCGCCGCAGTCTCGACCGCAGGCGCAGCGGCTCTCGAAGCTTCCAATCGTTCGCCCAAGACGTCCGCGAGCAGATCAATGATGATCTTTGCTCCGCTGCCGTCGGGATCCTTTGTCGGATTGTATGCGCTGACTTCGATCGCGGCGAGATGCTTCTGCCTCGCGAAGACCGCGAGCGCCTCGCGCACTTGCGCGAGTGTCAATCCGCCTTCGCCCGGATAATTCGTGGCCTGAAAGCCCTCGACGACATCCACATCGAAATGCAAAATGAACTCGTTGCCATTCCCGTGAATTCTCTCGATGGCGACTTGCGCCGCAGCCGCAGCGCCCAGGCGCTGCACGTCTTTCGCGAGATACCGGCTGAGCGGCGTGCGATCGAGCACTTCCTGCTCCGCCGGGTCGAGGCGAGCGACACCGAAGAGCGCCAGGTCCGGCTCGCGAACCAGCGGTGGCTCTCCCCAGAAACGCACCAGCTCCGCGGCGCCGCGCCCCAGAATGTGCGAGACCACCATTCCATCCACGCAGCCCGATGGCGACGTCGCCGGAATATTCAGATCGGCGTCGCGGTCCATATAAATCATGCTGATGTGGCGGAAATAACGGCGAGCTCCGGCAATCGTGGCGAGCGCAATCGAACAATCGCCGCTCAGAATCACGGGCAACGCGCCGGATTTCACGGCCTGCTCGACGCGCGGCTTCAGCGCTTCGAGCGCCGCAATCACGCGAGGAACGTTGCGCGCGCGAGGGCTTTCTTCGTCAATCTGGAAAAGCTGGACGGGGTCATCGCCCAGATCGGTAACTTCGTAGCCAATCGAGCGGAGGCGATCAATCAATCCGGCGGAACGCAGCGCCGCGGGCGCGCCTTCGTGGCCCGCAGACATCGCGGCCGCACTGGTGGGCGAACCCAACAGGGCAATCTTGTTCGGCTGGCGGGCGATTTTGACCGCCACTCAATTACTCCTTAAAGTTGGTTTGGTGCCGCTGAGCGAAGGCCGAATTGGTTTCAATTCGCGGCCCGGCCCAACTTGGCGGCCAGTTCGGCCGGAAGCGTGAACCGTACATCCTCGCGAATCAAATCCAGGTCGCGGTGGTTCGTGAATCCGAATCCCGAAAGGCGCTGGCTCACCTGCTCGACCAAAACTTCCGGAGCGGATGCGCCCGCCGTCAAGCCAATGGATTTCACGCCTTCCAGCGCTGCGCCGTCAATGTCGTTGGAATCCTCGATCAACCGCGCGGCCACACCGGCGCGCTGCGCCACTTCCACCAGGCGATTCGAATTCGAGCTGTTCGCCGAACCCACGACCAGAATCAATTCCACTTCGCGCGTGAGCGCCTCGACCGCTTCCTGGCGATTCTGCGTCGCGTAGCAGATGTCATCCGACGCAGGACCGACAATCGAGGGAAATTTCTGGCGCAAACGCGCCACAATTTCCTGCGTGTCGTAAAGAGAGAGCGTCGTCTGCGTGAGAAAAGCGAGACGCGAAGGGTCCGGCACCTGCAGCTGGTCCACTTCCTCGACGGTTCCGACCACGATCGTCTGCTTCGGCGCTTCACCCGATGTGCCGACAATTTCCTGATGGTCGCGGTGGCCGATCAGAATCAGCGTGCGGCCCTCGCGCGCGAACTTCAGCGCTTCCAGATGAACTTTGGTGACGAGCGGGCAGGTCGCGTCAATCACGCGCAGCTCGCGCTCCTTTGCTTCCGTCCGCACGCGCGGAGGAACACCGTGCGCGCTGAAAACCAGCACCGCGCCAACTGGCACTTCCTCGATGGTTTCGACAAAGATCGCGCCGCGCCCGCGCAACTGATCCACTACGTAGCGGTTATGCACGATTTCGTGGTGCACGTACACCGGGCTGCCGTAGGCTTCCAGTGCCAGCTCGACGATATCCACCGCGCGCACCACGCCGGCGCAGAATCCTCGCGGCCGCACGCGGACCAGCGTCTTGGCTCCGGTCGTCGTTGTTCCCTGGATGTTAGTGAGCGTCAATGGCTTCTCCGCAATTCACAGTAATATTACCTGAAGCGTCGCTTCCCTGCCAGTTTGTTCGCTCCGCTCGTGTGCCTAATTCCTAGAATGCAGGATTGTTGCGGTCTCATCCGGCGTAACGGCAGCTTTCGCCATTTAGCGGATGCCCTTCAGGACGTCGGGCCCGTCTACAGGTAAGCACACACAAAGTGCAGGTTGCGCGTTACTATTAGAGCTCTCAGTAATAGCAATCGCGAGCCGTCCACAGTCAGGCAGGATCGGCAGCTCTTTCGCCGCAATTCTATGACGAGGTCTTATTTGTGCGCCTAATTCCATCCGACCCCGATGTCGAGACAGTGGTCAGCCGCATCAAGAACGGCGACATAGATCTTCAACCCGAATTCCAGCGTGGCGAGGTCTGGAGCCGCGCAAAAAAACAGCGACTAATAGACAGCGTTCTTCGCGACTGGCACGTTCCCCCAATCCACGTTATCGAGAATCCGAAGTCAAGCAAGCAAGAGGTATTGGACGGACAGCAACGGCTCGCCGCCATTCGAGACTTCGTCGAAAACAACTTTCCGGTCGACGGAAATACCGAACCGCTCGAACCAACCATTAGGGACCTCGATGGCCTCTTCTATCGCGATCTCCCAGGCGACTGGCGAAGACGTTTTAATAAATTCGCCCTCCGCATATTCCGAATCGTTGACTATCGATCCAGCGAACCGGCAGAACTGTTCTTCCGTCTGAATCAACCAGCCAACCTCACTGGGGCGGAGCAGCGAAACGCCTTCTTCGGACCCGTAAGAGAACAGATAAAGGACTTGGTAGAGTCACTCGAACGAGCCGGAATCGACAAGCGGTTCCTTGCTTTCTCAAATTTGAGGATGGCCTATGATGACGTTCTGTCCAGGACGGCAATGGCAGTTGAACGCAGGACACTGGCCGAAAAGATCACCGCCTCTGATCTCGCAGCGCTATACCGAAAAGACCGACCGCTTAGCGAGGTAACCATCGGCCTAGTAAGGGATGCGATCAGCGCTCTGGCCGTAGGCATGGAACATGGAGCGCCGTCCAGCTTGAAGTTCAACAAGGCAACGTTGTTCAGCTGGCTTATTTTCGTCGTTCGCGGCTCAGTCTCGAAGACGTTACCTAACCCCGCCGAGGATCTACAACCGTTTGTAGCATTTTTCGAGCGGACGCGAAGCGAGTCGGCACATTTCCCAGCATCGCAGGAACTCGTACTAAAGAGGTTTGGATCTGCAGCCCGTTTATTCGCAACGTACGAGACGAGATCGTCCGCTCGTGTCGCCGACGTTTCGTCAGTTTTGCTCAGAGACGCGGTCATATGGGCTGTCTACGAAGACTACTACATGAGCAAACAAGTCGCGCGCGAACCACAACTAGCTGGCCTCGCCAAACTGCATGAAGCGTTTAACAACCAGCCGCACGTCTTCGAGGAAGACGTTCTCGCGAGAAAGTTAATTGAAACTGGATGGGGAAAATTGGAATGAGTCTACGCCAAGCCAAATTCGGCGACCACTGGCGTCACGCCTTCAAACGCCAATTTCCCACAAAGTTCACAAAGATAGCCGTGCGAAGTTTATCCGGGTTCGCCGACATCTCGATTGATTTTACTGGAGGCATAAATGCAATTGTCGGAGGCAACGGCGTTGGAAAGTCGACCATAGTCGCCGCGATTGATCAGCTTTTGGCGCCCGCTGGTCGAGCACAGGACAACCGTTACGCTCGCAAGCTAAAGGGCAGTGTGATTGAAGGAACCCTATTCGCGGACGGCGTCGAGCGAGTGCTTTCCATTCGAGACGACGAGTCAGGAGCGCGGGTTCTGACGGGCTCTAGATTCGAGGGTGATTACAATCTTCTAGATCCGTCCAGACTTGCAAGCGAATGCCTTCGCTATACGTTGACGGACCCAAACTTCGGCGATTTGCTCGAACCGGTGACACCGCTGCAACTCAGCGCAGCTCAGCTTGAGGTTGCCTCTTATTTGGTTGGGAAAAATTACACGAATGTGAGCATTTACGAAATATCTGAGTACGGCGGGTTAGAACGATTCCCGTACTTGCGCGCCACATCGGCCGGCGTCACCTACGGGACCGAGGACATGGGCCGCGGCGAATTGTCCCTCCTGCTCATATTCTGGTCCCTCTACGACATGCAGAAAAACTCGATACTTATCCTTGAGGAACCAGAAACCCATGTTTCACCTCGGTCTCAGGACTGCTTGATGAACATCGTCGCGAAACTTTGCGACGAAACCGGAATCTGGGCAATTGTGACGACCCACTCGCCCACGGTCATTCGGCGAATCCCGCCGCCGCACGTCAAGCTTTTGGTAAAGGATGAAGGTCCCGCAACCGTCCCAGCGGCGGCAACAAAACTGGATGTTGGCATGATACTTGGCGGGGGTGTCGCGCTCCGCGGTGTCATACTCGTTGAGGATGAGGCTGCGAAGGACTTTCTTTTTGGCTTGCTCGAGAGGCTGCACCCAGATATGGGCCGCCAATTTGAAATCCTCGTTGCCGGGTCGGCGAGTGCGATCACCGATGCATTAGGGTCAATGCCCGCGACACAAGGCTGGCTCACGCTCATCGGCGCCTACGATGGGGATATGCGCAAAGTGGTTGATAAAGCCGCGGTGCGTTGGCCCGTCGCCTTTCTGCCCGGCGAGTCGGACCCCGCACAACTCCTCAAATCGCTTGCAATCGCTACGCCGTCGATCTCGTCTTCCCTCTCTGTAGAACTTGGCGTCACCGAAGATCTCGTGAAAATCGCTTTGAACCACGTCGCCGGGGTCGGGCATCATGATTATCTGCGGGAATTCGCGCACGCGATTAATCTCAGCGAATCTCATGTTCGACGGGGCTTCGTCCGACTTTGGCTTGAGGACGCGGGAAACCTCCCCGGGGCGAGACAGCTAATCGAAGACGTTCGTCAAGCAGCAGGAGAAGACTGAGGCACGCCAACAGTCGAAAGACCACTTCGTCAGGCCAGTAACTTGATCACCTGTACTTTTTCTGTACGTTGTCCCAGTTTTCTTCCGCCACAAATCCTGCTAGCGTGAATCGGGGCAGTCTTCGGCCCCGATATTGGGCGCCTATGCGTCCCCTCCCTCTCGACGAGGGCAGGCTGCTCTTTGAAAACTGGCGATCTGATTAGCATCGGCATCCCGAGTCCGCCCCGGCGGAGGAGTCTCGGTGCTCGTGTTTTTTGCGGATAGCCGCCCAAATTAAGTGACACACCGTGCAAAGTAATTTCCGGCGTAACTCATTGAAAACAAAGAAAAGTGACACCCAAGAAGTGACACACTTTTTCGAGGGTCCGTGACGCGATGTGAGTGAGGGAGAACGACGCCGATTAGTGCAAGAGCGGCGCGTGCAGGTGGCCGGTAAAATAGAGGGCGAGAAGGATCACGATGGCCACAGCAACAGCGACGGGGAGATAGCCCCAATTCTTGCTGTGCGGCCAAACGGGAAGACTTCCCACAAGGGCGATGATTATCACTACCGCGAAAACGAAGAGAAGCGTCATGGTTTAGGAGCTTTCCTTACCGAAGGCGCGGGGGCGCTCACGACCTCTCCCATGACGGATAGAACGCGGGCGCGTGAAGATACGGTAACCTCAACGCGAGCGCCCTTCATGAGTTTCACATCGTCGCCATGTTCGTCAAGCAGCGAATTTTCGATGCGCAGATCCCGATAGAGACGGTCGGCACCGTCAACCGCTATCTGTGCCTTTTCCGGCCGCCGCGAATTTGGAGACGGGATGATTTTGTTGACGGTCCCGGGCATCGTCACACTCGGCCGTTCTGGAATCCGGTCAGGGTCCAAATCCAATTCAGCAATTCTGGCGGACCTGGCCATTTGCGGCTTCGCCATTTCTCTCCTGACGCTGGCAAGCCTGGCCCTGTGGGATTGCTTTTTCGTCCTCTTACGCGGCATGCAATATCGTGGCCTCAAAATACGAGCCGTGCTGTCCCATTCGGCACAGTTGCAAAAGATTCGGCCAAATCGGGCCGCCGAGGTCGCGTTTGCGTCGGTAAGACTACTGGCAGAGTTGATCACAAAAGGGGTGGGTCTGGCGCGATAGTCCGAGCGTCGAAAGATGGAGAGGACGTGCAATTGAATCGAGCAAGTGAAGTTTATGCGCCGACGGAAATTGATTTGCTTTTGCTTGCGTTCCAAACGTACAAGAATTTCTCGTCCGTGGCAGTCGCGACATTCAGTTTGGCGTTTCGAGTGGCGCGGTTCAAAGCTGACCGGACGTTTTCCTTGGTGTCGCCCAGGTCGGCCAAAGGAACCCTCAGCGCCGAACCGGTTTTCAGTTGGTCGAGGTCACGGAGAATCATGGAAACGATCGCCTTATGCTTGCCATTTCGCGAACGGGGAACATCGTCCAAATCCAGCGTCCTAAAGTTCGCTGCCGCACGAATCGTTTTCATTGCCCGCCTCCCGCATCACAAACGTAAAACTAACGCTGTGTAGTGATATCACAAGCGTAGTCCACCGTACAACAGAAATAAACTTATCCTCTTGAGTTCACATCCTCTCAGAAAGACCGGATCGGCCACGCTAACCCCGTCCAACTTCCCCCTTAAACGACGCCGCGTCAACGCGGCGACATTTTAAAGATTCTCCCCGTATGACTTGCCCGCTGCTACGGTACACCCAGGAAAGAGGGAGGCTGTGATGCGCAACAGCGAAACACATTTCGAGCAGGTTCCCGTTGAGATTGTCGAGAACATTATTCATCAGGATACGGCGCCGAATAGAAAGCGGGAGAAATCGCGCGTGCCGGCTTCAGCGCCAGAACGGCGTTCTGTAAGAAAATTTCGAGATCCACCGAAGAAGATTCCGTCCAAGGGGCGACCATGAAAACGATAATTTGGTTGAAATCCACGCAATTCGAGGGCTGGGCTTGCTCTGACTGCGCCTGGATATTCAACCCTTCGGGGCCGCCGGTCGGGAACTCGCTAGAAGATATGAAGCAGGACTTCGAACGCCAGCGCGACAAAGAATTTGCGTCCCACTTTTGCGCGCGGCACCCGAGAACCAGGGGCGAAAAGCCGGGAGCCGGGAGCTACAAAGACAAGCCTAATATTCCCCGGAGGTCCGAGCATTAAAGCCAGGGGAGCTGCCCTCGATATTTCGACTGGTGCTTCAACCTTCGCCGACGCACTCCTTCCAGAGTTCGGGATGCGCGCGCTGAAATTTGGCCATCATTTCGATGCATTCCGGCGAGGCCAGATCGAGAATGTCGAATCCCTTTTCGCGCAGCCAGGCGACGCCGCCCTGCGCGTTGACGCTATCGCCGACGATCACCTGCTTGAAGCGAAACTGGTGAATCAATCCGGTGCAGTACCAGCAAGGCGCGAGCGTGGTCACCAGAATCAAGTCGCGGTATCTTGGCTGGCGGCCCGCGGCGCGGAACGCGTCGGTCTCGCCGTGCATCGAGGGATCGCCATTCTGAACCAAACGATTGCGACCCGCTCCCAACAAAGTGCCGTCTGCGCGAAAGATTGCTCCGCCGACCGGAATGCCTCCTTCGGAGAGTCCGATGCGGGCTTGTTCAATAGCGACGGCTAACATTCCGTGCGCGTCCAGGGCTGGCTTCATGCGCGGAGTGTAGCATCGGCGATCCGCTTGACTCAACGTGCCTGCGCCAGCAGACTAAGCGGTCCATCCGGCAACTGAAGTCCTATTCGCGAGAGGATCTGCCCTTTGTCGCACGAAGCCGCACCACAACTTCCCCCGATCGAAGCCGAAACCGTCGCGGAAGCGAGCCAGCCTCACTACGGATTGCGGCGACACGTGCTTGGCCCGCTGGAAACACTCGCTCAGTCAATCTCGACAATGGCGCCGACATGTTCGGCGGCGCTGACGGTGCCGCTGGTGTTTGCCACGGCGGGAAATGGGACGTGGCTGGCGTATCTGCTCGCGACCGTCTGCACATTACTGGTAGCGCTGTGCATTGCGCAGTTCGCGCGGCAATCGGCCTCGCCGGGATCGCTCTACACGTACGCGACGTCTTCCCTGCCGCCGATGTTGGGAAGCGCCGCGGCGTGGGCTTTGCTGCTGGCGTACGTCGCGACGGGTGCTTCGGTCGTGGGCGGATTTGTCCATTATGCGAAAGTAGTGCTGCGTGAGTTCGCTGGCTTCACCGCGCCCGGCGTGCCACTCGCCGTTTTCGCTGTGCTCGTCTCGATCTGGATTGCATATCGCGACGTGAAGGTTTCCGCGCGGCTGATGGTCTGGGGCGAACTCGCCTCCGTGCTGCTGATCATTGTGGTTTTCGCGATACTTCTGTGGCGGCGCGGGCTGCATGTTGATCCTCCGCAATTCTCGCTGCATGGCGTGAA
This sequence comes from uncultured Acidobacteriota bacterium, assembly GCA_963779825.1. Classification (GTDB taxonomy): domain Bacteria; phylum Acidobacteriota; class Terriglobia; order Acidiferrales; family UBA7541; genus Palsa-295. The sequence continues at coordinate 659,200 of CAVZZU010000004.1, read as the reverse complement.
CTTCTCCGGCGTGCGGTTGGGATTGGTGCTGGCGATGTTCAGCTTTGTCGGATTTGAGAGCGCGACGACGCTGGGCGAAGAGGCAAAACATCCGCTGCGTTCCATTCCCCGCGCCGTGATTCAGAGCGTTGTTTTCTCAGGATTATTTTTCATCGTGGCGTCGTATACCGAGGTGCTCGGGTTTCCGGCTTCGGCCGGATCGCTCGACCAGAGCGCCGCGCCGATGAGCGTCCTTTCGACCGCGGCAGGAGTCCCGCGGCTCGGCCCGGTGATTGACATCTGCGCGATGGTCAGCATGTTCGCCTGCACGCTCGCATGCGTCACCGCGGCAGCGCGTGTGCTGCTTCTGATGGCCCATAACGGGCTGGCGAATCGCTGGCTGAGCAAAATTCACCCGCGCAACGACACGCCATATACAGCCGTGCTGGCCACCGGCGCCGCAACGATGCTGCTGGCTGTAGGTCTGGTGGTGGGCAAGGTCAGCGGCGAGACGATCTATGACTGGATGGGATCGCTCGCGACGTACGGATTTCTGACGGTGTATGCGCTCGTCGCGATTGCGCTGCCTTTGCACTTGCGGCGGTTGCGAAGTCTGTCGTTCGGCGCAGTGGTGCTCGCGATTCTTGCCGTGGCGGCCATGACGATGGTGCTTGCCGGCACGCTTTATCCGGTTCCTGACCCGCCCAAGAACTGGCTGCCGTATCTATTTCTGCTCTATCTGGCAGCGGCGATAGGATGGCATGCGCTCAGGCCCGGGCGAAAAAATGACGGTCTATCGGTGAAGCGTTGAGCACGCACGTAGCCGCTCTCGCCAACCTCGGCCGACCTAATGTTATGATACGCGGCAAATAAATTGTTGGAGTGACCAGCATGCCCGACGAACCCAAGGGCTCAAGTTCGCAGATCGTTGAGCGCAAGCTATCAACGATTCTTTCGGCGGATGTTGCCGGATACAGCCGTCTGATGGGCGAGGACGAAGAGCAGACGCTGAAAACATTTCGAGGCCACAAGAAAGTTTTCGAGTCGCTCGTGGCGATGCACCACGGACGCATTTTCAATACGGCCGGGGATGCGATCCTGGCGGAGTTCACCAGCGTGGTGGCTGCGGTGCGGTGCGCGACCGACATCCAGGCGGCGCTGCGAACACGAAACGATCAGCTTGCCCAGGACCGGCAGGTGAAATTCCGAATGGGCATCAACCTGGGCGACGTCTTGATCCAGGGCGATGACCTGATGGGAGACGGTGTCAACGTGGCCGCGCGGTTGCAGACGGCCGCTGAGCCCGGCGGAATTTGCATATCGGGAAGCGTGCACGATCAGATCGTCAACAAGCTGTCGCTTTCGTTCCAGTCGCTCGGCGAAAAGAGTTACAAGAACATCCAGCAGCCGGTTCGGACGTTTTCGATCACGGAAGCCGAAGGACGCCGCGCTCTTCCCAGTCCGAAGCCCGCCGGTCCCCCGGGCGGCGCGGCAAAATGGATCGCCGGCGCGATTGCGGCTCTGCTTGCGCTCGGGGCCGGTTACTGGGCGTACACGGTTCGTGAGCGGAACAGCGCGGCTCCTGCGCCTGCGACTGCTGCTGTCGCGCAGCCTGCGCCGCCGGCGCCCGACGCGGCGAAAACGAACGTGGTAGCACCAGTTGCCGAGGCGCCCGCTCCAGCGACTAACGCGGCGCCTTCGGCGGTTGCGCCGGTGGCGATGAAGGCGGCGGCTCCGCGCGAAACGAAACCACGCGAGACCGCGTCACCGGGCGCGAGCGCCGCCGCAGGGACATCCGGCGCGCGCGTCCACAACCATGACGGTGAATACTCCGGGCAAATCTGCTATCTCGCGTTTCGGACCGAGCCACTGCAGTGCCACGACAGAGCAGGCACAATCCACGGCGACAAAATCACGGGCGAATGGCTGGAGTCGGCCAGCAGAAATGTCACGATGAACCTTTCAGGTGACATTGATCCGACCGGGCACGTCACGATCCTGATGCACAGCCAATATCCTGACGGCACGGGCGTCAGCACGATTAATCTTTCGGGGACAGTTCACGAGAGAGTGCTGGACGCCAGCGGAAACTCCCGGCGGGGACGCCCGGTAACGATTTACTGGCAGAAAAATTCCAAAGACGCGCACTGAACCCCGGTTAGTGCGGCGGGCCAGTGACCGAGCGCGGGGCGTTTGGATCCGACGGGCCGCTCGGCCATTCGCGCGGACCGTAATGCGGGATCGGGCGGTCGAGTTCGTAGGCGCCGAGGTCTGGAGCTTTGCCGGTGAAGTCGTCGTTGATCGTGGGAATTGTCTCACCAGCTCCAATGGCAGGGTTGCGAATCTGGCGCCCTTCAGTCCCGCTCAGGACGGCTTTCAGCTGAAAATCGAAATCTTCGGGATTGTAGAGACGCTGCGGATCATTTTTGTCCGGCGCTTTCGCGTTAACGAAGATGTCGTAGTCCACGAGAACGCTGTGCTGGTCTTGCTTCGCGGTCTGCTGATACTCCGCTAGCGTTTTGAAATGCCGCTCGACGAGCTTGCCGACGAAATCCGCGTCCGTACCGAACGCGGGTGAGGTCCACTCGAACGAATTATCAACTCCTGGATTCGGACGAAAGCCGTTGTAATCCGAGTCGGAATAATTGGTGAACGTGCGCAGGTTGAAGACGGGATCGGCCCAGCCGTCCCCGATGAACAGATTGTTGCGGAAATGAATATTCGACGCGGGACCCATCAGGCGGCCCTGGCCGAAAAAGGTGTTTTGGTAGATCAGGACGCCGGCGGGCGTGTCGATTAATTTCAGTGGGCCGCCGGTCGTATTGTCGTAGGCGATGTTTTGATAGAAATAGAGCGGGCCGCCGAACGTGGGCTGCGCGCTGAACGCGCCGCCGGCTTCATTGAAGCAGCGGTTGCGGAAGACGCGAATGTTGTGCGCGCCGCCGTCGGCTTCGAAGCAATTGTCCGCCATGTTGTAAATGTCGTTGTTGTAGAAATCAATGGAGACGGGCACGCGGTCGCGCAGTTCGTTTGGCGTGCCGTCGGGATCGCCATACGTGGCGATGTCAATTCCGTCGTGCCAGTTGGCGACGTAGTTGTAGGCGACCACGTGGCCCTGGCCGTAGATTTTGATGGCGTACTCCGATGTGATTAGCGCGGGATAGCCGGGGAATTTCGCCCATACCGCAGGCGTCCACCAGCTTTGCAATTTCGTGGGATCGTGGCGGCCGATGAAGACGTTGTCCGCGATATAGAAATTCTTCGAGCCGGACCAATCGTCCTCGACGGCGCGGCCGATATTTTCGATGCGAGAATGCTTCAGCGTGAATCCGCTGGAACCAGCGATATTCTTGTACCCGAGCAAAAACGCGATGTTTGTGTTGCGGACCGTGATGCCTTCGAAATAGTTGTAGTTCCCGCCCATCAGGTTGAAAAGATTCTGGCAGCCGTCGCCATCGAAAATCACTTCCCCGTCGCCCGCGCCCTTGATGACGATTGGTTTTTCCGGCGTACCGCTGGCGGTGAGGTAGTAGGTGCCGTCGAACGGAGTGCCGTACGCGGCGATGGTGCGATCGAAGCCGCTATAGACGAAGCGATTGTCTTTGTAGAGCCCGGCGTGGACCAGAATGATGTCGCCGGGTTGGACGCGCAGCGGAAATGCATTTGAATGATCGGAATGATCGGAGCCCATGTAATACGCGGCCATCAAACCAGTGAATGAAGGCTCCTGTCGCGTGCCCTTATAGCCGAAAGGATACACGTGATAAACGTGACCGCCGTCCGCGGGCATCGGCTCCTTACGCGTGCGCACAATGACGGTCTTCTCCGCTTTGCCTTTCACGCCGTCGGGATCGGACAGCCTGAATTGGCATTCGTATTCTGTGTCCGGATCGAGATTCAGCAGGCTGCCGGCAAACATATTGGGCGCTACGTAGCTGAAATAATGGCCGGAGCCTTCGCGCGGCGTCCCGCCGGATACGACTTCGTGTTGCAGTCGCAGAAGCGGAAGCCCTCGGCGCCATTCCCGCTCGCCCTTCTTGCGGAACAGCACGTCCACATGCGCGTTGCGATTGTCGTCGCCCGAAATGCGCCATTCGAATCCGAGCGAAACAAGCGTGGGCGGATCAACCATAAACTCGCCGGCCGTGGTGCTCTTTTGGCCTTGCGCGTGCGCGGGCGGCGAAAAGAACGCACTCGCTGCGATTAATGCGGCTGCAAACGCGAGAAATTTTCCCGGCTGCGGATTCATGGGCACTCTCGAATCCGCGTTCTTTGCCAGCGTTGGCGCTATCTCAGTTTTTCTCACGGCGCTTCCCCCGAAGCGGGGAAAGAGTAGCAGATAATGGCGGCTGGTTGACATCGCACTGGGATTGCGTTAAGAAAACCGTTGCCGTGGGCACGTCCGCGCGAGACAATCTGCATCCCGCGAGTCGTTGGTGACGAATCGGCGGGACCCATTCGAGCTAAATTTTTCGAGTTTCACTTTTCGAGGTTAACTTCAGGCCGTTGACGTCGTGACCGAGGAAGGAATTCGCCATCGTAACGAATCTTGTGGTTCCCAAGACAGGCGGGATGAACACGACGAAAGTCACGATCGTCCGCTGGATTAAAAACGAAGGCGACGCGTTCAAGCAGGGAGAGCCGATCGTCGAGCTGGAGACGGAGAAGGTGAGCTACGAGCTGGACGCGCCGGTTGATGGCGTGCTGCTGAAGATATTGGTGCGCGAGCCCGCGGAAGTGGATGTCGGCGGAACGCTCGGGTATATCGGCAAAGCGGGAGACGCAGTTCCCGCGTCTTAGCCGGCGAATGGACTGAAGAATAGCCTCAGGGGTTAAAACCCCTGATGTTGGTGCTGCGTAATGTCGGAGCTAAAGCTCCGACCCCCTAAAAACGGGGGACGAAAAGCGGAGGAATCAGCGATGCCAAATTCAAGCCAGCTCTCGAGAGATCGCCTGATCTGGATGTACACGCAGATGTGCCGGATCCGCGAATTCGAGGAGCGCGTGAAGCGAACGTTCGTGGAGCATCCGGGCGTGATTCGCGGGCACGCGCATCTCGCGGACGGTGCGGAGGCGAGCATCGTGGGCTGCCTCGCAACGCGCGCGGAAAACGATCTGGTGATGCCGAGCTACCGCTGCCACGGGTATCCGCTCGTGCTGGGAACTCCGGCGCGCGCGCTGATGGCGGAGATTTATCAGCGCAAGGACGGCGTCTGCAAAGGCTTCGGCGGCTCGATGCACCTCGCTGATCCGACGCGCCATTTTCCGACGGCCTCCGGAATCATCGGCCAGGGAATCGCGCACGCGGCCGGGGCAGCGTACGCCGCGCAAGTGAAAAGAACGGGACAGGTCGTTTATTCGTTTTTCGGCGATGGCTCGTCGAAACAGGGAGCGTTCTACGAGACGCTGAACATGGCGGCGGTGTGGAAGCTGCCGGTCGTTTTCGTTCTCGAGAACAATGGGTATCAGGCGTACACGCACGTGAAACTGGAAGACGCGAACGCCAAGGCAGGCGATCCGCTGTCGCAAAAAGCGAAAGCGTTCAGCATTCCGGGCGTAACCGTGGACGGCACGGACCCGCTCAAGGTGTATGACGCGGTGACCACGGCCGTGGAGCGAGCGCGGGCCGGCGAGGGACCATCCCTCATCGAATCAATTTTCTATCGCATGAGCCCGCACGGAAATGCGATCACCGTGCCGCCCGTGCCAACTCAATTCCAGGAGCACGAGTCCATCGAGGTCTACGGCAACAAAGCCGAGTATGAAGCGGCGAAGCAAAACGATCCCATCAAGAAGTTCCGCGCACATTTGATCTCCGCGGGCTTTTTCGCCGATGCGGACGCGAAGAAAATCGAAGAGACTGTGCGCGCCGAAATGGAAGACGTGGTGAAATTTGCGCTGGCCAGCCCGCTGCCGTCGGGCGCCGATGCGCTGAATTACGTTTGGGCGTAGGACAAACAGCGAAGAGAGATTCTTCGACTCCGTGACCGGCCCCCCCGCAAGAGCGGGACGAAATACAAAGAAGTCCGGCCACTGCGCTCAGAATGACAAATTGGGGAGTGGGATAAGGAGAGGAATATGCCGCGCGAAATGATGTTTGCTGAAGGGATCGCCGTAGCGATCACGGAAGAGATGCAGCGCGACGCGAACGTCGTGTTCTACGGCCAGAACATGGCGATGACCGACCGCGATCCATTCGTACGTAAATTCGGAAAAGATCGCGTGCGCCTCACGCCAATCTCCGAAACCGCCGAACTGGGAATTGCGATCGGCGCGGCCATGATGGGCCTGCGGCCGATTGTCGAGCTGTACATGGCCGAATTCATGCTTGTCGCGTTCGACGAAGTGATCAACGAGGCGCCACGGTTGCGCTATATGTCCGGCGGACAAGTGAAAGTGCCGACGGTTTTCAAGGCCGGATTTGGATTCGCGGCGGGATGGGCCGGGCAGCACTCGAATTGTATTTACGGCGCGATGATGGGAATTCCGGGGCTGAAGATCGCTGTTCCGTCGAATGCAGCGGACGCTTACGGACTGATGAAATCGGCGATACGCGACGACAATCCGGTTGTTTATTTGCATCACTACATGCTGATGCTGGATAAGTGCGCGGTGCCGGAGGGCGATTATCTGGTGCCTTTTGGCGTGGCGGACATCAAGCGCCCGGGAACGGATGTGACGATCGTGGCGACCGCGTGGATGGTGAAGAAGTCGCTGGCCGCGGCGGAAATTCTGGCGAAGCTAGGAATCAGCGCGGAGGTGATTGACCCTCGCACCCTTTCTCCGCTCGATACCAAGACGATCATCGAGTCAGTGAAGAAAACCGGGCACCTCGTGCTGGTGGATCAGGCGCCGAAGCACGCTTCGGCTGCCATTGTAATCGCGGGCGAGGTGGCCGAGCTCGGGTTCAAGTATTTGAAAGCGCCCGTGAAATTGGTAACGGCGATGGATACTTCCGTTCCCTACAGCGAGCCAATGGAAAGTTTCGTCCTGCCGAACGAAGAGAAAATCGTCGCGGCGGTCGAATCTGTGCTGAAGCAGCGGGTGGCGGCTGACTAGCTCGGAAATTGCGCGCGAGTAGTTTTGTAGGCGCTCGCGGCGATCTGGTCGAGCGTTTTCTTGCGAAGTTCCGCGTTGAGGACTTCGATTCCCCAGGGGCCGGTGTAGCCGCTCTTCAGCATCGCCTGCACGAAACCTTTCACGTCGAATTCCCCTTCCCCGCAAAGCAGGCGATGGTTGATGGTGTCCTCATGCATGCTCCAGGAGGATTCATACGTGCCGTCGTTGATTTCAATCGAGGTGATGTATTTCCGCGGAATGCTCGCGACTTTCTGGTGGGGAATTCTCAGCTTGTCAATGTGCCACAGATCGAGACAGATGCCGCCATTTTTCGCACCGGCGCCGTCCACGAGCTGGATCGCTTTCTCGACGGAGTCAATATCGCAGAAAGGCATCATTTCAAAGCCGATGAGCGTGCCATGGTTGGCGCCGTCCGTGCAGAGCGCGGCGAATGATTCAATCATTTTTTGCATGGTGGCCTGCGTTTTGACGAAGTGGCCGACCTTGATGTGGTGCGGCCGCAGAACGTCGGCGGCTTCGAGAAGTTTCTTGCGCTCGATGTCGGAGGCTTTTTTTTCATCGCCCTCGAGGAACCAGCCGCCAAGAAATTCCAGCTCGATGTGCTTGATGCCGTTATCGTCGAAGATCTGCTTCATTTCTTTAAGGCTGCGCTTCTTGAGCGTGTGGGCAAGATCGGCGTGCCAAATGCCCAAGCCATTGAAACCGACGCGCGCGGCGGCTTCGGCGCGGTCCTTGATATCCCACGGACAATACTCATGATCGGTGTGCGGTTCAGCGCCGCCCCCCGCGAGAGTCCAATACGAGCCGAGCAAGTCCACATTTGTCGCCATCAAAGATTTCCCCCGTGAGAAAAGCGCCGTGCGGCATCCTATGCTGTGCGTGCATCGGAGTCAATGAGGCCAAGCCGCGGCCAGCTAGCGGCGGGCCATTTGCGAGACATTGATCGGTCCCTTGAACTCGGACGCCTCGCCAGGCATCAGCCCGAACAATCGACAGTTCTGTGGGAGAATATGCAGTTCCACCACGGAAGTGCCCGGGGGCGCTCCAAGCACCAAGAAACTGAGGGTGCGAAGAGGAAGCGCGGAACACTTCACGCGAGTTGCGCGACCGGCAACCTGAATAATCGGCCCTCAGACCCCATCCAAACCTTTGCCTATCAGCGGTGAGGGTCTTCGAATTCACCCACGACCAGACTGCCGCGACGCATGGTTCTGCAAACGGCGATGAGCGATGTTATCCTCTGGAATTCATTCCGAGGAGAAGACATGCAGCTCAAGGGACAAGTAGCGATCGTAACCGGCGGAGGACGCGGAATCGGCCGAGCTATCGCGCGGAGATTCGCGGCGGAGGGCGCGGCGGTGGTCGTGGCCGCGCGCAGCGAAAGCGAAATCAAACAGGTTGTCGCGGAAATTCAGGGCGCAGGCGGAACAGCGGCCGCAGTGCAAGCCGACCTGTCGCGGGAAACGGACTGCAGGAAAATCGTGGACGCCGCACGAGCGGCGTTTGGCGCGGTCCACATCCTCGTCAACAACGCCGCGATCTACGGCCCGATTCAGCCTATCGAGAAATTCCCGCTGACTGATTGGGACGAAGTGCTGGCCGTGAACCTGCGCGCGCCTTTGCTGCTGACGCAGCTGGTGCTCCCGGAAATGTACGCGCGCAAATCGGGGTCCATCCTGAATATTTCAACCGTGGGAGCCAAAGCCGCGTTTGGATTGAGCGCAGCGTACACGTCATCGAAGGCGGCACTGATCGGCCTGACGCGCGTGACGGCCGCGGAAGCAGCGCGCCGGGGAGTGCGCGTCAACGCCATCTGCCCGGGCCCGGTAACGGAAACGAAAATGTCGCGGGATCTGACGCGCGACTTTGCGGCGCATTTCCAGTCGGGTGGAGACGAAATGCTAAAGCAGATGATTCAGGGTATTTTGCAGGGTAGGCCGCAGACGGCGGAGGAAATTGCGTCCGCGGCCGTATTTCTGGTTTCCGATCAGGCCAGCGCGATTACTGGGCAGACTCTGAATGTGGATGGCGGAATGGCTTTTTACTGATTTCTTCGATCGTGCTGAAGCCGCGGCGCGCCGAAGCAACTGCGACGCGGGCGCCCGCTTCGGCCCACTCCCGGCCGTTCACACCGATCGTGCCAACAACGTAGAATAGACAGGCCAGCGCTAGCATGAATGCGAACATCATTCCAAAAAGTAGTTCCGCAGCGATCAATTCGCGCACGAAATAAAGCTGTAGAACAAGGAAAATTGCCAAGCCCCAGCCCGTACGATTTCGCACTTTCGTGTTCCGCCAGAAACTGCTCGCCATCTCTTTCACTTCCGCGATTACGGTTTTCATCGAGCCTCTCGTGACTTCCGCTCCATTAGATGCACGGGTGATTCCAAAGGGACCAGCGTCTAAGTGGTTGAAATATCGGAGGCTTGCAAGGCCGTGTCGAGAAGGGTGGAAAATGGTTTCCGCTATTTAGGAAGGACGACGGGTGGCAAACCGTCCCATTTCGAGACGGCTTGAGGCGACAGTTTATGTCACGACGCGAATGCGATTCGATTTTGTTTCGCGCGAAGTAATATCACACAGCGCTCAGCGTCCTTCGAATGGGTAGCGATCCTGCGCGAGAACGGCTTCGGCAACGCGAGTCCGCAGCGCGATCGTATCCACGGGCGCGTGCTTCGCGAGACGGCGGAGCGCGGCAAGCTGGGTGGTGAGCGTGTCGCCTTCGGACGTTGCTGCGAGCGCGGTACGCGCTTCTTTCTCGATCCGGTCCATCGCATCGTAACCGAATGAGCGAGCCGCGTCCGCCATCGGCGAATCCGCGGCGCCGGATTTCTGCGCGCGACGCAAACCGGATTCCATCGCGTACACGTCCATCACGATATTCGAAAGCGCGGCGACAATTTCCTGATGCTCCGCAAGCTTGTCGCGGAACTTCTCTACTGCGGCGCCGGCGGCCAGCAGAAATACTTTCTTCGCCTGCGCGAGAGAACGCTCTTCCTCGGCGAAAGCGCCGGTGGGCGCTTCTTCGAAAGAAGGTCCGGAAAGCAATTCGTCCGCGAGTTTCTTCGCGGCCGGAATCAGCGGCAGCGCGCCGCCCATGGCGCGCTTCATCAACATTTGAATGACGAGCATGCGATTGATTTCGTTGGTGCCCTCGAAGATGCGGTTGATCCGGCTATCGCGATAGGCGCGCGCCATCGGATAATCCTCGTGGAAACCGTAGCCGCCGAAAATCTGAAGTCCTTCGTCCACGCAATAGTCCAGCGTCTCGCTGCCGACGATTTTGGTGATCGAGCTTTCGATGGCGTACTCCTCGAGCACCTGCATGGATTGCTTGACCTTGTCGGAGCCGCCCGCGGAAATCGCGGCTTCCATCATTCCCGCCGTGCGATAGATCATGGATTCAAGCGCGTAGATGCGGATCGCCATCTCGCCGAGCTTCGCCCTGATCAGGCCAAATTCGCTGATTGTTTTTCCGAAGGCAACGCGTTCATGCGAATATTTCGCGGCGTCCGCGAGCGCTCTCTTCGATCCGCCCATGCAAGACGCTCCGAGCGTGTAGCGGCCCGCGTTGAGCGTGTTGAATGCAACGATGTGGCCGCGGCCGATTTCGTGGAGCAGATTTTCCTTCGGCACCGGCGCATTCTCGAAGAACAGCGGCACGGTGGAGCTGCCGCGGATGCCCATCTTGTTTTCCTCGGCGCCCACGGTGAAGCCGGGCGTGCCGCGCTCGACGATGAAAGCAGAAAACTTCTCGCCATCCACCTTTGCGAACACGATGTACACGTCGGCGAATCCGCCGTTCGTGATCCACATCTTCTGCCCGTTGAGAATCCAGTTCTTTCCGTCCGGTGAGAGGACTGCCCGTGTGCGCGCCGCAAGCGAATCCGAGCCGGCCTGCGGCTCCGACAGGCAATAGGCGGCGAGCAATTCGCCGGAGGCTATCTTCGGCAGATACTTCTTCTTCTGCTCCTCCGTACCGAAACTAGCGATGGGAATCGTGCCGATTCCGGACGTGCCTCCAAATGCCACAGCAAACGAAGCGTACACGCTGATTTTTTCAGTCAGCACCGTGGCGGAAATCTTGTCGAGCTCAGAGCCGCCGTAAACTTCGGGAATCCCCGCGCCTAGAAGCCCGATCTCGCCGGCTTTCTTCAGCGCCTGCGCCATCAGACCTTCTTTATGCTTTTCGAGTTCGGGTATCAGCGGAAGGACTTCTTTCGTGACGAATTCCGAGGCCGTTTGGCCGATCAGGCGCTGATCGTCGGTGAGGTCTGCCGGCGTGAAGATTTCCGCCGGAGTGATGGGCGCCACAAGGAATGCGCCGCCGCGATTTACGGACTGCGAAACAGTTGCCGTCGCCATAATTGTTTCTCCCTTCGCGCTTATATGGAATCAAGCCGCGCGTTCGAAAATGCCCGCCGCGCCCATGCCGCCGCCGATGCACATCGTCACAAGTCCATAGCGCGCGTTGCGCCGCTCAAGTTCGCGCAGAATCGTAGCGACAAGCTTCGCGCCGGTGCATCCGAGCGGATGACCGAGCGCCACCGCGCCGCCGTTGACGTTCACACGCGCTGGGTCGAGGCCCGCGACCTTGATCACCGACATCGCCTGCGCTGCGAACGCTTCGTTCAATTCGATCACGTCAATTTGATCGAGCGTCAATCCCGCGATCTTGAGCGCCTTCGGAATCGCATAGACCGGGCCGATTCCCATCTCTTCCGGCGGAGCTCCGGCGGTGGCGTACGCGACGAAACGCGCCAGCGGCTTCAGGCCCAATTCGCGCGCGCGTCCGGCGCTCATCACCACGGCCGCAGCCGCGCCATCGCTCATCTGCGAGCTGTTCCCCGCCGTCACCACGCCACGCACGTGAAACGCAGGTTTGAGCTTGGCGAGCGCTTCGATAGACGTATCGCTGCGCGGACCCTCGTCGGTATCGAACGCGACGTTCACAGTTTTCGGTTTCGCGCCGTTCGCGGAGCCGTTGGCGCTCGCTTCAAGCACCGTGTAGCTGACGGCCACCGGCACAATCTCGTCCTTGAACTTGCCCGCTGCAATCGCCGCGAGCGCCTTCTGGTGGCTGGCGAGCGAAAATTCGTCGGCCTGTTCGCGCGTGATGCCGTATTTTTTCGCCAGATTTTCGGCCGTTAGGCCCATGTTGATGTAGGCGTCCGGATAATTGTCCATAAGCCAGGGGTTCGGCGCGATTTTATTCCCCCCCATGGGGACCATGCTCATAGATTCGGCGCCCCCGGCGATGGCGGTGTCGCCCTGGCCGGCCATTATTCGTTCGGCGGCGATCGCGATGGATTGCAACCCCGACGAACAAAAGCGATTGATGGTCATCGCGGAGACGCTGACGGGCAATCCCGCGCGCAGCGAGGCGATTCGCGCGAGATTCATTCCCTGCTCCGCTTCGGGCATCGCGCAGCCGATGACTACGTCTTCGATGTCTTCAGGTTTGACGCCGGGCGCGCGGGTCAACGCTTCCTTGATCACCAGCGCAGCCAGATCGTCCGGACGAGTCGCGCGCAGTGTTCCCTTCGGCGCCTTGCCCACAGCCGTCCGCACCGAGCTTACAAGCATCGCTTCTCGCATGGCTCACCTCAGAGGAAATGCCTACTCCATCGCCGCAAACTACTCTATTGGATGCCACTGGGCAAGAAAAAGCAACCGCATGGAAACGCCGAATCATTCGGTGGGGTCATGTCCGCCGAAATGGAATTATCGAGGTTACGAATCGCTATTTGTGGAACTGGATTGTCACCGTGATTTGCACGGCTATCGGCTCGCCGTTCAGCGTCGCGGGTTGATATTTCCACCTGCGCAGCGAATCCAGGGCGGCCTGTCGAAGAATCGGCTGGCCAGAGATCACTTTCGTGGATACAACATCGCCATTCGGACCTATCGAGGCTTCGACCACGACGCTACCTTCGACACCGACTGATTTCGCGATCTCGGGATATTGGGGCGGGACCGAGGAAATCAGTTTCGGCGGTTTTACGTCGCCGCCAACACGGATCGGGGGAGCAGCCGGAGGCGGCGGAGGCGCCACATCGGAATTGGCCGCGATTCCCTGGAGCTCGCCATTCGAATTCGGCGCGCCCGATTCAACAGACGGTGCATCTGCGTTATCCGAAGCAGCGCGCTGCGCGGAAACTGGATGAGCGTTCAGCGTCGCGGACATATCGGGCATCACTTTGGCGACTTTCTGACTCACTGGCGTGTTCGGTTGGACACGCTCAGCCGCAGGAACCTTTTCGGAATTCGAACGCGTCGCATCGCCGACACGAGCCGTGACGACGGGGCCATTGACGGCCGCAGCTCCATTCGTACTTGGCTGGTTCATCTGTGCAACTGGATTCGATGCCGAAGGCTGGCCGGAAAAGTTTGCCCCGGACGAGGTGGTAGAGAGTGCCGCAGGCGGAACCGCGGGAGCAAACACGAAGGCTGACCTCGAGTTCGAGTTCGCGGCGGGCCAAAGGTGGAAATAGAAAGCGCCGCCCGCGCCGACAACAACCAGCGTAGCAATTCCAGTCGCAATCAAAAACCAATTCGGGCCCGAATTCTTGGGCGCGGCGGCTGCATCGTCGGAAACGCCGAGCGCGGTCGAATCGAATCGTGCGCCAAAGGCTTTCTGCGGTGCGGTATTCGAGCTCCCAGGACCGGCGCTACCCGCGAGCCTGCCGAACTTTGCGGGCGCCTGTTCCTGCGACGCTTCCACGAGATCCTCCGAAAGATCCGTCATCTCGCCGGGAACACCGGCGCCGAGCGATGTGGAAACAGGCGCCGCCACATGAGCATCGCCGCGCAGCTCGGTCATCGAAAGAGACGCGACCGGAGCGGCAAAACGCTCCACCTTTTTGTTGGAGGTCGCTGCCGCTGCCGGCTGCACGTCCTCCTGCGCGCCGATCGCAACGAACGAAGATTCCGGCTTACTCGCTTGCACGGAGTGTTCGACCGGTGGGCTGACCGGCTTCACTGGGTTTGAGAAAACGGGCGGCTCCGCGAGCTTCGTCGCCTGCGGTTGCTGATTATTGGCCGGCGCCCACGAAATCTGCGACGCGGGTTTCGTTTCGATTTTTTCTACCGGAGCCTCGGCAACGATGGGAGCAGGCGGCGGTTCGGGAACAAACACCTTCGCAGGTTCAACTCCGTCGCCGGCGAATTGAACGCCCCAATAGCCGGGCTGGCGATTCGTGAATTCCAATTCGACGTAGCTCTGGGTCTGTGCGTACGCGCGCACTTTGATGACGCGGCAAATGGCGTCGTGCCCGGTCTTCAGATTCGTGAGCACCACCATCTGCCCGGCCGTAACGGCCGTAGACATTCGCAGCACGCCGCCCTGAGGAAACACAATCATGGTGGACGTTTGCTCTTCGAACGGCTCGGTGTGCGGCGTAATTCCGCGAACCACGTCCGTTACGCGCGAACCGTGCACCTTTACGGGCACCTCGAGTGACACGGCATCCGCCCGGAGGTGGCCGGATTCCGGTTTCGGTCGCTCGCTCACTTGCGCGGTCGTGGCTTCAGCGACAGGAGTCGCGACTTCCAATATGTCTTTTAGTGGCGTCATGGTAGTACGAACGGTCTCACGCCGTTCCCCCTGAAAAGGCCTGATTTATGGCTGCTATTGTAATTTTTGAGGCGAGGGACAGACTGCTGCAATAGTACCTTCGTACCCCCGGGGCACATTCGGCGCGGAAGCGCTAAAGAGGCCTAATTTCACAGGTAAGCGGCAGCGGAAAGCTCGAAAATATGCGGTCCAAAGATTCTCGGCGACCAGCCATCAGTCCAAATTCGAGCGGCGAGCGGTGAGAAACCACGAACGGATCGAGCGCAAGCTAACGGTCAATCCGTAGAAGCGCCAATTGCAATCCATACATCGGAACGGGCGCACGGGTAGGAGCACAAACATCTCGAGGGCTCCTTGCCGACTTGATCGCAGGGTAGCCGCGCTTCGGCATCTGGGGCAAATACGCGGCCTGGCGCCCGACTTGAGCCAGACGCGTTGGCGGTAGGCGCCGTCAAATGGTCCTGCGGGTGATCGGCTAACCGAGGACGAACGCGGTGCCGACAAGCGTTTGTTTGCAGACTGGTTTAGTTCGTCGCTGCTTTGTGTCGCGTCCATGTGGAACTCCGTCTTGCGCAGGAGCTACATCTGCGAAATGGCGAGGAAGAAAAAACAATCCGATCGCAATTCTCGGCTGTCGTCCTCCCGCAACATCTTCCTCGACATCCTAGTAGTCGTGACATTCGGGAGTCTGTTCAAAACGATACACTTTGTAAATCCGCCCCCGACTGACCGGTTTGGCGGAGCGTCTCGCGCCCACATTTCGACTACGAGGATCCGCGCTAGTTTGGGTTTATGCGCGTTTATAGGAGATCGCTCGCGCGTTCGTGACGCATACCTTGGCAGTTTTGCATTCGAAGCCTTTTGCCAGGATCACTTGGGGGGATCCAACTTGAGTACAATTTCCAGTTCGGCGCCGGACGCGAGTTCGCCCATTTGATATTTTACGTCCTGCCAGATCATGGTGGAGCGACCGATGATTCGAACGTTTGCGGTAGCTTCGGATGATGTTTGCAGCCACATTGGGCCTACATAACCGTAGAGCAGGACAATACGCGCATCCGTCACCCACCAGGAGGGATTCTGTGCAGGCTCGCCGTCTACGCGCAAAGGCAGGTAACTCTGGGCATCAACCCAAATGGACCCGCGGAGTAGGTTCCTAGATTTCCGCCTAGGAATCAGGTCGAGCACATAGCAACGCCGGCCACCGATTTCATCCTCACGGTTGAGCCGAAAGTCGTAGTTCTCGCGAGTGATGTCGCTCGTACGGGAACCTTTCGCAAAAGCCACCTCGCCGTCCAGCATTTTGCGCACGATTTTTTCTTCCAAGAGGGATCCGCTGGGATTTTCAATCGTGAATTTCTTAGAGTCAGGAGGAACGACCGACATCTCGGCGATCAAACCCGGCTTGAGCTGATTACTATTGTCTCCTTTAAACAGCTTGTAGTCGCGCGTCACCCGATACGGTCGAAAGTGAGTGCGATTTTCGTCCTGGGCCTGCGCCATCCGCGAAACGATTTCTTCGTTTGTTGGAATCTGGTTCTGGGTTTGCGCGGAGACGCAGGTCACAGCTATGGAATAGACGACGATCAAGCACGCTAATTGCGCCCTGGAAGTCACGTTGAAACTCCGCTTGGCACTCGCGAACGCTCTATCGTAGGGACATTAGGCGCGTCCATCTGTCCTGTTTGACACATGCAGAACAATTAACACTGGCCAGCTCCTGCGTGGTCGGATTACCGGACGGGTGGTTCATCGGCGCGCAAGTTCGAGAAGTGACGCCACGTCTGCGCGAAACAACTACCGAACATCTGCTCTAATTTCGAAGGGGTTTGCCGGTCTTCAGGGTATAGGCGATGCGCTCCTGCGTCTTGCGCTCGCCGCAAAGGCTGACGAATGCCTCGCGTTCGAGATCGAGCACGTACTGCTCGGGGACGCTCTGCGCAGCGGTGATGGCGCCGCCGGCGAGGATGTACGCCAGCTTTCGCGCGACCACGCCGTCGAACTCCGTGGCGTACCCGCCGCGAATCATTCCGTGCACGCCTAATTTTGCGAGCGCGAGAAATTCCTCGCCAAGCACGCGAATTTCCGCCGGAGCCGGCGGATGATATCCGGCGCGAACCGTTGCCAGCGCCGTTTGCTTGGCGTCCGCAATCTGTCGGTCGCGATTCATGGCGATCAGATCGGACGGGCGAAGGTAACCGAGTGAACGCGCCTCCTCGGCACTCGTGGACACTTTCGCCGTGGCGATGTTTTCAAAGATCGGCCGCAGCGCGTGAGTTAAATCCAGGCCGTCGCCGCCCGCTGCATGCTCATTCGCGCGGATCAGCATCTCCTTCGTTCCGCCGCCGCCGGGAATCAGGCCCACGCCAACCTCAACGAGGCCGATGTAAGCCTCCGCGGTCGCGTGAATTCTGGCGGCATGCAGATTAATTTCGCATCCCCCGCCGAGCGCCATTCCCTGAGGCGCGGATACCACAGGCCGGGAAGCGTATTTAATGGCCATATTGACGCGCTGAAATTGGCGAACGGCGAGGTGAATGTCATCCCACTCGCCCTCTTGCGCGGTCATCAGCAGCAGCATCAGGTTCGCGCCAGCGGAAAAATTCGGCGCCTGATTACCGATTACCATGGCTTCGAATTCCGTTTCGAGGCGCGCGATCCCGGAATGCAACATCGCGACGAAATCTCCGCCAATGGCGTTCATCTTCGAATGGAATTCGCAGCAGAGCACGCCTTCGCCGAGGTCAATCAGGCTCGCTCCGGAATTTTCCTGTACCACCGGCGTGCGTTCCTTCAGCGACTTCAGAATTAACACTCCCGCGGGGACCGGCTCCGGCACCAGCGCGCCCGACGCCATATCTAAATAGCGCGTGCTTCCCTTCTCGGTTTGATAGAACGATTTCGTCGGCGAGGCGAGCACCTTAGCGACAAGCGGCGGCAGTGACTTCCCTTCGCGCTCGAGCGCTTTCGCCATGGGCTCGACGCCGATCGCGTCCCAAATCTCGAATGGTCCCATTTCCCATGCGAATCCCCACTGCATCGCGTGATCCACGTCCACCACGGAATGGGCGATTTCCGGCGCGCGCCGCGCGGCGTAGAGGCACATCGCGCTCAGGCCCGACCAGAGAAAACGGTTCGCCTTGTCGCCGTTCTTGCCTTCGAGCGCCGGTCCTACGAGCATTCGCAAGCGCTGGCTCGTGTCTTCAATAGCTTTCCCGGCTTCGATCGAGGGAAATCTCGCTTTGTGCTGTGGCCGGTATTCCATTTTCTGCCAATCGAGCGTCAGGATTTCCGATTCGCCGCCGGCGCCCTTCACGCGTTTGTAAAATCCGCCGCCAGTTTTTTCGCCGAGCCAGCCGCGCTTCATCATTTCCTCGAGCAGCGGCGGCACGCGAAACATTTCGCGTGATTCGTCATCCGGGATGCTGTCGTAGATGTTCCGGATCACATGGACAAGCACGTCGAGCCCAACGATATCGGCCGTGCGAAACGTCGCCGACTTCGGCCAGCCCACGGCCGGCCCGGTGCATGCGTCCACTTCTTCAATCGTCATCTCCAGCGCCAGCATTTGCTGAATCGCGTTGAGCATCGAGAACGTGCCGATGCGATTGGCGATGAAGTTTGGCGTGTCCTTCGCGAGCACCACGCCCTTGCCCAGCCGCACGTCGCAGATTTCATCGAGCGCTTCGAGCACGGCCGGCAGAGTCTTCGGTCCGGGAATCAGCTCGGCCAATTTCATGTAGCGAGGCGGATTGAAAAAGTGCGCGCCCGCCCAATGCTGCTGAAAATCTTCCGAGCGACCTTCGGCGATCAGCCGGATCGGCAAGCCCGACGTGTTCGACGTGACAATCGTGCCCGGCCTGCGCACCGCATCCACGCGTTCGAGCAGCTTGCGCTTGATCTCAAGATTTTCCGCCACTGCCTCGATGATCCAATCCACCTCGCCGCACCACGCCAGGTTGTCGTCGAAGTTCCCGGGCGTGACCAGCCGCGCCGTTTCGGGAATGAAAAACGCCGCGGGCCGCGATTTCTTTGCTGCATCCAATCCAGCCAGCACGATGCGGTTTCGAACCACGGGTGTTTCCAGCGTCAACCCCTTGCGTTTTTCATCGGCATTCAATTCCGGCGGGACGATATCGAGCAGATAACACGGAATTCCAGCATTGGCGAGGTGTGCGGCAATCCGTGCGCCCATTGTGCCGGCGCCCAGCACCGCCGCTTTTTCGATGGGACGTCTCATCAAATTCACCCTCTTGCAGGGGACATGGTTGCAAAAGCGCCACCACCGGTCAACCGGAAACGCCCGTGACCCGCGAAGTTTGCTAGAGTGTGCGTTAGGTGGTGGGGCATCCGATGGGAACCGCAACGAAATGGCTGAATAAAGCCGTACGAGGACTGCGATCGTTCGCCTACGCGGGCGAGGGCGTGCGTCCGAAGGTGGGACTAGCCCTTGGCGGCGGATTCGCGCGCGGCATTGCGCACATCGGCGTCCTGCGCGTACTGGAAGAAAACGAGATCCCGATTGATTGCATCGCCGGGACCAGCGTCGGCGCGCTGATCGCGGCCACCTACGCCAGCGGCACGCCGCTCGACGAAATGGAGCGCCAGGGATTCGCAACGCGCTTCAGCGACTTTGGCCGATGGACTCTATCGCGCATGGGCATGGCCTCGAACGAACGCCTCGAGCACTTTCTCCATAAATTCACGCCTGCCGAATTTTTCAGCCAGATGAAAATTCCACTGAGTATCGTCGCGACCGATCTGACTACCGGGGAGTCCATTCACTTTACCGACGGCGAAATCGGCCCCGCGCTGCGCGCCTCGTGCGCGTATCCCGGATTATTTTTGCCGGTGGAATATCGCGGCCGAATTCTTGTGGACGGGTTTCTGACCGAAACCGTCCCTGCCGAAGCCGCGCGCGACATGGGCGCAGATATCGTGATCGGCGTGCACCTCGAACCGGGACTGCTCCGCTCCGCGCCGCGCAACACGATCGAGGTGATCAGCCGCTCGTTCTCGATTATCCAGACTGCCGCATCCCAGCTCTGGCATAGCGACGTGGACATACTCATCGAGCCCGAGGTACATCACATTCTGTGGGACGAATTCGTGAAGACACCGCAACTCGTCGCCGCGGGAGAAGCAGCCACCCGCGCCGCGATTCCCAAGATCAGAGCCGCGCTCAGCGCCGAGCCCGGGAAGTTTCCTCGTATCAAACGCGTGCCGAACCGCTCGACCGATGAACGCTAGCTAGCCGCCGACGCGCGCCCTCGATTCCACCTGAACACTCGTCACGTGTGCTAACCATCGGCGCGGCACCGCGTCAAATCACGTAGAGAGCCGAACCTCTCGCGACGTGACTTTTGCAACGCCCCAATCATGCGACGGGGGCGTTCGGCTCTTGTTTCATTCGCGCAAGCCCCCAGGTGTTCACTTCGACTCGCGAAGCTCCACCACAACAGCCGCGCCGTTCCCTTTTCCGCGCTTCGTGAACCATTCGCTCATGGCCGCGGCCAGCCGCGCCGGGTCGACGCTCAAGCCAGCTTCCAGCAGCCCCTCGGCCTTCGGCAAAGTGTCGTCGAATTCCGCCGAGCCCGTGAAATTTCGCATGCAGAAACTGTCGAGCCATTCGAGCGGCACCGGCCGCCGCTCGGCGCCAATCGTCATCTCCGCCGCCAACTTTCTCGCGTACATTTCGCCCGAAGTATAACATCGGGCACTCACGCCTGGCTTGCGCGCCGCGCCCGCCTTGCATTTCCGGGCCGCGTGCCCTAGAATTTTTTATTACAATAAATTAGAAGACTGTGTCATTTTCGGCGCGACGCGCGCGAACCGAACCACACCGAGCGGCGTCCCTGCGAAAAAATCCCGGGAGGTAGGGTGTCCACACCACTGGAAAGCTGGGTAGAGGAATCAGCGCGTCTGACGAAGCCGTCGAAAATCGTCTGGTGCGATGGTTCCGAGGGCGAGAGCGAACGCCTGACGGCGGACATGCTCCGCGACGGTACGTTCCTCGAGCTGAACCAGAAAACCTACCCTCGCTGTTACCTGCACCGCAGCAATCCCAACGACGTCGCCCGCACCGAGCAACTCACATTCATCTGCACGCAAAAAAAGGAAGACGCCGGCCCCAGCAATAATTGGATGGCGCCATCCGACGCGAAAGAAAAACTCCGGCCGCTTTTCGACGGCGCGATGAAGGGCCGCACCATGTACGTCGTGCCTTATATTCTTGGCCCTGCGAAATCGCCCTACAGCAAAATCGGCGTCGAGATCACGGACAGCGCGTACGTCGCCGCGAACATGCGAATTATGTCTCGCATGGGCAAGGCCGCTCTCGATCGCCTCGGCAATTCCGCGGATTTTGTTCCCGGCCTGCATTCACTGGGCGATCTGGATCCCAGCCGGCGGTTCATCATGCATTTCCCCGAGGAAAAATTAATCTGGAGCGTCGGCTCCGGCTACGGCGGCAATGCGCTGCTCGGCAAAAAATGTTTCGCCTTGCGAATTGCCAGCTGGATGGCACGCGATCAGGGCTGGATGGCCGAGCACATGCTGATTCTCGGCCTTGAAGATCCTTCGGGCAAGGTGACGTACATGGCCGCCGCATTCCCCAGCGCCTGCGGCAAGACGAATCTCGCGATGATGGTTTCCGCGCTCGAATCGCAGGGCTATCGCGTCTGGACAGTCGGCGACGACATCGCCTGGATGCACATCGCATCGGACGGCACGCTGCGCGCCATCAATCCCGAGGCCGGATTTTTCGGCGTCGCGCCCGGCACGAACGCAAAAACAAATCCCAACGTGATGACCGCGGCGAATCGCAACACGATTTTCACCAATGTCGCCATGACGCATTCGCGCGAGCCCTGGTGGGAAGGAATTGACGGCGCGCCCTCTGACGGCCTCATCAACTGGAAGGGCGAGCCGTGGACTGCGGGGTCGGGCGCCGCCGCGCATCCGAACGCGCGCTATACCGTGCCCGCTTCGCAAACACCTTCGCTTTCGAAACACTGGGAAGACCCCGAGGGCCTGCCCATCTCCGCATTCATTTTCGGCGGGCGTCGCGCGCGCCTTGCGCCGCTTGTGTACGAATCTCGGAACTGGCAGCACGGAGTTTTCGTCGGCGCCACGATGGCGTCGGAAACGACTGCCGCCGCGACCGGCGCCGTCGGCGTCTGCCGACGCGATCCCATGGCCATGCTTCCCTTCTGTGGCTACAACATGGGCGACTATTTCGGCCACTGGCTCGCGATGGGCGCGAAGCTGAAAAATCCGCCGAAGATTTTCCACGTCAATTGGTTCCGCAAGGGCGCGGACGGCAAATTTCTGTGGCCCGGCTACGGAGAAAACGTACGCGTGCTGAAGTGGATGCTCGACCGCATCGAAGGCCGCGCCGCTGCCACGGAAACGCCCATCGGCAATATACCCACGCCGGCGTCTCTCACGCTCGACGGCCTTTCGATTTCGCGCGATACGCTGAACGAACTGCTGAGTGTGGATTCAAACGATTGGCTGGCCGAAGATCAAGCCGCCGGCGAATTCTTCGCCAAGTTCGGCAGCCACATTCCCCCCGCCGTCGCCCTGGAACAAAAAGCCCTCGCCGATCGCCTCACTCGCTCCACGGTGGCCAGCAAGTAATCTAGTTCGAGTCTCGTCGCGCCCGCTACTCGCCGTTAATTTTCGTGTACGCCAACTGCTGCTTCACAATGTCGCGCGGATACGTGATCGTCACATCCATCTTCCCGCCCGCGCCCCTGCGGAGTTCGAGATCGGGATTGATCCCCGACCAGTCGTTCGGAAGATCGAGCGTCTTGTAGCGCGCCACCACCTGATCGCGCCACGCCTTATTGAAATGGATGCCGTATTGCGTGATCAACGCCTTCGCTGCGTCGTAGTCGCCTTCCGCCTTGATGCGCATCAGCTCCGCCAGCAGCATTCCCACGCCCTGGCGCATTTTCGCGTAGTCCGTCACCACCAGATAGACTTTGCCGTCTTTCTCGACGGGCTGGATCGCTCCGGTTTTGTCGCGGATATAATTAACGATCAGCTGCGTGCCGCGGCGGTGATCCTCCTCGATCGTGTCGGCCGTAGGAACTTCGTGAAGCTGCGTGAGCGCTGAGCGAGCCTCGCCGTCGTAAGCGGCCTTTGCGACATCGTCATTCGGCATCACTCCCATCTGAATGAGCTTCGGATCCCAGAAATTCCACAATGCCATCAGGTCGGCGCGCGATTCCTCCAGCGTCGAGTAATATTCTTTGATGTAATACGCCGGCTCGTGCGTGATTTTCGGGCCCACCTTGCCGGAGCCGTGGCCGATTACTTCGTGCATCGCGGTAAAAAGATTCTCCGCGAGATCGCCATACTGTTTGGCGCGGTCCTTTTCCTCCTGCGTGGACGAAAACTCACCGGAAACCTCGTCACCCGTGGCGTCATTGAACGCGCGAATCGAGCCGGTCATTACGAAACTCTTCGATCCATACTTTGCGTGAATCTCCTCTTCGTTCGGCAGATTGTCGCCGATGGTGGTCACATTGAAATCGCCGGTTTCCACGAGCATTTCGACGGCATTCACGATGGGCGGCTTGGGATTTGGATTCTTGTATTTATCGTCCCACGGCGCTCGCTGCTCGAAGTAGCCCGCGTTCGCCGCGAATCCCGTCATCATATGATTCATTTTCTCGTCCACCACGGTGACAAATCCCTGAATCGCTCCCTTCGCCCCCCGCGGGTCCTTGTAAACTTCGACGAACCCGTTCGAAAAGTCAGGATTCGTTTTGTCCTGCACCCAGTCAATTCCGCAGCGAATCCAATCCGCGCGCTCGCCGGTCTGGTAGTAGCGGATCAGATCGTTGATCACCTTCGTCTGCTGCGGCGGCGAGTAACGCAGCGCCTGCTGCAAGTCTCGGATCGCCAGTCCCAGCTCTCGCGCGTAGCGGCCCGGAGGCACCGTTCCGTCCGGAGTGCCCGTGCGATAGACATCTTCCACAAGTTTGCCGTCCTGCATCGTCAGCCGCGAGTTCAGCGCGTAGTGTTCGGTGAACCCGACCAGATCCTTGAGGGTGACTCCGGAATAGAAGTTGTTGCTGCTGGCCACCAGAGGGTCGGCGCCGTTTGCCGGATTCTTATCGGTCAGCATCGGCTCAAACGTCGGATCGAACAAAGGCTTGTCGAGTTCTTGAAGTTCCTTCTCAAGCCCTGTCGCTGAACCGAGCACCGCGCCGTTCTTGCTCGCCTGCTCCGCAGCCGCGCGCAATTCAGCGGATGTAAAATCGGGCAGGAATTTCACCGAAGTATTCGCCTTGTGATTTCCGTGGTTCCCCCAGAAGAGCATCGTGTACTCGGTGATCTTTTTCAGCACCGCCGGGTCAACGCCATTCGAGTGCGTCAAAATGGATTCCAGCAGGTGCTTCTCGCGCAAGCCATCGGCTGAATTCTGGTCGTAACCGATGGGGTCAACCGCAATAGCCGCCCGGTAAAGCCAGTAGGCGTCCATCTTCTGCTCCTGAGTAAGGCTGTTGAAGCTGTCCGCGGTCAGCTGGATGAAACCTGTGTCGCGAACGCGCGCGACCAGACTCGATTGCGCCGATTGCGGCTCAGTCGCCTGGGCGGTGGCCGTATGCGAACCGCAAACAAACATCACACTCAGAAGAGCAAACGATAGCAGTATCTTTCGCAAGTGGAATTCCTCCGTGGCTACCCGTTGGACGGCGCGCGACTCGATTTGTCACCCGTGCGCCTGGTGTTTTCGTATCGCTTCCCCTGTGCCTTTGGAAATATACACTGCGCTAAGCACAAATAGAACGCGACACCGCTTTGGATAGACAGGCCCGCGCCCCCCGGCGTTAGTGATTCGGCATCGTTCGCCCGGCCTTGCCGCGCGCGTAACGGCGGGGGTGCTAACGTTATTCGAGGCCAATTCCGGTGATTCCCATACCCTCTCCCAAGAATGTCCTCCGCATTCTGGTTAATGTGTGTCTGATCGGCGCGGGCGCCTCGGCAATCGCGCAGGCAAGTCATATCGCCTCCGGCCATGGCCGTCTCGACTGGCTTCACGATCTGGCGATATTCTTTTTTCTGGCGCTCGTGGCATTCGCGCTTTATTTCATCGAATACCAGACCATTCAGGGGATTACGAAGCTCGACCTCAATTCCACTTTGGGATACATCCAGTCGCTGGGTTGTACGTTGCTCCTGCTCCTAGGTATATGGCAAATCCTTTACGCCAGCCGAACTGCGCCATCGGAATACTCTCAGCCCGGTTTTCAGGAAAACACCCTGCTGATCCTCTATGTCTTCGGTCATGCGGTTTTCGTTGGAAATATTATTTGGAGCTACGTTCATGAAGGAAACAACCGCGAAGTCGCAGGCCGCCGTTGACGCGCCGGCTCGGACCATAGGCTGGCCCCGCTCCCCCGCCTTGCTCTTCGGGATCGCAGCGGGATTTTTCGTGTTCATGGGAATTATTTTCATCAACACTGGCATTCTCGCCACGAAAATGCCCGTCGTGCAAAATGGCGAAATCACGCACGTCCTGGCGGGATATCTCTGGCTGCCGATCGCGTTGCCTTTCGGGTTGTTCGCGCTGATTTACGCCGGGCTGGAAATCGGAACGGGCTGGGAGTTCGACGAATCCACCACGCGAATTCATTTCGCCTGCACGCTGCTCGCGGTGTTGGAGACGATCCGTGTGTATATGTCCTGGGCGACAACTACTGCAAACGTGTCTCCCGAAGTCATTACGAGCAAGAGTTTCAGCGGAACAACAGCGTTTCTCTTCCTCTCGCTGGGCGTTTTCATCTGGAACTTGTCCACGAGCAGACGCAAGAGAGGATAGACGCGCCTTAGAAGCTTCGTCGCTCTGTTATAGCAACGATGGCAGGAGTAGCCGAAGTTATTTCCGTCCTTGGCCCGGAAGTGATTCCTCGGTTTATGCCATATCGCGCTGTCATCCGCAGCAAACGATCGCGAATGGTCTGATGGGGTTGTGGGTCAGGGCTTCAGCCCTGACAAATAACAAGACGGCGCGTAGCGCCTTCCTATGCGCTGCCCCTATCGCTGCAAGTAGTTTCTCTGCTTTATTCGAGGTTGCCCATTCGTTCCGACATTACCAAGCCACCTGCACGTCCATTCTTGCTACTATCGCTTATGTTGATCCGGCTCGGGTACGACATTGAGTTCAGCTTGGCGCAGCCGGTCGCCATGGTCGCCCTCCTGAGCGTTCATCCGTCCCGCGAACACGACCTGCGCGAGCCGGACGAAGTCCACGTTGAGCCCTTCGTTAAAATCGAGCGCTACCTCGACCGATTCCAGAACCGATGCACGCGGTTCCTTGCTCCCGCAGGAAGGGTGCGCCTGTGGAATTCCACGTTGATCGAGGATTCCGGCTTCGAAGACCCGATCAAGTTCGACGCATATCAGCAGCCGGTGGAGGATTTGCCGGCGGAGAATCTCGTTTATCTCATCAATAGCCGCTATTGCGAAGTGGACCGCCTCTCCAACGTCGCCACCGATTTGTTCGGCTATACCCAGCCCGGCTGGGGCCGGGTGCGGGCGATCATAGATTGGATTTACAGCAAGATTGAGTTTGGATATCAGTACGCGCGAGCGACCAAAACCGCGCTGGACGTCTATACCGAACGCACCGGTGTCTGCCGCGATTTCCAACATCTGGCCATCACGTTCTGCCGCTGCCTGCATATCCCCGCTCGTTATGCCACGGGTTATCTTGGAGACATCGGCGTTCCCATCTCGCCGACTCCCATGGATTTCAGCGCGTGGTTCGAGGTCTATCTCGATGGCAAATGGTGGACTATGGACGCGCGCCACAACCATCCGCGAATCGGCCGCGTCCTGATAGCCACGGGCCGCGACGCCGCCGACGTGGCGATGACCACATCCTTCGGCCGCGCCGACCTGATTAAATTCTCCGTCGTCACAGACTTGGTTTCTTAAGACCCGCGACGAATAAAAGTCCACACAACTCCGCGCTTGCGCTTCGGCGTTTCTGCAATAAGATGGGCGCGTGATGAAGCGGTCTATGTTCGGTAAAGGGCTCGAGGGCTCCGCAACGCGGAGCGACGGGCGTAGTGTGCTGCCTCGGTTACTCGACACACCGTGCCGAGTAGATTCGGGGCTAAGTTATTCAAAACAAAGGATGGCGACCACAATTACTCGACACACAAAACGGGGTAGTTTCCTTCGAATTTCCATTTTCTCTTTTCTATTTTCCGCCCTGAACCTCCTCGCCGCCGCGACCGCTTTTCCGCAATCCCCACAGAAACCTGTCGTCGCCTCGGACCTTGCGGCGCGACTCGCGAAGTTCAAGCCCATTAAGATTCCTTTCGATTCGAGTCACCTGACTGATCGCGAAAAGCAGATGGTCGCGAAACTCGTGGACGCCGCAGGCCTGCTCGATTGCATCTACTGGCGGCAGAGCGATCCCGACGGCCTGAAGCTTTATCTTTCGCTCGCGAACAGCACGAACCCGCAAGATCAAATGCTGCGCGAGCTGCTGAAAATCAACGGCAGCCGCTTCGATCAGATTGATGACGACAAACCCTTCGTCGGCACCGATTCTATGCCTCCGGGCCGCGGATTCTATCTTCCGCACGAGACTCGGGCGAACCTTGAGCTACAGATCAGCCGCGGCAGGTTTGAGAGGTCTGCCGTCTATTCCCCCTACACCATCGAGAAGGTCTGCGCGATCGGAACGGATGCGGAATACTATGGCCCCTGTTTCGATCCGTATCATGCGGCCTTCGGCGATTTTCTGAATCCGATGGCCGCGGACTTGCGCGAAGCCGCGGCGCTGAGCGATGATCCGGCGTTCGCAAATTTTCTGCGCCTCCGCGCGGACGCGCTGCTTTCCGACGATTACTATCCGAGTGATCTCGCCTGGATGGATCTTGAGAATCCGAAATTCGACGTCATCTTCGCGCCTTACGAGGTTTACCTCGATGGGTTGCTCGGCGTAAAGACGTCCTACGGCGCGTCCATCATGATTCGCAATGACGCCGAAAGCCAAAAGCTCGCCTTATTTCAGAAGTACGTGCCCGAGTTGCAGGAATCGCTGCCGCTCGCGCCCGAGGACTTGCCGTCCGAGCGCGGAAAGCATCAGCCGATGGAAGTCGTTGACGCGATCTATCGCGCGGGCGACCTGCTGCACGGCTATCAGGCGGTCGCCGACAATCTACCGAACGATCCGCGCATCCATCAAGAGAAAGGCTCCAAGAAAATCTTCTGGAAGAATTTCATGGATGCCCGCGTGAATTTCATCATCCTGCCGCTGGCCGGGCGCTTGATGCCCGCGGATCAAGCGAAAATGGTCACCGGAGAAGGAACGCTCGATTTCGTGATCCTCCACGAAATTTCCCACGGCCTCGGTCCCACCTACGTTCACGGATCGAAGACCGGCATCGGCGAAGCCATCGGCCCGCAATATTCCGCCCTCGAAGAATCCAAGGCCGATATCACCGGCATGACCTGCGTGAAATGGCTGGTGGACCACGGCGCGATTCCCAAGGAAAAACTCGACGGAATCTACGCGTCCTTCCTCGGCGAGACTTTCCGCACCATTCGCTTCGGAATCGCGGAGTCGCACGGGGCAGGCGCCATGATGGAGATCAGCTACCTCACCGAACAGGGCGCGATCCACCGCGATTCAGCCACCGGTCTCTACGCCGCGGACTTTCAGAAAATGCCCGGCGCGATGGCGTCGCTCGCGAAGGAACTTCTCGAGCAGGAAGCCACCGGCGATCGCGCGCGCACCGAAAATTGGTTCAAGAAATACGCCGTGATGCCACCCGAGCTCGCCGCGGCGCTCGCAAAAGGATCCGACATCCCCGTGGACGTGGACCCGGACTTCGACTTCCACCCGCCCGTTCGCTAACTGGAAATTTTCAGACTTAGAGGACGCTTTGAATTTCGGCGTCAATGGAAACGTGGCTCTGTGGAAATCCGTTGATGGCGTAATTCGCGCCGGCCGCGCACTGGAAGTGAATAAAGCGGCTGATGTGGTAATCCTCGTCGAACTGGCCAAACGTGCGCTCGATTTCCTCGCGCGATAGCCCCAGCGACGCAAGCGCCGCCGGCTTGCCATAGCCACCCGCGACCGCCAGGTATTTATCCACAAGCTCGCGCAAAGTCATCGCCTTGTCCTCGGCCGAGTGAGCCGAAAGCTGCCGTATCGTACCAGAACGGCCAGGGAAATTCCCAGATCAGCGATTCAAGCGCTCTCCGGAGACGGTCTTGCGTTTCCGGGGCCTCGAAGCTTATACTAAGGCGCTTCCAGACAGGTCGCACGAACCAGTGGGCGCGAGCCCACTTTTTTGTTGGCCGGGGGTTGTGGAAAAGGCGCGGGAGCCTCTGGCGGGGATAAATGCCGCCCTTAGAAGAGCATGGACCTCGATCGGATTCGAGACGCGGCAGATCGGGTGGCCCGTTCGTTGGGGCTTGAGATCTTTGACGTCGAGTGGAAGGTAGGCAAGCAGCGGCTTCTGCGGGTCTATATAGACCGCCCGCCGGACGCGGCCAACCCCGGCTATCTGGGGAATGGCGCTGGTGTCAGCCATACCGATTGCCAGAGCGTCAGCGAGCAGTTGAGCGTGATTCTGGATGTGGACGACCTGGTACCGGGACCGAGCTATACGCTGGAAATAAGTTCGCCGGGGCTGGATCGGAAGTTGATCAGGCCGAGCGACTATGAGCGGTTTACCGGACGGCTGGCGAATATTTGGCTGAACGAACCGGTGGAGAATCAAAAGTATTTTCAGGGCCGGCTGGCGGGATATGCAGACGGGATCGTGAAGCTGACGGTACGCGATCGGGAAGTCGCGGTGCCGTACGCCGAGATTCGCAAGGCGAATCTGGTGGTAGAGCTGTGACGGGTGGGAGCGAGGAGAAACGCGGATGGCGAGTCTGCTGTACCAGACAATCGAGCAGATCAGCCGGGAGAAGCACATCGAACCGGAGATCATCGTTGCGGCCATTGAGGACGCGATGGTCGTGGCGGCGCGGAAATACTACCGCACCGAGGAAGATATCCGTTCGAAGTTCAATGCGGAGAGCGGCCAGATAGACGTGTTTTCGGTGCACACGGTCGTTGAAGAAGTCGCGGACCCCTTGCGCGAGATTTCCCTCGCAGACGCTCGCAAACAGAATCCAAGCATCGAAGTGGGCGGCGAAATCGTCGCTGCAAAACCGACCGACGTGCTGGGACGAATCGCCGCACAAACCGCCAAGCAGGTGATCCTGCAAAAAGTGCGCGAGGCGGAGCGCGACACAATCTATAACGAATTCCACACGCGCGTGGGCGAGCTGATCAACAGCGTGGTGAAACGGATGGAAGGCCCGGACCTGATCGTGGATCTCGGGCGCACGGAAGCGCGGCTGCCGAAGCGCGAACAATCGCGCCTGGAAGCCTATAACGTGGGCGATCGCCTGCGCGTGACGATTCGCGCGGTCGAGCGCGCAGCCAAGGGTCCGCAAGTAATCGTTTCCCGCGCCGACCCCGCCCTGGTGCAGCGCCTCTTCGAAATGGAAGTGCCGGAAATTTACGATGGCACGGTGCAGATTCGCGCCGTTGCGCGCGAAGCCGGCGAGCGCACGAAAATCGGCGTCGAAAGCCGCGACAAAGATGTGGATCCGGTAGGCGCATGCGTGGGCATGAAGGGCATGCGCGTGCAGTCCATCATTCGCGAGCTTCGCGGCGAAAAAATAGACATCATTCCGTGGAGCGAAGAAACGATTGCGTTCGCGCAGAAAGCGCTCAGCCCCGCGAAAGTCACGCGCGTGCAAATTATTGACGCCGAAGAGAAGCGCCTCGAAGTAATTGTCGAGGACACGCAGCTTTCGCTCGCGATCGGCAAAAAGGGCCAGAACGTTCGCCTGGCCAGCAAGCTGATCGGCTGGAACGTGGATATCAAGAGCGAAGAGGAAAAGCGCCGCGAGATCGAGGCGCAGATGGCCGCTCTCACCGCGCCGGGCACGCCTCTTACGGAACTGGCGGGCGTGGGTCCCAAGACGATCGAAAAGCTCGAAGCGGCGGGGATTACGTCGGTCGAGAAACTCGCCGATATGACGCCGGAACAGCTTGTTGAGATTCCGGGCATCGGCGAGAAGATGGTCGAGAAGATTCACCAATCCGTCGCGGCGTATTTCGAGGCGCTTGAATCGCAGGCTATCGCGCCAATCGAGCCTTCGACGGAAGACGAGGCGGCGGCCGAGAGCGTTGCACCAGATCCCGAAGCCGCGGCAACAGAAACTGTCGAGGCGACCGAGTCAAGCGCAGCGGAAGCTAGCGGGGCATCGTCAGTCGAAACGGAAGCGAGCGCAGAAGTAACTCCGGAGGATGAAGAGACGACTCCGGCAGATGAAGCCGCGGCGGCAGTGGTGGATGAAAGCGCGGAAAAGCAGGAAAGCTCTGAGTAGCGAAGTGAGTTTCGAAAGATAGAGGCTGATGTCAGATTCCAAACAAGTCCGACTTAACGAACTGGCGCGAGAACTCGAGATCAAGGCCAAGGTGCTGATTGATTACCTGCCTGAGATCGGCGTCAAAGAGAAGAAAACGCACTCGAGCTCGATTGACATCGAGCACGCCGAGCTAGCGCGGAAACATTTCCTTGGTCTGGTTGCCGCGGAAGCTGCAGCTGAAGCTGCGAAGACCGCGGCAGCCAAAGCAAAGACTGCGCGCCCGGCCCCGGCGGCGCCAGCCGCGGCTGCGCCGAAGCCGGCAGCTGTGCCATTGCGCGGAGCGCCTGCTGCGCCGGCTTCTCCCTTGCGCGCTCCAGCGGGAACGACGACAGCACCAGCCGGCGCTGCACCGAGCGGCGCTCCTGCGCGCACTGCTGCAACTCCATCTGCGGCTCCTTCGACAGCCGGACATCCGACAACGCATCCAACGGCGGTGAGGCCGGGCGTTGCTCCAGCAGCGGCGGCTCCGAGACCCGGCGTGCCGCCAGCACAGCGTCCAGCAGCAGCCAGTCCAGCGGCGGCAGCGGGCACGGCGACGGGAACTTCTCCAGCTTCGGGTGCGCCGCGTCCGGCGGGCGCTCCGCCCCCGGGTCAAAGATTTCCAGGGCGTCCGGGCCAACCAGCTCCTTACCAGAATCGTCCCAGCGCTCCGCAGGGAATGCGTCCGGCAGCTGCGCCTGGCCAAGTTCGGCCGAGCGGTCCACCGAGACCCGGTGGTGCGCCTCGTCCGGGCGGCCCGCCGTCGCGATTTCCGCAGCGACCCGGAGGCGGAGGACGCCCCGGAAACGAGCCGATTGGGAGCCAGCGTCCCGGCGCGACAGGCGGAGTGCCGAAAGCTGAACCCGGGAAACCGCTGTATGCGCGCAAGCCTCCCGCATCCCGCGGGCGGCCAACAATCGAAAAGCGATATGCGGAAGGTGAGCGCAGGCTTCATCCGGTGCGAACACGCGCTGGAGTGGGAGCGGGCCGCGCCGCGCACGTGGAGCCGGTTGCGCCAGTACAGCGCGAGCCACGCGCCGTGACGGTCACAGAAGGAATCACGGTGCGCGAACTCGCCGAAAAACTCGACATCCGCGCCAAGGAATTACTGAAGACGCTGCTCGATAAGGGTGTCTTTGCCAGCATCAACCAGGCGCTGGACGTGCAAACGGCAACGACTCTCGCCGAATCGTTCAATGGAATCGTGCAGGTGGTGACGTACGAAGAGCAGCTCGTCGAAGAAGAAAAAATCGAAGAAGGGCGCACCGGAAATCTGCAGCCGCGCGCTCCGGTTGTCACCGTCATGGGACACGTAGATCACGGCAAAACCAGCCTGCTCGACGCGATTCGTGAAACCGAAGTCGCCGCAGGAGAAGCCGGCGGAATCACGCAACACATCGGCGCGTACGAAGTGCACGCGGGCGACCGCCGCATCGTGTTCATTGACACGCCGGGTCACGAGGCGTTCACGCGGATGCGCGCTCGCGGCGCGAAAGTGACCGACATCGTAGTGCTGGTGGTGGGCGCGGACGACGGCGTGATGCCCCAGACCGAAGAGGCCATCGCGCACGCGAAGGCTGCGAACGTGCAGATCGTGGTGGCCATCAACAAAATTGACAAGCCGAACGCCGAACCCGAAAAAGTGAAACGCCAGCTGGCCGACCGCGGCCTGATGCCAGAGGAATGGGGCGGCACGACTGTGACGGTGGAAGTATCGGCGAAAACGAAAAAGAATCTGCCGAAGCTGCTGGAAATGATTTTACTCGTGGCGGATATACTCGAGCTGAAGGCCGATCCCGATGCTCCGGGAAGCGGCACGGTGCTCGAATCGCGCATGGACAAGGGACGCGGCCCGGTCGCCACGGTGCTCGTGCAAAACGGCACGCTCAACGTGGGAGACGTCTTCATCGTCGGCGCGGTCTACGGCAAGGTTCGCGCGATGTTCGATGATCGCGGACACTCCATTCTGAAGGCGGTGCCTTCCACTCCGGTCGAGGTTCTCGGTTTGCAGGGCGTGCCCGAAGCGGGCGATCAATTTCAGGTGGCGGACGAAGCGAAAGCGCGGCACATCGTTGAATACCGCCAGGGCAAACAGCGCGAGGCCGCGCTCGCGAAAACAGCCTCCTCCGGGCGTCTCACTCTCGATCAGTTGCACGCGCAGCTGCGTGCGGGAGAGGTGAAAGAGCTGGCCGTGGTGGTAAAGGCGGACGTGCAAGGCTCCGTCGAGGTGCTCAACGAGATGCTGCCCAAGCTTTCCAACGACCAGGTAACGCTGAAGGTGATGCAGGCCAGCGTCGGCGCGGTAACGGAATCGGATGTGATTCTCGCGTCCGCCTCGAACGCCATCGTCATCGCGTTCAACGTGCGGCCAGAGCGAAAAGCTTCCGAGCTCGCGCAGCGCGAAGGCGTGGACATCCGCATCCATACGATCATCTACGAATTGCTCGACGAACTGCGCAAGGCCGTGGCCGGATTGCTGGCACCGGTGATCAAGGAAGTTTTCCTGGGACGCGCCGAGGTTCGCAACACGTTCCGCGTGAAGGGATCGGGCGTGATTGCAGGATGTTCGGTACAGGATGGCATCATGAAGCGGGACGCGGAGGTTCGCGTGGTGCGCGATGGCGCGGTGGTTTACACCGGACGCGTGAGTTCGCTGAAGAGATTCAAGGACGATGCCAACGAGGTGCGCGCGGGATTTGAGTGCGGCGTGGGAGTTTCGAATTTCAACGACGTGAAAGTGGGCGACATCCTGGAATGCTTCAAGATCGAGAAGTCGTCGCCTCTCGATGGGATCGTGGTGCCTGATCGCGGGCGTCCGGAAGCCGCCGAAGCGCGGCGCAATTAGAATCGTATCGTTTCAATCGTCTCCGCTGGGTTTGGATGGGCGCATGCCGATCGGCCTCCTCACTCTGGAAATTCACATTCCCGATGCGCAGTCGCTGAAGGATAAGCGGCAGGTGCTGCGCAGCCTGAAGGACCGCTTGCGCGCCCATTTCAACGTGGCCGTCGCCGAGCTGGAACATCAGGAATTGTGGCAGCGGTCGCGCGTGGGAGTGGTGAGCATTTCGGGCGACGGGAAACATCTGGAGGAATCGCTGCAGGCGATTGCCGAGGAATCGGAGCGGGTGTTGGGCCGCGATCTGGTGTCGCGAGAGATTGAATACTTCGAGGACGAATCATGACGGTCGGGGGATTCCGCCCGGAACGGATTGCCGAAGAAATCCGGAATGAAGTGATGCTGATGCTGGCGGGAGAATTGAAGGATCCCCGCCTGGCGGTGCCGCTGATCGTCACGGAAGTGCGCGTGGCGCCGGGCATGCGCACGGTGCGCGTGTTCATTCAGTTCGAAGGCGACAAGAAGGAACGCGCGGAGGCGCTGGCGGGATTGAAGGCGGCGTCGAAATACGTTCGCCACGAATTGGTGGAGCGGCTGCGGCTGAGGCGCGCGCCCGAGGTGATGTTTTTCCCCGACGATTCGGAAGAGTACGGGCACCACATTGACGAGCTGTTGAAAAAGGTGAGTTCCCCGGAGAAATCGTAGCGGGGCGCACAGCCCTTGCCGTCGGCCGGCTCAAACCCGGCGCTACGAATTGAAATGCCAAAAAACCAAAAACCTGCGTCCATTGACGGAATCCTTGTGGTTGACAAGCCGCGCGGGAAAACCTCGCACGACGTGGTGGAAACCGTCCGCCGCTTGATTGGGTTCCGGCAGATCGGGCATCTGGGCACGCTCGATCCGCTGGCGACCGGAGTGCTGGTGCTGGCGCTCGGTCGCGCGACGCGGCTTGCGCGCTTTTACGGCGGACGGAGAAAACGCTACACCTGCTCGGTGCGCTTCGGATTCGCGACGGATACGTACGACGCCGATGGCGATGCGGCCGGTGAAGATGCGGCACCGTCGCTTGACGCGGAGGCGATCCAGGCGCTCGCCGATGGGTTCGTCGGCAAAATTCAGCAGACACCGCCTGCTTTTTCGGCGAAAAAGATTCACGGGCGGCCCGCGCACGAGCTGGCGCGAAAACAGAAACCGGTGAAGCTCGAACCCGTTGAAGTAGAAGTCAGCGAATTCCGGCTCACGAGCGTGGAAGGATCCGCCGCGCGATTTACTGTGGAATGCGGATCGGGCACGTACATTCGCTCGCTCGCGCACGATCTGGGAAAGCTGCAAGGTACGGGCGCGCATCTCGCAGAGATCGTCCGCACCGCGGTGGGTGAATTTACGCTCGATCATGCCGTTACGTTGGCGGAGCTGGCCGAGGACGCGAAGGCTGGGAAGCTTGAAACGCGCGTGATTCGCCTGGAAAGCATGCTGCCGGAGTTGCCGCGCGCCGTGGTGCTGCCGATTGTGGAGAAGCGCGTGCGCCACGGCGCGAAATTCAATCTCTCGCTCGCTCAGATTCAACCGGGGCACGTTGTGGCTGCGCAGGGATCACCCGCGCAACTGGATTCCGGCGAGTGGCAGCCGTCGCGGTTGCGCGTGTTCAATCAGCAGGGGCAGCTGATCGCGATTGCGGAGCCGGTGGTGCCGCGCACGTACCAGCCTGTGGTCGTCCTCGAAGTTACGCCGTAGTCAAATTCCACAAATCTCCGCATTCAATCGTCCGCTTATTGCTGCGGCGGAGGCGGCTGAACAGGTGCCGGAGGTTGAGGCGCGGGTTCGACCGGCGGCGGAGGCGCGGGAGCAGGTCCCGGCGCGGGCTGCTGAGCGGCCGGCGGCGTGAAAACTGGCGTAGCTTCACCTCCGCCGGCGCCGGGCCCTTCGAGCGAGCCCTGCCCGGCATATACAACGTGGTCTTTGCGTTCCGCAAGACGGACGAGGCGCGGAGTCACGAGGATCAGCAGCTCGCTATCTTGATTCTGGTTGTTCTGATTCTGATCAAGCAGGCCGAGGCCCGGAATGTCTGCGACTCCGGGATTGCCGGTGATGGCGCCCGAGAGTTGTCTCTCGCGGAACCCGGCTACGACGGCCGTTTCGTTCTCTTTGAGCCGCACGACCTGTTGCACGGATTCGTTGCTGATCACCGGAATCGCGTTGAGACTCTGCGAGGTCAGGCTGCTGATATCGAACGAGAGATCGAGCGTGACTTCATTGTTCGGATGGATGCGCGGCGTCGCTTTCATCTTCAGCCCGATGTCGAGATATTGAGCTCCCGGAAATTGTGTGCCACCGCCGCTGACACCCGTACCGAAGAGGTCCAGAGTATTCAGAATCACGGTGGCTTCCGCAGCACCGTTATCCGCGGTGGCAGCGTCCGGCCTTCCGTCTCCGTTGAAATCAGCCGATACGATGGAAACGGGGTCCGTTGCGACAGGTATTTCTGGAGTGGTTGTAGTGAAGACGCCGCTGCCCTGATTGAAAAGAATCGTAACAGCGTTGTCGACGGCGTCCGATACCGCGAGGTCCACGAGACCGTCCTGATTGAAGTCGGCCGCGGCAAGCGATGCGGGTCCGGTTCCGGCAGCGTAAGTGGTCTGGGTGGTGAAGGTACCGTTTCCCGTGTTGATCTGATTCGGATTCGGGTTTCCCAGCAGAATTGAAACGCTATCGCCCGACACGACGGTGCCATTTGTTGCGGTCGAGGACGCTCCACTATTGGCGACCGCAAGATCGGCGACGCCATCGCCGTTGAAATCCGCGGTGGTAACGAATGCAGGGGTGTTTCCCACGAAGTAAGCGGAATTTACTGGCTGTGTAAACGTGCCATTGCCGTTGCCAAGCAGGATCTGAACGATGCCTGCATTGTTGGTTACGTTGGCCTTTTCCGCGACGGCCAGATCCATGTGGCCGCTGTTCGTAAAATGCCCCGCAATGATGGAGGTTGGTTCGAAGCCGGCAGGGAGCTGGGTGATCGCCGGCGCCTTGAACGTGCCGTCGCCATTGCCCTGATAAACCGAAATCGTGTTATCAACCTGATTGGCCACCGCGAGATCCAGGAAACCGGTTGCCGAAAGATCGTAAAATGAAGCGGCGGCGATCGAGACGGGTGCCTTACCCGTCGGTAGGTCAACCCCGGCGACAAACGAGCCAATTGCTGTGCCCGTGCTGTCCGTCTGTCCCAGCAGAATCGAAACTGTGTTCGATGCCTTGTTGGCGACGGCAAGATCTATGGTCGGGTTGTTGGTCGCGTCGAACGAGCCGGTGGTGATCCAGACTGGGTCGGTATCGCTTGGCGCGACCAACGGGTAGGCGATTTGGTTTGCGAATGTGCCGTCGCCATTGCCGAGCAGAACCGAAACCGTATTGTCCGCGGAGTTCGCGACGATCAGATCATTGAAGGTGCCGGCGGTCGTGCTATTGGCGCGCAGAATGGCAGTCGTGATGAAAGACGGCGAATTCCCTGTCGCGTAATTCACGAGCGGACTTGCTATCGAGCCGGCTGTCTGCGAGGAGCTAAGAAGACTGGGAGAGAAAGTGGTGAGCGAAACCGGGATGCGGTCGCCAACAAAGAATGTGGCGGGCTGGCCATCCTGTGCGCGAAGAAGAACTCGACGCCCTTGACGCACTAGGGAGAGCATCTCCGCAAAATCGGCGGTCGCGCCGGGCAACGTCGCGAAAAAAGTCGTGTTGCCTCCGCCGAAGGCGATCACGTTGGGAGTCACGGTTCCCAGAACCTGCTGGATCACGTTGATCAGGCCTTGCTCGGACGACTCGGCCTCCTGAACCTGCTGCGAACTGAGCAGGTACAAATTGGCTGTTTGCGGCGGCGTGATGCCCAGCTGCCGGGTGAGATTGCGGTCCACTTCGAGAATTTCGACTTCCACAATCAGCTCGCCCGTGGGCCGCTCGAGATCGTCAATCAGATCGGCGGCCAGCGCGACGGCTTGCGGCGAAGCGCGCATGGTGAGCGTGCGCGAGGGCACATCGAGATCCGCGCGCGTGATGCCTGCCACTTCGCGCACCAGGCGCGTGATTTCCGTCATCTGATCGGTCGTTTCGGAAGCAGGTAGCAGAACGGTGCGGAGGACCGACGATTCGTAATCCTTGCGCTTCTGCAAAGTATTTTCGGTGACGAAAAACAGGCGCGCCGAAAGTGGACGCCAAAAAGTTCCGGTCATGTCGCCGAGGAGTCTCGCGGCCGTCGGGAAATCAACGTCATCAGCGCGAAATCGAATCTGCCGTTCGTGCAAATCCACGTCGAAGGCGACTTCCACTCCGAATTGGCGGCCGAGTTCCTGGTAGGCTCCCTGCGTGTCCCCGCGATAATCGAAGTTCTTGTGAACAGTCAAGTATTCGAGGTGAGGCTCGCCAGCCAATTCCGCGACGGTCGTCTTCGGGAGCTGGCCCACCTGCGCGTTAGCCAGCTGAGCTAGCCGCTGGCGAACCGTCGGACTCAGCGGATCCAGGTAGCTCGCGCTCAATAATTCCTTGAGCGCATCGTCGAGACGGCCGGAAATGGCGTCGCGCTCCGCAGCATCCATTTTGGATTGCACCAGGCGGCTCTTGGCAATTTCGCGGTGCAAAACGTATTCGCGATTGTCCGGCGCCCAATTCGCGGCATCGGTGTAATCGGTATACGCCGCGTCCCAATCCTTCTCCCGCTCGGCTTTGGCTCCCTGTTCGTAAGCGGCTTTGGCCTTCTTTGTGTCCGGCTTGGTAATGGAAGCCGGCTGCGTGGATTGAGCCGGAGCCTGCGTACGTGCGGGCGGTGCGAGCAAGGTGGCGAGAATGATCGGCACGAGGATGCCACTCGTCCTGGCGCGCAACGTGTGCAATGCGCGAGAGCGATCCGCGGTGTAAGTTCTGGTCGCCATTGTAGCTAGGATGCATATTGTACAGGGATTGCCGTTCACGGGCGGGGGCCTGAATATGCTTGATATTGCGGAAACATGAATATAGACTGAAATCGTAGTTGAAAACATTTTACAACTGGGATAGTCATGCTTTCCGCTCTTTTGGTGGCCCTCCGGGAAGGCGTCGAAGCCGCGCTGGTCGTCGGCATTGTACTCGTCTATCTAAATCGCAGCGGTAGGCGCGCACTGAAGGTGTACGCCTGGGCTGGCGTATTGCTGGCCTGCGCCGCGAGCGTTGCCGCAGCCCTTCTCCTACAGCGGTGGGCAATCAACGAGGATGGTTTCGAAGGCCTGCTGATGTTGCTGGCCTCGGTCCTCGTGGTGACCATGATTGTATGGATGAACCGCGTGGCGCGCACGCTGCGACAGGACATCGAGCGGCGCGTCGAGGCATATGCGCAGCAGTCCACGCGCGCGGCTGGATGGGGCGTGGGAGCGTTCGTATTTTTCATGGTGGTGCGCGAGGGTGCGGAGCTGGTGCTGATCCTGCGCGCGGTCGAACTTTCGACCGCCGGAGTGCAAGTCTGGATTGGGACACTGCTGGGCATCGCCATTGCGGTCGGCGTGGGATTCTTTTTCTTTCAAGGAACTCTGCGGATTCCGCTGCACCGATTTTTCACTGCGACGAGCGTGATTCTGATGGTGGTCGCTTTCCAGCTGGCGCTTACGGGCGTCCACGAGTTGAGCGAGGCGATGTGGATCTGGTCGAGCAAGACGGAAATGGCATGGGTAGGGCCAGTCGTCCGCAACGAAGTTTTCTTTTTCGCGGTGATTCTCGGTGTTGCCGCGCTGGTGGTATTGCGTGAATGGTTCAGCGCCCGGCGGCCGGCCGAAGTTTCCGCCGCAAACCCGGCCGAGCGCCGGATGCGCGAATGGGAATTCCGGCGGCAGCGGCGATGGAGCTTTGCTGCCGCGATTCTCTGTTCGCTGGTAGTAGTTTCGCTCGCCGCCGAGTTTGCCTATGCCCGCACAATGAACGCGCCTACGCCCGGGAAAATGCTCGTAGCGGCAAATGATCAGGTACGCATCCCTCTTTCAGAGCTTACAGATCAGAGTTTGCATTTCTACACCGCTGACGTGAATGGCACGGTCATTCGCTTCCTCGTCATACACAAAACGAACGGCGACTACACCACCGCGCTCGACGCCTGCCAAATTTGCGGACGGTCAGGATACCGACAGGAAGGGCAGAACGTGATCTGCCGGAATTGCGGCGCGTCCATCTACGTCCCTTCGATCGGCGACCACGGCGGTTGCAATCCCATCCCCGTGAAATCCAGCGTCGTGGGGGGAGAGGTGATCGTTGATCTTTCGGCGCTGGCCGGCGCCGCCGCAACGATCCACTCCTAAAATGTTTGCACGCCTGGTACGCGAGTCGTTCGTCCGCAATCCGCGCCGCAAGATCCTGACAGCGGCAGCGCTCGTGGTGGGCATGGCCGTGGCGACGGCAACGCTGACGGTGGCGCTCGAAGTGGGCGACCGCCTCGCGCGGGAATTTCGCAGCCTGGGCGCCAACCTGATCGTCACGCCCATCTCAGACACGCTGCCGCTGGAAATCGGCGGCGTGGATTATCGCCCGGTGGACGAGGGCGCCTATTTGTCCGAGGCCGATCTCGGAAAGCTTAAGACGATTTTCTGGCGGCACAATATCTTGGGATTTGCGCCGTTTCTCGATGTTCCGACTACGATCGGAGACATCCGCACGACGATGATCGGCACGTGGTACGAACACCATGCGTCTGTACCGGACGGCACGAGTTTCGAGACCGGCCTGAAAGCCACTCACCCATCGTGGCAGGTAAAGGGCCGATGGTTTCGCGACGGCGCGAACGAAGTCGTCGTCGGCGCCGCGCTCGCCGCGCAGCATCCCGACTTGTTTTCGATCGGCAACATCATCCAAGTTACGCCGAGCGTACCAGCGAACATTGCCTTCAGTTTGGTGGTCACCGGAATCGCGACAACAGGCGATATGGAAGACAACGCGATCCTCGTCCCGCTCTCGTTCGCGCAGCAATATTCGGGACACCCGGGACAATTCCGAACGCTTTTCGTCAGCGCGCTAACGAAGCCTGCCGATGCGCTCGCGGAGCGCGATCCGACTTCCATGACTCCAGCCGAACGCGACCGCTGGTTCTGCTCGCCATACATTTCTTCCATCAGCTACCAGATCAGGCAGGTAATTCCCGGCGTTGATGTGCGCCCGATTCGCAAGGTTGCGGATTCAGAAGGCAAGATTCTGTCGCATGTGAGTACGCTGCTCTGGATCGTAACGCTGGCGGCGCTGATTGCGGCGGCGCTGGCCGTGGCAGCGACATCGGCAACGACCGTGATCGAGCGGCGCGGAGAAATCGGCATCATGAAAGCGATTGGAGCGACGAACGCGACGGTCGCGGGACTTTTTCTGGCCGAGCAGCTGATGCTCGCAATCGTGGGGGGCGTTATCGGATTCGCCTTCGGCGCCGGACTCGCTAGAATTCTGGGCGAAAGCGTATTCGGCACGCCGGCCGCGCCGCGCGTCGTCCTGCTGCCCGTTGCGCTTGGAATCGCCGCGCTCGTCGCCTTGATCGGTAGCCTGATTCCCCTGCGGCGGGCGGCGCGATTCGATCCCGCGCCGATTCTGCGGGGAGAGTAATGTTCGGGCGCCTTCTCTGGAAATTACTGCGAGGCAATCGCGGGCGCCTGACGGTGGCGCTGGTCGCCGTGATCAGCGGCGCCGCCGTAATTTCCGCGCTGCTCAATCTTCAATTCGACGTCGAACGCAAGCTCACTCAGGAATTCCGCCTATTGGGCGCAAACATCGTAATTTCGCCCGGTAGCTCCACGCAAACAAACGACGAGGCAAGCAATTCGCCCGCGACGTCCGCATCGCCCGCGCTGATGAGCGAGGCTGCGGTCCTTCCGCAGGTTGAGCGTATGCGCACGAGCGACGTCGTAGCATCGGCGCCTTATCTCTATGTCGTGGCGCGCACGCACGACACTCCCATCGTTGTCGCCGGAACGTGGCTCGATGAAGCACGTAAGCTCGAGCCGACCTGGAAGCTCGACGGAGACGCCGTTGCGTCGCGCGATGACGCAACCCAATGCCTTGTGGGGCGCGACGTGGCGCGACAATTTGGTTTGTCGCCCGGCGGTGAAATCGAATTGGACTATCAGGGACGAACGGCGCAGCTAAATGTCGCGGGAATCGTGGATGCGGGAGGCGCCGAGGATAGTCAAGTGTTCGTGAATCTGCCCGTGGCGCAAAAGCTGGCCGGCCTCGAAGGACAAATCCAGCTCGTGCAATTAAGCATGAGCGGAACGGCCGCAGGCATCGGCAATTATGCCGGGCAGTTGGCGAGTTCCCTGCCCGGCTACGATGTACGCCCGATCCGGCAGGTCACCGACGCAGAAGGCAATCTGCTGAATCGCACACGGCTATTGATCATCTCAATGGTCGTGCTGATCCTGGTGCTAACGGCTCTGTGCGTGCTCGCGACTATGGCGGCGCTTGCGATGGAGCGGCGCGCAGACGTGGGCTTGATGAAGGCGCTCGGCGGAACGATCTCGCGCATTGTAGGATTGTTCCTCGCCGAAGTGGGTGTTCTCGGCGCGGCCGGCGGATTGATTGGGTGCCTGGCCGGCGTTGTGTTGGCACAATGGATGGGGCGCCGGGTCTTTGGCACGTCCATCGCTCCGCGCTGGGAAATTTTCCCGATTACGATTGCGATGATGGTCTTGGTTTCTATGGCGGGGGCTTTGCCGCTGCGAAGACTCGGCAAGATAACGCCGGCCGTGATCCTGCGAGGCGAATAGTGGCAGCGCTCGTCGAAATCGAAAACCTGCGAAAAGAGTTCGGCAACGTGCGCGCTCTCGACGGCGTCACGTTCGACGTGCAGGCCGGCGAATGGATCGCCATCATGGGGCCTTCGGGCTCCGGCAAGACGACGCTCATCAATATTCTGGGCGGGCTCGACACGCCGACTGCCGGGCGAGCGATTGTGGACGGCACGGACGTGGCGCGGCTCGATGAAAGCGGCCTCGCGCGGTTTCGCTCCGAGAAAATCGGCTTCATCTTCCAGCAATTTCACCTGGTGCCATACCTGACGGCGATCGAGAACGTGATGCTCGCGCAATATTTTCACAGCACCACAGACGAAGCCGAGGCGCGCGAAGCGCTTGGGCGCGTCGGCTTGACCGATCGCGTCGAGCACCTGCCCGGACAGCTTTCTGGTGGCGAACAGCAACGCGTAGCAGTGGCGCGCGCGCTAATCAATCACCCCAAATTAATTCTCGCCGACGAGCCTACCGGGAATCTCGATGAAGCGAATGAGGGAATCGTGCTGAAACTGCTGCGCGAACTGCATTCCGAAGGCCACACAATCCTGATGGTGACGCATGCGGCTTCGATCGGGCAATTGGCCGACCGAAGAATTGATCTCGCGCATGGCCGGCTCGCGGCCGAGCACGCCACGCCACATCGTTAACCGCCGATCAGAAATTTGTACTGGGCGCTCGTCAGTGGCACGACGGAAAGCCTGCCAATCCGAACGAGCGCCGAATCGGCGAAGAGCTTGTGCGACTTTATTTCGGCAAGTGAGACCGGTTTTGCTATCGCTTTTCCCGCCTTGATCTTGACCTTGGGATTCCTAGGATCCGATGCGTCCACCGATACGACTGTAGCCGTGCCCACGGCGCTCCTGCGATCGCCGGTCTCGTAGATTATCAGCCGCGCTCCCGGCGTCATCTCGCGGAGATTTTTCACCGCGGTGGGATTCGAGACTCCGTCCCAGACAGTGGCGCCGTCGCGCTGAAGATTCTCGAACGAATACTCCGAAGGCTCGGTTTTGAGCAGGTAGTCCGCGGACATGGCATCCTCGCGTTTAAGGTTCGACGCCGCATTATTCTACATGCGAGCGCGGGATTCCGGAGCAAAAGTAAAGTGCGCGGCTCGATCTGCTAGAATGGTGAAGAGATGCCGCTACCGATTGATGCGCGAAAAAAACCGACCGACGTGAAAGTGTTCGTGACGACGGGCGAGGGTGTCGCGATCGCGTGGTCCGACGGGCACGCGAGCCGGTACACGTTTCCTTACCTGCGCGACGAGTGCCCCTGCGCGACGTGCCGGGACGATCGCGAAAAGAAGGCGAAGGAAGGACCGGCCGCCCCGAATCCGCTGCCGATGTTCAAGCCGCGCGTGACTGCCAAATCGGCGACGTCCGTCGGCAACTACGCGATACAGATTCAGTTCTCCGACGGACACGCCACGGGAATTTACAGCTTCGACGCGCTTCGAGAGATGTGTCCCTGCGAAGCGTGCGCGAATGAATTTCGGCAGGCCGCGAAGGAAACAACCGCGTAAGCATTCCGCCGCAATTCAAGCAAACGACACAAACGATTTAAGATCGCAATATTGAATAACGCAGGGCCGCCTTCCCTTTGCACGAATTTCCACGTATAGTTTTTTCGCGCGTTTATTAAATCTTTATGTCATCAACTCCCACGGGATCTTCCCCGTCAGCGCCGGTTCTGCGCCCCGTCACAAAGGTGCTGGTCGCCACGACGGCAATGCTGGCGTTCATTTCCTACTGGCGGGCAGCGGCAATCGTACTGAACGACCTCGCGTCGTCAGCCTACTACGCGGGCGGCGAGGCCGAGCAGTTCATCGGCAAATCCGCGCCGTGGTTCATCTTCGCGACCATGCTACTCTCCTATGCGGTTTCGCAGCTGTACGTCGAGAGTTGCAGCATGTTCGTGCGCGGCGGCGTTTACCGCGTGGTAAAGGAAGCGATGGGCGGGGCGCTGGCGAAATTTTCCGTTTCGGCGCTGATGTTCGACTACATCCTGACCGGCCCGATCAGCGGAGTAGCCGCCGGACAATACCTCGCGGGATTATTGAACGAACTGCTCGCCTACGCGCACGTCCATTTCACTTTTGCCCCTAACGCGACGGCGGAAATTCTGGCAGTTGC
The DNA here is from genome assembly GCA_963779825.1 of uncultured Acidobacteriota bacterium. Classification (GTDB taxonomy): domain Bacteria; phylum Acidobacteriota; class Terriglobia; order Acidiferrales; family UBA7541; genus Palsa-295. The sequence continues at coordinate 614,374 of CAVZZU010000004.1, read as the reverse complement.
CGCGACGCTCTACTTCTGGTGGCAGAACATCAAGGGAATTTCCGAATCGAGCGAGAAGGCCCTGTGGATCATGCAGCTGACGACCATGATGGTCGTGGCGCTGATCGCCTGGTGCGGCTATACGCTCCTGGTGCGCGGAGGCCACCTGCCTCCGGCGCCGGTGCCGCGCAATATCGTGATGAGCGATCATGCGTTGGGATGGCTGGCGCACAGCCGCATTCCCCAAATGTTCACGCTGGTCGCGGTGTTCATTGGACTGGGCCATTCGGTGCTGGCGATGAGCGGCGCGGAATCGCTCGCGCAGGTGTATCGCGAGATCGAGCATCCCAAGCTCAAGAATTTGAAAAAAGCGGCGCTGGTGATTTTTATTTACAGCATGGTGTTCACGTCGCTGGTTTCGTTCTTCGCGGTGATGATCATCCCCGATAAGACCCGGCCGCAATTCTTTGAGAACCTGATCGGCGGCCTGGCCATGAGCCTGACCGGGCCTTTCATCGCGCGGCTGGCTTTCCATACTTTCGTGGTCGTGGTCGGCACGCTGATTCTTTCCGGCGCGGTGAATACGGCAATCGTCGGATCGAACGGAGTGCTGAACCGCGTTTCCGAGGACGGCGTGCTGCCGGATTGGTTTCGGCAGCCGCATCCCAGGTTCGGGACCTCATATCGCATCATCAACATGGTCGTCGCGATGCAAATCGTGATGATTCTTCTGAGCCGCGGCGACGTTACGTTTCTCGCCAACCTTTACGCCTTCGGTGTTATCTGGAGTTTCGTGCTGAACGGCACAGCTGTGTTCGTGCTGCGCTATACGCAGCCGCAACAGCGCGAATTCAAGGTGCCGCTGAATTTCCATATCGGCAAAACGGAAATTCCTCTCGGCGTGGCGCTCATCACTTTGATACTGCTTTCGATCGCGGTCGTGAATCTGTTTACGAAGCCCGCGGCGACCGTTTCCGGAGTCGCCTTTTCCGCAGCGCTCTTCGCCGTGTTCGCGATTTCCGAGAAACGGATCCAGGCGGGCCAACACAAACGAGGCGAAGGACACGTCGAGCTCGATCAGTTCAACTTGGCGCAAGCCGGAGATCTTTCACTGGCCAATGTGGGAGTCAAACCCGGGAACATTCTTGTCCCGGTGAGCACGCAGTATGCGCTCTATCCTCTGGCGGCAGCCCTACGTCGCGCCAAACGAAGAGAGGCCGAGATCGTAGTGTTGCACGTACGTATTTTGCGGCGCGCGTCTACTGGTGAATACGACCTGTCGCCGGACCAGCTCTTTAGCACCATCGAGCAATTGCTGTTCACCAAGGTTCTGTCGCTCGCGGAAAAGGAAGGCAAGCCGGTGCGTCTGGCCGTCGCGGCCGCGAATGATCTATGGGAAGGCATTCTGCGGACGGCCGACAACCTTCAGTCCGGTACGGTCGTGGTCGGCGGCTCGTCGAAAATGGGGCTAGCCGACCAGGCGCGCGATATCGGTATCGCGTGGGAGCGGATGGGCGAGCCGCGGCCGCGGGTTACGCTCGAAATTCTCACGGCCTCTGGTCAGGAGCAGATCTTCTATCTCGGGCCGCACGCGCCACGGCTCACACCGAAGGAAATTGATCTGCTGCACAGGGTGTGGCTCGAGTTGAGCGATCCGCTGCCCGACGAAGAAATCCATCATCACGATATCGTCCACTTCGCGCTGGCGGAAGTAGAGCGTGAAATCGCCGAAGGTCAAAGCGCCGCCGTTTTCGAACGTCTGCGCGAACATCTAAACGAAATCAAGAGCCGCCGCCAAACTCCTTAAACCAGGACCTCGCAAAATTAAGTCGCGCGGACTTCCGATGTGCAAGCCGGGCAACGCGTGGCCTTCAGCGGAATCGTCGAAACGCAGTAGGGGCATTCCTTGGTCGTCGGCGCGGCAACCGGCGCTGGCTTGCTCCAGCGGTTTACCTGGCGGACCAGCAGAAAAATCACGAGCGCCACAATCAGGAAATCCAGAACCGTATTGAGAAATACTCCGTAGTTGATGGTCGCCGCGCCTGCGGCTTTTGCCTGCGCGAGCGTTGGATAGGATGTGCCTGAAATATTCAGGAACAGGCTCGAAAAATCCACTTTGCCGAAGAGCAGGCCGATCGGCGGCATAATGATGTCGCTGACGAACGACGTGATGATCCGTCCGAAAGCTGCGCCGATGATGATGCCGACGGCCATGTCGAGGACGTTCCCACGCATCGCAAAAGCTTTGAATTCTTTGAACATGAGTTCCCTCCCGGAATCGTAAGTTTCAGCGGACGAATATAACGGGGAAAATACGGCCTAGAAAGTTCGCCTCAATCGCTACGACCCAACCCCGCACGAGGGTAGCGAGAACAGGCGGTACTGACAAGCACAAAGGAGGCGCAGCGAGCCAACTCACGTTCGGCGGGCGAGAAGGACTCCGCCCACAAGCCCTCGAATGACAAGCACACCGCCTGCGAGCGCCAACAGGAGCTCCGCACTGTGCGGCGGCACATAGCGTATCGCGAGCACCAATAAGCCTACGAGAACCAGCGAGCCTGCCCGGATTCGAGACTGCAGGCGATCGGCCTCGGCCCCCGGCCGCGCGATGGCGCGAGCGCCCCAATAAATCAGTACGACGCCAAGAACTACCATCGCCAGCGGGCGCCCCGGAAGCCCCAAAGGCCGGGTGAGCGCCAGCAAAATCATCAACGCGCCAAGCAGCAGTACGATGAATTCGCTCAGGAGTCGAAAGAGGGTCGCGGGGGTCGGCATCGCCGTGTCCGGGTCGGGCCGGATTATCGCGCTTGCGGGCCGGGCACGCAACCCGATGGCAGGTGGAGAGCGAGATTGCTATACTTGACTGGTTTAGGGCGCTGAATCGAAATACCGCCTGCAGGAATCCAATCGCACAGGAGATTCAATTGCATAAAGTGATTATTATCGGCAGCGGATGTGCGGGATTGACTGCGGCGATTTATGCGGCGCGCGCGGATTTGAAGCCGCTCGTGTTGGATGGTTACGAGCCGGGCGGCCAACTTGCTCTGACCACGGAAGTTGAGAATTTCCCGGGCTTCCCTGAAGGCATTCTCGGACCCGAGCTGATCGAGCGAACGCGAAAGCAGGCGCAGCGGTTTGGCGCGGAGTTTCGCTCCGGGTCGGTGGCATCTGTTGATTTGAGCAAGCGCCCCTTCACGATCACCGCCGGGAAAGAAACCTATGAGAGCGAAACGCTGATCGTCGCGGCCGGAGCTTCGGCGCGAATGCTGGGTATCGAATCCGAGCGGAACCTGCTGGGCCACGGCGTTTCGACCTGCGCGACGTGTGACGGCGCATTCTTTCGCAACCGGGAAATCATCGTGGTCGGCGGCGGCGATACGGCGATGGAGGAAGCGACGTTTTTGACGAAATTCGCCAAGAAAGTAATGCTGGTGCACCGACGAAACGAATTTCGCGCGTCGAAGATCATGCTGGATCGGGCCCGCGCCAACGAAAAGATCCAGTTCATGACCCCGTTTGAGATCGCCGAAGTGCACGACGTGAGCAAGAAATCGGTCGAGCTAGTGACGCTAAAAAACACGCAAACTGGCGCGCAGCATACGGTTGCCACCGAAGGCGTTTTCGTCGCCATCGGCCACGATCCGAACACGAAAGTCTTCAAGGGCCAGCTTAAGATGGACGAGAACGGCTACCTGATCACCCACGATGGCCCCAGGACCAACGTCGAGGGAGTTTTCGCCGCTGGCGACGTCCAGGACCATCACTATCGCCAGGCAATTACGGCAGCTGGCTCCGGCTGCATGGCGGCGATCGAAGTAGAGCGGTATCTCTCCGCCGCGAAAAGCTGATTTCGGTTCCTATGCGACGAGTCTGGCCATTAGCACGGGTGGCCGTCCTGATCTTCTTACCCGCTGGCCTGCTCGGTGCTCAGGAGACCGCATCTCAAAGAGACTTCCTCCAGCGGCTCGTCGCCGCCGCGGTCGAACGAACTTCCCATCACGTACGCTACGATTCATCCTACGTACGAATTCCCTATCCTGACGGGGACGTGCCGGCCGACACCGGAGTTTGCACGGACGAAATTATCCGCTCCTATCGGGCCGTCGGAGTTGATCTCCAAAAGGAAGTCCACGAAGACATCGTGCATAACTGGAGCGCCTATCCCCACGACGGCCTGTGGAAACAGGCGCATCCTGATTCCAATATTGATCACCGCCGTGTTCCCAATCTCGCGGTCTTTTTCAGCCGAAACGGAGAATCGCTTCCGATAACTTACGGCGCTGACGATTACTTTCCCGGCGATCTGGTCACTTGGGATCTGGGCGGAGGAGTGCCGCACATTGGAATCGTAGTAAATCGCAAATCGGCGCAGGGCGACCGCTATTTAGTGGTCCACAATATCGGTGAGGGTCCTCGAATGGAGGACGTGCTGTTCCGTTGGAAAATTACGGGCCACTACAGGTATTTCGGGCCCACGCCATAAAAGAATTTGCCTCAATTGCCGGCGTACATGGACGCGCCCGGGCGATTCTGGGAGGTCCCAGTCAACAAGATCAAGCGGATCGCCTGCACAAAGGCATCTTTTGATTTTTGCCCCACGAAATACCGGGCCAGGTGTCCGTCGCGCGCGTAGAAATCGGTCTGCGGCATCGTGCCTCGCCAGTCCGGATTCACGCCCTGATAAAACGCATCCGCGTCTATTCCCGGTTTCTGGCGATAGTTGAGGAATCCCGGGCGGCTTTTGTCGAGGAACTGGCGAACCAGGCCGATGTCGGCGTCCTCATCCAGGCTCACGCCCACGACGGCGAGTCCCTGCGGGCCGTATTCCTTGCTGAGCTCAATGATCATGGGATATTCTTCGCGGCAGGGCTGGCACCAGGTGGCCCAAAACGTGACCAGCAGTCCTTTGCCCTGATACCTAGCGACTACTTCTTTGTAGCCGGCAAGGTCAATCAACTGGGGATCCCCGGCAAGCGTGTCCGTATGCGAAGTAGGCTTGGCCGCGGCGACCGGCGGTCGTACAAAGCTGAACGCCCCCAGAGCGACGATCCCAAGCGTCGCGACCGGAAACAGCCATCGCCGTGAGAGGCGCATGATCTCTTTCCCCCAACCGATATTCTATCGGTTCCGGAGTGACGGCGGCAACAGAGGCGGCGCATACCAGTAACGGGTCGGCATAGCAGCCGTCGGCTTGATCGTACGAGCCGGCCACGGCTTGGACCACTTCGGCGACGCGCGAGACCTTATGACGCGCTCGAATTTGGATATACAAAAATCAGTTTCAAGGTTGTATCCTTGGGTGCAGCGCGAGCGATTCTTCAAGGCAGCGCACACTTTAGGAGAAAGCTAGATGGCTTACGTAATCGCCGAGCCGTGCATCGGAACCAAAGACTCCGCCTGCGTGGATGTCTGCCCGGTGGACTGCATTCATCCGCGGAAGGACGAGGCGGAATTTGAAGCAGCCACGCAGCTCTACATCAATCCGGACGAGTGCATTGACTGCGGCGCGTGCGTTCCCGTCTGCCCGGTGACGGCGATTTTCGCGCTGGAAGATCTTCCGGAAAAGTGGACTAGCTATACGAAGATCAACGCCGACTATTACAAGAAGGCGTAAACCGCGCGAGGCAAATTCCGATAGCTGTCACGAACAACAGGGTAATCGAACACGAACGCGGCGGACTCTTTCATCCTCCGAGTTTCTTTTTTCGGCTGGTTCGGACCGCGAGGCGGATGCGAGGCGGCCTTCGCGCTCCCGGATCATCGGCAAGGCTCGGACCTTCCACCCATTTTCCCGCGTCAGCTCGCAACTTCGCGAGCGCAATTCCGCGGTGATCGTCCGGAAAGCGCTTCAACTTGGCTAGCCCCGCAGCGAGCAGCGATTCCATACCGCGCGGATTTCCGCGGCTGTGATGATGGTAGGCCGCCGCCACCTGAATCAGCCCCTGCAGGAATGTCTTCTCCGGTTCGGGTTCGACCATCCACAGCTCTTCCCACACCTCATGCGCTTCGAATAATCGGCGCGCGTTGAATAACGCGATGCCCTTCCGGAATTGTTCGCTTTCTTTCATCGCGCTCTAGACCAATTCCCGATAGAATTTCCTCGCAGCGGATTCATTGCAGTCGGCAAGCAAGGGCCTGCATGAGAACCGCGATCATAGCAGTCTGTCCGCGAACTCGGGACCAATCAAATGTTTTATCCAGTCTTGATCTGTGTTCATCTGTGTTGATCTGTGGCTAAAGATGGAAATCAAAATCGAACTGCCGAATGTAAACCTGGGCATCGTTGAAGCCAACGGCTCGCGCGTCGCTCCAGCCGATGAAAACCTCGCGCGGCTGATGGACGAAATTTGCGAGCGGAAGCGCCGGGAGTTCACAGTCGAGAGCCTCGCCGAAGCCGAGCCGACCCGCGCTGTCCGCGAGATGTTTCGTTCCTGGGACATGGACCCATCGAAGTACCGCCCCTCGTCCGAGGCACTGCTCCGGCGCGTCGTCCAGGGAAAGGGGCTGTATCGCGTCTCGAACGTCGTGGACGTCGGCAACGCCGGCTCGATCGAAACCGGCTGGCCGTTTGGATGTTACGACCGCGCCCGCGTTACGCCGCCGATCGCTTTCCGCCACGGTGCCGCCGGCGAAACTTACGAGGGCATCGGCAAGCGCACGTGGCACCTGGAAGGACGCCCGGTTCTCGCCGACGCCGACGGTCCATTCGGCAGCCCGATCAGCGATTCAACGCGCAGCATGATCACCGAGTCCGCGAGAGACGTGCTGATCGTAATTTACGCACCTTCGGGCGCGCCGCATGCGTCCATAGAAGTGGCAATGGCGCGGCTTGGCGAACGCCTCGCGCAATTCGCCGGGGCGGCCGTGATACGCGCCGCCATTTGCGCTTAGCCGATTCGCGCCAGCGGGGACAAAGTCTGTGTCCGCCCTTCGCCGCAATCGGGTTATCCTGTAAAGCATTCCCGAGGTCGCGTTGCGGAAATTCGAGCTGGTTCTCCTCATCCACGCGCACCAACCGGTCGGCAATTTCGACGACGTACTTGAACGCGCCTACAAAGATTCCTATCTTCCTTTCATCGAGGTGCTTTCGCGCCATCCCTTGATTCGCATGGGGCTTCATTATTCGGGGCCGCTGCTGGAATGGATCGAGCGCGCGCATCCGGAATATTTCGATCGTCTTCGCGCGCTGGTCGCAAGCGGCCAGGTGGAAATAGTCGGCGGCGGATTTTACGAGCCGATTCTGGTAACCATTCCGCCCGAGGATCGCCTCGAGCAGATCGCACGGCTGGCGGCCTACGCCGAAAAGCATTTCAAGTCCCGGCCACGCGGCGCGTGGCTTGCCGAACGCGTGTGGGAGCCGCAACTTCCTTCGTGCCTCGCGCCTGCAGGCGTCGAATACACGCTTGTGGACGACAATCATTTTCTCGGAGCCGGATTCGAGCTCGAACAGCTCTTCGGTTATTACATTTCCGAAGACCTGGGCCACACCGTGAAACTACTCCCCGGTCTCAAATCCTTGCGATATTTGATTCCCTTCGCCGACGTTGGCGAAACTGCGAATTTCTTGCGCGCCGCCGCGAGCCGGCATCCGGGCGGCTTTGCCGCCATGGGCGACGACCTTGAAAAGTTCGGCGTCTGGCCGGAGACGAACAAACTGTGCTACCACGACGGCTGGCTCGACCGTTTCTTCACGATGCTGGAAAAAAGCTCGGACTGGCTTGCTACGTCCACACCCTCTGACGCAGTCGCTTCGCACGCGCCCCTCGGCCGTGCGGATTTGCCCGCCGCCTCCTACACGGAAATGATGGAGTGGTCGCTGCCCACGCCCGCGCGCGAACGCTATCACAGCCTTCTCGATCAGTTCTCGTCGCGCGCGGACGTGTTGCCATTCCTGCGCGGAGGAATCTGGCGCAGCTTTTTCACCAAATACTCCGAAGCGAACCTGCTGCATAAAAAGATGCTGCACGTCTCGCAGAAAATACGCCGGCTCTCGCGGAGCCGACGCTTCGACCGCGCGTTCAAGAAGGCGCGCCAGGAGGCCGCTACGCTGCTGCTGCGCGGCCAGTGCAACGATCCCTATTGGCACGGCGTGTTTGGGGGATTGTACTCGCCTCACCTGCGCACTGCCGTTTGGCGCTCGCTCGAGCAGGCCGAAACGATCGCCGACGGGCTGGCGCATCATAAAAAACCATTCTCCCACGCCGCAACGCTTGATTTCACGGCCGATGGCCACGATGAAATCTATCTCACCTCGGATCGCTATGCTGCGCTCGTTGCTCCCGAGGATGGCGGCACAATCGCCGCGCTCGATTTTCGCCCGCCGAATGTGACGCTGATCAATTCGCTCACGCGCCGGCTCGAGACCTACCACGCCAAGCTGCGAAACCTTTCTTCGCAGCGCCACCACGGCGCGCAATCCATCCACGAGCAGACGCGCGTTAAGGAACAGGGCCTCGAGCGCTGGCTGAACTATGACCGTTGGCCGCGGAATTCCTTTCGGATGCTGGTCTTCGGCCAGGGGAAGTCCCAGGAGGATTACGCAACCGTTCGACTGGAAGAGGATGCGGCGGTGGCGGGCGGACGATATCGCGTGGTTGGATCATCCTCGACGAGCGTCGCGCTTGCCTCTGAGGAGAGTGCCGATTGGCTCGCGGAAAAGAACATTTCGTTCGCTTCAACTCCGGCGGGATTCGACATCATCTGCGACGTCGCGTTGCGCCGCACGGCGTCCGGCGCGGCCACGGTAAACGTCGGACTTGAGGTCGTCGTGAATTTCCTCGCGCCCTCAGAATCGAATCGCTATTTCGAGGTAAACGGCAAGCGATCGCCTTTGCGATTGTCCTCGGCGCCGGCGGTGACCGAATTACGCGTCGTGGACGAGTGGCAGCGAGCCGCCGTCATGCTGGAAGCACCCGCGGCGCGGAATTTCTGGATTGCCCCGATCGAAACGGTTTCGGAATCGGAAGACGGCTTCGAGCGAATTTATCAAGGATCGCAAATCGCCGCCGTGTGGCCCATGGAATTGGCGGCTGGCGCCGAATGGAAAGGGCAATTGATTCTCAGAGCCGCGTCTATCAGTTGAGGCAGGTTTGGGGAATGCGACGCGCTTGTCCAGCCGCGCGCCGCCCTGCTAAAGTGGAACTATACGAATCGCTCGCGGAGGAAACGCATGGCGGTGTCAAAGGAACTGCTCGACATTTTGGTTTGCCCGGAATGCAAAACACCCGTCACGCCGACGCCGGACGAACAAGGCTTGAAATGCGCAACCTGCAAGCGCGTCTATCCCGTTCGAGGTGACATTCCGGTCATGATCGTAAGCGACGCGAAGATTGACCCCGCGTAACCCGGAGTCGTTCACGGCTTGTCGAACTGCGGCGGCGGAAATTCCACCGAGCGGTCCTTGAACTGAACCCACAACCGAACTTCCTTCGATTTACTTTGCTTCAGCGCGTCGTCTTTTTCCGGGAATGGCTGGTAGGGACTCACGTCCACGATAACCACGACGCCGGAAGATCCATTCGGCGGACGATATGTATCCGTGACGTTGAAGCTTTTCACTGGGCCGTAATATCCGTCAGGCCCCCAATCGCCTTGAAAATCGCTCAGCGAGTAGGAAGGCGACGGGCTCCACAAGTTGTACGCCTGCTGCATATTCCCAGCCACCACCTGGTTCAAAAAGTGATACACCGCGGTTTTCTCCGCATGGTAGCGCAGCTTCCACCAAACAAAACCGCCGCCTAGCAGTATGAAAACAAGAATCGTGATCAGGTAGCGCCGCAGCTTCGACGCCGGATGTTCTTCCGTTGCGTCCAAAATACCCATATGGGCTCCTTCAAATCACAACTGGCGCTTGAACAGCGCCATGATGCCCGTAATCATCAGCGCCGAGAATCCGCTCAAAATTAGCACGTCCATGTAAATTCCTTCAATGCCCGTGTTCTTGAGCGTCAGATTCCGCAGCGCGTGCACCGTGTACGTGAACGGATCAACCACCGAGATCCAGCGTAGCCACGCCGGAAACGCTTCCGTGGGATAGACCGCCCCCGAAGGGAAAAACAGCAGCATGTTGAGCACGCCGAAAATCGCGCGGGGCACGAGCGGATCGTCAATGCGCACCATCACCAAAAACATCAAACTGATCATCGAGAGGGACGCGACCAGGATCACGAGCGAGAGATACAAAAACCGCAGGGGATGCCACAGCCCCGTAATCCCCGCGATCAGCCCCCCAATAATTGTTAACGACATTCCCGCCATGAATGCCTTCAACGTTCCCGACGCAATCAACCCTGCGACCAGCTCCGATTTTCGAATCGGTGTCAGCAAATAGCCTTCGTGCAGGCCGCGCGTTTTGTCGTCAATATATGTGATGCCGCCGCCGATCATTGCAGTGATGAAAATTCCCATCGCGGTCGAACCGGCGAGCAGGTATTTGATGTACTCGATGTAGGGATAGACCTCGACCACATTGAGCTCGACCTGTCCATCGAGGCGCGACGCCGCCACATCCGGTGTGTTGAGTTCCGTGGTCATGTCCTGCACGCTGGCGAGAAGCGAACTCGAAATAAACTGGTCGGTATTGTCCTCGGTGAAAACCAGCCGCGGCCGGTCGTGCTGGTAATACCGGCGCGAGAAATCGTGCGGAACGTCCACCACGGCCTTCACGAAACCCGCGTGCAAATCGTCCACAGCTTCAGGAAGCGAGTTGTAATTCACCACGCGGAATGTCTGCGGGCCCGCCTTGATTCCGTCGAACATCTCTTCGATCCGGCGCGATTGCACGGAATGATCTTCATCCACGAATGCGATGTCCGCGTTCTTGATTTTTCCCCCGAAGGCGTAGCCGAGCACGACCAGTTGCACGAGCGGAAAGAGCAGCGAGCTCAGCATCAGCGCGGGGCTGCGGAAGAATTTCCGCATGTCCCGCTCGACCAGTGCCGACACTCGATAAAGTTTCATTGCTCGTGATCCTCCGTACGCTCAGCGTGAAAACGGGCTGGGCTGGTGGGTCGGTTTCTGCGGGGCGTCGCGCAGCGCATTGCCCGTATAGTGCAGGAACACATCGTCGAGCGACGTGCTCTGCACGATCACTCTCTTCACCGTCACTTTGCGCGTGCGCGCCAGATCCATCAGCGCCGCCACCGTCGCCGGGCCGTCGCTCGAAGTGATGTGAACCACGTCCTCGCGCTGCGTTACGCCCGTGGAATGCGACAGTCCCCGAAGCTGCTCGATCCAGTCCGGCGGCTCGCCCACAAATTCCGCCTCCACGATTTCCGTTCCGGGCACGTTGTCCTTCAATCGCGAGGGCGTATCGAGCGCCGCAAGTTTTCCGTGGTCCACAATCGCAATCCGATCGCAGAGTTTGTCGGCCTCATCCATGTAATGCGTGGTCAGCAGGATGGTGAGCTCCGACCGGTCGCGCAGCAACCGAATCATCTCCCACACGTTCGTGCGCGAGACCGGATCGAGGCCCGTCGTCGGCTCGTCGAGAAACATGATCTTCGGTGCGTGAACCAGCCCGCGCGCGATCTCCAGGCGTCGGCGCATTCCGCCTGAAAATGTCCGCACCAGCGCGTCGCGAAATTTCAGCAGCTCCACCGATTCCAGCAACTCATCAATCAGCGCGTCCCGCCTGTTGGCGGGCACCCCGTAGAGCTTCGCGTGAATCGCCATGTTCTCTTTCGCGGTCAGCTCTGGGTCGGAGGTGAAAGCCTGAGGAATCACGCCCAAAGTGTTGCGCACGCCGTCCGGATCGGTGCGCACGTCGTGGCCGCCGATCCGCGCAGTGCCGGAGGTGACCGAGAGCAGCGTCGTCATCATGCGGATCAGCGTCGTCTTCCCCGCCCCGTTGGGACCAAGCAAACCGAAGATTTCCTGCTGCGACACGTTGAAGCTGATGTCGTTCACAGCGACGAAATCGCCGAACTTCTTCGTCATGTGATCCACTTCAATTGCGTTCATGCCAGCCTTGGCTTCCATCGCACCACGCCCGGTCCCCTCGCACGTTGCCTTCCGGCCTTAGTGGGTCGCACCTTCAGGTGCGACATAAAACGCCGCGCGCAGCGCATACCTTTGCGCAGCTCCATCCGCGGCAAGTCGTCGAGCCTTCCGCTTCACAGCCGCGCGAACCAGCTTTTCTTGTCAGGCGGAGGCAGCAGCACCGTCGCCGTCATGCCTGTGAACAGCCTGCGGCCCTGATTCGGCAGGGATACCTTGATCGCGAATGTCTTGATGTCGCGCTTCGTGCGGCTCACGTCCCGCTGCGTCGCGAAATCGTTCTCCACTCCCTTGAAAAACACCTGCCCCTGCAGAATGTCTCCCGAAGGAAGTTTGACTCGAAGCGTTTGATTGAAGCTCACCGAGTCTATGTAGCTTTCTTCCACGTCCGCGCGCACCCACAGATGGTCCACGTCCACGATGACCACAATCGGCGAGCCCTGCGCCACCACTTCGCCCTGCTTGGCCACGCGCACGGACACGATGCCGTCAATCGGCGCGTAAATTTTCGTATAGCCCAGCTGCGTCGCGGTCTCCGCTGCCGACGCGCGCGCTTGCTCCAGTTGCGCGATGGTCGTGGCGATTTCGCTGCCGCGCACATCCACCTGTTTGCGGTTTGCCTGCGCGACGCCGAGCGCAGCCTCCTGCGCGTTCACGGAATCTTCAAGCGATTTCACGTTGGCCAGCGACGCATTCAGCGTCGCCTGCGCGTGGTCGCGGTCCTGTGCCGATTCGACGCCGCTGTCGTAGAGCTTCTCCATCCGGTCGTGATCCGTTTGGTCGCGCCACAGATTCGCCCGCGCCTGATCGAGCTGCGCCCGCGTGGACGTGAGCATCGCCACCGCTTGCTTCACCGACGCGCCCGTCTGATCGTCGGTCATCGAATAATTATGATTCGCCTCGCCGACTTGCGCTTGCAGGCTCGCCACGTTCGCATTGGCAGCGGCGAGGCCCGCTTCGAGCTCCTTCGGGTCCAGCTCGGCGATCAGGTCTCCCTTTTTCACATCCGAGCCTTCGTCCACCGTCAGCAGAACAATGCGGCCGGTTATCTGCGGACTCACGATCACTTCATTGCCGTCCACGATGCCTGTGAGCGGAATTTCCTTTCCCCATGGCGTCGAAAACACATAGAACAAGAGCGAGATCACAAACACGATTCCGATAATGGCGAATGTTTTTCGGCTGTTCATCAGGCCTTGGCTCCTTGGGGCATCAAAGCGTGTTGGAGAAAATCAAGCAACGCGCGCTTCCGCGCTGCGATTGCCTCCGGCGCCAACAAATCGTGCCCCACCACACGGCTCAGGATTGCCGCGCCGGCGAAATACGACGTCGTCATTTGCAGCGTCATCTGAGCGGTCTGGTCGGGATCAACTTTCCGAAACTCGCCGTCCGCTGTTCCTTCCGCGACCGTACGCGCAAACTCGCGATGCAGTGGGCGAAAGAATTCCGTCACCATCCATTTGAATCCCGGGCCTGCCTCCATCGCCTGCCGCTGAACCAGCCGCGGATAGTTCGGGTGCGTGGCCAGGAAATCGAAATACCCGTTCACACCCTCGAAAAATCTCTCTCGCGCGGAAAGCCTCTTTCTGAATGGAGCGAAAACCGCCAGTCGAAGCTGCCTCAACAAATTCTCCAGGACCGCCCGATGCAGCCGGCGCTTGTTGCCGAAATAGTAGTAAAGCATCGCCTTGTTCGCGTGCGCGGCCGTGGCGATTTCCTCCGTGCGCGCTCCCGCCAATCCCTGCGCGGCGAAATGTTGCTCGGCTGCGGCCAGAATTCGCCGCGCCGTTGCCGGGTCCTCAACTCTTTTACGTCCGCTGGCCATGATTGTTTCAGATCCCCAAGCGGTTCATGTATTCCTCGGGATATCGCGCACCGACGGCCGCGCCCCGCGGCGCTACACTCTCGATTTCTTTTAGATCGGCCGGGGTGAGCGAAATCTCCAGAGCGCCGAGATTCTGGTCGAGGTACGTGCGGCGCTTCGTGCCCGGAATCGGCACGATGTCGTCGCCCTGCGCCAGCACCCATGCCAGAGCAAGCTGCGCCGGCGTGCAGTGCTTTTCCTTCGCGATCTGCTCGATGCGCGTGACCATCTGCAAATTCTTCTGGAAGTTTTCGCCCTGAAATCGCGGAGACATGCGCCGGAAATCCTTGGGGCCGAATTCCGCGCTCTTCACCTGGCCCGTCAGAATTCCGCGGCCCAGCGGGCTGTACGGCACGAAGCCGATGCCTAGCTCGCGGCACGTCGCAAGAATTCCGTCCTCGGGATCGCGCGTCCATAGAGAGTATTCGCTTTGCAGCGCGGTGATGGGGTGCGTCGCGTGCGCCCGCCGGATCGTTTGCGAGCCCGCTTCCGAAAGTCCGAGATAGCGAACCTTCCCCTGCTCGATCAGCCGCCCCATCGCGCCCACGGTTTCTTCGATCGGCACGCTCGAATCCACGCGATGCAGATAAAAAAGGTCAATCGTGGAAATTCTTAATCGCTGAAGGCACGCTTCGCACGCGCTCTGCACGTATTCGGCCTTCCCGTTCACGCCGAGAAACCGACCATCCGGCATGCGCATGTTTCCGAACTTCGTCGCGATCACCACTTCATGGCGACGTTTCGCCACCGCCGCGCCTACCAATTCTTCATTCGTGCCGCCGCCGTACATATCCGCCGTATCGAGCATGGTGATCCCGCGATCAATGGCGTGATGAATCGTCGCGACGGATTCCTGATCGTCCGGCGTGCCGTATGACTGCGACATCCCCATGCAGCCCAGCCCCAGCGCGGAAACCACCAGCGAACTCTTGCCCAATCGGCGGTATTGCATCGACGACTCCTCCATGCGAATTGAATTGTTTAACTAACTGGTTAGTTTAATCAGTCAGAGCGGCGATGTCAAGCGAGGCCATGCATTGGCAGGCGCTAATTAGATCTTCCCTACAGCCGCCGCCAGGCAGTTATCCAAACCAGCTCGCAGCATTAATATGGCATCGAAGCCAATTCCCCTCGAGTGCGCATCAGATTCGTAGTAAATGCGCAAATGATTGCATGTCCAGGTCGGCGATACCGGCGTAGGTGCTTTACTTTCTGACACCTAGTCAACGGTCAGGAAAGTGCTCCCAGTAAGAACAGCAAATCTAGGTGTGTGTGTTCGGGGGGATGATGAGCCACGTCGCTCGCTTGACAGTTTCAGTTTTAGCTCTCGTTGTTGTTCTTCTCTTCGCCACTGGTGCCAACGCAGACGATTTTACGATAACTTTTACGGGTACTCCCGTTTCCTCGGGAGCGTACGCTGGCGATAGTGTCTCGGGAACCCTCGACGTCGTCGCTTCGCCCGACGGTCTCGGCGACGGCGGCTTCTTGGCCTCTTCCATCACGGACGGTACCCTCACGTTCACGGTCGGTGGCACCGCGACGCCGTACACCGAAAACGGACTGGTGCCACTCGATCCGTCTTCCCCATCCCCATCCAACCCCGCATACGACGCGTATTACATATGCGATACTCCGACCTGCTACCATTATTGGGGCTACGATAACCTCCTGTACCCTGGCACACCGGAGTTGAGCGATGCCTTGCTCTTCAATCTAGTCGGCGTAGACGAGCCAGTAGAGCTTTTCTGTTCGACCGCGGGTGTATGCGACGTGGGAGTCTGGCTCGACTTTGCAGACAATGGAAACGATCCCTACGATGCTGGATTTGAGTACCTGCCGGTTACGATACAAGAACAAGATAACTCCGCCGTCCCTGAGCCTTCCTCTCTGTTGCTCTTGGGCACGGGCTTGGGCTTGTTGATGTTGGCCGGGTTCAGCCGTCGCACGTGGCTTGCAAGATCGGCCGATCTCGCATAGCCAGCCGATAGCAGGACTAGCGGCACATCACATACTGCGCGCTCGGGTCGAGTTGGCGGCGTACATCGCGTCCCGGCCACTGGTCCCGATCCGCCGAAACCGCTATATTGTCACCTCGTGCGCGTCCGGTGCGGCTTCGGAGTGACTCGGATGATCTTTCCTCAATTTGCGACTTTGCCTTCAGCCGTCGCGCGCTTGGATAGCGCACACATTGCGTGGCGGCAATAAATGACCCAACTCAGGAGGCAGCTATGAGCACGAACGCAGTCCGCAGTATCGAAACCAGCGTCGCGCCGGTTGACATGAAGTTCGAAATCGTCGTCATCCCCGTCTCGGATGTTTCCCGCGCAAAGGAGTTCTACGCGAAGCTAGGGTGGCGGCTCGACGCCGACTACGACGACGGCAAGGGCTTCCGCATAATCCAATTCACGCCGCCCGGCTCCGCCTGCTCGATCATTCTCGGCGCGAACGTCACCCCGGCAGCGCCCGGCTCCGCCCAGGGCCTGTACCTGATCGTCTCCGACATCGAGGACGCTCGCAAAAACCTGCTCGATCGCGGCGTCGAGGTCAGCGAAGTGTTCCACTCCGCCGGCGAGTACGTCGGCACGGACGAGCCTTACCTGTTTGGACGGGTCCGCGTCAGCGGCCCAGATCCCGGTCATGGCAGCTACCGCTCGTTCGCCTCGTTCCGCGATCCGGACGGCAACGGCTGGCTGTTTCAGGAGATCACGTCGCGGTTGCCCGGTCGCGTTGACCCTGCGGCCACTACGTTCGCGTCCGCAAGCGATTTGGCGAACGCGCTTCGCCGTGCCGAGGCCGCTCACGGCGAGCACGAGAAGCGCACCGGCCAACGCGACGAGAACTGGCCCGACTGGTACGCCAAATACATGGCGGCGGAGCAGGCCGGAACCGAGTTGCCCAAGTGAGCGGCGCAGGAGCGGGCATGCCCGGCGCGACCCGCGCACCGGCGCTCGCCGGGCAGACGGTAGTCGTGATCGGAGGCAGCTCGGGCATCGGGCTGGAGACGGCCAGCCTAGCGCGGTCCGAGGGCGCAGAAGTCGTTCTCACCGGCCGCGACCCGAAACGCCTGGAGGCCGCCGCACGCGAGCTCGGCGCGCTCAGCACCGCGGCGTTCGACGCCACTGACTTCGACCGGCTCGACCGCTTCTTCGACGAGCTTCCGACACCGGTTGACCACGTCATGGTCACGGCCGGCAGCCCTTACTACGCGCGGCTGGCCGACATTGACTTCGCACGCGCGCACCGCGAAGCCGACGAGCACCTTTGGCTGACGATCCACGTCGCTCGCCTCGCCGTCGGCAAGGTTCGCGCGGGCGGAACGCTCCTGTTCATCGGCGGAACGGGCGGTCGCAGGCCGTCTGCGGGCGCGCTCGTTGCGGGGTTCACCGCCGCGTCACCGGCGCTCGTCAAGGCTCTCGCGCTCGAGCTCGGACCTATCCGCGTCAACCTTATCGCACCCGGCTTCGTGGACACGCCGCTCTCGGCGGAGATCCTCGGTCATCAGCTGGATGCGCGTCGCGAGCAGCTTCGCACCACGCTGCCAATCCGGCGCGTGGTCGGCCCAGCCGACATCGCCGCGCTCGCGATCCACCTGATGACGAACACCGCGGTCACCGGAGCAACGTACGACATTGACGGCGGCCAGCAGCTTCTCGACGCTTGACCCCGCGATTCACCCGGTGACCTCAGATCCGGATTAGCCGAATCACCGGACATGTCCGTTCCCAGCCACTTGTCCGGCAAACGCGTTAACCAGGAGTTACGAATCAACCTAGAAGCGTCTCCATCATTTCGGAGCCTCTCCGAAATGTCGGGCTGCTTGCTAAAGCGACTGCCGCCCTTCGCCGGTCGAACCCCGCAAAGCATTGATGGTTAGGGCCTTGCTTCCGGGCACCACTCCCACGCAATTGGTGGCCTACCTGCTTATCGCGAACGGGGGCGGCTCGTCCCGACCGAATCCATCTCGGCGGGAACGATGGCAGCATCGACGGTTTCTGGTTTAGTTCCGTCGGATTCCCGAGCAAGAAAAACTGAACACGAAGCATTTGTAGGGGTAGAGGAGCGTGCGCGAGATGGGATTCTACGTTCGACTCAAACGTATGATTGCGTTGTTTCTGGCGGAATGCGTCTTGTTTGCATCGCCCGGCGTGACGTTTCCTCAGTCCAACACTTCCACGTCCGTAACGAAGCCTCCCTCCGCCGCGCCAGCTAAAGTATCGCCGCCGGGAGGCGACCCGTGGCCGCGGCAATTTGCTTATCAAGACGCAAAGATCTCTGTGTATCAGCCGGAACTCAGCGATTGGACAGGGAACGCACTGGACGCATATTCCGCGGTCCTCATCAGGACAGGCACGGACAAAACTGATTTTGGCGCAATCTGGTACACCGCACGCACGGAAGTTGACAAGGTGAATCGCGTGGTCACCCTGGAAGACTTTCAATTAACCAGGCAGAAGTTTCCGACGATTGCCAATAACGGGGCTGCGTATTCCGGGGCGTTTAGTAAGGACATGAGCTGGTCGCGAACCGTCCCGCTCGATCAATTGCAATCGAGCCTCGCCGTTACTTCCGTCGCCGAAAAACAGCAAAAAGTGGTAGTCAAGAACGATCCTCCAGCGATCCTTTTCAGCTCCGCCCCGGCAGTTCTGGCGCTCATTGATGGGCAACCGGTAATGCAGGAAGCCGGAAATGGCCTCCAAAAAATCATCAACACGCGCGCTTTGATCCTCTTCGATTCCGGCAAGAAAGTGTATTACCTGGCGCTGATGGACGGGTGGGTGGAGTCCAAAACTTTCCAGGGCGATTGGTTGCTGGCCAAGCGCGATCCACAGAAAGATTTGGATAAAATCAAAGCAGCAGCGCTGAAGGCGAACGAGAATCAAGTTCTCGGAAATCCCGAACAGTCCCTGCAAGAAGCGTTCGCGGATTTCCAGGCACCCCTCGTGTACGTCAGCACCACTCCGGCGGAATTGATCCTCACTTCAGGCTCACCGGAATTCACGCCGATCCCGGGCACGAGCTTGTTGTACGTCAGAAACTCCGGCGACGATATTTTCTTGGACAACGCCAATTCTACGTACTACATACTCGTCGCCGGACGCTGGTTCTCATCCACATCCCTCCAAAATGGTCCGTGGAACTATGTCTCCGCTACAGGTCTTCCCGCTGACTTCGCGAAGATTCCTGTTTACAGTCCGAAGGCGAGCGTGCTGGTATCGATTCCCGGAACTCCGCAAGCGAAAGAAGCTTTAATCGCTAATCAGATTCCGCAAACTGCGACCATCAACCGCGCAAAAGCTAAACTGACGCTTTCCTATGTTGGTGAACCGAATTTTCAGCCCGTGACCGGTACGTCGTTAATGTACGCCGTCAATTCGACTACGCCGGTGGTTATGGTTTCGGGAACGTCTTTTTATTCCTGTCAGGGTGGAGTTTGGTTCGCGGGATCTTCAGCGAATGGGCCGTGGGCGGTAGCGACAACGGTACCTCCGGCCATTTATACCATTCCACCTAGCTCGCCGATTTATTACGTCACGTATGCGCAGGTGTACGGCTATACACCGAGCGTTGTTTATGTCGGCTACACGCCTGGCTACTACGGAACCGTGGTCTCCGCGGACGACGTTGTAGTCTACGGCACGGGTTATGTGTACTCGCCCTTCGTCGCCACCGACGTTTGGATTCCCGCTCCGGTCACGTATGGCGTCGGCGCTTCATTCGGATGGAGCACCGCGGGAGGTTGGGCGCTCGGTTTCGGTCTTGGCATGGCTGTCGGTGCAGCATGCAGTCCTTGGTGGGGTCCCGTTGGTTGGTACGGGTGGGGCCCCGTAGCTCCGGCGTGGGGATGGGGCGCTTACGGCGGAGTAGCATCCGCGAATTTCTACGGCCATTGGGGCAGTGCAGCTTACAGCGGCACGCACGCTGCTTGGGCGAATCCTTACACGGGCAACGTCGGTGCCGGAACGCGGGGAAGTTTTTATAATCCCGCCACCGGCACATCGAGCGTAGGCGGCAGAGGCTACAACTACAACGCGTATACCGGCAATTACGCCGCGGGTAGCCGGGGCGCGGCATACAATCCGAACACAGGAGTCGTGGCGGGTGGAGCGCACGGTGTCGCCGGAAATGCGTATAGCGGCTCTGCCGCAAGTGTGAATCGCGGATTCGCCTACAACACCAACACGGGAAATGGCGTTGGCTACAGCGACAACAATCTCTATGCCAGCCATGATGGCAACGTGTACAAGGGCAGCCCCGGATCCGGCTGGCAGGAAAACTCGGGCAGCGGCTGGAGCAACACCACGAAATCAACCTCCTCATATGACAATGAAGCGGCTGCGCGTGACCAGGGCTCACAGCGTTCGGACAACTATAGCTCGGGCGGGTGGGGTGGCGGCTCCGGCAGTGGGGGAATCAGCGACCGCAGCAGCGGCGGTTGGGGAGATCGCAGCGGCGGACTCAGTGATGGAGCGTTTCACGGCGGCTGGGGCGGCGGTGGTGGCGGGTTCAGTGGATTCCGCGGTGGCGGCGGTTTCCGGCGCTGACTCTCGCGCGCCGGCGAGCTAACTCCTGATTCGTCGGATAACCGGCAACTTGGCTACTAGCCTCGCTTTGTCATTGGATTGGCGGAGCCCGGCGGTTCCGCGATGTTCAATCCTTGGTCTCCGCCCGCACCAACCGGATGTGCGATCGCAAGTCATAGAGCTGCGGTCGGAGGGACACCGGCACCCACAGCCGGCTGACTCGGTCTTCTAGCTGGTCAAATCGCTCGATCAAATCCTTGTCGTTTTTGGTCAAACCGGCAACGAGCATCTCCCTTTCGAGAAGCCTCAGTTCAGCGTAGAGCCAGTACACTCGGCGGGTATGAATGGACATAAATATTTTTGGTGAGAGTCGCAGCAAGGGGTAGAGCACGCCCACCAAAGGGAGGAGCAGCACAAGAGCTTGCTGGACCAGCACTGCCAGCCAAAAAGGCAGATTTCGCTGTAGGAACGGCGGCCCCGTCTTGTAGTACTGACGCGCATAAGTGCTGAGCGGCAGGTCAATTGTTTCCGAAGCTGGGAACTGGCCCGCCTTATGGAATACCCCGGGTCCAGAGTGGATCCGTGATGCCGCTTCGAGCAGCAGATACTGGATGGCTGGATGAAGATCGCCACGCACAACCAGACTAGCCTTGGGCGCGATCAACTGCACATCGGTTGGGGGGCGGTTTTCGGCCATGTCAGCCACCCCGGCGGGTAACAACAACTTGTTCAAGAACGGGTACAAGGCGACCCAGGCGTCGGACCTCTGAATGTCCGCCAGGTCTATATCTTTTGCTGTCAGAAGCTGGCGCACGGCGGGCGTTTCCCAAGCGCCCATCAGAAACACCGCGTCAATTTCTCCATTAAGCAGCTTCGCAGAAGACTCCTCTGGTTTGAGCGAAAGCAATGTCGCGGATTTTTGATCGAAAATGCCAGCGCGCGACAGGAACTTGAGCGCCAACACATGGCTCGCGCTGCCCTCGGGTCCGATCGAAATACGGAGGTTACGAAGTTGTTCGAAGCTGTCCAGATGTTTGCCGCGGGAGAACAGCCATAGTGGTTCGTAGAACAATGTGCCGAGCGAGACCACCTCCCGGGACTCCTGATCGTTACTGATACCACCCGGAATAATCGCGATGCTTACACCCGACTTTGGGTCCCGCAGTCGAGCCATGCTATCAACCGCTCCTGCCGATGGCACCAGTCTCAGTTCGATCCCATCTCGCCCAAGAAGCTCGCGGTATCGGTTTCCTAGTTCCGCACCAAAGCTACCCTCGGGATCAATAGCCATTGCTACCGAGCGCGGCGGCGTCGGGCGCAAGAGTGAGAATGCCAACCAGATACCAACCGCTGTGAGCGCCGTCACGATGATTGCCGCGATCCCGAGAAAGCGCCGATTTACGTGCTCACTCTTCAGGGTATTCGCTGCGTTGTGCGTCCTTCCAGAATTAGATGCCATAGGTTGGAAATCCCGTTGGCGGCCAGAACTCTCTTAGGCGCAAGTTTGAATTCGGTTCGCGGTGACTGCTTTTATATCACGGATGCCGAAGAGGTTTGCATTAAGCCGATCGCAACTCCCGGTTAGCCGGATAACCGGACTGGTGGCCGGTCATCGGCTCGCCATCTGACTCGCCACCCGCGGACGGTTCGTGTCGTACTGTAAGGAGTCGTCAGGGCGCGCAGCGCCGTATCTCCCGCGCGCTCTGCCACCTAACGGCGTGCGTATTTTCCACAATAGACAGCAATCGCAAAATAATTTAGCCTGAGTCGGGGCAGTTTTTGGCCCCGCTTTTGGACGCTTCATGCGCCCCGGCTCTCTCGACGAGCGCCGCATTGCTCTTTGACAACTTGGGATCCGAAATGGATCACAATCCCGAACGAGTCGCCGTGGCGACGAGCCGAGAGCTCTCTCTCCGCTCCGCTGAAAGCGTCGGCCGTGGCAGTCCGTGTGAGAATCCGAGCTCGTCTATCGGAGCGCCGTAGGCGCGACAGAAGTTAGCGCCGTAGGCGCGGCAGAAGTTAGCCCCGCCCGGCAGGGCGGGGACACAGAGCCGTCGAGTCCCGAGCGCCGTAGGTGCGACACATTCTGCCTTTGCGGTTCCGGTAAAAGCGTGGGCCTTCAGGCCCACGAAACACACCCCAGATAATCATGGCTCTAGCCATGGGATTTTGCGCGGCGCTGCCGCTCACAAATCACCAAAAGAAGTGACACACCGTGCAAAGTGTTTTCCGACGTAACTCCTTGAAAACAAAGGAAAGCGGTGCCAAAGAAGTGACACACTATTTCGGGGAGCAACTCCTACACGTCGAGAGCCCCGGCGGCGCCGGAAGGAAGCTCAATCGAATATTTCGTTCGTGCTTTTTCGCGGTGCATCTCGAACGCCAGTTCGATCAGGCGATCAATCAGCCTGGGATACGGCAGCCCGGACGCTTCCCACATTTTCGGATACATGCTGATGGAAGTGAAACCGGGAATCGTATTCAGCTCGTTGACGAAAATCTTTCCGGTGCGATTCTCGAGAAAAAAATCGCAGCGCGCCATGCCAGAGCCATCAATCGCGCGAAAAGAGCGAACCGCGTAATCCTGAAACGTGGCGACCTGTTTTTTCTTCAGCGGCGCGGGAATCAGCAGCCGAGTTCCTTGCTCCAGATATTTCGCCGTGTAATCGTAGAATTCGCGATGCGGCAAAATCTCACCGGGAATGGAGGCACGGATATCGTCGTTCCCGAGAACCGAAACCTCGATCTCGCGCCCGGTGACGGCCTTCTCGACCAGAATCTTCAGCGCGAATTCCGCCGCGGTATCAATCGCCGCGCCTAATTCGTGCGCCGCTTTCACGCGCGTCATTCCCAAGGAAGAACCGAGCGTCGCGGGCTTCACGAACAGCGGAAAGCGGAATTTCTTCTTGATCGCCCGCAAAACCTTGACGCGCTCGCGCTCCCATTCCGAGCGGCGAATCGCAAGGAACGGAACGATCGGCAATCCGGCCTCGGCAAACAAACGCTTCTGCACATCTTTATCCATGCCCACCGCCGAAGCGAGCACGCCCGCGCCTACGTAAGGCAGTCCCGCCAGCTCGAGCAGCCCCTGAACCGTGCCGTCTTCGCCAAACGTGCCGTGCAAGACTGGAAACATCACATCCACAGTCACGCTGGGATGCCCCGGAGTCGGAGTCAACGGAACCAGCGACGCAGCAGTCGGATCGGGCGGTAGCGAAACGCGCTCGCCGGATTTCAAAACTTCGGCGAGCAATTTCTGCGCGCCGCCGCCGACGAGCCAGCGCCCGTCTTTCGTGATGCCGATGGGCACGGCTTCATATTTTTCCGGATCGAGCGCGCGAATCACCGAGGCCGCCGAAGCGAGCGAAACCTCATGCTCGCCCGAGCGCCCGCCAAATAGCACGCCCACGCGCAATTTTTTCTGAGTCGTCATCACAGAATTTTCTTCCCCAGTCCCGAAAGGACCAGCTCCACGCCAAGCAGCGCCGTCGTGTTGTGCAGATCAATCACGGGATTGATCTCGACCAGCTCGAACGAAACCATCGAGCGGCTGTCGGCAATCATTTCCAGCGCGAGATGCGCTTCGCGGTACGTGACGCCGCCGCGCACGGGCGTGCCGACGCCCGGCGCATCCGATGGATCCACGAAATCCATATCGAGGCTGACGGCGATTCCGGCGGTGTCGTCGCCCGCAAAACGCAGCGCCTCGGCCATCACTTCGCGCATGCCGCGCTCGTCAATATCGCGCATGGTGAAAACGTGCACGCCCGATTCTTTCACGAATCGCCGCTCCTTCGAATCAAGCTCGCGGATGCCCACGAGCACAACATTGCGCGCTTCGACCATCGGCTTGATGCCGGCGAGGTCAACCAATTCCGGCGGACCGTAACCCATGATCGAAGCGAGCGGCATGCCGTGAACGTTCCCGGAGGGCGACGATTCCGGCGTGTTCATGTCGCCGTGAGCGTCGAGCCAGATCACGCCGATTCGCTTGCCGGTTTTATTGAAATGCGCAGCGGCTCCGGCCAGAGTGCCGACGGCGATCGAATGGTCGCCGCCGAGCACGAGCGGAATCATGTCCTCGTCGAGTGTCTTGAGGACCATTTCCGCGAGCCCCTTGCAGGTTTGCGTGATTTCATCGAGGTAGCGCGCTTTTTTTTCGCCGTAGGGCTGCTCTTCCGCCTGCGGCACGGCGACGTTGCCGACGTCTTCGACCTGGCGGCCAAGCTGCTTCAGGCGCGACTGCAGTCCCGCGACGCGCAGCGCCGAAGGCCCCATATCCACGCCGCGGCGGCTGGCGCCCAGGTCCATCGGCACACCGATGATGCGTATTTTTTCCGGCATTTGGCTGATTCTTTTCGCGACTCTGAAAGGACGGAAAGACCCCGAGGGCTCCCCCAAGTCCATCTAAGGATAGACGCGATAGAGCATGCGTGGGAAGGGGATGACTTCGCGGATGTGCTCCGTTCCGCAAATCCACGCAACGGTGCGTTCCAGGCCCAGGCCGAAGCCTGCGTGGGGCACGCTGCCGTAGCGCCGTAGGTCGAGATACCACTGAAACGACTCCTCGGGCAGGCCGGCTTCGCGGATGCGCCGGAGGAGCGTCTCGTAACTCGACTGGCGCTGGCCGCCGCCAATGATCTCGCCGCCGCCTTCGGGCGCGATCATGTCGAAGCTGAGAGCCAGATCGGGGCGAGCGGGATCGGTATCCATGTAGAACGCTTTCATGGCCGCCGGATAGCGATGGATGACGACGGGCTTTTCGAATTCCTTCGAGAGCAGCGTTTCCTCGTCGCCGCCGAAATCATCGCCCCACTTCGCGGGGTTGCCGGCCTTCTGCAGCACTTTGACCGCTTCGTCGTAGCTGATTCGCGGAAACGGCGGAACGATTTTCGCGAGTTTTTCAATATCGCGGCCGAGCGTAGCCAGTTCGCGCGCGCGATTTTGGACGACTCCCTGCACGATCGCGCTGACGAGCCCCTCGCCGAGCTCGATCATGTCCTCGAGATGGGCATAGGCCGCCTCCGGCTCGAGCATCCAGAACTCGGTCAAGTGGCGGCGCGTCTTCGATTTTTCGGCGCGGAAAGTGGGCCCAAACGTGTAGACCTTTCCGAGCGCGGCGGCAGTGGCTTCCACATAGAGCTGGCCGGATTGCGTAAGGTACGCTTTCTGATCGTCAATATAGTTCACTTCGAAAAGCGTGGTGGTGCCTTCGCAGGCCGCGGGCGTGAAGATCGGCGCGTCGGTGAGCGTATAGCCCTTGTCGTCCATGAAATTGCGCGCAGAACGAATTGCTTCGGCGCGGATGCGCAGGATCGAAGCCTGGCGCGGCGTGCGAATCCACAGATGGCGCTGGTCGAGCAGGAAATCCACGCCGTGTTCCTTGAGTTGAATCGGATACGGCTCGGATTCGGAGACGCGCTGAATCACTTCGATGGCGCTGATGTGGATTTCGCAG
The DNA here is from genome assembly GCA_963779825.1 of uncultured Acidobacteriota bacterium. GTDB lineage: Bacteria > Acidobacteriota > Terriglobia > Acidiferrales > UBA7541 > Palsa-295. The sequence continues at coordinate 588,555 of CAVZZU010000004.1, read as the reverse complement.
CCACCGGACGCGCGCGGCTCCGCTTGAATCTTGCCGGTGACGATGACGCTGGATTCCTGCGTGAGGCCCTTGAGCGCGGCGAAGGCCTCGGGATTTTCCTTCAGCGAGACGACGCCCTGCATCACGCCGGTGCCATCGCGGAAAATCGGGAAAAGGAGTTTGCCGGATTCGCGCATGTTGTAAAGCCAGCCGCGAATGGTGACCACGCTGCCGACATGCTGGGCGGCGTGCTCGATGGCAACAACAGGAATGGGTGCTTGCGCTTGCTGGCTCATGGATTCATCAGAAGGAGGCATCAGGTGCGGGCCGGCCCGGATCGGGCGGAGTTGGCGCCTTTCTTGTCGAGATGCTTTTCGAGTTTGTCGAACGCGGTGCGAATGTCGTCAAACGACGGCGCACCCGAAGTGGTCTCTTTCAGCTCGATAACGAGCGGAACCGGCTCGGGCATGCTTACAAATTCTCCCAGGGCAGCGTCCCAATCAATGGTGCCTTCCCAGGGAAGCAGGTGCTCGTCCTTTTCGCCGTGATTATCGTGGATATGGGTGGTCACGATGCGTTCGCGCATGGCATGAAAACCCGGAAGCACGCCGCCTTCGACATGCGCGTGGCCGATATCGAAACAGAAACGCAGATCGCCCAGGTGCGTCTCCCGAACGAATTGCATGAGAGACGCCGGCGTGCCGATTTCACTGGGCGTGTTTTCAAGCGCGATCGTGACGCCGCGGTGCTTCGCGAAAACAACCAACTGCTCCAATGACCCAAACGCCGCATCCAGATTTCGCTGGTCGGCCGGCTGGCGGCTGCTGCCGAGATGCTGGACGAGATAGCGAAAAGGAATCGTTTCCGCGACGTCCAGCGCGCGCTTCACTTCGTCCACGGCCTCCTGGCGCCGGATGCGCTCCGGTTCGGAAATCGAGACCGCGAGACCGCTGCCCGGCCCGCGAGAGGAATTTCGCTCGGTGGGCGCATGAAGCGATTGGAGTTTCAGACCGTATCCCTCCAGCGAATTCGCAATCTCACGAACCGATTGGGGATCGCCATAGTTAAAGTGGAAGGCACTGCAAAATATCTCGACGCCGGAGGCGCCCGCCCCAGCGATCCCTTCCAGCAGCGTCGGAGTCAGCTGCTGGTTCACATATCGGTATGTCGAAAGAATGCGCTGCATCCCGCCCCCAGTGCGGCATCCGTACGAGAACATCCATGGTCAATGGAAACCGCTCCGGCGTCAATAGTTTGGAAGGTCTCAGGCGGTAGCTTATTGGACGGTGATGGCGTTCGGGAGCGCGTTTTCGAGTTGTTGCCAAGCTTCGGGCGCGTCGCTGGGGCCGACCAAAACCAGTGAATAGGTCACGGAGCCTTTGTTAAGGACCACCAGGGTCAGGGAAAGATTGCGCTGTTGGGTCGCGTACGACATGACACGCGCGTACCGGCCACTTATTTCCATCGCTTCCGACTTTTCGAGCTTCCAACCTGCCGTCATGGAGTAGGCCGCGCTAATGACCTGTGCTTGCGTGTCAACCTGCGAAGGGACTCCGGTAAAGATCGGCCAGAACATGGCGTCAAAATGAGTCGCGCCTGAATCGGGACTACCGCCGAGCGTCACAAAGCAATTCATTGGAGGCCGCACACGCTCCCACTTGCCCGGCAACTTCAGAGTGACGCCGTAGGGCGGATTCGTGTAGGTCGTGGACGGAAGTAGCGGTGGATCCTGATTCCAACTGAGGGTCTCATGCGACTTGTCAATGTTCGTGTACCTGGCTGAATAATGGATCCACAGGAAGGTTGCCGTCCCGAGACAGCCCGTGACAACAACGATCACAAGACAGATCAGCACGACCACGATTTTGCGGTCGGTTTTGTCGCGCTCGGAAATAGCAGGAGGAATGTCCGGAGGCGGGCCCGAGATGCCTAAGACCGACATACTCATCGGATTACTCCGCAAGGGCGTGGCGATGGGCCGAGAACCTATGCGTTTCCAAGCGCGAGCGTCAGGCGGCTTCGGAGAGAAAATCAACCTTGAAAGACGGCGAGACCAACCCTGCCGCCGCTCCGCGCGAGAGCAATTCCCGGACGGCGCGTCGCCCTTCCTCGCCGTAGTCGAGCGTCCAGCGGTTCACGTACATGCCGATGAACTTGTCCGCCAGCACCGGGTCCATGTCGCGCGCGAACTGAAGCGCGTATTCCACCGCGGCCTCGCGGTGATCGAGCGCATAGCTGACGCTTTCGCGAATGATGCGTGCTACCTGCCGGCCCATGGCCGGACCCAGGCTGCGGCGGACCGCGTTCGCGCCGAGTGGCAGCGGCAGGCCGGTGGATTCCTGCCACCACTGGCCGAGGTCCACAACTTTGGTGAGCCCGACCTGGGAAAACAGAAGCTGCCCCTCGTGAATCAGCAGGCCCGCTTCCACTTCCTTCGACTGGACAGCTTCCATAATCTTGTCGAACGGCATGGTCACCGTTTCGACGTTGGGCTCGAAGAGCTTAAGAGCAAGGTAGGAGGTCGTTCGCGTGCCGGCGACGGCTATTTTCTTCCCGGCCAGCTCCGTTTTCTTGATCGGATGGGAGGCGACGACGATCGGGCCGTAGCCCTCGCCGAAGCTCGCGCCGCAATCCAGCAGGACGTACTTATCGGCAACGAACGTGTAGCCATAGAAGCTGACGGCCGTGACGTCGTAGGTTTCCTTGAGCGCGGCGTGGTTCAGCGACTCGATATCCGAGAGAATGTGAGTGAATTTCACGCCGGGAAGACGGACTTTGCCCGTGGCCAGGGCGTAAAACATGAAAGCGTCATCGCTATCGGGCGAATGAGCCAGTTGGAGGGAGACTATTTCAGATGCCGCGGCTGGTGTGGGCATTTTCGTGACCGTCCTGGCGCTCCGGGGAAGCCCATCCCTAAGCTGCGTTCCGGGGACACTTGAGCAGCGAGTCTTTAATTCCGCTGCGGAGCCCTAGAAAAAAGCTGCTTCGGTGAGAGCGTCTTCCTGCGCGAGTACCGTGTGAAAGCGACCAAGGATACCACAGCGGCTTACCGGAGGTACAGGTCTCGCCAGATCGGGTGATGTCCTAATTTGGATTCTGGGGCTGTTATTTTGTCGCGGCTTTGGCTAACGCTCGAATCCACTCTGAGATGGTCTGCTTATTCGCCTTGGCCGCCATCGTAATCGCCCGGAATAGCTCCGCATTGAAGCGCACAGGCACAATGCGGGCGTGTGCATGGCCCTTTGGTAATGCTGGCCGACCAACTTTTCTAGGCCTCTGACTCATCGGCCGATGATTACTAGTTGCTTTTCTGTGCTTATGACGTTCCCCATTCGCGTTCTCCGTATTTGCGTTACCGTATTACAGTAATTAGGACCCGTCAACAAGTATTTCTGTGTTACAGTATTGCTGTGAAAACTCTGATCATCGCTATCATCGCGTTTAGCCTGCCAGTATATGGACACGAAAAGGCACCCCAATCCAGCGAACGACCGAGTTCCACAGAGAGTATCGAACACGATCGGAACACGCCTACCTCCCAAATCGTCGAGGTAAATCAAAAGCCATCAACTGAGGACAAGGGAGAAGCTCGTAGCGATTGGGACAGCTATCTCCACCATCTGCTTTCTCCAGAAGTCCTGACAAGTATCGGATTGCTCATTGCAGCGAGCATTGGTATCTGCGTCACCGTCAAAACTCTGAAAGCGATTCGTAGACAGGCACTTATTATGATTCAGCAGACGAGGGTCCTGGTGAGGCAAGCGAAAGCCAGCGAAAATGCCGTAATCATTGTGAATAAAACGGCCGAAGCGATTGTCAAGATCGAACGGGCATGGATTGATGTGTACTTGATGAAAGTCGGACCAGCCGTGTACCAAATGGAGGTTACAAATTGTGGGAGAACGCTCGCAAGAATCAAAGGGTATTCTTTGGTTCCACGACTGTCTCCGCCCATGGAGAAACTCCCCGGGGACAGCAGGCCGTACAATTTCCAGACAACTCAAATGGTGTACGCCAGCAAGCTTCTTGAACCGCGTGAGAAACCTTGGATCGCCGAGGGACTGAACTTGGTCCAAAGCCTTGGCAAAGAGGACTTCGCAGATGTCTGGGCCAATCGCAAGGCGCTGTCTTACTATGGCGTCGTAAAATATGAGGATGTTGCCGGCGAACCGCACGAAACGGAGTTCTGCTATTACTTCGATAGTTCCGCAAATTACCGCTGCCTTTTGCGCGTTAATGCCCCCGAATATAACAAACACACTTAGCAGCGTCCGAATTAGGGCACTACCTCCGGTTGCGGGCCGGTGGCGCGGCGCGACGCAAGTCCGGTAGAATGCCGCAGGAGATAACCGATGCCTTCATTTCCCGGGGTCGATTTCCTCGACTTCGATTCCCTGCTGAGCGATGAAGAAAAACTGGCGCGGAAGTCCGTGCGGCAGTTTGTGGACGAGCAGGTGCTGCCGATCATCGTCCAGCACGACCGCGAGGGAACGTTTCCGATGAATCTGGTCCCGGAAATGGCGAAGCTGGGGCTTTTTGGCGCGAACCTGAAGGGCCACGGCTGCGCGGAAATGTCCAATGTGGAGTACGGCGTGGTCACGCAGGAGCTGGAACGGGGCGATTCCGGCCTGCGGAGCTTCGCATCGGTGCAGTCCGCGCTGGTGATGTATCCGATTCACGCGTTCGGGTCGGACGCGCAGAAGGACAAATGGCTGCCGCTGCTGCAACAGGGCAAGGCGATCGGCTGCTTCGGGCTGACCGAGCCGCAATTCGGCTCAAATCCCGGCGGGATGCTGACGCGCGCCGTGAAGAAGGGCGATAGCTACGTCCTCGACGGCGAGAAAATGTGGATCACCAACGGCTCGATCGCCGATGTGGCTGTGATCTGGGCGAAGTGCGAGGACGATAAGATTCGCGGGTTCCTGGTCGAGAAAGGCACGCCCGGGTTCAAGGCCTGGGCAATCCATGGCAAGCAATCGCTGCGAGCGTCGGTGACTGCCGGACTGGCCATGACCGACTGCAAGATTCCCGCAGCGAACTTATTGCCGGGAGTGCAGGGATTGCGCGGTCCGCTATCGTGCCTCGATCAGGCGCGATACGGCATCGGCTGGGGCGCGATCGGCGCGGCGATGGCCTGCTACGACACGGCGCTCAGCTACGCGAAACAGCGAAAACAGTTCAACGACCGCCCGATCGCGTCGCACCAGCTCGTGCAGGAAAAGCTGGTATGGATGATCACGGAAATCACCAAGGCGCAGTTCCTCGCCTTGCAGGTGGGACGGCTGAAGGATCAGGGGCGGGTGCATTCGTCGCATATTTCGATGCTGAAGATGAATAATGTGTGGATGGCGCGCGAGACGGCGCGGATGGCGCGGGAAATACTGGGCGCCAATGGCATCGTGGACGATTACTGCATCATGCGCCACATGAACAATCTCGAGTCCGTGTACACCTATGAGGGCACGCACGATATTCACAAGCTAGTCATCGGCGAACGGATCACGGGCATTGCCGCATTCGTCTGACCTTTCCAATTGACGACTGAAAAATCGCTTCGAGTCGGCAAGAATTGAACTATCATTGCGCCGGGTGGCGGTCCCTTTCCGGCAGGACCCTTAAACTTCAAGGAGTCAACGTGGAGACAGAACTAAGCCTGGAATTTTTGCGCGTCGTGGAGCGGGCGGCCATTGCGTCGGCCCGCACCATGGGACTGGGAGACCGTCACGGTTCCGATCAAGCGGCGGTTCACGCCATGCGATCCGAGATGGACACGGTCAGCATGGACGCCACGATCGTGATCGGCGAGGGCGAGCGCGACGAGGCTCCGATGCTCTACATCGGGGAGAAGGTTGGCGCGGCAGTCCGCGACAAGAGCCGTAAGTATCCTCAGGTTGATATCGCCGTGGACCCGCTGGAAGGTACCAATCTTTGCGCTACCGGAGAGCCGAACGCTATCGTCGTGCTGGCCGCAAGCGATCACGGCGGACTTCTGCACGCTCCCGACCTTTATATGGAGAAGATCATCGTGGGCCCGGCGTGCAAGGGCGCGGTCGAACTGGACGCCCCGGTGGCCCACAACCTGGCCGCAATCGCAAAAAGGCTGGACCGCAAAGTCGAGGATTTGGTGATTATCGTCCTCGAGCGCCCGCGGCACGAGAAGCTGATTCAGGATATCCGCAAGACCGGCGCGCGAATCCGGCTGATTACGGACGGCGATCTTTCGGCGGGAATCACCGCAGCCGTTTCGAACATGGGCGTTCACGCGGTGATGGGCACGGGAGGCGCTCCGGAAGGCGTGTTGACCGCGGCCGCGCTGCGCTGCTTGAATGGCCAGATTCTTGGCCGCCTGGTGGCGTCGAAGCCGGAGCACCACGAACGGCTGGCGCAGATGGGAATCAAGGACTCAAAGCGGATCTACGATACGCAGGAACTGGCGCCGGGCAAGAACATCATTTTTGCGTGTACTGGGGTGACCGGCGGGAATCTGCTGCGCGGCGTGCGCTTCTTCGGCGATGGGACGCGAACGCAATCGCTGATCATGACCCTCGATCAGCGGCAGGTACGATTCATTGACTCCGTCCATCTCGAAAAGGGAGCGGACGTGAAAGTGCGGTTCTACTAATCGGCAAACAACTCGGCCAGTCGCCCGCGTCTGCGGACGACCGGCCGTCTTTGATTTCGTGGTTGCCGCTAGCGTTCTAGCGGTGAATGGCGGTCGCGACGTGTCCTGGCTGGGCCTGCCGCCGGGGCACATTAGGCATCCGTTCCGTGGGCTGAGGAGCCAGCGGGCGCACCTGATGATTCGTGCTGACGTGCTCGCTGATTGCCTGCAACCTCTTCAGAATGCCCTGCCACTGAGTCCAATCCAGCTGCCGCAAGAACGGACGAAGCCCTTGAATGAACGGGTCCTCGAGAACCGTTTCGCCATTTGTCTCCGGGACGAAGAAGCGATTCAGGCCAACGCCCAGTGCTTCCGCAATCTTTTCCAGAGTGCCGAGGCTGGGAGTCATCTGCCCGCTTTCGATCCGTGACAAATACGAGCGGGAAACGCGTGAGCGAGCTTGCAGCTGGCTCTGCGTCATGCCGCGCGATTCTCGCAACTGCCGGATACGCTGGCCGATATTTTCGACAGTTTCGCGATTCGGCCAGTTCTCAAACAGTTGACGATCATCCCCTGGCAAGTCTTGAGGCGACGGCGTCGGGATGACGAACGTCACCTTCGGGGGCAGCAAGCGCAGGCAGCGACGGCAATTGCCCGTCCGCGTGCGGTACTGCACCAACCCGCATACTTGACAGCGGATGACTTCTCGATCCAAATCCATGCTGGTTGCTATGTTATCTTTTTCCGCCACCGGTCTCCTCGCAGACTATTTCCGGCGATGCGAAAGGGGAGGAACTACCTCAGGGGGAAGGCAGAAACGGCGCGCAGTGCATTCTCCATAGGGTGCCATTTCTTGTCAAGCCTTTTCTCCCTGCTCCCAACATATAATTTTAGCCCCGCGCTGTAGGGTATTACAAAACAAAACTATGCTGGCGCCGGAACGCGGCTGGAAGGATCCTTTGGCGGCGAAGGACACCGTCTGCCTGTTCCAAAATGGGTGGCCCAGACATATTTGTGCTCCTTTTCGCTGTGCTATGATGGCTTGAACTGGCTTGGTGTTTTGGTTTTGTTGGGGGGAATTTGTTCATCGGGAAGAGCGCTACAGCGACGGTTGGCTTGTGCGCCGTGATCGGGCTGGCGTCCGCGAGTCTATTTACGGTGCACGGACAGACTCGTGGTGCGGGGACGCTCGAAAGCGTTTACCGGCAGATGGATGGCGAGGCCAAGGATTTCCGCAGCGTCTCGGCAGACATCGAGCGCACAAAGGTCACGGTGGTGGTCAACGACCGCTCCACCGAATCGGGGAGCCTCCAGGTTCGCGGCGACAAAATGCTGCTGGAGATGAAGGTGCCGGACGCGCGCACGATCCTCCGGTCCGGAGACAATCTCTACATCTATACGCCGGGGCTGAAACGAGTCGAAGAATACAATCTCGGCAAGAATCGCGCGCTCGTGGACCAGTTTTTGCTATTGGGCTTCGGCACCGACAGCAGAGAGATGCAGAAAAGCTACCTGGTCACGCTGATGAAGGAAGACAAGATTGATGACCGGAAGACGATCCAGCTGGAATTGACTCCTAAGCTGGAAGCCGTCCGCGCCCAAATTTCGAAGATCCAGATCTGGCTGGATGAATCGAGCTGGCTGCCGGTGCAGCAGGAATTCTACGAGTCCGGATCGGGCGATTATTCCATCGTCCGCTACTCGAAAGTTGTGAGGAATCCGGAATTGCCGGACTCCCAGTTCAAACCGCATTGGCCGAAGGGCACCGAGAGAATTAAACCGCAGGACTGACCGACACTGCGCGGGTCCGTACGACAAACCCCTTCCCGGCCCCACCTACTGATGACGCGTCGCTTTAACTTCCTTTTCGAGCAACGCGCGCTTGCGATTGATCCCCCAGCGATATCCGGCGAGGTTGCCGTCCTGCCGAACCACGCGGTGGCAGGGCACGACGACGGAAACGGGATTTGTGGCGCAGGCTCGCGCGACGGCGCGGATCGCGGCCGGGCGTCCGATGGCACGCGCCACTTCGGTGTACGTCTTCGTCGCGCCGTAAGGAATCTTCCGCAGCTCTTCCCAGACCCGCCGTTGAAATGCGGTGGCCTGCACGTCGGTGGGCAGGTCGAGGTTAGGCTCCTGGCCGCGCAGATGGGCGAGGATTTTGCCGACCCATTCGCCGAGGTTACCGCGACCACTTCCTTCGGAGCTCTTGGCACCGTGGTTGGCGCTGTCGAGCAAAAGCTCGGCGCAGGGATATTCCTTGCGCAACGCGGCACGAAGCGGTCCGTCGGATTCGCCAAGATAGAGTGCGCTGATGCCGCGGCCTGTGGCGCCGACGAGCAAACGCCCGAGCGGTGAGCCGACAATCGCGTAGTGAATTCGCATACCCGCGCCGCCTCGACCGTATGCAGCAGGCGTCATGCCCAAATGTGATGGAGCGCGTTCGTACAGTCGGCTCGATGAGCCATATCCTGCTTCATAGAGTGCGGTGGTCACGTTGTCTCCTCGTTTCAGTCGCGACTTTAGCCGGCGCATTCGCTGTGCATCGGCGTATTGCCGCGGAGTAATGCCCATCGCGCTTCGAAATGCGCGATCGAGCTGGTGAGGACTCATGCCCGCGAGCGCGCTGAGCGCCGCGAGTGTTAATTGTGCGTCACTGCGCATGTCAACGCTGGAGTCGGCCTGGACGCGCGCCTCAATTTCGCGGCACACGCGCGCAACCGTGGCGATTCTGGCATCACGCATGGGAAGCGCACGCGGACGGCAGCGCCGGCACTCCCGAAAACCCTTCTGCTCGGCGGCTTCCGGCAAGTGGAAGAAAACAACCTGCTCTCGCCCGGGCTTGCGCGAAGGGCAGGAAGGTCGGCAATAGATTCCCGTGGATCGAACGGCGTAAACGAAGGCGCCGTCCGCGCTGCGGTCGCGTGACTGGACTGCTTGCCACCGAGCGACGGAGGCGCTTCCGAAGCGAGTGGTTCCCTGCTCTGCTCGGTTTCGATTTTGCAGCATCTCTTCGGAACTCCACACGAATTAAGCTGACGGGATCACATTAACCGAGCTCGAATCCGCGAGCTATCCGATTCTCGCGCGCAATATCCGCGTCGGCCGCCCCGCGCGGAGATTCTAAGAATCCTCTAATCAAGGCCGTATACGGCTAGCGCCTAGAGGGTTACATCATACGGCACATTTCCCTTCGCCTTGTTGACGCCTAGCCTCGTCTCCCGCATATTCGGACAACCTGACGGGGGTCATCAATCGGCAGGTCTTGGGGGAAGTGTCATGGGAGCTGTGCCGGAACGCGACGATCGCGTCGCAGTTTCTCCGCTTCATGAACTCGAAAGTCCAACAGAATCAGTAACAGCGATATCAGGAAAGCCAGGACCGCGGCGCTTTGCGCGCGTGCCGACGCACACGATCGGAGTGGCGTCCGAGCGCCGCCGCTACCCGCGCGCTTCGCTTTCGCTTCCCTTGCGCCTCACGAGGATCGGCAATGCCGTCGAGCCGATTCCGGTGACGCTCGTCACCAGAAATATCAGTTCGAGCGGCGTATGTTTCCTCGCGCCCCGCGAGATCGAACCCGGCACGGCGATTGAGCTGGAAGTGGCGCTGGTTGACAGGCCGCTAGGCTTTGGCCGCGTGCAGATGTGCACCGCGGCTCACATCGTGCGCGCGGAAGAGACCGAAACTCCCGGCTGGAGAGCCTACGCCGCAAGCTTTGACGACTTTGCGCTGCAGCGCGACGATGTGCTGCCGATGCGCTACAAAGTGGGATAGACAAGATTACTTCGTGGTCGCGTCTATTCTCGCGACTCGAATTCATACGCCACAGACCCGCGCATTCTTCTGATACGATTCTTCCGCCTTGAATCAAAAACCATTCCACGTGCGCGTTGTGTTGTTTGATTGGGACGGCACCTTGCTCAATTCCTACGCGGCCGACCAGAAGGCGTACCTCGCGATGTTCCTTGGGATGGGAATCGAGTGGGGAGTTGACGAAATTGATCGGCATTATTCGCCTGATTGGTATCAGGTCTATCGCGCCGCGCGAATTCCGCGTCCAGACTGGGAACGCGCCGACCGGATGTGGCGCGCGGCGTACCGCTCCGAGCGTCCGGCCCTGCTCTCGGGCGCGCGATCTGCCGTCCGGATTCTCGCGCGGCGCTTCGTCCTCGGACTCGTCACCGCCGGGAGTCGCGGGCGCGTCCGAAAGCAGTTGCGTGAATTCGGTCTGAGAGATTCATTTTCGGCTCGGGTTTTCAGCGAGGACTCCCCGCGGAAGAAACCAGATCCGGCGCCGCTTCAAATCGCGCTAGAGCTTCTGTGCGCGAAACCGGAAGAATGCGTCTATGTGGGCGACTCCGCGGAGGACATGGAGATGGCGCGCAATGCGGGAGTGCGAGCCATCGGAGTGCTTGGCCCCTTCCCTACCGCGAAGAAGATTCGCGCGGCGAAACCGGACCTGCTCCTGCGCTCGATTCGCGAATTGCCACGGTATTTGCGGCGCGCGGACTAGTCTTTCGGTGGAGCGTTTGGCGAGGGAGCCGCCGCGGGAGCCGCCGCTGCGTTCGGTTTGAAGTCAGTGGAACGGATGACCAGCCGCAACTGGAACTGATCGTCTGGCGAGGTTCCAATAAAATCGTCCGAGGTGGTGTAAGTGGGCAGCCAGTATTTGTCCTGGAAATTTTCGCGGTAGGTTTCGAACAAGCTAAAGGGGAGTTTCGCGCCTTCTTCGATCACTTCCGTCACAAACTTTCCGTAGGTCTCCACGATGGCGAGGTCATGGTCGTCCACGAATACCACACCTTGAAAAAGGCGCTGCGAGCGGCTCAACTGCTTCGGCTTGACCTGAAATACGTAAGTGTTCAGCTCGTCCAGCTTCTGCTGTCCGGCGTAGAGGAAATCGTAATTCGAGATCTGGTCGGAGGTCAGGAAAAAAATCGGCAGTGTCGTGATCGTGCGGACGTCCTCGAACGAGTAGTGCGTCAGCTTGAGGGTTGATTCGGCGGGCTTCATGACGCGCCAGAATCGCAGGCCATCGGGCCGGGTATATTCCTCGCCCGTCACCGTGAATTGTCCGCCGGGATTGCTCATCTCCTCGATGCGAATCGTTTGCTGGAAATCGTACGTCAGGTAGACCTTCTGGGCTATGTCCTCGTTCGCCGCGAATCTGCGGATGATTTCCTGCTCCGGTATCGGCGGCGGGCCAGGATGCGGTACTGAGGGGATGCGTTTCACTTCAAATTTTGGCGGAGGTCCCAGCGGACCCGCGTCACCCTGGGCGCGAGCCGTGACTGCGGCTCCGAAAACGAAAGTGACCAGCAGGCCGATGATGAATAGCGTTCGGTACATCGTCGAATTAGATGCGCGGTCAGTCTTTCGCGTTCGGCCCGACCGCAGCTGAATGCCAGCGAAAAATATCACACCCGCTTCGAAACCAGATTCAAAAAGAGCGGCTCGCGGCGGCCGAGGCTCTGTTAAAATCGCGCGTTTGCTGTCCCTGGGCTGAATCCGTGGTGCACGAAGAACAGAACGCGAAGCGCTATTATGTCAGCGGAATGGTGCAGGGAGTAGGATACCGCTACTTCGTCGAGCGCGCTGCGAAGTACCTGAAATTGGCCGGATATGTGAGAAATTTGCGCGACGGCCGCGTCGAGGCTTATGCGATCGGGCCAGCCGAATCGCTGGCCGCGCTGCGGCAAGCGCTCGAGCGAGGGCCGAAAGGTGCTTCCGTTATGAGCGTGACAGAAGAAGACGCAACGATCGAACAGAATCATGCGATTGCGTTTTCGATTGAGTACGACGCCTAAGGCCGTGAAGAGGGGACGATGGACGATCTGAAAAAACTGATCCGCGAAATTCCGGATTATCCAAAGCCGGGGATTTTATTTTACGACCTGACGACTCTGCTGAAGGACGGCAAGGGATTTCATTCGTCTCGTGGACCAGCTGTGCGATCACTACAAAGGTAACCACGTGGACGTGGTCGCGAGCATCGAGGCGCGCGGATTCATCTTCGGGCCGGCGCTGGCGTATCGCCTGGGCGCGGGCTTTGTCCCCGTGCGAAAGCCGAAGAAACTTCCCTGGAAAACTGCGTCGGTGACGTATCAGCTTGAATACGGCACCGACCAGCTTGAAATCCATCAGGACGCCGTGCAGAAGGGGCAGCGCGTCCTGATTTGCGACGATTTGCTCGCGACCGGCGGTACTGCGGCTGCGGCAATTAAGCTGGTGCGCCAACTGGGTGGAGATGTCGTAGGTGCCGTGTTCGCAGTCGAACTGAGTTTTCTCAATGGACGCTCGAAGCTTCCGGGCGTGGATGTTTTTTCGCCCTTGAAATACGCCAGTTAGGAGCAGACGGAAAGTGGAAAAGAGAAAACGGAAAATGGCGAACCACCCTTCTTTCCGAAATCCCCTTTTCCACTTTCTATTTTCTGGTTTCCGATTTCCCCCGCTGGCGCACGGCCTCGAACAGGATGACGCCCGCGGCGACGGAGACATTGAGCGAGCGCACCGGCCCAGCGGTGGGAATCGAGACGAGAAAGTCGCAGCGCTTGCGCGTCAGCTCGTGCAGTCCCTCGCCTTCGCTGCCGAGCACAATTCCGACGGACGCCTTCAGGTCCACCTCGGTGTGCGTTTTTTCCGCGCGTTCGTCGAGGCCGACGAGCCAGTAGCCGGCTTGCTTGATCTCCTCCATCGCGCGAACCAGATTCTTCACGCGCGCAACGGGCAGGTGCGCGAGCGCGCCCGCCGAGGCTCGTTCCACCGTGTCGCTCAAGCCGGCGGCGCGGCGTTCGGGTATCACGACGCCTTGCGCACCCGCGGCGAGCGACGTCCGCACGATCGCCCCGAGATTGTGCGGATCCTCAATCCCGTCGAGCAGAACCAGCAAGCCCTGCCCACCCTTCGCGGCGAGCAGATCCTCCAGCTGGACCGCGGGTTTTGCGGCACCGAGCGCGGCGACACCCTGATGCTCGCGAGTTCCGGTGGCGCGATCCACCTGCTGGCGATCCTCGAAGCGCACCGGGACGCCGCGCGATTTCGCGAGGCGTACCAGCTCCTCCACTCGCTCACCGTGCCGTCCCTTTGCGACCAAAATGCGATCGAGCGGCCGCCGGGCCGCGAGCGCTTCTTCGACTGCGTGAAATCCTGTGATCCAGTTCATGAGTTCGGTTTCAGTTCCGTCAGTCGAGCGCCGCGCAAAATTCGAGTGTGCGTTGCCGCGTGCTCTTGACGGCCACGGCGAAAGGCAATCTCGCGGCGGCATCGAGCAGCAAGATGACACGGTCGAGTTCGCCATCGCCCGCGCGGCCCGCGAGCGCCACGCGAACTGGATGAAAAATGGCGCGGCTGCGGTACGGCATGACGGCTTTCATCGCATCCACAATTTCCTTGAAGCGATTGGAATCCACATCGCCACCGTCGAGCACTCGATTGGCGAGCTCGCGAATCACGTCGCGCGCTCCTTCGCGCGCCAGCACAGCCTGATTCGCGGCGTCCTGCAAAATCGCCGCAGCGTCGAAGCCGAAAATCAGCGCAAGCAAGTCCACAAGCGCCGCGCGGTCGGCTACGTGCGGACCAAGAAGTTCCGCCGCACGCGCGAGCCATGCCTGGAGCGCGGCGTCCGCTTCCGGTTCGCGCGCCGTATCCAGCCAGCCGCTCTCGCGCAAAATCGCAGCAACATCCGCGGCCGTGAACGAATTCGCGAGCGCGATTGGCGATTCGGTTGAAGTATCTTCCGTCATGAGCGGGAATTCTAGCGCAGTTGCAAGCGAGGTCGCGCGATTAGTGCTGGCGCACGGTAGCGATCACGTGAGCAGCAATCGCCTCGCCTCGGCCGACCGCGTCAACGCCTTCGTTCGTCTTGGCTTTCAGATTGAATTTGTCGCTCGTCAAGCCAAGTGCCTTCGCCAGCGCCGCGCGCATGGCGGGAAAATGCGGGCCGAGCTTGGGGCGCTCGCAGATCACGATCCCATCCACATGGACGATGCGGAGCTGGCGGTCGTGGAGCATCTTGGCGATGCGCTCGAGGAAAATCAGGCTCGACGCGTCCTTCCACTTCGGGTCGGTGTCCGGGAAATGCGTGCCGATGTCGCCCAGACACGCGGCGCCGAGAAGCGCGTCGCACAACGCGTGCGCGAGGACGTCGCCATCGGAGTGCCCCTGCGAGCCTTTGTCGAACGGCACTTCGACGCCGCCGATCATGAGCTTGCGCCCTTCGACGAGGCGATGAAGATCGTAGCCGATTCCGGAGAATGTCATTTTCCGTTCCGCTCCTGCTCAAGGTAGAAGCGCGCGAAATCCATATCCGAGGGGCGCGTGATTTTCATATTGCGTTCGGAGCCGAGCACGACGAAGACGTCGTGGCCGAAGCGCTCGACAAGGGCGGCCTCGTCCGAGGCGGTGAAGTCGTCCTGCTGCGCCTTGCGGAAAGCGTCACGCAGTAGCGTGTAGGAGAAAGCTTGCGGCGTCTGCGACAGGACGATGCGCTCGCGCGGAATTGTCGTCGAAATCAGCGCCATATCTTCGGGAAGGCTCGAGCGTTTCACTTCCTTCACCGTGTCAATCGCAGGAATGCCGAGGATGGCGGCGCCGCGAGCGCGCGCTTCAGTGATCACCGCTCGATCTGCTCGCGCGTCACAAACGGACGCACAGCATCGTGCACGAGAACAATTTCGGTGGACGGGTCCACCTGCGCGAGCGCGTTCGCGACGGATTGCTGGCGCGTGTCGCCGCCGTGGACCACGCGCGCCGGGCGGCCAAGTCCGGCCTTCGAGACCTTGTCTTCGAGGAACATGACGTCGTCCGCGCGGGTGGCGATGAAAAAGTCGGTGATAGCGGGGCACGCCGCCAGGCGACGCAGCGTGAAAATAATCAGCGGCAGCCATCGAGCTCGAGAAATTGCTTTGGCTGATCGGCGCCCATGCGGGTGCCGAGACCGGCGGCAGGAACGATCGCAGCAATTCGTGTCATGGGAAGGTTAGGAGTCTAACGCAATCGAGCCGCTCGGGGCGAGCCATAGCCATCGAAAGCGGCTGTCACGAGCGCCCGGACTCCGGATAGAGTGGCCGCGGCGGACGATCGCCGCCGGGAGTAGCACCTTCCGAAGCGCGGCTCGCGCCGTGAGATTCGGCCGAAGCGACGGGCATGGGACGTGGCGATTGCTCACCGCGCTCGTCGTAGCGGCCGAAGATCATTTTGCCTGCCGTGGTCTGATGAACGGACGTGACGCTGATATCCACGGTCTTGTTGATCATCTTGCGCGCTCCGTCAACGACCACCATCGTGCCGTCATCGAGGTACGCGACGCCCTGATTGTATTCCTTGCCCTCGCGGAGGATGAAGACGCGCATGATCTCGCCAGGCAGCACCACGGGCTTCAGCGCGTTCGCGAGCAGGTTCACGTTCATAATTTCAATTCCCTGCAGCGTGGCCACTTTGTTCAGGTTGAAATCGTTGGTCACCACTTTCGCGTCGTAGCGTTTGGCGAGCTCGATCAGTTTCATATCCACATCGGGGATATGCGCGAAATCGTCTTCGGCAATCTGCACGTCGAGGTGCGGCATTTTCTGGATGCGCTGCAGCACTTCGAGTCCGCGGCGGCCGCGTTGGCGCTTCAGTGGGTCGGCCGAATCGGCCACCAGTTGCAGTTCGCGGAGCACGAAGTGCGGAATCACGATCGTGCCGTCGAGAAACAGCGCGTCGGCGATATCCCCCACGCGGCCGTCAATGATTACGCTCGTATCCAGGACTTTGAACGAATGCCTGGTATTGCGCTCGCTGCCGAAGACGCCGCCGAAGGCCTGCAGGTTCAGCATGTCGCCCTTATTCGCGCCCAGCACCATGCCCATATAGGTCAGCACCAGGAACACCGCGAGACTGAAGAACGATCGGGTGCTCTCCGGCATCGTGGTGTGGGTGAAGATGAGCGAAATCAAATACGCACCCAGGATGCCCAAAATCGAACCAGCAGAGGCGCCCATAAGCCGACGAAGGCTGATCCTCTGCAAGCGAGTCTCGAAGAAGATGACGGCGAACGCGAAAAACAGGCCCGCGGCGGCTCCCGCCACTGTGGAAATGCTGAAGGGTCGGAAATGGTACCCCACCACCACGCAGACCGCGGTGAACACGATCTTGAGCGCCAGCATGTCCCAAAATGAACCGGGTCTTTCCTGCGGCGATCGGGCGACTGTGGAAGGTCGGGCGAAAGTTTGATCTAGTTGCGCGCCAGCCGGATTCCGGCCGGGCAGGTTCGAAGGCTTTGCCATGGTTGCACCCTGTATAACGTATAAAAATATGAGTCAGCGTGGACCCAACTATTTCTCTTGCCGGCTGTAAGAAAGTCTTCCGTCGAAGCCGGATATGAATGGGGCCGGGTATATAAAGAAAAGCTAAATAATAAAGCTCAGTATACCACCGTGGGCAAAGCGGGAGTCAACGCAAGAGGGTTAGGGTTTGGAGACTTTGCAACTAGACGTAGTAGCGCGGAACTCGGCGGCCTAGCGCGCAAAGAAGATCCGAGGTGACCGTACCGATCTCAGCGGCCACATCAGATACCTTGATTTCGGCGTTCCCGTCGCGGCCGTAGAGGGTAACGATGTCGCCGAGGGACGCGTCCGGCACACCGGTCACGTCCAGCGTCGTTAAATCCATGGAGATCGCGCCCACCAGCGGCACGCGGCGTCCGCGCAGGAGCGCGCATCCTCGATTGGTCCGCTGGCGCAGAATTCCATCGGCATAGCCCGCGTTGATCACCGCGATGCGCGAGGGCCGTTCCGTGACGAAGCGCGCGCCATAACCCACCGGCTGCCCCGCCGGCAGATCTCGTATCGTGATGATGCGAGCGCGCAGCGAAAGACTTGGCTCGACCGGCAACCGGTCCCTGATCTCCTGCCCCTTCTGAGGCGGGTCGAACGATTGATAGTAGCCGTAGATGATCGCGCCGGGCCGGACCATATCGGCCCACGTGCTCGGCCGCGCGCAAATCGCGCCGCTGTTTGCCATGTGCACGATTCCCGGCGAAATTCCGAGCGCGCGCAACCGGTTGAGGCACTGGCGAAAGGTTTCTTCCTGCTCGTCGGTCTGGCGCGCGCTAAAGTCTTCGGCCGAAGCGAAGTGCGTGAACGTGCCTTCGAGTTCGATATGCCGGCTATCCGCCAGCGCGCTCGCGAATGCGTCGAGTTCGGACGGCAACAGCCCCAGGCGGTTCATGCCCGTATTGATCTTCAGATGAAATCGCAGGCGGGATTTTACGCGAGCCGATTTCGCCGCGCGCTCGAGACCATGCACGTCTTCCAAGCGCGTGACGCTGGGCGTCAGGCGATTCGCGATGAACCGCTTCTCTTCCCCCGGCCAGAATCCCGTGAGCACCAGAATCGGTTTTCGAATGCCAGATTCGCGAAGCTCGATGCCTTCATTCGCGCAGGTGACGCCGAAGCGTTCCGCGCCAGCCTTCTGCAGCGCCTTCGCGACCGGCACCGCGCCCAGGCCATAGGCATTCGACTTGACGACCGCCAAAATCTGCGGCTTCGGTCCAATGTGGCGGCGAATCGTGCGCAGATTTCGCGCGATCGCCTTGAGCGAAACCTCCGCCCAGACTGGCCGTCCCAACACTCGTATTCCCTTCGTCATGTTCATTTAGGATGCCAGACTCTACCCCGCCGGGGCGACGCAAATCCAAGTCCGTGAACCGCCTCGCACCGTTTAGGTAAACAGGGCAGTCGTATGGTTGCAGACAAGGTGCCAGTCGCCGTTGTGCGCCGGCACCTGGGCGCAGACCACGGACAACACAGGAGTTGGAGGCTGTATCTGGGATTAGCCTATCGGGATGCTGCTGCACTCCGGCGCGGCTGACAAGACACAGTTGTGGCTGCCAGACGACGCGCTCCGACTACTCCTCGCCCCTGCTGCTCCAGGCGTCGGGCGCAGCTTCCTCAAAGCGCGTGTGACGGCTGAGGAACACGAAATTGAGGCTGCCCGTGGGACCGTTGCGTTGCTTGGCGATGATCAGTTCGGCCTTGGCTCGCTCCTCTTCGGGAATGTCGGTCTTGTAGAAATTTGGGCGGTTGATGAACATCACCACGTCCGCATCCTGTTCGATGGCGCCCGATTCGCGCAAATCGGAAAGCTGCGGCTTGCGGTCTTCGCGTTCGGGCGCGCGCGTCAGCTGGCTGAGCACTACCACGGGAACTTTCAGTTCTTTCGCAAGCGCCTTCAGCGAGCGCGAAATGCTCGACACTTCCTCCTGCCGGTTGGCGTTGCGCCGGTTCGTGCTGGGGACGACGAGCTGAATGTAGTCCACGATCACGAGTGAAAGGCCGCGGTCGCGCTTCAACCGCCGCGCCTTCGCGCCCATTTCGAGCACGGTCGAAGACGCGGAATCGTCAATCCAGATCGGAGCGTCGCCCAGCTCCGCGAGCGACGCGGTCACTTTGGTCCAGTCGTCGCGATTCATGTGGCCGGTGCGGAATTTGTGCGCGTCCACGCGCGCGTGCGACGCAAGCAGGCGCAGCAGCAGCGACTCCTTGGACATTTCCAGGCTGAACACAGCCACGGGCTGGCGCTGCCGCAGCGCCACGTTCTCGGCGATGTTCAGCGCGAGCGCCGTTTTCCCCATCGAAGGGCGTGCCGCAAGGATGATCAGTTCGGAAGGCTGCATCCCGGCGGTTTCGTTGTCGAGACCGGGGTAGCCGGTGGCGAGTCCGGTGATCCGTCTGCCCTCGCTGAAAATCTTTTCGAGGCGCTCGAAGCCGTCCTTCACCAAATCCTTGACGCCGACCAGTCCGGCCTTCACACGATCTTCCGCCAATTGGAAAATGGACGATTCCGCGCGATCCAGAATCACGTCGGCGTCGTCGCCCGCCGCCAGTGCCTGCTCCTGAATCACGGCTGCGGAATGAATCAGGCTCCGCAGGATTGCCTTTTCCTTCACGATGCGCGCGTAATGATCCACGTTCGTCACGCGCGGCAATCCGTCCGCGAGCATCGAAAGATACGCCACGCCGCCCGCGGCTTCGAGCTCGCCCGTGCGCGTCAGATCTTCCATCAGCGTGATCAGATCAATGCCCTGACCGTCGAGGACCTGCTGCTTCTCACCGAGGTGCACCATGCGATCGAAAATGTGACGATGCTGCTGAAGAAAGAAATCTTCCGAGCGCAGGACCTGCACGGCGGCGTTCAGCGCGTGATTGTCGAGCAGAACAGCGCCGAGGATGCTGCGCTCGGCTTCAATATTGTGCGGAAGCGGACGTTCGAGTGTGGTATCGGTAGCCATTTTCTGAATTCGCCTTATCTTCGTCTAGCCTGAAGTTCCGCGCAAGTGGCAGTTTTCAGCGCCTCGCGCGCTTTTTCGATTCTCAATTGCTGGCCGGATTCGCCCGAGCGGACACGAGTCTGCTTACTTGGTGCGCTGCGGTCAATGACATGCGCCTGTGGACTATTTCGGAAAAGTGGAAATCTTCGATTCCGTGCGGCCGTATGAACTTCCGAGCTCGAGAGAGCACTCGAGGCAGTCCCGTTCAATGCACTTCAAGCACTCAGCGTCATGAAGAAGCACATCACGAATAGGAGAGTGGACGATGAAAGGAGCCACCATCGAGACGCGCCCCTTCCGGCGAGCACAAGGGGCACCGCAACCGCAAACGTCGAAAACACCCAACGCGCCCATTGTCCGAAAAGCACGTAGTCGCCGCTAATGCGGGTCCAAAATGCAAGAAACACGAGGGCCTGCACACCGACGGCGAGAAATCCTACATTTGCTATCGCCCGACGCCAACTTGAGATTTCCGTCTTGGAGATTTCGCGGCGCCACTTGATCCACGCGTAGGGAAGACCTCCAAAAGCGGTCAGCGCCATCGCTATGAAGAGAAACGCGTCCCAGGTCCATCGCATTGTCGTCCCTCAATGCAGATATCTCGGGGATGTTGCCACAGTGACTGACGACGCATTCGCGCCGCCACGCAGGCGCAAAAAAGGAACTACTCTTCTTTCTTGACCGTCAGCTTCACGCTGGCCGTAACTTCGCGATGAAGCTTCACGGGAATTTCGTACTCGCCAACCACCTTGATCGGCTCGGCGAGCGTGATCTTGCGCTTGTCCACCGTAAAACCCTTGGCGGCCAGCGCGTCGGAAATATCGGCGTTGGTTACAGAGCCGAAAAGCTGATCGCTGTCTCCAGCCTTGCGCGACATTTCGAGCGACACCCCGGCGAGGAGTCCGGCGAGCGTCGTCGCTTCGCCTTTTTCCGAGGCTTCCTTTTTCGCGAAGTTGGCGCGCATTTTCTCGAGCCGCTTCATATTCCCCGCGCTGGCTTCCAGTGCGAGCTTCCGCGGCAATAGAAAGTTCCGAGCGTAGCCTTCGGCCACTTCCACCAGCTGTCCGCGCGTGCCGAGCTTTTCGAGGTCTTCCTGCAAGATAATTTGCATATGCCTTAGCCTCTCATCCGATCAATGTGTCTCGTTACAGTTCCGCGGCGAATGGCAGCAGCGCGATGTTCTGCGCCCGCTTGATGGCCACGGTGAGCCAGCGCTGGTGGCGCGAGCAGGTTCCGGTCATGCGGCGCGGAAGAATTTTCCCCCGCTCCTGCAGGAACGGCGCCAGGATTTCGGCCCGCTTGTAGTCAATGTAGTCGGACTTATCCACGCAGAAGCGGCAAACTTTCTTTTTGCGGACGAAATTCCGCTTGCCGCGCTTCGCTGGACCGCCCGGACGTCCGCCTGGGCCTCCAGGTCCACCCTGCGGACGCGGTCCGCCCGGGCCGCCGAAACGTCCCGGTGGTCCCGAGTGTCCGCCGCCGAGGGCGGTCCGGATGTCCGCCCGATGGCGGCCCGAAGGTCCTGCTGGCGCCGCCGGCGGAGCCGGTGGACGCGGTGCTTGATCATCTGCCATTCGTGTTCTCCCTGATCCTGAATCTTAAGATGCTGAGGCGGCCGGTTCACTGCCGCCCGCTGCTGCCGGAGCAGCCGCTGGCCGCCGTGAACCGCCGACGGAACGGTCTTGCGCGGGCGCCGCGCTGCGCGCTTGTCGCGATGGCGCTTCAATTTTTCCTGCCGCTTCAATTCTTCGTCCACGCGCACGGTGATGTATTTCATCACCGGATCGGCGACCTTCAGCCGGCGCTCGAGTTCCTTGACCACTTCGCCCTGGCTCGACCGCACCACCATGAACACGTAAAAACCTTCGCGCAGCCGCTGGACGCGGTAGGCCATGCGCTTCCGGCCCCACTTCTCCGTCTTCTCGATCTTGGCGCCCTTCTCGGTGACCGTGTGCTCGATCGTCGCGATCACTTTGTCCACGTCCGCCTCGGGCGTATCCGGCCGGCAGATAAAAATCACTTCGTACTGACGCTCTTCCATGTGTCCTCTCGATTCCTTGCCTGCTATACAGCAGCAACCAATTCGCTACTCCAAACTTTCATCCGCGGGCGACGCCTTGCGGTTGTACCGCGACATCGCTTTTTCCGCACCCTCGGTCAAAATCATTTCCACCGCGCTCACCGCATCAATCAGCACATCTTCCGCGATCTTGCGTTCCTCGCGGCCCATCTCGCGGAGCACATACTCCCTGCGATCGCCCCACAATTTCTCGGGCTGCACTCCCATCCGAACGCGAACAAATTCGTCGGTGCCCAGCGCGCTGATGATCGACTTCAAACCATTGTGCGTGCTGTTGCGACCCTTGTCTCGAATTCGCAACATCCCCCACGGCAGATCGGCTTCGTCAATCAGCACAATCATATCGGCCGGCGCGCCCTCGTATCGCTCCAGCAGCATTCGCACAGACACGCCGCTCAGATTCATCATCGTCTGCGGCTTGGCCAGGACCACTTCGTGCCCCGCCACTTTGCCGAGACCCACGAGCGCTTTCGATTCCGGCCGCGTGACCCGGATTCCCGCTCGCCCCGCCAGTGCATCCACCGCCAGGAAGCCCAGGTTATGCGGCGTCCACTCGTAATCGGGACCCGGATTGCCAAGGCCGACGATCAATTTCATCTATCGCGCTCCGCGAAGCGCATGGGCGCGCTCGATACAGCCGCCTGGCGCCAGACCGCGACGTTGCGGCTACTTCTCCTTGCCCTTCTTTTCGGCCGCTTTCGGTGCGGCTTCGGCAGCGCCTTCGGCTTCGCCGTCTTCGGTTTCCTTCTTGCCCTTCTTGATGACCTCGGGCTCGGCCGGAGCAGCCTCCGCCGCTACCGCCGCTTCCGCCACCGGCTCTTCTTCCTTCTTGAGCATCACGACGTGAGCCAGCACGCGCGCCGGATCGGTGAGCAGCTTGATCTTCGCAGGGTCAATCGGCAGATCGCCCGCGCGCAGTTGCTTGCCGATCAGGAACTCGCTGACGTCCATCCGGTATTCCTCCGGGATGTCGCCCGGCAGGCACTCGATCTCGACTTCGCGCGTCACAGTTTCGAACACGCCGCCCTGCATCTTCACGCCCTGCGGCTCGCCAAAAGTGTGCACCGGCACGCGAACGCGCATCTTCACGTCCATCGCGATGCGCAGCAGATCCACGTGCAGCAGCGCGTTGCTGACCGGATCAACCTGCCAATCCTTCAGCATGGCTTTTTCTTCGCCGCCGCCAGCGACTTTCACGCTGAAAATCGTGTTGTGACCGGTCTCGGAGCGCAGAATTCGCGCCACTTGCTTTGCGTTCACCGCGAGCGAAATGGATTCCTTGCGCGCGCCATAGAGCACCGCCGGAACCATTCCGGTCATGCGCGTTCGGCGCGCGGGGCCCTTCCCGCGTCCTTCGCGGATTTGTCCTTCGACTGTAAACGTCTCCATGTGTACCTTGTCCTTCCCTTGTTCCCAGCCTTCAGGAGATCTCGTCACGCAGCGTCAAATAAAAAGTTCGCTGATCGAAGTCTCTTCGTGAATAGACTGAATGCCCCGCGCCAGCAGCGGCGCCACGCTCAACACCTTGATCTTCGGCAGCATCGCCGCCTCCGCGCTGAGCGGAACCGAATCGGTAACCACCACTTCCTCAATCGCGGACTTCGTCAACCGCTCGACCGCCGGCCCGGAGAGCACCGCATGCGTGGAAGCCGCAAACACCTTCGTCGCGCCATTTTCCAGCAGTGCTTCGGCCGTCTTTACCAGCGTGCCGGCCGTGTCAATGATGTCGTCAATCACCAGCGCCGGACGCCCGGACACGTCGCCGATCAGGTTCATCACTTCGCTCACGTTCACGTCAATCCGCCGCTTGTCCACGATAGCTAGCGGAGCGTCCATTCTTTTTGCGAACAGCCGCGCGCGCTCGACGCCGCCTGCATCGGGCGATACCACCGTGACGGGCCCGAGCTTTTTCTTCTGAAAATATTCAACCATCACCGGCGCGCCATACAAATGGTCCACCGGAATATTGAAATATCCCTGAATCTGCGGCGCATGCAGATCGAGCGAAAGCACGCGGCTCGCGCCAGCCGTCTCCAGCAGATCCGCAACCAGCTTTGCCGAGATCGCCACGCGCGGGCGATCCTTGCGGTCCTGCCTCGCGTACGGGTAATACGGAATCACCGCCGTAATCCGCCATGCCGACGCACGCTTGAACGCGTCAATCATCAGCAGCAGCTGCATCAGGTGATGATTTACCGGGCTGCAGCACGGCTGCACGACGAAAACATCCGCGCCGCGCACGTTTTCCAGAATCTGATAGCGCGATTCGCCGTCGGAAAAATGACCATGTTCGGCTCTGCCGCGCGGAACGCCCAAATACGCGCAAATCGAATCCGCCAGGGCGGGATTCGCCGTTCCGCAGAAAACCTTACACCTGTCTGTAAGCAAGAATTTTCCTCAGCCGGCCGCATTCCAGCCCATGGCTCGGCCATACTTTTCCCTGGATAGGGTTTCTACGACGAAAACCGAATCTTCCGGAAACGCTCGAGCGGCTCGACGCGCACGCGCTGGGTTTTGGAATACTCCAAACACCGCCGACCCGCTACCCGCCAGCGCGGCATTCGCGGCTCCTCGCTTGAGCAATCCGTCCCGAATTTCTCGGAGTCGCGGATGGC
The DNA here is from genome assembly GCA_963779825.1 of uncultured Acidobacteriota bacterium. GTDB lineage: Bacteria > Acidobacteriota > Terriglobia > Acidiferrales > UBA7541 > Palsa-295. The sequence continues at coordinate 563,971 of CAVZZU010000004.1, read as the reverse complement.
GGCTGAAAACAGGCCCCTCGAAATCATTCGAGACCGTCTCCTGCCGGCTCCAGCACAGAGCGCAGAACCCCCAAATTCTATTGGGTTTCGCTAGACTTGTCAATTCCGCCGAAAGCCACTGATAGGCGTCTTTCGTGCTCACGCCGATGTTCTTCGGCGAGACCACCACGATGGTTTGCTTCGGCCCGTCTTCCAGCGGATAAATTTCGTCGCCTCGATTCACGGCCAGCGCCCGCCCTCCGAACAGAAAAAATGGCACATCCGCGCCGAGACCTGCTGCAATCTCCATCAGCCTCGGCAGCGGCAGTTCCGATCCGGTCAAGCGCAGCATGCCGATCAACGCCGCTGCTGCATCGCTCGAACCGCCCCCAAGGCCGCGCGCCACGGGAGTCTTCTTTTCCAGGTGCACTCCCACGCTGCCGTGAAAACCGATTTCGGGGCCAATGGCTTCGATCGCGCGCACCACAAGATTGCCCGCTCCCAGCAGCGCGTGGTCGTTACACGTCATGCCAATTTCGAATCCCCCCGAGCCGGGCGTGATTGAGAGTTCCAAGGTGTCGTGCAGAGAGATGGTCTGAAAGATCGTGCGCAGCTCGTGGTAATCATCCGGACGCTTGCCGAGCACCTGAAGCGAAAGGTTGATTTTTGCGAACGCGCGAACGCGCAGCGATTTCTTCCCTCTGGAGTTTTTCGCAACGGACATAGCGGGGAGCTTACTGCGGTTTGGCGGCTTCCGCAGGAGTTTTCTGCGCGAGGTGCCGCTTCAAAGTCTTCAATTGCGCTTCAATCGCGGTGACTTTATCGGCCTCGTAATCCGCAGGCGATGCCATCTGCCAAGCCGCGAGCGAACGTTCGAACAATTCAGCGGCGCGCTCGTTTTGCCCGAGCTTCAGATAGACATCCGCGAGGTGGCCCAAAATCGTCGGATCGTTGCCTTCGCGCTCAATGGCTTTCCGCAAATTCTCTTCGGCTTCGACGAGCTTGTTCTGCTTGTAGTAAGCCCAGCCTAGGCTATCAAGGTAGGCGCCGTTATTGGGTTCCTGTTTCAGGGCGCGCTGGATCAGCGAGGTAGCTTCATCAACGCGAATGCCGCGATCGGCCAGCATGTATCCGTAATAATTAAGCACCGGGCCGTTGTTGGGATCCGCGTCCAGCACCTTGCGAAACTCCTGCTCTGCATCGTCGAATTTTTTCTGCCGCTCGTAAATCGCGCCCATAACGAACCACACGGATTCCTTGCCGGCGGGTTCGTGTGCGATCTGTTCGGCCTTCTGGGCGGATTGCTCTGCGTCCGCATATTTCTTGCCGCGCGACTCGACTTGCGCGATGTTGAGATAGACCTCCAAATCAGAATCGTTCCCTTTCAGCAGGCCTTGAAGCAGCTGCGTGCCCGCGGCGGTGTCGCCTTTTTCGCCGTAAAGCATCGCCAGCGTAATCGTCATGTCCGGAGAATCGGGAGATTCATCAAGCGCCTTCTTGGCTTCTGCGATCGCGCGGTCGAGGTCGTGGTTGTCGCGGTAGGTTTCGATGAGCAGCATCGTCGCGCGTTTTTCGGAATCAGGATTGAGCTTCCCCAACTCCTCGAACGCCTGTAACGCGGCCGGATAATTGTGCTGCTCCTTGTAAGCGTGGCCAAGCTGTTCGTAAAGGATCGCCAGCGCGCTGGCATTTCCGTCGCCGCCAGTCTGGCTCTTGATGCCGGCGATAGCGTCGGTCAGCACTTTGACCGCTTCGTCGTAGTGTCCTTGATCCTCGTCCAGCAACGCTTCGTTGTAGAGAATCTCCAGGCTACCGGGAGCGAGCTGCTTCGCGCGCGCGAGGCTTGCTTCGGCCTGCTCGAATTCTCCCAGTCGCCGGTAGAGCTGCGCGGCCCGCAGAAAATTTTCCGATGTGCCGGGCTCCAGCTCCGAAAGCTTGTTGAATTGATCGAGAGCTTCCGCGTATTTATCCTCGGAAAGCAGCACTTGCGCGAGTCCGTGACGATGCCCCGGATCGTCCGGATCCCCATCAACTGCTTGTTTGTACGCCTGCTCCGCCTTGGGATAATCCTTCGCCTGCGCATAAGCGTCACCCAGCAGGTCGTAAATGTCAGGCGAGGCTGAATCGCCGGCCGCGCGCGTCAGCAGCTCGATCGCTTCCTGCGAACGCCCCTCGTCAATCAAGAGTTGGCTCAACTGCTCGAGCCCTGGCCCGTTGTCAGAGTCGTGCGCAAGAATCCGGCGCAGTACCTTCTCCGCCTCGGCGTGCTGGTTCTGAAAGCGGTAGAGGCGCGCGAGCCATAGCAACGAATAAGTATCGTTCGGGTCTGTCTTCAGGATTGCCTGAAACTGGTCAACAGCCTTGGTCAGATTTTCCTGCTGGACTTCGCCCGCGCTCATGTCGCCGAGCGTCCGGACGTAGATGCGCGCCAGCAACCTGTGCGCGTCCAAATTATCCGGATCAATTTTCAGCGCTTCCTGGGCCTCGAGTACCGCGTCCCGAATTCGCTGCGACTTCGCATAGATTTCCGCGAGGCGCTCCATGATCACAGCGGAATCCGGTTCGATCGCCAGCGCTTTCTTGTACGACTCGATGGATTCCGTCGCCATATCGGCGTTGCTGTTCATCTCGTACTGCTGCTCCTGAAGATGGCCCATCGTGAAGTAGTAATACGCGTCCGCGTGGGAAGTATCAGTCAAGGGGTTCGCCGAGGTGGCAGCTTGAGGGGACGCCTGAGTGGAAGACTGCGCCGGCGCCGTTTGCGCGCAGAAGAAGATCCCTAGAATCGTGGCGCTGAGGACTGTTTTCATTTGCAAGCGACGGACGTTCATTATCGTACAGCCGCATGAAGGCGTCAAAGTTTTCCCCCGCGGCCCGTTCCCGGCCGCCAGTCCCGATTATTAAGACGCACGCGGCGATGACCCGGTTCTGTATTAATATAGATGGAGGGGAAATCCGCGATTCGGACCCAGCCCCTGGTTCGCATGACCATCCTCCAAACCATTCGATTCGTTTCGCTTACTCTGCTTGTGTCGGCGACGATGCCGCTGGCGACCCTCGCCCAACAACCGACCGGCGCAGGCACGCAATCCGCGTTAGCTTCCCCTGCCGGCAGCGCCGCAGCGTCTGCGTCCGAGGATGTTTCAAACACCGAGCCAGCTCCGAAAGTTGCGCTCGCGGATTTTGCATGGCTCGCGGGACGATGGCAGGGCTCCTGGGGACCGCGAGTCGCACAGCAGGTTTGGACCGCGCCCAAAGCTGGTGTAATGATGGGCACGTTCCAGCTCGCCGAGAACGACAAGACGCTCGTGCTGGAATTATTTACTGTCGTGGAAGAACCCGGAGGAATTAAATTCCACTTGCGGCACTTCACGCCTTCGCTGGTGGCTTGGGAAAAACCCGGCCCGACCGTTTTGAACCTCGCCAGCGCCGACGCTAAATCCATCGTCTTCGAAAATTCGCTCGACGGCCAACCCAAGCGCACAATCATTACACGCGTTGACGCCGACACATATGTTTCGCGCTCGGAGGTCGTTCCGGAAAAGGGCGACTTGCAAGTAACCGAAATCACCTACCACCGGCAAAAAGAAACTCCGCCCGCGCACCACTAGCGCCGCTGCACCGACCGATTCGATCTCACACGATTCCGTAGGGGTATGGCATGCCATGCCCGGCAAACGTACTTGGCGAGATCCAGCCTTTAAGCGAGTGCCTGGCTTCGAAAGTACTGCGCACGTTATTACTTCACGCCCGCGATGTCCGGATGCTTTGTTGGGTTTTTCTTACGCGACAGGAACTGCCTGATTTTTCCGGCTCTGCTTTTCGACGTACAGTGCGTGGTCCGCGCGCTCGAGAAATTGTTCTGGTGTTTCACCGAACCGGTAGTCCGTCCAGCCGGCGGAGAAGCGAAACGGGATTTTCTGCGCTTCAACCTGAACTTCCAGCCCAGACAAACGGTCGAGAACGAGCTGAACCTGGTGCGGATCGCATTCTGGCAGCAACACCACAAACTCGTCGCCACCGACTCGCGCGGCCAAATCCGATCCGCGAATCGCTTTGCTGAGGCGGTCGCCAAACGTCTTCAGCACCAGATCCCCGGCCGCATGGCCCCAGTTATCGTTGATCCGCTTCAACTCATCCAAATCCACCATCAGAACCGTGAGAGAACTCTTGTGACGTTGCGCTCGCGCAATGTCCGCGACCAGCCGGTCCTGCGCGTAACGCCTGTTGTGCAGCCCGGTCAGCGGATCGAGCATGGCCAGCTTGAGGTACGATTCGGCCAGCATGTGCTGTTCGGTTGAGATTTGCACCTGCTCCGCGAGCCGGCGGCGCGTCCTCATGAGCTGGAATTGTTGGTACAGCGTGTACACGCTGAAGAGCAGGACCATGCCAACGAGGCCGCGAACAGCCTGGCTCAGGCGGAAGTGATAAAACGGGTCGTGCGCATCGAAGATCACCGCCATCGAAAGCGTGGCGATTGCGAACGTCAGCGCGAGAGCGATCACCACAGCCAGGAACCACAGTGACCAGTTGTAGCGGCCGATTTTCCGGAGGTTGCTCCGTATCTCTTTCGCGCGCTCTTCGACCCCTACATCGGGGAGAGGAATCTGGTTTGTACTCATGTGAAAGGGGGGCACCGGTCCTCGCATGCCAGTTTCAAAGGTAATATTTAGGTGAGGGCCGGGTCAAAAGTTTGCCGGACGGCGTTTCCATATCGGCTACTCCGACGGCACCGTCCGCCAAAGGCTCTGCTAGAATGTGCCTGCGGGCCTGAAGCTCAGATGGGTAGAGCAGCGGTTTCCTGGAAACCAAGCTTCGAATCGCGGTTTTTTTTCAGTACTCTAGTCGGTGGGTCTTTGTGCACATCTGCCGTGGTTGGGCCGTTGATGCGGGTCGAATGTGCACAGGGTACTAGAAGCCAATTGTCCCGTAATCCGATAATTCAGGACTCGGCTTCTGCGCTGCGCTATTTTTCTCCACGCGCGGCGCGATGAGCGCGAAAAAAACCGGTCCTCCCGATGACTAAGGAGCAAATCTCTAGCGGTTTTGCATACGCGAGCTTAGGTTGTTCCGTTTTGTTTTGGATTGCGTTCGGTCTGTAAGGTTTGCATGTCGGCCTGCACCCAACGGTTCCCGGACTGGGCGCGCTGGAAAGACAACCGGTTGGATCTGGGCGCTGAGCGCCTTACCAGTTCGGATCTGCGCCGCGGGCGACTCGAATTTGAGGGTGGAAGGTCGGTAGAACCCCTGCGGGGCCAAGAAGTTGCGCTTCCGACGGCATCCAAGAGTGCGACAGGACGTTATTTTCAACGATTGGGGTAGTTCTAGTACCACGGGAAGTGGCTTCCACCCTTTCTCCGTGGGGTCTAAGGCTCCCGTCTGTTTAATTATTCAACAGTGTCATTGAAAAATCAACAGCGACGAGCGTCGGTTCCTGCCCGGGCGGTCGTCAAGCCGCCTTAACTCCTGTGATTGCAGTAGGAAATTACAGGCGTGCACCCCGTTTGGGTTTGGCGCGACAATTGCACTTCATGGCAGCGAAGTAAGGAACACAAACTTTCTGGAGGAAAAAGATCATGGCAAAGCCAACGAAAAAGGGAAAGACGCTCGGAGCCAAGAAGCTTGAAAAGAAAGTGGCACTCAGCGCCGGCCCACGTCCCTCGCCGATCGCCAAGTAAGTGCTTTAGCGCGCTGTAATAAGGGAACGGTGCCTTTCAGATCTTGCCGGGGTGGTGAATCCGTTCCCTTAGCGCAGATTGAGCTAGCGCGGATGGCAAAAGGGCTGCCCCTTCAGGGCGGCCCTTTCTGTTGTACCGGGCCGCGCGGCCTGCTACCCCGTCCTCGTAGTCGCTCGCTCCTTCTAGGGGCTACTAGATTTGTGAGCGACGCCGCCGCCAAACCCCCGACCGGCCACCAGTTCGAAGTCCATCTGGCCGAGTTGAACAGGCCAAATCCGCCCGCGGATGCCGATTCAAAGAAAGCCCCGTCCCGATTAAGTCTAATTGAGTGCAGCCCAGAAAATCAGTCTTTTCCGAGAAGTACGACCGGAAGCACTGATTAGAGGGTGCTGCGCGACAGTCTGAACGGGTTAGCCGCCTGTGCAAAGGCCGCTTGAATCCGTTATAAGTAGGTCTAGTGGGCCTGTAGCTCAGATGGAGAGAGCAGCGGTTTCCTGAAGAGCAAGCTTCAAATACTGGTGTTCGTTTTCAGTCAATTTAGACGGTAGGCGATTGCGCAAAACTGCTGTAGTTGTGCCATTTGTGCGAGCCGAATGTGCACAAGAATGCTTACACGGTACTAGAAGCCCTTTGTCCGCTTATCCGACTAATCAGGAGTTGACAACTTTTCTGCGAAGGCTGTCGCGCAGCCCGGGCGCTACTATGCGAAGCCGAATACTAAGAAATAAACGATCGTGTACAGAACGACTGTGGCATCCATCGCTGCACCGACCTTGAACCCCTGTGAGTAGGAGAAGTTCCCGTTTGCCACAACCAGATAAACCATGAAGGCTTTTTCAAATAGGCTGTAGACGAGAATCGGCTTCCGCCATTCATCTTTAAATGCGGCGACGACCATGAAGACGCCCATGAGGCCCACCATGATGCCCCAGTGCTGGGTTATGATCGTGTAGTCCGGGGCGAACGGAATTTTCCCGATGGTTTCCGCCGTCCACCGAGGCCAAAAGGCGTAGAGGCCTGCGGAAGCCGTTCCAAGCCCGGTGATGACAAAAAACGGCCTGAACGTAAGATCGAAGAAGCGTTTCATCTGGTGTCCATTCAATCTGGGCCTGCGGCGACTTAGAATCAGTCGTCCCACACTCGCCCATAACCATTAGCAATTCTTCTAGGGCTGCCGCGCTGGGCCAATTTGCGGCGCGTGCACAGGCTTTGCCATTCCGTAGAAGATCACGACACCTTGACCGCCGCAGCGGGTAGAAAGCGCCTCGCTGGGCTTACCGATACAGCTGTCTATATCCTGCCAGTTGTTCATCGCCCATACATTACCTGCCGGATCGACGGCGATATCGGTCAGCATCTGCAGACCTCCTCCTGTGTAACCCCCTGGCGGTGAGATCTGTTGGCCCGTTTTCATTCCCGGCGGGCAATTTTCGGTGCGTACGCCACAGAGTTCCACGATCGGACTGCTAGGCATCGCGAAGTTCGATATCCAAATATTGTCGTTGCCATCTACGGCAACAGCCCAAGGGCCTGGAAGCCCGCCGCCCGTGAATGGCGAGCCAGGATATTGGGTCCCGTCCGGACGCAACAGCATGACGCTGCCACCATCCTTCCCTCCTTGTTGTTTGGACATAGTCTTTGTAAGGTAGTCCATCGCCGACGTGAATCCCTCGGCCTTTAGATGTGCCCCCATATCGACGAGATGGGCCATGCCCAGTAGCCCACTGCCGAACCGGTTTGTGACCCAGACGTTCCCCAGGCTGTCGATGCCAAGACCACTGGTGCTGAATCCTGACTTGAAAGTTTCCACTTTGCTCGGATCGGCTGCCGAGAAGCGCGTAATGTGGTCGATGCCACCATTGGATACCCAGATTCGATCCTGTTGGTCGATAGCTAGATGAAATGGCGCCTTGAGCGACTTGCACGGCTCCGCGTTATCACCTTCGCAAACAATCCGCCCCTTCGTGATATCGCCTTTGGGGAAATAGACGAGTTGGTTTTTTGAGATCCCCACCGCCCAAACATCACCATTTGGCGCCACGATAACGCCCTGCATTAGGCCGAGCTGGCCATTGAAATTGATGCCTTCTGGAGGCGTGAGAGGCTCGCCGTTCTTGTCGAACACCGCGATTGACTTGCCGCCATAGGTGGTGAACCAGGCATTGTCTTTGGCATCGACTGCAGCACCGAAAGTGCCCCCTTCCATTCCGCCACCGGTGAAACCTGTGGTGATTGGCGAGAGCGGACGGCCATCGGGGGCGAACTTGGTTGCATTCCCTTGCCACAACGAGTCCTGTCCCTGCCAACCGACCGTGAAGTTGTCGCCGACCCAGAGGTTACCTTCGCTGTCGAACATCGCCTTGCCACCCGCGCGATACCCGCCGCCGTCAAACTTGAGCGGGAGGACCCACGCGCTGGGCGCGTCGTTGAGATACGGCATATAAGGCACCGGGCGCATGTTCTTGCTCTGTGGGATCGGATACAGGTAATTCAGCAAACCGAAGAGTTTCTCGGGTTGATACGATGGGTAACGGGCGATGGACTCGGCTGCCGCCAGCGTATCCTTCGGCGAGGCGCCAGTCGGCGATGTCGCGGCAGCGAAGAGACTGCTGCACGCATCGGACCTCACGAGCGTAACGCAGCCTGCCAGCAGGTCGGCCAAAGTGGCGAAGTTGGCCATTGTCGGAGTTTGGCCACTGTTGAGAGGGTCTTGAATCGCACTTCCCCATCCGCCCGTTTCCAGATCAACGAAGTTGGGCACATTGCCCGCGGCTATGCGAAGACCCAAAGCGTAACCCTGCAATGCGGTGCCGTCCAGGAATTGCGCGTTTGTCCAAACCGATGCCACCGTCGTGAATTCGTTAACCGTGACTTTTTCGGGTGGATTGTTGCCAAGCACGACGAGGAGAACGATGGCGGGATTGTCATCACCACCCTTTTCAGCCTTCGGAGTTCCACCGGTGGCCACAAGGTACAATATGGAGTCAGGGCCCCGCGTCTCCGTGGAGCGAATCTCGAATTGCCCCTGCTCATTCGTTTTTGCTTCCGCCAGTTTTTTGGGCGCCTTGGAGTTGGCTTCCCATAAGGCTACCGTTGAATTCGCGACAGGCGCGTTACCGCCCAGCACCTGCCCGCGAACGTGATCGGCGGCAAATGTTGAAGCAGCAAGCAGCATCGTGCCGATTGACATCATTCCCAGTGCACTCGAAATATTCATCTCTTCTTCTCCCTCTCCTCGTGGCTGGATGCACAGCGGCTACCAAACAGGAGGAAACGGGCAGAATGACCGTAAGGTCCCCGATTCCATCGTCTTGCGGAGTTCAGAGCGAAACTTGGAAGGGCGCTAGTGTTTTCTAGTCCCCGACATGTCGGAGGCACCCCCGAAATGCCAGAGACCGTTTCTCGGCCAGGGATTCTCAGCGCCTGATTAAGGCGGTGAATTCAATGGGTCGATGCAACACTAGTTCGAAGCTCATTTGGCTGAGTTTAAGAGGCCAAATCCATTCGCGGGTATCGATTCAGAGAAAACCCCGTCCTGATTAGGTCTAATTGAGCGTCGCCCAGAAGGTCAGTCTTTCCTGAAAAGTACCATCGGGAGCACTGATTAGAGGGTGTTGCATCGACCGTCTGAACTGGCACGACTTATCAGGACTTGAACTAACTAAACGCCAATCAGGCTTTGTTTTGTTCGTTTGACATGCTGATAGTCTCTCGCTTTCGAGCCAACGCACGAAGCCCCCTAAAGCCGAAGAAATACATCACCGCTTGAAATATCGCCACCGGACCCATCGTCCGATAATAGCCCGTAAATAAGCCTGCGACCGGTAGAACGAGAAAGAACAATGACACGACTCGCAGCCTGTTCGGAGACATCAGGCCGCCTCGATTCTTGCGGCCAGTTAGCAAACGAAAGCACTTTTCAAGCACCCAGACACAAGCGAGCACTAGGACGAATCCCGCGGCAAAAGCGAGGAGGGGACTTTTATCGTTTGGAACGAGTAAGAGGCTCAACGAGGCATATACGCAAAGCAGCGTCAGCAAAGCGAGAACGAGCCCCACAGGGATTTGAACCCACCGAGGGACTTCTTTTTCTTGAGTTTCACAAATCGGCGACTCATCCATGATGCGCAACCGTCAGCCCGATTGATGAGGACCTGCCCATGACAGTTGAGGGACAGTAACGGAGTCAAGCTCCAGTCTTTCCCTCCAGAAACTTCGATAAGCTCCCCGCAAAATGCACAAAATCGGCCGGCATCATGATCACTGTGGTGCTGTTGTTCTCCGCTCCCACCTCGGCGACCATCTGCATACGCCGCAATTCGAGTGCGGCTGGGTTTCCCACCATCAACTGCGCCGCGTCCGCCAATTTCTGCGACGCTTCTAGTTCGGCATCGGCCTTGATGATTCGCGCGCGCTTTTCGCGCATCGCCTCGGCCTCCATCGCCATCACTCGCTGCATATCCTGCGGAATCTCCACGTCCTTCATCTCCAGCAATTCGACCGCTACTCCCCAGGCGCCAGTATTCTCAAGCACATTCTTTTTCAACAACGCATTGATTTTATCGCGCTCCTTCAACACTTCGTCGAGGTCGTGCTGTCCAATTACGTTGCGCAGACTTGTCAATGCTACCTGTTGCACAGCCGCGCGGAAATTCTCGACTGTGAGAACGGCTTTCTTGGGGTCGCTGACCCGAAACCAAAGTACCGCGTTTACCTTCACGGTCACACTGTCTCGGGTAATGGTCTCTTGTTGCTCAATAGGATTGGTGACGACGCGCAGGTCGATACGGGTTTCGTTTTCAATTCCAAGTGGAATCAACCAGAACAAACCTGGTCCGCGTAGATTGTTGTAGCGGCCCAATCGAAATACGACAGCGCGTTGATACTCCCGTGCAATCCGGAGTCCCGATACGAAAAGTGCGAACAGGATAATGAACAAAACCACACTCAGAGAGATTCCCATTCCCTAAGCCTACGCTCACTCGTGCGGCATATCGGCCATTGGCCGGGCCATTGATACTAATCTGGCAATACGGCAGTTTCGCTCACCCAATCGCCGATCGGAACCAATGATCACAGTTGGCGCCTGATTAACGCGGTGGTCTCAATGGGTCGATGCAACACTAGTTCGAAGCTCATTTGGCTGAGTTTAGGAGGCCAAATCCATTCGCGGGTATCGATTCAGAGAAAACCCCGTCCTGATTAGGTCTAATTGAGCGTCGCCCAGAAGGTCAGTCTTTTCTGAAAAGTACGATCGGGAGCACTGATTAGAGGGTGTTGCATCGACCGTCTGAACTGGCAGCGCTAAGCGGAAAAGTGGGTCCCGGTACCCAAGGTGCCGGCGATCCGACTTACCAAGCACGAACAGACGTTGGGTGTTAGGATCACCAGTCATGAGCTTGGCTGTACCCGGCTATAAGCGACGAACAGCTTCGATACTGCTCATTGCCCTTATCGTTCCGCTTCACGCCCAAAAGCTCCCTCCTTGGAAAGATTCGTCGCCTCACACCACTCGATTTGTGACTGTGGAGAAGAGTGTCCGCTTGGAAGTACTCGATTGGGGCGGTTCTGGCAGGCCCCTGGTGCTGCTAGCAGGCGGAGGAGACACCGCACACGTGTTTGACAATTTTGCCCCCAAGCTAACGCCTAGCTTTCATGTCTACGGCATCACTCGGCGCGGCTTCGGCGAATCCGGTTTTTCCCCGGAGGGCTATGGTGCGGACCGTCTCGGCGACGATGTGCTCGCAGTTCTAGACTCGCTTAACCTGAAGATGCCTATTCTCGTGGGGCATTCCCTCGGTGGAGAAGAATTGAGTTCGGTAGCGACGCGCCATCCGAGCCGCGTCACTGCGCTGATATACCTCGAAGCTGCCTATCCATACGCCTTCGATAACGGCAAAGGACCCACATGGAAGGAGTTTGAAGATGCCAAGAAGCTCATGCCGAGTGCTCCGCCGCCGCGTGAATCCGATCCGGGTTTGGCCAGCTTTGCTGCATTTCAGCAAGCCTTCAAGCGAGCCCTGGGACTGACTTACCCCGAATCGGAGCTTCGACAGCAATTCACTGCCACTCCGGACGGACGAGTTGGAAAGCGACGCGACTTTCCCGGTGACGCGGTGATGCTGCAAGGCATGAAGAAGTACGCCAACATTCCCGTGCCCGCGCTAGCGATCTTCGCCATCCCGCACGCTCAAGCGAACTGGATGACTAACAGCGCGGACCCCAAGGTGCGTGAAGCTGCCAAGGCTTTTTGGGCAGCGTCAGACGCCCTGACGACGAGGCAGGCGAAGGCATTTGAAGAGGGCGTCCCCACGGCACATGTGGTCAGGCTGCGTGCCGCCGACCATTACGTGTACTTATCAAACGACGCCGACGTGCTGCGTGAAATGAATCGCTTCCTCGCCAACCTTCAATAGCAACTCCTGATCAACGCCTTACCGGAAAAGTCGGTCCTAGAACCAACATGTCCGGTTAGCTGTTTGTGCAAAGGTCGCGTCAATCCGGTATAACTAGGTTTAGTGGGCCTGTAGCTCAGATGGATAGAGCAGCGGTTTCCTAAACCGTTTGTCGGGGGTTCGACTCCCTCCAGGCCCACCAGCCTTCGCTCTGCAGCCGAAGGCCGGCCTGGTGTTGGAATCAGCTCAATGGCCGACCCGAGTCCGAGGAAAGGAACGTTCCATGCAACATCCGACCTTTTATCGGACGATAGAAATTGATGGGCTGTCGATCTTTTACAGGGAGACAGGCGCGAAAGACGCCCCGACGCTTCTACTTTTGCACGGACTTCCCTCTTCCTCGCGGATGTTCCAGCCGCTCTTCGCCCGGCTCTCTGATAGCTTTCATCTTATCGCGCCCGATTATCCCGGCTTTGGACACAGCGACTGGCCGGACCCGAAAAAATTCGCATATACCTTCGATCATATCGCCGAAATTATGAGCCACTTCACCGAAGCGCTCGGCCTCTCGCGCTACACGCTCTATATGCAGGACTACGGCGGCCCCGTGGGCTTTCGCATGATATTGGCACACCCGGAGCGGGCGCAGGCTCTCATCGTCCAGGACGCGGTCGCGCACAACACAGGCCTCGGCGAAAATTGGAGAACGCGGCGCATCTTTTGGGCCGATCGGGCCGCCAACGAAAGTGCGCTGCGCACAAATCTCCTTTCGCTTGAAACCACTAAGGCGCGCCATGCGGGCAACGATCCCAACGTAGAACGCCATGACCCGGATCTCTGGATGGACGAATTTTATTTTCTCAACCAGCCAGGTCAGGCCGATATTCAAAGCGACCTTTTCTACGACTACCGAACCAACGTGGACGCCTACCCCAAGTGGCAGGCATGGATGCGCGAGAAACAGCCGCGCCTTCTGGTGATCTGGGGTAAGTACGAGAGTTCGTTCGATCCATCCGAGCCGGAAGCCTATCGCCGGGATGTACCCAAAGCTGAAATTCACATTGTGGACGGCGGCCATTTCGCGCTGGACACGGCCGCCGATGAGATCGCTGGATTCATCCGCAACTTTGTTGCCAGGCCGACCACCTAAAATCACACTTTCTTGTAGCTGTCCCCACGGCGCGCTTCAAACAGGCGCGAATTCGGAACAAGCCACTGCATCGGATTGAACGGTTGGTTGAGCCACTGAATCACGACTGCCTTCCTTCGTGGCCACTCCATTGACTCAGACATCGAGCGAAATGCGCGCCGCCCAACGGGCCACCTGGAATACCATGCCCGAATCGGATCGAGAGGCCTCCTCAGGCCACGGAGCAGCGTTGCCCTCATTAGCCGCCAAGCCGGTGAGGTGGCCGCGTACAACAAACCATCTCTGCATCGTTCGCTCCAACGGACCAGAGAACTGCGGAAGGCCATGAACTCGATTCGCGCGAATTCGATAGGCAGTAATCGCGCAATGTTCTTGATCGGAGCGTGTGCGAGCTTCGCAGGACGGGAGGTTCGTTCACGACTGGATGCGAGCCAGCGGCCCGGTCCACCTTTTGCTTCCACCACGCGAATAAGAGGCGACGACGCGGGCGGCGTCCGTTCCACCGCCAATTTCGCAAGGAGCTGATAGGCGGCAGCAGAATCAAATGCAGTCGAGCCCACGGGCGGATGGACCTCCATCGGCTCCCCCGCCAACGCGGGACCTGAAGCGCCGAAGGTATTCGAGCCTTGCCTGTCTTTCGCGAGAGCTGAGCCCTTTTCAAATTCCCGCACCATCACAGCATGTTGATTTGCCGGGCTGGGTGCGACATCTGCGACGATGAAAGGCGCTGAAATCTTGTTCATCGAAGCATCTGGTTGTTTCTGGCGTGGAAATAGTTCGGCCGACGTAGGCGACTGTGACGGCGCGCTCTCTAAGGCCAATTGCGCAGGATTCGCATCCGTAGACAGGCTCTCCCCGGAATCGAACCAGGGGGCAACCGGTTTGATATCGTCGAAGTAAAATTCGCGCGCGATTTCTTCGATGATCCGCGCCGGTACAGGCTGGACCTGTTCCACATAGGAATTGATCAGCGCATGCTCGCATAGCAGGTTCACCACTCGTGGGATCCCCCGCGAATAAAAATGCACGGCGTCCACAGCCTGGGATGCAAAGATCGGTTTGCAATTCGCGCCCGCGATGTGCAAGCGCGCCCCGATGTAATCGTGAGTCTCGTCTAAAGTAAGAGCGGCGGTTTTGCATCGAACGGTAATCCGCTGTTTGAATTGACGCAGGTCAGGTTGCTGAAGACGCTCCTCGAGCTCTGGCTGGCCGGCGAGAACGATCTGCAGCAATTTTTCATGCGGGTTCTCCAGATTCAGCAGCAGTCGAATCTCTTCGAGCAGATCGCATGGCAGGCCCTGCGCTTCGTCCACGATTAACACTGGCGTATCGCCCGCGCGATATCGCTCGACCAACCACTGATTCAGACGCATCAGCGCATTGCCTTTCGATTCCGAGCGGGACGGCACCCCAAAATCCGCCAGTACCAGGTCGAACAAATGGTTGATCGCCAAGTGCGAGTTGAAAATGAATGCTGTGGGCGTCTGCTGCAGGCGTAGCGACTCGAGCAAGCAGTTGATCAGAGTCGTCTTGCCTGTTCCGACCTCGCCGGTAAGCACGATGAGGCCTTTGCGGGCCTGAATTCCGTACGTCATTTCCTCCAACGCCTGCCGCGTCTGCGCGTTCAAGAATAAATACCGGGGGTCCGGATTGGCGTTGAAAGGGTTTTCACGAAGTCCGAAATATTGCTTGTACATGTTGGGGTGCCCCGTCGAGCCACGACTGCCCTTGTCGCGTTAATCTGAATAACAGACCGCGAGTAGCCGTCAATTGATGAGCGGCGACCTTTCGGACGAGCTGCCGCCCGTTCGTCTCAAGTGCCTGCAAGATCCCCCGAGATCCTCTGCGTCCTTGTGGCGCTGTAGCGCAATCGCAGCCAACTCGATGACTCGCTCGATGAGTTGTGATTCAGTTGGAGTTGGGCGCCGTTCGTCACAGCAATAAACCTGCAGAGTTCCCAGGAGTTTTTTCTTGCGCGAGAGAATACGTGTGAACGAGAACGGATTGAGGCCGAATCTAACGGCGCTCTCGGTAATGCAACAGAGATGACTTTCCTGTTCGTCCGGTAGCGAGATGAGCGATACCACGTTCCCGATTTGAAGATCTATCGCGGTGCACAGTTTGTTCAAGATCCCCGGGAGCGGCGCGCCCAGTGAAATCAACTCGACGACTTGCCTCTCTCCCACAAACTGCCTGCGCCTGTTGTCGTTGCCATGCCGGTGCAGCCAAGAATCGCTTCGCGTTCCCTTGGAGCCTGATTCGTTGTCACTCATCCTGGCCTCCTTCCGCCTTTGTCGCCTCGCGCGGCTGGGGACTGCATTGTAGAAAGCGCCAAAAAGCCTGTCTGTTCAATTCAGAACAGTTCTGTTTTTGCTCAATTTCGAGATGCAATCTTGGGCTGCTGGAACCCTTCGATCAATCCCCTGTTTACGGTATTTCGGGCAATTTTTTCGAGGTCAATCCAAAAGAACCGTTCTGGTACGTACGGTCCCGCGAATGCTAGTGACTATCGGCTAAAGTTTCGAGCGCCGCGAGCCAGCCGTTTCTCGTTTCGGGCGATCGAAAATTCGAATCGCGGGCATACAAGTTGAGCCGTTGACTCCCTGCCGCGCCGCCGTATAATTGTCCTTCACGCCGCCTGTTGCCGGGACCCCAAACAGGCTGCACCGAAAGCAGGAAAGAGTTGACGCCCTCGCACATCTTGGCCGCGTTGATCGCCGTGAGTACCAACCCGGTGACGGTCTACTTTCGACGGCTGGTTGATCCCACCTTCCGCGGTCTCTACCAGGCGAATGCGTTCGACCTCGCGATCATGCTTCCGTACTTCTTTGTGATGTCCATCCTCGCGATGTACGGCATCCATCGCTACGCGCTGGTCTACAACTATTTCAAGCATCGCAAGAATGTTCCTGGGCCGCCGCCGGAAGTCGCCGTATGGCCCAAAGTCACGGTGCAACTGCCGATCTACAACGAGCGCTACGTGATCGAGCGGCTGATCGAGACCGTCGCGCAATTCGATTACCCGCGCGAGTTGCTCGATATTCAGGTCCTCGACGACTCGACCGATCAGACGCAGCAGGTCGCGCGCGATTGCGTCGAACGCCATCAGGCCCTCGGCGTTCCGATCACCTACCTCCATCGCGACAATCGCGAAGGATTCAAAGCCGGGGCGCTGCAGGAAGGGTTAAAGCCCGCGACCGGCGAATTCGTCGCCATCTTCGACGCTGATTTCATACCGCCCGCGGATTTTCTGCGGCGCACGGTTCCCTATTTCGCCGACCCGAAGATCGGGATGGTCCAGACTCGCTGGAGCTACGTGAATCGCAACTACTCCACGCTGACCGAAGTGGAAGCGATTCTGCTCGACGGGCATTTCGCGATCGAGCACTCGTCGCGATTCCGCAGCGGGCTATTTTTCAATTTCAACGGCACGGCCGGAATCTGGCGCCGCACCGCGATCGAGGACGCCGGCGGCTGGCAGCACGATACGCTGACCGAAGACACTGACCTTTCCTATCGCGCGCAAATTCGCGGCTGGAAATTCCTCTATTTGCCGGAGATTGATTGCCCGTCGGAACTTCCGGTGGAGATGAACGCCTTCAAATCGCAGCAGGCTCGCTGGGCCAAGGGCCTGATGCAGACGGCGAAAAAAATCCTGCCGCAGGTAATGCGTTCCGATGTGCCGGCGAAAGCGAAGGTCGAGGCGTTTTTCCATCTGACGGCAAATATCAGCTACCCGCTGATGGTTTTTCTTTCCATCATTCTGCTGCCCGCGATGATCGTGCGGTTTTATCAGGGCTGGTTCCAGATGCTGCTGATTGACCTGCCGCTGTTTTTGGCTTCGACCTGCTCGATTTCGTCGTTCTATCTGTGCGCGCAGCGCGCGTTCTATCCCAAGGCATGGAAGCGGACGTTTTTCTATTTGCCGGTGGTGATGGCCGTCGGCATCGGGCTTTCCGTGAAGAACGCGATCGCCGTGATTGAAGCGATCTGCGGCGTGAAATCGGAATTCGTGCGCACGCCGAAATATAAAGTGGAAGCGGGCGCGAAAAATTCCAGCGGATGGGCGAAGAAGAAGTATCACAAGGGCGCGGGATACTTGCCTTACCTCGAAGTGCTGCTCGGAATTTATTTTGCCGGCGCAGTTGCCTACAGCATCCAGAACGCCAACTTCATTACGGTTCCCTTCCTTCTGCTTTTCGTGTGGGGCTATCTCTACACCGGAACGATGTCCATCGCGCAGACTTATGTGGATCGCCTGCGATTCGGCGGAAAAGATTCCGCCGCGCCAGCCGTCGCCGCGCCGCTCGCCGCTGCTGTTTCCGCCGTCGCCGTCTCCGCCGCGCCCGAAGTCCGCGCGGTTTCCAGCGATTAACCCCTGCTGCTCTAGCCGCGGCGCAGTCCGAGCTTGCGGCTGCTCGTTGTTGCGCGGAAGTCGCAAGAGCACAGACAGGAGTGTCTGTGCCACACTGATCTCCCAGACTCCACTTGCCGTGGACACTGGGAGCCCTGTCCTTGCATTGTGTGTCACTTCTTTGGGGTCGCTTTCCTTTATTTTCAATGAGATAGACCGAAAATTACTTTGCATGGTGTGTCGAGTCTTTTGGAGGCAACGAGTCACGGAGGCGAGGAAGCACGGAACTGCGACCCCGCGATTTAGTGTCGAGTAGAGCGTGCCTCGATTGTTTGTTTTCAGGCGGTTACGGGCGATTCTACTCGGCATGGTGTGTCGGGTAACTTGCCCGCACAGGGCAGGGCGTGTAGGGAAAATCCTTACAGTGCGGGACGGTCCCGATCCTGCCGTCGCGCCGAACTCTGCTCTGCGTCGCATAGGCTCGTCCTTGTCGGTTGAACAAAAAACTTCCAATTTAGCGTGGCACGGCGCCGCGCGCGTTTCAAGAGTTTAGGCCGAGAAAAAAGGACAGGTTATAGGACTGGACTAATGGGCAAGGGGGCGAGGTGTTAGGTGTGACGTTTCGGGTGTGAGGGGTCAAGGCAAAGGCAAGTTCGAAAACCCCACCCTTTCCGCATTCGGCGGAAAGGGGTGGGGCGCCCGAAAATTCAACTGAGAAGGCGCGGAGCGCCGGCCGCCGCGCCGCTCGCCGGCGCTGAGACTTCGTTACTGTGGCTGAGATGAAGTTTGGATTTTCGTGAAATTGAGACTGAGAGATTCAAGCGGCTTGACCTTCTGCAATGATTTCCCCTTATTGATCCGCTTGGACTTCTTGCTCCCCGCTGACTTCTTGGTTCTGCTGTTCGACTGCGTCGTGGCCATGTTTTCAGCTCCTTCCTTGAGATTGCCCTTTGCGGGCGGTTTCTGCTACGGGACTACTACGAGCTAGCCTTTGAGACTGCCTGCGTGAAGTTGAACTCACGTATCGAAGCATTGCCGCCGCCGGTTGTCGCCCCATGTTCGGCCGCCGTAAAAAGCGGCTTCTTCGCTTCCAGTTTCATTCCGCGCTGTAGAGCCCTGGTCTTTCGTGCTTTCTTCGTTTTCATTTTTTCCCCGATCTCAATCATCACGTTCTCTCGCGACTCTCCTGGGCAGAGTCCCGGCGGCCTTCGTGTAGCCCTTCGGGTCTCTCGCGCACCGGCCCTGGCGACGCGCAAGGTCAGGCGATGGCTACTAATTCGTGATCAGCGTGTCTGTCAGGGTGTACGTCAAATATGTCTGGGTCTGGGGCTGCGTCTTGGTAGCACTGGCCCCATGCTCGGCCGCAACAAAAAGCGGCTTCTTCGCTTCGAGCTTCTTGCCCCTCTTAAGATGTTTTCCGGCTTTCGCGCGTTTTCGGATCGTGGCCATTTCAGCCTCCTGTAGATTTCGTCTTTCCAGTCCGATTCACTCCGTGGCCCCTTTGGCCCTTGCTGCCAACCCGGGACAATATTGCAAATCCCGGGCCAATGCCCCGGCCGCCCCTGATTAGAAGGGCTTGCCGCTGCCGCCGGCCTTGACGATCGTAAGCGTACCCTGCTTGATGTGCGCGCCCTTTGCTATTGTCGTCAACGGCTTGGTTGCTTCGAGCTTCTTGCCTTTGTTGAGATGCTTTCTTGCTTTGCCACTCTTTTGGATTCTGGCCACTTTAGCCTCCCGTAAATTCGGTATTTCGAGTCCGATTCATTCCGTGACGCCTTTGGCCCGTGCTGCTAACGCGGGACGATATTGCAAATCCCGGGCCATTGTCCATACATAAACTTGAGAGCGCCAAGCAGAAGGAAGCAGGGCAGATAGGAACGACCGGGACGCGCCGGCTGAGTAGCCAAAGCGGTGCGTGTTGACAAAGTCAACCCCGTCTGTTGAATTATTTTGTTCGAGGAGTGGCGTCTCCACCCTGCGCGACGGAAAATCCCCACCCTTTCCGCCGCCGGCGGAAAGGATGGGGCACCCGAAAATTCAATGGCCAAGGCGTGGCCGGCCGCCTGCTGCGTTACAATCTGGCGCATGGCCACGGGCAAAATACATCTGGGCACATCGGCGTTCACGGCGGCGGGTTGGGAGACCGCGTTCTACCCCTCGGGCATGAAGCCGGCCGACTACCTGACCTACTACGCCACGAAATTCGACACCGTCGAAGTGGACTCGACCTTCTACCGCACGCCCGCCGCGTCCACTGTTTCCGGATGGGCGCGCAAGACGCCGCCGCACTTCATCTTCGCGGTGAAAGTGCCGCAGCTGATCACCCACGAAAAAATCCTCGAGGATTGCGACGCCGACTTCAAGCACTTCGTGGAGACCATGGACCTGCTCGGCGAAAAACTCGGCCCCATGCTGCTCCAGTTCCCTTATTTCAATCGCAGCGTCTTCACCAGCGGAGCGCAATTCCTCGCGCGCCTGAAACCGTTCCTGAAATCGCTGCCGAAAGATCACAAATTCGCCGTGGAGATCCGCAACAAGAACTGGCTCGACGCCACGCTTTCCAATCTCCTCCGCGACCACGGCGTGGTCCTCGCGCTGCAGGACCAGAGCTGGATGCCCCTTCCCGCCGAATACAAATTCGATCCCATCACCTCCGACTGGACCTACGTCCGCTGGCTCGGCGACCGCAAAGGCATCGAGAAAGTCACCAAAACCTGGGATAAGACGGTTGTTGACCGCTCAGCCCAATTAAAATCCTGGGTGGATTATCTCCAGCCCATCACCCGCCGCGGCGTCACAATTTTCGCCTACGCGAATAACCACTACGCAGGTTTCTCGCCGGATACGGTGAAGCTGTTCAGGGAATATTGGGATAAGAAGAAGTAGCCCTCCGTCCTTGCTGTTGCGTTGGCAGCGGCCGCCTTTAGGTCGGCAGACTTTCCTTACCCCGTGGTGACTTGCCTTGGTGGTATCATGCGCGCGGATATGAAAACCGAAGTCGATACCCTCGACGCCACGCCTTCAAAGCGAACCTTTCTCTCGATTATTGCCGACTATGACCTCAATCGTTCGATTTGCGAACTCGTGGACAATGCGCTTGATGTGTGGGTGAAAACAGGGAGGGTAAAGGACATCGCGGTTAAAGTCTCGCTCGAAACATCGCAGCAGTCCATCTCGGTTGAAGATAACGCTGGCGGTGTACCAAGGGCCGAACTCCAATACGTCGTTGCCCCGGGCGAGTCGGGTACAGACCCAACAGATGAAACGATAGGTATCTTTGGCGTCGGTACGAAACGTGCCGTCGTCGCCCTAGCTCAAGATATCAAGATCCGAACTCGCTTCGCGCGCGAACCGACACACGAAATCGACTTCGACGACGCATGGCTTGAAAAAGATCCAAAGTGGCTACTCAAGCTCTATGAAGTCGACGAGATCGTTGAGGGAACAACGATCGTCGACCTGCAAAGACTGCGGATTCAGATTACGGACGAAGGCGTGCTCAAGCTCAAGGAATACCTGAGTGCCATCTATGCGCGATTCCTCAGCAGCGAAAGAGTCACCCTCATTGTAAATGGCGAAATTATCCAGCCTAAATTCTTCGACAATTGGGCCTATCCTCCGCGCTACGGACCGCGAAGATATACGGGCGAATTAAAGACTGGCGATGACAGAGTCGTGAGAGTCGAAGTCTTTGCTGGCCTTACGTTGGAGTCTAGTCCGGCTGCCGGCGAGTACGGCGTCTACTTCTACTGCAACGAGCGCCTGATTGGGCGGGCGCTCAAGACCTTTGACGTTGGTTTTACAAGAGGCCTTGCCGGGTTGCCCCACCCGAAGGTCTCCTTGACAAGAGTGTTGGTATTTCTTAACGGCGACTCCCGTGACATGCCTTGGAACAGCAGCAAGTCGGATATCAGCGCCAAGCACTATGTCTTTCAGGCGCTCCACGGATGGCTCGTCCAAGTCGTCAAAGACTATGCGGCGTTGTCGCGAATTTGGATGGGAGAATGGCCCAAGAAAGTCTTCCGGTACGGGACTGGAGAAATAAAAGATGAGCAAATCGTCGATTTTCCAGCCGCAAAAAAGTCGTTTCTGCCGTCACCTCCTAAGTCTCGTCCGAGATACAGCGACGTCGTTGCCAAGAGGAACGCGAAAATCGCAAAGAAGAAGCCATGGTCACGAGGCCTTTACGAGGGTGTAATCGCTGCCGACCTGATCTCCCGAGGTCACCTCGAACAGAGGAATCAATACACCCTGATTCTTCTGGATAGCACTCTGGAAATCGCATTCAAAGAGTTCCTTGTTAACGAATCTGGAGGGTCGTACAGCAACAAACGACTACTCGAGATCTTTGGGAACCGGAGCGAAGTTCACAATGAAGTGAAGAAGTACCCTGCCGCTAACTTCAGCGTTACCACCTGGAAAAAGATCGAATACTATTATCGTCTTAGGTGCAAGCTCGTCCACGAGAAGGTCACGGCACCTGTTCCGCCACACGAAATCGAGGATTTCAGGCAGATAGTGGAACAGGTCCTTCGCAAACTCTTCAAACTGAAGTTCGACTAGTACCGACTGAGCCCGGCGGCGAAAGAACCGATGCTACTCTTCCACATGAGACTGGTTAGATTTTCGATTCAGAAGCTTACTTAGGGCATCCTTCAACGTGGCTTCTTCTTTCAGCGCCACGGAGGTTCGCTCCGCAAGCTCGGTCAACACCACTCTGATACTCATTGCTAGGTCCAAGCATTCTTCATCTGTGTGAGAGTGCAGCCCTTCACTCAAAGCGTCGTGGAGGAGCGATAGAGGATTGTGGCCGTCGATCCGGAGGCTCTCCGGAATTGCGGCCTTGATCATATCAATCGCAGTACTGAACTGCTTCTCTGCGGCCGCTCTGACAAACAGCGTTTCTGTTTCCTTCGAGGGGCGGAGTTTAACAGCCACTTTGCCGATTTCGCTGATGATTCGGGCCTTTTGTTCCTCGACGACCCGACGATAGTAAGCAAAGGCACCAACTCCGAGGCCGTGTAGTTCAGCTCTGCGCCCCTTGAGGAAAAGCTCACGATCCTCGCCAACCAGTTTCATGACGCGGGGCGGAGTCGGAGGGCCGAACGGTGGATTCTCGCCGAGTTTTTGCACTTCGCCAGCTTTTGATCGGCTCTGCCTAAAGACGAGCGCGAAGGTCTTTTGATATTTGCCGCAGTTCTTGCAGAGGTAGGTCGCGAAGCCGTAGTTCAAGTCACTCGACGCGTACTCAGTAACCTTTGTTTGGAAACGTCGTTCGCCCTCGCAGGTCGGACAGTGTAGCGTGATCTCAGGTCTCGCAAGCATGTCAGGGCCTGAGGACATGGTGACTAATAAATCCGGGACGCTATATGAAGCATCCGGACCGTAGGACTCAAGGAACTCAGCAAAAGTCCTCGGCCCCGCCGGGGCTTGCGCAGGTGCGGCTGCCGCCGCCTTGTTGGGCGCTGGGTTGTCCATCAAGCGTACCGTACCCAGTGTAACACTGATAATCGGTCCCCACTTTTGGCGCGCGGCCCAGGCCCTAGCGTTTGATTTTCCGGGTGTCCCAACTCCGCCGGGGGGGATAAGGGGTGCGGATTCTTCCTCTCCCCTCGCCCTTTAGGCTGAAGGGTCGGCCACGCGTCTGTTGTACCAGCGAGAAAACCACCTGCACGGTCGTATCAACTTCCACCGGCTGGCCGTTCAGCATCGTCGGACGGTACTTCCACTCCTTCACTGCGCGAATCGCCGAAGCCATCAGCAGCGGCGGCCCGGACACGTACTCGAGTTTTTCGATTGAGCCGTCCTGCGAGATGAAGGCGCGCTGGATCAACGAACATAGACGAGGAACTCGGGCATATCCGGAAGGTCATCTATAAATGTGCCCTTCTTTTTACCCTTGGACGAGAAGCGTCGCACGCGCTGCTTCTTGCGTTCGGCCACGTAGATATCGCCGTCCGGGCCGATACCAAAGCCGGAGGGCGCATCCAGCTTTCCATCAATCACGACGTGCGCCTTGAGCTTTCCGCTCGGCGGCGTTCGTGGCAGTTTCAGTTTCAGGATGCTGCCACTGCCAGAAGCTCCGATATAAAGCGTCTCGCCGTGCAACAGCAGGTGCACGGGCGCCTTGAGCGCGTGGTTCTTGATGCGGGCCACCAACTCCCCGGTCTTCACGCTGAAGACCTTCACGGCGTCTGCGGCTTCGTCCGCAACGTACAGATGCTTCCGGTGCACGACGATGCCGCGCACGGAGTGGCGCGGCCTGCCGCGCTTGTCAAGCACCACCGCGAGGCCAAGGTGGGGCGGCACGTCTTTTGGCTTGCTGTTGCCGTAGGCGGGGAGGCGTCCGTGGCTTGACGCAACGAGGGTGCCGGGGAGGAATTTTCCTTTGGGATACTGCTTGCGGAGGTGCGCGGCCACCCCTGCAGGCTTGCGGGTCGCCGCGACGAACGCGAGCACGGTGTTCGTATCCTGGCTGGAAACGTAGATGCGGCCATCATCTCCCAGGTCCACATCGAAGGGGTGCACCATTCCTGGGATATGCCCGGTCCTGGCGAGCGTCTCCTGGAAGCGGAAAGTATCGCCGTGCCGGTGGTAGCGCGCGATGTGGCTATCTTTGCGCCACGCATTCGCGATGTAGAGGTCGTCGCCCACCAGCGCAAAGCCCCGCGCGATGTGCAGCGGATGCGCGGCTGGAGATGGATCAAGCACCAGTGGATGCTTCTTGCGCGGGGAGCCGTCATCCTCGAAGACACCAATGTTGTCTATGCCATGCTTCGATTCACCTCGATAGCTGATCCACCACACGGCGTTGTCCCTCCGGGTACGATCTCTGCATCGCTGGACTTGTCACTCAATGCTCACGGCACGCGACGCTAACGGCTGTAGCTTCACGATCTCAAACAGATTCCACGCCTTGTCGAAGGTCGTGTCCCGATAGATCAGCGATTATGGGCAACCATCGAACCAAACGCAAAATTCTCTTCGTTCGCCGGGAAGTCATGGCAATACAAGGTATTGCTGCCCGCGATAGGCGCGGGACCGGTATTGCCATCCAACATTTCGGAGTCCCTCCTAAATGTCGTGGGGTTTACCAACAAGACGCCCGACCCGGAGCATCTCAAACGCTGAAAGTCCTTCCTCGCTAGGGCTTAGCTCATCGCGAACGAGTTCTTGTTTGGCGACCTCCTTGCTCCCCCTCGCATTCTGGTTGCTCGCGGAGGCGGGAGAGGACACCTAAAATGTCGAAAGTTAGACCAACAATAGGAAGTAACGGGCTTGCGCTCCCTATCTTGCCGCCGAAACGCGACGAGCGCGTTTGGTCGAAACTGGTGCGCGTGATGTTCTACACGCCCGGTTTCATGGCCCTGCTGCTGATCAAGTCGGGCGAGCCCGCAAGCTTCGGGATCTCGGTGGAACTGCTGATGCTGTCAAGTGCAGCGGCCGTCGTCGGCGGACTGTACGTTGGCACGCAATCATCGGGGTCGGGCGCGGATATTGCGTCCAAGATTGGGGCCTGGAGCGGAGGGCTTGTAATCGAATTACTCTCCGTCGTGCCCCTGCTGAGCGCAATGCCGCAGCTTTTCCATGAATTGGCGCACAGTACACTGCTGCACAGCAAGGCACCCGGCGCCATTGACGTCACGCTGGGCATGTCTGAATTGTTGCCGGCGATGGCAATCCTGCCGTTCATGATCTATCAACTCGCGGGCTTTGGCACGCTGCATTACGTCGTACCGAAGATCGTGAATTGGATCATCAACCTCGGTATTCTCTGCCTGATGATGGCCAGCTACATCGAGTTCCGTGCGGGCCATTACGAAGTGGAAAGAAGGATCGCGGCGTCTCTGGTCGTGGCCATGGCTATAACCGTCCTGTACGGCGTCCTTAAGCTGAGGCAGATGCAAACGACCTACGACGCAAATTGCCCGCCGAAGGATGAGAAGTAGCCGTTCCAAGCGCGGGGGCGCGTGCCCGCCGTTTGACACTTTCGCACTCTGCTAATCACATCCAGGGCTGGCCACTCGCCGTCCTTATAACCAAGAGTGCCTCGCCGCCCGCACTATACCAGGGAGAAAACGACCTGCACGGTTGTGTCAACTTCCACGGGCTGGCCGTTGAGCATCGTCGGACGGTACTTCCATTCCCTCACAGCGGTCATCGCCGACGCCATCAACAGCGAGGGCCCGGACACGTACTCGACTTTCTCGATTGAGCCATCCTTCGAGATGATCGCGCGCAGGGTCACCGTACCCGAAACGTGGGCTGCCTTGGCGATACTCGGATACTGCGGCGTGACCTTCTTCACCAGCGATGCAGACTGCACTTCACCGCCGACCTTAATGCGGTCCGGTGTGGCGGACGGCGGGGGTGGCGGAGGCGCTGCTCCTGTGCCGATTCCGCCCAGCACATCGCCCGTTCCGCCTTGCACTCCCGGCGTGTCAGATGTTGCCACGGACGGCGGCGCTTCGTCCTTCACGAATTCCACCTGCTTTGGGATCATTGTCGGCGCCACCATGCGATTCACCGCAAAAGTTTTCGTCTGCACCTGCTTTACCACAGCCTGTTGCGGCGGAGGGGGCGGCGCGGGTGGCGGAGGCGCGACGAGGAACGTGTTGATCATCGCGGTGGGCAGCGACTGCGTATAGATCAACGGTATCAGTAGAATCGCGCCGAGAATCGCCGATTGAATGATGACGGCGAGACCTACGGACCAGGGCTTGCGCGTGTGCTGCATTTCAGCTGTGTTTCCCGAAACTATGAGTTCGTCGAACATCGCTTACCTCCTGCTTCAGTTCTTCGCTGCGGGGTCGCAGCTCATGATGATAGAGGCAGGTCACACGCCAAATCGCGCCGGACTAAGTGCTTGATTGTCAGCGGCGAGTGGTACGAGGTCGTACTAGTCCCCCCGAAGGAAGTGCACGGTTCGCGGCCGGTCTTACGTACGGGCTGGGCCGGAGGTCCTTACAGCGAATCGTGTAGGTGGAGCAAGTGTTCGGCGTCTTCGCAGTTCGTATATTTCGTATATGATGAGGCGAACGAAATGAGACTTCGAAACTTAGTTCGCACGCGGAGACTTGGTCTGGCGCTGCTGGCGCTCGCGTGCGCGTGCTGCGTGGCGCAGGCGCGGTTTCGTCAGCCGAGCGAGGAATACCGCCAACGACGGGACGTATTGGCGGTTACCGTAGAGAGCCCCATCGTGTTATTCGGCTATACGGGGCACGAGGACGCGTCCGAAGTGGCCGTTTTTTTTCAGGAACCTCACTTTTATTATCTGACGGGCCACGACGAGCCGGGCGCTGCGCTTGTAATTTATCCGAGACGGCCGCAGACGGGCCAATCAGGCATCGTGGATTACATAACGCCGGCAGCAGTTTTGTATCTGCCGGCGCGCATTCTGGATCCGCACAACAGTAGGGGAGAACTGTGGGAAGGACCGGAAGTTGGCCCGGACGATCCCGGCGTGCAGGAGAAAACCGGATTCGCGACCGTCGAGCCAATTGCGAACCTGAAGGGCGACCTCGAAAAACTCGCCGGGACCTACAAGAATTTCTACACGCTGCTGCCGCCGAAAGATGAAGAGGGCTATCCGCACTTCACGAATTCGGTCGCGGAGCTTCGCGGCATGATTCCGCACGCGACGCTCAAAGATATCGCGCCGCAGCTCGACGCGATGCGCCAGGTGAAGTCCGCAGGCGAACTCGCGCTCATGCAAAAGGCGATTGATGTGTCGGTGGACGCGCAGTTCGACGCGATGCGGCACATGCGGCCGGGGCTTTACGAATATCAGATTGCCGCGCGGATGAAGGAAGTCCACGAGTGGGGCGGATGTTCGCGCGAAGCGTACGCGCCGATTGTCGGCACAGGATTCAATTCGACGGTCCTGCACTACGGCGCGCTCGATAGCGAAATCAAGGATGGAGATGTGGTGGTGATGGACGTCGGCGGCGAATACGGCGGCTACGCCGCGGACATCACGCGCACGATTCCCGCGAACGGCAAGTTCACGCCGCGGCAGCGGGAGATTTACGATATCGTCCTCGGCGCGCAAAACGCGGCGATGGCGGCGGTGAAGCCGGGTGCGGTGCTTTACGGCGGCAAGGGCAGCCTGCAGGCGATCGCCGCGGAGTACATCAATACGCACGGGCACGACAAAGAGGGGCGCACGCTCGGACGATATTATCCGCACGGCGTGAGCCATCATCTTGGGCTGGACGTGCACGATCCCGGCGACCGCGATCGTCCGCTCGAGGCGGGGATGGTCGTCACCGTGGAGCCAGGGATTTACATTCCGGAGGAGAATCTCGGCGTGCGAATCGAAGATGATGTGCTCGTTACCGCCGACGGGTACAAGCTGCTGACCGCGCGGCTGCCGCGCACCGCCGACGAAATCGAAAAGATCATGGCCGAGGCGCGAACCGACACGAAGGCGCAGCCTTGACACTCCGGCGAACGAACCCTTAGCATCAATAGTCGTTTGCGTGCCGGCGTGGCTCAGTGGTAGAGCGAGGGTCTCATAATCCCTAGGTCGTGGGTTCGATTCCCGCCGCCGGCACCACTTCTTTGCCGACTTCAAATTTCCCGATGGCGAAGCCAAGTCGCTCAAATCAATCAACTAGACAGGCATAAGCTCTTGTTGGATAGTATGCGGCGGGGGTTTGGATGCCAGCCACCGCCATTGCCGCTGCGAACGCAGCCCGTTCCCGGTTCACGTCCGTCACTACCGACGGGATCAAGGTGTCCGATCGGCGCGACTTCTGGCAGGCGCGCACAGCTTCTGTTTGCGGTTCGCACGAAGTCGAGCTGATGGGAAGCCAGCCTTTCAGCGCGGGCTTCGAACATGCAGAGGTTTCCAACCTGGTCTATTCGCGGCTCAGCCGCATGACTCCGCATCGCGTTGTGCGAACGAAGCTTTTGGCCCGCCGCGACAATCAGCATTTCATCAAAGCGGTATTACTGACGGCGGGAAGTTGCGTTCTGGAGCAGAACGGCCGTACAACGCACCTGCGAGCCGGGGAGTGGAGCATCTACGACAACGCCCAGCCCTATCGCATGACAGTTCTGTGTCGAACCGAGATGTCTTTGCTGCTGATTCCCCGCGACAGATTCGTGGACCGAAATTTCGATTTGCAAAACCTGGTCGTGCGCCGGTTCCCGGCACGCCGGGGATTGGGCAAATTAATCTGGAACTTGATTTCAAACACATTCGATCAGATTCCGCAGATCCTCGATGCCACGAGTCACGATGTGGCGGAAATCATTATCCAAATGGCCCGCCTCGCTCTGAGCGACGCTTCGCACGAACGCGGCTCGGTGGATTCGAAGGCCGCGCTCCGAGATCGAATGAAGCTCTATATTGCGAGCCATCTGGGAGATCCGGAACTTTCGATCGCAAAGCTCGCCCGGTTGACCGGATGCACAAAGCGATACCTGCACATGGCGTTCCGGCCGGAAGAAATCTCAATTTCGGACTACATTTTGAAGCAGCGGGTGGAGCGTTGCCGCGAAGACCTCCTCAACCCCGCTTTGGCGCACAAATCCATCACCGAAATTGCGTATTCGTGGGGCTTCAATAATTCAAACCACTTCAGCCGTTGCTTCAAACAAGCCTTTGGAATATCCCCCCGAGGTTCGCGCAGCGAGTTCGCTCCCTGGCTCGCGGACCGGCCGGAAAACCGACTGAAGGTTCGCTAAGCGCTTCGCGAGCTATCGCCCACCAATACCACTTCGCTCTGGGATAGGTTTTTCTTCCCCCTCAGGAGAGACCTTTCGATGCCATTTTTGTAGCTTTCGCAAAGCCAAGTAGGCGGAGCTGTGTGAAGGGTTCTGATCCGGGTGGATTGAGAAATCCTAAGCACGAGGTGCCGCATAAGAGCTTGACAACGAGTCGCTTGGGCGTTACACATGCATCACTTGTAAGCTTTGCGGGGAATGGGTGGTGGCGCCTGCGAAGCTACATTGGGTAGGTGGCACCTCGAGGGGGATAGCACATGAAAGTACGTTTGGGTCTGTCGTTTATCCTTGGAATTCTGCTATTTGCCGGTTGCGCCAATTTGGCGCTGGCCCAGGGCGGTTCTTCAGCCGCGCTGCTGAACGGCACCGTGACGGATGCGAGCGGTTCTTCCGTCGCCAATGCGTCCATTAGCGTGCGCAACACGGATACGAACACCACGTCCACCACGACCACCAATGACAGAGGCTTTTACACCTTCGCCACTCTTGCGCCCGGCAACTACGAGCTCAAGGTTTCGTACACAGGATTCGCTGCCTATACGCAGACAGGAATCGTGCTAACGGTCGGTCAGGCCGCGACGATCAATGTCGGCCTGCAAGTTGAGTCGCAAGGCGCGCGAGTCGTAGTGACAACCGAAGTACCAGAGATCGAGCCAACCAAAACGGAAGTCAGCCAGATAGTCAACACCCAACAGATTCAGTCGCTCCCGATCAGCGGGCGCCTATTCACGGATTTCGCGCTTCTGACTCCGGGTGTGGCCACGAGCCGCACCAGCCTGGGCACCACGTTCACGGAGTATGAGTCCACACAAATCTCTTTCGGCGGTATGCGCTCCTTTAGCAATGAGATTACGGTGGACGGAGCGGACTTCGTCAACACGGCCAGCGGCGTGCAGCGCTCGACGCCCCCGCAGGAATCCGTTCAGGAGTTTCGCGTGGTAAACAACAGTTTCGGCGCGGAATCCGGACGAGCGCTGGGCGGCATCGTCAACATCGTAACCAAGAGCGGAACGAACGACTTCCATGGCTCGGCTTACGAATATTTCCAGAACAGCTATTTGGACTCGCGCAACCTTCTGCAAAAGCCGGAGCCGGAGTTGCAATCTGTGTTACTGCCGCACACGCTGCAGCAAAACCAGTTTGGCGGCACAATCGGCGGTCCCATTCAGAAGGACAAGACCTTTTTCTTTGCGAACTACGAAGGCAAGAGGAGTGCGCAGTCTCCGCTCTTTCCTCCGGACCTCGTCAATAACCTCGATATCATAGATGAAGCAAAGGCGCTGATGGGCCTCGCACCGGAAGGCTGCACTACGGGCCTCGCGTCGTGCAACCTTTCGAATGAGGCATATCTGAATTCCTTCGAGAAGACCTCGAATAATGACACTGGTTTCGTCAGGCTCGATCACGTATTCAACGCCAACAATCGGATGGCGATCCGTTACAACATCGAGGATTCGCGGAATTCAGGCGAACTGGTCGGCCAGACGCTCGATGGCGGCGGCATCGGCACCCCGAGCGGCGGCCGCGATCTTTTCATCCGCGACCAAGCACTGGTTGCCACAGTTGATACGGTGCTCAAGCCCAACCTGGTCAATACGGTTCTCTTTCAGTATGCCCGGCGGCATTACAACTTCCCGGGCATGACCGGTCAGCCGGACTTTAGCATCCTGAACGACCTCGAACTTGGGCACAACTTCGGGACGAACGACAGGCTCTACGAGAGTCGCGTACAAGGCGCTGATTCCGTGTCATGGGTTAAGGGCAATCACACCGCGAAATTCGGCTTCGACGGCAACTACCTCTGGAGCCTCGAGAATTTCCCGGGATTCATGCCGGTGCGGACGCTGGTGCCGGGTGTTTCTTGCCTCTCAAACTTTGCCGAGTTCTACAACGGCCCTTTTACTGGCAATGATATTCCAACGTCGGCGGCCCTCGATGATTCTGCCGCGGGGTGTGCGGTTCCCCAGGATGACGGCATTGTGTTCACTTACGCGGGTATCGAGGTTCCTGCGAGTCCTACTTTCACCGCGGGGCCGCCGCTGGTGACTACCGCCAATCCACTCAACACCGCGACCTGGGCAAACGCGTTCCCACCGGAGCTATTTAACACTTTCGGCAAGCAAATTAACCACGGTTATTGGGGTTTCTTTGCTCAAGATCAGTGGCGGCTAACGCCCAAGCTCACGCTGAATTTTGGCTTGCGCTGGGATTATGAGTCGGGCCTCTCCCTGTACGTAAAACCGGACTACGGTAACTGGCAACCTCGTGTTGGCCTAGCCTGGTCGCCTGATAGCAAGACAGTTGTGCGGGCGGGCTTCGGCATGTTCGATGACCGCTACAACCTAACGTTCTTTTTTGTGCCCAATACGCAGAAGGTGGTTCCGGGACTTGGGTGCAATCCGCAGCTTCCTCCTTGCTTGGCTGGTGGTGCGATCCCCATTACCGGTCAGGACATTACTGTGTTGCCGCAAATGCTTCCCATGACCAACATCGGACAGGCGAAACAGGGATATCAAATCTTTGGTTTCCCGGCGGGGGCTGGCGCAGCTGGATATGCGGCCAGCGTAATCCAAACCGGTGGTTATGACGCAGGACCGGAGGGCCAGACGGATGAGATTTCGTTGGTCGGCACGTGCGACACGACTTTCGCGTGCGGCGTCGGCGCTGGCGGCATGGATCACAACGTCAGCAAGACTCCCTACGCCGAACAGGCCAGCCTCGAAGTTGACCACCAGTTCGGCGGGGGCTTCGCGGTGAACGCTGCGTACTTGTTCGTGGGAGCGCACAGGTTGGTTCGCGGAAATAATATCAACGTACCTTGCCCGCTGGGCACCACGGATCCTTCGCAGGATTCCGGAGTGGCGAGCGTCAACGGGCCGCATTTCGCCAACATCGATCCGGGTACGTGGCCCCTGGCGCCGCCGATCTTTCCGGACGCCGTTCCGGGATTACTGAATCCGAACGGTTCGTTCTCGAAGTGCGCTCAAGGCACCCCGGTTCTTGGAACCGGCGCGCTCGCCGGACTGGGTCCCTGGTTCGCCGGCGCTGGCCCGGACGCCGGATTGCAGAGCATGAGCTACGGGCTTCTGGACTACAACAACGGCGTCGCGAATGCGTCGTATAATGGCGGAACGCTCACAGCGATCGAAAGAATCAAGAATTTCAACCTGACCGCCAACTACACCTACTCGCACACGATTGACAACGGAAACTTCACAACGTTTATCAACCTTCCCCCGAACCAGTTCGATTACAAATCGGAGCGCGGCAACTCCAACCAGGACGCTCGCCACCGATTGGTGACGAACTTCACGGCGACGGGACCGGAAGATACGTTCGTCCGGCACTTCACACTCAGCAGCATCATCACGCTGCAATCCGGGCGACCTTTTACGATCTTCTACGGCTCCAACACGCTCAACGACGTTGCGGGCGGTGCAACGGATCGCGTGGGCGGCAGTTCGGCGATAAATGTCAGCTGCAATTCGACGTCCACGTGCGCGACCATGATCGGAAGGAACACGTATATCGGCGATCCTCTTTATGCTTGGGATCTGCACCTGGCGCGTTATTTTCAGCTCAAAGAGGGGATAAAGCTCGATCTCAGCGTAGACGCGTTCAACCTCCTCAACCGCTCGAACGTTGATGAGGTGACCTCAGTTTACGGATCTCCCGTTTTCTGCGGCTCTCCTGCCGCGATCCCGCGCCACTACAGGGACGCGACCAGCCGCGCTATTGAGACGGGTTCCGGTGGAACAGCGTGCCCGGTTGGCGACGGCCTGGCGATTCCCGGTGTCGGAAGCTTTGCTTCGACTCCGATCACGACTTCCACGCTGGCAGGCGGCTCGTGCTCGGGTGTGGGACCGAACCCAAACCCGCTGGCGAATGTGTCTTCGACTTGCCTTTTCATTCCAGCCAACCCGAACGCGACCTTCGGTTTGCCGAGGACGATGTTCAATCCACGGCAGTTCCAATTAGCGGCTAAATTCTCGTTCTAGCGGGCAGCTGTTTAGCGAACGTTTCGGAAGGCCGGGCGAAAGCCCGGCCTTTATTTTTGTGCCGAACATGCGCGAAACCGCGTTCCGAGCTGCCCTCTATCGCGTTCATGCTCGCCTCGATTCATGAACAGTTCTTGACAGAACTCGCCGCGTCGTATTGACTAGCAAACGTAAAAATCTGAACGAGGACTTCACATGAATGCGATTCGGTCGCTGTATTTCGCTGGCTCGCTGCTGATTCTTTCCGGATTTGGATTAGGCCGATTGCATGCGTCGCCGCAAGGTCCCCCACCTCCGCCGGCACCGGCAGCGGGAGCGCCGCAGGAATCCCCCGCCGCAAAGCTAACGCCGGACGATATCGCGACGGGAAAACAGATTTTCGCGGCGCAGTGCGCCGGTTGCCACGGATTTGACGGCAGCGGGCAGCTCGGGCCGAACCTGCACGGAGTGGAGGCACGAAAAGGTGACGCGGGAATTTTTTCGGCGATTCGAAACGGAACCGGTGCGATGCCGCCGGTGATGTCTCTGAACGACCAGCGCGCGTGGCAGGTGGTGGGGTTCGTGCGGACGCTGGGAGATGCCGGGCCGATGGAGGCTGCGAAGGGCGATCCGGTGAAGGGCAAAGTAGTTTACGACGCGAATGGGTGTGCGGTGTGCCACGCGATTGGCATGGCCGGAGGAGGAGTCGGTCCGCAACTGACGACGATCGGGAGGGCGCGGCCGCCGAAATATTTCTATGAGTTCCTGCGCGATCCCGGGAAGAATCCGCCGGCGGGTTACGAGCTGGTGCGCGTGGTCACGAAAGACGGACGCGAAGTGACGGGTATTCGCGTGACCGAGGATACGTTCACGATCGTGCTGCGCGACGTGGGAGGACATTTTTATACTTTCGACAAGACGAATCTGAAGACGATCGAGCCACAACCGGGGAAAACGCTGATGCCGAGCTACGGCAATCTTTCGGCGACGGACATGGACGATCTGGTCGCATATCTTTCGAGTTTGAAGGGAGCCCAATGAGAGCCGCGAAATATCTGGTGATGGTGATGGCGCTGTGCGTGGCGGCGCCGAGCTTCGCGCAAGTTTCCTACGAGCGGCTGGTGAAATCGGACGCGGAGCCGCAGAACTGGCTGATGTACGGCGGCAATTACGGCTCACAGCGGTTTTCGGGACTGAAAGAGATGACGCCGCAGAATGCGAAGAATCTGCGGGTGGCGTGGGCGTACCAGATGCGCGGAGGCGGGGTGATGGAATCGTCGCCGCTAATTGTGGATGGGATCATGTACGTGACGGAGCCGCCGAGCAACGTGACGGCGCTCGACGCGCGGACCGGAAAACCTCTGTGGCACTACGTGCCGCAGGTGCCGCGGGATTTCGTGCCTGTCGGATTGTTTCCGACGAATCGCGGCGTGGCGATTCTGGGCGACAAGCTGTATCTGGCGACGATTGACGATCATTTGATCGCGCTGGACGCGAAAAACGGGCTCGTGCGGTGGAACACGTTGATTGCCGACCGCGCGGATGGGTACGCGATCACGCAGGCGCCGCTGGCGATCAACGGGAAGATCGTGGTGGGCGTGGGCGGAGGCGAAGCGGGCGCACACGGATTTCTGAGCTGCTACGATGCGAACGACGGAAAGCTGCTGTGGCGCTACTACACCGTGCCGCGCAGCGCGAGCGACCCCGGCGCGGACACGTGGGCGGACGGAAGCTGGTCGAACGGGGGCGGGACGACCTGGAACACCGGCTCGTACGATCCGGAGCTGAATCTGGTTTATTGGGGCACTGGGAATCCCGTGCCGGACTGGAACGGCGAAGGGCGCATGGGCGATAACTTGTTCACGTGCTCGCTGGTAGCGCTCGACGCGGATACGGGAAAATTGAAATGGTATTTCCAATTTTCGCCGCACGAGACGCATGACTGGGATGCGGCCGAGCCGCCGATTTTGTTCGATGCGACCGTCGGAGGAAAATCGCGGAAATTGGTGGCGCTCGCGAATCGCAACGCGTTCTATTACGTGCTGGATCGCGCGACGGGCGAATTCATCACCGGCGTGCCATTCGCGAAGCAGACCTGGGCGAAGGGGCTGGATGCGAAAGGGCGGCCGATCAAGTTGGCGGCCGAACTGATCGAACCGAGCGCGGAGGGAACGTTGGTGTATCCGACGCTGACGGGAGCGATCAATTGGACCAGCCCGTGCTACAGCCCGATCACCGGACTTTTCTACGTGAACGCGCGCGACGGAGGGGCGTATTACGTCAAGGGTGAGCGAAAGTTCGAGAAGAATAATTCGAACGGCGTCGTGGGCGGTGGCGGAGGCGGAATGCGCCCCGGTCCAGCGGATGAGACGACCACTTCGATTCGCGCGCTCGACGGAGTCACGGGCGAAAAGAAGTGGGAATACAAGATGGTCGGCGATTCGTGGACCGGAACGCTGGTGACGGCGGGCGGGCTGGTTTTTTCCGCGGATGCGGCCGGCAATTTCTTTGCGTTGAATGCTGAAACCGGCGAGCCGCTGTGGCACCTGTTGCTGGGATCGTCCGTGCGATCGAATCCCGTGTCGTACGCGGTTGACGGGAAACAATACGTCGTGGATTCGGCGGGAAACGCGCTCTTCGTTTTCAGCCTGCCGTAGATTGAGAGGCAAATGCGGTCAATCGTCCCTACGGGACTTCGGCGCTGTTCTCACCGCTTCCCCGGCACTGCGCTTCGCTGCGTGCCGGGCTAATTACGGTCGCCGCTCCGCGGCTCGAGAAGCTGCGAAATCCGGCGCGACTGCGAGATTCGACGCGAGGGCCGCGCATTTCCATGACGCAATGCGGTCAACCGTCCCTACGGGACTTGAGGCTTGTTTTGCTTCTCTTTCCCGGCACTGCGCTTCGCTGCGTGCCGGGCTAATTACGGCCGTCGCTCCGCGACTGAACAACAGTCGCAATTTTCGTGGTGGGTGGTAGGATTGCGCGCGGGGCAAGTTTGATAGGGGCTCTTGGGGGAATGAGAATGACTGCAACTCGCTGGTTGTGCACCGCCGCGTTCATTTTGGCGATATCCGCGGTGAGCGCGATGCCTGCGCGCGGGCAAGCGAGCCCGGCGGCTCCGCCGCACTCTCCGCACCCGAAGGCCACTTCGGAAAGCGTCGCGGCGGGCAAAGCGATTTTTGCGGGCACCTGCGCCGGGTGTCACGGTGTGGACGGCAGCGGGTCGAACGGCCCGAATATTCGCGGGGTGGGCGCGCAGATGGGGCCTGAGGGCGTGTACGCGAGAATTCGTGGCGGCCCGATCGGATCGGGGATGCCGGCGTTTACCACGCTGGACGATGCGACGGTCTGGAAGATCGTGGACTACGTGATGACGCTCGGGCACGAAGACATGGGCGTGGCCACCGGCGATCCGCAAAAAGGCAAAGAGATCTACGAATCAAGCAAATGCGCCACTTGCCATGCGATCGGCTCCGAGGGGGGCGACCTCGGGCCGGACCTGAGTCACATCGGGGTGCAGCGGTCCATCGTCTCGCTGGCCGACACGCTGAACGATCCGGGTGCCAATCTTCCGCTCGACACGAACCTGCAGGAACGGTCGGCGTACACGGCGTACGTGGTCTATCGCGCGGTGACGAAAGACGGCAAGGCAATCGAAGGAACGCGCGTGAACGAGGATTCGTTTACGATTCAATTGCGCGACGCGAACGGCCGGCTGCATTCGATCCAGAAATTCGAGGTGAAGAGCATCGAGCCTGAGCCGGGCAAGAGCTTCATGCCGAGCTACAAGGACAAGCTCACCGCGACGCAGATCAACGATCTGGTGGCTTATCTTTCGAGTCTGGGAGAAGCACAATGAGGGCGGCAAAATATTTTCTATGTGGCATGGCATTGGCCGCGCTGGTGCTGGGGAGCCGGCTGGAATCCGCGGCGCAGAATGTGACGTATGATGAAATTCTGCACTCAGCGAGCCATCCCGACGACTGGCTGACCTACGGCGGCAATTACGCCTCGCAGCGATTTTCCGAACTCAAGCAGATTAATAAGACAAATGTGGACTCGTTGAAGCTTCGATGGGTCTACCAGCTTCGACGGACAGGGATATTCGAATCTTCGCCCATCGTCGTGGACGGAATCATGTACGTGACCGAGCCGCCCACGACCGTGACCGCGCTGGATGTTCGCACCGGACGCCCGGTCTGGAGATGGAGCGCGGACCTGCCCAAGAATCTGCTAACCATCGGGCTGTTCCCCACCAATCGCGGGGTCGCGATTCTGGGCGATACCGTGTATGTGGCGACGATTGACGCGCATCTGGTCGCGCTGGACGCGAAGACCGGCACGATGCGCTGGAACGTGGAAATCGGAGACAACAAGAAGGCTGTGGCAATCACGCAGGCTCCGCTGGCGATCAATGGAAAGATTATCGTGGGCATGGGCGGAGGAGAAGGCGGTCTCCGCGGTTTCATTGACGCCTACGACGCCAAGGACGGCAAGCGGCTCTGGCGGCTTTACACGATTCCTACGACCGGCGAGCCCGGCGTGGAGACGTGGGAAGGCGATTCGTATAAATACGGCGGCGCGACGACATGGAACACGGGCGCGTACGATCCCGAATTGAACATGCTCTATTGGGGCACGGGCAACCCCGCTCCGGATTGGAACGGAGACGCGCGAAAGGGTGACAATCTTTACTCCTGTTCGCTGCTCGCGATAGACGCCGACACGGGCAAGCTGAAATGGTATTTCCAGTTCACTCCGCACGAGACGCACGACTGGGATGCGTCGGAGCCACCGATTTTGTTTGACGCGACGATCAACGGGCGGAAGCGGAAGATCGTGGCGCAGGCGAACAGGAATGCGTTTTACTACGTGCTCGATCGCGTAGACGGCGAGTTCATCGCAGGGAAAGCTTTCGCGAAGGAGACATGGGCCAAGGGCCTGGACGCCAAGGGACGGCCCATCGAAAACCCCGACATTGATCCGACCACGAAAGGGAATTTGATCTATCCAAGCATTACGGGAAGCGTGAACTGGACCAGCTCGTCCTATAGCCCGCTAACGGGGCTTTTCTACGTGAACACGAGAGAGCAGGGCGCCTACTACTACAAGGGCAATCCCCAAATGGATCCCTACAATCCGAATGACATCGGCGGAGGAGGCGGGCAGAAGCTAGTGAATGGCGATGTGGCCTATACGGCGGTCCGCGCGCTCGAAGCGACGACCGGCGACCGGAAGTGGGAATTCAAGATGGTCGGCGATTCATGGACCGGCACGCTGGCGACGGCGGGCGGCCTGGTATTCTGCGCCGACAGCCAGGGGAATTTCTTCGCGCTCGACGCCGAAGACGGAAAACCTCTCTGGAATATTCAGCTCGGGAATGCGCTACGCGCGAATCCGATCACGTACGCGGTGGACGGAAAGCAATACGTGGTGGGCGAGGCCGGCAACTCCATTGCGGTTTTCAGCCTGCCGTAACGCTATTTTCCGGTTTTCTTGCGTGAAAGCTTGAGGACCAGCTCGACATCGCGACGGGAATCAAAGCTCGATACCGTGCGCGTGGGTGACGTCATGTCGTCGTGCTCGGCGTGCACTTCGTAATCAACGTTGGGATCGAGACCGCTGAACCGATAGTTGCCGGCGTCGTCCGCGATGTAGGTCTTCACCGCCTGCGTCTTCACGTTGAGAAGGTAAACCACGCCCGAAGGTCTCGGCGTTTCGTCCTTGTCGAGAACTGTGCCGCGGATCGTACGAAGCTGAGCGTCGCTTTTCTTGTCCTGCGCGGCGGCAGGCAGCGCAAAGGCAATTCCCAGCGCCAACAACAACGCAAATTGGAAGAGCGAGCGAGAAATCACTCCTCCTCCTCGTCCTCATCTTCAATTCCCGGCTCGTCGTCGGCGTCTTCCTTCTTTGCGTCCACTGCGTCTTCCTCTTCGTCCTCGTCATCATCGTCATCCTCATCTTCGGAGATGACAATGAGGTGCACGGGATGAATCTGCGTCACTTCGAGCTCAGCGTCGCATTCCGCACAGCTCACGATTTCGCCTTCTTCGACTTCGTCTTCGTCCAAGTCGATATCAGCGTCGCATTCCGGGCACTTGGTCACGGGAATCTCTCCTCCTGAGTCTAGGTTCTACCGGACGTCGTATTATATAACGCAGGTGTCAAATTTTTCGGCGGAGGTTCCTGAAAAAGTGTCCGACAGCCGCGAATACCCGGAACGGCCGATGGTAGGAGTGGGCGGAGTCGTGATTTCAGAGGGCCGCGCGCTCTTAATCCGCCGCGGCGGCCCTCCGCTGGAAGGGCAATGGTCAATTCCGGGCGGGATGCTTGAAGTGGGCGAGACGATTGTCGAAGGAGTGCGGCGCGAGCTCAGCGAAGAAACCGGAATCGAGGTGCGCGTCGGCGAGCTGATCGAGGTATTCGAGCGCATCAATCCGGACGCTGCGGGCAAGACGAAATATCACTTCGTGGTGCTCGATTATTTATGCGTGGCAATCCGCGGAGAGGCGCGCGCGGGAAGTGATGTTACGGACGTAGCCTGGGTAACGCCCTCGGAATTGGAGAAATATTCGCTGACGGGGACGGCGACGCGGGTGATTCTGAAGGCTTTTGAGATGGCGCGCGAGCACGACGCGTGACGATGCCTTCATACTTGGCGGGAGATGGGTTGGCCCGCGACGATCTATGGGCGGGATGGTAGGATTCGATTATGGCGGACCGGAAACCGTACCCCGAAAATGCACATGGGCCTTTCTACGTTCAGGATGATCTCTGCATCCAGTGCGGGAATCCGGAAGCCGTAGCCCCACACGTCGTCGGAAGCAACGAACATCACTGCTATTTCAAGAAACAACCGCAGTCCGCGGCGGAACTTGAGGAAGCAATTAAGGCCGTCAATCACTGCTGCTGCGGAGCGTATCGGTATGCCGGGCGCGACCGCAAAGTAATCAGTCGGCTCGATTCGTGGGCGTGCGACACAATCGATCGAGACTGATCTCTCGCAGATCTGGCTTGGGAATTGCAACGGCAGACAGAGACTAGCCGCTAGCTGGCTGCGGCGGTTTCGGGCAAGCGGCCGAAGCGCCGCTCGCGGCCGAGAAAGTCCTCGACGGCGGCTTCGAGATCGGTCGAGTCAAATTCCGGCCACATCCTCGGCGTGAACAGCAGTTCGGCGTAGGCGCATTCCCACAACATGAAGTCGCTTAGCCGCCTCTCGCCGCCGGTGCGAATCAATAGGTCTACGTCCGGGGCGGAACCGCCTCCGTGAGTGACCTGGCCAAGCCGCCGTGCGAATTCGCTGTCGGATACTTCCAGGCTCGACATCATCCAGCAGGAGGCGCGAAGAATCGCTTCGCGCGATGAGTAGTCGAGCGCGATGCGCAGTTCGAGCGCCCGTCCGGCGGAAGTCGCGCGCTCGGCGGATTCGATGGCTTCGATGAGCGTCGCAGGAACGCGGTCGCGCCTGCCGATCACGCGCAAGCGCACGCCCTTCGCGGCGCATTCGGTTGCCTCGGCGCGGAGATAGTCCTCCAGCAAGGCGAGCAGCGCGGATACTTCCCCCGGCGGCCGATCCCAGTTGTTGGCCGAGAAGGCATACAGAGTAAGCGTGCCGATTCCAAGAGCAGGAGCGGCGCGAACCACGCGGCGCACAGCCGCCACGCCCGCGCGATGGCCTTCGGAGCGCGAGAGGCCGCGCGCAGCGGCCCAGCGACCGTTGCCATCGAGCAGAATGGCAACATGAAGCTTGAGAGCCGGAATGACTCTGGATGCGCTGTTACCCATATGCAGTCGAAAAAAACGCCTCTCTATCCCTCGCGCGTTGCGCGAATCAGAGCTTCCATGTGATCGAGGTACTTTTCCAGCGCCCGGCGGCCCGCGGGCGCCAAACGGTATTCCGTCTTGGGTACGCGCCCGGCAAATGACTTCGTGCAACCGATATAACCGGCATCCTCTAGCTTGCGAGCGTGGACGCTCAGGTTGCCATCCGTGACGCGGAGGAGCTGCTTGAGCTCGTTGAAGGCCAGCGACGCGTTCACGGCCAGCGCGCTGACGATTGCAAGCCGCGTGCGCTCGTGAATCAGACGGTCAAGGCTCGAAGCCTCGGCCGCAGCCGGACGCGCGGCAGCACTTCCCTGCTTGTTTTTCTCGTCCCGCGCGGCGCGGAAGGCTCCTGATTTAGCCGCC
Source organism: uncultured Acidobacteriota bacterium (assembly GCA_963779825.1). Classification (GTDB taxonomy): domain Bacteria; phylum Acidobacteriota; class Terriglobia; order Acidiferrales; family UBA7541; genus Palsa-295. The sequence continues at coordinate 522,518 of CAVZZU010000004.1, read as the reverse complement.
ATATTTCCTCGCAATCACACCGCCGAAAATCACATGCAATCCGCCGAATCCGCCCGCGAGAAACGCGTTGCCCCAGCTCGACGGGCAAAAAAGCGCCACCGTGCCCAGCACCATGAAGCAAAGTCCCATCAACGGCACCACGCGGATCGAAAAGGCTCCGCCGGTTACCACGGCTGTTCCGTAGAGGAGAAGCCATACTCCGGCCACTTCTTCGATTGAACCCATGCGATAAAAAAGGACGGTCATCAACACACCCACGAAAAGGGGCGGCGCGAAGCTATATACGAATCTGCGGCCGGGGCCGGAAAAGAGCGCCGTTTCCGCCTCGCGCGCTTTCGAGTACGTCGTCCAGAGCGCAATCCCGATGGCCACAGCGGCCTCGCCGATCCAGGTGAGAAGCCACGCCAAGGTGGAGGCTTGCCTGGAGGCAATCACTGCTGCGCCCAACGCCGTGATTCCCATGGCCATGCCGCCCCAGCCCGGCACGGCGGTAAAGGAACCGGCGCGTTCCATGGTTTCGCGAATGAAGCGAATGTTGTCGCGGGCGTGATCGTCGAGCGCCACAGGAGTCTCCGGGCGAACGGGCCGACGTTGGAAGGGAGTCACGACCCGAGGATAGCACTTCGCCGAAGTCTGTCAAGTACTTTGCACCGCAAAGTACACGCCCAGTAAACGGTCCGCACTGGAATCACGTTGCGCCACGGAACGGATTCGCTTGTGCAGCAACATGACGCGGACTATTCTTGGGCCGCACGAAATCCACCGGAGGCGAATCAATGAAACGAGTCTGTCTGGCAATCCTGGCCCTGGGGTTGGTTCCGTTCGCATTACCCGCGCAGCAAGCACCCGCGGCCGATGCAGCACAAACTGCACAGCCGGAAGCGAATCCAGTTTCAAACGGATTCCGGAAATTGGTAGCGGAGCAATCGAAGAATACCTTCGAGGCCGTGGAGGAAATGCCAGCCGACAAATTCAACTTTCGCCCGACGCCGCAACAAAACACCTTCGGGCACCTGGCCGTGCACATTGTTCGCGTGAACTACGGACTGTGTTCGCTGATCGCGGGCGTCAAAGCTCCGAAGATGCCTGACTTAAAGGATGACGATCCGAAGGACACGCTCATCGGGCCGTTGAAGGCATCGTTTGATTTCTGCAACGAATCGCTGGCGCAGCTGGACGATTCCAAGCTAGGCGAGCAGCTGCCCTTTTTTGGCGGAAGGATGGCTTCACGCGGCTATTTGATCGTGACGATGTCGGAAGACTTGGGCGACCATTACAGCACGGCGGCCATGTATTTGCGGCTAAACGGTCTGTTGCCGCCCACGGCTCAGCCGAAAAAGTAGGCGTTCATTTACGCTTCGCCGGATAGCGGCCGAGCAGCCAGTTCCAGCGGATATAGACGAGATCGCCGAACATCAGCAGGCTGTCGCGGATCATGTGGACTTTTGTTCCGGGATCGTGCGCCCAGCGAACCGGCACCTCGACAGTAGGCAAGCCGTGGCGGCGCGCGAGAAACAAAATCTCCGGGTCGAATCCGAATCGCTCGATACGCTGCTGCTCAAAAATTACGAGACATCGCTCGCGTACGAAAGCCTTGAACCCGCACTGCGTATCCTGAAATGAAAGGCCGGTAAAGACCCGAACGAAAGCATTGAAGATGATGCCGGCAGCCTCCCGAAAACGGGACTGACGACTAAAGATCAGGGAACGATCCAGCGCGCGCGATCCGATGGCAATGTCGTTGCCCACGCGGATGGCGCTCAAAAGTTTTTCCAATTCGCCGATAGGGGAGGATAGATCGGCATCTGTGAAGAGGGCGACGTGCCCTCGCGCCTCCAGCATTCCGTGGCGGACGCTATAGCCCTTTCCGCGATTCTCCGGATTCGAGACCAGACGAAGAGACGGCATGTCGCGCGCCCAATCCTGCGCTGTTCGCGCCGTGTCATCGGTCGAGCCGTCATCCACAACGAGAATCTCGATCCCGGCCATGCCGCCAGGCTGGCTCGCGAAATATTCGCGGATTCGCCAGAGGCTCCGACCGAGGCGCTCCCCTTCGTTGAATGCAGGAATGATGATGGAAAGTTCCGGTGGCATCGGGTTCATCGGCCGCTCATTCGCAATGAATTCCCGGCATGCTCTAACGCCAGCCGAAACGGCCGACGAGCGGTACAAATCGGCACGCGAACAGCTTCTGCTCTTTCGCTCGGTTCCCTTCTTTCACGATTCGAAGCAGCTGCTGATGATCGGTCTGGCCCACGGGAATGACAAGGCGTCCGCCTTCGGCAAGCTGGTCCACCAATGGCTGTGGAACAGCGGGCGCGGCGGCAGAAACGAGAATCGCGTCATACGGCGCGTCAGCAGCAAACCCCAGCGAACCGTCCCCTTGCTCCACGCGCACGTTCGAGTAGCCCAGTCGCGTCAGCCGCTCGCGAGCTGATTCTGCCAGCGCCGGAATTGCCTCGACGGCGATCACCTCGCGAGCGAGCAGCGAGAGCACGGCGGCTTGATATCCTGTCCCCGCGCCGACTTCTAGGACGCGTTCGTGGCCCTCGAGAGCCAGCGCCTCAGCGCTCGCCGCGACAACGTACGGCTGCGAGATTGTCTGCCCTTCGGCGACCGGCAGCGCTTCGTCGGCATACGAATCAGCGACACGTTCCAAGGGTACGAACAGGTGCCGACGGACAGCTTCCATCGCTGCAAGAACGCGCGCCGAGCGGACGCCGCGTTCTCGAATCTGGCGAGCAACCATATCGCGCCGGGCGACTTCAAAGTTCGCGCCGTCGCACGGTGTGCGAATGCCGTTGTCATTCATGCGTGCCGAAATTATCACAATGGAGTCTAACGCTGCCAACGAATCGCTGTTCGTCGCAAATTGATAATGGCTCAGCTGTTCGCTACGATGATTGGACCGGCGCCACGGGGCAGAAACAGAGCCCAGAACGAAATACGCTGAGGAGCATTCAATGAATATTCGAGCTGCCCTGATATCGGCCATACTTTTTGTCGGGACTCCGCTGCTTGCGCAGACGCCTTCGACTGGTGCATCGCCGAAACCTCCCGCGCATCAGCCCGGCGTACCAGGGCAGTCCACGTCTGCCCCGGCGCGGGCGGAAACGCCCGTCCCCACGGCTCCGGCGGAAAAAGTTGATCCCGCGAAAGAAGCCGCCATACGCCGTCTGATGGACCTTACGCAGACTTCGAAGATGGGCGACAGCCTTACCACGTACGTCACGAACCAAGTGCGCCAGGCTTTGAGCCAGGCAATACCGCCGGACCGATTGGCGAAATTAATGGACGGATTCAGTCAGAAGATGGTCACGGCCGCTCCCGTGACGGGCGTTACCGACGCCGTGATTCCCATCTATTCGCGGGCTTTTTCGATGGAGGATATCCAAGCAATTACTCAATTCTATGAATCGCCGCTCGGACAACGCATGGTCAACGTTCTTCCCCAGGTGACGCGAGAGTCCGAGGAAGTCGGTATGCAGATGCAACAGAAAGGCGCGATGACTGTCCTGCAGGAAATGTCGAGCGATTATCCAGAGCTCAAACAGATGCTCAAACCGGAGCAAGAAAGCGAACCGCCAGCGGCGCCTGCTCCCGAACGATCCCCTGCGCCAAAGCCTGCTCCTGCTCAGCCATCAAAATGAGGCAGGCTTCGCGGCAAATCCTAGGCCGAAAACAACTCTTCCAGATACAATCCTGTGCCGATGGCCCCGACTGCACTGGCCGCACAGATCACTGCGAGCACGCCGATAGACTGGTCGCCGCTGTGGATATCGCTTGAAACCAGCGTCACGGCGACGCTGATCACCCTCGTAGTCGGCCTCGCTTCGGCGGCGTGGCGCCAGCGGCGCACAGGTCCGGCGATGGCGCTTGTGGATGGTATTTGCCTGCTGCCACTGGTCCTGCCGCCTACCGTAGTGGGGTTTTTCCTCCTGCTTCTCTTCGGGCGCAATGGCCCGCTTGGAAGGTTGCTGCTGCGACTGGGCGCGACTGTCGTCTTTTCGTGGCCGGCCACGGTGATTGCGGCGTCCGTGGTGGCGTTTCCGCTGATGTATCTGACGGCGCGAGCAGCCCTCGAGCAGGTTGATTCCCGTTTCCTAGAAGCCGCGCGAACGTTGGGCGCTTCGGAATGGCGCGTATTCAGCGCCGTCGCGTTACCGCTGGCGTGGCCGGGCGTGCTGGCTGGAACGATCCTCTCCTTTGCGCGCGCTCTCGGTGAATTCGGCGCCACGCTGATGCTCGCCGGAAACATCCCCGGCAAAACTGCCACGATTCCGATTGCGATCTACTTCGCCGTGGAGGCGGACGACGTGCAACGCGCTGTGGCGTGGTGCCTCGCCGATGTCGCAATTTCGCTGGCGCTGCTCGGCGGACTCTATTACTGGACGCACGCGCAAGGGCGCGCGCGATGGGACCGGCGCTGACATGGCCCTCGAAATTCAAATTGAGAAAAAATTGCCGGAGTTTACGCTCGATGTGTCGTTCACGACGGGCAACGCGCCATTGAGTATTCTCGGCCCTTCGGGCGCCGGCAAGACGATGCTGCTGCGGTGCATTGCTGGACTCGAGCGCGCACATCGGGGCCGCATCGCACTCGACGGCCGCGTGCTGCTCGATACGGCGAAACGAGTTCACGTGCCCGCGCGCGATCGGCACGTGGGAATGCTCTTTCAGCACTTCGCGCTGTTCCCGCACCGGACCGTCGCTGAAAATGTCGCGTTTGGGTTGCGGAATCTGCCGGCCGCAGAGCAAGCGCAGCGCGTGGCAGCCCTGCTTGAACGAACACACATCGGCGGCCTCGAAAAACGCTATCCCCGCCAGCTTTCGGGCGGCGAACAGCAGCGAGCGGCACTGGCGCGGGCGCTTGCCGTCGAACCGGAGGCGCTGCTGCTCGACGAGCCACTATCGGCGCTCGATACCCACCTGCGCAGCCAGATGGAAACGCAGCTACAGGAAACGTTCGCTGCCTACCATCGTCCCGCGCTGCTGGTGACGCACGACATCGAGGAAGCCTACCGGCTCAGCGACCAAATGCTGGTACTTTCGCGCGGGCGCATCGCTGCGTTCGGCGCCAAAGAAGAAGTTTTTCGCCGGCCTCCCAGTGTGGAAGTAGCGCGTCTGACGGGCTGCAAGAATTTTTCCCGCGCGCGCGCGGTGTCGCAGGGCGTCATCGAGGCGCTCGACTGGGGATGCCAGCTGCGCGTGGCGCACGCGCCTACCGGATCGGTCGCGCACGTCGGGATTCGCGCGCATCACATTGATTTCGTGGAGGCGGGTGCGGCGGGAGCTCAGCAACAGAACGTCTTCCCGTGCTGGCTGGTGCGATCGTCGGAAACGCCCTTCCGGATCACGCTGTATCTGCATCTCCACCGGGCGCCCGGCCAACCAGACGAGATTCCGCGGATTGATCTTCAGGCGGAAGTGTTCAAGGAGAAGTGGCAGCTTTTCCGCGATCGGCCATTCCCATGGTACGTGCGAATCGCGCCGGAATCGCTCTTCGTGATGCCCGAATAGCCGGCGCGACAATCTAGTTGAAGTGTTTGACGAATTTGACGTCGCAGCCGTACGTGCCGTTGATATCACGCAGGAAAACGATGGAGAGGCCGCGCTTCACTGTGTACTCGACCTGGATCAACTGATACTGGTTCGATGTCGCAGCGTTGGTGGAGTAGGTGATTGAGAGATCACGCGTCACCTGTTTCTGGATCGTGACGCGGGCGGCGGCGTTCGATTCCGTGGCCGTGCTCGCTATGAACGGATCAACGCGAAACGAACTGATTCCAAACAGGTGCTCGATCCTGCTGCCGATCCCGCTCGAAATCGCTTCCGAAAGCAGCGCCGTGGCACCGTAGTTTTGCGTTGCTCCGGGCGCTGAGCGCAGCCCGCTTCCCTCCCCCGGACTCCCGAGCGCAAGTAACGCCACGATGTCCGAATCGGGCAGGGGTGGGTCGGACCGGTAATTGAGAGCCAGATGGCTTGCGGGCCCGGAGAAGTCAATCGTCACCTGATACTGATTGATTGTCGAGGTCGCTTCGACGTTGAGCACCGGGTCCAGCCGGAACGGATTCGAGAAATCGATATCGCCGCGCGTGAGTTCAAAATTATTACCGCGGAACGGCATCTCGCCGCCAAGCAAATGGATGTGTCCGAGCAGCACCGGCCGATCCCATGTGCCGCGGAGCCGAACGTCACCGTCAACATCTATGTGCGCGCCGGCCCATTCGATGCGCGCCCCTGGATTCGTCTGCCCGTTCACATCGAACGTCAGGTTTTGCAGAAACGACGAACTCGAAGATGGACCGGGTGAAGTGTCGGACGAGGACGCGAAAAACGATGCGACGTCAACGCCTTGCGCGAATAGCAGGCGTTCGACCTGCACGTGGCCGCTGACCAGCGCCGCTTCGCTCGTTCCCGAAAGCTGCAGTGTGCCACCGGCCAACCAGCTCATCCCCGCGGGATACCGGATGCGAACCGTTGACGTGGCGGCGGTAACTTCGTAGCGGACCGGTCCTTCGCCATAGGTCACGCTTCCATTTAGCGTCAAATGGCCGCCGCCGGAGTCCGCCGTCACTTTGTCGAAGAGCAGCCGGCTCCGGTCGAAGACGAAATCGCCATTCACGTTGCTGAGCCCAACCGGAAACTCCGCGTAATGGACTACCGCTCCTCGCACGCTCGCTCGCCCTGTAACGCGCGGCCGAGCCATTGTCCCTTCGACGGTGACATTCGCGTCGGCGCGACCCTGAGCGTCGAGATCCGGCAGTAGGCTTTTCAGCAGCCGCAGGTTTACTCCACCCGAGAGCGAGAATTCAATCCGGCGATCCCGGTCGAAGCGCGCAGATCCGATGAGCTGAAGGTCCGTGTCGGGACCGTGCAGCCGGGCTTGCTCGATGCGAATTTCGTTGCGACGGTACGTCAGGCGTATGTTTTGATCGTTGGTCAACTGCACGAACTCGTAGTTGAAGGAAAGCCGCGCGATATCCGCGTCCACCTGGATCGAATCGGGCTGCCGCAGGGCTCCGGAAAGTGTGAACACGCCATCGGCGCTGCCATGCCCCGTTAGTTGCGTCAGGTGCAGTCCGGCAGCGATCAGCGGGTCCAGGTCAAACTGCTTGACGGAAAGTCTCCCGGAAAGCTGCCCGTCTCCGCCGAGTCCGATGGTCAGGTCACCTTGTAGCTTTTCATGTTCTGGTTCCGAGGCCAGCGTCAGGTGCGCGTTCTGGCCGTCCGACGCGAGCTGGGCGTGGAAATCACCCTCGGGCTCCGTCCCGAGCTTCAGGCTCGTGACGCGCGCATCGCCTTGCGCGAGAGGCGCGCGGATCGGCCCGCTGCCCCGCAGATTAAAGTCGAGTTGCCCGGCCAGCGGAAGTGATGGTGACTGGAGCGCTTTTATTTCTTGGAGAGCGATGCCAGTGCCGGTGATGTTGAATTCTGTTTGTTGTTCGTCGGGTCGGTAAAGGACGTCGCCTGCCACCGCTCCGTTAGTTCCGCGCAATTCCGCATGAGACAACCGCACCTCGTCGTGTTGCCAGTGCAATTGGCCGCTGAAGCGATCGAAATGCCAGCCGCCGGCTTCGATATCGTCAATCGCGACGTTGGCGTCCAACAGCGGAGCACCGCGCGTGCCCCTGCCGTGAATTTCTCCGCCGATGTGGCCGCTGGCTGGGTAGCTCGCTCCGGCAATCGCCTGCACGTCGTCCGCCGACGCATTTTCGATCCGTGCGTCCAGAGTCCAAGGACTCGCGTCGAGAAAATTCCAATCGCCGTCAAACTTGAGCGACAAATCAAGCGTCGCCGAGGTTGGCCCGCGCGTCATGGTCGTATTGCTCAGATGAAATCCATCCGGAGAGTAATCCATGTCGCCGTCAAGCATGTCCCAGGCGAGTTGATCGTAGCTCGGGTTGGTGGCGTGCACGTGTCCCACGAACGAGGGCCCGACCAGCGGCCCCAGAATTCGCCCACGCCATGCAATCTTGCCTGCAACTCGATGCGTCCCGACCTCCGGGCCGCGAATCGCGCTGATGAAATCGTCCCACTCGACCAGATCGTCAGTCCGGAAATTCAGCTCGAGGCCGGAATCAAATTCGCCCAGCGGACCTTCGAAATCCAGCCGCGTCTTTGGCGTGGTGATTTGGCTTGGCAGCAGCGAAACAATCTCTTTGTCCGTGCCGTAGTCGAATTCCACGCGCGCGCTCGCGGGGATCATGCCAGGGGCCAGCGTCTCGGGCGGCGACCATAGCATCTCCCCTGCCGTATGGAAATGCTTGAAGTTCGCGTTCCAGGTGTTGACCGAATCAATTGCGATCGCGCCGTCCCAATGTAGAGATTGCACCGGGAAATCGCCATTTTCGAGCGCCGCCATTACCCCCGCAAGACTCATACCGCGCAATCGCGTCTGCGTACGGAAGGCCAAGCCCTTGAAATCCATTTCGAGGCGCCCGTCCACGCTGCCGCCAAACGCGCGGACTTTCAGATTTGGCACCACGAGCCGGCGGTTCGCCACTTCGTAGTTTCCCGACGTCTCCATGCCACGATCGTGAAAATACTTGTAAGGGAGTCGAACGTCGGTGCTCGAGTAATACCCGCTCGCGGTCCACACACCGTCGTTGCCTGTTTCGGCCGCGTAACGCGCCTGGCCCGAGAAATCCGCGTCGCCATCCGGCGTGGTGGGTTGGCGCGTGATTTTGCGAACGTCGGCCAGTGAAAGCCGCCCGCGATATTTTAGATTCCAGTCAGACCGCGCAAAGCTGGGCAGCTCCGCCCGAAGGTTCAATTCCGAATCGAGAAACTTGAGTACAATTTCGTCGGCCTCGAAGGAATCGCGGCGCAGCGTGAACTTCACCGAAAGGTCGAATGGAAACGGAACGTCTTTCCCGGACGTGAATTTCACTTGCTGCCAGCTCAGGTTGCCGATGTAAGAATCAGCACCGCTCGCCGCCGCATCGTAGTGCAGAGCAAAACTAAGATTCCGCCCTTCGATATCGAGCGGCACGAATTGATCGTTGTAATGCGCCCTACCGTCGATTAATGCGAGCTGGCCGATGCGCAATTGAAAGAGCGTCGCGCGCCATGGGCGGCGGCTTGCACGTGATCGAGGCGTCGGGAAGTTGCTGTGGCCGTTCCGATCAATTTGCACCGACGTTTCGGGCCGCTGAACGATCAATTTGTCGAGCGCGATCTGGCGACCGAAAAACGAAATGATGCGGATCGAGGCGTCAACGCGGTCTGCGTGAAATAGAGGAGCCTGATCCGCGGCTTCCAAACCATGCAAGGTGAGGTTATCAATCTCGGCTCGCAGGCCCCAGAGTCGAAAATGAAACGCGCCCATTTCCACGCGCGCTCCGGTGCCCTGCTCGATCTCGCTGATCAGCACGGTGCGGATCCAGTGCTCGGCGAGGCCCGTCGCAATTAGAACGATCAGGACGATGGCGATTGTCACGGTCGCAATCGCAGCTCGCCATGTCCATCGCTTCAGGTGACCTCTCATGGCTGCGCTCCATCCGACATGACGTCGATCTTCAGCCGACTGCGCGTATCGTCCAGCCACTGCGTGGCGCGGTCGCTGATCGCTCGCTGAATGAGCACCTCGCGGATCGTGTCTTCCACGTCGTCAAGCGGAGGGACGGGTTGACTCTTCGCTTTCAATTGCGGCGCGAATTCGTCGCTGTAGTAGGCCTCCAACTGCTTCTGGTTTATTTGCGCAGCCGGCCGAAAGCGAAAATCGAGGAATCGGGAAAAATAGAGCTGCTCCACCAGGATCCGGCGAACGGCCGCCTCAGTAAGCCCATCTTCCGTACAGCGCTTCCTGAACTCTTCGGGTGACGGAAACTGGGCCTCAAGCCGCGCGTAGGCGCGATCCGCGTCTTCCGAGGACGGCGGCGGGTATTTGGCGTTTTCGATTTCGCCGCGCACGATCCACTGATCCGCCAGCTCGCGGATGCGTTCCGTTCGCGGCTTCTCTGCTCCTTCGACCAGCTTTTGAAACGCTCCGAGCTCACGCACTTCGCTTTCCGTGAGGATGTCATCTTCAATGCGAGCCGCTACGCCGTCCACCGTTTGACCGTCATCGGCCGCAGCGGTGGCAGCCGACGGCGCCTGCGCGCCCGCGCACTTCACCATCGGCCCGGAGAGCCCATACGCAGAGACGAGAATGAGGAAGACGTAACGCATCAGAAAATCGGCCCTATGTTGAAGAAGAATCCGAAATGTGGAAGACGGAGCGTCTGTAGCACGCCGACCGTCCCGCCGGGCGGGGTGATTGTGGCCTGATAGTACGCAGGGTTGAGTTGATATCCGAAATCCACCCGAACCGGTCCGATCGGAGTGGGATAGCGCAATCCAAATCCGACGGTGTGGGAAAAGTAGTTGAGGTCCGTGATCGAGGGAGCCTTCCACGCAAACGAAATGTGATTTACATCGGTATAGACGTTTCCGCCATCGTAGAAAATCGTTCCGCCGATCCGGTTCCCGACGATCGGCAGCTTCATCGGAAAGCGCAGCTCTTGATTGAATATCAGCATCGCCAGACCGCCGACGGGAAATCCCGTGCATGGGTCGCGCGGGCCTGCTTGGTTCAGGCCGAAACCGCGCAATGAAGTGCCGCCGCCTGCGAAAAACCGTTCCGGCAGCGGAATTACCGGCGGACTGAACTCCGGCGGTGCCTCCGTGCACTGAGCAGGGTTGAATGGCCCATTGTTGTCGCCTACCGTATTGCCGTACGGCACCTCGACACCGAAGCGAACCGAACGCGCGAATACGAACGCACGACCGAACGAGTGGAATGACGAATTCTGGAAGTAGCCGCGAAAGAAACTCGCGCTCGACCCGATGGCTTCGATCGCGTCGCTCACATCAATGCTGTTAAAGGTGCCACGCGTCGCGTTACCGGGATCGTCGCGCCGGTCCCGCGCGTACGTAAGACCAAATCCGGAGACAAGCGTCGGCTGGCTCAGGAGGGGAATCTGTTCCTCATTGATCGTCGAGACAAGATTAGAAGCTTTTACGCGCCGATAGAAATAGCGATAGATCAGCGAACTGGTGGGCGTAAGCTTCTGAATAACTTGAAACCCGCCCTCGAATCGGGTGGAAGTGAACGTATTGACGTCCTGCGTTTTGTCCGCGAAGCCGATCAGCTGAAGGCTGAAATGCCGGTCGGCGAAGAAATTGTCCGCCGTGTAGTCGAGCCCCACCCGATACTCAAGGCTGCTGACGCGCGCCTTGAAAGACAAAGTCTGCGCCCGGCCGAACATATTATTCCGCGCAATCTCAAATATGCCGCGCGGACTCGCGCCGATGATAGTGCCGTTGGGATTGGTGCTGCCGCCCGAGATACGTTGCACTTCGAATCCGAATCCATAACCGATCGTATAGCGTTGCCCCTCCTGCATCGCGACTACCACTGCTTTATCCGGATCGGTGCCGTCCGGGTTTTGCGGCGCGATCTGCACGCGGTTGAAAACGCCGAGATTGTAGAGCTGCCGCTGTGTCTTCGCGACATCGCCTTCGCGCAGCGGACCGCCCGCCTGTACCGCGATCTGGCGCGCGATGATGCCGGGGCGCGTGAACTGGTAGCCGGTCAGCAGCACCTTGGCGACATTCACCTGCTTTCCTTCGGTCACGTGGTAGACGAGGCTCACCTCAGTGGGGCTGCTGCCGGGGACGACGTCCTCATGGAATCCCGCCTCGGGAAATCCCTCGTTGTAGTAGAGCGCCAGAATGTTGTTGCGATCGCTCGCGACACCCGAATCCGAGAACGGCTCGCCCTTGGTTGATCCGGTCACACCCAGCAGTTCGTCCGTCGTGATCGCGTGATTGCCGTCTATTTTCAAGTCGGTGATACGGGTTTGCGCGCCTTCAACGACGTGAAATGAAACGAACAAATTATTCTTCTTGCCGCGATATTGATCGTCCACCGTGGACGTGACCTGACAATCGCGAAAACCGTTGGAAAGATACACACCGCGAATCGAATCAGTGTCCCCGCGCAACAGCTGCTGACTGAAACGGCCACTCGAAGCGAACGAAGCCGTCTGGAGTAGCAGCCTGCGCGAGAGCAAATCGTTGCTGAAATACTTGTTTCCGTCGAATCCGATGCCCGCGAGACGGAAATGATCACCGCGCGTGATGTCGTAGTGAATCACGCGCTCGACCGGTTTGTCGCTCGATTGCGAACTCATCTGTACATCCGCATTGAAGTATCCCTGACTCTGCAAATAATCCCGGATGTTTCGCCGCCCCTCCTGCAGCAGGTCGTCGTCCACCGCGCCCTCGGCAAAAATCGGGAGCAGCTTCTGCTGCCTTCCCTTGCTCAAGCGCGCGCCCGAAATCTCGATGCGCACCCGCGGACCGGTCTCGACTGTAAGCTTCAGCCGCACGCGATTGGATTGGAGATCGTACGTTTGCACTGTGATCAAAGCGCTCGCGCCCAGGTAGCCCTGGCCAACGAGAAACTTTCGCAGCCTGTCCGAGCTACGGTTTAGGCGCGCGGCCGTCATTTGAACTTTGTTCGAAATCTTCGCTTGATGCAGTAATTGGGCATCAGGGTAGGGCGTCTGATTGTCAATCGCGATGTCGCCAACCAGCGCCCGCAGCCCGGGATCCACGGTCACCGTCACATCCATCTGGCGCGTATCTTGGTGGGGAATCAGCTGCCAGGTGACCTGCGCCTGGTACAGACCATTGTCGTGGAGCGTCGTCGTAAGGCGATCCACTGCTTCTCGGACTGCACTATCGCGGAACGGTTCTCCCAGGGTGAGCCGCAGAGTCGCCAGAGCCGCGGGTTCACTCGGAGGCTCTTTCAGGCCTTCAATACGAATTACATTGTTGAAGAAATTTCGCTGGACGACGAAATCCACGCGCAAGCCGCCAGTTTCGGGCGTGGCGCTGACTCGAATGTCGGAATAATCGCCCAGCCGGTAGAGTTTGCGCAGACTTTCGCGTTCCGCGGCAAAATCGAACGGTTTTCCGGCGTCGAGAGGAAGCGGCGGTAACTTCTCACTGACTGGCGCCCCCGATTCGTCAATGACGTGGATTTCTTTGACGGGCTGGCCTTCGACGGCCGCCTGCTGGGCGCGAAGGGGCGCGAGCAGGAGGAAGAGGAACGCAATCGCTCCGATGCCCCATGCGGCGGACCTGGGAACTGCGCGGGCACGGGAACACGATGATTTGAGAGGGATTATCATTCGCCCCAAGGACTAACAAGAAAGGTTAGCATAGCCGTATTGCCTGCTCTGCGCGAAAAGGCGCTATCATGGTTTCGATTTCGGAAACAAACGGATGAATCGCGAGCAATTCGAAAAATACTCGCGCCAGATTCTGTTCGCGGGAATCGGCGAGGCGGGCCAGGAGAAAATCCTCCAAGCGAGCGCGGTACTGGTTGGTTGCGGGGCGCTTGGCACGGTCGCCGCGAACCTGCTGGTTCGCGCGGGAATTGGCCGCCTGCGCATAATTGACCGCGATTTCGTCGAGTCTTCAAACCTGCAGCGCCAGACGCTGTTCGAAGAAGCCGACGCCCATGACGCGCTGCCCAAAGCTGTAGCCGCCGAGCGCCGATTGCGCGCTATCAACTCTGATGTCGAGATCGAGGGAATTGTTGCCGATCTCACGCCGAAGAACGCCGCCGAATTTCTCTCCGGTTTTCCGATAATTCTGGACGGAACCGATAATTTCGAAACGCGGTTCCTTGTGAATGACGCGGCTATTTCGCTCGGCATTCCCTGGATTTACGCCGCGGCGGTTGGAAGCGCTGGCGTCACCATGACGATTCGCCCGGGCGTCACGGCCTGCCTTGCATGTCTAGTCGAAAGCGGCGACAAAAGCTCGGGGAACGGTTCGGCGTTTGGAAATGAAGCCACTTGCGATACCGTCGGCGTGTTGGGCGCCGCCGCGGGAGTCATTGCTTCGATCGAGGCGACCGAAGCAATCAAATTTCTTGCCGGCAAGCCGGAAGCGCTCCACGCACGCCTGGTCTCCTGCGACGTATGGACCGGTAAATTCCAATCCATTCGCATCGCTCGCAATCCTGCCTGCCGCGCTTGCGCTTGCCGCGATTTCACGTTCCTCGATGGCCAGGCCCAGCCGCACATTACGATGTGTGGGCGCGACTCCGTGCAGATCCACGAACGAAGCAGGCGGCTCGATCTCGGCGAGCTCGGGCGCCGGCTCACGTCCGCCTCAGCAGCGGAGGTACGCGGTAACGATTTTCTCCTGCGGTGCCGCATTCCACCTTACGAATTGACGGTCTTCGCCGACGGCCGCGCCATCGTCAAGGGCACGCAAGACCCGGCCGTCGCACGTTCGATCTACGCGCGCTACGTCAGCGCGTGAGCGATATTCTGAAAAGTTCGGGAGGTTTCAGCCCGCGAAACGGCGAAGGGCCGACTGCCGCATCGCAGCGCGGTCCATGTTTTCGCGGCAATTCATTAGTGTCAGCAAGGTGCTGAGGATACGCGCCTTCAATTCGTCGCTCATCGGATAGCCGCTCATGGCTACGTGGACCAGCATCTCGCCCCGGTCGGCGATTTTCTCCATGAACTCGACCTGGCGTTCCTGGGGCTGCTTGTTCAGCGCTGTTTCGCGGCGCATCTCCGCGCATTCCTGTTCAATGAACAAAGTGAAGTGGAGAATGCACATGTGCACGGCGGAGAGTCCCGCTGGCACTTGCATTTTGCATCCTTTGGAAGCGCACGGATCCGGCACGAGCACACCTCTTCAGTCTCTTTTTTGTAACATCATCACTCCCAAGTTGCCAGTTCCCAGCAAGGGTGTTGCAACCTATCCGATATCATCCGGCGGGCTTCGCACCTCGCTCACCTCCGTTTTTCGAGATTAAGGAACGGTTACAACCAGCCACCAAAACGTCGCGTCTAATCATTTGTAGGCGGTCGCAATTCAAACTTGAAGAAATGGAGGATCAGATGAGAAACCTCGGCTCCAAATCGCTCATAACTTCAGCTATCTTATTCTTTTCATTGCCACTTACGCTGGCTCCTGCCAGCAGCGCATTTGCGGCTACGCGCGAAAAGCAGCAGGCTCCGGCACCAAATTCAGCGAACTATGAAACGTGGCTAACCAATCAGGTGCGTCACAAGCTGGTGATGCTTCCCTTCTACTCTGTGTTCGACAATCTTCAATATCAAGTAGAAGGCGGCAAGGTGACGTTGCTCGGCCAAGTGAAGACGCCAATGCTCAAGCGCGATGCGGAGCGTGCGGTAAAGCAGATCGAGGGAGTGGAAACGGTGGACAACCAGCTCGAAGTTCTGCCGGTTTCATTCAACGACGACCGCATTCGTAGAGCCACGTTCCGCACCATCTACTCGTTTGGGAGCCTGCAGATGTATAGCGTGCGCAGCGTGCCGCCGATTCACATCATCGTGAACAACGGGCACGTGACTCTCGAGGGGTCCGTGGCTAACGAAACCGATAAAAACGTCGCTGGAATTCGAGCTAACTCGGTTCCCGGTGTCTTCTCGGTGACCAACAACCTCCGCGTGGACAATAGCTAATAACGCGGACTCTCCAGCACTACTGCGCGGGCTGGGCGATGTGTTCGCCGATCCGAAATTCAGTCCAGGGTCCGGCGTCCATGTCGCGCAGCACCGGCGACTGCCATGAATATTCCGGGTGATCGTTCAGAAATTTCGCCGCGTCGAATTTAATTCCGCAGGGATGTCCGATTCGCGCAACGAAATCCATCGTTTGCGCCATCTTGCCGTCCATCACCTTCCCCGAGACGGCCCCGAAGGGATCGAAGGGCTTGGAGCCCGATCCCGGCATGGAGTCTGCCATCGTATCGCCGTGGCCGCAGAGGGTGCGGCGATTCGCCCCTTCCTTCTTCGTGAATGTATCAAAATGGTCCGAGAGAAATATTTCTGCCAGCGACGTATCAATCTTCCCCTTGTTGCCGTTCAGTAGTTGATCCCACCGAATCTTGCGGGCGTTCGGCCCGCTGGAACGATCGTTCGGATCGTACGTGGTTTCATCCTTGATCACGTCGGGATCGCTCGGGAAATTTGCACCGGAGTAATAGCCGTCTTTCGTGCGCCAGACTTTCGTATGCTTCAGGCCCAGCTCGAATCGGGCAATCTCGCCGGTCTTTCGATCACCGAGCAGCCAATCGTTCGCATAGCCGCCATTGTTCCCGTCGAGCATGATTTTCACGTAGTCATCAATCGAGTTCGCGTATTGCATGGCCTTGCGCGCGCGGACGAACTCAGCTTTGCCGTTGGGGTCCCAGCCGTGAAAGTAGCCCATGGTCGTCTCACTGATCATTAATCCGCCGGAGTTGACGCCAAAATCGTCGTCGCTGGCAATCACCCCCGGAAAACCGTCCATCAGCATGCGATAGCCAGTCTGCGGAACAATGTCGAACATGATGTTCCAGCGCTCGCCATCCATGTAGCTCGTCCAGTTGCTGTGAGCCATCACGATCTGACGATCTTTCGTCCAGCTCCCGTTGGCGACGAACGCACTGCAATGCCCCGCGGGCTCCCGGAGCTCGCGATTCGAAGTCTGGGTTTGCGCGTCGAGCCACGGCACGTAATAATCGGGCAGCTCCTGAAACGCGTTCAGCGCGACGATGTCGTCTAGATCGAGTTTGGTCTTGTTCGCGGTCAGACCGTCCACAATCCCTTGCAGCTCCGCCTGATATTCCACTTCAATTTTGGGCCACAGCATTTCGCGCGCGGCGCGCCGAAAAAATTCCCAATCGCGGCCCGAGTTGTGCGTCGCTTCCAATCGAACCGTGGCAAATGCTTCCGAAATCTCGGGCGCGAAAAGATAGCCATGCTGATAGCCGATATCGTGCGGAGAGCCTTCTAGGTGGACGTAGATCCATCCGCCGCGGTCGAAGCGATATCCCTTGTCCTGCGTTGTCTCGATAACGCTGTCTTTGGTTTGCCGCCCCGGAGCCGACTTCGGCTGCACCGCTCGCATCGGATTGCTTGGCGTAGCTCCAGCCAGCTGGGCGAGGAGCAGCGAAATTGCCAGAACCGATCTCAGATGTCGCAAATGCCCCCCTTGAAGAAAATCGCATTATCGAAATTTTCGAGTCAGACAATTCATCTTAGGCAGACGTACGGTGGAGTGCAAGCGGTAGGTGGCGCGAATTTTTGCGGGGCCGCAAGCCATGGCAGTCTCCGGTACGATACGAAAGTCCAAAAAATCCTGCTGCAATATGCCTCGAATTGATGGATAGTATGGGCGTCCTCCGGGACTGATGTCCGCAGCCAACCGGAAACCCAACACACAAACTAGGTGTCCCCGTTTGGGGGCACAAGTCCGCGCAAGCACTTGGGAGGCCTATGAACACCGGTAGCAATATGCGCATTGGTCCGTTTGAGGTTTTCTATCCGCTAGAGCCCGCCGCTCCGCGACTGCGGCATAACGGCGATCAGGGCCTCCCCGGAAGGCTTTTCGTCGTCGAAGGAATTGACGGTTCCGGCAAATCAACGCAGCTCAGCCTGCTCCATAAGTGGCTCGAATCCAGGGGCTACGGCGTCGTCTTCAGTCAGTGGAACTCTTCCGAACTGGTGAAAGACACGACGAAACTGGGCAAGAAAAAGAAGATGCTCACGCCCGCGACGTTCTCGTTGATTCACGCCACTGATTTCGCCGATCGCATCGAGCGCAGCATCCTCCCGCTGCTAAAGGCTGGAGCCGTGGTCCTATGCGACCGGTACATTTACACGGCCTTTGCGCGAGACGTGGCCCGCGGCGTGGACCGCCAGTGGGTTCGCGATCTCTATGAGTTTGCCGCGAAACCGACAGTGGCTTTCTATTTCCGAGTGCCGCTCGAAACCGCCATTGCGCGGCTGATCACCGGGCGCGACGGATTCAAGTTCTATGAAGCCGGGTTGGATATCGGCCTCAGCGACGACCCCACGGAGAGTTTCCGGCTGTTCCAAGGACGGATCGTGGACGAATACGAAAAAATGATTCCGGAATTCGGGCTGACAGTTGTTGACGCCACCCTTCCGGTAGAGGTCCAGCAGGCACAGGTTCGCCAGATCGTCAGAACTCATCTCGAACGAGCGAAGGACTTGAGGGTGCGACCATGAGACAGACCTATGGCAAGTTGCTCCCCGGCATGAAGCTTTCCGACCTCGCCGGCAAGTTGATCGTCGTCGAAGGAACCGATGGAGCGGGACGCTCGACCCAGATTAATATGCTGAGGCCATGGCTTGAGGAACTGGGCCACGCGGTTCTGGATACCGGCATGACGCGCTCCATGCTCGCCGGCGAAGGAATCCGCCGTGCGAAAGAGGGCAACAATCTCGGTCGGATGACGCAGAGTTTGTTTTACGCAACGGATTTCGTGGATCGGCTCGAAAACGAAATGATACCCGCACTCCGCGCCGGCTTCATCGTACTGACGGACCGCTATATCTATTCTCTGATGGCAAGAGCAATCGTTCGAGGAATGGACGCACGATGGATTCGCGGCATCTACAGCGCCGCGCTGGTGCCGGACGCAGTCTTCTACTTGCGGCTGGACGTAGAGCAACTGATCCCTCGCGTGATTTTCTCGCGCGGGTTCGACTACTGGGAGTCCGGGATGGATGTATTCCCGGGGCAGGATATGTATCAGAACTTTCGAAGCTATCAAGCGGCGCTCCTGGCCGAATTCGACCGGCTCAGCGTCGAGTTCAACTTTGAGACCTTGGATGCCTCAGCGGATGCAAGGCTCGTCTTTGCGCAGCTTCAGGCCAAGGTTCAGCGCATCTTGGACGCTGATTCTCGAAAGACATCGTTCACCAAAGCCTACGGGCTTGCGGCAGCTACCGCTGCAACCCGGGAACAACAATCCGTTACACTTCCGCGCGAGACAAGTTCGAGGCCAAGCGACTGGGCGTTTCATCCGGTTGCTGCGAATCTCTTCCGGGGAAACGGCCGAGACATTCCCGAACATAAATAAAGTCAAAGGCGTGGTTTGAATTGCCTCCGTGCGGGAGCCCGCACCGTGTCCGCGACCCGTTCGTGTCGCAATTACGATCGAGCTAGAGCCGCGTTGATATATTTTACGCCGATTTTACATGGTCCACGGGGCACCCGGGATATCATCACCTTGGGCGAAATGAAACACGGCATGCGTGTTGAAGTACCAGGCTGCTTGTTTAACGTTCCTTCCGATCGTTCTGCCACTCGCAGATCTTCCGCGCGCTCAGGGACTGCCCGCTCTAGTTGTTTGAAGCTGTCGCCTCCGTTGGCCGATGTTTGAATATACGTAGGAAAAATGTGTCGTCCGAACACCGCATGCAAGGATTGACCAACACGACATCTGGGGGATACCAGGGAATGTACGGCAAGCGGCTTTCTGGATGTGGGATGGCAGGCGAGAACAGAGAACAATGTGAGAGTCGGTTCAGTCATTGCGTCATATTCATCGCCTCTTTTCTCCTACTCTGTACGCAAGTTTGGGCGGCCACTGGAGGAAGTGTTTCAGGCACTGTCAAGGACGCCAGCGGCGGTGCCATTCCCAAAGTCAGCGTGATAATCCGCAATTCGGCAACCGGAGTCCAGCTAAGCACCTCCACGAACGACGAGGGTTTCTACGCTTTCCCAACTCTTGAAGTGGGTATGTACGAACTCGAAATCACTTTCCCAGGATTCAAGCCTTATAAGCGCACCGGCCTCGTCATTGATGTTGGTACGAAGCTTGAGGCGGATGTTCCTCTGGAGGTTGGCCAGCAATCTCAGCAGGTAACGGTTTCCGATACGGGTTTGCACGTCGAAACAGAAAGCGACCAGATGGGTGAAGTGCTTGCGAGCACTCAGATCGAAGATGTTCCGTTAAATGGCCGGGCGTTCACCGATTTGTTGGGACTGCAGCCAGGCGTTGTCCCCATCAGTACCGGAGCACAAAACCAGATCGTCATGGCGGGTCTCACCAACACACCACCTTCCGGGGACTCCAACCCGGGAAACCAGTCCATTAACGGCCAGAAGGAAAACGCCAACGGTTTCAGCGTCAATGGAAGTAACGTCGAGGAAGCCGTTAATATGGGCGTTGCCGTATTGCCGAATCTTGATTCAATTAGTGAATTCCGCGTCTTGACCAATAATTTTGACGCCGAACACGGCAATTACATGGGCGGCCAGATCGTCGTCGTGACGAAGTCTGGAACGAATCAGATTCATGGGGACGCTTTTGAGTTCGTGCGTAATACGGCGCTCGACGCCAGACCTTTTTTCTCGCTTACACGGGCGGAATTCGATCAAAACCAGTTCGGCGGCACCGTGGGCGGCCCGATCAAGCAGAACAAGATATTCTGGTTCGCGGATTACCAGGGCACGCGAACGACGCAAGGCATTGATACAGGAATCCAGAGCGTTCCGTCCCTGGCCGATCGATCCGGCAACCTACTCGATCTGGCAAACACACTCACCGGCGCGGTGAGCACGTCGTACATGGCGAGCCAGCTTAGCAGCAGGCTGGAGTATACGGTCACCCAGGGCGAACCCTATTACAATCCCGGGTGCGCCGCGACAGGTCCAAATGCATGCGTATTTCCCGGGGCTGTCATCCCACAGAGTGCGTGGGTTGCGCCGGCGAAATTCTTGTTGCCGTACATCCCTGAGCCTAATATCGGCGCTAACGAATTCGATAGCACGAGTTTCGACCAGATCGTCCGTGACGATAAAGGCGGGGTGCGCCTGGACGCCAACACTCACTACGGCAATTTCTTCGTCTACTACACGGGGGACAATTACTTTCTGAATAATCCGTATCCGCAGCCGCAAGGCGGTGCGAATGTGCCCAGCGGCCTGGGCGGATCGTTTAATGCGATCTCGAACGGTTTCGCTCAACTCATTGACCTGGGTTACGTGAAAACCTTCAGCAGCACCGCCGTCAACGAATTTCACTTCAGCTACTTGCGGTATGCCAACGACATTGGACGGCCGACGGGCGGCGTAGGCACCCTGCTGGCTTGCCAGGGTTTCGTTACGGCAGTAGATGAGTCCGCCAAGTGTCCCGACGCATCTCCGTTCGGCCCGACCGGCATCTATCCCCTCGATCCGAGCATCGAGGGCATCGAAAACGTCTCCTTGCAGAATCTGGGAATTACGATAGGCGTCGATATCACCAACGCCGTTCAGCGCCAAAACAGTTTTCACTGGACGGACAACTTTTCCAAGATCATAGGCACTCACTCCCTAAAATTTGGCGGTGAATTTCACTATGACCAGGTAAATGAAATTCCTAATGCCACGTTTAACGGAAGCTTTCAGTTCAACGGTTCAGAAACAGGTTCGGACTATGCCGATTATTTGATCGGCGTGGCGAGTACCTACGTGCAGGCTGACCAGGGAGGTTTCTATCCCAGGAACCGATATGTTGGCTTTTTTGCGCAGGACACATGGAGACTCAGTTCGAGCCTCACCTTAAACTACGGTTTGCGTTGGGACATCATCAGTCCATGGTATGAAAAGTACAACCAACTGCAATCTCTGGTTGTCGGCAAGCAATCGCTCACTTATCCGGGTGCACCCACCGGCTTTCTAGTTCCGACCGATCCTGGAGTTTCCAGGACAATCGCTCCAATTGACTACAAGAATTTCGGTCCGCGCGTGGGCCTGGTTTACGCTCCAAACTTTCAGAACAGCCTGTTGAGGAAAATTATAGGAGACGGCAGCAAGACCAGTATTCGCGCCGGCTTCGGCATGTTTTATACAGCCCTTCCGGGGCTCACGGCTGCGATCATGTATTCCATTCCTCCGTACGGCTACAATTACGTTCCCAATTCAGTTCTGTTCACCCAGCCATTTCTTAGCACGTCAGGCACGCCGGAAATTCCAGCGGTCGTTCAGCCCTTCCCCACTCAACCTCCCGCCTTCGGTGCCACTGCCAAGAAACCCAACACTACGGTTGATTGGAGCAGGCTTGAACCTATAGACGGCGATCCTGCATACAACAACAGGAACAAGGTGCCTTACTCCGAGCAGTGGAACCTGTCTATCGAGCGCCAATTGAAGGCCAACACGCTTCTGAGTATTAGCTACGTTGGGAACCAGGGACATCACCTCTTGGCAATTGTTCCCTTTAATTCGGCCAATCCCGAAGAGTGCCTGGCCCAGAATGCCGAAACGCCGGGATCATGCGGGCCTGATAATGACAATCAGACGCGACCGCTCTGGCCCTTTTTTGGCGGCGACAGCCTCCAAAGCACTATCTCGAACTCCAACTACAACGCGGTCGAAATAAACCTCCGGCATACCGATGCGCACCAGTCGTTTCTCGTCGGCTACACCTGGAGCAAAGCGATGGATGATTCTTCGAGCATCGGCGAAGAAGTGTTGGCTAATGATCTTCACTATACTTATGCTCTCTCTGCGTTCGACATGACGCAAAACTTTGTCGCCAGTTACCGGATCGAACTGCCTTTCAATACCCTCTTCCGCCATAGCAGCCGGCTCACTAACGGCTGGAGCGTGGCCGGCATCACGAGATTCGCCACGGGCTTTCCCGTCACCCTGCAAGATCAGAACGATGATTCGCTGCTGGGCACAAATCCCAATGGCGTGAACAATAATTACATCGATCTGCCGGATTGCGCTCCGGGGCCGCTAGATATCAACACGAATGGGCGTAACGGTTTGCCGGCATTCAATACGGCACTTTTCAGCCGTCCGACACTCGGAACGCTGGGGACTTGCCCTCGGCGCTTCTTCTACGGTCCAGGAATTAACAACTGGGATCTTACGCTACAGAAGATGATTCCGATTACGGAAGGTAAGACACTTCAAATCCGGGTGGAAGCATTTAACGCCTTCAACCACGCCCAGTTCTATGGAAACCCGATTACAGGAGCCCCGGCGGTCAACGGTAGTATCGGCAGTCCTGCCTTTGGGGCCATCGAGAATTCGGCGGCTCCCAGACTCCTTCAGTTCGGAGCCAAATTCTTCTTCTAATGTGACCGTGTTCGGACTTTGGTAGATCTTAAGATTTTGTTGTAATCGAAAGTCCGGTTGAGAACGCACGCGGCATCATGGAAGGAGATGCAAGTCCCAGAGTCCAAAGCTGAACCTGGCCGTCCACACTGGTCCTCATGGCCCGCCCAGCGTCCGGCAAACCCTTTCCTACCAGATACACCGGTAGATTACCAACCGTCGGTCCCCACAGGCCGAACGATTCGCCGCATGGTTGAGTTGCCGCGTGGGTAGCTCAATGCGATAATGGCCGCGGTCGGCGCGCGCCGCTATGCAGCGGCGGGTGCGATCGGAGGTTCCAATGGCTTTGCGAGACGAATGGATCGAGAAGCGTGCGGCGGCGATGAACGGCGGCGCGAGAAACTTTTCGCAGATGCATTACGCGCGCAAGGGCGCGATCACGGAGGAGATGCTTTACGTGGCGACGCGCGAGAAGATTGCACCGGAGCTCGTGCGCGATGAAGTGGCCCGCGGCCGCGCCATCATTCCCGCCAACATTCACCATCGTAATCTCGAACCGATGGGCATCGGCGTCGCATTTTTCTGCAAGATCAATGCGAACATCGGCAACTCCGCCACGACGTCCCATGTGAACGACGAACTTGAGAAGTTGCATCGCGCCGTGCACTACGGCTCCGACACGGTGATGGACCTTTCCACCGGAGGCGATATTGCGGGGATTCGCAAGGAGATCATCAACGCCTCGCCCGTGCCGATCGGCACCGTGCCAATTTATGAAGCGCTCTCACGCGTACGCCGCGCGGAGGATTTGACGATTCAAATCATGCTCGAAGTGATCGAAGAGCAAGCCGAGCAGGGCGTGGACTACATGACCATTCACGCGGGCGTGCTGCGCGAATTCCTGCCCTTGGTGCGAAACCGCATCACGGGGATTGTAAGCCGCGGCGGAGCCTTGCTCGCGCAGTGGATGAGCTTCCACAAAAAGGAAAACTTCCTGTATGAAAATTTCGACGCCATCTGCAAGATTTTCCAGAAGCATGACGTGAGCTTCTCGCTCGGCGACGGGCTGCGTCCCGGATGCCTGGCCGACGCCAGCGACGAAGCGCAATTTTCCGAACTGCGCGTGCTAGGCGAGCTGACCACCAAGGCCTGGGAATACGACGTGCAGGTGATGATCGAAGGCCCGGGGCACATACCGCTCGATCAGATCGAGCTGCAGGTGAAGAAGGAAAACGAGCTGTGCCATGAAGCGCCGTTTTACACTCTCGGGCCGCTCGTCACGGACATCGCCCCAGGTTACGACCACATCACCAGCGCCATCGGTGCGGCGATGATCGGCTGGCACGGCGCGTCCATGCTCTGTTACGTCACGCCGAAGGAACATCTCGGTCTCCCGAATGCTGACGACGTGCGCCAGGGCGTGATCGCTTACAAAATCGCGGCCCACGCCGCGGATGTTGCCCGGCATCGCCCGGGCGCTCGCGATCGGGACGATGCTCTGAGCTACGCGCGCTTTCTTTTCGACTGGAACAAGCAATTCGAGCTGTCGCTCGATCCGGAAACCGCTCGGGCGATGCACGATGAAACGCTGCCGGACGATTTTTACAAGGAAGCGAAGTTCTGCTCGATGTGCGGGCCGAAATTTTGCTCGATGAACGCAACGCAGATTGCCGAAATCTATCAGGGACTCGACCAGAGAGATCGCGAAGCAAAGTTCGCGGAGCTGCTTGCAAAAGTTAGCGAGGCGCCTGCCGCGAGCAATTCGCGAGTCGCGGGACGATGAACGTGTTTCGCGCAACTTGGATCGCGACCGCGTTGGTCTTGCTGTGCATCGCCGCTGCGTCGCTCTCGCTCGCGGCTGGCGCTGACGCCACGTCCTATCGCCTATCCGTCGAAAAATGGCGGCAGGCGTATGAAGCGCAGCTGAAATCCGAGAATGGCTGGCTCGCCGTCAGCGGTCTTTTCTGGCTGCACGATGGCGAAAACACTTTCGGCTCAGGTCCGCTGAATGACATCGTTCTTCCCGCTTCCGCTCCAGCCAGCGCCGGAAGCTTCGAATTCCACGCCGGGCATACAACCGTCCATGTAAAGTCGGGCGTTCAGGCGATGCTGAATGGCAAGCCGATCGAGACCGGCGAGATGCATTCCGATTCGAATTCCGACCAGCTCGTGATAGGCGATCTCACGCTTTACGTGCACTCGAGCGGAGACCGTTACACCATTCGCCTGCGAGACAAGAACAGCCAGCTGCGCAAGGACTTCACCGGCACGCGCTGGTTCCCGGTGGACGAGTCCTATCGCGTGACCGCGCGGTACCTGCCCTACGACAAACCCAAGCAAATCGAGATTCAGAATGTGATGGGCGACACGCTGCGGGAGACGATTCCCGGCTACGTCGCATTTACGATGCGGGGGAAAGAGCTTCGCCTGGACGCAGAGGTGGACGGCTCGGACGCGTCGTTTGTGTTTCGCGATCTCACCAGCGGCCACGAAACCTACGCCGCATCGCGGTTCCTGGATACTAAGATCGAGAAGGACGGCAGCGTGATTCTCGATTTCAATCAGGCCTATAATCCTCCCTGCGCCTATAACCCGTATACGACATGCCCGCTTCCGCCGCCGCAGAATAGACTGGCGGTACGGATCGAAGCGGGAGAAAAGACCTATCATCAGCCGGCAGGAACGGTCGGCCACTAGCGGGTGATATTGAGAATTCGGAAAAGGGGTGAAGCATGGCTTTTGTACGCGCGGCAAGGAAGGACGACATTCCGGCTGGGAAAATCTATGAGTTCCAGGTCGCCGGACAGGCCATCGCGATTGCCAATGTGTCCGGTAAGTTCCATGCTATCAATAGTGTATGCGCCCACGAGGGTGGTCCGCTCGGCGAAGGGGAACTGGAAGGCACCGTAGTCACGTGCCCCTGGCACGCCTGGCAGTACGACGTTACCACAGGCAAAGTGGTTCAAAGCTCGGCTGTGGGCGTGGATTGTTACGCCGTCGAGGTTCGCGGCGACGACGTGTTTGTGGACGTTGGTTAACCGATTCCCTCCCGCATTCGTCTTGAAGGGTGCCGCTACAGCAACTTCTCCCAAAATCTCCCGTAAATTCTTTACATTCAGGGCTTCCATTTATTTTATCCTTGCGTGTATAGTGCGCGCGGCACTTCTTGACGGATGACGCAAGCTCCCACAAAACCAAGGCGTTGGCTGCTGGCCGTTGACCCCCGGGTCTACCACTGGGACACCCTGTTCGTGAAGGGCAAGGAGATGTGGAGGCACGCCGGAAATCGCCCCGACGCGGCTCGGCAGCTCAAGCAGGTTCACAAGGGCGACCGCGCCCTGTGCTACCACGGCAAGCCCGAGCACTCGCTGTACGCCTTGGCCGAGGTCACGCGCGACCCCTACGCTGATCCGGAAGATGAAGATTCGAAGAAACTTGTCATGGACCTCCGCGCGATCGAGCGGCTGCCGCGTGTGGTCAAGCTCGCTGAACTGCGCGACGACCGCCTCCTGCGGAAAATCAAGTTCCTCAAGAACACGCGGCTCACCATCTGTCCACTCACTGACGAGGAGTACGCCGAGATCCTGCGCATGGCTGGAATCGTCGCCTCGCCAGGCATTCCTTTGCCGTAAACCCACGTTTGCTGGCGGACGGCCCCTCTAAGTCAAAGCTCAAAATCCGAATCGCTATAGAATGGCCACGCATCTGACGGTCCATGCCTGAACTTCCCGAGGTCGAAACCGTTGTCCGCGGCCTGCGTGTCGTGCTGCCCGGACGGCGAATACTCGCCGTGCGCCTGGGAAAGACGAACTTCATCGAAGACCCGGCCGCGCTCGAACGCGATCTGCCCGGCAGCTTGATCGGCAGCGTGCGTCGGCATGGAAAATTCATCGTCGTTGAACTCGAAGCCTCGCGAGAAAGCGCGCAAAAATTCTCCCTGTTGATTCATCTGGGCATGACCGGGCGGATCGTCGTCGGACCTGCTGAGGCGCCCGTCGCGCCGCATACCCACGTGTTCTTCGCTCTCGACGATGGACGCGAATTTCGCTACACCGACGTTCGCCGCTTTGGCAAGATGCGGTTGCTTTCCAGCGGGACGCAGGAAACCGCCCTCGGCGGGCTCGGCCTCGATCCGTTCGAAGCGACGCTGGAGGAGTTTTTCGCCCTGGTGCGATCGCGGCGCGCGCGGATTAAAGCGCTCCTGCTCGATCAGCGAGTCCTGCGTGGCATGGGAAACATCTACACGGACGAAAGCCTGTGGCGGGCTCGAATTCATCCCAAGCGGCTCGGCGCAAATTTGAAGGACGCCGAGCTGCGCCGCCTTCATCGCGCCATGCTGCACGTCCTCGAGGAAGCCATTCGCATGCGCGGCTCATCAGTTTCTGACTACGTGGATTCAGAAGGCCGGCGGGGATCATTCCAGCAGCGCCACAAGGTCTACCAACGCAAGGGGAAGAAATGCCTTCGCTGCGGCGCACTGATCCGCCGCGCGATCGTCGCTGGCCGCAGCAGTTATTTTTGCCCGAGCTGCCAACCCGCGCCGCGTGCCCGTCGCCCCATCAGCCGGTGAGCTACTGCGACGACCGCCGCACCGGCACAGGCATATACAATCCCGCATCGGCCGGCAATCCGGCGCGCTCAAACTGAATCGTGGTGTGCGTGATCTGAAAATCGTGCGCCAGCATGTCGCGGATATTCTTCAAAACTCGTTCGCTGTCTTCCATGTGCATATCCGGGATGCAGACGTGGCAGGAAAGCGCCTGAAGATCGGTGCCGAGCGTCCATATGTGTATGTCATGGACTTCTTGAACTCCTTCGACGCGCAGCACCGCCGCGGCCACATCTTCCAGGCGGATCTCGCGCGGCAGCCCTTCCAGGAGAATGTGGCCGCTCTCGCGCAGAATTCCCTGCCCCGACCGCAGGACCATCGCGCCAATTCCAATGCCGATCACCGGGTCCACCCACTGCGCGCCCGTCCAGCGGATCGCCAGCGCGCCCACGAAGATCGCCACATTCGATAGCGCGTCACCCAGGTTGTGAATCCAGACTGTGCGCATATTCAAATCGTGCCGCCCGCGATGCACGGCGAGCGTGATGCCCGCGTTGATCGCAAGCGCAAGCAGCGACACCCACATCATGAGCCCGGTGGTCACGGTGACTGGATGCCATAGCCGCAATACCGACTCGCCAAGCACGACGAGCGAAGCGAGCGTGAGCACCATCGCATTCACAAACGCCGCCAGGATTCCTGCGCGATGGTATCCATACGTTTTTTCGTGCGTGGGAGGGTGCAGCGCCCATCGCGTCGCCAGCCAGGAAATCACGAGCGTCGGCACATCCGTCAGATTGTGGACAGCGTCTCCAACAAGCGACATGGAATGTGCGGCGTAACCTGCTGCCAACTCGACAACGACCAGTGCGAGGGTGGCCACGACGGCCGCGCCCAGAATTCCGGTGGCGCGATCACCCAGGCCTTCGCCATGGTCATGACTATGATCGTGGCCGTGACCGGACCCGCGATGTGCGTGGAAGTGCATCGCCTAAATTCTACCCGCAGAAAGCCCTCGACGGACAGTGCCGCCGCGGTCGTGTCGCTAGGGTTGCAACTGGACGTGCGTTTCTCGCTGCGCGAGCCAGAAACTCAATTGACTCACTCGCGGCACGCCCCTACCATGAAATTGATAGCGGGCTTCCGGGAAAATTCAGAGAAGCCGGGAATTCAACGGGCCAGGAATGGCCCCTGCATGCCTCAAAACAGCGCCAAATTGATCTTCTGGGGAGTGCGCGGCTCGACGCCAACGCTCGAGCGCGATACATATCGCTACGGAGGCAACACCGCGTGCCTGGAATTGACAGTCGCGGACGGCCCGCACTTCATTCTGGACTGCGGCACCGGGCTGCGAATGCTGGGCAATCACCTGCACGCGCAGCACAATCGCTGGACGCGATGGCAGGGCGACGGCGGGATCGAAGCTCACGTTCTCGTCACCCACTATCATTGGGATCACATCCAGGGCCTTCCTTTTTTTCATCCTTTTTTTGAATCGCAAAACCGCTTTCATCTCTACAGCTTTCAGTCCAAGCATCTGGGCCGCAACAGTCTGCGCCAGGTTCTGGAAGCGCAGTTTGCGAGTCCTTATTTTCCGGTGGATCCCGGCATGATGTCCTCGGCGCGTTTCTTTCGTGAAATCGAAGGCGGCGAGAAATGGGATGTGGACCGAACGCATATCTCGACCGCGTGGCTGAATCATCCGCAGGGTTGCCTCGGTTACCGGCTGGATACGCCTGTCGGCTCGGTCGTTTACGCGACGGACAACGAACCCGGCGTGCCGGAATTCGACAACAATCTGCGCCAGCTCGCGCAGGGCGCGGACGTGCTGATCTACGACGCGCAGTATTCGCCCGAACAGCTTGCGTCCACGCGCAAAGGCTGGGGCCATTCGTGTTGGCTCGAAGGCGTGAAGATCGCGCGCGAATGCAAAGTTAGAAATTTGATTCTCTTCCATCACGATCCGGATTCTTCCAGCCGCATGGTGGACGGCTTTCTCTCCGCCGCGCGCCAGGAATTTCCGGCAACCTGGGGGGCGATGGAGGGAATGTCCGTCACGCTCACTGAGCGCGGCGTGGACGTCGCGCTGCCGGAATCACGCCTGGGGCAGCGCCGCCGGATCCGATTTGCTGCCACCGTGACCGGCCAAACCGAGGACGGTGTGTCATTCGAGGAAAAAGCAACGCTGCGCGACATCAGCCTGCTGGGCGCCTATCTATCTTTGAACAACCGGCCGCGCCTGCAATCGGAATTGCGCGTGGTAATCGAAGCAGCGGGCGAACAGAATCGGACCAGTACGCTTTCGCTCCGCGCGACGGTCGTGCACTGCGCGCCCGGCCGGGAAGAAAATCAGAACGGCGTAGGAGTGTTCTTCATCGAAGACGCGGAATCAGAATCACCGCGCGACTAGAAGCGGCTAAACAGGTTTGTCGAGAGCGGAGATTTGCGCCTCGATGTCGGAGAGGGCGCGAGTCAGCAGATCGCGATAACGCTGGTCCTGGCTCAACTGCAGATCTCGCTCCACCCGCGAGCGCGAAAGAACAAGCACCTCTCTCCTGCGCCGCGTGTCCAATTGCGCGGGAGTCAATTGCACGCCGCGTTTTCCGCTGTCCTGGGCCTGCGAATCCTCAACCTGACTTTCGACTGACTTGCTTTCCCACCCTTTTGCCATGCGGAGATTTTACGGCGGCAACAGCCTTCCGCAGTGCCTTATTTTGAAATTGTTTCGCATTGGAAGCAGGCTCCGGGCGAGATTAGGCCCTGGTGCCGGTTGCATTCAAAACGCCAAATGGCCACAATCCGGTTGAGGGATCGGAGCTCGTTCGAGCCCAATGATTAACGCCTTCAGGAAGATCGCCACTTTGCTCTTGGTACTCGTGTTACACAGTGGCGCTGCCTCGACCGGACATACGCAGACCGCTCCCACCAGAGGCGCATCGCGCGCCATCGACACACCAACGTTCTACCGCGACGTATTGCCAATTCTGCAGCAGCGCTGCCAAAGCTGTCATCGACCCGGCGAAATTGGCCCGATGCCGCTGGTGACTTATCAGCAAGTTCGACCACTCGCGCACGCGGTCGCCGATTCCGTATCCCAACGCCGAATGCCTCCATGGTTCGCCGATCCGAGCGTGGGCCGTTTTTCGAATGACCCTTCCCTTTCCGCCGATGAGATCCGCACGGTCGAGGCATGGGCAGAATCGAATGCTCCCGCGGGGGATTTCCGCGACGCCCCGCCGCTGCGCCAGTGGGTCAGCGGTTGGAATATTCCTGCGCCCGACCTCGTGGTTCAGATGCCAAAACCGGTGGCAATTCCTGCGCAAGGCGACGTGGAGTACACATACGAGATCGTGCCCACGCACTTTACCGAAGGAAAGTGGGTGAGCAGGTCCGAAATCCGGCCCACCAGCCGCGAGAATGTTCATCACGCGGTCGTGTACATTCGCCCACCGGATTCGAATTGGCTGCGGCATGCGCCGGTCGGCGTGCCGTTCACCGCGTCGGACATGACGGACGAGGCGGATCGCCACGATACGCACACGACGAAAGCAGATATTCTGCTCGTTTATGCGCCTGGAAGTTCGCCGGACATTTGGCCTGCCCGCATGGCAAAGTACATCCCGGCGGGTTCGGACCTCGTCTTCCAAATGCATTACACTACGCACGGCCGCGCGACGACCGATCAAACCAAAATCGGGCTCGTTTTCGCGACGCAGCCACCGGCCCAGCGCGTTTTGACTCTGCAGTTGACCAACAGTGACTTCGTGATTCCGGCCGGCGTGGATGATTATCGCGTCGAGGTGCACGGTTCGCTTCCGAACGATGCCGTGCTACTTAGTTTTTTTCCGCACATGCATCTGCGCGGCAAGAGGTTTGAGTACAACATTCTTCGCCCCGATGGCACCGCGGTGCCGCTGCTGCGCGTGAACTACGATTTCTACTGGCAATTGAGCTATCGCCTCGCGAACCCGCAACCGCTCCCGGCCGGGACCGTGCTGCAGGCTGTCGCGCTGTTCGACAACTCGAAAAACAATCCGCATAACCCCGATCCCACTGCCGCGGTTTATTGGGGCGATCAGACCTACGATGAGATGATGGTGGGATTCTTCGACGTCGCCGTGCCCGCGAATATTGACAAGACTCAATTCTTCATCCGCTCAAACGCGATGCACGATCACGCTCATTAGCTCGTCGAGCTCTGTTACCTTTCTCGCTAACACCGCTCCGCTCCCCAGGCATTCTCAAAACAAAAACGATTGCAAATTTCTGGCATCTGATTTAGCTTGCTGGCTTACAAAACCGTTTTGGGAGTACTGGGACGTGAAGCGGCGCGGCGCTTTTCGTTTCGCCTCTGTGTATCTAGTGTCAGCTGGCGAGACATAGCTGCGCAGCGCATGGGGGTAAGTCCACAGTGAATGCGCGTCGGGACATTTGGCGCCATGCCATTGATGTGAAGCCCGCGCGCAACCTCGCGCCCACTCGTCGTCGGCATGCCTCAGCCTTTGGCGCGCTGATTTTTCTAACACTGATTCCGCCTGCGCTCAGCGCGGGAACGAACAAGCCCGATCCGCACGCCGCACCTCAGCCCGTCGTTTCCACTTCGGCCCACGTGCGCCGAGTCACAGTCTCCGAGAACGGTTCGACGACGCAAGTCGTCGTCATGGGCGACGGCCATCTAAGCTGTCGCGTCATGCACTTCACCAATCCCGAGCGCGTGGTTCTCGATTTCTCCGGTGCGCGGCTCGCTCTACCCAAGAGCAGCTCCGCTAGCCCGCTGGATCCCGTGATCCGGATTCGCGAGTCGCAGTTCAAGCCGTCGGTCACGCGGGTCGTGATTGATCTCGCACGGCCGTCGAAATTTCACGTCGTGACCAGCGGCAATGAAGTCGCCGTGAACTTCGCGTCCGAAAAACCCTCGCCCGAAGCTTCATCTGGTGCATCGGCCCCCGTTGCGACTCTCTCCAATTCGGATCAGCCGTCTTCAGCAACCTCTTCTGCACCATCCGAAGCCGATGCCACCGCAACGCAGCAGGCTTCCGGGGGGCCCGGCGCGGCTCCCGCGGCGCAGGCGTCCCAGACTACCCAAACAGAAAGCAGCTCAGGTACGAAGCCTTTCGCATCGCAGCAACCTCAGCCGGCGGGCGCGGGCAAACCGCGTAAGGCCACAAAAAAGGGCGCAAACGCAGTGGACACGCGCTGGCGGACTTACGACCTCGATGGCTTTCCGCAGTACGGCTACCACTTGTGGGACACCTACAACCAGAACGTCATCAAGGGCGACTTCCCTCTGACGGATAAGTGGTTTACCGAAACCGACGTCTTTCAGAACTTCACGTACAAGGCACGTCGGAATCTGGACTACACCAAGGCGTTGCCTGAAAATAAATTTATTTCGTATAACAATTTTGAGGATAACGCCACCATTTTCGGCACGGAAATCCGCCACAACGACGACCGTTTCTTCCCCGCCAACTTTCGCTTTCACGTTGACGGCGCGGTGGACTGGAAAAACGACATCAATGCGGACGAGGCCGCTTCGGAAGGTCACGCGAACCTTTTCGATGCCTTCAGCGATGTTCAGCTGCACAATTTCGGATCCGTCAATTTCAATCAGATGTTTCTGCGGGGAGGCCTCCAGAATTTCAAGTCCGATTTCCACGGCCTGATCTTCAACGACGTGGGCCTGGGAGGCCGAATCTTCGGCAATTCGCTCAGCAACCGTCTGCGCTACGATTTCCTGGTTCTGAAACTTTTTCAGAAGAATGCGGTATCGGGATTGATCAATTTCTCAGCGCCCAGTGAGCACATGGTGATGATCTCCCGATTTACGTGGGAAGATTTTCTGGTGAAAGGCTGGAACAGCGAGTGGAGTGTCCATTGGAACCACGACCCAAGGAAAATCAATGGGAGTGATTCGAACCAGCTCAACCTGGACACCTACTACATCGGAACCACGCTGAACGGGAATCTCGGCCGGTTCATTTTTAATCCCGCGATCTACGGCGTTTTCGGCACGGCTGACCACCTGATTGACGGAGAAAAAGTTCAGCACGACGTGCGCGCGTGGACGAGCGTGTTGGACCTCGAATACCCGATAGACTTCTGGAAGCTGCGCGTGGGATACGTCTACGAGTCGGGCGAAAACGGAAATTCGAAATCCACGACCGACACCGGTTTCGACGCGATCAGTGACGCGGTGACATTGTTCGGCGGGCCGATCAGCTACTGGGTCGGCGAAGACATTAAGTACGGGAAGGGCGATTTCACTCGCGCAAACAGCTTCGACCCTTCGCTCCGCGGTACGAACAATCAGGCCAACTACATCAATCCGGGCCTGCAATTGGTTAACACGGGGTTCGATGCAACTGTTACGCCGCGCGTCGCTCTTTCATTCAATTTGAATTGGCTCTATTTCAATAATATCGGGACTTACGCGACCAACAACATCGTCGCTGGCGTCGCTACCACGACCACGATCAATCACCATAATGCTGGAATCGAAGAAAACGTTTTCATCCGTTGGAAGCCGTTCCTCAAGCAGATAAACGACTTTGTCATCGTTGACACAGGCTTTTCCGTGCTGCAACCGCTCGCCGGCATCAAGGACGCGTTCGGAAGCAGCCGTCCGGTTTATACGTTTCAGGTCACACCGCGCGTGATTTTCTGAGTTTAGGGACGGGAGTAGAGATGAGTGCGATTAAGTCGGTCTTGCGGCAGGCATCGAGCAAACGCTGGAGCCTCATTTCGGCTTTGCTCGTTGGATGCGCGCTGCTGGCGGGAACCGAAGTAGCTGTAGTCCGCGCTCAGGATACGAAGGCGGCCGCGAAAAAACCGCCGCATCAGAGCATGTGCGAGACCTGCCACGTCGGAATCGAGCCGATGCATGCGAATAAGACCGACATCGCGTGCGTGGATTGTCACGGCGGCGACGACACGGCCATCACGAAGGAGGGCGCGCATGTGCATCCGCGAAAAGGCAGCATCTTCGCGAACGACGCAAGGCCCGCGGACTCCTTTTCCTACCTGAATCTCGAGGGCCCCGATTTCATTCGGTTCCTCAACCCATCGGACTTGCGCGTGGCGGACAAGAGCTGCGGCGATTGCCACAGCGATATCGTGGATTCGGTGAAAAAATCCATCATGGCGACCAACGCCATGGTGCACAACGCCGTGTTCTACAACAATGGCGCGATCGCATCCAAAGTCCCCATTTACGGTGAGGGTTTTGACATGACGAGCCATCCGACCGCGCTCCATCCGGATCCACAGCCCACGCCGGAAGAGCAGAGTCGCGGCGCTTTGAACAATTTGCACCCGCATCCGAATTTCGACGTCACGAAGATTACGGACCCGCTCCGCATAGCCGAGGTCAACAACAACGAATTGGGCGATCGCGGTCCCGGAACCGGTGCGCGCATCGCGGCGACATACCTGAACGTGCTGAAAACACGCTTGAATGACCCGACCCTCTGGCTTCTGGGCGTAAACCAGATTGGCGGCGACTATCGCAGTAGCGGTTGCGCCGGCTGCCACGTGATCTACGCGAATTCACGCGACGAAGCCTCGGGCGAATACGCGAAGTTCGGCAATATGGGCGTTAGCGCCAGCGCCGATGCCGCCATTCAGGGGAAACACGGATTCCCGATCAAGCATCAGTTCACGCAGGTGATTCCCGCCATGCAGTGCCTGACCTGCCACTACCATCAGGGCAATGGCGCGCTCGACACATATATTGGCGCCGTTTGGTGGGATCGCGAATCCGATGCTGACCTCATCAAGAAGTATAAGGGCGAAGACGAGTACGGCCCCGGACAGAGCAGCATCTGGGACCATAACGCCGAGGCCAAGAATACCCAGTTCGAGGACTACCACGCGCACGGCTGGAACATCATGCAGGTGTTCAAGCGGAACGAAAAAGGCCAGCTTCAGGATGCCGCCAATAACGTAGTCCCGGATACCGACCCCGATAAATTTAAGAAGGCCGTTCATCTGGCGGATATTCACTTCGAAAAAGGCATGGACTGCATTGATTGCCACACCGAGCAGGATATGCACGGCGACGGCAACATGTACGCGCAGATGACCGACGCGATCGAAATCCGCTGCGAAGATTGCCATGGCTCGATTAACAATCGCGCCACGCTGGTCACCAGTGGAATGGGAAAGAGCGGCGGACACAAGTTGAAGCGGGCGGATACGCCGTTTGGCGGTAAGCAATTCGAAGTGAACGATGCGGGCCAGATCATCGAGCATTCGATGAAGGATCCGAATCGCTCGTGGGTGGTGAAGCAGGTTGTGGACACCATCAACCCGGCGAGCCCCGACTATAATCCACGCGCCGCTTACGCCAAGCTCGTTCTAAAAACCGGCTCGATCGGCGGGGGGAGCTCGGATCCAGAAGCACTGGCGCATGCGAATACCAAAATTCAATGCTTCACCTGCCACACATCCTGGCAGACCACGTGTTCGGGATGCCATTTGCCGCTCGACGTGAACGTAAAGTCGCGTGACCTGCATTACGACCCCCAATTCTCGCGCGCCTACGCTCCGTACTTGCGGCAGGTAATTCGCACCGATCTCTACTTCTTCGGAATCGGCACGTACGACCAGGGCCAGACGGTTTGGCCATTCCGCCCGGCGAGCGCCGTGATCGTGAGCGCGAAGGATGGCGACCGCAACAACATCGTTCATCAGCAGCCGCTGGTTTCCACGCCCGGCTTTAGCAACGACGCCATGACCCCGCATCCTCCTCACACGGTCCGCGCTACGGAGACAAAGCACTGCACCGATTGCCACGTGAGCCAGGACAACACCAATAACGCGCGCATCGCCTCCTCGCTAGGCTTTGGGGTCAACGCTCTGAATTTCCTCGGAGAGTTTGCTTTCATCGCCGAAAACGGCCATTCGATCACCGCGGTAAAAGTCACCGAGGGTGACGAGCCCCAGCCGGTTATCGGCAGCGCCTTCGATAAAGTTCTCTATCCCGATAGCTACGCGAAGTTCGAAAAGGGGGGCCGCAAGTTGACCCTTTCGCATCGCCGCCTCGCGCCGAAGATTGTCGGCCTGGCATTGCGCGGCGAATACGTCATCGCTGCCGAAGGCTCAGCGGGATTCAAGCTCTACGACATCGCAAATATCAACAACAAGCAGGATGCGCAGCGGATCGTGCAGCACGTAAACTCTCCGCTCGGCGAAGGCTCGGTGGTGCACAGCCCGGACGCTACTTCGATTTATTTCCCGTCATCGCTGCCGATGGCGCTCGATCGGGTCGTGATGCCCGAGAACAGGGAGCAGCCGATTCACGAGCTCTATCGCTACGCGCTCGCCACCGATCGAAAGGACGGCCTGCTGCTGATTGACGTGAATACCCTGACGGACGACAATCCCGAAAACAACGTTTTGCGAGCTAAGGTGCGTTTCAATCCCGATGGCCAGCTCACGGGCGCCATGAGAGTACGAACGTGGGGGCACTACGCTTACGTTGTGTCGGAGCAGACGGGCCTGAGCGTCGTGGACATCAACGACCCGCTGAAGCCGAGGATGGTCTATCACAGCGCCGCCGGCGAACTCAATGGCGCCCGCGCTGTCGAACTTCAGCTCCGCTACGCGTTCGTGCTCGACAGCGGCGGAATGAAGACCTTCGACATCACAAATCCCGAGCAGCCGCGACTCGTCCCCGGCTCCGCCGTCGCCATGCCGGACGCGCGTGGCCTGACGATTTTCCGCACCAAGGCTCTTGTCGCCGCCGGCAAACAGGGTCTCGTCATCATTGACGTGGCGAATCCGGAGCAGCCTGGCACTCCGCAGATTTTCGATGCGGGCGGCAAGCTGAATGACACCTTCGACGTGCAAGTCGCTGAGACGAATGTCAGCTACTTTGCATACGTCGCTGATGGCAAGAACGGCCTTCAGATCGTCTCGCTGATCGAGACCGACAATCCGGGCTATCAGGGCTTTGCGCCCGATATCACGCCGCGGCTGATCGCCTCGTTCCCAACCAGCGGACGCGCCATGGCCGTGGCCGAACCTTCCGTTCGCGATCGGTATGTGGACGAGTCCGGAAACCAGATCGGCGTTACCAGCCGCATGGGTTCTCGTCCGTTCAATGCCGATGAAATTCGCTCAGTTCTCTTTTATCCCGATGGCAAGCTTCTGAAGGTCAACAACAACCCGCCGACTGCGCTGGCCAAGCCCGCGGACGCCAACCCGGTCGCCGCGAAACGTTAAACACGACCGGCAGTCGGTGTTGATTCCGGTTCCTGCGGGCGGGTACAATGCTCGCGCTGTACGGATCTGATCTTCCAAAGCGTTGCCTTTTTTGAAATCTTGGCTCCCGAGGGAGGACCATGAAACGCTCTACCACTCGATTGGCTTTTTTTCTCGCATTGCCGCTGACATTGCTCCTCGCCGCCGCGCCCGCCCACGCGCAGAAGGGCGACCCCGATGATGGCAAGGACGTTTATAAGAAAAAGTGCCAGAGCTGCCATGGCGCGAACGGCGACAAGACCACCTACAAGGACGTAACTTTCCCGGCGCTTACGGATAAGGGAGTTCAGGCGCAAAGCGACGCCGATCTGAAGAAACAGTCAGTCGCAGGCAAGACCGGAAAAATGGGCAACATTGCCGGGCTTTCGGCTCAGGACCTTGCCGACGTGGTTGCGTTCATGCGTTCTCTGGCGCAGTAGAGGTCGGAGTGCGCTTCGGAAGTTCGTTCGGTAGACTTCTGTTGGATCTCAGGTTCTCCGGCGGTTCCGCCCCCGGATTTAAGGGCGGACCGCTGGGAGAGTGAGCGCGCCGAAAGGCAGTATCCACTTCGGTTGCGTCCCCGTCACCTGATTGAGCTTGACCTTTCCTTCGATGGTCTTTTCGTGCGGCCAATCGTGATACACGTGGCACTCCACGCATCGCGATTCCGCATGCTCCGGTTTGTGGCAGTCCTGGCAAACCTTTATGCTTGGCAGGTTCACATCCACGGTCGCCTCGCTCGATGGAATGCTCGCGTGGCATGCCAGGCAGTTGAAGCTGCGGTGCGCGTCGTGGCTGAAAGCTGCCTTCTTATACCAACGGGTTGGAATCTGAGCAGGCTGGATCTTGGGGAGTTTCCCGCCGCTGTAGTCAATGTGTTGGTGGCATACCGTGCAGTTGTTCACCCAGAGGTGTTGCTCGGCGTTCGCAATTTCCGCGCCGGCGCCGCCGTGGTTCTTCGTGAACCACGCGTCAATATTTTCTGGCGTGTCGTGCGGGGCGGAGTCTCCGAATGTGGTCTTGAAGCTCATCGAATCGTGGCACGAGGCGCAGTCGTCCGCGTATTTGATCGGAGCCATGAACGCATAGCTCAGTGATGGTCTATCGCATGCCGATCCCTTCGGAGTGCACGGAGGTGCGTCGCTCGTATGGTGGCACGTGTCGCAGGTCGCGTTCACCTTTGCGCCCATATGGAGCTCGTGATTCAGATTGATCGTGCCCGGATCGGGATCTTTCAGCTCCGGGAATTCCGGATGAATCGTATTGAACTTCTCAGCCGCGGGGGTCATCGTTTTGTGGCAGGAAGCGCAATTCGAAACGCTTACGGCGGCCAGCTGCGCCTTGTTGCCTTGATGTTCGACATGGCAACCCGTGCACGCGCCGACGGGTGATTCCTTGGCGTGCCGCGGCCCGTCGTGGCACGAGAGGCACGCTTTATCCGTAACCAGCATCCGCTTTGCGACGCCGCTGCCTTCAGCGACGTGGCAGAGTTCGCAATGGTCGCCGAAGGCCGTATGAACACTGGCAAGCTTCCCGGGGCTGTAGGCCTGATAGGTATGCCTCACATGGAGCGAAAGCACCCACAGCGCGGCCACCACGACGGCGGCGATAGAGAGGTAGAATCTCCATCGGCGCATCCCCTGCGCGCGCTTGAAATAATTCATGTCAATGCGGCGCGCCAGATTTTTCGCTGTACGACCCTGATCCGCCAAGTTTGGCTCCCGCTGCGGCGCCTCTTGTCCGCGCGGCACAGGTGCTGCCCTGCGCCAACGACAAATTGGGCGTCACAACACCAAATGCCTCTCGACGCGCCGGATTGTACTGAAGTGGCAGCCGCAGCGTCATCAGTATTCTTCGGCGGATTTTCCCATCCGGAAACCTCGGCAGCGAAGTGGCGCTTGATAACCTGAAGAGTGAGACCGGGGAATTCGAAAATTGCAGCTGATCGGCCGGGCCGCCACTTGGGGCGCTCGAATCTTCCGCGCGATCCTGTCAAATACTATAAAATTACCGAATTGCACGCGTGGGGCCCGTAGCTCAGCTGGTTAGAGCAGCGGACTCATAATCCGTTGGTCCAAGGTTCGAATCCTTGCGGGCCCACCAAAGCTCATTTCAAAATTGATGGCCCACAGGCCGGTAACGCTGGTTTTCTTTGTCGGGACCGCATGAAAATCTGCGGCGCGAAGGGTGATGCGGGGTTACTTTTTCTTCTTCAGGTCCTCGCTGAGGACAATTGCCCCGGCGACTTCCTTCATGGACTTCCGCCGCTGTCTGCTTTCGCGCTGCAGCGTCAAATAGGCGTCTTCTTCGCTGAGCTTCAAATCGCGCTGTAGGATTCCCTTGGCACGCTCAACGATCTTTCTCGATTCGAGCCGCTCCACGAGTTGCGCATTCTCGCTTCTAAGTTGTGCTCGCTCAATCTCGGCGCCGGTAAGAATACCCAGCGTCGCGATCAGGCTGATCTCGCGAGAATCGTGCGCATGTTCCGTGCGATTCTGCACGTTGATTACGCCCGTTAGCCGACCACCGCTCAACATCGGAAATGAGAGAAATCCCTCAAGGCGGCCCTCGACTGCCTCGCTGAAGAACACTTTGACGCGAGGATCACCAGATGCTCCTCCCACCACGGATACCAACTCCGGATCGCCTGGGCCCCAACCCGTGACCTCGAGGACCGATTTCACCTTCACGAGGTTGGCCGTCTCGGGACTCGGATTGCTCCAGGCTCGCAGGACGAGATCCTCGCCTTCGGCAACGTACACCGTGCACGAGTCGCAGTTCACCGCATCGGCCAGGAGTTCGACCACCCCGTTCAGAATTTCGTCCAGCGGTGCAGCCGTCGAAATCCGGCTGGCAAGCCGGTACACCAGCGCGATATCCGAGTCCGGATGCGCTCCTCTCGTCGATGTATTCGGAAGCGTCGCGATGGTTGGAGTCCGTGTATCCACGGAATGGGCTGTCCAAGGGACTTTCATGAACTAAGCTAGCAGGACGGGAGCAATCGAACAATTATGCCTTGGTATAGGGTCCCTGGTACGTGCCGCGAGGGGCCGAGGGAGAGCTACCTGCGGGGCCGCGGCTTGAGCTTTTCCGCCATGATGACAAGCTCCGCCAATGAGTCCGCCTTCATTTTCTGCATTACATGGCCGCGGTGAACCTTTATCGTAATTTCCGTCACACCAAGCTCTGTGGCAACCTCTTTGTTCATTAACCCCGTAACTACGAGCCTCATCACTTCGCGTTCCCGGTCGGTGAGGCTGTCGAACCGCGTGCGCAGCGTCAAAAGCCCCGCTTCCTCCGCGCGCGCCGCTCGATCGCGCTCCAGTGCCTGATGAATGGCCTCCAGAAGTTCCCGCTTCTGAAACGGCTTCGGCAGGAACTCGATGGCCCCTGCCTTCATCGCTCGCGCGGTCATGGGAATATCGCCGTGCGCCGTCACGAATATTATCGGAATCCGCACCCCGGTCTTCTCGAGTTCCTCTTGGAATTCGAGCCCGCTCATTCCCGGAAGCCTCACATCGAGCACCAGGCAGCTGGGCACTCTCGGCCGCGCGGCTTTCACGAATTCTTCGGTGGATCCAAACACTTCCGCGCGCAGGCCAACGGATTTCAGCAGGCTTTTCACCGCGTCGCGAATGGACGCGTCATCATCAATCACAAACACGATGGAGTCGGATTGTGAGGTCGGCATCTACGACTCGATGGGAATCGTGAATTGGAAGACGGCGCCGCCGGAGGCTCCCGGCGCGGCCCACAACCGCCCGGCGTGCGATTCCACAATCGAGTGGCTGATGGAAAGGCCCATCCCGATGCCCTGGTCCTTGGTCGTGAAGAAGGGCTGGAATATTTTGTCCGCGATCTCCGGGCTGAGCCCCACTCCGGAATCCTCCACCACGATTCGGATTCCCGTAAGATCTTCTCTGCGCGAGCGAAGCCATATTTCTTTCGCCGGTCCGGGCGCGCTCCGCATCGCCTCCATTGCGTTGATGATCAGGTTCAGCACCACCTGCTGCAATTGCACGCGGTCACCGCGCACTCGTGGAAGATCAATGGCGAGATCCGTCCGCAGCACGAGGCGGCGATTCAGAGCCTCGCCGCGCAGAAACACGGTCAGCTCCTGAATTACGTCGTTCATGTTCAGCCAATCCCTCGCCGGGGCTTCTTTTCTGAAGAGTGAGCGGATATGGCCCAGCACTTTGCCGGCCCGGGTTCCGTCCTGGATAATGCGCTCCGCTGACCGGCGAGCTTCTGCCAATTCCGGCGGGTTCGCGGAAAGCCACTCCACGCAGGCGTGACCGTTTGTCACCACCGCCGTGAGTGGCTGATTCACTTCATGCGCGATCGAGGTCGTCAATTCGCCCATCGTGAACACTCGCGACAGGTGCGCCAGCTCAGCCTGCGTCTTCATCAGCGCCTGCTGCGCCTTGCGGTGCTCCTCGATACTCCTTCGCAGCTCCTGGTTGGATTTCCGCAGTTCCGTCGTCCGCTCGTTTACCCGGAACTCGAGTTGATCGCGCGCCTCTGTCAACGCTTCTTCGCTTTTCTTCTTCGACGCGCTCACCCAACTCGCCACCAGCACGCAAACTACAAACGCTGCGAAATAGGTCGTATCCTGCGCGTTCATCCAGAACGAGTCGAACGGGGGCACGATGTAGTAGGCCACTACAAGCATTGACAGCACTGCCGCGAAAAACCCCGCGCCCGCTCCGCCGATCCACGCGCTTACCATCACCGCGACGAAAAACAGATACAGGAATGGATAGGCGAATACGCCTCGCAGCACGATGGTGCAGATCAGTGCCGCCGCGACCAGCAGCGCCGAAATTGCGTAGGCCTTCACGTTGGCTTTCGCCTTCCGCACCAGCCCGCGCCGCTCCGGCACCCGCAGCGACTCTTCCGAAGCATGACTCTCCGTCTCCGCGCCGATATCGGGTGCCGCGCCGCCATTCAAGGCCGGTTTCGTTGACGGCTGCAAAGCCATCTCACCGTGTTTGAACTCAGCAATCATGGATGAGTCCCTCAGCGGGCAGGCCGCTGTTCGGTTGGCAATTCTTCAACTGCCCGCAGATTACCAAGCTGCGGCGGCGCTGTCTAATCCGACATTTCAATCTCGACGATTGGTCTCTTCTAGCAGCCATCTCCCCCCTTGCATCAACGGTTTCCGACTGCTACTATCAATACCGTACTGGTTTAGTGCTATATGTTTCAGAGAGGGACTGAATCATGGTAAGGCTCGGTAAATTAACGGACTACGGGCTGGTCCTGATGACGTGCATTGCGCGCGACCAGGAAGCACCGCTTCGTACGGCCCGCGATCTCGCGCGAGAGTCCAAACTGCCTCTTTCCACGGTCAGCAAACTCCTCAAAGAGCTTTTGCAGAGCGGCCTGCTTGTTTCCCATCGTGGCATCAAGGGTGGCTACGTCTTGGCGCGGGAGCCGCACGAGATTTCGGTGATTGAAATGATCGCTGCGATCGAGGGGCCGATGGCTCTCACGGAATGCAGCACTGAGGTCACAGGGTTGTGCAATCTGGAGCCGTGCTGCCCTATTAAGAGCAACCAGCAAATCATCAATCAGGCGGTCAGAGGAGTGCTCGAGAAGATCACTCTCTCCGACCTGATGCATCCGATGCATCTGACGAGCATCAAGGACGCGCACGGGAGGGTTGTAACGACGATAGCGTCTGGGGGAATCCAATGAGTTCGACGAACGAGGCGATCAAGGAACTTGCGCAGCAGGAATACAAGTGGGGCTTCGTCACCGATATTGGCGAAGACCGCGCGCCAAAAGGTCTGAGCGAAGAAATCATTCGCTTCATCTCCGCGAAAAAGAACGAGCCGGAGTTCATGCTCGAATGGCGGCTCAAGGCTTTTCGTCACTGGATGACGCTGGAAAAGGCGCACGCCGAGCCGAAGTGGGCCAATATTCATTACCCGCCCATAGATTACCAGGCCATCTCCTACTACTCCGCGCCGAAGCAGAAGCCGAATCTGAAGAGCCTCGACGAACTCGATCCGGAAATTCTGCGCACGTACGAAAAGCTCGGCATTCCGCTCGCGGAGCAGAAGATGCTCGCTGGCGTCGCCGTGGATGCGGTTTTCGATAGCGTCTCGGTCGCCACCACGTTCAAGGGGAAATTGAGCGAAGTCGGAGTCATCTTCTGTTCGTTTTCCGAAGCCGTGCAGAAGCATCCCGATCTCGTGAAAAAGTATCTCGGCTCTGTCGTTCCCCATACCGACAATTTCTTCGCCGCGCTGAACGCCGCCGTCTTCACGGACGGATCCTTTGTGTACGTGCCCAAGGGCGTCAAGTGCCCCATGGAGCTGTCCACGTATTTCCGCAT
The DNA here is from genome assembly GCA_963779825.1 of uncultured Acidobacteriota bacterium. Taxonomy (GTDB): domain Bacteria; phylum Acidobacteriota; class Terriglobia; order Acidiferrales; family UBA7541; genus Palsa-295. The sequence continues at coordinate 478,491 of CAVZZU010000004.1, read as the reverse complement.
CAACGCCGCGGAGACGGGCCAGTTCGAGCGCACCCTGATCGTCGCCGACGAAGGTGCTTCCGTCAGCTATCTCGAAGGCTGCACCGCGCCGATCCGCGACGAGAACCAGCTGCACGCCGCAGTCGTGGAATTGATCGCACTCGATAACGCCCAAATAAAGTATTCCACTGTGCAGAATTGGTATCCCGGCGACAAGAATGGCAAGGGCGGAATCTACAATTTCGTCACCAAGCGCGGCGCCTGCCGCGGCAAAGACTCCAAGATCTCCTGGACGCAGGTGGAAACCGGCTCGGCAATCACGTGGAAATATCCCAGCTGCATCTTGCAAGGTGACAACTCTGTCGGCGAATTCTATTCTGTCGCGCTCACCAACAATTACCAGCAAGCCGACACCGGCACGAAGATGATTCACATCGGCAAGAACACGCGCAGCACGATTGTTTCCAAGGGCATCTCCGCGGGCCACGGCCAGAACACCTATCGCGGCCAGGTGAAAATCATGAAGGACGCCACGGGCGCGCGAAATTACACGCAGTGCGATTCCCTTCTGATCGGCGACAAGTGCGGCGCGCACACATTCCCGTATATCGAAGTAAAGAATTCGACCGCGCGCATGGAGCATGAAGCGTCCACATCGAAAATCGGCGAAGACCAGATGTTCTATCTCCGCCAGCGCGGGCTCAAAGCCGAAGACGCCGTCTCCATGATCGTCAACGGCTTCTGCAAGCGCGTCTTCCGCGAGCTCCCCATGGAATTCGCCGTCGAGGCGCAAAAGCTCCTAAGTGTGAGCCTGGAAGGCAGTGTTGGATGAGAACGGACGGCAATTTACTCGACACACCGTGCCGAGTAAATTTCCGCGTAAGTTACTGAAAATAAAGGATGGCGACCCGAGTTACTCGACACAATTCTTAGGGGCCGCCAAAGCACTCAAAAAAGGAAAAACGGAATGGGCTTGCTGGAAATCAAGAACCTGCACGTCAGGGTCGAGGATCGCGAAATCCTCCGGGGCGTGAACCTGACAATGAATGCAGGCGAAGTGCACTCGATCATGGGCCCGAACGGCTCGGGAAAGAGCACCCTCGCGCAGGTGCTGGCCCGCCGCGAAACCTATAACGTCACCGCCGGCGAGATTTTGTTCAATGGCAAGGACCTCCTGGCGATGAAGCCGGAAGAAGCCGCGTGCGAGGGGCTTTTCCTCGCATTTCAATATCCCGTGGAGATTCCCGGGATCAGCAACGCGTACTTCCTGCGTTCGGCGCTCAATGCCGTCCGCAAGTATCGCGGCCTGGACGAAATGGACGCAATGGACTTTCTCCCCATGCTGCGCCAAAAACTGAAGCTGCTCGACATGGATGACAAGCTGCTGAACCGCTCCGTGAATGAGGCATTCTCCGGCGGAGAAAAGAAGCGCAACGAAATTTTGCAGATGGCCGTGCTCGAACCGAAGCTCGCCATTCTGGACGAAACGGATTCCGGTCTCGATATTGACGCGCTGCGAATCGTTGCCGAAGGCGTCAACGCCATGCGCAATCCAGAGCGCGCCATTCTGGTCGTAACTCACTACCAGCGCCTGCTCAATTACATCGTGCCGGATCGCGTTCACGTGTTGGTTGAGGGCCGAATCGTTCGCTCGGGCGGACCCGAGCTCGCGCTCGAGCTAGAGGACAAAGGTTACGCGACGTACGAAGCAGGAGCCGGCGCCTAGTCGGGCTTGAAGGAAAAATGGGGACCAACAGAATGGCAGCAGCAAGCCAGGCAATTACGAGATACGCGGAGAGCTTCGGCGGATTCGAAAAATCCGCACCAAGCCACAATATCGCCTGGCTGAAAAAACTTCGCCAGGAGGGATTTGCTCGCTTCAACGAAGCTGGTTTCCCGACGACTCGCGATGAAGACTGGCGCTTCACGAACCCCAACGCGATCGCGCAGACTCCTTTCCACCTGATCCGCAACGGCAATTCACTGCCCTCGCAGAAAGATATAGACCAGTTTCGCATGCCGGGCGTCGCCTGCCAGCTCGTGTTCGTGGATGGGCGCTTTGCGCCGGGCTTGTCCGCGATCGGCAAACTTCCTGCGGGAGTGACCGTGGGCAATCTCGCCGCGGAGATCGTGCGCGATCCGGAAGCGATTGAAAAGCACCTCGGCCGTTACCTCAACATGCAGCGCGATTCCTTCGGCGCGCTGAATACGGCGTTTCTCGAAGACGGCGCGTACGTGCATATCTCGAAGGGCGTTGTTCTCGAAAGCCCCGTCGCCATTCTCTACGTTTCGACGGAGCACGATTCGCCCGCGGTGAATTATCCCCGCAACCTGATCGTGGCGGAAGAGAATAGCCAAGCCACCATCGTCGAAGACTACGTGTCGCTCGGCGGCGGCCGAGCTTTCAGCAATGTGGTGACGGAACTTGTGGCTGGAGATCACAGCATGGTTTCGCACTACATGATCGAGCGCGAGCACGTGGGCGCGTTCAACGTCTCCACTCTTCGCATCCAGCAAGGAAGGACAGCGGATGTTTCGTCTCACTCCGTGCTTCTGGGCGGAGCGCTCGTCCGCAACAACATCCATCCGGTTCTTGCCGGCGAAGGCGGAGAGTGCCTGATCAACGGCTTGTTCATCGGCAACGGGCGCCAGCACCTCGACAACTACATGCTCGTCGAACACGCCAGCCCGCACTGCGGCAGCCGCCAATTTTACAACGGAATTCTCGACGGCCACGCGCACGGCGTGTTTCACGGCCGCATCATCGTGCACAAGGACGCGCAAAAGACCGACGCGAAGCAGACGAATCGCAACCTGCTGCTTTCCGATACCGCGCAGATTGATACCAAACCCCAGCTCGAAATCTACGCGGACGACGTGAAATGCACGCACGGCGCGACCATCGGCCAGATGGAAGAAAACTCGCTGTTCTATCTCCGCTCGCGGGGAATTGACGAAATATCCGCGCGCAGGCTGCTGCTGGTGGCTTTCGCCAGCGAATGCATGGACCGCATGAAGGAAGGTCCCGTGCGCACGCACGTTGAGAAGCTGATCCACGACCATGCGTTTCGCCTGGCCGCGGCTTCACTGGGGCGGGTCGCATGACCACCGCCGCCCGAAAGCTCGATGCGGAACAGCACCCGACCCGCGCAAGCGGCGGGTTAGACGTCGCGCGAGTTCGCGCAGATTTCCCGATCCTTCAGCAGAGGGTGCACGGAAAGCCGCTGGTTTACCTCGACAACGCCGCCACCTCCCAGAAGCCTCGAGCGGTGATTGACGCCATCGTCCGCTACTACGAAGGGAGCAACGCCAATATCCATCGCGGCGTGCACTACCTTTCCGAAATCGCGACGGCGGACTACGAAGCGGCGCGCCGGACGGCACAGGAATTCATCAACGCCCCGCATTCGCGCGAGATCATTTTTGTGCGCGGCACAACCGAGGGTATCAATCTCGTCGCGCAGACTTTCGGCCGCGCCCGCGTTCAATCCGGCGACGAAGTACTCATCACCGCGATGGAACACCATTCGAATATCGTGCCGTGGCAGATTCTGTGTGATGAGAAAAGCGCGAAGCTCCGCGTTGCGCCAATCAACGATCAGGGCGAGCTGCTGCTCGACGAATTTGCAAAGCTGATTGGGCCGCGAACGAAGCTGGCCGCCGTCACGCACGTCTCCAACGCGCTCGGCACGATCAATCCGCTCAAGCGCATGATCGAATTGGCGCACGCGCAAAATGTGCCGGTGCTGGTGGACGGTGCACAGGCTGTGCCGCACATGAAGGTAGACGTTCAGGCTCTCGACTGCGAGTTCTACTCGTTTTCCGGCCACAAGGTTTACGGGCCGACCGGCATCGGCGTGCTGTACGGCAAAACGGCGCTGCTCGAAGCCATGCCTCCCTATCAAGGTGGCGGCGACATGATCAGCTCCGTCACATTCGAGAAAACGAGCTACAACAAGCTGCCGTACAAATTCGAAGCAGGCACACCGGATATCGCGGGCGTGATCGGACTCGGCGCCGCGCTTACCTACGTGAACGGCCTCGGCATCGGCAATATCGGCGCGCACGAGCACGCCCTGCTGGTGTACGCGACCGAGCGGGTCTCGGCGATTCCCGGCGTTCGGTTGATCGGCACCGCGAAGGAAAAGGCGGGCGTGCTCTCGTTCGTGATCGAGGGTGTGCATCCGCACGACGTCGGAACGATTCTCGACCAGGAAGGGATCGCCATCCGCACGGGGCATCACTGCTCGCAGCCGCTGATGGAGCGCTTCGGAATCCCGGCCACTGCGCGAGCGTCATTCGCCGCCTACAACAAGCGGGAGGAAGTGGACGCGCTGGTTCGCGGCATAGGAAAAGTGCGGGAGGTATTTGCTTGATGTCCGACCTGCGCGATCTTTACCAGGACGTGATCCTGGAGCACAGCAAGACGCCGCGAAATTTCCGCGAGCTGCCGGCGGCGAACCACAAGGCCGAGGGCTTCAACCCCCTCTGCGGAGATCGCTTCACCGTGTACGTCACGCTTGATGGCGATACGATCCGCGACGTCAGCTTTCAGGGTTCGGGCTGCGCGATTTCGAAATCTTCCGCATCCATGATGACCCAAAGCGTGAAGGGCAAGACGCTGGCGGAGGCGGAGAAAATCTTCGGGCGCTTCCACGAAATGGTGACGGGACACGCGCCCGCTGCCGGAACTGAATCCGAGCTGGGCAAGCTCACCGTGTTTTCGGGCGTCTCCGAGTTCCCCGTTCGCGTGAAGTGCGCCACGCTCGCCTGGCACACGCTCAACGCCGCTCTCGAAGGCAAGCAGGACCCTGTTTCAACGGAGTAGCTGTATGAGCGAATTCATCCAACTAAAGCGCGAATGCGCGGCGATCGCGATTCCAAGCGGCAATCCTTCGATCCTGCCAGCGGGCACGGGCGTCAGCGTGATGCAATTTCTCGGCAGCGGCTGGACGGTCACCAGCGCTCACGGAATGTTCCGCATTGACGTGAAGGACGCGGACGCTCTCGGTTTGACGCCTCCGACGGCAACCGAAGCTCCGGCGGGCGAACCGGCTTCGCTCAGCGAAAAAATGGTCTGGGACCAGCTGAAGACCGTGTTCGACCCTGAAATTCCGGTGAACATCGCCGACCTCGGCTTGATCTACTCCTGCGTGACCACGCCGCTCGAGCAGGGTGGCAATCGCATCGAGATCAAAATGTCCATGACCGCTCCGGGATGTGGCATGGGCAACGTGCTGAAAGCGGACGTCGAAGGAAAGCTCGCGAAGCTGCCGGACGTAAAAGAAGTGAACGTCGAGATCGTCTTTGAACCGCCGTGGGGCCCGTCGCGGATGTCTGAAGCGGCCAAACTGCAATTGGGATTTGATCTCTAAGACAACGGCGGCGAGCTGAGGCGGCCTTTTTCGTATGTCGTGCTCGAGGATTTCGCGGCGTGCCGCGTCATCAGCGTGCGCGCGCCGGTCCAAACCAGCTGCAGTCCCGCAAAAATCGCGATCAGCGCAATCACGACTTTCAATTTTCGCGCTGGCACGCGCTTCGCGAGCAGACATCCGATCACGACGCCGGGAATTCCCCCCTCGAGCAATTTCACAAGCACTGGACTATTGATTGCGCCGAACTTCCAATGGAACGCGCTGCCGAGCACCGCGAGCACGAGTCCGAATAGAATGTCGGTCCCCACCACTTCCGGTGGCGTCAGCTCGGAATAGTTGAGCAGCAGAACAGTCCCCAGCGCCCCAGCGCCCGCGGACGAGAAACCGGCTTCGACTCCGATCGGAAGCGCAAGCCATGGTAGCCAGCTGGAATTCTTGCGCGCGAAGCTTTGATTTTGAACGCGAGGAATGAACGTGACGCTCGAAGAAGCTGTCAACAGCAGTCCGAGGAGGATGATCACAGTGGGGCTGCTGGCATTTGTGCTGAGCAGCCGAAGACCGTACGTGCCGATGGCGAGACCCGGGACCGCGCCCAACGTCAGCAGCCACAAATATCGCCAGTGAATGTGCCGTCCGGCCAAATAAAACGGACCGGCAATCAGCCGCAGAACTCCGGCGAACACGAACGCGGTTCCGACCGCGGCCCCGGCCGGCAATCCGACGATCAGAACCAGCGCCGGCACCGTGAAGCTGCCGCCACCGATACCGGTCAGTCCCACCGCGAGAGCGATCAGAAATCCGATCAAATAATGCATTAATCGGATCGTTTCGATTCAGTGTGGATCCCGCACTCGAGTTTCCCTCCAGCCCACCGGCCAGATCGAGGATCGGCACCTGCGGCGGGGATGGCAGTGCACGGTTCGCAGCCGATGCTGCGGTAACCGGCGTCGTAGAGCGGAAGATAATCTATTTTCTCGCGCGACGTACGTTCCCAGACCTGGCCCCACGTCCATGCGGCGAGCGGGCTGGCCTTCAGAAGCACTTTGCCGCTCGGCAGCTCGTGGTGCTCGATGATTTTCAGATTCTTGCGTGTGGGCGATTGCTCGCGGCGCAGGCCGGTGAACCAGATATCGAAATTTTCGAGCGCCTCGAACAGCGGCTCGACCTTGCGCAAGTGGCAGCATCGGCCGGGATCGGTGCGGTTGAGGATGCCGAACGCGGCTTCCTGCTCGGGAACGGTTTGCTTCGCCGCGAGATTCTGCACGTTCAAATTCCATTCGCGCGCCATGCGGTCCCGATACGCGTAGGTTTCCGCGAAGTGATAACCCGTATCGAGAAACAGCACGGGAACATTCGGCAGCCGCTTGCGCAGCAGGTCCAGCACGATCATGTCCTCGGCTTGAAAGCTGCACGTGATGCAGACGGAACCGTTCTTCACGGCGGCCGAGTTTTCCGCGAACAAGCGGTCAATCACCGCGTCGGCGGAGAGCACCTCGAATTCGCCCGCAAGCGCGACCGTGGTCATGGCTTTCCCTTTTCCGACCCCAGCGAATAATTGTCACGCCACTTGCGCAGCACTTTCATGATCCGGTCAACGGCTTCTTCGTCCGTATCGTCGGTGATGCGAACCGCAAAGAACGAATCAGGACCAAAAATCGCGCGGACCACCTGTTTCTGATCCGTACCGTCATCGAGCGGGCAAAAAACCGTTATGTATCCGGAAAGGCGAAACGCCTTCGCGACTGTCACAAGCTCGTGCGACAGAAAATCGTTCGAGCCGGCCAACTGAACTTGCCAGCCCTCATCGAACAGCCTGCGCTCCACCAGTTCGGCTACGTGGGGGCGGCCCTTCAGCCAGACCGCAGCCGCAGGATGGCCGAAACGGAGGATGCGCTCCTCTCTGGTGCTGTGGTTGCGATGCGCGGCCGTGGCGCGCGAACCGCGCGCCGGATCTATGGCGCGCTCGATGATTCCTGCGGCGACGGTGGCGTTCGTCAGCGGATCAATGACGATAAAGCTGCCTGTGATGCGATTTAGCTGATAAGGATCGAAAAACAGCGGCAGCGTCGTTTTCACGTCCACGGCGGCGATTTCGTTCAGCTCGAGCTTCGTTGCCGGAGCGTGTTCGAGTGTGTTGATATCCACGCGATAGCGAATCTGATTGATGCGGGCGCGCACCGTGCGCGTGGTGTGCTTGAGCAGGTAAATCTTGTGCGGATCGAGAGGCTCCGAATGCATCCAGACGAGAATCGCCTGGAATTCTGTGCCGGACGCGGGAGGATTCGCTTCGCCCACGAGCATGTCGCCGCGGCTCAAGTCAATTTCATCCTCAAGCGTGATGGTGATCGAGTCTCCCGACGCGGCGGACTCGGGTTCATCCTCGAAGGCAACGATGGATTGGACCTTTGTCTTGACGCCAGAAGGCATGGCCACCACGCTCGCTCCGGGCCGGAGTTCGCCCGAGACGAGCTGGCCGGCAAATCCGCGAAAGCTTGCGTCCGGCCGGATTACGTACTGCACCGGAAAACGCAAAGGCCCCGAGGCCGATCCCAGGCCGGCAGGGATTGACTCAAGATGTTCCAGCAGCGGCGGGCCTTCAAACCACGGCATCCGTTTGCTGCGTCGCACCACGTTGTCGCCTTCGAGCGCGCTCACGGGCACGGCGTAAACGTTGTGAATCCCCAAGTGATCGGCGAACTCGCGGAACTCGGCGGAGATGCGATCAAAAACTTCCTGCGAGAATCCGACGAGATCCATTTTATTTACCGCGGCAACGATGTGCTGCACGCCCAGCAGGTGCGCAATGTAGGCGTGGCGTCGCGATTGGCGCAGAACGCCCTTGGTCGCGTCCATCAGAACTACGGCGGCTTCCGCAGTGGACGCTCCGGTGGCCATATTGCGCGTGTACTGCTCGTGGCCCGGCGTATCCGCGATGATGAATTTGCGGCGCGGAGTGGAAAAATATCGGTAGGCGACGTCAATGGTGATGCCCTGTTCGCGTTCGGCGCGCAAGCCGTCCGTGAGCAGCGAGAAATCAATCGGGCCGCCGGAGCGGTTGATCTTGCTCTTCTGCACTGACGCGAGCTGGTCCTCGAAAACGGATTTGCTGTCGTAGAGCAGACGCCCGATCAAGGTTGACTTGCCGTCGTCCACACTGCCCGCGGTAGAAAATCGCAACAGACCCAGGGCGTGCGTAAGCGATCCCGCGGCGCCTTCTGCATTGAAGGGCGAGGCGGCGGCTGAGGGCGCGTCTGTGGGCTCTGGCGTGGCAGTGGACATCAGAAATAACCCTCGCGCTTCTTGATTTCCATCGAGCCTTCTTCGTCGTGGTCAATCGCGCGGTTCTCGCGCTCGGAGCGGCGGAACGAAATCATCTCGTTGATGATTTTCGGGACCGTGTCGGCGTCGGAGCGGATTCCGCCGGTGCAGGGCGCGCATCCGAGCGAACGCATGCGGCACTTCACCAGTTCCGTTTTTTCGCCGGGAAGCGCGCGCGTACCGGCCTGGAGCAGCAAGATCTGCTCGCCGCGCACGATGGCCTCGCGCTCCTTTGCAAAATAGAGCGGAACGATCGGAATCTTCTCGGCGTGAATGTAGAGCCAGACGTCAAGCTCCGTCCAATTCGAAAGCGGAAACACGCGGATGCTTTCGCCTTTGTGATGGCGGCTATTGTAAAGGCTCCAGAGTTCCGGGCGCTGATTCTTCGGATCCCACTGGCCGAGCGCGTCGCGGAAGGAATATACGCGCTCCTTGGCGCGCGATTTTTCTTCGTCGCGTCGCGCTCCGCCGAATGCGGCATCGAAGCCGCCTTCCGCCAGGCCATCGAGCAGCGAACGAGTCTTCAGGAACCCGCAGCATTTCTGCGTGCCCAGCGAATAGGGGTTCGCGCCATCGTCGAGCGCTTTCTGGTTCTTGTGCACAATCAGTTCGACGCCCACGTGCTTGGCGTACCAGTCGCGGAACTCGATCATCTCAGGGAATTTGTAGCTGGTATCTATGTGCAAAAGCGGAAACGGAATTTTTCCGGGATAGAACGCTTTCTGCGCCAGCCGCAGCATCACCGAGGAATCCTTGCCGATCGAGTACAGCATCACCGGACGCGCGAATTCAGCCGCGGCCTCGCGCAGGATGAACATGCTCTCGGCTTCGAGCATCTTCAGATGATCGAGTTGGCTGACTGCAGCCACGGTTTCGTCCCTTTCGTGCAGGTCCAGCTTGAATTCGCGCAACGCCATAAAAAATCCCGCCTCCCGGTCTAACTCCGAGGGCGGGTTGATTTCAGGTCTGGCTTTGTTTCGAACCTAGCTCATGAACCCTGCCGCTCCCGAAGACGCGCACACCAGCGTCGTGCTACAACACGTACAACACGGGCTCGGAAGCGTTGAAATCATAGGGTGTTGATTCAGTCTAGTCTGGCCGCATGCCAGTGTCAACCTGAGCGCCAACAGCGTGTTACGGCACCCGCACATTGGATGCAGCTGAACCACCGATTGACTCAGGAGCATTGAGTACGCTAAAACCGTCCCTAATGGCTAACACGACTCGACCTTCCCGGCTGCTCAGCCCTCGCGATGCTGCGAAGATTCTGGGCATCAGCTATCCCACGCTGAAGCAGTGGATCTACAAGAAAAAGCTGCGCACGGTCACGACCGCCGGCGGGCACCACCGCATTCCAGAATCCGAATTGGACGAATTCCTGCACCTGCACTCGGAGCGATTGCCGGTCGAATCGCGGCGGCCAAATTTCCGCCAGATCAGCGGCCGGAATCAGCTGGCCGGGCGCGTAACCGAAATCAAGGTTGACGGCTTGATCGCCCAGGTGGCTCTTTCGATCGGCGGACAAAAAATCACGTCCATCATCACGGCGGATGCCGTCCGGGAAATGCGTTTGAAGGTGGGAGACAAGGCCTCGGCCCTGATCAAATCCACCGAAGTGATGATCGTTCGCAATTAGTTCGGTTTATCGTTCGCAATTCACACCCCGCAGGATCGTTGGTTTCAGTTTCAATTCCCCGAAACGAGTCAGACGGATTTGACGTAACGTGCGGATTCGTGTTAATTCGTATGGCGCGCTGATCATCGCCCGCCTTTCAAGTGCGCCGCAGATTCTCGGAGGTTTCTCATGATTCGTCAGATTTCACGATCGCTATTGGCTGTTTTGCTGGGACTTGCTCTCTTCACCGCAGGCCCTGTCGGAGGCAGCCCGTCGCCACAAGGCGGCAAAACCGATCTCACGGTTTCCGCGGCGATCAGCCTGAAAGATGCGCTGGACGAAGAGAAGCAGACTTACATCGCGGCAAATCCAAACGTGGCGATCGCGACGAACTACGGCGCATCGGGAACGCTGCAGCTACAGATCGAGCAGGGCGCGCCTGTGGACATCTTTCTCTCCGCGGCACCGAAGCAGATGGATGCACTCGAAACAAAGGGGCTGCTGCTCGAAGGCACACGCAAGGATCTATTACGAAACGAGGTAGTGCTGATCGTCCCCAAGGACTCGACTGCCGGAATATCGTCGTTCCAGGATTTGGCGCGCGCGGATGTGAAGCAGGTCGCGCTGGGCGAGCCAGCTACAGTGCCAGCGGGCCAGTACGCGAAAGAAGTGCTCACGTCGCTCGGAATCTATGACGCGGTGAATGCCAAAGCGGTTCTCGCGAAAGACGTGCGCCAGGTGCTGACTTACGTCGAAACGGGAAACGTGGATGCAGGCGTCGTTTACGCGACAGACGCGATGTCTTCCACGAAAGTGAAGGTAGTAGCAACGGCTCCGGCAAAATCGCACGCGCCGGTGATTTATCCCGCGGCGGTGATCAAGGCGTCCAAAGATCCGGCAGCCGCGCGGGCGTTTCTCGATTTCCTCGCCAGCCGGCAGGGCCTCGCCATATTTCAGAAGTACGGATTCGGTTCGGCGACTCCGTAATCGAAGCCGCTGGCTCGCCGCCTGCTGGCAGTCGGCCCGCAATCAGGCGATGCGCCGCTCCACGGCCAGGCCAATAGCGCGTACTTCCTTCATCATCTGCGTGAACTGATCCGGGTAGAGCGACTGCACGCCGTCGGACATGGCGCGCTCGGGATCGGGATGCACCTCGATGATCAGCCCGTCCGCGCCGGCGGCGACTGCCGCACGGGCCAGCGCCGTGACCTTGTCCCGCCTTCCGGTGCCGTGCGACGGGTCCGCCATCACCGGCAAGTGCGAGAGGCTCTTGAGCACCGGAATCGCGGCGATATCCATCGTGTTGCGCAGAGCCGTTTCAAACGTCCGAATTCCCCGCTCGCACAGGATCACTTTGTAATTCCCGCCGGCCATGATGTATTCCGCGCTGAGCAGCAGTTCCTCGATCGTACCGGACATTCCGCGCTTCAGAAGCACGGGCTTGTCCACTTCGCCGAGCCCGCGCAGCAAATGATAGTTCTGCATGTTGCGCGCGCCGACTTGCAGCACGTCCACGTATGGCAGCATGAGTTCGATCTGCGACGGGTCCATCACCTCGCTGACGACGAGCAATCCGTTCTTGTCCGCGGCGTCGCGCATCATCTTCAGTCCTTCGACGCCCAGCCCCTGAAAACTGTACGGCGACGACCGCGGCTTGAACGCTCCGCCGCGAAGCAGCTTCGCGCCTGCCCTGGCCACACTCCCGGCGACGCTCGCGATCTGCTCTGGACTTTCGATTGCGCACGGCCCGGCTGCGACGACAACCTCCGTCCCGCCGATCGTCACGCCCTTGCCAAGATCGAGCACCGTGCCTTCGGGCCGCACGCTGCGCGCGGCTAGCTTGTACGGGTGCGAAATCCTCACAATTTCCTCGACGCCGGGTGCTGAGCTAAGCGCGAAAAGCTCCTCGCGGCTCGTGCGGCTGTTGCCCACGACTCCGATCACGGTTCGCTCCTTGCCGCGAATCAAGTGCGCTTCGTAGCCGCATTCCTTGATCCGGTCCACGATGTGATTGATTTGTGCGTCGGTCGCTTCGCCCGCCATGTTGAAAATCATTTTCGAGTCCTCGCAGATTCCTGAGATTTCGTGCTGTCCGATCGCGGCGCGGAAACGTACGATCCGAGAATCCGCAGGTCCACTACCAGCTTTTCCAATTCGCCCAGCGCCGCGGCAACTTCGGGATCGCGCCTCGACGCTTGCAGGTCCAGATAAAAACGGTATTGCCACGGGCTTCCGTGCACGGGCCGGCTCTCGATCTTCATCAGATTGATGCTCCGCCGCGCAAAAGGTTCGAGCGAGTGAACGAGCGCGCCGGGCCGGTGATCGAGCTGAAAGACGAGCGAAAGCTTGTCCGCATTCTCGACGACATCGGGCGAGCTGGAAAGCAGCAGAAATCGCGTGTAATTCTCGCTATTGTCCTCAAGATGCTCGCGCAGAATCACGCCGCCATAAATCTCCGCGGCGCGACGCCCGGCAATCGCGGCCCGCGTGCGGTCGCCCGCGCGAACCACGGCGCGCACGCTGCCTGCCGTATCTTCCGTCACCACGCGTTTCAAACGCGGATTCGCACCGAAAAATTGTTCGCACTGCGCCAGCGCCACCGGATGCGATTCGACCACCCCAACTAAGTCAAACGAACCGCCCGGCGCCGCGATCAGGTTGTGCGCGATCGGTATGACCACTTCCGCCAGGATATTCAATCGGCTGTCCACCAGCAGATCGAAAGACCTGTGGACCGAGCCCGCAAGGCTATTTTCGATCGGCGCGAGAATGTAATCCGCCACCCCGTCTGCGATCGCGCTGAACGCGGCCTCAAACGTCGTGCGCGGGACGAGCGAAATCTCCTCGCCGAGAAGTTTCACGGCAGCCTCCTCGCTGAAGGCACCGCGCTCCCCCTGAAACGCCACGCGCGCGTTTTTCGCGACTTTCATTTTCGGCCCGACCTCTTGGGCGGCCGCTGCGGCGCGCCGCCAAAACCGTGCTGCTGCTGCGTGCGAATGGATTCGTCGAGAATTACCTGATAAATTTTTGCCACGGAGTCAATCGCCAGCGGACCGGGGTTCAAGCTCTTCATGCGGGAGAGAATTTCCTGTTCCCTGCCGGGCACGCGGAGCGAGACGCCTTCGTCATCCTTCAGCCTTCCGACCTCCAGAGCCAGCTCCGCTCGGAGGTTCAGAAGTTGCAGCAGGACCGTATCAATTGCATCTATTTTGCCTCGCCAGTCTATGATTTTCATGGGACTTGCGTCGCCTCCCCGTCATCGAGCCGGAACAACAAAAAAGCCGCGCCCTCATTTCGAGGTTCGCGGCCGGTATTCGAAACTTTGTGCGGCTTTTAGCTTCTGGTCTTGTCCGCGCGCGTTTCGCCGGCCCGCTCCCCCGCGAAGGGGAAGCGGTAAGTAAAGGCGAAATAGCTAGAGTACAAGTGCATCACGCGCTCTCGGCTATCCTTTGCAATTACTTCCGATCCACAAACTGAACCGCAACTATACAAAACGCCTTCGGGACGCGTCAAGCGCTTCCTTCCTCCGAGGAGCCATAAGCGGAGTTTATATCGGGAGCAATAACTGGAAATTTGACTTATCCCGCCGATTCCTGCTTACTGGGTTGTGCAGTGAACTTTTCTCGCGCAGCAGCGAAACGCGTGGCCGGTCGAAGCAGAGGAAACCGATTGTCCATTGTGGAATGAGACGCTACTCTATGACGCGACCAATCAGCTATTCAGCGTATGTAATCGTAGGGTGGGGGCGACCCGTCTGAGCCGCGCTTAGACGAACGCGCCCCGCACCTGGAGACAGGTCGCGGGGCTTTTTGTTTTTGGGAACGCGCGAAAGGCCAATTCGAGATGCAGAGTGACGCGATAAAAAAAGGAATCGCACGGGCCCCTGCCCGCGCCATGTTGAAAGCAACCGGCCTCACGGACGCCGACCTGGCGCGCCCGCTCGTGGCCGTGGCGAACACGTGGAGCGACGTAACTCCCTGCAACTTCCATCTGCGCACGCTGGCGGAAAAAGTGAAGGAAGGAATCCGCGCCGCGGGCGGCACGCCCATCGAATGCAACACGATCGTGATCTCCGATGGAATCACCATGGGCACGGAGGGAATGAAGGCTTCGCTGGTCTCGCGCGAAGTGATCGCTGATTCCATCGAGCTTTTCGTGCGCGCACATGCGTTCGACGCGGTAGTGGCGATCTGCGGGTGCGACAAGACGATTCCCGCCACAGTGATGGCTCTCGCTCGGCTCGATCTTCCCGGTCTCGTGCTCTACGGTGGCTCCATCATGGCCGGGCGATTTCAAGGCCACGATGTCACGATTCAGGACGTCTTCGAAGCGCCGGGAGCATTCGCCGCCGGAAAAATGACCGCGCAGCAGGTGACGGAACTCGAAGACGGCGCGTGTCCCGGAGCAGGCGCATGCGGCGGCCAGTTCACTGCCAACACGATGGCCACAGCGATTTCGTTTATCGGAATTTCTCCCATGGGCGCGAACGAAGTTCCCGCCGTTGATCCGCGCAAGCTGCAAGTCGCGGTGGATTGCGGTAAAGCCGTGATGGAGCTTCTTCGCAAGGATCTTCGCCCCAGCCAGTTCATCACCCACGAGTCGCTCGAGAACGCGATTGCGTCCGTCGCGGCCACCGGCGGCTCCACGAATGCCGTGCTGCACCTGCTGGGAATCGCCCGCGACGCAGGCGTGCCCTTGGAGCTGGACGAGTTCGACAAAATCTCGGCGAAGACTCCCATACTCGCGGACCTGAAACCCGGCGGCCGGTTCACCGCGCCGGACATGTTTCACGCGGGCGGCATGCGTCTGTTGGGAAAGCGCCTTCAGGAAGCGGGTCTGCTGCAGGATGGTCCGACCGCTTCGGGACGAAGCCTTTTCGATGAAATTCAAAGCGCCAAAGAAACGCCCGGCCAGGAAGTGATTCGGCCGCTCGCGAATCCCATCAAAAAAGATGGCGGCCTCGCGATTTTACGCGGCTCGCTCGCTCCCGAAGGTTGCGTTGTAAAGCTTTCCGGCCACGAGAGAATCTTCCATTCCGGCCCAGCGCGCGTGTTCGATTCGGAAGAGGCTGCGTTCGAGGCGGTGCAGAAGCAGCAGATTAAAGCCGGCGATGTCGTCGTCATCCGTTACGAAGGACCGAAGGGCGGACCGGGTATGCGCGAAATGCTGGCGGTTACCGGCGCGCTGGTCGGCCAGGGACTTGGCGAATCCATCGCCCTGCTCACCGACGGACGCTTCAGCGGCGCGACGCACGGTCTGATGGTGGGACACGTAGCGCCGGAAGCCGCGCAGGGCGGCCCCATCGCATTCGTGCGCGATGGCGACAAAATCACACTCGACGTAAAGGCGCGGCGCCTCGACGTCGAAGCCAATCTCGACGAACGCCGCGCGCAGTGGAAGCCACCCGCGCCTCGTTACAAATCCGGGGTCATGGCGAAATACGCGAAGCTCGTTTCTTCCGCGTCCGAAGGCGCAATCACAAACGCCTGACAAAAGGAAATTTTGCAGTTCCAAGGAGAATACGAATGGCAAAGATGTTCTGGGAAAAGGATGCAAACCCGAGGGCGCTGGAGGGCAAGCGAATCGCGGTGATCGGCTACGGCAGCCAGGGACGCGCCCACGCGCTCAACCTGCGCGATAGCAAGCTCGACGTGGTCGTCGGACTGCGTCGCAGCGGCGCTTCGTGGGCCCAAGCAGAAAAGGATGGCTGGAAGCTTTCGGCTCCGATCGAAGCCTCCAAAGGCGCGGACGTGGTGATGATGCTCGCGCCGGATACTTCGCAGCCGCCGATCTACGAGAAAGAAATTGCGCCGAACCTGAAGGCCGGAGCCATGCTCATGTTCTCGCACGGCTTCAACATTCACTACGGCCGGATCACTCCGCCAAAGGAAGTGGACGTCACCATGGTCGCGCCAAAGGGGCCCGGGAATCTTGTCCGGCGCCAGTTTGAAGCTGGTCGCGGCGTTCCCTGCCTGGTGGCTGTCCAACAGGACGCCTCGGGACACGCATTCGATCGCACGCTAGCTTACGCGCACGCCATCGGAGGCACGCGCCCCGGCGTCATCCAGACCACATTCGCCGAAGAGACGGAAACCGATTTGTTCGGCGAGCAAGCTGTCCTCTGCGGCGGCGCACGCGCGCTGATTCAAGCCGGCTGGGAGACGCTGGTTGACGCAGGCTACCAGCCCGAATCCGCTTATTTCGAATGCCTGCACGAACTCAAGCTGATCGTGGATCTGATTTATGAGGGCGGAATCGCGGAGATGCACAAGTTCGTCAGCGAGACGGCGAAATACGGCGACCTCACCCGCGGAAACCGCGTGATTGACGATCACGTGCGGCAGAACATGAAGAAAATTCTGGAAGAAATCCAGTCTGGCGCGTTCGCAAAGGAATGGGTGGCCGAAAATAAAGCCGGACGTCCGGTTTATACCAGGCTTCTGGAGAAGGACAAGAATCATCCCATCGAGGCAGTGGGCAAGGAACTGCGTGCCCAAATGTCCTGGATCAAGCCGGAATCAACCGCTGCAGGCGGGAGCAAGAAGTGAGCGTTCAGTTGCTCGAAATGGCGCGGATGCCGCCTGTATGACGGGCGGCAACTGAATCATGGCGAGTACAGTTCCCTTCCGCCGGGTCGCGATTATCGGCACGGGCCTGATTGGCGGCTCGTTTGCCTTGGCGCTGCGCCAGCTATTTCCCAGCGTTTCCTTCGTTGGTTATAGCCGCGGGGGTTCGTCCGGACGCGCTGGGGCCGCCGGCGTGGTTGACGAAGCTACCTGCGATTTAGCGACCGCGGCGCGCGGCGCGGACCTCGTATACATCGCCCTGCCCATCGGCGCATCCATCGAATCGCTGGGCGTCATCGCGAAGTCAGCCGAACCAAATGCACTGATCACCGACGCCTGCAGCACGAAAGCCGTCATCTGTCGCGCCGCGAAGGATCATTTTCGCGGCGGGGCGCGATTTTTCGGCGCGCATCCCATGGCGGGCAAGGAGCAATCGGGTGTAGAACACGCGGACGCAAAGCTCTTCCGTGGCGCGCCCTATGCACTGATGGGACCCGAAGCCGACGCCGACCCGCGCGTGAAGACATTTGTCGAAATCGTCCGCGCCATCGGAGCGCGCCCAATCTGGTCCGATCCGGAGACGCACGATTGGGCGGTGGGCGTCGTTTCGCACTTGCCGCAGCTTGTCTCGGTGGCTCTTGCGCGTGTGGTAGCGGATGAAACGGACGAGACCGGCCTGCCGCTCACGCTGTCAGGATCGGGCTTGCAGGATATGCTGCGGCTCGCGGGAAGCCCGTACGACATCTGGCGCGACATCCTACTGACGAATACCGATAACATCTCCCGTGCGCTCGATCGCCTCGCCCAAGCCGTGGATCATCTGCGCACGAATCTGGCAAGCAAGGAAATGCAGCAGGAATTCCAGGCCGCGAACGAAATCTATAAGCAGCTGCGCAAGCCCTCCTGATTGACATTCACGCCGCCCCGGCCTACAAGAGAGCTGGGGCCCGCGCCAAAATCCTCTTTAGGAGAATCATTCGATGAAACTTCGAATAGCCGTCGCTTTGCCAATTCTCGTGCTAGGCCTGGCATTGTCCGCATGGGCCGCAGATATCACAGGTCAGTGGACCGCAACCTTCAACACGCAGGTTGGCGAACAGCACTACACCTACACATTCAAAGTGGATGGAGAAAAACTGACGGGCACGGCGAAGTCCGACAACGGAACGACTGAAATCGAAAATGGCACCGTGAAGGGCGACGACGTTTCGTTCGTCGAGAATCTCGACTACCAGGGCCAGAAACTAGCGATTACCTACATCGGGAAAATCTCCGGCGACGAAATCAAGTTCACGCGGGATGTTGCCGGAGCAGCAAAAGAAGACTTGGTCGCAAAGCGCGTGAAGTAACTAAGAGTTCACCTGCTCGCGCGGCCCGTTTGATTCGGTCAGCGCTTGTGTGCGGTTTTTCCTTCACCTTCGCCGCCAGCGTTATCATTGATGCCGTGGCGCGCCAGCGCGACGAACGCGGAAGCCGAACGTGGGAGCGTGCGGTCGCGCCGGTAAACCAGTCCCAATTCCCGCCAGACTTCCATATCGGAGACGGGAATTAGCTTTACCTGGCCCGCGCGGACTTCATCCTGCGCGAATCCTTCGCTGATCAATGAAACGCCCAGTCCGGCGGCCACGAAGCGCTTGATCATTCCGACGCTTGCCAGCTCCATCGTGATCCGCAGCCGCGACCGGAACGGACGAAACTGTTTGTCCAGCACCTGGCGCGTAAAACCCGTCTTGGGAAAAATCAGCGGCTGCCCGGCGATGTCGCTGGTGCGTACGGTTTTGTAGGACGCGAGCGCGTTTGCCGGGCTGACCATTAGCATCAGCCGGTCGCGGTAAATCGAGTGCACCTTCAGGCTCGGCGACTTGACCGGCATCGTCACGATGCCCACGTCCACCGTGCCGTCCTCGACCTTCTCCAGCACCTTGTGGCTGAAATTGCGATAAATGCTGATCTGCACGCCCGGAAAGCGGCGGTGATATTCAGCAAAAATGTCCGGCAGCACGTAGAGGCACGTCGCTTCGTTCGCGCCGATGGCCAGTGTGCCGTGAGGCGAGCTGGATTGGTCCGCCACGGCGCGCAGCGATTCGTTGCGAAGCGTCAGCAGCTTTCCGGCGTACTCCAGAAGCGCCTCGCCCGCGACCGTCAGTCGCACGGACTTCCCCACCCGGTCGAACAGCTTTTGCCCGTATTCCTGCTCCAGCTGGCGGATTTGGGCGCTCACGGCAGGCTGAGAACGGTATAGCTTTTGCCCCGCGCGCGAGAAGCTGCCCTGTTTGGCAATCTCTAGAAATGTGATGAGGTGATCGAAGTCCATTGTTTAGTGACGCAAATTATAGCAAAAAGCGGGGCTGCCCCAGGATTAAAGCAGAAAGCTGCTCTTATTTCTTCTCGGCCGCTCGATTTGGGCCATTGCCGCTGGTGGGATCGCGCCATTCGCGGCCGTCTTTCCGCAAAAGTTCGAAGGATTTCTCGGGTCCCCAGGATCCGGCGGCATAATTTGGGAAATCGGTCGCGGGGGTCGCTTTCCAGGCGTCCAGAATCGGCTGCACGACAGCCCACGACGCCTCGACCATATCGGCGCGCTGAAAGAGTGTCGGGTCGCCCATCATGCAGTCGTAAATCAGCGTCTCGTATCCCGTCTGCGGAGTGCTTCCGAAATACTCTGAATATTCAAACTTCATATTCACCGCGCCCAGGCGCACCACCGGTCCCGGAACCTTGGCTTCGAAGTTCAGCGAAATGCCCTCGTCCGGCTGGATGTTGATCACGATTTCGTTGGGAGCGAGTTTCTCGACGGAGGTCTTCCGAAACAAAACGAGCGGCGGCCGCCGGAATCGGACCACGACCTGCGTGGCCACTTTACCCATGCGTTTGCCGGTGCGCAAATAAAACGGCACCCCGGCCCAGCGCCAGTTATCAATGTGCAGGGCCATGGCGACAAACGTGGGCGTCTGTGAATCGGGCGCAACGTGCGGTTCACTGCGATACGCGACGACCGGCTTTCCGTCTATCGCTCCCGCCCCGTACTGGCCGCGCACGGACTGTTCGAGAACCGTTTCCGGTTTCATCGGCTGAATTGCGCGCAGGATTTTCGTTTGTTCGTCGTGGAGTTCGTGTGCCTCAAAGGAAATCGGCGGCTCCATCGCGCAAAGTGTAATCAGCTGAAAAATATGATTCGGCACCATGTCGCGCAGGGCGCCGGCGGTTTCGTAATATCCGCCACGCTGTTCGACGCCCAGCGTCTCCGACACCGTAACCTGCACGTGATCCACGTAGCGCCGGTTCCACACAGGCTCGAAAATTCCGTTCGCGAAGCGAAAAGCGATAATGTTTTGAACCGTCTCTTTTCCGAGGTAATGGTCAATGCGAAAAATCTGCTTTTCCTCGAGCACTCCCAAAATAGTCTTGTTCAGCGCGATCGCAGACGGAAGATCGTGCCCGAACGGTTTTTCAATGACGACGCGCTTCCACTTCTCGCCTTCCTCTGTCGTTAGTCCAGCCGAGCCGAGCTGCTGCACGACAACCGGAAAGAAGTCCGGACTGATCGCAAGGTAGAAAAGGCAGTTTCCCTGAGTTCCCTGCTCTTTGTCCGCCTGCGCGAGTGTGTCCTTCAGCCTGGAATACAGATTCGGATCTTTGAAATCACCGGCAACGTAATAGATGCGCTTGCTGAACCAGTTCCAAAGTTCGTCCGCAACTTCTCGCGTCGCAAATTGATGAATGTCCTTGGTGGCCTGCTCGCGAAATTGCTCGATCGAAAAGTTCTCAATCGCCACGCCCACGATCGCGAACTGCTCCGGCAGTAGTTTCCCAGCTGCAAGATTGTAGATTGCGGGAATCAAAAGACGCTTGGTGAGATCGCCGCTCGCGCCGAAGATGACCATCGCACAAGGGCCAGCGGGGGCGCCGAGGGTATCTTGCGTGATGTTCGGCGAGTCGGTCGTATCCACGGATGGTCCTCCGGAAAACTTCGGGCCAGTTTAACTGCGGAAGAATTGCGACTAGGCCAGTGCCTGCTGAATCGCTTGCGCGAGCCTTGCAAGCCCGGCTGCAACGTCCGCGCCAAGATGCACGCGCAGCGCCCGGCGATTGCGTTCCGCAAGCACTTGAAAATCGCCGCGCGCCTGCGCCGCCTTCACGATGCCAAACGTATATTTCTGCCCGGGCACGGCAAGATCGGCGGCATCGTCGCAGGTGATCTGCAGAAACACGCCGGAATTCGGACCGCCCTTGTACGCCTGTCCCGTGGAATGCAAAAACCGCGGCCCAAATCCGAGGCAGGTTGCAACGTGACGCTTGTCGCGGACGGAATGCCGAATCGCCTGCAGCGCTGATTCGTGCGCGTCGTTCATCTGGATGTAGCCGAGCACCGCGAAATAATCGCCCGCATGCAGACGATTTAAGTGCGCGCGCAAATAACCGCCGAGCGTCGCGTCATTTCCCGCAGCCTGTTTCAGGGCCGCCGCGTTCTTTTCGTCGGTGAAGAGTTTTATGCCGCCATCCTGCAGCACGGGCGATTCCGCCGGAAGCGATCCGGACTTTTCGTACGCATCCGTCAGCTTCCGCGTCTCGATTTTGCTCGCTTCCACATCCGGCTGATTAAACGCGTTGATGCCGATCACCGAACCCGCGACGGCGGTAGCGATTTCCCAGCGGAAGAATTCCTGGCCCAGATCGTAAATCTCCGGCACAGCGATGCGGATCACCGGCTCACCAGCAGCTTCCAAAGCCGCGACGGCCGCATCCTGCTTCGCGTCCGGCGCAGTTTCGAGTCGCGCGTAGACGAACAACCGATCGTTCCCGTAAACATTCGGCGGGCCGATACGCTCGCGATCTACCGGAATGATCCCGTGGCCCTCTTTGCCCGTGGACTCCGCCAGTAATTGTTCGAGCCACGCCCCCAAATCCGAGATCCCGGGCGACGCAAAGATCGTGACCTTGTCCCGTCCGCTCTTGGCGAGCGTCCCAAGCGCGGCTCCGAGAATCACGCCGGGATTCTGATCGGCGGGAACCGACGCGCCGCACGCGTGAACCATTTTCTCGGTGCGGTCAAATAATTTCCCGACGTCAATTCCCTGTATCGCTCCCGGAATCGCCCCGAAATCCGATAGCGCCGAATAACGCCCTCCGATGGACGGAAGCCCGAAAAACACGTGGCGAAACCCGCTGGCCTCGGCCACTTTCTGCATGTTGGAGCCGGGGTCCGTAACGGCGATGAAATGTTTCCCGGCCTCGGCCGCGCCGACAACCTGTTTCACGCGCTGATAAAAATACTGTTTGAAAATATTCGGCTCGAGCGTGCTGCCGGATTTACTCGACACGATAAAAACAGTTTTCGCGAGATCGAGCTTCGATTCGACGGCCTTGATTTGCGCCGGGTCCGTGGAATCAAGCGTCGAGATTTTGGGATACCCCGGGATCTTGCCGAATGTAAGCTCCAACACCTCGACGCAAAGGCTCGACCCGCCCATGCCGAGCAACACAGCGTGGGTGAATCCAGCCGCGCGAATCTCTTCGGCGATCTGCTGGAAGCTCTTCCGCTTCGCGAGCTGCTCTTCGACAATCCCGAGCCACCCGAGCCATTTGCCTTCGTCGGCATTGGTCCAAAGCGACGCATCGTGCGCCCAGAGGCGCTGGACTTTGTTGTTGGCTTTCCAGTCTTCGAGCGTGGCCTTCACGGCCTTGGCGAGAGGTTCCGGAAATTTTTCGATCATCGCGTTGAGGAGCCGCCCGTGGCGAGCTTCGCCTGTTTCTCGACGGCGTCGAGAAGTTTGCCGAAGGCTTCCGCGAAAAGCTTCACGCCAT
Source organism: uncultured Acidobacteriota bacterium (assembly GCA_963779825.1). Taxonomy (GTDB): domain Bacteria; phylum Acidobacteriota; class Terriglobia; order Acidiferrales; family UBA7541; genus Palsa-295. The sequence continues at coordinate 455,833 of CAVZZU010000004.1, read as the reverse complement.
CTTCGGTCAGTTGGTCGGTCACTGCCTTCATCGAAATTCCGGAGCGCCCGAGATCGAGCATCGTCTTGTGGGCCTCGTCGAGATCTTCTTCGAGGCTGGCGCGCGGTTTGCCGTGATCGCGAAATGCGTCGAACGTGGCCGGCGGCACAGTATCCACTGTGTCGGGGCCAATCAGTTCCTCGACGTAGAGTATGTCGCTGTACGCGGGATTCTTCGTGCCGGTGCTTGCCCAAAGGACGCGCTGGGTTTGTGCGCCGCGATCGGCGAGCTTCTGCCAGCGCGGGCCGCTGAAGATTTTCTTGTAGAGCTGATACGTGAGCTTGGCATTCGCAATCGCGACTTTGCCTTGCAGACTGTGAAGCAAGCCTTGATCGGCCGTGGCGGGCGGATTCTTGAGCGTCTCAGCGATCTTGCCGTCAATCAGCGCGTCAATGCGGCTGACGAAAAAGCTCGCCACGCTCCCGATGCGGCTCAGATCGCCTCCGTGTCCGGCGAAATCCTCGAGCCCCGCGATATATGCATCGGCGACAATTTGATAAACGTCCTGCGCGAAAAGCAGCGTCACGTTGATGTTGATCCCGCTGCCGATGAGCTCGCGGATCGCCGGAATTCCCTCGGGCGTGCCCGGAACCTTGATCATTACGTTCTCGCGACCAACGGCCTTCCACAGGCGCCGCGCTTCGTCAATCGTCTCCTTCGTTTTGTGCGCGAGGTAGGGAGACACTTCAAGGCTCACGTAACCATCGCGCCGCTTCGACTGGTCATAGACGCCTCGCAGCGCGTCGGCCGCATCCTGAATATCGCGGATCGCGAGATGCTCGTAAATTCCCTTCGCGTCGAGGTCACCGCGCTTGGCAAGTTCCGCGAGCGGCTTGGTGTAGTCCGGGCTTCCCGCGATCGCCTTTTCGAAGATCGTTGGATTCGAAGTCATGCCGCGCAAGCCGTCATCTTCAATCAATCGCGCCAGCTGGCCGGTGGTGATCAGGTCACGGCGAATGTAATCGAACCATACGGACTGGCCATAGCGGAGCAATGCCTTCAGCGGATTCTCGGATTGCTTGGCATCCTGGGGGGCGGGGGTCGTTTTCGCGGTTAAGCTCATCGTCTCCTCCTGAACAGCGAACGTCTATTTTAGCGCACGTGGCGTGCGCAGGCGAGATTTCCTTAACCCCGGCGCGGCCATGAGCCGAAGCCCTCTGAATTATTCAATACTCATGGTTACAGGCTCGCAACAGATCCGCCATCAACTCGATAATTCGAGCCGGTGATGAACGAAGCCTGTTCGGACGCCAGGAAAACACAAATTCCGGCCGTTTCGTCCGGCCCGCCCGCGCGGCCGAGCAGGATGTTGGGACGAAACTCGCGCAGCATGACCTGTTCGGCCTCATCCATGCTGATTCCTCGCGCTGTCGCCTGTTGCGCGAGCATTCCGTCGAGCAGCGGCGTCCGAATGAAAGCGGGTGACACCGTGTTCACCAGAATTCCGTCTTTGCCATACGCCTTCGAAAGGCTTTTCGTCAGGCTATTGAGCGCGGATTTGGACGCGTTGTAATGGGGCATCATCGGATCGGGCTGTACGCCGGACTCCGACGAAATGTTGATGATGCGTCCCCATTTCTGTTTCTGCATGTGAGGCAGCGCCGCCCGCGTGGCGCGAACGGCGGATAAAACGTTGAGATTGAATGCGCCGAGCCACTCATCGTCGGTGAGATCGGCGAACGAGCCGAAGCGGCCCGCGCCTCCCGCGTTGTTGACCAGAATGTGCAGTCCGCCAAAGTGCCGCACGGCTTCATGAACCGGGCGGATCGCACCGTCGGCATCGGTCATATCGGAAGCAACGGCGTGTACGGTTCCGCCCGCATTGCGCATCTCCGACGCAGTCGCTATCAGCTCTTCCGCGTTGCGGCTGTTGATCACGACCTGCACGCCTTCGCGCGCCAGAGCCTCCGCGATCGAACGCCCAATGCCCTTGCTCGATCCGGTGACGACCGCGACTTTCCCTTTGAGTCCGAGTTCCATCTTGCAGGTCCTCCGCGATTCGAATTCTTGACCGCACGTTTGCAGAGACTAATTATGCCCGGCGGGGCGACCGCCGGACGATCCATACTTGCGCCACAGTCGTAACGGACGCAGCACCGCATACAGCGGCACCAGCTGGCGCGGCAGCTGCATCATCGCGCCATCTTCGTCGGCTGGCCGCGTGGCGAGCCACATCGAGTATCGCCAGCCAGAAAGCGTACCCTCCACCATTCGTCGGCGAAAATGAAATCGCGCCGCCGCGTCCCGCTCCGGCGATTCGCGGCCCAATTGCCTTTTCGCCACGTCGGCCGCGACCGCCGCCGCCACCGAATCGCTTCGCACCCGCGCGGATACGTCATTCGGCAAAGGCGCGGCCAGAAGATCGGCGGCGAGCGCCAGGCCAATATTCAGCATACGTCTCGCGCGCAGTGCGTCCGCCAGCCGAAAAACTTGATCCCAATCGAGGCGCGATTGCGACTGAACAAATTCGGAAATATCGGCGATCCATGAAATTCTCTCCCAGAAATCCTTCGATCCGTGGATGCAAAGTAGGGGAAGCATATCTTCGGGCCCGAACGTCGGAATCTCGTGCCCGCTGAGCGCGACAGAAACCAACCGCCGGGCCATATCGTCGAGGTCTGGACGAATCGGGAAGTGGCGGAGCGTCCACTCCGTATGAAGCTCTACGATCAGCCGCCGTTCTTCGTCGCGATAATTGTATTCACCCGGTATCACGGACGACCCGCCTGACGCGAAGATCCACGGAAACCGCGGGCGATATCCCACACTCTGAATCACGTCGTTCGCTTTCGCCATGTCGCGCTGGCGCAAGACGATGTCGAGGTCGTCGAACTCGCGCAGCGTCACGTCTCCGTAGGCCTGCACCGCCAGAACCGGTCCCTTGTACGGCATGGCTTGAATTCCCTGCAACCGGAAAAGATCCATGATCTTGATCAACTCGGCCGTCAGCAGGAGGCAACGCAGGGCATTCGCACGCGCGCCGTTTTTCAGTCGCTCAAGCTGGTTCGCAGGAACGACGTCCGCCGCGACAGCGGAAACTTGCCGCGCAAGAAGTGGGAGGACCGAGTTCTCCGCAGCCGCGGTGAGAAGAAAGTCCCAATCAAGCGAGCCGGCAGCCAGCTCGCGAATCTCCTCCGTTATCCGCGGCTCAAGCCTCGTGCGCGCGCAGCGCACCAGCAGTCGCTTTTCCGGACATCCGAGATCGCTGGACGAGAGGGTCATCAACGCTTTGCACTGGGGTCTGCGGGGAGATTCTACGATATTCCACCGTGGAATAGCCGGAGGAATCCCTGAGGTGCGCGCCTTCGAAATGGATGCGTTTGCGAACTATCGCACAACTGCGGGGTCTAGAATCTCGCGCAATTTCATGGTGAGAGTGGCGAGCGTGAAGGGCTTCTGAAGAAGAGGCGCATCCGTTCCCAGAATTCCCTGATGTACGACTGCTTGATCGGTGTATCCCGACATGTAGAGGATTTTGATATTCGGGCGGACGGCGATCACGCGTTCCGCCAGCTCGCGCCCGCCGATTCCAGGCATCACCATGTCCGTCATCAGCAGATTAATGGTTCCGGCATGCATGGCGGCCAATTCGATAGCCGTATGGCCGTCGGGCGCCACGATCACGGTATAGCCGCTCATCTCCAGGTATTCCCGAGCGAGTTCGCGAACTCCTATTTCGTCTTCCACCAGAAGAACGACCTCCGAACCTCGCGGCAAGGAGGCGGACGACGCGCTCCGCTCCGCCCCTGCGGAAGCCATTTCATCCTCGATGCGGGGCAGGTAGATTTTGAATGTCGTCCCGTGGCCCGGTTCGCTGTATACCCAGACGTAGCCGCCGCTTTGTTTCACAACTCCGTAAACGGTCGCCAGGCCAAGCCCCGTGCCCTTCCCTTTTTCCTTGGTCGTGAAAAACGGCTCGAAAATGTGTGTCTGCGTCTTGGTGTCCATTCCGCAGCCGTTGTCGGTGACTGCGAGCATCACGTACTTGCCCGGCGCCACCACAGCGGGTGAATGGGAGACTGACGAATCGAATTCGACGTTGGCGGTTTCAATCGTGAGGCGCCCGCCCTTGGGCATTGCATCGCGCGCGTTGACCGCCAGATTCATGACCACTTGTTCGATTTGGCTGCGATCGGCCTTCACCAGCCATAGGTCGGGCTTGGACGAAGTCTCCAGCTCGATATCCTCGCCGATCAACCTTTGCAGCATCTTTTCCATGTCGGCGACGACGCTGTGAACGTTGAGGACTTTCGGAGCCAGTATCTGTTTGCGGCTGAAGGCCAGTAATTGTTGCGTGAGCGCGGCGGCGCGCTGTGCGGCGGTTTGAATCTGCTCTGCGTTTCGATGCAGCGATTCGCCCACCGGGAGACGGTCCGCCAGTAAATCGGCGTAGCCCTGTATCACCATCAGCAGGTTGTTGAAGTCGTGCGCGATTCCTCCGGCCAGACGGCCGACCGCTTCCATCTTCTGAGCCTGGCGGAACTGTTCCTCGAGCTGCTTGCGGTCGGTGACGTCGAGCGCCATGCAAATCGCGCCCTGCACTTCACCTGCGGCGTCCCGCAAGGGTTCGACGTGACATGCGTACGAACCTTTTTTCCATTCGACCGGGAACGTCACGGGGTCGCCGGCGACCGCGCGAAGGTGGGCGGCAATCGGCGTAAACGACTGGTCCGCGGTCTCAAAATAGTCGGAAAGCAACATCCCCACGAGCTGATTCGGCTTGAGTCCCAGGCGTGCCAGGCCCGATCCGACGGCTGAGGTGAAGCGAAGATTCCTGTCCACCGTCCATAGGACGGCGGGCAATTGCTCGACCAGCAGGCGAAGACGCGCTTCGCTTTCTCGCACGCGTTCTTCCGAGCGTTTTCGCTCGATCGCCAGAGCGATCTGTCCCCCGACGGAAGAAAGAAATTCGAGGTCGCGCGACGTGTAGACATTTTCGCGCTCATAATTCTGGACCACCAGCACGCCGATTGTTTCCGCGGGCGTCCTCAGCGGCACTCCAAGCCATGACGGGCAGGCCGTGCCCACCAGTTCCACTTCTCCCTTGCTGGCGAGCTGATCGAAGCGCTCCTGGGAAATCAGCATCGCCTGGCCGGTACGAAACACGTAAGACGTGCAGCTCCGGTCCAGGTCTTCCATTTTGTCGGGAGCTGGCGCTGCGTCATAGCGATCCACGAAAAACGGAAAGTGGAATTTTCCGGTCGAAGCTTCGCACAGCGCAACGAAACAATTTCCCGCGTCGAGTACCTTCCCGAGCGACGCATGAATCAGCCGCAGCAACGCGTCAAGATTGTCCGTGACGCTGACCGCGTGAATGATCTCCGTCGTGACCTGTCGGATCAGTTCGGAGCGCTTCCGGTCCGTAATGTCTTCGGCTGTGCCGTCGTGGCTGATGATCCTGCCGCTCGAATCGCGGATCGCCCGCACATTCATCGAAATCCAGATCATGCTGCCGTCTTTGCGCAGCAATGGGCACTCGAATCCTTCCAGAATGCCCCTCTCTTCCAGCCCTCGCTTCAGGTCTTCTCGTGTGACGGGATCCACATACAGCTGTTTGCCGATGTCGTGAATCTCGCGAACCATTTCCGCGGCCGACGAATAGCCCGCGATCCGCGCCATGGCGGGATTCACGGTCACAAATCGCCCTTCCGGCGTGGATTCGAAAAATCCTTCGACAGCTCCTTCGAAGAGACGGCGGTATTTTTCTTCGGCGCGATGTTGCGCTTTTTCGGCCCGGCCCCTGTCCGTGATGTCCTCGTAGATGCCGAACGTACCGGTTTGCTTCCCGTTGACGATCAACGGGACACCGATGATTCGCACGTCCACCAGCGAGCCATCGCGTCGCTTGCGTTTTCCGACCAGACGCACAGTCTCGCCGGTCATCACACGCTGCACCAATCCCAGCATTTCGCCCTGCTCGCCGCGAGGCGCGATCAGACTATCGAGTTCCTTCCCAGTGATCTCTGTCAGCGAATAGCCGAAAAGACGTTCAAAGGCGCTATTGCAGGTCTGCACCTGCCGGTTCAAATCGAGCGCAACAATCGCGAGCGGACTGTTCTCCGTCAGCGCGCTTGAAAACGCGGCGTGCTCCGCAATCTTCTGTTCGGCCGCGCGGCGCGCGCTGATGTCCTGCGTGACGACCAGCACCGCGTCCTTACCGCCAAAAGAAATCGTTCGGCTGGTCACCTCGACGTCGAAGACTTCTCCGTTCTTCCGGTGATGCCGCACATAACCCACGCCGCTCGGTGAGGTCCCATTCTTTCGAAGCGAATCGAGGAAACTTGGTACGTCGGCGGCGGGGCGTATCTCGGTGATCTTCATGCGCAGGAATTCATCCCGCGAAAAGCCGTATTGCCGGATGGCAGCCGCGTTGACTTCAAGAAACTCGAGTGTTTCCTGGTCGGCGATGTACATCGCCAGCGGATTGGTGGAGAAGACGACTTCGAATGGCCCGTTTGCAGCGGCTCCGTTGTCGCCCGGCGCTGTTGCGCCTGCTTGAGGAGGTCCGGACTTGCCGTCCGCACGCTTCAGGGCGTGCGACGCACCATTCTGCTTCGGGCGAAGTGTCGCGTTTCTGGTGGACATGTTGTGTAGACGGCTGTAGGGCCGGAGTTTACACAGCACCCCGCACGAATGTACCCCGCATCCCTTTATAGAGGCGGGTACTGGCCCTCACAATGGTACGTTCGTACTACAAGGTGCGGTTGTTAACAGCGGGGTTCACATCTGGTCAACACAGAACTCATTGATAAGTTCGAGCCGCCGTACCCCGCCCGAGGTTTGCCGCTGCGCGTCGCGCTCCGGTAGTAAGATGGGTGCGCATGAACAAGCCTGACAAACCATCGAGCGCGACGAAGCCAGCTGCCAGCGGCTTTCCCGACGAATTGGAAGAGCTGCTTCGCGCAGAGGAATCGGACCCCTTTCGCACGCTAGGCCCGCACTGGGTCGAGCGCGATGGCAAGAAAGCTTTGGCCATTCGCGCGATTCGGCCGGACGCTCGCGAGCTGAGCGTCCTATGGCTCGCCAATCAGACCGCGCATCCCGCGGCGAAGATCCATCCCGCCGGAATTTTTGAAGCGGTGATACCCGCCAGCGCGCTCGGACTCGCCGACGGAGAAGCCGTCGCGCCATCCGCGTATCGCCTCCGCTTCCGCTTTCCGGACGGCGTCGAATTTGAAACCTACGACGCGTACGCCTTTCCGCCAATCCTTACCGAGTACGATCTGTATCTTTCCGGCGAGGGCACACATTACCTGAAGTACGAAAAGCTCGGCGCGCACGTGCGCGAAGTCGCGGGCGTCACCGGAGTTCATTTCGGAGTGTGGGCGCCGAACGCGAAGCGTGTCAGCGTGGTCGGCGATTTCAATTCCTGGGACGGGCGCGTTTCCCCGATGCGCAGCCGTGGGGCCAGCGGCATCTGGGAAATATTTCTGCCGGGCCTGGACGTGGGCGCGCTGTACAAATTCGAAATTCTTTCCCGCGTGGGAAACGAACTCGGGTTGAAGTCCGATCCCTACGGATTCTTCGCCGAGCTGCGCCCGAAGACCGCATCGGTTGTCTGCGACATTGACCATTACAAGTGGAACGACTCCGCGTGGCTCGCGGCGCGCACCTCGCGCGATTGGCTGCATTCGCCGATGTCGGTTTACGAAGTTCACCTCGGCTCCTGGCGGCGCAAAGCCGACGAAGGCGACCGCTGGCTCACCTACCGCGAACTCGCCGACACGCTGATTCCTTACGCGAAGCAGATGGGCTACACGCATCTCGAATTGATGCCCATCATGGAGCATCCCTTCGACGCGTCCTGGGGCTACCAGACCGTCGGCTACTACGCGGTGACGAGCCGCTACGGCACGCCCGCCGATTTCATGTACTTCGTGGACCGCTGCCATCAGGAAGGTTTGGGCGTGATCCTCGATTGGACGCCCGCGCATTTCCCGCGCGACGCCCACGGCCTGGCATTTTTCGACGGCACGCATCTTTACGAGCACGAAGACCCGCGAAAGGGCGCGCATCCCGACTGGGGCACGCTGGTCTTCAACTACGGCCGCAACGAGGTGCAGAATTTCCTGCTCTCGAACGCGCTTTTCTGGATTGATAAGTACCACATAGACGGCCTGCGCGTGGACGCAGTCGCCTCGATGCTGTATCTGGATTATTCGCGCGCTCCGGGCGAATGGATTCCCAACCAGTTCGGCGGACGCGAGAATCTGGAAGCCATCGCGTTCATCAAGCGCCTGAACGAAGTGTTGCACGTTCGCCATCCCGGCGCGCTGATGATTGCGGAGGAGTCCACGTCGTGGCCGGCGGTTTCGCGCCCCACATATATCGGCGGGCTCGGCTTCGATTTGAAATGGAACATGGGATGGATGAACGACGTGCTCTCGTATTTCGCGCTCGATCCGATCCACCGGCAATTCCAGCACGGCAAGCTGACGTTCTCGATGCTCTACGCATTCCACGAGAATTTCGTCCTGCCGCTTTCGCACGACGAAGTGGTGCACGGAAAAAAATCCCTGCTCGAAAAAATGCCGGGCGACGATTGGCAGCAGTTCGCCAATCTGCGGCTGCTCTTCGCCTATCTTTTCGCGCATCCGGGGAAGAAGCTTCATTTCATGGGCAGCGAACTCGCGCAGCGCAACGAATTCTGGGAGGCCAGCTCGGTGGATTGGGCGCTCGAGGCTTCGCCCTCGCATCGAGGCGTCCAGCGGCTGCTGGGGGATTTGAATCGCCTGCACGTCAAGGAGCGCGCGCTGCACGAAGTTGATTTCGAATGGTCCGGCTTCGAATGGCTGGAAGTGAACGATGCCGCCGCCAGCGTTCTTTCGTTTTTGCGGCGCGCGAAAAACGGCGAGGACTTCGTGGTGGTCGTCTGCAATTTCACGCCGGTGGTTCGCGAAAATTACCGCATCGGTGTTCCCCGCCCCGGCTTCTATCGCGAGATCCTCAACTCGGATTCCAAATATTACGAAGGCACGGACATCGGCAATTCCGGCGGCGTCCGCGCCGAGCCTTTTCCGTGGAACGATCGCCCCTACTCCATCAAGCTGAAGCTGCCCCCGCTCGCAGTGGTGTATTTCAAGCTGCAAAAAGATTGAAAATGCAGTGACTAGTGAGTAGTGACTAGTGGCTAGTGAGACCCAACCCTCCTGTGAATTGTGTGTCACTTCTTTGGGATGACCGTCGTTTGTTTTCAATGAGATACGCGTGAAATTACTTTGCATGGTGTGACACTTAATTTGGAAGAGAGATCCCTCGGCTCGTCCGCCAAAAAGCTGGCGGACTCGCTCGGGACTGCGATTATTTTGTATGGTGTGTCGAATGCGCCCGAAAGGGCCCTGTTTCCAGTGTCGGGTAGCACGTATCGCCGAGGTTTGTTTTCTGTAAGTTACGCGTGTTTCTACTCGTCCAGCAGTGTCGGGTGGAAGGCGGTGATTTCTGAGCACGAATCGGGGATCGATGAGTAGTGAATGGCGATTTGTGATTCGTGTCCTGGCACCGCGCGCGATGTTCGGGGCGCAGGAGTGCGTGAGCCTGCCGCCAACGGCGGGCCTGATCTCCCAGGCTCGACTAACCGTCGACCTGGGAGCCCTGTTCTGGACTGCGCCGAATTTATGTTTGAGTCGCATGACGCCAGAATGATGCTAGCGCATTTCGTCACGCGACGAAGCTGGGACAAAGTCTAGAAAAAGTACAGGGCGGCGCGGCTGTACGAACTGGCGAAAACGGTGGCGTTCTCGGGAATCAACTCCTCACCAGCGGAAGTCGATAGTGTGGGAGATGCGGTCATGGACGGGAAATTTTACTTGACGAAGATGATACATGAACTGTGAAGTTTGAATTTGTTGACCTTCGATTCCGACAAATTTCTTGGGGTCGGGATTATTGTCGTTCTCCAAATAGAGAAGATATCTCAACCCCCCGAAGTGAAAAATTGCGCCGGCAACGTGGCCCGCTGTGGACTCTAGCGAGAGCACCCTCACTCGACCATCAGTGAAGTTTTCTTCGCCAACTCTAGCTAGGGTGTATAAACCGGCCGGTCTGGTGAATCGGCGGAGCCCGAAGGCGGTTTCGACGAGGCTGGCGGACGCTCGGCCCGGTTGAAATGAGTCGCTGCCGATTGGAACCGGTCCTTTGTAGGTAATGTTGATTAGTGTCTTCAGGGCCCAACTCTCAAGCAGAGACCCGTTGATCCGGAATTGCTTTCGAGTCCAATGTGTCGGCTTGTGTTGTGATCGGAAATCCCTAAGATCCAAGGCATCCCGAAACGCTTTTGCCGTTTGGATAGCGGCGATGTCCATCTCTGAAAGTCCGCTGTTATGGTTCGAACACAGAATTTTTGCGGTAAGACTTGCGAGTCCTATTAGCTTGGGTTCAGCCAGACACCACGGAAGGCCCTGAATAAACATTTCATCTTGCGGGAAAATACCCCTCGTAAGAATATGCTCCCCGGTGATTTTGTCGGAACATCCACCGATAGATGCAGCCCAACACTCGCTCGCCATTCAATACTCGATTGGCGAAGTTTAACAATTCAAGTAGTCGTGCCGCCAGTGATATCGTTAACGCATTGGTAAGAACTCCCGTGATATAGAATCACGTTCGACGCCTAACATGACGTTGTCTCCGAAGAGTGAACGGATTGAACTGCTGAGAGGCGGCTCAGTGGTGTCGAGTTTCGCCGGGGCGTTTGGAAACGCGTTGCGTGAAACGCGACTGACAGCAATGCTCGGCTACTTGATTGCCCTAGAGCCGGAGAAAAGTTGCGAATTCTTCGCATTTCGTGGGAAGCCGCTCTCCGTAAGCCTGGAGACGCAACATGATTCCGACCGATCCGACATCCTGGTTGAAACCACCGCGGGCTGGGGCGTGATCGAGGCCAAGGTCACTGCGACAGACCCATTCGGTCAAGCACGGAAATACCCGGCTAAATGGCGGGTGCTCTTGACGGAATACACTGCGTCCGGCAAACAGGGGCGGCGGCGCGATGTAAAATATCTTCGCTGGCGGGATTTGACGAAATTACTTCAGCAATTGGCGCGGTCGCCGGACAACCGCGTCCGGTTCGTCAGTCGGGACTTTCTCGGTCATCTAGAGGAACACGCTATGATCAGAACTAAGGAATCTGTGGAAATCTATGCGCGAGAAATCAATAACGAAGAGACGCTGGCGCTCTTCTTGAAGGCCCGGATGTACGGTTGTCATTATGAAAAGCGTAGTCGTTTGGCTGATGCGCTCTACTTTGCCCCTCACTTTGGACAAAGGATCGCGCGTAACCATCCGGGCGTGCAGGTTGGTATTAGCTACATCGCGGGCATTGAGCGCATCGAGGTTGTGGATACGTGGAGTGATTTCTTGCAGACGGTACGTGAAGTTAGGGGTAAGCAATGGCTGAACGGCCATATAAGGCTGCTACAACCATTGCGTCGCGGTAAGGATTGGCGCGACACCAAGCGGAGCTTCCTGTTTCTCTCAGCGCCCCGATTGGTGTTCAATCCGCCCGTCCTGAAAGACAGCCTTCAAAAAGGCAAAGGCTGGCTGAGCAAACGGACTTTCTCGTTTGACAAGCTGTTTGACGCGTGGGGCTGCTGACAAGAACGGCCTATACCGGTCTGCGCAATATGAAATTCGATTACTCCCTAGCCTCGATGCTTCCATTTGCGCGAGCCGCTCTCGCGGTCACGGTTGCATCGAACTTCGAATTGAAAGACTTCGTTGACTCTCTGTTTGCCCAACTCTACAAGGTGCGCGTTCCGGGAGTTGAACCGAATCCCCCGCACGCTAGCGGATTGCATAAGTTCAAGTACAACGACTTGACATGTCCTCGAGTCCTTCAACGCGCCACGCTTGAGGTGTTTTGCCACCTGCTACGTCAGGGTTATGTTGCACCGGAAGGTCAATCGTTCCCGACCACGCTCGACGGTACGAGGTATTGGCGGACAGAACGGGGTAAGACATGGGCAAACGGAGCCGAACCCCTTCCCGAGGACGTGGCGGGCTACATGCAGCATTTAGGCTCGTTGGTTCCATCTTTAGATCCAGTCATACGACAGTATGTCGAAGAGGGTCTCGGCTCGTTTCAACGAGGGTCGTTTTTCTCGGCCGCGGTAATGCTAGGTGCGGCATCTGAAAAAGAAATTTACTTACTTGGTGGATCTCTCGCGGGTGCGCTCAAAGACGTGACGGCGCAGACGCAGCTCACGAATCAGCTTAACGGAAGGTCGCTCTATCGCTTGCTCGAGTCAGTCGGTAAGCATGTCGCGACCTGCAAGAAGCCGCAGGACGTATTTGATGGAGCGCACATACACCTGACGTCACTGTTCGAATCGATCAGGGTGCAGCGGAACGATGCCGTCCATCCAAACACCGCCAAAGTGGTCGAGGAGTCAGTTCGCCTTTCGTATGATGCTTTTCCCCGCGCGATCCAAAAGGCTGAAGCGCTCCGCAAGTGGTTCGACGGAAACCTTGGCTCGGTGTAGAAGCGGCGCGACCTTCGGCGGGGACACCGCTTACGCTCTCCGGCGACGCGAGCGACTGTCCATCGCCGCGCGCAGGAGGTTGTTGATCCGAGTCTGATAGCCGCGTCCCTGTGCCTTGAGCCAAGCGAGCACGTCCGCATCGAGGCGAATCGTGAGCGATTTCTTGATCGGCCGGTAGAACTTGCCGACCACCGCCCGGCTCCATTCCCGCATTTCGGGCGCGTCTGAAAAATCTATCTGCGCGTCGCGCAGCGCAGCGACTGCGGCCAGTTCCTTCTTTTGCTTTCTAGTTACCCTGGTCATAGACTGTCCTCTCGCGGGCCGTCACTTTTCTGGCGGAGATGATTCTTATCACTTCTTCGCCGCCCTCCTCGCGGTAGGTGTGCGCCACGAGGAGAATCACAATCCCACCGGCAAGCCCCAACGTCTGCCATCGCTCCTCGCCGTCCTCCACTCGATCAAGCCGGCTGACCGCCTGTGGATCATCGAATACGAGCCTTGCCGTTTTGAAGCTCACCTTGTGCTTGGCGAGATTGCGGCGGCTCTTTTCCTCGTCCCAGACAAATCTCATCGTCGTAGCTACGGTACTGTACATACATAATAGTACAGTCGTGTGGTGGAATCAATGGCGAATGCGGCGGCGTGAAGAAGACCTTTCTAAGGGTGTACCATCTAAGGTACACTACGCTAGTCGGCAAAGAACGAAATTCCCCGAAGAGACCGGACGCCCGTGAGGACTCCCATGAAGGCGAGAAAGAATCACAGCGGTTCGAGCTTCGATAGTTTTCTGGAACAGGAGGGAATCCGGGAAGAGGTCGAGGCCGTCGCGATCAAGCGGGTACTCGCATGGCAACTTGAACAGGCCATGCGGGAACAGCAGAAAAGCAAGCAGGCGATGGCGAAGCAGCTGCGCACCAGCCGGTCGCAGCTGGACCGTCTGCTCGACCCCAGGAACGTGTCTGTAACGCTCGATACGATCAGCCGGGCGGCGAGGGCGCTTGGTAAGCGTCTGATCGTTCGCGTCGCCGATGTCAAGGCAAAGCGCGCTTAGTCGGGACGGAAGCCGCGCCGGCGGAAAATTCGAAGAGGGATTCCTCGCTTCGCTCGGAATGACAGCGGAAAATTCAAATGCGAAGGCAACAGCACAAGAGCCGGCAAGATGCCGGCGCTACGAAGGCAACGGCGGGCGCAGCTAATTGGCGAATCGGGCGAGTTCGCCAAGAATGTTTGCCGGGCACGGCATGCCGTGCCCCTACGGAAGCAAAGGATTACACTGCGGCGAGCGCGAGTTCTTTTGGTTCCGCGAGCGTGGCGCTGGGCCAGCTTTTCAGCTCGGGCATGCAGTGCTTGACGAAGCAGGCGATGTTGCGCTGGACCTCGTCGTGCGGCATGCCGCCGAAATTCAGATTCGGCATGATGCCCTGCATGTCTATCAGCTGCTTGTAGCCGGCGAATTTTTCGAGGACCTGCTGCGGCGTGCCCCAGGCCATGAGCTGGATGTAATCCTCGACGGCTTTTTCCTGACCGATCTCGTTGAGGTACTTGCTCATGTCGGCGTAGCGCTCGTAGCCCTTGAGCTCGCCGAAGTGTTTTCCAAGCATCTCGTAGTGCTCGAGCGCGGTGCGATAGTTCAGGGCGAGATATTTGCGCGCGAGTTCTTCGGCGCGGTCGGCGCTCTCGTCCACGAATGTAAAGCCGGAACAGAAGGGCTTGGGCGGCGCTTCGTTGGGATGAAATTCCTTCCAGAGCGCGTGATAGCGCTCCATGTCAGCGGTCACGAGCTTCCAGGATTTTTGGATGATCACGAGCATTCCCAGGCCGAGCTTGGCGACGACGGGAACTGAATCCTGCGATGCGGCGGCGGCGAACGAGCGTCCCTTGAAAGATTTGAACGGCCGCGGGCGGATTTCGCGGCGCGGCTGCTTCACGGTGGCTCCGCCTTCCATGAAACCGCTTTCGAGCGCGTCGAGGACGAGCTTGGCGTATTCGTCGAAGCGCTGGCGGCCTTGGTTCTGGTCAATGCGCAGGCCTTCGAATTCGCGGCGCGCGAGGCCGCGGCCCATGCCGAGGATGTAGCGGCCGTCGGAAACGTGGTCGAGCAGCGAAATCTGCTCGGCGAGGCGGATCGGGTCGTGCCACGGCACAACGATGACCATCGAGCCGAGCTTCACGCGCTTTGTCCGGCCGGCGATGTAGGAGAGCACCTGGCACGGGTCCGGGCTGATCGAGTAGTCGTCGAAGTGATGCTCGGTGACCCAGACGGACTCGAAGCCGAGATCTTCCGCGCGGACGCAATTGCCGAGTTCCTCGCGCGGGAACTGGCGGTCGGAGTAACCGCCCAAGTGCTGAAAGCCCGCTCCGTAGCCTATGTGCATTGACTGCGTCTCCTTCGATGGCCGCGCGCATGATGCGGCTTGCGGTGGCGCGCTGCGTTCTCGTGCATTCCCCAGTGCGGCGAATATATCAGATTGGAGGCGGTGGCACTAGAAGCGCTCGGAATGCGGCGCGGCGGTGTACAATCCACCGCTCTGGCCACCGCTCTGAGGTTGGGGCGGGAGCCGGATTGAGCGCGAATGCCTGACAAGGGCCAACATTTTGTCGCGGTGGTCGGCGGAGCCATCTCCGGGTCGGTGGCGGCGGAAATTCTGGCGGATCGCGGCATACGAGTCGCGGTGATCGAGCAGAACAAACGCCCGTACGGCAAGATCGAGGACGGGCTGCCGCGATGGCACGTCGAACAGCGCAAACAGGAGTACGGGCGCATTGACGCGCGGTTGAAGAAGCCGGGCGTTTACTACGTGCCCTCGACGAAGCTCGGGCGCGATCTGGAATTTGGAGATTTCTGCAACAACTGGGGATTCTCCGCGGTGATTCTGGCGAATGGCGCTTGGCGCGACAGGGATCTGGGCGTCCCGGGCGCGCAGGAGTTTGTGGATAAGGGGCTCGTTTACCAGAACCCTTTTATTTACTGGTACAACCATAAAAACGAGAAGGACTACACCGGGCCGCGCTACGAGACTCCCGACGAGACGATTGTGGTTGGAGGCGGGCTGGCGTCCATTGACGTGGTGAAAGTGCTACAGATTGAGAATTACGAGCGCGCGCTGAAGGCGCGGGGAATTTCCGTCAGCATGCATGAGCTCGAGAAGGGCATCCCTGCCGCGTGCAAGGCACACGGAGTGGACCCGCAGTCGCTCGGCGTGAAGGGAAGTCTGCTGATTTACCGGCGGCGCGAGCAGGATATGCCGCTGGCGCAGCCGCCGGATGGGGCGACTCAGGAGCAAATGGCGAAAACCGAGATGGTGCGGCAGAAAATGCTGCGGCTGGCGCGCGATAGGTATCTGTTTCGCGTGCAGGATCGCCGGCTGACAACGGGATTGATCGTCGAGAATGGACGCGTGGTCGGATTAAAGGTGGCGGAGACGAAAATCGAGGGACGCAAAGCGGAACCGATTCCGGGGTCCGAGCACGAGTTGCGCGCGCCGCTGGTGATTTCGTCCATTGGTTCGGTGCCGGAGATTCTTCCGGGCGTCGCGATGAAGGGCGAGTACTACACTTTTAGTGACGAAGATTTGCCACGCTACTCGGGGGCCGATCGTGTCTTCGGCGTGGGGAACGTGGTGACCGGGCAAGGAAACATTCGCGTGTCGCTGGTGCACAGCCAGAAGGTTACGAAACAACTCGTTGACGATTTCCTGCGCGCTGGCGATGACGGAGCGACCGCGACGACGTCATTTGCGTCGGCGGAAACGCGGGCGGCGGGACAAGCGCAGGTAGTCGAGCAAACTGTGGAGACGCTTCCCTCTCTCTCGGGTGAGCAGATCGCGGCAATCGAGCGGCGCATTCGCGCTCGACAGGAGCAGGTGGGTTACACCTCGGACTATGACTCATGGATCGCCAAGGTAACCCCACCCGACCTGGAATAGCCGCTCGCCGCTATTGATTGGCTTGCTGCTGCATCATCATTTGTGGATTGAATGGCACTGGCGTGCCCACGATTTTGTCGCGAGCGCCAGTGATCTGCTTGGTGAGCACCATCGAGGTCGTTTTGGTCTGGGACTTTACGACTCCGAACGGAGTTACTTGGGTGCTGACCCACGTGTCAGAGCTGCCGTCCTTGGATCGGTAGTGATCGCACATGAATGTGCCGGCGGGAGTGGTGACGGATTCTTTGCCAACGTCTTCTGATTCGCCGCGAATGTCCATCTTCGGAGCCGGCTGACTGCCGGGGCGCGTCATCTGCGAAGGCATTTCCATCGGCGGGCGTCCGGCCACCTGCATGATGATGCGCGAGGTAACTCCGTTCGAGGACTCCGGCGCGAGTAGCATCTTCATCACCATCTCGCCCATGCGCGCCGAGGTCATGGTCCACTCAAGCCAGTAAGCGTCCTTGCCGTCCACGGAATCCTTGCCGACAACCGCATATTCGATCGTGGATTTGGTGCCATCGGCCGTGGTTATCTCATATTGCGCACCGGAACCGACCGCGCCGGAGAAAATGCCCGCGGGCATAGAAGGGCGCATGCCCATGCCCATCTGGGCGCTCGCTGATGCGGTTAGAATCGTCAGACAGAACGCGCAAGCTACTGCGATCCTCAAATTCTTCATGATGTCCTCGTTTGTGTGAAGTATTCGAAGCTGGGATTCGTCAATAATTCTAGCGTAGGCGGCGCGGGGTGAACTGCAAACTATCGAGGCTAGTTCAATTCTCGATAACTGATCAGGCGGATGGAGTTAGCCTCGACCGCGCGCCTCGATTCCGGCGCCAGAAGGGCATCCAATTCGGTTTGACGCTGCTGTTGGAGGCGCGAGCCGGACTTCACGAGCTCGGCGTCGAAGATGCCGGGATGCAGCATGATTTCCGTGCGGCCTTCGGGAACTGTGTCTATCAAGCGACACAATGCCGCGGCGCTCAAGCGTCCGGTCACGGCCAAGCCGAGGAAATGATCGGGCGAGCGCAGCCCGTATTTTCGTGCGATTGAGTTGAACCATGATCCAACTGCTCGAACGGCGAGCGAAGCCGCCATATTTCCAAGCAGGGGCGCGTTCTCGATTCGCGCCGTCCGCCAAGAGTCTCTGAGATTCTCGATGGGATTTCGCACGCGCGTGATTCCGAACTCCCGCGCTACGCGGCCGACGGCGCCCATGACGCGGGGATGGACGTGTGTATGCTTATGCGTATCCACATGGGTCAGTTCGATGCCGGAGCGGCGGATTTTTTCGAGCTGCGCGCGCAATTCCCTTTCGATTTCTTTCGTGCGCACGCTTCCCACGCTCACTCTGGCCACAAGATTGCCCAAGGACCGAGGCAAACGACCTTCTGAGTCCGCAAGCGATGGAATCTCTTCCTTTGGAGCGACGGAAAAACCTCCGGTGAGAACAAGATGGCATCCGATTCCCAGTTTCGGATTGGATTTGGCGCGCTCGATCGCGTCATCAAACGCGGGCCCATTGGCCATCAACGTGGCGCTGGTCAGGATTCCATCGCGATGCGCGCGAATGATTCCTTCGTTGACGCCCGTGGTGTATCCAAAATCATCCGCGTTGAGAATTAACTCTTTCATTTTGATCGCAGCGTAACTTCCGGCGGGAGAGAATGTTATCACGTCGCGCGGAAGTGGCGAGACTTCAGGCAAGAGCGGGAATTCCGGAGCTAAAGCAATTTGCACGCCACACTTTCGAACCGCACGCCACTTTTGATGAACACTTTGTAAAAGTTTTCAACAGTTCTGTTGAAAACCGTGTGGAAAAGGTCTGGCGGCGATTCGAAAACTCTCGGGACGGTTGGGCTTAGTCCTCTTTGCACAAGTTTCGGGCAGATTCCGCGTCCGCAAAAATATTTTTTCGAAATTCCGGATACATCAACGTATATCATTCAGAAAAGGAAATTACCGGGCGGAAATTCCCGTAAAGGTCAGCGCGGAAATTTCTCAGTACCAGTGAGGCGGCGGTTCGAGCTTGATCGCAACGGATTCTTCTTCTTTGTCCATGTCGTACCATTTGCCGAACGTGTGCCAACCCGTGGCAATCACTTGAATCATAATTTTGCCCTGCGGTATCGCCGGGACTTTAACTGCGCCTTCTTGATTTGTTTTGAAGCTCAACTCGGCCAGCTTTTCGTGTCGCAGGAATCCACCGGACTCGTAGTACCGGACATATACGCTGGCGTTGGAGACGGGGTGATCGTTCGCATTGGTGACCTGAATTCTTATCTTCGTGGTGAGTGAATCAGAGGGCTTCGGGTCTTTTTGATCCTGCTTGCTCGACTGACTCTCGGGCGGCGGTGAGGTGGACCCTTCCTGACTTGGGTGCGTGTCCTGAGCGAAACCATTTGCGGCACAAAGCAAACCGGCTGCCAGTACCGCGGCACACCGAAGATTCAGCCAGAACGGGCGACAATCTGTCTTCGATCTCATGCCGCCTTGGTTTTACCGCAATTAAACGCGTGGCTCAAGCGCCAGGTGCATCCATAACCGGAACTACGATGGCCGTAGGAGGTAAAGTAACGAATCGTGTCACTTTTTCGCCCGTGCGACGGACTCTGATATCCATTTCAGATAGTCGCGCGAGCCGCGCAGGATCGGCAGCGCGATGATTTCAGGCACGTCATAGGTGTGCAGCGCCCGAACGGCGCGCTCGAGGGCCGCAAACTGCTTTCGGGAAGTCTTCAGGATGAGCAGAGACTCCTTCGCCGATTCGATTTTCCACTTCCACCGGTAGATTGACCGCACGGGCGCCTCGATCACGTTGCCACAAGCGGCGAGCCTGGCCGCCACGAGCGAACGGGCGATCTTCCGCGCCTGCCCTGCCGACGCGCATGTGACCAGTACGACGATCTTGTCCGTCATCTCGACCTTTACTCTTGAGACGCTATGTCGGGCGATTACCCGATACGCGCGGGTTGGGCGACAAGATACAATAGCGCCGCGTGACGAGCCAAGCGATCCATTTCGGGACATCGGGCTGGCGGGGCATCATCGCCGAAGATTTCACGTTTCCCGGCGTGCGCCGCGCGTCGGCCGCGATTGCGGACCACGTCCTCGCGCAAAAGAAATCTCCCACACTGATCGTTGGCTACGATACTCGATTTTTCTCGCCGGAGTTTGCACTGGCCTCTGCGGCCGTCCTGAGGTCGCACGGTTGCAAGGTGCTTCTGTGCGGGGAGCCGACCCCGACCCCGGTGATCGCGCATGCGATCCTGCATGGGAAGCTGGACGGAGGCGTGAACATTACCGCCAGCCACAATCCGGCAGCGTACAACGGCCTGAAATTTTCCGGCCCTGACGCCGGACCCGCCCTGCCCGAGATCACGAAAGACATCGAGAAACGTGCAGCGGCGATGGCGGACGGCCCGGCAGAACATAACCAGGTCGAGAACGATTTTCCGAGCATCAACCCGCGCGAGCCATATTTTGAGCAGCTACGCAAAATGATTCGATTCGACGTGCTGGCGAAAGCGAAAGGCAGCTTCGTCTGCGACGCGGTCCATGGATGCGGCGCAGGATGGCTCGACCGCATTCTGACGGAACAAGGCATTGCCGAAACCGAAATTCGCGCGGGGCGCGACGTGCTATTTGAAGGCACCGGACCCGATCCTTCCGAGGAGAATCTGGCGCCATTGATGAAAGCGGTCAAAGAAAAGAAAGCTTTGGCGGGACTGGCGACTGATGGCGACGCAGATCGCTTCGGCATCGTGGACCGCGATGGATCGTTCATTTCACCGAATCACATTCTTGGGCTGGTCTTCGATTACCTGCTCGAGACGCGGGGATACAAGCTCGGCGCCTCGCGCAGCGTTGCGACGACGCAACTGATAGACGCGGTCGCCAAACTTCACGGCGTGAAGGTGTATGAGACGCCGGTCGGTTTCAAGTACGTTGGCCCGTTGCTTCGCGAAGACAAAATCGCGCTGGGAGGCGAGGAAAGCGCGGGGATGACGATTCGTGGCCATCTCCCGGAGAAAGACGGAATACTCGCGTGCCTGCTGGTCGCCGAAATGATTGCGGCGCGCCAGGCATCGCTGGCCGATCAGCTTCGCGATCTATTTCGCAGGGTCGGGCGCGAATTCTGGCCGATCCGCATGAATCTACATTTGCCCGACGAAACGCAATCGAAATTGGCCACCCGCTTGCGCGCCGACTTCAAGGAGTTTGCAGGACGCCACGTCGCGCGCACGGACCGCACCGATGGTTTGCAACTCACGTTCGACGATGGAGCATGGGTTCTGATGCGTCCCTCGGGCACCGAACCGGTGGTGCGAATTTACACCGAGGCGGCTACGCAGGCGGAGGCTCAAAAAATCGCCGAAGACGCGCGTGCATGGATCGTGCAATGACAGAACCGACGATGAGCTTCGCCGAGCAGCTGCGCGAATTTCTCCGCCGGAACGCGACGTGGTTCCTCGCCGCGGCGCTGAGCCTGCTGCTGCTCCAAGATGTCTTCGGCACGCACGGAGTGCTGGCCATGCGACGCGCGCAAAAGGAAGCCGCAAGCGTCAAGGCAGAAATCCACCAGATCAACGAAGAGAACCAGCAAATGCAGGACCACGTGAACTCGCTGAAGACCGATCCGGAGGCGATCGAACGGATTGCGCGCGAGGTGTTGAGACTGGCCCGGCCCGGAGAATTTATTTTCGAGACTTCGCCGAGGCCGTCCGATGCATCAACGCCCGCTCCGCAGACCGCCAGCCCGCCGAAGAATCCCTAGCTGTTTTGGGCCGTCCGCGGAGCTTGCCGCATTCGCGCCAGGATTTCTCCGCCGCGCCCTTTCCATCGCGTTCGCGCCATGGCCAGCAGGACCATCGCAACAAAAATCACGAGCAGGCCGAGGGTGGCCGTCGGAATTGTCTGCGCGCGTTTAGGCAGGATCGAGAATCGCCCATAGACGAACTCGATGTGCACCCAATAGACCAGCAGAGACGCCTGGCCAAGCTGAATGAACGGGCTGAACCCGAACTGGCCGAGACCCCAGCGACACCACGCGTATACGGCCCACGTGATGACCATCAGAACTCCCAACCGCGCGAGAAAAAAGTTGGGGCTCGTGTGCCAGTAGTCGTACACGGCGTACAAGTGCAAAGGCAGCGCGTCAAACCATGAAGACAGATAATAGATCGCGACACCCGCCGCGCCGAAAAGCGCGGTTGCGCGGCCGGGATTCTTGGCTGGCCAATCGCTGAACAGGAGAAAGCCGGCGGTCAGTCCCGCGAATGCGAATGCCGTCCACGGAAAGATCGGGAAAAGCCACGGCTGCGGTACTTTGAAGGTGTGGACGCCGTTGATATACGACTCGAGATACCACGGAAGCCATCGCGGGCGCCAGGTTGTCCACAGGGGCGGTGTCGCGAATGAAATTCCGAGCGCGACCGCGGCCGCCAGAATCACGTTCGCGGCGCGGGTGCGCGCCATCCAGTTCACGGCGCCCATGAGCATCAGCGAGATTCCGATTACGTTGAGCACGTCCACGCGGAGCAGATCGGTCCACGGAGCCCACGGCTGGCCGAGTACAAACTCCTGCAAGCGAAAAAGCAGGCCCAGCCCGAAGATTTCAGCGCCGCGTCGAATCGTGGTGAACGCGATCGAATTCGGCGCGATTCCCTTCTGCCGCATGCGGTCCGTGAGGAGAGCGCTGGAAATTCCAGCGAGGAAAAGAAACAGAGGAGCTGGAAGCGTGCCGCCCAGTTGCGACCAGCGAATGAACGAGGTGTCGCGGGCCGGGCCGCCGAGCCACGAATCGTAGCAGTGCGTCTGGAACATCAGCACGCAGGCGAGCCCGCGCATCCAGTCAATATAGGCGAGCCTTTGTTTTCCCGATGCTGCCGGTGCGGCGGGCGGATTTGGCACGCGCCAGCATCGCCGAGGCCGGAAACCAAATCAAGTTCTTATCGCTTCGCGCGCGACGTCCGGTAAAATCATCGCGCATGGCAGCAAACGCAAAATCCTGGCAGATGAACTTCACCACGGCGTTCGTGGTCTGGGCGCTGGTCGTGGCAGCGGCGGCGTTCGAGGGCGTTCGCCTCGGCTTTCATGGTCGCGCGTTCTTTATCGCGCTCGGAATCGCGGCGCTTCTCTTCGCGTTCGAGCTGTTTCTCGCGTCACCGCGCGTCCTCGCTGGCGCTCAGCGCGCGCTCGGCGGGCGAGGCGCGCTGCTGGCGTCGCTCGTGCCGCTTTTTGCCGTCCTCATCTATTCGCTGGCGGTGACGGGCGATTGGAGGATGCTGCTCGTTGGCACGGCCTATGCTGTTCTGCCGGCGCTTCTGCTCGCCAGCAGCGCCGGAAAATCGCCGGGCACGTGGGAAGACTACGCAGCCCTTGTGATTATTTGGCTGCCGGTCGCGCTTCCCGTTCCGTACCGGCTGATGTATCGCGTCTTCCCGTACCCTCCGCCGCTGACGCATACGCTCGCGATTCTGATGGCGCTCAGCACGGCGGTCGCCGCGTTTGTGCTACTGCGCCGCTTGGATGGAGTCGGCTACGCCGTCGCGTGGGGACGCGGCTTCACGGCAAATTTCGCGCTGCACTTCGCGATATTTGCGGCGATCGCGATACCGATCGGAATCAAGATGGGATTTCTGGTGTTTAGCCCGTCGCTGGCGCGCGTGCGCAGCTCTCCGCTAGCAGCGCTGGGGATTTTATTTTTCACCGCGTGGCCCGAGGAATTTTTGTTTCGAGGATTGCTGCAGAATCTGCTCTCAAGGGCGATGAAGAATCAGTGGGTGGGGCTGATCGTCGCGTCCGTGATCTTTGGATTCTCGCACATCTTCCACGCGCCATTTCCGAATTGGAAGTACGTGCTGCTGGCGACGATCGCCGGATTATTTTACGGACACGTGTGGATGAAAATGCGATCGCTACTGCCCGGCACTTTTGTCCATGCGCTCGTGGATATTTCGTGGCATATCTTATTCCGGTAAGTCAGAGGATTTGTCGAAGCGTGGGTTACCGGCGCTGGCCGCGGCGCGCTGCGAGTTGGCGAGCTCTGCGCTCTCCAAGCCACTGCCCAACGTAAAGAGCCAGGTTGATGGCGCATAGCGAGACAAAGAGCAAAAGAATGGTGCGACCGCGGGACATGCCTAATTTATGCTCGTTCCAAAAGTAGTAACACACGAAGCCGTTTGCCAAGAGGAGCAGGAATCTGGATGCGGTCGTCACTTTACGATTCCCGTCAGCGGGCTCGAAGCCGTCGCGTACAATTTTTTCTCGATGCGTCCGGCGAGGAAAGCCTTGCGGCCCGCTTCGACGGCCTGGCGCATTGCTTCGGCCATCAACACGGCGTCTTGTGCGCCGGCAATCGCTGTGTTCATCAGGACGCCGTCCGCGCCCAGCTCCATCGCAATGGCTGCATCGGAGGCCGTGCCCACGCCCGCGTCCACGATCATCGGCACTTCGGTGATGCGTTCGCGCAGGATGCGCAGGTTCGCCAGATTCTGAATTCCCATGCCGGAACCGATGGGTGCGCCGAGCGGCATTACCGCTGATGCGCCTGCGTCAATTAGTTTTCGCGCGACGATCAGGTCGTCGGTGGTGTAAGGCAGCACGATGAAGCCTTCCTTAACGAGCGTCTTTGTGGCCTGAATCAGCTGCTCGGTATCGGGAAAGAGGGTTTGTTCGTCGCCGATTACTTCGAGCTTCACCCATTCCGAGAGGCCGACTTCGCGGCCGAGCCGCGCCGCGCGCACGGCTTCGTCCGCCGAATAACATCCGGCGGTATTCGGCAGAATGAAAATTTTCTCGCGGTCAATGTAATCGAGCAGCGATTCCTTCGTGCGGTCCGTCAGGTTCACGCGACGGACGGCGACCGTCACCATGTCCGCGCCCGAGGCCGCGTGCGCGCGCGCCATTTCCTGAAAGCTGCGATATTTTCCCGTGCCCACGATCAGGCGCGACTTAAACGGGCGTCCGGCGATCACCAGTTGGTCAGTCATCGTAATATCTCCACCCACATTCTATAGCTCTCCCGCGTTTTTCGCGCGCGCTGCGAAGCGCTCCACCCACTCGCGCTGGTCTGGCGTATCTGGCACCGGGAATCCCCTAGCCTCCGCCAAAAGGTCGAAGGCCTCGGCAACTGATACCCCATATTGCAACAGTAGAGACGCAGCAATCACACTGGAACGGCCGATCCCGGCCCTGCAATGCACGACTACGGCTTTGCCCTTCCGCAGTTGCTGATCAACGCGGTCAAGCAATCCATCAAAGGCATCTGCCGAGCCGGGGACCGACCGATCCGAAATCGGAAACGAAACGAATTCGACTCCACTCAGGCGGCAACAGTCTTCCTCTAGCAGCAGTTCAAGTTCAGCCGCTTCTTCCGGCTCAAGCGCTGAAACGATGACATCGACTCCCGACTCCTTGAGCATTTTGATTTCGTCCGCCAGCCAATCGCCGCCTCGGGGCCGCGGCATGATTCCCAGCCGACAAGCTTTTGTTTGTATCCAGCAGAGAGCCAAGTGTCCCCTCGAATCGCTCGCTTCGTTACTATGCCGTGCGCGTTGGGCGCGGTTCTTCCACGTCCGCATAGAGGCGCGCGATCACGTCCTGATAGCGCTCCTCGATCACGCGCCGCTTCAACTTCATCGTGTAGGTAAGTTCGCCGCTTGCATACGTGAAATCTTTTTCGATCAGCGCGAACCTCTTTGGCTTTTCGTATTGCGCGAGATGGGCGGTGAGCCGCTCGAGCTCGCGCGTGTAGAGATCCCGTACCCAAGGGTCGGAGAGCATCTGCGCGTGCGTGGAAAATTCGCGGCCAGCTTTGCGCGCTTCTTCCTCGACTCCGGCGAAATTGACGACGACCAGCACGGAGGTAAATTTTCTCGTATCGCCCACAACCATGACGTTGGCGATCAGCGGCGACGTCTTCAGCAGGTTTTCGATCGGCGCGGGCGCCACGAATTTTCCGCCGGCGGTCTTCAGCAGCTCTTTCTTGCGATCTGTGATGAGGAGGAAGCCGTCTTCGTCAATGCGGCCGATATCGCCGGTGAGCAGCCAGCCATCGGGGGTGAAAGTGTCGCGCGTCTGATCGGGCTTGTTGTAGTAGCCCTGCATCACGCAAAAACCTTTGACGAGAATTTCGCCGTCGGCGGCGATCTTGATTTGCACGCCGGCAATCGGCTTACCTACCGTGCCGACTTTATACGTCTTCGGATTGCTGGCGGTTACGACGGGCGAAGTTTCCGTGAGCCCATAACCTTGATAGATCGGCAAACCGACGGTCCAGAAAAATTCCAGAAGCTCGACCGCGAGCGGGGCGCTTCCGGAGGTAAAGGTGCGAATTCTTCCGCCCATGCCCGCGCGAAATTTGGAGTAAACCAGCCGGTTCGCCAGACGCCAGCGCAGTTTTACGGTCCAGGGGACATTCCTGCCATACGCGCGCCAGGGGGCTGCTTGAGTTGCCACGCGCAGCGCCCAATCGAAAATCGCGCGCTTCAATCTGGTCTCGCGGTGACCCTTTTCGATGATGGTCGCGTAGATTTTTTCGAAGAAACGCGGGACCGCCGCGACCATCGTTGGATGAACCTCGAGGAGCGCCTGCGATACCAGCTCTGTCTGCTCGATATACGCCACGCTGATGCCGCGAAAGAAATAGGTGTAGTCCACCACGCGTTCGTAGACGTGGGAGAGCGGTAGGAACGACAGACCCAGGTCTCCCGGCAGAGTTTCGGTATCCTTCGCCGAATCGAGCGCGTTCGACGTGAGATTCGCGTGACTCAGCATCACGCCCTTCGGCTCGCCCGTCGTGCCGGAGGTGTAGATGATCGTGGCGAGTTGTTTGCCGGTCACTTCGGCGGCGCGGCTTCGGTACTTAGCGATGTCGGCGTCGCCCGCCGTGGCGATCAGCGCCTCATAACGCAGGATATCGCCCTGCAGATCGGCGGGTGGCGCAACGGAAATTACATGCTCAAGCGCCGGCAACTGGCCGCGGCACTCTGCGATTGTTCGCGCTTCTTCTTCGCCCGAGGTGAAAACCACACGCGCGCCTGAGTCCTTGAGGATGTACGTCAGGCGGTCGAGCGACTCGTGGAAATAGACGGGTACGCTGACCGCGCCGAGCCCCTCGATGGCGAAGTCCGCGATGGCCCACTCTGGGCAGTTTGGCGCGAACAGTCCCACGCGATCTCCGGGCCGAATGCCGAGTTCGGCGAGCGCTCGGGATACGCCCGCGACACGGCGCAACATTTCCTGTGCCGAAATAGATTCCCAGACCGCGGGCATCGAGCCGTGTTGCGTGCGATACATCTGCGCGCGCGGATTCGCAAACATGTCCACAGCGTCAAGAAAACACTTCGTGATTGCGGGATAATCGGAACTCATCGCCGCCACTCTAGCCCATTGCGAGCGAGCAGCGCAATGCGGCCCTCTTAGACTGTCTCTCGTGCAAACTCTGGCGTGAAGACTGGAATGACCTCGCCGCTTGGGGCTCGCTTGACTTCGCGATGCCCGGCAGTACAATGCCGCCTAATTGCGCTACCAGACGAAGTTCTTCGCAGTCGCGATCTCAGAGGCTTTCGGGGGGAACAATGGCGAACAATCAAAATCGAATTCTGACTACGCACGTTGGTAGCCTAGTCCGG
Source organism: uncultured Acidobacteriota bacterium (assembly GCA_963779825.1). Taxonomy (GTDB): domain Bacteria; phylum Acidobacteriota; class Terriglobia; order Acidiferrales; family UBA7541; genus Palsa-295. The sequence continues at coordinate 428,749 of CAVZZU010000004.1, read as the reverse complement.
CCACCCAAGCTGGTCGCATTCCTGGAGGAAATCGAGTCAGGACGCCCGTACGATCAGGCCGCTCACGCCGCATGCTTGCAGGAATCCATCACCGAGGTCGTGCGGCAGCAGGCGGAAGCCGGCGTAGACATTGTGAGCGACGGCGAGTTCGGGAAGACCGACAACTGGGCATGGTACGTTCGCCAGAGGATTTCCGGCTTCACGGAGCGCTCCTCGACACCCGAGGAAACGAAGGATCCCCTGGCAACTCCTAGCATGGGGCGCGACTTCGCGGAATTTCCGGAGTTTTACGCTGAATATTTCCCCACGCAGAAATTGCGCGCCCGACCCAGGGCGATGACCACCCTCTGCAGTGGCCCGATCCGCTATATCGGCCACGCGCTGGTCCAACGCGACATCGCGAATCTAAAGGCGGCGCTGGGCAAAGTTAAAGTGGAAGACGGGTTTCTTCCGCTGGTAGCACCCGCGAGTGCGTTTCCGTTTTACGTGAACGAATACTACAAGGACGACGAGTCGCTGCTCTTCGCGCTGGCCGAAGCTCTGCGCGAAGAATACAAAGCGGTACTGGATTCCGGCCTGCGAATTCAGATTGACGACGCTTTTCTCCCCTATACCTACGAACGCATGGTGCCCCCGAAGACACTGGCGGAGTATCGGAGCTGGGCGGAATTGCGCATAGACGCGCTGAATCATGCGCTAGAAGGGCTGCCGCAGGAGAGAATCCGCTACCACGTGTGCTGGGGCAGTTGGAATGCTCCGCACGTTCACGACGTGCCTCTGAAAGACATCGTTGATTTACTTCTCAAGCTGCGCGTGGGCGGCTATCAGTTTGAAGCCGCGAATGTGCGCCACGAACACGAGTGGAAGGTATGGCAAACCGTAAAGGTGCCCGCGGGAAGAGTGCTGATTCCGGGAGTGATCAGCCACGCGACAAACGTGGTCGAGCATCCCGAGCTCGTCGCGGACCGGCTCGTAACTTTCGCCAATATTGTGGGACGCGAAAACGTGATGGCCGGGACGGATTGCGGTTTCGCGCAGGGCCCGTTCACGCGGCGCGTGCATCCGACGATTCAATGGGCGAAACTGCGCGCCCAAGCGGAAGGCGCGAAGATTGCGACGATAAGGCTTTGGGGCAGAACTTCGGCCGCATAGCTGCGACGGCTCTTGCGACGTGCGCTGCCTTTCTGATACGACGCTCGGATCGTGTGTGCGCCCTCCACGCTTGCACTCTGCTTGTTCCGTACTAATATGATCCCGTGAATTCCCGGATCGAACACGCATCATCGCAGGGAGTCAGGTGATGGTGAAAATCGCCACCGACGAGGCGACCGGGTATGTGCCCGTGCGCGCGGAGCGCGGCACTGCGCTTTCCTGCAAGGGCTGGCAGCAGGAGGCGGCGCTGCGGATGTTGATGAATAATCTCGATCCCGAGGTTGCCGAAAAACCGGAAGATTTGATCGTTTACGGCGGGCGCGGGAAGGCGGCGCGCAACTGGAAATGCTTTCACGCCATCGTTGCGTCGCTTCGCGCGCTTGAAAGCGACGAGACGCTCCTCGTGCAGTCCGGCAAGCCGGTTGGGATTTTTCGCACGCACTCCTACGCTCCGCGCGTCCTGATCGCAAATTCGAACCTGGTCGGACACTGGAGCGACTGGAAGAATTTCGACGAACTCGACCGCGCCGGGCTGATGATGTACGGCCAGATGACCGCCGGGAGCTGGATCTACATCGGCTCCCAGGGAATTTTGCAGGGCACCTACGAAACATTTGCCGCGGCCGGGCGGAAACATTTTCAGGGCGATCTGGCCGGAAAACTGATCGCCAGCGGCGGAATGGGTGGAATGGGTGGCGCGCAGCCGCTGGCCGCGACTCTGAACGGAGCGGCTTTTCTCGGAATTGATGTTGATCCCGAACGCATCAAGCGGCGGGTGAAGTCCGGCTACTGCGATGTGATGGTAAACGATCTCGACGAGGCGCTGCGCATACTGAAAAATGCGGTTCGGACGCGCGAAGCGACGTCGGTTGGCCTTGTGGGAAATTGCGCCGACGTGATTCCTGAGCTGGCTCGACGAGGGGTCGTCCCCGATCTGCTCACGGACCAGACCAGCGCGCACGACCCCGTGGGCGGTTACATTCCGCAAGGCCTCAACGTCGAGCTGGCCGCGGAGCTCCGCAAGATCGATCCCGAGAGTTACCAGAAGCGCTCGCTCGATTCGATGGCGCGGCACGTGGAAGGCATGCTCGCGCTACAGAAACTGGGCGCGGTCACATTCGATTACGGCAACAACATCCGCACTTTCGCTTTTCAGCAGGGCGTGACGAACGCCTACGATTTTCCCGGCTTTGTGCCCGCGTATATTCGTCCGCTTTTCTGCGAAGGCCGCGGTCCCTTTCGCTGGGCCGCGCTATCCGGCGAGCCCTCGGATATTCATCGCACCGACAAACTCGTTCTCGATATGTTCCCGAAAGACGAAATCCTCTGCCGATGGATCGCGCTGGCGCAAAAGCGCGTGCGCTTTCAGGGATTGCCGTCGCGCATCTGCTGGCTGGGCTATGGCGAGCGCGCGAAATTCGGCCTGGCGCTCAACGACCTGGTGGCGCGCGGCGAATTGAAAGCGCCCATCGTGATCGGCCGCGATCACCTGGATTGCGGCTCGGTCGCCTCGCCCTACCGCGAGACCGAAAAAATGCGCGACGGCTCCGACGCCGTGGCGGATTGGCCGCTGCTCAATGCCCTGCTCAATACGGCGAGCGGCGCGAGCTGGGTTTCGATTCACAACGGCGGCGGTGTCGGCATCGGCTACTCGCTGCACGCCGGGCAGGTCATCGTCGCCGACGGAACGAAGGAAATGGGTGCGCGCATCGAGCGCGTTCTTACCAACGATCCCGGAATCGGCGTCGCGCGTCACGTGGACGCGGGCTATCCCGAGGCGATTGATTTCGCCAGCAAGTCCGGCGTCAAAATTCCGATGCCCTGAGGTGCGAGCGACGCGTTGCCATAGTGTTTTGGAACGTTGCGCGTTAGTATCGGTGCCGCTGCCATGCCCGATTGGCTGATTACCGGCTGCTCGGAGCTGCTCACGCTGCGGGGTTCTGTCCCGCGACGCGGACGAGCGCTTGCGGAACTCGGCCTGATTCGCGATGGCGCTCTGCTTGTCCACGGTGATCGCATTATGGCAGTCGGCCCGCGCCGCCGCATCGAGCGGCTAAAGGAAGCGCGCCGCGCCGAGAAACTGGATTTTGGCGGACGCGTGGTCCTGCCCGGTTTCGTTGACTCGCACACTCACCTGATTTTTCCTTCCAGTCGCGCCGCCGAATACGAACAGCGCAATGCCGGAAAGACGTACGCGCAGATCGCGCGCGCGGGCGGCGGAATCCGCTCCACCGTGAAGAACCTGCGGCGCGCTTCCTCGGATTCGCTCCGCGACCGCGCTCGCGCGCACCTTCGCCAATTCGCCGAGCACGGGACCACCACGCTCGAAGCGAAGAGCGGCTACGGCCTCGATTGGAAAAGCGAGCTGAAAACTCTCGACGTCCTGCACCAACTGCATCAGCAACAACCGCTCGACATCGCGCGGACATTTCTCGGCGGGCACATTGTTCCGGCGGAGTACCACCGGCGGCCAGACGCGTATGTGGATCTGCTGGTGAAGCGCTGGATTCCGACGGTCGCGACCACCGGGCTCGCGGAATTCTGCGACGTCTTCTGCGACCGCGGGGCTTTTACCTTGTCGCAGGCGCGACGGATTCTGACGGCCGGACGCGCGTGCGGCCTGGTTCCTCGCATCCATGCGGAGCAACTCTCGCGCACTGGAGCGGCTCGCCTAGCGATCGAAGTCCACGCCGCGAGCGCCGATCATCTGGAAAAGATAGATGGCAGTGATATTCGCGCTCTGGCGCTCTCAAATGTGGTTTGCACGCTGCTGCCGGGCTGCTGCTTTCATCTCGGATTGCCGCACTTTGCCCCAGCTCGCGAGCTGATTGATTCAGGCGCCATCGTCGCGCTGGCCACGGACTTCAACCCCGGCACCAGCCCGACGCTGAACATGGCGATGATTCTGTCGCTCGCCTGCACACAGATGCGGATGACTCCGGCCGAAACCATTTCCTCCGCGACGATCAATCCCGCGTATTCGCTCCGCCAGCACGACCGCGTCGGCTCGCTCGAGGTTGGCAAGTATGCGGACCTGGCCGCGTTTGACGTGGCGAGCTATCGCGAAATTCCGTATTATTTTGGCGTGAACCTCTGCAGCCTGACCATGAAACGCGGCGCGATTATCCACTCCAAGAAACGCTAACACATGAAGCAGCTCGTCGAGTGCGTTCCAAACTTTTCCGAAGGCCGCCAGGTGGCGAAGATAGACGCCATCGTCGAAGCCATGCGCGCCGTTCCCGGCGTGTACTTGCTAGCACGCGAAAGCGACGCGGACCACAACCGCAGCGTGGTCACGCTGGTTGGAGAACCGGAAGCGGTGCGCGAAGCGGCCGTGCGCGGCGTGGGCAAAGCCGCGGAGTTGATTGATCTGACGCGGCAGACGGGCGCGCACCCGCGCGTGGGCGCGACCGACGTGGTTCCGTTTATTCCCATCGAAGGCGTCACGATTGAGGATTGCGTGTTACTCGCGAACGAGGCCGGGCGCCAAGTCTGGGAGCGCTATCACATACCGGTGTATCTCTACGAAGCGGCGGCACAATGGCCGGAGCGCGTGAACCTGGAAAACATTCGCCGCGGCCAGTTCGAGGGCCTTCGCGAGGAAGTGCTTCGCAATCCGCAGCGCGCTCCGGATATCGGCGAGCCACAACTGCACCCCACGGCGGGAGCGACCGTGGTGGGTGCGCGAAAATTCCTGATCGCGTACAACATCAATCTGAATACTCCCGATCTCGAAATCGCGAAACGAATTGCCAAGACCATCCGTTTTTCGAGCGGCGGGATGCCCTGCGTCAAGGCCATGGGAGTGGACCTGCGCGCGCGCAACCTGGCGCAGGTCTCGATGAACTTGACCGACTTCGAACAGACGCCGATTCATAAGGTATTCGAAACGGTGAAGCGCGAGGCCGAGCGCCTCGGCGTGGGAATTGTCGGCAGCGAGATCGTGGGATTGATTCCGCGGCGCGCGATTGAAATGACCGCGGAGCACTTTTTGCACGTCGAGAACTTCTCGCCTGCGCAGGTGTTAGAGAATCGCCTGGAAGAATCGCTCATGGCAGCGGCGGAAAAGAGCCCGGTAAAGCTTTCCGTGCTCGCGCAGGGCTTCATAGACGCCGTTTCCAACCCCACGCCCGCGCCGGGCGGAGGTTCGGTGGCGGCTCTGGCCGGCGCTCTTGGCGCCGCGCTCGGGCAGATGGTGGCCGGTATCTCAGGCAAAAAGAAATCGCTTGCGGCATATGCCAAGCCGCTTTCGGAAATTGCCGATGAACTCCGCAAGGCGTCGCAGGCGCTCGCGGAAGGCATTGATCGCGACGCCGCGTCGTACGAATCCGTGCTCACTGCGCACCGGCTGCCTCGCGAGACTAGTGAAGAGCAGGAGCGCCGCAATCGGGCGATTCAACAGACGCTCATGGCGGCGATTGAGGCGCCTTTGGGGATTGCGCGCAATGCGGCAACGGTATTCGACAAGCTCGGGCAACTCGAACCGATGGCGGGGACGTCTATGCTCTCAGATGTTCGCGTGGGCCGAATGATGGCTGCGACCGCCGTTCGTGGTGCGCTGGAAAACGTGAACACCAATCTCGCATCCATTACCGATGCGGAGTTTTCGAGCCGCGCACGCTCCGAGGCGCTATCGCTTGCGTCACGCGTCAGCGAAAGTTCGGTCGCGACAGGCCTATAGGGTTATCTTGGATGTTCTGAGGTAATAACGTGAGAAACGCACTTCGTTGGTCCGCCGGAATCGGAATGCTGGCAATCGGATTTCTGTTGGCGGCGCTGGCCATTGCTCCGCAGCACAGTTCCGCGGGATCGCTCAGCACGGCGATTATCGGCATGTTTCCCAAGGACGTTGGCGAATTTACGTACGCCGATTTGAAGACGGCGCGAAAGTATCCGTGGTTCCCCCAACTTCGCGAGCAACTCCTGCCCAGCCGCTTCCGCGACTTCGAGAAGTTCCTCGCGTCGGCGGGAGTTGACCCAAATGCGCAGGTTGACGAAGTCGCGTGGGCCGGCATTTCGGCCACGAAGACGACGGGCGAAGAAGTCGTGGGCGTGGCGCTGGGCTCGTTTGACCCATCCTCCAGCGAGATTCGCTTCAAAGCGCAGAAGATGCCGATGATTGATGTGCACGGCTACCATCTCTACGCATTCGGCAGCGGCAGCGGCGCGGACGATATTTTGTTCATGTTCATTGATTCGAACACCGCGGCATTCGGGCATCGCCCCGCGCTGGAAAAGCTGATTGACGTTCGCACCGGCGTGACGGAAAGTCTGCTGACGAACGACCTGCTTTTCCCGCTGATCGGCGAAGCCAACGGCAACGGGGTTATCTGGGCCGTGCTTGACAAAACGTACGCGCACATGGCCATGCAGCAATTGCTTCCGGAGGCGAGCCAGTTCGCGCAAGCGAGCCCCATTCTTAATCGCGTTCGCGGGATGACGATCACCGTTAGCGCCGACAACGGAATTGACGCGCATTTCCAGGCGGTGTGCAGCTCGGCGGACGACGCCAATCTGCTCGCCGCGGGCATGCAGGGCGCTCTGATGATGCGTCGCTATCAGGAAGCGCAGGATCATCCCGACCTCGCCGGTGCGCTCGATCAGGTCCGCGTGTCACCGGCCGGCGACCGGCTGAAAATAGAGGCTCCGGTCACCCAGGACCAACTTCTCTCGCTGATCAAGACTCGCGCGTTCGCAGCGCCGATGTAAAATTTGTCGGGAAGACGTTCAGGCGGATGTTGCGGGTACAGGTCGCGAACAGATCAACCGCTTCTCGAAGCTAAGTCGTCGAACCTGATTTGGCCGTGCTGCACGATTTGAGCAGCGTGACCCTTACTCGACCTTCGCGTCCATCGCAGCGGACACGATCGGCGACCATTCCTTCCAGCCGCTTGGTAATTCCTTCAGCCTTCGCGCAAGCGGGCGATTCAATCCTAACTTCCAGACGGTCGGAAAACTCTTCAACGACTAGCTTGGTTTTAGAGACTCCGCTTCCCTTCTCGTTCGCAGGAATCAGCATGTCGCGGGACGCCTCGACCACGGCGGCGGCTGCATCCTCTTGTGTCTTTTCCGGCAGCCCGGCTCGCTTCGCGGCGTGAGAGATGAGCGGGCCGAGCGATGCAATCAGCCGCGGATCGTTATCGAACGTGCATTCGATGTGGCTGGTTCGAGCGGTCGGAACTGCGGAAGATTTTCCGGTGGGTTCAGTATTCATTTGTGATCATCCGTCTCGGCCACTCGCACGTCGCAGGCTTCTCGGCAATCCGGGCAGTAATAGAGCCCATCCTCACACAGGCGGACACCCTGCTGCGACTGGCAAAAGCAGCAATACTTCTCGCACGTGCATTGCGCTTCTGGCTTGTCGCATTGCATGCAAACGGTAGTCACTGTGGCGGTCCTTCCACCGTGGCTGGCGTCGCCTGATCTTCATACTAGGCCACACCCAGCCGTGAGACAAGCGCTGCGGGCGCAGCGAATGGCTTCGTGAATCTCATGGCGACGGAAGATCGCCGGTAGCGTTCTTATCTTTTCTCGTTCCTGGCCTTTTCCACAGGCAATGCGCGCTGAGCAGCCATCGGCTGGATGACATCCGAAGCCGCGGTTGCAGGTGAGGGGAACGAAAGCTCGCGGCCATCGGAGATCGCGGCAGCGGCTTCGGTCTGTATATCGGGCACGGGCGACGTCATCGGGACGAGCGCTCCTTCGGCCTCCTTCATAAACGTCAAGCCGTTTTCGCTGCCGTTCCAGTCAATCGAGAGCACGTCGCCGAGCGACACCTGATTCGTCGCAAGCAAGCTCGCGAGCGGATACACCACGTAGCGCTCGATCGCCCGCTTCAGGTGGCGCGCACCGTATTTCAAATCCGTCCCTTCTCGCAGCAGGAAATCCCTCGCTGGTTGCGTCACGCGGAACAGGAATCTGCCCCGCGCGGTTTCCAGCACGCGCTGCTGCACCATGCCCAGCTCGATTTCCAGAATCTGCTCGAGCTGCCGCGAGCGCAGAGGATGAAATACGACCACCTTATCAATGCGGTTCATGAACTCCGGCGAAAATTTCCGCTTCGCAGCTTCCGACGCGGTTCGCTCGACCTTTTCGTCAAGCCCGACCTGGGTCTCAGGCCGCACCAGAGGTGCAAATCCCAGCCCACCGGTCATCAGCTCAGTGATTTCGCCGCCGCCGAGGTTCGAGGTCATGAAAATCATGGTTGCCGAAAGATCCACGCGGCGATTGTCGCCGAGCGTGAGCGTGGCTTTGTCGAGGATGCCCAGCAACAATTGCCACAGCGCGTCCGAGGCTTTTTCGATTTCGTCGAACAGCAGGAAGCTGATCTTCAGCTTATCGGTATGATATTGAGCGAGCGCTTCCTGAGTAATCAGCGGATGCGTCTCGCGGTGCCCCAAATATCCCGGAGGCGAGCCGATCAGCTTCGCAATCTCGTGCGAGTGCTGAAATTCGGCGCAATCCACCTTAATCACCGCGCGAGGATCGCCGAACAGCACTTCCGCTGTCGCTTCCACGACGCGCGTCTTCCCCGCTCCGGTCGGCCCGAGGAAAAGGAGATTCCCCACCGGGCGCCCCGGCGAATTCAGACCGGCGCGAAACACCTGGTACAGGTCAACGACGGCCTGCACCGCTTCGTCCTGCCCTACGATTTTCCGACGCAGCCCACCCTCGAAATCGCGCGACTCCACACTGCGCAGGGTTGGGTCAAGTTGTAGTGCTTGCGCGCCCATGGTCGTACTCCCTACCGGAACTTTCTGCCGCTTTCAGGATTGCGAGGTTCGGAGCGCTCGAATTGATCGAGCTTGACGTCCACCGTCGAACGCAGCAATCGCAATTGCGTGACCAGTTCCCGGCTCGAATTGGCTCGGTCCGTCAGCACCAACATCGGAGGCGACAGATCGGCCAGGTCCAGGTTAAGGTTTCGAAGCGAATGCATCAGGTTTTGCAAATATAACGACCGAATATTGAAAAGCTCGACCCGGCTGCTCACCCGCTCTCGCAGGTGGGACCAATCCAAATCGAGGGAAGGGTGGCTCCGCGTAACGGTGCGGACCACGTCGTCAGTAATACGCGGCCGTTCTCCCAGCCGCGCGAGTTGCAGCTGCTGCACTTTCCCCTGCCGGCGCACGTTGTGCACCAGGAAATAGGTGTTGCCTTTTCGGCGAACGAAAGCCACAACTGTCTCCTTCCGGCCGGGCACAACTTCCAACTGCGCCGTAGTGTATGGCCCATCCACTACACCGTCAATGGTACGATGCAATAGATGACGCGAAGTTGCGTCGAATTGGTTAATGCTTCGCAGGAAATTGCGTTAGTTCCCGGAATGCTGCAAACAGGGGTTTTGCGGCTCTTTTGGGGCGAAGTCGGTGGGCCAAAATCTATCGTAATCATTTGGATGCTGAATCGAGGGGCCGCGTGGCCCGCGAGGAGCCGAAATTCATGTCCTGGGATCCTGTGTATCGGTTGGTGAAGACGATCCCTCGGGGGCACGTAACCACATACGGAGAGCTGGCGCGAAAGCTCAAGTTTCGCGGTGGCGCGCGCGCTATCGGCCACGCGATGGCTGCGTGTCCGAGTGGTCGAGGCATTCCCTGGCACCGTGTGGTCGGCGCAGGTGGGCGATTGATCATTCGTGAGCCGTACGGGAGTCTGCAGAGGCGCATGCTTGAAACCGAAGGCGTGAATATTGAAGGCGCGCGAATTGATATGAAGCGTTACGCGTGGAGGCCGAAGAGAAAATCTGCCGCGCGCAAACCGGTGAAGAAGCGCTGAGTCGCGCCGCTATCGAGATTGTGTTATAGAATTGCGTCCCCGAGACAAAGGGATTCATTCCGTGGGCGAGCCAATCATACAGGTCGAGGATCTTTACAAGAGCTACGGAACCGTGGAAGCGGTGCGTGGCGTCAGCTTTTCGGTTGAAGAAGGCGAAGTATTTGGCCTGCTCGGACCGAATGGCGCGGGGAAAACATCCTGTGTGGAAATTCTCGAGGGACTGCGCACGGCGGATCGCGGCACGGTGCGCGTATGCGGCCTCGATCCGGAAACGAGCGGAGAGACCTTCAAGGAAAAGATCGGCGCGCTCCTGCAATCCACTGCCCTGCCGGACAAACTTCGCGTGGAAGAAGCCATCGAGCTTTTCGCGCAGTTCTACCGCAAACGCGCGAACACGGATGAATTGCTGCGGCGATTCCAGTTGGATGAGAAGCGCACGGCCTTCTACAGCCATCTCTCCGGCGGCCAAAAACAGCGTCTGGCGCTCGCGATGGCGCTCGTGAACGATCCGGATGTGGTGTTCCTCGACGAGCCTACGGCGGGCCTCGATCCGCAGGTACGCCGCGAGATTTACGACATTATCGAGGAACTCAAACGCGGCAAGAAGACTGTTCTGCTGACCACGCACTATATTGAAGAAGCGGAGCGGCTGTGTGATCGCGTCGCCATTGTGGATCACGGCCGCGTGATCGCGCAGGGCACGCCGCGCGAGCTGAAGCAGCGCTCCGCCGGGCAGACGCGCATCGAGGTGCGCGTCGCGAAGCCGCTAGTAAACGGCACGCTTGCCCATCTCGACGGCGTTTCGGACTGCCGCGAGTTCGACGGCACCTACTTTCTACGCTCATCGCGCACTCCGCAAACGATTGTGGCGCTCGTGAAGCAGCTCGAAGCGGAAAACAACGAGCTGCAAAGCCTGGAAATGTTTTCGCCATCGCTTGAGGACGTGTTTATCGAATTGACCGGCCGGCGGCTACGCGAATGACGCGGGGATGAAAATCGAATGAACGCATTGAAGCACACCTGGACACTGACGAAGATCCGCATCCGGCTGGCGATGCGCAACCGCGCGTTCTTTTTCTTCAGCCTCGCGATGCCGCTGATTTTCCTGGTAGGCGCTGTAGTTTTCTTCGGCAAGCGGACGGAATGGGTAGGTTACATTCTCGGCGCCATGCTCAGCACCACCGTGATGGGGAGTTTCTGGGGGTTGAGCGTCCAGCTAGTCACTTTCCGCGAGCAAGGTATTTTGCGGCGCTTCCGGTTGCCGCCCGTGGGCGCGGGTCCGATGCTGGCGTCGAGCATTCTTTCGAACTACTTCATGGCCTTGCCCGTGGTCGCTGTTGAGATTCTGGTTTGTCGTTGGGGCCTGCACATGCAATCGTGGGGAAACCTTTGGGCGATTTTCGTGCTTGTGACCATCGGATCGGCGACGTTTTCCTCTCTCGGGCTGATCGTCGCGAGCGTGACCAACACCATGCAGGAAACGCAGATGATCAATAACCTCATATGGATGGCGTTCCTCTTTCTTTCCGGAGCTACGATTCCGCTCGCCATTTTCCCTCATTGGATGCAGCGCGTGGCGCTGTTCATTCCGGCGCAATATCTGGCTACGGGCCTGGAATCGGCCGCTACGAGGGCGTCAACGCCTGCCGAAGTCCTGGAGGATTTTCTCGCGCTCGCGCTGGGATTCTGGGTCGCGTTTGAAGTTTCACGCCAACTTTTCCGCTGGGAACCGGAAGCCAAGTTGCCGCGTCGCGCCAAGTTCTGGGTGCTCGCAGCGCTGGTACCTTTTCTCCTGTTTGGAAGCTGGGAAAACGCCAGAGGCACGAGACTCAACCGCGTGAGCGCGAATTACCAGGCGCTGAGAATGGCGGCATCCGGCGCTCAACAATCCCCTACGAATAAATAATTCCGCAGCGGGGTGACATTCGCGGAATCCGCCCCGCCGCGGCCTACATCCAAACCTGAAGCGCAGGAGAAGCTATGAAGGCGATTCGCATCAAGGAATTCGGCGGGCCCGAGGTAATGAAGTTCGAGGAAGTACCCGACCTGAAGCCGGGCGCCGGCCAGGTTGTGGTTCGCCTGCGCGCCATCGGCGTCAATCCCGTTGATACCTATATGCGCGCGGGCACATACCCGCGAAAACCTTCGCTGCCCTGGACACCGGGCACCGACGGCGCCGGCGCGATCGAATCCGTCGGCAGCGGCGTCTCGCGATTCAAGCCGGGCGATCGCGTGTATATCGCGGGCAGCCTGAGCGGCGGATACGCGGAGCAATCGCTTTGCGAGGAGCGCTTTGTATTTCCACTGCCCGCGAATGTCTCTTTCGCGCAAGGCGCGGCTATGCACATTCCCTACTCCACTGCGTTTCGCGCTCTCTTTCATCGCGCGCTGGCACGCGGAGGCGAAACGGTTCTGATCCACGGCGCTAGCGGGGCTGTGGGAATCGCGGCGGTGCAACTTGCGCGAGCCGCCGGACTGCGCGTGATCGGCACGGCCGGATCCGATCGCGGACGCCGGCTGGTCCTTGCGGAAGGCGCACACGAAGTTCTCGACCACAAATCGCCCGGCCATTTCGATGAGGCCGTGGCGCTTACCGGCGGCCGCGGCTACGACGTGATTATCGAGATGCTTGCGAACTTGAATCTGGGACGCGATCTGCCGATTCTCGCACCCAGGGGGCGCGTCGTCGTGGTGGGCAATCGCGGCAATGCGGAAATCGACGCGCGCAATACCATGACGCGCGATGCCGCAATCCTGGGCATGAGCATGTGGAATGCTTCGCCCGAAGATGTGATCAGCATCCATTCGGCGCTCGTCGCCGGGCTTGAGAACAAGACTCTTCGCCCGGTGGTCGGGCAGGAAATTCCGCTCGCCGAAGCCGCGCGCGCTCACGTCGCACAGTTGGAAGCGGGCGCGTACGGCAAAATCGTTCTGATTCCTTAAAGCTTGCAACCGCACGGAGGTTTCGCCTCATGCAACGAGCAGCCACAGCCGTCTGGAACGGCACACTGAAAGAGGGAAAGGGATCAATCTCGACCGCGAGCGGCGTTCTTTCCAACACGCCGTACTCCTTCTCCACGCGCTTTGAAAATGGGCAGGGCACAAATCCCGAGGAGTTGATCGCCGCTGCCCACGCCGGCTGCTTCGCCATGGCGCTTTCGGCCCAACTCAGCACGATGAACTTCACGGCAGAAAGTCTTCGCACCAAAGCTACCGTCTCGCTCGAAAAACTCGATGCCGGTTGGACGATTTCGAAAGTTCATCTCGACGTCGCCGCCAAAGTTCCCGGCATTTCGCAATCGGCTTTTGAAGCCGCTGCCGCAAGCGCGAAAGCGAATTGCCCCGTCTCACGATTGTTGAAAGCTGAAATCACAATGACGGCAATTCTGGAGCAAGGGGCATGATTCTTCCCGCCCTCGCGGGCGTCCTTATCATTGTCATCGTGCTATGGGAGGCGTTTGAGACTGTTGTTCTCCCGCGCCGCGTGAGGCGGCGCTTTCGGTTGTCCGTCCTCGTTTATCGGAGCACGTGGATTCCGTGGAGGGCGGTGGCGCATCGCTTTAGGGACGCGAAGTCCCGCGAGACTTTTCTAAGCTTCTACGGCCCCCTTTCGATTTTGATTCTGTTCGTCGTCTGGGCTGTCGCGATTATTTTCGGCTTCGCGCTCCTTTATTACAGCGCGCGGACGCAAGACACGACGCACCCGACATTCGAAACGTGCATGTACCTCAGCGGCACGACGATGTCCACGCTGGGTATCGGCGACGTCTTGCCGCATACGTGGCTGGAGCGTTTTCTGGTCGTCTGCGAAAGCGGAATAGGGTTCGGATTCCTCGCGCTGGTCCTGAGCTATTTGCCGGTGATCTATCAGGCATTCTCACGCCGTGAAGTAAATATTGTGCTGCTTGACGCGCGGGCGGGTTCGCCTCCCACTGCCGCCGAAATCCTGCGGCGCCACGCAGGGCCGCGCGGCGCGGAAGCGCTCGAGAAACTTTTATACAATTGGGAGCATTCGTCTGCAGATATCCTCGAAAGCCACGTGTCGTACCCGAGCGTCTGTTACTTCCGTTCGCAACACACCAACGAATCATGGATCGCCGCGCTTACCGCGATTCTCGATTCGTGCAGTTTCCTGATGGCGTATGTGGACACCACGGCTTCGCGGCAGGCTCGCCTCACGTTTGCGATGTGCCGACACACGGTTGTCGATCTCGCGCAGCTGTTTAACGTGGCGCCGTCTGGCAACGACGGGAATCGCCTGCCTTCTTCGGAACTTGCGCGCCTCCGCGGGGTCCTCACAAAAGACGGCTTTCAACTGCACGACGACGAAGCGTCGCACAAGAAACTCACCACTCTCCGCGCGATGTATGAACCTTATCTACATGCACTCTCACGCTTCCTTTACATGGAAGTTCCGCCATGGATTCTGGCGAAGGAAATCACGGATAACTGGAAAACCAGCGCGTGGGGCCGAATCGCCGGCATCGCCGGTCCGGATTTCGAGGGCCCCGACGACCACACCGACTGAAGCCTTGCCCCGGGGCTCTCGCGCGGACCGCCAAATTGGCCGTGTTTTACGCACGTTCCGCAACATGACCTGCCTGCGCATGAATTTCCGTGTGCTATAATTTTGCTTTCAGGGACCCACAACAGTTTCTTTGAACGATGCGGAGAGATTCATGAGCCTGCCAAAGACCGAGAAGATCTGGCACAACGGGAAGTTTATCAAGTGGGACGACGCCACGATTCACGTGCTGTCGCACGTCGTCAGCTACGGTTCGGCGGTCTTTGAAGGCATCCGCTGCTACGACGCGCCGCAGGGTCCGTCAATTTTCCGTCTCCGCGAGCACATGCAGCGGCTGATCAACTCCGCGTACATTTATCGAATGGAAGTCCCCTACACCCTGGATGCGCTTTGCCAGGCGAGCCTCGAACTCGTGCGCCTGAACAAAGTGCCTGCGTGCTACGTGCGTCCCATCGTGCTGCGCGGTTATGGCGATGCAGGCGTGAATCCTCTGGGCAATCCCATAGAGGTTTACCTCGCCTGTTGGGAATGGGGAAAATATCTCGGCGAGGAAGCGCTCCGCACCGGAGTGGATTGCTGCATCAGCTCGTGGAATCGCCCGGCGCCGAATACCCTGCCGCAAATGGCCAAAGCTGCCGCGAATTACATGAACTCGCAGCTCATTCGCATGGAAGCAAAAGTGAATGGCTACGAGGAAGGAATCGCGCTCGATACGAACGGCTACGTCAGCGAGGGCTCGGGCGAAAATATCTTCGTGGTGATGAATGGATCCGTCTCCACGCCGCCGCTCGCAAATTCCGCGCTCCCCGGCATCACGCGCGATTCGATTATGAAACTTTGCCGCGATCTTGGCATCCCAGTCGCCGAGCAGGTGATTCCGCGCGAAATGCTTTACATCGCGGACGAAATCTTCTTCTGCGGCACTGCCGCCGAAGTCACTCCGGTTCGCTCGATTGATCGCATCAAAATCGGCGCCGGCGCACGCGGCCCAATCACCAAGCGCATCCAGGACGACTTTTTCGCCATCACCAGCGGCAAGATACCCGATCGCCATGGCTGGCTGTCTCCGCTGAACGTCCCCAGCGTTGCCCTTCGCTAGAGCGCGGCGGGACCCGCAAGAATTCTCCGCGCGCCGATCGCCGGCTGGAGACGGTCGCTCTCTTTGACTCCCCCTCCCCGATTCAGTAGAATCCGCGCACTCGGGTAAGGGGGCGCATGTATAGTCTTCCGCAGAAACTCGTCGCCGAATTCATCGGCACATTCACTCTGATTTACATAAGCGCCGGTTCAATCTGTGCCGATCAGTACCTGACCTCGACCGGCCAGAGCGGCCTGGGTTTGCTGGGCATCGCCGCAGCCGGCGGGCTCGCGTTCGGCGTCATGGTTACGGCCCTCGGACACATTTCCGGCGGCCATTTCAATCCTGCGATCACGATTGGCTTCTGGGTCACGCGACGTTTGAGCACGTTCCACAGCATTTCGTATTGGATCGCGCAGCTGCTCGGCGCCACGGCTGCGGCCTATCTAATCAAAATCACCATCCCGGACACCACATGGACCGCCAAGGCTCTCGGCTCGATCACGCCCGACCTCGGCGGCGACTTCACCCGCGCGCACGGAATCGCGCTTGAGGCAGTGTTGACGTTTCTGCTCGTCTTCGTCTACTTCGCGACGGCCGCTGACGCCAAAGGCGCATTCAACAATATTGCAGGCTTCGCTATTGGCCTCACCATCACCATGGATATTCTTTTCGGCGGACTCTTTACCGGCGCCGCTATGAATCCGGCGCGCGCCTTCGGCCCCGCGCTGGCGACGAGCCACTGGCAGAACCACGGCGTCTATTGGGCCGGACCGCTCCTGGGCGGAGTGATCGCCGGAGTGCTCTACGACCGCCTCTACCTGCGCGACCAGCCCCCCGCCTAACGAGCCGCGCCGCCGCATCGGCCTTCATCCGTTGCGCCCCTAGAAACTCGCCTCCCTGGCATCCTTGTGGGGTACTAGAACCCATGCTAGTTTTGGCTTCAGCTTCGTAACCGGGGAGTGTTCTCGATGGCCCTCAACATTGATGACCTGCTACGCCGCGCCGTTGATAGCCGCGCCTCCGACTTGCACCTGAAGGTCGGCAATCACCCATATCTCCGCGTGGACGGTCTGCTCAGCGGTCTCACCGACGTTCCCCGCATCACCCCGGAAGAGATGCTCTCGATGGCCTTCAGCATGATGACCAACCGGCAGAAGCAAAAGTTCAAGGAAACGGCTGAGTTGGATATGGCTTACGGCGTGGCAGGTCTGGGCCGCTTTCGTGTCAACGTCTTCCAGCAGCGCGGGAACGTCGGGATGGTTCTCCGCGTCATCCCGACGAAAATCCGCACGATTGAGGAGCTCGAGCTCCCGCGCATCCTGATGCAGATTTGCGAAGAGCAGCGCGGTTTGATTCTGACGACCGGCACGACCGGTTCCGGTAAGTCCACCACGCTCGCCGCCATGATTGACCGAATAAATTCACTGCGCGCCGA
Organism: uncultured Acidobacteriota bacterium; assembly: GCA_963779825.1. Lineage (GTDB taxonomy): Bacteria > Acidobacteriota > Terriglobia > Acidiferrales > UBA7541 > Palsa-295. The sequence continues at coordinate 411,781 of CAVZZU010000004.1, read as the reverse complement.
GCACATCATCACCATTGAGGACCCGATCGAATACCTGCACCGCGACAAAAAAGGGTTCATCAACCAGCGGGAAGTGGAAGTGGATACATCGTCGTTCTCGACCGCTCTGCGCGCTGCGTTGCGCCAAGATCCCGACGTGGTACTCGTTGGCGAAATGCGCGACTTGGAAACCATTTCCACGGCGTTGCTCGCGGCAGAAACCGGCCACTTGGTTCTTTCGACTCTGCACACGCTCGACGCCACGGAAACGATTCAGCGCATCATCGCCGTGTTTCCGCCGCCAGAGCAAAAGCAGATTCGCCTGCAGCTCGCCGGGACGCTCAAGGCCGTCGTCAGCCAGCGCCTCGTCCGCAAGAGCGATGGCACGGGACGCGTGCCCGCGGTCGAAGTAATGGTCGCGACCGGCTACATTCGCGACTGCATCATCAATCCGGACAAGACTCGCATGATCCGCGAAGCCATCGCCGCCGGAACCAGCCAGTACGGCATGCAGACATTCGATCAATCGCTCTTCGATCTCTATTCCCGCAACCTCATCACACTCGAAGAAGCCCTGCTGCGCGCCTCGAACCCGGACGATTTCCACCTCCGCGTTCAAGGCATTCGCTCCTCCGCCGATTCCGCGCGCGAGGATATGGAACGCGCCATGAACGAATTCGAGCGTACCGGCAAACACTAGAGAATCGGCAGTGTTTGCCGATCTTTGCGGTGGTCAGAAGCACAACCGCACCCACTATTTCGGAGTCGTCCCGAAACGCCGGACTCAGTTGATTGTCTTGGACAGCGTTGATGAAGTTGACGAACGCAAACAGCAACTACTTGCGAGCGGGCGACGCCTTATCTAGAACCTCGATCAAGGGTTTGGCCCCGGGCGTAGCCGCCTGACCGCCGGTCACAATGTCCTTGGCGCTCTTGGCGCTGCCGTAGAGATCTTTGTTGGCATCGTCGTCGGTATCCATCGAAGCGCCCTCCAGAGAGACGCCTGCAAACAGCCCCTTGGAGCGCGAATACGTCAACACATCCACCTTCATGGCGTCGGCGTTATATCCGGTGGCCTGAGCACCGGTCGGTCCCGCGGCAGCTGCCGCGTTGCCGCCCAGCTTGGTCTTGCCGTTCAGAATCTGCTCGGCTCCCTTTTGATTCATGATCACCAGGACGAAGTCCGTCGCAGTGGATCCGAGCTGCACGCCGATGCTGCCCTGGTCCAGCTTGTACATCGCCGGAGCTCCCCAGCTGCCGTTAAACTGTGCGCCCTTGCGACAAACCAGCGCTCCGCGTCCATAGCTGCCACCGATTCCGATGGCTACTTTCTTGACGCTCGGAAAGATCAGGACGCATTCCGCACTGTTCAGGATGCTTTTCGGCAGGCCGTTGTCTTCACCGAGAATCTCCTGGAATACGGTGGCCGAATTCGCCAAACGGGCATCCTGCTTGCTCTGACCGAACAACGGCACAGCGATCGCCAGGCTCAAAACGAATACAACACATTTGCTATTCATCGAGATCTCCTTCGTACGTGAGTTGAATTCCTTCGTGTTACCCATTCTAAGGGGGGTGCGAGAACTCTCATACCTTCGTCAACACTGACGCCGAAACTCTACTGCGGCGACGGGGCCGGGGATTTCCTTGACCGCTAAAGCACGTTGGCCGCCAGTCCGAAAATACCAGGAATCCTCCTATGCACTTACAAATCAAGCACTTGTGCCCGCTCCCGGAATGATCAGGTACCAACGCCCCTCAACATTTCGGAGGCCTCCGACATGTCGTGCGGCTCGGCAGTCCAATGCCGTCTCCCGGTGGACCCGAGCCCCGCAAAGTCCTGCTGGCCGAGGCGTGTGGATTGAGCCACCGTCGCTTCCTTTGCTTCCTTTACCTCGTTCGTCCGCTCGACTATCCTTCGCCATGCGTTCCCGTTCCTCGCCGCGCAAGCTTGCGACCGAGCAGCAACTGTACATCTCGGCTCTACGCGCCTTGATGCGCCGCGCGCACTCGATTCACGAAATGCGCCAATACCTCGAACGACGCGCGGAGGACATGGAGGTGGTTTCCACTGTCGTCGCGCGCCTCCGCGAGAACCAATATCTGGATGACACTCGCTACGCGCTCGAGTACGCCCGCCACCACGCGCAATCCCGACGGCAAGGGCGGTTCCGCATCGCGCGTGAACTGCGCGGCCGCGGCGTTCCCGACCGCCACATCGAGGCCGCGCTCGATTCCGTGTTTGCGGAGACGGATGAAGCCGCGTCCGTCCGCACGCGCCTGAAGCGCCATCTATCGCATGCGCGCGGCGCGCTCGGCCCGAACAAGATCGCTTCGATTTACCGCAGCCTGATTCGCGCGGGCTTTTCCTCGGACACCATCCGCGCCGAGCTGCGCGGCGTCACCCACGGCGATTTGCCCGAATTGCCGGACGCGGCCGATTCCGATATCTAAGCTGCGCCCAAGCGAAATGTTCGTCGTTTTTCATACATATAATTGTGTAGGAGCGTGTTTAATCCGGTAGAAGCTATGCGAAAAATCGCACTCATCATCGCCGTCATACTGGGCTTTGGCGCTCTTGGCATTGTGACTCTCGCCGGCCGCGTCCTGCGTCTGCGTGCGAGCCTTCGCGAAGCGGCGAGCGCTGATGAAAAACACACGATCGCCGTCGGCAGCCTGACTCGAAACTATCTCCTGCATGTTCCCGCGGACTTGCCTGCCGGGAAACCCGCGCCGCTGGTCTTCGTTTTCCACGGTGGCGGCGGCCACGATTGGAATATGCCCGGCTTCACGCACTTCGACGATCTCGCGGACCAGGAAGGATTCCTCGTCGCATATCCCGACGCGGTGAACAAGAATTGGAACGACAGCCGCGACGTTTCGACCGCGGACGATGTGGGATTTACGCGCGCGCTGATTGACGACGTCTCGCGTGCGCATTCTGTAGACCGGCACCGCATTTACGCCACCGGAATTTCCAACGGCGGCTTTTTCTCGAATCGCCTCGCCTGCGACCTCGCGGACGAAATCGCCGCGATCGCGTCCGTGGCGGCCACAATGCCGGAGCCGCTCATCGCTGTGTGCAAACCCTCGCGGCCGATCTCCGTGATGTACATTCACGGCACGGAGGATCCTCTCGTTCCCATCAATGGCGGCGAGATCGGCTTCAAGCGCGGTCGCAGCCGCGGCGAATGTATTTCGCTGGCCGACTCCGAGGCCTTCTGGCTCAAGAACGATCGTATCTCGTCCGCACCGGTTGCCATGAATCTACCCGATCGCTTCGACGATGGCACACACGTCCGTCGCGAAATCTGGTCCGGTGGCGCGGACGATACTGAGGTTGTCGCGTACACCATCGGGGGCGGAGGCCACACATGGCCCGGCGGTCCGCAGTATTTGCCCGCGCTCATCGTAGGCAAAGTTAGCCAGAATCTGAACGCCACGCGCACGATCTGGGAGTTTTTCCAGGCGCAAAGTCTGCCTTAGCACGTTCACGACGCAAATCCGTTTATTGCGCGACGCTGTCCTGGATGATGGCACTAACCGGCGGGAGTATGCCGAGGTCCCTGTAGATTGGTCGAATGAGCTTTCGTATCTGCGGCAGGCGCGTGGCGAACCAGATTGAGCCGGCGATACAGCAAGCTCCGCTGAGCATCACGGTTCGCGGCGCGCCAATTGCGTGCGCCAAACTGCCCGCGAGCAAGCTCCCGAACGGCGCCATGCCCACGAAAGCCACCGTATAGAAACTCATCACGCGACCTCGTTTGCTGTCTTCGACGATCGTCTGAATGATTGTGTTGCTGGCAGCCATCTGCTGCATCAAGCCGAAGCCGCAGACAAGCATCAGCGCGAACGAAATCCAGAAATTTCGTGACAACCCAAAGAGAATCAGTCCAACGCCAAAGGCGCCCGCGGAGAGTGGAATCATTCTGCCAAGTCCCAGCACGGTCTTTCGCACTGCGAGCGATATCGCCGAAACCAGCGCGCCCACTCCGACGGCGCCCATCAGAAAACCGAGCGTGTGCGGACCGCCCTTCAAAATCTTCCCGGCGAATATAGGCATCAACACGGTGAACGGCCAACCCATCAAGCTCACAATCGCAAACATCAACAGGATCGTCCGAATGGGCGCGAATCCGGTCACGTAGGACCAGCCTTCTTTCAATTGCACGAGCATCGAGCCGGCGTGTCGCGGCACTCCCGTGGACCTGACTCCTCGCATGGCGATGAGCGAGGCGATCACCGCAAGGTAGCTCAGCCCGTCAGCCAGGAAGCAATAGCCTTCGCCGGACACTGCGATCACCGCTCCCGCGAGCGACGGACCGACGAGCCGCGCGATATTTACCATTGAAGAATTCAACGCGATGGCATTTCCCAGATCGTCCTTTTCCTTGACCATCTGCACCAGAAACGCCTGCCTTGCGGGCATGTCAAACCCGTTGACCGCGCCTTGAAATGCGCTTAGAAGAATGATTTCGTGAATGTTGATGTGCTTCGTCAGCGTGAGCACGGCCAGCGCGAGCGACTGAAGCATCGCCAACACCTGCGTAACCAGCAGAAGGTGACGCCGGTTCAGCCGGTCAACCCAGACCCCGGCGAATGGCGCCAGCAGAAACGTGGGTATCTGCCCGGCGAATCCCACCACCCCGAGCAAAAGAGCAGAACCCGTCAGCCGATAGACGAGCCAGCTCGTCGCCAGCCGCGTCATCCATGTGCCAATCACCGAAATGCCCTGGCCGCCGTAATACAGCCGGAAGTTTCGATGCCGCAGCGCCCGCCAGGCGTAGGAGAGTCCGCCGACCTTTTCCGGTTGAGTCACCGTCGAAGTATCGTTCGCGCTCACAGCTTTCTATTTTGCCATTCCCACACAGCATTTCGGCGCGCAATCCTCGCGCCGTGCGCCTTATCGTTCGTAGGGGCGTAGCACCGCTACGCCCGGCGCAGATGCTTGCCCTCGCGCTGCTCATCTGACACGGGCATTTGATTCTTTCGCTCCCTTACCTGGAAAAGCGCATCGGCACAGTCCCTTGCGCTCAATCATTTCTCTCCCTAATATGGCTCTACGAGGGAATTTTGACCGGCAACGAAGTCCGCGCCATGTTTCTGAAATTTTTCAAGGACCACGACGACCACCGCGTCGTGCGCAGCTCTTCGCTCGTTCCGACGAACGACCCCACGCTGCTTTTCACCAACGCCGGGATGAACCAGTTCAAGGACGTTTTCCTCGGGCTCGAGCAGCGCGACTACAAACGCGCCACGTCCTGCCAGAAATGCGTGCGCGCCGGCGGCAAGCACAATGATCTTGAGAATGTCGGCTTCACCAACCGCCATCACACTTTTTTCGAGATGCTTGGCAATTTTTCCTTCGGCGATTACTTCAAGAAAGAAGCGATCGCCTACGCGATGGAGTTGATCACTTCGAAGGACTGGTACGGCATACCACTCGACAAGCTCTATTTCACCGTTTTCGGCGGCGCGGAAGTCTCCGGCACTCAGCTTCCCACCGATAGTGAAGCCGCGGCCTGCTGGGAAAAAGTTGGCGCTCCGAAAGATCGCGTCATGGCCGTGCCCGGACTGAAGGAAAATTTCTGGGCCATGGGCGACACCGGCCCCTGCGGCCCGTGCAGCGAAATCTTCTACGACATGGGCCCCGCCGCGTCCGATCAGGGCCACGCCGACTGTAAATTCGGCTGTGATTGCGGCCGTTACGTCGAAATCTGGAATCTCGTCTTCATGCAATTCAATCGCGACGCTAGCGGCGCGCTCAATCCCTTGCCGAAGCCGTCCGTGGACACGGGCGCCGGTCTCGAACGCGTTACCGCTGTTTTGCAGGGGAAAATCAGCAATTTCGATACAGATTTATTTCAGCCGCTGATTAGCGAGGCTGCCCAGCTAACTCACGCAGATGAAAAAGACGCGAAGATTCAGCCATCGCTGCGCATCATCGCAGATCACTCTCGCGCTGCCACATTCCTCATTTCCGATGGTGTGATTCCGTCTAATGAAGGCCGCGGCTACGTCCTCCGAAAAATCATCCGTCGCGCTCTCCGCCACGCGCGGATGCTTGAAGCTCCATCGCCCTTTCTCTCCGTCATGTCCGCGGTTGTCCGCGCCGAGATGAAGGGAGCTTACCCCGAGCTCGAAGAACACGCCGCTCGCGTCACACGCGTCCTTGACGAAGAAGAAAATCAGTTCACGCGTACGGTCCAAGTCGGTCTCAAGAAACTGGATGAAGACCTGGCCCCATACTTAAAACTCAGCAAAGATCAAAAGGCCGGATCGTATCCGGGCGCGAACGCGTTTCGTTTATACGATACTTTCGGCCTGCCTCGCGACTTCATCGAAGATGTCCTCCGCGACAACGGCATCACCATGAACCCGGTTGAATTCGACGCCGCGATGGAAGAGCAGCGCACGCGCGCAAAAGCCTCCTGGAAAGGCGTTCACAAGCAATCCGCGAATCCGGCCTACGCGAAGCTCGCCGAGACGTACAAAACCGAGCCGGACTTTTATTTCGGAACGCGCACAAGCGATTGTCGCATCGAAGCAATCATCACCAAGCAAGGCTCCGTGAACGAAATCAAAAAGGGCGCGGAAGCCGAAATCGTCCTCGACCGCACCTCGATCTATTCCGAATCGGGCGGACAGGTCGCGGATACCGGCGGCCTCTACGATAATTCGGAATCGCTCGAAGTCGCCGAAGTTCGCGGCGCGTATTATCCGGTCACCGGACTGATCGCGCATCGCATCATCGCGAAGGAAGATCTACATGTGGGCGACCGCGTCGCCACCGTCGCCGATCCCGAACGCCGCTCGCGCAACATGCGCAACCACACCGCCACGCATCTGATGAACGCCGCGCTGCGCAATATTCTCGGCACGCACGTGAAGCAGGCAGGCTCGCTCGTCGCGCCCGACCATCTGCGCTTTGATTTCTCGCACTTCGCGGCGGTTGATCCAAGTGAAACCGCCGAAATCGAGCAGCAGGTGAACGAAGAAATCCGCAAGGACCTCGAAATCCGTACGGACATCATGAACATTGACGACGCGCTCGCGTCCGGCGCGCTCGCATTTTTCGGCGACAAGTATCCGGAAGCGAACGTTCGCGTCGTGACGATTCCCGACGATTCCTCACCGCGAGGCTTTTACAGCAAGGAACTTTGCGGGGGGACGCACGTGGTACGCACCGGTGCGATCGGCCTGTTCAAAATTGTCGCTGAGCAATCCACCGCCGCAGGCGTCCGCCGGATCGAAGCGATCACCGGCGATCGCGCCCTAGCCGAATACCAGCGGGTGCTCACCACTCTGCGCGACGCGGCGGGCCTGCTAAATGTCTCCGAGGACCAGCTTCTTCCCGGTCTGGAACGCCAAATTGAGCAGATAAAGGCTCTGGAGAAGCAGCTCGAAGACCTCCGCCGCAAGGCTGCCGGCTCTCAAGCCGAAGGCCTTATGGAGGGCGTCCGCGAGGTCAAGGGCGTGCGCGTCCTAGCAGCCCAGGTAACTGGCACGAGCCGCGAAGCTCTTCGCCAGATGGTGGATTCCCTGCGCCAGAAGCTCGGCTCGGGGGTTGTGGTTCTGGCCACCGCCGAGGACGGCAAAGTTGCTCTAATTGCGGCAGTTACGAGGGATCTGACTCAAAAATTACACGCCGGGAAGATCGTCCAGGAGCTCGCCAAAATGGTTGGCGGTTCCGGGGGCGGAAAGCCCGAAATGGCCGAGGCTGGCGGAAAAGACACATCCGCCATCGAAAGTGCCTTGCGTTCCATTTACCCACTCGTAGACCGATTGCTATAATCCCCGTGGTGCCAGAAGTTTACGCCGGGAGAGCTCGTTTCCCGAGGCGTATCGGTGTCTGTCTCGATGAACAAATTTCTTGATCGAAATTGCGGTGTACTGCCTTCCCCAAAGGCATGGATTGAGCGGTTGATGACCCGGTCCAGCATCGCCATCGCAGTTCTGGCGTCTGCGGCCTGGCTTTCGCTGCCCGCGCCATCTGCTGCTCAAATCGCGGCCACCGTGGACAAGAACGGCAACATGACTTTCATTAACGCGAATTCGCAGCCGCACCCGCACCGTAGTGGGAGTACTATTAGTCCTCCCTCGGCTGCCATGCAGGCTCCGCACGATGGACGGGCTGAGCCCACGGCGACGCCTGCGACCCTAGCGCCGCATCGCGCCATTCCGGAGAGACTGCCGCCGGCGATTCCCGCGACGGCGGATGAATTTGCAACGGCCCCGCCGGTTCCGACAACCGAGGAATCAAGCGATCCGATGGATCGCATGGTTCAAGAAGCTGCAGAGCGGCACAAAGTGGATCCCGCGCTGGTGAAGGCTGTAATCAGCACGGAATCCGGCTGGAATCCGCGAGCGGTTTCCCGCAAGGGAGCCGTTGGCTTGATGCAGTTGATTCCGGAGACCGCAGAGCGTTACGGAGTCGGCAATCTCTTCGACCCGGCACAGAATGTCGAGGGCGGAACGACGTACCTGAAATGGCTGCTCGACCGATACAACGGCGATTTGCCGAAGACGCTTGCGGCATACAACGCCGGCGAGCACGCGGTGGATCTATATCGTGGTGTTCCGTTGTATCCGGAAACTCAAAGGTACGTGCAAAAAGTAACACACGCATATTTCCAACCCGGATCGGGCCGCAGCTCGACGCCCTGGAGCCCGCCAAAAGCTCCCGTTCGCCGCGAAGTGGATTCGAATGGCCGGGTCGTTTTCACGAACGAATGACACGCATCGCTTCTTGGGGGAAACGCGGGTCTGAAAGACTTCTGTGCGCGGCAGCAATTGCCGCCGTGCTCGCGGTATGTTTCGCTCTACCTGTCCGCGCCGACCGAAAATCCGATGCCCGCGATCAATTCGAGCACGCCGTCAAGATGCGCACGATGCTCGAAGGCTACCTTGAGAAGGACCGTTCGCTTTCCGATTACCGCCAGACCGTCTCCGCGTATCACAAAGTTTATTTGATCTCGACGCAGGCGGAAGAGGTGACGCCATCTCTGATCGCCGACGGCGAGCTGTATCAGGAGATGGGCCGGCTCTTTGACTCCAAGTATTTTCAATCCGCTATAGACGCCTACAACTTCTTGCTGAAGCAATATCCGGGAAGCCGTTACCGCGGCGAGGCCATGCTCGCCATTGCGCAAATTCAGAAGGACGATTTGAATAATCCGGCCGATGCGGAAGCTTCTTACAAGGAATATCTGAAGCGGTTCCCGCGCTCGGATAAGGCCAACGACGCTCGCGCAGCGCTGAAGGAAATTGCCGGGGGATCGCAAGACGATCACGCTGCCGATCACGTTGCCGACCACGCAGCCATTCAGACTCCTGTCGCCGATACCCAGCACGAAGGCCCGCATGTTGATCCCCGCGTCTCCGACAAAGGCACGCCCAGCGTGATTGCCGTGCAGACCTGGAACGCCGAGGATTCGACCCACATCGTCGTAACGCTCGATGACACGATCAAATACGACTCCGTGCGAATTGCGTCGCCCGATCGAATTTACTTCGATCTCTACAAGGCCAAGCTCGGCGCGAAACTTCCGGCCAAACCGATTGACGTGCAGAGCGGCCTGCTGAAATCCGTTCGCGTGGCGCAGAACAAGCCGACCGTCGTCCGTCTGGTCCTCGATGTGGATGGCGCCAAGGATTTCTCGGCGTATCTGCTGGCGAAGCCATATCGCCTGGTGATTGATGTTCACGCGAAACCGGTCGCAACAGCTGCAGTCGCCCCCGCACCGGTTGCCGTCGCAAAGGCCGAGCCCGCGGCGGTCTCCAAGGTTTCGGCCGAGAAACCGGCCGTTAGTTCGCCGGCGGTCGTCAGCGAAACCGTTACTGTGAATTCCTCAAAGAGCGCCACCACCGCGCAGCCTTCCGCGAAAACCGCAGCCAAGGTCGCAGCAAACGTCGGCCCCGTTTCTCCCAAGAAGGCTCCTGCTAGCGTCGCCGCGCTTGGCCCCCCGCCTGAGCCGAAGCCCACGCGAGAGGGCGATCGGTCTCTGACCCGGGCGCTGGGCCTTAAAATTAGTCGCATCGTGATTGATCCCGGCCACGGCGGCCACGACACGGGCACCATTGGCCCGCACGGTCTGATGGAAAAAGATCTGTGCCTCGACGTCGCGCTGCGCCTGGGCGCTTTGATCGAACAGAAGCTTCCTGGCGCGGACGTGATCTATACGCGCAAGGACGACACGTTTATTCCGCTCGAGCAGCGGACAGCGATTGCCAACGAGGCGAAGGCTGACTTGTTTATCTCGATTCACGCCAACTCGAGCAACGATCCGGCGGCACGCGGCATTGAGACGTACTACCTGAACTTCGCCACGTCTGCGGAGTCCATGGAAGTGGCCTCCCGCGAAAACGCGAATTCGCAGGAGTCGCTGCATGATCTGCAGGACCTGATCCAGAAGATCGCTCGCAACGAAAAGATCGAGGAATCGAAAGAGCTCGCGAGCGACATACAGGACACCCTGACTGCGAGAATGCAGCTGGTCAGCCACGGGGAGCGCAACCGCGGCGTGAAGAAGGCGCCTTTCGTGGTGCTCATCGGCGCCAATATGCCCTCGGTGCTTTCGGAAATCTCGTTCGTCAGCAACCCGGGCGACGAAAAGCTGCTCCGCAAACCCGACCAGCGCCAGCGAATCGCTGACGGCCTTTACCGCGGCGTTGCAACTTACCTCGACAATCTGAACAGCCTCACCTATAACAAGCAAAAGCTCGTCTCGGAAAACCACACCTCGGGCGGCCACCTGGAACCTGCAACAGTGGCATCTAGCGGGAATCCCAAGTAATATTTTCGGTGTCTAATAGACAGGGGTAATTATGCGTCGCGTAATAGGACTGTTCATCGCCGTAATGTGCTCGGCCGCGTGGCCGGCACACGCCCAACAGATCCTGCCGCAGTCCTTCGAGGGTTGGACTAGAACCGGGTTGCCTAGCGTATCCGTCTATCCGCTGACTTCTGACAAACAGATCGTGAACGAATATGGTTACGTTTGGTTTGATTCCGATAGGTTTGCCCGCGGCGCGGAGGCTTTGGAAGTCGCGGTCTATCAAATGAAGGACCCGAGTGGCGCATACGGTCTCTATTCCTATCTGCGAACGCCCGAAATGGCGCGGGCGAATTTGACCGATCATTCCTCGATTTCGAGCGATCGAGCGCTAGCGCTCGTGGGTGATCTGGTGCTCGACGTCCGCGGCAAGGACCTCGTGAAGATCGAACCGCAACTAAGGGCGCTGGTGGCTTCAGTCGAACCGAAAGCCCACGGCGGGGCTCTGCCGGTCCTGGGCGAGTACCTTCCTCAGAAAAACATGATCGAGAAGACCGACCGTTACGTCCTTGGTCCTCAGACCTTGGATCAGCTTTTCCCCGGTGGCCTCGGTAATTCGGTCGGATTTCAGAGCCATGCGGAAGCTGAGCTTGCGCACTATCGGCTCGGCGGGCATGACGCGACTTTGTTGCTGGTTGACTTCCCCACCGATCAGCTTGCCGAGCGTCAACTTGAGGGGCTGCAGAAAAATTTCAATGTGAATAGCGCGAATCTGGCCGTCGGTTCGCCGGCTTTGTATGCCAAGCGCTCGGCGACTCTGTTGGCAATCGTAGCCGGCGCGTCCAGCCAGACCGAAGCGAACGCATTGCTAAACCAGATCCAGTTGGAGACCGACCGGAGCTGGAATGAGCCGACGTTCCAATTCAAGGAACCCAGCATCGGGATGATGATCGTCGGCTCGATCATCGGCGCCGGCACGATCTGCATGTTCGCGCTGATTGCCGGAATTTCTTTCGGTGGACTGCGCCTGGTTGTGAAGCGCCTGATGCCAGGAAAAATATTCGACACCAAACGCCATCTGCAGGTTCTGCAGCTCGGGCTCGGCAGCAAACCGATCAACTCCGATGACTTCTACGGGTATAGCGCCCCAACCGCGACGGCGAATCCTGTAGATAAAAACTTGCCGGATCGCGTGGCATTGCGTATTTTCCGCTGATTTAGGCCACTTATCCACCGCTCGCGTTCCGCTTTCATTCTTGACATGACCCCACCTGCCCTCTAGACTTCCAACCGGGGTAGAGTTCGAAAGCCATCCGCGCATTGGCCGTAGAGCTTTCTCTCCTAGAGGCCCGCTGCAAAGCGGGCCTTCTGTTTTCGCGATTTCGTCTCGCCTCTGGCGTTTGGAATACCGGAAAGATTCGGAACTTTCGTTCCCGCCAACAGGAATCATTGTAGAGATCAAGGAACCGACCTGGAAACGCCAGCTCTTAAGCTGCACCCGCGCACGCTCGCCCTAGGGGATAATCAGTACCAATGCATCTCACACTGAGGCACCCGCCCAGGTTTGCCCTTGGCGTCATTGCGGCCATGATGTGCCTCTCAGCCGCTACGGCCGGGGCGCAAGAGCAACAATCGGCACCTCCACCGGCGAGTGCATCCGTGACTCCACCTGAGACTCCCTCCGCGGGTCCCTCTACCAGCCAATCTCCAGCGGGAAGCGCCTCCAGCGACAAGACCAGCGCTGCACTCTTCGGACAGGGGCAAAACACTGTCAACAAAGACCGGCTTCTCGGCGTGCTCCCGAACTTCGCCACGGTTGAGACCGAACACGAGTTCGGACCGCTCACGGTAAAAGATAAATTCAAGCTTACGGCGGACAGCATGCTCGACCCGGTCACTTTCCCGTTCATCGGCCTCGAAGCTCTGATCGGGCAGGCTCAGAATAGCGATCCGGAATACGGCCAGGGCATGAGAGGGTACGGCGCCAGATACGGCACTGCTTACGGCGACGCCCTATTCGGTACGTTGATGACGACTTCGGCATTTCCTTCCATGCTCCACCAGGATCCCCGATACTTTCAATTGGGCAGCGGCAGCATCATGCACCGCAGCCTGTATTCGATTAGCCGCCTTTTTGTGACCCGCAACGATGACGGCAGCCACGGGTTCAATTATTCCGAGATTGCGGGAAACCTGGTCGCTGCGGGAATTTCCAACGCGTACCATCCGGTCCAAGAGCGCACGTTTTCGAACACCATGAGCGTATGGGGCACGGACATCATGTGGGATGGAGTCTCCAACGTGTTGAAGGAATTCTGGCCCGATATTCGCCGCCATTTTCAAAAGAAGAAAGAGCCGCAGGGATAAGGAACGGGCGCCAGCCGCGCCATCGCGCTATGTGCGCTCCGAAGACGCTGCCGAATTCAGGATTTTCTCGTAGTACGCCTCGTAGAGCGGAATAATATCGTTCGAGCAATACTTGGCGCGAGCGTCGGTACGAGCCATTTGCCCCATCATCCGGCCGCGATCCGGCCGAGTCAGAATCTCCAGCGCGTATTTCGCGGCTGTATGCACGTCGCGCGGCTCGAAAAGATAGCCGTCCACAGCGTGCTTCACCACCTCCGGCAAGCCACCTACGTTCGTCGCCACCACGGGAACTTCGCAGGCCATCGCTTCCAAAGCCGCAAGTCCGAAGGATTCCTCGTCGCTCGGCAGCAGGAATAGATCGGCAACTCCCAATTTTTCGTGTACGCGATCCTGCTTGCCAAGGAAAAACACGTCCTTGGTGAGCCGCTTTTTCCGGACAATGTACTCGGCAGCGCCACGATCGGGACCGTCGCCGATGAGCACGAGCTTGGCGGGAATCTTTTCGCGGACGAGCGCGAAGATTTCGATGACGTCGGTCAGGCGTTTCACTGGACGGAAGTTCGAGAGGTGCATCAGGATCGGCTCGCCGCCGGGCGCCCAGCGCGCGCGGGCCGCTTCGTTGTCGCATTTCTTGTAAAGGTCGCAGTTTACGAAGTTCGGAATCACGTCAATGGGCCGCTTAATTTCAAATTCCCTCAGCGTGCGATCACGCAAGTAATTCGAGATAGCCGTCACGCCGTCGCTCTGCTCGATCGAAAAGCGCGTGATCGGCAGATAGCTGCGATCGCTGCCGACAAGCGTGATATCGGTGCCATGAAGTGTGGTGATGAACGGCAACCGCCTTGGCGAAGCCATCATGCGCGCCAGCAGCGCGCTCACCGAATGCGGAATCGCATAGTGGACATGAAGCAGGTCGAGCGATGCCTGCTCGGCGACCTCACCCATCTTCGTCGCCAACGCCAGCGTGTAAGGCGGATGATCGAACAGCGGGTATGTGGTGACCTCAACCTCGTGAAAAAATATTCGCTCGCTTGCTCCGGTTAGCCGGATGGGCATCGCGTAGCTGATGAAATGAATTTCGTGCCCACGAGCCGCGAGTTCGATGCCTAGTTCGGTAGCGACCACGCCGGAGCCGCCATACGTCGGATAGCAGGTAATCCCGATTTTCATGGTTTTGGCGCTTGCACGAACGGCGGAGCGTGGTTCGTAATGGGAATCACAGCTAACAGCGACGCGAGGGGGCTTACCTTCACGAGGTCCATGGCGAAATTGTGCGCCGCTTACTGCCCGTTCGTGCCGCCCAAAGCCGCGTCGTCGCCGTCTTTATAAAGGTATCGGATGGAGTGCTTGTAAATGAGCAGATTGGGGCTGCCGAAGCGCGTGAGCTTGATGCAATCTCGGTCGTACCATTCGACGGTTCCGTGAAGGACTTCGCCGTCCGTCAGTACCACCGACACGGGCGTTCGCGATTGCATCTGTTTCACGTAATAAAAATTCTCGGCGAACGTCTGGTCCGGCGGAGCGGGCTTCTTCCGTGGCGGCGGGGCGGACTGCGGTGCGGGCTGCGACTGCCGCGGCGCGACGTATTGTTCCTTCATGTCGGTGAGAGCTGGTCGGAACAGCTTGCGGTTCACCATGGGAGCTCCTCAGTAGCTGGCTACCTTATATGACTACGTATGCGGACAATCGGTTGCAACAATTTCCCAAGAAAATCAGGTTGGCCCGGGGCCTTACCGAATACTAAGAGAGGTGACCAGCGAATCCAGACCCAACTGGCGGCCGATATTGCGGCGCATCCGGCCTTCGAGCGTGTCCAAGCCACGTGTGGCCCGCAGAACCCACTCCCAATTGATTTTCTTGCTCAGGACCTCAACTTCCTTTCGCAGGTCAGGGTTGCGAAGGAGACTGCTCTTGGAGCCCTCCGAGGATTCCAGCAGGTCTGTAAGCAGACTATAAAACAGCGCGAGAATGTTTTCAAATGATTCCTGCTCCTGCTTCGAAAGCTGAGCAGTCGCAGCGAAAATCTCGCCATATTTCTCCCCGGTTACAGCTCGATCGAGCAGGCTGAGCACGCTTTTGCGGAGCCGGGCCGATTCCTCCAGGTCGACTGAGAGCGCCGCGCCCGGGCTGCCGGCGGAAAGTTGCGCGGCCAATTTCCGCTCCGCGGGCTTCGCGTCCGACCGATCCCTCAGAAACGTCTCGATGTCCGCAGCCGGCACTGGCGCGAAATGGAACTGCAGGCATCGCGAGCGGATTGTCGGCAGCAGCGCATCAGGCGAGGCTGCCAGCAAGATCAGCGTGGCGGATTCAGGCGGCTCTTCGAGGATCTTGAGGAACAGATCGGCGTCGTTCCACCGCATCGTATCGGCGCCGTCGAGAATGAAGACACGCCGTCGGCCCTGAGGCTTGAAATAGGCCGCGCGCTGGACCGCGCGCAATTGTCCCACGCGGATCATCGGCCGGGCTACGGGATTGCGTAGCCGCACCGGATCGGGAACGATCAGCCATACATCCGGATGCGTCTCCAAAATCAGGGGCGTGCGCTCGACCGCCGCCGTGTCGGCGGATTCGCCCCGTTCGGCGAGGCCCGCTTCCACCAGAGGCGCCGGATCGGCGAGCCGCGCGATCCGTACGCAGGAAGCGCACTCGCCGCAGAAATCGTCCTTCAGGCGCTCGCAATTCGCCGCCTGCGCGAACATTCGCGCCAGCGTGTATTTGCCGATGCCGCGCGCTCCGGTGAAAAGCAACGCGTTGGGGACGCGTTCGCGCCGGAGCATGCCGCGCAGCGCGCTGACGATGCGCTGATTGCCGAGAAATTCGTCGAAGCCCATTTGTTTACCTGAATCGCTTACCTGAGTTGCCTACCCGTTCGCCTGAACCGCCGTGTGTGTGCGCGCTTCGACCGCCGCGACAATCTCCACGTGAATGTCCGCAGGCTCGCGGAGCCTACCCGATGCGCGATCGAAGCACTCGATCGCGATCCAGTTCGGCTGCCGCGCCAGTTCGTCATAGACCTGCGACGCGGCTTCCAGATGAGCGATGTCGGCCTCCTGCAAATCGCGCCGCGATTTCGTGTATTCCCGCGCGCCTTTGTGGCCCACGAGGCGATGAGCCTCGGCGACTGGCACGCGCAGATAGATCACCAGATCCTCAGCCGGAAGCGCGTGGACCTGATATTCAAGCTGCTTTAGCCACGCGAGAAATTCAGGGCGCTTCTCGCGCGCCACGCGCGCTCCTTGATGCGCCAGGTTCGAAGCAACGTAACGATCCGCGAGCACAATCTTCCCCGCAGCGAGCGCCAATTCGATGGCGGGTTTCGATTCCAGGCGGTCCCCCGCATACAGCAGCGCCGAAAAATGGGGATCCACCGCGGCCAGCGGGCCGAATTCGCCGTTCAGGAATTGCGCCACGAGCTTGCCGAAAAAACCGTTGTAGTTGGGAAAGCTGACCTGCGAAAGCGTCGTTCCCCGGCGACTCAATTCACGGGCGAGCGCCTCGATCTGCGTGCGTTTCCCGGAACCGTCAATCCCTTCGAGAACGATGAACTTTCCGCGGACAGGCATGGAATTGAGGCCCAGTTTAGCAGCCGCGAGCGACTCGTGACTAGTGGTTCGTATCGCCATGCTAGAATCGCGGCGATGCCGGAGCAAATCAGTGCAATCGGTGCGAATCTCGCGCACGTTCGCGAGAGGATGGCACGCGCGGCCGAACGTGCTGGGCGCCGCGCTGACGAGATCACTCTCGTCGCCGTGTCGAAGACTTTCCCGGCGGAAGCAATTCGCGCGGCATACGAGGCGGGCTTGCGCGACTTCGGCGAAAATCGCGTGCAGGAATTCGAGGCGAAGCAGCCGAAGCTCGCGCACCTGGATGCCACTTGGCACCTGATCGGACATCTGCAAAGCAATAAAGCCAAGCGGGCGGCGCAGCTTTTCGACCACGTGGATTCCGTGGACAGCCTTGCGCTGGCGCAAAAGCTGGAATTGGCGGCCGAAGATCAGGAGAAGCGCCTGCCAATATTGATCGAAGTCCACTTGGGGCGCGAGACAACGAAGAGTGGCGTCACCGAAGCAGATTTGCCCGCCCTCGCCGAAGGTATCTCAGCTCTCGCGCATCTCGACTTGCACGGCCTGCTCGCGATTCCGCCATACTCCGACGACAGCGACCAAGCGCGCCCTCATTTCCGGAAGCTGCGCGAACTGCGCGATCAGCTCAGCCGGCGCCTTGGAAGACCCGTGCCAACGCTTTCCATGGGCATGAGCCACGACTTCGAAGTCGCAATCGAAGAAGGCGCGACTGAAATCCGCGTCGGCACGGCGCTTTTCGGTGTCCGCGACAAAGGGGCTGTATAGCGCGTTAGTGGGTTTACGCACCACCCACAGCGCAGAAGCGTTGCGCGCGCAGCCGCTCCGGCTGTAGAGTAGGCAGTCAGGCCGACGCGCGCCGTTCACCCCGCTCAACGACTCAGCGTTCGCTTCCTGTATAGGTTCGTGTGCCTTGGGCGTGTTGCAATCCGAAGCGCGCACCTCGCACCGATAAGTTCGTCGGTCCTCGCACGGGCAATGGAGGTTGCGTCAGTGTTTCTCGAGTATTTCAACCTGCGGCAGCAGCCGTTCGGCGTCACACCCGACCCGGCTTACCTCTTCCCGAGCAGCACGCACTGTGAGGCACTCGACGCGCTAACCAATGGAATCATGGAGGGCCGCGGATTTCTCGCCCTGATCGCCGAGCCCGGCATGGGCAAAACGACTCTTCTTTACCAGGTTCTGGAAGGCATGCGCGACAAGGCGCGCGGCGCGTACCTTTTCCAAACGCAGTGCGACTCCCGCGAATTTTTCCAGTATCTGCTCAGCGAGCTGGGCGTTGATTCCACCGGCATGGGACTCGTGGCCATGCACAAGAGGCTCAACGAAATATTGTTTGCCGAGCTGCTTGCGGGCAAGCGTTTCGTCCTGATCGTTGATGAAGCACAAAACCTCGATAACTTAGTGCTTGAAACCATCCGCATGCTTTCGAATTTCGAGACAGAAAACACGAAACTGCTCCAGATCGTCCTCGCCGGGCAGCCACAGCTCGCCGACAAGCTGGCCCAGCCGCAACTCGCGCAGCTTGCCCAGCGCATCACCGTTGTGCAGCACCTCGAGCCTTTTTCACCCGAGGAGACTGCGGCCTATATCCGCCATCGCGTGAAAGTCGCTGGCAACTCCGAGCACGCAATTTTCGACCAGGATGCTTTGGCTCTGATCGCGGCGCAAAGCCGTGGAGTGCCGCGAAGCATCAATCGCATCTGCTACAACGCGTTGCTCGAAGCTCATGCACAAGGCTCCCGCACGGTGACGCCGGAGATTGTCGAGAAAGCTGCTCATAAATTGGACCTTTTGACGGCGGCTAAGCCGGAACCAGTTCCGGCCGCCACGCCGGAATCATCGCGCGAAACTGCCACCACCGAAACAGCTCGGGTAGCCGACGCTGATGTCCCGGCTCCTTCTCCGCTTACGTACAACGAGCTATCGGTGACGCGCCCGCGCGGCCGAAAGCTGTGGACCGGTAGCCTGGTGGCTGCCGTGCTCGCTGGGGCCGCTGTCACACCGCTCATCTTGCGCGGAGAACTGCTTCACTCGTTGCGCGGTAGCATGTACTCGGCCGCCGCCTCATTCGCGCCTCGCCGGTCCGCGGCCGCCAACATTGGCACTGTCGCTTTCCCCGCGCGTTCCCTTGATGTGGACTCATCGGAGAAAGAACAGATCGCCGCGCTTATGTCACGAGAGCAAGGCACTCCGGTTGTCGCCTCAATCCAGGCTGTGAATGGAAAAGACGATGCACGAGTCGTCGTGCTGCTGAGCAGCCCGGTCCAATTTGAATCCGCGCGCATCGGCTCGCCCGACCGCATTTACTTCGATCTGCGCAACGCGCGCCTCGGCCCCGCGGCCTCCACACGGATTACTCCGACCGATAGCGACAACGGCTTGCTCAAATGGGTGCGGGCAGCGCAAAACACTGACGATGTGGTTCGCGTGGTCCTCGATGCGAGCGGCGCCAAATATTATTCCGCGCAAGTGGTGACCGATCCGGATCGCCTGGTGATTGACGTTCACGCGCAGCCGGTGCCCGGCGGCGCCAATCCCACCGGGCCTCAGAACAGCGCCTCGACCACACCCTCCGCGCTTCCAGGCGCTGCGCTTAC
Source organism: uncultured Acidobacteriota bacterium (assembly GCA_963779825.1). Taxonomy (GTDB): domain Bacteria; phylum Acidobacteriota; class Terriglobia; order Acidiferrales; family UBA7541; genus Palsa-295. Next base: position 392,479 of record CAVZZU010000004.1, on the reverse strand, counting down.
GAGCGGTTCCCGGTCGCTCGCTCGCGCCCTCGGTCTCAAAATCAACCGCATCGCCATTGACCCCGGCCACGGCGGATCGGATACCGGCGCGATGGGCCCGCACGGCCTGCTCGAAAAGGATTTGTGCCTCGACGTCGCGATGCGCTTGGGCCAGCTGATCGAAAGCAATATCTCCGGCGCCGAGGTGGTCTATACGCGGAAGGATGATAGGTTTGTCGCGCTCGAGCGCCGCACCGACATTGCCAACGACGCCAACGCCGACCTGTTCGTTTCGATTCACGCCAATTCCAGCGATATCCACGATGTGCGCGGCGTCGAAACCTACTACCTGAATCTTTCGTCCTCGCCAGAAACGATGCAACTCGTCACGCGCGAGAATGCGCTTGGAGTCTCCGCGCTGCACGATCTGCCCAGCCTGCTCCAGAAAATCGCGCGCAACGAAAAAACGTCGGAGTCAAAGCAGCTTGCGGAGCGGATTCAGGATGCGCTGTCGTCGCGCCTCCAGCTCGTCAGCCGCGGCGAAACGAACCGAGGCGTCAAGCAGGCGCCCTTTATCGTGCTGACCGGCGCCAAAATGCCCGCGATTCTTTCGGAGATTTCATTCGTCAGCAACGCGCGCGACGAAAGCCTGCTGCTTGAAAGCGCTCAGCGTCAGCGCGTCGCCGAAGGCCTCTATCGCGGTATCGCCGCTTATCTCGACGGCCTGAATAGCGCGCCCCGCAGGCAGGACTCGCTTGTCAGCGAAAACCGCCAGCGCATTGCCGGCGGAATCAACCTCGACACACGCGCTGGGGCCAAAACCCCATAGAAGAACCGCTTCAGCTACTTTTTGTACTGCTCGAACAATTTCTTGTAGTCGTGATTATTTTCCTCGCAGATGTACTCCTGAATGTCCCATTCGGGATGCAGCGTGAACGTACCCGCTTCCGTCCAGGGCTCGGCAAAGACATTCGGATCCTCAATCGTCGCCGAATATTTCAGCGTGTCGTACCTCGTGCGCTCAAACCGCTCGACCAGGTGATATGCCGTTGTGTGCCGGTACTCGCCTACTCCTACTTTGTCGTTCACGCCGATCACATCCACTACCAGCGTGTCTCCTTCCCAGTGCCCCACCGAATTCCCCATCCACGTTGGATCAAGATCCTTCGGATGATCGCGCCCGTCAGTTGGAATCACGCGAAAATAGTCGCCCGCCTCATACAGAATCACCACCTGCTTCGGCGTCTGTACGATCTGTATCGGATACGGCTCGCCGATCGTGTCCGGTACGCCTCGCGGCAGGCAGACTTCTCCGAGTGAGAATGTATATTCCGGGCCCACCTTGTAATTTTCCGCGCCCGGCTTCAGCTTGATCTCCCCGACTGTCTTGATCGAATGATACGGCGCGATGTATAGCCCGTTGAGGTCTGGTTTTCCGTCCGGCATCCGCGGCGCGGGCCCGCGCATCGTCTCTTCGCTGACCGCCGGGCGACCTACGGCTGCGGCAGTGTCAGGAGCACTCGCGGCCGCTGCCGATGAACCCGTGACCGTCACGGTCACCGCTCGCGTGTCGCTCCCTGTGCCGTTGGCGCCCTTTGCCAATAGCGAATAGGTTGTAGTTGAGGCAGGCTTGACCGTGCGGCTGTCGCGTGTCGCCACGATTCCAATTCCCTGATCGAGCTCGATTCGGTCCGCGTTAATCACTTCCCACTTCAGTGTCACGGACTGGCCCGCTTGGATGGACGCGGCGCTCGCCGCGAAACTCAAAATCTTCGCCGACGGACCCACCGGAAATCCGTCCCGCGGCAGTTGCTTCGGCGCGGGCGCCTGCTGCGCCTGATCTTGCTGGCCCGCCGCACGCGCGAGAGTTGGCTGCGCCGCCGTTGCGAATGCGAGCGTCGCCCAAAACAGAGCCGCCATGAAACTATTCTGTGAAATTTTCATCTCAGTGCCCCCACCAAACCGTTGCTCTGCACTGCGGCATTATTCCCCGAGGCGCATCGTATTCTCACCTCGCGCCCGACACAACCGATTTCCCGCCCACCGCAACTCGCCGTTTCGGATTACTTATCGTACAATCAAGGCAATCGAGAAATGCACCATGAAGCTTGGCATTCATTGGCTGATCGGCGCCGCGTTCCCTCTGCTTCTCGCCAGTACTTCATTGGCCCAGACCTCCGGCCTTGCAGCGTCGCAAACGAACGAGACCTCTTCCAATCGCTCTTCCGAGCTGAAAGCGGTTTATATGCCTCCTTTCTGGCCTCCCGGAGACGCCGCCAAAATTGAAGGAAAGCTCGCGCTTAGAATCACTGTCAACGCCGAGGGCAAGGTGATCGGCTCCGAAGCGGTCAGTAGGCCGTCCGAAGTTTACGAATCGGCGGTCGCAGCTTCCAGGCTGTGGACATTTGAGCCGCCTCCCTCGGCGCCTTTCGTACAAATCGTTGAGATTTCTTGGGGCCATCCGAAACCATGCCCTGCAACGATAGCAGACCTTGGCGAAGTAGCAGCCGGAGGTTGGTTTCACTCGAAGAAAGGCAACACGGTGTCAGCGGATTACGATTTCGAGGTCTCCCTGCCGGGCTACCCCGAGAGTGAACTAAGAGCCGGCATTGCTGGCACTATGAAGCTTTCAGTTTCCGTTAACCGCGACGGCAAAGTCAGAAAGATACATGTCGCGAGTTCGCTGTCGCCCGAGCTCGACAAACGCGCAGTCAACGCCGTGCGCGCCTGGAGATTCAAACTGGTCTCCGATGAGGGCGGAGGATTCCCCGATCAGTTCGAAGTCCCGATAATCTTCACGCCGACGTGCGACCCAACCCTCTGAAGATCAGCGATCTCGCAAAACAATTCAAGAAAGGCAACCTGAACGAAAGTTGCACGAACGGCCAGTAGATTCGCGCTCGGTAATGTGCCAGCGTACTGACGACGAGCAAATGTCGTCCGCTCTCTGGACGAGAACCGAAAGCTCTTTGAAAATGACGACGCGACCAGCATCGGCATCCCGAGCGAACGCAGGGAGCCGAGGGATCTCTCTGCGATCTGGTAGCGAACATCGCGAGCTGAGAGGTTTCGCTTTGGTGGCACAGACACTCCTGTCTGTGCTCTTGCGACTTTGCTCATCAAGGAACTACCCCAGTCTCGAAAGGATCCGACGTCGAGGCCCCGCCTTGCGCTTCGCCACCAATCACCACTCACTCATGACAAATTAGGTGACACACCATGCCAAGTAATTTCCCCTGTATGTCATTGAAAACAAACAAAAGCGGCACCCACAAAGTGACACACAAATGCGAGGGTCAAATTCGCTGGGTTCTAGCCACTAGTCACTCGTCACTAGCCACTGATTTTCCTACGAATATCGAAGCCAGCGGATAAGTTCGGGGAGCGTGGGCCTCTTGCCGTACATCAGTACGCCGATGCGGTAGATCTTCGCCGATGCGTAGATCGCGCCGACCGTCGTGATAAGCAACAGGACTATCGAAAGGGCAGCCTGCCAAAACGGCGGAGCCTGGACGGAAATCCGCAGGGGCATCAGCACAGGCGCGAAGAAAGGAATCTCGGAAAGTACAAACGATGCCTTGGATGCGGGATCGGCGAGGACCGTCCAGTAGATCATCATGGTGAAAACCAGTGGGCCCATGGCGAGCCATTGCAACTGCTGGGCGTCTTCCTCGGAGGAGCATGCCGACCCGATCGCGGCAAACATTGCGGAGTAGAGAAAATAGCCGCCCATGAAAAAACCTCCGGCCCATATGAGCAGCGAAACGGGAACGTGGATCTTCGGAAACGAAGAACCGGGGTTGAACATCGTAGCCATGACCGCGCCATACGTGAGAAGCAGGCCGAGTGAAACGATCCAGATCAGGAATTGCGTGAAGGCCGCCCCGGCCACGCCGAGAATTTTCCCGGCGAGAAGTTGAACGGGTCGCACCGACGAAATGAGCACCTCCATCGTGCGGCTGGTCTTTTCCTCGAGCACGGATCGCATCGTGGTAATGCCGTATATCAGCAACGACATGTACAGCAGAATCACGAGGCCGACGCCAACGCCGAGTGTTTGACCCCTTTCGACCGATTCTCCGGCTTGACTGACCTTGATGACCTCCAGGTCCGCGCCGCGAGCGAGTTCGCTGACATCGTCCACGTGGATGCCGCGGGCGCGCAAGCGCGCTTCGATCAACGTCTGATTCACGGCGTTTGACAGCGGGCCAAGCAGCGCGAAATTGCCCGGGTTCTTGGTGTGCAATTCAAAAGGCTGGCTGAGATCGCCGGGAATGACAAGATATGCATCGAGGGCCCCCGAATTGATGCGTGCTCGCAGACCCTGCTGAACGTCATCGAGCGAAGCTGGGCGATCAATGGACTCGGAGATGGTGAACTCCGGTTTGCCGTTCGAAAGTACGCCCTTTAGTCTTGCTGCCGTTGATTCGGCCAGCCCGCCTGCGTTGTCCACGATCACGAGCCGCACGTTATGGTCCGACCCATGACTCGCAATAAACACGATGAGCGCCACGGTAAGAATCCCGGAGAGAGGCACGATCAGCGTGGTGATCACAAAACCCTTCGTCTTGACCCGCGTCACGTACTCGCGCTTGATGATTAGCCAGATTTTACGCATGGGCAGTTTTCTCGATAAAGATATCGCTGAGTGAAGGCTCGATCAGCTCGAACCGGGTGATTTGCGCGCCGGATTGCACGGCAGCTTTCAGGATTTCCTGCGGATCGGAGCCAGGCTTGAGTTTGGCTTCAACGCCCGAAGCAAAGCGATTAATGGCGGCGACCGCAGGATGATTGAGGAAGCTGTCAGATCCGGTGAACTCGATCTGCAAGGTGTTCTTACCGTAGGACTGTTTGATCGCGCGTAAATCGCCGTCGAGTACGTTGCGGCCGTGATTTATCAGGCAGATGGAATCGCACATTTTCTCGACCTGCTCCATGCGGTGCGTCGAAAGGATGATCGTCGAACCCTTGTCGCGCATCTCGAGCATGATGTCCTTCACCGTCGCGGCATTTACGGGATCGAGACCGGAGAACGGTTCGTCCAGGATCACGAGTTGCGGCCGGTGGATGACGGACGCAATAAACTGCACCTTCTGCTGCATCCCCTTCGAAAGCTCATTGACCTTTTTCTCGGACCATTCGCCGAGCTCGAAGCGGTCCAGCCATTCGCGCGCGCGGCGATCGGCTTCGGCCTCGGAAAGCCCGTGGAGCGCTCCGAGAAAGACGATCAACTTCCGCACCTGCATACGCGGATAGAGGCCCCGTTCTTCCGGCAGATAGCCGATTGATTCCCGGGTCTCGTCACTGACCGGTTTGCCGAGAACGTGGATCGAGCCCTCGTCGGGCACCAGGATATTCATCACCATGCGGATAGTGGTTGTCTTGCCGGCGCCGTTGGGGCCCAGCAGGCCAAGAACAGCTCCCTGGCGCACGCGGAGGTTCACTCCACTGACAGCAGTCACGGATTCATACGACTTCGTTACGTTCTCGAGCGCTATCGCGTCCATGAATTCCCTATTACGAAAAGACAGTCGGCTGCTTCGTACAATGACTACGGTCCGCTAGAACCAATAGTTTCAGATGCTCCTGCGAAATCGCGAATACGCGGATACGTCAACAGCCGGCAGCTAATCCGGAAGGCGCTGGCCGGTCGTTTCCAAACCAAATGGCAGCAGGAATAGACCAAGGATGAAAGGAATCGCCGTGAGCGCCACGGGGATGCCGATGGTATGAAAGTGCGCGACGCCCGCGCCAACCATGAACGAAAATCCGGCGCCCACAAACCGGCCAACGGATGTGGCGAATGCGAAGGCGCTGCCGCGGCACGTGGTCGGATATTGCTCCGGCAGCCAGAGCGTGTACATGGCAAAGTTTGCGCCGCCGATTCCAAGGAAGAACATGCCGATAAAAAACCAGGTCATCGCGTTTTGGGCGAGATAGAAAGCCAGCCCGAAGCTCGTGCTGATGGAAATCGCCATGATCACGAAATAGACACCCAGCGTCAGGCGGCGTCCGAGCCTCTCGGCAATCCATGCAATGGGAAGGCAGCCGACGATTGTGCCGAACGAAAGCACCATCGTGGCGTAGGTGGCCAGTTTCGGTCCGAGCCCGGCGGCCAGATGCATGCGGCCGGCGATCTCGTTGACTCCCGTGGGGACGTACACAGTGCCGGCCCACAATCCGATGATCGAGATCAAAACATACGCGGAGTTCAGCAGAGTACGCCGGAGGTACTCGGGCTTGAAAATCGTCACGAATGGGCTTGCAACTCGTTTGGCGCGGGCCTTCCAGCGCTCCGGCTCGCGAACGCTGTAAAGAATCAACCCGATCAAAATCGCGGGAGCCCCGCCAATCATGAACATTGGGCGCCAGCCGTAGTGTTCGCCGACAAAGTGATTCGCAAGCGCCGCCAGGAAGAACCCGAAATAGTACCCGGTGTGCATGTAGGCCGCGCCCATCTTGCGGCGATCCTCGGGCCACTCTTCCGCGACGAACGTGCCTCCCATAGCCCACTCGCCACCGATTCCGACCCCGGCGAGCAGCCGGCAGACGGCGACTTCCCAGATGTTGTGACCGAAAGCCGCCAGGAATGTGAACAGCGAGTAACAAAGGATCGTGAGCGCCAGGGTGCGCACGCGGCCAAATCGGTCGGCCACAGGCCCCCAGACGAGCGCCAGTCCCCATCCCACGAGAAAAAGTGCGAACAACAGGCCGCCGTAAAAGCCCGTGTTGGCCGGAGTGGCTGAAATGCCCGACTTGGGCAAAAGCTCGCGCATCGCCGGGACCAGAACCAGCGCATAGATGAACGAATCCATGCCGTCGAGCGCCCATCCGGCCCAGGAGGCCCAAAAGCCGCGAACCTGGTTTTTCGTAAGTGGAGTCTTAGCTGAAGAGGGCATGGGAAATAGTTGGGGAGTGAGGCATTGTACGAAGACCGCGCGGTTGAAACAAGAGCTTCCAGCGTCGATCGAAGGTCAGTTTGCGAGCGGCACGGTGGCGCTATTCTACTTCCGAAGCGTAGCGATGCTGGGCGCGATACAGCCGCGTGCCATCCGGCTTAATTGCGTAGAACAGCAAGGCACCCTTGGAACCATTCTTCATTGGGTGCGCAACAATTGTAATTGGGTCGCCGTGCTTGTATGTCATGCGATCCCAGCCCTCACTGACCATGATGCTAACGCTCGAAGCCTCGATATCCCACGTCCCGACAGCGGATGGGTCCTTCGCGTCTGAGTCAACCGTGATGATAATGTGGCTGTGCGGGTTCTCCAACCGATACTCCGCTACGACGCCACTGTAGGTAATATTCTTGGCGACATCAAACATCGCGCGGGAATGATGGGCGAAGGACGGACGAGCCGCACAGAGCAGGACTCCCGTTATTGCCATCAAACTCAAAATCGTTCGTTTCGTCTTCATCTATGTCTTTCGGTCTTGACCATCGGTTAATGTTGGACCGATTCTCACATAAGAGACGCTGACAAGTAGAAAAAGTTCCACAAGAGCGACAATGGAACGGCGCTGAATAACCTGCGCGGTTCTTCGCCGAGTGTTTGAACGACTTGCTATCGGCTGTTAGAATCGGTGACGTGCCAGACATTAAAGCGATCCAAGCGGAGTTGAAGGCCAGCAAGATGGACGGCTGGCTCTTCTACGATCATCACCATCGCGACCCGATCGCGAGCCGCATTCTCGGCCTGGGCGACAACGGGATGGCGACGCGGCGGTGGTTTTATTTCATTCCCTCGCGCGGCGAACCGCGAAAATTAGTTCACAAGATCGAACAGGGTGCTCTCGATTCGCTCACAGGACGCACGCAAGTTTATGCCGGCTGGGAAGAGTTGCAGAAGCAATTGCGAAAGCTGCTTTCCGGCGCACGGAAAATCGCCATGCAGTATTCGCCCGAAAACAGAATCCCGTACATCGGATTGGTGGACGCCGGGACGATTGAGCTGATCCGGAAGCTGAAGAAGAGCGTCGTCACGTCGGCGGACCTAGTGCAGAAATTCGAGGCGGCGTGGACGCCCGAACAGCTCGCATCGCATCTGGAAGCCGGCGAGATCGTGGACCGCATCACGCGGGTCGCGTTTGAACGCGCCGCGGCCATGGTGCGCGACGGCCGGCCCATCACGGAAGCCGAGCTGCAAACGTGGATGGTCGGGCAATTCCGTGCGAACGGGCTTACCTCGGCCGAGCCGCCCATCGCGGCGGTGCAACCGAACAACGGCAACCCTCATTACGAGCCGAAGCCGATTGGATCGCGCCCGATTCGAGCCGGAGACCTGCTGCTGCTCGATGTCTGGGCGAAATGCGACCGGCCGGGTAGCGTTTATTACGACATCACGTGGGTCGGCTACCTCGGCGCTCGCGTCCCGGAGACATATGCGAAGATTTTCCGCATCGTTCGAGCCGCAAGGGATCGCGCTGTCGAATATGTCCGCGAAGCAGTGGCGCACGGGCGCACCATTCACGGCTGGGAAGTGGACCGCGCGGCCCGCGAGGTGATTCGAAAGGCCGGCTACGCGAAATATTTCGTGCACCGAACCGGTCATAGCATCGGCCAGGATGTCCACGGCAATGGCGCCAACATGGACAGCCTCGAAACGCGCGACGACCGCAAGATCGTGGCGCGCACGTGCTTCTCCATCGAGCCGGGCATTTACATGCCCGAATTCGGCATTCGCAGCGAGGTGGATGTGTACGTGGGTGAACGCGAGGCGCGTGTGACAGGCGCCGTCCAGGAAGAGATCCTGCCCTTGCTTGGCTGACCGATGGCAATCGACGCTCCTTTGATTCAAAAAAGAAACGATACGCTTCCGGCCATCGCATTACTGGTGGCGATTGCCGCGTGGGCAGTGCCGGGGCTTGGACATTTGCTGCTACGGCGCTGGGGCCGTGCGATCTTCATTTTCCTCGCGGTGGCCGGACTTGCCGTGGCGGGATACGGAATGCGCGGAGAAGTATTCAGCACGCGTTCGAGCGATCCTTTCGGTGCGCTGGGCTTCGTGGCAGACGCCTGCTCGGGCGTGTTCTATTTTTTGCCGCGCTGGCTGGAGGCTTCCGGTGCCGACGTATCGCGCGCTGCAGGAGATTATGGCACGCGGTTTCTGGCGGCCGCGGGAGTGGTGAATTTGCTTGGCGTCATAGACGCCTACCGGATCGCTTGCGGGCGGAAATCCTGAATGTTCGGGTCCGGCATCCACCTGAGCCATTTTGGCGCGATGATAATTTTCGCGCTGTGCGTGTCCGTATCTTTCGCGTGCCTCGGGCGGCAGACGATCGAGGGGAGAATCAAGTATGCACTCTTGTCGCTCGCGCTATTCATGGTGATCGGCGTGGGAATCGCGTGGCTGATGTATCCGTTTTCGAAGTGATTTGCTGCGGAGAAAATCGGGATGAGCCACAGATGAACACAGATAAACACTGATGGATCTGGGGAAACGATAAAGACTTCCGCGCTGCCCTTGGTTCCTCAGGGTAAAAAGACCGCGGCGCCACACTAAAACTTATAAATGAGGAAAAAAGGGACGCTCGCAACTAGCGCCCCCTTCGTTTGTCGTGAGGCTGTTACGACAGCTATGCCAGATCCTCAGGCTTGATTGGAAGCTTGCGGATGCGCTTGCCGGTGGCGGAGAAAATCGCGTTGGCGATTGCCGGAGCGACCGGTGGAACGGCGGGTTCGCCGAGGCCCGTGGGAGTTTCCTGGCTGGGGATAAAGTAGACTTCAATTTTCGGGCATTCGTTCATGCGCAGCGGCGGCACGGTGTCGAAATTGGTTTGCACGACGCGGCCCCTGTCTATGGTGATTTCGGTGTTCAGGGCCGCAGTGATGCCGTAGACGATCGCGCCGGAAACCTGCGCCTCCGCCGTGTCCGGATTGATCACGCGGCCGCAATCCACTGCGGCGACGACGCGATGCACCTGCACGTTGTTGTCCTTGTCCAAGGAGAGTTCGACGACTTCGGCGGCATAAGTGGAAAACGCCTCGAGGACAGCAATGCCGCGGTAGTGCCCCTTCGGCAGCGGAGTGCCCCATCCGGCTTTTTGCGCCGCCAGATTCAACACGGCGAGATGCCGGGGCTTTTTCGCGAGCAGATCGCGGCGGAATTCGTACGGATCTTTTTTCGCCGCGGCCGCCAGCTCATCCACGAAACTCTCGCTGAAAAAACCATTCTGCGACGCGCCAACCGAGCGCCAGAATCCCATCGGAACAGGCCCAGCCATCAAGTGGTAATCAACGAGGATGTTGGGGATGTCGTAGGCGATGTCGGAAACGCCCTCGACGCTGGAGCTATCGAGACCGTTGGTGATCGAGCCGGGGAAAAACCAGCTCATGATCGAATCGCAAGCGACGCGAGCGGTGAAAGCGGTCGGTTTGCCGGCGGAATCGAGGCCCGCGGACATTTTGATCAATGAGGCGGGGCGATAGTAGTCGTGCTGCGTATCGTCTTCGCGTGTCCAGGTAACCTGCACGGGCTTGCCCATGGCTTTCGAGAGCTGGGTTGATTCTGCGACGAAGTCGGACCAGCCGCGGCGGCCGAAACCTCCGCCGAGATAGGTAGTGTGGACTTTGACTTGATCGGGCTTGAGCCCGGAAATTCCCGCACCGGTCAACTGCGAAGGAGTCTGGAACTGCGTGGGCATCCAGAGATCAACGCCATCGGCGCGCACGTCCGCGGTACCGTTCATCGGTTCCATCGTGGAATGCGCCTGATAGGGCGCCCAGTACACTGCTTCGACGGTGGTCGCAGCGGCCTTTGCGCCGGCGTCCACGTCACCTTCCTTGCGAGAGACGACGCCGGGCTTGCCAATGACGTCCTCGAAGGATTTTCGAATGCTCGTGGTGCTGGCATCGGCGCCCGCGCCTTCGTCCCATTTGATCTCGAGCACTTTGCGGCCCTGAAATGCAGTCCAAGTGTTATCGGCCACGACGGCGATGCCGGTCATCACCGGGGGCTTCTTGGGATCCTTGACGGTCATGATTGGAACGACGTCGTTCACGCCAGAAATGGCTTTGGCCTTCGTGGCGTCGAAGCTCACGACCGTGCCGCCGAAGACGGGGCAATGTTCGACCGAGGCGTGAAGCATTCCGGGAAGGCGGACGTCTACGCCGAAGCCGGCGGTGCCGTTCACTTTCTTGCGCGTGTCCACGCGCTTGGTTGGCTTCCCGACGATAGTGAACATGCTGGGATCTTTCAGATCTTGCGGTTTGACCTGCGGCGGCGGAATCTTCGCAGCGGCTTCCGCCAAGCTGCCGAAGGTGGCTGTGCGTTTCGAGGCAGCGTGGACGACCTTGCCGTCCGCCGCATGACATTCGGACGCGTCCACGCCCCATTGCTGGGCGGCGGCGGCAATCAGCATCGTGCGCGCGGTGAAGCCAGCCTGGCGCATGGGAATCCATGCGGAATGGATGCTCTGGCTGCCGCCGGTGCCCTGCATGCCGAAGGCGGGGTCAAAGTAAACCTTGTCCGCCGGAGCAAACTCGGTGTGGATGCGCTTCCAGTCGCAGCCGAGTTCTTCGGCGGCGAGCATGGCCAGCGAGGTTTCGACGCCCTGGCCCATCTCGGATTTGTTGATGAGGATTGTGACTTTGTCATCCGGCGTAATTTGGATGAAAGCGTTCATCACCTGCGGAGCGTCCGGGGCAGCGGCGGCGAGGACTTCGCGTTTGCCGGGAAGGTAGAAGCCGATGACGAGGCCGGTGGCGCCGGCGAGGCCAGTCTTCAGGAAGCTGCGACGGTCGAGCGGATTGGTGATGGCGCTCATTCCGCACCTCCTGCCAGCACAGCGTCCGCGGACGGAACATCGTCAGCGCTGGCGCTGGACGGCTTGGCCGAGGCCGCTTGCAACTCTGCGGCGCGGTGGATTGCTTTCTTGATTCGTGGATACGTGCCGCAGCGGCAGATGTTGCCGGTCATGGCGTCGTCAATTTGCGCGTCGGTCGGCTTGGGAGTCTTGGCGAGCAGCGCGGCGGCCGACATGATCTGGCCGGACTGGCAATAGCCGCACTGGGGAACGTCTATCTCCACCCATGCGCGTTGAACGGGATGGGTGCTGGTTGCGGAAAGTCCCTCGATCGTCACGACAGTCTTGCCAGCCATGGCTGAAATCGGCGTGATGCAGGAACGAATCGCGTCGCCATTTACGTGGACCGTACAGGCGCCGCACAGAGCCATGCCGCAGCCGAATTTCGTGCCGGTCATGTTAAGCGTGTCGCGAAGAACCCAGAGCAACGGCATATCGGGATTAACGCTGACCGTCTCGGGTTTACCGTTCAAAGTGAAATGAATTGCCACGAAAAAACCTCCCTGAGATCCACCAATATTGACGCACGAAAAGCGCGTTGTGCGACCTAAATTGTAGCTTTGCGCTGACGCTACGCCAACGATTATGCGGAGTCAAGATCGAACCGGCCGATTGTGTCTCGCGTTGGCACTACGCCGAAGGAAGCGTATGGAACTAACGATTCATAACGCATCGAATGGAGCCGGCGAGTGGTTGAGAAAACACGCGGGGCGGCGAGCGGTTTGACAGATTTTTCGCCGCGATGTTACAGTCGAGAACGCTGCCGAGGTAGCTCAGTTGGTAGAGCAGCCGATTCGTAATCGGCAGGTCCCCGGTTCAAGTCCGGGCCTCGGCTCCATCTATATCCACTTGAATTCCTGAGGCGATCGCCAAGAACGCAGCGCGTCACTGCGAGTTGCGCGCTGACAGCGATCGTCAGGAGCGCCGATCCTTCTGAAACACTGCAATGTCCTTCGGAGTGACGAAGACTACTTCGTTCTTGGCTAATTGCAGCGCGTGAAATCGTTCCTGGGACATTTCGACATGAACGGGCGCGCCCCATTCCGTGATCGCGTCCACCTTGACCACAGGCCCCGCTGATTTGATGTGCGTGGTGGTCGCGCGGAAATGACTTCCCCCATTGGGCTGGCGAGTGATTTCCAGTAGATGCGGACGGACAAATGCGAGGTTTCCCGTGTCCGCTTCCTGAATGGAGGCTTTTCCTTCGTCCACGCGACCGTGGAAGATGTTTACGTTCCCGAGGAAATTGTAGACGAACGGAGTGGCGGGGTGATTGTAAACTTCCTCGGGACTTCCGACCTGTTCGATGCGGCCCTCGTTCATTACCGCGACGAAGTCAGCAACTTCGAGCGCTTCTTCCTGATCGTGGGTGACGAAGACGCTGGTGATGTGAACCTCGTCATGCAGTTGGCGCAGCCAGTGGCGGAGTTCCTGCCGCACTTTCGCATCGAGGGAGCCGAAAGGTTCGTCGAGCAGGAGCACGCCGGGCTCCACGGCCAGGGCCCGCGCCAGTGCGACGCGCTGGCGTTGCCCGCCGGAGAGCTGAGAGGGGTAGCGCCGCGCCTGATTTTGGAGTTGAATCAGCGAAAGCAGCGCGTTCACTTTTTCGCGGATTTTCTGCTCGGTGGGGCGAAAGCGCCGAGGCCGCACGCGCAGACCGAACGCAATATTCTCGAAAACGGTCATGTGGCGGAAGAGCGCGTAGTGTTGAAACACGAAACCAACGTGGCGTTCGCGCGCCGTTCGATCCGTGATGTCCTTGCCGTCGAATTGCACGGTCCCGCAATCGGCAAATTCAAGGCCGGCAATGATGCGGAGAAGCGTGGTCTTCCCCGAACCGGAAGGCCCGAGCAGCGCGACGAGCTTGCCGTCCGGGATTTCCAGATCAACATTCTCCAGCGCCGCGAAACGCCCGAAATTCTTCCGAATGCCACGAACGCTGATGCTCATTGGATTTGCTCCGTGTCGCTTGCGGACTGAGCTGCGAATCGCTGAGCCGCTTTCCATTCGACGAGGCTCTTGACCAACAGAGTCGCCAGCGCAAGCAGCGCTAACAGCGACGCGACCGCGAATGCAGCGACGAATTGGTAATCGTTGTAGAGAATTTCGATATGCAGAGGCATTGTGTTGGTGAGGCCGCGGATATGGCCCGACACCACCGATACGGCCCCGAATTCGCCCATCGCGCGGGCGTTGCAAAGAATCACGCCGTAAATCAGCGCCCATTTCACGTTCGGCAGGGTCACGCGACGGAATGTCTGCCAGCCGCTCGCGCCCAGAGTCAGCGCGGCTTCTTCCTCGTCATTGCCCTGCGACTGAATCATGGGAAGCAATTCGCGCGCGACGAAGGGAAATGTGACAAAGATCGTCGCCAGTACGATGCCGGGAACGGCGAATACGATCCGAACGCCGTGGGCGATCAGCCACGGACCGAGCAAACCTTGCAAGCCGAAAAGCAGAACGTAGATTAGTCCGGCGACGACCGGAGACACGGAAAACGGCAGATCAATCAGCGTAATCAGCAGACTCTTGCCCACGAAATCAAATTTGCCGATCAGCCACGCTGCGGCAATTCCGAACACCACGTTTGGCGGGACCGCAATCGCCGCAGCGAGAAGCGTCAAGCGAATGGCTGCCAGCGTGTCGGGGTCTTTGAAGGTGCGAAAACAAAATGCGATTCCCTTCTCGAAGGCCGTGGTAAAAACGACTACCAGCGGCAGAAAGAGAAAAATACCGAGAAACAGAAGCGCGATGCCAATCAGCAGCCAGCGCACGACCGCGGGTTCGGAAATCGCCAAGCTCGAGGCGCCGCTTCGCGGTGGAAGCGCCCGTTGTATCTCCAATTGGACTGATGCTGACATGGTGTTCGCGGGCGCGACGAGATTGAAACGCGCTACAGACTCTCCCTCTGAACGTGGACTGGCTTGAAACTTCCGCCCCACGGCGTGTCAATGGGTGTCTCGCTCGCGCGGCGGCCGCTGCTCCATCGCTGCAGAATATTGATGGGCAGCAGCAGTGCGAAGGAGACCACAAGCATGGCTACAGCGATCGCCGTGGCGCCCGCATAGTGGTACTCCTGCAATTTGGTAATGATCAGCAGCGGTGTGATCTCCGTGCGCATAGGCATGTTTCCGGCGATAAATATCACCGAGCCGTATTCGCCTACGGCGCGAGCAAAGGCCATGGCGAATCCAGTGAGCGCCGCGGGGAAAATGGTCGGCAGGAGGACGCGCGTGAAAGTTTGCCATCGCCGCGCGCCGAGGCTCGCCGCGGCTTCTTCAAGCTCCTTGTCCAAATCTTCGAGCACGGGCTGCACGGTCCTCACGACGAAAGGCAAACCGATAAACGTGAGCGCGATCGTGACTCCCAGCGCCGTGTAGGCCGAGTGGATCCCCAAAGCCAGGAGTGGACGGCCGAGCCAGCCGTTCGGGGCGTAAATGGTGGTGAGAGCGATGCCCGCTACGGCGGTCGGCAATGCGAACGGCAAATCAATCAGGGAGTCGAAGAGACGCTTCCCCGGGAAATCGTAGCGGACAAGCACCCAGGCGACTAGAACGCCGAAGGCAAGATTGATCAGCGCGCCAGTCAGCGACGCGCCGAAACTCAGGCGATACGACGCCATCGCCCGGGGCGAAAGCACTACGTGCCAAAACTGATGCCAGGTTAACGTGGACGCTTTCAGGAAAGTGGCGGACAGTGGAATCAAAACAATCAGACACAAATAAAAAACAGTAAAGCCAAGCGACAGCCCGAAGCCCGGCAGTATGCTCCGTTGTTTGAAAGACCATTTCATCGCTTGGTCACTGTGTCCGCCACTCCTGAAAAGCGCTGGGTTGGCTGTCCCTTACTGATTTGGTTGGTAAATCTGATCGAATACGCCGCCATCGGCAAAATGAACGGTCTGCGTCTTTTGCCAGTCGCCAACAATGTCCGCCAACGTGAACAGCTTCACCTTGGGAAACGTCGAGGCATATTTCTTGGCTACAGAATCGAGACGCGGCCTGTAGAAATTCCGGGCGGCGATCTCCTGCCCCTCCGGCGTGTAGAGATACTGAAGGTAGGCTTCGGCGACAGCCCGGGTGCCTTTCTTGTCCACGACCTGGTCCACCACTGAAACCGGTGGCTCGGCAAGTATGCTGACGGACGGAACGACGACCTGAAACTTGTCCGGGCCCAGCTCTTTCACCGAGAGCAGCGCTTCGTTTTCCCAGGCCAGCAGAACGTCACCGATGCCTCGCTCAACGAACGTGGTTGTGGAGCCGCGCGCTCCTGAGTCGAGAACCGGGACGTTTTTGTACACCTTGGTGACGAAGTCCTTGGCGGCGGCATCACTCTTTCCCGACTTGAGGTAGGCGTAGCCCCACGCCGCCAAATAGGCCCAGCGCGCGCCACCAGAAGTCTTGGGATTCGGCGTGATGACCGAGACTCCTGGTTTCACGATGTCGTCCCAGTCATTTATGTTTTTCGGATTGCCCTTCCGCACCAGGAAAACGATTGTGGAAGTGTAGGGCGTGCTGTTGTTGGGAAGGCGCGTTTGCCAGTTGGCGGGAAGCAGCTTGGCTTTTTCGGAGATGGCGTCAATGTCGTACGCCAACGCCAACGTGACGACGTCCGCCTGCAACCCGTCAATCACGGAGCGTGCCTGCGCCCCGGACCCTCCATGCGATTGCTGAACGGTGACGTCCTGGCCGGTCTTGGCTTTCCAATACTTCGCGAAAGCCCCGTTGTAGTCCTGATATAGCTCGCGAGTGGGATCGTAGGAAACGTTGAGAAGCGTGACGGAGGCCGGTGGCCGGGCGTGCGCGAACACGCCCAGCACCAGGATGAATGCGAGCGCAAGAATCGCGACGCTCAGTTTCCGAATGAGTTTGTTTGCCGAAGTTCCCAAATTCGTCATTCTCCCCTCAGAAGCTGTAGACCACGTCGAACTGCAGCCGCTTCAGGAAATCCTGGGGCGGCGTGGTGCCGTCAAAATTGAGCGGCCGGCCGAAGAGACCCGTGAAGGAGAGTTGAACGTTGGACTGGACTTCGTAAATCACCATCGCGCGATGCTCGGTCACGTTGCTTCCCTGCCGAATATCGCTGTAGTCAAAATTCGACAGAACCGCTTCGCGCTCGATGAACATCCAAGTGTAATCAAACTGCCAGTCCCCCTTCTTTTGCCCGCGTCCGACCTGCGCTTCCGTCCAATAGCCACGGCGTTGATGCGAGTTGCAAGCAAAGTTGGTGGTTTGCGCGTAGTGAATTGTGGCCGTGTTCGCCGGCGCGGCGAGGATATTGTCCTCGTTGGCGCACGCCTCGGTGTTTTGAACGTAGTCACCGATGAGTGCGATGGGCCACCTGTCCGAGGGAGTCTTGACGTCAAAGCGCGCGATCGAATCGAAGAGCCCGAACTTCGATGCGAACTGCGCGTTTGTGACTGTCGTTACGCCCGTCGGATACGACGTCCCCGCGATCGTCACCACGTTCGTGGCAGTCGTCGTAACGATGGAATTTTGCACGGTGTTGCCGGTCCCGAGCGGGAGCAAACCAGTCAGGGGCGTTTGCGGGTTCTTGGAGCTCGCTTTCGCGAGTGCCAGCGCGATGGGGTCGGCATTGTGATAGTTATAAAAGCCCGTATAGGCTCCGAACTTCAGCCACGGAGCCAGCTGCCACTGCGTCTGTAACTGGCCGCCGTAGACAATGCTCGCAACGGAGCTCTGGTTGGTGAGCGAAACCCCGGCGACTTGCGTGAACGGCAATTCGAAGCCGACGAGCGCAATCTTCTTGAGAACGGGCGTCGAGTTGAGATTGAAAGCCAGAGTTTCCGCGGCTCCTTCCGGATTGATATCCTTGTCCCAAGTAAGTTCGGTGTTGTACCAGGGGTACGCAAATTTTCCGCCGATCAACGTTAGGGAGCTGAATTGGTGGGGAGTGTAGTCGAGGTACGCCTTGTCAATAGCGATCGCCTTGCGTGAGTAAAAATCGCCTACCGTCTGGTTGGTGCTGGTTGGATCATTGATATCGCCGGACGCGAGGGAAAAACCTCCTGCAAAATCGTCATTAAGCTTAGCAGTGACGTTAAATCGCAGACGGAACCTTTCACGATCCTGATCAAGAGATTCGTTGGCCGGCCCGCCGAAGAATGGCTCGTCGCGCAAGCGAAGGTCTCCGCTGAATGAGAAAGGCCCAAAAACCTTCAGCTTGTCTTCGATATTGCCAACTCGGGTCGACCAGTCCTGTGGAACTTGGGTCTGAGTTCCCTGCGTCCCCTGTGTCGAGGGCGGCATGGAGACTGCCACATCGGCGCTCGCAGGCGCCGCGGATGGATCAGCTTCCGGAACGATGCCAAGTTTTGTTTCCAAGCCGGCGATACGAGCAAGTTCGTCCTTCAGAGCGGCCCGCTCGGCTTCGAGTTGCTGGCTGTGCTCCTCGAACTGTTTTGCCTGCGCTTCCACCGCCTCCTTCAATTCCTTCAGCTCTACGACAACTGGCGAACTCGGGTCCAGCGGCGTTGCGGACGCGTTTCCCTTGGCCGTTTCGGTGGGGTTCGCGGCCGAGTTCGAGCCTCCCGCGGCGCTATCGGGAGAGGGCGTGTCTCCGCTGCGAGCAAAGGCGATCGTCGCCGTTCCTGCGAGACCCAAACTGAGGGCGGTTACAATCGCAATTCGTTTCGACTTCGACGCTACATGATTCGACATTGAATTCTCCTGGGATTTCCTGGCTTCAAGCCAAGATGAAATTTTTGTGACCTATGTCGGCGGAAAAACTGCGACGGGATCTTAGTTGCGGCTACGACAACACAAATCAGAGAGGGAGGTGTGGTCCAAAATCTGCGCGGTGGCGTTCCGGACGTCCAGAAGAACGCGGAATAGCGGGCGGTGCTTTGGGTCGGTGCTCACACGGCGGCGCAGGGATTCAGCGTCCTCAAACGGCGCGAGGGGGCCATCAATCCTGCGGAGCACTTCGCCCAGCGAGATTTTCTTCGGCGAGCGCTTCAGTTGATAACCGCCGTGGGCGCCGCGAAGACTGACGACAATTCGCGCGCGCTTGAGATCCAGAAGAATCGCTTCCAGAAATTTCTCGGGCAATTCTTCCTCGGCGGCGATGTCCTTGATCTTGACCACGCCGGCAGGGTGCTGCGCGAGCACCGTGAGTGCCTGCAAAGCGTACAGTCCTCGTTGAGAGATGCGCATGGCGGCTGGCCTATTCTCTACTAAACTAACTAAGTCTACTGAGTTAATAGACTATGTCAAGAGGAAATTATCAGAGCATCCAAAGGACTGCTTCGTGACGGGCATCCCGAGGGAATGGCGTGTATTCGCCAAGGATGTTCGCCGGGCGCGCCTGATCTCCCCGGCTCGACTGACCGTTGACCTGGAAGCCCTTCCTGCTGCGCCCCTACGAAACCCTCTGCCAGAGTTCAGCGGGAGGCGGATAGGCGGCAGTTTTCATGTGTTAGCATGGGCCGCAAAGGAGAAGGTTCATGGCAGACAAGAGAGTACCTCCCGACTGCATCGGCCGCGAGCTCGTGCGCCACATGATTGCCACGCTTGCCTATCGCGGCGGAAAAGCGCTGCGCGGCGCACCCGGCGGATTCACACAATTCCGGGCGGGAGAAACCACGCGCACGCCGGGTCAGATTCTCGCGCATATCGGAGACCTGCTCGATTGGGGACTTTCGCTAGCCAAGGGCGCCCAGAAATGGCAGAACTCCGATCCCCTGCCCTGGGACGAGGGCTCGCAGCGCTTTTTCGCGGCCCTGCAGGCATTTGATGCTTATCTCGCTTCGGATGCGCCTCTCGGCTGCTCCGCCGAGAAACTCGTTCAGGCTCCCCTAGCGGACGCGTTGACGCACATCGGGCAGATCTCGATGCTCCGACGTCTGGCAGGCGCACCGGTGCGCGGGGAGAACTATTTCAAGGCTGAAATCGTGGCGGGACGCGCGGGCGCCGAGCAGAAAGCGCCCAAGCTGGAGTTCGACTAAAAAGAGAATTGCGCGGCAGCCATGGGCCGCCGCGCAAGGTAGGTTGTATTAGGCACAAAAATTAACGGCCGGGGGCTAGGCTGAGGGACCCAAGCCGCCCGGCCTCTTCTCACCCATCTCCGCAGGGTCTGGGTAAGAAACTGTTATGCGGCGTTTTCGCCATTCCGCATGAATTCGTAGCGTTCGATCGCTGCCGCGACTCCCATTTCGCCTGAGTTTTCCTGGCTGCTGCGCAGGACACGTCCCAGACAGCGAACGCGCACCGGCCCAGCTTGAGTCAGCTCATGGGGCAGGGTCATGACGATCTCAACGGGCGAACCGCTCCGCAAGCCTTTGGGCAAGTGGAAAAAGACGCCGCGCGAACTTACTTCGCGCGATTCCGTATCGGCTTCACCCACCACATTTTCATCGGTCCAGCGGACGGTCAGCGGCAAACGCATGAGGAAACGCCGCGATACACGTCGTTCTTTGAGGGACAAGGACAACTCCTTTTGGTTCCCGCACAGGATAGGTCTGAACGCAATTTGAACCTATAGAGCAAGAGAGCCAATTATGAGGGGTGCTTTCGGTACCGAAGTACTAGACGCCGGGAGGGCTTGAGGGGCTAAGCCTGATCTATCAGGCGGTGATGAATAGCGTAAAGCGCGAGTTCGAGACGGTCAGAAACACCGAGTTTATCGAAGATATTGTGCAAATGGTTCTTCACCGTTTGTTCGCTGATAAAGAGTTTTTCACCGATTTCGCGATTGCGAAACCCCTGGGCTACGAGCTGGACGATTTCCTTTTCGCGGTCGCTCAGCAAAGGCTTCTCGCGGCGCTGGCCGGATTCGGAGGACTTCTTGAAAGCGTCAATTACTTCAGCGGTCATGCGGTTGTCGAGCCAGATTTCGCCGTCGGCAACCTTGCGAATGCTCTTGAGGAGCAAATCGCTCGCCGATTGCTTCAGCACGACGCCGCGGGCTCCGAGGCGCATGGCGCGAACAACGTCGCGATCGTCTTCCGCAGCGGTGAGAACGATCACGCGTGTGGGAAGAGAGTCGAAATTGACCTCTTCGAGGACGCCCAAACCATCTTTCTCGGGCATGCGCAGGTCGAGAAGGAGGATATCCGGCTTCAATTTCGCAAGCATTTTGACGCACTCGACGCCATTCGAAGCTTCGCCGACGATCTGCACGTCGTCCGCAACCTCGAGCAGCTTGCGCAGACCGTCGCGAAAGATCGCGTGATCGTCCGCAACCAGGATTCGAATGGCCTGTTTTGCTTTCGTCATATTAATTCAATGGAATTTCTACAGTTAGGCGCGCCCCGTGACCAGGATTCGATTCCACCGTCAGCGTACCACCCACGCTCCGCGTCCGTTCCTTAATCGAAATTGGCCCGAGACGTAGCTGGTCCAACTCTTCGCTTCGGTAGCGTCCAGAGAAACTAAATCCCTGGCCGTTGTCATCCACGAAGAGAAAAACATTGGCCTCGTCTTGTTCTAGTTTTACCACGACGTGGCTGGCGTGCGCATGCTTTTTTACGTTGTGAAGTGCTTCCCTGTAAATCTGAAATAACTCGCGGCAAATGCGGTCTGGCAGGCGTAGATTGCGGTCCTCGATGAAAAGATCAACGGCCATGCCGTGCTCGCTGCGGAATCTTTCCGCGAATCCGTACATCAATTCGCGCATGTCCGCGCTTTCCACGCGCAGCGGGCGCAGGTCCGTGACCATCCGGCGCAATTCGTCGCTTTCCTGCTGTACGGTCTTCTGCAGACCTTCCAATTCCGCGCCGGCCTGCTCGGGCTTTTGCGGAAGCTTGCGGCGCAGCACCTCGAGCTGGATTTTCAGGCTCAGCAGCGTCTGCAAAATTCCGTCGTGCAAGTCGCGCGAGATGCGGCTGCGTTCCGATTCCACCGCCCGCGACCGAAGGCTGCGCATCAGGAACACGTTCTCGAGCGGCGGTCCCACATAACGGACGATTTGCTCGAGCCAGCGTAAATCGCCTGCGGAAAAATGGCCGCGCGACGGGTGAGGATTCACCAGCAGGACGCGTCCCACGGGCCGGCCGCTGTTCTCCATCGTCACGGCCAGAAGCGATCGCGCGCCGAATTCCTCGCGCGTGGCATTTGGAGGAGCGGGAACACGCAATCGCGCCCCGGTGCGGCGGTCCCAGCCGAACCCCTGCCCGGTTCCGTTCTTGAATTCCCACCCCATGGTGATTTCCAGGCAATCGAAGAGAAAGGAGTCGGAGCGCGATTGCGGAAGGGTTTCGGTAGAACCCGGTTGCAACTCGCCGGGGCGAACTTTCCAGACGAAAAGGCGCTCGAGTTCATCTTCAAGAATCGCGAGGCACGCCTGCTCGCACTCAAAAGTTACGGCGAGTTCGCCGAGGACCTGGCGAATCGATTCGGTAAGCCCGTGATCGAATTGGAGCAGACCGGTTATTTTCTCCAGGAACTCCTGGCGCGCCAGATGCTCGCGCTCACGCGCTCCGAGAAACCCCATGCACAGGCCGGAAACAAGCGTTCCGGAACCGATGGCTATCCAGTGCCATATGCTTTCCCAACGGAGAGGCTGCTCGAACGCCACGCGGGCGGTGATTCCGACGGTGGCCACGCCGACCAGAGCGAGCATCGCACGCGAATTTCCGCGCGTCGCAAGCGCGAACACGGTGAAAAGAAAGAGAAACCAGAATGCCGATACGGAGGGCGTCAGATAGACGAAAACCGCCAGAACTACGAAATCCACAGCGAGAGGGATCCGGTATCGGGGCTTTCCGAGAAACCGCTCAATGAGCGCTTCGGCCAGCGCCACCAGCAGATATGCCAGGAGAAATACTTCCGCCGAAAGCCGCACGGGCGTGCCCGAAGTTTCAAGCAGCGCCACCAGCGACAGCGCCGCAATCACGACTCGAGCCAGCGTGACTTGCCGCTCGAGATAGAGGCGTCCGGTGTTGTCCAGAGACATAGTGGGGGGTGACTACCCTTAAAAGTCTAGCAAGCCAGCTGGGTCGTGCAATCTGAGTGCAGCGAGGTGTCGTCTTTTGGTAATCGCCGAGGGTGCTCAGGCGTGATCTTTACACAAACGAACCCTCACAGGGATTGACAAAGGGTGCATAATCTTCGCGGAATCGGTTTCAGGGAGGAATCTCCGGCTTGGCGCAGCGATATACGCGAAGAGAGGTTGGGCGCATTCTGGGAGTGAACCCGAGCCGTCTTCGCTATTGGGAAAGGCTCCAGCTGGTTCGCCCCCAGGCGCGTTGGGGAGAGCGTTTTTATAATTTTGGCGACCTTGTAGCTCTGCGCACGCTTCAGCGGCTGACGGACAACCGGATTCCGGCTCGCCGGGTTCGTCGCGCGGTCAGTTTGATCGAGCAGCAATTTGGCCCGTCCGCGATGCCGCTTCAAGAACTGCGTTTCCTCGAACAAGGCCGCGACTTGCTGGTGATCCCCCCCGGCGCCTCGCGTCCCTTCAGTCCTCTCAAGCAGCAGTGGGTCTTTCCCTTCGATTCATCCGCCCGGCCGGCGAAGCTGCACTCGATGACGGGGCCGACGCCCGAGGAATTGTTTCAGAGCGCGCTCGATTGCGAGACCCAACCGGAACTCCTGCCCCAGGCGGTCGAAAAATACCGGCAAGTGCTCGATCTGACGCCCGAGTGGGTGGACGCACATATCAACCTTGGCGTCGCGCTATATCAGATGGGACGGGCCGAGGAAGCGCGCGCCGAGTTTCTCTCCGCGGTGCAGCTCGATCCCTTGAACGGAATCTCGCGTTACAACCTGGGATGTGTGCTCGAGGAACAGGGAGAGATTGACCAGGCCATAGACCATCTCGAGCGTGCAGTCCGGGCATTACCAGCGCACGCGGACGTTCATTTCAATCTGGCGTTAGCGTATGAAAAGCGCGGCGAGCGGCGACTCGCGCGCGAGCAGTGGGTCCTTTATCTTCGCCACGCGCCCAACGGCGCTTGGGCGGAACAGGCGCGCGCTCATCTGCGGCAGTGTTCCGTGCGCCGAAAGCGCCTCGCCCCGATTCCCTTCCCCCGCAAAGCGTAGCTCGCGCGTGCAGCGCCGTGATATGATTTTTCCCAGGTGGTGAGCGTAGCTCAGCTGGTAGAGCATCGGACTGTGGCTGTGAGCGTAACAATTCCCGTCATTTGTTTTAAGCCGGTTACAATTCCGTCATTCGGCGCGATTCGGGTTATTTGGCGGATTCTGGAAGAGCTTGGGTACGGACTGGGTCCGTAAGGAGCCGACGCAATGAAAGAACAACCCGAGGAAATCCGCGCCGCAATCGAGCGTGTCGCCGTCGGGCGCCGCAATCCCGCGAATGGCATCGGCACACGCGGCGCCGCTGGCGACTTCGTCCTGTGTGCGCGTGCTCGCCTTCCACTTACCGACCGCCAATCCTGAAACAGCATGCACGTCTTTCTGTCTCTCTGGGCGGCGGTAGGCCCTCTCGTCGGAGTACTGCTTGGCGGATACCTCGCAATTCGAGCACAGAAGAAACACTGGATTCTCGATAGCAAAAAGGAAGAATACCGGGAACTGATAAGCACCCTAACTCAGACTCTCAACGTGCTCCTAGACTTTCACGCTTTCATGGTTGCTCAGGGGCCAGAAGAACAACGCGCCGCTCACATTGCGAAAATGAAAGCACTGGCAGTAATTGGCGACCGTCTGTTCATCTCCGACGAAGTCAAAAGAATTGACGTGCTCAATCGCTGGCGCAATGCCGTCCGCCAGTATCAAAAAGACTTCGATAGTCCAACCTTCGCAGAAAGCGTCGGCGGAATCCTTGCTGAGATTACCGAATCTGCAAAGAAAATCTTTGAGTGACCTACTTCCCCGGCTCGGGTTTGATTGGCTGCAAGAAACCCTTCGAACCGATTTCCTTCAAATAGGCGTCCAACGCAATCGCGGCTTCCACTACGGTTGCTGGCTTCACGTTACCCGCTTCGTTTTCTCGTATCAAACGTTCCTGCGCCGCTTCTGCACGGGCCGCTTTCTCCGCACGGGACTTTCTTCGTTCTTCCATATCGGCTTTCGTGGTGTCGAGTTCTAGGTCAGTGCGACAGAAATATTTCATTTCAACTTGGATTTCGTAAAACCTCTCTTCTTCTGGCTCACCAATATCGCCGGGGCGCACGCGTACCACCTTGCCATGCGCGTTCAGTGATTTTATGTAGACTTCATCGTTAGGCTTTAGCGGTTTCAGTGCATCTCCCATTTGATCGTTCTCCTTTCGACGTGACGGTTGGCGCTCGCCAGCAAGAACTGACCTGCCGCACGAACTCAGGCACCTAGGTCTTCGCGAGCAGCAAGATTCAGCGCACTCCGAAGCTCACCCACCTTCAAACTGTATCCTGTCGGCGTCGGCGCACCACGTTGCGTCGGGTCACGCGGCTGCATAGCGGCGACGACGTAATTGACAATGTCGTTCCATTTTTCGGTAATGCCGTGCTTCTTCAATCGCTCGGCAATCAGAATTCTGCTGCTCAACACGCGCGCTCCCTTTCGTGCTCCTGCGTACGGGTCGTTTCGCGGGTCGCCTGGCCTGTATGTACCAGGCGGGACGAAAACGTGCGCCATGTCTTCTATAGCTGTGTCCATTTCGTCGATCAAGTCGCGCCACTCTTTGTATCTCTCCGGCGACACGCTGACGGAAGAAGATGTCGGAAGTGTGACATTGAGAGTAGGAGATATGACTGTCTGAGAGATGTTCGACCCGCTGGCAACAGGTGACGCCGAGACGGATGCGTTCCCGCTATTCGAAGTCGCTTCGACCTTGCCTTTCACAGATTCCCGCTTGGGGTCGAGAAAACGTTTTATCAGCCAGCCGACAACGCCAACAACGATAAGACCGCCCACGCCATCGAACAACCACGTCACGTGCTGCGAAATCCCGTTCATGCGCGGATTGTATCATCCGTCTTGTTGTCACCGTAGGATCACGGCTCCGCACCTCGCTCGTTTCGAGCTGATGTCATTGTGAAGATTTCGTTTAGGTCACTTCGCGCGGCGAGCGGCGACTCGCGCGCGAGCAGTGGGTCCTTTATTTCCGCCACGCGCCCAACGGCGCTTGGGCGGACCAGGCGCGCACTCATTTGCGGCAATGTTCCGTGCGCCGAAAGCGCCTCGCCCCGATTCCCTTCCCCCGCAAAGCGTAGCTCGCGCGTGCAGCGCCGTGATATGATTTTTCCCAGGTGGTGAGCGTAGCTCAGCTGGTAGAGCATCGGTCTGTGGCACCGAGGGTCGCGGGTTCAAACCCCGTCGCTCACCCCAACCCTTCCAATAATCTGCAAGATTTGCCCCCCGTCATCCCTGAAACGTTTCGCGGCGAAGCATCCGGGAGGCAAATCGTCGCGTACGAGCCGTGTCAGCTCCAATGATTCGCCGAACGAGGTCGGGTTGGTCCTTTCGGGCTCCGATGAACGCTCTCGAAACTTACCACGTTCCGGGTGTATCTAACTAAGCGGGGGAATTGAATGCTGTTGTATCTACTGGCGTTTGTGGGCGGCGTGCTGACAATCGTCAGCCCGTGTATCCTGCCGGTCCTACCCTTCGTATTTGCCCGCGCGGACCAGCCTTTCCGGAGGAGCGGCTTGCCTCTTCTGGCCGGCATGGCGGCGACGTTCGCTCTGGTTGCGGCGGTCGCCACGTTTGCCGGCGCGTGGGTAGTGCGCGCGAATCAAATCGGCAGAATCCTGGCGATGGCGATTTTCGGCGTGCTGGGACTGGCGCTGCTGTTCCCCGGCATCGCGGAGTTTTTGTCACGCCCATTTGTGCGGTTGGGAGGCCGAGTTCAGGGCCAGAGCGATCAAAAACCGAGTATCGGACGATCTTTGCTGCTGGGCGTGTCCACAGGTTTGCTGTGGGCTCCGTGCGCGGGGCCAATTCTCGGGCTGATTCTTACCGGCGCGGCCATCGAGGGCGCCAGCGCTCACACTGCATTCCTGCTTGTGGCCTTTGCAGGGGGTGCAGGTTGTTCACTAGCCGTGGCGCTGCTCGCTGGAAACAAAGTGTTCTCGCTAATGAAACGTTCGCTGGGCGCGGAGGAATGGATTCGCCGCGGTCTGGGCGTCGCGGTTCTTGTGGGAGTGGTCGCCATCGCGTCCGGATGGGACACGGGGATTCTTCGGCGAGTCTCGCTTGCCAGCACGGCTGGTCTGGAACAGCGTCTGGTTGATCACCTCCGACCGGTTGCCCTCACGCATGCGAGCGAGCCGGCGGCGGCGACCGATCAGATTCAGCTTTCAAACGAGGGGACTTTCCCTAGCCTCGATGGCGCAGTCGCGTGGCTGAATTCCCCTCCGCTGACGCGCGAGAGTCTGAAGGGCAAAGTCGTCCTCGTGGATTTCTGGACCTATTCGTGCATCAATTGCCTTCGCGCGATTCCCTATGTGGAGGCGTGGTCGGAAAAGTACAAGAATGACGGGCTCGTCGTCATCGGGGTACACACTCCGGAATTCGCGTTTGAAAAGGATCAGTCGAACGTCTCGAAGGCAGTCCAGGATTTGAAGATCACGTATCCGGTGGCCATTGATAACAACTACGCGATCTGGAGGGCTTTCAAGAATGAATATTGGCCCGCCCACTACTTCATTGACGCGCAAGGAGTGATTCGTTACCACCATTTTGGCGAGGGCGAGTACGACAAGTCGGAACAGGTGATTCAGCAGCTGCTGAAGGAAAAGAACGCAAACCTGAAGGCCAGTGGACTCGTCCAGGTAAGCGCTTCGGGCGCGCAGGCAGCCGCTGACATGGATGATATCAAGTCACCAGAAACTTATATTGGATATGGGCGGCAGGAGAATTACGTATCGCCGGAAAAGATCAAACAGGACGCGCCCGGCATCTACACCGCGCCCGGTCGTCTCGATGTAAACAATTGGGGCCTGGTCGGAAAATGGGAAGTAGGCAGCGAACGAGCGATGCTGCTGGCGGCGCCCGGCAAGATTATTTTCCGATTCCACGCGCGAGATTTACACTTGGTATTGGGGCCGGGGAAGGGCGGCCGTCCGATTCGCTTTCGTGTGCTGCTGGATGGCGGCGCGCCGCTAGAGGACCACGGAGCGGATGTGGACAGCCAAGGAAACGGGACGGTAAAAGACTATCGTCTGTATCAGTTGATTCGTCAAAAGGGCAAGGTCGAGGATCGGACGTTTCAGATCGAGTTTCTGGATCCCGATGTCCAGGCATTTGCTTTCACATTTGGATGAGTTTCAATCAAGGAGGGTGCAATGCTGAAATCCGACATTGAAAATTCCCAGAGGTCGTTGGGACGGAGGACGTTTCTGCTGGCATCAGCAGCCGCGGTGACCGGCCTTGCATTGTGGCGCTACGAGCGCCCGCAAGCGGCTCACGCCGAGCCTGCGCCGATGCCCAGGCAGGTCACCATCGTCGAATTTACGGACGACGGCCAGCGAAAAGGGACGGTCACCGTTCCCACGATTCAGAAAACTGACGCGGAGTGGAGGAAGCAACTGTCCGCCGAATCCTTCGAGGTGACCCGCCAAGCGGGGACGGAGAGACCGTTCACCGGAGACCTTCTCAACGTTCACGACAAAGGCGTATTCCGCTGCATCTGCTGCGACACTGCTCTTTACAGCTCGGCCACGAAGTTCGAATCCGGCACGGGCTGGCCCAGCTTCTGGGCGCCGATCGCCAAAGAGAATATTCTGGAATCCGGGGACGCCAGCCTGGGTATGGACCGCACCGCGGTTTCGTGCCGCAGATGTGACGCTCATCTCGGTCACGTGTTCGACGACGGTCCGCGGCCAACGGGTTTGCGCTATTGCATGAACTCGGTGGCGATGAGATTTGCCAAAGCCTGATACGGGCCGCTCAACTGATTCTTAGCATTGTGCGCCCCGATGTGGGCTTACGAAGGGAGATACGAAAATGACTCGAAATCTAAGGCTTCCTCTGATCACGATCGCCGGCTGCCTTGCATTTATCGTCGCGATCGGTTGCAACACAGCGATCGCGGCAAACATGCTGCCGGATCCGAAGGTGGACGAATCGCCGGCTACAGCGAAAGGCCCGGAGACGGTGGTTCTTTCCGGCGGATGTTTCTGGGGAATTCAGGCCGTGTTTAAGCACGTGAAGGGTGTGACGAAAGCGACGGCCGGATATTCCGGCGGGAACGTTAAGAATCCGAGCTACGAGGAAGTCAGCGGCGGCGAGACAGGACACGCCGAATCGGTCGAGGTCGTATACGACCCTTCGAAGATTACCTTCGGCCAGCTTCTGAAAGTATTTTTCTCCGTGGCGCACGATCCGACGGAGCTGAATCGGCAGGGCCCGGACGTGGGGACGCAGTACCGCTCCGCAATCTTCTTCACGAATGCTGACCAGGAGCGAATCGCTGAAGCGTATGTGAGTCAGTTGACCGATGCAAAGACGTTTTCAAGCCCGATCGTGACTCAGATTGCGCCATTTAAGGCGTTCTACCGCGCGGAAGACTATCACCAGGATTATGCCGTTCATCATCCGGACAATCCCTACATTATGATGAACGACTTGCCGAAGGTCGCCAATCTGAAGAAGCAGCTTCCGGATCTTTACGTCAATCGTTAGCGCGACTTTGTAACCCTGGCCGAAGTTTATTGCGCCTTGTGGCTTATGCTCCATACGTACGCCGCGACGGCCGATACCTGGTCAGCTGAAAGCTGGGCGCCGCCCATCGGCGGCATCGGACTGCGAAATTGCTTCGGCTGTGACACTCCATCCGTAATCGTCTTCGTGATTGCTGCGTAGCTGCCATCGCCCCACAACCATTTCTTGCCGGTCAGATCGGGACCCAATACGGTGCCTTGTCCGTTCTGACCGTGACACCCCGTGCAGGGCGCGCCACCGACCTGGCCGCGATAAATCTGCGCGCCAAGCGCGACCATCTCGAGCGTTGCGCCGGGAGGAACTGGACCGCTGGTATTCGCGGCAGCGGCGGCATCAGGATTCGTGCCTTCTGGCGGTTTGGACGCGACCGCAGCTACCTCGCCCGGTGAAGCGGTTGCACTTGGACACGCGGTGACTTTGCCTCCAGCGTTCGCGGACCCACCAAGATAGACGATCCGATAGATTCGTCCAGCCACATCATCGGAAACGTAGAGCGAACCTTCAGGGCCCACGGCTAGGCCGCTCGGACGATGCGCGGCTTTATCCGGCGACTTGATGGCTCCCGCGAAACCATCCGCAAATACTTCGCACTGGCCTGACGCGTGATCGCCGGAAAGCGGCTGAAACACGACGTTGTATCCGGCTTGCGGATACGGCGCCCGATCCCAGGAACCGTGAAACGCAATGAACACTCCACTTCGGTAGCGCTCGGGAAATTGCTTTTTGTCGTAGTGCACCATTCCGTTCGGCGCCCAATGAGCAGGAAACGCCGCGACCGGAGCGATTTTGTCCGCGCACACTCCGAGCTTCTTGCCGCCGTCACCACCGTATTCCGGCGCCAGAACCAGCTTTTGCACAAACGGGTCGAAGTAGCACTCGGGCCAGCCGTAGTCGCCGTCCTTTTTCAAAAGCATCATCTGTTCGGCCGGCAGTGTGGCTTCCTGCTCAGGTTTGTAAAGGTCCGGCCAGTTTGCGTGCAATTGATCCCGTCCGTGCTGCGTGCCGAACATGTGTCCGGATGCGTCAATGGCGAACCCCTCGCCGTTGCGGATTCCTGTAGCGAATCGCTCGGCGGGCGAAAATACCTGGTTCGTCTTGTTCGCGTCATAGAGCCAGATGCCGCCACGAGTCTCTAATTCCTTGCAGGGATCGGCGCCAGGCGATTCGAGCGTCCGATTCTTCAGCTGGCAGGAATTACTCGGCGTGGCCACGTCCACATACAATTCTCCTCTGGAGTTGATGATAAACGGATGCATGGGATGATCGCCGGTCAAAGGCAATCCTGAAACGATCGTGACGCCCGAGTCCTTTGACACGATGGAACCCGCCGCCAACGGATATCGAACGATTCGATCGTTGATCTCGGCGTAGATTGAACCCTTATACAGGGCGATTCCCGTGCCGCCTGCTCCGCCGCTGGCGACCGTTTCGCCAAAACGCTCCGCGACATCAGCCTTGCCCGTACTTTTGGTGTCCTGCAACGCTACGAGAAATCCGCCCGCGTGAGGCGTATCGTTGCCGTAATATCTGCCCGACCAGGTATTGACGTAAACCACACCGCTGGGCGAGACCACAAGATGGCGCGCGTGACCGATACCATCGGCAAAAACGGTCGCGCAAAAACCGGCAGGCAATGCCAAGCCGCTATCGTCGCTGGGGCATCCCTGTGCGTCGGCGGCTTCAGCCGGGCCGAGACGATGTGCGGCGTGCGTCCATGAGCTGCCAGCCCACAACGCGGCTACCGCGACGATGATGAGCGAGAGCGTTTTGTACGAGGTGGAGAATCGCATGGAGCCTCCCGAAGATTGGCGCCAGGAACAGGAATCTCGGAGTTGCAAAGCGTACTTATATCACGGTTGACGCGATATTCCGTGATGTCCATGTTCGGAGGCATCACGAAAAAGTGTGTCACTTTGTGGGTGCTGCTTTCGTTTGTTTTCAAGGAGTTACGTCGGAAATTACTTTGCACGGTGTGTCACTTCCTTTGGTGATTAGTGTGCGGTGGTTCGACGTAGAGTCCCATGGCTAAAGCCATGATTAATGGGGGGTGTTTCGCGGGCCTGGAGGCACACGCTCTTACCGGAACTGCGAATTCAATTTCACCGGAACGCGTGGAGGGACCCCTCGGCTCCCGTCGGTCGCTTGGGACGCCGATTCTTGCCGGATCGTTAACTACCCGGCATGGGGTGTCGCTTTGAGTCGCCGGCGCCGAGCGGCGGGGAAGACAGATCGGCCGCAACCCGGCAGGGAAATCCTTCCGGGCGCGCAGCAATACCTAGCGAGAAGACGCTCGTAGGAGCACAGACAGGAGTGTCTGTGCCACGAAAGACCATTCAATTGTCAAAGAGCAATACGGCGCTCGTCGAGAGAGCCGGGGCGCACGGAACGTCCGACCGATCTCCCGAGCGCGCTCGATCTCCCAGGCTCCACTTGCCGTGGACACTGGAGCCCTGTTCGCGTGGCCTCGGGAGCCCTGTCCAGGTCGACACTGGGAGCCCTGTCATCGGGGCCAAAACATGCCCCCGACTCACGCTAATTTATTTTGGGATCTCTGTCTATTGTGGAAACTACGCATGCCGGTAGGGAATAGAGCACGCGAAAGTTACAGCGGCGCAGGGGGTCGGAGGAATTTTCCTCTGGGCCGAGATCAAGGAACAAGACTTCGTCCGACCCGATGGTCAGATCAGGCGGATTTTCGGCATAGGGTAGCAGTGTATTCTTACCGGCGCGGACGATTCTTTTGTGCCAGCAAGTTTCAATTCCATACATTTCCCTGGCGAGCGCCTAGATACCGTCATTCAGCTTGCTCGCGGAGATGCCTGGGTGAATCAGTCCGCGCGCGTCCATTTCACGGAACAGATTCTCCGCCTTCGTATGCGCCACGCGAGGCTCATTCGCGCGGGCCTCTTCCAAACCCGTCATTTCACTTTCCGGTGCGGCAAGCAACCGTCAGGAGATTGGTGTGCAGACCGATTTCGTCTCGGTATAAAGATCGAGCATCTGATGGCCCATTTCGCGGCCCCAGCCGGATTGCTTGTAACCGCCGAACGGCATGGCCGAATCGAGAACGCCGTAGCAGTTGATCCAGACCGTTCCCGCGCGAAGTTCGGACGCGATACGATGCGCCTTCTTGATGTCCCGCGTCCAGACGGCCGCCGCGAGGCCAAACTGCGTGTTGTTGGCCTTCGCGACTAGATCGTCCACGTCGCTGAAGGGCATGACCGTCACGACTGGTCCGAAGATTTCCTCGCGCACGACCTTCATCTTCTCGTCGGTGTTGACGAGAACCGTGGGCTGGACGAAATAGCCTTTGTCGCCTTCGCGGCTGCCGCCAACGGTGGCCTTCGCGCCTTCGGACAACCCGGATTCGAGATAGCTGCAAACGCGGTTGAGCTGTTCCTCGGAGACGAGCGGTCCCATCTGGCTCGTGGCTTCCATTCCGGGACCGATGCGAATCTTCGACGCGAGTTGCGAGACACCGTCCACGACTTTGTCGAACTGTTTATCTTCGACGTAGAGCCGCGAACCAGCGCAACACACCTGACCCTGATTGAAGAAGATGGCGTTGGCGGCGCCGGGAATGGCGCTGTCAATTTCCGCGTCCTGGAAAACGATGTTGGGAGACTTTCCGCCCAGCTCAAGCGAGACTTTTTTCAAGTTTCCGGCGGCGGCATGAACGATCAGCTTTCCGACTTCCGTCGAGCCGGTGAACGCGATCTTGTCAACGTGGGTATGGGCCGCCAGCGCTGCGCCGGCCGTTTCGCCGTAGCCGGTGACGATGTTCACGACGCCTTCGGGAAATCCGGCTTCCTGGATCAGCTCGCCCAACATCAGCGCGGTGAGCGGAGTTTGTTCGGCAGGCTTTAAAACGACCGTGCAGCCGGAGGCCAGTGCCGGCGCGAGTTTCAGCGTGGCCATAATCAGCGGGAAATTCCAAGGAATGATCTGGCCCACCACGCCGATAGGCTCGCGCAGCGTGTACGCCAGGAATTTTGCACCGTGAGCCGAAATCGGGATCGTGTTGCCTTCAATCTTCGTGGCCCAGCCGGCATAGTAACGGAGCTGGTCAATGGATACAGGTATATCGGCGATTCGCGCGATGGCGAGCGGTTTGCCCTGGTCAAGGCACTCGAGCTGCGCGAATTCTTCCGCGTGCTTCTCGAGAAGGTCCGCGAGCTTCCAAACGATTCGGCCGCGTTCGGACGGCGTGAACTTCTTCCACGGGCCCCGGTCAAACGCGGCGCGTGCGGCCGCGACGGCGCGATCAATATCCTCCTTGTCGCCTTCGGCGACTTGAGCCAAGACTTCGCCGGTCGCTGGGTTGTAGGTCGGGAAATATTTTCCCGAGGCTGCGTTGACCCATTTGCCGTTGATCAGCATCTGTCGCGTCTTCGCGACGAAACGGCTTACATTTTCATCCACTGGAATCGCTTGCGTAGCGGTAGCCATATTTTTTCTCCTTTAATCCCAAGACTTTCGCCATCAAGAATCGCAATTCGCAGTGCACGAACGGTTTAGTATGTATCGTACGGTTATGTCAAGCGACTCGAATCACATTTTGCGCGACCGAAGCGTGGGCGCTCAGCTTAGCGTACAGCTTTCAGCTCTTCTTCGATGATGCAGGCTGGCTCGGCTGTATTCGTCAGCACAGCCTGGTTTCGTAGAAAGGCCAAAATCCCCGAGCGGCTGCCCATCCCGGAAAATCTGAAGGCGTCGGGCTGCAAACCGGCGCCAAATCCAGCGAAGGTCAGAAACGTATCCTGCACGCTGACGGTTCCGGCGTCGAGGCGGTCGGCAATTCGCCGGGCTTCGTCCTCGGCGCCGGCGATTACGGCGGCGGAGAGTCCAAAATAGGTGTCGTTGGCAAGTCGCACGGCATCGTCTTCCGTGGAATATTTCATCACGGGCATGACGGGCCCAAAGGTTTCGTCGCGCATGATTTTCATGTCGTGGGTGACGTCCGTCAAAACTGTGGGACGCATGTAGAGGCCGCCGCCCAGGTTCTCGCTCTTGCCGCCCGTTCGGATTTTTGCTCCCTTGCGTACAGCGTCGTCGAGATGATCGTCAACGATAGCCGCTTGTCGCTCGGCGATGAACGGACCAATCTGCCCGCGATTGGGATCGGGATAATTCAGCTCAACGCGCTCGGCTTCCTTCACCAGAATTGCGACAAACTCGTCGTGTACTTTCTCCTGCACGTAAATCC
Source organism: uncultured Acidobacteriota bacterium (assembly GCA_963779825.1). Taxonomy (GTDB): domain Bacteria; phylum Acidobacteriota; class Terriglobia; order Acidiferrales; family UBA7541; genus Palsa-295. Next base: position 357,922 of record CAVZZU010000004.1, on the reverse strand, counting down.
GCTCGATGGAAAAGCAGACTTGCCCTGTGCTGGTGACCGCGCCCCGCAGAACCGCCCTTGCGGCCTTCTGCAGGTCCGCCGTTTGCGTGATGATCACCGGATCCTTGCCGCCCAACTCGAGAATCGAGGGAATAAATCGCTTCGCGCAGGCTTCCGCGACCTTCCTCCCATTGGGAACGCTGCCCGTGAAATTCACGATGTCCACGTTGTCAACGATCGCCTGCCCCGTCTCGCCGTCACCCACGACAAATATGAATACTTCGGCGAGCTCCGGTACTTCAAGAATCGTCTCCATCATGGGCTTCACGAATCGCGGCGTGACTTCGCTCGGCTTGACGATCACGGCGCAGCCGGCAAAGAGCGCGGGAACCGCGTGCAAAGTCGAGAGCATGAGCGGCGCGTTCCAGGGCCCGATAATTCCAGCCAGAGGATACGGACGGAGGTTCGTGCGATAGGCGACATTCGGTGCGCTAGGCGAATTGCCGGCGCGATGCGACCGCTCGAAGATGGCGGGTGCGATCGCACACATGCGCAGGACGCTGCCGATCACCATATCCGGAGCCACCCGCGAAATCTGGCCGTAGCCGGTGTCAATGGAATCCGCTTCGATCAATGCGGCGCGATGCGCCTGCAGGCGATTCGCCCATTTCTTCAGCACGCCGATTCGATGGTCGAGCGGCGCGCGCCCCCAGGCTTCCTGCGCGCTTCGCAATCTCGCGCACGTCGTGGCAATTTCGTCGGAAGAAGACGGCGTGATGTACATGTCAATTTCGCCGGTGCGCGGATTGCGCACGGGCAGCGGTTTTCTCGCGGTTGATTTGTCGAAAGCTGTCGCTGACATCACACCTCCTCCAGCAGAGCTGTATTCGCGAACCCCATTTCGGCAATATATCCAGCGAAACGGATTCTAACTCCGGCGCCCCTCGTTTTGCGATACCGTGCGGAGCCTCCGGCGGGGTCCGGCGCGTTCGAGGGCCCCGATGCCATGTGCGATTCAGTGCAGTTACAACCGCAACAAGAGTGCATATCGCTGCTATTGTGATACATTCTGCGTCCGTCTGCTGAGGTACCTGTATGCGTGGTGGATTAAACGGAGGAAACGTGAAGCGACCAAACTATCGTAAATCGGTGTTCGGCGGACTATGGATCACTGCGCTGCTCGCGTCGGCGGTGGGGACATTCGCGGCGCAAAAGGTGACGGAGATCACGCTTCCCGGTACGCGCGTGTTTCCAGAGAGCATCACGTCCACGCCCGACGGAACTTTGATCGTCGGAAGTCTGGGTCACGGCAACGTGATGCGGATCGCGCCCGGGACGACGACGGCGGAAGAGTGGATTAAGCCCGGCACGGCAGGCCTGAACTCCATCCTCGGCGTATTCGCGGACGAGAAAAACAAGCTGCTGTGGGTTTGCTCCAACAAACTAGGGCCCACCGGCGAGGCGACGGCCGTCAAGAGTTTCGATTTGAAGACCGGCGCGCCGAAGAATTCCTACGTGCTGCCGGGCGATGGCACTCTTTGCAACGACATTGCGGTGGGAGCGGACGGGACAGCATACGTGACTGACACACGCCAGGGGAGCGTGGTGATGCTAAAGCCCGGTGCGACCGCTCTGGAAATTGCCGCCAAAGATCCGCTGCTGGCCGGAGCTGATGGGCTGGCTTTCGGCAACAAGACAACGCTATACGTGAATAGCGTGACGGCGGGCAAGATTCTGCGCGTTGATCTCGGGCCGGACGGAAAATCCACGAAGATCGTTGATCTCAAGCTACCTCGAGCGCTCGACCGTCCTGACGGCATGCGCGCGATCGGCAAGCAGCGGCTGTTGCTCGCCGAAAACTCCGGCAAGATGTCCATCGTTACGTTCTCCGGCCCCGACATGCAGACCGTCGTCCTGCAGACGCTGAAAGAAGGAATGGCGAGCACGCCAGGCGTGACGGCGACGAAGGGAATGGCCTGGGTGGTCGAGGGAAAACTGAATTATATGCAGGACCCCGCGATGAAGGATAAAGATCCGGGAACATTCAAAATGTTCGCCGTTCCGCTGCCGAAGCCCTAGCGAAGATTGACCTCATGGAGGGCGTCGCCGGCCCGCGGTAATTATTGACCTTTTGGAGGCGCGGATACAGCTGGCGCCGAGGGACTGCCGTAGTCGAGGCCAAAGGACGGGTTGTCTTTCGTTCCGGTGATCTTGATCGCGAGGACCGTGCCGGCGTCCTTGCCTTCGAAGAACGGGTCAACCGCTTTCAGCAAAAACGACTTCACGCCCGTGGTGGTTTGCGACAGCTTGGCTTTCAGTTTTAGTTTTCCGTGAAAATCCAGCTGCTCGTTATCGAGGTTATAGGTACCCGTTAATTTGATCGCCGCCCCGGTTACGCCGAACTCCAGATTGGAAAAGTTGAGGACCGCGTTGCGCATCCCGAAGTTGCCGTTCATATCGGAAATGACGCTGTTGATACCCATGTCTTGCGGCTCTCCCTGACCTCGACGGCTGAGCGAGTCTATTTTCCCCTGGACGGAAGAGTCGGTGAATTGAATATTGCCAATCCCGAATTGTCCCTGGAGTTGCAAACGGTCAATCAAATCGGGATTTCCCTCGGGTATGGAGATTTTGGTTCGAAGCTGGACCGCGCCGGTCATCAGCGGCTCGCTTCCCTTTGTGGCAATTCGAATCAGGTCCTGAACCTGCGCATCTTTCGAGACGACGTCCAGGATAATCGTGCGCCCTTTGACGTTGCGATCCTCGTCCACTACCTTGCCGCTGACAAGCAGCGTGGTGTGCAAAAAGCGAGCCGTTACCTTATTCAAATATGTATCGCCGTTCGTGCCGTCCACGATGGCATCAAAATCCGTGTGCAATGCCATCGGGTGATCGGTGGTCCGCAGACTGAAATTGGGCATGTCCGTCACACCGGATACATGCAAGTAGTCCAACGGGCCGCTGAATTCGCCAGTCGAAGAAAGAGTGCCTTTCAGTCCCTTTAAAGTAGCGAAGTCCGCGTTGTAAAAAGTGTATTTTCCGACCGCGGGAGTTTCGCTCGGCTCCTCGGGCGCCCAGGGGCCGAACTGACCGCTGGCATTGATTTCTCCGGTGGGCACGGCGTTGGTAAGTGTCGCGTGGAAATCCGTGGGACGGTCGAAACTGAGATCGTGAAGCTCCAGATGGTGAATCGGAAATTCTCGCGGCGGCTTCCCCGGCTGCGCACGCAGGACGACAATAATGGCGTCATCGGCGACGAGGCGATCAATCAGAACGGGATACTTTTTGGCGAGATCCTGGTCCGTGCTACGAATGAGCGGTTCGCCTCCCGGCTGTCGCGGCGGCGTATGAATCTGCAAACCCTCTAGCCGTACGAATGCGATGTGTGGCTGCGGGCGAAAAAGGGTCGCAAAATTGGCATCCATTGAGACTGTGCGAACCTCGATCAGCGGAGGAATGTCCGTCCGGCCCTTGTGACGCAACACCAGTCCGGTGATTGTCACGTGGACCCGCGGGAACAGTGACACCCCAAAATCGGAGATTTCAACCTGGCTCTCGAAGTGATTTCGCAAAACAGTCTCAACGCGGTCGCGGAGAATGCCATGGATTTTGGGAGCGAGGACATGCAAGGCGACGACGGGAGCCGACACCAGCACAATCACGACCACAATCACTGTACCGATGACCCATTTGCGCATGATTACGGGGCCGAGCTTTCTCGGCTAACCGAGCACAAAGACTTGAACGAGCCGGACTTCATCCTACATTGAGACGCGCCGAAGTCCCTATCCGCCGAGAACTTAATAACGTGCCACATAAGAGCTTGGAAAAATTACAACGTATCGGATCCGGGTGTGGGCCATTGCGAGTATGAGACATCCGAGCACTCGGCGCCACCTTACCTGATGCTTCTAACAGACGCCGCATCCATCTTACACCGTCAACAAACGCGATAAAGCTCCGGCGAGCCCGTCGAAAGAGGAAGTCCATTCCGCCGCAGCCCAGATCCGCGACGCAAGTGAAATCTAAAGCCGGCCCATCAGGAACAGCACTAGGAGAATCAAGAGAACGACTCCGACGCCACCACTTGGGTAGTAGCCCCAGTCCCGGCTGTGTGGCCAAGTGGGGATGGAACCAACGAGAGCAAGGATGAGTACGACAAATAGAATGGCAAGCAACATTGGAGCCTCCTTTGGCCGACGATCTAGAAGAGGGAGAAGAGGAGCGACGCCGACCCCAGCCCTCGAATCCCTATAGGATCCTTCGGCGCCGCTTCCCTCTTCTCCCGCCCTGCGCATAATCGCGGAATTAACGGTGACGGACAATACAGCCAACGCGTTAACCGACTTCGGAACACACTGTAGGCGGCTCAAATGTCGAAGGGCCCGGCATCAAAGCGAGAGTGGCGCTTGTCGCGGGATCTTTGGCGATCGCGCGCAGCAGAGCTCGCAAACCGATCAATTCCAGTCGGGCAACGAGACAAGTTACAGACGATCAAAGGCCCTGCACGCAGGGGACAAACGGCGGCGAGGGGGACGCACCGAAGGCGTTGAGTCCCCCCTCGTTTGCGACTACCGGATCACAGAGCGACAGCTATGCTGCCTTCCTGCCGGCGACAAGCAATACGATGCCGCCAACGATAGCAATTGCACCGACGATCGGAGGCAGCGGGATCGTCTTGTGTTGCTCTTCGGTGGCCTGCAGTGGGCCGATGTCGAGCACCTTTTTGTGGGTCGTATACGTGATTCCCTGGTAGGCCAGTGCCAGAGCCCCCAGGATAATCAAGATAACTCCCAATAATGGAGCGGTTTTCATATGATCCCCCTCGCAGCACACCTACTGACTTGATGCTACTCCAACTCGCGTGTGCGGCGAGTGGTTTTCAGTCGCCGCTCAGGCTCGTCGAACCAGGCCGCCGACCAGCGACACGAGGAATAGAACCAGGAAAATGAAAAACAGCAGTCTCGCGATTCCCGCAGCCGCTACCGCAATTCCGAGAAAGCCGAACACGGCCGCAACCAGGGCCACAATGAAAAACGCCAGCGCCCAACGCAGCATAAATCCTCCTTGTCCGCCATCCAGATCGCGCGTCTCGGAATCGAACTCCGGTTTGCGCTTTCGGGAACGCGACCGTTTTAGCCCATATGATTCGAGTAGCCCATACCCGCAAACTGGTAGCAGGCTAGAAGGATGGCTGTAGGCCTGATCAACGCGGGGTTACAGTCGAAGAGTGAGAAACATTCCGAGCGAAGCGACCAACATAACTGCCGTCGCAATCCATCCGCCGATACGCAGATAGAGCGGAAGCGTGAACTTTCCCATCACGTTCGCGTTCTGCGTGAGAATCATCGTTAGCACCATTACTGGGACAGCGACGACGCCGTTCAGGACCGCCGACCAGAACAGCGCCTTAATCGGATTCAAGTGCACGAAATTCAGCACGAGACCGATTACGGTTGCTACGCCGATGGTCGCGTAGAATTTAGCGGCCTGTCGCGGCTTCTTCTGCAAGCTGGCGGTCCAATGAAACGTCTCGCCGACGGCGTACGCAGCGGAGCCCGCCAACACAGGTACAGCCAGCAAGCCTGTACCGATAATTCCGATGGCGAAGAGCAGGAAAGCAAATCTTCCGGCCAGAGGCTCGAGCGCCTTGGCAGCCTCGTCGGCGGTTTGAATGTCCAGAATGCCGTGCGTGTGTAGCGTTACGGCTGCGGTCAGGATAATAAAGAACGCAACGGTGTTCGAAAGAGCCATGCCGATGTACGTGTCGAATCTGATTCGGCCGAATTGTTCCGGGGCTTGCCCGGGCGCGCGCTTGAGCGGCTTATCTTTGGCGTTGACTGAAACGTCCTGGGCCTCTTCGGAGGCTTGCCAGAAAAATAGATACGGACTGATCGTCGTTCCAAAGACAGCGGTCAGCGCCGTGAGGTAGGCGCTATTCCACCGGATGGACGGCCAGAAGGTAGCGCGAATCGCGTCCCATTTAGGCTCGCCCACCACGATTGCCGTGGCGATGTAGGCGAAGAGAGCCAAAGTCAGCCATTTGAGATACGGAACATAACTCGTGTACGGAACAGCGATCTGCAGCAGCAAGGACATTCCGCCCGATAACAGGATGTATGCCCACACGGGACCTGGCAGAAAGAGTTTGGCAGCTGCGCCCATCGCTCCGATATCGGCGCCGAGGTTGAATATATTGGCGACCAGCAAGAGCGAGACCATGCCGTAAAGGACGGGCTTGGGGTAATGGCGGCGAATATTGGCTGCGATTCCCGCGCCGGTCACGCGTCCGATGCGCGCACTGATTTCCTGAATCGCCGCCATTAGCGGGTAAGAAAATGGCATGACCCAGAGCATGTTGTAACCAAACTTTGCGCCGACCTGCGAGTAGGTGGCAATGCCGCTGGGGTCGTCGTCCGCCGCGCCGGTAATTAATCCGGGTCCCAGTCTCAGGAGAAGATTGACGATGCTGAATCGGGAGCTGGAGGGTGACAGGCCAGGACTGGATGCTGAAGCCTTGGTCCTGGGCATGACGGAATCCTCCCCCAATCAATTCGGATGCCGTCCGATCGAACCCACGGCGATTGACTGATGGATGCTATGCCCAATCCGCAGCCGTCACAAGCCGGGAGCGTAAGCGCGCCGGCATATTCCGTGGCGCGCCGGCGATTGTAATTAGATCTTCAAATGCTCTAGTCACCGCTGGTAGCCGGCTCGGGCTGACACATCGGCTCGTTTGCACGCCTAAACCTTCTGAGCGTCGAGTCCAGGGAGACCGAGCTGAAAGTCAGCGCCAGAAGGATTGACCCACTGGCCAGAAAATAGAACAGAACACGATCGAGGCGGCTCGACATCAGAGCAATTCCAGTGGATAAGATTCCCGTGGATACAATTCCATAAGGCCGGGCCGTTTTGGCAGGAGTCACCGTTGTCCCCTTTCGACAATCGCGATCCGACGGGCATACGATGGACTCTTTCGGCCTAAACAGACATCCGGCTGAGCGGGTATCTAAGTACAGGAAATACCGTAGTGTAAAAGCCTGCTGAACCACTTACGATGTGCGGGCTTGCAAGGATGTAAGAGTTACCGGCCACGGTACTAGGGACACTTTCGAAATAGTGCGGCAGGAAGCGCGTAACTTTCACGCGAGCTAGTGTTTAGGCTGCAAGATTCTCGGCGACGGAATTTGGACATAAATTTGCACGTTGAAGCAGCGTACCGTCGAATCTCAAACCAGGGCCGGCGAGCAAATTCGTCGGGCCGATCGGCGCAAAGTTCTATCCGCCACCAGGAGGTTGATCATGCCCGTGCTTAAGGTGCTGATTGCCGATGATCACGAGATCGTCCGCCAGGGATTGCGTTCGATGCTCGAGGCTCAGCGCGACTGCCAGGTCGTCGGAGAGGCTGGGGATGGCCGCCAGGCCGTGACGTTGACGAAGGAACTGAATCCGGACGTTGTGATCCTCGATATCGGCATGCCCACGCTAAACGGACTCGAGGCTACGCGCCAGATTCTGAAGATGCGCCCTCAGACGAAGGTCTTGATCCTGACGATGCACGAATCCGATTCCGTGATCCGCGAGGTTCTCGACGCCGGAGCGCGAGGATACATTCTGAAGACGGATGCCGGGCGCGATCTCGTGACTGCCGTGGATTCGCTGCGCCGTAACAAAACGTTCTTCACGTCGCGGGTTTCGCAAATGATACTCGATGGATTTCTGAAGGGCGACCCACGTCCTCAAGACTCCGAATCGGGCGCTGTGCGGCTGACCCCGAGACAGCGCGAAATCGTCCAGCTGCTTGCGGAGGGGAAAAGCAGCAAGGAAGTCGCGGTTGCGCTCGATTTGAGTGTGAAAACGGCTGAGACTCACCGGGCGAATATCATGCGGAAGCTCGATTGCCACTCGGTGAGCGAGGTTGTTCGCTACGCTATCCGCAATAAGATCATCGAGGCGTAGTTCATCTTCAATGGTGGGTGGCTCCAGGGAGTTTCCGGGATCGGCAAGTCATACACAGTTTTGCCGGCGCAAATCGGTAGGGTGCGGTATGTCCGCAGGCCGATGAATAGAGTTTCCTTGTTCGGGAGGCAATTCCCACCCTCATATAGTCTCCCAAACCTGCTGGCGCTAACTGCATCGGTTAGCTCCGCAGCAAATCACCGCGGAGGAAAACCATGAACTGGGATCAAGTGGAAGGCAAATGGAAGCAGTACAAAGGCAAGATCAAGGAAAAATGGGGTAAGCTGACCGACGACGACCTGGATGTAATTGATGGCCGGCGCCAACTGCTCGTTGGCAAAATCCAGGAATACTACGGCACCTCCAGGGAGATTTCCGAGAAGGAAGCTGACGAGTTCGTGAAAACCCTGAAGGACGAGGAAAAGCGGCAGGAAAAAGCAGCGCGGGCCGGACGCGGTAGATAGGGTATCATCGCATTCGATCTGGCGAGGCGCCGCGACCAAATCGCGGCGCCTTGCCTTTATCTCTCATGGAGGAACAGATGGCTCAGTCCAAGCAGGCGTCACCGGCCAAGACCGAAATCACGCGCGCAAAACTGATTGAGTTGCTCAACGAAGATCTCTCTCGCGAATACCAAGCCATCATCGGTTACGTCGTGTACTCGCAGGTGCTCAAGGGCGCCGAGTACATGAATATCGCCGGCGAACTGGAAAAGCATGCGGGCGAAGAATTAAGCCATGCCTTGATTATTTCCAATCAGATTGATTATCTCGGAGGCATGCCGACCGTGCAGCCGAAGCCCGTTCGAACCTCGGCAAAAGCGAAGGAAATGCTGCAGTTCGACCTGGCGAACGAGACCGATACTATTCGCAATTATACCGAACGTATCCGCCAATGTGATCAACTTGGCGAATTTGCGATGGCGGAGCACATCCGCGAGATTCTGATGGACGAACAGGATCACTTGATCTCCCTCGCAACCGCACTGGGCATAGACCCGCCCAAGATCAGCTAACAGACCGCCAAATCACCGCAATTAATGGGAGTCAGGACTCGCCCATCTGCATCGAAGGCGCTCCGGGGTATTACGGGGCGCCAACTATCCACCCGAGGAGATCGCACCCCGGCAAAGCCATTCCCGCGTCACCGGTGTGGACACGGACCTTCGGGCAGTGCCTTCGACGACGCCCTACAGGGTCTTCCCTATCCGAATAGGGAACTTGGCCGATGGTATGCCCGCCAGCGATCTCGTATCGTCAGCTCATGAATGCTTGTAACACGAAGTCCCCTATTATCCGCATCACGCTTCCCACCACCCAAGGGGCCGCTTGGATTCACCCCCGAACGCGCCAGCGGTCCCTCCACTCTCTCCGCTGTTTGGCGCTTTTATAGCGAAAGCGCTGGAACCGCTAGCGCCTGGTGACCTAACTCTACAGCGTTCACGGTATTGGCTAGCCGCGTCAAGACTGCGAGTATATATTCGGATCTCGCCGTGACAATGCGGATCGAAGTCCGACCCGCTTACTCGGCCCAGATCGCCGGACGCAGTTGGGTGTAAAGGGCTCGCAACCCCGGGTTAGCCCCCTAGGAGAAACAAGATGAGCGTGACCAAGGCCCGAGTGCCTGATGGGAATGTTCCGCCTCCGTCCGGATTCTCGGGCAGCAGTCTTCACCACACCCATTCCGTCCAATTTTATGGTGAGGATTCCGGTCTCCTCGATGGACTGAGCCGATTCATCGGCGATTCTCTGGAAGGAGACGGCTCCGCTGTGGTCGTCGCGACACCGCCACATCGAGAAGGACTAACTCAGCGGCTGGAAGATCGCGGCGTGGACACCGCAGCAGCGATTCAGCAGGGCCGCTACATCCTGATGGACGCGACTGAGACCCTCTCGAAATTCATGCTGGAGGACTGGCCCGATCCGGAGCGCTTCGCGGATGTGATGAGCAAAGTCGTCGTGCGAGCGAAGGAAGCGGCTGAGGGTGCGAACGGTCACCTCGCGGTCTTCGGGGAAATGGTAGCGATTTTGTGGGCGCAGGGAAAATTTGACACCGCTGTCCGCCTCGAGCAGCTCTGGAACGAGTTGCGCCAAACGCACTCCTTCGCGCTCCGCTGCGCCTATCCCATGGCCGGATTCAACCGCGAGGACCATGGCGAGCCATTCTTGAAAATCTGTTCGGAACACTCCCACGTGATTCCGGGGGAGAGTTACATGGCGCTGACCACCGACGAGGAGCGCCTGCGTAACGTCAGTCGTTTGCAGCAAAGGGCGGAAGCGCTCGAGATTGCGACCGCGGAACGCAAGGAAGCTCAGGCTAAGCTCCTCCGCCGGGAATCTGAGCTGGCCGACCTCCTAGAGAATGCGCTAGAGGGCGTCCAGCGCACGGGGCCGGATCAGAAAATTATGTGGGCGAATAAGGCTGTACTGAAACTCCTCGGATATTCGGCCGAGGAATATGTCGACCATCGTTTCGCGGGGTTTTTTGTAGACCCGGCCGCGTTCGATGAATTCTGGGCCAAGCTGATGCGGCATGAAGAAGTGTACGATCACCCGGCCGAACTTCGTTGCAAGAGCGGAGCCATCGCCCATGTCGTAATCCACTCGAACGGCCTCTGGGAAGAAGGAAAATTTGTCCACAGCCGAACCTTCATTCACGATGTAACGGAACGCCGGGCGATGGAGCAGGCGCTAAAGCAAGCTCATGATGAGTTGGAAAAGCGCGTCCAAGAGCGAACCGACGAGCTCCGAAAGAAGAATATTCAAGTACTGAAGCAGGCCGAAATACTCGATATGACGAACCAGGGTTTGCGCGAGCTGTCTGCTCGACTCCTGCGCGTCCAGGACGATGAGAGGCGGCGAATCGCCCGCGATCTGCACGACAGCACGGGGCAATCACTGGCTCTGCTCAGCATGAATCTTTCCGCTATGGAGGCAGAAGCGAGCAAATCGAATCCGGGCCTGTTGAAAAGTTTGACGGAAAACGAAGAGCTCGTCCGGCGGATATCATCGGAACTGCGGACGCTTTCGTACCTGCTGCACCCGCCGCTGCTCGAGGAGATGGGCCTGGAAACTGCTCTGCGCTGGTACGTTGATGGCTTCGCTCAGCGGAGTAATATCCAGACTACGCTAGACCTGCCTGCGGACCTGGGGAGACTGTCGCAAGATATGGAAATTACGCTATTCCGGATAATCCAGGAATGCCTGACGAACATTCACCGTCACTCCGAAAGTCCGACCGCCAGCATTCGCTTGTCTCGGTGCTCAAGCGGCATCAGTCTGGAAGTGAGAGACGCAGGAAAAGGCATTGGGCCGGAGAAACTGGACAAGATTGTATCCTCGGGCGACTCAGGCGTCGGCCTGCGGGGAATGCGGGAACGAATCAAGGGTCTCTGCGGTGATTTAGCGATCGAGTCTGATAACAAGGGAACGGGAATCAGGGTAACCATTCCCGTGACGGCGCCGGAGCAGGTGCTCCCATTTTCTAGCGGCAGACATGCGATCGGAGGGTAGCAGATTGCGATGCGGCCTTCCTTACACGGGGGCCTTATGCACGTCCTAGGTGGTCTCGTGCGAATTGTGGTGGCAGACGATCAGGAAATTGTAAGGAAGCGGGTGGTCGCGACCCTGATGTCGCGTGGCGACTTGGAAGTGTGCGCCGAAGCCGCGAATGGAAAAGAAGCCGTCGAAAAAGTAAAAGAGCTTCGCCCGGATTTGGTCATTCTGGATATCACCATGCCCGAACTAAATGGTCTGGATGCGGCTCGCCAGATTCGTGTGCTCGATCCGGATCTGCCGATACTGATTCTCTCTGTGCACAAGAGCAGGCAGGTCGTCGAAGAAGCAAAGAAGATTGGCGTTCGAGGATATGTAACCAAGGGCGACGCGATTCAAAAGCTGCTGCTTGCAGTTGACACGGTTCTTCAGGACCAGACGTTTTTCCCCACTGAATTCTGACCGTTCCCGCAACCCGGGACCTGGGAATCCAACTGAATGCGACTCCAACGAGTCCCGCACTGTCCCGATCTCATCTAATGTTTTGACTAGCCTATCAAAATGCCCAGACGCATATTCTTCTTTGTGGCAATCATTCAGGCGATCCTTTTGACGTCGCACTGGTTCGTCTACCACACATGGACGGCTTTTCGACACGGGCCGGGCCTGCCGGGAATCTCGGCTCTCGGCGTCGCTTTTGCGGTTCTCTCCGTCTCGTTTGTAGCGGCGTCCTTGCTGGCCTGGCGCTATTCTGGACTGCCCGTGCGGATCTATTACACCGCGGCGGCGGTCTGGATGGGTTTTTTCAATTTCTTTTTCCTCGCGGCCTGCGCGTCCTGGATCGTTTTCGGATTCGCAAGGGCGCTGCGATTGCACTGGCAGCGGCAAGACATTGCGTTCCTGTTATTCGGGCTCGCGACGGCTGCGGGCGTTTACGGCCTTTTGAATTCTGCTCGAGTGCGCGTCACCCGTGTTTCAGTCAAGCTGCCCAACCTGCCGGCGAGTTGGCGGGGCCGGGTTGCGGCGTTGGTCACGGACACGCATCTCGGCCACGTACGCGGCGCTCGATTCGCGAAGCGAATCGTGGCCATGGTTTCGCGCTTCCAGCCTGATATTGTTCTGATCGGCGGCGACCTTTACGACGGCACGGCCGCGAACGTTCGCGAGCTTGCTGAACCATTGCGCGGGCTTTCGGCTCCGTACGGTTCATATTTCATCGCTGGAAATCACGAGGAGTTCGGCGACCACACCAAGTATCTGGAAGCGGTTGGAGCTGCGGGCGTGCGCGTCTTGAACAACGAGAAAGTCGTCCTCGATGGCTTGCAGCTTGTCGGCGTGCACTACCGTGACGCGACACATCCCGAGCATTTGCGGGGAATCCTGCAGAATGCTCGATTGGATCGGAGTTCCGCGAGCATTCTGCTGACGCACGCGCCCGATCAGCTGGCCGTGGCTGCCGACGAAGGAATTGGATTACAGGTGTCCGGTCACACTCATGGCGGGCAATTTTTCCCGTTCACTTTGCTCACTGCGCGAATTTACGGCGTGTTTGTGTACGGGCTGAATCGGCTGGGCGGCCTACTCGTTTACACGTCCTACGGAGCGGGCACCTGGGGCCCTCCGCTGCGTGTCGGCACGCGGCCCGAGATTGTCCTGCTATCCTTCGAATGAACGCCCAGTCGTCCGGGGGGTGACCCACCGTCGGAGCCCCATTTACTTTACCGTTTTGCTTTCGCCGCCGAAGGGGGCCGTCTAAGAGACTGGTCGAACATGTCGAAGAAATCGAGCCCAGCAGCGTTCACGTGGAATTGAACGCTGACCTGGTCGCCAAGTACCAGCACATCGTCCCTATATGGAACGTAAACAGGCCAGGTCGGCGCGCCGGCGGAATTCGAATTGGCTGATGCGTTCGGGTCGCCCGTCCGGGCGAAATTCACCCAGTAGTTTTCAATCGTCTCGCCGAGCTGTTTGTCCAGATCCTGATAGTAGAGGCGGTAGGGATAGTTTTCGAAGACGTAGGCGATTTCCGAACCATGAAAGGCGCCCAGTCGTTCGCCCCTACCCGGCGGAACTCGGGTGAAATAATAGCGGTAGGCGCGCCGGTGACCCGTTTCGGTTTCCATGCGCGCCCAGATGCGCATGTCCCACCCGAAGTGTGCGTCGCGAACAGACGCAAAATATGCGGCGTTTGCGTCCTGGTCTGACTTGCCCGCAGGGTAAACCTCCAGGAAGGCGCCCGCGAACGTGCCGTACAATTTGCGGGCGTCATCAGCAAACTCGGCAGGAGTTACAGAACCCGTCGGCGGAGGGAAAAGCGTTCCCTCGCTGGCGTTGTTGCCCACGATGATGGGGACATCGTTTTGCTTCCCCTGCGCGAAAATCGTGTAAACGCTTTGCGGAAGAACCCAGCCATCGACGATAATCTGCACGTCGTCATCGGTGCTCGCCTTGATCAATTCGTCCGGACTTTTCGCGCGAAGAGTTTTCAAGACGTCCTGCGTCGCGCCAATTTTGGAGGCAAATCGCTGACACTGCTTTTCCGCATCCGCAAGCGAAGGCATAGGACCGAAGGAGCCACCGCTTTCGCCGATGGCGTGCGCGAACAATCCGCGAGCGAGCGGACTCGCCATCAGAATATTCACCGAGACCGAACCCGCCGATTCGCCGAAGATTGTGACGCGACCCGGATCTCCCCCAAACGCTCCGATATTTCGCTGAACCCATTGAAGCGCGGCGATTTGGTCCATGAAGGCGTAATTTCCCGACACATGTTGCGGGGATTCCGCGTCGAGTTCTGGCAGGGCAAGAAAGCCCAGGATGCCGAGACGGTAATTCATAGTCACGACGACCGCGCCCTTGCGGGCCAAGTTTTCGCCTTCGTAGCCGACCGCGCCGCCCGTGCCGCGATCGAATCCCCCTCCGTGAATCCAGACCATCACGGGTAGGCGATCGTCGGCCGATTTCGCGGGCGTCCAAATATTCAGATACAGACAATCCTCGCTGATGGGCGGAGGCGAGGCGCCATAAAGACCGTTGGAAGGAAATGGAGGCTGCGTGCAGGCGTCGCCGAACTCACTTGCCTGCCGGATGCCCTGCCAGGACGCCGCAGGCTGCGGAGGTTTCCACCGCAAGTCACCCACCGGAGGTGCCGCAAATGGAATGCCTCGGTAGACACGGACATCGGGACTGCGGCCGCTCGCGCCCGCGAGCTGGCCCTGCTCGACATGAACCGGATCGGTAATCGCCGCGAGCGCTTGCGACGCGAAGGCAATGCCGAGAACTCCGACGCAAAGCGTTTTCTTGACTGTGCGCATCGAAATCAACTCTCCCGCCTGACGCAATGTCTGCAGAAAACCAGCGTCAAACCACCGTCCGTGGATCGCGTTCCGGACGGCTAGAATATCACTGCGCAATAATGGTGGGTCAATTCGCCGATTCTCTGGCAAAATTGCGGGCGTGACAAACAGACCATCGAACCCGATCTTCAACGACAATAGGCTGAAACTCGGCACTTTCTGCACGAACACGATTCCGAACATGAGCTTCGTCCCCGAGATTCTCCAGCCGACGTGGGCAAACACGCTCGCTTCCGCGCACTTAGCGGATGATGCGGGCCTCGAGGCCATCATCCCCATCGCACGCTGGAAAGGCTATTTGGACGACAAGGCAGATCATCCTTCGAACATCGTGTTCGAGACATTCACGTGGGCGGCCGGCGTCGCGGCCGCGACCAAGTATTCGGCTGTTTTTGCCACATCTCACGCGCCCACGATGCACCCGATGCTCGTCGCGAAGGAATCCGCCACGATTGATGCGATTTCTGGCGGGCGCTTCGCGTTGAATATCGTCGGCGGCTGGAATCGCCGCGAATTCGACATGTTCGGCATTGATCTGATGGAGCACGACCAGCGCTACGTTTACCTCGAGGAGTGGCTGCAGTTGCTGCGCAGACTCTGGACCAGCCCGACGGAATTCGATTACGAGTCCAAATATTTTCGTATGAAGAAAGCGATATCGCGTCCCCAACCGCTGCAGCCGGGAGGAGTGCCGGTAATGAACGCGGCCTTATCCCCAACGGGGATGCGCTTCTCTGCGAAATTCTCCGACTTGGGATTGATCAGCCCGCAGGGTGCAACGCCCGAGGACTGGCGGCCACAAGTAGAGAACTACAAGAAAATGGCGCGCGAGGAATTCGGGCGGGAGATCCAACTCTGGACGAACTGCGCGGTGGTCCAGCGTGATACCAAGAAGGAAGCGGAAGAATATCTGCGCCGTTACTCGGAGGAGTATCTCGATATCGAAGTCATGGACAGCCTGATGCGCACCATCAGCGCTGAGAATAACATTCCGATGGGATCGGAGCGGCTCGAATTCATGCGTCGGCGAATGGCCGTTGGCGCCGGCCATCCTCTAATTGGCACGGCGCAGAGCATCGCCAAGGAATTGGATGCGATCTCGCGCGTGGGCATAGACGGCGTGATTATGACCTGGGTTGATTATGTGGATGGTGTGGAGCGGTTCATCAAAGATGTGTTACCTCTGCTCGAGCAGGCTGGGCTTCGCAAGCCTTACCACAAAAAAACCGGCTGAAACCGCGGATCGCGCCCCGGCGGTGTACACTCTGCGCCGGGAATTCTGATTATGGCAAGAGGCCGCGCAACGAAATCATGTCCACCACCGCAGCAACGCAAACCCTGACCGTCGGCGAGATTATCGAGCAGCGGTCACTGGGCCGCTATCAAATTTGGACGGTCGTTCTCTGCGGTCTGGTGCTGGTACTTGACGGATTCGATTCGCAAACCATTAATTTCATCGCGCCCTCGGCTGCCGACAGCATCCACGTGTCCGTGAAGACCTTCGGCCCGATTTTTTCCGCGGGACTTTTCGGCTTGATGATCGCCGCCATGATCACCGGGCCGATCGCCGACCGCTGGGGTCGCAAATGGCCCGTGATTCTTTCGACGCTCAGTTTCGCCTTCTTTTCTCTGCTCACGGTTCACGTGACTTCGTTCCGCGAACTCCTCGTCCTCCGATTCCTCACAGGTCTGGGTCTCGGCGGCGCCATGCCGAACGTTGTGGCTCTTGCCTCGGAATTCGTGCCGAAACGCATTCTTCCGCAGGTGGTTACCCTGCTGTTCGTCGGCATGCCTTTCGGTGGAGTCACCTGCGGGCTTCTGAGTGCCAAGATGATCCCGCGCTGGGGCTGGCAGTCGGTGCTCTATCTTGGCGGCACGATTCCCCTGATCATCGCGATTCTGCTGATGGTCGGTCTTCCGGAATCGATTCAGTTTCTCGCCACGCGCGGGAAAAATCCGCAGAGGGTTGCGCGCGTTCTGAATCGAATCGCGCCTGAATTCGCTGCTGCAAATTTGCGTGTTACCCCGCGCGACACCCAGCACGACGGCGTGCCTGTCGTCCATCTCTTCACCGAGGGCCGTGCGTTCGGCACGATCTTGCTCTGGATTCCCTATTTCATGAATCTGCTGATTATTTATTTCATCGGCAGCTGGCTGCCCGCGCTGCTGCGCCAAACGGGCATGTCCGTATCCGCGGGCGCGACTGCGACGGCGTTCTTCAGTTTTGGCGGCGTGTTCGGCTGCCTCTTCGAAGGCTGGCTGATCAAGCGCCGCGGCGCCTACCTCGTGTTGCTCATTGAGTTCGCCATTGCCACCTTGTTCGTTGCGGCGCTCTCGAAAATCCCGAGTTCGTTCGCGCTGATGCTCTCCATCACTTTCACTGCAGGTTTGATGGTGATTGGCGCGCAGGCGGGACTGAACGCGCTCGCGGCGAACTTTTATCCGACCGCCGTGCGATCAACGGGAATAGGCTGGGCGTTGGGCGTGGGACGCATCGGCTCGATCGTCGGGCCGCTGCTCGGTGGAGTTTTCTTGAAGTGGGGCTGGACTCCCGGGCAGATTCTGTTGTCAGGCACGTTAGCCGCGGCCTGTGCGTGGCTCGCGATTTTTCTCAGCAACCGAATGGGTGGCCGCACCAGCGCTTACACCTCCGCGCCTCCCGTGCTAAGCCATTAGCGCTTCCTCGCCGAACGCTAGGTTCTATCCATTCTGAACGCTGTGAAGCAGACGCTGTTCCTCGCCGTGCGGATCGTTTACAACCTTGCATTCGTTGTCGAGAATCATCGTGGCGCGTTTCGTGGTGTCAAAGGGCGCCCACTTCGGCAAACCTTTGTGGTTCGGATCGCCGCTGCGAGCAAACGCCACCCACGCGCCACTGACCTTGTCGGCCAGCGCCTGGCGTTCAGGGCCGGTGCCGGTCATAGACGTCGCCATGTCCACATTGTCGAAGACGAACGGAATCTCGACGGTATGAAACGCGCGCAGCTTCCCATCGTCCACCGGGGAATGCCACGTGAAGTAATACTGATAGACCGCGGCTTTTTGCGCCGCCTTGCGGTCTGCTTGGAGCAGGACGCCCGCGCGGAATGTCGCATCAGAAGCGAGCGCCAGATACAGATCTGTGTTGGCGACGCCGGGCCGTCCCTTGCGATACGCGGCGATCACTTCGTCCACCTGCGCGTCGCTGGCCTTTGGAAGAGTCTGCTTCACGTGCGCGTGAAGGCTGACATCGTCAATCGGGTCGAGCACTTGATTCGGGAAGAAGGTGACTTCGGTTTCCGTGGTGCCAATCAACAGCGGAATACTTGCCGACATCTCTGGCGCCGTCGGATCGAATGGTCCCGAAGGCAGCGTGCTGCTGTCAACGACCGGCGCTAGCGCCAGTCCCGGCGTCCCGGGTCCGCCACCGGGCGGAATCGCCGCGAGCAACTGTTCCATCGAAAGCTTCTGAAGTTCGTCAATCTGATCCAGTTTCAGATTCAGCCGCGAAAGGAACATTTCGGCGGACTTGTTGGCCACCTCCACGGGGACGCCCTTCACGTCCGCGCCACTCTCGATGATGGCGCGATGAAAAAGTCCCTTGGCCGGCGGCATGGCCATCAGCGCGCTTACCTTTCCGCCGCCGCCAGATTGCCCGAAGATCGTAACGTTGCCCGCATCTCCGCCGAACGCCGCACCATTGTCGCGCACCCATTCGAGCGCGGCGACGATGTCGAGCATGCCGACGTTACTGGCCTTGGCGTACTTGTCTCCGCCGATTCCCGCAAAATACAAATAACCGAAAACGGTGAGGCGGTGATTCACGGTGACCACGACGACGTCATGCTTCCGCGCAAGCTCCTGCCCGTTGTAGCAAACGAATCCGCCAGAACCGGACGTGTAGCCTCCACCATGCAGCCAAACCATGATCGGCCGCTTGCGCCCCGCCGCTGTCGCCGGAGTCCACACGTTCAGGACAAGGCAATCCTCGCCCATCGGCTCAGCTGGACACATTACTTCGAATATTTTCGGAACCTGGCCGAAGAAATCAGAATTTCGCTGCGGCGCGCGCAAACCCAACTCGACGCAGTCCCGCACTCCTGTCCACTGGTCGCGCTTGACGGGAGGCATAAAACGATTCGCGCCGGCGGTTGACGCCGCGTACGGCACACCTCGGAACGCCTGCACCCCTCCTTGCGCCGCTCCGCGTACCTTGCCCAAGTTGGTTTTGACAGTTGCGCCCGGCACAGCTTTGGCATACTGCCCGAGAGCCATCGCCAATTTGTTACTCACGAGAGTGCCCGCAGCCAACGCTCCGAACCCGAAGCCAGAACCAATGAACGATCGCCGGTCCATGGTGTTTCCCCCATATCTCAACGCCACCGCAAGCGCATGAAACCCGCCGTTCCTCGAAACTGCAAATTGCCAAAAATCTATGCGGCGCGGCCCCACAATTTTTTCGAAGCGATGCGCGCGCCTTCCGCAAGCGACTGCAGCTTCATCCACGAGAAGGCAGGGAACACAGGGCCGAATCCCGCGAAGGTCCCGAACCCGCAGTCGGTTCCGGCGATAATCCGCTCGCGCCCGACCACATCGGCATAGCGCAGGAGTCTCTGAGCCACCACTTCCGGATGTTCGACATAGTTGGTGCTCGATGCGACCACGCCGGGAATGAGTATCTTGTCGTCCGGAAGCTTGATGCGAGTCCATGCCTCCCACTCGTGTTCGTGACGCGGATTCGCGCCTTCGATGAGCAAGGCCATCGGTTTCACTTTGATGGCGATCGGAAAAATCTTGGCGCAATCCATGTCGTTGATGTGCGTACCTTCATAATTGCCCCAGCAGATGTGCAACCGAACGCGATCCGCGGGGACATTGGCGAGGGCATGGTTTAGTGCTTCGACCTGAAGTTCGGCGTAGCGCAGGAATTCCTCATCGCTGAGATTCTTGAATCGTGAGTGCCGCCCCATGGCGAGATCGGGACAATCGAGCTGCAACAACAACCCTGATTTCACGATCAGCTCGTACTCTTCTCGCATCGCGTTGGCGAGAGCCTCGAGATACGTTTCGTGCGAGGGATAATATTCGTTGGGCTGAAAAACGGCGATGGTGCCCGGAGAGACCGCATTCATGAAGCCTTCGGTGACTTTGACCTTGGACAGCGCCTCTTTCATGTGGGCGATGTCCTGCTCGACCGGCTTCAGATTCTTGACCTTGATGGGTCCCTTGCACACCGGCCTCTTGTAGGTCGCCGAATGGCCCGCTTTTACCAGACGATCCCGGTACTCGGGAAAATCGTCGAGGTCCTGTGGCGTGGGTCGCGCGGAATCGCCCTCGAACCCGGTGAGACGGTGGCGAATATACGTGGCGTAGCTGATCTTGCTGGTCTCGCCGTCGCTGACGACGTCCACGCCGACCTCGGCTTGATGGTTCACGGTGCCCGCGACGGCGCGGCGCATGACTTCGTCGAATTGCGCCTCGTCCACGGCATCACCGCGGTCCTGCGCGAACAATAGATCAACAACTTCCTGGGAGCGCGGAAGGCTGCCCACATGTGTAGTCAGAATACGGTCCGTGCTAAGTTTCATTCGGTTCCTCGCGGCTGCGGATGATACTTTGAATAGTGCGAACGAAGCAAACGGGTTTTTACCATGCGCCGCATACAATTCATCGAAATCCACGATCAATCTTGGTTCCCGACATTTCTTCGAGATGAAGTTATAGACGCGCTTCAGTTCGGGTTGACTCTCTTGCGGACCTACGCTTCAATCGGCCCGCTGCTACACGGCGCGCTCGACTCCTCGCGAAGCCAATCCATTGTTGACTTGTGTTCAGGCGGCGGAGGGCCGTGGCTACATCTGTCCCAAAGGCTCTCCGGAGGCGCGCAGGCCATTCGCGTTCGTCTGACGGATAAATATCCGAATCTCAGAGCATTCGAAAATCTCAGCGCAGTTTCCGAAGATCGCATTACGTTCAGCCCGGACTCGGTTGACGCGTTGAACGTTCCCGGCGAATTGAACGGGTTTCGAACGATGTTCACGTCGTTTCACCATTTTTCGCCGAAACAGGCTCGCGCCATACTCCAGAATGCCGTGGACGATGGCCAGAACATCGGCGTATTCGAGACGACGAAGCGCTCACTCTTGACGATCGCCCTCATGTTCCCCTGGGCCCTCATGCCGCTGTTCTTCACTCTCTGGATCCGGCCCTTCAGTTTGTCGCGGCTGTTCTGGACGTATTTGATCCCCGTAGTTCCCTTCGTTTTTCTGTTCGATGGAATCGTCTCCTGTCTGCGAACCTATCGGCCGGAAGAACTGCGCGAGATGGTCGGCGAACTGACGGCCGCCGGATACCTCTGGCAAATTGGCGAGCAGTCCGGAACGCCCGGTGAGATGCCAATCACTTACCTGATCGGTTGTGCGCCGGCACATTCGTGACCGGCCGGGCCGAGAAAGAACCTGGTGAGGTATACTCTCGCCCCATGGAAGCGCCAAACGTTGATTTCACTTTAAGCCGGCTCGAACGCGTGATCTCCGGACCGGGGAAAATCGCCACACTTGGCGAGGAACTCGAGCGCCGCGGACTGAAGCGCGGAATCGTGGTTACCGGCAAGTCGCTGGGCAACTCCCCACTGCTCGAGAAAGTGACAGGAGCGCTGGGCGGACGCTGCGCGGCAGTGTTCAAAGGCGCGCGGCAACACGTGCCCCGCGGCGTGGTGGGCCTGCTCGAAGCGGAAATCACTCGTGTGAACGCGGATTGCCTGATCAGCTTCGGCGGCGGAAGTCCGATTGATACCTGCAAGGTGGCAAGCCACGCGTTCCTGGCCAGCCGCGACTTGGTCCACATCGCGGTTCCCACAACGCTTTCGGCTGGTGAATACACGCACGCGGGCGGCGTGACGGACGAGACAACGCGCGTGAAATCCGGCGTTTCCGACCCGCGCCTCGCACCACGCACCGTGCTGAACGACCCGGCGTTGACGCTGGCAACCCCCGATTGGCTTTGGGTGGCAACCGGGATGCGCGCGCTCGATCATGCCATCGAAACGAGCTATTCGATCCGCCATCATCCGCTCAGCGACGCGCTGGCCGCCAAAGCGATCTCACTCCTGGTAGAGAATCTGAAGCCTTCGATCAAAACCAGCGGCGGCGAGCAGCTCGCGCACCGAGGGTATAGCCAGTTTGCAGCGTGGTTTTCGATCTACGGCTCGATGAACACGCGTTTCAGCATCTCGCACCTGCTCGGACATCAGATCGGGCCAAGGTGGGACGTGCCGCATGGCGTCACGTCGTGCATCACGCTGCCGCATGCGATGCGTTTCATGGCGGAGATCGCTCCCGAGCGGTTTGCGCCAATTGCGGAGGGTTTCCATCTTCCGTTCGACGCGCGCAATCCCGAGGCGGGCGCCCTCGCTTGCGCCGACCGGACTGCAGAGTTCATCGCAGGATTCGATGTGCCCCACCGATTAAGGGATGCAGGCGTGCCGCATGCGGAGATTGGCGACATCGTCGAGCCGGTGATGCACGAGCTCGAGAAATCGAAAGTGGTGGACCGCCAGGTGACCAAGGCGGAAGTTACCGGCCTGCTCGAAGCCTCGTATTAATCCCAAGGAAAGACCGCAGAACGTGTCGACACAGAAAAAAGCCTCTTAGGCGCCTCGTACTCGCGCCTAAGAGGCCATTTTGCGGCCATATTGAAGGAGCAGATCTGCCCGTCAGTTCTTTTTCTGCGAAGTGTCGCCGCCGATAAAAACCGCGCTGGTACGGCGTGATGCTCCGCCGGCCGATTGATCGGCCGCAGGAACCGCAGCTGGCGCCTTCACCGGAGACTTCTTGGTGCCACCCGGAAAATTGCTCTCCGGAACTTTAATTGGATCCAGCATCGCCTCGATCTCGGCGCGTCGGGATTCAAACCACGGCGGGAGGAGCAGACTCTGACCGAGCTGATCGGCGGGCTCGTCCACGGCGAATCCTGCCGGAACCGTAGCCGCGCATTCGACAAGAATCCCGCCCGGGCAGCGGCAGTACACGGAGTGAAAATACATGCGGTCCTTGATCTCTGACGCATCCGTGTAGCCGAGTTCTTCGTAAATTCCCTTCTGCTCGGCGAGCTTTTCATCGTTTTCGACTTCGAGCGCCATGTGATGTGCCGTGCCCGCGCCGAAAACCCAGCTTCCCGAAGGTCGATCCGGCTCGTGCATTAGTGTGACCGTTTTGGCCGCGCCGCCGGTTCCGACCTCGAAGCGGTGATACGGTCCTTCCTGACCGGTCTTCTTGAAGCCCAGAGCGTCCACGAAGAAGCGTTCCGTCTCGCCAACTTCTCGAACCGACAGCACGGGGCCGTGGAAGCCGCGCGTAGCGACATCGCCGGTGACCTCTCCAACGGACCATGCCTTCCGCGAGTCCGCACTGTCCTCGAGAACTTCCAATTGAAGCCCCGACGGATGATCGAAGCGAATGAACTTCTGGCCGAACCGCTCCTGGATGCCGCCATTCTTGATTTTGTGCCCATTCAGGTGCTCGACCCAGAACTTGAGCGAGCCCTTGGGGACGGTGTAGGCGGTGGTCTGGATTTGTCCGGAACCTTGGCGGCCTCTTACGCGTCCATAGGGAAAGGTGGTGTACACGGAGCCAGGCTCCGCGTTCGCATTCGCATAGTACAAATGATAGTGAGCGTAGCGGCCATCAAAGAGGACGGTTTGCTTGATCATGCGCTGGCCGAACACCTGCGTCTGGAAATCAATGTCCTCCTGCGCGCCGCCCACACAGACAGTCATGTGATGGATACCTTTTACGAGAGACATGGTCCTTTACCTCCGCCGGGAGTTTAGCACAGGTGAATTTGCACCATCTTGCAGCAGCGATGTCGCGGGCCTGTGCATGCCACCGCGTGCCAATTCGGAACCGCAAGGCCCGGATTCTATCCAACGAAGTCCAGTTTTCGCAAGATATTCGGTTCGAGCGCCCGAAAAATGAAGTTTCTCGCGGAGGCGCGGTTAATTTGATGATTCGCGAGCCTTCTTTTATGATAAAAGTTGTTTTCAATCAGGAGATTGCCACGCCGCGCCATGTCTTTCGGGGGGAGTGCCATGGGTAGGGTCTACCGAGTCAAAATCGCGGCTGGTCTTATTGTGCTGCTATTTCTGGCGGCTCTGATGGGCCGACAGGCAACAGCGCAGCAAGATCCGTCCGGAAGCTGGTCGCCGCGATTTGACGAGGATTGGGAGGAGCGCATACCCGGACCTGAAATCGGCGACTACCTCGGGATTCCGATCAATGCCGCCGCCCGGATGCAGGGCGATACGTGGGACGCGACTCTGGTCGAGTTGCCGGAGAATCAATGCCGCGCACACGGGTCGGATTACGGCTGGCGCGGCCCTTCGAACCTGAGCATCTGGAAGGAAGTGGATAGGGCGACGCAGAAAGTGATCGCGTATCACACCCACCTTTCCGCATACGGCGCCGAGCAAACCATTTGGATGGACGGGCGCCCGCATCCACCCGACTACGCGCCGCACACCTGGGCGGGATTCTCCACCGGAAAATGGGAAGGCGACATCCTGGTGGTGACGACAACTCACCTGAAGGAAAATTGGCTGCGTCGAAACGGATTGCCCCGCAGCGACCTGGCCACAGCGACCGCGCACATCATGAGGCACGGAAATTATCTAACGGTCGCGGCGATCACGTACGACCCGGTGTATCTGACGGAGCCGTTCATCCGCACAAGCGACTTTGTCTACAACCCGCAGCAGGCGATGGCCCCATGGCCATGCGAATCGGTTGACGAAGTGGACCGCCCGACCGGTGTGGTCCCTGCCCACTTGCCGGGACAGAATACGTATCTGAACAATTCCCCGCCAACTATGGGATTCCTCCTGAAGCAACCAGGGGCGGCGCGGAGACGATGTATCCGGAGTACATGATCAAAATGAAAACGATGACTACGTTGCCGCGCCCCGTGAAGAAAGTAGCCAACCGATGACGCTGCGGCCGAAACGTGCGGTTGAAGCCTCGAAGAATCTCGGTCTGATTGTGATGCTCGCGGTCGTCGTGCTGGCGGCGAGTGCGGGATCAGCGTTCGCGCAGGCGCCTGCCGCCGCCTCGCAGCGGAACCCCACGGACGCGGAAATTCACATCTGGCCCGTGCAGGGCAATGTGTACATGCTGGTCGGCGCTGGTGGAAACATTACGGTGCAGATCGGAGACGACGGTGTGCTGCTGGTAGACGCGGGCCTCGCCGGGACGAGCGATAAGGTTGACGCGGCGATCCGAACCCTCTCCACCAAGCCAATCCGCTACATCATTGACACTCACATTCACGCAGACCATACGGGCGGTAACGAAGCACTCGCCAAGATGGGCAGCACGATCGCGGGCGGAAATGTGGTTGGCGATATCGGTGCAAGCGCCGGAAATCAGGCGACCGTAATCGCGGCGCAGGAGGTGCTCGACCGGATGAGCGCGGCGACCGACACGCAGCCGGCCGTTCCGCAGGCATCGTGGCCGACGGAAACCTATACGACGCCGGAAAGAAAGCTCTACTTCAACGGTGAGGGCGTCCTGATGATTCACGTGCCGTCCGCGCACACCGATGGCGACACCATCGTGTTCTTTCGCCGCTCCGACGTGATCAGCACGGGTGACATTTTCGTGACCACCGGCTATCCGCTCGTGGACCTCGCGCGCGGCGGCAACATCCAGGGGATCATCAACGGACTGAATAAGATCATCGAACTCGCGATACCCGCCGACGAGCAGGAAGGCGGTACGATGATCATTCCGGGACACGGACGGCTCTGCGACGTAGCCGATGTGGTCTTCTACCAGGAAATGGTGACGATCATCCGGGACCGAATCCAGGATATGGTGAACAAGGGCATGACTCTCGAACAGGTGAAGGCGGCCAAGCCAACCTTGGATTACGACCCGCGATACGGGAAGGATACCGGCTTCTGGACGACCGATATGTTTGTGGAAGCCGTGTACAAAAGCCTGAGCCCGAAAAAATAGCTCGGGCGCGACGGCAAGGCACGGAAGAGTTTTCGGATTCTTGGAGGAGACCCAATGAAGCGCACACTCATTGTTCTGTTGATTGGAGCCGCTGCGATGTTGACCGGCGGAGCGGCATACGCACACCACTCCTTTGCCGCCACATACTTCGTGGACCAGGAGATCACTGTCGAAGGAACGCTAACGCAGTTCATGTACCGCAATCCACATTCGTTTGTGAAGGTGGATGTCCCGGATCCCAAGGGCGGACCGGCCCAGACCTGGTCGGTCGAGTGGGGCGGCGGCGCTCAGCTCACGCAGGAACACGTAACGCGTGACACGCTGAAGCCGGGTGACCATGTGATCGTCACCGGGAATCCGGGCCGCGATCCTACCGAGCATAGAATTCGCCTGCACAAAATCGTTCGGCCCGCGGATGGCTGGAAGTGGGAAGGCGTGATTATGTGAGCGGCTGCCCTCGCAAACGGGGCACGGAAAGAAATGTGGTTGGTTGGCAGGGACAGAAGGTCGGGGGGCGAGGAATGATTTCCAGAATTCCGTTGAAGAGTCCTTTGCTGCTGTGTTGTTTGCTGGCGGTGATATCGCTGGCAATGCCGGCGTCCGTCGCCGCACAGATCGGTTTGGTCCCAGCGGCCACTACGGCCAACGCCCAATTGGGCGCTCCATTTGATCTCTCGGGATACTGGGTCGCCATTGTCACCGAAGACTGGCGCTACCGCATGCTCACTCCCGACAAGGGCGACTTCCCCGGCATCTTCCTCACGCCGGAAGGCCAGCGCATCGCCAACTCGTGGGATCCAGCCAAGGACGAAGCCGCTGGCGATCAATGCAAGTCGTACGGTGCTGGTGCCATCATGCGCGTGCCCACTCGCCTTCACATCACTTGGGATGATAACAACACTCTGCAAATCGAGACGGACGCCGGGAAACAAACTCGCGTCTTTCACTTTGGCGGCACGCCGCCCGCGGGTGGCTCACCGACGTTGCAGGGCTACTCCGTGGCAAGCTGGGAAGGCCTCAGGCCGCGCGGGTTTGTATTGCCGGTCGTTGCTGGATCGGGCAACGCAAGGCCAGCAGAGGAAGGCTATATGAAAGTCGTCACGACTGAACTGCGCCCGGGATACGTGCGCAAGAATGGCGTTCCTTACGGTGACAAGGCTGTCGTCGAAGAGTACTTCGACAGCTTCAAGGAAGCCAATGGCGACACCTGGCTCGTGGTGACTTCTCTCGTCACCGATCCGCAGTTTCTAGCTCAGAGCTATCTCACCAGCTCCCAATTCAAGAAGCAAGCCGACGCGACAGGCTGGAATCCCACGCCGTGCACAGCGAAATAACTCCTCTGGAAATCAACGGGCTGACCACGGGTCTCGCAAGGGTGATGGATGTCTCTCGCTAATTTCCTCGAGTGGCTCTCCAACACGCAATTCAGCATTTATATGCGCGAATCAACCTGGGGCGAACCCATCGTCGAGTCAATTCACGTCCTTACGCTGACGCTTTTTCTCGGATTCGCGGTGATGCTCGATATGCGTCTCCTCGGAGTGGTGCTGAAGCGGCGGCGTATGTCCGAAGTGCTCGCGCAGTTCAATCCGTGGCTCTTTGGCGGCTTCGCAGTGATGATCGTGAGCGGAGCGCTGCTGTTTTCCGCTGATCCTGTATCGTTCTACAACACGCATCCTCCTTTCTTCAAAATCAAGATGATCATGCTCGTGCTGGCCGGACTGAACGTGCTGATTTTCAACGCGACAATCGGGCGCAAGGTCGCTGAGTGGGATTTGAGCGCGAAGACGCCGGGTGCCGCAAAGTTGGCGGCGGTCGTGTCAATCGTGCTGTGGGTTCTCATCATCGCCGCCGGACGGGCGATTGCGTACGTGTTGCCGCCGCCATGAGCCGTGTGAGGAGGACCAGCCCGAATGATTAGATCGCTGCTGTTGAGTTTTTGCCAGTGGTGCAACAATTCGTGGTGGGGCCACGGGATTCGTGATTCCACGTGGCTGTTTCCGTTCGTGGAAATATTTCACCTGCTTGGCCTGGGCATACTCGGCGGAGCAGTTTTGATTTTGAATTTGCGCTTGATGCGGCTGGCGTTTAAAAGCGCGTCCACCGCGGAGCTCGCTGGAGAAGTGCGGCCGTGGATGCTGGGCAGTCTGGTGGTAATGCTCGTTTCGGGATTTCTGCTTTTCTCTACCGAAGCCGTGAAGATGTATGGGAACTGGGCGTTTCAATTCAAGATGCTGTTCTTGCTGCTGGCGGTGATCTATACCTTCACGATTCATCGCAAAGTAACGCTGGCGGATGACGGGCGGCGGTTCGGGCCGGTGCTCCGTGTGTTTGTCGCGGTTGTGTCGCTGCTGCTCTGGTCGGGCGTAGGCCTTGGCGGCCGCGCGCTCGGCTATGTGACCACCTCCGTCGGTTCGGTGAGCGAACTGTTGCGGTAAACCTGCGACGAAAGGCGGGGCTAAGTGTTCCTGGCGCACCTCCTATTGCAGGGCGTTCCTGAAGCCATTCCCGTAAATCCGATCGCGCGCTGGGTGTGGGTTTTCCCGGTCGTCGAGTCCATTCATATCTGCGGATTCACCCTGCTGGTCGGTACGGCCACAATTCTGGACCTGCGCCTGCTTGGCCTCTTCTTCCGGCAGCTCTCCGTTTCACAGGTCGCGAAGAATCTGAGCCCGTGGACAAACACGGGCATCGCGATTCAGTTGATCACCGGAGCGTATCTTTTCTCGGGAGATCCCCGCGAGTACGTTCAGGTAGCGGCCTTCCGCACCAAGATGCTGATGCTCTTGCTGGCGCTGATCTTTCACTTCACGGTAATCCGGATGGCAACAGCCGCGGCCCGAGATTCGGCCCCGCTGGGATGGCGCAGGCTGGCGGGCATCGTTTCGCTGGGGCTATGGGTAAGCGTGCTGCTGGCCGGCCTTTGGATCGGAAATCTCTAACGGACACGAAAGTATTCGGCACGTGAGGGAGGAGTTTTCGTCATGTCTTTCTTGAGCTTCTGCCAATGGCTCAGCCAAACGCCGCTGAGCGTGTGGCTGCGCGACGCGCCGTATCCCTATCCCGTTCTTCTCATCGTTCACATAATCAGCATCGCCTTGTTCGGCGGCATGGTGGTGATCGGCAATCTGCGCGTGCTCGGGAAAACGATGCGGAACGTTCCGGTCTCGCAGGTGATCGGACACTTTCGCGCCTGGAAATGGGTCGCATTCGCGATTCTGCTCATCACAGGCACGCTCGTCGCCATGTCCGACCCGATGGAGTACTACGACAACGTCATGTTCTGGATTTCACTCGGAGTTCTTCTGGTAGCTGGCGTGAACGCCGCCATATTTCGCTACGGCATCTATCGCAGCGTGGCAGCGTGGGACGAGGCTGCTGTCGCGCCCGCGAGCGCCAGGCGCTGGGCCGGCGTTTCGCTGTTTCTGTGGATCGCGCTCATCTTCGCCGGCCGAGCAACGGCGTTCTTTTAACGCGCGGGCGGCACATCAAGCCGCACGGCAATTCCATCCAGCTCCGGCTTGACCGCCGGATAATACTTCATCACCAGCGGATCATGTCCCGGCACGATGTGATTGGGCGAATCGGCCAGCCGGTAGAGCAGGTTAAATCCCTCCAGCATTTCGGGAACGTTGCAAACAATCGGAAAGGGACGCCGCTGCTCGAAATTTGCGTAGAGGTGTGACGCATCAGAGGCGACCACCACCCATCCGCGCCGCGTCCACACCCGCGCGATCTGCAGACCCGCCGAATGCCCGCCGACGCGATGAAGCGTGAGTCCCGGCACGAGCTCGGTATCGCCATCATGGAAGACAGCTCTGTCCGAATAGATGTGCCGCAGCATGAGTTGTATATTTTCGAGATCGAACGGGCTGCGAAGAGCGGGATGCCCCATCGAGCGGCCCGTTGCGTAGGCCATGTCGCGATCCTGCAAATGAAATCGCGCGTGCGGCAATTTGTCGAGGTTCCCCGCATGGTCGTAGTGCAGGTGGGTCACGATCACGTCGGTGACTTTGTATGGATCCACGTCCAGAAGCTGCAGCGACTCCATCGGGCAACGAAGCCACTCGCGCTTACGCCGGACGGCAGCCTCCCTGGCAAATCCCGTGTCCACCACAAACGTACAGTCGCTCCGGCGCAGGACCCACACGAAATAGTCGAGGTCGGAAGCGGCCTCGTGAGGGTCCGCCAGAATAAAATTCTCGCCCGGATGCCGGTTGCCCAGATGCGCGTACCGGAGAGCCAGCATTTCAAACGGTTCGATCGGCACGAATACCTCGCACGCCTCCCTGCTCCGCCCTGCGCGCCGCATCACCGAGCGCCGGGCCGAACGTCAATTGTGAGAGGGCGCTATCATAGGGCATAATGCGGCGTCGGAAAACGTCTATCCGGCGGAATCAGCGACACTGCATCCAAGTTCGCAAATTTCCACTAAAAGTGTCCCCGATCGAGCGGGCGCGGCCGCGTAGAAAGAGGAAAGTCGCATGGCGAAGGAAAGTATCGGTTTTGTGGGAGTCGGCAGGATGGGCGTGCGCATGGTGCGCCGCCTAATTCAAGCCGGCTACCCGGTCACGATTTATGACACGAGCGCTGACGCGATGGCGCCGTTGCTTGAATTGGGGGCCAAGCGCGCCGATTCGCCCGCAGCGGTGGCATCGGCCGCGGAAATCGTATTCGCGAGCGTGCCGACGCCGCCCATCGTCCAGGCCGTGGCTCTAGGCCCGAAAGGCGTCATCGAAGGTAGCCGCGTGAAGATTTTCATAGATGTCTCCACGACTGGCGCAACCGTCGCGCGAGTCGTCGCGGAAGGCCTCGCAACAAAGGGCATTCGCGCCGTAGATGCGCCGGTGAGCGGCGGAATCAATGGTGCCGAGAAAGGCACACTCGCCGTGATGGTTTCGTGCCCCGAGGACGTGCTGGCGAAGGTGAAGCCGGTCCTCGACGTGATCGGTAAGGTTTTCTTTGTGGGTACACAGCCGGGCCAGGGCCAGACGATGAAACTGCTGAACAATCTCTTATCCGCAACAGCGATGGCGATCACTTCGGAAGCCATCGTAATGGGCGTGAAAGCGGGACTCGATCCGTCGCTCGTGATTGACGTGTTCAACGCAGGGTCGGGGCGAAACAGCGCCACGCAGGACAAGGCGAAGCAGCACGTGGTCTCGCGGTCGTTCAATTTCGGATTTGCGATCGGGCTGCTGAACAAGGATATTCGATTGTGCATGGCCGAAGCGGACGCGTTCGGCGTTCCGATGGTCGTTGGTAGCGCGGTCAGGCAGCTTCTTTCGATTGCGACGCAGACGGAAGGTGCCGACGCGGACATGACCACGATTGCGCGAACCGTCGAGAAGTGGGCGGGCGTACAAGTCGGCGCAAAATAAGCGAAGACCATACGAAAAGAGAGGAACGCTGAAATGGATAAGAAGACTTTTGATCGAGGGCTTGAAATTCGCACTTCGGTGCTCGGCAAGGAATATGTGGACAAAGCCATTGCGTCCGCCGACGAGTTCAGCCGCCCGCTCCAGGAGCTGGTCACAGAATATTGCTGGGGAGCGGTCTGGGGCCGCGACGGGCTGAGCAAGAAAACGCGCAGCATGCTGAATCTGGCGATGATCAGCGCGTTGAACCGACCTCATGAATTGAAGGCGCACATCAAAGGCGCGCTGGTCAACGGCGTCACGCCGGTCGAAATTCGCGAGATCTTGCTGCAGGTCGCTATCTATTGCGGTGTGCCGGCGGCGGTGGACTCGTTCCGCATTGCGCGCGAGGCCTTTGCGGAGCTTGGGGACAACGCGCCGAAATTCGCGAAGTAGAGGACCGTCTGGCACTTTATGGGGGAACTAAAGAAATATCGCATGCTGATCGGCGGACAGTGGGTCGACCCCGCGTCCGGCAAATGGTTTGAATCGCTTAATCCATTCACCGCCGCGCCATGGGCCCTGATCCCTCGCGGAGGAAAAGACGATGTGGACCGCGCCGTTGCGGCGGCGCATGCGGCGTTCTACGACGACGCATGGCGCAAGCTGACGGCCACCGCGCGCGGCGCCCTACTCTCTCGCCTCGGCGACCTCATCACCGCCGAAGCGGGCAAGCTCGCGGAGATTGAGACCACGGACAACGGAAAACTGATCGCCGAAATGCGCGGCCAGTTGACCTACATCCCGCAGTGGTTTCATTACTACGGAGGCCTCGCGGACAAAATCGAAGGCCGCGTACTTCCGATTGATAAGCCGGGCATCTTCAATTTCACGCGCGAAGAACCGCTTGGCGTGGTGGCCGCAATTACTCCATGGAATTCGCCTCTGCTGCTGGCCACTTGGAAACTCGCTCCAGCTCTCGCTGCCGGGAACACCGTCGTTTGGAAGCCCTCGGAGTTCTCGTCCGTCTCGGCGCTCGTCTTGGGAGAGCTATTCGAGCGCGCCGGCTTCCCGCCGGGTGTCGTCAACATCGTGACGGGATTCGGCGCGGAAGTCGGTGAGCCTCTGATCACGCATCGCGATGTCGCCAAGATTGCGTTCACGGGCGGCGACAAGACGGGCGAGCACGTCTATCAACTCGCGGCGCGCGGCCTGAAGCGCGTCACCCTGGAACTTGGCGGAAAATCCGCCAACATCGTCTTCGACGACGCCGATATCGAACAGGCAGTCAAAGGCGTCGTCTCCGGAATTTTCGCCGCCACGGGCCAGACATGCATCGCCGGCTCGCGCGCGCTGATCCATCGCCCCATTCTCGACAAATTCGTCGAACAGCTTCTCGCGTTGGCCAAAACGGCTCGCATGGGCAACCCTCTCGATATGGGCACGCAGGTCGGACCGATTACTACTCGCCCTCAATACGAGAAAGTTCTCGACTACATTCGAATCGCGAAAGAAGAAGGCGCCGTCTGCCGCTTGGGCGGCGCGCCCGCGCAGCGTCCGGAGTGCGGCTCCGGCTGGTTCGTCGAGCCCACGATCTTCACGGACGTGAAGCCAGATATGCGGATCGCCCAGGAAGAAGTCTTTGGCCCGGTGCTCTCGATCATTCCGTTCGATACCGAAGACGAAGCGGTTCGCATCGCCAACGGTACCGTGTACGGCCTGGCAGCGGGAGTCTGGACCACCAGCATTCGCCGCGCTCTGACGATGTCCGAGCGGCTGGAGGCGGGCACCGTCTGGGTGAACACGTACCGCGCCGTGAGTTTCATGTCACCATTCGGCGGATACAAACGTTCCGGAATCGGGCGCGAGAGCGGAATTGATGCGATCCGTGAATACCTGCAGACGAAGAGCGTCTGGATTGATATCGCCGGGAACGCCCCCAATCCCTTCATCATGAGATAGGTCCGCTGGAGGCGCTGACCAATGGCGAGTCAAGCCGCGTGCGATAGCCCCCGAAATCCGCAAACTCCTAAGCGGCAAGCTGACGTTTGTTCGCCCTCGGACGCCCAATCCAATACCACAGCGCCGTACCCAGTATCGGAACCATGCTCAACGAAACGAAAATCGCCGTGTACATCTGCCGGTCAAACAATGGACCGTAAGCGAGCAACAGCAGCGCGACCACGGCGGACCATGCACCCGAACCGATTCCCGCAACCTTCCCGGTTTCGTCCCGCGGATAGGCACGCGCGGCCACGTGCAGCGACACCACGATAAACGCCACAGCGATAAACATTCCCCAGGAAAACAGCGCCAGCGCGGCAATCCACGAAGTCATTCGCGTGACAATCGAAGGAATCAGGGCCAGAAACATGAGCAGGAAGTAGAGGCGCACGGGCCGAGTATTATCGCCAACCCAACGGTCCGACACCCAACCCCAGAAGTAGTAGCCGATCTCCCAACAGACCGCCGGAATCCACAAAATCTTCCCGAGCTGCCCCTGCGTCAGTCCCAGCACCCGATTCAGGTACAGAGGACAAAGATAGAGTGTCGGCCCCAGCGCGGCTCCTCCGAGGCCCATGCCGACAACCAACAGCCAGAAGCGGCGCTCCAGCAGATTGGGCCACGCGACTCCGGATGGTTTGCGTTCGGCGGCACGCACCAGCGGCGGGCGCGCAACGAACCACCATATGATCAACCAAAGTGCCCCGAGCGCGCCGGTGACAAGAAATGCGGCTCGCCATCCGAATTTGAGCGCGATCGGAACGATGATGAGCGGCGCAAAAATCGCACCCACCGACGCACCGCTGTACGAAATTCCCATTCCGCGCGACTGGCGGCTGAGCGGTAATGAATTCGCCGCCGTCCGCAGGCCTCCGGGAAACGTGGCGCCCTCCCCGAAGCCCAGCAGCGCCCGCGCGGCGGCGAACCCGAAAAATCCCATCACCCACGCGTGCGAAGCGCTCGCGACAGTCCAGATGCCGACGGCTAGAAGCATCCCGACCCGCAGTCCAACGTAATCAATCCACGCTCCCCAGATCGGATTTGCGATCATATACACGATGGAAAACACCGCGCCGACGCCCGTGTAAGCCGTTGCGCTCAGTCCCGTGTCGCGAAGAATCATCGGCGAAATCACCGTCAGCGCCTGGCGGTCAATATAGGAAAGGCACGAGCAGGTCATCATCACGACGACCGGTATCCACATGCGCCAGCCTGTCGCCAGCGGAATCGTGGAATTATCAAGGGGCGGGGCTGTGATGGGAGCTCTGCCTTGCATTCGGATTCTTCTGTGCCCTTCTCTGAAGAATCCGGAGTGTATCACGCAGGCTTTGCATCAAGCAGAAGCATGGTAATGTCCCGGTTGGCAGCCGGCGACGGCGCGGAATTCGTGAGGATCGCAAGGATGGAAATCGCTGATCTGCGGAAGTGGGTGGGAAAGACCCAGAGCGCATCGGATCAAATCACCGCGACGCCGATCGCCGCGCTATCCGCCACTCTCGACCTTGAAGCGCCACGTCCGCTGGACGGTCACCCGGTGCCGCCGCTCTGGCACTGGCTCTATTTTCTGGAGACTCACCTTCAATCGGAACTTAGCCCCGATGGTCACGCAAAACTCGGAGGTTTCCTCCCGCCGGTTCCGCTTCCGCGGCGTATGTGGGCCGGCGGACGCTTCGAATTCCTTCGCCCGCTGCGAGTCGGCGAAACCTACACGCGCACTTCGCGAATCGCTGACGTGCAGGAGAAGAAAGGCCGCACGGGCACGCTCGTATTCGTCGTAGTCCGCCACGAAATTGGAAATGCCGCAGGAATCGCGCTCACCGAGGAACAGGATCTCGTCTACCGCGCGCTTTCAAAACCCGGCCATCCTGCGCCAGCACCGCAACCCGCGCCCGCAGGCGCCAAGTGGGGGCGCGTCGTAGAACCGGACGATGTCCTCCTGTTCCGTTATTCCGCGCTCACATTCAACGGCCATCGCATCCACTACGACCGCCGGTACGCCACCGAAACCGAAGGCTATCCCGGGCTGGTCGTGCATGGCCCGGTGATCGCCACGCTTCTGCTCGATCTTTTGCGGCGACACATGCCGGCAGCAGACGTCGCGCGATTCGAATTCCGCGCCCTCAGTCCCCTTTTCGACATATCGCCCTTCAAGCTTTGCGGCAAGCCGGAAAACGACGGAAAAACAATCTCGCTTTGGGCGGCAGACACTCGTGGCGGACTCGCGATGACTGCCAAAGCCACCACGCGCTAGAGACTATTCGTAAAACTTCGGCGATTTCTTCAGCTTTGCATTGCCAAGGTAATCGTGCTCGATCCACAACTGCGTTTTCGTTTTCTTGCAATAGTCTTCGATCATCGCCCGGCTCGCCAGCGACTGTTCCTTGTTGTACTCAAACGTCGGAACGCGCCCCGATCCCCGCTCTTCCGGATAATGATAAAGATCGCCCGCAAGCATCACGTTCCCGGTTTTCTTCAGATGAAGAATCAACACCTGATGCCCGGGCGTATGTCCGGGCGCCGATTTGATAATCACTTTCCCATCGCCGAACACATCGTATTCATCCTTCGTGATCAACACGGTCTGCGCGTTCTTCAGCTGGTCGAAATTCTTGGGATCCACCAGCGCTGGCGGCTTATCCGCGAACATCGCATCGCGCTCAATCGGCCGCACCAGCCAAGTGGACCCCGCAAATTCGTTGGAATTGGCGATGTGGTCGCTGTGATAGTGCGAATGCGCGAGATACGTGATGTCCCCGGGCGCGTAGCCGATCTCTGCCAGCTGCGATTTCAGCGTGACCGTCGCAGTCGAGGGCCCCTGCGTCACGGGCTTGCCATCATCCTTGAAGGCGGTATCCGGAATCACGCCGACATCCCACATCAGAGTGCCCCTCGGATCCACGATCAAGTAGCACGGAACCGCAAAATCGGTGGATTTCACTTCTTCGCGCTTGAAATTGAACAGCGCCGGATCGAGGCCTTTGATCACTCCGCAATCGAAGACGTACAGCCGCACGCTTTTCGGCACGCTCGGGTGATGATCCTGCGCGCGCGCCGTGGCGACCACCGTGACGCCCCCGAGCACGCAAAGCGACAGCATCGCGAAAATCCGCGAAACTCGCACGGACAAATTCATGGCTGCTCCTTGGAGTAAACCGCGCCAATCATACTCAAATCGTCTAAGCTGCGGAACTTTTTCCGCGCAACGGAGTATAATCCGCCGCGGAATGCGACGGGCGGATTCAGCGGCGCGTGGGCGTATTCACGGGAGGAAGCCATGGGTGAAGTCGAAACGAAAAACGAAAAAATCGTCAGGCATTTCTTCGACACGCTCAGCTCAGGCGACTTGGAAAAGCTCCGCCTGCTTCTGCACGAAGACTGCATCTGGGGAATCATGGTCACGGGAATTCAAGGCGCGGGCGACAAACACGGCCGCAAAGAGATCATTGACGATTTCCTAAACCCAATCCGCGGAAAAGACGGCATTTTCGTGTATGGCGATCCGAAGGTGCTGATTCAGCATTTAGTCCTGCAGGGGCCGTACGCCGCCGTCGAAGCGAAAGGCCTCGGCAAGTTCAAGAACGGCAAGGACTACAACAATCGCTACGCTTTCTTCCTCGAAATCAAGGACGACAAAGTCATTCGCCTGCGTGAGTACATGGACAGCTACTACGTGAGCACGCTGTAGCGCTCAGCGGGCCGCGGCCTTGAGTATCAGGACGTTTCCAGGCCTCGTGTCACACGCCCAAGCTGACGCACTGAAATCACCGGCTCACAGAACGGCGAGGCGCAGATTGACAGAACGATAGCCCCGACCGTAGTCTTTCGGTGCCACCTGACACCTCGGAGTAGTCTGAGCCACTAGTGCAAAGAAACCGCCCATTCGGGGTTAGTGTCGCGCTGTCTTACTTCATTACATACCTCGTCCTAATCTCTTCGAGAGCGATTGCGGACCTAGACTTCCATCTATATCACTTGCTCGCAAGTTCCTCTCGAATTCCAGACCTGATCTTTGGGCTGTCGAGCGTTTTGACCGTCCTGGGGCTCGCACAGATGCGCCCATGGGGACGAGTGCTCGCAATCATTTTGGCGGGCGCGATGACGGTGTCGGTCGTCGCCTACTACGGCATAATCGTGGCTTTGCGGCTGTGGACGCTTCTTCCGCACGGCATTTGGCCGAAGGTAGAGATTTCTCTGAAGCTGATACTCGGGGCCTATGTCGTTTGGTATTTGTTGCGGTCGGAAACACGGGATTCATTCAGGCAATCTGCGATGCTTCCATCAACAGCTCGGGACTGAACCACACCGAAACTCAGCCGATACTAAGCCCCGCCGTTTACCGTGGTCGCACCATCAATCCGCAAAATCGCCGCCGAAATATATGCAGCCTCCGGTGACGCCAGAAAAACCGCCGCGTTCGCAACATCTTCCGCCGTCCCAATCCGTCCCAGCGGACACCTCTGCCGCCGCGATTCGTAGAGCGCATCGTCATTATTGTTCATCGCTCGTGCACCCGGCGTCGGCACCGTGCCCGGGCATACTGCATTGACTCGGATTTTGCGCGGGCCGAATTCGACGGCCAGCGAACGTGTGAGCGACGACACTCCGCCCTTGATCGCTGAATAGACGGTCGAGCGCGGCACGCCGAGTTCTGCAGCCGGGGAAGTGTTGTTGATGATCACGCCTCCCCTCTCCAGGTCCATGTGCCTCAATGCGGCCTGCGCGCTCCAGATAATCGCTTTCAGGCCGACGTCAATCATCCGTGCGACAGTTTCCTCGCGAATTTCCGAGACCGGCTCGCGGCGGAACACGATGGCGTTGTTCGCCACGATATCCAGCCGGCCAAACTCGGCTACTAATTCATCTACCGCGCGCAGGAAATCATCGCGGCGGCTCACGTCAATCGCAAACGCCCGCGCCGCGCCGGCGTTCTTTTCGATTTCGCGCACGGTCGCCTGCGCCGTGGCCGGATCAATGTCCGCCACGCCGACGATTGCGCCTTCCGATGCGAACGCGAGCGCCATCGCCTGGCCAATCCCGCGCCCCGCTCCCGTAACGAACGCAACCTGACCTTTGAGACGCGGCATTTTGTGACTCCTGGATGAATTTAGGCTCGAACGGACGCAGCGGAAACAGCGGCCTCGGTGCTTGCTGAAGTGGCGCCCGACGAACGGTCTTCCTTGATCAGGTCCGCGCCTTTTTCAGCGATCATAAACACCGCCGGCGCAGGACCGGACGAAGGCAGCGCGGGCATGATCGAGGCATCAATCACTCGCAGCGATTCGATGCCGCGAACTCGCAGGCGTTCGTCCACCACCGACATCGCATCCTGCCCCATCTTGCACGTGCCGCTGGGATG
This sequence comes from uncultured Acidobacteriota bacterium, assembly GCA_963779825.1. Classification (GTDB taxonomy): domain Bacteria; phylum Acidobacteriota; class Terriglobia; order Acidiferrales; family UBA7541; genus Palsa-295. The sequence continues at coordinate 319,426 of CAVZZU010000004.1, read as the reverse complement.
GCAGAAAGTGCTGGCGGCGTTCAGCAGGAACTCGCGCATGTCGTCTTCGGTCCGGCAGGCTTCGCCTGGAATATCCTCGCCCAAAATGTGAGACTTCAAGGGATCGGTTTGGAAAATCCGCCGCACCAATTTCAGTCCTGCAAGCAGCCCTTCCTGATCGCTTGTCTCCGCCAGATAATTCGCGTACATGCCCGGCGCCTGCTTGGGATCGGCGGACTTCAGGAACAGCCGTCCTCGCGATTTCGGGCGGACGAAGGCTACGCCGCCCGTGATTCTGGGTATCGGGTCGGGAGCGATGCGTCCGGTTTTGTCGTAGACGTAGCTCATCGGACGAAAAACGATTTGCAGATCGGGGCATGGCGAGCTGGCCAGCCCGCGCGCCAGCGCCGTAGCCTCGGACGCGCCGTTCGTCAACGGACCTCGCTTCGCAAGATAGTAGCTGATCGCGTGCCCAACTGCTCGAAGACCACTTACCTGCCTGTTAAGGGAGTTCTCAGGTGCAGTTCTGTACGTGCAGGTTGCTGATGCGTGATCGTGGAGATTTTCTCCCACGCCGGGCACATCCAGCACGACCGCGATTCCGTGTTCCTGTAGTTGCTTGCCCGGGCCGATCCCGGAAAGCATCAAAATCTGCGGAGAACCGATCGAACCGGCCGCCAGAATCACCTCGCGTGTTGCGAGTGCTCTCTGGATTACGCCCTCTCGTTCGTATTCGACACCAGTCGCTTTGCGTCCTTGCATCAGGATGCGACGAACCAATGCGGATGTTTCGACCACGAGATTGGGCCGCGTCCTTGCAGGGCGAAGATATGCCTCCGCCGAGGACTGGCGGACGCCGCGATGCACTGAATACGGCATCAGACTGATGCCCTCGGGCACAGCCCCATTCAAATCGTCGCTCGCGGGCAATCCAGCGCGCACGCCAGCCTCGATAAACGCGCGCGCGATGGGATGGACGTACGTGGGATAGCTCACCGCCACCATGCCCTTGCCATTTTTCGAGCCGTTTTTCGAGCCATTAGTGGGACGGCCGCGCGGATCCTCGCGCCGCTCGATCTTCTGGAAGCAAGGCAGCACATCGGACCAGCCCCAACCGATGTTGCCGAGCCGCTTCCAGCCATCGTAGTCCTCGGCCTGTCCGCGGATGTAGGCGCTGCCATTAATACAGCTGCATCCACCTAGAACTCTTCCGCGCGGCCAGAACACCGTCCGGTTGTTGAGATGTGCTTCGGGTTCCGTGGAAAAACCCCAATTCAGGACCGGATGCGTGAAGAGTTTGCCCAAGGCTAGCGGCATCTTGATCCACATGCTCGTCGGCTCAGGGCCGGCCTCGAGCATCAGCACGCGCACACCCGAGTCTTCCGTCAGGCGGTTGGCAAGCACGCACGCTGCGGTTCCGCCGCCGATAATGACGTAGTCGAAGCTGCGGAGATCAGGCATGAGTGGATTTCCTAGTCGGTTTTGAAGCGCCAGGAGTTTGCGTCGCGCACGACTCGCCCGACCGGCTCGTTGAAATGAATGGCAAAAAAGCGGACAGGACTATCTCCATAGCGCTTAATGAAATCGTGGCGCGTCTGGCGCGACTGTTCCTTGTTCACACAGGCCATGGAGCAAAGCTCGGGCTCAGCAAACTGGATGGGATTGTGGAACACGTCGCCGGTGACGACTGCTTCCTGGCCGCGCGACGAGACGCGCACGCTGACGTGGCCGGGCGTGTGTCCGTGCGAAGGTTCCAGCCAAATCCCATCCGCCACGCGGTGATTCGATTCGACAAAATCGGCCAGGCCGGCATCCAGAATCGGCTGCACCGAATCCAGGATGTGCCGCACGTCAACATGTCCGGGATCCTTCAGCACGCCTTGCCAGTATTCCCATTCGCGGCGGCCGAAAATGTAGCGGGCTTTGGGGAAGGTTGGCACCCAGCGGCCGTTCTCAAGGCGCGTGTTCCAGCCCACGTGATCGAAGTGCAGATGCGTGCACAGAACGATGTCAATCGAATTGGGATCAAATCCCGCGGCTTTGAAATCTTCCAGGAACGCGGTCTGGAGATTCTCGCACACCGGAACCTCGCGCGCCCTGTCGTTGCCCACGCAGGTATCAATCACAATGCGGCGGCCGCCCGATTCGAGCACGAAAGCCTGCACCGCGAGAATGATGTTTCCTTCCTGAGTGATAAACGTGGGCACCAGCCAGTCATATTTCTTGTAATGCTCGGAAGTTTCAGCGGGAAAAAGCGGTGCCCAGGGAATCGCGTCGGCCGATTCCATGATGCTGGTGACTTTCACGTCGCCGATTTCCCAGCGTCGGATTCGCGACTCGCCCTTCTTGCTGTCGGCCGCCGGCGCGGAGCCGGAATGGCCCGCGACTTGACCTGCCGCTGCCTGAACTGGTTGATGTTCGGCGCCTGGTTCCCTGATTGGATCCATAATTGTCCCCCCGTATTCTTCTTCCGCGCGACGCAACGATTGCCCTCATGTAACACCAATTTCAACTTCCGCGCAACCCGCATCCACGGACCATCAGCGATTGTCGCTGCGCGCGGACAAATCCGAAGCGGCGGCGGTTTCAACGGATCGCACTGGAAAGCATTCGGTAGAAAGCTATAATGTCGCGCAATGCCGCTGTCACGAGGTACAAAACTCGGCCCTCACGAAATCATTGCGCCTCTGGGCGCCGGGGGCATGGGCGAAGTCTACCGCGCGCGCGACTCGCGGCTCGACCGCGACGTAGCCATCAAAATTCTGCCCGCCACTTTGTCTTCGGACTCGGAAGCCAGGCAGCGCTTCGAACGCGAAGCTAGGACCGTGTCCAGCTTGAATCATCCCAACATTTGCACGCTCTACGATATCGGCCACCAGGATGGCGTGGATTTCATCGTCATGGAGCTACTGGAAGGCGATACGCTCGAGCAGCGGCTGACCAAGGGGCCCATGCCCCTCGCAGACGTATTGAAATATGGCGCGCAGATCTCCGATGCGCTGGACAAGGCCCACCACAGCGGCGTGGTGCATCGCGATCTGAAGCCGGGAAACATCATGCTTACGAAATCCGGGGCCAAACTGCTCGATTTCGGACTGGCCAAGCGTTCCATACCCCTGGCCACCATGGCCACGATGACCCAGGCCGCCTCTCCGATCACTCAGCAGGGAATGATCGTCGGCACTTTTCAATACATGTCGCCGGAGCAGTTGGGCGGCGTGGAACTCGATTCGCGCAGCGACATTTTCTCGCTCGGCGCCGTCCTTTACGAAATGATGACCGGCCGCAAGGCGTTTCCCGGAAAAAGCCAGCTGAGCGTCGCGTCGGCGATTCTGGAGAAGGAACCCGAACCGATCAGCGCGATTACTCCCCTCACGCCGCCGAGCTTGGACCACGCGATACGGCGGTGTCTGGCGAAGGACCGCGAGGACAGATGGCAGTCCGCGCGGGACCTCGCCGGTGAGCTGAATTGGATTCGCGAAAGCGGCAGCCAGGCGGGAGTTCCCGCAGTGGCGCTGGATTCCGCGAGAGGACGAAGGCCACTGGGCTGGCTGGCGTGGGCTCTGTGCGGCTTGCTGGCAGCCGGTTTGATCGCGGGCGCGATACAGTGGCGGAGCCAGAAAAACGCAGAACAACCGGCGTTCTTCTCGGCTGCGCCGCCGCTGCCGGCAGTTGATTTGGCAATGGCGCCTGACGGGCGCAGCGTGGCCGTGGTGGGATTTTCCCAAGCCGACCGGACAAACGTAGTCTGGATCTACACCGTGGGTGACCAGCAAGCAAGAAGACTGCCGCAAACGGAGGGCGCGCGGTTTCCGTTCTGGTCCCCCGACGGAAAGTCGCTGGCATTTTTCGCGGATGGAAAACTGAAGAAACTGGATATTGCAGGCGGTCCGGTGCAGACGATTTGCGATGCAGCTTCCGGCCGCGGCGGCACATGGAACAAAGACGGCGTCATCGTGTTCACACCGAGCGGAGGGTTGCTCGACGGACTGTATCGGGTGCTGGCGACCGGGGGAACGCCCACGAGGATTTCGACCCCAGATACCAAGCGCGGAGAGACGACCAACCGCTGGCCGCAATTCCTTCCCGACGGCAGACACTTCCTGTATTTCGGGGGAGACGTGGCAGGAAGCATTTCTGCGAGCGCTGAGAGTAACGCGCTCTTTGTCGGCGCGCTCGATTCGAACGAGAAGACGTTTGTGACCAATGCGACCGGGAACGCGAGCTACGTAGCTCCAGGTTATCTGCTCTATTACAAAGACAAGACGCTGTTCGCTCAATCCTTCGATGTTGGCAAGCTAAAACTGTCGGGCGATCCCGTTGCGCTGCTGACAGATGTTGCATACACGCCGCGAATCTCGCATACCGCCTTTTCAGCATCCGAAGGAGTCTTGGTCGCGCAGCGTGGCAGCGGTGTTTCGGATTCGAAGCTCGTGTGGTACGACCGGAAAGGAAACGAGGTCGGCTCGGTGGGCGAGAGGGAGGTCGTGGTAAATGTCGCGCTTGCTCCGGACGGAAAAACGGTCGGCGTGGATCGAACCGACGAAGAAACTCAAAACAGCGACGTCTGGACATACGACTTACAGCGAAATGATCTTAAGCGACTGACGTTTGATCCGTCTGTAGATGCCGCGCCAGTCTTTAGCCCCGATGGGAAGCAAATACTCTTCGCCTCAGCCCGGGGAAGGACGTTCCGGGTCTACGTCAAGAACGCGGATGGCGCGCAAGAGGAGAAGCTGCTGCCCGTGAATGCCGAGGACATCGCCGACCGATATCCCTCGGATTGGTCACGCGACGGCAAGTATATTCTTTACACCCGGGCGACGGACTTGTGGGTGGCCGAGGCGCCGGATTGGAAGACCCGCCCTCTTATACAGGGGCAAGGCACGGTAACAAACGCACAGTCTTCGCCGGATGGAAAGTGGGTGGCATATGCGTCCACCGAGAGCGGCAAGTGGGAGATTTACGTGACCTCCTTCCCGGACGCGCGCGGAAAGTGGCAGGTCTCAACGGCAGGAGGAACCCAGCCGCGGTGGCGAGGCGATAGCAAGGAGCTTTACTATCTCGCTTCGGACGCAAAATTGATGGCGGTGCCGATCGCAGGAGGAGCGAACTTCGATGCCGGAAGTCCGGTCGCGTTGTTTCAGGCGAATCCGCGTGTTCTGGTCGCAACATCAGAGCTGGTGTCCTATGACGTTGCGAAGGATGGACAAAAATTTCTCATCAATACGCAGCTGAACAATCCTGAGGCTCAGGCAATGACCGTGGTGCTGAATTGGGCTGCGGGTCTGAAGAAATGACCGAAAAGAAAAAATTCTATGGCTGGACGCTGCTCGCGGTTCTCTTTTCGCTGGATTTCGTCAACATGGGATTTCCGGTTTACGGCGGCACGGTAATCAATAGCTACATGCTGCGTCAGATTTTGATGAGCCGCAGCACCCTCGGACTGGGATTCACGTTTTCGAATTTGTTCGTCGGACTGTCCGCAACGATTGTGGCGATGTCCATTCTCAAGCAGGGCGTTCGCAAGACCTTCGCGATCGGCTCCGCGCTCATTTGTGCGGGCTCTTTGTTCCTCGCATTTCTTGCGACCAAGCCCTGGCACTATTTGCTTGGGTACGGCGTAATCATCGGCGTCGGAATGGGCTTCGGCACCCTTGTTCCGGCGGGAACAGCGGTGACGCGATGGTTCAAGCGATATCGCGGCAGAGCGATGGGAATTTGTCTGGGCGCTTCGGGAATCGCCGGGTTTGTCGTCGCGCCACTGCTCGATAGAATGCTCGAAGCAAGCGGCGGCAACTGGCGAGTGGGCTGGCAGATCGTCGCGGCCGTTGCCGTGATTTCCGGAATCGTTGCGCTCCTCTTTATCAAAGAGCGCCCGGAAGACTTGAGACAGGTCGTTGACGGAATTCCGGAAACGGCACAAGCTGGCCAGCCGAGTCAAGCGAGTCGCCCGGCCGAGTTGATTACGAAATATTCGTGGACCCCCGCGGAAGCGTACCGAACCAAATCGTATTGGCTGATCGCGCTTGCCGGAGTCACGTGCCAATATCCGCTTTTCTTTTTTGTTGCGCACTGGATTCTGCACGCGCGTGGCGCCGGAATTCCTGCTGCCGCCGCGGCGTGGACGATGAGCTTGTTTGCGATCGGCGGAATCACGGGACGGCTAATCGGCGGGTGGCTCATGGACACGATCACCGGCCGGTACGCCTTCATGCTCGGGCTCTGCATCTTCGTGATCGGCTCGTTCCTCGCTATCGAGGTAAATGCGAATTCGCTCGGCGTCGCTTTTGCCGCGGCCATATCCTATGGGCTGGCATTTGGCTGGACGTTCACTTGCATGAACACATGCACGGCGCACTTCTTCGGCACAGCGGCGTTTCCGAAATTGAACGGGACGATGATTTTGCTGACATCCGTGCTCGGCTCGCCGGCTGGATATGTCGGAGGAAAAATCTTCGACATCTATGGCGGCTACGCGCGGGCATTTGAGCTGAATGCGCTGCTCGCCGTGATCGGAATTGCAGCGATGGCTTTCGCGACCATGCCCCGCCCTCGCAACGCTATCGTCGCGGAGGCGAAGGCCGCGTAGATTGAGCACGTCATGCCTTCCTCAAATGCTTTGGCCAGATTCCGTATCGTCCCGCTGAAAGTATCCCGTTCGGATCCACGGCGTCCTTGACCGTTTCGTGAAAACGCAACAGGGCGTGATTGTTGAAGGAATACTCTTTCATGATCGCGTCGTAAAAGGCCGGGGGCGTGCGGTATTCGCCCCAACCGTGTTCGCCCGCGATCTGGACCAGGCGTTCGATGACCGCGCGGTTCTTTTTGTTCGTCTCGACATCATGAGTGATCGGAAGAGCAAAGATATAGATGAAGGCTCTTTCCCAATAACACGACGGGAGACTAAAGCCGAGGTTCGGCAATCCATATTCCACAGCAGCCTGGGAGAAAACTCGATTCGCTTCGAAGATCGCCTCGCCTGTTCTGGGGACGATCGGCGAAAACCAGATGTGCCCGTTTGTGGGCGATGGGTTGGTTTCAGATCGCGCGCCGCGGGAGAACATTGCAAGGCTGGGGATTCCGAACTGCGGCTTGTGGACTTTGTCGCGCTGCTCAGGAGTCAGCGGGAGCTTGTACGACTCGCAGTCCTCAAACCTGACGCCGGGAATCGTTGAAAATTTCTCCTTTGCGAACTCCCAATTCGCTTCATTCGCCTTGGGAGGTCCATAGAAGCTCAGCTTGCAATGCCAATAGGCGATGCCCTTGCGCAAGGCGTATTGCTCGATTTCCGGCGACTGGTCGCCTCCGGGCTTTGCGAGCAGCGCCAGAAGCTCCGGATCGGGCGCTTCCCCGCCCCCTGCCCACGGATCGCCTTTTCCCGCCTCCATGTACTTGGTTCTTTCGGAGAGCAGCAGTCTCCCGAGGAGAGGACTCCCGATTTCCGGCATTCCCGTGGTGACCCGCGTGTTCTCGAGATAGTTCAGAGTGTCAACTAGTGGAATGAGATCGTCGTGCCGCGGGACGTAAACGATGCCCGAGAGATACGCATCAGGCTCCGTCATCAGCCAGAATCCCATTTTCGTGACCACGCCGAAGTTCGACTGCGAGAACATGCCGTCAATCCACGGACCGAAACCGGATTTGTACTGTTGCCAGGTCTTCGCACCCGGAAGCGCGCCCATACCCGTGCGCATGACCTCGCCATTCGCCAGAACTACCTCCATGCCGCAGTGAGCGTCGAAGTGGTTGCGATACTCGGCCATCAAATAGCCGCCGCCGCGGTCAAGAGAGTTTCCAATCGGGCTGCCCCAGCCGGGATCGGGAACGTCAATCCAGAGCTTGAGACCCTTCTCCTGTATATAGCGGTAAAGATCGAAATAGCTGACACCCGGCTCGACGAGTGCGTACGCATTCCTCTCGTTCACTTCCAGGATGCGATTCATGCGCTTCAGATCGAGAACGACGCTGCCCGATAGAGCGGGCGCCGATCCGCCGTAGCCGAGGTTTTTTCCAGTGGAGATGGGATAGATCGGGATCTTGTAGGTGTTCGCGATCTTTACAACTTTCTGTACTTGCTCGACGCCATCCGGCGCGACTGCGGCGGACGCGACAAGCTCGTCAGGTTCGCCGTAAAAGGGAGAATAGGCGTCGCGATACAAAGCGACGTCTTCATCGCTGGTGAAAACCCATTCCTTGCCTACGGCTTCCTCGAACTGCTTGATTGCTTCGGCGAAGTCCTGGCTGTTCACGCCGGGCGGGGTTCTCATTTCATGGACTCCCTCGGTCTCGCGTGGGGGAACTTGCCACAGGGACGTGGCGGCGTCAACAGATTCGGGTTCTCGCGGCGGAGGCGAAATCCGGGACTGACGGAAAACGCAGCCTGGAACGGGCGAGGATTGCAGGGAATTTGGCGCAGCGCTTACCCCTCGTTTGTGTGTCGAGTAATTGGGGTACCCATACTTTGTTTTCAGTGAGATACGCGGAAATTTACTCGGCATGGTGTGTCGAGTAATTTGGCGCAGATTAACAGCATCTTCGGTCGCAAAAACATTCAACGCTGAAACGCAGAGAGCGCAGAGGAAAGACCCCGTGGCGCACCGAGAGGGCAAGTTTGCTGCGACCCGCAAGAGTCGGCGATTGGAGCGGGTGCCTGGAGATGGGACCCGTTTTTGGCGAGCGTCTACCCCTTGGTCTTGCCACGACCCGGCGCGCCGTTTGTCCATGTTGATGGACCTCGCTGGAAAGTAGCACGGCGCGATCGAGCCTCGCGACTGGGCAGACGTACAGAAAAAGTACAGGCGAGACGTGCCAGCCGAAAACGTGGGTACCGGGAGCCAGATGTCCGTTTATCCGGGTGGTGTCAATGGGTCGACGCAACACCCAGCTCGAAGGCTATCTGGCGGAGTTTAAAGGGCAAAAGTGGCTGCGGCGTCGATTCGAAGAAAACCCTGTCCTGGTTAGGTCTAATTTGAGCGCAGCCTAATAGATCGGTCTTCTCTGAAGCGTACTAACGGAACTACTGTTTAGAGGGTGTTGCGTCGACCGATTGAACTGGCACGACTAATCAGGAGTTACGTTGCAGAACGAGTGTTTGCAGGGAGTGAAACACCAAAAAATTCTCGAAAGAAATCCTCCTGTAGCCTGCGTTTCCAATCCTCTGCGACATTTTCGCGCCCGTCATAGATGGGTTCGTGGACGCTATGTATGTGATGCCCTATTTCGTGATACAGAACTTCGGAAACTCCTAGGTAGCGAAAAAAAGGACCCCGGTTCCACCATGAAAAATCTTCGCCAACCATTGCGCTAACCATGTTGTCCACATACAGCCAGACCGAAGCCGGCGAAGATCTCCCTGGCCGCGTATAGGATCCCAGTGCGTCGGCTACTCGCATTTTGCGATTTCTGCTCCACGTCTTTTTCCTGCGTCGGTCTCTGCTGAGTGCTGCCCGATTGGTGAGAACAATCGTCTTGAGGCCGAGAAGATATTTGGTGGGCACAAACTTCAATAGAGTTTCGACGGTTTGCCGAAAGTTTTCAGGCGGCTCGAAATCTCGGTACGACTCCACGATGGTAGGGCCAGTAGAGCCCGGCATCTCGATATTCACGGCCAGTAGAGTATGCCCTAGATGAGTACGCTCGGTTCTCCAATCTTGGTTTCACCTAAGTCCTGATTAACGCTGCCAGTTCAATCGGTCGACGCAACACCCTCTAAACAGTAGTTCCGTTAGTACGCTTCAGAGAAGACCGATCTATTAGGCTGCACTCAAATTAGACCTAACCAGGACAGGGTTTTCTTTGAATCGACGCCCGCGGTCACTTTTGCCCTTTAAACTCCGCCAGATAGCCTTCGAGCTGGGTGTTGCGTCGACCCATTGACATCACCGCCCTAATCGGAAAAGTGGGTTTTAGTACCCAACTTGCTGGTTATCCGACTGATTAGGAGTTGACCGAGAAGCTCGCAATCTATTCCACTACATTCTTCAGTGGAGGGTTAGTACAAGCGTAGTAATATTCAGCGCAACGGAGCACACGATGACCTCGATTCGCCGACTGCTTCCGATTCTCGTCGCATTCCTTTGTGCCGCTCCAGCCATCGGTCAATCTGCCACGGCTCCTCCGCAAAAATCGGACCGCGAGAGACACGGGCTGCGTGGCCCTGTCGAAGAATGCGACGAAGAGAAGACTGTGCCTGCGCTGCACCAACGTGACAAAGTTGAGAAATGGGTCACCACGCTCAAGTACAGCCCCGACGGGAACATTTATCAAATACACAGCCCAGACGGCTTGCGATCCATCACGTACGACGCCGAAGGGCGCATATTGGCAGAGGTTCCGGAAGGGAGAGATGCGTCGGCGGTCATCTACACATACGATTCCCAAAACAGATTGGTCGCCATAAATGGGGAAGGAGACTGGACGACTACGTTTGAATATGACGATGAAGGCCGCAAGACGCGAATCGTAAAGTCGAACCTCAAGCCTTCGTCGCCATACCATGCCGAAATTCCCAATGAAATCGATGTTTTCCCCATCGGTGGAATCGTTCTTGGAGTCGAAAACCAAGACATGGACGCTATCCCGCCTGACGGCGGCATTATCCGAACTTCATTCAATGAGCGCGGTCAGGCCACCGAATCGGAGGCCTACGATCTCGACGGAGAGCTAACGGGCCGAGTGAGCGAGACGTACGACGCGAAGGGACGTACAACCGGATTCTCGGTGATCGAGATTAGGTCGGAGTTCCTCGAGCCCGAGGGCCGCAAACTGCTTGCTGCAAATCCGGCAGCGTACGAGGACGTGAAATACGAGCGGACGGAGCAGTTGTCCTACACGTATGACGATGAGAACCACGTCGTCGAGAAGCGCGACGACCTCGAATTTTCGCACCAGACAACGCTCACAAATATGGCCTATAACGATCACGGTGACGAAGCGCAGGAAATCGAAACGACGTATGACGGCGATTCAAATCAACCGCAAGGCGCAGATGCAGCCGACATCTCACGAGCGCAGCCAGATTCGCGACCGACGGCGTCTGAGCCGGATGTCGTCCAATTCACCTATGAATACGATACCTTTGGCAATTGGATCCAGAAGACCGTCAGTTCCCCCGCTCATGCGAACGAACCGAACCAGACTTGGTCAATTACGCGCCGCACGATCACATATTACTGACGGCCGCCATTTGCCTACTCAGTTTCTCAACTGAGCGAGCTTACGAGTGCCTCCCCGATGCACCGCAAACGCGAGGAATTGCAACTCCCTCGTCAGCGCCTGATTAACGCGGTGGACTCAATGGGTCGATGCAACACTAGTTCGAAGCTCATTTGGCTGAGTTTGAGAGGCCAAATCCGTTCGCGGGTGTCGATTCGAAGAAAACCCCGTCCTGATTAGGTCTAATTGAGCGTCGCCCGAAGGTCAGTCTTTTCTGAAAAGTACCATCGGGAGCACTGATTAAAGGGTGTCGCGTCGACCGTCTGAACCGGCAGCCCTAACCGGACATCTCTAACAATGTCGGCTCTGTCAAACACTTTTTGGGCAGACTTTTCCCGCCACTTAAAAGAGTTTTTGTCTTTCGCTTCCTGACTTGTCTTTCTTCTAGGCCTTGATGACTTCGGCTCGCTCGTAATCTAGCGGTCGGCTTCAGTCCGACCCGTACATCTCTTCGATCGCAAACTTCAGACCATGATTAGTTCTTCGAACTCCCTCCCGCGAGGGAGCGGGATGCCCATTCAAGTGGACGGCGCATTACGGCGCGCTCCATGTCCGGTAGAGAGCTGTCCAGCGTGCGAACCGAATACCGGCTCCGTCCACCCGAACCTACCAGCTAAAGCCGCCCGAGTCGAGGCGAGCCGACATTGTTATGCAATCATGTGAGTAACAAAGCCCACTTGCCCGACAATCCGGGTAATCAAGAATTGGCCTGTCGTTACGATTGCCGATTGCTCGTTACGAAGTTGTTTCCCAACCTCGGTTCAATCGCAGGAACCGTCGTCCACAAACTGGCCACTCGCCGCCATGGACGCCAGCGAGTGCCCGCAGGCCACAAGGCGCTGATTCAAACTATCGTTCTGGAGTGCATCCGGCGAAATGAAATCCAAATTGGCGCGCGCGGCGACGTATTTGTCGGCCAACTTCCCCATGTTCTGAAACACGTTGTTCAACAACTGATACGCACTCCGATCCGAATCGGTTGAGACCGCGACCTGCGCGAAACGCAGGTTGGTAGTCGCTTGAGCGCGATACGAAGCAAGCGTGTTAGCTGTCAATGGGTAGCCATTTTGAATAGCACTCGCCAGAGCTGCGTGCCATTCCCTGACGGTCGCCATTTGCTCGATCCCGGCATTCAAGAATCCCCTGGAAAAACGCGGGTTCGGTGCAGGCGTGGACGCCAACGCCGGCGGTGCAGCGGAGGGTGTGGGCGCCGGCGTGGAGGCGCCGATATTCAGCGTCAATGCGATTTGGTTTCCACCGGTGCTGAGCGAGCCATTCACGGCGTTGGCCAATGCCTCGAGGGCAACGTAGGAGTGACCGTTCACCTGGATTACCGACACCTGGGTGGATTGGCCGTTGATGATAAGCGTCTGGTTCTGATTCGTCCCCTGCGACAGCGCGATCCCAGGCACCACAAGGAATAGTGTCGCCAGCAGGCACGCAATTGAAATCCTTGCTCTCATGGCTCCGCTCCTGGAATTCGGAATGCGCGAATCAGTCATCGGGAAATGCAGCGTTTTCGATCGGTCGATGCTCAATCCATGGCCCGCCAGAAAGTGTACAACACTCCGCATCAAGCGATCGTTTATCGCCCGGCCTTTCGAGTGAATTCAGGCGAGCGGCGTTCCGCAGGGTCCCGATGAACACGCAAACCAGACAAGTGGAGTACCAGGCAGATACACCACATGCGCTGGGGCAGCCGAAGGAGCATCCTAGCCAGACGAACATGACGCGTACGCGGAACGCACCCTCGGCCCTCGCGAGATTCTGCGGAGACGTGCCATTCAGCTCGTGTTCCTTTGGAACATCGAACCCTTCGGAGGCCTTCTTGGTGGTTGGCCCGCGCTACCATGAGTCCAGTTCTGCATCGCGGATCCCTTCACGACGAACTGCGAGTTCATCGAATGGCTCTCGGAAATTTGACTTCGGGATTTTACAACGCTGTAGGCGCGGTGCTTGAGCGTGGGATCTACTTTTGGGTTTGCATCGCCGGAAGGGACGTGGACAAGTCCGACGTGCCCTGGCTCAGCAGTCCGATCGGGACGCGAGGGCGAATCGGGAACGAATTCTATGGCCAGCTTGCCGACCGGGAAGGATTGCAAATCAGCAAATCTGCCGACGCGGGCTTGCTGCCGAGCTTTGACCTCCTGAAAGGGCCACAATTCGATCCCGCACTCGTTCGACTCGAGATTCGCGAGTTCTACGAGCATACCGCGCGCTTTCATCTCGAAGCCTGGAGCGAGACTGGACTGGTGAGCAGCATTTTTATGTGGGGACTGGTGACCTTCGTCAGCCGCCGCATGGATCAGTTGAATTTCCCGCTCTCTCCCTTGGAGCTTTCCGCTGGAATGAGGAGCGAAGTCATCGAACTTGACGACCTCCAAACGGGGAGAAGAATTTATACGGGCTGGCTCCGAACAATGGTTGCCACCGGCAAGATCATCTACGCCGGACTTTACTCCACCACGACTCCGGAAGAGTGCGCGGGGCCATGCGTCAAAGTTAGTTTTCCAGTGCCTCAAGGAAGCTCGACAGTTGTCCTTCGCCCCGAAGCTGCGGCCGACGGATCATTCCGCCTAATCTCGCGAAATACACACTTCGGCGGACCCGGTTTCTACCGCATTGTTGAGCTGGCTTCGGGGAAATGGCGCGTGCGGTATATTCGGACATTACACGAGATTTTTCATGTGTACGTGGACGCAGAGGGTGTTCTCCGCACCGACCACATCATTCATTTCCTCGGTCTCACGGTCCTGCGCCTGCACTATAAGATCACGCCCAAGCGAAGTATCCAAACGCACCTGAGGGCCTGACTAGCGCAACCGGACGAGTTGATACTGGGACCAAGATGTGCGGTAATCTGACTTATGAGGGGTTGGCAGCCTTGCCGCGGTGAGCTTCTCGACTTCCGCCTTCGAAAGCAGATGCGGTCCACCTAGTATTTCCGCTGTGAGCATCACTCGCGCAAACTGCTCCACCGTTTCCATTCGTTGATAGCTCGTGATCAGGTCTGGACCGCAGGTCACCACGCCATGGTTCTGGAGCAGGACCGCATCGTAATTGTGCACCAATGGTTCGAGTTCCGCGCAAAGTTCCCACGTGCCAGGGGTTCCATACGGAGCTAGAGGAATCTTGCCCAGGCCGGCAATTACTTCCGGAAGCACCGGTTCTTCCAGAGCGCGTCCGGCGGCGGCGAATCCCGTGGCGGTTGGAGGATGCGCGTGGCAGACGGCTCGGACGTCCGGTCTAGAGCGGTAGTAAAGGAGGTGCATTTGTATCTCTGAGGATGGCCGGCGTGTCCCGCTAACCACCTTTCCCTCAAGATCGGTAACAAGCGGGTCTTCCAGTTTCAACCGCCCCTTGCAGGCGCCCGCGGGCGTTATCAGAATTCGGTCGTCATTGAGGCGCACCGAGAGATTTCCCTCGGTTGCAACAACGTAACCTCGCGCGTACATGCCGCGTCCGATTTTGCACATCTCGCGCCTGAGTTGCTTCTCAGCGTCGAATTTCTCTGTCGGGAAAGCGATGGTGCGGTTCTGTCTCATCGGGGATACTCCTTTATGCGTTCGCGCCTCGCTCCTAAGGGCAATTAGTGACCGGCAGCCCGGGGGAGGGGCCGCCGGCCACTGGTGGGGCTACTGGCGGGACGTGGCGGCGGCGATGCTTTTGTTTGAAAAACGAATACGAATCGCCATCAAACAGCGCGCCATTGTTCTGGATCGTGTAGACGGTCTATTGTCGAAGCAGCCACGTCCTTTTTCCATGTCGAGCGAGCCAGCACCTAGACGTGGATGTGCAAGCCGCTCACCACATCGGGGTTCCTTGGAACTGCGCAATTCATTGAAAAAGCGATGGGTTGTTGGCGCCTGGAATTCGGATAGCTTCGAGGGCCCCCGAGATATCGGAGCCGCTACGATATGTCGGATGGCCTCGCTTGGCTGAAGATTTCCAACTCCTGATTGAGGGAGTGACCGAGCTTGGGGGCGCCTAGCCGACGGACTCGTCTCTCGATGACACTATCAGCCGTGAGCGTGTACGATGGTGCGGCGCTGGAGACTAAGAGAGCGGCTTCGAGCGAATGAGGAAATCCATCATGGCAGCGAGATGCTTGGCGGTCACGATTCTGCTTTTTATTACTGCGCTGCAAGTGCCGGGAAATGCCCAGGCGCAAAGCGTGAAGTCCACGTACGACAAGTCCGCGGATTTCGGGAAATACAAGAAATACTCGTGGGGACAGAACTACTTGCTGACTCGCCAAACCAAACAGGTTGAGTCCCAGATCAATCTGGCGATTATTGACTCCATTAATCGCGACTTGAAGGCCGCCGGCTTTGTGCTGGTTCAAGATAACCCGGACTTCGTCATTATCTACGAAGCGGGAGGAGCTGCCAAGGCGGATGTGGGACAACAAGACATTGTGTTTGTCACGGACATGGTGAACTACTCCTGGGTCAGCGTCATAGGAACTACGACGGACGTGTGGGCTTATAGCCTGGCGAAAATGCGAATTACCGTGACCGATGCGGCGACGAAGAACGTGCTATGGCAGGCCACGGCCTCACAGAAGATTCGAGACCCCATGAAATTCGCGGAGAACCTCGAAGCGAATGTGGACAAATACATACAAAAGACGATGAAGGATTTCCCTCCGAAAAAGTAATCCTGCGAAGAATCAGCGAACGATGTCGAGCTCAACTCTCTTTCATGAGCTGTTGGAAGCGCGGATGATCGCGGATGGCGTCGAGGTCGGAGTCCTTGGCCGCCCATTGGCGATACCAGTGCCCCTTCGAAGGCGCCATCGCCTTTTCCAGGCAGTCGAGGGCTTCGTCGCTGTTCCCGAGCTTGGCGAAAACGCAGGCGGAGTTGTAGAGAATCGAAGGCTCTTCCTGATCGATCGCCAGAGCGCGCCGCACCCACTCTACTGCGCGGTCGCGTTGGCCTGTGTCTGCGAGATTGCCGGCACCGAGATAGAGTGCCCGAGCATCATCCGGGTGGAGCTCTAAATGCTTTTCCGCCATCTGGAACGCGCGACGCGAAGCCGTATCTGATTCGGAATGGCGTCCCAGCCCGTTATATACCCCGGCGAGCAGTGTAGGAGCCTGATAGTCCTGCGGTTTGGCGATGCAAGCCTGCTCGAAAAGCCGGGCCGCCTTTTCCATGTTCCCCTGCTGAAAACAGGCACGTGCGTAGAAATAGTGGGCTTCGAACAATTTTGGGTCCAGCCGAATCGCGGCTTCAAACTCTTTCTCGGCTTCCTCGAAGTTCTTGTTCAACGAGACAGCCAGGCCACGCGAGGCGTGAGCTTCACCCGACTCCGGATCGAGCTCGACGGCCTTCCGGCTGGCGCGGTCGGCCTCGCGAAGGTTGTCGTCAGTCGTATCCCAGTACATATAGAGGAACGAAGAACAATCCGCGACACCGGCATACGCCCGCGCGTAGCCAGGATCGATCACGATGGCCCGGGCGAACATCTGCCGGGCATACTCAAATCCCTTGCGGCGCAACTGGTGAAAAAATTGGCGTCCGCGCAGGTAGTAATCGTAGGCTTGCACGTCCGCAGTCTGCGCTTTTTTGATTTCCTGCTTTTCCTTTTCCGTCAGGACGACCTTGAGTGCGCGCGCGATGGCCTGTGCGATCTCATCTTGAATCGCGAAGACGTCCTCTAGTTGCCGGTCATAGCGTTCGGCCCATACGGAGTGGCCGGTGCGCGTTTCGATCAATTGGCCCGTGATGCGCAAGCGGTTCCCGGAGCGGCGCAGGCTGCCTGTGAGTACATACAGCGCGTTCAGTTCGCGGCCGACTTCAGGCCCGGTGACTGCCTTATCGCGAAACGCCAGTACGGCTGCGCGAGGAAACGCGCGCAGCTCGCGGATTTTCGAAAGCTCGGTGATGATGTCCTCCGTCATCCCATCGCGGAAGTACTCGTCTTCCTTGTCGCTGCTGAGGTTTTCGAAATAGAGTACGGCAACGGATTTCTCGGCCACTTCCGGAACGGCGGCCGCCGCGGAGGTTCGGCCCGAATCCAGCTCGCGCTTCAGCCGCTGTAGGTCGGCCAGGAGGGTCTCGGCAGTCTGGTAACGAGCGCGCACGTCCTTCTCCAGCGTCTTCTCAATGATTTCGGCAAGCCCCGGTGGGAGTTTCGGATTAACGCGCGAGAGCGGAGTCGGCGCACGATTCAGAATCGCCTCGAAGATTACGGCTGACGTGTTTCCGGTGAATGCCGAGCGTCCAGCCGCCATTTCGTACATCACCACACCCAACGAGAAAATGTCGGTCCGGGCGTCCACTTGCTCGCCGCGCGCCTGTTCCGGGGACATGTAGGCCACGGTTCCCATCGTCGTTCCGGGGCTAGTCAGATGTTCGTCAAGTGTAACGGTCGCACCCGCCGTTGCGCCCACGGCCTCCCCGACCCGCAGGCGCTGAGGAGATAGCTTTGCCAAGCCGAAATCGAGCAGCTTCACCTCAGTGCGTCGGGTGACAAAGATGTTCGCTGGCTTGATGTCCCGATGAGTGATGTGCTTTGCGTGCGCTGCATCAAGTGCGTCCGCGAGCTGGATGCTCCAGTCGAGAATATCCTGAACCTCCAGCGCCTGGCCGCTCATGTGATGCTTGAGAGTGGCGCCTTCGAGCAATTCCATCGCGATGAAAGGCTGGCCCTCGTTCTCGTCGATATCGTAAATCGTGCAGATGTTAGGATGGTTCAGCGCGGAAGCGGCCCGGGCTTCACGCCGGAAGCGCTCAAGCGCTTGGGAGTCCTTGCTCAGCCCTTCTGGTAGGAACTTCAGGGCGACATTCCGGCCCAGCCGCGAATCTTCCGCGCGATAAACGACGCCCATGCCGCCGCCGCCGAGTTTTTCCACGATCCGATAGTGCGAAATCGTCTTATCAATCATAGATGAAGGACCACGCATGTTAGGCCACGCCCGCATTCAAGTCAACGTTGGGTGCTAGACCGCAGATAATTCCGAGGAGTTCGCCCACGGCAATTTTAGGGCTGTAGAGCTGGAATTTCGGTCATGTGGCGCGTTGAACTGAGGGTACGTGGGCCAATTTGGAGAGAAGCGGAATGTAAAAGCGTCGGTAGCTGGTGTCTTATCTGCAACAAGTACTAAACGCGCGGTTGGCGAGCCGGTGAAGTCCTGATTTAACGCGCATCTCTAACGACGCCGGCCATTGCAAGAGCTTTTTCTGTTGTTTATCACTCCATTTGAGCACACCCGTGCGTCGGCGCACGAACCGCGTCTATTTCTGCCGCTGCCGTTCATCTACGTCACCCTAACTTGCTCGGCCCGTCTGTCTTCATCCACTCGGTGTTGCCCACCAACCATCTCTTCGATCACTCTCGACCATGATGAGTTATGCGAACTCCCCGTAGGGAGGCAGGTAGCCTAATCAACCGGCCGGTGACTGGTCGCACCATAGCGCGTTTCAGGCATCCCTGCACAGGCGGCACCGCTCGTCTGCTGCTTCTGTCCACGACGACAGAACTCGTTGTAGTCAATCTCGTTCCGCAACATGATCCATAGCCGAATCCCGAGTTTGCGAGCCACAGCCATTCTCGCTTTCCCCAGGCCTTTCTGAACCAATTTGCGACGATAGAATCGCTGCAACTCCGGATCTCGGCGTGCGGCGTGGGCTCCTGCCTCCCCCCAGAGAAACCGCAGCAGCGGGTTGCCTTGTTTACTCAGCCCGCCGAACTTCTGTCGACCTCCACTGGAGTATTCTCTGGGAATGATCCCCACGTAACTGGCCAGAGCCTTACCGTCAGCGAACCGCTTCGGATCACCCAGGAATACTTCGGTCGCCAACGCCGTGACCGGCCCCACTCCGGGATGGGTCATCAGCAGTTTCGCCCCCGGACGCTCGCCGGCTTGCTCCTCGACTTGTTTGTTTAGTTTCTCGATGTCCAATTCGAACTTCTCGTACATTGCCTGCAGTTCGTTTCTTCGATAGGCCGTATGGGGAGCCAGCGGCAGCGACGCGATCGTGTGTTGTCCGTCGCGGCTCCAAAGTGAAGGGCCTCGTCGCATGCCATTCGCCAGGGCGATCGCCTGCAGCGCATTTTGTACGCGCGTCCGCATCCGCACCCACTGATGACGGTGCCGCAACAGGGCCCGCAGATCCTGCAGTTCCCTGGACGGCAGCCAGATCGCTGGAAAGCGGTTCTCTGCCAGCAGTGTCAGAATCAAGTCGGCATCTCGCCGATCATGCTTCTGCTTCCGCGGCTCGGCCGCCCGAATCTTTGCCGGATTACCGACCTGGCATTCGATTCCCAACTCTTCCATCAGGTTCACGAACCACTGCATCGATCCCGTGGCTTCGATCCCCACGCACGCCGGCCGGGGAAGCGCGGAATAAAAGTCCCGCACGTTGTCTCCTTCGTGCCTCAGAGTCTTCTTCACCACTTCTCCCGTTTCGGTGTCCAGCATCGCCAACGTTTGCTGGCGAGTGTGCAAATCACATCCTATAATTCGCATCTCGGCCTCCTTCGGTCCGAGCACTGTTGGGGTGAACACCGAACAGTTTACTCAGACCGGAGCGAGGCCGACGTCGTTATGACATCAACCGAAAACTTGGAGGCTTGTCAAGCAATTCGACTAATCAGGAGTTGACCATGAGTTTTCCACTCATCGTGTGGATGTGAAGGCTGGGAACGCTCTGATGAGGCTGCTCTGCGTGTGGTGGCGCGCGGTGAGGGGAGTTCACAACGTGGAACGCCGACTCTCCACTGGGCTGGGGATCTCGGTGCGTCTAGGAAGATGTTCGATTAGCTGGTGGTAAAGTCATGTGGTCTCAAGCGTGAGGAGCCTAATTTGACATCCCGCCAAATTTCGGTCGGCGTAATTGGCGGGGGGATCGGCGGACTTACCGCGGCTCTTTCCTTGATGCGAGCGGGCTTGGATGTAGACGTGTACGAGCAAGCGCTGGAGGCGCGGGAAGTAGGCGCCGGCATCCAGGTTAGTCCCAACGCCACTCGAATCCTGCAGCGACTTGGTCTCGCCGAAATATTGGCAACGACGGGAATGCAGCCGCTGACCTTGCGCCAGCGTCGTTGGGATGACGGTCGGACGTTGAGCTGCGCTCCACTCGGCGAGGCAATTGATACTGCCTGTGGCGCCCCGTACTATCAGATTCACCGCGCCGATCTCTTGAATGCGCTGTTAAGCCACTTCCCCGCAGAGCGCCTCCATGTTGGCCATCGGCTCACGGACCTGATTGACCGTGGGGATCGAGTCGAAGGACTATTCGAGAACGGCAAGAGCATTACCGTTGACGCGCTGGTGGGCGCCGATGGAATTCATTCCGCTGTGCGTCGCATCGTGTTTGGGGGCGAAAGTCCGCAGTTCACGGGTTGTGTTGCCTATCGCGGTTTGGTGGCCGCTGACCGGCTGGCTCATCTGAAACTCCCGGTGGAATTTCAAATATGGATGGGGCCGAGAAAGCATTTCGTTCACTACTTCGTGCGAAGCGGGCGCCTAGTCAATTTCGTTGCTCTTGTTGAGCAAGATTCCTGGACGCGCGAATCGTGGACCGAACAGGCGGACGTCGCCGACGTATTGGATGCATTCGAAGGATGGCACCCGCAGGTCCGTTCGATTCTCGAGGCCGTTGACGAGACATTTGTCTGGGGACTCTTTGAACATCCACCGATGGAACACTGGTCCGCCGGACGCATAACTTTGCTGGGTGACGCTTGCCACGCAATGTTACCGTTCTGGGCGCAGGGCGCTGCGCAAGCCATCGAAGACGGCGCGGTACTCGCGGCGTGCCTTGCGAAAATCCGTGGACCGGATATTTCTCGAGCACTCCGTCACTACGAGGCTTTGCGATTGCCCCGGGCATCGCGCGTCCAGGCCGCATCCAAGCAAAATAAGACCCGCTTCCATCTGCCCGATGGGCCGCAACAGCGCGAGCGAGACGCACAGCTGGGCGATGCCTCGACCGACTGGTTCCTTAAGGCGATTGCGTGGGTTTACGGGCATGACGCCGAAGCGGTAGATGGCGCGACTCCGGCGGCTTCAGCTGATCGGCCATGAGGCCACCGCCGTCGAGATCAATTGTCGGGCATTCCGCGCGGATACATTTCGTATTAAGGCTGGCACTGCCGGCCCCGCGAACTGCGCGGTCCGGTTCCAGCAAACCCGTCTTCACCTCGCATGGCTGTGATATAGACTCTCCCGTTCAGACGGTGCAAAATCTCGGTCCGGTCACTTCTGTGACTTGGAAACACACAGCCGTGCACTTTGTTACCAAAAAGGAGATGCGTGAGATGAAGAGTATTCTTGCTGGCGTCGTTGCGCTTTTGTTTGTGACATTGCTGGGATATCGTGCCGCGGAGGGAGGAAACGATTCGCAAAGAGAAGCGCAAGACCGCCTGGCGATCGAGAAGCTGATGTGGCAGTACACTCGCGCCCTGGACACGGAGAATCCGGATGCGTACGCCGCGGCGTATGCGCCAGATGGTCAATTCGGCAGCGGCCCGAACGCGGTCAAGGGGCACGATGCGCTCAAGAAAATGATTGCGGACCTTCGGCAGCGCTCCGCCGACGCCGAAGCCAAGGGTGAAAAAAGGCCGGCGATGTACCACATGACCGCGAACAGCTACCTTGAATTTGTTGATAAGGATCACGCGCACCTGGAAGCTTACTGGCAGACAGTGTTCGCTGCGGCAGGACCGAATGTGCCTGTCCGCGTGGCAGCTGCGGGGCGGGACGTGGACGAACTCGTGCGCGTGAACGGGCAGTGGCTTATCCAGACGCGCGACGTCGCACCAAGGGATTAGCCCGGTGCGCCGGGATTAGAAGCGAAATTGGGGACGATTTGTTCGACTCGTACCAGCGGAGGCCGCATACCATGCAGGGCGAACTGAAGCGTCGGCGCAAGCGTAGACGTGCAGGAGCGCGAGTTTTGGCGATCATCCTCGTAGCAGGTGCCGGCGTGACTCTGACGGCGCAGCAGAGCGCGTGCCAGTGGTCAACCGTCGGCGGCGATTCCGGCAACTCGCGATATTCGCCGCTCGCGCAAATCAATTCGCAGAACGTCGCGAAGCTGGGAGCCGCGTGGGTCTCGGAAAAGGTCGGGCCGCCTCCTTCGGCTCGCGCCATGCCGGTTATCCATGACGGCCTAATATTTCTCACTGCGCCACCATTCGTCACCGCAGTCAACATCTCCACGGGTCAAATCGCATGGCAGTACCGCCTGGCGCCTGACACCGCGCCGGGCGCACCAGTCGCGGGATCGCCTGCGCGCGAAGGTGTGGCTGTCGGAGAAGGCCTTGTTTTCGTGGGGTTGTCAGATTCCAATCTCGTCGCGCTCCGTGAGAAAACCGGGGAGCTTGTCTGGAAACAATCCCTCATTGATCCGGCCGGCAGCAACACCGGCGGCCCTTCGGGCGCTCCGCTCTACGCCGATGGCCTGGTGTCTATTGGTACAAACGGGGACAACGGAAATCGAGGCCAGATTGTCGCGGTTGACGCGAAGACCGGGCGCGAAGCGTGGCGGTTCTACGTGATTCCTACTCCGGGCCAGCCAGGATCAGAAACGTGGCCGAAGAACGACGCGTGGAAGCGCGGCGGGGGTGCCGTGTGGTTAGTGGGAGCGTTCGATCCGGAGCTGGGATTGGTATTTTACGTGACCGGAAACGGCGTCCCCCAATACGGCGGCGAGAATCGGCAGGGCGACGATTTGTATCTGTGTTCGGTGGTTGCGCTCGACAGCAAGACCGGCAAACTTCGCTGGCACTATCAGGTGATTCGCCACGATATCTGGGAAGCAGACATCGCAGAGGCGCCGGTGCTGTTTGACGCGCAAGTGAACGGCGGGTCGCGCAAGGCGATTGCGGCCATGCGCACGGATGGCTATCTTTTCATGCTCGATCGCACCACCGGAAAACCGCTCGGGCGCATCGAAGACCGGCGGGTCGATCAGGATGCGTTTCAAAAGACCGCGGCGACGCAACCCTATCCCGCGGGCGCCGATTCGGTCCTGCCGGATTGCGGCGACTGGAAAAAGCAGTCGCTGCCTCGCGGTTTTGAGTTGGGGTGTTTCTTCACGCCTGCGTCGGTGGACAAGCCGAATGTTATCGCGCCTGTCTACGGCATGCGCGCCACGCCGATGGCGTTTGATCCGCAGACTCAGTTTTTTTATGTGACCGGCAACGCCGGGCTGCAGTGGTTCCGGCGCACGGAGGATCCGGACTTCTTTAGTCTCACGTTCAATAGCCGCGTGCCGGGATTGAATAAACTGAGTTACGGAGTGCTGGCCGCGGTGGACAGCCGCACGAACAAGATTGCCTGGAAGAAGGAATTCCACGGCTCACGCCCAAGCGGCGCGCTCGCAACGGCGGGAGGCCTCGTCTTCCAGATGGCCGGCGACGGCAATCTGCAGGCGTACGACGCGACGAACGGATCCCTCGTATGGCAGTTCCAAACCGGCGCGTCAGTCGGGGCCCCACCGATTGCGTTTGAAAGCGGCGGCGATGAATACATCGCCACAATTGCCGGCGGCGCAGTCTGGGCGTTCAAGTTGGGCGGAACGGTCCCGGGGCGTCCGGCGCCTGTGGTAACGCCTCAGGAGGATTTTGGCGGAGCAATCACCGACACAGCGAATATCGAGACCGCCGCGCTTGCGCGAGACGCAGGCCTTACCGGCGCGCATTATTTTACCGATGAATACGAGTTCAATCCGTACCGCGCGAGAGTAAGAGCAGGGACGCGAGTCACGTGGAGAAACAATGGCCGGATGGTCCACACGATCGTCGCCGTGGATGGATCATGGTCAACCGGTCCGCTGAAGCCTCTCGACATCGGCACAGTCACGTTTGACAAACCGGGAACGTATACGTACATCTGCAAGGAATATCCGTGGATGTACGGGCAAATCATCGTCGAACCCGCTGCGCCGAAGGTGGGACAGAACGATCCGCCCGGCAAATAGGATCTGGAGGCGGTTACGGGGCACGCTGAATCAGCGAAGGGGCCTGCCCGCTAGTCCGACCGATCAGGGCTTGGTACCCACTCTGAGGCGCCCCGCATCTAACCCTCGAACCCGGACGCTCACGCCAGACCCAAGATAGCTTGGAGGTGCAGCCATGGTTGAGCCTTCTGATCTGCGGATGACCAGAATTCCGCTCAACTACGGAGCCGGGCATATGCCCGCGCTCGGCTTTGGCACCTTAATTCCCGACCCAACCGTGACGATCACAGCGACCAGAGACGCGCTCGAGGCCGGATTTCGACACTTCGATTGCGCGGAGCGATACGGGAACGAGCGCGAGGTCGGCAGCGCGTTGCAGGCAGGACTTGCCACTTTCGGGATCGGGCGGGCCGACATTTTTGTCACCACAAAGCTGTGGAACTCCAATCACCGGCCTGAGCGCGTCGAACCGGCTTTCGAAGCGAGTCTGGGCAGACTCGGGCTCAAGTATCTGGATCTCTATCTCATTCACACTCCATTTGCGTTTCAACCAGGGGACGACCAGGATCCGCGGGATCAAAACGGCAAGGTGATTTACGACCACGACGTGACTTTGCTCGACACGTGGAAAGCGATGGAAAGTCTCGTGGATCATGGGAAGTGCCGGGCCGTCGGACTTTCGGACATCGGTCTAAATGAACTGAAGCCCCTCTATGAATCAGCGAGAATCAAGCCAGCCGCGGTCCAGGTGGAATCACATCCGTATCTGCCGGAAACCGAGCTATTGGAATTCTGCAAGGAGAATGGCATTGTGTTTTTGGCTTTCGCGCCATTAGGTCACGGGATGAAGCCTGGGCTGCTCGAAGATCCAGTGATTTCAGCGATCGCCGCTCGAGTGGGAAAGACGCCGGCACAGGTGCTGCTGGCTTGGGCGGTGCAACGCGGAACGGCTGTGCTTACCACGCCCAGGAGTGCGGCTCGGGCGAGAGAGAACTTCGACATCTCCGTACTTCCGCAAGACGCGCTTGACCAAATCAATCGCATCCAGACTAGACAGAGGCTCAATCCAGTGGTGACAACCGGAATTCCGGGTTTTATTCCGAAAGGAGGATGAACAATGACGAAACTGACGAGCTTTCAAGCGGACATTCGCCCGCTGTTTACGGAGCGAGACATTGAAGGCATGAAAAAAGGGTTCAACCTGGCAAGCTACAATGAAGTCAAAGCGCACGCCGCCGCCATCTACGATCGCATTCGTGGAATCGGCGGCGCAGTAATGCCGCCGCCACCGCCAAGAGGAGAAGGTCCCTGGCCTCAATCCCGGATTGAACTATTCGCGAAATGGATGGCGGACGGGTTCCAGCCTTAGTCGGCCTGCAAGCGCGCATGGCTGCTGGTCCAACACGACGCGGAGCGGGGCAGCCACAGCGAGTCGCGACCCATTGCCTATCGAGCGATCTGTACTGCGACCATTGAAAGAGGTCACATGTCAAATGCGAAAACAGGAAGCGCAGTCAGTGCGAGTCGAGCGCTGCAGCCCCCGGAAATAAATCCTCTCGATTTCGTGCCAGACAAAATTCCTTTCGACACTCCGTATGGCCCACCGATATCACTCGATCGAGCCCAGGCGGTTATTCACGCGGCGGTGACAGAGGCGAAGAAACGGAATTGGAAGATGAACGTAGCGGTGGTTGATTCCGGCGGGAACCTCGTCGCCTTTCAACGAATGGACGGTGCGATGCTTGCCTCCATTCAGATTGCCGAGCACAAGGCACGAGCGGCCGCGACTTTCCGACGCGAAACGAAGCAATTCGAAGACGGTATCCAGCTTATGCATCTCAACTATCTGCTCGCGTTCGATGGAATCATTGCCTCTCGAGGCGGCATCCCATTGATCGAGCAGGGGGTGATTATCGGCGCAATCGGTAGTTCGGGAGGCACGGATTCCCAGGACGAGATCGTCAGCAAGGCAGGCGCGGCAGTAATCAACCAACTGCCGGCAGAGAACAAATGATCCAAATCTCGAGAAAGCGTTTGGAACTATCAACCGGTTTCCGAGACAAGGAGATAGACAGGAGAATGCCATGACAACTGCAAGCGCAGTCACGAAGCCCGCACAGATTCGTGTGGCCCGGCGGTCGCCCGACTATTGGCGTGTCACGATCGACAATCCGCCGATCAACGTGATGGGCCCGGAAATGGTCCGGGAGTTCCAGGAAGTCATCGGCGCTCTCGAGGCCGACGAGCATGTCAGGGTCGTGGTCTTCGACAGCGCGGTTGACGGCTACTTCCTGAATCACTCCGATTTCCTGGCGAAGCTCGAGGACCTGACCTCAATGCCGGCGGGTCCGACGGGTTTGCCGCCTTGGCCGGACTTTCTCGCGCGTCTAACCCGCTTGCCAGTCGCTTCCATCGCCCTGATCCGCGGCCGGGCGACCGGCAACGGCAGCGAGATCACGCTGGCCTGCGACATGAGTTTTGCCAGCCGCGAGAAGGCCATCATCTCGCAATGGGAGGTGGGCGTGGGGATGGTCGCCGGCGGCGGCCCCATGGCTCGGCTTCCCCACCTGATTGGCCGAAACCGCGCCCTCGAAGTGCTCCTTAGCTCGGAAGATATCAGTGCGGACCAAGCCGAGGCCTACGGCTACATCAATCGCGCCCTGCCCGACGCCGAGCTCGACGCGTTCGTAGAGGCGCTCGCGACCCGGATCGCCAAGTTCGACAAATGGGCGATCGCCAACACCAAGCGCCTCGTCAACACGAGCCTGCCGCCGGACGTTGAGCTGGGCGCCGGGTGGGATGCGTGCATCGCTTCGCTCGGGCGGCCTGCCGCCCAGGATGGAATCAAAGCGCTGATTGCGCGCGGCTTCCACAAGCCGGGGGATGTCGAAAATCGGCTCGGATACTACCTGGGCCAAATCGCGCGCTAGGCCGGCGCCCGATGCGATTCTCAACTTCGGGAGCGTTGAGAATGGGAGGCGTTCGAAGCCAAGCTTGACGGACGCGTTTTGAATGTCTGTAGTGATGTTTAACATATTCTGCGCACTATATCGAAAGGAGCCATCCATGAACGCCGTACAAGTCGAACAGAAGAGCTATGAGATGCCCCCGCGCGAGGGGATCAGCATCGCGTATTTTCTCACCGTCGCCGACGTCGAGCGATCGGCTCGCTACTACGAAAAAGTCTTCGGCGCTCGCATTCTGACCATGGGTGACGGCAACGCGCCTCCGTACCTTCAGCTTGCGAATATCTGGATGATTCTGAACGTGGGGGGCGGGCCGACCCCGGACAAGCCCACCGTGACGCTCAGCGTCCCCGACCCGAATCACATCAACAGCTTTATGAATTTCCGAGTCGCGGATATTCACGCGTGCTACGAGTTGTGGAAAAGCCGGGGAGCCGAATTTCTCACTGAACCGATCCCCAAGTACGGCGAGATCCGCTGCTACATCCGCGACCCTGACGGCTATATCATCGAGATCGGACAAAGCACCACCCTCAAGTACGGTTAACGCTCGGCCTCGACGGGACGCGGATTTAAACTCTTACTGACGTCCGCTTGGTGCTAGCAACTTAAGGAGACCACGCACATGACCGCGCCCATCACGTCGAACACGCTTGGTGTCAACGTCTTTACGGCACCAGGAAAGACTATGGTCGGCGAGCGGCCAAAGCCCTTCGGCGAAGCGTTCGGATTTGACCCGGCCACGTCGACTCTAATCTTCGGCGAGTACGACGCGGTGCTTGTGGACGCAATGACGACGGTGGCTGAGGCCGAGGCTCTCGCCGATTGGATTGCCCTGCACAACCGCAACTTGGAGACCATCTATATAACCCACGCCCATTTCGACCACTTCTACGGTTTGAGCATTCTGCTCGACCGTTTCCCGAGCGCTCGGGCAATCGCAACTCCCAAGACGGTGAACGCCATGCAGATGTCTTTCTCTCCCGTAGTGGAGCGGTTGGCCCGCCGGCTCTTTCCCGGGCAAGTGGCCACTAAGTTGGTCCCACCTGAGCCCTATGAGCACGACACATTCACTCTCGAGGATCACGAATTGCGCATCATCGAGCAGGGCCGCACCGATTGCCCCGATTCGACGTCTCTTTACGTTCCATCGATCGGCTTGATCGTCGCGGGCGACGTGGTATACAACCAGTGCCGCATGTACGTCGGCGACACCACCCCCGAGAGCCGAAAGAATTGGATCGCTGCGCTAGACCGGTTGGCGGCGCTGAACCCGGAGATTGTTGTCGCCGGTCACAAGAAGCCAGGCGCGCCCGACTCTCCCTCGACGATCCAGGACACCAAGCGTTACCTGCAAGACTTCGATCGGCTGCAGAAAACCGCGACGTCCGAGCAGGAGCTGTTCGATCAGATGACGGAGCTGTATCCGCATTGGGTAGCCAACCAGTCGTGGTTGATGTTCGGATTCCCGCAGCCATAATGGTCGGCGAGTACGATGCGGTGCTGGTAGATGCAATGACGACGGTGGCTGAGGCCGAGGCTCTCGCAAATTGGGTTGCTCTGCATAAGCTAAGATCCCCGGAAATAGATTCGATTTCAGAGAGGAGAACGAAATGACAATAAAAGGAAAAGTCCTGGTGCTGGTCTCGAGCGGTCGCGGCTTGCCATTGAAAGACGGCAAGATTTATACCGGCGCCGGCTACTATCTCAACGAACTGACGGTTCCGGTTCGCGCCCTGATGAAGGAGGGCTACGATATCACTTTCGCCAACCCCAAAGGCAACGCGCCCCAAGTGGATGTGCATTCAGAGGTCGCCGATTTCTTCGGCGGAGACGCGGCCAGGCTTCAGGACTATATGTTATTCCGCGATGGCCTGACTGGGCTCAGAGATCCAACCCGCATCGCGGACGTGATCGCGTCAGGCCTGGATCAATATGACGCTGTTTTCGTCCCCGGCGGCCATGGCCCGATGATAGATCTTCTCGATGACCCCAATGCTGGCATAGTGATGAGGCACTTTCACGAAACATCCAAGCCTACCGCGGTGCTCTGCCACGGCCCGATTTCACTTCTCTCGGCTCTTCCGAATTCGACGGAGGTGGTCGCGGCGCTGGCAGCGGGCGATGCCGCTGGCGCACGGGCGAAAGCTAAAGGATGGATTTATGCTGGATACAAGATGACCATCTTCTCGACGGCGGAAGAGCAGCAGCGGGAACCGCTTGAGATTGGTGGCAAGGTTCTCTTCTACCCGGACTTCGCCTTGCAGACGACGGGCGGTGACGTAAGTGTGCTCGCTCCGTGGAGCAGCTACGTCCTTCAAGATCGCGAGTTGATCTCAGGTCAGAACCCGTTCTCGGACGAAGCGCTTCTAAAACTTCTTCTACCGGCACTCAATCTGAGAAGAAGTAAGGGGGCCGGCGCATCCTCCGGTGGATGAAGTCTTCGCTACTAACGCAGCCTTGACCTACGTCAACCGCCGATGCGAATGTCTCCTCGCGCGGGGCGGACATGTTTCGAGAGTCTGTGGTGATGTTTTGCACTTTCTGTACGAAGGTGGTCTCTATGTCTCAGAAAGCCAGCGCCGTAACGCGTGCTCAGCAAAGCGAAGTCCGGCCTCACCAACTCGGCCAGGAGGTTTTCAAATCCATCTTGTCCGAAGATATTGATTGGAAACCGTTCCCGGCGTTCCCGCCTTCCGTCCGGCTGGCGGTCGTGGTGGGTCAGCCCTCGGAGCCCGGCCCTTACACAATCAGAGTCAAAGTGCCCCACGGCGAGAAGCTGATGCCGCACAGGCACCCGGAGGATCGAGTCTATACCGTGATTTCCGGCGTCTTTTATATCGGACTCGGCGATGAATTCGACGCGAGTAAATTAAAGGCCTATCCGCCCGGCGCGGTGATCGTTCTCCCCGGCAACACGCCCCATTTCCACTGGGCGAAATCCGGCGAGTATGTCAGCCAAGTGACGGCGATCGGTCCGCTTGGGCTGGAATACCTCAACGCGAAAGACGATCCGCGACAAGGCTCAAAATGAACGATCCACAAAAGCAGGAGCAGAATTCTGAAGCGCGAGATCAAGTGATCCGTGCGGCACTCGATCAGCATTGGGCGGCGTCCGATGCCAACGATTTTGAAACCGAACACCGCATCTATCTCGAGGGCGCGGTCCTTGAATACCCGCAGTCGGGCGAGCGAACCCGCGGCCGGAGCAACATACAGGGTCAGCGCGCCAGCCAGCCGAACAAGAAGCGATTTACTGTCCGACGAATCATTGGCAGCGGTGATCTCTGGGTCACTGAACTCATCCTGACGTACGACGGCAAGCCGTCCTACACCGTGAGCATCATGGAGTTCAAGGGCGACAAGGTCGCGCGGGAAACACAGTACTTTGCGGATCCATTCGTGGCTCCCGCATTCCGCGCTCGATGGGTCGAGCGGATGGACACATGATTGATTTGGCGCCTCGTTGCAGCACATTCTCCGATGGAGGGACAAGAGATGGATTGGAAACAGCTGGTCCAGTTTGCGCTGCAGGGTAGCAGCGATTTGGAACAATATGCCATCCTGCTGGTGCGCGTCTCGATCGGGCTGTTCTTCGCCATCTCGGGGGCAAATAAATTGTTTGTCGCGGGCGGCACGAAACCTGTTTACGACACACTCGTCAAGGCCGGAGTCCCGTTTCCCCGCCAGACGGCTTATTTCGTGGCGAGTGTCGAGTTCGTTGGCGGATCGCTCGTGGCCTTGGGATTTCTTTCCAGCCCGGCCAGCTTTGCTTTATTGATTGATATGATTGTGGCCACCGCGACCAGCGCGGTTTCCACCCTGCCCAAAGGGCTCTCCGCTCTTAGCTGGCTCGACGATTTCCTCTACCTCCCGGAAGTTCTGTACGTGCTTTTCTTTATCTGGCTGATCAGCTCTGGTCCGGGACCGTTCAGTATGGATCACTGGCTCGCCGGCAAGTTGCTGAGGTGATCGGGCGTCCTTTCGGCGATAGGAAGATTCGTGCGCGAAGAGTCGTAACGGTATGGCTCGGCTACTGTCTCCGGTACGCCGACTGTGCGTGCAAGAGAGAGTGGTTGGGCTACTCCAGAAGCGACACGGCCCCAGTGCCGACGTCGTAGTATGCGGCGGTGACTTTCAGCTTGTTTTGTTTCACTAATCCCGAAATAACCGTCGAGGCCTTGCGCAGAAGAGCCGCCTGGATCTTGGCGTTTGCTTTGGACGCTGCCTCGAGGTCGGACCCCGCCTGATCCACCGCAGGCTGGATATGTGGATAGAGCGCGCTGATTTGCCCGGGAACTTCTTTCGCTTGAATTGTTGCCTTCACCGCCCCGCAGCCAGCGTGGCCCATTACGAGGATCACCTTGATCCCTAAAACCCCGGCGCCATACTCAAGGCTCGCGATGATCTCCGAAGTAGCGACATTTCCGGCGATGCGCGTAACGAAAATGTGACCGATCGTTTGGTCGAAGATTAGCTCAACGGGTACGCGGGAATCGGCGCAAGACAATACGCCTGCGAACGGTTCCTGCTTCTCTATCGTATTCTGTTTCAAAATGGCAAGGTCGTGCTCGAAGGATGTGAGGCGCTCGTCCGCGAAGCGCTTGTTGCCGTCCATTAATTCCTGTAGCGCGGCTTCGGGGCTGAGGACCGACTGCGCCAACGCCCGTCGGGGCGTTGCAAACTCCATGCCCGCGGCGGTCGCCAATCCGGCCACAGTTCCTCCCACGGTCATCTGGAGAAACCCTCTGCGCGAGGAGCCTTCGCTCGACGCGCCGGGACGCGCGCCACCGGGTGAGACTGATTTAACACTTGAATCAGGTCGGTCGCGGTTCGTGGCGTTGTTGCTTGAATCGGATTGGGATGTCATCGGTTAATACCTCCTATTGCGATTCCCTCCGGATATACGCGGCAATATACCCCGAGCGAGCCCTCGCCACAATCGAATGGTGAACGTCCGTAGCCGCGCAGTGCTCGATCAACCATGCCGATGCGCTCTCTCCGTGAATCGACTTGTGCGGACTATTTGCGGAAAAGAAAAGTCAGCAGGAACAACACCAGTTTGAAATTTAGGAGTTTCAGGGCATTGCGTGCTTCGGTTCCGGTGAGTTTTGCGGTGAGGGGCATCGAACCGAACACTTTGCCCCTCATCACCAGCTTGCCGCCTTCGCGCTCAAGCGAGGTGATCTGCATCAGCTCGTTGTTGTCAGGGCCATAGATTTTCATCATCGCTGCTGGCCGATCTTGTCGAAATTAATTTTCAGGTCTTCGCACATCTTCATCGCCGTGGCGCGGCCCGCCCCGAACACGCCGCCACCCGGATGCTGAAACGGTCCCACAAGATAGAGCCGCTCGACACCGGGCACAGTGTTCATTCCGAGATCGGGCGTCGGACGATGCGCGCCGGATTGATAGAGGTACGGCGCGGCGCCGTGAAGATCGCCCCTCTGAAAGCTCTCGGAACATCGCTCGAGGTCCAGAGGACTGTCGCAGACGTAGGCGATGATATTTTGAGGCGTCAGATTCTCGCAGTATTTCGCCGTCCGATCGATCATCGTTTGCGCAAAAGCATCTTTAGCCTTGTCCCAGTGCTTGGGTCCGCCATCGGGATGCGAGTACGGCACGTAGTCCCAGATATGGAACGTGGATTTGCCGGGAGGGCAGCGCGTCGCGTCGAAATTCGAAGGGCAAGCGACGCCCAGCAACGCAGTATCCGGAATGCGACCGTACCGCAGCGCGTCGAAATACTGTCGAAGGACGGTCATGTCCGAACTCACCAAATCAGTGAAGTAGGACTTGCTCACGTGCGATCCGGCTTTGAATCGTAGAGGCTCATTCAGCGCGCCATGAACGGTGAAGCAGGAATTCGCCGAGAGCTCGACGCGCGCCGCGTCGCGCGTGATTCGGGCTTCGACTCCAGGGACGTATCGGCCGAGAAAGTGCGGATGGATGGAACCGATGACGGCGTCCTTGGCGGCGTACTCCGTTCCGTCCTTGGTTCGAACGCCCACGGCGCGGCCGCCCGTCACCAGGACCTGCTCAACCGGGGTATTGTTGAGAACTTTTCCTCCGTGCGCTTCGATGCAGCGGATGAGCGACGCCGTGAGAGCGCCGCTGCCTCCTATGGCCACACCGATGCCATAGGTTTCCATGAAGCCGAGGAAGACGAATATGCCGAGTCCGGTTCCCTTCTCCTCCGGGCCGGTGAGATTTTCGGAGACCATGCGCACCAAGAAGAGGCGCACTTTCTCGTTCTCGAAGCTTTCCATGATGATGTCGTAGGGACTCTTCTGCATCAGGGCAAATAGCTCGCGGCCTTCGGGACTTTGATCGAGCATAGCGAGCATGGCGCCCATCGGCGGCGGTGGCGTATAGAACGACGCCGAGATCACGGGAAGGTATTTCATTGCCGTCTCGGCGAACTTAAGGAAGGTGTCCGCGTCCTTCTTGGAGAACCGGGCAATCTCGTCGTAGTTCTTCTGGCGATCGCGATAGAGACCAATTGACGAGCCGTCGTCGAAGACCACCATGAACGGGATCTCTGGGTAGACGTATTTCAGTCCATAGCGCGAAAGCAGCTTGAGCTCGTCGTTCTTGATGAGCGGATTGCCCTGGATGAAAATGTGCCCGGTACTGAAGCGGTCATGCAGGTAGCCCGGACCCGTCAGCTCGGCCGTAACCACACCGCCTCCGTGCCAAGCGTTCCGCTCGAGCACCACGACGTTCTTGCCCGCGGCCGCGAGATAAGCGGCCGCGACAAGGCCATTGTGGCCAGACCCAATTACAGCGACATCGTGGTTCGCAGACATTTGAGAACCTGCCCTTCAGCTGAATTTGCGCGCGGGAGAGCCGCTGGCGTTCCGCAGTTGTTTCGAGCGCAGTCTGTTATAAGTCTGAGCTGCGTTCAACCTGTTTTTGCTTCGATCCGGGCCTCGAGGCGAGATGATAGGAATTCGTTGCGTCCATTCGTTGACACCCGGGGTGCGTCCCGCCTAGAATCGCGGCTACGCGGGACGCCTTTCAGCATCAAAATTCGCGTGTCTCGCGTGTCCCCGCCGGAGACCAGCCATCGCCCCCGGACCATCCAAACCTAGAATAGGCATCGTGGACGACGATGCAAGCCTGCGCGCGAAGATCGCTTCGTCGCTGCGATCGGAGTTCGAGATCCTCGAAGGCAAGGACTACGAAGCGGCTTTAGCGCTTCTGCAGGAATGCGAACTCGATGTACTTCTGCTTGGGCTGCCGATCGCATCGGGAGGCGTTCGCGAATGCGCCGAGCTGCTCGATCGCCTGGACGGAAGCGAAATTGACACGCTCGTGATCGTTCTCAGCTCGGACGAGAAGAAATCCACGGCGCTGAAGGTTATTGATAGCGGCTCCTACGACTATTTCACCAAGCCGGTTGATATGGACGTCCTCCGCCACCTGCTGGAGCGCGCAGTTGAAAAACTCCATATTCAGCGCGAAAACCGCATCCTGCGCGAAGAAATCAGCCGGAAGAACACGCTCGGTGATTTCATCGGCGCGACCGACGTGATGCGGCATCTCTTCGATTCCATCAAGCGAATCGCACGTGCGACCACCAACGTGATTATCCGCGGCGAAAGCGGGGTGGGAAAAGAGCTGGTCGCGCGGGCCATCCACGATCAAAGCCCGCGGCGCAGCCGCGCCTTCGTCAGCGTCAATTGCGCGGCCCTGCCCGAGGCGCTGATGGAGTCCGAGCTATTTGGCTACGAGAAGGGCGCGTTCACCGGCGCGGCCGGAATGAAAGAAGGCAGAATCGAGGTCGCGCATCAAGGCACGCTGTTTCTCGACGAGATCGCTACGCTGACGCCATCCCTGCAGAGCAAGCTGCTGCGCGTCCTTGAAGATCGCTCGCTGACGCGGCTCGGAGGCAAGAAATCAATCAAGGTGGATTTCCGACTGATCAGCGCGACCAACGAGAACCTCGAGGAAATGACGAAGGAGGGCCGTTTTCGCGAGGATCTTTACTACCGCATACATGTGGTGCCGATCTTCGTCCCGGCGCTGAGGGAGCGGGTCGAGGATATTCCTCCCCTCGCCGATTACTTCATCAGCGTCTATTGCGCCGCGAACGGCGTGCCGATCAAACGGCTGGCGGACGACGCGCTGCTGGCGTTCAAGCGCTATTCATGGCCCGGAAACGTTCGGGAGCTCGAAAACGCGGTCCAGAGAGTCGTCGTGATGACGGAGGCTGAGACGATCTCGCTGGGCGATCTGCCTGCCGAAATCGTTCAGGCGACTGGCCGCGATTCGAAATCTCGATTCCACATGCCCGCAGGAGGAATTGATCTGGACAAGGAGCTCGAGGCTACCGAGAAGCGGTGGGTGCAGGAGGCGATGCTGCACGGCAAGCAGGCCAAGTCCGAGGCTGCCCGCCTGCTGGGCGTAGACCGCAATCGCCTGAACTATCTCTGCCGCAAGTACGGACTCTGAGCGAATCAACTCCCGGGTTGTTGAATATTTCAGCGCGTAGATGTCCATCGGAGCAGTTGCGAGGGTCAGCAGGCCCTCTCGTCCGGATCCGCGGTGCTGGGACTCGAATTTGGGAGGTGAATCAGGGCGGAAACCTCGCTGGCGTTGGAAATCGGGCGCCCGGCGCAATCTGGAAGCACCACTTCACGGCATTTTCAGCGATTCAGGCATTTCGACCCGCCCCACACCTGCTCGAACGTGGCTTCCAGGTAGCCAGATGCCTTGAGTTTGTTGAATTAATCAACGACGCCGTTGGAAAAGTAAGAGTGGAAGGACTCCGGCGCTCCCCTGGTTTTGCATCATGTGAGTGTAAGTCCTGTGATTGCAATCCGCCCTGCCAGATATGCGGCAATCTCGCGTTTGGCGCGACAATTGCAATAGGTAGCAGCGAAGTAAGGAACACAAACCTTCTGGAGGAAAAAGATCATGGCAAAGCCAACGAAAAAGGGAAAGACGCTCGGAGCCAAGAAGCTTGAAAAGAAAGTGCCACTGAGCAGCGGCCGTGGCTTCGTTCCGAACGCCCACTAAGTGCTTGAGCGAGCTGTAGTATGGGAACGGCGCCATTCATGTTCTGACGAGGTAGCGACGCCGTTCTCTTGGCGCAGATTGGTTCAGCGCGGATGGCGAGAGGGCTGCCCCTTCGGGGTAGCCCTTTTTGTTTCACGAGGCCGCGCTAATTTCCACGCTTGCCTCGCCCGCACTCGAACCCCGCAAAAGCTACCAGACTTGGGAGCGAAGCCACCGCCAAACCGCTCTGCCGGCCTGCCATGCCAAAGGCCGCGATCCACCGGCAATCTTAGCAGTTCCCGTCATACCTTCGCGCAGCGAGCCATCCGGATTCGGGAAAACCGTAATTACGGCAAAGTAGTTGGTAAGATCCTGTCCTAGGCGCTCAAGCTCTTGCGGTTGCGCCACTGGCCTGTCGGGTGCCGCGGCCGGCAGGACTTGAGCCACGCTTCCGGAATAGGTGCGGAAGGGGTAAGGCAGGACCTTCAACTGCGCGGGCGCGCCAGCGGGGACCTCTTCGAGTTCCCAGTCACGTACCAGGATGCGCGCCTTCATCGTGCTGCGGTCCACGACTTCGCATAGCTCGTCCCCGGCCGCAACATACTCCGTTGCCTTCTGCTCGACACGCGGCGTGGCCACTACTCCGGCGATTGGCGCACGGACATCCAACGCGTCAACCTTTCCCTGGGCAACCGTCCACTCCGATTCGAGGCGCTGCTGCTCCTGGACCGCCGCACCGATCTTTGCCTGATCCGCGCGCGCTTGCTCGAGGCGGACTTCGCTATTAGCCATGGCCAATTGCTGCGCGAGGATTTGGGCACCCGATTCGATATCGGGATTCTCCAGAACGGCCAGTGTCTGCCCCGCGTTGACCGAGTCGCCTTGCTTGACGAACACCTGGCGCACGACACCCGACATCTCCGCTCGCACGTGGACATCCCTGCCGGGCTCCAATACGAAATCGGAGGCCACTCTCGTGGGAATTGGGGGAATCAGAAACAGAAGGGCGAGGCCGAGTGCGCCAGCCTGCTGCGCCCGCGAGATTTTCCAGGCCATGTATTCCTCTCTCTTTTCGCGCCACCACGCACGTACGTGGGGCAGAGCAATCTTGAAATCCTTGCCTAAGAAGAAATAGACAATTCCGGCGGTCATGACATATCCCCAGCCGCCGAATTTCGTGACGAACACATTCTTCACGAACAGGAGGACAAGTATCAGGAGCGATGTGCTGTAAAAGATCGCCGCGACGCCGAAAAGAAGATAGATACGGCGTTGCCGCCTGCTGGCAAGAGGCAACTCCAAATCTTGTCGAAGAACGTATTTGCGCGCCCACGCCCGGAGAAATGTAAAGGACTCTTCGCGGAGGTTGTCTACACGGAGATATTCCGCGAGCGCGTAGTAACCATCCGCCTTGATGAGCGGATTCAAATTTATTAACGCGCCCTGGATTCCACTAAGCAGCATCGTCTTATATGCCAGATCATTGGCGAACGATCCCGGGATGGTAAAACGCCAGAAAAAAGCCGCAATCCCGCAAATAACCAGCTCGATCCAGATTCCCGCAAACAGAACCCACTGCCGCCGGCCCAAACGGTCAAACAGCATGATGTCCGTCGTATCAGTGTAGAACGCTGGCGTGAAGTAGATCAGCAAGAATCCCATTTGATGAACGTCGCCGCCGAAATGCTTGCAGGTAAGGCCGTGGCCGAATTCATGCACGGCGCCCAACCCCAAAATTAGAAACCAGAAGATCCAGATGTCGTAAGCCGTCTTGCCCTGAAAGGTGTAGAGGGCCGCCGTGTCCCTCTGCACCTGGGCCCAGTCTCCGGCCACCAAATAAAAAGCCGCAATGAACATCCCCACAGAGAAGAGAACAAATCCAGGAGTAAACATCCAGCTCAGGTACGGATCCAACCTCGCGAGCGTCTTATTCGGATCCCATGCCTTAAACGAAATGTAGAGTACGTTCGACTGGTCCACGCGGCTCTTGCGGTCGTCGCGAATTCGCTCGAGGACGGCTAGATTCTTTTCCCCCACGGTCTGTTCCCATACTTCCGGCTCGACGCCATCCAGAAACTCCATCACCTCCGCTTCGCCCAGGGAATCGTCAGGATGACCTTCGTTCCACGTTGCCGCAACCTCCGCACGCGTTCGCGTGCCGTCGCAGAGCGTCAACAATTCGTATTCAGAGGGGCCGTACCGATTGTATGAACTCGTTTCCTCCACTTTGATGACGTAGGTTTTCTCGCCCGCAAATACCTGTTCGCTGATTCGCAGATCGGTGCGGAATTTGGGGCGTCGCAGCCCCTTGGCTAAAACGCTCGACGCTTTCAGGCTGGTGGGACCAAAACGCATGGCGGATCCGCTAGGGCCTCGTGTGGGGAGTATCAGGCCAGACGACGCGCACCGCCATGCCCGGCCGCAGGTCCGACAGGCCCTTGCCGGTTAGCTCTGCGGTCACGCTGTAACTATCGCTCGCGGGATCAATCACGGGGCTGATTTTCATCACTCGCGCTCCGATCGAGCGCGTGGGATCACTGACGAGCACTAGACCCACCGGAGCGCCGTGGGCCGGACGCTGGGCGGCCGACTCGGGAATCTGGAACTGAACCTCTAGGGGCGAAAGTTGGCTCACTCGAAAGCATTTGTCGCCTTTGGCGACTTCCTGCCCTTCTCGAACGTAACGAACGACAACAGCTCCGGCAAAGGGTGCGCGGATGCGCGTCTGGTCCAGTTCGATTTCCAGCCGGTGGATTTCCGCCTGACTGCTTTCCGCTGTCGCTTCCCAGCCATGCATGTCGAATTCGGCGCCTTTGGCCTCGAAATCCGCCTGTTCGAGGTCCGCCTGGCTCGAAAGCCCCAAGTCTCGCAACTGTTGCTGCCGCGCCAGCGCCGCTGCCTTGGCCTTCACTTCAGCTTGCTTGTATTTCACGTTATTCTGAGCTACCTGCAAATCGTCCCGCGCTTTGACTAACTCAATCTGCAGCGTACGGTCGTCGAGCTGGCCGAGGACATCGCCCTTTTTGACGGCGCTCCCTTCATCCTGGGAGATGGACACGACGACGCCATCGCGCTCGGTTGAAATGTCTACTTGATGTTCGACCGAAAGAACGCTGAGGACGTCGTGAGGTGCTGCTGTCGAGCCGGCAGCGGAGTCAACAGCTGGGGAAGGGGCCGGTCGGGTGCCTGCGTCGGTCGAGCCGGCGTGGGCCGATGAAACGGCCGACGAGTCTCCACAGCCCGACATAACCAAGACCAGTGCAGCTACGAGCAAAAGCATCGCGCGCGTTCTCATATTCGTTCTTCTCCCCTACGGCAGCCAGGCCCAAATCTCTTGCCATACCCAGCGGAACGGATCGCGGAGCAAGGCGTAGCCCACCGGATACCAGCGGCTTCCCAAGAAACCACCGCCGGCGCTTATCCGCGCGCGGCCAACCATCCCGTCGCGAGCGAGGCCCTCGGAATTATCGAAGACTGCCCGAACCAGAAAATACTGTTCGCCCGCCTCCGCTCGCGTCTGCTCCCCGATCCGCTCGACAGTTCCCGCAAACGTCGCGGTTGGAAACGCGTTGAGTTTCAGCGCAACCGGCTTTCCGGTGCGCACTAGTCCAAGGTCCGCTTCCGGCACGCTCATCTCGGTAGCCATGCGGTCACTCTCAACAATCTCGCAAAATGGTTCGCCCGGCTTCAACATGGTTCCGGTGCGGTCTTCCACTTTCCGCGTGACCACGGTCCCTGCTATCGGAGCGCGCAACTGCGCTTGCGATACGCGTTCCTGCTCGAGCTGAACTTCGGCCGCGTGAAGATTCGCGCGAATCGTCGCCTGGCCCACCGCAGAGCTGTCGTTCTTGAATTCTGCCTCGGCGGAATCGTGTCGCGCTTGAGCGAGCGCAGCCTGGGCCTCCGCGAGCTTAACCGCGTCGTCGCCGTCATCGAGTTGAGCGAGCAACTGGCCGGGCTGTACTACATCTCCCTCACGAATGAAAACGCGCCTAACGACGCCACCCTGCATCGCGCTTACGACCCGACTCACGGCCGGCACCACCGTCGCGTCCGTGCCCACGCGCATGGGCCAGGGAATCAGAACGAGCGCCGCGGCAACAACGGCGGCTCGCTCCGCGTAAACGCGCCAGCGTCCCTTCGGCACAGCGGCCAGCAGCTTCTTTTTTCGCGTTGAAAACGGCTGCAGGAGATTCGCGAGAGGCACCTGTTGATAGAGTTGCGCGTTGCGGATTGCGACAGAGGTCTGATTCGCAAGTATCGCCAGCGTCTCCTTGTGATTCTCGTTCAGGAAATCTGGCTCGCTGCTAACCAGAGCCAGAACTCCAAGCACTCCCTGGTCGTCTCGCAGCGGCAAAGCATAGAAACCGCTGTAGCCGTGCTTTTCCAGGACGGACACGATCTGCGCGCGCGCCTCATCGGGGTGGAGTTCCCAGCCCTCCGAATGAAGATCGGCCGCGACCACCTCCGCCTGATTCGCCGCCCACTGGAACCGTTCACGGAAATCATCCATTTCGCGAGTTTTCGGAACTTCCGTCTCGCCCGATACCGCGCCGAGCATAAACCTGCCGCGGTCGAAGAATCCTATGACGCACTTATCGAACGGCACGACGGATCCAGCCTGTTGAACGACCGTCGTCAGGACGTGGTCGAGATCGAGCGTCGAAGTGATCTCCTGCGAGATCTTCAGAAGCGCGTCGAGAACGTGCACCTTGCGTTCGGACTCGAGCAAATTTGCGTTATGCAGAGCAATGGCTGCCTGCTCGCTGACGCTTGCCAGGAGAAAAAGCTCGTCCTCGTCGAACGACCCGCCGTCGGCCTTATTTACAAGCTCCACGACGCCCAGCACTTCGTCATCTTTGCGTAGCGGTGCGGCCATCCAGGATTGGATTTCGAAATCGCCGCCTGCTTCCCTGCGCTCTTCGAGTCCCGGCTCCGCCGCCGGTTCATTCACGAGCCTGGGATTTACCTGGTGCGCAACTTCGGCTAGCAGGCCCTCAGAAGCGGAGACTCGGACGCCCTCCTCGGCTGTCGGATCCTCGCCCACGCGGTTCGCCAAGTGCATTTCCTGCGACGCAGAATCCATCAGCCAGATGTTGCACGCAGCGGCGCCGACGATCGCGCGGATTTTTTCCGCGACGATGGGCAAAAGTTCCGCGAGCTCAAGAGTTGAAGTGAAAGTGCGGCCAATGTCGTAAAGGGCGGTCAGGCGATCGAGCGTGGCAAGATGCGAACTGCGCTCTTCTTCGATGGCTTCCAGATTCGTGAGCGCCTGTCCTGCGAGGCGGCTCGCTTCCTCGATGAACAGCGCGTCATCGACGGAGAATTCGCCGGCGCGCTTGCCCAATACTTCCAAGACTCCCAAACATCCCTGCCCTCCGGGTATAGGAGCATAAACCGCGGATTTCACACGGCCGCGGCTGGTTTCATCGAGATGGGTGAGATCATCCACAACGATCTGTTTCGCGCCGAGGCGCCGCGCCTCACCGGATTCGCAGACTTCGGCGAGCAGGCCTTCAGCGATTGGACCATCGGAGAGCCCGATTCGCTCGCCAGGGTCGCTCCAACGCGATCGGCACACCAGGCCCGGGTCTGATTCGCCGATCCAGATTAGAACAGCGCGCGCCCCGACGGCCGCAGCGACACGAGCCGCCACCGTCTTCAAAAGCGTATCCTGGTCGCGGCACGCAAGAGACACGCTCGCGAGTTCGAAGAGCGCGGCAGACGATCCCATGATTCTCCCGTGGGGGGACACCAAAACCCTTCGGTCGCGTACTAAGACGAAAAGCGCGATAAAGAGCGGACGGCGCAGCCTAACAAAAGGAACGTTGATAGGTCAAGGAACTGAATCACGGGCCTTGATCGCAAAACCCAATTCGGTTAGTTTGGCACTACGCAGAGAGGCCACGTGAACATTCGAATCCGTAAGGCGGGTCCGGCAACCATTCTGGACCTGGAAGGACCGCTAAAGCTGGGCAAGGATGAAGAGGGATTCCGCAGCCAGGTCCAGCAACTCGTGGACGCCGGATCGCTGCACGTCGCGATCAATCTGGCGGGAGTTACGGATCTGGATAGTTCGGGAATTGGCTCGCTCGTCCGCGCATTTACGACGCTGAAACGCGCGGGCGGCAAATGCACTTATTTTTCTGCAACGAAGCGCATCCTGATGCTGTTGAAAATGGTCCGCCTGGACTCCGTGCTCGATCTGGCCCCGGACGAAGCGACGGCGCTCACGCGCATCTGATCTCTCCCACGCTGCAGCCGCTACAACGCGATATCCGCGATTAGTCCTGCGGATAACGCCCAGCGAGCCTGCATCCTTGTCCGTCCTCGGCACGAATAGTAGACTTCTTCCACGAGCACAGAGGAGGCATTCGATGCCGCGGATCGTGCGTTGTGGCGTTATCCAAGCTACCTGCGAATGGTCGCCGGAGAAATATTCGCTGGCGAACATCAAAGAAAAAATGATCGCGAAACACGAGAAGATGATCGCGACCGCGGCGAAGAAGGACGTCCAAATCCTCGGCCTGCAGGAACTTTTCTATGGGCCATACTTCTGCGCGGAGCAAAATGCCCGATGGTACGAGTTGACCGAGAGCATCCCAAAGGGGCCGACGCTGGTGCGCGTGCAGAAGCTGGCCAAGAAATACAAAATGGTTCTGGTCGTGCCGATTTATGAAGTCGAGATGGCCGGCTTGTTCTACAACACGGCGGTGGTTTTCGACGCGGACGGAAGTTACCTTGGAAAATACCGGAAACACCACATTCCGCACTGCCATCCGGGCTTCTGGGAGAAATTTTATTTCACGCCTGGCAACGCCGGATACCCCGTGTTCCAGACGCGCTTCGGGAAAGTCGGGGTGTACATTTGCTACGACCGTCATTTTCCGGAGGGTGCGAGAGTTCTGGGCCTGAACGGCGCGGAGATCGTGTTCAATCCGTCCGCGACGGTTGCCGGGCTATCCGAGTACCTGTGGGAGCTGGAGCAGCCCGCACACGCAGCAGCCAATCAATATTTTGTCGCAGCGATCAATCGCGTCGGCACTGAAAAGCCGTGGAACATCGGCGAATTTTACGGCAAGAGCTACTTCTGCAATCCCCGTGGCAAAATCGTGGCGCAGGCGAGCCGCGACAAAGACGAGTTGGTCGTGGCCGACCTCGATTTCGACGAAATCAAAGAAGTGCGGGCAACGTGGCAGTTCTATCGCGACCGGCGGCCGGAAAGTTACGACGAGATCGTGCGGACGCGGACGCCGGGCCTGCCGCAGGCCGCGGATTGAGGCGCCCCCGATGACAACCGCGACGGTAACTGCACCGCTTTGCCGCAACTTCATCAATGGCCGCTGGGTCGAATCCCGGTCCGGGCAGACTCTGAAGCGGCGCAATCCCGCCAACCTGCAGGAAGTGACCAGCGTGGCGCCACTTTCGACTCGCGAGGAAGTCCGAGAAGCGATTGCTGCTGCCAAAGCTGCGTTTCCAGCTTGGCGCGACACGCCGGCACCCGTCCGCGGGAAAATATTGGCGCGGGCGGCCGCGCTGATGGAAAAGCAAAAGGATGCCCTGGCACGCACGCTTTGCCGCGAAGAAGGAAAGACGCTGAAGGAATCGCTCGTCGAGGTGCAGAGGTCCATCAATATTCTCGAATTCACGGCGGGCGAAGGGCGGCGGATGGGCGGCGAGACGATCCCGAGTGAATCCGCCAAGAATATCGCTTACACGATCAAGCAGCCGCTGGGGGTGGTGGGCGCGATCACGCCTTGGAATTTTCCGGTTGCGATTCCTGTGTGGAAGGCGGCGCCGGCACTGGT
Organism: uncultured Acidobacteriota bacterium; assembly: GCA_963779825.1. GTDB lineage: Bacteria > Acidobacteriota > Terriglobia > Acidiferrales > UBA7541 > Palsa-295. The sequence goes on along the minus strand of CAVZZU010000004.1, from coordinate 275,538 downwards.
GGCGGGCAATACGGTGGTCCTGAAGCCTGCCGAATTGACGCCGGAGTGCGCCGCGAAGGTGGTGGACATTCTCGCGGAGGCGGGCGCGCCTGCGGGCGTTCTCAACATGGTTCTTGGCGCGGGCGAGGAAGTCGGCGACGAACTGTTGCGCGATCCCGAAGTGCGCGCGATTTCGTTTACGGGTTCGAACGAAGTGGGCAGCCTGATTTATTCCCTGGCCGCGAGGCAGATGAAAAAGTGCCAGTGCGAGATGGGCGGCAAGAATCCTGTGGTCGTGTTGCGCGATGCGGATCTGGCGCTCGCGACGCAATCGGTCGTGCTCGGAGCGTTTGGCTCGAGCGGACAGCGGTGCACGGCGACCAGCCGCGTGGTGGTGGAAGACGCGATCGCGGACCGGTTCGTGGAAATGATCGTCGAACAAGCGAGGAAGCTGAAGGTTGGCAACGGTCTCGACGTGGATGTGGACGTCGGACCTCTTGTGGACGATCAACAGCTAAAAACGGTGCTGCGCTATCTCGAAACCGGGAAGAAAGAGGCGCGGCTGCTGCACGGCGGCGGACGCATCACCAGCGGTGCGTTCGAGAATGGGTATTTCGTCGAGCCGACGGTGTTCGACCACGTGCCGTGGGACAGTACGATCGCACAGGAGGAAATTTTCGGTCCCGTCCTTTCCGTGATTCGCGCACCGAACTTCGAGGAAGCGTTGCGCGTGGCAAATTCCGTGAAATATGGCCTGTCGAGTTCGATCTACACGAACGACGCGCGCAAGATATTCGAATTCATTGAGCGGATCGAAACCGGGATGACGCACGTGAACGCTCCCACGGTGGTGAGCGAGGCGCAGATGCCGTTCGGCGGAATGAAGGCAACGGGAGTGGGCCTGCGCGAAATGGGCCGCGTCGCGATTGATTTCTACACGGAGTTGAAGGCTGTTTACATTGACTACACCGCGCCGAAAGTCTGAGTTCACGATGCCTGCCGATTCGCGATGAGCGAGGCCACGATCCCTCCCGCTGGCGCTCCACGCGTCGAGGCCTTTGACGCGCAGGCGGTCCGCACAAGTTCCCTCTACAACGAAGACCTGGCGCCCGTGCCGGCGGCGCGCCGCACGTGGGGAACGTACAACTACGCCGCACTCTGGATGGCCATGAGCGTGAACATTCCCACCTACCTGCTGGCCAGCTCGATGATCGCGGGAGGCATGAGCTGGAAGCAGGCGATCTTCACAGTATTTCTCGGCAACGTTCTGGTACTCGTCCCGATGCTGCTGAACGCGCACGCGGGAGCGGAGTACGGAATTCCGTTCCCCGTGTTTGCTCGTTCGGCGTTCGGAGTGCTGGGCGCGAATGTGCCCGCGATGCTGCGCGCTCTGGTCGCGTGCGGATGGTTTGGAATCCAGACCTGGATAGGCGGCGAAGCAATCTACGCGATGATCGTGGCGCTGGCACCGAGCGCGAAAAACGTGACTTGGGGCGTCCCGGTTTGTTTCGTATTGTTTTGGGCCCTGAATCTCGCGGTAATTCTGCGCGGCATCAAGACGATTCGCTTTCTGCAGGGGGTTACCGCGCCGTTCCTGTTATTGATAGGCGTGGCGCTGTTGCTCTGGGCGCGCGCGAAAGCAGGCGGATTCGGGCCGATGCTGGCCACGCCTTCGAAATTTCAGACTTTCGGCGAGTTTTTCCGCTTTTTCGTTCCGTCGCTAACTGGAGTAGTGGCGTTCTGGGCGACTGTTGCGCTGAATATTCCGGACTTCACGCGCTACGCAAAGGGCCAACGCGAACAGATGGTAGGACAGGCGCTCGGTCTGCCTACGACGATGACATTTTATTCTTTCATCGGAATTGCGGTGACGTCCGCAACGGTAGTGGTATTTGGTCAAGCGATTTGGGACCCGGTGGCGGTGTTGGCGCGGCTGCGGAGTCCGGTTGCGGTTGTTATCGCGATGGTGGCGCTGCTTCTGGCGACGTTGAACGTGAATGTGGCCGCGAACGTGGTTTCGCCCGCCAATGATTTCTCGAATTTGTGGCCGCGGAAAATCAGTTTCCGCACAGGCGGGCTGCTGACGTGTTTGATCGGCGTGCTGATGCAGCCGTGGAAACTGCTGGCGAGTTACGGCAATTACGTTTCGGGATGGCTCGTCGGCTATTCCGGATTTCTCGGGCCGGTGGCGGGGATATTGATCTGCGATTATTTTGTGCGTCGCAAAACGATTCTGAATGCCGAGGATCTCTACCGGCGCGGCGGAATTTACGAGTTTTCCTACGGCGTGAATTGGAGAGCCATTCTGGCGCTGGTGGCTGGCTGTGCGGTGGCGTTTGTGGGACTCGTGTACGCGCCGGTTCGCGTGCTCTACGACTACGCGTGGTTTGTGGGATTTGGAGTCAGCTTCGTAGCGTATTGGGCACTGACCGTCAGTCGCTGGAATCTGAGGGAAAACGAACGGCGCCCTGCCTGAAGCGGAACCCTCTTGGAAACCTTTGCTGTATGGCAACAAACTGCCAAGCACGTGCGCCGGGCACGGCATGCCGTGCCCCTACGAAGGCCAATACTGAGATCAGTCGCCGCTGGGGAACGGCAGGCTAAGCGTCGCGGAAGATTGCCGCACGCGGTCATTCCAGCTCATGGGTGCTTCACCAGCATCCACTTCCTTCATGGTGATGCAATTTTCGACCGGGCATACCAGCGCGCACAAATTGCAGCCGACGCAATCTTCCTCGATGATGCGCGGAACGTGAACGCCGAAGCCACCAGAGTTCTTCTTCACCGGTTCCTTGTAAGGCTCGATGCATTGATGCGCACCGTCCTCGCAAGCGACGTAACATAGTTGGCACCCGATGCACAGCTCCTCGTTAATCTTCGCGATGACTTTGTAGTTCAAATCGAGATCGCCCCAATCTTTCACGTTGGGCACGGCGCGGCCGCGAAAATCTTCGATAGTGCGGTAACCACGATCGTCCATGTACTGCGAAAGACCATCCATCATGTCCTCGACGATGCGGAATCCGTAGTGCATCGCGGCGGTGCATACCTGGATGGTAGTGGCGCCAAGGGCGATGTGTTCCGCAGCGTCATTCCAGTAGCCTATGCCACCAATGCCGCTGATGGGGAGGCGCGAATTCTTGGCAACGGTGGAAAGCAGATGAAGCGCGATGGGCTTGACCGCGGGACCGCAGTAACCACCGTGAGAGGATTTGCCGCCGACGACCGGTCGCGGCGAAAATGTTGTGAGGTCCACGCCCATCAAAGAATTGATCGTGTTGATGAGGCTGACGGCATCGGCGCCGCCGCGCTCGGCCGCCGCGGCGATGTGCGTCACGCTGGTCACGTTGGGCGTGAGCTTGACGATTACCGGAATGCGCGAGACTTCCTTCACCCAGGACGTAATCATCTCTGTGTATTCCGGCACCTGTCCGACGGCCGCGCCCATTCCGCGCTCGCTCATACCATGGGGACAGCCGAAATTCAGTTCGAGCAGATCGGAACCGGCTTCCTCGGCGCGGCGCACCATCGCGTGCCAGGATTCGCGCTTGGATTCGACCATCAGAGACGCAATCACCAAATTGTCGGGATATCGTTTCTTGACCTCGTAGATTTCGCGGAAATTGGTTTCGGGAGAACGGTCGCTGATCAGCTCGATATTGTTCAGTCCCATCATTTTGACACCGTTGAGATCGATCGCGCCGTAGCGCGAACTGGTATTCACGATGGGCTCGCCAATGGTTTTCCACACTGCGCCGCCCCAGCCGGCATCGAACGCGCGCATCACCTGGCCACCTGTGTTGGTGGGCGGCCCGGAAGCGAGCCAGAACGGATTGGGGCTCGTAACGCCCGCAAATTTCACAGTCAGATCAGCCATTGATCACCTCTTAAGTGCGCGCGGAGAGCCAAGCCATGCGTCGAGGCCGCGCGCCGCGGCCATGCCTTCGGCGACGGCGTCCACGACTTCTTTTCCGCCATTCGTGCAGTCGCCACCGGCAAAATATTTCGCGTGGCCCGTTTGATGACGGTCGTTGATTTTGACCGTGCCATCGGACTTTATTTCCATTCCCTTAATCGCCTTCAGAAAATCGGTGGCCGGTTTCTGTCCGACGGCGCGCACGACCATATCTACGTCGAGTTTGAATCCCGTGTCTGGCACGGGGGCCGGGCTGCGCCGGCCCTTCGCATCTGGCGAACCGAGCTGCGTTCTGACGCATTCGAGGCCGGTGACGATGCCATTTTCACCAAGTACGCGAACGGGCTGCGTTTGCCAGAGAAAGCTGACCGCGTCCTGCTTCGCGAGCTGGTATTCGTAAGCGAAGGCGGGCATTTCCGGCTCGCCGCGGCGATATATGAGATAGACGATTTCGGCTCCAAGGCGGCGTGCGGCAGTTACAACATCAATAGCGGTATTACCCGCGCCGATGCAGGCGACGCGGCGGCCGACTTCGACATCGCGAAACGGTTGGACTTTTGTTTTCTCGATGAATTCAATCGCTCCGTAAACGCCCTGAAGATCTTCTCCGGGAAGATTCAGCGCCCAGGTTTCGCCGAGTCCGACGCCGATGAAGACTGCGTCGAATCGCTTTTCAAGTTCCGCGAAGGAGATATCGGAGCCAACATTCACTTTCTGTCGAAATTTCACGCCCAGTTGCCGAATAAGATCAACTTCGCGAATCGAATCGGAAGCGCGCGACTTGTACGCTGCGATACCATAGCTGTTGAGGCCGCCGGGCAGCTCGTTGCGGTCAAACACTGTGACTTCATAGCCCCACTTCGCGAGTTCGGCAGCGCAGGCCAGCGACGCAGGTCCTGAACCGATGCAAGCCACGCGCTTGCCATTCGGCGCGCCTGCGCTGAAGAGCTGTATTTTGTTGTCGAGGACGTAATCCACGGCGTAGCGCTGCAGGCGGCCTATCTCGATCGGCGATTCGCCCTTTTCGTCCATCACGCAGGCACCCTCGCAAAGAGATTCGGTGGGACACACGCGCCCGCAGCTGTGTCCCAGAATATTCGCGGTCAGGATTTCGCGGGCCGATCCGCGCAGATTGCCGGTGGAAATTTTCTTGATGAACACGGGAACGTCTATATGGGTGGGACATGCCGCGATGCAAGGCGCGTCGAAACAGTAAAGGCATCGCGCGGCTTCAATAGCGGCCTGGCGCGAATCCATCGCCGGCGAAATATCGGCGAAGTTCTTCTCATATTGTTCCTGAGAAAGCTTCGGCGCCGTTTCGCGAAGCGGCATGGAGTTCCTGTCAGAATCCAAGAATCGCACGGCCCTGGTTGGGACTTCCTTCGGAGCCTGTGCCTCAGCGTAGCTGAGGCGACATTCTAGCATCAGGAAAACATGCGAAATACTCCGCATTTTCGGCTCGGCAGGCTCTGGACGTAGGCAACCAACACGGATATATATTAGCGACCATGAGGTTGCGGTAAATCAGGAGGGGCAGACATGCCAACCAAGGTGCCAAGTCAAAGAAACGGCTCAAGAAGGCCAAGAAGATCGAGCCGACGAAACCTCTTAGCAAGCTTAACTCTTACCCGCCGGACCCCTGCTAAGTTCTCGACCGCGGTTCAACGGGTCCCAGCAAGTCCTTCCTACAAGTGTGCGCACTCAGCTATGTAACAGTCGGGTTGCGCAGCCTTTCTTGCATACCATAAGATGCCTGGATGCCAGATCGAAGGAGGCGTAATGCGTTTTGACACCGTCATCAGGAACGGCACCGTAGTCACCGCGACAGACACGTACGCGAGCGATGTGGGAATCCTGGAAGGCAGGATTGCGGCGATAGCGGCCGCATTGCCTATCGAGAACGCGGGGAAGGTGATGGACGCGACCGGAATGTTGGTTATGCCCGGCGGGATAGACGCGCACACGCACCTGGACATGCCGTTCGGCGGGACGACGAGCGCCGACGATTTCGAAACCGGAACCATTGCCGCAGCGTTCGGGGGCACGACCACGCTCATTGACTTCGCGATCCAGCAAAAAGGACAGAGCTTGCGCCAGGCGTTTGAGACCTGGATGAAGAAGGCCGACCGCAAGGCCGCGATTGACTACGCGTTTCATTGCATCATCACCGATCTTGGCGATGCGCAGCTCGAGGAAATGGGCGCGCTCATCCATGAGGGCGTTTCGAGCTTCAAATTGTTCATGGCCTATCCCGGCGTGCTAATGGTGGACGACGCGACGATTTTCCGCGCGATGTCCCAGGCGGCAAAATACGGCGGATTGATTTGCATGCACGCGGAAAACGGCGGCGTCATTGACGTGATCGTTCGACGGGCCCTCGCCGAAGGCAAACGCGCGCCGAAATACCACGCGCTCACGCGCCCGACCTCGACGGAGGGCGAGGCGACCGGCCGCGCGATCGCGCTGGCGGAAATGGCGGGCGCGCCAGTTTATATTGTTCACCTTTCGTGCAACGACGCTCTCGAGAAAGTGCGCGAGGCGCGGGACCGCGGCGTGCCGGCCTACGCTGAAACCTGCCCCCAGTATCTATATTTGTCGCTCGGACAGATGGAGGCGCCAGGATTCGAAGGCGCGAAATACGTGTTCACGCCGCCGCTGCGAGAGAAATGGCACCAGGAAAAGCTGTGGCAGGGGTTGGCGCGCGACACGCTTCAGGTGGTTTCCACCGACCATTGCCCGTTTTGCTTCAAGGAACAAAAGGAACTCGGCAAGGACGACTTCACGAAGATTCCCAACGGCGGACCGGGGATCGAACACAGACTGAGCTTGATCTACACAGGCGGCGTGCATGGCGGCCGATTTTCGCCCAACCGGTTCGTGCAACTGGTCGCTACGGCACCAGCGAAACTCTTCGGGCTCTATCCGCGCAAGGGCACGATCGCCGTCGGCTCAGATGCGGACCTGGTGGTTTTCGACACGAACGCCGAGCAAGTGATCAGCGCCTCCACACACCACATGCGCGTGGATTATTCGATGTTCGAAGGGATTCGCGTCAAGGGAATGCCGAAGGGCGTGATATCGCGTGGACGAACGATCATCGAGAATGGAAAATTCGTCGGCAAAGCTGGAAGCGGAGAGTTTATCCGACGCCAAACGTACAGCGGTATTTGATGCGAGCTTGCTCGCGGGAGAATGCCTCGTACTTGTCCTATCACTGTGGAAATTCGAGCTAGGTAGAGCGGAGGTCATACGGCAATACTTCCCTCAGAAGACCGACCTCCCCGGCTCTGCTCGATCGGAGCTGGACAAAACAACACTGCGCTTAAATCAACCCGCAAGAAACACTGTGGGTTCTCAGATTCCCGCGAGTAGACTTCCAGACAGTGTTGCGCCGAACGTTTGAGCTCACATCCGTTTGTGGGCAGCGAAGTAGTTCTCAAGCCGGTGTCTTGTTTTCAGATAAGCCCGGAAGGATTTTGGGCAGGCCTCTGCACATTCGACTGACATCGGAGTCTAAAGTCGAGAGCGTGGGGCGACGCTATTACAGAGCGGCCGAAACCGATGTGCCGGCGGCGGCAAACACGGACGACATTTCTGCCCGCGCCAAGGGGAGGAAGCGGTCCACGACGTCGGGATCAAATTGGATACCCCGCGCCTGCAACAACCGGCGTTCGGCCTCCTCGAACGGCAGGCCTTCGCGATAGGGGCGCGATGAAACCATGGCGTCAAACGCATCAATCACGGAGACGATGCGAGAGCCCATCGGAATCTCATCTCCTTTTAGTCCGGCCGGATAGCCCTTGCCGTTGTAACTCTCATGATGATGCAAGATCATCAGGCTGGCGCGTTCCATTCCCGGAACGTGGCGCAACACGGCCCAGCCATATTCCGGATGCTTCTTCATGAGGTCGTATTCCGCGTCAGTCAATTTCGCGGGCTTTTGAAGTATCGCGTCGGGAATCCCTATCTTTCCGATGTCGTGTAGTAGCGCGGCCACCTCGATATCGGCAAGAACGCTTTCGTCCAGGCTGAGTTCTCCCGCCACGTGGAGCGCCCATTCAGCCAGGCGCGTGCTGTGGACGCCCGTGTTGAGATCTTTGAGATCCAAAAGCTGGTTCAAAGCGCAAATCAACGAGGTGCGAAGCGCCGAGAGCTGCTCTTCCACGTCCTTGGCGTATATGATCGCTCGATTGCTTTGACCGGAGAGCTTCGTAAATATGCTCGCTGGCATTGACGGCGCTTCCGAAACATCTCCAACTCGATTCAGCGGTGCGGAAGAGCCCGTCAATGGATTGGTTATAGTGAGCATAGAAATATCTGACCTGCATTACTGGAGCTGAAGCAAGCCCTGAACCGGATTCAGCGATGACAGTGTCCAATCCACGTTCAGCCGGCCGTTGCCCATGTTCAGGCCAACAAATTTCGCGTGAGAAATTGCCCAAGCTGCCAGATTCTGATTGGCCTGAGGTTGCATATTGAGAATCAGCGCAGCGGTGCCGGAAACGAACGGTGAACTGAACGATGTTCCCCATCCCGCGGCGTAGATCCCGAACGGATACGTCGTAACGACTCCCTCCCCGGGCGCCGCAACCCATACGATCTGATTGCCGTAGTTGGAGAAACTCGAGCGCTGGTCCTGATTGTTGGTGGAGGCCACGCCCATCACGTTTTGCAATCCAGCCGGATAGACCATTTCATTCGCGCCGTCATTTCCGGAGGACGCTACGAGGACCACGTTCTGGCCATTGGCGTAGTTAATCGCGTCCGTCAGTTCGGTTGAACCCTGCGTCATGTCAAAACTCATGTTGATCACGTTCGCGTTGTTCTGCACCGCGAAGTAGATCGCAGCGATGATGTTCGATAGCGAACCATTCCCGTTCGCGCCAAACGCCTTCAACGGTAGGAGCTTTGCAGTCGGAGCGACGAGATGAATGACGCCCATGACCATCGTTCCGTGTCCGAACGCTTCGTAGGATGTGCCATCGAGCATGTGCGCGGTATGTTGATCGAGCATAGCGGCTGTGTGCTGGTTCACATATGCGGGCTCGCAAGAGTTGCAAGGAGGTGGCGCACTCATCGAAATGTCGTTCATTTCCGAGCCGCCTGGCTGATTCCGCGTGAAGTCATAGCCCTGCAGGAGGACCCCCTGAAACGCCGGATGGTTAGGGTCCACGCCGGTATCAATATCCGCAACGATTCCAGCACCGCTGACATTGAAACCGTTCTGAGCTTCGGATATCTGGATGATTTGAGCGGCCGGTTGGTTGACGTATCCGTCCGTGACCGTGGTGCCGTAGTAGTTCACCGGCGTTGTGTCCCACAATCCCGCCGGGGGAGCGTTTGAAGTTTGTTGGCTCGTCGGGTCCGGCGGAATCTGCAAAACTTGATCGGGCTCGGCGTCGAGAATCCCGGTCACGAGGTTGAGGACGTTCGCCAACAGGTTCGGTAGAAGTCCCTGAACTGGCCTGACTAGGAAAACTTGGTTGAGGCTCCCATCCAAATTGCCAACGACCGTGCATCCGTGGAGCAGGCAGACAAGCTTTAGGCCGCCCAGTCCAAGGTTCGTGCGTACGATGACGCCCGGCTGTGGCGACGTCAGGCTAGACAGCGAGCTTCCGACATTCGACAACACCCCTCCAAGTACGCCCTGTGCTGCCGCCGAGCGGGGGGATAATGCGATCGAGAGAAGCAGTATGAGAATGGGAATTTGCCGTTTCATGATTTCCGATACTCCCTTTGCATTTCCACCAAATCGACGCCGTCCCTTGCCATCGTCACGGTTCCAGTTTCGCCGGAGCGCCATATCTTGGGCCATGGTACAGGTGGCCACTTTTGGTGGTTCTTGCATCAAACCTTCTTCCCAGTACGTTTCGAATGTCGCGGATGCCGTTTCCTAAGTCTCTTGGTATCAGTAGTTTTCGAAGAGTCGTTCCTGTCATCGGAAGTCGGCTGGATCAGGGGCAGAGTAAGTACTTCGGTCGGCAGCGTGACTCTTAATTCGAATGGACCTCTGCGGTCGCACTCGACATCGAACTCTCCAAATGGGCTGGTAAACGACTTAGACAGGACCTTGCCTGCTCTCACGAGGGTGACAGGCACCATACCAACGAGGTCGTCGGGATCGTCGGAATTGAGGACCTGCCCGACTACGGAAACTTTGTCAGCGTCGGCTTGAGTTTCGATTCTTACGTCAATTCGATAGTCTCCGGCCGCATAAAGCAATTGACGTAACGCGGCTCCCGAGGACCGAACGCCCACAGGCAGCGGAATCCGCGCGCTGTCGAACAACAGTTCGGCGATCGCGCGAGCGTTGCGTGAGGCTCGACGAGGTCCCTGAATAGCGAACGTGCCTTTGATGGAACGCACGGCGCTGTCAGGGGGCCGGTAGCTTTGCTCCCGCCGAGCGGTTGTTTGAACCCGCCACCAAAGGTCCAAGACCTTCGAGCATTTCTTGCAAGCGTCGTTATCGAGATGACTCTGCATTTCGGCCCTTTCCTGCTCTCCGATTACCTGTCGGGCGAAATCCGCCCATTTCTCCAACGAATAGTGTTCCATCGCCTTCCCCCTGAAGATTTCATTTCCCCCGCGCCCCGAATACTGGCTGCGCTGTCACTTCCCATGCTCAACACATAAGGGTGCGGAGGAGGTCAGAAAATATAGGGGAGGACCAGAAAAATACGGGGCGAGCCTTAGGTGGGTAAGACCTTACCTATCAATGTGAAAGGGGCCCAATGGTAAGGATGGGGATAGTCCTCACGCATTTTCTGCATGGCAACTTGCAGGGCCGTTGCCTTCTCCGAGCCGTCCGTAAGACGCCCATAAAATAGCCTCATAAAGTCGGCGGTGCTCCGGTCATTTACGTCCCACAGGGTAAGCAACAACGATTGCGCTCCGGCATAAAGGAGTCCGCGGATCAATCCGAGAAGCTCATCGCCCGGGGCGACGACATTTAATCCCGTTGCGCATCCACTTAGCGTGACAAGTTCAGCCTCCAGTTTGAGTTGGTAGAGGTCGTAAAGGCTCAGGTAGGCGCCGCCGAGGCGGATTCCGGAAAACATGGGATTGTCCTGCCGAAAGCTGCCGTGCGTAGCGATGTGAATCAGCCGTCTGTGCGAACCTTTTTCACGGAGCGCCGCTTCGTTGGCCTCATCGCCCACGAGCAACTCCGCATCGGGAAGAATGCCGGCGACGGACCGCACCTCATCAAGAATGAGCGGAGCCTGCGCATCGGGAACACCCAAAATCAGAGAGGAACCAGACGCGCGCGAAGATCTTCGCTGGCAGTGTGCGAAAATACTGGCGCTCGGGGCGTATGAAATCGTGAACGAATCAATGAGGTATCCGGCGCCGTCGAACAGCGCGTGAAACGGAAGATAGTGCAGCACGCCGTGCGGCACGATGACGAGATGTTTGCTATGCAGACGCCCGCGCAGAGGCGCGAGCAGTTCCTGGTAGAGCTGGCCGAGACGCGACTGAGCAGCAGCCAGTAACGACTTCTCAAACGTCCGAACATAGTCAGCGCCGAGGCGAAACTTGGAGATCTGAAAGTGAAGCATGCGAATCAGATTGACCACGCGCGACACAGGTGTGACCGGAACGATTTCGAGGCCGTTGCGCGAGACGATCGCAGCGATGAACTGATCCTTTGCGCCGAAGTATTCAATCAACGTGGCGTCCGGGGGCAAGGACTCTTGAATGCTTTTCATTGAACCGATCGCGTCACCCAGGCCCAGACTTTCGCCGCCACTCGGCGAGGGAATTTGGCGGAAGGCGCGAAGAAGCTCATCTTCGTGCGCCAGCGCTTGTTTCTGAAGATTTTCGATTCGCTGGGGAGACGGTTCGTCGGCGCGCAACTGCTCGATCTCAATGCGGCGGTAATACCAATTGAGTTCCTCGCGCATCTCCCGGACTCGACGAACCAGTTCGCTCTGACCGGTGTCGCCAATCGGGAGCGTATTCCGGTGTTGCACGAGGAGCTCCGCCAGGCTGCGAGATTTCGCCAACTCCATATACCCGAAAGATTCTTCGGCTAATTTCGGTCCCGCACCTCCGCCGAGGCACAATTCCACCAGGCATTCGTAAACTTCCAGCCGATTTTTCGAGAAGGCAATCTTAAGTTCTTCACCGCGCAGGCTGCTCCGCAGGGTTTCCAGGGCCCCACGCGCGCGCTGGTAGGATTCGTACGCGTCAGAAGGATATCCGGATGACTGCTGCACCTGGCCTATCAGAAACTCCGCTTGATACCGAAGCATGGGAGCCTCAAGGGCGGCCAGGCGACCGAGCGCGATTGCGCACTCGGCGCGAGCGGCCGGAAGTTCGCCCGTCCGCAAGCAGATGCGGGCAAGGAGCAAGTGGCAGAGTGCAGCCTTACCCACCAAGAACGAGCTATCAAAGAAATTCGCAGCGGCGGAGCACAGCCGGCGGGCCTCGAACAGGCGGCCCTCGTTGAAAAGCATGACAGCCTGGTACAGATCAAGCAGCCAGGGCCACACGAGATTTTTCTCACGAACGAATTTTGGCCGTGCCTCCGCGAACAGCTCCAACCCGCGCAGTGCCTTGCCGAGCTGGCTGAACGCCATGGCTTCGTAGGCTTGGCATTTGGCTTCTTCGTACCCCATGCCTAGCTTCTGAAACCGAAGATAGCCTTCGTGAGCCGACTCTCTGGCTTCCGTGCTTAAGTTCAATTCGAGATAGATTTCGGACAGGTCGAGGTAACAGAGAGCCAGAACGTATGCGTCGCCGTTTTTCTCGCACTCCTCGCGGGAGGCGCGCAGCATTTCGATCGCGCGGCTATATTCACCGCGGAGGTAATACAAATAAGCAATGTTGTAATCCGCCTGCGTGACGAGAAGCGGCATCTCGTGCTCGACGCACATTTCCCGAGCGCGCTGATAGGTTGCAAGCGCACGCGGAAAATCATTCATGGTGATCAGGCAGACGGACATGTTGTAGAGGGCGACAGCGAGGCCCTCCGAATCACGATGAGGCAGCAACGCCTCGTAGGCGCGCTCATAACAAGCGAGGCCTTCCTCGAACCGGTCCTGGCGGTGATAGATATTTCCGACGTTGATTTCCACGTGAGCGATGCGCTGCAGGTTTCCCAGGCTCTGGAAGATCTTTCTTGCGCTTTCGGCGGCGTCAAAAGCCTTGTCGTATTCGCCGAGCAAAATGAGAGCCTGAATCGAGGGAATCAGAGTGCGGGCTTCTTCTTCCGGGTTGGGAATCTTTCGAAAGACGCGAAGTGCTTGCTCGTGGAACTCCAGAGCCTTTCTATTGTCGCCCATGATATTGAGGGCGCTCGCCTTCGAGCGAAGACTTCGGCCCAGGGCTTCCTGGTTGCGCAAACGGCGGCCGATGGCAATGGCGGATTCGGCCAAGGCCAAAGCCTGCCGCGTGTCCGCGCGGAGTTTGGCGCGGACCACGTCATTCAGCTGGCTCAGAACCGGTTCGCGGTAGAGGCGCCGGAGCGTGAGGAACCGATTCCGCTTCGCCTCGCTGGTAAGATTCGCGAGGTCATGCAGCAGTTTGCCGGAAAGCGGCGGTTTCTTTGCGCGCCGCTTCACGAGAACCCCGCGTCAATCAGACCTTTGCGCAATCGCTCGAGACATCGCTGGCGGATAAATCCAATCGAGCCCGCAGCGATCCCCAACGTTTGCGCGACTTCCTGATACGGGCGTGCGGGCTCTTCGAAGAACAGCATACGGATGAGCTGCTGACAACGCGGCGGCAGAGCCGTCACCGCTTCCCGCAAACTCTGCTCATCTTCCGCCTCTCGCAGGATGCTCTCGGCACGAGACGGCGTGCTTTGCTCAAACTTCGGGTCATTCGGATCCACGACTTCGGTGCGTTGCTGCTGGCGCTTTCCGTGAAAGCATTTATGTGCGGTTACTTGCATGATCCATTTCGGAAGGGCTTGCGGATTTCGAAGATTGGGTAGCTGCGACAGCAATTCAAGGCACACCGATTGGAAGATGTCCGTCGCATCATCCGCCGAGAAATCATATTTGATTGGAATGGAATAGATTAGGTTCTTGTACTTGTCCACAAGGGCGGACCACGCTTCTTCATTTCCCTTGAGACATTCGCGCACGAGGCGCGGGTCTGGCCAAGCTTCGAACTTGTCGTCTTGAATAGCGCGCTCGCGAGGAACCATCAAGTCGTGGCCGCCGGTCCTATTGGATGTACAGCTGATCAATATTCCAGAGCGTGTAAGGATCCAGAATCGCCGGTCGAAAATTCCCGACACGGTTGCTGGCGCCCACCAGGATGTTCGGGCTTACCAGGCAAATGACGGGCAGCTCGTCGGCCACAATTTCCTGCACGCGGTCGTAGAGGTGTTTCCTCTTTGCATAGTCGAGCGTGACGAGCTGCTGCTGCATCAACCCGTCCATTTCGGCTTCCCAAGGCGTGGCCGGCTCAGTTTCATTCGGATGCCAGAGGTGCGTGTCACCGTTGGACATCCAAACGTTCATCTCGGCTGTAGGATCGGCATCGCCGCTGACCAATCCCATGACGGCAGCCTCGTAGTCGTGGCTCGTCAGCAAGCGGTCCACCATGGTGTGAAACTCCAGGGACGCGATCTGAACGTTCATGCCCAATTTGCTGAGATCGTCCTGAATGAGCGTCGCAATCTTCACGCGCTGCGAGTTGGAAGAACTGGTGAGGATCGAAAACTCGACCGGGCTGCCATGGCTGTCCACGAGAGCGCCGTCGCTTTTCCACGAGAACCCGGCAGCCTGGAGAAGTTTGCGGGCGTGCGCGACGGACATGGTTGGATGAGGAATGCTCGAGTCAATCCACAAGCGATTGCCGGGAGTTACCTGTGTCCAAAGTGGCGTCGCTCGTCCGTTGTAAACGAGCCGAACGATGCTGTCGCGGTCAATCGCGGCGGAAACCGCCTGCCGGAAACGCTTGTCTTGAAACCACGCCTGCTTCCGGGCAATTTCAGGAAGCGCTTGCGAGTCCACGGGATTCAAATTGAAGAAGAAGAAATTGTATTCAAGGCCCGCACCGAGATCGTCGAGATGATAGTGTTTTGCTGACTGCTGCCTCTCAAGAACCGAGAAATTCTCAGCGCTGAATCTCGTCAAAATGTCGGCGTCTCCAGCCTGGAAGCGTATGACCTGCGCGTCTTCGCTCGCTACGAACAGGAATAAGACCTGATCGAGATAGGGTAGCCGCTGGCCGCCCTTATCCTGCTTCCAATAGTAAGGATTGCGCTCGAGCACGATTCGTTGCCCCGGAACATACTCTTTCAGACGGAACGGACCAAGGCCCGCGAATTCGCTCGGAGCCATCGAGACGTTCCACGCATCCGCAAATCCGCCTTTTCGATAGGCGTTTTCGAGCAGGTGCCGCGGAAGAATCGCAATGCCGTCGAAGAGCCTCTCGGCAGCAGCATATGGCTGGGACATTTCAAAGCGGACTGTATATTGATCCACTTTCGCGACGGCGATCGGTTTACCGCCCACGACCAGAAGATCGCGCTGCGGCGAATCTATTTTTTCGTCGAGATAGACCTGAAAGGTGAAAATGACGTCGTCCGCATCGAGCGGCTCGCCATCCGAGAATCGCAAACCTCGGCGGAGTTGCAGCGTGTACCGCTTGGAATCTGGGGAGACCGTCCAAGATTTTGCGAGGGCGGGCTCCGTCTTCTGCGAGACACGATTGATTTCGATCAGATCGGCAGTCAGGCAGCGAATCACGTCGCGCGAAGGCGCATCTTGAGCCAGGACGGGATTCAGAGTCTTCGGCTCCGAGCGCATCGCAATTACAAGCCGGCCGCCGGAACGCCCCGAAGCGCTCTCCGCGACCATTCGTTCTTCGTCTGATTGCGGCTGGGCGCCAAATGCCGACCAGTTAGTGCAAATAATTGCAGCTGCGAGAAAGACGAGATGACTCCAGCGCCGAACTTTATGCATAAACTTAACTCATAGCAAAAATTGACAGACTTTTATAGCGGGACGGAGGCGACGCGTTCCTGCAGAGCATCGGCGACGGCGTAATAGAGGAGAAACACGGGGATCAGGAAAAGCGCCGGCAGGAACATCCACCAAAACGAGGACAGAACATAGTATTGCTGCAAAACGGCGAGCAGCGTTCCCCAGCTCGGGATCGGCTCGCTGACGCCGAGACCGAGGAAACTGAAGGTTACTTCGGCGAGGACGTACTGGGGAATCAGAAGCGTCAGTTGCGTAAGCACGACGCCGTACGTTTGCGGGAGTACGTGACGGCAGATCACGTGAGCATCCGAGGCTCCAAAGCCGCGAGCCGCGAGGACAAAGTTGCGCTCCTTCGCGCTGAGAACCACTCCGCGGATCAGACGGGCCGGACGCGCCCACCCGATCAGTCCCATCACAGCAACCAGCAAAAGGAAAACCTGCCACTCGGCAATGTGTAAAGGCAAGGCTGCGCGCACAGCGAACAAAAGATAGAGCCAGGGCAGGGCCAGAAAAAGCTCTCCCCCGCGCATGAGAATTTGATCAATCCAGCCACCATAGAAACCAGCGAGCGTCCCGACAATGATTCCGACCAGGAGCGAGAGGCCAGCAGCGATCCAACCGGCCATTAACGAAATCCGGCCGCCATAGAGAAAGCGCGAGAATTGGTCGCGGCCGAAAGCGTCTGTGCCCATCAAGAAGAGCCTGCCCGGATCGTCCACACCGAAAGAATGTAGGTGCGAGGAGAATACTCCAGCGACCTCATAGGATGAGCCATGCGTAAAAAAGTGGACGGGATAGATTTCGTTCGAATTGACAACGTAAACTTCAGCGTTTGCGGGATCGATCTTCAGTCCGTACACAAACGGCCGGGCGTGCAACTTTCCCAGCGAGTCCACGAAATGAATGCGTGTTGGCGGCGCGAAGGTTACTTCGCGATTGTGAGTCGCGAATTCGTAGGGCGCGAAAAACCCCGCGAAGAACACAAGGACGTGAAAGCACGCCAACAAAAATAGCGCGCCCCACAGTTTGTGCCGGTGCGTCACCTGGTCACTCCATTCGAATCCGCGGATCGCTTGCGAATAGCAGCAGGTCCGCCAGCAGATTGCCCGCTACGAGAAACACGGAGGAGAGCATCACTATCGCGACCACCACGTACACGTCTCTTGAAAGAATCGATTCCACCAGCAGCGGCCCCAATCCCGGCCAGCTCAATACGATTTCCGCGAGCGCGGAAACACTCAGCATTGTCGCCACCGAAAACCCAAACAGCGAGATGAGCGGATTCGACGCGGCTAGCAGGGCGTAGCGGAACAGCAGTCGTGAGCTGGGAATACCGTGTCCGCGGGCCGCGCGTAGGAACGGCGTCTCGAGCGCTTCAATCATCGCCGCTCGGATGTGCCGGACCAACACGGACAAACTGACGACTGCCACTCCGAATGCTGGAAGAACGAGGTGAAGCGCAAAATCTTTCGCGCCGCTCCACAGATCTAAACCGGCAGCCGCTTCGGTCCGCATTCCACCTGTGGGAAACCAGCCGGTACGAATTGCAAGAAGCAGTAAACCGAGGAATAGCACGAGATCAGGAATTGTCAGCAGCGCCGACGTGGCCACGCCGAAGATCCGGTCCGCCCACCCATCACGTTTCGCCGCGCTCCAAATTCCGATTGGGAGGGCCAGCAGCCACGCGAACAAGGTAGCTGTGCTGGAGAGCACGAGCGTGTTGCCAGCGCGCATGCGCAACACTGGGGCCACGGGGCCGCGCGATGCGAGGGAGACGCCGAGATCGCCGCGCAAAAGCGATGCGAGCCAATGCGCGTATCGAATGGGAAGCGGCTGATCAAGGCCATATTCTGCGCGAATTCCGGTGAGCGTCTGGCGCGATATTTGAGGATTTAGGCGCATGGAATCGAAGTAGTCGCCGGGAGCGATCTGAAGCAACGCGAACGAGAAAAACGAAATGGCGAGCAGCAGCAGCGTCGCGTGGATCAGCCGATGGGCGAGGTATCGCATCGCTCTACGCCGACCGTTCCAGGCAAATGGATTCCAGAGAAGGCATCGCCGCCAGAAGCTCTCTCGTATACGGATGTTCTGGACTTGCAAAAAGTGTCCGGGTGGTTTTTTGCTCGACGATCGTCCGCTCGTTCATGACGGCGACTTCGTCGGCGCGCTGAGACACCAGCCGCAGATCATGAGAGATGTGTAGGTATGTCAACGAGTGCGCCGCTTGCAGATTGGAAAGCAGCTGGAGAAGCATTTCTTGGTTAGCGAGATCGAGGCTCGACAAGGCCTCGTCAAGAATCAATAGCTCTGGCTCGAGAGTCAGCGCGCGGGCGATCGCGAGACGCTGGCGCTGACCGCCACTAAACTCAAATGGGCGTTTGTGTTCGCAATGAGCGGGCAGGCCGACCTGCGCGATTAGTTCCAGGGCTCGTCGGCGCCGCGACGCTTTTGTACCTTCTCTTTGAACCGCGAGCGGCTCGGCGACAATGTCCGCGGCCGTAAGCCGCGGGTTCAGCGCTGACGTCGGGTCCTGAAAGATCAGCTGAATTCGGCGACGAAAAGTGAAAAGTTCTTTCTGTGTGAGATCAACCAGATTTTTGCCGGCGAACCAGATCCGTCCGCTGGATGGCTTTTCCAGCAGCGCGAGGCAGCGGGCCAGCGTGGACTTGCCCGAACCCGATTCACCGATCAGCGCCAGTGTTGTGCCTCGACGAATCGTCAAGCTCGCGTTATCGAGAGCGCTAACCGTGAATTTGGCTCGCGTCAGCGGGCGCCGCTGGACGTAGTGCATGCTCAGGTTCTGGACGCGCACGAGGGGCTCAGACTGATCGTGTTCACATTGCGCGTTTGCGTCGTTTCTCAAAGTTCCCTCACATTGCCAGCTGCGCTTGAACAATGCTTTCCGACTCCAGGCTCGCATCCGCGTCTGCAGTTGAAACGCGCCTAAGCAGGGCTTTCGTATAAGAATGCGACGGGTTCCGATACAGGTCTTCAAAACGACCCTGTTCCACAATACGTCCGTCCTTCATCACGAGAACACGATCCGCAAGGCTCGCTTGAATTTCAGGGGTGTGACTGATCAGCAGAATCGAGATGTTCATTTGGTGATTCAGCTCGCGCAACAAGGCGACAAAATCGGCTTGGCTTCGCGTGTCGAGGGATGCTGTGGGCTCATCGGCGATTAACAGCGACGGTCCGCAGATCAATGCCTGAGCCAGTACAACTCTCTGCAGTTGCCCGCCACTCAATTGATGGGGATACGCGGAAGTGATTCGGTCGGTTGAAGGCAGTCCAACGCTCGCGAGCATGAAATGGGCTTCCGCGTGACATTGCTTCCAACCCCATTTGCGATGCGCGTGAGCGACCTCCGCGATCTGCGTGCCTATGGGCATCATCGGGCTCAGCGCGATACCAGGTTCCTGATAAACCATGGATATTTCCGCGCCGCGAATCCGTCGAAGCGAACGTTCGTCCATTGCAACCAGATTTTGGCCGCGGAACGTGATCGAGCCAGAAACGTCCGTCCGATCCTTCGAGAGCAAGCCGAGCATTGCCAAAGCGAGACTCGTCTTGCCGCACCCCGACTCGCCCATCACTCCCACGACTTCGCCGGGGGCGATGTTGAAAGTCACGCCGTCAACCGCCCGCCACGTCGTAGATTCGGCGGAACGGTAGCCAACCTTCAAATCCCTAGCTTGGAGGAAGGTCCCCATCAACCCTTTCCTGTGCGCGGCTCGCCCAGATGCCCCGTGGCGCTGCCGCGAAGACCGGCGAATTGGTCATGTTTTCAGGCAAATCCCGGCGTCAATCGACACAATCCTCGCTGCTTTACTGCGTTCTCCAAATTAGGGGGAAGACCCGCGGCAGTCGATAGCTCGTTCGGGCCATAAAGCGATGGGGGTTGTAGTACCTGCGTACCGGCGTAGCGTTGGATCGTCCGAGCTTGATTCGAGTCGCGCTCCGTACATCTTTGATATCGATGACGGATCATCGGTGTATTCCCTTCTCCCGATGTCCCTGTTACGCTGCAAAGTCCTCCAGTGTCATTCGAATCGTCATTCCTCAAATCCAACAGATCATTTGATTTGATATCCGGGCTTGAGCTCGCAGCGAAAACTCTTCGATTGGTCCTTCCCGACGCGGACATTGCAATCCGCCCAGCTCAGAGCTGGGCTTGGCCTCAGCGGAAACACTATGTTGGTGCCATTGATCTCGGCTTCAAGGCTCGGGCCTTCGGCGGACGCGGGTAGCGTGAAATTCAGCGCATCACCAAAAATGACCGGATACGACTCGCGGACGATGTCGCTTATTTCGTTCCGAAATACCTCCGCTTGAAGAAGAAAACCCGTCGTTTCCGACCAGCCGAGGACGGAAACGCTGATGACGCGCCCGCCTTGAGAAAATCCGTCCGAAATGATCCTAGTAAACGGGCAGGGTCCGGCGATACAGGTGACGCGGGCGTTCTCATACTCGTTACCGCTGCCCGCATCCAGAGACGCCGACATGATCGCAGCTTTCCATTTGCCGTCGGGGGAGCACGGCAAATGATGATTGCATCGGATGTTCCCGGTATTCTCAACCTGGAAGGTTTTGACACCCGTACCGATGTTGAGCTTCGTGGTCGCTTCGATCGAATACCTCACGAAGACGTTCGACACCGGAATCTCCGGACGGTTGGCTCCATTGTCGGCATCCGGATGAAGTGAAGCCATGTGGACCACATACAGTTTATCGCTGACGATTTCCTTCAAATCCAGTGGTTCATAATCCGGATGCCGGAACCGCAGGGTGATCGGGTGGCCCGGCAGAACGCGGCGCGGGAGGGTCAGTTTGAAGTAGCCGGAAAAGTCGGATTTCACCGGCGCAACCGCAAGCCCGTCTGCCACGGTGACTTCCACATCCGTAATCGGCGACTGACGCCTTGCATCGGTGTCCTGCTTGACGACGGCACCGCGAAGTGAAATTGGCTTCGCGTAATGGATGAGAACCACGATAAGGAGGGCCAACAGTACACCGCCCACAGTCACGACTCTCGCGGCCCTTTTCCAGGTGGTGCTTCGACCGACCATGCGGCAGTTCCCCGGCACTAATGTTAGCAAAATGAGGGCCATCTCAAGTGCGAGCTTCGCGTACGCCCACGATTTGGATGGAAAGCTATTGGCGGAAACTCCGCAGCACTCGCGATCGGTTGGCATCACGTTTTCGGAGCGACTATACTTTTTGAAGGGAGGGATTCGGTGAGCAGAATTGCGCGCCGCGAGCTGCTACGTCAGGCGATGCTGGCGGGCGTCTGCTTGCCACTTGCGAGCGCGGGTGTGTTCGCCGCGACACCAATCAACAACCCAAAACTCGCTCCGTTCACTCCACTCGCAGGCCAAATTCCGTTCTCGGGCGATGACGACATGCTCCTGCAAGACATCGAGAGCGCGAACTTCCGGTATTTCTGGGAGCAGGCGAGCCCGAACACTGGAATCGTAAGAGATCGGTGCAACGTCGTCACACAGGAAAGGAATCCACTTGGGAGCATCGCCGCGATGGGCTTCGGACTTACCGCCCTTTGCATCGGGGATAAACGCGGCTTTATTCCGCATCTGGAAGCGCGCGGTCGCGTCCTTAACAGTCTGCGCTTTCTCTGGAAAAAATTGCCGAATCATCGTGGTTTTTTTTATCACTGGGCCAACATTGACACTGGAGAAAGGCTTTGGGATTCGGAGGTCTCTTCTGTAGATACGGCCATTCTGCTTTGTGGAGTTCTGACCTGCGGGCAGCACTTCGAACATTCGGAAATCAGCGAGCTCGCGCATCTGATCTTTGACCGCGTTGACTGGACATGGCTTTCGGAAGACACGCGTATCCTGCCCCACGGCTGGTCGCCCGAATCAGGTTTTCTACAGTATCGTTGGGACAACTACAGCGAAATGATGATGATGTATCTGCTGGGAATGGGATCGAGTACTCATCCCCTCGCGGCCGAGACGTGGGATGCATGGAAGCGCGCCACGTTTGAGTACGACGGCTTCCGCTACATTGGCTCTTTCGCGCCGCTCTTCGTGCATCAATATTCGCAGGCCTGGTTCGACTTTCGAAACAAACGCGACCAATATGCCGACTATTTCAATAACTCGATCATCGCGACACGAGTCCATCGGCAATTCTGTCTTGATCTTGCGTCGAAGTTTCCAGATTACAGCGAGGATCTATGGGGAATCACGGCTTCCGATTCACCGAAAGGTTATGTCGTTTGGGGCGGTCCGCCTACTACCGGGCCGATTGACGGCACTGTGGTTCCCTGCGCTGCAGGGGGCTCTTTGCCATTCCTGCCGCAGGACACAATTCGCGTGCTGCACCACATCAAGAATCGGTACGGAAGTGGCGCCTGGACCAGTTACGGCTTTGTTGATGCGTTCAATCCGATGACAAATTGGTACGACAGCGACGTCGTCGGAATCGACACTGGTATTACGATGTTGATGGCGGAGAATGCGCGAACGGGTTTTGTGTGGGAAACATTCATGAAGAGCCCGGAGGCACAGCGCGGCATGCGACGAGCGGGGTTCAAAGCGCAAAAAGTTAACGAATCTCGATCAGCGCAAGCCCCTGAGGTGGCAACACGAGCGTGAGCTTACCGTTTTGCAGATACCTCGTTGCGGGCGGTGGCAGTTCCGCAGCATGACGAAGCTCGGTAATTTGTTCACGCGTCGGACTTGAGGGCTGCCCCATCGCTCGATAGGCTTCGATCAGAGAACCGTGGTTCGCATCCACTCGCGTTAGACGTGCGCGATGACTGCCAGTAAGGCCCTTCAGAACGATCATGGTCGTCTTCGGTTCAGCGCGATCTTCTGGCAAGAACAGATTCCACACCGCAATCGCCAGAGTGCCGTCGTCGCGCCGGGTGACGAGCGCGGAAGCCGAATCCACGGGGATGCGCTGCGAACCCAGGCGGTGCAATAGCTTGAATCCATTGAATGCGGGTTTTGGCAGGCCGTCTTCGGCAATCAGACCGTACCCGCCATAGAACGGCTGTTTCACCACGCCCTGCTCCTCGAACACGTCGGAGAAGGTCCAATACGACATCATTTGGGTGAGCCCATCGCACTGGCGGATGGTATCCGCCAACCATGGGCCCATAAAGATCGAGTCCGTGACATCCGGCTCGTTCTTATAGCTCGCGTTGTACTCGCTCCAAATGATGGGAAGATCGGGACGCAATGAAGCCGCCACTTGGTCGTGAACTTTGCGCGCCGCGCGACAAACCATTTGAGTCCGCGGGATCTCTTCATTTGTGCCGAAAACGTCGGTTGCGGAATCGTTGCCATAAACGTGAGTCGAAACGAAGTCGAGTGGAATGCGATTTTCCACGCAGTGACGCACAAAGCTTTCAACCCACGCCGCCTGTGCCGTAGCGGGCCCTCCGACGCGCAGCCTGGCGTTCACCGATTTCAGCGCGCGGGCTGCGACTTCGTATAGCTGGTAATATGTTTGTTCTTTCGGCTCACCCGCCCAAAAATCAATGTTTGGTTCATTCCACAGTTCGAAATACCAGTGCGACACTTCGTCTATTCCGTAGCGATCCACCAGATGTTGCGCGAAATGCGAGACCAGATCGCCCCAACGCGACCAATCCTTGGGCGGCGAAACGATTGGTTGGTACCAAAATGATTGCCGGATTTGTTGGGCGGCGAGCTTTTTCGGCATGAAACTCAATTCGACAAATGGCCGGACGCCATTCTCAAGCAGACCATCGTAGATTTGGTCCACGTAAGAGAAATTGTAGATGGGATTCCCAGAGGCGTCCTCGTCGTACACGCCGACTTCATCATCGAGGATGGCGTGAAAACGAACGTAACCGAAGCCGGTTGCCTGTTTAACTTCGCGCAGATCACGACGATAGCCGTCGCGCAAGCTCAGAATGGCGCGACCCGAGCCGAACATCTGCTCCCAGAAGTGGGGAAACGGTTGGCTCGGTGCGGACGGATCAATTTCGATCGTTTCCGAGAGCGCCGCACGATGCGTCGGCGATAGTTGGGTCTGCGACCAAGCGGGTCGCAGCGAACCAAGGGCGATGATTACGATGCAGAGGAGAGCCGTTGCCTGGCGTACGTACTGGCCATTCGATTTCAAGGCTGGCGGCACGCTTACATTCTAGCGGTAACTGGCTGCTTGTAGCTCGAACAGCTGCGCATACGTCCCGCCGTCCTTCACTAGCTGATCGTGATGCCCCTGCTCGGCGATCCCACCTTTTTCGAGCACTAGTATGCGATCCGCCATGCGTACGGTAGAAAAGCGATGGGAAATCAGCAGCGCCATCTTGCCCTCGGTAAGTTCCGAGAAGCGCTGAAACACTTCATTCTCGGCACGCGCGTCGAGAGCGGCTGTCGGTTCGTCCAAGGACGAGCAATTGCGCGTTGCGCAGGTACGCGCGGGCGAGAGCGATCTTCTGCCACTCTCCGCCAGAGAGGTCCACCCCTCCTTCGAAACGACAGCCTAAAACCTGGTCGTAGCCCTTGGGCAGTTTTTGAATCACTTTTTCCGCGAACGTCTTCATTGCGGCCGCGCGTATCCGAAAGGAGTTGTGCGCGTCTTCGATTCGGCCGACTCCGATATTCTCGGACGCCGTCATATCGTAATGCACGAAATCCTGAAAGATGACGCCGACTTCTTTCCACAAATCTTCCAGGTCATATTCGCGCAAATCAATTCCATCCAGCAGGATCTGGCCCTCGGTGGGGTCGTAGAGTCGCGTCAGTAACTTAACGACGGTAGTCTTCCCTTGCCCATTTTCGCCGACCAATGCAATCCGCTCCTGCGGATCGATCCGCATGTTGATGCCTGATAGAATTTGTCTTCGACTGCCCGGATAGGCGAACGAAACGTTCTTGAATTCGATTCCCTGGCGAATCGGTCGAGGAGCAACCAAGGCTCCCGGTTTGGATCGAATCGTCGGCTGAACGGCGAAAAAGTCTACCAAGTCGGTCATGAACAGCGCTTGGTCGGCGATACCTGAAAACGTAGTGAACATCGCCTGGAAGCCTGCGCTCGCGCCCGCGATCGCGCCTGCCAGAAGCGTCAGCTGGCCGATCGTGAATCTCCCGATCACCGTCTCATACACCACGTATGCATACCCGCCGTAATAGCCAAGCGCCCCCAGTACCGTCAGGAAAGCTCCAAAGACCAGCTCGCGTCTGGCTAAGCCGACGTTCTGGCGATGCAGCTCGTCGGAGAGGACCTTGTAACGTCCGATCAGGAAGGGTCCCAGCCCGAACAGCTTCAGTTCTTTGGCGCTCTCTCGGCTGCCCCCGAGGACGCGAAGGTAATCCATCTGCCTGCGCGCCGGTGTCTGTTCGAAATTCAGCGAATAACCGAGGAACGCGAAATGCGTCTCTCCGAGGAAGGCCGGCACAATGCACACGACCAGGAAGAACAACAACCAAGGAGAAAAAAACACGATGGCCGCCGCCAAACTGGCCGCGCCGATGGCGTCTTGAATCAGGCGTCCCATCATTTGAACCAACATCACGCGATCGGTCCCCTGCGCTCGGGCGCGCTCCATCTTGTCGTAAAACAGAGGATCTTCGTACCGCGTAAGATCCAGCCTCGAGGCGTGCTCCATGATGCGTGTGCTGATGTGACGCGTAAACTTGTCGGCGAGCACCGTGTCAAAGAAATTGAGAAGGCGTCCGAGCATCGCTGCAAGGCTCGCCAAGGCGAATTCGAGTGCCACCAGCCACCAGAAGTGAACCGGCAGCGCGGCATGGACGGGCATGCTATGGCGAACGATTGCGTCGATGATGAGCCGTGTCACCCACAACAGGGCGACAGGAATTACTGAAATTGCCGCGCGCGCGAGCACACTCAATAGAACGACGTCAGGCGCGCAACTCCACACCATTCTGAAGACCGGACGAACCTTTCGCAGCGCCTTCAGGCGCTCACTCCAGTTGGCTTCCGGTAGGGGTGGTGGCTCGCTCATGGCTCACTACATCACAGCACGCCAGGCACCATGCCGAGGCTTTCGCAAGTCCCTCTGATACTTAGACATACTTACAGTCAATGGAGAGCGCTGATGTGTTTTTTTCGCGACGCCAGTAATTTTGTCTCGCGAACCGGGAAGGCATGCCACATCTCATAAAACCGCCACACTGATTCGCATTGAAAATCGAAAGTGCACGTCGCCGATCTCGATGAAAATCGAGCGGAAGACTGATCCTAAAGACCATTTCGATTCGCCTACATGAAAGACGGTATTGTCCCTCTGTGCTTAATGAAGAATTATGTGTTCGTGGAAAGAAACTCCTTCGCTGAGGCGAGTGATGGAATCGTGAATCCTTTCGCGTGGGGTTTCAAGTCTGACAGGAAGGCGACGCAATGATTTTCCGAGGTTCCGACAGCGAGGAAATCCGGCGGCGACTGGGCCCGCAATCCGGTATGAATGCTTCGGGGAAATCGTTAATTGTGCCAAGCGTCTTAATAGCGACGACGGATCCTGACATTCGCGAGACCATGGCCGAACTCTTACAGAGCTATGCTATAAACACGCTGTGGGCGAGCGGGATGGAAGAAATCAAATCGGCGCTCACGAATCAAAATGTTGCGGCCTGTTTCTGCGGGTTTTGGCTCGTAGATGGTACGTATCGCGACGTCGTAAGACATCTCAAGCGCCAGAATGCAGCAATGCCGGTGATCATTGTGTGCGCGCCAACATGTCCTCACGAATACCGCGACTATCTCGCGGCCCTCAACATCCGTGCCTTTGATTTTCTCTACCACCCTTATCGCCGAATGGATTTGGAAAGAGTTCTTAACTCCGCGATTGCGTTTCGCGATCGGCAAGCCCAAACTTCGACATCCGCCGTAAACCCTCCGGGTGGTACTCTTGATAGCTCCGCGCTCCTCCCAGCCAGATAACGCGGAAGAAGTAGACAACCCCGCGCAAAGGTTGATGTGCGACGGCCGACTTCGTGAGACTCCCGCGTTTGGCCGGGGACACCGCATCCGACCGTGGACAGCCTTCGCAGACACGAGAGTCGCATTTTCCCCCGTGTTCGTGAATCAGTGTAAATGCCGATGCTCCGATAAGACATCAGGTCGCAATGGAGGCAGTACTTCGAGGAAACGATGCGCACCGCCCCACCGATCAGCGTCGTCGTAGAGCTCGAAGAGCCCATTCTGGGCGAGCTCTTCAGCGCCGATCGCATGGAGCAGCACGCGGAAAGCCTTGCTGCGGCGCAGGCAATTTCCGACGACGCGGGTTCTGGTAAGCCTCTCATTCCGCGAGTCGCCGAAAATGGCCGATTATTACTCGAATACTATCGCTCGACCGCTCGCGCTTCCCAGCGAGAACAGTCTATTACTCCCGCCGCGCAGTGGCTTGTTGACAACTTCTACATAGTGGAGGAGCAGCTTCGAGAGATTCGGGATCACCTGCCGGCCGGTTTCTATGAAAAATTGCCCAAACTTGCTTCGGGCCACCTGGAAGGCTATCCGCGTGTTTACGGCGTTGCCTGGGCATTTGTGGCGCACACGGACAGCCGTTTCGATCCGGAGATGCTGCGCCGGTTTGTCACCGCCTACCAGCGCGTACAACCGCTTTCGATCGGTGAGCTTTGGGCCGTCGCGATCACTTTACGCGTGGTGTTGGTTGAAAATCTGCGGCGGCTTGCTGCACGCATGGTGTTCAGCCGCGATGCGCGCAACGAGGCCGACGTCCTAACCGAAAGGCTTCTTGGTACAGGGGGCCAGTCAGTTGTCTCCACCGCCGCGGTTCTCCGCCAATTTGAGAAGAAGCCTCTGGACAGGGCATTTGCCGTCCAGCTCATCCAGCGCTTGCGCGATTTGGATCCCAAGGTCGGTCCTATCTTGCTTTGGCTCGACGAGCGACTGGCAGCGCAGGGAACAACCGCTGACGAGATCGTCCGCGCCGAACATCAACAGCAAGCGGCCACGAGCGTGACGGTACGAAACGTTATCACCAGCATGCGCCTGACCTCGGCGTTCGACTGGCAGGTTTTTTTCGAGAGCGTCAGCCTCGTTGACGAGGTCTTGCGCGACGACAGCACTTTCCGCGCCATGGACTTCGCCACGCGCGACGCCTATCGGCATGCCATCGAGGAACTCTCCCGGGGATCGGGTCGCTCCGAATTGGAAGTTGCGGAGGCCGCAGCGAACCGGGGTAGGCAGGCCGCCGCCAGCGCTCGGTCGGATTCCGCACGCAGGGGCGCTCGGCGCTCAGATTCTGGCTACTACTTGATCTCGGACGGGCGTCTCGAGTTCGAGCGTGAAATTGGTTTTCACGTTCCCGGCAGGCGCTGGCTTCAGCGGCTTTATGAGCGCGCCTCTGTGGGCTATCTCGGTACCATCGCTCTGCTGACCGCCGTCATTCTGGCTATGCCGTTGGCGCGTTCGGGGGAATTGGGAGCCAGTATCCCCCACCTTTTGCTATTCGCAGTCCTCGGGCTGATTCCGGCGTCTGAGCTCGCGATTGCTCTCGTCAATCGTGGCGTCACGGACTTGATCGGCCCTCGCCCCCTTCCACGACTTGAAATGCCCGGCGTCCCCGAGGAACTGCGAACAATTGTCGTGGTTCCCACTTTGCTGACGTCAGAACAGGATATCAGCGAGCAGGTGGAGCGACTCGAGATCCACTACTTGGCGAATTCTGACGGCGATTTGAGATTTGCGTTACTTTCCGACTGGGCTGACGCGAAAACGGAAACGCTGCCAAACGACGAGGACTTGCTGGCCGCTGCGACCCGCGGGATCGCCTCCTTGAATCAGCGTCATGGCACCGCGCCGGGAGGTGGTGACCGATTCTTTCTCTTGCATCGTAAGCGCACTTGGAATGAATCGGAAGGAAAGTGGATGGGATGGGAGCGCAAGAGGGGGAAGCTCCACGAATTGAACTTGCTTCTTCGCGGCTCTGTAAACACAACTTTCATCACCACAAACCTGAATCCCGTGAGTTCGATTCCAAGGGTTCGCTACGTCATTACGCTCGACGGAGACACCCGTTTGCCGCGGGGAGCGGTGGCCCGTCTGGTGGGCACGATGGCTCACCCATTGAATCAGGCCAGCTTCAGCGCGAAGGACGGGCGAGTCGTGGACGGTTACGGAATCGTTCAACCTCGGATTACGCCGTCGCTACCCGGGGATAGGGAGGGATCGATCTTCCAAAGAATTTTTTCTGGTCCCAGCGGAATTGATCCTTATTCTGCAGCTGTTTCAGACGTGTACCAGGATCTTTTCCGTGAAGGCTCCTACACCGGCAAGGGGATTTACGACCTCGATGTCTTTGAGTCTTCCTTGGCTGGCAAGGTGCCCGAGAACATTTTGCTGAGTCACGATCTGTTTGAAGGAATCTTCACGCGCACCGCACTTGCCACAGATATCGAGCTGTTCGATGAATTCCCTTCTCATTACGAAGCCGCCGCCGCCCGCCAGCACCGCTGGACTCGCGGAGATTGGCAACTCCTGCCGTGGATCATCTCGGGAGTTGCCGGCCCCCCGGGCGGCCCGAAGTTCAAGATTCCTATCGTTGGTCGCTGGAAGATGCTGGATAACCTCCGCAGGTCCCTTTCGGCGCCCTCCATGTTTCTACTGCTCGTGGCGGGATGGCTGACGCCGGGACTTTCTCCGTGGTTGTGGGCACGATTCGTGCTCGCGGCGATCCTGATTCCGGCGTTGATCCCATTCCTGGCCGGTGTAAATGCGCATCTGGAAGGAATTTCAAAGCGAAGTCATTTTCGTGGATTGATTTCGGATTTTTCACTCGGTTTATCTCAGGCAGGCCTTAACCTCACCTTCTTGGCTTACCAGGCATGGCTGATGGCGGACGCAATCGGGCGAACGCTGTGCCGTCTGCTTTTCACCCACAAACATATGTTGGAATGGGTCACCGCCGCGCAAGCCAAATACCGCGTAAACCTGCATCTTTACAGCGTCTTCAAGCATATGGCGGATGGCGTCATTTTGGCGTTTGCGGCGCTCGCGGCCATATGGTTGGTGCGTCCCCATGCCTTGTACGCAGCCTTACCTTTCTTAGCTCTGTGGATGGCAGCGCCGGCAGTGGCGCACTGGATCAGCCTTCCGCCTCGACCCTCTGACCGCGAATTGCTTTCTCCGGAGCATGCGCGCGCCCTACGCGCCGACTCACGACGCACATGGCGATTCTTCGAGACGTTTGTCACGGCGCAGGACAACTTCCTACCGCCGGACAACTTCCAGGAAGACCCGGTTCCAGTTGTGGCTCATCGCACCTCACCAACGAACATTGGCCTCTATCTGCTTTCCACACTTGCGGCGCGCGACTTGGGATGGCTGGGAACCCAGGACGCGTTGGAGCGAGTCGAGGCCACATTCGACACGATCGCCAAGCTCGAGAAGTTTCGCGGACATTTGTACAACTGGTATGACACGCACGATCTTCATCCGCTGGATCCAAAATACATTTCTACGGTTGACAGCGGAAATATCGCAGGGCACCTGCTGACGCTCGCCAGTTGCTGCCGCGAACTGATTCAGAAATCGTCCGCGGGGCCTCGCATGTTTGCTGGAATCGAAGACGCGATTGGTCTGCTGCGGCTGGCACTGACCGGGGTCAAGGACGCTCCGCGCTTGCATACCGTGACGCGGAAGCAACTCAGTAACGCCGTTGACCTCCTGGCTGCGTCCGTTCTTTCGGTCCCACGTCATCCCTCGGACTTGGGATCGAGAATCGCCGAGGTTTCCGGACGCGCCCACACAGTTGCGGACATCGCGCAAGCACTTGCGCAAGAACTTGGAAACTCCGCGAATCCACAATTGAGAATTTGGGCTGAGGCAGCAAAAGCATGTGCTGATAGCCACTTGCGCGACGCAAAGATGTTTTTTCCCTGGCTTCGGCTGAGTTCCGGCGGCGCTGCGGCAGTTGCCGGAGGTCGAGCTGCGAGAAGCCCAGAATGGACGGCGATTGAGCCCTTCTTTCCCAACGATGCCACGCTCGCTGACGCCCCCGACAGATTCGCAGGCGCTGTGAACGAATTGACGGCCTTGCGTGCGCGCTCGATCACGGAATCTAGCTCGTCCGACGAGCTACTCACGCGGATCAACGCTCTGATTCAAGCGATGCAACAATCGGCGGCGGAGGCAGGGTCTTTGCACCGGCGCCTTCTGGCGGTCGCACGAGAGTCGGAAGAGATGTTTGCCGAAATGGACTTCCGCTTCTTGTTCGACGACACTCGCAAGCTGCTGTCCATCGGATATCGCACCGCCGATGGGCAGCTGGATCCCAGCTGCTACGATCTGCTTGCTTCTGAAGCGCGCCTTGCCAGCTTCGTTGCGATCGCTAAAGGCGACGTTCCCTCGTCGCACTGGTTTCGGCTGGGCCGTCCACTGACACCAATGGGACGTGGATCAACGCTTATTTCCTGGTCGGGTTCGATGTTTGAGTACCTGATGCCGGCGCTCATCATGCGTTCGCCCGCGAACAGTTTGCTGAGCCAAACGTATCGGCACGTAGTGACGCGCCAGATTGAATACGGAGCGGAACGCGGCGTGCCGTGGGGAATATCGGAATCAGCTTATGACGCGCGCGATACCAACTTCACCTACCAGTATTCCAGCTTTGGCGTCCCGGGCTTGGGACTCAAGCGTGGTCTGAGCGAAGACCTGGTTATCGCTCCGTACGCCACTGCGCTCGCTGCAATGATTGATCCATCTGCGGCACTCGAGAATCTCGACCGGCTCACCGAACAAGGCGGCTTGGGACACTACGGTTTCTACGAAGCGCTCGATTACACGAGCTCCCGGCTCCCCGAAGGACAGAAAGTCGCAATCGTTCGCGCCTACATGGCGCATCACCAGGGCATGTTTCTGGTCGCGCTCGCCAACGCGCTGAATGATGGCGCAATGTGCAGCCGGTTTCATGCGGTTCCGATGGTACAAGCGACAGAACTTCTCATGCAGGAGCGCACTCCGCGGGATGTACTGGTGGCGCGGCCCAGAGCCGAGGAGGTATCCGACGCATCTCAAGTGCGTGATTTGGTGCCACCCGCCGCACGCCAGTTCACGTCCCCTCACGATGCCACTCCCCGCACCGAGCTTCTCTCCAATGGCCGCTACTCTGTGATGCTGACGTCGGCAGGTTCCGGGTACAGTCGCTGGCGCAACATTGCCGTTACACGCTGGCGTGAAGACGCAACCAGGGACTGCTGGGGCACATCTATTTTTCTCCGTGACGAGCAGACCGGAGATGTTTGGTCGGCTGGCTATCAACCAAGCGGCGTCGAGCCGGATTCCTATGAGGCCTCGTTTTACGAAGACCATGCGGAAATCGTCCGCCATGACCGCTCTTTGACAACGGCCCTGGAAGTCGTTGTCTCCTCCGAGGACGACGCGGAATTGCGCCGGGTCGCAATCACAAACACCGGATTGCGACAGCGGGATGTCCAAGTGACATCCTACGCGGAGCTTTCGCTTACGACCCAAGCCACCGACGCGGTACATCCTGCGTTTTCAAACCTCTTCGTGGAGACGGAGTTCGTTCCCGAAGTGGAAGCAATCCTCGCCACGCGCCGAAAAAGATCGGAGGACGAAACATCGGTTTGGGCCGCCCATGTTCTTGTCGTCGAAGGCGATTCCGTCGGCGACCTTCAATATGAAACGGATCGAGCGCGATTTATCGGACGCGCCCGCGACCTTAGAAATCCCATCTCCGTCATTGACGGAAGGCCGCTTTCCAACACAGTGGGTTCCGTGCTCGATCCGATGATGAGCCTGCGTCGGACAGTACATGTTCTACCGGGGCACACCGTGCACCTGTTTTATTCGACGATTGTGGCAGCAACGCGCGACGAAGTACTGAACCTCGCCGACAAATACCGCGATGCGAAAACATTCGAACGGACCCGTGCGCTCGCATGGACTCAGGCGCAAGTCCAGATGCGCCACCTGGGCATCACCGCGGAAGAGGCGCACCTCTTTCAGCGGCTCGCGAATGCAGTGATCTATTCCGATTCCACACTGCGGCCGAGCTCGGATGTTTTGAGTAATACGACCCTCGACCGATCGGCTCTCTGGGGACAGGGAATTTCGGGCGACCTTCCTATCGTCGTTGCGCGGATTGACGATGCCGATGATTTCGACATGATCCGCCAGTTGTTGCGCGCTCACGAATACTGGCGCATGAAGCAACTATCTGCGGATGTGGTGATCATCAACGAAAAGGCCGCATCGTACGTGCAAGAACTCCAAGGCACTCTTGAAACGCTCGTCCGCGGGAGTCAGTTGAGGCTCTCGCCGGACACAAGCGACGCCAGCGGGAAGATTTTCCTCCTTCGCGGGGATCTCGTTTCGCCCCAAGCACGAGGCCAGCTACTAGCCGTAGCGCGAGTGGTGCTACTCAGCCGTCGGGGCACGCTTGCGGACCAGATCGCGCGATCGCAACCTGAGGAAGTTGCTCCACCTCCGGCAATCAGGCCAAGTCGAACCACTCCGCATCAGAACGTGCTTACTCCGCCGCCAGCTCTTCAGTTTTTCAACGGCCTCGGTGGCTTTGCCGAAAATGGCCGCGAGTACGCAGTCGTACTGGAAGAGGGCCTGCGAACGCCGGAGCCGTGGATCAACGTCATCGCGAACGAAAACTTTGGCTTCCTGGTCTCAGAGTCAGGATCGGGCTTCACGTGGTCGCTCAACAGCCATGAGAACCAGATTACGCCTTGGTCCAACGATCATGTCCTGGACCCTCCGGGCGAGGCATTTTACCTGCGCGATGAAAGCACCGGCGAAATCTGGACACCCACTGCGCTTCCTATTCGCGACGAAGACGCCAAGTACGCCGTGCGTCACGGTCAGGGCTACAGTCGTTTCAGCCACGCTTCGCATGGCATTGCGACAGAGCTCGTTCAATTCGTGCCTCTAAACGATCCCATCAAGATTTCCAGGCTGACTCTGCAAAACGATTCTGCACGCGTGCGGCGCATTTCGATTACTGCGTACGTTGAGTGGCTTCTAGGCAGCTCGCGTCCCGCTTCCGCTCCTTATATTGTGACGGAGCTCGATTCGAGCACGGGAGCGATCCTGGCCAGAAGCGCCTGGAGCGGAGAATTCGGAGGGCGCGTCAGCTTCGCAGATATTGGCAAACGCCCAAGTTCTTTCACGTGCGACCGGGCGGAATTTCTCGGTCGAAATGGCACCCCCGAGCACCCAGCGGGATTGGAAGGTAAGAGGCCACTTTCCGGAAAGCTGGGCGCCGCCCTCGATCCGTGTGCCGCGTTGCAAACGGTACTCGAACTTCGCCCCGGAGCGCGGGTTGAAATTCGATTCTTTCTAGGTCAGGAGGAAAGCAGGGACAAGGCGCGCGAACTCCTCGCACGGTATCGAACTGCGGACCTAGACCAGAAACTGAGTGAGGTGACGCGCCAATGGGACGACATCCTCGGCGCCGTTCAGGTCACGACTCCCGATGCCGGGATGGACTTACTGCTCAACCGATGGCTCCTCTATCAGACGCTCGCCTGCCGCGTCTGGTCCCGCGCGGCATTCTATCAGTTGAGCGGAGCGTACGGCTTTCGCGATCAGTTGCAGGACGTCATGGCTTTGACGGTCGCGAAACGATCGGTGGCTCGTGAGCACTTGCTACGCGCCGCTGGCCGCCAATTCATAGAGGGCGACGTGCAGCACTGGTGGCATCCGCCTTCCGGCCGGGGAATACGCACACGAATGTCCGATGATCTTTTGTGGCTACCTTACGCCGTCATTCATTTCATTGAAGCCACGAACGACATGACTGTCCTCGAGGAGCAAGTGCCGTTTATCGAAGGGAACGTGTTGGCCGCAGGACAGCTGGAATCCTATTTCGAACCTCGTACTTCCGAGACTCGGGCAACGCTCTTTGAGCACTGTGCGCGCGCCCTGGACCGGAGTCTAAATGTGGGCGCGCACGGTCTTCCGTTGATGGGCACCGGGGATTGGAATGACGGAATGAACCGCGTGGGCCAGGAAGGCAAGGGCGAAAGCGTATGGCTCGCCTGGTTTCTGCACACGATCCTCTGGGAGTTCGCCAAGATCGCGGACGCCCGCGGTGAACGCAAGCGCGCAGAGAGTTGGCGCCTCCATGTCAGCGCTCTGAAGGCGGCGCTCGAACGCGATGGATGGGACGGCGAGTGGTACCGTCGCGCCTATTACGACGACGGCACGCCGCTAGGTTCCGCGACGGACTCCGAATGCCGCATAGACTCAATCGCTCAATCATGGGGAATCATGAGCGGCGCTGCTGAACCGGCGCGAGGTACCCGAGCAATGGCGGCCGTGGACCGTCAGCTGATTCGCCGTCCCGATGGTTTGGTCCTCCTTTTGACGCCGCCCTTTAATCACACGCTGCATGATCCTGGATACATCAAGGGCTACGTGCCCGGAATTCGCGAGAATGGCGGCCAGTACTCGCACGCAGCCGTCTGGGCGCTCATCGCATTCGCAGCACTCGGTGATGGCGACAAGGCAGCGGAGATTTTCCGCACGTTGAATCCAATCAACCGCTCGAGTTCGCGCGCCAATGCCCAGCGGTACAAAGTTGAACCCTATGTCGTCGCCGGAGACATCTATGCGGAAGCTCCTCACATAGGACGCGGTGGGTGGACCTGGTACACGGGATCTTCAGGCTGGCTGTATCGCGCCGGCATGGAATGGATGTTGGGATTTCGCGTGCGCGGCATGACTCTTACGCTTGACCCTTGCATCCCCCGGAGCTGGCCAGGATACTCCATTGTTTTTCGTTATCACTCGGCCACATATCAGATCAAAGTGGATAATCCATCCGGCGTTTCTCGCGGCGTGGCTCTGACAGAACTGGACGGCAAAGTGCTTCCCGGCTCCGCAAATGTCCCGCTCGTTGACGATGGCGCCGTGCACCAAGTCCACCTTGTGTTGGGGTAGCCCCACGCTACGCGGCGAACAACTGCAATGTCCAACTGATGACTAGCCGGATTGGCTACAGGCGATCCACAGCCTCTTATCAGAAAGAGTCTCGTACATGTCCAGTTGAGAGCGGGAAATAAAATGGTCGGGGCGAGTGGATTTGAACCACCGGCCTCCTGGTCCCGAACCAGGCGCGCTAGCCAGGCTGCGCTACGCCCCGAACCTCAACGACACTGCCGAACAGTTTACTTGGGTTCGTAGGGAACGGCAACTCGCCACCAACCGACTTATCCTGCGGGCACCGCTCCAGATCGGCTCCTCCCTTCATCAGGTATCGCGCGGAACATCGCTCCGACTTCTCTATGCATCTAAGTGAGCCAGGGAAACCATGTTTCCCTTTGCAGACGGGAAGGCGGTGGTGCAAAATAGTCGGGTTTTCGGCGACATGTGTTGCGGCTTCAGGCAGCGTTCGTAGTTCGACTGCCCAATATCCCCACGGAGGATCGATGCTCGATAATGAAAAGTGCGTTTCGTCAGGCGGTTCCGGCTCACGTTCATCGGGTGAAGCGACGTTCGAACGCGCGGCGCGGCTTCGTTCCGTCACGTTCGTTCTAGGAGCTGTAATCGCTTTCGCGGTGTTGGGTTTCGCGTCGCGGGCGGGAGCAAAACCTCCGGCCGATGACGCCGCCGGGGAGCAGACTTATAAATCGAACTGCGTGGTCTGCCACGCTGCAGATGGAACCGGATCGGCCACAGGCAAGGCTCTAAAAGCGCCCGACCTTCATTCGGACGCCGTGCAGAAAATGACCGTGGCACAGATGCAAGCGCAAGTTTCGGACGGCAAGAACAACATGCCTCCGTTCAAGAATACCTTGAGCAAGGAACAGATCGAGGGTGTCGTGACCTACATTCGCGCGACGTTCGGCAAGAAAAAGTCGTAGCCTGACTCGATCGCACTCCGCATCGCGTGCGTTGCCAGATTATTTTCCGGCGACGCACGCGAGCAACCGACGAATTCCCTCCGCGAACTGATCGGCGGGCGTCAGCAAGCTTACTATCAAGAATCCCTCGTCCGCGAATTCGTAAAAGTGCCCCGGCTGCACCAGAACCGATTGCTCCTCCAGCAAGCGTATCGCTAGTTCTTCGTCAGATTGCACCGCGGGCACACGCAGGACCGCGTACCATCCCCCCTCTATTTCGAGACGGGAAACCAAGTTCTGGCGCGCGAGACTTTCATCAAGTTGCGTTAAATTCACTTCAATCCGATCGAGAATCTGCCGCCGCATCTTCTCGCGCTGACCGAGCAAGGCGGGCAATGCATGTTGCATGGGCGCACTGAGCGAAAGATACGTATCGGAAATGATTTCCAGGCGCGCCATCGCGTCGCGCACCAGCGCGTCAGGACCGCTCGCCGCTATCCAGCCCACCTTCATCTGCGGCAATGCCGCGATTTTGCTCAGTCCGCTCAGAACGAATGTGAGCGCTTGATCGCTGGAAACAAAACTGCCGTGCTGTTTTCGCCGAGAGTTCCCCGCTCGGATTTTATAGTCAAGGAACACCTCGTCAACTACGAGCGCGAGATTGCGCTCCCCGCAAATTGCCTGCAGCTGCGCGGCCTCATCGGCACCGATAAAATTTCCCGTTGGATTATTCGGGTGCACCAGCAAAATCGCACGAGCCCGTGGACCGATTGCTTCTTTTAGCGCCTGGAAATCCAACTGCCATCCGTGATCGTAGATGAGGCGAAAAGGGCAGAGCTTTACATCCTGGATCGTGGCCAGAAAATCGAACAGCGGGTAGCTGGGCTGCGCGATCGCAATCTCGTCACCCGGCTCGCACAGCAGACGAAAAAGAAACGAGTATGCCTCGCTCGTGCCAGTAGTCAGGATTAACCGATCGAGATCGAGGCGCACAGCGAGATTTTGGCGCGCATAGTAATCAATGACGGCGGCACGGGCAGAGGCGAGGCCCTTCGGCTCGGGCTCGTACTGCAGCGCTTCCTTCGCATGCAGGGCGGAAAGGATCGCGGGTTCGTCATACTGGAAGCCGCAAGTGGTGGGATTCGAAGCGGTGAGGTCGAAAACTGATTTACCGCTCTGGTTGTGGCGGCGCAGAGCGCGAGTATAGGCGTTCTCTTCGAGCTTCCAATGGGTGCGCTTCGAGAACATGGTTAGACGGGATGTACAGCGAGACCGGCCGCGTTTCGCGGACGCTCCGTTTATGCTAGCCCATTAAAGTACGCGTTCGTGTGGGTATCCGGCGGCTTCAAGAGCGGCGGTGAGTTCGTTAATGTTTTCCGGCCCACGCGTCTCCATGGTGATGTCAATCACCGTATCTCCGAGTAAAACTCCGTAATACGCTCGATCGTAATTGGTCTCCACAATGTTCGCCTTCTGTCCGGCAATCACTCCCGCGAGTTTCTGGAGCGCGCCCGGGTGGTCGGGAAGGTGAATGCGCAATCGCACCAGCCGGCCGTCTTTCACCAGACCGCGCTCGATAATGCGCGAGAGCAGCGAAACGTCAATATTTCCGCCACCGATGAAAACACCGACCTTCTTGCCGCTGAGCGGGATCTTATGCTGGAGGACGGCCGCCGTCGCTACGGCTCCGGCGCCTTCCGTCAGCGTTTTCTCCTTCTCGAGCAGCAGGAGAATCGCGTTGGCGATCTCTTCTTCGTCAACCGTCACGATGTCGTCCACGTACCTCTGCACCAGCGGGAAGGTGTGGGTGCCCGCGCAGCGAACCGCGATTCCGTCCGCGATCGTAACCTTTGCGGGCAACGTAACCGGCGAACCCTTCTCGATTGCCGCCTTCATCGAAGGCAGTTTCGATGTCTGCACGCCGATCACTCGAACCTTCGAATTAGTTTCCTTGACCGCGCAAGCGACGCCGCCGATCAAACCACCGCCGCCGATGGGAACCATGAGAACGTCAATATCGCCCTGCTGGTCGAGCATCTCAAGACCCAGAGTTCCCTGCCCGGAAATCACCGCTTCATCGTCGAAAGGATGAATGAACGTCAGGCCCAGCCGCTCGCAGCGGCTCAGGGCCTCCTGACATGTCTCATCATAGTTCGTGCCGGAGAGAATCACTTCGGCGCCGTAACCGCGCGTGGCGGTCACCTTCACGATGGGCGTTGTCAGCGGCATGCAAATCTGCGCGGCGATTCCGCGCTTTGTCGCGTGATACGCGACGGCCTGGGCGTGGTTCCCGGCCGACGCGGCAATCACTCCCTTGCGCCGTTCGTCGTCGGTCAGCAGCAGAATCTTATTCAGAGCGCCCCGCTCCTTATAGGAGCCGGTCATCTGAAGGTTTTCGAGCTTGAAGAAAATCGTATTGCCAGTCAGCTTGGAGAATGTCTCCGAGCGGACGAAGGGCGACAGGAATATCGAGTCGCGAATCCGCCCGGCAGCGGCCTTTATTGTTTGTAGAGTGACCATAATTAGGGAGCGCTGACGCGATCGGCGCAACCCTGCCATTGTATACGGACGAACGAGCCACGCGAGGCGGAAAACATACGCACGCGTCGCGACCGTCACCCGCAAAGTGGGCCGCGCCTTCAGACTTTTGCGTGTACTTGCGATACTGTTGGTCGGAGGATTCATCTTGACGCTGCTCGTCCAGCCGCTGAAGGCCGAGTCGTCGGCGTCGTAGAAGGTTCGTGCGGCAACTGAGGCGCTAATTCACCGGCTTGACCGATTCCAGCAGACCGAAAAATCCTTCCGCGAGCGTGGGATGGACGAAAACGGCACCCTTGAGTACCGTATACGGCGCGTTCGCGAGCATCATCGCGCCCAGAATCTGCACCAGTTCGCCGCCCTCAATTCCCAGGATTGACGCTCCCAGAATCCGATCGTTTCCGGCGTCCACGATGATCTTCATGAAGCCCGCCGTTTCATCGCGCTCGATCGCACGTGGGACGTAGGCCATCGGGTACGTTCCGATCTTCAACTTGCGGCCCGAATCACGAGCGTCTTTTTCTGTCATGCCCACCCGACCTAATTGAGGATCGGTGAACAGTGAGTAGGGGAGGTAGCGATTCTCAATGCTCAGATTCTTTCCTTCGATGATATTGGCGAACACTACCTGAAAATCGTTGTACGAAATGTGAGTAAAGGCGGGTCCGCCCTTTGCATCGCCCAGTGCCCAAACGCCTGGCACCGAAGTCTCGAGCCGACCGTTCACTTTGACATATCCGCGGGGATCGAGAACCACTCCCGCCTTGTCGAGGCCGAGGTCGTCGGTATTCGGCCGGCGTCCCGTCGCGGCGAGCAGGTGTGAGCCGGTGATGGTTTCCGTCTTTTCCCCGGTCACAATTGTGACGATGACTCCGCCCGGCTGCTTTTCGACTTTGGTGGGATTCGAGCCCATTCGGAATTCGACGCCCTCCGCTTCCAGGGCTTTGCGCAATCCCTCGGCCACATCGGTATCCTCCCGAGCAAGCAGCTGCCCCTCACGGTGAATCACGGTGACGCGGCTGCCGAAGCGGCGAAACATCTGGCCGAACTCGAGGCCAATGTAGCCGCCGCCCAGCACGACCAAATGCTCGGGAATTTCCATCAATTCCATGAGCGATTCGTTCGTCAGATATCCGGACGTCTCGATACCCTCGATGCGTGGGGTGCGAGGCCTCGTGCCAACGTTGATGAATATTCGCTGTCCCTCGATAATGTCGTCGCCTACCTGAAGTTTTCGCGCCGCGAGAAAGCGGGCATGGCCGCGATAAAGATGAAGATTGGGACGCTTCTCGATGTTCTGCCCGAGACCTGTGCGAAACCTCAGAACCACTGCGTTCTTGCGGGCGACCACGGCGGGAAGATCCACTCTAACATTTTCAGCGTTTACGCCCCAGCGAGCGGCGCCGCGCGCGTAATGGGCGACCTGAGCGGAGGCCACCATGGTCTTCGTTGGGGTGCAGCCCGTATTGATGCATGTACCGCCCAGATAGGCCCTTTCGATCAAGGCCACAGACCACCCTCGATCCGCCAGGGCATAGGCCAGCGGATTACCTCCCTGACCAGAACCGATTATTATCGCGTCAAATCGCATGGTGGGTCCTTCCTGTTTACTTCGCTCGCGAGATTCCCTACCATATGCGGTGTTCCCGTTCCCGCATAACAGCGAACCGTGACCTCATCCGTCGAGGCGGCAATGAACTATGTCTAGCGGTCCAAGGCTCGTCGTGGTTGATCCGAATGGCTCGCGCCGCGACGTCGCCATCGCTAACTTCCCGTTCCGTATCGGCCGCCAGGCCGGAAATGAACTCACGCTGCGAGACAGCCGCGTAAGCCGGCAACAGGCCCAAATTACCGACGTCGGCGGGACCATGGTACTTGAAGACATGGGCAGCAGCCACGGCACTTTCGTGAACGGGGAGAAGATAATCCGCCACGAACTTAAGGTAAGCGACCAAATAGACTTTGGCGTGCCGGATTCCTATCGCGTCATCTATGTAGGTGAGGGAGCAACTATTGACGAACTCGTTGAACGCATCGAAGCCCCAGCTCCAGCCGCGGCGGGCGCGCGCGAGCTTCATCATTTGGGCGTGCTGCTCGACGTTGCCCGTTCCCTGAGCTCCGGGCTTTCGCTCGAGGACATCCTGGCCAGCGTCGTTGACGCGGCCATTGCGGTAACTCGAACCGAGCGCGGCGTGCTGTTGCTGGCGAATCCCGGGGGCCAATTGGAAACGGCCGTGGCCCGAAATGCGCAGCGGGGCACCCTTCGTCCCGAAGATATGCAGGTCTCGCAGGGAGTGGTAAAGCGTGTCGCGAGCTCGCGGCGCGAGTTAATTGTCGGCGATACGATCGCGGATGCTGCGGACGGTGGACGCGTGAATCAGGGGGAAAGCATCACGCGCCTGGACCTGCACACCGTCGTAGCGATTCCCATTGATAAGAAACCCGTGATCGAAGCGATTGATGCCACGGTCGCGGCTCGACAAAGCGAGCTCCTGGGAATTCTCTATCTCGATAGCCGCGCCCCCTCCAGCACGTTTTCGGCGCTCGACCGCGAAGTGGTGCGAACGCTGGCCCATGAAGCCGCGACGTTGATCGAAAACGCGCGCTTGTTCGCCGCCGGGCGCGTGAAAGCAAGGCTCGACCACGACATCGAAATTGCCAGCAAGATTCAGCTAGGGCTGCTCCCCAAGGAATTGCCGAACTTGCCGCACGTCGCGATGGCGGGTTCCACGCTGGCATGCTATTCGGTCGGCGGAGACTGTTTCGACGTGATCGAATTGGATGGCGGACGACACGGATTCTTTCTGGGCGATATTTCCGGCAAAGGGATCCCGGCGGCGTTGCTCGCGACTTTGCTGCAGGGAATTTTCTACACCACTGCTTCGATGGACATCGCACTTACCGGCGTCTTTTCGCGCGTGAATCGGTACCTCTGCGAGCGCGCCGGCGGGGATCGTTACGCTACGGTTTTTTACGGGGTGCTCGACAAGTCCGGCGCGTTCGAATACGTAAACGCCGGCCACGTACCTCCGCTCATTCGACGCGCCTCCGGGGCCATTGAAAGACTCGACCTCGCGAGTTTCCCGGTGGGAATGTTTCCCGAAGCAGAATATGAGAGCGCCAGGGTAAAGTTGGAGAAGGGCGACTTTTTGGTGATCTATACGGACGGCGTTTCCGAGGCGGTTAATGTTAAGGCGGAAATGTTCGAAGAAGAGCGGCTGCAACACCTCCTGCAGAATTTCAAAGGGCAAACCGTCGAAGAGCTTGCGGAGACCATTAAGGAAAGTGTGAAGGTGTTTTCCGAGGGAGCTGCCCAGTCCGACGACATCACAATCCTCGTAGTTCAGTACAAGGGCGCAACCGGGTGAACCGGCTGGGCCGCGAGACCCGAGTCTGGAACACCCTTTCAGTGGCGTCGTGGCTTCACGCAATTCTCGATAACATTGTTGTTGCGCGTTATGAGGTCGTGCCTGATAATCCAAGAATCCATAGCGTACGCGACCGGCATTTTGCCACGGCTTTCGTCAGATGAATTGCCCTCAGTGCACGACCGCAAACCCTGATTTTGCCGAGTCTTGCAGTCACTGCGGCACGCCGATGCCGATCAGCGACTCAGCCACTATCCGTGTGGTTGACCCGACCGCTCTCTCGGCCGGCAGTGATTTCGGCACGCGGTACCGCATCGAAGCCCTACTCGGCCAGGGCGGGATGGGCCGAGTCTACAAGGCATACGACAAGACGCTGGACCGCACCGTAGCCCTCAAAGTTGTACGCCAGGGAGTGATGGCCGATACCGAGGCCCTCAACCGGTTTAAGCAGGAACTTCTTCTCGCCAGCAAGATTTCGCACACGAACATTCTTCGCATTCACGATATGGGCGAAGTCGGTGATGTGAAATTCATCACAATGGCATTTGTCGATGGGCCCGACCTCCACCATATCCTGCAGCAGACTCCAAAGCT
Organism: uncultured Acidobacteriota bacterium; assembly: GCA_963779825.1. Classification (GTDB taxonomy): domain Bacteria; phylum Acidobacteriota; class Terriglobia; order Acidiferrales; family UBA7541; genus Palsa-295. The sequence continues at coordinate 232,394 of CAVZZU010000004.1, read as the reverse complement.
TCCGTTTGACCGGGTCGTGAACTTTGCTACCCAGCTCGCCGCGGCCTTGGCGGCCGCCCAGGCCGAAGGCGTAATCCATCGCGATCTGAAGCCTCAAAATATACTCGTCGCCAAGGACGATCATCTGTACGTGTCTGACTTTGGACTGGCGAGATCGTTCGAAGAGAGCGCCGTGCAGATGACTCGTACCGGCGCGTTTATGGGCACGCCGCGCTACATGTCTCCTGAACAGGTGGAGGGCAAGCCTGCCGATCTACGGAGCGATCTCTACGCCTACGGCCTGATCCTCTACGAGATGGTGACGGGCGATGTGCCCTTCACCGGAGAATCCACGCTAAAGGTGATGTACCAGCGGATTCAGGAGAAGCCCAAGAGCCCCAAGACGCTGAACCCGGACCTGCCAAACTGGTTCGTCCAGGTGATCATGCGCTGCCTGGAGAAAGATCCGGCGCTGCGCTATCAACATGCCGACGAGATCGTCCTTGATTTGCAAGGCGCCCGGTCCACCGTTTCCGCGTCCCGCGGCAGCGGCGGCATGTCGCGCACCGTTCAGATTCAAATTCCCGAGTTCGCGAATAACCGCTGGATTTGGGGCGTCGCAGGCATTGTGGCCCTGGTGGTGCTTACATTCGCGATTCCTGCCACGAGGCATATAGTTTTGCCCGGAAAGGGCACGGCGCCTGGATCGCCAATCTCCGGGGTGCCCCCCCTCGCGAGCGGGCGATTCGTCGCGGTCCTGCCGTTGCAAGTGCTGGGGGATGAATCGCAGCTCGGCTATCTGGCTCAAGGTATCCAGGAAGCTCTTTCGACTAAGTTGTTTCAGTTGAAAGATATCCGCGTGACAGATGCGGACGCGGCCGCAAAGGTGAACCAGAAACAGCCCTTGGTGAAGATCGGAGAGGCCCTTGGTGCGAATATGGTCGTGCAAGGAACAATGCAAGGCTCTGGAGATAAGATCCGAATTATCCTGAAGCTTGAGGATGTGGCCAACAACAAGGAACTCTGGAGCCAGCAATTCGATGGTGTCGCAGGCGATCTCTTCACGCTCGAAGACGAAATCTACAATCCTCTCGTGTCGGCGTTGAATGTCAATCCAACCAATGACGAGCGCGCGAATGCCGGAGTTCACGCAACGGAAAATATGGCGGCGTACGATTTGTACTTGAAGGGCCGGAATGCCATGCGCGGACAGCAGGATCTGAAAAATGTCGACGCGGCAATGAACTTCTATCAGGACGCTCTGAAACAGGATGCAGGATTTGCGCTCGCGTACGCCGGCTTATCTGAGGCGAGTCTGGTCGAGTATCGAGAGAAAAAGGACCCATTCTGGGCTCAGAAAGCTCTCGCGGCTGCCCAACAGGCACAACGGTTGAACGATAATTCGGCCGAGGTTCACTTTGTGCTAGGCCGCGTCTATTCGAGGACGGGAAAGTCGGCTGAAGCCATCGCAGAGCTGAAGCGAACAGTGGCTATCGAGCCGAATTCAGACGACGGGTACCGGGGATTGGGCAGTGTTTACCTCACGCTCGGGCAAAAGGACCAGGCATTGGAGGCGTACGGAAAAGCTGTCCAGATCAACAGCTACTACTGGTACAACTACAATCAACTGGGCCACGCCTACTCCGAATTTGGGGAATATGACAAGGCTCTGGCCGCATTCAAACGCGTGATCGAACTTGAGCCGGACAATGCCACCGGCTATATGAATATCGGGGTGGTCTATTCTCAACAGGGAAAATACGAAGAAGCGATTCCATATTTTCAAAAATCCCTTCAAGCGCAACCTAGCTACCTGGCTTATTCGAATCTCGGTACGGCCTACTTCTACTTGAAAAAGTACCCCGACTCGGTACCGATGTTTGAAAAGGCGGTCGAATTGAACCCTAATGACCCGACTTCCATGGGGAATCTTGCAGATGCCTATCGCTGGTCAGGGCAGCGCGACAAAGCGAATGCCACCTACGACAAAGCCATCGCGTTGGCGTACAAAGAACTCGAAGTCAACCCCAAAGATACGGACGCGTTAGGGGGCCTCACACAGTATTACGGGAAAAAGGGCAACACGGCGCAGTCCCTGGAATTCATCCGCCGGGCACGCTCAATCAACCCTGCCGACGTAGACTTGATTTACACGGAAGCGGTTGTGTACACGCTGGCGAACCGTCCGGAGGACGCGATGAAGTCGCTTCGTGAGGCGTTTGAGAAGGGACATTCTGTCCAAGAGGCGCAGACCGACCCTGAATTGGCAGCGCTTCAGGGTCGTCGCGACTTCGGGCAATTGGTGGCGCAATACGGTAAGACGAAGTAGTCGAGCCTACTCGGCAAGGCCCAAAAGCCGCTTGCGGCGCAGCCCCAAGAACACCAACGAAAGGCCGATTCCGAGAAATGCAAAGGTATTAGGCTCCGGAAGCGTAGCAGTGGCGCTGGCGACGATGCCGTTCGGTTCGTCAGGGAAATCCATTCCCACGAAAAAGTCCTCTTTGTATGCGATAGTCCCGCCCGAGAAAGCAAAGATCGTCCCGCCGTCGCTATCCTCCGACGGAGTGCAAACAGAGAAGATCGAAGAAACTGTCACGCTGCCAAGCGTGAAGTCCCCTGTTGGGCAACTGTCGTCGCCAAACGGGACGGGAACGTCGAAAGTTAACGCAGTGATATTCAACGGATTACCATCCTCGGAGATGTCATTCTCGAAGTAGCACCCGGACGAAGTACCGTTAACTCCGCCAGGAGGCGTAACAACACACGCGCTGCCGCCTATGATTGGGTTGCCGTCCGGATCCACAGACGGGCTAAAGCCGTTCGAATCGGAGATAGAGAAAAGGGGAGTGTTAATCGATGCCGGCACGAACGCAGGATCCACCTGCCCAACCTTGAAGTCAGGGTCGGGCACACTATCCGCCTTCGCGCTCGTCGCTAGAATCGGCATCGCCGCGACGGCGAACAGCGCTACCACCAAAGTCAGTCGGCTAGTTCTCATCCAGACACCCCCGTAAAATAGCTGCGCCACCAACCGTGCACGTCACCTGCCAAACTCCACTGCCCGAGTGTACATATAACCCTTTCATTTGCAACACCGAAAACCGATCCTAGAAAGCTTTACTTTAAGATGTGCAACTATTTGCGTATTCCTGTCCGGCTCAGTCAAACTCGCGATTAAGCTGCGACGCCGCCCGCACCCGCCAGAATGCCGCTTCTCGACGCCAAACAACGGTGGACTGTAACACAATTTTAACTCTTGGAACGTTAATTCTCCGTTACAATCCGCGGCTATGACCTTGGAAAACCTTCAAATGATCGCCTCGGATAGCTCGCGCGCTGGACAACGGATTCTACATATGAAAGGCCCGTTGAGTCTTCACACCGTTTTCGAGTTCCAAAACATCTTGCGGGCGGAGACCTCGCCCAGTGTGATTATTGATTTTAGTGGCGTTCCATTTATCGACTCCGCGGGCCTCGGCGCCTTGGTCGGCGCACATATCTCGGCGCAGAAGTCTCGCCGGCAACTGTACTTTGCGGGGATGAACACTCAGGTGATCACGCTGCTCGAAATGACGCGCATCCGTTCCCTCTTTACTGTTTATCCGACTCTTCAAGAAGCCGAAGCCGCACCCGTCTGAAAAAAGACGACCGCTCGAAATAACTACCATACCGCGATACGCCCCCGAACTAAGTCCTCCTCGATTAGCGGACAAGCGCTGGGCGCGGGGCCCACACGATCTATAAACTCTGGTTCGCTTCAGTTCCTGAAATGTGATAAGCGTGTGGCCCGGATTTTGGGCGGGTTTCGCTGTGGGAACCCACGCGATTCTCCCAGCGCGAAAACAACGGAGGCACTGGACTGAGAAAACGACGAGCCGCCGAAGAATCTGGCGGCTGCGCCGATATGAAATCTCTAGCGGCAGAAAGGTTGTTCCATGTCTAAAGGAAATACAAAACTAGACCAAATATCGGACCCCCACTCCCTTGGAAAAGCAGTCGGCCGGCGTTCACTACTCCAGGGAGCGGTGGCGCTCGCCGGCAGCTCAATGCTTCCCGCGATGTCCGTGCGAGCCTCAGCCGCGGATGCGAAACCAGCAGTCGTAGCCCCGCCGCCCGGAACCGCGAATACGAATATCCTCGCGTCCGATTCGAATGCGATCGTTGAAACCGTTGCCGGCAAAGTTCGTGGCTTCACACGCAATGGCATCAATACATTTCTCGGCATTCCGTACGCCGGCACAACAGAAGGTAAAGCGCGATACCAAGCGCCCCCGAAAGTGGTGCCATGGGCCGGGCTGCGAAGCTCGATGCAATATGGTTTCGTAAGCCCGCAGGAACCTCGCGCCGGTTGGGGAAATGACGAAGTGGCCTGGATGTTCGATTGGGACGATGGCCGTCCCGGCGAGGATTGTCTCCGCGTCAACATCTGGACGCCCGGGGTAAATGACAGCAAGAAGCGCCCCGTGATGGTCTGGCTGCACGGCGGGGGATTTTCCGCTGGCTCCGGCCAGGAATTGAAGTCGTATTATGGCGAGAATTTGAGCCGCCGGGGCGATGTGGTCGTTGTATCGCTCAACCATCGCTTGGGCGTTCTGGGATACTTGGATCTCTCGCAAGTTGGGGGCGCGAATTACGCGAATTACGCCAATTCCGCAAATGCGGGCATGCTCGACATCGTGGCGGCACTCGAATGGGTGCGCGACAATATCGCAAACTTCGGCGGAGATCCTGGCAATGTGATGATCTTTGGGCAATCCGGTGGAGGCGGCAAAGTTAATGCCCTGATGGCGATGCCCGCTGCCAAAGGACTCTTTCACAAAGCGGCGGTTGAGAGCGGCTCTCTGATGAATGCCGCCAAGCCGGAAGACTCCGCGAAGTTAGGAGCAGCGGTCTTGCAGCAGCTCGGATTGAACGCTTCGCAGATTGATCAGATCCACACGGTGCCGGTTGATCGCTTAATTGGAGCGGGCAGAAGCGCTGTTGCGAGTCTCGCAACGCCTTTCCAGCCGGGGCGCGCATTTACGCTACCGCGCATCGGCTGGCAACCTTCAGTGGACGGGACAAACTTGCCAACTCAGCCCTGGGACCCGAGAGCGCCAGCCATTTCAGCAAACGTGCCACTGCTCGTTGGCACAGTGCTCAACGAATTCTCAACGGCGCTCTACGATACGAAGCTAACTTCACTGACGTCGGACGAGCTGAAAGCGCGTGTGACCGCAATTTACGGCGACCGAAGCGCGCGCATCATTGACGTATTCCAGCAAGCCCATCCCAACGCCAAGCCGGGGGAGTTATTCTCACGCATCTCTGCGGCCCCCGTCCGGCAGAGTGGTGTTACCCAAGCGGAACGCAAAGCTGCGCAGGGAGCTGCTCCCGCGTTCGACTATTGGTTTGCATGGCAGACACCGGTTCTTGACGGCCGGCCGGGCGCGTTTCATTGCAGTGACATCGCATTTGTCTTCGACAATACCGACCGCTGCGCCCCCATGACGGGAGGCGGCCCGGGCCCGCGAGCACTCGCGGCGAAAGTGAGCGACGCATGGGTCAATTTCGCCAGGCACGGAAACCCGAACCACAACGGCCTTCCTCACTGGCCTTCGTTCACTACTGATAAATGCCCCACCATGATCTTCAACACGGAGTGCGTGATGAAAAATAATCCTGACGGCGCAGAGAGAGCAATTTTATCGGCAACGCAGAAATTTCCGGATAGGCTTGAGCCTTAAGTGGACTTACGTATTGTCCGCCCCGAAGTCAGCGCCTTCTTTACGTTTGCAATGTCCGTTGTCGGGAATTCAGAATGAATTGGGGGAAACGATGGATGATGGACTGCGCAAGGCACGATGGAGAATCGTGAGACGGGGCCGCCAATTCGTGTGCCTGCTGGTAGCGGTATCGTTGGCTGGCATACAGGCTGTACGATCTGGATCGTCGGCAGAGTCCGATATAGACCGTCGCGTAGACGCAATCCTCGCCAAGATGTCCCTCGAAGAAAAGATAGATTATTTGAGCGGCACCGACAGCTTTTACGTGCGCGCGCTCCCGGAACTTGGAGTCCCACGATTCCGCATGGCCGACGGGCCTATCGGCGCGCGCAATTTTGGCCCAGCCACGGCGATGGCCGCTGGCATCAATCTTGCGGCTACATGGGACCCGGCGCTCGCTGAGCGCGTGGGCACCGAAATCGCGCGCGACGCGCGCGCCAAGGGCGTCAATTTTCTTCTCGGTCCGGGACTGAATGTCTATCGCGCCCCAATGAATGGCCGAAACTTCGAATACTTCGGCGAAGATCCGTTTCTCGCGTCGCGCATAGCGGTCGGATATATCAATGGCGTCCAGAGCCAAGGCGTTAGCGCAACGGCGAAGCATTTCATGGCCAACAATTCTGAATTCGACCGGCACAATACGGACGCGATCATTGACGAGCGCACGATGCGGGAGATTTATCTCCCCGCGTTTGAAGCCGCAGTGAAGGAAGCGCACGTCGGCGCGGTGATGAACTCCTACAATCTTGTAAACGGTGTCCATGCGACCCAAAACGAGATCCTCGATACGAAAATTCTGAAGAAGGAATGGAACTTCGAGGGCGTGCTGATGTCCGATTGGTTTTCAACGTACGATGGCGTGGCTGCGGCCAATGGCGGGCTCGATCTGGAAATGCCGGGTGGCGCGTTCATGAATCGGCAAAATCTTCTTCCCGCTGTCAGCGACGGCAGAGTCTCCGTTGCCGTGATTGACGACAAAGTGCGCCGTATTTTGCGGCTTGCCGTGAGAATGCACTGGTTGGATAGGGACCAAACCGATCTTTCGATCCCGCGCTACAACCTCCAGGGCCGTCAGGCCGCTCTCGACGCCGCGCGCGAGGGCATCGTGCTTCTAAAGAACGACGCTAGCGTTTTGCCTTTGGACAAGCACACGATCGAATCAGTGGCCGTGATCGGGCCGGGCGCCTATCCCGCTGTGCCTGTCGGTGGTGGGAGCGCGGGCGTCCGGCCGTTCGCCGCAGTAAGTTTCCTTGAAGGCATCGCGAACGAACTCGGGCCATCCGTACACACCTTCTATCACCGCGGGATTCCGGAGTTTGCCGAACTCGCGCAAACCACGAATTTTTCGACAACCAAGTCGGGAAGCGAATCCGGTCTGCTCGCCGAATACTTCTCGAATCCGCACCTGGAAGGTGATCCGATCATTCGGCGCAACGACGCGCACATAAATTTCGGCGAAGCACCTAATGCCGATTTGGGTTTCAGCGTGACCGTGTATCCCCCAGGGGTTGGGTCATCCCGGTGGACGGGCTACTACACAGCCTCCAGCGCTGCGCTCTACGATATCGTCGTGCAATCCACGGGTGAAGCCGGCGGCAATTATCGGGTCTATATGGACGACAAGCTGGCGCTCGATAATTGGAATGAATCGCGCGCGCTCGTCGGTGTTTCCACCATGACGCTTGATGATGGGTCGCACAAAGTTGTCGTGGAGCATCGCGGCAGACCGGGTTTTCTCGGAATGAGATTTCGATTCGGGATCGTCCGTCACGACAGCTACGTTGATCCGGCGGCCGAAAAGATTGCGGCATCCGCGGACGCCGTTGTGGTCGAGGTCGGCTTCAATCCTGAATCGGAGAGCGAAGGCTCCGACCGCACGTTCGGATTGCCACCGGGGCAGGATCAACTGATTCAGAAAATGGCCGCGCTCAACAAGCGCACCATCGTGGTGATTACCTCCGGCGGCGGAGTTGACATGAATGGCTGGGTTGATCGTGTGCCGGCGTTGCTCGAGTCATGGTATTCCGGACAGGAAGGCGGAACCGCGCTCGCCGAAATACTATTCGGCGACGTCAATCCCTCCGGCCGCTTGCCGGTTAGTTTCGAGCGGCGCTGGGAAGACAATCCCGTGCACGATAGCTACTATCCGCAGCCTGGCACGAAGCGCGTCGAATACAAGGAAGGAATTTTCGTAGGTTACCGCGGCTATGAACACGATGGCGTCAAACCGCTGTTTCCTTTCGGGTACGGACTCTCCTACAGCAAGTTTCGTTATCGAAATCTTTCCATCCGTCCGGTCGGCGCAGCGGCCGCGCAAACGGGCGCACCCGCGTTAGGTCTGCGCTACGAAGTGTCTTGGGACGTCACAAACACCGGAAGTCGCGACGGAGCCGATGTCGGAGAGGTTTATGTGGGCGAAGAACATCCGCCGGTGCCGCGTCCGGAAAAGGAGCTGAAAGGATTTGTGCGAATCAATCTGCGGGCCGGAGCGACTCAGCGAGTCAAGGTAGTGCTCGATAGCCGTGCCTTTTCGTATTTCGATGTAAGCGCGCACGAATGGCGCGCGGACCCAGGTGAATTCACAATCTCGGTTGGCAGTTCGGTTGACCAAATTCTGCTGAAGGGCACGGTCTCGCTAACGCCGTCAGCGGCCGCCGCTGCCGACGCAAAACCCTAGACGGTACGCGGCAACGACTTGATCACCCGCTCACGCGCTTGGTAATTTTCCCCTTGGCCGTTGCATCAGCGTTACTATAATCCCCCATGGCGCACGATCCGCGGGAGCCTCACGCCACATTTCTTAATTTGCACTCGACCGAGTTCTGGTCCGGCGATATCGGACTTACGCTTGTAACCATTTCCCTCGTCATTCTCATTTTCGTCGTGTCCCCACTTGGTAAAGCCGGGATTCTTGGGCGAATCTTCCTGGATCTGACGATGGTTACTCTGATGATTTCCGGAGCTTTGACGCTTAACCAGGGCTTCGCAGGCAAAATGCTGGTGATCGCTGCTATCGCCGCCAGCGCAATTGTTTTAACTACCGCTCGGCTCTATCCAACGCCGCTTCTTCACCAGCTAGGCAGCTTTCTCTCCACCATCACTCTGCTTCTCTACTGCCGCATTGTCCTGCTTTTGATGTTTCGCCACGGCCCAATTACCTGGAGCCGCATTCAGGGCGGCCTGTCCGCCTATCTTCTTCTCGGCATGGCGTGGGCTTCCGCGTTTGAATTCGTCGAATACTTGCATGCCGGCTCGTTTCATTTCGTTTACGCGCCGGCAAATGTTGACGAACTTTCCTCGAAGCTCAGCTACTTCAGTTTTACCACTTTGACCACGGTCGGACTTGGCGACGTAACGCCCCTGACAAGCTACGCCCGCTCGCTTTCCATGGCCGAGGCCGTCGCTGGCCAACTCTTCCCGGCGGTGCTCATGGGCGCGCTGGTAGCAATGGCTTTGCAGTCTCGGCCCAAACCCTAGCCGCATCTCTGCAGCATGGGAATGCCGTGCATCATCGAGATGCAAGGCGTCAGTTGGCGTTCCCAGAGTCCCTGTGTTCTAACAGTTCCTCGATTCGCTTCAAGTGCTGCTCGACACGGCTGGCGGTCTTGGTGTTCTTGCTCGCCATGATAATCAGCTTTACGGACACGAGAAAAACAGCAGCCTCGAGAAGCAATTCGTGGGTGAAACCTTTGAGAAACGGTGCCAGTATGAAAATCCCAAGGGTTAGAACAATGACGAGATCGGACCACGGGTCGGACAACTTAGGCTTCCACATATCGAATTGGCTCCTTACGAGTTTTCCCGTTCCAAGAAAGTGAATCAACTGAGAGTTGGGTGCAAAACGGAAAGCTTCGGTCCCAGCCATCCGACGACGCCGCGCACGATGAAGACGTTGAGCAATATCGAAATCAATGACGCGGCGATTGCCGTGCTGAAGACGTCCTCGGCCACCAACCCTGACGAATGGGCGACTTGCACGACCACGAATGAGAGCTCGCCGATCTGCGTTAGCCCGGCGGCCACGGCAATTGCTGTCCAGAAAGAATAGCGGAAGGCCCACACCACGATGGTCCACACCAGGAATTTACCCACGACGATGAGTAGAAGCATCAAACCAAGAAGCGGGAGGCTCCTGGAGAGAACCTTCGGGTCAATCAAGGTTCCCAGCGAAACAAAGAAAAGCGCCACGAACGCGTCGCGAAGAGGCACAAGCTGCGTGTGCGCGTCGTGAAGGTCTTCGGAAGCGCTGATGGATAGCCCCGCGAGGAAAGCGCCCAGTGCGACAGACAATCCAATCGCTTGCGCAAGCGCTGCGGTTCCAAGGCAAACCGCGATGGCGATCAGCAGAAAGAGTTCTGGATTGTTGGTTCGCTTGACCCTCCGGAGAAGTCCTGGAATCACTTTTATCGCGAGGAAGATAAGCGGAACCAGAAGAATCAAAGCTTTGCCGAGAATCCAAGCCGCCTTTACGAAGATTCCGTCTCCCGACCCGGCCAATACCGGGAGGATGACCGTCATGCAGATGACGGCGAGATCCTCCACCAACGTAATTCCGATCATCACGCGGCCATAGGTTGCCGTTATTTGCCCCGAGTCGCTCAACAGTCGCGCCAGTACCATCGTGCTCGCAACCGAGACCGTCGCACCGATGACAAGCCTCTCCGTGATACTCCATCCCGCGAGCTTTCCGATGCCGCTCGCAACGCCCAGCATGAGCAAAATCCCAATCGGCGCACCGATAAGGGCCACCCATTTCACACGCATCAGGTCCGGAATGGAAAACTCCACCCCGGTCGAAAACATCATCAGAACTACACCGACCTCGGCAAAAACCTCGAAGGTGTGAAGGTCGGACACGTGAGGTCCCGGAGTGAACGGGCTAATCGCGATTCCTCCCACCACGAATCCCAGGATCAGCGGCAGACCAAGCCGCCATGCCACGAGCCCGCCGCCGAGCGCTGCCAGGAATATGTACGTCAGATCGCGGAACAGAACCGGGTTTGCTTCCAAACTTCTATCCTCCTGGCCGTCTACCCAACCGTTTGCATTCTGCTGCTGGCTTCCACGATACTCCCGCCGAAAATGAGAGTACTGAGGACGGAATGATATCTCGATGCATTCCGGAATTCTCAAAATCTCGTTCGAGCTCGCCGGAACTTCTTGTGTTCGTTTTGCGGAAGTTGAGTGTTGAGGATAATTCGGTTCCTAATACCAGGCCACGGCGATGTCGGTCAGGTCGAGCGAGATGGATTTCTCTCCCTGAGAAAATGCACGCCACACCGGCTGGCTGCGATCAATATCGCCCACGACGATAAATCCTCCGGGGCAGCCGTAGTTGATTCGCATTCCCGCGATCGGAGCGGTGGCCCCGGTGAATAGCGTGCAGCGCCGGCCATTCGTCAGCTCCAATGCCCAGGGCAAGGTGTTCTTCAAATCAAAATCCTTCCGTGCCTCCGTGGGTAATGGAGAAGTGAGGGTCAGCAAAGTGACATTGGCATCCCAGGGCACGGCGGGACAGGCCAGCTGGTGAGGATCGCCCATGATGTTCTGGTAACAAGGATCGTGGATCGCATTTCCGATCGTGCAGCGCCAGGCGTCGCGACGAGCTGGTGCAGCCACCGAACTGGTGAAGCACTCGCCGCTGCCACGCGCGGTCACTGCAAAACCGATACCCAAACTGCCCTGTTGAAACGGCGTGATGAGTTTCACTTCCGTGCTGGATGGACACCCGGAAGGAGTCGCAGGCGAATCTACCTTCGGGGTCACAATCGCGGCTATAGCTAAAGCGAGGATGCCTATGGCGCGCACGAGTCCTCCTGAAGTGTCAGGAAATAAGAAACGTAAATTGGTCGGGGCGTGGAGATTTGAACTCCAGACCTCCTGCGCCCAAGGCAGGCGCGCTACCAGGCTGCGCTACGCCCCGATATCAGAAATGTTAGCACACGCAACCCGCGCGGCTCAGACCGTCTTGTCCTTCGAGTAGCAGATCCGTTCGAGGTTGCATTCGATGCATTTCGGCTTGCGCGCCTGGCAGACCTTGCGACCGTGCCAAATCAATTGATGGGAGAAGAGTATCCAGCGGTCTTGCGGAATAATATTGATCAAATCCTGCTCGATTTTCTTTGGGTCCGTGTTCTTCGTCAGATCGAGGCGACCCGAAAGCCGCATCACGTGGGTATCAACGACAACGCCATACGCGATGCCGAACCCTGTGCCGAGAACGACATTCCCCGTTTTTCGCGCGACTCCCTGTAACGTCAGAAGCTCTTCCATCGTCCTCGGCACTGCGCCGCCAAACTCCTCGATGATTTTCTTGCTCGCGCCCATGATGGATTTCGTCTTGTTGCGGAAAAATCCCGTAGGACGAATGTCCTGCTCGAGTTGACTCGGGTTCGCGTAGGCGAGGTCCCTCGGCGTCGGATACTTGGCGAAAAGCCCCTGAGTGACGATGTTTACGACTGCATCCGTGCACTGCGCCGACAGAATCGTCGCAATCAGCAATTGGAATGGATTTTCATGGAGTAGCGCGCAAGTGGCGTCCGGGTACGCCGCGTCGAGGCCGTTCAGGATCGCCTGCACACGCGCCGGGCTGGTTCCCCGCCCCGCCTCCGAGCTGCGGCCTGCGGCCTTTGGCGAACGAGCACCTTCGGATTTACGCGCAGGCTTCCGCGCGAGCGGTGCCGCTTTTTTCTTTTGCTTCAGACTCATGAAGCGAAAAATATAGCACAGCTGAGACTACAGCTCGACGCGCACGCCCTTCCAGAACGCGACGTAGTCCTTGATCTGCGAGGCGGCGGGCCTGGGATCGGGGTAATACCATGCGGCATCTGCGTTCGTTTCGCCGTTTACTTCGACGTTGTGATAACTGGCAGTTCCCTTCCAGGGGCAAACGGTTTGAGTGTCGCTCGAACGAAAATATTCGGCGCGCACGGAATCCGGCGGAAAATACTGGCTCCCTTCCACAACCACGGTGCGATCGCTCTCGGCGAGCACCGCTCCATTCCATGAAGCTTTGGCCACGTTTATCCTTTTGTTTCGACTAGATCGCGAAGAAAAGATTTTGAGCCAGCGGCCACTGCGAATCGAACCACTGTCCAGCGCAGCGATAACCGGAGCGCTCACCCATCTGCACGACTGCTTTCGGATCGTATTTGTGCGAACTCTCGGTCCAGATCGTCTCGCCCTCTCGAAGATAGAACCGGAATCCGGCCCTGCGAATGGCCACGCGCTGCCACACGGTCGAGCGCAAGTGCATTTCGATCCGCCGCTCGGCTTCATCCCACCGCACCACATGCTCGAAACGATTCAGATCGAAATCGCCGTCGAGATCACGGTTGATACGAGCGAGCAGGTTCTTGTTGAATGCCGCCGTAACGCCTGCAGGATCGTCGTACGCCAACGTCAGAGTCGAAACCGGCTTTGCGAGGTCGGTCGCGAGCAGCAGCGCGTCGCCTTCGCGCAAAATTGACCGGACTTCGCGCAGGAATTGATCACCCGCCGGGCGGTCGAAATTCCCGATCGTGCTGCCGAGGAACAGGACAAACAACCGCTCGCCGTCCTCTCGCCTCGCCGCCACTTCCTGCAAGCCGTCAAGATATGCGCGCTCGAACCCTACGATGCTGACCATATCTATCTGTCCCAGCTCTTGCTGGCAGCGGAATAGTGCGCTGCCGGAGATGTCAATCGGGTAGTAGTTCACGCGCTGTCGCCGCGCGAGGGCTTCGAGCACCCAGCGCGTCTGCTGGCCGCTTCCGCTGCCAAGTTCGGCGACTACCACCGGGCCAGGCACGCGGTTCACGATTTCGCCGGAGTAACGCTCGAGCATGCGCATTCCCGCGCGACTCAAGCCATACTCCGGCAAAAGACAGATCACGTCGAAGAGCGCCGAACCCACTTCATCGTAGAGATACTTCGAAGGGAGTTCCTTCTGTCCAGGGTGGCTAAGTCCAACCACTACATCCGAGCAGAATTCGGACAAAATTCGACTCGAGGAACTTACGGATGCCATTCGCGGAGCTGACGCCATGAGCTATTCCTCCACGCAGCGGAATGTAGCGTACACATGCGGGTAGTGCGGCTGGAACCAGTTCCGGAATGATCGGCGCAACATACATGCGTCTGTGCGGGGCGATCCGCCCTTCATTACGAAATGTTTCCCGTCGAAAAAATTGGCCGAGTAGCCAGGATAGAAAGAGAATGCCTCGAACTCCGGCAAGGGCCCGAACTCCGTCGAGGTCCATTCCCATCCGTTGCCGACCAGATCGAACACGCCGAATGCACTCGCACCCGCCGGATGGGCGTCAACCGCGATCGGATCCCATCGTTCGTGATGGAAATTCCCGCGCGTCGGATCGGGCACAGCTTCGCCCCATGGATGTGCACTCTCGGTTCCGTCCTCAGCGCCATAGGCAGCGCGATGCCATTGCGCCTCAGTCGGAAGTTTCTTGCCCGTCCATCGCGCGAAAGCGGATGCTTCGGCGTGAGTTACGTAAACGGGCCACGATGGCGGCAGCGGAATCGTTCCAAACATGCCCCTGTATTCCCATTGCATTCCCGGATCCGTGGGAAGCGAGCCCGATTTCGGCATCCAGAAGTGCGGATGCGCGATTCGACTTCGCTGTTTCCATTCCCAATCGTCCGGTTTCCAGTAGCTCGGATCGTTGTATCCACCCGCGCGCACGAATTTCAGATACTCGTGATTCGTCACCGGAAAGGCGTCAATCAAGAATCCAGGCACTTGAATTTGCAGCAAGCCGAATTCGTTGTCCCAGCCGAATGCCTGCGACAAATTGCGCGATTGACCGAGCGTCGCAATCCCGGTGGGAATCACAACTTCCTCAGGGCTCGGCGCAGGTCGCAGGTCTGCGAAAGTCTCAGCTTGAGGAATCCTTCTTTCGAGCGGCAGGTTGTGTAGCATATACGCCAGCGTCTCCGCGTGCATCAGCCGATGCTCGATCGCAACCTGCAATAGAGTTCCGTCGGTGCTCTCTCGAACGGGCGATCCTCTCTCTTCCGAGGCGCGCAACGCATCATCCAGCGCCGCTCGCACCCGCCGATTGTATCGTTGTACTCGGCCGATGCTGGGCCAATCCGCGGGCATATCCGTCGGCAGCCCTTCACCGATCGGGTCTATCCCAAACGCGAAAAGCTGGTCGTATTCCGGATCCTGCGACTCCAAACCCAGTCCCGTGGCGAACAGGTTCCAGTCAAACGCCTCTAAGTGGCCGAGATAGAAGATCAGGCGGTGGCGTTCCGGAACCGGACGATCGTAGTAAGAGTTCGGCGGCAGCATGAGAAACAGAGCATCCGTGCGTGCGCGAGCCTCCTCCAAACGAGATCGCAAAGTCGGGCGAAGCTGCGGCGCTAACCTGGACGTCGCCATTTGTCACCTCGGAGGCAGGGCTTTCTTTGTACTCCCCGAGGCCGCCCCGGGGCAAGGAATATTGTTACCCGCTATTGGATGCAAGACTCTGTAGGAAGGTGTCGCCTAATTCAACGGAATCAGCACTTCCATCAGCCGACGGAATGCCCTGCCGCGATGGCTCGCGAAATTCTTTTCGTCCGGGGAGGCTTCTGCGTATGTGCGAAGGCCGTCCGGAAAGCAGAAAATAGGGTCGTAGCCAAATCCGCCCGCTCCGCGCGTCTCGTTGGCAATGATGCCTTCGGCGCGATCGGAGACAATTGCCAGCGCCCGGCCCTGTTCGGCAATCGTGATGACGCAAACAAATCGCGCGCGGCGTTCGTCTCCCGTTTTTCCGGCTAGCTCGCCCAACAATTTCCGCAGGCGATCGGCGCCGGTGGCGTTCGGTCCCGCGTAGCGCGCCGAATGCACTCCGGGCGCGCCTCCGAGCGCGGGCACCACCAAACCCGAGTCAGCAGCGAGAACGATTTCGGAAGCGAACCGGCTGTAGTGGAGCGCCTTGCCTGCGCTATTTTCCGCGAACGTGGGCGCGGATTCGTCAAACGCGGGAAAATCGCGAAACTTTGGAAGCAGTTCGATTTCGAGCGTGGTGCCCGCGGCGAGTTCGCGATATTCGCGCAGTTTGCCGGGATTTGAACTCGCGAGCAGTATCCGCACAGGCATGCCTTCGGTACCGCTATCGCGAACGACCGCGGAACTTCACACCTACCAGGTCCTGCTGCAACTTGCTAAGCTGGCGAATGCCGCCGGAGGCGAGATCGAGTAGCTCCTGCAATTCCTCATTCGTGTAAGGGCGCCCCTCGGCAGTCGCCTGCACCTCAACGAACCGGCCGTCGCCAGTCATCACCACATTCATATCCACCTGCGCGCGCGAATCTTCTTCGTAGGCGAGGTCCAGCAGTTGTTCGTCGTCCACAATCCCAACGCTGGTCGCCGCCACAGAATCGAGAAGCGGCACTGAGCGAAGCATTCCGGCTGCTACCATGCGCTCGAGCGCCAGCGCGAGCGCGACGAACGCTCCAGTGACCGACGCCGTTCGCGTGCCGCCATCGGCCTCGATCACGTCGCAATCGACCCAAACGGTTCGCTCACCTAGCGCCTTCAGGTCCGTCGCGGCTCGAAGCGTGCGCCCAATCATCCGTTGAATTTCCAAAGTCCGCCCAGATTGGCGTCCGCGAGTGGACTCGCGCGGCGTTCGTTCCTCCGTTGCGCGCGGAAGCATTCCATATTCGCCGGTCACCCAGCCCTTTCCAGTGCCCTTGAGAAACGAAGGCACGCCGTCGTTCACCGTGGCTGTGACGATTACGCGCGTTCGGCCCGCCTCAATCAGCACACTGCCCTCGGCGCTGGGGATGAAATCCGGAGTCATCTTCACCGCCCGCAATTCGTTCGCCGCGCGTCCGTCTGCTCGCAAAACCTTCTCCTTGGGCTGGTAGCTGGGTTTGTTCGAGAAGTCAGTTTGACGACTGCGCCGGGAGGTGTCAACTGCTCCGGACAATGGTTTAACCGCGAAAGCGTAGGGTTTCGCCCCCGCAAAAAGCCGATCCTCGCACTAGGGCGCTTTAGCCCTGGAAGGTACTAATGCGCGGATCTCACCGCCGTCGCCGGGGCTCCCGTCGAGGACAGATTCAAATCAAAGAAGCCGGTCAAGTCCACATTCCCCGCCAGCGTATCCACTTCCTGGCCGTGAATCAGAATTTTGAGCCGGCGAAGGATTGGCACGTTGCTCTCGAGCGTGCGCGCGATCGAGTTCACAGCCATCTCTTCGCTCAGTATTCCCGATGGCATCTCGGAGGAGAGAGCGTCGGAAAAATCCGCGATCGCCGTGCCGTCGGGAAGAATGTAGAAACCCAAAAGCACCGTATCGGCAGGAATCGTGCGCTGGCCGGGCGTCGGAGGGTTCACCGTCAGCTCGTGGAGCAATTGCCTGGAACGTTTGACTGGATCAGCCGAAAGCGGTAATTGAATCTGAACGGGCGCGATTTTGTCGGATCCCGCCGCCCAAAAGATTTTCGCGCTAACCGTCACGTCGGACGGAGTGGAAATCGGCTGCGCCAGAAGCTCGTGTCGCGCCTTTTCGTCGGCGGTTTGCAGTTCGGCGAGGCGTTGCATGCGCCGGTGCAGGCTGCGGAAGCTGATCAACCCGATCAGCACGGCCACGATCAATACTCCGATCACGACCTTCATCGCGCGCGGCATTATCGCGACACTCCAGAGTTTGCCGGGCGGAAAGCCGCAATGGCCCGCGCAATCGTCTCCGCGAGCGGTGCTGCCGATGCTGTAAGCAGCTCCGGCGTCGGGGTGGACACGCTCGAAATCTCAACTGCCACGGCCGGCGCTGTGACGGAGCGCAGCACGCGCACCGGAACTCCCGTGGAAACAGGAGGCGAACCCGAGAAAGCCTGCGTAAGTTCACCCTGAATCAAATCCGCGAGACGATGGCTCGCATCGAGATACGGCCTCTGCGCCTCCTCCCAAATCAATAATCGAGGTGCCGGAGGATTCGGAGCTTTCAGGTTTGCGGTGCTTGTAGCCGTCTCGGCCGCAACAGGAGCCGCAAACTGCGTGTAATACGCGCGCACCGTGCCCGGTGCGCCCGTGGAGGCAACGTGCAAACTGATGAAAATGACCTCGCGATACGCGTTGGCGACCGCGGCACGATCATCGTAGGACGGATTCGAATCATCGTTGCGGGTCATGACCACGCGATAACCCTGACGTTCGAGCCCGGTGCGAACCGTTCGCGCGATTTGCAACGCGACGTCCTTTTCAACGGCTGTTTCGCCGCGCGCCCCGGTGTCCGTGCCGCCATGCGCCGGATCCAGGACAATCACCGGTCCTGCCGGAGCTGGCGCCTGCGGGGATTCTGGTGCCGCTGTCGGCGAAGTCTGCGCTGAAAGTGGCTGCGACGCAAATACGGCCGCGGCTACGATGAGACTCGCTACGAAAATGGATTTCCGCACAGCGCAAAGGATATCAGAAACGTCGGGGCATGCATCGGCGAGTAATTCCGCGTGTTTTCTGCGCGATTGCCGCTCGGGACGCAAAGGTATCTGGCTCTCGGTATGCGCGAAGCTTTCAGGCCGGAGAAATATTGAAAAGGTGCGCGTCAAACCCTTCGCGGCGTACGAAAAGCCCAGTGTTGTGAAGCTCTTCGGCGGTGCGAATGTAGCGAACGTCATTTAGCTCGTCATAGAACACATATTCCTTTGCGGCCAGTGGACGATCGCCGAAGTTCACGCGTCCCTGCGACGCAGAGCCTGCGAGGTTAACCGAAATCACCTTCCACACCTTTTCCGACCGCCATTCATAAACGACCAGGTTGCCCGCCGTGTTGTCGCCTTCGGCCGCCACCGGCAAAAGATTCCACTCACCACCGTGAAAAACGCTGTCTTTTGTGATCCGCAGGATTTTCGCGAAGAACGCTTTGCTAGCTGGATCAGCCGCCTCGTCGGCGCTGATTCGCAGCGTGATTGGGAGCCGGATACTGCAGCCTTCGAGCTCGCCCTGATGATAGAAGCGCATACCCGGCAAAGTTCCCATCAGAGTGCCGACGGAGAGCCGCCGTTCTTTCCCGAATACCGACGCAGCGCAATCCTCGTCGTGATTTTCAAGGAAGCGTGCGAGGTGGCTCTGATACCCAACCGGGGCGGTTAGTCGGTCGTGCAAATCCTGCATCTGAATATCGCGGACGGCGTCATAAAGGCCCTTGTCGTATGCGAACGAGAAGCCCAGATCGAGCAGCCGCGATTCGGTTCCCCAGTAGGCTTCGGCCAGCAGGACGAGACCCGGGACGGCCGCATGCGCCTTGGCCCAAAACTCCTGCTCGGGCGCTTTCGCGCCGCCCAACAGATAACTCCAGGTTCTCTCGAAGATGTCATTCAGGTGAAGCATGGCCATGTCGCAACGCACACCGTCGCAGTGGCTCGCAATCGTTCGCAAATCCGCAAGCTGTGCAGCGCGCATCTGCGGCGAGAAATGGTTCAGCTGCGCGACGTCGTCCCACGGAGGAAAGTAGGGATCGCGCGCGAGCGCCAGGAAAAAAACGCCGCGGGGCGTTTCGATGCGGCAAAAGCTGGACGCGTCACGCTGGAAATCCTCCGCCGCACCCTGGAGGTAGAATTCGGGGTGCTCACGCGTCCACGGATGGTCGAGCGCCGTATGGTTCCCGACGAAGTCGAGAAACAGTGCGATTCCCCGCGCATGCAGCTTTGCGCGAACGGCGTCGAGCGACTCCCAAGTCCCGATGCGCGGATCAGGAACGTATTGCGCGACGGCATAAGGCGAGCCGATCACGTCGTCCGGTTTCCAGCCCGGCAGCGCGCGATTGTACTGCGCAACATTCGCGGGACTCGCGAGCGCGATCCGGCGCGATTCCGGGCTGCGCCGCCAAACTCCCATGAGCCAGACGATATCGAAGCCCAGACGCGCGAATGAATCCCACTCCGAATCAGGGACGTCCGCAAGCCCGATCGGACGCCCGAGACGGGCGGACAGTTTTTCCAGCCACGTCCATGTATTTATCTCGTAGAGATGGGGATGCGGCCGCAGCGCGACGGGCTTTGGGGACTCGATCGCAGGAGGCGTCACGCAATCAGGCTAGCACGGAGCGCGAGAGCCGAAAAGCGCGAACCTATCGTTTCGCGGCGGCGTCTATGAAACTGCCGATATTGCTCTTCAGCTTCACTCGATCGTCGTCGTGCAGGTAGATCATGTGCCCCGAGTTGTAATACTGCAGGTGAACGCGATCCTGAACATTCAGGGGCAACAAGGCGTGATCCATCGTGTATTCCGTGGCGAAGAAAGGAGTGGCCATGTCGAAGTATCCGTTCTCAACCTGTATCTGCAGATGCGGATTGTCTATTAGTTCACGGATCAGATCACTCTCGACGGTGGGGGCGCCGGGGAAAAAGCTTCCGAGACCGGAGTTGTGCTTCCAATCCCAGGATTGACTCGGTTCGCTGGGGAGAACTTTATAGGTCTTGTCCTGCCCGAATTTCAGATCCTCTCGAACGTAGCCATTGAATGCCGCCGTGAACGCACCAACGACGGCGGTGAAGGAGGGGTCGAATTCCGCACCCTCGGTGAGCAGATCGTACGTCGGCCCGGAGTAGCGCGCGTCGTAGCGGCCAATCGTCAGCCCGCGGGTTCGCAGGACTTCCGCGTTGAACTGAGGAAGCGACACGCGCAGATCGGCCTTGATCAGATAGTCTTCGCTGAGTCCGGTGAAATCAGACAGCTTCTTGGCGATGTCCGTCTGCTCCGCAACGCTGAGCTTCGAGCCCTTCATCAGCGCGGCTGCATACTCGGTGGAAGCGAACTGGCGCGCGCTGGCGACGAAAGCGACCAGATCGTCAGGGCGATTCTTCAGAAGCTTGTAATACCAGGCCGTCGCAGCGAACGTTGGAAGATAGAACATGTAGGGCCGGTCGTCGCCCGGACTGAAGGAAAGAGTGCCGACGTCGAGAACGCTTGAGATCAAAACGATGCCATTGATATACATCCCGTCGGTTGACTGCAGATAGTTTCCCAGCGCCACCGAGCGGAACGTTCCGTAGCTTTCACCGATCAGAAACTTCGGCGAATTCCAGCGGTTATTGCGGCTCACATAGGTGGTGATGAATTGCGCGAGCGATCGCACATCCGAATCCACGCCCCAGAAGTCCTTGCCTTGCGCCTTCCCGACCGCGATGCTGAAACCGGTCCCGACGGGATCAATGAACACGAGATCCGCTTTATCGAGCAATGACTCGCTGTTGTCCACAACGTTGTACGGAGCGGGGGCAGTCGCCATCGCGTTTTCGGTGACCACGCGCCGCGGCCCGAACGCTCCCATGTGCAACCAGACGGAGGCCGATCCGGGCCCGCCGTTATAAATGAACGCGATGGGGCGCTGGTTGAGGTCTTTCACGTCGCTACGCGTGTAGGCCGTCGAATACATCAGCGCGGTCGGCTCGCCCTTGTCGTCCTTCAGCAGAGTGGTCGAGGCGGTCGCCTTGTAGTTGATCGTCTGGTCGCCGATACGCATCGTATGCTCGGTAACGGACGATTCTTCCTTTGGCGGAGCATCCGCCGTGGCTTTTGCATCCGTCGGCTTAGCGTCCGCAGGCTTCGCATCCTTCGCGGGCTCCTGCGCGGCAATTTGTGCGGCCTGACCGAGAATCAAAAGCAGCGCGATCGCGCTCAATCCCAGACACTGACCCAGGAACTTTTTCATCGGTCCTCTCCAATTATTGCGTTTCTTTACCACACTCAGGACTAATCAGGGTCAGCGTAATATTCTTTGCATCGTCGTCCGAGCCGGATACCGTGACTGGCGCTGCCTCGATGCGATCGGGGGGAGCGCAATCCGCGTCGCCACGTTTCGGCGCTGCACGCCGCGGAGTCAAGTCTTCCCAGGCCGAAATCGCATAGCTCGCCGATTCCAGCAGCGTGAACTGATAAAGATCGTCCCCGACCTTCTGCGCGGAGGGGTTCTCACCTTTATCCGCTTTCGCCATCACTGTCACGGTTCCGGGCGGACGAGTGCCCTGCCAATTCACTTGGACGCGGACAGTGCGGGATGGGTAGCCGTCGCTGAGCTGCATATTCACTTTCAGAAGTTGCTGGCCGTCCTTGAGTTTGATCGCGACCGCTTCACTCATGTCAGCTACACCGGGATAAAATGCTCGCGGAAAGGGCGCGTTGGGATCCATCCGGTTTGCGCGATTGAAAACCAGGATGTATTCGCCCGGCCCGATGTGGTCCAGATTGAATACGCCCTCGGCGCCCTGAAACGCCCACAGTCCGGGCCGCGCATCGTCGTATGCCCCGGCGCGATATAGCTCCACCGAAGCGAGCGATAGCGGTTTGCCGTTGGGGCCGAGAACACTGCCGCGGATGTGCCCGGTCGGCAGAGCGTCCACGTCGTATTCGTAGCAAGCGCCATTCGGAATCTTGAATGGCGGAAGTCCGCCCGTGAGCGACTTCCGGGTCAACTCCATGCGGACCGGCAAGCGCGCGGTGAAGCTGTATTCACCCGCATGCACATCATAGAAAGAGTAGACACCGTCTAAATTGGAACTTGTCTCGAAGCGATCGTCGCGCGAACGAAGCTTCAGCGAAATATTGGAGAGCGGCTCATCGGGATCGTCGGGCAGCCCGAGGAACGGAGGCTCGGATCGCCTCAGCACTCCAAAAACAGAAGCCACGCGCTGGCCCGTGCGCATCGCGCGCAGTTGCGGAAGAAGCGCGCGTGCTTCGCCAGCCGGTCGCGTGCCGCTGCAAGTGGTAGCGAACAGACGGTTGTCGGTTCCCCGGTGCGTGAAGACCACGTACTGTTGGCCCTGCCGGAATCTGTAGCCGCAATCGCCGTCATCCCCCCCGGAAAACACGTCCATTTCAGCGCCGAATTCCGGCGCGTCGGGAGTAGCAAAACTTTCGTCCACGTGGAAACGGTATCGCGTGAGTCGCGCCGCGACGATATCAACGGGCGCGCCCTCCTTCACCGGCGTCTCAGGTGTCGCGCCAGCCGAATCTGGCGGCGCGGCGTAGGCGATGTCTTCGACCACCGTCACGGTGCCGAGAAATACGACGTCATCCTTCTGCAAGCCCGGGCACTGTCCGGGCGGCTCATTCGAGCAGGTACAAGCTTGCGAAGAAAGCGAGGACAGCGGGATCAGTAACAGAAAAGCCACAAGAGCGCGTCGAATCATCGCGGATATCGTACATTCTTTTCGGGGCCATGCGAAACAAGAGTGGAAAACAAAATAAGCCCACCGTGAGGGTCGCAACGACGCCATGACGCCGAGAGCAAGTTTCGACTCATGCTACAATTTTGCGGGCATGGCGGTCGCGGTATCCCGTACTCAGAGATTATTCCGATCCGGAGCGGTTCGATCCCGCCGGGCGCGGCGATGATAGAGGTGTTACCCTCCTCCCGTCTCGTCGCAAGGAAATGAGTGCGCCCGCCGCTCCGAGCGCCACGCATACTGTCGCGCAATAAAGCTCCGACTACCACTTTCGAGGTTGAAAGAATGGCAAGTTCAGACAACATCGGCTCCGGTTCCCAGTCGTCCGTCGCAGCAGGCAACTGGCGAACCTACTTTGCCGTGCTGTTAATTGCCGGCGCCGTGTATCTCGGCTGCGTCCTCTCTCCGCCGTCGCTAATGGACGACGTGGATGCCGGGCAGGCTCAGATTGCGCGCAACATGATTGCCTCCGGTGACTGGGTGACGGCGCACATAGACGGCCTCGTTTACCTAGATAAAGCCCCGGCGATCTATTGGTTGATCGCGAGCTCGTTCAAGATATTCGGCGTTCACGATTGGGCCGCCCGGATTCCGGTTGCTCTTTCCGCAATCGGTCTTTGCGTGCTGACTGCAGCCTTCGGCATTTGGGCTTTCGGCAAGCGCGCCGGCTTCTACGCCGGTCTCGTGATGGCCACGTGCATAGGCCTGTTTCTTTTCACGCGAATCCTGATCCCGGACGCTCTGCTAACCTTAACCGTTGGACTGGCGCTGTGGGCGCTGCTGCGTGCGCTGGATGAAGAGGAACGTCGGCCCAGATTGTGGGCCGTGGTACTGGCGGCGAGCCTTGGAGTCGGACTGCTGGTAAAGAGTGTGATCGGCGCGGCCTTCCCGATCGCCGCAGGCCTTATCTACCTCTTCGTGACCGGGCAATTATTCTCCTCGCGGACTTGGAAACGCCTTCATCCGTTCACAGGGGCGCTGATCGGACTCGCGATTGCGGCGCCCTGGCACATCCTGGCCACTCTGCGAAACCCGCCATATTTTGTATGGGTTTTTCACTCCGGACCCGGCGAGTATCACGGGTTTCTTTGGCATTACCTCATCAACGAACAGGTGCTGCGCTTTCTGAATCGGCGGTACCCGCGCGACTACAGCACCGTCCCGCGTCTCTGGTTCTGGCTATTTCACCTGGTTTGGCTGTTTCCGTGGAGCGTGTACTTGCCCGCGATCGCAAAGCTTTCCTTCAAGCCTGTTGACCGCGCCGGGCGTACCCGATTACTGGCGCTCTGTTGGGTTGGATTCGTCCTGACTTTCTTCACGTTCTCCACGACGCAGGAATATTACTCGATGCCTTGTTACCCCGCGCTAGCCCTGCTGCTAGGGTCCGCGATGGCGGCCGGCGGCGACTGGGTCCGGCGAGGAACTCGGGCGCTTTGCATCGTGTCGGCCTGCGCCGCCATCGCCGTGTTCGCGATTTTGATTCACGTGCGGGGCGTTCCCACTCCAGGAGACATTTCCTCGGCGCTCAGCCACCATCCCGGCGGCTACAAACTCTCGCTGGGCCATATGCAGGATCTGACTTTCGACTCGTTCGCGTATCTTCGCCTCCCTCTCGCGATTGCTGGAGTCGCGTTTTTGATCGGTACGTTAGGAACGCTCTGGGCAAACAGCCGACGAGTATTCCTGGCCGCGGCGCTCATGATGGTTTTGTTCTTTCACGCCGCGCGCCTGGCGATGGTGGTGTTCGACCCCTATCTTTCATCGCGGCCGCTGGCACTGGCAATGATGCACGCGCCCCAGGGAACGCTGATCGTACAAGCCCACTACTCCGAATTCTCGTCCGTTTTCTTCTATACGAACCTCACGGGGCTTCTCCTGACCGACCGCCGAGTGAATCTCGAGTACGGTTCGTACGCGCCGGGCGCTCCAACCGTCTTCATTAATGACAAAGAGTTCCAACAGCACTGGCAGGCGCCTGAGCGCTGCTATCTGTTCACGTATCAGGCTGACTTGCCGCGCTACCAACAAATGCTCGGGCCGGCTTCGCTCAATGCAGTTGCGGCGAGCGGAGGCAAAATTTTGCTGACCAATCAGCCTCTGACCGATGCCGCAGGCACCGTGAGCGGGCCATGATAGAGGAAGACGCGGCGTCTCCCTGTTGGCAGTGCGCAATGAGTGACACGCGCAAACATACGTGAATTATTTTCGTGCTACACTTTCAGGCGAAGCGATTCCGTAAGCTCAATTCGACTCAGAGTGAGTTCCGAAGACTTTGTCATTCGTTCAATACACGCTGCTCGGCTTTGCTGCGATTCCCTTCATCTATTACCTTCTGGTGATTTACAGCACGACGCGATTCCTCCAAGCCTCTAAACGAAACAACCAAAGAAACGACGACTTCACTCCCCCGGTCAGCTGCCTCAAACCGATCAAAGGCCTGGACATAGACGCCTACGACAACTACGCGAGCTTCTGCCGGCAGGATTATCCGGAGTACGAAATCGTCTTCTGCATTGATCCGGGCGACCCCGCTCTGGAAGTCATCGAACAGCTTGTCCATGATTTTCCCGAGCAGGATATTCGCGTGCTCTTTGGCTCGGGCCGCGAGGCCGTGAACGACAAGGTCGCCAGGCTGACGCGCCTGACCACCGAAGCGAAGTACGACATTTTTATCATTACCGACGGGGACGTACGAGTCAGGCCCGATTACCTGCGCACCGTCGTGTCGCCGTTCCGGAATCCCAAACTGGGCGCGGCCACGTGCTTGTACAGGGCCACCGAGGAACGGACGTTCCTGGAAAGCCTCCAATCAATTTCGATGGCCTCCGATTTCTTCGCTGGGATTCTGGTCGCCTGGAAACTCGACGGTGTGAAATTCACGCTCGCGCAATCGATTCTCACCACGCGCGCGGCCATACAGAGTTTCGGGGGCTATCCATATCTCGAGGACCGACCGGTTGACGATATGCAGGTCGGCCGCCTGGCCGCTGAAAATGGATTCGAGACGAAGCTTCTTCCCTACGTGGTGGAGTCGGTCGCGGATTTTAGGTCGCTTCCCGAATTCCTCCACAAAAGAGTGCGATGGATGACGGGGATGCGCTTCATGCGGCCCTGGGGCCACGCAGGACTGGTCTTCACGTGGGGCCTGCCCTGGGCGCTGCTGGCGGTCGCGGTCCATCCGACGATTCCCATCGCAATCGCATATCTGGGCGGGTACCTCGCGATGCGAATCATCATCACTTGGCTGGTCGGGATGCGCACCATGAAGCAGACAGGAATCTGGAAACGCTTCCCGCTAATCCCGCTGTGGGACGCGCTGGCCTTTGGAATCTGGCTCGTCAGTTTCACGCGCAGGACGATTCGCTGGCGCGGCGTGAATTACCGACTGCAGGACGGCAGGCTGGTCGCAGCTGCATCCGGCGCCGCGAACGGTACCGCTGTTAAGACGCGAAACGCCGCCGGAGCTTAGCCGCAGTCGAAAACAGAGAGGACACCGGGAATCCCGAATGAAACAATATCTCGTAACGGGTGGTTGCGGTTTTATCGGCGTCAACCTGCTGACCCAACTCGCCGCGCGCGGCGATCACGTGCGTGTTTTGGACAATCTGACTCTCGGAAAACGGGAAGACATCGAACGATTCAAAGTCGAACTACAGATAGGTGACATTCGGGACGCCGCCGCAGTTGCGAAGGCGTGCCAGGGGGTGGACGTGGTCGTGCACCTGGCGGCGCATACACGCGTGATCGAATCAGTGGAAAACCCGCGACTGAATTTCGAAATCAACGCAATCGGAACGCTAAACGTGCTCGAGGCATGCCGTGCTGCCGGCGTCAAGAAAATGATATTCGCTTCGACTGGCGGTGCCATCCTCGGCGAACAAATTCCGCCGGTCAACGAAGGCATGGTGCCGCGTCCCCTGTCGGCGTACGGAGCCAGCAAGCTTGCAGGTGAGGCCTACTGCTCCGCGTATTGTGGATCATACGGGCTCAACACCGTCGCGCTCCGTTTTTCGAATGTCTACGGCCCGTACTCCTATCACAAAGGAAGCGCAGTTGCCGAATTCTTCAGGAATCTAATTCAGAACGAGCCGATCGTAATCTACGGTGACGGGAAGCAGACGCGGGATTTCGTGCATGTGGAGGATCTCGTCCAGGCGATTTTGCTGGCGGACGAAGTGAACGCGCTGGGAGAATATCTCCAGATCGCCTCGGGGCGCGAGACCTCGATCCTGACCCTGCTGAAGACCATGCAAGAAGTGTGTCCGGACGCGAAATTCGACATCCGCCACGAACCTGCGCGGGCGGGGGAAATCATTCGCAATTACGCGAGCGTGGACAAAGCGCGGCGGGTGTTGGGTTACGAACCGAAGACTCGTTTGGAAGATGGGCTCAGGACGACCTGGCAGTGGTTTCTTTCCAAAGGCCGCCAGGGCCTTGCCAAATAGCTATACCCCTGCCTTGGCGGTCTGCCGCGCGTAGATTTCTTTCGCGCGCCGGTAGAGCTCCACGTCAGCTCCCCGATACTTATCCACCGCTTTCCGGAAGTCGTCATCAATCGCGTAACCGTTTCCGTTATGGTCCGGATTGACGTTGAGAAAACTCTCGCCTCGCAGATTGCGGCCAAACATGAAATTGAACAGCTCCACTCCTCGGTAGAACTCCTCCGCGATCCCCACCATCGCGAGATCGTCAATGGAAAGGTTGCCGAGATATTGGGTTTGTTGATTGTAAAAGGCGTCCCACTCGACATAATCCTGCAAGGTCATCTTGGCTTCGTGAAACATCTTTTCTTCCAGGTGCTCGCGCTGCGGGTTTCGCAAAAGAAAGCAATAATGCGAATAGGTCTGCTGATAAGGATCCCGGAAGAACGCGACGAAATCTTCAGTGGGAAACAACCCTAAGTACTTCTCCGGCGGGAAGTGGCCGTGAATGATGTCGTACTTTTCCAGGAGCTCATCGCGGCGGCTGCGCATCGCGAGCGTGCGCACCCGGCAGCGCTCGATCGCCTCGGGAACTCGGAACCCCGCCCAATCGCCATAGTCCTTCATCATTCGTTCGCCGAAATCGTTCATCAATAGCTCGCGAAACGAATTTCCGCCCGCCTTGGGAACATGGATGGAAAGGATCACTAGAAGAGCCTCTCGGATGTCCGGCGACAGAACCGCAAGGACGTGTGAGGGGCCCGGGGAACGACGGAAGGAATTGCTGCTATCCCCTGCAAGAAATTACTAGTTAATGTCAAAGCCATCGAGTCTTTTTCGTGGCAAGCGTTCGGCCTCCGGCCCCAGACAAAATCAAACGCGTTAATATAACACGATTGTTACGATCTCAGGCGGCCAGAAGGCCTGCCCGGACTCCGACTCGAATTGATGCAGGGAAGTACTCGACCGATGCTGGGATTTCAATCCTTGACTGATGCGCGAGTCCGGTACGCGGTTTTCGATTCCGCCTTGGCCCGCTCTCGCTGGAGGCGCACGGCCGCTAAAATCTTGCCGACGCTCTCTTCCACGGTTTCTAGGTCCGTGCGGCACTCGACTTCCGGTGAAGTCGGCGGCTCGTAAATGTCGTCCACGCCAGTAAGCCCGGTGATTTCATGGTTTCTACAGCGCTTGTAAAGCCCTTTGACGTCGCGCTTCTCGCATACCGCGAGCGGCGCGTTGACGTAGACCTCGAGGAACGGCGACAGCTGCTCGCGTATTTCGCTGCGTAGCGCGCGATAAGGCGAAATCGCGGCAACCACGACAATCACTCCGTTGCGCGTCAGCAGATCGGCGACGAAGCTGATCCGGCGTAGATTGTCCTCGCGATCCTTGCGGGAAAAGCCCAGATCCTGGCAAATCTTTGCTCGAAGCAGATCGCCATCGAGCAGCTCGACGGCCTCGCCATCATCCAGCAAATGTTTCGCCACATTTCGTCCGAGGGTAGTCTTGCCGGCGGACGGCAAGCCGGTCAGCCAGACGGTCAAACCGCGAAGCGAGTGGTTGATGTCTCTCTGCAAGAGTGTTTTCTCTTTTCCGCTCCGGTGCGTAGCGTCGGAGCAACCTCAGGCACATTCGTCAAATGTTTTGCTGTGCCAGTTGTCGCGTCTGATTCCCCGGAACCGCGACGGTCGAATTCAACCCATTTGATTGTATCGTTTTACTCTCTGACGCGGAAGATTCGCAAGCATCTTTTCCTCGGTTGGTGCTATACCATGAATGCTGAATCCAAGCTATCGCGGAACGTGATTAAGAGCCTACGGTCGAGTCAGGCGAGCCGCATGACTAGCGCCTGTAGCGTGATGGCCGAATACCCTCTCGATTCCCCGCAGGTAGAAAACCAGCCCGAGCAAACGAACCAGCGCCGTCCAGACTCGCCAGCACAGCAGCGCTTCCGCGCCCCCAGTAAGTCCAGCGACAGTGAATAGCGAATTGAATGCCGTCTCACCGACGCCCAGCCCGCCCGGCGTGAACGGCAGGCTATTCGCAACAAAACCCAACGGAACTACGAGAATCATCTTCAAATCCAGACCGGCAGGATTCAAAACGTAAACTGCCAGCACCATCACGATCAACAGCAACGAATTGGCCACGATTGAGATGACGAACGCCGTGACCACCGTGCCGATGTTGTGACGGTATGACGCGACAGTTCGAATCACCCGCCCGGGCCACTCCTTCCACGGCAGAAATCCGAACACCGCTCGCGCAATCCGTTCGGTTAGCGACTGAAAAAAGATGCAAGCCAGAAAACCAGCCAATATAATCGCCGCCAGAACCGCAGTCGTTACGACCAGCGCGCGTAGAGAAGGCGTCGCGGTGACAAGCCTGGAAAACGCCGGTGCAAATAGCAAAGTCATGACCAACAGCGAAAACATTCCAATCGCCCGATCGAAAAGCGACACGGTAACAATTTCCGAGCGGCGCCCTCTATTGTCCTTCGCGGCGTAGAAAAGTTTCGCCAAATCTCCGCCGGCTGCGCCGGGCAGAAATTGCGCGAAAAAGAAACTGACCAGCGTCAATTGAAACGACTTCGCCCACGGAATCATGAGACCGAGCGGTCGGAAGAGCAACGAAAATCGCAGCGCCATCAGCGACACATCAATCAAAATCAAAGCGACTGCGACGAGTGCAACGGGCCACGCGGTGAACGGCCGAGACAGCGCCCGCGCGTCGATCATTCCGGACTTGGCGAGATAAGCCAGCAGGACGCCAGCGATCGCCACTCGCACCAGAACCCAAAATATTTTCCCGGCAGGCCGTGCAGGAGACGAAGTTTCTACGGCGGGTTCGCGGGGCCCGGCCGCGGAAGGGCCTTCGGGCGTCATTCTACCGGCCGGCCGCGCCGGCTGTTCGAGGAGGCTCGCTGCGTCTCGGGTTCCCGCCTCGACGACCGACGAGCTCGCGCACGGAATAAATCGGCTTGTTCTGCGCTTCGTAGTACGTCCGTGCCAGAAGTTCTCCGATCAGGCCCATGGCGATGAATTGCACGCCACCGATCACGAGCGCCATTCCGAGCAATAGGAGCGGCCCGTGTTCTACCATCAAGCTCTCATGATAAAAGACCTTGCGGACGAAGGCCCAGAACTCAATCCCTCCGCCGCCGACAAGTCCTATCAGCCCTGCAAGGCCGAACAATTGCAGGGGCCGCGTCGAGTAGTCCAGCAGGAATTTGACGCTGATGAGGTCGAGCAGCACGCGAATCGTGCGCGATATGCCGTAATTTGATTTTCCGCTCTTGCGCGGAACATTCGTGATGGGCACCTCGGCGATGGAAGCACCCGCCCAGCTCGCCAGCGCCGGAATGAACCGGTGCAGCTCCCCATACAGATTTATTTCCGAGATGATCTCGCGGCGATACGCTTTGAACGTCGTTCCGAAATCGTGCAAATCGACTCGCGAAAGTTTCGCCATGATGCCGTTGGCCACGCGGCTGGGTAATCGCCGGGTGAGCCACGCATCCGTGCGCGCCACGCGCCATCCGCTGACGATGTCGTAGCCTTCCTTGATTTTCTCGATGAACTTCGGAATCTCCGCGGGATCGTGCTGCAAATCTCCATCCATCGAAATGATGATTTCACCCTGGCAATGATCGAAGCCCGCTTTCAGCGCGGCCGTCTGTCCAAAATTTCGGCGAAGGCACACCACAAGGACACGCCCGTCGTCCCGTGCGATTTCCGAAAGTTGCCGGAGGGTGCCGTCGCGGCTTCCGTCGTCCACAAACACGATCTCGAATGAGTCGCCGATGGCGTCCATCACATCAATAATCTTGACGTAAAGCTGCGGAACGCTTTCCTGCTCGTTGTAGAGCGGCACAACAACGGAATATGTGACTGGATGAGCCTCAGTGCTCATGCGCAGCATTGTAGTACATCAATCGAATTACGGGAAAGCAGGACTCGCGAGCCGCGTGGAAGAAGTCAACCGATGTTTTGTCCGCAGAAGCTTGGGCCTGCTAAAGTTGTGAAGTCTATTCAAAGCGCAGAGATTCCACGGGCTGAAGCTGAGCGGCCGTCCGCGCTGGCAGGTATCCGAAGAGCACGCCGGTCGCGCAGGACACCACAAAAGCCAATACCACCGACACCCACGAGACGGGGATCGAAAGCCCTTCGGGCAGCGGCAGGAATCTCGCGAGAATGTAAACGGAAAACGGGATCGCCACGGCCAGCATGATTCCGACGATCGCGCCGACTCCGCTGATCAGTATCGCTTCAAACAGAAACTGGTAGAGGATTTCCTGCGGGCGCGCGCCGATGGCTTTGCGAATCCCGATCTCGCGCGTGCGCTCCGTCACGGTGACCAGCATGATGTTCATGATCCCTATGCCGCTGATCACCAGAGCAATTAGCGCAATCAGCAGCAGAACAATCGTCAGCGCGAGTGAAATGCGGCGTGAAGTATCCAAAATGGACGACAGATTCTGAATGTCGTACTCCGCTTCGGGCCGGTGGCGGCTCTTCAATACTTGGCCGACTCTGTCGGTGAGCAGCGGAACATTCTCGGGCCGGTTCGCCTGCGCGTAGAGCGTCTCGAGGAAAGCGTCGCCGGTGTAATAACGGACCACTGGAAGCGGAACAAGCAACGAATCCGCGCGGATCTCCGATTGGCCGAACGTGTCAACGCGTTCGCGAAAAACACCGATGACGGTAAACGTCAGTTCACCAACCTGGATGTTCTGCCCGACCGGGTCCTGTCCAGGCAGAGCGATCTCCGCGAGATGTTCGGAAACTACGCAGACCTTGCTGACGCTCGAGAAATCGGCATCATCAAGATACCTGCCGCGCGGAATTATGAGATTGCGAATTAGCTGAAACTCGGGCGTCACTCCGATCAGCATCACCGGCCAGGTCTGCCCGGAGGCCACCACCGACGAATGTATGTCATTGGTCCCGGCCACGCGAACCACCTGCGGTATTTCCTGGCGCACGGCGTCGAGGTCGGCGAGTGAAATTTGATCGCCCAACGCGATGGTCTGCGACGCGCTCTGTTGCGCCAGCGACGCAAACACGATATTCGATCCCACACCCTCAATTTGGCGGCGTACGAATGTGCGGCCGGTCAAGCCCACCGTGACCACGAGCACGATGCACGCGCTGCCAATCACGACACCCAGCATCGTGAGCGCGGCGCGCACGCGATTGGCGCGCAGAGCCTCAATCGCCAGATGCCAGGTCTCGGACCAACGGATCTCCGAAGCCGCCAAAGAATTCTCCTGTAACGGAGCGTTCCACGCTCCCAAAATTGAAATGCAGCTTTCCGCGCCGTGGTGCTTGTATTTAGAGGATTGCAGGTTCCACGGTGGCCAGCTCCGGGATTTCAATCCGGATCTGCGTGCCCTCGCCCTCCTGGCTGCGAATATCCATTTCGAATTGATCCCCGTAGAGAAGCCGTAACCGTTCGTGGACGTTGCTGATCCCGATGCCCCCGCCGTAAACCTCCAGCAGCCGCTCGGGCGTCATCCCCATTCCATTGTCGTCTATTTCGATGGCCAGCCGGCCGTCGCGGCGATGCGTCCGGATGTGGATTTGCCCCCCTGCGAGGCGCGGTGCCAGTCCATGCTTGATCGCGTTCTCGACGATCGGCTGAAGCAACATGCTCGGCACGAACGCGTCTAGCGTCTCCTCGTCAATTTCCTTGAAAATCTGAAGCTTGTCGCGCCCAAAGCGAATCACCTCGATATCGAGATAGTCATCAATGAAATCCAGCTCCTCGCGCAGCGGCACAAACGTCTCGTGTTTCCGCAACAAACGCCGCAGGATGTTCGAAAGCTTCAGCACCACGCCGCGTGCCATGTCCGGATCGAAGCGAATCAACGAAGAAACCGTGTTAAGCGTATTGAACAGAAAATGGGGATTGATCTGGCTGGTCAACGCGTCCATGCGCGCCTTCAGCAGGTGCTGCTGGTTCTGTTCAAGGTTCATTTCAATGCGGGTGTTGTTCCATATCTTGACGGCGATGGCCACGCACATCACGGAAGACAGCACCACAAGCGCTTCGTAACCCCAATTCTCTGGATGAATCGAGAATAACCAGCGCGACGGCACAAAATCTCCCAGCGTGATCAGGCCTACCTCAAGCGCCGCGCAGCAAAATAGCGGCAACATCGCCCAATCGCCCTTTCGGTCGCGTATCAATCGCACCAGCCACTGCGGAATGTTCAGAAATATAAACGGCCCGAAATGCCAGACGTCTTCTTTTTCGGGCATGGCTTGGCGGATCACCCCGGCCAGCAAACCGACGAGCGCGGCCATGGGCGCGGCCAGCCATTCGTGAAATCCAAACGGCAGCAGGCTGATCAGCGATCCGCCCAGCAGACCGACAATCCTGCCGCCGATCAGACCCATCAGAAATGAGCCTTCGAGCGTCAAATCGAAAAATTTGTAGCCCGCAACGAGGCGCAGCATCGCGCCGATCGCCAGCGGCGGCACCAGGAAAAGCAGCAACATCACTTTCTGGTCGGAGTCGCGATTTTCAGTGAAGACCAGCTTGCGGAACGAGCGAAAGCGAACCAGCAGCGCCGCCAGCGCCGCCGCCCAGCCAACTTTCAGGACCAGCGTAAACAGCAGGTCGCTTCCCTCTAAGAGTCTGCCCATCTCCCTCGCAAACCGCCCTGTGGAAATCCTGAGGCTAAGTTAGCCAATGCGGGCGGCGATGTAAAGCGACGCGGCAAACCTTGTATCGAATTGCCTCGCGTTCGCCGGAGTGTATACTTTTCGAGCCCGGCGGTCCGCCAAGGAGAAGCAATGCACAAGCGCAAACTTGGAAGAAGCAATCTGGAAGTCTCGGCCATCGGACTCGGCTGTATGGGAATGAGCTTTTCCTACGGCCCTCCTAAAGACAAACTGGAAATGACCTCTCTTCTCCGTACTGCCGTGGAACGCGGCATTACGTTCTTTGACACCGCCGAAGTTTACGGCCCGTACTTGAACGAAGAGCTGGTAGGCGAAGCCCTAGCTCCGTTTCGCGAGCAAGTGGTGATCGCCACCAAGTTTGGCTTTGACCTGAGTGGCGGCGACAATCGGCCGGGCGTGGCCGGCCTTAACAGCCGGCCGGACCACATCAAGAAAGCTGTCGAAGGCTCGCTCAAGCGGCTCAAGGTGGAAACCATTGACCTGCTCTATCAGCACCGGGTTGACCCGAACGTCCCGATCGAAGACGTCGCCGCCGCTGTGAAGGAACTGATTCAAGCAGGCAAGGTCAAGCACTTCGGACTCTCCGAGGCAGGCGCGAAGACGATTCGCCGCGCCCACGCCGTCCAGCCGGTCACTGCTCTCCAGAGTGAGTACTCGCTGTGGACAAGAACCCCGGAGAAGGAAGTGATACCGACCGTAGAGGAACTCGGAATTGGTTTCGTGCCGTACAGCCCCCTCGGCAAGGGTTTCCTGACGGGCGCGATCAAAGAAAACGCAACATTCGATAGTTCCGATTTCCGCAGCACCCTCCCTCGTTTTACTCCGGAGGCTCTCAAGGCAAACCAGGCACTGATTGACCTGCTCGGCAGCATCGCGCAGCGGAAGAAAGCGACCCCTGCTCAGATCGCGCTCGCCTGGCTACTCGCCCAAAAGCCGTGGATGGTCCCGATCCCGGGCACGACAAAGCTGAACCGCCTCGACGAGAACATCGGCGCAGCAGCAGTCGAACTGTCGCCCACAGACCTCCGCGACATTGATAGCGCCGCCTCGAAGATCAAGGTAGAAGGCGCCCGATACCCGGAACGCCTGGAGAAGATGACTGGCTTGTGAGAATCGCCGTGATCCCGACCCATGCTAAGAGCTTTGTCATAGGGGGCCCTCCGCGCGATAATCAACTCCACCCATGGACACAGTGAACATGCGGCAGACGGGCAAAAGCTCGTTCGCGCCTGACATGAGCTGGACGCAGCAAGTTCCGCAGAACAAGCGATTGAATTGCATTGCGGCGGCCGAGGAAGTGTTCGCTCAGGCGGAACAGAAGCTGGCGCAGGTTGAAAAGACCGGCCTCGACCGTGCCGAGATCCGCGTTGCCGCGTTTATGCCGCGCGTGCCTAACGTAGAAGTTGACCGTGGCTCCCGGCGCTACGCCAGCTACATGAGAAAGCAGTTCGGGCAGCTCGGCCTGGATTTTCGCGTCGAGGAAGCGCAGAGCGCCGACGCCCTGGAACTGCTGCTCATGGGCGCGCAAGTCCACGACAAGATCTACGGGACATTTAT
The DNA here is from genome assembly GCA_963779825.1 of uncultured Acidobacteriota bacterium. Classification (GTDB taxonomy): domain Bacteria; phylum Acidobacteriota; class Terriglobia; order Acidiferrales; family UBA7541; genus Palsa-295. The sequence continues at coordinate 196,832 of CAVZZU010000004.1, read as the reverse complement.
CTTTTTCCCGGCGCCGTACGGCAAGACCGAGGATTATTTTCTGAGGCGCGTTCGGCCGGAGAAGGATATCGAAGGGCTCACGGTCGAGAATACCGGCCGAATGGCGCTCAACATTAAGAGCGTTGACGAAGAAGAGAAGTACGAAGGCGTGGTGCCCTGCACGGCAAAAGCGATCCTCACTCTGCTGCACGACCACGTCGAGATTAAGAACATGTTTCCGCGCGATGCCCGGCAGAGCGGTCCGACCGTCGCGATCTGTAATAGCTCGCCGCGCATCGGCATTCCGCTGCAAAGTATGCTGATGCGTATCGGGGCGACCGCGCTCATGATCCATCCGCAGACACGGCCCGAGGACCGGGAAGCGTATCTCAAGACAGCTGACATCATTGTGACCGCATTCCCCGCGCAGTCCGAGGCGGACCTGGTGCGCAACGTGAAAGACGGCGTCGTGATCATTGATTGTTCCACGGAAGGAAACTTGCATCCGGACGTGATGCGTAAAGCTGCCTATCTCTCGACCCACGACAATCATCTGGGTCAGATTACGACCGCGCTCGCGCTTTACAACACCGCCCTATGCGCGCTCTGGCAGCGTGGGTTGAAGGCATAACGCACGCCGCATTTGTAGCGCGCGCGGTTTCGCTCCAACGACACATTGCGCGAATCGTAGTTTTTCGCCCCCCGCTGGCGTTTGCCCCAGTGATGCGAATGAACAAGCCGAAAACACGAACGCCGCAATAGTTGGTTGGTGTTCAGAAGCTCACCTCTAGCGCCGTTAGGGATACTTGACCGACAACGTAGCCAGATGATAACACTTGGCAAGTTTCGACCGCAGCGAGGAGGTGGCATGCGATACGCCCTAGCCGTGGTGATGGCTTTCTGCGTGGCAGCGCCCTTGTTGAGCCAGGAAAAAACCGAAGGGCCCGCGAACGAAAAGGCACAAAAGACTTTTCAGGACGCCATCAAAGATTTGAGCGGCCACATGATCTATGCCGCAGTGGACGACTTCAAGAAGGCTGACAAACAGGACGGCGGCCGCTGCCTGGCGTGCCAGAAAAACATGATCAAGTACGGTATGGAATTGGCCGACTGGAAGACCGCCGAAACTGCTGCCCAGGAGATGATCACGGAGGCCGCGCCTGGCAAGGAGGCAGCGATCGCGCACTACCAATTCGCTGTGGTCCTGATGGATGAGGCCATCAGCAAGAAAAAAGAAGAGACGTACACCCGGGCGCACAACGAACTCTCCCTGGCGCTCGCAGCGGCCCCGAATTTTCCATCAGCGCTGTTTCTCGATGGGCGCGCGCTCGCGTATCTAAACCAGGACGATGCGGCGAAAGCGCAGTTTCAAGGATTTGTAAAGCTTTCGCAGGCCGACGATCCAAATCGGCAGCGGGCGCTCCGGTTTATAGACGAGCCCGAACTTGCACGGGCCCGAATGGCGCCGGCGTTTGCCGTTACGACCCTCAACGGCCAGCGCATCGCGCTGGATGACCTAAAAGGAAAGGTGGTGTTGCTCGACTTCTGGGCCACATGGTGCGAGCCCTGCCGCGAAGCTCTGCCGCACATACGGGAAATCGCGAAGAAATTCGAGGGAGAGCCGCTGGTGATTGTAAGCGTCAGCCTCGATCCTGATGAGCAAAAGTGGAAGGACTACGTCGAAAAAAACGAAATGACCTGGTTGAACTACCGCGACGGAGGATTCACGGGACCGATCTCGAAGCTCTTCGGCGTGGAAGCCATTCCGCATACGTTTACGATAGACCCGGATGGAATTCTGCAAGATGAGCACATCGGGGATGCATCGGTCGAAGGAAAACTCAAGAAACTGATCGCTCGCGCCCGGGAGCTGCAAGTCGCACAACAGCAAGCGCAGTGAGAACAGTTCGGTCTGGTAATTCGCACGGGGCACCCGCAAAGAAAAAGGGGCGGACCCGCCAACGGCGGATCCGCCCCCCAATTCACGAATTACAGAGCGGCGACGTTCGAAGCCTGCAGGCCCTTGGGGCCCGTGGTCACTTCGAATTCAACAGCCTGGCCTTCGTTCAGCGATTTGTACCCGTCCGCCGTGATGGCGGAAAAGTGAACGAAAACATCTTCGCCGGACTGGCGCTGGATGAATCCGAATCCCTTCGCTGCGTTAAACCACTTCACTGTTCCTTGTTCTTTCAATTTATTTCTCTCTTCTATTTGAGCTATTTGGAGCCGTTCCCAGCCTTCAGGCAATAAAAAAAGGCCTGCAAGTGTGTGACTCGCAGACCTGAAGTAAATCTAAAGGTTTGACAAGAGCAACAAACGCAAGGCCACTATACCACATCAGTCCGCCTGATACAACGGGCAGGGGAAGGATTACTCCCGATTCGTCCTGCCGGCCCCTCAAATCCTTGATCGAACGAGTATGACTGGAATATAGTCTCGGCCATGACAACCACTCCGATTGCGCGGTCGCAAAACCGGCTGGATTTGATTTGGGCTGAGGCTGAAGATAAAGTTGCGCTGCAGGGCCTGCTGTGGGAGCCGCAGAAGACTGGCAAGTCGCTGGTTCTCATGGTGCCCGGGGGCACAACGGGCGCGGCGCTGTTTCCAGCACATGATTACGGCCCTCTAGCTCAGCTGCTGACGGAGAACGGCTACGCGTTTCTGGTCGGCAACATGCGCGCTTCGTACAACAACGCCTACTCGGAATACAGCGACTCGGTGAAGGATGTCGCGGCGTTCGTCGCGTACGCGAAATCGAAGGGCTACGCGCGAATCGCGGTTCTGGGCATCAGCCTTGGCGGCGCTCGTATGGCGCAGTATGTGGCTGAGCGAAAAGATCCCGCGATCAAGGCCGTCGGCTTCATGGCTTCGATACCATCACCCTACCTGGAGTTTCAAATTCGGAGCAGCGAAGCGGACAAGCGGCGCCTGGAGGACACGCTCAGGCACGCGCGCGAATTGGTCGCACAAGGCAAAGGGCAGCAACCTGTCGGGTTTGACAACTGGTTTCCCGGCTTCGTGTCAGTGATGGCGACAGCCAAGGCGCTGATCAGCTACTTCGGGGCGCCCAGCGATCCGAGCGCGCCCAGCTCAGTCAAGTTCGGCCCGCAGATCAAGGTTCCGGCGCTGGTGATTCACGGCGATAAGGACGAGCTTGCGCTCCCGCCGAACGCTCAAAAGATCTACGACAGCCTGACGGCGTCGCCGCAGCGCGACTTGATCTGGGTTAAGGGCGCGAGCCACTATTTGACGCCTGGCCCGCTCGCGGAGTCCTACGCCAAGCTTGCTGTAGATTGGCTCGTGAAAAACTTCCCCGCCTCGGCTCGCTGATAGGCAGTCGCACTCGAACGGCAATTGCGACTCCAACGTGGTCCAGAATCGAGCACGCCAAGTCTAGTCCGGTCGGCTGCGCGATCGGGATCAGCGATCGCATTTGCGCGGGCGTGTCGTGAATTGGAAAGGAACCACGGGACGTGACGCCTGAACGTTGGCAAGAAGTGAAAAATGTCCTTGCCGCTGCCCTGGAGAAGACGCCAGAAGAGAGACGCGCTTATCTGGACCAGGCTTGCACTGAACCGGCGCTGCGCGATGAGATCGAGTCGCTAATCGCAGCACACGACCAGGGAGGCGGCAGTTTCCTGGAAAGTCCGGAAAAGGAAGGCACTGAGGTGCTAGAGAGCGGCACCAGACTCGGACAGTACGAGATTCTTGAGCGCATCGGAGAGGGCGGCATGGGTGTGGTGTATCGCGCGCGCGACGCGCGCCTCGGACGCACTATAGCGATCAAGATTCTGCCCGGCCCCTTTTCGTCCGACGGCGATCAATTGCGCCGCTTCGAGCGGGAAGCGCGCTCGGCCTCCGCTCTCAATCACCCCAATATCATTACCATCTACGAGCTGGGGCAAGAGGGTCCAATCCATTACATCGCGATGGAGCTGGTGGAAGGAAAGACGCTGCGCCAGCTGCTCGGTGCCGGCGGCCTGCCCATTCGAAAGGCGATTGACATTGCTGCGCAGATTGCGGAAGGGCTGGCCAAAGCGCATGAGGCTGGCATCGCGCATCGGGACCTGAAGCCAGAGAATCTGATGGTGACCCACGACGGGCTCGTCAAGATCCTTGACTTCGGCTTGGTGAAGAACATGCCCGCTGGCGAAGCGTCTGGAGACAACACCACGCTAACGGCGTCGGAGACTCGGCCGGGCTCGATTCTCGGAACGCCCGGATATATGTCACCGGAGCAGGCCGGCGGTCATCCTGCGGATTTCCGATCGGATCAGTTCTCGTTCGGCCTGGTGCTCTACGAAATCGTGACCGGCAAACGCGCCTTTCGACGAAACACAGCGGCAGAGACCATGACGGCGATCCTCCGCGATCATGCCGAGCCGATCGCATCACAAAATCCGGACGCTCCTGCTCCCTTATGTTGGGCAGTTGAAAGGTGCCTGGAGAAGGAACCCGAAAAACGCTATGTCTCCACTCGGGATCTCGCCCGGGAACTCGCAGCGATCCGCGATCGCTTTGCGGAAAAGCCGGTACCTCAGCCAGAGTCGCGACGCGTCAGCGTTCCCGTCCAGCGGACAGGTTTTGTAGGGCGAGAAACGGAAGTAGCGGCGGTGAAGGAGTTGTTGCTTCGAGACGATGTTCGTCTTGTCACGGTAACGGGCCCGGGCGGGATCGGCAAAACGCGTTTCGCCGTGGAGGTTGCGAATAGGCTCGTTGATTACCTGCCCGGTGGCATTCACTTCGTGGCGCTCTCTGCGCTGAGCGATGCGGGACAGGTCGCTTCGGTCATTGTTCAGGCACTGAACCTCCGCGAGGCTGGAGGCCAATCTCCACTGGAGATACTCGAGAAGTATTTACAGGATACGCTGCGCGCCCCCACGCTCCTGCTGCTGGACAATTTCGAGCACCTGATTGAGGCAGCATCCACCGTGGCGGAAATTCTGGCGATCGGACCGCACCTCAAAATTCTGGTGACGAGCCGCGCGGCGTTGCACGTTTACGGAGAGCGCGAATTCCCCATCCCACCTCTCGCACTTCCGGATAAACGGACCATGCTCAGCATTGAAGATCTCGCAAAGTCCCCGGCGGTGGCGCTGTTCGTGCAACGCGCGGTCGCCGCCAAACCCGATTTTGAGCTAAACCGGGAAAACGGGTCGGCGATCGCAGAGATTTGCGCAAGATTGGATGGCTTGCCTCTCGCAATCGAACTGGCGGCAGCGCGCGTCAAAGTTCTATCTCCTTCCGCCATGAGAACGCGACTGGAAAGCCGGCTGCAACTCTTGACAGGTGGCGCGCGGGATCTGCCCCAGCGGCAACAGACGCTCCGCGCGGCGATGGATTGGAGCCACGAACTCTTAAGTGCCGCCGAGCAGAAGCTATTCCGAAGACTGTCGGTGTTCGTAGGGGGATGCACGCTCGAGGGCGCGGAGGCTGTTTGCGACGCCAAGGCCGACCTCGGCTTGGATTTGCTCGACGGCATGTCATCCATCGTGGACAAGAGTCTTCTCAAGCAAATCGAGCAACCGAAGGGTGAGTCACGCTACGTGATGCTCGAAACGCTTCGCGAATACGCTTCGGAAAAGCTGGCGGCCAGTGGAGAGGAAACCCTCGCGAAGCGCACGCGCGCTGCCTACTGTCTAGTCTTGGCCGAGGAAGGTGCTACCGCGCAAAGCGGCGCGGAAGCGGAATGGCTGGCACGCTTCGCCGTGGAACACGATAATTTTCGCGCCAGCCTTGAGTGGCTGCTCGAAAATGAAGAAACCGAATGGGGACTGCGTCTCGGCGCCGCCATGTTTCGGTTCTGGGAAGTTCGGGAATACCTGGCCGAAGGAAGGATGTGGCTCGACAAACTCCTCAAGCTTCCGGGATCGGCAGCGGCGAATAAAACCCGCGCCCGAGCGGTTTTCGCCGCCGGAGTTCTGGCAGATCGTCAGGGCGACTACTCTGCCGCGAAGAAACTCCTGGGGGAAAGTCTGGAGATCGCGCGTCAATTGGGCGACAAACAAGGCGCTGCTGTTTCTTTGAATGCCTTGGCGGTCACCGCCCGAGAGAGCGGCGACATAAGCGGTGCGCGCTCGTTGTTTGAACAAAGCCTCTCCGAATGGCGCCAGCTCGGCGACCAGACAACCATCGCGCGGGGCCTGAGCAATCTGGCAAATATCGCCAAACTCGAAGGCGATTACGACCAGGCGCTCGAACTGTATGCAGAATGCGTCGCAGTCTTCCGCAATTTGGGGGACGACACGGGGCTTGCTTGGACACTAAACTATCAGGGAGATGTTGCGCGCGATCAGGGAGAGCTTTATGTGGCGCGCGCCATGAACGAGCAAAGCTTGGAAATTTTCAGGAAACTTGAAAACCGCTGGGGTATCGCCAGCGCGCTCGCCGATCTCGGGAATTTGGCCATGGAGGAGCGTGATTATCGCGAAATGCGCGCGCTCTATCGAGAAAGCCTCGCGATCTTTCAGGAATTGGACCACAAGCGAGGAATCGCACGCCTGCTGGAAAGCTTCGCGATCTCGGCGGCTGCTCAGGACCATGCCGAGCGTGCCTTGCGATTGGCGGGCGCGGCGGCGGCTCTGCGCCAAAATATCGGCGCACCGCTCACGCCGGTAGAACAAGTGAAACTGAAAGCGAGTCTCGATTCGGCGAGGCAGTTATTAAGCAACGCAGCGGGCGGAAGGGCTTGGCTCGAAGGATGGGGGTTGTCGGTCGAGGAAGCTATTGCAGAAGCGCTGACGCCCGATGTTGCGTCTTTGTCTTCTTAGTTCCGGCGGCCCTATTCGGCGCTCGAGGGGTCAATGAGCCGGCGTACCGCGGTGATTCGGTTGGCGGGAAACCCGGAGCGCCTCGCATGTTCCTGGATCGTCGTCTCATCCGGCGCAAGGTAAACACAGTACACCTTGTCACCCGCGACATAGCTATGGAGCCATTGAATGTCCGGGCCCATGCTTTTCAGGGCGCTGACTGATTTTTGGGCGAGTTCCCGCCATTGAGCATCGGACAGATTTGCGGCTCCCGGAATCTCGCGTTCGATTACGAATTTGGGCATCGTGTGGCCCGCAAGTCGGAACCTTAGCATTTCGCTAGAGCCGTTTCAAGTATGCTTGCGCATAGGGCGCAGAGCCAAATTCAGTTGAAACAAAGTGCGAGGTCAACATGGATCTTCGATCGCTTCAGAAGCCGCTGAAAGAGGAGTACCGCAGAGACCCGAATGCGTCGCGAATTACCATGCGGGCCAAAGGCACGCAGACCGACGTTCCAGTAGCATGCTCCGTTGATATCGGGCGCGCGATCTACCAGGCCGAAGCGCACAAGGGCGTTGGAGGCGCCGGTAGTGGCGCGTGTTCGGGAGATCTGTTGCTCGGGGCGCTGGCTGCTTGTGCTCAAATCACCTGTCAGATGGTCGCTGCCGCAATGGGTATTCCCACTGAAAGCATTCAGGTAGCCGTGGACGGAGATTTGGATCTTCGAGGAACTCTCGGAATTTCGAAAGACGTGCCGGTCGGATTTGAAAGCATTCGGGTGAACTTCAACGTGATTGCTCCCACGGCAACGCCGGAGCAACTGCTCGCGCTGCGCGAGAAGACGGAACAGTATTGCGTCGTGATGCAAACTTTGCTGCAGCCGCCCAGGTTGGAAACGAACTGGGCTCCCAACGATTGAGCGCTGATCGCGATCCGTGATTCGGGCCCGCAACATGATGCTTCCGGAGCACTTCTGTCCCGAAAGGGACGCGCCTAAAACGGGCCCGCCTCGACAGCCGCGAAGTCGCCATCAACTACTTGCGCAACGACAACTGCCCTTCTTGTGTTGACTCCTGCTGAGCTGGGTATAGTCAGATAGGGAGTTTCTTGCTATGCAACGATTGCCTGCATGTGGTTCGGACAGTATGTCTGTCCCTCGCCGCTTCGCCAGCTTTCTACCCAGGGCTCTCTCGTCGAGTGGGTCGGTGTCCCGCGGCGCACGCTGCCGCCGGAACCGAGCGCTCGCGCATTCGCATGGCACGCCATCGCAAAAGAAACTCTTCCTTCAGGTGTTGGGGTCTCTGGTTCTGACTCTTGGCTTGATAAATATTTCTGGCTGCAACGGCGGTTTCCAAGGGTACAAGCCTGAGCTTCCCACGATCACTCAGCCCTTGAGCGTTACCGTGACTCTGGGCCAGACTGCAACATTCAGCGTGACGGCGACCAGTCCTGGACCCGGCGCGATCACCTACCAGTGGTATGAAAACGGAGTTTTGATTAGCGGCGCTACTTCGAACAGCTACACCACGCCGCCAACCGCAGCAGGCGATAGCGGGGCCGTGTTCACAGTCGTCGTTTCCAACTCTTCCGGCTCAGTTACAAGCTCGCCTGCAACTCTCACCGTTCAATCTCCCATGGCCAAGAGCATCGTCCCCAGCTCGTCAACGCCGCCCTACAACTCGTCCGTGATGCTAGTGCCCACTTTCACGGACGGCACCGCGGTAATTGGTTCGACCGGCGTCGGGAGCTCGGACATTACCACCTCGGCCGTAAGTGGCGGGTCCTATCCCACTCCACTTTTGACGTCCGCCAAAACCTACACGCTGACGGTCACCGATTCCCACGGCAATGTCGCTTCCACCACGTGTCTGGTCACGCCGACGCCCGTGGTCATCACGCCGATTACCCCGGCTAACGAGACCATCGCTCCCGGCCAGCTTGCGTTTAACGCCACGGCCACCGGCGGCGCAACGGACAATCTCACCTGGAGCGCGAATGTAGGCAGCTTCAACGGAAGCGTGTGGACTTCTCCCACCGTTGCCGGAACCTACAACATTACCGCCACCAGCGTGGACGAGCCCTCCGTTTTCGTTACCACTACGGTCACGATCAGCGGACCGGTGATCATGACTCAACCCACCAGCCAACATGTCTGCACCGGCAGCAACATTTTGCTTTCCGTGACCGCTTCGTACGCCTCAACCTATCAGTGGAATCTGAACGGGACCGCAATTCCCGGCGCCACGAACTCAAGTTACTCAGTTTCTTCGGCCGGATCCGCGAATGCAGGCAATTATTCGGTCACTGTCACCAACGGCGTCGGAAGCGTGACCTCAAGCGTTGCTGCCGTCGCGGTAGGATCCTCGATCACATCGAATCCCGCGAGCCTTTCGCTACATCCGGACCAGACCGCTCTTTTCTCAGTCTTGGCCCAGGGTGTAGGTGACCTTTCCTATCAGTGGTATCAAATCCCGTCTGGTGGCGGGACAGGCGTTGCGGTCCCCGGCGCGACGTCCAGCAGTTACGTCACACCAGCCGTGGACATTACCTATAACGGAGCGCAGTACTACGCGACCGTCACCGACGCCTGCGGCCCACTTACCAGCGCCGACGCTACACTCACTGTGACGGCGGGGAACGTTCCACCTACCATCATCACTCAGCCCGCAGGCCAGACGGTCGCCGCTGGCGGTACGACCTCCTTCAGCGTCGTGTCCACCGGCTCACCCACGCTCACCTATCAGTGGTATCTAATTCCCGCGGGACAAACGACCGGGACCCCGATCGCCGGCGCCACATCCGCAACCTACAACGTTCCTGCTACGGCCACGACAACCGCTAACGATCAGGACGCTTACTACGTCATCGTGTCCAATCCGTATGGACAGGCCGTCTCTCAACCTGCGCCGCTCGCTGTGGGCACTGGGATTCTGCTTCAGATTACGGGCCAGCCCGTCACGCAGTATGTTGACGTCGGCGCATCCGCAACGTACCAGGTCACTGCGGTTTCCTCTCTTCCGTTGACCTATCAGTGGTACGTAGCCGCCCCCGGCAGTTCCACATTCACCGCGATTGTCGGAGCCACGAGCTCGACCTACACCCTGGATTCGGCCGCCGATGCGGACAATGGCTCCGTGTTTTACGTCGTCGTGAGCAACGGAGTAACCTCCTCTGTCACCAGCGCCTCCGCGGGGCTTTTCGTCGGACCGGTCGCCGGCGTTCCCGATCTTTGCGACGCGAGTTGGTCCGCCCTCGGAAACGCCGTGGCCGGGCCATCGTGCAGCTACCAACTGACCGCAGCCGCGAATGATCAGCACGGGGAGATGGTTTGGCCCACGCTCATTTCGACCGGCAACCTCCAGCTTAGCTTTACCGTTACCCTCAGCGACCCCAGTGCGCTTCCTGCCGATGGCTTCGCCGTAGTTCTCGGCGACCCGTCCCTTGGCGCCACACCCACCAGTTTGGGCGCGCTCGGTATGGGCCTGGGTGCGGAAGGCATTCCCGGGCTTCTGTTCGCCGTGGATACTTACGAGAATGCCGGTGATCCGCCCGTTCCCTACATCGGCGTAGGCCGCGGTGAGACCGCGCTATTTGAGAAACCTTGGTTCTTCGTCAACACCACGATACCGGCTGTCGTATCCAGTAGCATGCCCATCACGCATGCCTACGTCGTTACGATCGTTCAGGGACAGATGACCGTGACCATGGATGGCGTCCAGGTTTTCTCGGGAGACGTTACGCCTCCGCCAGTGGCATATCTCTATATCACCGCTTCCACGGGGGGCTCGTTCGAAGACACCGTCGTTAGCAACGTGTCAGCCATTGTTTCGGTTCCTTCCAATTGATGCGATTTGCGCGACGAGGAGAATTAGATATGCGATCAGTTTTGCTTTTAACAATTTTATTACTCGCAGGAGCTTCCGGCGCGGCGGCCCAGAACTCGTATTCTGGGGACGCCGCAGCCGCTTACCACTGGGTTCACTCCAATGCCGGTCCCGGAGAATGCGGCTGTTTTGGTCTGAACGGCGGCGGAATTTCGGGCTCGTGGAATTTTCATGGCCCCTGGTCTGTCGTTGCTGATATCAGTTCCGAATTCTCCGGCAGCGCACCGGTGGCAGGCGATTCTCTAACCCTCACTTCGTTTTTGGCAGGAGCGCGCTACAAAATTCCGCAGCCCTGGCTGGACGGAGATCATAAACCCCAGCCGTTCGCTCAAATTCTGTTGGGAGCCGCGCACGCCGGAGGGGGAGTGGCGGGCCTCGCCGATGGGTCCTATGAGTTCGCCACTCGTATGGGCGGTGGCATTGATGTCCCGCTAACCTCCCATTTCGCGGTGCGCGTCATTCAGCTCGATTACTACCTCACTACTTTTGCAAACGCCACCAACGACCATCAAAACAATCTGCTGATCGGCGCCGGCATCGTCTACCACTGGTCCCGAAAAAAGTAGTTTGTGGGATGCAGGACAACTCCTGATTAGTCGTGCCGGTTCAACCGGTCGATGCAACACCCTCTAAACAGTAGTTCCGTTAGTACCCTTCAGAGAAGACCGATCTATTAGGCTGCACTCAAATTAGACCTAACCAGGACAGGGTTTTCTTTGAATCGACGCCGGCAGTCAATTTTGCCCTTTAAACTCTGCCAGATAGCTATCGAGCTGGGTGTTGCGTCGACCCATTGACACCACCCGAATTGCCGGACAGGTGAGCTTTCAAATCGCGCCGCTTCCGTACGTATTTCCCACAATAGACAGCCATCGCAATATAAATTAGCGTCGGTCGGGGCGGTATTTGGTCCCGCCGGATCCCGGACATGGTTTCCGCTCTCTCGACGAGAGCCGGATGTTCTTTGACAACTGACGATGCGACCAGCATCGGCATCCCGAGCGACCAACGGGAGCCGAGGGGATCCCTCGTTCCGTGTCTGCCTCCGCACGCGCTTCATAGACTTCTAATCGACCCACTGGCGATCAGAAGCGCCTCTATATGAGCGCCGTAGGCGCGGCAGACGGTGGCCCAGCCCGGCAGGACTGGGAAGCAAAGCTATCGAATCCCAAGCGCCGTTGGTGTGCACTTTGGGACAGCAATTGATCTCATTCCTCGTAAGAATAGCTACTTGTTACGAATCGGCTGTCGTGCACAGCGAACGGTTGCCACGAAGCGGTTCACAACACATTCGGAGTCAGTCACTGAAAATGCGGAGGCCGCGGCAATGAAACTCCGTGCGATCGGAATCTGGCGATTTCTGCAAGTTTCGAGCGGCTTGATCATTCTGGGGCTGCTCGTGGAAATCGTAAGCCTCTTCTGGTTTCATCCGCTTTCGTTCCTGCTCTTTGCGTTCGTCGGAGTAATTCTGATAGGGCTGGGAATCGCGGTTTATCTCATTTCGCTGGTCTTCGCTGTTTCCCCGTCCGCCGAGAGCCGCGGATGAAACGCGAGGATGGACATCGGAAACTGATCGGTACTACTCCGAATGGCGAGGAGAAATTGTGCTTGGACTAACCGGAGTCCTCGTCACATTGGTTGTACTGACGATCACGCTGGCCGGGGTGTTTCTCGTGCGTCCCTCGATCACGGCGGGAGCCACGGGCAAGATTCTCGCATTTGTAGGCCTGTGCGTTCTTCCGGCGCTGTGCATTGGTGCGGGCATGTCCTTTCATATGCGGCGTTCCCAACAGACGGCGTACTGCATCTCGTGCCACAGCATGGAAACTCACGGACAGAGTCTGTATGTGCTAGATCAGATTTATATCCCCGCGCAACATTTTCAGAACCACCTCGTGCCGCCGAATGAGGCCTGCTACACGTGCCATACTGACTACACCATGTACGGTCCTTTGAAAGACAAGCTCAAGGGCCTGAAGTACGTTTACATGGAGTACGTGAGTACGCCACCCGCGACAATTCATTTAGACGGCACCTACAACAACTTGCAGTGCCTGCACTGTCATGCAGGCACCCGCGACTTTGAGGCGAATCTCAACCACATGGCGCCGATGGGCTCCCTCGAAACGAACCAGATATCGTGCATTTCGAGCGGTTGCCACGCGACAATTCACAACGCATCCGAAGTAGCTCACCTGAAAATGTGGACGGAGGGCGTTGTGCCCACTTTGGTCGCCGCCAGTGCGCCAGCCACAGCGGAACCGGCTGCGACTACTGGACCCTCGAAAGCGCCGTCTGGAAATTCGGTCAGCGGTGCAACTGCTACCCGTGGGAAGAACGTTTTTGATTCTCATGGCTGTGGGGCATGCCACGGAGAAGCCGGAGGCGGTGCCTCTGGGCCGACGCTGACACATACTTCCAGTCAGTATCCGCCCGCGCAACTGGCGGCTGTCCTGAAGACGCCCACCGCCCAGATGAAAGCTGCCGGCATGACCCCGCTGAGCGTGAACGCTGCTGATATGGAAGCTTTGGTTTCTTATGTGGACAGTCTCGGGGGCACATCGGCCGCCTCTGCAGTGACACCTCCGGCCGCGGCATCGTCCTCACCCGCGCCAGCCGCGGTGCAACCAAGTGCAAAACGGGGACCACCGAAGGCCGCCGCTGCAGCGACACCTGCAACTTCCGGGTCGTCCTCTGCTTCGACAGCGGGAACATCGAAGCCACCAGCGGGAAATTCGGCCAGCGATGCGACCGCGGTTCAGGGCAAGACCATTTTCAAATCTCAAGGCTGTGCTGGATGCCACGGAGACGCCGGAGGAGGCGGTCCTGGGCCAGCGCTGAATCATACTTCCGGTCAATATACGCCAGCTCAATTGACAGCCGTTCTGAAAACGCCGACTGCCCAGATGAAAGCTGGGGGCATGGCCCCGCTGAGTGTGAACGCCGCCGATATGGAAGCTCTGGTTTCCTATGTGAGCAGCCTCGGGGGAAGGTCGGCCGCTTCTGCAGTGACACCCCCATCTGCCGGATCGCCCTTACCTGCGACGGCCGCCCCATCGAAAGCACCAACTAGAAATTCGGCCAGCGGCGCGACCATCGCTCAGGGGAAGAGTGTTTTTAAATATCAAGGCTGTGCTGGATGTCACGGAGAAGTCGGAGGTGGCGGTCCTGCGCCAGCGCTGACTCATACTTCGAGTCAGTTTTCGCCAGCTCAATTGAAAGTCATTCTGAAAGCGCCCACGGCCCAGATGATAGCCGCCGGCATGGCCCCTGTGAGTCCGGACGCTGACGATATGGATGCTTTGGTTTCGTATGTGGACAGCCTTGGAAGCACACCGGCCGCCTCCGCCAGCGCGCCCTCGACTGCCGGACCGTCCTCACCTGCACCAACTCCAGCGGGAACAGCCGCGCCATCGAAAACTGCACCGGGAAATTCGGCCAGCGACGCATCTGTCGCCAAGGGCAAGAGCGTTTTTACTTCTCAAGGTTGTAGCGGATGCCACGGAGCGGCCGGGGGCGGCGGCTCTGGGCCAGCGCTGACTCACACGTCCAGCCAGTATCCGCCAGCCGAATTGACAGCCGTTATGAAAGCGCCCACTGCCCAGATGAAGTCCGCCGGCATGGTTCCGTTGAGCGTGAATGCTGCTGATATGGAAGCGTTGATTTCCTATGTGGACAGTCTCGGCGGCACGTTGGCCGCTTCCGCGGGACCAGTTACGGCAGCCGTCCCGTCGAATCCAGAGCCTAAAAAGAAGGGGATCCTCCATCGGCTTTTCGCGCCGGGGGGAGGGCCTATTTTTTGATTTTCAACGCCGGAGTGCACACTGCCGGAAGAGCGATCAGGGTAACTCCTGATTGGTCGGATAGCCGGACATGTTGGTAATGGAACCACCGCCGTGCGTAGTTCCCACAATAGACAACCCTCGCAAAATGAATTAGCGTCGGTCGGGGCGGTATTTGGCCCTGCCGGATCCCGGACATGGTGTCCGCTCTCTCGACGAGAGCCGGATGTTCTTTGACAACTGACGATGCGACCAGCATCGGCATCCAGAGCGACCAACGGGAGCCGAGGGGATCCCTCGTTCTGTGTCTGCCTCCGCACGCGCTTCATAGACTTCTAATCGACCCACTGGCGATCAGAAGCGCCTCTATATGAGCGCCGTAGGCGCGGCAGACGGTGGCCCAGCCCGGCAGGGTTGGGAAGCAAAGCTATCGAATCCCAAGCGCCGTAGGTGCGACACAATCCCGCGCTTTGGACGCGCCACTGCTCACCGCGTCACAAACAAAGTGACACACCCTGCAAAGTGATTTCTCTCGTAACCCGCTGAAAACAAAGAAAAGTAGCACCAAAGAAGTGACGCACAATTTCGGTGGTCTTCGTCATCGTAGGATGCGACGCCGAGGGGATCACGCTTCGCGATTCACAAGTTACGTGTCACGAATCACGAGTCACGTCGTTTCTAATCGACACACATCGGGGCCACCCCGAAATGTCCTTTTCGGCTGGTCAGCTGGACGGAAGCGCGAATCTACTGCTGCTGTTGTTGCTGCTGCTGCTGTGCCGGCTGCTGCGGGCGCTCGAGGACCGAAGGCGGTGCAACTGCTCCAACCGTGATCTTGCTGAGCTGTTCGGTGCCGGAGTCATCAATCGCCGGGCGAACTCGCACGTCCACCGACAGGCTCTGCCCGGCGTGGCCCTTGTACACTCCGCGCACGGGAGCCACGTCTCCATAGTCGCGGCCATACGCGATCCGGACGTGCCGCAAACCGACAGGATTACCAAGCGTTGGATCGAAACCTGTCCAGCCCGCCTCGGGCATCAGGACTTCCGCCCACGCGTGCGACGCCTGCCCGCCGATCACGTCTTCTTGCTTTGCCTCTGGCGCGGCCGTGCTGCCGGGGACCAGGTAGCCCGAAACGTATCGCCCGGGAATTCCGCGCATTCGCACCACGCCAAGGAGCACGTGAGCGAAATCCTGGCAGACTCCGGCGCCCACCTTCATCGAGTCTTCGATCGAGGAGTGCACGTGCGTCGCGCCCTTCACGTAGCGGAAGCGCTCGTGAATCAGATCCGACGCTGTCTGCGCAAATCCAGCCACCGTGCCATCGCACGATTTCTGGGCCGCTTCAGTGATTTCGCGCAGCTGCGCGAGATGGGGCACGTAACCCGTCGGCGCCAGGAAATCGAAGTGCTCCTCGTCCAGCTGATCGCTCTGCGAATCGAATTCGGCGAGCGTCGTCGCGTCGGCAGTCGCCTCCGAAGAGCCATGCGCGAGAACCACGGACTCTGCCTCGACCCTCAGACGCCGGTGCTCGGTGAGTACGTTGAATTGATGCACCCAATTTCCGTAAGCGTCGCGGTACGCGGTTCCGCGCGAAGCGGGAGTCGTCGTGAGGCGGAACGAGAGGCAGCTTTGCCGCTCGTCGTGAATCGGCCGCAGGCGGACTTCGTTATAGCTCTCCGAAACGGGTCCGTCGTAAACGAAGTCAGTCGTATGCACCAGGCGATATCTATTCATGCGACCACCGCGTAGTAGAAATAGGTTCGGGCAATGTCTTCTCCAATCGCTCCGCACATCCGTAACAGCTCATCCAAATAACTGTGCAAACCCTGCTTGAAAATTTCACTGACTCTGTCGTATCGCAGCCGCTCGACCACCCTGCCCGCCAGCCTTTCGGCCTCGTTGCCGTAACCGCCGACTCCGCTGCCGCTCACGGCTCGCAGCCCTGCCTGCACTTCGGAAGCGCTGAATCGAATCGAGCGCG
Source organism: uncultured Acidobacteriota bacterium (assembly GCA_963779825.1). Lineage (GTDB taxonomy): Bacteria > Acidobacteriota > Terriglobia > Acidiferrales > UBA7541 > Palsa-295. The sequence continues at coordinate 180,454 of CAVZZU010000004.1, read as the reverse complement.
GATGTTGATGATGCAGAATCAGCATTTCGGCTACTTTCTCAGGCTCGATCGCCGAGTGATATTCGCGGTGGTAGGCCTCATACGCGCCCACGGACCTCAGCACCGCCATCCACTGATGATTATCCGGCGCGCCTACCGACGGGAGAGCGTCGAGCAAATTGTGGTATTGCACGTCCACAAGCCGAGCGGTCATCTCCGCGCGCTCGAGCGACCAGCCGATTCGCAGAAACTCCCAGCCTTCATCGTGCGGCAGGGTCGCATCCGTCACTCCGTGAAAGCGATGCGCGCCAAATTTGATTTTGTCGCAGAAGCGGTGCGGACCTGCCTCGATCTCCTCGCGCGGATGAAATCGCGTCACGGTATAGTACAAGCCGTTGATGTCTTCCCACATTTCACGGGAAATTCGATCCCGAATGGTGCGCGCGTTTTCGCGGGCTTTTGAAATGCAATGGACAATCGAGCTCGGATTTTCCTCGCTGAAGGCCAGAAACTCGAATACATTTTCAGCGTTTACTTCGTCGTAGAGCTTGCGGAAGAGCTTTTCCTCGCCCGCCATGATGATGAGCGGCTCCCACCGCAGGCGGTAGGACTGCTGCGATTGTTCGAGCAGCATGTGGTAATTCACGTCCAGAATGCGCGCGGTATCCTCGGCGCGCTCGATGTAGCGCGCCAGCCAGAAGAGCGATTCGGCGATCCGCGAAAGCATCTCAGTCCTCTCCCCGCAAAACCCAGGTGTCTTTGCTGCCGCCGCCTTGCGAGGAATTCACAATCAGGGAATTCGGTTGCAGGGCGACGCGCGTCAGCCCGCCGGGTACGATCGTCACTTTCTCCCCGTCGTAGAGACAATACGGACGCAGATCAACGTGGCGGCCGGCCACGCTGCCCGTTGAAGGATCATAGGACGGCACGCGAGAGAGGCCCACGACCGGTTGTGCAATGTAGTTTCGCGGATTCGAGCGAATGCGATCGGCGAAGTCCATAAGCTTCGCGCGGTCAGCCGCGGGGCCCATCAACATTCCGTAGCCGCCCGATTCGCCGACGGCCTTCACGACCAGCTGCGGAAGATGCTCCAGCACGTATGCAAGCTCTTTCGGATTCGCGCAGAGAAAAGTCTCCACGGTTTTCAGGATTGGCTCTTCGCCAAGGTAGTAGCGAATGAATTCCGGCACGTAAGCGTAGATCGCCTTGTCGTCCGCGACGCCGTTGCCAACGGCATTCGCGAGAGCCACGTTGCCGGCGCGATATGCGCCCATCAGGCCGGGAACGCCGAGGACGGAATCCGAACGGAACGCAAGGGGGTCAAGAAACTCGTCGTCCACGCGGCGGTAAATCACGTCCACGCGCTGCAGCCCGCGGATCGTCTTCATGTAAACGATCCCGCCATCCACGATCAGGTCGCGTCCTTCGACGAGTTCCACTCCCATCTGCTGCGCGAGAAAGCTGTGCTCGAAATACGCGCTGTTGTGGATGCCGGGCGTCAGCAGAACGATTTGCGCGTCGGCCTCGCCGCGCGGCGAAATGCTGCGCAGAATCCTTGAAAGTTCCGCCGGATAATGATGGACGGGAAGAACCTCACCGGCTTGAAATGCGTCGGGTAGCGTGCGCGTCATCACGAGGCGATTTTCGAGAACGTAGGAAATTCCGCTCGGCGTGCGAACATTGTCTTCGAGCACGTAGAAATCGCCGCTCTTGGAATCGCGGACCAAGTCAATGCCGCAGATGTGGGTATAAATGCCGCGAGAAACCTCGACACCTATTACCTCGCGCCGGAAATTCGGACAGGAGTAGATCAGCCAGCGCGGAATTTTCTTGTCTTTGATGATGGATTGCTTTCCGTACACATCCTGCAGGAAAAGGTTCAGCGCCATCACCCGCTGCGAGAGGCCCCGGTCAATGTGTTCCCATTCCGAATGGGGAAGGATGCGTGGAATCAGGTCGAATGGGAACAAGCGCTCGGTGCCGCGGCCGTCGCTATAGACGGTAAACGTAATCCCTTGAATCAGAAACGAGAGGTCGGCGAGTTTCCGCCGCTCCTCGAACTGCGTAGGCGCCATGGAGGCGAGCTTCTGGAAAAGCTTGGTGTATTGGGGGCGAGGGTGCCCGGGGGACGAAAACATCTCGTCATAAAAGCTCCCCGTCTCGTAACCCTCAAACAGACCAGGGTTCACCATATGCGCCGGAGCGGCTCCCATAGCGTAACTCTATCAATGTTTGGAGTGCACGGTTCTACGGAAAGTATTGATGGGATGCATCAACATTCCGGAGTCGGTGAGCGTTCGACACACAGCCGTGCGAAACGAAAGCGAAGGAGCTAGGGAAGCGGGATGCGATAGAGGTTGCGGTGAACCTCTTCGCGCTGTTCGGCGAAAAGTCCGGGCAGCGGGCCTGGAATGAGACCACCTTCGAGGACTTTCGCCTCCTTCACCCGCTCCATATCCGCGCGAGTCCGCACGCCGTCAGGAGGCAGCGGCGGTAAGCCGCTGGGCGTAACGTTCGCAATCACGGTGTACCCCCCATCCATGCCGAGAAGACGAATCGAGAATATTTTTCCGTCGCCGCTCCATTCTCCGCCGCAGAATCCCGTGCAGATCGTAACGGGATTCCCGTGTCCACTGAGGGGCACTGCCAAGTTATTCGCCTCCGTGCCGGACGTCGCGGCCCAAACTGACGCCCAATTCCCGTCCGGTGAAATCCCCTGCAGTTCCAGAATTGGATTCGGATACGCCTTCCGGCGATCGGTGCCGTCCATTTTCATCCGGTAGATGAAGTTTTGATTGCCTTCGCTCGCGCGGAAATAGATATTTCCGGCGGAATCAAAATAGGGCTGGTCCCCAGTGACCGGAGATACGAACCGCCGAGGAGAAAACTCCAAGTCAAGGGCCGCTAACCAGAGGGCGGGGGTGTTGTCCTTGTCCGTCGTGGCAAACACGACTAGCTTGCCGTCCGGTGACACATCGTAGCCGGCGACCTCAAATCCCGGCAGCGCGCGTTCGCTGCGGTTGTTTGTGAGGTCCGCAACCCACAACTCACCGCTGGTAAACTGGCCGGACAATCCGTGCCGTCGGACCAGGTAGTAGAGTTTCTTTCCGTCGCGTGAAAACTGCGGACGTTCGGCGAAGCCCTGTGAAGAGAGTTGGTGTTCACCCTTTGCATCCCGAACCCAGATGGTGCTCTCGCGCTGGCCTACCGAGGTGATGAACGAACCGCCGTCAGGAGCGACCGCGATTCCCTCCTCTTCCGTGGCGCCCGAAGTCAGCTGTTCCGGGTGACCATCCGGATAACGCATTCGCCAGACATGGAACCGACCTCCGGATTCCGAATTCAAAAACATCCAATTTCCGTCCGGGGACCACGCAGCGTGAGTGCATGCGGCGTCCGCCGGTCCGACAATTTTTCCCGCCGAGGAGCCATCAAACGGAACGAGCCGGCACGGCAACCAGCCTCCGTTGTCCATTTCCGCGATCAGTACCGATTTGTGATCGGGCGAAATTACGGAACGGTGCGCCATGCCCCGCTCGCGCGGGGGCACGTAGACGTCGCGGCGAGGTCCGCCGCTCGAACCCGAGGTGACGGCGGACATGTGGGTGCCGGTGATGATCTGAGAAAAAAGTAAGCGGTCGGGTTCGATCCAGTGCAGGCCCTCGGCGTTGGTGAACAGTTTCCGGGCGTCACCACCAAGGACGGGAACCGTCCAGATGTCCCAATTTCCCGCGGTATAGACCGTGTAGGCAATCGTCGAACCGTCCGGCGAAAATTGCGGACTCATTTTCAGTCTGCCGTCGTGGGTCAGCTCGACCGGGTCGCCATTGGGCAGGACCCTGGCGTCAATTTCTCCCGGCCCGAAAAAGGTGCTCGGGCCGTGGATGAACGTGAGCATTTTTCCGTCGGCTGAAAGCGCGGGCGAAGTGGCGGAATCGGCAAAGTCCGTAATCTGGGTCCATTGGTCGGAAGAAGCGGGCGCGCGCGGGGCCGATTTTCCACGCAACAGCTCGTAGATACCCCACGCGGCGACTAGGATGATCGCGACGCCCGCAAACGCAAATATCCTCAGATTGCGGCGGCCAACCGGTGGCGCGGCGGCTGGCGTGCTCGTGGTTGATTGCGGTGCCGGCGACGCGAGCACGTCTGCGCCAATCGTTTCGAGCGCGGCGTGAACTTCGCCGGCGCGCTGATACCGGTGCTCGCGTTCTTTGGACAGGCAGCGCTGAATTACCGCTTGCAATCGCAGGGGAACGTGCGCAGGAAAAGGCTTCGGCGACTCGCGCAGAATCGCCGACGATATCTCGTACCCGGTGCGCCCGTCGAAGGGTGGACGGCCAATCACCATCTCGTATAGCACCGCACCCAGCCCCCATAAATCGGTGCGTGCGTCGGCGGGCTCTCCGCGCAAAGCTTCCGGCGCCATGTAAAGAAGAGTGCCGACCACAGCGCCCGGCTGAGAGAGCGGCTCCTGCGAAAGGGTCGGGCCCGACAAATCGGCTTCCGGGAGACGCTTCGCGAGTCCGAAGTCGAGAACTTTCACGATTCCTGCGGCCGTGATCATTACGTTGGCGGGTTTCAAGTCGCGGTGGACGATGCCGCGCTCGTGCGCGTGAGCAAGGGCCGCGGAAATCTCGAGTCCGTAACGGGTTGCCGTCTCGGATGCAAGGGAATCGTGCCGGATCACTTCGCTGAGCGGACGGCCTTCGACAAACTCCATGGCGATATACGCTCGCCCGCCGCTCTCCCCCACCTCATAGATCGTCGCGATATGGGGATGATTCAGCGAGGAGGCATTTTTCGCTTCGCGCAGCAGGCGGGCGCGTGCCGCGTTACCATCACGCTCGTCTCCGCGAAGAAATTTGAGCGCGACGAAACGACCAAGTTTCGTGTCGCGCGCCTTATACACCACGCCCATGCCGCCGGACCCGAGCGGCGAGACGATTTCGTAGAGGCCCACCTTGGATCCGATCTTGAGCACATCTTCGTTTCTTAGGTTTGGATCCGCGGACGAATCGAGTGTGTCCTTCTCGTACGCAGCGATCAAAGAGTCCACCTCGCGGCGGATGGCAGGGTCGCTGCAGGATCGATCGAGGAAGGCCTTTCGCTGCTCCGGCGGCTGCTCGAGGGCCGAAGCGAGCATTGCCTTCACGTTTTGCCATTCCTGAGGCGTCAATTCGCTGGTCCTCGCGACAGATTAATTTTTGAAGCGTACGCCACAAGGCGTTCGACCTCAACTTCAAATCGAGCGGCCGCGCGCCTGGGCGCCCGGCGATGATTCCCCTCAGCCTGCTATAATGCTGGGTTTCCATGAAACACAAAAAGCAGACCAGGAAAGTGCGAGTGGTGGCGACTGCGAATCTGCCCACGCGCTTTGGACGATTTACAATTGCAGGAATCAAAGGACGCGGGCGAGATGAAGAAGCCGTGGCGATCCAACACGGCAAGCTGAAGCCTGGACGTGCGCCGGTGGTGCGAATTCATTCGCAGTGCCTGACCGGAGACGTCTTCACTTCCGAGCGCTGCGATTGCCGCGCGCAGCTGGAGCTTTCGCTCCGCGCGATTGCGAAGGCGGCATCCGGAATCGTGCTCTATCTGCCGCAGGAAGGGCGCGGTATCGGCCTGATCAACAAGGTGAAAGCCTACGAGCTGCAGGACGAAGGCCTCGATACGGTGGAAGCAAATCGCAAACTCGGTTTCGCGGCCGACTCGCGCGATTACGATTTCGCGGCCGAGGCGCTGAAAGCCCTCGGCGTGCGTTCGGTGCGGTTGCTTTCGAATAATCCCGACAAAATCGAGCAGCTCGAGCGCGCCGGCATCCGCGTGGTCGAGCGAATTCCGTGCCGCCCGCGCACCAACCATCATTCGCGGGCTTACCTGCGAACAAAGCAGAACAAGATGGGCCACCTGCTGCCGGGAATTTAAGGGCGATCGCGGAGAAATCATGACGAAAACCATTCAGCAATCGGTTCGGTTCAAAGCGCCGCCCGCCACACTGTTTGAAATGTACCTCGATTCAAAGAAACACTCGGCGGCTAGCGGCGGAAAAGCGAAGCTGAGCCGAAAAGTCGGAGGCGCGTTCACGGCGTGGAACAAGATGCTGCGCGGGCGCAATCTTGCGATCGTCCCAAACAGGATGATCGTGCAGACCTGGCGCAGCGTGAATTTCAAGCCGGGTGACGCTGATTCGATCCTAATCCTGGAGTTCAGCAAGGCGCCCGGAGGCGGACAGGTTGATCTGGTTCACGTGAACGTGCCGTCGCAGGACCACAAAGGCGTCACGAACGGCTGGCCGAACTACTATTGGAAGCCGTGGAAGAAGTACATCAATGCGAAATCGAATCGCCGGTAGCAATCGGCGCTGGAGAGAGATTTCTCTACTGCGTCACGCGCCACCGCTGCGCGGTGGGAAAAGCGAAGACGCGCGACTCCGTTCGGAATGACAAAACTTGCACGGCGAGATGAGGTCTAGCCCCCGCCAACGAAGTGCACGATTTCATAGCTATCGTTCGATTGCACCGGTGTTTCCTGCCAACGAGCGCGGGGAAGAATATCCAGGTTGCGCTCCACTGCCACCCGGCCGGTTGACATGCCAAGGTGATTGAGCAGAGCAGTGACGTTCAGGCCGTCGGGAATGTCGCGGCGTTCGCCGTTGATGGTGACGGTCATTCTTTCGCGCGGGAGCGCATGGCGAACCGAATTTCGTCCTTGCCACCATCCACTTGCGCGTGAATGACGAGCGCAAGATCACCCTTTCCAAGCGGCGGCAGCGGAAATTCAATTCGCACGCGGCCTTGATCGTCGCTCGTGCCCGCGTGGTGAGATGCTACGGAAGCGCCCTCGATCGCGGCCTCGACCTGAGCGCCCGGTTGCGGCCGTCGATCCGCCCGGCGCACAATTTCCACGTCCAGCGACACGTTACCCGCCGACAGCCATGACGTCGGATTCAGCAGCTGCACCTGAATTCCACCCGTGCGCACAGCAAGCTCCAGCGCCGCGGCGATTTCCGCAGCGTACGCCCCCGCGCGCAGGTCTTCGATAACGGTTTTATGCTGCTCATGGACCCGCTCGCGCAGCGATTCCGCGCTGAATTCGGCGGATGCCGCGAATTCGTCGTAACTCGAGGCCTGGCGGTGCAGAATTCGACCGTGCTGATACACGGCCGTGTCAATAACGGGGTGGCTGGGACCCCGGTCCTCCGTCTGCACGTGGAAAACATGTTCGCCCACGTGGACATCGGTGTTAAATCCGGAACTCATCGCCTGCCAATTCCCTCCAGGCCGCGCGAAGTGAGCCGCGCGGGCAAATAAATTCTTGGGGAGTTCATTTGACCGGTGTACTCTCGAACGCTATTATAGCAGCGCGTTTAAAATGAACAGCAACTACCTCGATAGCTACGGCCCGCTTTTGCTCATGTTTATACTGGCGGCCGGACTCGCCGCCCTGCTGATCACCCTTTCCACGGTGGTCGGCAAGCACAAGCGTTCGCGCGAAAAAGACCAGCCCTACGAATGCGGAATTGCCCCCACGGGCGACGCGCGGCAGCCCTTTTCGGTTCATTTCTACATGGTGGCGCTGGTGTTCATCCTGTTCGATATCGAGGCGATCTTCCTGTATCCGTGGGCGCTCGTTTACCACAAGTTGAATGTGTTTGGCTTTGTGGAGATGTTGCTCTACATTGTCATCCTGCTGGTCGGTTATATATTCCTCTGGAAGAAGGGCGCGCTTAACTGGGACAGCTAGTCGCCCGTCCGGGATCGGATTCATTGTGGAATCGCAAGAAATCGGCAAGAACGCCGCCTTACAGAAGCTGAGGGACTGGGACAAGCAGGCCGTCGCCGAAGTGATTGAATTTAGAGGCGAAACGACCGTTGTCGTCCCCCCGCAACACCTCGTGCGCGCGGCCGAATATCTGGTGTCCGAGCCTTCCCTGCGGTTCACATTCCTTTCCGACCTTACGACGGTGGACCGGTTTCCGATGGAGCCGCGATTCGAGCTGAATTACCACCTGCTCTCGATCGAGCGGGGGTTGCGTTTGCGCCTGCGGGTTCGGTTGGCGGGTGCGGAGCCAACCATACCGACGGTGACGTCCATCTGGCCGACGGCCAATTGGCACGAGCGCGAGAGTTTCGATCTTTTCGGCATTCGGTTTCAGGGACATCCCGACCTTCGCCGCATCCTGATGCCGGACGATTGGGAAGGACATCCGCTTCGCAAGGATTATCCCGTCGAGGGGTTCCGCTAGACTCGCCGGGCGAACGCTGACCTATGACTACGAAGACGACAATCATCGAGACGCCAGCCGGCCCGGCGCAGCCGATGGTCCTTAATATGGGACCGCAGCACCCGTCCACGCACGGAGTTCTGCGCGTGGTGCTGGAACTCGATGGGGAAATCGTCCTCACGGCAAGGCCTGAAATCGGCTACCTGCATACGGGGATCGAGAAATCTTGCGAATCGAAGACGTATTCGCAGTGCATCACGCTCACCGACAGAATTGATTACCTTGCGCCGCTCTCGAATAACCTGGGTTTCTGCCTCGCCGCCGAAAAGCTGATCGGGATCGAAGTCCCGAAGCGCGCGCAGTACATCCGCGTGCTGCTCACGGAGCTGACGCGCATCAGCTCGCACCTCGTCTGGCTCGGGACGCACGCCATTGATCTTGGCGCGATGACGGTATTCCTCTACAGCTTCCGCGAGCGCGAAGAGATCATGAAGATTTACGAGTACGTCTCCGGCCAACGGATGATGACCAGTTACTTCCGCATCGGCGGACTCGCACTCGAACCGCCGCCGGATTGGCTGGATCGCGTGCGACGCGTGATTGATGCGTTGCCGGGACACATTGACGAATATGAAACTTTGCTGACGCAGAATCGCATCTGGATGGCGCGAACGAAAGGCGTGGGGAATCTGAGCGCCGAAGATGCAATCGGGCTCGGCGTTTCCGGTCCGCTGCTGCGCGCCAGCGGCGTGGCCTACGACGTTCGTAAGGCTTTTCCGTATTCGAGCTACGACGAGTTTGATTTCAACATTCAGACGCAAACCGCGGGCGATTGCTACGCGCGGTACCAGGTTCGCGTGGCGGAGATTCGCGAAAGCATCAAGATCGTCCGCCAGGCGATGGACAAAATTACTCCCGAGGGGCCCTTCCGCGCCGAGGCGCCGGGCATCATCCCGCCCTCGCGCGAGGAGATGAAGACTTCCATTGAGGGCCTGATCTATCACTTCAAGATTTTCACTGAAGGATTTGCTCCGCCGCCGGGCGAGGTCTATCAGTGCATCGAATCGCCGCGCGGTGAATTGGGCGTATTCATGGCCAGCGACGGTTCCGCGAAGCCGTACCGCGTGAAATTCCGAACGCCGTCGTTTGTGAATCTGCAATCGTTGCCAAAGCTGTGTGAAGGCCGACTGATCGCCGATGTGGTCGCATGCATCGGCACCACCGACATTGTTCTTGGAGAAGTGGACCGCTAGCTTTCGCGACCGAAAACCGGACCATGCAACTGCCACAACCGCTGGAAACAAAGTTCAACGAGCTTGCCGGTCGCTATCCGATCAAGCGCTCGGCACTGATTCCCATGATGCTCTACGCCCAGGACCAGTTCGGTTCGCTGGGCGATGAAATTCTTCAGGAAATCGCCAAGCGGCTGGACCTGAACATCATTCAGGTAGAGGAAACGCTCTCGTACTATTCGATGCTCCGGCGCAAGCCCGCCGGGCGGAATCACATTCAAGTCTGCACCAATATTTCCTGCATGCTGCGCGGCGGCAACGAACTCTACAAGCACGTCCAGAAGCGGCTCGGCATCGGGAATAAGGAAGTCTCGGCGAGCGGCACGTTTTCTCTTGAGGAAGTGGAATGCATCGGCGCCTGCACCGGCGCCCCGGCTATGCAGGTCAACTACGATTTCTTCGAGGACCTCGACGCGAACAAGGTGGACGCAATTTTCGAGCAGCTCCAGGACGGTAAGAAGCCGAAGCCGTCAGCGGTTACGGCCGGGGCCTTGCATGATCGCGCCCCCGGTGAAGTACCCGTGATCAGCAAGCTCTTCGGCGTGCCGAATTCCACGAAGATTGATGTATATCGCAAGCACGAGGGTTATCATGCGCTCGAAAAGGCGCTGAAGATGACGCCCGATCAGATCATTGACGAAGTGAAGAAATCGAATCTGCGCGGGCGCGGCGGCGCGGGCTTTCCCACCGGATTGAAGTGGAGCTTCGTACCCAAGGACACGTCCAAGCCGAAATATATCCTCGCGAACGCTGACGAAAGCGAGCCGGGAACGTGCAAGGACCGTCCGCTGATGGAAATGGACCCGCACCAGTTGATCGAAGGGATGGTCATTGCCGGGCGCGCGGTCGGGTCGCATCAGGGCTACATCTATATACGCGGAGAATATCGCTACATCATTGACATCATGGACGCCGCGATTGGCGAAGCCTACGCGAAGGGCTATCTCGGCAAGAACATCCAGGGCAGCGGATTCGATTTTGAGCTTGTCACGCACACGGGCGCGGGCGCCTACGAGTGCGGCGAGGAATCGGCGCTCATGGAATCCCTCGAAGGAAAGCGCGGCTATCCGCGCATTCGGCCTCCGTTCCCTGCTGTCGTCGGCCTCTATGGCTGCCCCACGGTGATCAACAACGCGGAAACGCTGAGCAGCATCCCGGCCATTATCCTGAAGGGCGGCGATTGGTATGCGGGATTGGGCACGCCGAAAAACGGCGGAACGCGGCTCTACTCGATTTCAGGCCACGTGAATCACCCCGGCATTTACGAGCTCCCGCTCGGATTTCCGCTCCGCAAGCTGATCGAAGAAGTTGCCGGCGGCATGCGCGGCGGGAAGAAACTGAAAGCCGTCATCCCCGGCGGGAGTTCGTGCCCGTTGCTCTCCGCCGACGAGATTGACGTCGCCATGGATTTCGACTCCGTAGCGAAAATCGGCTCGATGCTGGGCTCGGGCGGCACGGTGATCATGGACGAAGACACGTGCATGGTGGACCTCGCGCGCCGCATCATGCATTTTTACGCGCACGAATCCTGCGGCTGGTGCATTCCCTGCCGCGAAGGAACAGCATGGCTGAGAAAAATACTCGACCGATTCCATGAAGGCGGCGGGCGCGAAGAGGATATTCCCCTGATTGACGAGCTTTCAAAGAACATGCTTGGGCGAACTTTCTGCCCGCTTGGCGACGCGGCGGCGCTGCCGACAATCAGTATCGTGAAGAAGTGGCGGAACGAATTCGAGGATCATCTCCACGGCAAATGCGCGTACAACAGTGCCGAAGAGTTGATTGCCGGAGCGCACTAAGGCGGCCATGGCAGAGCAAAAACAGATCGCGTTCACGATTGACGGGCGAGCGGTGACCACGTCCGCGGGCACGCTAGTAATCGAAGCGGCCAAGACGCAGGGGATCGAAGTCCCGTCGTTCTGCTACTACCCCGGCCTTTCGCTTCAGGCTGCCTGCCGCATGTGCCTGGTGGAAGTGGAAAAGATGCCGAAGCTGCAGACCGCCTGCACGCTTGTGGCGACCGACGGCATGGTTGTGAAGACTACAACCGAACAAGTCCACAAAGCGCGCAAGGACATGATCGAGTTCCTGCTCTCGAATCATCCGCTGGATTGCCCGGTGTGCGACAAGGGCGGCGAGTGCGAACTGCAGGACATGACATTCCGGTATGGCCTGGATAAGACGCGCTTCATCGAGGAAAAGCTCCACACGCCCGAGCAGAAGTGGTCTCCGCTGGTCTATTACGACGCGCCGCGCTGCATTCTCTGCTTCCGCTGTGTGCGCGTGTGCGACGAAGGCATGGACGTGAAGGCGCTTGGCGTCGGCTCGCGCGGCGTGCTCTCCGTGATCCTGCCCAACAAGCCGGATGAACTCGCCTGCGAAGAGTGCGGCATGTGCATTGACATTTGCCCAGTCGGCGCGCTGACCAGCGGCACGTATCGCTACCAGACGCGCCCGTGGGAGATGACTTACGTTGGAAATCCCTGCGCGCACTGTTCCAACGGCTGCAAGACCACGCTCAGCGTGCGCAACAATGAAATCCTGCGCGCCAACAACCGCGACCATTCCGGCATCAACGGCGAATTCCTCTGCGCCAAGGGCCGCTTTGGATACGATTTCACGTCAAACCCCGAGCGCATCCGCCAGCCGCTGGTTCGCCGCAATGGAAAACTCGAACCTACGAGCTGGGAAGACGCGCTTGAGGAAGTCGCACGCAGACTGAAGCAAGCGCATGCTACGCACGGCCCTGCGGCAATCGGCGTGATCGGCTCGAATCACACGACGAACGAAGAAAATTATCTGCTGAACCGCTTTGCCCGCGTCACGCTCGGCACCAACAATATTGATCACCATCGCACCGCGGACTATGTGGGTCTCGCGGCCGCGCTCGGAGCGCGAGCCAAGGATTCGATGGCGACGATGGCCGATGTTTACAACGCGCCGGCTGTTCTCCTGATCGCGAACGACGTCACGCAGCAAAACCCGCTGGTCGCCTGGCAAATTCGCACCGGCGTCCGCCACCACGGCTTGAAGCTCTACGCGATCAACGGCCTGCCGAGCAAGATTCACCGCCAGGCCAAGATTGCGGTTGAAGTCGCCAAGGGCAAAGAGCAAGAAGCGCTGCGCTGGCTTGCAACCGAGAAGGGCCAATTCGACGCGAAGACAACGGAAGCGCTCGTCCAGCTCAAGGCGGGGCTCGAAGCGGAACAGGACGTCGTTGTTCTCTTTGGCGCGGATATACAAGGCGCGGCAATCCGCGATCTCGTTTCGCTCACCGCGCGATTCGGCGGAAGGGCGAAATTCATGGCCCTCGGCGACTACGCGAATTCCCGCGGCGCTGCTGACATGGGAATCCTGCCGGACCGCCTGCCCGGTTACGCTCATCTATCGGATTCATCCGAGCGCGCGCGATTCGGCAAACTCTGGGGCGGCGAGATTGCCGCCGCACCGGGCCTCACGGCCCGCGCAATGATGGAATTGGCAGTCGCTGGCAAATTGAAAGCTCTCTATGTGGTCGGCGCAAATCCCTTGAAGACATTTGGCGTCGCGCAGCCCGACCGTCTGGCAGGCCTTGAGCTGCTGGTCGTTCACGACATGTTCCTTACGGAAACAGCGCAGCGCGCGGACGTGGTTCTGCCCGCTGCATCCACATACGAAAAGGACGGATCGCTCACGAATACCGCAGGCGAAGTGCAATTGACGCATCGCTCGATTGATCCGCAGGGACCACGCAGCGATTTCGATTTGCTTCGCATTCTTTCGCACCAGCTCAGCATGCTCGGGGTCGGCACGCCGATCCGGTTGCGCACCGCCGAAGCGGCGTTCGATGAAATCCGGCAGAGTGTGGCGGGCTACGATCTTTCGCCCGCGGCGCTGCTCGCGGGCGGTTCGGAGCATGCCACCGCAACCAGCAAGTCGCCCGAGGCGGCGTACGACGTTCCCGTCGGGGCGATTTTCTCTTCACAGGATTACTTGTTTACGAGCGGCACCCTGGGCCGTTACTGTTCCAGGCTCACTTCGACGAACGAGGCAAAACAGACGCCGTGGGTTTCATCTCCCAACACCCAGTCCTGGTGGCAGCGGTAGTCAAGATCGCCGTCTTGCTGTTTATTGTGATGACGGCCTTGGCGTACCTCACCTGGCTCGAACGCAAAGTCATCGCGCATATTCAATCGCGTTGGGGCCCGTACAACGTTGGCGCCCACGGATTGCTTCAGCCGTTGGCTGACGGGATCAAGTTCCTTTTCAAGGAAGACGTCACTCCGCCGACGGCGGATCGTTTCGTCTATACGCTCGCGCCGTTCCTGGCGCTGGCGCTCGGGCTTTCGACGATTGCACTCATCCCGTTTGGCCCGCCGACAGTTCTCTTCCCGAACGGGCAGCAGATTTTCTCGGTCGTTGATCTCAACATCGGATTACTTCTTCTGTTTGCGATCACCTCCATGGGCGTGTACGGCGTCGCTCTCGCTGGCTGGTCCTCCAACAGCAAGTACGCCCTGCTTGGCGGCCTGCGCAGCTCTGCGCAGATGATCAGCTACGAAGTGTCGCTCACGATTTCCGTGGTTGGGGTGGTCTTGCTCGCCGGAACCTTCAATTTCAACGAGCTTATCGGCGGAGTCGTGAACGGCTCGACGGGCCAGACCGGTTACTGGCTGCATTTCATTCCCAAATGGAATGTGTTTCCGCAGTTCATCGGTTTCCTCTGCTATCTAACTGCGGCCATCGCGGAAACAAACCGCGTCCCGTTCGATCTACCCGAAGCGGAAACGGAACTAGTCGCGGGATTCCACACGGAATATTCGGCCTTCAAGTTCGCCATGTTCTTCATGGCTGAATACGCGAACATGATTACGGTATCGTGCCTCGCGACCATTCTTTTCTTGGGCGGCTGGCTCTCACCCTTTCCCGCAAGCTGGACCTGGCAGAATTATTTGCCTAGCGTTGGTCTCCTGCTCCTCGCGGCGTATTGCGCATGGAACACGGTCTCGGAAATGCGCGGGATCGCGCGGCTCCAGCTGGGCGTGGTTACGCTGCTCGCGGGCGGCGGCGGATTGATCTGCCTCTATCCTCCGATCGCGGCGGGCATACAAGGGCCCTTCTGGTTCACGGCGAAAATTCTGGCCATTCTATTTTTCTACATCTGGATGCGCGCCACGCTGCCGCGCTTCCGCTACGACCAGTTGATGTCGTTCGGCTGGAAGCTGCTGCTGCCGGTTTCGCTCGCGAATCTGGTGGTTACCGCTTTCGTGATCGTCTGGCCGCTGCTGAGGAAAGGGTGAGGCGCGGATGAACATCGCCATCATCATGTTCTTCCTGTGCGCACTGGTCGCCGTTGCCGGCGCGGTGCTGCTGATTCTGGCGCGCGAGCCGATTCACAGCGCGCTTGCGCTGGTGCTGGTGATGATGGCGCTCGCGGTTCTCTACCTGCTGCTGGGCGCGCCGTTTATCGCGGCGGTGCAGATCATCGTGTACGCCGGGGCCATCATGGTTCTTTTCGTGTTCGTGATTATGCTGCTTAACGCGGGTGTGGAAGAACGCACGGACTTCAGCAGGATCGCCAAATTCGGGGGCGTTCCGCTGGGCTTCCTGCTGCTGCTGGGAATTGCCCACTGGATGTTTCACTCTCCCGTTGGCACGGCGATCGCAAACGGCGCGGGCTCCGCCAACGAAGCCTCCGACACTGCCAAGCTTTCCGAGATGCTTTTCCGGCAGTACCTGTTTCCGTTTGAGGCGACCTCAGTCCTGATTCTGATCGCGATCCTGGGCGCGCTGGTGCTAGCGAGGAAGGAATCATGAGCGCCGTTCCGATTTCATTTTATTTGGTGCTGAGCGCGATTCTTTTCGGATTGGGCGTGATTGCGTTTGTGTTCAAGCGCAATATCATCACGATTTTCATGTCCATCGAGCTGATGCTCAACGCGGTGAATCTGGCGTTCGTGGCGTTTGCGCGTGCGCGCGGCGACCTCGATGGTCTCGTTTTTGTTTTCTTTGTAATCGTAGTCGCGGCCGCGGAAGCGGCGGTGGGTCTGGCGATCGTGATCATGCTCGCGCAGAACCGCCAGTCACTGAACGTTGAACGCATCAATCTGCTCAAGCTCTAATGCTGCTACTCAACCATCTCTGGATCGTTCTCGCGCTCCCGCTTGCGGGTGCGGCGATCAATGGCCTATTAGGCAAGCGCTGGCCGCAATCGGCCGTGAACTCGGTGGCCGTCGGCTCCGTGGTTCTATCGTTTCTGGCTGCCGCCGAAACGGTGCGTGAATTCACCCACCTCGCTGCCGATCAGATCCCCTTCATCGGGAACTACTTCATCTGGATGGTTGGCGGCGAAGCGACGCCGCATCCCTTCCGCGTGGAGTTCGCGCTGCAAGTGGACCAGCTGACCGTGGTCATGTTGATGGTTGTCACCTTCGTCGGAATGCTGATCCACATTTATTCCACCGGATACATGGCCCACGAAGGCGGCTACTACCGCTTCTTTTCGTATCTCAATCTTTTCATGTTTTTCATGCTGACGCTGGTAATGGCCGCGAACCTCATCGTGATGTTCGTCGGGTGGGAGGGCGTCGGCCTATGCAGCTATTTGCTGATCGGCTTCTGGTTCCTGAAGAAGTCCGCGGCGGACGCGGGGAAAAAAGCTTTCATCGTTACGCGCATCGGCGATTTCGGATTCACCGTCGGCATCCTCCTTGTGTTCGCAACGTTCGGCACCGTGGCGTTCGGCGAAATTTTCGATAGCGCCGCGAGAAATCCGGTCTCCGAGGGCGTTCTCACCACGATCTGCCTGCTGCTCTTCGCCGGCGCCATCGGAAAATCCGCGCAGCTGCCGCTTTACGTCTGGCTGCCCGACGCCATGGAAGGCCCCACGCCCGTCAGCGCGCTGATTCATGCTGCGACAATGGTCACCGCGGGCGTCTATATGGTGGCGCGCATGAATCCGCTTTTCTCGCGCGCGCCGGTTGCTATGCTCGTCGTTGCGATCGTGGGCGCAATCACCGCGCTTTATTCTGCCACCATCGGCCTGGTGCAGACGGACATCAAGAAAGTACTCGCGTACTCGACCGTGTCGCAGCTCGGCTACATGTTCCTGGCCTGCGGCGTGGGCGCTTATACCGCTGGGATTTTCCACTTGATGACCCACGCGTTTTTCAAGGGCCTGCTCTTCCTCGCCGCCGGCAGCGTGATCCACGCCATGGGCGGCGAGCAGGACATGATGAAAATGGGCGGCCTGCGCAAGAAAATTCCGGTCACCTATTGGACGATGTTCGTCGGCACCCTCGCGATTGCAGGCATCCCCGGCTTCGCCGGCTTTTTCAGCAAGGACGAAATTCTCGAGGCCGCAGAAGCCGGCCGGTATCATCATGTAATTCTCTTTGCGATGGCTCTTATCGGAGCCGGCCTCACTTCGTTCTACATGTTCCGGCTCCTGTTTCTCACATTCTTCGGCCAGCCACGCTACGACGAACACAAAGTGCACGTGCATGAATCACCAAGAAACATGACCATCCCGCTGGTCATTCTGGCGTTTCTTTCGATCTTCGGCGGATGGTTTTCCGCGCCGAGGCTCGTAGGTGGAGCTGACTACTTCGAGAAATTCCTCGCGCCCGTTTTTGGGGGGACCGCTCTCGCATCCGACGCGATATCCGCAGCCGCTACCGACTCAGCTGCAAGTCCTGCGATGGCTTTGCTGCACGCGTTAACGGGGTGGCCCGTCCTTTTTGGCATCGCCGGACTTCTGGTGGCCTGGTGGTTCTACATTAAGCGTCCAGACATTCCGAAAAAGATGGCGCAAAGCGCGCACGCGCTCTATCTGCTTCTGCTCAATAAGTATTACGTGGACGAGATCTACGCCGCGCTGATCGTTCGTCCGCTGCTCTGGATTTCGACGAATGTCCTCTGGCACGTCGTGGACGAAGGCTTGATTGACGGCACCGTGAACGGAACGGCGACCGTCGCGCGCGAATCGGGTAGCCAGGCGCGCAAGCTGCAGTCGGGCAACACGCGCAGCTACGCCGCGTGGGTGATTCTGGGCGCCGTGGGCTTTACCGCGCTTTTGTTTGGGATTTTGGGGGTGGCGCACTAACGTGGGAACTCAGGGCTACTTGCTCACAGTCATCACGTTCCTGCCGCTTCTCAGCGTGGCAGCGCTGCTCATGCTGCGCTCGGAGGACCACGTCTGGATTCGCCGGATCGCCTTGGCGGCATCGCTCGCCGAGTTTGCGGTCTCGCTGCTCCTGCTGCGCGGTTTCGATTCAGCGAACCCTGATTACCAGTTCTCCGAATTCCACCGCTGGATTGGTGACTCGATTCATTACCATCTCGGCGTGGACGGCATCAGCTTGTTTCTCGTCCTGCTGACCACGTTCCTCACACCCATTGCCATTCTTTGCTCTTGGGAATCCATCCACGAGAACGTCAAAGGGTTCTTCGTTGCGCTGCTGGTCATCGAGACGGCGATGATCGGCGTTTTCGTTTCGCTCGACCTCTTCCTTTTCTTTGTTTTCTGGGAGCTTACGCTGATCCCGATGTATTTCATGATCGGCATGTGGGGCCACGATCGCCGCATCTACGCGGCTATAAAATTCATTTTGTACACGATGTTCGGCTCGATTCTGATGCTGGTCGCCATTCTCTGGCTTTATGGCAAGGCCGGCACGTTTGACCTCCCGGATATTCTTTCGATGATGCAGTCGGGACAGCTTTCCTTCCCGCCTCGCACGGAGCTGCTGCTTTTCGGTGCGTTTTTCATAGCGTTCGCAATCAAGGTCCCGCTGTTTCCGCTGCACACGTGGCTGCCCGACGCGCACACGGAAGCGCCCACGGCAGGCTCGGTGATTCTGGCGGGAGTGATGCTGAAGCTCGGCACGTACGGCATTTTGCGTTTCTGCCTGCCGCTTTTTCCTGAAGCCGCGCACCGTATGGCGCAGCCGATCGCGGTTCTCGCAATCATCGGCATCGTGTATGGCGCGCTGGTCGCCACGGTGCAAACCGATTTGAAGCGGCTGGTGGCGTATACGTCCGTGAGCCACCTCGGGTTTGTCGTCCTGGGCATTTTCGCGTTCAACACCGTCTCCATTCAGGGCGCCGTATTCCAGATGCTCAGCCACGGCGTTTCCACCGGCGCGCTCTTTCTGGGCGTCGGCATGCTCTACGACCGCCGCCATACGCACGAAATCAAGCAATATGGCGGGCTCGCGACACCGATGCCCGTGCTGATGGCGTTCTTTCTGTTTATCTCGCTGTCGTCGCTCGCGCTGCCGCCGCTGAATGGCTTCATCGGCGAGTTCCTGATCCTCATCGGCACTTTCCAGAGCCATCATGCGTGGGCTTCCTGGGCTGCCAGCGGCGCGGTGCTTTCGGCAATTTATCTCTTGTGGGCTTATCAGCGCGTGGCGCTGGGCGAAGTGACCGTTGAAAAAAATAAGACGCTGCCGGACGCCTCCACGCGCGAGCGGATCATTCTGGTGACGATGGCCATCGCGATTCTGTTCATGGGCATCGCTTCCCCGCTCTTCACCCGACGTATGGAAGCTTCCGTGAACAACGTTCTCGAACAGACCTCCGGGGCGCGCGACGCATCGCGACACGCGGTCCCGCGAAACGTGCCCTACGTCGCAGCACCGCGCGTGCGTCCGGCTCTCGCGACAACCGTGGCCGAATGGCAGGTGCGCCCGTGATTCCGTTTGCCGACAGCCAGCTCATGAATCTGCAGCGGCTGATGCCGGAAGTGGTGTTGTCCGTGTTCGGCATCATCGTCATGATTGCTGATCCATTCGTCGGGGCCGCGCGAAAGCGAGTGCTCGGCTGGGTCGCGCTGGTTGGCGCTGTACTGGCGCTCGGATCGGTCCACATTGCCTATCATTTCCGCGGTATGGCCTACGACGATCTGATCAGCACAGACGCGTTCAGCGTCTTTATTCACGTAATCGTTCTGGTGGCCGTGGTGCTCGCCATCCTCGGCTCGTTCGATTATCTCGATCAGGAAAATATCCAGCGCGGCGAGTATTACGCGCTGGTTTTGTTTGCGGCAGTCGGCATGGGCATTCTCGCGGGCGCAAATGAACTCGTCACCGCTTTCGTAGGCCTCGAAATTAGTTCGATCGCCAGTTACGTTCTGGTCGGATTCCGACGCCGCTCAGCTGCGTCCAACGAGGCGTCGCTCAAATACTTTTTGCTCGGCTCGTTCGCCACGGCTTTCTTCCTGTACGGGATTGCCATGGTGTACGGCGCCACAGGCACCACGCGAATTGACTCTGTTCAATCCGTACTCGCAACTCTTTTGACGGCGAACACGCCCTTCCCGCGACTCGCGGTTCTCGGCCTCGGGCTGATTTTCGTCGGCCTGGGATTCAAGGTTGTCGTTTCGCCCTTCCAGGTTTACGCGCCCGATGTCTATGAAGGCGCGCCCACTCCGGTGACGGCGCTGCTGGCTTCGGCGCCCAAGGCCGCAACGTTCGCGTTGATGGTGCGAATTTTCTACGTGTCCTTTGCCTCAGCGCAGGGATTGTGGTTCTGGGCGATCTGCGTTTGCGCGGTGCTGACCATGTGCATCGGCAATTTCGCGGCGATCGTGCAGACCAACGTGAAGCGCATGCTTGCATACTCTTCGATCGCACACGCAGGCTACATTCTCGTCGCGTTTGCCGCTTCCAGCGTGTTGGGAGTGGCTGCGGTCTTGTTTTATCTCGCGGCGTACGTGCTCATGAAGGTCGGCGCGTTCCTCATTGTCACGCACCTCGGCCAGCAGGATGAAAAGCGCCTTTCGATTCAGGATTATTCCGGTCTGGCCTCGAAGCAGCCCGTGGTGGCCGCTTGCTTTTCGCTGTTCTTGCTATCGCTGCTCGGATTGCCGGCGACGGGCGGCTTTCTCGGGAAATTTTTCGCGTTCGAGGCAGCGCTCGACGTTGGTCGCCGGGCGCTCGTGCTACTGGTGGTCATTGCCGCTATCAATAGCGTGATTGGCGCTTACTATTACTTGCGCGTGATCATCACCATGTATTTCCAGGCGCCGTCCCGCGACTACACACCGGCGCCTGTCGCGCCCGCTGTCGGAATCGCCCTCTTTATCGCCGCGGCTGGCACACTCTACCTTGGCATTCTGCCGTCTCGAGTTTTGGATCTCGCGAAGGTCGCCGCCGAATCCCTCTTCCCGCACTAACGCCGCGCCTTAATTCCCCTTGCCGCGAGCGGAGAACGGACCAAGAAAAGTGTGACACTTTGTAGGTGCTGCTTTCCTTTGTTTTCAATGAGATAGGCGAGAAATTACTTTGCATGGTGTGTCACTTCTTTTGCGATCAGTGATACGTGAAGCTCACGCACCGCTAGATAGAGCGGGGCTCGGAGAGATCGAATTGTCAGTTTTCAAAGAGCAGTCCAGCTCTCGCCAGGAGAGCGGTTCGCCCGCGGGAGCGCCGGCGAAAGACGTTCACGGCTTTTGACCGCAGAAATACGCTAGCAAAGTAAATCGGGCTGCGCACCCGGTCGAAAGTTTAGTTATAGTACAGCGCCGCAGACCTGAACTTTTTGGGGAAAACCGGGACTTAGACCGAATTTCGATCAATCACGGGCGGATAGCCGGGATGCGTCGAGAATTGGCGCCGGGCATTCGCGGCAGCGGATGCCACTACGAATGAGGGAAAAAAAACGCCCCAGCATTCGCTTGTGGCGAACACCGGGGCGCGATTTTCGACCGTGAACGGTTGCTACTTAATCAGAACGATGACCAGCGCATACAGCGTGAGCGATTCAATCAGCGCCACGCCGATGATGAACGCGATTCGGACCGCGCCTCCGGCTCCCGGATTGCGGGCCGTGCCTTCGCAAGCCGCCGCCGTAGCCAATCCCTGACCGATGCCGCAACCCGCCGCCGCGATACCCAGCGCGATTGCCGCCGCTACGCCAACCCAGTTCGTCGTCGCCGGCGCTGTGGCAGCCGCCTGCGCGAACGTCACGGGCGCCACCATCAGCGCCAATACCGCCACCAGCAGAACCAAAGCTGCTTTCTTGCTCATGTCTTCTCCTCGTTATGAATTTGCCGCCAGGAGGTGGTTGCCCGAATCCTTGGGAGGTAACGGGCCTCACGCTGACAGCATTTAATGCCGGATTAATGCTCCTCCGCCGAGGCCATTCCGAGATAAACAACTGCCAGAATGCTAAAAATGAACGCCTGCAGGAAAGCCACAAAAACGTGCAATAAGGCCAGTATCAGTGGAATCGCGACCGGCACGACGCCGGTGGCGTAGCCGGCAGGATTCAGATGGCTCGCAAATGCGAAGACCGAGAGCGACAGCGCCAAGAACGAAACGTACAGCAGCTCGCTGACCATCATGTTGGCCCAAAGCCGTACGGAAAGGGACAGCAGTCGGGCGAAATGACTGACGGTTTCTACGACGAGCATGATGATGTTGATCGGGAATAGCTTGGGCATGGGGCCCAGCAGCGTCTTGGCATAGTGGAGGCCACCGTGCTTCCCGATGCCAACTGCGTTGTAATACAGGAAAACGATCACTGCCAATCCGAGCGGGACGGTAATCGTGGCCGTCGGCGATGCGAATCCTGGCACGAGCGAAATCATGTTGCTGAACAGAATGAAAATTCCAATTGTGGCAACAATCGGAATGTGGCGCTCGGCACCGTGTCCCACGATATCGTCCACCAGGTCCTTCACGCCGATCCCCATCGAATTCGTGATTACGAGTTCCATGGTCTGTTGCGTGGGGCCGGGACGATCAACCGAAATCCGCGGCTTGAGCCACAGGAAGAAAAGAACGGCCAGCAGGACGACAAGCAATTCCATCGAGAAGGAATTCGTGATCGGATACTGGGGATTATCTGGAGCGATATGCAGAAGCGCGAGCAGCGCCGCCACCGGCTTTCCCAGCAGGGCGTTCACTACTTTTGTGACGCCCAGGATTTGCTCTTCGCCCATGAATCTCCCGTGACAGAAACCGCGTATATATTTTCGTGTGAATCGGAATTAGTGAGCGTTCAAGCGATGATGGCCGTGTACAAGTTCGTAGCCAAGCTCAAGCACGATGGCCGGCACCACCGCTACCAGCCCGCACAGAAAAGCAATTGCAGGCAATCGCAGCCAAGCGAGAATAGCATAGGCCACTACGAGCAGCAATAACAGGCGGCCGAAGAACTTCAGGTGTATCAGCGGCGGAACGCGTGGATTTTCCAGCGTGGCCTGCGCCTGGCCCAGGCGAATCAGCGCCGCGGCGCCCAGCCGCAGCCAACGAAAATTCAGCCAACAGAGAGCCGTTCCCACCGCGGCTCCTGCGGCTGCGCGCAATCCCCATCCAATCCCAGCCGCCAAAGTCATCGCCGCCCCCAGGACGACGAGGAAGCGTTCGACGCGGCGTTCGATGGCTGCATATTCTGCGTCATCCATTCTTTTTGTCTCCAGCGCTCGCAATCCTTAACGCGTCGAAGAGACCAATGCCGACCCCGCAGAACCCGAGCACAATCAACAGCCACGGTTTCGTATGCAGCCAGCGATCCAAAAAAAATCCGATGACCCCGCCGAGAACGGCAGGTCCAACCAGCAGGATCGGAAGTTCCATGGCAAGCGCCGCCTGTCTGAAAGCGCCGCTGGAATTCTTTTTCGGCCTGGGATCCTGCAAATCCACGAGCGCTCCTTACCGCTTCTTCTTAAGCTTGAAGATGCGCTCGGCATTCTCGTGATAAATCTTCTGCTTGTCCTTCTCCGGGATACGCGCGGCATCCAGGAAATCCACGGCGTCGGGGTGATCCTGATACGGATAGTCCACGGCCCACATGATTCGGTCCGCGCCCACGGCCTCGATGCAAAACTTCAGCGTCGGCTCCCAGTTCATTCCGCTCGTGGTGATGTAGAAATTCCGCTTGAAGTATTCGCTCGGCGTCAGCTTCAGCTTCGGCCGGTCGAAACCGATGCGGACCCGCCCGTGCATGAAATCGAGGCGGTAGAGCCAGTAGGGAATGCCTTCACCCATATGGCCGAGGACGATTTGCAGGCCGGGAAAATGGTCGAGAACGCCGCTGGTGATGATACGGAGCCCATGCAATCCGGTTTCGGCCTGGTAACCCCAAATCGCGTGCTCCAGGTGGTCCGTCCGATAAGCCTTGGCCATCAGAGGAATCGGCGCGCGCGGATGAATGTACAGCGGTACTTTCAGCGCGGCGATAGCCTCCAGAATCGGCCAGTATTTTCGCTCGCTCAAATATTCGCCGTTGGTGTGGGAATTAATCATGATGCCGCTCAGCTTCAGCTTTGTGATCGCGCGTTCTATTTCCTTTACGGCACCGGCAGGATCCTGCGGCGCGATGGTCGCCAGCCCTGCGAAGCGGTCCGGGTGCCGCTGGATTGCGTCGTGCAGGCGATCGTTTCCGATGGCGGCAACCGCGTTGCCCCTGTCGGGGCTCATCATTTGCACGCCCGTTGAAGTCAACGCCAACAGGTGCATGTCCACGTCGTACTCGTCCATCGTTCGCAGGCGCTGATCGAAAAGGTCGAGGAGCTTGTGATACACCGGCCCCGCGGGATCGGTCTGGATTTTCCATAGAAACAGATCGGGATCGTATTCCTGCGCCGCAGCCACCAGTTCACGCTGCGCATCCATCTGTTCGGGTATCGAGAACGCCTCTTCGGTCGCGATGCGGCGATAGTGCTTCCGCTTTGCTTTCGGCTTACTCGCGCGGGCCTTGTGCTTCGGACTCATTCGTGTTTCTCCTCGCTCTAGAATGATTGATTATTGCCAGGGGTGATGATGAGTGCCCCAAACCGAATCGGAGTGTAACGCAGAAGCGGCCGGATTTGCACGCGCGGCCCGGCCGCGAGATTAAGCCTCGTGGCGCGCGCCGTGAACGACTGAGACGGCGTGGGGAAGCAGATCAGCGATGACGTCGAGCGATTCCACTGCGCCCTTCGGGCTGCCGGGCAGATTGATGATGATCGTCTTTCCGCGAATTCCCGCGGCTCCGCGAGAGAGCACCGCGCGGGGAGTTTTCTCGGCTCCTGCGGCGCGCATCTGTTCGGAGAATCCGGGAATCATCCGCTCGACGACCGCGGCGGTCGCCTCCGGCGTAACGTCTCGCGGGCCAAGGCCTGTCCCGCCGGTGGTCAGGATTACGTCCGCATCGTTGGAATCGGCAGCTTCTTTGAGAAAGAGTTCGATCGCAGCGCGATCGTCAGCGCGAACAGCGGACGAAACAATTCTCCATCCGAGTTCGCGGCAGCGATCAATCACCGACGGGCCGGAACGGTCCTCGGATGTGCCGGCGGCGACCGAATCGCTGATCGTAAGGACGGATACGCGCATGAAATCGCCTGGGCTGATTAGCCCTCGGCGGCCTCGACGTTCGCCGTATCGCCGTCGCGCTGGCCTTCATCCACCAGGCGCAAGGCTTCCATCAGCAGGCCGGTGGTCGTGCGGGAAATCGTGGTGCGTTCGGGAGCGGAGTTGAAATCAATTTCGAATTCGCCAGCCGGCCAGCGAACCACTTGAAAGACGGCGCCCTCGCCCTCCGTGGAACCGAGTTTTGCGTCAGCGCATTGGCCCGCAGCGAAAAATAGCTGGCACATCTCGCCAGCGTTGCGAATCGTGAGCCGGCAGGATTTCTGGCCCATCTCGAGCGACTGCATCAAATCGAGAATGCTCATTTCCTCGAGGCGCCCTTGAATCACTCCCGGGCGTACGGCGCGGCTCTGCAATTTTTCGAGCGCCAGCCGGTCAATCACTTTCTTGGTCCGGCGGATAAGATCCTTCAGGAAGAAAGGCTTCACGACGAATTCTTCCACGCCTTCAACCATCGGCCGGAGCTTTTCTTCCACGTCGGCGCGGCTGGCAAGGAAGATGAAAGGAATCTGCTTGGTCTGCTGGCGTCCGCGCAGCTTCTCGTAAAGCTGGCGGCCGTCGAGGCCTGTCATACGATAGTCGCAGAGGATCAGGTCCGGCGGATCATCCACGATTTTCAGAAGTGCGTCGGCACCGTCCGCCGCGGCGGATGCCTCGCAGTGGGGCGCGAGTCCCTTCATCAGCAGGTCGAGGATCAGGGCGTTATCGTCCACGACCAGGACCTTGACGTCCTTAATAGGCGTCATGGCTTCCCGCTCTTCCGGGAACGCCCAGCCGGTCGCAAGTAGGTTCCGCTGCGCCCTCCCGATTTTTTCACGAGATGCAACTCGGTGATCTCCATGCCGCGTTCCAGAGCCTTGCACATGTCATAGATGGTCAACGCCGCAACCGCCGCGCCCATGAGCGCTTCCATCTCCACCCCGGTTGGCCCGGTGACCGTCGCTTCCGACGTGATCTCGATTCCATTCTGGCATAGCTTCGCGCGCACATCCACGTGCGTCAATGAGAGGGGGTGACAAAGCGGAATCAACTCCGATGTACGCTTCGCAGCGGTAATTCCGGCGATGCGGGCGACCTCGAGCGGGTTCCCTTTTGGCGATTTCAAGCTCTTGAGGCTCGCGACCGTAGACCGCTGCATGCGCACAAAGGCGTGCGCGACGGCGGTTCGCGACGTCGCGGGCTTGGCCGTGACGTCCACCATGCGCACGCGGCCAGCTTTGTCGTAGTGCGAGAGCGTCTTCATCGTGACTCGCGAAAATTTGCGATTAGAACGGGATGTCGGTCAATGGTTTCAATCGGTTGCAGCGTTTCTGATTCTGGGAATCTACGATTGGAAGCGGCGAGGAAGTGGGCGGTAAGGCGCTCGCGGCCATCGCGACTTGGTCCTTTACCTCCGAGCTGCCAACAACGCATGGCTCACGCTCCACTACCCACGGTCGCACAACGAAAGTTGAGGCGCAAGTAGGAGTGCCTGTGGGCGTCGTGGAAGGGGTACGTCGAGCGGTTTACTACCTGCCATCCTAGGGCCCGCGTTCACGGGCCCAGGATGACAGTTCAGAGAGTTTCTCGGAGAAGGCGAAACACCTCTAGTTCGTCTTCGGTGGCGCGGGCGGTGGGGGGGGATTGATGATCGCGCCGTCCCAATGCTCGTCCGCCTTGCCGTCAACGAATCGCCACATATCGAACCATGAGGTCGTGTAAGTCTTCGAGGGATCTCTCGGGTCCTTGTATTCCCGTGGCGTGACAACGATGACCAGATCGCCCTCCGCGACGACCGCGACGATCTTGGTCTTCGTCAGATGCTCCGGAATATCGGTCGGCTTGCGGAACGAGCTGAAGAACTTTACGACGCCGTCGCGGCCCGAGGCCACGTTCGGATTGTGTTGGTGGTACGCGGGCGTCAGCCAGTTCTGGGCCAGATCCCAGTGATTCGCCTCCAACAGGTCCTTCATGATGTGATAGGCGGCCTGTTTGTTGATGTTCAGCGCGGGATTCTTGCTGGTGAATAGTGCGTCAGCCTCGGCGCCCGTGACGCCAACGACCGGTTCTTGGGCGATCGCAGGGGCACAGGCAAACAGGACTGCTACTGCAACGAGCAAACTCAGGCGTGTTTTCATGGGTGGTAGATACAACCAACGCGGAGTTGATGTCAAGTGTCCTGCGATGTCGCCACTCGAGCTGATCAGATGGCGGCGCAAACCTGCGGTTTATCTTGCCTCCATTGACTTCATCGAGGGAGGCGAAGTACGCTCCGCGACAATGGAGAAGGTCGCAATTTGCAGCCGCGATTTGGGGGGCGAATCTGAGCAGCGATTCAATTTGAGGGGGGAAAATGAGGATCGTGTTGAATAGTGTGGGATTGATCCTGGTGCTTTTCGGCTGCATATGGTTTCTACAGGGGATCAACGAATTCCCAGGAAACAGCTTCATGAACGGCCAAACAAAGTGGTCGATTTACGGGGGCATAGCGTTCGTGGCCGGCATCGTCGTGTTCTTTATCGCAAACCGCAAGAAAGCTGCCTCCTAACGATCGTGGAGATCGTTGAGCGGGCCCGCGAGTTCCGGAGACACGCGTGAGCGATAGAGATGCGCCCACCCCGGAACCGAACGTGGCACTGGCCCCGTCCGCCTTAGACACGGTCCGCAAGCACAGAACCTTCCTCGGGCACCCCGCTGGCCTGTATTTCCTGTTTTTCACCGAGATGTGGGAGCGCTTCTCGTATTACGGGATGCGCGCGCTGCTCGTCCTCTATATGGTCAGTCAGTTGATCAAAGGCGCGCAGTCGGGGACTTCACACGTCTTCGGATTCGCGGCGCTCCAGCACGGGCTGGAGTCCGTGTTCGGCTCGCTGGCTGTTCAGCCGCTCGCTTCGCAAATTTACGGGATCTATACCGCGCTGGTGTACCTGACGCCGATTTTCGGAGGAATACTCGCGGATCGTGTGCTCGGGCAGCGAAAGACGGTGATTGTCGGCGCGATTCTGATGGCCATCGGACATTTTCTGATGGCGGCGGAATCCATGTTTCTCCCGGCGCTGCTTGTCCTGATCCTGGGAAACGGCTGCTTCAAGCCGAATCTGGCGACTCAGATCGGGAGTCTTTACCCTGTCGGCGATCCCCGACGCGACCGCGCGTACACGATCTACTACGCCGGGGTCAATCTGGGCGCGTTCCTTTCGCCGCTGGTTTGCGGAACTCTCGGGCAAGTATATGGCTGGCACTACGGGTTCGGGGCAGCAGGCGTCGGCATGGTAATCGGGCTGGTGCTGTATCTCGTGGGCCAGACTTATCTTCCCGCGGATCAGCTGACCCGCGCGAAGGTTTCTCAAACCGAAACAACGAAATCGCCGCTCACCGCTGCGGAATGGAAAGCGATCGCGGGCCTCGTAGCGCTGTGCGCACTCAACGTCGTCTTTTGGGGTGTGTACGAGCAACAGGGAAACACGCTGCAGCTCTTCGCGGATCGCAACATCAATTGGCACGTGTTCGGAAGGCAGCTGCCCTCTACCTGGTTTCAGTCCGTGGGTCCGATGTTCATCTTTATGCTGACGCCGCTCTTGAACATTTTCTGGGGCTGGCAATCCAGCCGCGGCAAGGAACCCGGGAGCGTGATCAAGATGACCATGGGTTGCGCGTTGCTGGGACTATCGTTCCTTCCGCTGATCTTGATTGCGCATGGACTGCGCGCCGATCAGAGAGTCAATCTACTGTGGCTGGTTAGCTGCGCGTTCATCTACACCGTTGGCGAATTGTATCTTGCGCCGGTGGGCTACTCTCTGGTGTCGAAGGTCGCGCCTGCGCGACTGGCCAGCATGCTAATGGGAATGTGGTTTCTGCCAAACTTTGCGGGAAACTATCTGGCGGGATATCTCGGAACATTCTACGAGAAGATGTCGAGAGAAGCGTTCTTTTCAGTGCTGATGGTGCTCGGGCTCGCGGCGGGCGCCGCGATTCTGGTTCTCAGCGTACCTCTCAGGCGAGCTGTCGGACGCGATGTGTAGCCGCTCGAAACCTGCGACAACTCCGCGGGCTATTTCACTTCGGCCGGCGTGATGGTTGCGGGACCCTCGCCGACAATTTCGATTTCAGCGACTTCGTCCTTCGCGCCGTCGTAGTGCACCTGCTTGGCAAGATCCACTACGTAACTTCCGGGCGGCATCGCGACGGTCGAATCCGGATCGTACTTCGTGCCGGTGCCGACCCACCACGTCCCTGACAGAACAGTGATGTACCGGTCGTTGGGATGGAAGTGCGGGCGGCTCATGTTGTGCGGGTACCATTTTACGAGTTCGATGTAGAGGCCCGGCTTGGAGGGATCGCCGAGCAGAACTGCGGTCTCCGCAGCGCCGGGCCGTCCGGTCCAGGTGATCTGGCTCGGCAACTTGTATGTGACGGCAGTTGGATCGATATCGGCGGGTTTTGCCGGAGTCCGCGGCTCAGCCGAACCGAGCGAACTGGCCAGGCTGAGCGATGCGATCATTCCCATCGCAGCGGCGACGGGCCAGTAGAGGCGAGAAGCCCAAGAAATGAACATGGTTACCTCCTGCGCATTTTCGACAAATGCCTTGATGACTGACTTAGTAAAATGATTCTGGCCGCGACGGATGCGGCCAGAATCATCTATCTCGTTCTGCAATCCAACGCGATCGAAGCGAAAATCTAGCTGTTCCCAAGATACTCGACGTGGACGTAAGTGCCGAGTCTTACGTTATACGCAAGATACCAGCCGACGTGGTCCGGATCTTCGTAGATCACGATCTGGTCGGAATCCCACAGCCAATCGTTGCAGAAACCGAAGTCATATGGCGCGACGCTAAAGTAGAAGCCGCCGAACCAGAAACGGCTCGGGCCGCCGCCAGCAATCCGCCAAACGTGGCCCTTGCCGAATCCGCCAGTAAAGTGTCCGTGCTCCCAAGGATGATCCAAATGATAGTGGACGTCGTCGGGTCCCGTATCGTGCCCTACCCAGTGGTCGCCCTTGATGTCAACGTGGGGAGCAGTGGGATGTCCGGGCTTATCGGGCGTGGGCACCGGATGCGCGGGCGCCCTGTAAGCGGAAGGCCCGTGAGCCGGAATATGTCCGCCGCCAACTTCAGGTTTGGCTGCATGCTGCGCGAAAACAGGAACTGAGAACAGAAAACATATCGCGAGTAGGCCGATGAATTTTCTCATGTAAACCTCCTGGATTGGATTAGCGCACCAATGAACGGTGCGTAAGCGCCGGGGCCGGGAGACTGCGCCGCTCTGAAATTAAGACGCTGCGAACATTCACAAGGTTTCTTGGTTCAAAGCGGCGGCTAGAAGCTTTCCCGGCGGTCAGAAGGTTCCACGGCGCGGCAGGACATCCACCCATTCGCCGGCTTGCAAGTGAAGATTCGAAGCGTGCACCACGAGAAAACAATTTCCGCGCACGACGGCGCCGATGTCACCCGAGCCTTCCCACAGGAGCACTTCAACCCTGGGCGCAGCGTCCGCCTCGCCCTTCGGCCAGCTCACGCGCGCGGGAAGAACATGCGCGACGCCTCCCTTTTCATTCACGGGATGCGCCAACTTCGCTTTGAATATCGGTAGGGGCTGCGGTGAACAACCGCTTAGCGTTTCGATCGCGGGAATAACGAAGAGTTCGAACGTTACCATGGTCGAAACCGGATTCCCCGGCAGGCCAAAGACAGGCTTCCCTCGGCACCATCCGAAAACCACGGGCTTGCCGGGACGAATGGCCACGGACTCGAAAAAGATCTCCGCGCCGAGATCCTTCAACACCTCTTCAACGAGATCGTATCTGCCGGCGGACACTCCGCCGCTCAGCAGGAGCATGTCCGCTTCGAGGCCCTTCTCGATTCGTGCACGAAGGTCGGCGACTTCGTCCTTCGCGGATCCCGCTGCAATCGGTTCGCCGCCTGCCAGCGTGACCTGAGCGGCCAGAGAGATGTTGTTGCTGTTGCGAATCTGATAGGGGCCGGGCGCCTGATTCACTGGGACAATCTCGTCGCCTGTGGAAATAATCGCCACACGCGGGCGGCGGCTGACTTCGATCCGGAAGCGACCTACTTCCGCTGCCACGGCGAGCTCGGCGTAACCGAGCCGCGTGCCGCGTGCAACCACGGTTTCGCCGATGCGCGCTTCGGCGCCAGCGAGAACGTAATACTGTCCCGCGCGCGCGGTCTGCTCGAAGACTACGAAATCCCCTTCTTCCTGCGTGAATTCGTGCATCACGACCGCGTTCGCGCCGCGGGGCACGGGCGCGCCGGTGAGTATTCGGACGCATTCGCCCGCGCCGACCGTGCCATTGAAGGCCACGCCGGCGCGGCTTTCAGCGATCAGACGCAACTTCGCGCCCGGTTCCGCCGCATCAGCCGAACGCAAGGCAAAACCATCGCGAATCGAGCGGTTGAACGGGGGATAGTTGCGGTCGGCAACTATTTTTTCCGCGAGAATGCGGCCGAGAGGGGCGGCCGGGGCGACGCTTATGTCGAGAGTCTCGTGTTCAGGGGCGCAAACGCGCGCGGTCAGAACCTCGATCACCTTGGCGCGCGCAGCTTCGAAGGAAATCATCGGAGGCTAAAGCCACGAAGCTAGTTTCGTCCCCCGCGGGACGATGGTGGCGTCGCGCTCGGGGCCCGTAGAGATCATGCCAATTTCAAGCTGGAGCTCGTCCGAAATGAAATTCAGATAATCGCGCGCCGCGGTGGGCAGATCGAGGACGTCGCGAATCC
This sequence comes from uncultured Acidobacteriota bacterium, assembly GCA_963779825.1. Taxonomy (GTDB): domain Bacteria; phylum Acidobacteriota; class Terriglobia; order Acidiferrales; family UBA7541; genus Palsa-295. The sequence continues at coordinate 148,905 of CAVZZU010000004.1, read as the reverse complement.
CCGGCGTGGATTTCTTCCAACCTGGGAGCGTGCGGTATTCCGGCTCAATTTGTGACAGCGTCTCCACGTCGGGCGGCATTTCCATGAGCGGCTGTCCCTTGTAGCGATAGCCCGTGCAGACTTTGATTTCGGGCTGCTCGTCGAAGACGTCGAGCTTCGTCACCACGAGCGAGTCAATTCCGTTGAGCATTTTCGCGTAGCGCAAAACCACGAGATCGAGCCAGCCGCAGCGCCGCGGACGTCCCGTCACCGCTCCGAATTCATTTCCGCGCGCGCGAATTGCGCCGGCGTCCAGATCGGGCATCTCCGTGGGAAATGGACCGCTGCCGACGCGGGTGGTGTACGCCTTGGTGACGCCAACGACGCCCGTGATGCGCGTGGGACCCACGCCGAGACCCGTCGCCGCGCCACCTGAAATCGCATTCGACGACGTCACGAACGGGTAGGTGCCGTGGTCAATGTCCAGCATCGTGCCCTGCGCGCCTTCGAAGAGCACGGATTCGCCGCGGTCAAGGGCATCATTGAGCAGCACGGCCGTATCGGCCACAAGCCCGCGAATGTGCGCGGCGATCTCGAGAGACTGTTCCAGCAGCCCGGCGGTTTCGAGCGCATGGCCGTAGGATGCCTTGCTGATCAGATTTTTTTCCGCAATCACCCGCTCGAGCTTGAGGCGGAAACATTCCGGCTCCAGCAGATCGCACACGCGAATTCCGCGGCGCGCCATCTTGTCTTCATAGGCTGGGCCGATGCCGCGCGAAGTGGTGCCGATTTTCGCCTCGCCGCGCGCGGATTCCGCGGCTTTGTCCATTTCGCGATGATAGGGAAAAATCAGGTGCGCGCGGTTGCTCAGGAAAAGACGTCCGCGGACTTCGACGCCGGACTTGCGGAGATTTTCAATCTCGGCCACGAGCGCGGCCGGGTCAACCACCGCGCCGGGGCCGATGACGGCTTTCTTTTCCGGGCGCAGGATTCCGCTGGGAACCAGCTGCAACACGAAGCGGTGGCCGTTGAAGATGACGGTGTGGCCGGCGTTGTGTCCACCGGCGTAGCGCGCGGTGTAGTCAAAGGAGAGAGCGAGGCAATCAACGACTTTGCCTTTCCCCTCGTCGCCCCATTGGGCGCCGACAACCGCTATCGCCTTCGTTCGAGCTTTGTCTGCCAACTCCGCCGCTCCACAACCACACGAGTCGCACCTTGCCCGCTCCGGCCGATACATGAAACGCTACAGGAGGGCTGATGCGGCAAAACCAAAATCCAATCCTACGCTGCGCGGTGGCTGAAGGCAAGAGCGGCGGCCGGGAGCTTTGACCATCGGGATTTCTGCGAGGAAGGCCTACAAGGAAACATCCGAGAGGAAATTGCGGAGCGGCAGGATGGCCGCCCCGCACGGTACGAACTCGCGGTTGAATTTACGCCTTGCCGAAGATTTTTTCGGCAATATCCGCCGCGATCGGCACGCGGAATCGTTCGCCCTGGTACGCTTTAATCATCAGCAGTATCCACAGAATCAAGCCCAGGAGATCCACGAGCCCGTATAGGGCGTAGCCCATCGAAAAACCGGCCATTCCTCCGGCCAGCAGGCTGACGCCGAAGAAAACGCCTAGAACAATGCTAATGATGTGCAGTCCGGCAAATACTACGATGGACTGCGCGGCATGAAACCGGACGTACGGGCGCTTGTCAATAAAGTAGAAGATCAAGCCGGTGATCCAGCCGAGCACGTAGCAAAGCAAGCCGGCCACTTTTTCATCCATTTGCGACGCGGCCTGCACGGCTGGAGGTGGAGCGCTCTGAACGGCGCCAGGCGCTGCCTGCGCCGAGCCACAGGATGGACAAAAGGCCGCGCCGTCCGCTACTGCTGCCCCACACTTCGTGCAATGTGCCATGATTTTTTCCCCCTTGGAAACACCCCACTGGCGGCGGAGACTAGCAAAACGCCGCCGCGCGGGCAAGCGCAATCCGGCGTTAGGGCGGTGATATACTTGGCGCAAGCGGAAGTGGCGGAATTGGCAGACGCGCCAGCCTTAGGAGCTGGTGGCCGAAAGGCCGTAGGGGTTCGAGTCCCTTCTTCCGCAGAACATTTCGATGCTACAAGCTTGGCACGACTTTTTCGGGCCTCTAACGTCGGCCAGGCGTTCCCCCGTCGAGATACCACATCCGATATTTCTCACAGTCCCTGAGATGGAGCCATTCATGTCCTGAGTTGGTCAACGATAAGTTTCGTTGGAACGGTTGGACTGCCTTTCCTATCCCGAAACTAAACTCGATCCCCCGCACAAGGAACCCGGTGAGTTTCCCCGTCCTGGTCTTTCCATTGTTAGCCGGGGCGAACGACTTCGTTGCGCTGGCCGGGTCACTACAAACGTACACAACCAGAAACGCCAAACTCGGAATACCTGTTTCGCCGAGGAGGTATCGTCTGACCTCTTCGTTATACTTTTCACCTAAGTTAATCCGGACTTCCGAGCTGCCGCTTGCATCCTTCCATGTTGCGACCGAGGCTCGCCACAGCACGCTGATACCGAAATAGGCCAGTTTTTCTCGGTCAATTATCGGGGTGTGTTCTACAGAATACTGAGACCAAAGCTTGCCATCGAAAGTTACTTGAGATTGTTTGAGAATGTCCAATAAGCGAAATTTGTGATCTCTACTGCTCATTAGGCTAAGTACGTATTTTTCGCCTCTCTCGTTGAATCTCTGTTCGCATTCGCTACAAAGAAGATGCTGTTTATACTGGTGTTGTGAGGGCCGTTCACCCTGGGCGTTGGCAATATAGGGCATTGAATCGTCCGGCCCTCTACTACGAACGTAAATACCTCGCGGCAGCAAATGGCTCTCGCAAAGCCTGCAATACCTGCGGCACAGTTTACAATTGCCGTGGATGATCTGGCCCTTACCCATTCAATTCCGCGAGTTCCCTTCGGTCGCCTCCCCGGCTTCTCGTACCTTGACGGTAGTGACTTTGTCCGGAGGCCAGTGCGATCGTATCAGACGTTATTGACCGATTACAGATCGAGAGCGTAACCTTGGGCCGCATTCGGAAGGGAACCATGCCTTTGCACCTTGCGCTGGGGGATACCAGCGATCCACCGAATGGTCATCGGTGGCTCATGCTGGAGGAGAACGCCAAATACGCCTACATAGTTGGGTTTCTAGAAGGTATGTTTCAAGGGCACTGTTTTACGACGTGGGGACTGCCCGGCAGCCAACGAGACGATCCGGCTTATCTAAACGCCACAAAATCCTACGACGATCATTGGAATCGATTCGTAGCTCGAACAACGTTCCGCGAGTTCCTTCATGGTCTTGATAACTTCTATGCTGATCCAGAAAATCGACTGATCAAAATTCAGAACGGCATGTGGATCGTGATGAACGACGTTTCGGGACAGACACGTGGGACGATGCATTCGATGATCGAGGCATGGCGGCAGAAAGCCGCTGGAGAAAGCTAAGAGAGTAAGCGCGGCAGTCTGGCGCCGCGCAGTTGACGCGCACTGGACGTTTCCCTATACTGAATTTTCTGTTGCGGCGCGGGGTTGGCCGCACTTCCCTGCACTCCTCCTGCTGAGATTCCGAAAAGCGAAAGGCGGATTGAGACGGGGTTTTGCCGGACGACGCTGCCTGGAAAACAATCACATGACCGAAGCGACCTGCAGACGCGAAATCGAACTCGAAATTCCGGCCGACACAGTCAGCAAGGCGGCGGAAAAAGTGGCGCGCGATATCGTGCGCATCGCCCGGATTCCGGGATTTCGCCCGGGCAAAGCGCCGATTACGCTGGTGCGGCGGCGGTTTGCCGACGACATTCAGGGCGAAGTGGTGCAATCGCTCGTTCCCGAATACCTGGAAAAGGCGCTCGATGAAAAGAAACTCGTCCCGGTCACGCGCCCCGAAGTGGACAAGGTCGAATTCAAGGAAGGCGAGCCGCTGAAATTCCGCGCGATCTTCGAGGTCCTTCCGGAATTCGAGCTGGGGGATTACAAGAATCTTCAGGTGCAGGTGGACGAGATCGAGGCGGGCGACGCGGAAGTGGATAAGTCAATCGAGCAAATGCGCGAGCGCGCCGCGACGTTTGTTCCTGTCGAAGGCCGCGCAGCTAAGGATGGCGATTCCGTTCTCATCAAACTGAATGGCGTTCCGACCGACGGCGGCGAGCCGGTCGAGGCTGACAATATTCTCGTTCCGCTGGGCGCGGAAGAAACTCTCACCAGCTTCACCGAAAATCTGCGCGGCACGTCCGCCGGTGAAACCAAGAAATTTGAAGCGCGCTATCCGGACGATTATCCCGACCAAAAGCTCGCGGGAAAGACCTACGGCTTCACCGCCGAGGTTCAGGGCGTCAAGGAAAAGAAACTGCCCGAGCTGAATGACGAATTCGTGAAGGAAGTCACCGGCGAAAAGTCCGAGCTGACCACGCTCGACGAACTCCGAAAGAAAATCCGCGAGAACCTGGAAGCGTCGAAGGAGCAGCAGCAGGGATCTCAGGCTCGCGACAGAATTCTCGAGCAGCTTGTGAGCAAGCACGACTTCCCGGTGCCGGAAGCGCTGATCGAAGGCCAGATGGACACGCGCCTGGAGCGCATGGTGCGCTCGCTCGCGTCGCAGGGTGTCGACCCGCGCGGCATGAATGTGGATTGGAAGGCGCTTCGGAGCCAGCAGCGCGACCGTTCGGTGACCGATGTGAAGGCAGAGCTGCTGCTCGACCGCATCGCCACCGCCGAAAAGATTGACGCGACCGAGGAAGAAGTCGAAAAGGAGATTGCTCATCTCGCCGAACACGGTGGCGAATCGACAACGGCGATGCGCGCTCGCTTGACAAAGCAAGGGACGCTCGATACGATGAAATCGAAGTTGCGTAGCAACAAAACGATTGATTGGCTCTACAGCAACGCCCGGATCGAGAAGACGGCCAAAGGTGAAAAGTAAATTTGGTTCGGGTTTCCTCAGCGCGCAAAATATTCCAAATGATAAAAAATGACGACGCGATTCCGCGTGCCACAACGCTGGTTCCCATGGTTGTCGAGCAGACAAACCGCGGTGAACGCGCTTACGACATCTATTCCCGGCTGCTGAAGGATCACATCATCTTCATCGGCACGCCGATTGACGATCATGTGGCCAACCTGGTGACGGCCCAACTGCTCTTTCTCGAATCCGAAGACCCCGAGAAGGACATTTCCATCTACATCAACTCGCCCGGCGGCTCGATTTCGGCGGGAATGGCGATCTACGACACCATGCAGTTCGTCCGCCCGGACGTGGTCACCTACTGCATCGGCCAATCCGCTTCGATTGCGGCGGTATTGCTGGCTTCGGGCACGCCCAAAAAGCGCTATGCCTTGCCCAACTCCCGCGTGCTGATCCATCAGCCATGGATGTCCGGGCTTTCGGGGCAAGCGACTGACATTGATATCCACGCCAAGGAAATCATTCGCACCCGCGCATCGCTGAATCAATTGCTCGCAGGCCACACCGGCCAGCCGGTGGAAAAGATCGAGCGCGACGTGGAGCGCGATTTCATCATGACCGCCGAACAGGCCAAAGCCTACGGCATCGTGGACGAAATTATCACCAAGCATCGCTAGTTGCGTTCCCGTATGATGGGGGAAGTAGCTGGATGTTGAGTCGAACGGGTGGATGGAGCTGAGCCGTTTGGAACCGAACGGGTGGCGTTCCTAACGGTTAGTAGTGAAAGCGATGAGTGCGGGCAAGACGTGAGTTTTCCGTCTTACAATGGGTTCAGATTCGTCGCGGGTGTGGTTTCGACGAGAGGGGCCGTCAATCGTGAAGCGGTTCACCCCAGAAGAGCCGTTGCGTTGTTCCTTCTGCCATAAGACGCAGGAGCAGGTGGAGAAGCTCATCAGCTCTCCATCGGAATATCCGCGCTCCTACATTTGCAACGAGTGCGTGGGCGTCTGCCAGCAGATTCTCGAAGATGAGAAGCGCGAACAAGCAACGCCTGCGAATCGCCGGTTGCCGCGTCCTCCCGAGATCAAGGCGTTTCTCGACGGCTACGTGATCGGGCAGGACAAGACGAAAAAGAAGCTGGCCGTCGCGGTTTACAACCATTACAAGCGGATTTTCCTGAACCGCACGCCGGGCGACGTGGAGCTGACGAAGTCGAACATTCTGCTGATCGGGCCCACGGGGACCGGCAAGACGCTTCTGGCGCAAACGCTCTCGCGCATGCTCGAGGTGCCGTTCGCGATCGTTGACGCGACCACGCTGACCGAAGCGGGCTACGTCGGCGAAGACGTCGAGAACATCATCTTGAAGTTGCTGCAAGCCGCGGATGGAGACGTCCAAAAGGCCCAGCAAGGCATCATATATATAGACGAGATTGACAAGATTTCGAAGAAGGACGAGAACCCCTCCATTACCCGCGACGTCTCGGGCGAGGGTGTGCAGCAGGCGCTGCTGAAGATTCTCGAGGGCACGGTCGCGAACGTCCCGCCGCAGGGTGGGCGCAAGCATCCGCATCAAGAGTTTACGCCCGTGGACACGACGAACATCCTGTTCATCTGCGGCGGGGCCTTTGTCGGGATGGAAAAAATCATCGAGCGCCGCGTCGGACAGAAGTCGCTCGGCTTTCATGCGGACGCCCAGCCGACCACCGCAACGCGCCGCAATATCGAAATGCTCGAGCAGGCGCAGCCCACGGACTTGATTCGTTACGGCCTGATTCCGGAGTTCGTCGGCCGGTTGCCGGTGCTGGGCGTGTTGAGTGACCTGGATAAGAGCGCGCTGGTGCGCATTCTGACGGAACCGAAAAATGCGCTGGTGCGTCAATATCAGAGACTCTTCGAATTTGAGAACGTCCGCCTGCGATTCACCGACGACGCCCTGGAAACTGTTGCGGAACTCGCGCTGCAGCGCAAAGTGGGAGCGCGCGGCCTGCGCATGATTCTCGAGGATTTAATGCTCGAGATGATGTATCACCTGCCGGCGCAGCGCAAACTTCGGGATTTTGTCGTCACCGCGGATATGGTCAAGGGCCGCGAAATCAACTGGAGCCTGCTCGAAAAGGCGGGCTAGTTTCTCCAGGTATCCGCGACGAACTTTTTTCGTTGTAAGAGTCTAAGGTCTTGAGGTCAAAGTAATTTCGATGTTCAGCAAGGAAAAAGCCGACGTGAAGCGCGTACCGATGATGCCGGTGCGGGATATGGTCATCTTTCCGGAGATGATGCACCCGTTCATCGTGGGCCGCGAAGCATCCGTGCGCGCTCTCGAAGACGCGCTGGCTGGCGACAAGAAAATTTTTCTGGTCACGCAGCATGACGCCTCGGTGGACGATCCCAAGCCCGAGGAAATCTACACGGTCGGAACGCTCGCCAATATCGTGCAGAGCGTGAAGCTGCCAGACGGCAATATCAAGGTCCTGGTCGAAGGCACCGAACGCGCCAAGATCGTGCAGGTGACGAGCGACGAAGGCTTCTTCCGCGCCTCTGTTCGCCTGGTTCCCGTGAAGGCCGAGCCCGGGCCGCAAATCGAGCAGGCTTCCGCGCGGGTCACCACGCTGTTCGAACAATACGTCAAGCTCTCGCAGAGCCTTAACTACGACACGATGATCGCCGCCGTGCGTGTCGAGGACCCCGGAAAACTATCCGACGCCATCGCCGCCAACCTCCAGATACCCGTCGAGGAAAAGCAGGAGTTGCTCGAGATCTTCGAGCCGGCCGAGCGCCTGAATCGCATCGCGGACATTCTGGAAGTCGAGATCGAGAAGCTCAACGTGGATCGCTCGATCAACACGCGCGTGAAGCGCCAGATGGAGCGCGCCCAGAAAGAGTATTACCTCAACGAAAAGCTCAAGGCTATCCAGAAGGAACTGGGGCGCGGCGAAGCAAACGAAATCGAGCAACTGAAGAAGAAGATTGAAACCTCCGGCATGCCCGAAGGCCCGATGGAAAAGGCCATGCAGGAGCTGAAGCGGCTGGAGATGATGCCGCCGATGTCGGCTGAATCCACCGTCTCGCGCAACTACCTCGATTGGCTGCTGGCCGTGCCGTGGAAAAAACGCTCGAAGGAAATTCGCGACATCAAGCGCGCGGAAACGATTCTCAGCGAAGATCACTACGGCCTGGAAAAAATCAAAGAGCGCATCCTGGAATACCTTGCCGTCCGCCAGCTCGTGAAGAATCCAAAAGGCTCGATTCTCTGCTTCCTCGGGCCTCCGGGAGTGGGCAAGACGTCGCTTGCGACGTCCATCGGTCGCGCCACCGGCAGGAAATTTGTGCGCGTGTCGCTCGGCGGCGTGCGCGACGAAGCGGAAATCCGCGGTCACCGACGCACCTATATCGGCGCCCTGCCCGGCCAGATCATTCAGATGATGCGCAAGGCCGGCACGACCAACCCGGTCTTCGTGCTCGACGAAGTGGACAAGATGTCCATGGACTTCCGCGGCGATCCATCTGCCGCGCTGATGGAAGTGCTCGATCCGGAGCTGAACCACTCGTTCACGGACCACTATCTCGACGTGGAATACGATCTCTCGAAAGTCATGTTTATCTGCACGGCCAACGTGCTGCACACAATTCCGCAGCCCTTGCAGGACCGCATGGAAGTTCTGCGGTTGCCCGGATACACCGAGCAGGAAAAACATCAGATCGCGCAGCGGTTCCTGGTTGCGCGCGAGCTCGAAGCCACGGGCCTTACCAAGGACAACCTGAAGTTCACCGACGAATCCATCACGCATATCATCCGCCACTACACGCACGAAGCGGGTGTGCGCAACCTGGATCGCGAAATTGCCAATGTGTGCCGCAAAGTGGCGCGCAAGGTCGTCGGCGAGGGCAAGACCTTTTCAGCCGAGGTCACGCCTGCGAACGTGAACGACTATCTCGGCATCTTGAAATACCGCGACTTTCTTGCCGAGAAGAAAAATGAAATCGGCTTGACCACCGGCTTGGCCTGGACCGAAGTCGGCGGCGAAGTGCTTTCAACCGAAGCGACGCTGATGCAGGGCAAGGGCCGCCTCACGCTGACCGGCAAGCTGGGCGACGTGATGCAGGAATCGGCGCAGGCGGGAATGAGTTACGTCCGTTCGCGCAGCCATCTATTCGGGCTGCCGCAGGATTTTTATCGCCACCTTGATATCCACATTCACGTGCCCGAGGGCGCCATTCCCAAGGACGGCCCCTCAGCCGGCATCACGCTCTGCACCTCGATCGTAAGCGCGCTCACGCGCATTCCGGTCCGCTGCGATGTCGCCATGACCGGCGAAATTACTCTCCGCGGCAAGGTTCTGCCGATCGGCGGCGTGAAGGAAAAGCTGCTCGCGGCGCACCGCCTGGGCCTGCGCACCATCATTCTCCCGAAAGACAATGAAAAAGACCTGGCGGATATTCCGCCGGAGATTCTGGCGCAGATGTCCATCCATTTCGTCGAGTCCATGGACCAGGTGCTGGAATTCGCGCTCGAAAAGCCGCTGCCCATTGCTGGGCACCCCCCTGTAGCCGGAGTGGAACCCAAGTTTGGCGCGGATGTCACGCAGGACAATGAATTAACCAATTAAGGCCTTCGGTCCTCTCACATCTGCTCCCCGGCAGGTTCGGCCCGCGACCGAAGCGTAAGGATTTTCATTACATAAACCCAATTTGTAATCTGGGATTGAGTGCCTCAATCGAACGCGCCCGCCCCGGATCGAAACCAAACAACAATCGCGCCTGATCCACAGGCTTGAGAAGGAAAGAACTCGATGAGCATTAGCCTTGCAGAACTGAAAGATAAGAACATTACCGACCTGGCGAAAATCGCCAAGGAGCTCAACATTCCCGGCTCCTCCGGCATGCGCAAGCAGGAGTTGATTTTCCAGATCCTCCGCGCGCAGACGGAAAAGAACGGCCTCATTTTCTCCGAGGGCGTTCTGGAATGCCTGCCCGACGGCTTCGGATTCCTCCGCGCCCCCGAATACAACTATCTGCCCGGCCCGGACGATATCTACGTCTCGCCGTCGCAAATCCGCAAGTTCGACCTGCGCACTGGCGACACCGTCTCCGGGCAAGTCCGCCCGCCGAAGGATGGCGAGCGCTATTTCGCGCTGATTAAGGTCGAGGCCGTCAACTTCGAGGATCCCGAGGTCACGCGCAACAAGATTTTCTTCGACAATTTGACGCCGCTCTATCCTTCCGAGCGCATTCGCCTGGAGACCACCAAGGAAAATCTAACCGGGCGCGTTCTGGACATGCTCTGCCCCGTCGGCAAGGGACAGCGCGGATTGATCGTCGCTCCTCCGCGCACCGGCAAGACGATGATGCTGCAGTCTATCGCCAATTCAATCACCACAAATCATCCGGAAATCGCGCTGATTGTGCTGTTGATTGACGAGCGGCCGGAAGAAGTTACGGATATGCAGCGCACAGTGAAGGGCGAAGTCATCAGCTCTACCTTCGACGAACCGCCCCAACGCCACATTCAAGTCGCGGAAATGGTGCTCGAAAAGGCCAAGCGCCTGGTCGAACACAAGCGCGACGTCGTGATCCTGCTGGATTCGCTCACGCGTCTGGGGCGTGCCTATAACGCCGTCACGCCGCCATCCGGAAAGGTTCTGTCCGGCGGTATTGACGCCAACGCCTTGCAGCGTCCTCGACGATTCTTCGCCGCAGCGCGGCACATCGAAGAGGGTGGCTCGCTCACGATCATGGCCACCGCCCTGATTGATACCGGCAGCCGCATGGACGACGTCATCTTCGAGGAATTCAAGGGCACCGGCAACATGGAAATCAACCTCGACCGCCGGCTCGTGGACAAGCGCGTGTTCCCAACGATTGACATCAATCGCTCCGGAACCCGAAAAGATGAGCTGCTGCTTCCGGCCGACGAGCTGAATCGCATCTGGGTGCTGCGCAAAGTGCTCAGCCCGCTCTCGACAGTCGAAGCGATGGAACTTCTGCTGGGCCGCCTCTCGAAGACGAAGACCAACGCGGAATTCCTCTCGTCCATGTCCAGCCCGACCTAAGCCGTCCCGCTGATCGCGCAGATGGCGGTCGTTCGAAAAAGTTCAGGTTGTACTTTCCTTGTACCAAAGGCCAGCAGATTCCGCCGACGCCTTCTGGCAGTCTGTGAATGGCGATTCGTTTCGAGTCGTCGGCTCTCCGGGCGAGAGTTTTTCCGCTCATTGACAATCGAATATGCAGTTCCGGTGAAAGCGTCGGCCCTATCGCCGGCAAAATCCACCCAACTGTGAGCAACGACCGCAGCGGTGGAAGTGCGGGACCTCGACCCCGCAAACGGAGTCGCGGGAACAATAAGGGTTCAGCCTTCGTTCGCCGCCTGTCACTCCACAATTTCGCGCAAATTAAGTGACACACCGTGCAAAGTAATTTTCGGCCTAAGTGACTGAAAACAAAGAAAAGCAGCACCGAAGAAGTGACACACTTTTTCAGGGCCGTTGAATCCCCTGGGGAGCGGCGTTTTCCAGCCGAATCGCTAGTGCGAGCTTCCGCTTGCTTGCTCCTTCGCCAGCATCACCACCAGCCGCGCCACTTCCTCCGATTCCATCGCGGTGCTGTCCACAACCACGGCGTCCTTTGCGCGAACCAGCGGCGACGTGGCGCGCTTGAGGTCGCGCTGGTCGCGCACCTTGATTTCCTCGAGCGTGCGTGCCAGATCAATCGTATCGCCTTTTTGCTGGTGCTCGAGCCAGCGGCGTTCGGCCCGCACTTCGGGTGACGCAGTGAGAAAAATCTTCAGCTGCGCATCGGGGAACACGACGCTGCCGATGTCGCGGCCTTCCATCACGACTCCGCCCTGTTCGCCAGCGCGGCGCTGCTCGGCCACCAGCACTTTGCGTACGCCGGGAACCATCGCCACTTTGGAAGCCGCCTGCGCCACCTCGGGCGTGCGAATCATCGCCGTTACGTCCTCGCCGTCGAGCAGGACCTGCTGCGTGCCATCCGTCGCGCCATCGAGTTGGCGTAAATCAATCCGTGTCTCGCCCGCGAGAGCCGCGAGCTGATCGCTCGCGTCGAGTGACATACCGCGCCGCTGCGCCTTCAGCGCTACGGACCGGTACATCGCGCCAGTGTCAAGGTACGTGTAGCCCAGCAGAGCAGCCACGCGCCGCGCGAGCGTGCTTTTTCCCGAGCCGACCGGCCCGTCAATCGCGATGATCAGTTCTCGCATCCAGCTACCTCGTCACCACTGCATTCCAAAACTGACCCAAAACGATCGTCGCGACGAGCACCGCCATGCCAATTACGGAGACTCGCAAGACGAGGTCAGCGCGGCCTCCAGGATAGAGCCCCTTGTACGCGTCGGGCACCTTATTCCACTTCGTCATGGGAAGAAAGTGTGAAAATCTGTCGCCTCTCGGGAGCCGCATATTCGCCTTGATTCTCATGAAATTAAGCGCACCGATTGCGACGAAGAAGCAAGTTGCGAGCGGTGCCAGGACCACAGGTCCGAAGACTTCGATTTGAGGAAGACGCATCGCGCTCAAATCCTCTTGAACGCGCGCTCGATTTCGCGCACCGAGTAGCGCAGCACGACCGGGCGGCCGTGCGGGCAGCTCATCGGATACTCGGTTTTCGCGAGCTCGCCGAGCAGCCATTCCATTTTCGTGGTGTCGAGCGGCGTGTTCACTTTGATGGCCGCGTGGCAGGAAGTGGATGCCGCGATTTTCGATTGCAGGGAATCAATTGAGATGGACTGATTCTCGCGCGCGATTCCATCCAGGATTTCAAACAGCAGTTTTTCGGCGTCGCCGCCGGCAATCCCTGCCGGCGCGGCCTGGATCGCCACGCTCCGCGCGCCCATCAGCTCGGCTTCAAATCCGTTGGCGCGAAGCTCCTCGCCAATCTGTTCGAACGTCACCAGTTGCCGCGGGTTAAGCTCGACCATCACAGGGAGCAGCATTCTCTGCCCACCGAGTTCGCCCTCGCGCCGTGCGCGTAGATGCTGCTCAAAAAGCACGCGCTCGTGCGCCACGTGCTGGTCAATGATCCAAAGGCCCTCGCCGTTCACCGCGATGATGAAACTTGAGTTCACTTGGCCGAGCGGCTTCAGGTCTGCGATCTCTTCGGGGCGCGGCAGCGCGCCTGTCCTGCCATCGCTCCCGGGAGCGTAGGCGATCGTGCCAGCCGCAGGCTCCGGCGTAGGCATCGGAAAATTCATCGCGGCGCTCGAGTCAAAACCGAGTCGCTGCGCAAACGGCCGGTCGGGCCCAGCGCTTAATTCAAACGCTTCGGCGGCAGCAGCGCCTGACGCGAGCGTCATCGGAATTTCGGCGCGCGGCGGCCCGGGCGGCAGGGCGACTGCACCGGCGGCAGCAAAACTCGCGGGCGCTCCACCGGCCATCGAAGAAGGAGTAGCAGGTCCGGCGCCAGCGGCGGCAGCGCGTGCAGCCGGGAATCCGGGAATCGGGCGCGCGATCGAAAGCGCGTGGCGCAGCGCGTCGCGCGTGAAATCGTGGACGAACTGCGGATGGCGGAAACGCACCTCGATTTTCGCCGGGTGCACGTTCACGTCCACTTCCTGATACGGCAATTCGAGAAAGAGCAGCACCACGGGAAAGACGCCCGGCGGAGTGACGTTACGATACGCCTCGTGAATCGCGTGGAGCAGCAGCCGGTCCCGGACCAGCCGCCGGTTCACGAAAATGTAGATGCCGTTGCGGTTCGATCGCTGTATCTCGGGACGCGACGCGAACCCGCTGATGCGCAGCGTTGCCGCGTCCTCATCCGCCTCGAGCTGAGGTTCAGTGATCGCGGACCGTACGGGACCTTCATTCGGCGGAATCTCCATCAATTCATCGAGCGCCTGCCGCCCGAAAAGCTGATAGACGCGTTCGGAGAGTTTTTCGACCGGAGCGCAGTCGAGAATCAGCTGCGAAGGTGTCTTGAGCAGAAAGTGCGTCTCCGGATGCGCGAGCGCGTAGTGCGTGACCAGCGAGGCGATATGGCCCAGCTCGGTCGTCTCGGACTTCAGGAATTTTCGCCGCGCGGGCACAGAGTAGAAAATGTCGGCCACGCTGATGGATGTCCCTGCAGGAATGCCGGCGGGCTTGACGCTGATAAGCTTGCCGCCGGCGAACTCGATGCGAGTTCCCTGCTCTTCTTCCGGTGTTCGCGTTTCAAGGAGCAGTCGTGAAATCGCCGCGATGGAAGGCAGCGCCTCCCCGCGAAACCCGAGCGTCGCGATCGAGAGCAGATCGTCCGCCGTCCGCAGCTTGGACGTCGCATGGCGCTCGAATGCGAGCAGCGCGTCGTCGTGGTTCATTCCGCTGCCGTCGTCAATCACGCGGATCATGCGCTTGCCGCCCGATTCCACCTCGATGCGAATCGAACGCGCCCCCGCGTCCAGCGCGTTTTCGAGCAGCTCCTTCACCACCGACGCGGGCCGCTCGACTACCTCGCCCGCGGCGATTTTGTTCGCGACGTTTTCCGCAAGTATGCGTATCCGCGACATAGAGCCTTTTAGGGGGTCGGAGCTTTAGCTCCGACATTAACGCTCGCTGCAAAAGGGGCTTGAGCCCCTGAGGACACTCGGCCTGGCATTGGATCGAGCGTGAACTTGCCGCTCGCAGAGCCGCAAGCCCAGTTCTCAGGCCGCACCGCCATTCCAGCCACGACTGGATTCATCCGAATGTAATGCCGCCGAGCTTCAAAGTCTTCTACATTCCGGATCGTGGATTCGTGGAATCCAGAATTCCAAATCTGTATCTTGTTTTCACGCTGCTGGTGGATCCGGTGAGAACTTCCGCCCTTGATGAACTGGATCGCTTTCTCAAGGGATATTTCATTGCCGGGAGTAAGGAGCAAATGCAGATGATTCGGCATCACAACGAATTCATGGAGCAGATATGCGCCTCGATCTCGATATTCCAACATACACCGAATCAGAATCCCCGCGTTCTCAGCCACCTGGAAAATAGCGCGGTTGTCCCAAGTCTTGGTTGTGACGAAGTAGGTACAGCCCGGTGCCGTTCGGTGTTCCAGCCTTCCCATTCCCTGTCCTCAGGGGCTAAAGCCCCCACTTTACCCCGGCGTTATGTCGGAGCTGAAGCTCCGACCCCCTAAAATTCCGCCCGCCGATCGCACTTGTTAGCGACGTTTGCGGCCGATATCCGAGTCTTCGACATTGTTCTAATTTGCCCTCTTGGCCCGCCGCAACCAGTTGGTAAAGGCGAAGTACGCCGCAACGAAGGTGGAACCGAAGAAGAGTATCATCCACACAACGAGAACTGGCCAAGCGAAACCGGCAAGCTTGGCGAAAAGTATTCCGAGGAAGAAAGTCACAAACGCAAGAAACTCAAACAGAAGAACCCGATCTTTCGGAGCTCGCCGAATTGCTTCCACAATCGTAATCACTGCCGCAACGGCTTGGCCAATTGCGACGAGCAATTCGGCACGCGTTAAGAAATGACCGAGGCCTGCGCCCGTCATTTTGGCATTTCCTTGATTGCAATTCCCAATTCCTCGAGTTGCTCTTCGTCCACCGTCGAAGGCGCCTCCGACATCAAGTCCTGCGCCTTGGTCGTTTTCGGGAACGCGATCACATCACGCAGCGATTTCTCGCCCGCCAGCAACATGGCGATGCGGTCAATGCCTAGCGCGATTCCGCCGTGTGGCGGCGTGCCGTACGTTAGTGCATCGAGAAAGAATCCGAAGCGATGCTTCGCCTGCTCGTCCGTCAAGCCGAGCGCCTTGAACATTCGCGCCTGGACGTCCTGACGATGAATTCGAATGCTGCCGGAGCCAAGCTCGTTGCCATTGAGGACCAGATCGTAGCCCTTCGACCGGCACTCCCAAGGCGCGGATTCGAGCTTATCGATATCTTCCTCAAAAATCCCGGTGAAGGGGTGCTGCGCGCTCACCCAGCGCTTGTCGCGCTCGCTCCATTCAAAGAGCGCGAAGCCCGTGATCCACGTGAATTCCCATTTGGCGCGGTCAATCAGGTTCAGCTTCTCGCCCAGATGGAGCCGCATCTGCCCCGCGACGTGGAGCGAAGTATCCGTATGTTGAATCTGTTCTTTTGCAGCCGCAGCAGCGATCAGGTCGCCCGGCTTCGCGCCGACGGCTTCCGCGAGTTGCTTCAACCCGTCCGCGCCGAGATTCTTTTCGAGCTGCGACGAAATTCCCTCCGCCGTCACCTTTGCCGTGTAAACGCCGCGGGCGCCGGCCGATTTCGCGAATTCGGCAAGCTCGTCGAGCTGCTTGCGCGACCAGGTGGCCGCTCCCGGCGCGACCACCGCCTGCACGTTGCCTTCGAAATGCAGCACGGCGCGCGCCGGCTCGAAGATTTCCGTCACGTTGTGCAGTTCCATGCCAAAGCGCAGGTCCGGCTTGTCCGAGCCATAGATGCGCAACGCTTCCTTGTACGCCATGTGTCGGAACGGCCGCGACACCTTAATGCCGACGATGGCGCAGACGCGTTCCATCACCCGCTCGATCGCATCGAACACGTCCTGCTGCCGCGGAAACGACATTTCCAGATCGAGTTGCGTAAATTCGAGCTGGCGATCGGCGCGAAAATCTTCGTCGCGAATGCATTTGCAGATCTGAAAGTACCGGTCCATGCCCGAGATCATCAGGATCTGCTTGAAAATCTGAGGCGACTGCGGCAGCGCGTAGAATTGACCGTGATGTATGCGGCTTGGAACCAGGCAATCCCTTGCGCCTTCGGGTGTTGAGCGCGTGAGCAGCGGCGTCTCGATCTCAAAGAAGCCGAGTTCGTCGAGCGTTTTGCGAATTTCGAAAACGATGCGGTGCCGCAGCTCGATGTTGCGGTGCAGGCGCGGACGACGCAGATCGAGATAGCGGTATCGCAGGCGCGTCTCCTCGCTCGCCGTCGCCTCGTCTTCGATCTGGAATGGCGGCGTTTTCGATGTATTCAAAATGTGCAGCCGCGTGGCGACCACCTCCACTTCACCCGTCGCGATCTCGGGATTTGATTTCTGGCGCCGAATCACGCGGCCTTCCACGGCCACCACGAACTCCGAACGCAGCTCTTCGGCTTTGGCGTGCGCCTCGGGATTTTGTTCCTGGTTGAAGACGATTTGCGCGATTCCGGCGCGGTCGCGCAAATCAATGAAAATCAGCTGCCCGAGGTCTCGCCGCCGGTGGACCCAGCCCATCAGGACGACATCGGTATCCGCATCTGATGCGCGCAGGTCGCCGCAATATTTTGTCCGCTTTAAGTTTCCCAAAGTATCGAGCAAGTTATCTTCCTTATAAAAAGTGGCTAGTGACGAGTGGCTGGTGGCTAGAAAACTGCAGTTTCCTCCGTATCGCCACAATCATCTTTTGTGACCCAGCAATCTCCTGCGAAATCGATCTCGCATCCGACGCGTTGCAGTATCCCAATTCGATGCTCAGAAGAATCTGCGTCTCCAACTCCGCCAGAGATCCGCTCGCATGTGACAAGAACTGCAAGAATTCGCGCGTCCCATTTCGTGCCTGCCCCTCCGCGATGTTCGACGGAACCGATACGGCCGCTCGCCTCAATTGTGCTGCCAGCCCGTACTTTTCCGCGGCTGGGAAACTTCTCCGTCAATCGATAGACCTCTTTCGTTAGCGCCATGCCCTTTTGCCAAATTTTCAATTCCTTATAGTGTCTTACCTTCGAATTCTCAGGCAATGTAATGCCTCACCAACTCTAGTCACTCGCCACTAACCACTAGTCACTTCTTCTTTCCGATTCAAGGTATTCCAGCAAATCGTTCTCATTGAGCTTCTTTTGCTCCGCATCGGCAAGGCGCTTTAGCGTAAACGTGCCCGATGCCACTTCATCTTCGCCAATAATCAACGCATAGCGCGCGCCCAGCTTGTCCGCAAGCCCTAGCGACTTCTTGAATTTCATGGCTTCGGGAGGAAGCTCGACGGCGATGCCGCATTCGCGCAGCTTGCGCGCAATTCGTACCGCCGCCGGATACGTTGCAGTGCTCATCCACGCGATAAAAACCCCCAGGCCCGGCAGTTTGGGCGCCTGGCCGCCCTCCTGTATGGACGAAATCGCTCTATCGCTGCCGATGGCGAAGCCAATGCCCTTCGTCGGATGGCCGCCGAGAAGTTCGACGAGGCCATCGTAACGCCCTCCGCCGCACACCGCGTTCTGCGAGCCAAGTCCCTCCGCGGTGACCTCGAAAGTCGTGCGAGTGTAGTAGTCAAGCCCGCGCACGAGCCGCCAGTTTTCTTCATAGGCGATGCCGCGCAAACTCAATTCATCCTTCAATTCCGAGAAATGCTGTCGGCACGCGGCGCACAGATGATCCGCAATGCGCGGCAGCTTTTCGATGATCGGCTGCTCCTCGGGCACCTTCGAATCGAGGACGCGCAGCGGATTCGTCTCGATCCGGCGCTGGCTGTCCGCGCCAAGCTTGTCCTTCACCTTCGCCAGCTCCTGCCGCAGCACCTCGACGTATTTCGGGCGGCACTCCTTGCAGCCGATCGAGTTGACCGAAAGCGTGATCAGCGCCAGCCCGGCGCGTTTGAACAGCACCATCAGCATTTCCAAAACTTCCGCGTCAATTGCAGGCGCGTCCGACTGGCCCAGCACCTCCGCGCCGATCTGGTAGAACTGTCGGTAGCGTCCTTTCTGCGGCCGCTCGCGGCGAAACATGGGTCCGACGTAATAGAGCTTCACGTTGCCGGGGAGCGTGTGCATCCCGTGCTCGATATACGCTCTCACGACGCTCGCCGTCGCCTCTGGCCGCAGGCTGATTGAGGATTCGTCGCGATCCTCGAAGGTATACATCTCCTTCCCGACGACATCCGTATCCGCGCCGATGGATCTCGCAAATAGATCGGTCTCTTCGAAAATCGGTAGGCGAATTTCCCGAAAATTGTAGGATTCAAAGACCTCGCGCGCTACCCGCTCGAACCAATTCCAAAGCGAGGAATCGGGAGGAAGGATATCGCGCGTGCCTTTAATGGCCCTGAATTGTCTTTTTTCAGTCATTCCCGAGCAACGTCAACAAACAAAAGTCATCGGAACATACTAACAGGCGCGTCCACTGATGCAAGAGAATCGCCTCGATGAAATGCGGCTGAGATCGCGCGCGGTGCGCACCTCAACTCACCGGCCTGTAAGGATCCATGGTTTTTTATTCGTGAAATATGAAAAACATTTTCGTATCCAAAACGACTTTTAAATCCTTTATATGTTAACAAGCGAGCAACTTGCGCGCTTAAAAGGCGCTCCAAACTTCGCGCCAATCCTCTCGTAGCGCAATGATTCGGCGCGCTTTATGCTAGATTCCCAACCATTTGAAACATCTATCCCCTCCATCGAAACGTTGCATTTTACGTAATCAATACTTCCGTATAGTGTCCGGCCCTCAGGTTCTTACTTTCCAAGAGGAGAGTACCGAATGGCCGAGAAGACAACTGGAGAAATGCAAGCAACGTTAGGCTTGACCGGGTTGACGATGAACGCGATGGCGTTAATCGCGCCCGGCGCTTTCCTTTGGCTCACCTTTGCACCGCAGGCGACCGAAGGCGCTACAACGCCGTCAATGTGGATCGGCATTTTCTTCGCCCTTCTTCTGTGTCTGGCGACGGCCGTCTGTTATGCGGAGATGGCGAAATTGTACCCAGGGACTGGCAGCTCCTATTATTTTGCGGAGCAGGCGTTCCTGAATCACGACAAGGCTTGGAAGTACGCGCGGCTTATGAAGTTCATCGTCGGCTGGGGCTCCCACCTTTACTACTGGATCTATCCCGGAGTGATGGTCGCCGTCACGGGCGTATTTTGCGGATACATCACGGGCACCCTGTGGCCGAACTTCATGAGCGCCACGAACCCGGGCCCGATGTTCATGATGGCTGTCGCCATCGTCTTCTCGTTCGCTGTGGCTTATATCGCACATCGCGGAGTCACGGGCTCGACGGCCGTCAGCGTAGCCATCAACGTGATTCAGATTTCGGCACTGATCGTGTTCTCGGTAATGGCGATCGGCTACCGGATAAATCACCCGCCAGGCAGCGTCGCCCGCCAGTGGGATTCGACGACCAACGCGTCTTTTGATTGCGAGTTCGCAACCACCAGTCAAACAGTGAATGGCACGGCGACCGACGTAATCACCCGCGATGCAAACATGAATCCCGTTTGCAAAGTGGACGCATCGGGAAAACCGGTGCCCTTCCACGTTGATTACACCATGAACGACGCGAGCGGAAACTTCCTGGCTCATCCGAATGCCAAATCTGTAATCGCAATTCACAACTTCAACTGGATGTTCGTTCAAGCCACGGTTGCCATCCTGATCCTGGTCGGATTCGAATCGGTTACGTCGCTCGGCGGCGAGGCGAAAAATGCCAAACGTGACGTTCCGATCGCCGTTATTACGTCGTTGCTCGTTCAGGGGGCGTTCTGTTACCTGTTCGAATACTTCGCCACCAACTACGTCTTAAGTAACGGCTACAGCATGCAGAGCGCTGGCGGCTCGGCCGCGCCCATCGGCGATTTGATGGTGATGGTAGGCGACTCTCTCTTCGGCGCGGGGCACGGTCGCACATTCATGTTGATCGAGGCTGTGACGGTATTCTTGGCGCTGATCGGGACCACGCTGTCCTGCATCAACACCGGGGCGCGCGTGACTTACGCGATGGGCAAGGACAACGAGGTGCCGGAAAACTTCGGCCTCCTCCACGACAAGAACCTGAGTCCCCACCGCGCCATCTGGGCGTTGGCGATCATTTCGGCCATCACCGGCTGCATCGCTCTCTTGATGCTCTTCGGCGATGGCACCGCCCTCT
Source organism: uncultured Acidobacteriota bacterium (assembly GCA_963779825.1). Classification (GTDB taxonomy): domain Bacteria; phylum Acidobacteriota; class Terriglobia; order Acidiferrales; family UBA7541; genus Palsa-295. Next base: position 128,206 of record CAVZZU010000004.1, on the reverse strand, counting down.
CAGACGCCACAATTGCGGCTCTGCCACATGGGTTCTGGTCGAGCTTTGGGTATGTGTCTCACGACACGATGGCCAAAATGCCCAATAGCTTGCTCACGATCACCCTGGCCTCTAACTTCGGGACGTTTATGCTGTATATGCTCAGCTGCGTGACTTGTATCTTTTGCTACAGCGGGCACCCGAACTTCAGCTTCCTCAAGCACATGCTGATCCCGATTTTTGGCATCGCCGCGAATCTGATCTGCATGGCGGCTTACCTCGTGCTGCCGTTCATGGGGTATGGCACAAAGATGGAGCCGTTTTTTGCCTTGGGCATTGCAGCAGTCTGGGGCATATACGGTGGCATCTATTTCACGCTCAACAGCAAGAAGCAGGGGAAAACAACACTGGTAACTACGCGTGCCTGATTCACGCGCACACCGGTAAACAATCGGGGCGGGCGCGAGCCCGCCCTGTTTTTTTTGCGGGATAAGATGAGGTCTAATGTACAGAGGCCTTCAATTGGCTGCGGCGGCGGTTGGCGGCGGGATTGCCCGAGCGTACCGCCCGGCGCAAAGCAATCCTATGGATGTCGAGTTCGCGGAACTTTCTGACGTCGGGCGAGTTCGCAAGGGGAATGAAGACTATCTCGGCCACGCGGCCCCTGCGGAACAGGAGGATGTCCGCGCGCGCGGCTGGCTTTTCGCTCTCGCTGATGGCGTTGGCGGCCACGATCTCGGAGAAGTTGCCTCGCACACAGCAATCGAAGGCCTGCTCGCTGGTTTCCGCAAAGCGACGCCCGGGGAGCCGCACCCGGGATTGTTGACGCGCCTGGTGCGAGAAGCGAACACCCGCGTCATTGACGCGGGCCACGCGGCAAAGTCCGGCGGCATCTCGATGGCAACCACGATCGTGGCCTGTGCTCTGCGCTACGATCGCGTGGCCGTTGCCCATGTGGGCGATTCGCGCTGTTATCTGATCCGCCGGGGGCAACCGAACCTTCTCACCCGCGACCATACCGTCGCGAACGAGCATGTCCGGCTAAAGCTGCTTTCAAGAGAGGATGCAGCCCACGCCGAGACCCGCCACGTGCTCAGCCGTTCGCTCGGAAACGATCTGGCCGTTAACGTCGAGGTAAACGAGCATCAGGTGTTTGCTGGGGATGTGCTGCTGCTCTGCTCCGACGGGCTGCACGGCTCCGTGGAAGCTTCGGAAATGGCTGCAGTCGCCGGCCGCGATGGCGACCTCTCCACAGCCGCAAAGCGGCTGGTGGAAATTGCCAACCAGCGAGACGGTAGTGATAATATCAGCCTGCAATTGATCCGCGTTCGCAGCGTCGAACGCGTAGGCATGTACCGCGGGCGACCCTACAGGCTTCCTTAACATCAGGCTTGCCGACGGTCTTCTGCCAGGCCTGCACTCTCGAGGATTCCAGTCCACCCCGGCGACCAACTCGATCACTACCGGATTGACAGCGTTGCCGCCCGCAGCGGAATGGCTTCCATTTTTCGCGGGACTGATCAACGCAACGGCCGCCAAGTCGCGATCAAGGTCCCCCATCCCGAGATGGAAATGGACCCGGTTCTCTTCGACCGCTTCCATCGCGAGATGGAAATCGGCAAAGTCCTCGATCACCCTTCCGTAATGAAAGTCTATACGGACGATGACCGCAGTCAGCTCTACATGGTAATGGAATGGGTCGAGGGCCGGCTCCTCCGCAAAATCCTCGACGAGAAGAGAAAACTTCCTCCCGAACGCGCCATAAAAATCGCCCTCGGCGTCTGCGACGCCCTTGACTACATTCACGCCCACGGGATCGTGCACCGCGACTTGAAGCCGGAAAACATTATGGTAGATCCCGAAGATCACGTAAAACTTATTGATTTCGGTATCGCCGGCCAGGCCGGCGCGCGAAGACTCACCTTTGCCAAGCTTTCGCAGGTGATGGGCACACCCGAGTACATTTCTCCGGAACAGGTGAAGGGCAAGCGGGGCGACGCGCGCAGCGATGTCTACGCCCTGGGAGTTATGCTCTACGAGATGCTAACAGGCAAGGCCCCGTTTCAGGGGCCCAATCCGTTCGCCATCATGAATGACCGCCTGCTCAATAATCCCATTCCGCCCCGCGAAATTGACCCTACAATCTCGCCCGAGCTGCAGGAGATCATTTACCGCGCGATCGAGCGCGACCCCAAGAATCGGTACGCTTCCGCGCACGAAATGGCGCTCGACCTCCAGCATCCCGAGAAAGTAGGAGCCGCGGAGCGACCCGAATTACGCGACTGGAAGACCCGGCGCACGCCTTGGATTAGAAGGCTCCTCTTCTACATCATGCTGGCCTTGATTCCGATCGTCATTTTCGGGGCGATGTTCTACTTCGCGAGGCGCTAAACGTCCCAAGCAGGCTCCTCCCCGTGCTCCGAGTCCCGCCACAACCCATTTTGTCGCGTCATTCTCTACCCCGAGTGCGCCACCGAAGCTCTGTTTCAAATGCGTGGGCTCTTTTGGGCGGTGATTGGCTCACGGCTCGCCTGTGTGGCCCTGCACTTCCCTACCAGCGAACGATCGAGGTGAGGTCGCACGGATCAACCGAAGTGCCTCGCTGACATAAAGATTTCATAAGTATCTTTTTACGATCTGTTTATTCATTCCATAGATTTAATGAGTTGGACCATTCGAATGCTCGTCTGTATTTTGTCTTACCGAATCTTTTTCTATGCACAGGTCGCGAACTCAGTAGGCAGAAATATGAGCGCGACAGGGAGGGAGAGGAAACCACATGAAACGCACTAAGAGGTTTATTACACCATGGGCCGCAATGCTATTGGCGGTGACCGTAGCGATCGTCTGGTCGCCTGTGTCACGAGCAGCAGAGGACCAGCCGGCCGCGACCCAGCCAGCAGCTGCGACAGCGCAGCCGGTCGCTACAGCGCAGCCGGCGGCCACGGCGCAGCCGGCAGCAGCGGCGGCGCAGCCGAGCGCGGATCAGCGATTGGAGGAACTCGAAAAACAAGTGACGCTCCTTCAAGAAGAGATCGCCGCGCTGAAGAGTGACTCGACGCCGAGCGTGAAAACGGCGGCACTCACGGAACCAGAAGCGGGAGGCGGCACATTCAATCCGTCGCCGGCCGGAGAAGATGCGCCGGCGAAAATCACCATTGCGAGTCTTTTGGGCCCCATCACATTGAGTGGATTCGGCGATGTGTACTACGGATACGACCCCAACCATCCGTTCAACAACCTCGCCGGTCTGCGTTCCTTTGAAGCGCCTGTAAACACCTTCAACTTCAATATGGCGGAGTTGATCCTGGACAAGGCGCCCGATGCGACGTCGGCGGAAAGCAGGCTTGGCTATCACGTATCGGCGGGTTACGGCTATGCTGCGAAAATCATCAATGGTTCCGACAACACGGGCTTCGGCGACCAAAGCAACTTCTTCCTGAAGGAAGCGTACTTTTCTTATCTCGCTCCGCTCGGGAAGGGTTTGACGATCACGGTTGGAAAGTTCGTTACTCCAATGGGCGCAGAAGTGATCGAGAGCAACGCGAACTGGAACTATTCGCGCGGCCTTCTCTTCAACTATGCGATCCCATTGTTCCACTTCGGCGCGAACGCAAAGTACGTGTTTAACACCAAGTGGTCCGCCACCGGTTATCTCGTGAACGGTTGGAACAACACGATCATCAACCATGACTGCTTCGACAACTCGCCCGCGTGTCCTCTCGGTCCAAGCTCGGGTCTGACGTACGGCGCTAGCGTGGTCTATACGCCCAACATGAAATGGTCTGTCACCGAGAACTACTTCGCGGGTCCCGTCACGGAGGGCTTTGCCTTCAGCGGTGCGACCATCAACGACTGGAAGCAGATCTCCGACACCGTCATTGCCTATACGCCAAACGCGAAGTGGGCGTTCCAGCTAAACGGCGACTACGGTTTCGGGCCTCGATACTATGCGGAATCTGAAGATTGCGACGACGATGCAAGGACGTCAGGCAGTCCACAGCCGCAGGGAGGAGAGGGGATAATTTGCCACTCCAATGCAACCGACTGGTGGGGCGTCGCAGGCTATGCGAAGTATACGTTGAGTCCCAAGACCAACTTCGCGGTTCGTTACGAGTATTTCGATGATCCCCAGGGCTACGTCGGTTTGCTGGCTCCCGACTTTAGTCGCGGCTGGGCTCAGGAAGTCACGGGAACATACTCGTACAACCTCACGAGCGCCTTGCTGATCCGCGGTGAGTATCGGTATGACTTCGCAAGCCAGCCGATATTCAATCAAAGCTTCAGCTCACATGAAAATGATGGTTGTGGCTGCGTGAAGCAACAGAATACGGCCACGATCAGCTTCGTTTATAGTTTCAGCAGCGCGAACCTGAAGTAGATCTGACAACCGCGGCTCCGTCTCCATCTCTACGGAGCCGCAGCTCTGCACGGAAGCGGCCGCCCGGCATTGCATCCCCCGCCGGGCGGCCTTTCCATTTCCAGGCGAAATTCGTGAGGAAGCAGCCTCGGCATTTTGGCTGCAATTCGAACTGGTGTGCGCCTACTGCCGCGCCGCTGGAACAACGTTGCCGTTCGCGTCCTGCACGAACGTAAATTTCGTCGCCGCCTTTGGACTGGAGCTGTTCTCAGCAGCAATTTGCCCGAGCGATTTCCGGTCTTCAGCCAGGATTGCCTTGCCCTCGGCGACCGCCTGGTCGAACGAACGGAATGTCGAAGGAGCGAAGGAAGGATCCCCGCCGCTGACCTCGCTCATGTCGAAGGTCGCGCGCGGATAGGATGGAATGCGAGCGACATTGGCGCCGCCAACGCTGCCGCCACCGGTGCCACCACCGCCACCGTTGTAACTTGACGTCGGCGCAGTGCTCTGCCCCGTGCCCTTCATTTGAGCACGCGCAGGGATCGAAAACAGCAGCACGAATACGGTAACTCCAAGAAATATCCTCATGAAAGACCCCCTGTATCCCACCGGCCCCGCCGGTGGCACACTCATACTTGGCAATTGACTTGCCAGATGCGCTCAGCGGCCTATTCGCAGCGAATTGAGCGTTTTACCGGCAACATTGGAAGGCGAGAACTGGGGCATGCCGAAGGGATACGGAATTCGCACCCACTTGTGTGAAAATCCGTGGAACCGCAATGGAAGACTCCGTACCAGAACTAATGGGACTCGGTTGAGACCGCCCGGAAATTAATGCTGCACGGTTCGAGCTGCGGAGTAAATCGGGGTCTTTCAATATCTCGCGTGGCGAGCTGCCCTGTCGCTTTCTAGAGTCCCTTCCACACCGCATACGCTGCGCCCTTCAGCGGGCACTCCTCATCAAGCACCACGCGAATTGGCACCTGCGCCAAAAAATCCGTCATCTTTTCTTTGTGCTGGAATGCTGCCGTGAAACGCCCGCTCTTCAGCAGCGGCAAAATCTTTACGGCGATTCCGCCGGTCACATACACTCCGCCGCGCGCGACCGTTCGCACCACCAGATTCCCCGCTTCTGAACCGTAAATCTCGACAAACAAATCCAGGGCTGCGGCGCACACCGGACACTCTTTCGAGAGTCCCATGCGCGTGATCGCCGGCGCGGGATCAATGGAAGGGTCGTCGAAGCCCGGATGCCGTAGACCGGGATTCAGGAATTCATGCAGCGTCTTGAATCCCCTCCCGGAAAGGATCAGCTCCGCACTCACGAATTCGCCCCGAGTCTTGATGAATTTCCACAAGTCGGCCTGCTGATCGGTGTGCGGAGCAAAATCGGCATGGCCGCCCTCGGTTGCCGTGGGAATGTGCTTCGCTCCGTCCCAGAAGAGAATGGCTTCGCCGAGCCCGGTGCCGGCGGCGATGACCACCTGCGGTGCTTCCGGCGCAGCGGTCCCCGCCTGAAGCATTTCCAGATCGCCAGGTCCCATGACGCCGACACCGAATGCGGCTGCTTCCAGGTCGTTCATTAGTCGGACTCGTTCCAGCCCCAGCTGCCTGGCCATGATCGCACCGTCAACAAGCCACGGCAAATTTCCGGTGCGCACCCGGTTATCCACCACAGGACCCGCGATTCCAAATCCAGCGGCCGTCGGCTTGGCCGCAGTGACGCTGACGAAATCGGCGACGATTTCTTCCAGCCCTTTATGTTCACGGCTCGGGTAACGCCTCTCCGCGACGCGATTCAACTTCCCCTGCTGGATGTCGAACAAGCCAAGATTGGTCTTCGTTCCCCCGATGTCGCCCGCAAGGATCACGCGCCCCTCCGAACTACGCGGTCAAAATCCGTCAGAATCACCGAGCATTGAAAGCGGACTTAGATCGGTCGCCAGCGTCGCCCATCGGAAACAGTCAGATCATCTGCCGCCCGCGGTCCCTCGCTGCCCGCCGGATAGTTCGGGAACGGCGGCGCGGACGCGTTCTGCCATGCCTCGAGGATCGGATCCACGAGCCCCCACGCCGCTTCGACGCTGTCGGCACGATCGAACAGAGTCGCGTCACCGCGGATGCAGTCGTTGATCAGCGTGGCGTAAGCCTCGCGCGTTCCCCCGCCGAATGCCTGTTTGTAGCGAAAGTCCATGGTCACCGGACTGATGTGCATTTGCGAACCGGGCGATTTCGCGCCGAAGGACAGCGAAATCCCTTCGTCAGGCTGGATATTCAGGACCAGTGAATTCGGTTCCACGCTTTCACCCTGAAACACCATGTGCGGCGCCTTCTTGAACCGGATGGCGATCTGTGTGATCGGTCGCGACAGCCGCTTGCCCGAACGCAGATAGAAAGGCACACCGCTCCAGCGCCAGTTGTCCACCAGCAGTTTCAGCGCAACGAACGTTTCCGTCGCGGACTGCGGCTTCACCCCGGGCTCCTGCCGATAACCCGGCACGGCCACGCCGTTAATGGTTCCCGGCCCGTACTGGCCGCGGATCACGGACTTCCACACGGTCTCGGAATTAAACGGCCGGATGGATTGCAATATCTTGATCTTCTCGTTGCGGACCGACGTAGCATCGAATCTTGCCGGCGCTTCCATCCCGACTAGCGACGTAAGCTGCAGCACGTGGCTCTGGATCATGTCGCGCATGGCGCCCGCCGATTCGTAAAACGCCGCGCGCCTCTCGACGCCCAGCGATTCCGCAGCGGTAATCTGCACGTGATCAATAAAGTTTCGATTCCAAAGCGGCTCGAAGATGCCGTTGCCAAAGCGAAAGACCAGCAGGTTCTGGACGGTCTCCTTGCCGAGGTAATGGTCAATGCGATAGACCTGCTGTTCCGCGAATACTTTTAGCACCTTCGCGTTCAGCTCGCACGCGGACGCGCCGTCGTGGCCAAAGGGTTTCTCGATGATCACGCGAGTCCACGACTCGCCGTTCTTCGCTTTCGCAAGGCCGGAGCGCCCCAACTGCTCGATGGCATGCTCGTAAACTTCCGGCGGCGTCGCCAGATAAAACAAGCGATTGCCCCCAAGCTGGCCCTCTGCGTCAAGTTCGTCCAGGCGCTGCGCGAGCTTTTTGTACGACTCGGGGTCGTCGTAATTTCCGTGGAAGTAGTAGAGGTGCTGCAGAAATTCCTGCTGTTTGGTGCTATCGGCTCCGGGCTTATCGCCCTTTGGCAGAAACTCGCCGGCCCCGCGCCGGAATGCGTCGTCGTCCATCTCCGTGCGCGCGAATCCGAGCAGCTTAAATCGCGGGGCGAGGCAGGAATGAAGCGCCAGATCGTACAGCGCCGGCAGAAGCTTTCGCCGCGCCAGATCGCCCGACGCGCCGAACATCACGATGGCACAGGGATCGTTGGGGATCTCGCAGTAGTAGGAATCGCCTCGTGGCGCTTCAACGACTTCAGTGGGGCGGGTACTCATCGGCGTTCTCCGTAGGGGTTGTTGCGGAAAGCCCGGCCGAAGGAAGCGGTTCGGAAGTACTTCCCTGGCTCAACTCGCTCCGCGAGCGAACAGCCTATCATAATCCGCGCCGCTGCTAGTCACGTTCGCGTGAATGATTCCAGTGGCCGTCCGACGTCGCCACGCTAGAGCAGCGCGAAGTAGCGAATCAGATTGCCGTCCGCCTTGCGTTCTCCGACGCCCACGAAGACGTACCTCATCAGCCAGTCGTGCTTGCCCACATTGACTTCAAACGTCGGAAACGCACGCAAGTAATACTCGGAGGGATCAACCGTCGGGCCGCCGGAAAACGCCATCTTCCGCAAGCGATCCATCGTGTCCGCGTTGCGTCCCCAGAGGTATCCGTTGTTGCGAACCAGAATCAGTGTGCCATCGTTCTCCTGCAGCATGTAGCGTGCATCGAACGCCAGCACGTCATCCGGGCGAAACAGCGAATAGTCCCCGCCGCTATTTGGCACGGCCTTTCCGTTCAGGTGCGGCCCTGAAAACTCACCGCTATCCACGTACACCGCGCCGCGCCCCGCGCCCGTCGGCATCTTCTCGATATTCTGCACGCGCGTAAAACGCAAGCGCACCTCAAATGCAAACTCCAGCCTCGGTTCCTGCAATGTTGAACGCGCCGAGCCAAACGGTCCTGTATCGGTCATCAGAATCCTCGCCTCCAGATTGCGAAGTGATACAATCCCCCGGTTCTCGCGGCCTGTCAATCGTTGCGCGCGTCGCAAATTGGCCGCTATCAATCCCAGTTCATCTCAGTTCCCAGGGAGGTTGGTAATGAAAATCGCACTCATCGGGGCCAGCGGAATGATTGGGTCCAGAATTCTCGCCGAGGCTTTGCAACGCGGGCACCAGGTCACGGGAATTGTCCGCAATCCTGAAAAGATTGAGGCGCACAAGAATCTCACCACGAAAAAAGCCGACGCGCTGCAGGTGGACGACCTGGCGCGAATCCTGTCGGGTCACGACGTCGTGGTAAGTTCCGTTAACCCCGCGCGCGGAGTCGCCGGTCCAGCAGCCTTCGATCTAACTCTAGCCGGGCACAAGGCGATCGTTGCCGCCGTAAAGAAGTCCGGCGTCAAGCGATTCCTGAGCGTTGGCGGTGCCGCCAGCCTGAAAACGCCCGCGGGAATCGAATTCCTTGACTCAACAGATTTCCCCGCCGCCTTCGAGCCCTACAAGCCCGGCGTTCGTGGCATGCGCGAGTTTTACTATTGGCTTAAGAACGAATCCGATCTCGACTGGGTCTTCGTCTCTCCGTCGGTGATGATCGCGCCGGGCGAACGCACCGGAAAATTCCGTATCGGCAAGGACCACGTTCTCTACGACGCGAGCGGCGCAAGCAGGATTTCGGCTGAAGATTATGCCATCGCCCTAGTGGACGAACTCGAGCGTCCGCAGCACCATCGCGAGCGCATCACCGTCGGATACTAGCGCCATGGGAAGTCTCACCTCCCGTTTGCGTGGTGATACAATCCCTCGGTTGTCGCTGCCTGTTAATCGTCGCGCGCGGCGCGAATAGGCCGATATTCGTGGCCGTTCATCTCAGCTCCCAGGGGGATTGGCAATGAAAATCGCACTCATCGGGGCCAGCGGGTTTGTCGGCTCCAAAGTTCTCGCCGAAGCTCTGCAGCGCGGGCATCAGGTCACGGCCATCGTTCGCAATCCCGAAAAGCTTCAGTCTCATAAAAATCTTACTCCGAAAAAGGCGGACGTCCTGCAGGTTGACGAGCTGGCCCGCATCCTCGCCGGTCACGACGTCATCATCAGCTCGTTCAATCCCGCGCGCGGCGTAGCCGGCCCGGAAGTTTTCGACAAGCACGTTGCGGGACACAAAGCCATCATCGCCGCCACCAAGAAATCCGGCGTCAAGCGGTTCCTGGGCGTTGGTGGCGCGGCGAGCCTAAAGACGCCCGCCGGAGTGGAACTGATTGATTCGCCCGACTTCCCTGCCGCCTACGAAGCCTTTAAACCCGGAATTCGCGGCACGCGCGAGCTTTATTATTTGCTCAAGCAGGAACCTGATCTCGACTGGGTGTTCGTCGCACCTTCGGTCACGATTGCGCCGGGCGAACGCACGGGCAAATTCCGGCTCGGCAAGGATGACGTCCTCTACGACGCGAACGGCGTAAGCAAGATTTCGCTCGAGGATTATTCCGTCGCGCTGCTCGACGAACTCGAACGCCCGCAGCACCACCGCGAGCGCATCACCGTCGGATATTGATCGAGTAATTCGACCATGCCAAGCGCCGGCCTTCTGACAACCGAAGATCGCATCGCCATCAACGATCTGCTCGCCGCATACGCCTGGGCGCTCGACACCGGCGATGTGGAAGCGCTCGTCGCCTGCTTTACGCCTGATGCCGTTGTCATCGAGGAAGTCTTCGAGGACCCCGATCGTTGGGAAGGACACGAAAATATTCGCCGCTTCGGCGAACACTTCCGCAACGTCCCCAATTTTCCCGGCCGCCAGCACCATCTCACGCAATCCGTCGTCAAAGGCGATAGCGAACGATGTTCGGTGCGATCGTTCGCGCTTGTCACCGAATGTCAGGGCGAGCCGCCCTACCTCATCCGCTTCGCGGGCTATTGGGACGATCAGCTTGCGAAAATCGCCGGTCATTGGCTATTTACCGAGCGAATCATTCGGCTCTGGGACGGCGAAGTGCTCGCCCGCTTTCCCGGCCGCGGAAAAAGAGTTCCGCGCAAACGCCCGCCCGAGCTTGTTGTTAAGCGCCCGTAGAATTTCCCGATTTCTGGCGCGGCGTCGAAGATATTGGATGTAGAATGCCGCGTGTTTCAGGGGATGAGATGTGCCGCGCCCGCATGAGACGGGCCGCCCAACAAGGACAATCAGAATGAAAACTGGTATATTCGGTTTGACCTCACTTTTTCTCGCATTTGTGTTGGCGTGCGCTTCTTCGCTTTCCGGTCAGGAGCCGAAGCCAGTCCGCACGACGGCGGGTCCCGTCCAGGGAACCCTCGAGAACGGGATCACGATTTACAAAGGCATTCCCTTCGCCGCGCCGCCGCTGGGTGATCTGCGCTGGCGCGCGCCAGAGCCGCCCGCGCCTTGGAAGAATGTTCTGCAGGCCGACAAATTCGCCCCTGCCTGCCTGCAAGTGCCGATCGTGATGCCCGCCCTCGGACTCGATGCCTTGACCGTCAGCGAAGACTGCCTCTACCTCAACGTTTGGACTCCCGCGAAGACGCCGAAAGACAAGCTCGCCGTGATGGTCTGGATTTACGGCGGCGGGTTTACGATCGGCGGCACTTCCTTGGCGCAGTACGACGGCAGGAACCTCGCCAAGAAAGGCGTGATCCTCGTCAGCATCGCCTATCGGCTGGGCGCGCTCGGTTTCCTCGCCAGCCCTGAGCTGAGCGCCGAGCAAGGAGGACATTCCGGCAACTACGGTCTGTTGGATCAAATCGCAGGGCTGGAGTGGGTGAAAAAGAACATCGCGGCATTTGGCGGTGATCCGAACCGCGTCACCATTTTTGGCGAATCCGCGGGCGGAATTGCCGTTAGCATGCTGGCCGCTTCGCCGCTGGCTAAAGGATTATTCACCGGCGCCATTTCGGAAAGCGGCGGATCGTTCGCGCCCGCCCGTCTCGCAAACGAAGGCGGTGAGAATGTGCCTCCCCTCGCAGTCGCGGAGCGCAATGGCGCGGCGTTCCTTGCCAAGCTCGGCGCATCCTCGATCGGCGATGCCCGGAAAAAATCCACCGACGAAATACTGAAGAGTTCGAGCCCGGGACTGGGAGGTTCGTGGCCCAATTTCGACGGCTACGTCCTTCTTGGTGACCAGTACAAACTCTATGAGGCGGGTCGTTACAATGACACTCCGATCCTGATCGGCACCAACGCGGACGAAGGCGCTCTCTTTGTTCCGTCCATCACCGCCGCCGCATATGAGTCCAATGTTCGCGCCGGCTATGGCGACTACGCCGACAAGATTCTGGCGGCGTATCCAGCGGGATCGGACGCTGAGGCGCTGCGCTCTGCCCGCGACCTTCAACGAGACTCCCTCTTCGCTTGGAGCACATGGTCCTGGGCGCGCCTGCAATCGAAAACCGGCCGGGGAAAAACCTACGTGTATTACTTCAATCACCGCCCGCAGTATCCCGATGCTCCGCAGTTCAAGAGCTGGGGCGCTGCACACGGCTCCGAGATCGCATTCGTATTCGAGAATTTTTCCTCGGCTATGCCCGCGAGTGACGCCGACAAATCTGTGTCGGACGAGGTTTCTTCCTACTGGACGAATTTTGCCAAGACGGGAGATCCGAACGGTTCCGCACTGCCAGCTTGGCCCGCGTTCACCGACACCAATCAACAAGTGATGAATCTCAACGATCCGTCGAAGGCGATCCCTGTCCCCAACCTCGACAAGCTCAAGGTGTTGGACGGCTACTACGCCTGGCGCCGCAGCCAAGCCACATCGAAACCCTGACCGCGCCTCCAACGGTTTTGCCAGGCACAGTCCCCCGCCGAAACCGCGAGCGCTCGCGCGATGAGAGCACCTGCTTCTCGTCAGGGCACGGCTTTAGCCGTGCCGAAAAGGACGGCGCGAAGCGCCTTCAGCTGCGCTGTACATATCGCAGCAAGTGTTCGGCCACTTCGAACTCCGCGCCACTCTACCGAAACTGAATCGTCGCCTTGTCCAGTTCCGCCAGCAGATCCGCGCTGAGTGTGACATCGAGCGCCGCCAACGTCGCATCGAGTTGTTCCGGTTTGCTGGCGCCGATGATCGGACTGGTGATCGCCGGGTGGACTAGCGTCCACGCGGTTGCCAGCGTTGCCAGCGGAATTCCCGCTCGTGTCGCGATGCCCTGCAATTCCCCCACCGCCTCGAAGACCTTTTCCTGCCAGTAGCGTTCCCTGTACAAATCTCCGATTCGCCCGGTGTACGCGAAGCGTGTTCCCTCGGTAGGCGGTTTCGTGAAATCGTATTTGCCCGAAAGCATTCCTCCCGCGATCGGATTGAACGGAATTACGCCCACTCCCTCTTCCGCGCACAGCGGCAGCAACTCGCGTTCTATTTCCCGATAAAGCAGGTTGTAACGAGGCTGCACGGAAACGAACCGAGCCCATCCGTGCATCTCGCTGCGGCCCAACGCCCGCGCCACCTGATACGCGAGATGATTCGAGCAGCCGATATATCGGACTTTGCCGGCGTGGACCAGATCGTCGAGCGCTCCGAGCGTCTCGTCCACGGTCACATTCGGGTCGTAGCCGTGAAGCTGGTAGAGGTCAATGTAGTCCGTGCCCAGCCGCCGCAGCGACGCGTCCACGGCGTCCATAATGTGCCGGCGATTGTTTCCCGCATGAAACGGCTGCGGTCCCGTCGCCCCGAAACATTTCGTGGCGATCAACCAGTCATGCCGCTTGCCCTTGATCCAGCGCCCGATAATTTCCTCCGTGCGCCCGGCGCGCTCAAGCCCGCCGCCGAGCGGATACACGTCGGAGCTATCAAGAAACGTAATCCCGCCGGTGAACGCGCGATCCATGATCGCGAACGACGTCGCTTCGTCGCACTGGTAGCCAAACGTCATCGTGCCAAGGCAAAGCCTCGAAACTTTCAATCCCGTTGAACCAAGCCGAACGTGTTGCAAGTAGTCCCCCTCTTACCCAAAATTGAATTGCGCGCCGCATCGAAAAGATAAAGATTCTGTTGGCGCGTCGAGACAATGTCAAGCCGCGCGCGCCCTGCCGAACTACCGCCTCGGGTTGCGTCACCATGCGTCCGCGCTTAAGATGGTTGACGCATCTCAACGGAGGCGTCCCCACTATGGCCGAAGAAGCGCAGAAGGTTCGCATGGTGAAGTGCGTGAAACTCGGCAAAGAACTGCCCGGCCTGGATCGCATCCCGTGGAAGGGCGAAATCGGCAAGCGCGTTTACGACAGCGTCTCCAAAGACGCCTGGAAAATGTGGGTAGACCACTCCAAGATGTTGCTCAACGAATTCCGTCTGAACCCGATGGACCCCAACTCGCAGAAAATAATGGAAGAGCAGATGGAGCAATTTTTCTTCGGCGACGGCTCTAAACCTCCCGAAGGCTTCGTCGTTCCTAAGCACTAGCCGCCACTAAGTTCCGTTCTTTTCGGCGCGCCGCCAACCCTCGGATCCGTTCGCATATTCGCGCCCTGTGTTAGAATCCCGCCTGTCAGGGTTACTGCTTACGCCGCTGAGGGAGGACACACCGATGCACATTCGCAATTTGGTTCTGGTTCCTGCGCTACTTGCAGTTTGCGCGGCTGCCGCTTTGGCCGATACGGCCCCGAAATCCGCGCACGCGAACATCTTGGACACGACGGGAGCAATGATCGGCACCGCCAAGCTCAAAGCCGTCAGCGGCGGCGTCCAGATTTCCGTGAAGGTTACCGGCTTGACCGCTGGCGATCACGGCATCCACATCCATACGGTCGGAAAATGCGAAGGCCCGGCTTTCACGACGGCAGGCGGCCATTTCAATCCCACCACGGCTCACCACGGCGTGAACAACACCATGGACCCTCATCCGCACGCCGGTGATTTGCCGAACCTCACAGTTGCGTCGAACGGGAAGGGCAGCCTCACTTTCGTGGACAAAGCCGTCACGCTCGGCGACGGCGCCAATTCCTTGTTCCATGACGGCGGCACTTCGCTCGTGATTCACGCGAAGGCCGACGACTTGATGAGTGACCCCTCCGGAAACTCCGGCGACCGAGTCGCCTGCGGCGTCATTTCGAAGTAGGTTTCCAATGCGCTCCGTGAAGTGCGCGGCGGCACGAGCTTTCCTCGCGCTCGCGCTCGTGCTCGCCGCGCCTCTCGCGGCGCAGAATCCACCGTCCGCGTCCCCGCCGACATACGCCCGAGATATCGCCCCGATCCTGTACCGTTCCTGCGCCACCTGCCATCGCCCGGGCGAGTCCGGTTCGTTTTCTTTGCTCAGCTACGGCGACGCGAAGCAGTACGCGCCACAGATTGCCGCTGCGGTCCGCAAGCGCTCGATGCCGCCCTGGCTGCCCGAGCACGGCTATGGCGACTTCGCCAATGAGTCTCGTCTCACCGACGACGAGATCCGCCTCATCGTCGAATGGGTAAGAAATGGCGCGCCCCAAGGTCCGCAGTCTGAGACTCCGCCTCCTCCAAAGTTCACCGCAGGCTGGCAGCTCGGCCCTCCCGACATGATTCTCGACGCCACGCGCGCCTACTCCGTGCCTGTCTCCGGACCCGACGTCTTCTGGAATTTTATTTTCTCGCCTGAGCTCACCACCCGGCGCTACGTGCGTGCGATTGAAGTCCGCCCCGGCATTCCTCACGGCGTGCATCACGCGAACGTGCTGGTGGATCGTGCGCGGTCCGCTCGCCGCCAGGAAACCGAACCCGGCTCCGGCTTTCCCGGCATGGATCTTAGCGTGCAGCACAGCGTTTTTGATTTCGACAGCCACTTCCTGTTCTGGAAGCCCGGTAGCATGCCTTGGGTCGAGCCGGACGGCCTCGCCTGGGAACTCGATCCCGGCACCGATCTCATTCTCAATGCCCACATCATGACCATGGGCATGCCCATGCAAGTGAAACCTTCCCTCGGTCTCTATTTCACGGACAAGCCGCCGCACAAATTTCCGCTCCTGATCGAACTCGAACGTGATAGCCAGCTCGACATTCCCCCCGGCGCCCGCGACTTCGCCGTCGGCGATGACTTCCGCCTTCCGCTCGACGTGGACGTGCTCGCCATCTACCCGCACGCGCATTATTTAGGCCATCAGCTCGAAGCCTACGCCACGCTCCCCAACGGTCAGCGCAGGTGGCTCATCAAGATTCCGGACTGGGATCCCAACTGGCAGGCTGTTTATCACTATCGCGCGCCCGTATTTCTTCCCAAGAACACCGTCGTTTCGATGCGCTGGCACTTCGACAATTCCTCGGCGAATCCGCGCAATCCACATCGTCCACCGCAGCGCGTCGTAGGCGGCAATCAATCCACCGACGAGATGGCGCATCTCTGGCTTCAGGTTTTGCCGCACGGTCCGGGTGATCGCCGCCGCGAACTACAAGAAGCAGTCATGCGCCACGACGTGGAGAAAAATCCCCGCGATTTCTGGGCGCATCTCTGGCTCGGCGCGCTGATGCTTTCCCGTTTCGATCCCGGCGGCGCCGAAGCCGCGCTTGAACAGGCCGTGCACCTCGATCCGAAGCAGCCGGAGGGGCACAACTGGCTGGGCTTGGCGCTCGGCTCTCTGGGTCGCACGCGGGAATCCATCGAACAGTTCCGCGCGGCGCTCGCGCTCCAGTCCGATTTTGCCAACGCGCGCTTCAACCTCGCTCGCGCGCTCGTTAAATCCGGCCAGCTTGATGAAGCCGCGCAAAATTTCTCTGCACTTGCAGCCGCCGATCCCTCCGACGCCCAAGTGCACAATGATTTCGGAGAGTTGCTCCTTCGCATGGACAGGCCGGCCGACGCCATCGAGCAATTCAACAAGGCCCTCGCGCTCGATCCCACGAACAAGACGGCTCAGGCGAACCGCGAACGCGCCCGCGCGCTTTTGCCGGCCCACTGAACCTGTTCCAGTAGCAACAGTCTCCCGCCTGTAACACACCCAATCGCGCGTCTAAGCTATAATTTTATTTCGATGCCCGGGTTCCTTTCCAATCTCCTGCAGTCGCTCCACGGACGCCGCAGGGACATGGGTTTCCTTTGCCACCGCCTGCTCTCCGAGCGCGGCGAGGCGTCCCAAACCGCGATCGCGCAGGAAATCATCGCCGCTTACAAGTCCATGAAACCGGACCAGCGCCCCGCGTTTTTCGAAATCCTGTCCCGCGAGTTTTCACCTGACGAAGCCGACGTCCGTCGCGCCGCGGCCGCCTACGAAGGCGCGCCCAGCACAACTACGTTGGCTGCGCTTTCCGAGGCCGTCGAAGCGCCGCGCCAGGAACTCATTCGCCGGATCAATACGGCGCCGGGCGGAACCGAAACTTTGGTCACGCTGCGGGAGCATTTGCTCTGGCTGCATTCCAACGGCTCAAATTTCGACGCGCTCGATTCCGACCTCCGGCACCTTTTTCGCTCCTGGTTCAATCGCGGATTCCTGCGCCTGGAACGAATCAGCTGGCAGACTTCGGCTCGCATCCTCGAAAAGCTCATTCGCTATGAATCCGTGCATGAGATCAACGGCTGGCCCGACCTGCGCCGCCGTCTGGAATCCGACCGCCGCTGCTTCGCTTTTTTCCATCCGGCGCTCGCGGACGAACCCATCATCTTCGTGGAAGTTGCACTTTCGAAAGGACTCGTCGGTGACCTCGAACCCTTGCTCGACGTCAACGCTCCGGTTCTGCCGACCGACAAGGCTGACACCGCCATCTTTTATTCCATCAACAATTGCCTGCAGGGCTTGCGCAACGTTCCCTTCGGAAATTTTCTGATCAAGCAGGTCGTCTCGGAGCTTGCCGCTGAATTTCCGAACATTCGAACTTACAGCACGCTTTCGCCTCTGCCGCTTTTCTCCCGCGCGCTTCAGGACACGGAGAACGAGCTCGGCTTCACGCCCGCTCGCTTATCGCGATTGCTGGCCGAATATTCCGGCGAGTTGACCGCAGCCGCGAAGCGTCGCGATCCCGTGGAGGCTCTTTTCAAGCTGCTGGAACAGCCTCTGCTGCATCGCAGAGTTCTTGCCGAACCGCTCGAGCGCCTCGCCCTTGCCTATCTCACCCGTGCACGGCGCGGAACAAAACTCTACGATCCAGTCGCCACATTTCATCTTTCCAATGGCGCGCGCCTCGAGCGGATCAACGTCTTCGGAAACTTGCGGCCCTACGGAATGGAAGCGTCCTTCGGCGTGACGGTCAACTATCGCTACCTGCCCGACGAACTCGAGGAAAATCACGAACGCTTCGTGCGCGGCGGCCAGATTCGCGTTCCCAGCAGCCTTTTCCGCGAGCACAAAACCGTCGCCGACGCCTGGGATCCTTCCCCAGAAAAAACGCTGCGCGACAAACGCCGCTAACGCACCCACAGCAGCTTTCCGGAAACGCTTTCGTAGGGGCACGGCATGCCGTGCCCGGCGAGCGACCTTGTCTCGGCGCCCTCGATCCAACTCGATTGCCCGACATCCTTACTCTTCCGCAGCTTTGATCCTCGGCCCCTCTGACCAACCCTGATTCAACAAATCCGTAGCGGCCTCCACATCCTCTTCGCGCACACGCAACTTGACCCCGCCCAGCGCGTTCGACAAAAACCAATCCATCCGAATAATGTTCTGATCTCCCAGAAACGATTCGATGCCCGCCGAATCGAGAACGCTCTTCGCCACAAGCGCCTCCGGCAGCGTCATATGCTGGCGGAGTATCACCAAACTGGAGAACTTGCCAGCCTCCGGCGGCGGCGCCGCGTCCTCAAGCTTGGTCTTCAGCCCTCGCCGCGACAGGTCCATTTTGAGTGCCCACTTCGCTGCGTCCGAAAGCGAACCCGCGTCCGCGGCAAGCTTTTCCACCTCGCCGTCAGTCATGCTTCCGTATAGCCGCGATAACCGCCAGCGTTCCTTCTCCGCGTCAGGTGTGGGCATCCTGCCAAAAATATACGCGAGCCTCGCTCCGAATCCAACCACTACCGGAGCGCGGGAAAGGCGAGGTGAGTCTTGTATGATTGAAACTTGATGCGCATGTCATTTCTCGCCGGACTCGTCCTTCTGGCTGTCCTCGCCGGTTGCAGCGACGACAACTCCACGAAATCCGACGCCGAGCTTGGATTGAACGCGCAACAGTCCTCGGGACGCCATTTGTATCAGCAGAATTGTGCGGCCTGTCACGACGCGCATTCGGTCCCGGGCCAAAATGGTCCCAGTCTGAAGGGTCTCCTCAAGAAACCATTTCTCCCCAGCGGACTTCCCGCCAACGAAAGATTCGTGCGCCAGACGATTCTGACTGGCCGCAACATGATGCCGGCCGTCGGCACATCCTTCACCCAGCAGCAGCTGGACGATCTCCTCTCGTACCTCCACACGTTGTAGGCCCACTCAGCTCAGTCGCTGCCGACCGAGCGCTTCACTTCCGGCCTCCGCCGCTGCTCTCGCCACCTCCGCCGCCACGATCTCCGCCGCCCGAGTTTCCTCCTCCGCCACCGCTATAGCCTCCGCCGCTCGAACGCCCTCCGCCCTCGGAGTAGCCCCCTCCACCCGATCCCCCGCCACTTGACCGCGCACTGCTATTGCTACTGGATCGGTTTTCCGATTTCCCGGCGTTTCCGCTGCTGCGCCCACTCGAGACGCCACCTGACGACGATCCGCCGCCCTGATTTTTCGCCTCGTTCGAATGTCCTCCAGAAATTGTCTTGGAGGCGCGCGACGAGGCCCCTATTTCGCCGCTGGACTTCATCTCCGCGACGACTACTTGTTTCTCGGCGTGGCTGCCAACTGTCGCGCCCTGCTCGACGAACTTCTTCGAATCGTAATCATAGGTAATCTTCGGCTGGCCGCCTGTAGGTTCCCCCGTTTTCGCGTCATACACTGGGCCTTCTACCCGCCGCGCCTTAATCTCCGGCGGCGGCGTCTTCGCCATATCCGGAAACGACGCGGCGCGAAATTCCTTCGGCGGCGTGGACAGAGTTTCGGCTTTGGCCTTCGGATTGTAAGCGGCGAGCTTTACCTCGCCTCCGGGTTTCGCGGGCGCGAGAAAAATCCCGTGCTTCAAGTTTACCGGCGGCTTGCCCTGCTCGTCGCGCGGATGCGCCAATACGAATCCCACTTGATTCCCCTGCTTCACCCAGCGAACCGGGTGGCGATGCTTTTTGTGCTGGATTACGACGTGATAATTGCCACCCCGCTCAAAGTATTTGCCGTAGTGACAAACCGTCCAATCCGCCGCCCCCCACGTCAACACCTCCCCTGCGTATTCCGACCTCTCGTTATATTCCGCGACCAGCTTGTCGTATTCCTCCTGCGTCTTCGCCTTGGCGGACGTCACCATCTCAGTCGGGTAAGGGCATTGAGCATATGACAACAAATAAGGCACGGATCGCGGCACGAACGCCGGAGCCGCGCTCGTACTTTGAGCGGACACCTGCGATGAGGATGCCGCCGTTGGAGTCTCGGCACCCGCGGCGTGCGAAGTTTGCGCGGCCCCCGTTGCAATTGCGCCCGGCGTCGCGGTTGCGCTCTGAGGCACGGAAGGGCTCTTCTGGACAGCCGATGCTGAATCCTGCGGCTCCCAACACGTACCATAGGGCGGGCAAGCGTAGAACTCTCCCTCCGAATATAGATCCGCGAGTCCCGGTATCGGACTGCTAAGCCCAGAAGCCTTCAATCCCGCTTCCGTCGCAGCGTTCCGCGCGACCACCTGTGCGGCAACCCAGGTGTCCCAATCGGACGATCCCGCCGACTGCCCGGCGCCTTCGATCCGCATCGGCTTTTCTCCCTCGAATACCACCGTCTGGCCCTTCTTCAGTTCGAGTTTTGAGTTTCCGTTCGGGAGCATGCTTGATCCGGTATCGGCCTGCGGCGTGATGGCCATTCCGTCTAGATAACTGTCGATTCGAATGTAGGAACTCTCCGGATAGTTGATCTCGAGCTGACCGGCGGGCAATCGGATCACAAAGTCTTCCTGCGGATTAGCATGGATGCTTGTCGTCAGCGTGCCGCTGACAAGCTCAATGCGAGTTTCGATCTGCCCGCCTGTGGATGAAAGTTCTGTGAAAAGCAGAACGGAATTCGGCGCCAGATAGACCATCGACCCGCTTTCGAATTCCACTTCTGCGCGTCCCGCGCCGGTGGATAACGCGTAGCCTTGCTCGATCGGAAAATTGACCTCGGCAACCTCCCACGGCTTCTGCAGATTTGGTCCCTTGGCATCCCCGCGATTGAAGCGAACGTCACCCTCGACATAGAGCAGACGCACAAGTTGCGCCCCGCTTGGAGGAACGTCCGCCGCCCGTGCTGTTTTTGTGGTGACTGCGAGTGATACGGCAAAAACCAGAAGCGCTGCGGAGAACCGCCGTTCAATCTTCATCGGAAACCTCCATTTGGAAATGGGGTCCTGCCTCTCTGACGGGAAAGCCCTCGCAGAGGTTCCAGAAAGATTTATGTTTGCGTAAATAGCCTAACTAATTCTTCGCCTCGGCGCGGATTCCGCAATCTCCACACCACCTCGCGCTTGACAACGACTTCCCCGCGCCTAACATGGATATAGTGAGACAGTGTGCCCATATCGTGAGGCGCAGTCAGCGCCCCACAGCGGTGCGCGGGACGCCAACGGCCGATTCTCGCCTCGGCGAATCTTTACTCGCGCCGATACGGCCTATCGTTTCCGGAGCGCGATTTCGGCCGACTCTTTTGGCACAATTACTCGACACACCGTGCCGAGTAATTTCCGCGCTAACTCTAACAAAACAAAGGATTGGGACCCTCGCAAAGTGTCACACAATTCCAGCCCGGCTGGGCATCCAAACCGCGAGAAATTCGCCAGCGCGCCGCCGCCCGTGCGCTAAGATAAGCTGCTTCCCACTACAGGAGAGACTCCTTATCGCATGAGCCTACCTTCGAAAAACTCTTTCGCCACCCGCGCGACGCTTCGCGTCGGCGGCGACTCATTTGATGTCTATCGCCTGGACGCGCTCGAGCGCGAAGGCGTCGGCAACGTGGCGCGGCTTCCCTTCTCGCTGAAGGTGCTGCTCGAAAATCTCTTGCGCCATGAGGACGAACGCTTCGTGCGCACGGAAGACATTCCCGCGCTCGCGGGCTGGGATCCCTCCGGCGCCGGTGGCGCCACCGAACGCGAAGTTTCCTTTATGCCCGCGCGCGTTTTGCTGCAGGATTTCACGGGCGTACCCGCCGTTGTGGATCTCGCGGCGATGCGCGACGCCATTCGCAAGCTCGGCGGCGACCCCAAGAAGATCAATCCGCTGCTTCCCGCAGAATTGGTGATTGACCATTCCGTCCAGGTGGACAAATTCGGAGGCGCGGACGCGTTCGCATTCAACGCCGGTCTTGAAATGCATCGCAATATCGAGCGCTACGCGTTTCTGCGCTGGGGCCAGAAGGGTTTTGAGAATTTCAAGGTCGTGCCCCCGGATACCGGGATTTGCCATCAGGTGAATCTCGAATATCTCGCGCGTGTGGTCTTCCGCGAAAAGCAGGGTAGCTCGTGGATCGCGTTCCCCGATTCGCTCGTCGGCACCGATTCGCACACCACCATGGTCAATGGCCTCGGCGTGTTCGGATGGGGCGTCGGCGGCATCGAGGCGGAAGCCGCCATGCTCGGACAGCCGCTTTCGATGCTGATTCCCGCCGTCGTCGGTTTCAAACTTCACGGACGCCTGCCCGAAGGCGCCACGGCCACGGACCTCGTCCTGACCGTCACGCAAATGCTGCGCAAGAAAGGCGTCGTCGGAAAATTCGTGGAGTTCTACGGCACCGGGCTTTCGAGCCTCACGCTTCCCGACCGCGCGACGATCGCCAATATGGCGCCCGAATACGGCGCGACCATGGGCTTCTTCCCCGTGGATTCCGAAGCGCTCGCCTATCTTCGCTTCACCGCACGCGCCGAAGACCAGGTTCGGCTCGTCGAGGCGTATACAAAAGAGCAGGGCTTGTTCCGCACCGACAAGACGCCCGATCCGATTTTTTCCGATCGCCTCGAACTCGATCTTGCAACCGTCGTCCCCACGATGGCCGGCCCCAAGCGTCCGCAGGATAGCGTGCCGCTCACGGAGGCCAAGACCGCCTTCGAAAAATCGCTCACGGAACCGATTAAGCATACGAGCGTGCAGAACAACGGCGACAAATTCGATCTCGCGGATGGCTCCGTGGTGATCGCCGCGATCACGAGCTGCACGAACACCTCGAACCCCTCGCTGATGCTCGGCGCAGGCTTGCTCGCGAAGAAAGCCGTCGAGCGCGGCCTCACTTCGAAGCCCTGGGTGAAGACGAGCTTCGCGCCCGGCTCGAAAGTCGTCACCGATTACATCGAAAAAGCCGGCTTGTGGCCTTCGCTCAATTCGCTGGGATTCAATCTAGTCGGCTACGGCTGCACCACATGCATCGGCAATAGCGGTCCGCTTTCCGAGCCGATCGGCAAAGCGATCAAGGATCACAATCTCGTTGCCGTCTCCGTGCTCAGCGGCAATCGCAATTTCGAGGGCCGCATCAATCCGCTGTGCCGCGCGAATTATCTCGCTTCCCCACCCCTCGTCGTGGCCTACGCGCTGGCGGGCCGCATGGATTTCGATATCGTCAACGAGCCCATCGCAAACGACAAGACAGGCAAGCCGGTCTATTTGCGGGATATTTGGCCCTCTCCTCAGGAAGTCGAATCAACCATGCGCAGCTCGGTGACCAGCGAAATGTTTTCCAAGGAATACGCCGACGTGTTCACCGGCGACCAGCACTGGCGCGCCCTGCCGATTCCCGAAGGCGATCTCTACGCCTGGGACGATAAATCCACCTACATCAAGAATCCTCCGTACTTTGAGGGTATGCAGGTCAGGCCAGGCGCCATCGCGGATTTATGCGGTTTGCGCGCGCTCGCCGTCCTCGGCGACAGCATCACCACCGACCACATTTCGCCGGCCGGCTCGATTCAAGCCGACGGCCCAGCCGGCAAATACCTGATCGCGCACGGCGTCCAGCCGAAGGACTTCAATTCCTACGGCGCGCGCCGCGGAAATCACGAAGTGATGATGCGCGGAACCTTCGCGAATATTCGACTGCGCAACCATCTCGCGCCCGGCACCGAGGGTGGCTGGACGATTCATCAGCCGAGCGGCGAAAAAATGTCCATCTACAGCGCGGCCATGCAGTACCGCGATGAGAAGGTGCCACTGTTAATCATCGCGGGAAAAGAATATGGCTCTGGATCGTCACGCGACTGGGCCGCGAAAGGTACGATCCTGCTTGGCGTCCGCGTGGTCCTTGCCGAAAGCTTCGAGCGCATTCACCGCAGCAACCTCGTGGGAATGGGAGTTCTACCGTTGGAGTTCATGCCCGGCGAAAGCCCAAAGTCGCTCGGCCTTACGGGCCTCGAAATCTACGATTTTGAGGGCCTTTCGCAGGACTTCGAGCCGCGCAAGAAAATACAGGTGACCGCGCGCGATGCGAATGGCCAGTCCGTCTGCGAGTTCACCGCCATCGCGCGCGTTGATACGCCCTTTGAAGTTTCCTACTACCGCCACGGCGGCATCCTGCAATACGTCCTCCGCCAAATGCTCTGAGCCGTGGCACAAGATGCCGGCGCTCGGCTCACCGCGCCATTTGCCAAGCGCCGGAACTTTGCGAGGCCGCTAGTTCTGTTTCTTCTTGCCGAAGAGGCCGCCGAGCGATCCTGTGGCCGCTTTCGCGGCGCCGACTGGTGCGCCTGCGACGCCTTTGACGGCGTTGCCAGCTACTCCGGCCATGTCGGGCAGGAACACCGGATTCGACGTCGTGCCGGTAATCGTAAAGGGAATACCGCCGCTATTCGAATTCTTGCCGCCACCAAGTGACATCACGGACGTCATCGAGCCCATTGCGCCGACAGGTTTCGCGGACATTTTGAAATTGAGCTGACCTGCCGCGCTGATGGTTCCGTTTCCCGTAACCGTTGCGAGTGTCGGAACGACAACATCGAGATTGCTCAGCTGAGTTTCTGCGGGGTCCACGTGCACGTCGGTGCTGAGCGTTTGTATTTCGGTGTCCGATCCATTTCCACCGCCCCCAAGGCCCGGGAACGACGCGAGCTTAGACTTCAGGTTTAGGCCCCCAATCTTGCCGTCCGTAAGATGGACTGGTCCGCTGATCACTAGCTTGTCCGCTGGACCGCTGAGGGCAAGATCGAGGTCGAGGCTGCCGCTTTTTAGAGAAGCACCCGGAGGAAGGTTGATCGCGGCGGCCGGAAGCATGCCCTCGAGATCTTGAATCGGCATTCCCTTCCCGTTCATCTTCATGTTGAGTGTTGGCGATGCGCCAGAGATGTCGTAGCTGCCGGTAAGGTGCGCGAGAGCTTTGCCGATGTGCACGTCGCCCTGCTTCAGGGTGCCTGCCTGGCGCTTCAAGTCATAGGTCGTGTCGTAGTCAACGTCCACCGGCACTGTCGCGGGAGATCCTGTGGGCTTCAGCCTGATCTTGTTGGCCTTGAGCGTGCCCTTCGAATTCGCTTGGTGTCCATCGGATGCGACGTCGCCGGTGAAATCAATAACGCCGGCAATGCCCATGGCCGGGTCAACAACGCCGCTTGCGGCGATGTCGAAATGCTCGACGTCAACCTTGGCATCCAGCGGCGTGAGCGAAGCGTCCGCTGCATCAATCGGGCCGGCTTTGCCATCAAGCTTCACGGTTCCACCACCCGGAGCCTTCAGGGACAATTTG
Organism: uncultured Acidobacteriota bacterium; assembly: GCA_963779825.1. Lineage (GTDB taxonomy): Bacteria > Acidobacteriota > Terriglobia > Acidiferrales > UBA7541 > Palsa-295. Next base: position 103,048 of record CAVZZU010000004.1, on the reverse strand, counting down.
AAGGGAAATTGCGTAGTGTAGGAGAGATCAGAAGCCTCGAGATTCACTTCGGAGTAGGTCTGCGTTTTCGGGTGCGCGCCGCCCGTGCCCATGACGATCGTTCCGTTGGAAATCTTCAGTTTCTCCACGTCGAAATTCGTGGGAGCTGAGGAATCCTTGGTTTTCGGCTTGGGCCCACCCGCGCCCAGGGACGAGAAATTCCACGCGCCCGAAGGGGAACGCAGCAGCGAAACATCCGGATCAATGACAGTGAGCGAGCTTACCTCAAGCCTCTTGGAAAAAATCATGGGGAGTATCGCCACGCCCACGGTTACTTTCTTCGCCTGGAGGAAGGGCGTGTGGCTGAAAGCGGGGTCGTCCGCAACCACGACGTTGTCCACGGAGACGCCGCCGCGGAGAATGGCGAGCGTAATGTTGCCGATTTCGACCTTGCGACCGAGGGCGCTCGAGGCTTCGGTTTCGATCGTCGGCTTGAATTGGTTGACGTCAAAGAATAAGCGGAGCCCAATTCCGATCAAGAACAGAACGACAACGACGATTCCAACAATCTTCAGGAGTTTATTCATGCCAGCCTCCGAGGAAAGGCATTCGAGCGGGGCGCGTTATAAAGCGCTAGGGGCGCAATCATACTCCTGCGGCGAGGCCACATGACAACAAGTTTTTTTCAGGAGAAGTTTGGCTGGGAGGCCTGGACTCGAACCAGGATAATCAGATCCAGAATCTGATGTACTGCCAATTGTACGACCTCCCAGCCGAGGGGAGACAACAAAAAAGGCCGCCAAAGCGACCTGATCTACTTTAACGGCGGAAGAACCATTCGTCAACCGGGCGATTGGTGGCGAGATCAAGAAATGTTTGGCGCGCCCACGGAAGTTCCGGTGTCACTGAATGGGCCGCTGGTTGCCAAGCACGTGTGCCGGGCACGATATATCGTGCCCCTACGAAGAAAAATCTGAGGAGATTTCGTGGCGAGTGCGGAGACGAGATTCGGCGCCGGGCACAGCACGCTGTGCCCCTAGGAAAGCCTCTCGTTGGCGTAGGCACCTGATCATCGCGCGGGAGGCGTGATCGGGACGAGGCGTTTATCGCGGACGTAAAATTCGCGGTCGCGCCAATGAATGCGCTGCGGAAAGAAGCTGGCGAGCCAGACGACGAAGGCGAAGGCATCGCGCAACGGCAGCAGCCAGAGTTTCCGGCGGACGAGCTGATCCTGCATCCCGCGAGCGCCGGTGCCAAGAGCCACCTCGTAGCGCAACAGACAGTAGCCGGCAGTGAATACGAAAACGCCGGGCCACGAGTGCGCGAGACACATTCCCACCACGGACCATACGAGGCCCTGCGTGAATATCAGGCCGAGATGCCCCCATGGACGCGAATAGCGGATGCTGAGATTCCAGCGAAGCTGATGGCGGAAGGCATCGCCAAGCGTTTCCCGGGGGTAAACGATATCCACCGGAAAGCGGCTCAGCTCGACGCGATGCCGGCGCGCGGCGATGCGATTGCCGAGTTCATAGTCGTCGCAAAAAAAATCCACGAGCGATTCGAAGCCGCCTATTTCGGCGAGATGCTTTTTGGTGGTCGCCATCACGGCACCGAGCATGAAATTGACGCCGCCCAACAGCCATGCGACGAGGACGCCCGGCGCGAAATCCGCGCTATTGCCGAGAGCTTCGAGATCGGCGGCAAACCCGCCGTCCGTAAGCCCGCGGTAGAGACACGTGACGCCGCCAACGGCTGAATCAGAGAACGGCCCTGCCACCGCGTGAAGAAATCCGGGATCGACACGCACGTCGCTATCGCTGACGATGACAATTTCATTGCGTGCTTCGCGAACCATGCGGCACAGCTTGTTGACCTTGTCGCTAGCGCCCAGCGGGTCGGAGCCAATCAGCAGGCGGATCGAGCGCCCGGGAAAATCGGCAACCACTTTTCGGATGACCGGGATGGCTGGATCCTGTTCATCGGTAACGCAGAAAAGGATTTCGAACTCGGGGTAATCCTGGCGGCAGAAGCTGGCGTAGTTTTCGTAGGCCTCGCGGTCGAGGCCATGAATCGGTTTCAGGATGCTGACGGGCGGGCTGAAATCGGACGTGGAGGGCCGGCTGAAAAACCTGTCCGCAGCGATGATTGCGAGAATGTAGTACGCGAAGGGCGCGAGGGACACCAGCAACAGCGCGTCGCGAATCAACGTCCAGGGCGTCATGATCTCACAGACAATCTCACAAATGCGGAGCAGCGGCTAGCAGATCGGGCCGATCGATCTATCCTCGGAGGCAAAGTCCACGTACGGTTTCCGGGTGGGAGAGGCCGAGCCAAGCATCTTTTCCGGGCATGGCATGCCATGCCCCTACAAAACCTATACCCGCAGGGCAAGTGCCTATTGTTTGCCGAAGAACACGAGCACGACGCCGACGCAGACGAGCAGCACGCCGGCCCAACGCTGGGGAGTTACGCGCTCGCCGAGAAATATCTTACCGCCGAGCGTCCCCACTGCGTAGCTGATCGCCGTGGCCGGAAAGACAAAGCTGACGTTGGCGAGCGACAGCAGGGCCAGCAAGGAGAAGAACCCAGCCGCCATCATGGTGATGCCGATCCAGAACCATGGCACGCGCAACGCGCGGCCGAGCACGTGGATGATGGCTCGCGGGCGAAAGTCCGTGACCTCGCCCACAGTCTTCATCGTGCGCGACATGCACATTTCGCCGCAGGTACCGGGAACGACGATTAAGAAATAGAAGATAACTTTGCTCAGCACTATCGCTGCTCCGTGGTTCGCGGCGGCGTTAGCCCAACGATGAATACGCCCACGCAAACAAGCGCGACACCAGCCCAGCGCGTGGGCGTGATGGTCTCGTGCAGGACGAACTTCGCCAGCAGGGCGATGATCAGGCTGCAAATGGACGTAGCCGGCAGCACATAGCTGTAGTCCGCCCAGGAAAGCACCAGCAAATAGGCGACGAAGAAAGTGAGCAGCAGGCCGATGCCGAGCCAGATAGTTCCGGAGGTGAACGCGCGGAAGAAAAAGTGAAATACGTCGGCGGGCGACCAACTGGCCATCGGGGGAATGCGCTTCATGCCCTTGCCGAGAAACATATCTCCGAGCGGGGCCACGCAGACGATGACCAAAATCATGGCGAACGTTTTTAGGTGCAGGCCTTGCGGCGCCGTCATGCTCCTTGAGACTCGCCGATCCCGGAACGCGGGTTCATCGGCGGCACGGCAACGATTGCTTTCTGGTCCACGCCCTTGCGCTTTTTGGATACGCGGCGGCGATCGGCGCGGAGCTTCATGAAGTCCACGGCTTCGTGATAGAGGCGCTTGCGCTCGTGCGAATCCCAGAGCGAGTCGCGGACGATGCGCCAGGCGACCTTTGGACGGAAATAGTAGCTATCGTAGAAGCGGTTGACGGACTCGACCATGTATTCCTTGGAGAGGCCGGGATACTCCAGGTGAGGAAGCTGGTGGCCGCCGTCGTCGGTGATCGCTTCGCCGGCGAGGAAGCCCTCGCGAACGCCCTGATCGTAAAGTTCGGTGCCAGGATAAGCGTGAGCCATCGAAACCTGAATCGTCTCGCAATCAAGTTCCTTCGCGAAGTTGATGGTTTTCTCGATGGTGTCCTTGGTCTCGCCCGGAAGACCGATGATGAAATCGCCGTGAACGTGAATGCCGACCTTCTTGCAGTTCTTGACAAAGTTGCGGCCCATGTCGAGCGTCTGGCCCTTCTTGATGTTTTTCAGGATCTGCGCGTCGCCTGACTCGAAACCGACGATCAACAGGCGGCAGCCGGAATCCGCCATGGCCTTCAGCGTCTCGTAATCTCCGTGCACGCGGGCCGTGCAGGACCACTGGAAGCCGACGGGCTTGAATTCCTTGCAGAGCGCGAGGACGCGATCCTTGCGGATGTTGAAGGTGTCGTCGTCAAAGAAGAATTCCTTCGCCTGCGGAAACATTTTGTGGGCCTGGCGGAATTCCCGCGCGACGTTCTCAACCGAGCGCGTGCGCCATGCATGCCCGGAAAGCGTCTGGGGCCACAGACAGAAAGTGCAGAGGGCCGGACATCCACGCGCCGTATAGAACGAAACGAAAGGATGAAGGAGGAACGGCACGTTGTACTTTTCGATTTCCACGTCCTTCTGATACACGTCCGTGGCGAAGGGCAGCTCGTCCAACTCGGCGGTCTGCATCAAGGGCCGCGTCGGGTTGTGTACGACTTTCCCGTCTTTCACATAGCTGGCGTTCGCGATCTCTGAAAGCGGCTTGCCCTGCGCATATTCGACGACGGCGTGGTCAAACTCACCGCGCACGACGAAATCTATGTCGGAACTCGCCAGCAGGCTTTCGGCGGGCTTAATTTGGACCTGCGGACCGACGAAACAAATCTTTGTATCGGGCTTCTGTTCCTTCATCCCGCGAGCCATGCGCAGATCGCTCAGAAAACCGACAGTTGAAGTGAACACGACAACGAATTCGTAGTCCCGCGCGATCTGGATTACTTCAGCTGGCTTGATGTGGTGCGGGGGACCGTCGAGCAGGCGGCTGCCGGGCAGCATTCCGGCGGGATAGGACAGCCAAACCGGATACCAGTACGACTCAATCTCGCGCGTGGCAGGCCATCGGGAGCCCGCACCACCGTCAAATTTCTCAAAACTTGGCGGATTCAGGAGCAGAGTCTTCATCGCAGACGGCATTTACGGTGTCCCCCTCAGAACTTCGCACAATCCCAGCCAGAACAACCATTCTACTGCATCTCGCCGGTCATCCCAAGCGCGGCTTTTCGAATCAGTTCTATTGAAAAACCTTAGCCAGCTGCCCGGTCGCCTGGAGAAGGTTCAGCTGGGCCTGCTGGCGGGCGAAATCAGCGTCGAGAAAGGCCACCCATTTGTCATTTTCGTCCAGGCGGGCCTGCTCGATTTCCTGCAGGGTGATGCGATTTTGGTCGAACTTGGCCTGCTCCGATTGAAGCGTTTCCTGCGCCAGCTGGAGATCGAGCCGCGCCACTTCCCTGCTGGCGTCCAGCTCGCGGACGCTGCGGGCTTTTTGCTGCACGTCGAAGCGAACCTGCTGGCGTTTGTTCCCGAGCAGCAACTCGGCTTCGCTTAACTGGCTCTTTGCCAGCGCGACATTCGCCGAGGTCTTCGCGGCGAATATCGGGATCGTGATCTGGACTCCCACGTTCAAGTTGTTCCGCTGGAAGTGCTCATAGAATTCGTTATAGTTGTTGAACTTGCTTAAAATGCTGTACTGCCCGACGAGATTCACGGTCGGAAAATAGCTCCAGCGCGCGCCTTTCAGGATTTGTTCGCGCGCCGCGCGCTCGTGCTCTGCTTCGGCAACGCCACGGTCGCTCTGAATGGCCAGGCTCTCGATCTCGGCTTCCGATTGCGCGGACGCGAGCTGAGCTGCAAACGACGCATCCTCCGGCTCGACCTCGACCGATTGCGCATCGGGAACGCCGGTCAGGTCGCGGATTTCAGCCTCGAGAAGGGCTTCACGATCTTCAGATTTCACGACGCGCTCGGCGATGCGCGCCAGCGTCAATTGCGTGCGCGTCACTTCGATGGGAAGCTCCTGATTCGCCGCAACACGTTCGCGAATTGCTTCCAGAATCTTCGCGCCGCTCGCCTGCTCGCCAAGCATCAGCTCCATCGAATGGCGGACCTTGGCCAATTCGAGATAGGCTGTCGCGGTTCGCACGATGACGTCGTCGCGCACGCGGTCGAGCTCAAGTTTCTGATTTTTGGCGCGATCCTCGGCGGCGTGCTGCTGGCCCTTCAGGAGCGGATTGAAGAGCGCCTGGGTATAGTCCAATTGAAAGACGGAGGGTGCTTCGCCGCCCGGCAGCGATGGAAAGCCGTACGTGTAAGCCAGGCCAGCGCCGGTATAAAGGTTCGGCTTGAAAGCCGCGCGGTCCACGCCGACTTCACCCAGCGCGACATTGTATTGCACCTGCGCGAGCTTGACGTCGCGGCTATTTTGCAGGGCCAGCGTCACGGCCTGATGCAGCGTCAGCTTGTCCGAATCCTGCGCGCGCGCGGGAATCGCGAAAAGCGCACAGATTGCGGCGATTCGGGCAAGCGCGGGAATGCGGCGACGGCCTTTGATGGTTTTTCTCGCGTGGCTATTCATGGCGAAGCGATTCCGTTGGTTGCAGGCTGGCCGCCCGATTGGCGGGCAGGTAGCCGAAGATCAGGCCCGTCGAGCAGGATACTACGAACGCCAGTATGACTGAGACCCAAGACACGGGAACGGTAATACCCGCAGCCTGCGGAAAAAAGCCAATCAGGAAATTCAGGAGAACCGGGATCGCCACGCCGATGGCGACTCCGGCGAGAGCGCCCGTTCCGCTGATGGCAATCGCTTCCATCAGAAATTGATAGCGGATGGCGTCCCGGGTGGCGCCGATGGCCTTGCGGATGCCGATCTCGCGCGTTCGTTCGGTCACGGTGACGAGCATGATGTTCATAATTCCTACGCCGCTGATGACCAGCGCGATCAGCGCGATCAAAATCAGGACCACCATCAGCGCCAGGGCGACCTGTCGCGCGGTCTCGAGAATCCCGGCAGAATTCATGACGCGATATTGCGCGCCGCTGCGATGGCGAGACTGTAGAATTTCCTGCAATCCGCGCGTCATGACCGGAATCTCATCGGAGCGGTTCGCGAGGACGTACAGAGTCCTGAAATACTGCGTCCCGGTGTAGTACTGCAGCAGAGAAAAGGGGACGATTACGGATTCCTGCCTGATCTCGGTCTGGCCAAAGGTGGTCGAGCGTTCCTTGAACACCCCGATCACGGTGAAGCGCAGCTCGCCAACCTGAATTTCCTTGCCATCCGGATCATCAAACGGAAAAACGCGGCGCGCGAGATCTTCCGTCAGCAAGCACACCTTGCTGCGCGAATCCATATCGTCAGAATCAAAGTAACGCCCGTGCAAAATCGCGAGATTGCGAATCCGATTGAAGCCCTGCGTCACGCCGACGAGAGTTATCGGACGCTCCTGACCTTTAACAACCACCGTCATCGGGAGCGCGTTGCTGCCCGCTGCCTCGGAAACGAGTTGCGGCATGGCCTGCTTCACGGCGTCGAGGTCGGCGGGCGTAATTTGATCCTCAATCGTCAGCGAGCCCGCATCGCCGGAACTTACCACGCGAGCGGAAACCAGGTTTGCGCCGATCCCTTCGATCTGCGAGAGGACGTACCGCTGACCGCCGAGAGCAACCGTGACCACCAGAACGATGGAACCGCTGCCGATGATCACACCGAGCATCGTGAGCACCGCGCGCATTTTATTGGCGCGCAACGCTTGCATCGCGAGGGACCAGGTTTCGCTCCAGAAGGCCAGGTTGTTTTGCGCGATTGCCATGCGAAATTTGACTCGCGAGCGCCGGCGGCGCGCTGCTACTGAGACTTCTCGAGTTTTTCGAGGCGCTGCTTGGCTTCCTTGCGCTTGGGATCCAGCTGCAGGGCCTCGCGGTATTGCTCCGCAGCGTCAGCGCGCTTTCCCTGCTCTTCATAAAGGCGGCCCAGCCACTCGCGCGCGGCGGCATGCTCGGGCCAATCGCTGCGATCTGGCGTGCTGGCGAGGTAGGATTTCAAATCGCGTTCGCCGCTCGGAAGATTTGCATTCGCGAGCACCGCTGCAACGCCGCGGTAATAGCCGAGGCGGGGATCGTTGGGACTTACCTGCGCGGCAGCAGCGATGGCAGTTTCCATATCGGCGGGCTTATTGAGCTGTCTGTAAAAATCGGCGACTTCGAAATACGGTTCGACGGATTTGGGCTTGTTCGCCAGAACCTGGCGGAGTTCGTTCTCCGCGTCGTCGGGATTCTTCAGACCTTCCTTATCGTAAAGGGCGCGCGCGAGGTGGCCCGCTACAGGATCAATCGCCGCGATGGCATTCACCTGTTCGAGCGCTTCATCTTTGCTGCCGCCGGCGATCCATGGCGCATCGAGGCAATACTCTGCAAGGTCGCGGCGCGCGGCGATATTCGAGGGATCGAGGCTGACCGCCAGCTTAAACTCCGATTTCACTTTTTTCGCGTCGGAAAAACTTCGGTCGCGGTCCGCCTGACCGCCATAGGAGCGGCCGAGCCATTGGTGATAGAGGGAGTTTTTGGGATCGAGCGAGACAGCCTTTTCGAGTTGCGCGACGGCGTTGTTCCAGTCGCGCGTTTCGTAATAAGCGCGACCAAGCCAATAAAAGAGATCGCCGCTCGAGGGGTTTCCCGACACGGCTGCCTGTAGCGTCGAGATTGCGCCCGTGTAATTCCCGGCAGTGATCTGGTGCTGAGCCGACTGAATCGCAGAGGATGCGTCCGCCCGCGACGCGGGAGCCGAATAGAATAGCCCCAGGAATAGAATACCGGACAGGATTGCCGCGAAATACCTGTGTGAAATCCTCAATTAGCCTCCTCGGCTCGAACTTCCATTCCGTCGTGCAATTCTTTTTCGCCGGGCAGCGCTACGCGATCGTTGCCGGTTAAGCCCGACACGACTTCATACTTCGATGCGCTGGCCACGCCTACTGAGATGTCGCGACGGTGAAGTTTGTCGTCTGCAAAAACGAACACATAGTGCTGAGTGCTATCACCGAGAACGGCCGAGCGCGGGACGACTAACGCCCCGTGCCGCTCGCGGACCATGATCAGAACCTGCACGTTGGTGTTCGGCAGCAAGTCGAGATGGTCGTTGTCAACCGAGCATAGAACTTCGCCAACGCTGCGCATCCCGCGCGCCACCACTTGCTTCGGAATTTCCTCGGTGCGGCCGTTCCAAGTGCGGCCAGGCTTCGCATCCCACGTCACCGCGACATTCTGATTCGGCTCGAGCGACCCCAGGTCCGGCTCGTCCACAAATGCGCGCACGCGCACGTGCTTCAGATCGGCCATTTCGGCGAGCGTGTCTCCAACTTTCACAAAGTTGCCCACGTTAACAGGAAGCGAATACAGCGTCCCGTCCGCGGGCGCGGTAACGGTTGCCGAGCGGACTTTCTCTTCGAGCGACTGCACCAGATCTTGCGATTGGCTGACGCGAAGGTCCGCGCCTTGCACGATCGCTGACGCGCGCTGCGTCAAATCCTGCTTTTTCGCTTGGAGCGCCTGCAGGTTGCCGCGCGCCTTGGCGAGGCTGGCCTGCGTCTGGGCGAGTTCGTCCTGCGTAGCGGCCTGCTTCGCCACCAGCGCCTCGAGGGCTTTTTCGTTGCTCTCGAGATTCTTCACCTGCACCTGCGCGGCCTGCAAGTCGCCGTCGAGCTGCGCAACCTGATCTGGAGCCCCGCCGGCGCGCGCGTTGCGAAGGTCGTTCTGCACGGAAATCAGATCGGCTCGAGCCTGAGCAAGCTGCGAGCGCACGTCCGCGTCATTTAGGGTCAAAATCACCTGCCCGCGGCGCACTGCCTGGCCCTCCTTGGCCATTACCTTGTCCACGAACGTCGGGAACTCCGCGCGAGCCACGGTCGGGGCAATCGGCTCGACCTTGCCATTGCTGGTGATTGTGGCGCTCAAATCCTCGCGGGCGACGCCGACGACCGCCACCTCCGGCGCCTGGCGCCGAAGGGCGAGCACGGCCAGGACTGCGATGGCTAGCACCGCTACCACGATCCAAGTGATCGGTTTTCGTTTGCTGTTTTCCGCCATGATGATCCGCACATCCGCGCGCGGCCTGCCCCGTAAGTCACAAAATTGTAACAGACCCCTTCGGAGGTTGACTACGCAAACGCCCGTCGGTTGCCGCGAAGGGCATCCTGCGGCGCTCGCCCCCACAAATCACTCTATCTTATGATGCCGATTGTGGCCCGAACGAGACAGCGTGTCGTCCCAGTTTGACGGCTGGAGCATTGCCGAACAGGCGATGTTCTCGTACCATCAGCCGGTGTTCGAGCCTCGATATCGCGGGTTCGGACACTTGGCAAAGGAGCGCAAGGTGAGACTTTTCGAAGTCAGTCGCGCGAGACGCACTTCCGGAGCAGTGCTCGTTGTCATTGGCTGCCTGCTGTTTCTGGCTGAGCAAAACCTCGCATCACCTCGCTCGGCGTCGTCCAAGAGGCAAAGCACGGACCCAGCGAAGGAGACTCAGCCCGACTTGAAGACATTCGTGGGCACCTGGAGAGCAACGTTTAACGGCGAGGTTCTCGCGATCCTCGTTCTCAAGGAACAGCGCGGCACGCTCATTGGTACGCTCAACAACTTCGATATCAGTGTTGATAAGGAAGAAGACCTGATTGAACCCACGCACAAGGACCAGGGCGATGCCCCGCTGCTAAACGCGCGCTTCCGGTCTGGCGCGCTTCTGTTCGTCGTGATGCAGAAGGATCAGTACGCTCCTTCGACCGAATGGAAGTTCGTGCCGAAATCCGAAGACGAAGGAGAGCTGACTCCAGTCCTTGATCATCAGGTGAATGCCCCGAAAGATATGATCGTGAAGCCGATTCGCATGGTTCGCGAACACGCCATGCCTTAGCTGCTGCCAGTAGTTGCAAGCCGCGCGAGTCTTTCCTCCTGAAGACGAAACAACGAGGGTCAAAACCACGTATCAACTCTAGAGGAACAGATGCGCCGAATCGCGTACGTTGCCATCGTCCTGCTCGTGCTCGCTCCCATCGGCGCAGGATTTGTGGGCCACGCCATCGGCCCGGGAGTTCTCCATCCGACGCGCTTGAATCCCGAACGCACGGAGCAAACCGCCCAGGTGCTCGCCCGCACCGGAGCGACCAAAGAAGATTTCACGGTTCAGGCCTCGGATGGCGTCGAGCTGCGCGGATGGAAGGTGCGCGCGCCTACGCCGAGCGGCGATTGGGTGCTTCTGTTCCATGGCGTGTCCGACAATCGCAGCGGGACTCTGGGTCACGCAGAATTTCTGGTGCGCCATGGCTACGGCGTCATGATGATGGATTCCCGCGCGCACGGCGCGAGCGGTGGCGAGATGGCGACCTACGGCTGGAAAGAACGCTACGACACTATCGCCATTACCGACGCCCTGTACTCCACCGAAAGTGTGCGTCACCTGTATGCTCTTGGAGTCTCCATGGGTGCTGCGATTGCGCTGCAATCGGCCGCTGTCGAGCCGCGCATCGAAGGTGTCGTGGCCGAAAGCCCCTTCGCGGACCTGCGTGAAGTAAGCTACGACTATGGCGGGCTGCATTTCAGTCCTCTTCTTGGCAAGACGCTGCTTCGTCCCGCGACGATCTTCGGGATGAAAGCCCTCGCCAAAGCAGGAAATTTTGATCCGGACGAGGTGTCGCCGGAAAAAGCCGTTGCGACGCGTCCGTTTGCCACGCTACTGATTTGCGGCACGCGCGACCACACAATTCCCTGCCGCCATGCGGAGCGAATCTACCGAGCGGCAGCAGGACCCAAGGAATTGTGGGTGGTCGAAGGAGCGGAACATGCATCGGCTCTCGGCCGCGAGCCCGCAGAGTACGAAGCGCGTGTTATACGATTTCTGGGCCGCTACTAGGATGGTCGCGAAGTATCTCGTCTGGACATAATTTCATCAGCGACCAGTATCGCCTCCGCGATTTCTTTCATGGATTTTCGGCGTTCGCGACTTTCCCTTTGCAGCACGAGAAATGAATCCTCCTCGGCGATCTGTAGATCGCGCTCCAGAATTTCCTGTGCTGCTTTTACCAGCCGCCGGGCTTCCGAAAGTTCGGAAAGCTTTGAATCCTCGGCCTCGAGCCGCACCAACTCGATTTCAGGGCCCACCAGGAAGCCAATGGTCGAGACAAGGCGAATTTCGTGCTGGCTGTGAACGTGCGAATCGCGATGCTGCAGATTGATGACCCCAACCAGCTTGTCGCGACAAAGGATGGGAACGGATAGGAACGCCTCGTAGCGGTCCTCGGGCAATTCGTGGAACGACTGAAAGCGTGGATCGGACGATGCGCGGCCCGCAATCGCCACCGGCTTCTTGTTTTCGGCCACCCAACCCGTGATGCCTTGACCCATCCGCAGTGTCAGCCTGTTCACCACTTCCGCGTGGGGATTCTGAGAGGCTCGCAGGATGAGATCGTTTCCTTCGAGTACGTACAAGAAGCACGAGTCGCATTTCACGACAGTGGAAACGAATTCGACCACGAGCTTCAGTACCGTGGAGAGTGGATCGGCGGCGGCAATGCGCTCGCCAATCTCGTGCAGGACGTCAATATCCTGAGGTTGTTCACGCGCAGCGTGTCCGTTCATACTCCACTTTAGGAACGCCCAGTGATACACGCAAATTCAAATTCGGAGTGGGTGCCATCAGAAATTGAGATTAAGGTAAATCGCGCGCAAGCCGATAAGATCAGGCGGCTTGCGCGATCCTTGCGTCGGGAGATCTTCGAACCGGAGGCTTCGCCAGGAGGTAGAGGATCGCGCTGGCGAAACACAGCGCGGCGACGATCGAGAAAATTTGGCTGTAAGAGCCGTAGCGATCATAGAAATATCCGGCCGTCACCGGTCCAATCGCGCCCAGAATTGTCCCCAGGGGCGTGGTGATGCCCAGCAGCGCGGGATAAACCTTCAGCCCGTAATAGTTGCTCAATATCGTGGCCATGCAGGTAAACGCCATGCTGAATCCCCAGCCCATCAGAATCGCATAGGAATACATGATTGCGGGAGTTTCCGCGTGAATCGCCAGCAATGTACCGGCGCCGTAGAGACAAACAGCTGCAGCCGAAATCAACCGCGGCTCGATTCGATCGCCGATCACCGCCACCGTCGCTTGCCCAATCATCGAAGAAATCAAGACGATGGAAATGGATTCCGCCGCTTTTCCCGGAGCGTAACCAAGACCTTCGAGATGTCTCATCCCATGGGCGATATAGATGAAGAAGCCCATGAAAAATCCCAGATACGTGAATATCAGCAGCCACAGGGTCGGCGTGCGGAACGCCTCGGTGAGCGTCCAGTTTTCGGTAGTTTTATAGACGCCTTTTCTCGCGCGCGACACACCGGCATCCGACGAGCTGGCGGCATCTGCCGTCGTGTCTCCATCCGGCAGCTGCCCCAACTGCGCGGGACTGTCACGCACGAAAAACGCGGCAATCAACGCCGCGACCAGCGACATGCACGCCATCAGCCACCACGCCGCTCGCCAATCTCCGCCTGCTCGCGCGATCACGCCATTCAGCGTCGGCACGGCGATAAACCCGCCGATGCCGGACGACGTCAACATCAGCGACATCGCGCGTCCGCGCTTCTTGTAGAACCAGCGCGCGATTCCGACCTGCGGTCCGATAGTGCCCGCGAGGGCCACGCCCGCGCCGACAATAACTCCGAAAACGACAATCGCCTGCGGCAGCGTGTTCACTCGCGTCGCCATCAGGAAAGCGCCGAGCGACGTGATCAGCGTCCCGATCACGAGCGTGGGGCGAATTCCGTATTTCCTGATGGAAATCGCCACGAGCGGCCCAGGCAGTCCCGCCATCAAGCTGAATATAGTGAACGCGAGTCCATGTTGTTTGCCATTCAGGTGCATGGCCTTGGCCATGTAGGTGTTCACCACGCTGGTGCCGAAGGTCGGAAACGTGAAATTGAAAACGACGATGACCCAGAAAACGCACAGGAGCTTCCAGCCGTAAAACGACTTCGGTTGCATGCTTTACTCCGATCGGCGCTGCTGGCTCAGGAAGCGGGAGTCAGATACTTCACTAGAACAACTTCGTTGTGCACTTCGTTGTAGAGCAGCTCGTCCACCAAATCCCGCACCATGAAAAGACCGTAGCCTCCGGGGCGTAGGCCCTTCTGTTTGCGAATCTCGCTGTGGAGCATGGGATCGTCTTCGGGATTGCTCACGGCTGCGTGGCTCAAGTCCTCGATACGAAATCCCATGCCGGGGTCCGCGATCCGATACTGAACCATGCGTTTGGTTTTCAAGTAGGAGATGCGCACCTTCTCATTCGGGTCGAGCTTTCCTCCCCATTCAATTGCGTTGGTAAGCAATTCCCTGAATGCGAATCCGACGTGCTCGCGGTCCTCTTCGGACAGTTCGGATTTGATTTGAGACATGAACCCGACGATTCGGGCAACAGCTTCGAGTTCGCAAGGAACGAGCAATTCAATCCAATGGGGCACGGCGGAAACCACTTCAATAGGCGAGGAGGATGGCTTCGCGGAAAGCGCGTCTTTGACGAGTTCCACCACCGCGGTGGGATCCACAGGTTTTCGGAAGTAGTGATACGCCTGCTCGCGAATGGCGCGCAGCATGACTTCTGACGTGTCGTCCGACGTCATCACGATCGTGCGGGGACGATTCGGCTCCTCCCGCAGGCGGGCGAGCAATTCCAGGCCGTTCATGCCGGGCATCCAAACGTCCGTCAAAAGCAGGTCGAACCCGCCGTCGCGCACTTTTTTCAGGGCAGCGTTGCCATCCACGGCGACGGAAACTTCGTATCCAGCTTCCCCGAGCACACTCTTCAACATATGGCGGGTCGCGCGGTCGTCGTCCGCTACCAAAATCTTCTTCATCACTTTCTCCTTCGCGCTCGCGGGGCGCCGGTCTTTCGACCACGCTTTTTCGCCTGACTCGGACCGGCCGCAATTCCAGCAATTAACCTTTGGAAACCGGAGAGTTTACCCTCAAACGGCGCGAGAATCCTATTAGCTTCCGCAATTCTTCCGCTACGTCCCATCGCCTCGATCGTGCGGGCGTCTTCGGCAATCTCACTGGCACCCAGCATCGCAACCGATCCTCGCAGGGCATGGGCCGCGCGCGCCAAGGCCTCCCCATCTTGCGCCGCGATTGCTTTGCGAATGGCGGACCTTCGCTTTGGGGTGTCTGCCAGAAATATTTTGACGACCTCCTGAAGAACCTTGGGACTTCCGCCCACTCGTTTCAGGAGATCCTCGGCGCTAAATGCTGCAGCGACAGCGGGAGTCGCTTCCGGTGCGGAATGTCCCAGGCTCGCATCACCAGTACCGCAAAGATTTTCGACTACACGAAACAATTCCTCGTCCTGGAAGGGCTTGGCGATGTGAGCATCCAAACCGGCATCGCGAGACTGCTGGCGCGCAGCCTCCGAATCGTTTCCGGTGACCAGGACAGCCGGAACGTGCCTGCCCGTGGACGCTTCCATTCTGCGAATTGCGCGCGCGACCTCGATGCCTCCCATCATCGGCATCTCTTCGTCCAGAATCACCGCATCAAACTTCCCTTTTTCGATGCGCGAAAGCGCTTCCCTGCCGTCCTCGACCGCCACGACCTCATGTCCGCGCTTTTCCAGCAGCAGACCGGTGATCTGCCGATTGACGGGCGAATCCTCGGCGAGAAGTAGCCGCAGCCGCTTGACGCTTTTTTCCCCAGCCACGGCCGGTGTTGGCGGACTCGCCGCAAAACGTGCCGCAGCAACGGCAGATTCGCCCGTCTGACCCTCTGCGCGTGGGAGGCGAAACCAGAATCGCGTGCCGCGGCCAGTCCGGTTCACGCATCCGATCGTTCCGCCCCAGCGTTCGACGGTGATCTTGCAGAAATATAGTCCCAGGCCGGCCTTTCCGCCTCCCTCCTTGCCCTTTGCAAACAGCCCGAACAGACGCGCAGCGGATTCCCCGGGTGGCAGCCCGGGACCCTCGTCATCCACAGTTGCGCGCAGATAATTTCCTTCGGCGACCACGCCGAGCGTGACGGTCGTTCCGGGCGGGCTGTGCCGAAGCGCATTTTCGACGAGGTTCGTGTAGATCCTGCGGAGACGGGATTCGTCGCCCATAACCCGCCAGTTGCGGGCGAGGTCAACGTGGGTATCGAATTCGATTCGCGCGCCGCGCGCCGCGAATGCTGCGCAGAAGTCCTTGGCTATCTCCTGAGCGCACTTGGCAAGGTCCGGCGCGCTCGACGCGTCTCGAGGGGCCGCTACCTGCGCCGCCAACTCATCCGAAAACGCGTGCAGAATGCCTCGAATCATCTCCTCCTGAATCTGCGACTGCCGCTGGCCGATTTCGATCAGCCCTCGAAGTTTCGGAGATAGGTTCTCCGCCGCCAACAGTGAAAAGCAACCGCGCATAGCCGAGAGCGGCTGGGAGAGATCGTGAATCACGAAGTGGACGAGAATTTCCTTTTTCTGTATCTCATGCAGCAGCCGCTCGTGCGCAATCGCCGACTCCCGGGCCTTCTGCAGCAGCTGCACGTCGTCCGCGAATTGCTTCTGGAGATTCCGGATGACCATGATTCGCTTCCCGACGAGTCGAAACGCGGACGCTTCCAGCGCCAATTCGCGGCCTTCTGCGCCCCGCTCGATCCAGGAGCCTGAATCCACGCGTCCTTCCCCGCCAGATTCCCAGCATTCCTCCGCATCGGGAAGAAAGCTCTCGAGAAAAGGCATACGGTCCGTCAGGCGAACCGGAGCGCCTGACGCGACCGATTCGCCTACTAGTTCGCGGCAGAATTTGGATGGCGTGCCGACGGTTTGAAATGCCGCGTCTCCCAGATATTCAAACGCGGCATACCCTTCCGATTCGAGAAGCGCGGCCGCGATGGAGTCGCTGGACATGTCCTGAGGCGGAAACTTTGGAGCGGGGCTCGTCACGTTGCGAGCATCGCTTTGATTAACGACTCGAACGCGAATTCGACGCCCTCGCCCGTCTTGGCGCTCGTCCGGACCACTTTCCATGCGCGGCCGGCAAGTTCGGCTTCCCTTTCGGGAGCAATTTCCCAGTCTTCGGCCAGATCGCATTTGTTCAAGGCGACGACGAAAGGCGTCGGCCCAAAGTTCTTCTCCGCTTCCTCTTTGATCGCCAGCGTCTTGTCCAACGTCGCGGCGCGCGTGCCGTCGGCGACGAGCAGATATCCCGACGCACCGCGCAAATACGACATGCGAATCTTCTGATATTCGTCTTCGCCATAAAGATCCCACAGCATCAGCGTGACATCCTGGCCATCCGCGGCGACGACTTTCTTATCTATCTTCACGCCTACGGTGGTGAGATAGCGATCCGAGAAAATACTTTCAACGAAGCGCAGAATCAGGCTGGTCTTACCCACAGAGAAGGATCCGAGCATGCAGATTTTCTTTTGCAGCATCTGAGGACAAACCTCATCGGTTCTGCGGGGCTTCCGGACCGACCACTCGAAACGTGACGCTGCGATTGTACTGGCGATTCTCCTCATCCGTCTCCGGACGGAGAGGAGAGGACAATCCCACACCGGTTGCTCGGAGGGATTGCGCCGGGATGCCGAGGCGCTCGAGAGCCTGCTTCGTGTTGTCGGCCCTTTCCTGGCTGAGCAGCACGTTTGTGGCTTCCGGCCCGGAGCTATCCGCACGGCCAATTAACTCGACAACCGTGGTCCCACCCGCAGGCGAAGCCATCTGCAGCAGTTTCTGAATTGTCTGCGCCGCAGTCGCGAGATTCTGCCTCTGCCGCGGATTAATTTCCGCCTGAGCCAAATCGAACAGGATCACCTTGGACTCGAGAGCGGCCTTCAACCGCCTGGGGCTGTTCTCGTCACTCAGATCCCTATCGTCCACGGCGGTGACTCCGGCGATCAGCGGAGCCCGCGCCTCCATGTTTTTCTTCCAGTCAGCCGAAGAATCGCCCGCAGCGTGAAGAACACCGTTCTGCACGGAGAGAGTCACGTCCGCGGGCGGCTGAAGTAATGCGATGGCGCGCTTCAGCACGAGCGAGTCGTCCAATGCGTAGAACGCGCTCCAGTGGAACTCAGCGCGACCCGGATCGAGGTCCCGCCCGCCAAGAAGTGACGCCGGGTCCACCGCCAGCGGATCGCGCAGGCCCTGAATGCGGTAGCGGCCATTCGCTTTTTGAAATGACGTGACTACAATTCCCGGCTGTTGCCTCAAGTTCTCGACGTACTGCGCCCATTTACGATTCTGAATCGCCGTGTACCCGTACCAGCCCGCCAGCAGCACGGCCAGAATAATCGCGCAGACGGAAAGGTAGGGCCGCGATTTCGCGGGTTTCTCGTGCCGGTATGACGCCGTCAAACACGCGACAAGCTCGGGCCGGAAAGCTTCGAACGGCGCCGCATTGCCGTCAAAATCTTCCAGCTCGCGGGAAAAGCGTTGATGGACCTGCTCCAATTTCTCCTTGAGCGAAAGCCTTAGCTCCTGAGGAGCCTGCCCGCGAATCACGGCAGCAATAATCGCCTGCGGTCCCTGCTCGATCCACACCTGAACTTGCCCCATTTGCAGACTATCGAGTGAATCACTCTGCTGCGTGCTGAACGAGTCCCGCACGAAATCTCGAATCGCCGAAAGCATGCTCGAAACCATGTCCGCATCCTGCGTGACCACCGCCGGATCCACGACGTGCTGCAGGACGAGGCTGGTTTTCAGATGGATGAGGAAAATTTGTTCGACGCGATACACCAGACTGTGGAACAGTGCCACTTCGGCGTAAGGTCGCCCCATGCGAAGGGCCTCGAACCGCCATTGCAGGCCTCGAATGGAGAACGTGCTTTCCAGAACCTGGTTGAACGATTCCACTGTCGAGCGGAAAACTTCGGCGACGGAGCGGCGAATTGCCGGCCCCATCACGGGAAAAAGCGCCTCGACCAGGACGTGCGAATCCTTGCGGACCGATTCGCGCACTGCTTCTTCGACGGTCGGGGTGAGAGCCGCGCTCAGCTCCTGCTGGCCGCCGTGGGCGCGGCGCAGTTCGATCGCTTCGGCGACCACTGCACTCACTTCGAGCGCGCGCTGCTCGGTGTTGTCCAGCCTTTCGCGCAGCGCGACGATCTCGTGTTGTTCTTCGCTCAGTAGAAGCGAGCGGAGTTCCTGGAGGGCCTTTTCGTCGTCCTGCGGCTCACTGCCGGGGGATGGGCGGTCAGCGCCGTCAGGGGGCTTTTCGCTCATGTGTGGGGCGGCCATGGCGCATGTGCGCTCGAAATGCTACTCGCCTGCGGGAGCGAGCCGTCGAGCACCTTGAAAACCTATTTCTCGGGAAGATTAAATTCGTTCTTCAGGCGCAACCCGAATTCGGTGAAAAGGTCGCCAAGGCCTTCGCGATCCGCCTTTTCCGTGCGCAGCGTCTCTACTTCCTGATCCAGCAATCGCTTTGCTTCGCGCGACTTTTCCGCGATTTCGGACGTCAGCGCCTTCGACTGTTCCAGAATTCGCGCGCGCAGTTCGGCGGTGTCTCCGGTGAGTTGGTCGTCCAGGCTTCCCAGGCGCTT
The DNA here is from genome assembly GCA_963779825.1 of uncultured Acidobacteriota bacterium. GTDB lineage: Bacteria > Acidobacteriota > Terriglobia > Acidiferrales > UBA7541 > Palsa-295. The sequence continues at coordinate 83,950 of CAVZZU010000004.1, read as the reverse complement.
ATCGAACGCCTTCGCTGCGTCTCGATGCTGCACGCCCAATTCCTTGACCGCTTCGGCGCGCTCCGCCTTTTCGGTCTTCAGTCGCACTCCCAGCGATTCAAGCTCCTTCTGCACGAACGCCTCAAGCGTCTCGAAGCGCTTTTTCATCTCGTCGCGCAGGGATTCGGCGTCCTTGATCAGACGGTCTTCCAGCCTCCCAAAGCGCTTGTCGTAGTCGCGCATCTGCGAACCGAACAGAATGTCGCGTATCTTGTCTACATTTGCGCCTTCGTGACCCTCGACCTCAGGTGCATTATTCGAATGGGATTTCGCTGGGGATGCCATTTTCTTGCCTCTCTTCTTATGAGTTTTGCCCGGTTTGGAGACACTACTTCCGCGCCGCGCTGGCCGTGCCATCGGCGAACAATACTATAGTTGTCGGACTCTGGGCAATTACTGAATCCCGGCCGCCGGGGCGGCGCCTTACCTGCAGGAAGTAGAGACAATGTCGCCTGTACTTTTGTTGAACCTCCGTCCAGTCGCGCATCGTTTTCATTTCTGCTAGCGTGGTCGCGCAGTGCGAAGCATGAACGCTTTTCGCCGGCGTCGCTTTAGGCGAACCGCTCTCCGGGCGAGAGCCGGAGAGCTCTTTGACAATTCACGATCCGACTAGGATCGGCATCCCGAGCGACCAACGGGAGCCGAGGGATCTCTCGGCTCCGGTGAAAGCGTGGGCCTTCAGTCCCACGAATCGCGCTCCAAGCAATCATGGCTTCAGCCATGGGACTTTACCTAGCGTCGGCGCGCACGAGTCACAAATGAAGTGACACACCGTGCAAAGTAATCTACGACGTAACTCCTTGAAAACAAAGAAAAGCACCCCTCACAAAGTGACACACTTTTTCACGCACGTCTGGAACCATCTCACGCAAGACGGTCGCCGGCAGACACCAACCACCCGCGATTCCCCGTCCGCCTATGAATCCAAATCCGACTGCACAACCAGCGGCGGTGATGTAGACTCACCCATTCGCTGGCACAAAGACGCCCATTAGGGCGACGTCAAACATGGACAAGCTTCCAATACCGAATAGCCTCCCGCGTCCGCTCGAAGGCGTCACCGTGCTCGATATGACCGTGGCGCTGGCCGGGCCGTTTGCGACCCTCCTGCTGGCCGGACTCGGAGCGCGCGTAATCAAGATCGAAAATCCCACCGCCGGGGACACGTGCCGAAGCAACGCTCCTTACCTGGGCAGAAACGGCGCGACACTGACGCGCGAGAATGACGACGACATTTCCGTTTCCGCGCTCAACCGGCTGCGAAACAAACTTGCCATCACGTTGAATCTGAAATCTCCCGAAGCGCGCGATGTTTTTGCGGACCTCCTGAAAAACGCGGATGTGGTGGTCGAGAATTTCAGCCGCGGAGTCCTGGAGCGATTGGGAGTGGACTACGCTTACGGGCGCGAGATCAATCCGCGGATCGTTTATTGCTCGATCACCGGCTTCGGCAGCGCAGGTGATCCGGGATCGGGCAAAGCGATGGACGCGATTATCCAGGCTTTGAGCGGCGTGATGTTTGCGTCGGGAAGCCCCGACGATCCGCCGGTGCGCGTCGGAGTGCCGTTCGCCGATCTTTCCGCGCCGCTTTTCGGAGTGATCGGAGTGCTGGCGGCTCTGCACCAGGCGCGCCGCACGGGCGTGGGGCAGCACGTGGATATTTCCATGCTCGGCGCGATGACCACGATGGTGGCGTGCGAATCGTACGACATTCTGGAACGGTGCGGCGTGCCCCTACGCACGGGGCAAACCGTTCCGCGCCTTGCGCCGTTTGGCGTGTATCCCACGCGCGACGGATTCATCGCGCTGTGCGCACCCACGGATGCGTTCGCGCGTTCACTGTACGCGGCGATGGGGCGTCAGGAAATGGCAAACGATGTCCGATATGCGACGCGCGACGGCCGTGTGAAAAATTCCGACGAGCTCAACGAGTTGGTGCAGGCATTTACCCGCTCGATGACCACCGCGGAGGCAATCGCAAAGCTGGATTCAGCCGGCGTGCCGTCGGCCGAGGTCCGGCACCCGGACGCTGCCATGCGCGACCCGCAGGTGGTCGCCCGGCGGGAGACTGTGCCGCTGGCGCACCCGAAATACGGGGACGTGGGAGACGTGTACGGAATGGGAATGCCAATTCGATTTTCCGGCTCGACCGCGGAATTCGACCGGCCAGCGCCTGAGATGGGCGAGCACAACGAAGAGATTTACGGCCAAATGCTGGGATATTCACGTGAAAAAATCGAGGCCTTGCGCGCGCGAAAAGTGATCTGACCCCATCACAATGCCTGAGTCGAATAGCGCGGCCAGCCAGCTGGCACGGCATTACGAAAATCCGATGGCGCAGGCGATGGAAGCCCATCGCGCCGGCATCCCCGTCGTGGGCCTCACTTCCAACACCATTCCGTGGGAACTGATCCGCGCGGCAGGATTTTTCCCGGTCATGCTGCGCCCCCCTCGAGGCGCAACTCCGGCGGCCGACGAATTCATGGAGGCGAATGTTTTTCCGGAGCGAATCCGGCAAGTATTCGAAAGCGCCGTTAGCGGCGAGTGGAGTTTCCTCCGTGCCATCATCCTTTCGCGCACATCCGAACAGGAGTACAAACTGTTCCTCTATCTGCGCGAGGTTGTTCGCGAAGGTGCGCGCGATGGAATGCCGCCAGTCTTCCTCTACGGCCTGCTGCATTCGCAGACCGCGGAAACACGCGCCTACGGAATTTCCCGAACCGAGGAATTGAAGCGGCAACTGGAAGAAATCGCCGGTCACACGATTACGGCGAGAAACATGGCAGAGGCGATCGCTGAATCAAATTCGGCGCGCGCGGCAGTTCGCAAGTTATTGGAGCTGCGGCAAGGCGCTCCGCGGCTGAGCGGAGCGGAGGCGCTTCCGCTGATTGGAGCGTATTGGTTCATGGGGCGCGCGGAATACGCGAAACGGGCGATTGAAGCCGCCGAGATTCTGGAGCGAAGGGAGCCTTTGCGCGGAGCGCGGCTGATCGTAAAGGGAGCTGCGCTCGATCATCCTCAGCTGCACGCCGCGCTCGAATCGCACGGAGCGATTGTGGTCGCGGAAGACGATTGGTGGGGCGCGCGAAGCGTCGGCGGCGATATCAATGCGGACGGCGACGCCCTGCAGGCCATTTTCGAGCACTATTATCTGCACGCGCCGAGTCCGCGCGTGTTTCCGTCGGACGCCGCGGATCATTGGTTTGATTCTCGCGTGCGCGACGGAATTGATGGCGTGGTGTTCTATCTTCCGTCGGAAGATTGCGTCTTGGGTTGGGATTACCCCGGGCAAAAAGTGTTTCTCGACGGCCTCGGAATTCCAAGCATCGTCGTGCGCGAGGATCCGGCCGCTGGAGAACTGAGCGCCCAGGCGCACGAAAGCATCGAGCGTTTTGTGAAAGGAATCGCGCGGAATCGCTAGGGACCAATGCCCGAGAAACAATTACAGACCACGGTGGCGGCAGGCGCGTACCAGAAGGAATGGTTCGCGCAACTGCGCCGCGACGTTTTCGAAAGCCGTCGCCCCTACGCGATTCTCCAGGCGGACATGCCATTCGAGCTTTTTCAGGTGATGGGCCTGCCGGCAGTGAGCAATCAATGGTGGTCCGCGGTGATCGCCGCGAAGCGCCTGGCGCCAAAATATCTGGACGCGATGAACGCCATGGGATTCCACGATGGACTCTGCCGCTATTGCAGCCTGTCCATGGCGTGCACGCTGGCCGCTAATCCCAGTGAGGCGCCCTGGGGCGGTCTGCCCAAACCGGCGCTGCTGGCCGCGCGGCTCACGTGCGACTGCATCCAGCGGGTCTTCTCGATTTGGGCGGAAGCGCTCGGCACGGAATTCTTCGCATTGGATAATCCCGGCGCCACGGAGCTACCGCCGCGCTGGTGGGAGCTCAGCCGCCACCGCTGGCGCGAATTATTCGAGCAGCACCGGCTCGATCTCACGGTCGCGCAGTTTCGGTCTCTTATCGGCGTGCTCGAACGAATCACCGGGCGCACGTTTGATCCAGCTGCTTTGCGCACTCTGATGGAAGGCGTGAACCGGCAGGAGGAGTATTTCGAGGAAGTTCGCGAACTGATCTGCAATGCGCCGAAAACTCCCGTGCGCATGAACGAACAGATCACCAACGTGATGGCCGCGCAATGGCTCCGCGGCAGCGACTGGGCGATCCAGCACGCCAAGAATTTCCGGGATGAAGTGAAATCGCGCGTGGAAGCAGGCATAGCGGCGTATCCGGGGGAACGCCGGCGGCTCATGTGGGTCGGCGCGGGCCTGTGGCACGACACCGACTTCTACACGGCGTTCGAGCAGAAGTACGGCGCCGTTTTCGTGTGGTCCATGTATCTGGCGTTCGGTCCCGATGGCTATATCCGCTACGGACTCGAGGATCCGCTGGCGGCCCTGGCGAGCAGGACCGTCAGCATGAACGAGCAGCTTCATCACCCGCCGTGGGCGAATGAATGGATCGTGGATCAGGCCAAACGACATCGCATTGACGGAGCGCTGGTGCTGACGCCGCTCGGCACGAAGCCTTCCGCCGCGGGAAATCGCTTCATCGAGCGCGCGCTGGAACGGGCGGGCATCCCTGTGCTTCCCGTTTTCACGGACATGGTTGATCCCCGAAACTGGAACGCCGCGGAAATGATCGAGCGCGTTGGGCGATTCATCGAGGAGCGCTTGTGACCGAAGCGCAAACGACGAACAAGCAGTGGGTCATACCATTTGCGGCAACGCTTTTCGGCATGATGGCTCTCCAGATTTCGAGCCTCGGTTTTGCGCCGCTGCTGCCGCACATTCAACAAGCGTTTGGAATGTCGTATTCGCAGATTGGCTTGTTCACGGGAATGTACGGCCTGCTGGCGATTGTTCTGAGCGTGCCGGCGGGAATAGCGGCGAAATATTTCGGAGAGAAACGAGTCCTGGTCGCGGGCTTGGTGGTTGTGGCGCTCGGACTAGGCGCGCTCAGCGTAGCCGGTAGTTTTACTCAGGCATTCCTGGGACGCGGGCTCTGGATCACCGGTTATCGTTTCGCATTCGTCTGCGTGCTGACGGCCATCGGGCTGACGTGTCCGCCGTCGCTGCGGGGACGGTCCATGGGAATTCTTGGCGCGATGTCTTCTCTCGCGTCGGTGATTGGAGCGCCGTTCGGGAGTTCCATCGGGCAGGCGTTCGGATGGCGGAACGGCATTCGCGCGTTCGGGCTGGCAGCGGTATTGGGCGCCGTGGTCGTTGCGATCTTCTACAAGAATCTTTCCGCGGGATCGGAGCGAGTGGAAGCACATTCAATCGGCGAAGCACGGGCGACCGTCGCAGGCGCGCCCAGCGCATTCCGCATGCCCATCGTGTGGGCGCTGGCGCTGCTTTTCGGACTCGTTGGGATGCCATCGTTCAGCATCACTTTTTTCGTTCCCTCGGCCGCTGCGTCCATATTTAAGCTCGATGCCGTGGCGGCCTCGTGGATCATCAGCAGCGGATACGTGGTCGCAATATTTCTGAATCTGTTCGTTGGTTATCTTATGGACCGTCACAACAAGTGGATCATCATGGGCACCCTGATGACGCTGCTTATTCCGTCATGCCTGGCGATGACGACGACTCACCTGCTCGTATTCCGAATCGGCGCGGCGGCAATTCTGGGCATCGGATTCACCGCGACAAACCAGATCTATGGCATCGCCGCCGATGTTCTCCGCGGACGGCAGACCGGCAATGTAATGGGAATCGTAAGTTTGGGAGCGGGAGTTTGCGGATATCTTGGGCCGCAGATGCTAGGAGCCTTGCGCGACTGGACCGGACGTTTCGCCGCAGGGTGGTACATGATGGCGGCAATCGCTGCGATCAGCGTGGTTGAATTTGTGGTCCTCGGCAGGCACGGCCAGCGCGAGAAACAGCTTCAAAAAATGTCGCTGGCCGGACGAACGCTTTAACTCCAACAAAAAAAAGTAGCGGGTGAGTCTGTAAGCCGGATTCTGTCCGCCGCGTGACCGGCATCCTGATTTGCATCAAGATGCTTGAGGCGCACGCAACGCGGCGATCATTCCTCTAGGTCCCGGATCGCTCCGGGACTCAAGCAGCCTACCCGAGGGTCGCAGCGCCCGCTCTTGCGAGCGAAACGCATACGGGCTGGGCCAGCCCTCCCCTCCTATTTGGCCTTGCTCCACGCGGGGTTTTCCGTGCCCCGGATGTCGCCATCCGGGCGGTGGGCTCTTACCCCACCTTTTCACCCTTACCAAATGCGCTCAACCGAAACAGGCGGGCTTCCGGTTTTTCCGAAAGCCTGCCGCCGAGGTACAAGCATCACCGGCGGTTTATTTTCTGTGGCACTTTCCGTAGCCGCGCCATTCGAATGCGCTTTCGCTCATCCGAGGACGCAACCCCCTGGCGTTACCAGGCGCGTTGCCCTACCGTGGCCGGCTCTTGCGAGTTCACCACGGCCGGAGTCCGGACTTTCCTCCCGTTCGTCCCGCTTGCGCGGGGCAAACCGGCGATCACCCGACTCACCCGCTAACCGAATTATACGATGGCGCGCGGAAGGCTACAATTGTTTCGACGGATCGCGATTCGTGCGTGATTCACTTATACTCGGGCCGGTCGGCCGGAGCATCTTTCATGAGCCGGCGCGTGAGGGTTGGTGCGATGAAACCAGGGCGCAGAATTATCGGACTCGTCCTCCTGCTCGGCGTGATCGCCTACTTCTTCTGGAGATACGCGCCCAATCCGTGGACGTGGATGCAAACTCTTGGCGTCTGCATGATGGCGGTGGGCTTCCCGCTTTGGCTCACGGCACACATTCAACTCGGGTCATCGTTTGCGGTCTCGGCGCAAGCGCGCGCGCTGGTGACACGCGGGCTGTACGCGAAAATCCGGAGTCCGATCTACGTGTTCGGCTCCATCGGTATTGCCGGAACGTTTCTTTTCTTGGGCCGGCCTTATCTCTTATTGGTCTTCATTGCACTGATCCCATTGCAGATCGTGCGGACGCGCCGGGAAGCGCGGGCGCTCGAAGAGAAGTTCGGCGAGGAATACCGAAACTATCGCCGGGGAACCTGGTTTTAACGATGTCAGACTAAGTCGCGGGTTCCATCGTCGGTCCGGGCTCTAGGGGAACTCCTTCGACAACCGCTGCCACCGGAAAGTAGCGGAACAGAATCCAAGCACAGGCCGCCCATAGCGCCGACATCAGCCACGGCGACGTGTACACCGGCAAATTGAGGAAAATATTGTAAAAGCCGTGCGCAAGCGCAGCCGGCAGAACTGAACGCGACCGGATCGTCAGCCACGCAAGTACATAGCTCAGCGCGACGGTCATGTAAAGGCGCCGAGTGAGTGTGAGAAGGATAATGGTTGCCGTCATCTGGCCCCTAAAGTCGGATATGAAATGAAATGCACCCCAAACGAGCCCCACGAAAAAAATTCCGCGTCCGATTCCGTACCGGCGTATGAATCGCGGCTGCAGGAATCCGCGCCAGGCTATTTCTTCGGCCAGCGCGGGGACGAGCATCGGTAGCCATGATGCGATTGGAAACGCGAAGTACGTCATAGGTTGCGGCGGGTATATTCCAAACGCGAACGCTGCCCAGTGGATACGGTCATAGACGTAGGCACACAGGGGCCAAGTTACCGCCAGTGCGGCGGGGAGCACGACCGCAATGCCGAGATATAACCACGGGGGCATATGGAAACTCTTTCGCAGCGTAACTGCTGCATCTTTCCCCATCGCCCAAATGCTCAAGCCAAGAACCGAAAGCGCTTCGAGCGCGTAAGCAGTCCAGTTCATGAAATTAGAATGTGAGCTCAGGAAACCCATCAGCAGACCCGCGAAAACAATTGGGAAACTGACCACAGCAGAAACCAGGGTGATAAGGGTGATCATCATCCAGGCGAAACGCATTGAGCCGCGCTGTTCCTCTGCCAGATCTTCTCCCGGCGAATACGGTGGGAAACGCAAATGGATTGGCAGCGTGCCTCGTCCGGCGCGATAGAGCAGTAGGAAAACAACAACTAACACAAAACCGAGAGCTGCTGCCCAAAATCCGGCCGAGAAATCCGCCAAAAGAGCCTTAATTGTCTCTCCAGGCCACACAAGATTAAGCGGGACGGTCTGCGCAATGACACTACGTTGCCCGCCCGAACCCTCCACCCAAGAAAAAGCGAGCGCCACCATCACGGCCAGAGCGAACGCCGCAGGTACCAGCGTCAGAAAGAACGGAAAATAGCCCCTTTTTCTGCGCGACACAAAACAGAGATAGTAGCCAGCCCCACCTGCTAACAGAAACAGCCGACTAATCGCCGCCGCGCGCATGCGCCAGGAGTACGATTCTGCCGCTGGAGGAAGTGGGCCGGACCACCAGCGAATATTTGAGGAGATGTAGAAAAGCGTAGAACCGATCAGGATCAACCAGTGAGCGGGCTCGGCCGGAAGAATACTGCGAACGAACGCGCCAGCGCGTCGAGCGACACTCTCTGCAGGCATGTTGGCGCGAATTATGCCGCAGTTAACCGCGTCAGCACTAGCCCTTCGTGATGATTGCCCCTACCTCGCCGCTAGCAGCTTCTCAAACTGAGCTTCATCGAGGATGGGAACGTTTAAGGTCTTAGCCTTCTCAAATTTCGAGCCGGGGTCGGCGCCGACCACGACGTAGTTGGTCTTCTTGCTGACCGACGAGCCAGCCTTGCCGCCGTGCGATGCGACGAGAGCTTCGGCTTCCTCGCGCGAGCGCTTCGTGAGCGTGCCGGTGAATACGAACGTCATGCCCGCAAACTTCGCGCTCTTCGGTGCCTGGCGCTCGTCTTTCATATTGACGCCGGCGGCGCGCAGACGTTCGATGAGCTTGCGGTTTGCAGGCTCGGAGAAAAACTCCAGGATTCCTTCCGCGACCTTGGGACCGACTTCGGTAACGCCGGTCAGCTCTTCTTCGCCGGCCGCGGCAAGCTTGTCCATCGAGCCGAAATGCGCGGCGAGCAGCTGCGCGGTGCGTTCACCGACAAAGCGGATTCCGAGGGCGTAAATTAGTCGCGACAGGCTGTTCTTCTTGCTCGCGGCGATTTCGTCGAGCAGGTTTTGAGCTGATTTTTCCGCCATGCGCTCGAGGCCGGAAACTTTCTCGAGCTTGAGGCTGTAGAGATCGGAGTAATCTTTGACGATTCCCTTGTCCACTAGCTGATCCACGATCTTGTCGCCCAAGCCGTCAATATTCATGGCGTGGCGCCCCGCGAAATGCAGAAACGATTCCTTGCGCCGCGCGGGGCACGAGACATTCACGCAGCGATAGGCCACTTCCTCTTCGGCTTTGTGAATTCGCGTACCGCATTCCGGGCACTTCGCGGGCATTTCGAACTCTTTCTCTTCGGTGCCGTGCTTGACCACTTTCAAGACGTGCGGAATTACTTCTCCCGCGCGTTCGACAAGAACTGTGTCTCCCGCGTGGACATTGAGCCTGCGAACTTCATCGAGATTGTGCAGCGTCGAACGCGTGACGGTAACGCCTCCGATTTGCACCGGCTCAAAGACAGCGAATGGAGTGAGCACTCCCGTACGCCCGACGCTTACGAGTATTTCCTTCAGCAGCGTGGTTTCCTGATGCGCGGGGTACTTGTAAGCGATGGCCCAGCGAGGCGCCTTCGACGTGAAGCCCAGCTCATTCTGCAACGCGATTTCGTCCACCTTCACGACGATGCCGTCAATTTCGTACGCGAGTTTTTCGCGACGCGTGTCCCAGCTTTCGATATAGCGCTCGACTTCGCCGAGCGAGTGGCAAAGCTTCCAATCGTCGCTGGCCTTGAATTGCAGCACCGCGAGCGTTTCGAGCACCTCCGACAGGCGCTTTTTCGCAGCCTTGCCGTCCACCAGAATGTAGTAGGCGAAGAAATCGAGCCGCCGCGAGGCGGTGATTTTCGGATCGAGCACGCGCACGCCGCCCGCAGCCGCATTGCGCGGGCTCGCGAAAATCTTGCCGCCCGTTTCCGTCTGCTGCAGATTCAATTGCTGAAAGGACCTGTGCGTCATGATCACTTCGCCCCGCACTTCGAAGTTTCCCGACAGAGCGGCTTTCTTCAGCAGGGCGGACGCGATAGTGAGCGGAATTGAGCGAATCGTTTTCACATTGGGCGTAACATCCTCGCCCGTGGTGCCGTCGCCGCGCGTGACGCCGCGAACGAGCATTCCCTTTTCGTAAGTGAGCGAAAGGCTCAAGCCATCGAATTTGTGCTCCGCGACGTAATCCACTTTGTCACGACCCGTCAGTTCGCGTACGCGCCGGTCGAATTCGCCGAGGGCCTCGAACGAAAATGCGTTGTCGAGGCTGCCCATCGGGATCTTGTGGCGCACCTGCTGAAACCCCTCGCGCGGCGCGCCGCCCACTCGTTGCGTCGGCGAATCGGGCGTGATTCGTTCGGGATTCGCGGCCTCCAGTTCCTTCAGTTGATTCATCAGCCGGTCGAAGGCCGCGTCAGAAATTTCGGGATCGTCGGCGACGTAGTAGAGATATTCGTGGCGGCGGATTTTCTCGCGCAGCGCCTCGATCTCTTTTGCAGCCTTGCTGATTTTGGACATGGAAACCTCAGCCGTATGCAGTCGGTCAAAAGTCGCCGGTATTATACAATGCGCGCTTGCCCCGAATCGCCGGGTACAAACCGATGCCGCACGAAATCAAAGACGCGCTGCTGATTTACAACCCCACCAGCGGACGCAAACGCCAAAGCCGCTTTGCGGAGATCGAGCACGCTGCGCGCATCCTGAAGGATGCGGGCATTGCCGCGGAGCTTGCGGCCACGACCGGCCCCGGCACCGCAAGTAAGATCGCGCGGCAGGCGGTTGATCAGCGCCGCGGAATGGTGATCGCTTGCGGTGGCGACGGCACGATCAACGAAATCGTCAACGGACTCGCGCGCAGTGAGGTGCCGATGGCGCTGCTGCCGGCGGGCACGGCGAACATCCTTGCCAAAGAGCTGAGCATTCCGTGGGACATCCCCCACGCCGCGCGGCTGATTCCGGGCGGCTGCATCCGACGGATCGCACTCGGCATGGCCTCGTCAACAAACGGAAATCACTCCGATGCGATTTCGCGCGACGGCCGCTACTTTCTTTCGGTCGCGGGCGCGGGGCCCGACGGCGCGATCGTGAACTGTGTTCACCAGGGGCTGAAGAAAAGCGCGGGAGTGTTTGCTTATTGGGTTGAGGGCTTTCGTCAGCTTTTCACTTACGGCTTTCCAGAGATGCGAATTCATTCGGCCGGACAAAAACGCCAGGCGACGATCATCGTCGTCGGACGGACCGCGCATTATGGTGGCCCATTCAAGATCACGACTGGGGCCAGCCTGTTCGAGGATTCGTTCGAGTTCCTGACGAATTCCAATCGCAGCCGCCTGGGCTACCTCGCGTGCCTGCCGGCTTTGTGGATGGGCACGCTGCGCAAAAGGGACGGCATCGAGACGTGGAAGGCCACCGAGGTGATTTGCGAATCGAGCGGCAGCGAACGGGTGTACGCTCAGGTGGATGGCGAGCCGGTCGGAGCCCTGCCGATATCATTCCGGATCGTGCCCGACGCGCTTTCGATTGTGACGCCGGCGGCACAATAGATCGAATTTTTCCCGTACGCCAAAATCGTGGAACCGTTCACACATGCGTTTACGTCGCTCGCGCTCGCGCGCGCCGCAGGGAGGCGCTTGCCGCGGTTCGGCACGGCCATGCTGGTTGTTTCCGGCCTCGCGCCTGATCTCGACTTCGCGAGCTATTTCGGCGGCGCGAGTGCATTCATGAGATTTCATCGCACGGCGCTGCATTCCGTCGCCGGCTCGGCGGTGATGGCGTGCGCCATCGCAGGCGCTTTCTGCGCGCTGGACCGCAAGATGCCGCCAAAGAAGGATCCTACGAAAACAATTGCGCCGCTAGGGTTCGGCGCGGCGTTCGCGGTGTGTGCCGTTGGCGCTACCGGACATATGCTGCTCGACCTGGCGAGCGGAGTGGGAGTGCAATTGCTCTGGCCCTTTCGCGCGCACTGGTTCGCGTGGAACGTGATCAACGATCTCGATCTTTGGACGCTTCTACTGCTCGTGGCGGGGCTTCTGTTGCCGCTCCTCTTTGCGCTCGTGAACGAGGAGGTCGGCGTGCGCAAAAAGGGGCCGGGCGGCAGCCGCGCAGCGATCGCTACGCTCGTCCTGCTCGCGGCCTATCTTGGCGCACGCGCGAACCTGCACAGCCGGGCGATTGATCTCGTCCTTTCACGCGAGTACCACGGCAGAATCGCCCTTTCGGCCGCGGCGTTTCCCGAATCGTCGGCGCCGTTTTCCTGGCGTGGCATCGCCGAAACAGACAACACCATGGAAGAGGTGGACGTCCCGCTAGGTCCCGGCGATGAATTCGATTCCGAGCGCAGCGTCACGCTGTTCAAACCGGAGGATTCCCCCGCGCTCACCGCCGGAGAGAAATCAGCATCAGCGAGGAAATTCCTGCAGTACGCAAATGTTCCGTTCGCGAGAGTTCAGCCACTCGAGGCTGGGTTTCGCGTGGAGGTGCGCGACCTGCGTTTCGCGGACGATGACGACGAGCTGGCGAACATATTCGTGCGCGTGGATTTCAACAGCAACATGCAGATTACGCACGAAGGATTTTACTTCGCGTCGAATCCGAATCCGTAGGTCCTTATAGCATCGCCACAAACTGTAGGCTTCCACTTATCTCATATTGATCCCGATCAAACCCCAGCAAGTCGTACTGAGGAGTACGACAATTGAAGTCGCAATGATCACACCGTTGGAAAATTCGTGGTATCCCTGCCGCCTGGTCAACCAAAACAAAACTGCGCCCACTGCCACAAATCCGAGAATCATCTCAACGGCAAAGCGTGCGTCCACAGCCCCGATACCCCCCGTGGCAGCGAAGAACACGAAAATGAACCAAACAATGGCATCTAACAGGAAAGTCAGGAGAACCCCTGCGAGCGGGCCAGGTCCGTGGGAGGCTGGTTGGCGTCCCGCTGATGAATCCGAATTCAACGATTTGTTCATGGGCGAAATTCTGCTCGAGCACTGAGTGGAGCCGCATTTCGGTCCGCCCACTTCCGCAGCGGTTCCAGTCGCGTTTGTTGCAAGGCGTCGCGATAAAACAAATTGTAGGTGTCGAACGGAATGAGTCGCCCATCCGGATGGACGATGTGAATGCACGTCTTTTTCACTGAGCGCACATCGAACGAATATGCATCAATAAACTGCACGATCAGCACGCGAAAGATGTTTTTGTACGTCAGGTCGGGAGACGCTGCGATTCGCGGCAGGCAGCAGAGCAGATCGCGCAGGCTCTGCGCGCCGGATTCAGGTGAGTGGTTCGTCGCAAACAGTTTGAATACGCCGTCGCGCACGGCCTGATCCTGCTCGTACAGAATCGTATTGCGGCCTCCGTTGATCAGCACCTCCGGCTCGATGATGCCCGTCAACGGAACAACCTTGCCGTCCAATTTCAGCGCGTATGCCATCGCGAGGCTATCCGGATGGCACGGCACGGGAATCACGTCCTCCGGCCGGAAGACGGACGTCTGCTCGAGAATCCGGCGGCGCACTTCGGTCAGCGTCAGGCGATCGGTCTCAGGATTGAAGTGTTCGAGTCGCCCAGCGGCCTGGATCGGCTGAAAGGTGACGCCACGAACGCAATCCTGCGTGAGGGCGAAGTCAATAATGCGCCCGACTTCGCCGTCGTTGAGGCCCTTCTTGAGCGTCACAACGAGCGTGGTTGAAATTCCCAGGTGGTTCAATCGCTCGAGCGCCTGTTCGCGTACGCGGCGCAGATCGGCGCCACGCAATTCCATCAGAGCGTTCCGTTCGAATGAATCGAATTGGAGATACACCTCTCCGTCCGGCAAGGTATCGGCGAGCCGCTTTGCAAAATCCTCTTCCTGCGCGATTCGGACTCCGTTCGTATTGATCATCAAATGCCGGATGGGCCTCACCTTGGCCAATTCCAAAATATCGAAGAAGCCGGGATGCAGCGTGGGCTCCCCTCCGGAAATCTGTACAACGTCCGGCTCGCCTTCGTTGCGCACAACGGCATCCAGCATTCGCTCAATCTGAGCTAGCGAGCGAAATTGCTGCCTATCCGGGCTGCTTTCCGCGTAGCAAACCGGGCAGGTGAGATTGCAGTAGTCACAAATCTCGATCAGCGAGAGGCAGGAATGCTGCTGGTGATCGGAGCACAAACCGCAATCGTAAGGACAACCCCACTTGACCGGAGTGTTAAATGCGAGGGGCATTTCCGGCGGCTTGATGAAGACTTCGCGGCAGCGGCGATAATAATCAATATCGTCCGCCATTAGGATTTTCTCGTTGCCATGCTGCGGGCAGTGCTTCAAAAGAAAAACGTTGCCACCCTCGAATACGATTTTCCCTTCGACTTTGCGATAGCACTCCGAGCAAATCGAGACAGCCACGTCGTAGAAAAGATACGGTCGCACACGATCCGTCATCTAAGACCTCCGATCCCGCTCAGGTGGGCAAGCTCGGCCGACTCAGCGAAGGAAGAACGGTAGAAAAGTTATTTCCAGAAAACGGACGACGACCAAGTAGGCCACCACTCCCGCGAAGCTTCCGACGATCAAAGCCACGTCGTCGCCTTCCGGCGGCGACAGTCGCCCCGCGCGCCACGCGAAAACGGCCACCACCACGTGGCCAATCAACAATAGAGAGGGCCATCCGAAGAGCCCCTGACGTACAGCGAACATAGCCGAAACGTGTACGAAGGGCAGAAAACCCTCAACGACCATCACGCAGCTCGCCGCAAACGCGATCGCGATCCCCAGGCGGTCGAGGCCGTGGCGAGTTCTTGCCAATGCGACGGCGTAAGGCGTTTGCGAAAAAACGTACGAAACCACCATCAACACCAGAATGTGCCAGGAGTTCGGCCTGGCCATCATAGCGATTACGCTCGTGGCAATGCTGGCCGCCGGGAGCAGCATGAATACCACGAGAACCATCTGGAACTGCCGCAAAACTCGCTGCTCGGGGGCTTCTTGGAAACTTCGCCCCCCCGAACTAAGTACCCCAGCTGGAGGCGCAGCAATTGAGGGTATGGGCGGAGGCCTGAAGGAACCCACGACGGCGCGGGCGATGCCGATGAGCATCAGGATGAATCCGACGAGCGCCATCGCCAGGCCCGCGAAGAAACCAATGGCGAAAATCGAAGCCAGGCCTTGATTGTTGTTATTGCCTCCTCCAAAATTCAGGCCGTTCAGGAATCCGACGCACGATGAGAAACCGATCACAATTCCACTTATCAGGATGATCAGGCCCTGCCACCATCTCGGAAATCTCTGTCCTGTTCCGCCGGCCATCAATTTCCTTCTTCTCACGCGAATCCAGATGTTTTCGCTGACGCGCTAGCCTACTCGTGCGCTGGTGCGTACTATGTTTTCCGTTGCCGTGCTGCCCGCCAGCGATCCCGTCGCCCGTAGCTCACGAATCCATCTCCGAATATCTCCCAGGTAGTAGCCGAGCATCGCGAGGCACGCCCACTGTATGCCCGAAAATCCCGCGATGCGAACTTCGGGCTTCCAGAAATCAATTGCGAGCCGCCAGATCATGTACAGCACCATGAATATTTTGAAAATATCGCCGTTTCGATGTGGACGCCTCATCATTCGCAGCAGAAGAAGAAAAAGACCGAACGCAAAGATGGATTCGTAAAGCTGCGTCGGGTGCCGCGGAATGCCGTCGCCGAAATCAACTCCCCACGGCAGAGAGGTGGGCGTGCCGTAGGTGCCGTCCGGCAGTCCGCCGAGAAAGCAACCGATTCGGCCAATCGCGAGACCCAGCGCAATCGGAGCGGCGAACAGATCTCCAGTTGAATATTTTTCGCCGATTTGCCGCTTCACCAATTCCACGGCGAACAGGCCGCCGATCAAGCCTCCCACGATCGTCTTCCCGGACATCAAATAGACCGCATCATGCCAATGAGCGGCCGTGAGACTGGGATCTTCGAACCAAAAGAGTATCCGGCTACCGATTGCGGCGCCGGCGACGCCCGCGGTAATGACCGACCATCGCGTCGCATCCGAGACGGCGTCGCCGTATTTCTTCCTGAGCCTGCGGAAAGCTGAAAATCCGAAGGTGTAGCCCAAAGTTTCGAGGAGCAAGTGGGCCTGGATTGAAAATCGGCCCAAGTGAACGTAAAGAGGAAAGTGGATGTTGTTCCCCTTGTGATCCCGTGCGCACGGGTGCCGAGATCATAGCCGACGCGATACCGGGGCGCAATCTCCGTCGGCCAGCCAGTTCAATCGGCCGCAGCGGAGCCGTGGAAAACCAGACGGCTGGCGACATACAAAACGAGTAGCACGCCGAGCACCCCGAACGCGAAGCCCAGCCTGTGCGCCATCAGGAACGGCAGCACGGCGTTTCCGTATCGCACCGCCAGAATTCCTTCCAGAAAATACCGCAGCCCGCGGCCCAATAGCAGCGCGAGAACAAACGTCTTCAGGGGCACCTGGAAGACACCTTCCGCAAGAACGAAAACCTTGAACGGGAATGGCGGCGGCAGGATGCCCGGAATAAACACGCTGAGGAAGGCGTTGCGCTGGACCCAACCCTTCACTTTATGCGCGCCTCTGTGCCGGTGAAAATAGACCTCCCCGCCCTTTTTCGCCAGCAGGTAAATCCAGATGCAGCCGACAAGCGAACCGAGAGCGGCCATCGCGCAGTAATACGGCATCCGCGCCGGCCTCTGCATGGAGAGATTTATTACCAGCGCGTCCGCTATGAATGGGAGCGTCAGCACCGAGGAATCGAGAAAGGTCGCGACAAACAGTCCCGCGCCGCCCATCGTAGCGACGAGCGCGGCCAGCCAAAGAGGCAGTTTGATCTGTTGCATTTCGCGGCGATTCCTCGATGAAACCGGCCGATTGTAGCAGAGTTTGTTCCGCCGCCCCGGAACGCGCGCGCCGCTAAATTGCTCAATCGCACCTGGTCGGATAGAATTCGTGCTTGAGCAATTCTCCCCAGAGAGTGCCGCTCCTCGCCGGCCTCAACGAACGCCAGAGCGAAGCGGTGCTGACGACCGAAGGCCCGCTGCTCGTCCTCGCAGGCGCTGGAACCGGCAAGACGCGGGTGATCACGTACCGCGTCGCGCATTTGATCGAACAGGGTGTGCCGCCGAGCTCGATTCTCGCGGTTACGTTCACGAACAAAGCCGCCGGCGTGATGAAGGAGCGCATCACCGAACTACTGCGCGCCAGCGGCCGCAGCGCGTTCGACATTTGGGTCTCAACGTTTCACTCTTTCTGCGCACGCCTGCTGCGGCGGGAATCGCAGCACCTCGGCCTGCCGCGCGATTTCGCAATCTACGATGATGACGATCAGACCGCGGCGGTGAAGCGCTCCCTTGTGCAGCTCGGCCTGTCCACCGAGGACTGTCCGCCGCGCACCATTCGCGCGCAGATCAGCCACGCGAAAAACCACGGCATCACCGCGGACGAAATGGAATCCCAGGCCGCGCAGATGCGCGATCCGGGACGCCAGGACGCCGCCAAAGTATTTCGTGCCTACAGCGAAATCCTCCGCAAGGCTGCCGCGCTCGATTTCGACGATTTGCTCCTGCGGGCCGTCGAGCTGCTGCGCGATCATGCCGAGGTGCGTGCGCGATGGAGCGGGCAGTTTCAATATTTGATGGTGGATGAATTTCAAGACACGAATCGCGCGCAGGAAGAGCTGGTGCGCCTGCTGGCGGGCACGCGCAAGAATGTGTGCGTGGTCGGCGACGAAGACCAATCCATCTACGGATGGCGCGGCGCCCGCGCCGGAAACCTGAAGCGCTTTACGGAGGATTTCACCGGCGCGAAGATCATCCGCCTCGAGGAAAACTACCGCTCGACGCAGACGATTCTCGACGCCGCCGCAGCCGTGGTGAAAAACAATTCCGACCGCCTCGGCAAGACTCTCCAGGCAACGCTCGGCGCGGGCGACCGGCTCCGTTTCTTCGAGGCGCCGGATTCCGTGGCGGAAGCCGAATTCATTTGCGAGGAGCTTTCCGCCGTCGTGCGCAACGACTCCGACGCCCGCGTCGCCGTCCTCTATCGCACCGGAGCTCAGTCCCGCTCGTTCGAAGAGGTCTTGCGGCGATTGGGTATTCGCTACCGCGTGGTCGGCGGATTCAGCTTTTACGAGCGCGCCGAAGTTCGCAACGCGCTGGCCTATGTGCGCCTGATTTTCCATCCCGAAGATGATGTCGCGCTGCTGCGCGTCCTGAACGTGCCGCCGCGCGGGATTGGCGCCACCACCGTCGCCGTGCTCGAAGCGCGCGCGAAGGAAACCGGCAATTCGCTCTGGGAAACGATTCGCGCGGGCGAATTCTCAACCGGCAAGAAAATCGCCGGCGCGCTCAACTATTTCCGCGAACTAATTGAACGGTTGCAGGAGGAATGCCGCGAGATGCAGCCCGCGGCATTGATTGAGTGCGTGCTGGACCGCACCGGCTTCCTCAACTGGGTCGAACAACAGGACAACGTCGAGCACACGTCGCGCGCCGAAAACCTGCGCGAACTCTCCAACGCCATGGCGGAGGCAACCGAACAGGGGCAAACTCTGGAAGACGTGCTCGATCACGCCGCGCTTGTCAGCGACGCCGATCAATACGAGGAAGATGTTGCCGTTTCGCTGATGACGCTGCACAGCGCCAAAGGTCTCGAGTTCGACGCCGTATTTCTCGCAGGGCTCGAGGAAGGTGTGCTGCCTCACGGCCGCTCGCTTGATACCCCCGGCGAGGTCGAGGAGGAGCGCCGACTTTTTTACGTCGGCATGACCCGCGCGAAGCGGTCGCTCGTGCTTTCTCGCGCGATCTATCGCCGCACCTACGGGGAGGAACGCCTGCGCGCTTCCCTGCCCTCTCGTTTCCTTTCCGAAATTCCGCGCGACCTGATCGAAGTTGCCGCTGGTTCGCAGTCCGAGCCGGGCGAAACCCGTCGCTACGAAGCCGATCCGGAGTTTTCGGAGGGTCATTCCTACAGCCGCACGCGGACGCCGTACGGACGTCCGGCGCCAAAGGCTCGCGGTTCCAAAGATCCGCTTATCGGCACCCGGGTTCGGCACCTGAAGTTTGGCGTCGGCACGATTATCGAAGTCGAGGGTGACGGCGAGGACCGCAAAATCACCGTCAGCTTTCAGGATTTCGGCCCCAAGAAACTGCTCGAACGCTACGCGAATTTGCAGCTTGCCTGAATTTGTTGATACCCGCGCGTGTCCCTACGGACAGGTTGCGCGGAAGGGTCTGCCAAGGTAGAGTTTTCTTCGGTCGCACCGGGAAGGTGGCGATTGGACCCACAGCTGTTCCGAACCAAGAATATTGACCAGCTAATTTCCGACGCCGACAGACCCGAGATGCGTCTGAAGAAGTCGCTCGGCTGGCTGAGCCTGACGTCGCTCGGCATCGGCGCGGTGATCGGGTCCGGAATCTTCACGGTGGTCGGAACGGCGATCGCCGGCGAGAAGATGCAGTTCAGCTCGATCTTCAACTCCACCGTAATTGAGTATGTAATCTACCGGTCCGCGTCCTTGGGCAGGCCCGGGGCGGGCCCCGCCATCGCTCTCTCGTTCGCTCTCGTCGGCGTCGTATGCTGTTTTGCTGCGCTCTGCTACGCGGAGCTGGCAGCGATGATTCCTATCGCGGGCAGCGCCTACACATACACCTACGCGACAATGGGCGAACTCATCGCCTGGATTATCGGCTGGGATTTGATCCTGGAATACGCCGTCTCGAATATGGCAGTCAGCGTCGGATTCTCCGCGCACATGGTGGACCTGTTCGATTGGTTCGGCTGGCATCCGAATTTGCGCTGGATCACTCCCGCCTACCTGCCGTCGGGACTCACCGATCTACAGGGCAACACTCTCTACGATCCCGGCTGGCACTTCGGATTCAACTGGCCGGCGTTTGTAATCGTGATGCTGCTCACGGTGGTTCTGGTACGCGGAATCAAGGAATCGGCGCGCACAAACAACATTATGGTGCTGATGAAAATTGCCGCGATCCTGATCTTTATCGGATTCGCGGCGCGCTTCATTCATCCTGCGAACTGGCATCCATACGCACCCAACGGTTGGCCGGGCGTCCTTACAGGCGGCTCGATTATTTTCTTCACCTACATTGGCTTCGATTCGGTCTCCACCGCAGCCGAGGAATGCAAGAATCCTCAGCGCGACCTGCCGATAGGAATCATCGCCACCCTCGTGATTTGCACCGCCCTGTATATCGGCGTCGTGGTCGTTCTTACGGGAATCGTGCCATGGCAAACATTGGTGGACGATGCCGCACCCGTGGTCAACACAATGAAGCGCCTGCATTTCGGCAATATCCGCCTTGTCGTGCTGATTGGCGCGTTGATGGGCATGATCTCCTCGCTGCTGGTGTTTCAGCTGGGACAGGCCCGCGTATGGTTCGCCATGTCGCGCGATGGCTTGCTGCCGAAAATTTTCAGCCGGGTCCATCCGATCTTCCGCACGCCGGACTTTTCGACCTGGGTCGCGGGATTCGTCGTCGGCATTCCCGCCGGACTGCTCGACATCGGCACACTCGCGGACCTTTCGAATATCGGAACCCTCTTTGCCTTCGCGCTGGTTGCCGGCGGCGTGCTGATACTCCGTTATCGCCAGCCGAACCGCCCGCGGCCATTCCGTGCACCCGGAGGCGCGCTGGCGCCGATTGTGACGATTCTTTCGTGCATATTGCTGATGATGGGACTCACGGTGACGAACTGGATTCGCTTCTTCGTCTGGCTGGCGATCGGACTGTGTGTGTATTATTTCTACAGCCGTAAACACAGCCAGCTTTCGAACGCGAATCTGGCGGCAGCCGCGAAGGGAGGTCCCCGCTGATGCGCCGGTTGACACAGCTGGGCCTTCGCGCGGTGCCCGCGCTTCTACTGGCGATTCTGTTTTTAGCGCTGCCCTCTTCATTCGGCTGGGGGGAAAACGCGGAGCGAATGATCGTGGACAAGGCGGTGGACACGCTGCCGGATGAGATGCTGCCGTTCTTCCAGGCCAATCGCACGTTTCTCGTCCAGCACGTGACCGATCCTCTGCAATCCGAGGCGCGGACTCCAGCCGAACTACCCAAAGGTTTCATCGCGTTGGATCACTACGGGCCGTTCCCGTTCACGGAGCTGCCGCGTTCGTACACCGCAGCGGTCGCGAAATACGGACGCCGCACGCTCGACGCGCATGGCGTGCTTCCCTGGCAGATCGGGCTCTACAGCAAGAAATTGACCGACGCGTTTCGCGCTCACAACTGGGACGATGCCAGGATTTCCGCTGCTTTTCTCGGCCACTTCGTCGCCGCCGCGCACGATCCTTTCAAAACCACTGTGGATAGCAATGGATTGCTCTTGAATCAACTGGGCGTCAATGAACGTTTCGGTACCGGCTTGGTGGACCGCTATCAGCGATTCTTCTTCATGAAGCCGAACGAAGCCGCTTTCATCCGCGATCCCACCGATCATGCGTTTGAGATGACGCTCGACGCGCATGCATGGCTCGAAAATGTTCTTCTGGCTGATCGTCGCTCCCACGAGGGACTAACCGGCTATACCAGCGAGTATTACGACCGCTTCTACGCCCAAGCCGGAGCGGTCCTAATCCGCCAGCTTTCGGATGCTTCCACCGATCTCGGATCCTATTGGATGACCGCGTGGATCAACGCCGGCCGTCCGCAATTGCCGGGCAATTAAACTTACGTGACGACGCAAACAACGCGGCAGCCAACGATCCTTGACGCTCTCCCCAAGGCGGAACTCCATCTGCACCTCGAAGGTTCGATCCGCCCGGACACCGCGGTCGAGCTTGCCGGCCGCCACGGCGTAAAGCTCACTGCGGAAGACGTGGCCGCGCGCTACAACTACTCGAACTTCGCTGGATTCATCGAGGCGTTTAAATGGGTGACATCCTTTTTACGTGATCCGGAAGATTACGCCCTCATCACCCGAAGGCTCGCGGAAGAGTTAGTCCGCCAAAACGTCGTGTACGCCGAAATCACGATCTCGGCCGGCGTGATGCTCCGCCGGATGCAAAATGCCGAGGCGAACTTCACGGCCATCCGCGAAACCGCCGAAAGCGTCCCATTCAGACGCCTGCGGACCGGTTGGATTGTGGATGCCGCGCGACAGTTCGGGCCCGAGGCCGCTATGGAGGTAGCTCGCTGCGCCGCCAAACTCCACCACTCGGGTGTGATCGCTTTCGGAATGGGCGGCGATGAACTCGCGTTCCCGGCTGTGAACTTCCGCCCAGCTTTCGATCTGGCGCGCAGCGAAGGATTGCGCGTCGTTTGTCACGCTGGCGAAATCGGCGGGCCTGAATCGGTGCGCGAAGCAGTTGACATTCTTGGCGCCGAGCGCGTGGGCCACGGAATCGCCGTGATGAACGATCCGGCGCTGGCTGAATCGCTGGCGTTGCGCCACGTCGTGCTCGAAAATTGTCCGTCCAGCAATTTGTGTACGGGAGCTCTGGCAAAACAGACCGGCAATCCAAACGCTTCCCTCGCGGACCATCCTCTCGCAAAGCTGATGGCCCAGGGTGTGCTCGTCACGCTTTCCACCGACGACCCCGCGATGTTTCATACGGATTTACTGACCGAATATTCGCACGCCGCCTCGCTCGGCTTATCCAATGCCCAGCTTCTGCAACTTGCCGAGCAAAGCTTCAGCGCGTCCTTTCTGCCTCCGATTGAGAAGCGTCAGCTGCTCGAGGATTTTCGAGCGGCCGCAAAATCGGCGGGCCTGATATAATCGCTCGCGATACACGGGAAGGAAAATGAAAGCACACGTCTGGGTCATGCTGAAGTCCACCGTCCTCGATCCACAGGGCCAAACCATTCAACGCGCGCTATCGTCCCTCGGCCACGCCAAGGTGCAAGGCGTGCGCCAGGGCAAGTTTTTCGTGCTCGAGCTTGATGGCCTCAGCCGCGCTGAAGCGCAGAGTGAAGTCGAACGCATCGCGAAAGATGTCCTCACCAATCCCGTCATCGAAGAATTCCGCTTCGAAGTCCTCGACTGATTCACGCCCGTTCGACGCGGGAACGGGTTGCAGACTTCTCACGCCTTCTGGTATAGATGCGGCGCACTGACTGAGCCACCTGGGGGATCCATGCGCAGAGACCTGTTCGCCATCGCCGCGATGACCGGAGCATTCTTGATTTCAGCCACGTTTACCGCCCATTCGCCCGCGGTGGAAGCTGCGACTCCCGCAAAAGACGCCTGCGACCAAGCGTGCTTGAGCAAATTCGCAGATCAATATCTCGCCGCTCTGCTGATTCACGATCCCTCGGGCCTGCCCGTTGCCGCTGACGCAAAAATGACGGAGAACACCAAGCCGACAACTCTCGGTGAGGGCCTTTGGAAGACGCTCAAGTTCATTAAGTTTCGAGGCGAGACCGTTTCCGATCCCAGCACCGGGCAAGTCACTTACTGGGGAGCAATTCAAGAAGATCACGTGTCTCTGCTGATGCTTCGCCTCAAAATCGTCGGCGGCAAGATTGCGGAAGTGGAGACGATTGTCGCCCACGGCTCGACGCCCGATGCGCCGCGCACCGGCTTCGAAGTGATGCCCGATCTGCAGCTTCTCGCGGCGATCAAACCGTTTCTGGAGAGCGAAGTCTCCAAGCGCGCCTCGCGTGCCCAGCTTATTGCCGCCGCGAACGCATATTTCGACGGCATCGAGCATCAGCCGGGCAACGTACCCTTTGCGCCCGGATGCAACCGCATTGAAAATGGCCAGCTAACCACCAACAATCCTACCAACTCCGAGGGACTGCCTCCGCTGGGATGCCAGGAGCAATTCCAGGCGAAACTTTTCACCTACGTACCGCACGTGAAATACAGGCGGTTCCCTGTAGTTGACCAGGCTCGCGGGCTAGTCGTGGCTCAGGTCGTCTTTGATATTCCCGGCAGCAAAACTTGGATCAGGGACGGCAAGGAAATTCCCGCTCCGCCAGCCGTCGCCAACCCTCGCAACAACATTCTCAACGAGCTATTCAAGGTAGATCACGGCCAGATCCAGCTGATCCAGGCGTTCATGCTCCCGAACGAGCCTTACGGAACGCCGACCGGCTGGAACTAGGCGAACAGCGACTCCCCTGTGCTAGCATAGTTGTATTGCCACCCGCGGACCCCTCCGCTGGGCAATCCCGGAGACAGACGCCTATGTGCGGAATTGTCGGTTATATCGGCGCCAAGCGCGTTGTTCCCCTGATTTTGGACGGCCTGCGGCGGCTCGAATACCGCGGCTATGACTCGGCGGGGATCGCGGTCGTCTGCGACAATGGCAAGCTCGACATTCGCCGCGCACCCGGGAAATTGCGCAATCTCGAGGAATCCATCCGTGTCACCCCGCTGGACGGCGTGTATGGCATCGGACACACGCGCTGGGCCACTCACGGACGCCCCACCGAGGAAAATGCCCACCCGCATCGCGACTGCAACGGCGAAATTGTCGTCGTGCACAATGGCATTATCGAGAATTATATCGAACTGAAAAGACAGCTCGTCGCCGAAGGCCACAAATTCATCACCGAAACCGACACGGAAATCATCGCCCATCTCATTGAGAAATTCTCGAAAGACGCTCCTCTCGAGGAAGCGGTCCTTCGAGCCGTCAAGGCAATGACCGGCGCTTATGCGCTGGTGGCCCTCTCGACCAAAGACCCCAACAAAATTGTCGCCGCTCGCTTGGGGCCACCGATTGTGATCGGCCTCGGAGAAAAAGAGTTCTTCGTCGCGAGTGATATTCCGGCGATCCTCGCGCATACGCGCAGCGTTTTCTTCCTCGGCGACGGCGAGATGGCCGTCCTCACTCCGCAGGGAGTCAAACTATTCGATTTCGAAAGCCGTCCTATCAGCCGCCCGGCACAGCACATCACCTGGGATCCGATCATGGCCGAGAAGGGCGGTTTCAAGCATTTCATGCAGAAAGAAATTTTCGAGCAGCCGCGCGCAGTCCGCGACACATTGCTCGGAAGGATTTCGCAGGAAACGGGAAAGGTCTTCCTCGACGAGATGGATATCTCCGAGGAGGAGTTCCGCAACTTCCACGACGTGAAAATCGTGGCCTGTGGCACGAGCTGGCACGCGGGGCTCGCCGGAAAATTCATGATCGAGCGTCTGGCGCACGTGCCGGTCGAAGTGGACTACGGCAGCGAGTTCCGCTATCGCGATCCGATTCTCGACAAACACAGCCTGATCATCGCCATCAGCCAGTCCGGTGAGACCGCGGATACTCTCGCCGCCGAGCGCGAAGCCCGCCAAAAAGGCGCGAAAGTTCTCTCTATTTGCAATGTGGTCGGCTCCATGTTGACGCGCGAATCCAGCGGCACGATCTATACGCACGCGGGTCCGGAAATCGGCGTCGCCTCCACAAAAGCCTTTACCGGACAGCTGACGGCGCTCTTGCTTACCGCGCTTCATCTCGGCCAGGTACGCGGAAAGCTCGCCGCAGCACAATCGAAAGCGTTGATGCAGGAACTCACGCGCATCCCGCACAAGATCGAGGCCATCCTCAAGCGCGACGCGGCCATCGAAGAGCTCGCGCGGCAGTTCTTCCGCTACACCGATTTTCTGTATCTCGGCCGGGGAATCCACTACCCCATTGCTCTGGAAGGCGCGCTCAAGCTCAAGGAAATTTCCTACATCCACGCCGAGGGTTATCCCGCCGGCGAAATGAAGCACGGCCCGAATGCGCTGATTGACGAAAATCTGCCGGTGGTGATCATTGCGACGCGCGACGAATCCGATTCTGCCTCGATGATGCGCTATGAGAAAACCGTTTCAAACTTGCAGGAAGTAAAGGCTCGCGACGGCATCGTAATCGCTGTCGTTACCGAGGGCGATCAGCTGGCGCGCGCTGCTGCCGATCACGTCATCGAAATTCCCATGGCGCCGGAATTGATCGCGCCGATTCTCGAAGTCGTTCCGCTGCAAATGCTCGCGTACCACATCGCCGTCCGCCGCGGCTGCGACGTGGATCAGCCCCGCAACCTCGCTAAATCCGTCACGGTCGAATAGCCTACTCAATCCGCCGCCGCGCATATAAAATGCTGCCCATGTACTCCCGCTTCGCGAATTGGCATGCATTGGTTCGCCTCGCGGCTTTCTTGTTCGCTGGCTCGTTCCAGTTTCAGCCAGCGATCGCGCAAGCTCCCGATACGGACGGCAATGGGAAACTCGCATCCGTCAAAATTACGGGCTCGGCAAAGTTCCGTTCTGAGCAGGTCGTATCTGAAACCGGGCTTTCTCCCGGAAGCACAATCACGAAGGGTGACCTGCAGCGCGGCGCCGATCGACTGGCACAACTCGGCCTCTTCGCCACTGTGCAGTACCGCTTCGCCACCGAAGACGCTGGCGTGCGTGCCGAATATCAAGTGACAGACGCGCCGACCGTGCCAGTATGGTTCGACAATTTTCCTTGGTTCACCGATCAGGAACTAACCGCCGCGCTGAAACACGATGTTCCTCTCTTCGACGGTACCGCTCCCGAGAAGGGCAGCCTTCTCAATGAAATGTCGAGCGCGCTCGAATTGCTGCTACAAACGCGTGGCGTGAATTCGAGCGTCTCAAGCGCCCTCACCACCGCCCCCGTCACCGACGCGCGTGTCATGCAGTTTCATGCCGATCACGCGGGCGTGAATATTGCGGGCGTCGAATTCAGCGACCCGCTCGCGCAAGGCGATCGCGGCGTTCAACAGCGTCTCGGCGATGTCGTCGGACAGCAGTATTCGCGCACGCTCATCGAACTCTTCGAATTCGAGCAGGTTCGCCCCGTCTATCTTTCGAACGCTTTTCTCCGCGTGCGATTCGGCGCGCCCGTCGCAAAGGTCACTGGCAGCGGTGGCAGTGCGCGAGTAACCGTCGTAGCACCCATCGAGCCGGGTCCCTCCTACCTGTGGAACGGAGTTCAATGGGCCGGAAACTCGAGCGTCTCGTCGGCGATACTCAACGGAATCATCGCGCTCAAGCCCGGCGACCCTGCGAACGGAATGAGGCTCGAAGCCATGTGGGATGCCGTACGCGCAGAATACGCGCGCCGAGGCTACCTCGACGTGAACCTCATCGTCGCGCCGCAATTTGACGACAGCTTGAAGCGCGTCACCTACGCCGTTTCCATCACCGAGGGCCCGCTATATCACATGGGCAAGCTGATCCTCACGGGACTTTCGATCGAGGGCGAACGCCGAATCCGCGCGGCATGGGGAATTGCCGCGGGCGCGGTCTTCAACAAAGAAATCTACGAAACATTCGCCGACTCGGGAATCAAGCAGGCGTTCGTGGGCCTGCCTTTTCATTACGAAAAAGTCGGAAGATTTCTGCAGGAGGACCCTAATAACAGAACGGTAGACGTCTTGCTGGATTTTCAATAGGCGTTCACCACGCCATTACGCTTCCCAGTCCCCGCGCCGATAGCGGAACTTTCCTTCGCATAACCTCGTATCAATATGATAGGAAGAGTGCGCGCGATCTTAGCCGCTTCCCACGCGAGGTACCATGGCGCAATCGAAACGACAACTCACGCTTGCAATCCTGGCCACCGCACCTCTTTTCGCAGTCGCATTCCTGGCAGGCTGCGGTCCGGAAGCGAGCGCCGTTGGCACCGTGGACCGAACGTTCACAGTCAGCGGACCCGTCCGGCTCGAGCTGGAAAACGGCAGCGGCGATTCCCGCGTCACGGTTGGCGCACCCGGCGAAGTTCGTGTCCACGCTGAATTCCGCGTCCACGCTTGGCCCTGGGATGATCCGGACCGCACGCTGAAGAATCTCGTTGCCAATCCTCCTTTCTCGCAGGAGGACAGCCTGATTCGTATCGGCCATTCCGGCTGGGATATGAACATGGTTTCTGCCGACTACTCCGTCACCGTCCCGCCCGACACGCAGATGAAAGGTATGGCGGGTTCGGGAAATCTCGACGTGAACGGAATCGCCGGCCCGGCCAATTTTATTGTCGGGTCTGGCAATATTTCAGCGACGGCCATCGCGAACGACACTCACGCAGTAGTGGGCAGCGGCAACGTGACTCTCACCGACACGCAGGGCCGCGTTGACGTTACCAGCGGCTCCGGCAACTTGGTGATTCGCGGAGCAAAAGACGAAGTTCGCGCGCACGCGGGATCCGGCGACATTCGCGTCGAACAACCCGCTGGCAATGTCGTGGCCGAGGCGGGGAGCGGTGACATCGAATTGCGGGGCGCGACAGCGGATGTCCGTCTGCACACCGGCTCGGGCGAAATCAATGTGGAAGGCAATCCGGCGCCTTCGAGTTTCTGGGATATTCGCGCGAGTTCGGGCGATGTGGAGCTGCACGTTCCGTCCAGTGCCAGTTTCAGGTTTTACGCCCGCAGCAGCTCGGGCGATATCAACGTCACGGCTCCTTCGGCCAGCGAACAATCCCAGGGAAAGCACGATTTTCAGGCGCGCATTGGCGACGGCAAAGCCCGCGTCGAGATTGAAACCTCCTCCGGCACCATTTCCGTTCACTAAGTTGGACGCCAGCCGAATCACCGCAGTGCCGCCAGATTCCCGCGATAGAATAAGTCCCCGATGCGCTCGACCCGCCTCATGCTGTGCGCCGGTATCCTTCTTGCGTCCGGCTTCGCTGCCGTAGCACAGCAACCGAATTCCGCCCCGCCGCCCTCGAAGAAATCAGCGGATGCCTCCGCAGCGAAAACTCCGGACCCCGAAGCTGAATTGCAAAAGGCTCTCGCGAATGCGGACAACGACAGCGGCGCAATGATCAAGAATCTGAGGGAGTATCTCCAGAAATTCCCCGATGCCCCGCGAAAAGCGGCAGTCTACCGCGCGCTGGTTGAGGCCTGCGAACAAACACACGACAGTGCCTGCGCGCTCGATTACGCCGAACGCCTGATCGTCACTCGCCCGGACGACTCGCAGATGATGTTGGTCGCCGTGAGTCTCTTACAGCAGCGCGGAGATGTCGCCAGCCTCGCGCGCGCCACCGGTTACGTCACGCGCATTCTCGACCGCGTGGAAAAAACCTCGCCGGAGGAACGTCCCGCGCGCGAATCCGTCGCCGAATGGCAGGACGGCCAGGATCAACTGCGCACCGCGCTCTACTACGTCCGCGGTCAAGTCGAAATCTCCCAGCGCAATTACGATGCGGCCGTCAAAGACGTGCAGATGAGCGATTCCATCCGCCCGAATGCGCTCGCCGCAAAGACGCTCGGCGAAGTAGCCGAGACGCGCGGCGACTTCCCGGCCGCAATTGACGAATACATTCAAGCATTCACGCTGCCCGAAAGCGGCCGGGCCGGAAACGTGAACCGACGCGACGTCCTCCGGGAACTCACAAACACCTGGCGACAGGTTCATGGCAGCGAGCAGGGCCTGGGCGATGCGATTCTCGCGGCGTACGGACGCGTCACGTCGCGCTCACCCACTGGCGGGCCCTCGCCAGCGACGGCGGCGACCGCAACGACAGCCCGCAATAAGGACGCAAAGGAAGTTTTCTCATTTACTGTCCGGCGTCTCGATGGATCCCCCATGGCACTCGATGCACTGAAAGGGAAAATCATGGTCCTGAGTTTCTGGGCGACCTGGTGCGCGCCGTGCCGGGAGCTGGAGCCGTTCTTCAACACGGTGGCGCGCATCTACGGAGGAAATTCGGATGTGGCCTTCTTTGCAGTTGACACGGACGACGACGAAACACAGGTCCCGGCGTTCGTTGCCCGCGAAAAATGGGACGTTCCAGCAATTTATTCCGACGGCCTCGATGTGTTCCTGAAAGCCGAAACTTTGCCGACCGTCGTAGTCCTTGGCCGCAGCGGCGAGGTCGTGTATCGCGCCGGCGGCTTCCCGCGCGAAGGATTTGCCGATTCCCTCACGGCCGCCATTCAGGCCGCGCTCGCTGCCTCTCACTAGACTTGTCTGGCTCGCGCTCTTAGCGCCGCCACGTCTCGCGCCGCCAGAATCGTGCCTACGTGGATGCTCACCGTGTCCGCCACGCGTCGCGCATAGCCGCCCGCCAGTGCAATCGCCACCGGAGCCGCATTCCGCCGTGCGTAATCGAAGACCAGCGCATCGCGCTGCGCCAGCCCCTCCATCGTGAGCGCCAATCCTCCGAGCTGATCCTCGCGATACGGGTCGGCCCCCGCAACGTAGAAAAGAAGCTGCGGCGCGAAATCGCGAAGAGCTTGCTGCAGATGCTTCTCTAGAATGGCGAGATATTCGTCGTCGCCGGTTCCATCGGCCAGATTGATGTCCACAGTTGAGGGTGGCTTCGGGTGCGGGTAATTGTGCTGCTGATGAATCGAAAGCGTGAACACGCTCGCGTCTTTGCCGAAAATCGCCGCCGTGCCGTTCCCTTGATGCACGTCGGTATCTACGACCATGGCTCGCTCGATCGCGCCTTCAGACTGAAGCCGGCGAATTGCGATCGCGACATCGTGGATCACGCAAAATCCTTCGCCATGTTCGGGGCAGGCATGATGGAATCCGCCGCCGATATTTGCCGCCCATCCGTCAGCCAGAGCGCGTCTCCCGGCCAGAATAGATCCTCCCGCGGCAAGCCAGACGGCGCTGATCAGCTCCTTCGAGTAAGGCACTTCGAGCCGCGCCTCTTCGTCGCGGCTCAGTGTGCCCGTTTTCAGTTTATGGACGTAGTCCTGCGAATGAACTCGCCGCACATCCTGATCCGCCGCCGGTTCCGGCGCGAGGAAATCCCCGGGCGTGGCAACTCCGTCCGCCAACAGCCTCTCGTGGATCAGCCTGTATTTCTGCGACGGAAAGACGTGCGCGCCGAGATTCAGGTCGTAGCCTTCGTGATAGACGAGCTTGAATGGCAGCAAGATTTTCCGAGCCTATCGCGAAGTTTTTCCAAACGCAAACCCGGGATTGCCGGATTTGGAGCGTGATAGGATTTAGGTGCTATGAAAACAATCCTGCTGCTTTTTTGCTCGAACGTATTCATGACCATCGCTTGGTATGGCCATCTGAAATATCGCAAGGCTCCGCTTTTCGCCGCCATTGTCGTGAGCTGGTTGATCGCTTTCGCCGAATACTGTTTTCAAGTTCCGGCGAATCGCATCGGCTACGGCGAGTTCACGGCGTTTCAATTGAAAGTGATTCAGGAGGTGGTTACGCTCTGCGTATTTGTGGTCTTCGCGTGGCTATACCTCGGTGAACACGTCAAGTGGAACCACGCTGTTTCCTTTCTGTTTCTCGTCGGTGCCGTGACATTCGCCTTCTGGGGAAAACTCTAGCGACTCACAACCCCCCGTCCGAATGCGGCGACCTATGACCCGTGAGAATTTGGATCGCATAATGGCAGCCAAGCGGCTCGCTGTGATAATCTCTTGGCGATGCGCCGCACCAACGCCATCCTCGCGATCGTGGCTCTCCTGAGCGTTCCGCTCGCTCCGATCGCCTGGGGCATGGCTTGCGAGGCGTCGTCCGCTCCCATGATGTGCTGCCTTCCACACGGCTCCCAATCGCAACAGGGCAAGCCGATGATGTGCCACTGTACCGGCAAATCCGGAAAACATCAGCCGGATGTTGGATTGATCGCTCCGCTTCCTCCGGTGACCCTGGCTGCACTCGTACGAATCAACCCGCCGGAAGACGCTCGCGGCGTTCTCGTCGCTTTCTCGCAATCGATCGCATCGGGATTCCTCTCCGCTCCATTTCAACCTCCGCGAGCCTAGCTTCGTTCCCCAGCACTAAGAAATCCAATCTGGAATGGAGCATATGATGCGGAAATTCGTGTATCTATCGCTCGCTGTGACAATTCTTTTTGCGGCTGCGTCCGCGCGAGCGACGATTTTTGGAAATATTCGGGGTATCGTTCACGATCCTCAGCACCGGCCCATCGCCAATGCGTCGGTCGCCCTGAAATCATCTTCGTCGGACTGGTCTCAAACCACCCAGACCAACCAGGACGGTGAGTTCACGTTCACTTCCGTTCCGCTGGGGGACTACGAAGTAACCGCCACTCAGTCCGGATTTGAAACAGCCAAGCAGACTTTGACGGTCGCCTCGGGTACCTCGCCCGTTCTTCACTTTCAGCTGGCGATCGCAGCCGTGAACCAAACGGCCGTTGTCGTCGGCCAAGCGGACGTGGCCAACGTGGATTCCGTCACTCCCACCACGCTCGTGGACCGCCAGGACATCGTGCAAACCCCGGGCGCCGACCGCACCAACAGCATGGCGATGATCACCGACTACGTCCCCGCGGCATACGTGACGCACGACATGCTCCACATGCGCGGAGGCCATCAGGTTGACTGGCTGATAGACGGCGTACCTATACCCAACACCAATATCGCCTCAAATCTGGGCCCGCAGATTGACCCCAAGGACATTGATTATCTCGAAGTCCAGCGAGGCAGCTACGAAGCGGAGTACGGAGATCGCACCTATGGAATCTTCAACGTCGTGCCCCGCAATGGCTTTGAGCGAGACAACGAGGCGGAACTCGTCACCAGTTTCGGAAATTGGTATCAAACAAACGATCAACTTAATTTCGGCGGGCACACCGAGCGATTCGCCTACTACGCGAGTATTAATGGAAATCGCAGCAACTACGGCCTGCAGGCACCCATCGCAGACGTCGTTCACGATGCCGAGAACGGCTTCGGGGGATTTGCATCATTGATATTCAACCCCAGTCCCGAAAACCAATTCCGGCTTGTTACCTCCCTGCGCCAGGATTTTTACCAGATTCCCATTGATCCGGATCCCAACTCGCCCGGTAATCAGGTTTACCCTAGCGCCGGCCTTCGCGATAGTGAAACTGAGCCCGACGGCTACGTTGCCTTTTCATGGGTCCATACATTTAATCCAAACCTGCTGCTGACTGTTTCACCCTTCTATCACTACAATCAGGCCAGCTACAACGGCGGGCCGAACGATGTGCCCGTGATCACGGATGTGAACCAGACCTCCAACTATGGAGGCTTACAAGCGTCCCTCAACGCCCACTTCTGGAGAAATGACATCCAGGTCGGAACGTACGGATTCGCTCAACATCAGAGCGAATACTTTAATAACGTCTTTACGGTTCCCTGCGCGACTTGCCAGAACTTTGGCGCCTCTTCTGCCGCCATAACCGGAGGACTTGAGGAAATATTTGTCGATGACAAATTTAAGGTCACTTCGTGGCTGACTCTGATCGCCGGCTTCCGCCAGTCGCACTTTACGGCGGACATCGTCGAGAACTATGTGTATCCTCGCTTTGGAATTGCCGTCAAAGTCCCGCGCCTGAACTGGGTCTTTCGCGCCTTTTACGGAGACTATTACCAGCCTCCGCCGCTCTTGACGGCCACCGGCCCGCTGCTCGATCTCGCGAACAACCAGAATCTCACATTCGCTCCTCTGCACGGCGAGCGCGATCGAGAATATCAGGTGGGCGTTACGATTCCCTTCCGCGGATGGGCTCTCGATGCGGACAACTTTCAAACCCATGCATGGAATTGGCTGGATCATAATAATATCGGGGACTCCAACATCTTCTGGCCGATCACCTGGGATCAAGCCTTGATTCAGGGTTGGGAACTCACGCTGCGGTCCCCACGCCTCTGGAACCGAGGCCAGTTTCACCTGGCCTATTCGAATCAAATCGCGCAGGCGACCTCACCCATCACCGGGGGCTTGATCTGTCCCCTCCCCTTGAACCCGATGACATGCCCGCTATACATACCGCCCGGGTACTCACCGGTGGACCACGATCAGAGAAACACGCTGAACGTGGGATTTACCGCAAACTTGCCCTGGCAGGCGTTTGCCTCGACCAACGTATACTACGGCTCGGGATTCTCAAACGGGATGCCCGACGCGCAATATCCCGGAAACTATCTGCCCCAACACACCACGTTCGATCTTTCGGCTGGAAAATCGTTCCACGAGAAATACAGCTTGGGATTGACCATTCTCAACGTCGCGAATCGCCGCGTATTACTCGACAACAGCCTCACGTTCGGCGGATTTCACTTTAACGATCCGCTCGAGGTCTATGCGGAGTTCCGCTATCGTTTCCATTACTGATGCGCGGCGCGTCGGCGCGAGTGTAAGCCACGCGAAAGGACACAAGCGATGGGCCGCTTACGACGAAATGCAGAGCCGGCCCCTTGCCGGAATTCAAAGGTCGTTCCTTAAAACGCTTTTGGTTGTCAAATCCAGAGAGAGAGGAGTATAGATATGAAGAATGTCGCGCGATTGCTCTTGATAGTTGCCGTCGGCTCCGCATTCATGTTGGCGCCTGCGGCGAATGCCCAAAAAACTAAATTCGAGGCCAACCTTGCAGGCAAGAACGAGACCCCGGCGGTGGAAACGTCCGCGCAGGGCACGGCAACCTTTGAATTGAGCCCGGACGGCAAAAGCCTAAAATACACGCTCTCGGTGAATGATGCCGCGGACGTAACCATGGCCCACATCCATCTCGGCGAACCTGGTCAGGCCGGCAAGCCCGTTGCCCCGCTCTATCCGGAAAAGATGTCCTCCATGTCATCAATGTCTTCTGACAAGACTGCCGGAGCCCCGAACGATAAAATGGCAATGGGGATGACCTGCATCGCGCAGGGTACGATCACTGCGAACAACCTCGTGGGTTCGTTCAAGGGAAAATCGATCCAGGATCTCGTGGAAGCGATTCGCACCGGGAAAACCTACGTCAACGTGCACACCAAAGCGCATCCGGACGGAGAGATTCGCGGCACCATCGAATAGGAATGGCGAAAGCAAGACTGCTACTGGTGGCGGTGATCGTGGCGCTGCTTGCCGTCGGCGGATATGCGTTTAGCCTGGTCCGCCGCGGCTGGAGCACCCGAACGCCGCCATCGCAATTGGAAACCCATCTTGCGCGCTTCATGCGCCAGATGGCTATTCCCCGCAGCGCGCGGGAGCTGCAAAACCCGTGGAAGGCCACGCCGGAGGTGCTCGCAGCCGGACGCGCCCACTGGGCCGACCATTGCGCCACATGCCACGGCAACGAGGGCAGTGGAAACACACTGATCGGCGCGAACCTTTATCCCCCGGCTCCGGACATGCGCCAAGCCGCCACCCAGAACCTTAGCGATGGCGAGCTGTATTACATCATCCGCAATGGCGTACGCCTGACCGGCATGCCGGCGTGGGGCAATCCGGCGTTCAAACGTGACGACGAAAGCTGGCACCTCGTTGTATTCATCCGCCACCTCCCGCAAATCACGCCGGATGAGTTGGAAGTAATGAAACGCTTGAATCCCAGGACCGATGCGGACCGCGAAGAGGAGAAACAGGAAGAGGATTTCTTGAACGGCCCCGCGTCCCACCGATGAGGTGAACCTCCGGCGGCCGGGATAGTTTTCTGGGAAGACCGAAAGAAACTAAGGGAGATCATTCTTGAAAAATCGAATGGCTGTGCTGTTGACTTGCGTTTTACTCGCCGCCTCGGCCGCGCTCGCTCATGGAGGCGAGACCCATGTAATTGGCACAGTCACCAGGATCACGACCGGCTCCATCACCGTAAAAACAACCTCGAACACGATGGTGACTGTGGGCGTCGTGGCGGAGACCACTTTTACCAATTCGAAAACCAAAGCGGCCGCCAAGCTCACGGATCTGGCCGTCGGTGATCGCGTCGTCATTCACGCCAAGGAACCGACGGAAGGCACGCTCGTGGCCGACACCGTGGAATTCGCCCCCGCAACGTCCAAACCGGCTGCGCCCAAGCCTGCGCAATAGACGTCGTCATCTGACGCGCGACGTTCTCTCAATCTCGGATTGTGCGCTCCAGCATCACTTTCGCTTTGAATTGCCCATGCACGGCGCTTTTAGGCGGGCGTACAATAAGGAAGTCTACAAGGAGAGCAGATGCAGGCATTTAGGCGCGATTCGGGTCGCAAACTTCGCTGGATTCAAACGTTCTTCGCAATTTTCCTCGCGGTCGTCGCGCTCGTCGCTGCCGCCTGCAACAAGCCAGCGGCGAAGTCCGAGGGGCAGGTGAAGCGCTACCACCTCGTCGGCAAAATCGTCTCGATTGACCACGACCAAGCCTCCATCATGGTTGACGGCCGGGAAATCGTCGGCTTCATGGCCGCGATGACCATGCCGTATTCGGTGCGCGACACGAAACTGCTCGCTCCGCTCGGCCCCGGCGACGAAATTACCGCAGACGTCGTGGTGGATGACAATGGCGCGTACCTCGAAAATATCGTCGTCACCAGGAAGGGCGACGGCAAAGACCCCACGGGTACATCGAATCCACCCAAAGTCGGCGAGAAAATTCCCGACTTCGCCATGATCAATCAGGACGGCAAGCAAATTCATTTCCGCGATTATCAGGGCGACGTTTTGCTCGTCACGTTCATCTACACGCGGTGCCCGTTTCCCGATTACTGCCCGCTCGTCTCCAGGAATTTCTCGAAGATTTATGCGTCTCTTCGAAAAGACCCGTCACTCGGCCCCAAGATCCGCTTGCTGAGCGTCAGTTTCGATCCAGATCACGATACTCCCGCGGTGCTGCGCCAGTACGCCGACACGTTCCGCGCGACAACGGGAGGCATTCCTTTTGCTCGCTGGCAATTTGCCGTCGTGCCGCCGAAGGAATTGACGAACGTGGCAAACTTCTTCGGTTTGTATTTCAGCGTGCAGGGCGATCAGATCGTCCACTCGATGAGCACGACCGTCATCTCGCCGGACGGCACCGTTTACAAGTGGTATCAGGACAACAACTGGATGCCCGCCGATCTGATTGAAGACGCCACCCAAGCGCTGCAGCAAACCAACCAGCGAAACGCCGGTCCGCACTCCTCCGCCAGCATCCCTACCGCCTGAACATTTCTCTTAGCGGACGTTCCGTTCGCGATGTGATCTCACGCGCGGACTCACTTCGATCCAACGCTACAAGCTATCTCATAAACGGCCTCCGTCAGGGCACGGCTTCAGCGGTGCCGAAATGCGCCTCATGTTTCAGGGGTTTTAACCCCTGAGGGACCCGCCGCGCGCGGCAGAATGATTTATGTGACGGGGTCTAGTCATCTCCCAGCAGCTTCGAGCTTGAGATTCGCGTGAGAACTCAAGGATCTTTGTGGGTCGTGGCTTTAGCCACGACAAAAAAAAGGCCGCGCGCAGCGCCTTCCTTTGCGCTGTCTCTTCCGCAGCAAGTCTTGCCGCTGGTTCGACGTTTGGCGAGCTATAAGCTAAGTCTGGAAGCTAGTTCTTTCGATCGAGGATGAAATCGGGGACGGCCAGCAGCGCTCTGCGGTATTCGGTTTCCGGCAATTCTTCCAGGCACGCCTTCGCGCGGCTCACGTAATCGCGCGCCAGATTGGAAGCGCGCGTCAGTGCGCCGGTTTCTATCACCAGCTTCGTAATCTGTTCCGGCCGCACGCTCAGGAACCCGCGCTCTTCGAGAACTTTCGCGACTAGCCGTCGGCCCTCCAACGGCGAATGTCCGTTGGAATTGCCCTCCGCTTCGAGTGCAAAAATCAGCGGCAGCGTGACTTTGCCTTCCTTCAAATCGCTCAGCACCGGCTTCCCAAGCTCTTCCGGCGACGCCGTGAAATCCAGCAAATCGTCAACCAGTTGAAACGCAAGGCCAGCGTTGCGCCCGTATCCCGCCAGCGCTTCCTCAATATCTTTTGACTGCTTGCCGAGCACGGCGCCCAGCCGCGCGCATCCGCTGAAAAGGCACGCCGTCTTCCGGTACGCAAGTTCCGTCGCGTCCGCTTCGGTCAAATCCATCCGCCCCAATCGCGTCAACTGCAGAAGTTCGCCTTCGACCATGTTTTGAGTCAGCCCGATCAGGATGTCGAGGATCGCAAAATTCCGCTCCCGCAGCGCCATCTCAAACGACTGCATGTACAGCCAGTCGCCCGCGAGCACGCTCATATGATTTCCCCAGCGTGCGTTCGTGCTCGGGCGTCCGCGTCGCGTCTGCGCTCCGTCAATCACGTCGTCGTGAACCAGTGTCGCGCTATGGATCATCTCGACCACCGCGCCCATCCGGACCGCGCTCGGACCGCGATATCCCGCCGCGCCAGCCGCCAGCAGCAGCAGCGCCGGCCGCAGACGCTTCCCGCCGCCCTCGCGCAGATAGCTCGCGATCTCTGCGACTGGTTCGATCGCCGCGCCATTTTGCGCGGCAATTTCCTGCTCCACGAGCGCCAGATCGTCGCGGACGAGATCGAAAATCCCTTTGGCGATTTGTACGGCGAAGGCCATTTGGATGGTTTTTGTCGCCCTTTTACCCGGAGTTTACAGGTTCCGCCCCGGAGCTTCCCGTGCATCCAGCTTGAAAAACCGGCGAAAATTTGCGGCCGTCGTGGCCGCCACCATTTCTGGCGCTAAGTCTCTCACATTCGCCAACGCCTGCGCCACCTCAACCACAAACGCAGGCTCATTGCGCTTGCCGCGGCGTCCCTGAGGAGGCAAAAACGGAGAATCCGTCTCCGTAAGCAATTTATCGAGCGGAATTTCCCGCGCCACGTCCCGCAAATGCTGCATTTTCGGGTACGTCACGTTGCCCGCGAACGAAATCAGGAATCCCATGTCCATCCCGCGCCCCGCTTCCGCGATCGTAGCCGTGAAGCAATGAAAAATTCCGCCCAGCCCCGTCGGCGCCCAATCCTGCTCCAGAATCGCCAGGCAATCGTCCCACGCGTCGCGGCAATGAATCACAATCGGGAGCTTCGCCGCCCGCGCCTGACCGAGCTGCCGTCGAAACACCTTCTGCTGCACGTCGCGCGGCGAATGGTCGTAATAATAATCGAGGCCCATTTCGCCCCACCCGATCACTCGCGAATTGCGCGCCAGTTCGTCGAGCTGCGCAAAATGCTCCTCCGTCGCCACATTGGCGTCGTGCGGGTGAATCCCGACCGTCGCGTAGATCCAGTCATACTGCTCGGCGAACGAAATCGCCGCGTCCATGCGTTCTGTTGGCGCGCTGCCGCTGCCGATCGCGAGCAGCGTCTTCACGCCCGCAGCGCGCGCGCGCTCAAGCATCGCCGCGCGATCCTCATCGAACTGCGTCATCTCCAGGTGCGCGTGTGAGTCAATGATTTGCATTTTAGGGGGTCGGAGTTTCAGCTCCGACATAGGCAGTCCGCGCGAAGCGCGTTCCAATGCGCTGCCTCTCTCGCAGCATGTCTTCTCCGCCGACCCCGCGGCATACCGAGCGGCGCGAGGAATCCCTGTCCACTTGCAGCCTCGGCAAACCGCGTAACGTCAGGGCACGGCTTCAGCCGTGCCAAAATCCAACCGCGCGAGGCGCGTTCCGATGCGCTGCCTCTGCCGCAGCAAGTTCTTGCTTCGGTTCGACGCCTTGTGGGTCGCGGCTTAAGCCGCGACATAAATCAAAACGGCGCGAAGCGCCCACCTTTGCGCTGCCTTTCTCGCAGCAAGCCTTTACAACACAGACCGCGCGAAGCGCGCACCTCGCTGCCGCAGGCTGTCGCATAGGCCGCATGACCGTAGCGACCGGCTCCTGTATCAAACGACAGATCCCGGTCGGATGGTCACTTCACCTTCGAGCCGACCGGAATATCTTCGGCGAACGTGCACAGCACCGGCTTACCGTCCGCGCCAGCCGACGCCGCCAGCAGCATCCCGTTCGATTCCAGTCCGCGCATTTTCCTCGGCGCGAGGTTCACGACGACCACCACCTTGCGCCCCGCCAATTCTTCCGGCGTGTACCCCATCGCAATCCCCGCCAGCACCTGACGAACCTCGTCGCCGATGTCCACCATCAGCTTCAGCAACTTGTCCGCGCCCTGAATTCGCTCCGCCGACTTCACCACGCCCACGCGCAGCTCGACCTTCGCGAAATCGTCAATCGTGATTTTCGTGCTCGCAGGAGCAGCTGCCGGCGCGGCGCCACTAGCAGCACTTGCTGGTGTCGTTGAGGCCCCCGCCGGTGGTGCCGCTGGCGACGTCGGTTTTCCGGGATTCCGTATTTCGTCTTCCATCGCTTCGATCCTTTCCGATACCTCTTTTATCTCTGCCCGCGGAAATAGTGCCTCCGCTTTTCCCAGCTTTATGCCCGATTCGAGCACTCCCCAACCCAGCAAATCGATCCTCTGCTCCGCCACGCGCCCGG
Source organism: uncultured Acidobacteriota bacterium (assembly GCA_963779825.1). Lineage (GTDB taxonomy): Bacteria > Acidobacteriota > Terriglobia > Acidiferrales > UBA7541 > Palsa-295. Next base: position 43,875 of record CAVZZU010000004.1, on the reverse strand, counting down.
ACTGACCCAGCCGCTCCCATAGTTGCTGCGTTGATTCCGGAATAAACGGATGCGCCAGCACGGCCACAAATCGCAGTGCCTGCCCAGCCGTCCACAGTACCGCGCCGAGCTTCTTCCTATCGTCGGTATCGCTTGATTCCGCCAATTTCCACGGTTTCGACTCGGCGATGTACTGATCTACCGTGCCAACGAGCTGCCAGATCGCTTGCACCGCTCCCGAAAAATTGTAAGCCGCCATGTGCTGCTCGACCGACTTCTTGGCAGCACTGGCAACCTGCTGCACTTCAACCTTCTGATGAGATCCGTCCGGTATCGCGGGCACTTCGCCATCGAAATACTTCTCAATCATCGCGATCGTCCGGCTCGCCAGATTGCCCAACCCATTCGCCAAATCCGCGTTGTAACGCGTCACCAGCGCATCGCGCGAAAAATTGCCGTCCTGCCCGAAGACGACTTCGCGCAGCAGGTAATACCGCAGCGCATCGTTCCCCAGCACCTTAACGATCGGCTCCGGATACGCCACGTTCCCCTTCGACTTGCTCATCTTCTCCTGCTCGAAGAGCAGCCATCCGTGCGCGAAAATCTGCTTCGGCAGCGGGAGTTCCGCCGCCATCAGAAACGCCGGCCAATAGACCGCGTGAAACCGGATAATTTCCTTGCCGATCATGTGCAAATCGGCGGGCCAGAACTTCGCAAACTCATCCTGCCTCTTCTTGCTCTCGCTCGCGTAGCCGATCCCGCTCATGTAGCTCGTCAGCGCGTCATACCACACGTAGAAGACGTGCTCGGGATCGCCCGGCCACGGAATTCCCCACTTGATCGTCTTGCGGCTGATCGAAACGTCCTTCAGCCCGCTCTCGACGAAACTTTTCACCTCGTTCCGCCGAAAATCAGGTTGAACGAATTGCGGGTTGTCGTTGTAGAGCTGCAAAAGCTTTTCCTGATACGCCGAAAGCCTGAAAAAATAGTTCTCCTCGGAAATCAATTCCGCGGGACGCCCGCATGTGGGGCAATCCGCCGGCTCCGGCGTGTCGCTCACGTACAAATTGTCGTAAATGCAGTAACGGCCCTCGTACTTCGCCTTATAAATCGAGCGTTTTTCAGGCGGCAGCTTCTCATCGCGCTCCATCGTGCGGCGAACCAGCGTCTCCACCGCGCGCGCATGCTCCGCGGACGTCGTGCGAATAAAATCCGTGTGCGTAATTCCCAGCAGCTTCCACAAATCGCGAAAAATCGCTTCGTTCTTGTCCACCAGCTGCTGCGGCGTGATGCCCTGCTTTTCCGCCGCGCGCTCGATGTTCACTCCGTGCTCGTCTGTGCCCGTCAGGTACGCCACGTCGAATCCGCACATGCGCTTGTAGCGCGCGATCACGTCGCACACGATCGTCGTGTACGCCGACCCCACGTGCGGCCGCGAATTGGCGTAATAAATCGGCGTCGTCAGATAGAACTTGGGCTTGTCGTTCGGCGCGGTCGGTTGACTCATGAAATGTTTGTTTGTCTGCTGCAGAACTGCAGAAAACGATACTAGTCCGGCGTGCGAAGCCTGTCAATTGACCTGAATTCGAGCCGATGAACTGCGATTTCCGCCCGTGTAGGCCTCGCCAGCGTTGCTGCCAACCCGCGCCCGCGCAAAAGTCCACAGGCCTTACTTCTTGCAACCCGCTCGCTTCCCGTTAACCTGACCGGCGATGCGCCGTTCCGCCGCGCCGGAGTGTGATTTGCCGCAACCTTTGACGGGCGTGCGTGTGTCCCTAACCATGTCTTTTTGACCGGTGGTATAGTTGCCGTCGAGGATTGGCGATGGCGAACGACATTCCCGACGATCTCCAGGAAAAGGCCGCGATCATGCGAGAGTTCGGACGCCTTCGTGCCGCGGGACGGCCAGTTCCGGACGAGTTGCAGGCCAGGCACGTCAACGCCACCAATGATCGCTACGCCACAGGTCCGGAGCCCGGCGAGCACATACCCGATTTCTCCCTTCCCGACCAGGAAGGCGTTCTGCGATCTGTCGCAAATCTCGCTGGTCCCCGCGGCCTGCTCCTTGTCTTTTACCGAAGTGCCGATTGGTGACGGTATTGCCGATCCCAACTGGTCGAGTTGGAACAATCCCGCCCGATGATCGAAAGAAATGGTCTCCGCGTCGCGGCGATCAGTTACGACTCGCAGGAAACGCTCCGGAGTTTCGCCAGGAACTACCAGATACAGATTCCTCTGCTATCCGATCCGGATAGCTCCGTGATCCGGAGCTTTGGCATCTTGAATACCAACATTGCTCCCGGCCTTCGCTCGCATGGCGTCCCACATCCCGTGGAGTATCTGATCGCCCCGAGCGGACTGGTCTTGCGCAAGTATTTCGTGCCGAACTACCAGCATCGGGTCGCAGCGTCCTCCGTCGCTCTTAGAGAATTCGGAGCTGCAGATGAGGGCGCCTCTGCCGTCACTCTGCGAAGCGGCGCGCTTACGGTGGTCGTGGGGCTTTCTACACCAAGAGCCTTCGCGGGCCAGGAAATCGGCTTCTTTGCAAATTTCGCTCTGGAGCACGGATGGCACATCTATGGCACTCCGCTGCCCCAGGGTTACACAACCACATCGGTGACGTTCGACGGTCCAGCAATTGTCCGTCAATCCTTCGAGCTTCCGTCGGCCGCACCTGTGCGGGCGAGCTTCCTTGGGGAAACGGTTCCCTTGCACAGCGGCTCATTCCAAGGTTTAGGTTCGCTGTTGCTGAAGTTCCCGCTCGATGATGGAAAGATCGTGCTAGCTGGTCGTGTGAGCTTTCAGCAATGCAGCGACGCCGTCTGCGAGGCACCAGAGACCATTGCGTTCGAGCTGCCTCTGACTCTTGAACCGTTCATGGTCGCACCGCGGAGCAAATAATCTTCCCTTCACGTGCCGATGTACTTGGTTCCGAGGAAGATGCCGCCCAACTCTTGATAAACGCCCGAGCCTGTAAAGTGAGATCCCGTACCTTAGCTACCGGTTATCCGTGCCAGTTCAATCGGTCGATGCAACACCCTCTAAACAGTAGTTCCGTTAGTACGCTTCAGGGAAGACCGATCTATTAGGCTGCACTTAAGCTAGACCTAACCAGGACAGGGTTTTCTTTGAATCGACGCCCGCAGTCACTTTTGCCCTCTAAACACCGCCAGATAGCTTTCGAGCTGGGTGTTGCGCCGACCCATTGACACCACCTGAGTATTTGGGAGTTGGCCTGACTACGCCAACCTGGATCTCTGATGATTATGCCTTTCTCCACACGTACAGGCGCTCCGAAGCGGCGGCGAGGCCAAACGTGACAAATGATTCCATAATGTGACGGTCACAAAAGTGTTATAAGTAGTAAATGTCGGTGAAGAGATGTCGTTAGGATGGTCCTACAACCGCGAAATAACCAATCAGTGCGAAAACGGGCGCGAGATTCATGAAGATAATTCAACGCGTGGTTTCTGAGCTTGGTCTTCCGCAATGGATCTTGGCCGTCGCCTTTGTTCTTCCCTGCACATGCTGGCCGCTGGCCGTCGCTGAAAAACCTCCCAGTTCTCAACCACTTTGGGAGATCGATCTTTCGAACTTCGATTACCAAGCGTTACCTAAGGATCCCAGCGAAAGCACTCATTGGAGAGACAGACAGAGCCTCGTTTTCACCGGAGAGAATACGCTTGCTACAACGTTTCAGGTCCACATCGAGGGTAGTGGACCTTCCGTTCGCGACAAGACGCTGCCCACGGACCCTTATCACGTAGTGGTGTTGCTGCTAGATGCGGGGCGCGGAGGCGTTATTAAGAGGGGTGGTTGGCCCGTTAAGAGCGCCGATCGCACTTGGTTCTTTCCCGCACAGAACGGACAATTTATCGTCGGGGTGGGCGATAAGCTCACCCTCTATTCTCCCGAACTTTCCGTGGTCACTGAACGCACTCTGCAGGCGGAATATGGCCAATTCATCATGGCGATGCCAAGTCCCGCTGCAGACACGTTTCTTGTGTTGTACAACGGTGGCCCTGAATTTAAGTATTCATGGAAACTGGACTTGCTGGATACGATTCATCTTTCGACCGTGAACTCGTGGACTGGAGATCTGGCGCACCCCAAGTGGACCCTGTGGGGAAGCGAGCTAGCTAGATTCTCCGATCACGATATGCGAATTGAGACACCGCCTTCGGAACCTAAGCAAGTGCCGACAACAATTGACTTGTACTGCGGCTATCAAAGTTTCATCAACCAGGAAACGCTGGCGGTCGGCAAGTTCGGAAAGGGTGGTTGCGATACCGTGGCGTTGGTCTCCACAGATGGAACGATTCTGCAGGAATTGCATTTTGATTCCAAGGGGCTGATCGGTGTCGCTCATGCATCGAGAAACGGAAAGTTCTTCGCGATAGACGGCTACGCCTCGCAGAGAATACCCAGGAAGCCCTATGTAATGGTTTTCAAACTCGGCAACGAAAAGCCGCTCCTGACTGTTGACATTCCGTCGGCATCCGACTTTCGCGAAGTCGCATTTGGAATGTCCGGGGACGGGGACCCGCGCACGGAATGGGGCGGAACAGCGATATCGCCCGACGGTGATCTGCTGGCTGTTCGGGCCGGCCCGATCGTGCGGGTTTATCGAGTACCGCAGGAACTGCCGCAGTGAGAAACCCAGGCTTGATGGGATCAAGGAAGGCCAATCGTGCTAACAGAATTGTGAAAGCGGCATTCATTTTTTTCGCTGCTGCATTCTGGGCTTTTGAGTGCAATGCACAGAGCGATGTGGCACGGCCGCGTGCAGGCGATTCGCGTGTTTCCTTTTCAAAAGCTATTTCCTGGTTACCCGCCGATACGGAAACCCTTATCGTCGCGAACGGACCGTTTTCGATACCTCCGCCGGAAAGTGAAACGGACGAGGCGCGAAATCGCCCACTTTCAAAAGATGAGATCAATGAAATGTTCGAGGCCCTGCCCGTTGGGCTCGTCGGACTTCCGGAAGGTCTCATTGAGAAGTTAAATGGCCGGAAGGCCGCATTTGCGATGGAAGGCTCACGCCATTTTAGATCGCCCTCCGGACTCGGCGAAATGCCTTACGAGGGATGTGACATCGTCGTGTTTACCGGCGACGTCGCCAGCCTTGGCGATGCATTTATGAACGATTCCAAGAACTTCGCAACGAAATTCGAGGAAATAGAAGGCCAAAGGGTCGCAGAATTTCGGGCAAAGTTGGAGGAGGATGTCTGGACGACCTTGGTGGCCTTTCCAAGACCCAACGTACTGATTGTCGCGACAAGTCGCGATTACCTGCGTGACGTGCTCGCTAGAATCGGCGGTGCGACCGGTCCCAGGGCCTTGCCCGACGATTTGCCGGAATGGAAATACATCAACATTCACGATCACTGCTGGGGACTGCGGCACTACGACAAAAGTCAGGCGAATCTGGACCCTTCATCACCCATCGGAGGTGAAGAGTCCGCGAATTTCCCCGACGAAAAAGCGATTGGTCTCGTGTTCAATACCGACGCAACTCCAGGCCGCGGAACAACCATTACTTATCTCTCTGGCGCTAAAAACATTCTAACGGTGGTGCAGGAGGGCCTTTTCCCAGCCCAGTCAGAACCAGATTCGGTGAAGGACTTGCGAATCCACTATCGTGAAATTGCTCCAGGAGCTGTACAAGGGTCTTTTGATCTCGTGCATTCGGAACCGGCCTGGTATTTCACTTTCGTATTGATGGCCGTTCTGGGCCACGGCGTTTACCTTTAACTTCTCGCGCCTTCCGAATCGGAACGGGCGGTCAGGCTGCTCAGTTTTTCAAATTCTGACTAACGCGCTGACCGAAAAAGCGCGCAACGACCGGGCTTGACTCTCGCAGAAGTCCACAGGCCTTACTCCTTGCAACCCGCTCGCTTCCTGTTAACCTGACCGGCGATGCGAATATTATGCGCAACACGAATGATGATAGCGCCCGAGCCGCTGAGGGCCCATGTGGAGTGCGGCGGCTTGCCGCCGCTGTCTGTCGCCGAGGCTCGCTCGCCGCGCCGTTTGCTGACGGGCCTCGGCGACTTCGGAGGCGTCACATCCGTGGGAAACCCACCCTCGGCCCGGTTGTGCACTACAATCCACGACGCGCGACTAGGCACCAAACCTGCCCAATTAAGTGACACACCGTGCAAAGTAATGTCCCCTGTAAGTCATAGAAAACAAACGATCGGCACCCCAACAAAGTGTCACACTTTTTCGCGCCACCCACGCGCCATTTCGTGGCCCAACCACGGCGCTTTCCGTATAATCTTGGCACCCATTTCATACAAGGAGCCACGTGTACAAGGCCGTTGACGACCGGATTCGCAAGGCGCTGCGCCACCACATCCACGAGCGCTATAAGACGGACGTGCCCGTGGTCACCGAGCGCCCGCCGAAGCTCGCCATGGGCGAGGTCGCTTCCCCGCTCTGCTTCGAGCTGGCCAAGCGCCTGAAAAAGCCTCCGCGCGCGCTCGCGCAGGAAATCGCCAATTCCCTAAAACTTCCGGAAGGCGTCGCGCGGATCGAAGTCGCTGGCGGTGGGTACCTGAATCTATTTTTCGACCGCGCCGCATTTTTCCTCGCCGCGTGCAAAGAGGCGGGTCGCGAAGGCGCAGCCGTCGCGAAGCCGGACGCGCCCAAGGTCATGGTCGAGCACACCAGCATCAATCCCAATAAAGCGGCGCACATCGGCCATCTGCGCAACGCCGTCCTTGGCGACACGTTCGGCCGCCTGCTTCGCTACACGGGCCGCCGCGTCGAAGTGCAGAACTACATAGACAACACCGGCGTGCAGGTCGCGGACGTGGTCCTCGGATTCACGCACCTCGAACCCAAATCCCTCGCGGAAGTTGAAAAACTCGCCGCTGCGCCGAAATTCGATTACCTCTGTTGGGATCTCTACGCGCGCGTAACCCAATATCTCGCGGAAGATAAAGCGCACATGGAATTGCGCTCGCAAACTCTGAAAGACATCGAAGAAGGCCACGGCGACGCGGCGAAGATGGCGGAAATCGTTTCCACTGCCATCGTTCACTGCCACCTGCGGACGCTCGACCGTCTCGGCATTGATTACGATCTCCTGTCGCGCGAAAGCGAAATCCTGCACCTGAAATTCTGGGACGCCGCATTCGATCTCCTCAAGAAAAGTGGCGCGATTCAGCTTTCGACCTCCGGAAAAAACGCCGGCTGTTGGGTGATGGCGCTTCCTTCCGATGCGGCAACGCCTGAAGGCGACGAGGAGCCACCCGAAATGGCGGACGCGAAAATTATCGTCCGCTCCAGCGGCACGGTCACCTACGTCGGCAAGGACATCGCCTACCATCTTTGGAAATTCGGCCTGCTCGGCCGCGATTTTTACTACCGCCGCTTCCACAAGCATCCCGATGGCCACGAGGCGTGGATCACGTCGAGCGAGCCCGGCGGATCGGCCGACACGGACGCGCCCGCATTCGGCCACGCGAATCAGGTTTTCAACGTAATTGACTCGAGGCAGGCATATCCGCAGCAGGTTGTCGTCGCCGGCCTGCGCGCGCTCGGCCACGCGGAGCAGGCCGACAATTTGAAGCATTTCGCATACAACGTCGTCGCCCTCACTCCGCGCTGCGCACAGGAACTCGGCTACGAAATTCCGCCCGAAGACGCGAAGAAACCCTACGTCGAAGTCAGCGGTCGCAAAGGCCAGGGCGTGAAGGCCGACGACCTGCTCGATCGCCTCCAGGCCAGCGCGCGCAAGGAAGTTGATGAGCGCCACGCCGAATCGCCCGAGCAAGAGCGTGCGGCTATCGCCAACGCCATCGCCATTGGCGCGCTGCGCTATTTCCTGCTGCGCTTCACGCGCTCCACCATCATCGCGTTCGATTTCAAGGACGCGCTCAGCTTCGAAGGCGAAACCGGACCCTACGTGCAATATGCCGTCGTGCGCGTGAATGGAATCGTGCGAAAGGGTTCCGAAGCGGATCCAAATTTCGGAACCGCAAACGCGGCAAACATCAAGCGAATCGAATCCGGCGAGATCAGCGTTGCAAAATTTCTGGCCACTCCCGCGGGCGACGATCTATGGGAGCTGATACTGCTGGCGGGATCGCTCGATGCGCGGGTGGACGCAGCCGTCGGCGCCCAGGAGCCTGCGTTCCTCGCGCGCTACGCCTTCGAACTGGCGCAGGCTTTCAACAATTTCTACCACAAGCACCATATTCTCTCGGAAGAAGACGCCGAAAAGCGCGCGTTCCTGCTGCGTCTCTCGTCGCTCGTGCGGGAGCAGCTCGTCACCGCGCTGGGCCTGCTGGGAATCAGCGCCCCGGAGAAAATGTGATGGCCGGCGGCCTACATCTTCAGCGCGAAATCCACGATCGAGCGGATGGCGATTCCCGTCGGCCCCTTCGCGAGCCACGGACGCCCTTCATCCACCCAGCACGTCGAAGCGATGTCGAGATGGATCCACGGCGTGTCCTCAGCGAATTCCTTGATGAACCACGCGCCGGTGCTCGCGCCGCCGCCCTTGCCGCTGCCCGTGTTGCGAATGTCCGCGATGTCGCTCTTGATCATCTGCTGATATTCCTCGTCCATCGGCATCGGCCACATTTTTTCACCCGCGGCCTTCGCGCTTTCAAGGAACGTGTCGAGATATTCGCGCGGTGTGCCGAACGCGCCGACGTGCACGTTCGCCAGCGCCACTTCGATAGCGCCTGTCAGCGTGGCCGCGTCAATCAGGTGCGTGGCACCGAGCTTGCGCGCATAGAACACTCCGTCGGCCAAAACCATCCGGCCTTCAGCGTCCGTGTTGATCACCTCGATCGTCTTGCCCGACATCGCGACCTGCACGTCGCCAGGCTTTTGCGCCCGGCCACCGGGCATGTTTTCGGTCGCGGGAATCACCGCGATCACAGAAATGGAAGGCTTCAGCGCGGCAATCGCGCGCATCGCGCCGAGCATCGTGGCGCCGCCGCCCATGTCGTACTTCATCTTTTCCATGTTGTTCGCGGGCTTGATCGAAATGCCGCCGGTATCAAACGTGACGGCTTTGCCGACCAGCCCCAGCACCGGACCGCCCGGCTTGGGATTTTCGGGCGTGTAGCGCACCACGATCATTCTCGGCGGTTCCACGCTTCCCTGCGCCACGCCGATCAGCGCGCCCATTTTCAGTTCGGCGATTTTGCGCTCGTCCAAAATTTCGATCGACAGACCCGCTTCTTTGGCCATGGCCTCGGCTTTCGCAGCGAGCAGGCGCGGCGTGAGTTTGTTCGACGGCTCGTTGATCAAATCGCGTGCAAAATTCTGCGATTCGGCAAGGATGCGGCCGTGATCAATCGCCGCGGTGAGATTCGGCCAGAGACCGGAGTCGAATCCCGCGAGCGCCACGGACTGAATCTCCCGCTCCTTTTTTTCCGTGTGATATTTATTCGACTCGAAATCGGCGACGATCAGGCCTTCGACAGCGGCCTGTGCCGCCGCAGGTCCGCGCTCCCCTTCGCGCGTGAGGAAAACGAACTTCTTCACGCCGCGCGATTTCAGATGGCGAAGCGCCGTCCCCGCGATCTTGCGCAGATCGGAGATGGCGAATTTCTCCGGCTTCCCTGCTCCCACCAGGAGCAGCTTTTTCGCCGCGAGTCCTTCGGGAAAATGGAGCAGTAGCAGCTCGAGCGGCTTCCCGGTAATTTCTCCGCTGGAGGCCAGCGAAGCGAGGCGGCCGTTCATCGCGCGATCGATGTCGCCGAGAACTCCGTCAAATTTGTCATTCTTATCGAAGACGTAAGTTACGAGAGCGTCGGATTCTATCGAAGCATACGGCTGGGTCTCGAGTTGGATCTGCATGTCTCCCTTTCGATTCTATCGGCGTCGCGAGCGGGATATGGCTTCGTCCGCTTCACGTTTGGCTTCTTTTCGCTTCTCTGATTCGCGGCGGTCGTGGAATTTCTTGCCCTTCCCCAGCGCCAGTTCGCATTTCGCCAGGCCATCCCGGAAATAGATCTTCAGCGGCACCACGGTCATGCCCTTCTGCTGGATGGAGGCGTCCAACTTTTCGATCTCCCGGCGGTTCAGCAGCAGCTTGCGCTTCCGGAGGGGGTCGTGGTTTCGTGGTCCCCCGGGCCGGTACTCCGGTATATGGCAGTGTACCAACCAAGCCTCTCCGGTGCGAATCTCAGCGTAGGCCTCGCGGATCGAAGCCTTGCCCTCACGGAGGGTCTTGACCTCTGTACCTACCAGTACCAGTCCTGCCTCGAACTTGTCGAGCAGCTCGTAGTTATAGGACGCGGCGCGATTCTGGGCAACGATCTTGTTATTCTCCTGCTCCGCCTTTCTCGCCGCCGCTTTCATGGGGTCGCTATCATAGCCGCCGCGCCTGACCCGCTGCAAGTCGAGGTAAACCGCATATTTCCACCCGATTGCGGGTTTAACTATTCATATGTCCGTGACACATGTGTATAAAAGGACTTATATTCAATTAGCGGCGGCAACGGGGGCGGTTCCTTGCCGCATCATACCCCGGGTGTTAGACTCCCATAGAATCGAACACACCCCTTCGGAGGGTCTGGTTGCACCGTAAAGCGTATTTCCCGCTTTTGGCGTTTGCCGCCATTCTTCTTGCCGGCTGCCCCAAAGCCAATCAAGCAAGTGCGGAATACAGCGCCGGCCGCAAGGCTGAAGCCATACAGGACTACGATACCGCCCTGGTCCATTATGAGAGTGCCCTTCGGACTGATCCAGTAAACGCGGAATATAAGCTGCGCGCCATGCATGCGCGCTATGCGGATGGCCAATTCCACCTGGAGCAGGGGCAGAAGGCACTGCAAAAGGGCGATCTGCAAGCGGCGCTGACGGAGTTCCAGAAGGCGCAGGCCGTAGATCCGTCGAATATCGCGGCCGATCAGCAGGTTAGACATACCTTGGAGCTGCTCTCGGCCCAAACCGCTCCCGTAATCCCTCGAGCGGTTGACCCCAACGCGGCAAACGACACGGATCTTCTTCCGGGCCCCCCCCAGCTGAAGCCGTTTTCGCTCGAACCAATCAATTTGAAAATGACGAATGATGCCCGTGTCGCCTTCGAAACCATCGCGAAGCTCGCGGGCCTGAGCGTGATTTTCGATCCGGACTTCACCTCACGGCGCATTCCGGTCGAATTGCCGAACGTCACTCTGGAGCAGGCGCTCGACGCCGTAGCTCTCGAGAGTAAATCGTTCTGGAAGCCGCTGACTCCCACCGTGATTTTCGTGGCGCCGGATACACCGCAAAAACGGAAGGACGTGGAAGATGAAGTCGTGCGGACTTTTTATCTGTCCAACACGCTCACGCCCCAGGATCTGACCGAAGTCGTTACAGGACTGCGATCGCTCCTCGATCTGCGCAGGGTGCAACAGGTCAACGCTCAGAACGCGATCGTCATCCGCGATACGCCCGACAAGCTGGCGCTGGCCGCGAAAATCATCAGGGACATTGATAAAGCCAAGCCCGAGGTTTTAGTCCACGTGCAGGTCGTTACTGCGAGCGTGGACCGCTTGCGCGATCTTGGGATCCTACCGGGCCAAACAATGGTGCTCTCGTTTAATCCTCGACCTTGCGTGCAACCGGGTGGCACTCCCCCCTGTCCGGGCACTGCTTCAACACCGACATCGAACAGCACCACCGTTTCCGGGACCCCTGCCCAGATCGCTCTAAATCAGCTGAAGAACTTGTCCACAGCGGACTACAGCCTCACGTTGCCCGGTGCGACAGCGAATGCCATCCTCACGGACAACAAGACAAGGATTATTCAAGATCCCGAAGTTCGCGTCAGTGACGGCGAAAAGGCGACGCTCAAAATCGGAGATCGAGTACCGGTTGCGACAGGCAGCTTTCAGGCCGGGGTCGGCGTTGGCGTCGGCACGGGCGCAGGCGTGGTCAATCCGCTGGTAAACACTCAATTCCAATACATTGACGTCGGCGTGAACATTGACGTAACGCCCCGCGTGCATCCGGACGGCGACGTCAGCATGAAGCTTTCGATTGAGGTGTCGCAGATCACGGGGACGAGCAATATTGGCGGAATCAACCAGCCGGTCATCAGCCAACGCAAGATCGAACACGACGTCCGATTGAAGGACGGCGAGGCGAGCGTGCTGGGAGGTTTGATCGAGCGCACGGAAACGAAGAACGTCAACGGAATTCCCGGCCTCGCCGATCTTCCTCTGTTCCGGTACCTTTTCTCGGACAATAGCAACGAGGTCAAGGAAGACGAAGTTCTCATTGTCGTGACACCGCACATCCTACGTTTCCCCTCGATCGTCGCGGATAACCTGCAAACGGTGGCGTCCGGCACGGATTCGAATCCGCACGTGTCCCGCCAGGACCTAGACAAACCAACCACCGCTGTGCCGCAGCCCGCTTCCCCGTTCGCAAATTCGCAGGGGGCGCCACCGGCGGGTGCGCCGGCCGGGGTCGCACAGCTTCATTTCGAACCTGCGAACGCCGCGCTGAAACCCGGGGACACGACGACGCTTGGCCTGGCTGTCGCAAACGTGAGCGATCTCTACTCGATCCCCCTATTGATTCACTTCAACCCCGCGGTGATACAGGTCGAGGAAGTGCGCAATGGCGGATTCCTTTCCGGAACGGGCACTCAGGAAATTGCGATCGTGCAACGGATTGATCAGCAAAAGGGCGATGTCGTAGTCTCCGCGACGCGCCAGCCAAATACACCCGGCGTGAACGGGTCCGGCACGCTGCTGGGGATCGTGATTCGCGCCGTGGCTCCGGGCACGTCTGCGCTTCAGATTCTTCAAGTCAACGCTCGCGACTCCGCGCAGCGGACAGTCCCGATGGTTTCCCAGGAAGCCACAATTCGGGTGCAGTGACAGAAATGTCCACGAGTCGCCACATCCCTGGCATTCGCGCGACACGTCAGCTTTCGTCTTTGCGAACGACTTCGTTGATTCGTCGCCGAACTACCCGCGCGACTAACGCAGGAATGACGCTCCTCGAATTGATGATTGCCTGCTCGATACTTCTCGTGCTGGCGACCGTGGCGCTGCCACTGACGCGCGTGACGGTGATTCGCCAACGCGAACAATTGCTCCGCTACGATTTGCGTCAAATACGCGACGCCATTGACCGCTATCGCGATGCCGCGGACAAGGGCATGTTCCAGGTGCAGGCCGGCACAGAGAACTATCCGCCCGATCTCGAAACGCTGGTCAACGGAGTGCAGTTGACCGGGACACAAAACGTGCACATGCGATTCCTCCGCGAACTCCCAGTTGATCCGATGACGGGAACCAGCGACTGGGGGTTGCGGTCGGTGCAGGACGATGCGGATTCGACATCCTGGGGCGGGCAGGACGTGTTCGATGTTTACAGCAAGGCGACGGGAACGGCGCTCGACGGGACGAAATATTCGGACTGGTAGCGCGATTTCAGGCTGATTGGGCAAAACGATGGCGGGATTCGATCAATCAATCGTCGAGATCAAACGCATGGACTGCGAGGCGCGTGGATTCACGATCCTCGAGCTGATGATTGTGATCACGATTATCGTGATCCTGGCGACCATGAGCGCGGTACGCTACGAACAGTCGGTCGTGCGCGCGCACGAAGCGGCGCTCCGTCAAGATTTGATGGTAATGCGTCAGGCGATCAATAATTACACGCTCGACAAGGAAGCCGCTCCCGGTTCGCTTGACGATCTCCATGCCTCGGGTTACATCGGGGAAGTTCCGACCGACCCGATCACACATGAAAAAGATTGGACGACGGCAACCTGCGATGATGTGCTGAGTCCGGACCAGGTTCCCGGAGGCATCTGCGACGTTCATTCCGCCTCGGATGCGGTTTCGCCCTTCGACGGGAAATCGTACAGCTCGTATTGATCGAACAGCGGTCTTGCGCGCGGATTTAGGCGCGGTCCGACGCCGAAATGGCCGGGATTCGTTTGACCCCCCTCTGTGCATCCGCTATGATGAATTCGCGGGGTGGAGCAGCCTGGTAGCTCGTCGGGCTCATAACCCGGAGGTCGTCGGTTCAAATCCGACCCCCGCAACCATTTCCTTTCCTTTCCTACTTAATTCTCAAAAGCCATGAGCCCGGAGAGTCGGGCTTTCATTTTCCTGTCGGCCGATTTCATCGGCCAGGGCCGGAGGTCGTCGGTTCAAATCCGACCCCCGCAACCAACCCAATTTGACGGCCGGGTGCCAGAGCCTGACTCGAAGGCATCACCTACCAAGCTCCACTCCCCTTTTGCTTCATAATGCGGATCGCTTTCGTTCGTCCGCGGAACCATTGTGATCTCCTTTACGTGTTTCATTAATTCAGCCCGGGCCAGCAATGTGTCTCTCGAAAGTAATTGCCGCAGGTCCAAGATCCGCCTCGTTACAAATCTTCGGATGTCCAGGAGACGAGCTTCGATCGAATCCGATTGCGTCGAAAGCAGCTTCTCAGTGATCGAATCAAGCTCGGATTGACGGATTCGCATTGCCTCGATCATAGCTGGCATGTTCCCTCCGGATCCCACAGCGTCGGCATATCGGCGCAGTTCCGTCTCGAGCTCTGATTTTCGTCTGCGCATCGTTCCAAGGTTACCAGCCAGCTTCCCTAGCTCCGACTTGAGTTGCCGGCCGAATTCATCGAGCGCGAAGTCGATCACCTCGGGCTTCAACACTTGTTCCTGCAGCTCGCGAATCAGCTGTTGCTCAAGCCAATCTTGCCGTTCAGTGATCGCGTTGGAGCACGTGCCACGGTAGAAATGTTGCGAGCAACCATAGCGGCGATAACGGCCCTTGTTTCCCGTGACGATGACGAGGTTTCCCCCGCAAGCCCCGCATCTTAGAAGCCCACTGAAAAGATAACGACTTGTTGCCGCCCGGGTTAACCATCCTCCCCCTTTTCCGTGTCCTGGATACGTCGCTTTGACCTTCTCGAAACGTAGCCGGACTGCGCACCAAAGGGCATCGCTCACGATTCGAAGGTCCGGACGGTCCGTGACCTTCCATTCAGATTGCGGGCGCGCGCGCCGAACACGATGATTTGTGCCTGGCCTCTTCACGAAACGTGAGCGATTCCAAACTGCTCGACCTACGTAGAGCTCGCGACGGAGCATTTCTCGAATTCCCGTGGGACACCAGGTGGAAAATTGCTTTCCTTTTCGTGGTCGTGGCGGCGGAATCCGTTCGGCATTCAGTGCCCAAGAGATTTTCTTTAGTGAGACGCCGCTTGCGGACATCTCGAACACCCGTCGCACTATTGCTGCTTCGGATTGATTCACGATCAGCCGTTTGGACGTGCCCTCCCCAACCGAAACAGCGTTGTAGCCAAAGCAGCGGCCTCCAGCACTGAGGCCGCGCAATACCAAACCTTCAAGCCCTCGGTGGGTTTTCTTTGCGAGTTCTTTGACATAAAGCGAATCGACCATGCCATGGACTGTGACCAAGACGTCGGCTTGATCGTCGGTGCTGTCGATGCCCTGACTGACGGCGATGAGTTGAACGTCAGCAAAATTCAGGCGGCGAAAAATTCCAAGAGCCTCTTCTGTGTTCCGACTCAGGCGCGAAGTATCGTCTACGAGAATCACCGAGAATGGCCGCTCGGGAGATACGGCAACGCTCATCATCCGCTGGAACGCTGGCCGATCGGAGCCGACCCCGCTCATTGCTTCATCGACATAAATATGCTCATCACGGATTACTAGCTTGCGAATGGACGCGCCTTCGCGGCAATTGCGAACTTGATCTGAAGTCGAGAGATGACTCTGCTTATCGGTCGAGACGCGAGCGTAAACTGCGGCGGAGCGGGACGGCTGGGTCATTCGCTTGCCCTGACGGCTGAAGCCGTATTCGAATCACGTTCTAACACCTTGTCATGGTCCGTCACAACGTCAATCTTGTGATTCTCGATATATTCTTGAACCAAAATTGGCACGATGCAGCTCTTTATCCAGCTTTTTAGGGCTGGCGAGACCTGTCGTATGCCGCTAGAAGTTCGACCGGATTGGGCATCGCTCGCCATCTGATTAGCCCACGACAGCCACCTGGCCTGTCTTTTCGGGTCGCGTCGATGATTTGGCGTGTACTCGGCCTTTTTCTGGGCGGTTCCGCAATCCTCGTGCTTTCGCCAATCTGCTTAGGAGGGTTCGGCGTTGTTCCGGGGGCAGTTCCGAACGCAAACGGATGCGGGCGAGTTTGAGGGCCACGCGAGCTTGCACAGCATTGGTCGGATCAAATAGCGCCGTGCCCTCTGCGTCTCCGTCCTGTCGCACCTCAAATCCCGCAGCAACCAGCTTGCGCTTGGCACTACCCCACCTTCTTTTCGATTCGTACATCAAAAACACGCCGAAGTTTCCGTCGCTGTGCTCGTAAACGTGACTCCGGTATTCAGTGCTCGCTGGCATGTCTTTGGCGTGGAGTTTGCCCGGAATTATCGGCTCACGACAGCTATCGCGCTTCACTCGCACGCGGTAAGTCTCCGCAAACTGTTCGATTTTCGCCGCAGGCCGGACACAGCTTTCAGAGAGATCCTCTACTGTAAACTTTACAGTGGTCATTTGGTCACTCACGGTTGGCCGTCCTTGGCGCGCACCGTATGCCGCCGGAGAAAGTCCACCACCGCTTCTGCCGGAATCCGAACTGCTCTTCCGCACTTAACCTTCGGGAACCGTCTCTGCCCGAGCCAGACCCGAACTGTTCCTTCGCGAACTGCGAGAATCTTGGCGGTCTCTCTGACTGTCAGAAGTGATTCGTGTTTGTTATCCATGTGCGTATATTTGCGCACCGCGTGATACTGAGTCGCGGACTATCCAGGAAAAACTGAGGGGGGAGATAGTCCTTTCGGGCCGGTTCGCGATCAGTCTTTCTGGAGGATGGGTAGACGCTATTGCTTCGGCTGACGCGAATACAATTTACGGAGTGCACTATCATCAAAGTCGGTTTCATCGAAATTCATTCCCGCTGAGGAGAAAGCCGCATGCAAGAGGTCGGCTACCAGCGAGAATCGTGGAGTGCCCGTGCTTCGTTGTACGTATTTGAGGAGTTTCAGTTTGAAGATAGAAGCTAAATCAAAGTAACGCGGCCTCTTCTTCATGAAATCTCGACCAAAACGAATCGTTCGGTCCAAGTTATCTGCATACTTCTGCAGAGTAGCTGGGAGGTTCTCGATAGCGCCCCCCCCCAAAGATTCGAGATGGAATTGAGGATTACGTCTGATCCTTTCGATTTGTTCGGCAGTCACTCTCAGCTTTCGAGGGAAATCAGCCACATGCTTTCGTGTCATTCCGTCCACAGAAAACAGATCAAGTGACCGGGGGAAAAATTGAGCGCCAGCAGCAACTTCGAGCAGCTCCCGCAACCGATCGGAAGAGGCGCCTTTTTGCGTCAAGACTTTGAGGGCGTCCCTTGCTCGCGGGTCTTTGAGCACGTCTTCCCAATTGATCTTAGGCACTAGGCCCCTAGACTTTCATTGCGTTCGAACTCACGAGCTAACACACAGTGTCCGCCAGATCATCAGGGAACGGCGTCGCCAACAAGTTAGGTACCCTAGCCTCCACATTCGCATTCTGAGGATCAACCCACCAGATTGGGATACTGAGTATTGGGCCAGTTTGATGCCCACGTCGGTATGGTTAGAACAACCGCTATTCGCCAGCCCAAGTTGCAAGGCCTCTCTAGCTCCGGGCCTTGACCAGATCGGACGTTCGCTTGGCGCGATGCAGGTCATCGAGGCTCACATAACGTTGCCCCTGTGTAAAGGCGGTTGTGCGACCACTGACCGATTGTAGGTCGTTAGCAATCGGCGCGTTCAATCGGATTGTCTGCGGATCATCAGGAGCGGACAGCAGAAAGACTTGGTATTCGGCCGCAAGGGTACGAGGGCTTTGGTCTAAGAGCCGGTCAACGACTCGGCCTAACTCGTCTTTGTAGAGGCCGCGTTCCAAGCGCACGTGGTCATGGCGGTGAATGATTAGAGGCAATAGTTCCATGATCTGGCCATCCGCATAGAACCCAAGGTACTTCACCGGCTGAAAAGGTCGGCCCGGCTGACATGCGTAAACGTGGAGCTTCGTATATTCGGGCCACGCATGACGGGCGGCGACGATGACCGTATCCTTCGCGAAGCCAAGGAGGTCCTCCTCGAGTAGCATCACTTGCAGTTCGCGCAGAAGGAACGCCTCACGCTCGGAGATAACTTCGGTCTTGTCAGCCAATAGCTCGTCGATCGCCTGATCGAGAGCCGCGAAGGAGGCCCAACTCAAGCGATCATCGACGAGGTCTGCGATTTCGGCCGGTTCGTTCTCGTCCGGCGTAAGAACCAACAGATACCGCACGTTCTCATTCGCAGAGTCGAGACGGCATAGGTGCCGTTTCAATTGGTCGAGATTGACGGCGTTCCGTTGAAGCTTCGTCTCGATGAGGATCCGACAACTGCTTGCCACGACCGCATCGGGCACACCCGCTCCACCGCGAGAAGGTTGATTCTCAAACCGCACCAACTCGAACTCCGGCTGCTCCGTGAGCGCACCTAACAGGCGCTCGATTCGATTCAGCGAGAGCGACCGGAGTACCGCGAGGATTGACGCTGTGACGCGGTTCTCGCCGGCGCTGTAAGTAGAGAACAGGCTCGCAGGCATCGGCCTCATATTACACGTCGAGCAAATGGTTGGCGAGGAGCTCCGCAGCGGCCGACGCCGAGCAAAGACCGAATTCGTAGGTTATTGAAATCAAGGGCAGATCGTTGGTGAACGCAACCGGGATCGAACTGGCGACCGCCTGCCTGCAAAAACTGACCGCGCAAATAATCAACAAGTTAGCGCGAATTAGCGGGTTGTAGCTACGCTAACCCATGACGTTCATTTGCACGGTGTTCCGCTAAAGTACCGTTGTCATAGCTCATACCAGCCAGTCAGGGGTGGGCACGAAATTGGGCACAGTCATTTCGCTCTTTGGCGCTCCCCTGTTCAGAGTGAAGCTGGGCATCACCTTCGTGTCGACGGAGGACTTAAAATCCCGGCTGCCCACTTCACAGCACAGCGCACCGAAATCCGGCACAGCGAAAAACGCTAATGTTCATGGGGCGTTCGAGGGATTTCCGTTCACACGTCCGCGCAGCTGCGCGCATCAAAACGAAGAACCAACCGACACCAGAACCGACACCATCAAAGCGGCATTGTTGAGGCAGAACATGAGCGAAGACTGCATATTGTCGGATTGCCGCACATGTTGGTCCCAATACTCAGTTGATTTCATAACAATGTCGGCTCCTTGGACCCGGGTAGACTTTGGTTTGTCGAAGACCAAAGGCTCGGGAGGAAGGAGCCGAACATGATGATTATAGGCGTGGATTATCACCCGAGCGATCAGTACATCGCGTTTGTGGACACCGAGACTGGTGAGAGCGGTGAGCAGCGGTTGAACCACAGCGATGGAGAAGCCGAGAAGTTCTACCGGGAACTGAAGCAGCGAGGAGTCAGCGTGCGCGTGGGAATGGAGGCCACCGGATATTCACGTTGGTTCGAGCGGTTACTAGCAGGGCTGGGTATCGAGGTCTGGATCGGCGACGCGGCGGAGATCAAAACCAAACGAGTCCGCAAGCAGAAAACCGACCGCAACGATGCCGGGCTTCTGTTGAAGTTGCTACTAGAAAATAACTTTCCTCGCATCTGGGTACCGAGTCCTGAAAATCGTGATCTACGGCAACTGCTGTGGCATCGGCATCGATTGGTGCAAATGCGGACGCGGATCATGAACCAGCTGCAGGCTCTAGCGATGAACGAGGGTAATCGGCGGAAGAAGAAGCTGTGGAGCGAGCAAGGCCGAACACAGCTGGAAAAGCTTCCGTTGGCTACCTGGGCATCGCGGCGTCGGCAGGATCTGCTCGAGCTGCTGGACCGAATGAATCCGGCTATCGAGGCATTGACCGCAGCCGTCGAGCAGGAAGCGAAGAAATGGCCTGAAGCTCTGCGGCTGATGACCCACCCTGGCGTAGGACCTCTGACGGCGCTGGCCTTCGTGCTGATCATCGGAACCCCAGAACGGTTCAAGTGCGGCAAGCAGATCAGCAGCTATGTCGGACTGATTCCTTCGGAAGACTCCAGTGCCGGCCGTCAACGGCTGGGACACATCACCAAGCAAGGCAGCTCGTTACTGCGTTTCCTGCTGGGAGAAGCAGCACAGGTTGCAGCGCGATGTGATTCGGATTGGAGACGTCGGTACGTCCATCTGGCGATGCGTCGGCAGAGGAACATCGCCAAGGTGGCCATGGCCCGACGACTTGCAGTTCGCCTGTACTGGATGTGGCGGAACGGTTGGGAGTATGCGCAGTGGGTGAAGTTCGGTTCGAACGCGGGACAGCTCGCTACCGGACAGGGCGTGAACTAGAACGCCGTCCACTTGAATGGGCATCCCGCTCCCTCGCAAGAGGGAGTTTGAAGTGGTAATCATGGTCGAAGTTTTGATCGAAGAGATGTTTGGGTCGGACTGAAGCCGACCGATGGATTACAGGCGAGCCCTGGTCATCGACGCTGGGCCAAAGAACACCACGAAGGCAAACACTCTTCCGAGTGAGCGGAGAAGTGCGCTTAAAAAACGATTGACGGAGCCGACATTGTTAGAGATGTCCGGTAATCCGACTAATCAGGAGTTAGCTCGCCACCGGGAGCGCCGAATCGGCTGGCGGAGACTGAAATCTTGTCGGCTCGCTTCGCGTCTCACGCGCAGGTGAACCAAACCGCCGGTTGTTGTTTCATTTATCCCGAGTTGGGAGGGCTTCTTCCAAGGTCGAAATTGCGCGTCGAATGAACGCATCGGCTTCAATCAGCGAATGGCTGAGGGACGGATCAAGCGCGAAGAGGATTACGTGCCGCAAAGCGTGCTCGGCTTCATTCAGACTGTCCAACGATTGCGTGACCAGATAATTCCACTGAGGGGGCCGATGTTGAGCGATCATGTTCCACCTCGGAACCAAACATAGGGCTGGCGTAAACTGGCTCAGGACCTGGGAGAGGGGCTTCGCAACGAATTGGCCTTACGTCTCGTCCTGGGCCTCTCGGATCGCGGGAATTCAATGTTCCGTCGGCGATCGATCCCGCCATCACTTTGAACCCCGTCTGGCTGCCATCATCCGACCCCGCAGCAAGGCGCGATCTTATGTCTATCTCTTTGAGAATCTCGTCGAGGAAGCCGATAAATTCGCTGGGCCGCATCGCCATAGAGCCCCAACACGATAGCCCATGCTTGAGCGCTGGCAACCACCAGCAACCGGTTTCAACTGGATAGGAATAGATCAGAGTCGTTCTCGACCCCGTAAGCGAAGCTGCCAACGAAAGGGATCTCAGGTCGCCACCACTGACTTCGCTTAGCACAAGATCGAATCGCTGGTTACTAACGAACGCATCAGCCTCGCGGCACGACGAGCAAAAGTGGACTTCGCATGGCCATTTTTTCAGGCGTGCAGTCAAGAACGACATGCTCATCGGATTCCGGGTAACCAGTAATATTTTAGGAGTGTTAGCACCCATGGCATCCTCCGCGCTTGTCGGGCTGTGTTCAAAAGGGGAAACTCGCCTGTTCGCTTTGTACGGCAAATCCATAGGACACATTTCGAAGCTCGGTCCTCCCTGTCAAGAACTCGTGGCATGACTGTGCGCTTTAGCTTTCATCGAGTACAATGCCACGTCCGCTGTGCTCATGAGGGTTTCGAGTCTGTCGCCGTCTCTTGGATAAACGGCAACGCCTACACTAACTGATAGCTTCGGATCCCCACCATCGTTTGCAAGGCTCTCAGAGATGCGGTGGGCCACGAGGTTGGCGGGCTCTCCGCCCGTCTCCGGTAGTACAAGTGCAAACTCGTCCCCGCCGAAACGTGCAGCCGTGTCTATGTCCCGGCAACCAATAGACATGACATCAGCTAGTCTGCAAAGCGCTTGATTGCCGGTCAGATGGCCGTAGCGGTCATTGACCTGTTTTAATCCATCCAGATCAAATAACAGCAAAGCGAACTCTCGACTCGTGCGCTGGGATCGCTTAATTTCACTGTCTATCACTTCTACAAGCTGGCGGTAGTTCGCCAAACCAGTTAGTGAATCCTTGGCGGCTTGGTGACGCAGCTGCTCCTCCAGGGCGCGCTGTTTGGTGACGTCCTCAGCTATGACTTCGTAACTCCCTTTGTCACCTTCGCCGCCGATGACTTCCCGTCCGCTTAGCCGGAGCTTCAGGTCCGTGCAGTCCTTTCGCTTCCAATCAATCTCTACGGGTTCGGTTTGCAGCTCCCAACCGGCGGGCCCAAACAATTGCGCCCTCTTGCGCGGATCAGAGACGATGCAAGTTGCAAAGTTGGCTGCCAGGAGATCCTCCCTTGACTCATAGCCAAGCATCGTCACCAGCGTCTGGTTGACCTCCAAGAACTTACCTTCCGCATCGCAGCGGCATATCCCATAGTTTAGGTTTCCCACTAGAGCGCGGTAGTGTGCCTCCGAATGTCGCAAATGCTTCTCGACACGATCGCATTGTGCGCGCAGATTATTCTCACTGAGCGCCCGGCGGACGGTCACGGGGAGGTGGCCGACGTGATCGATTTCAATACAATCGGCAGCGCCGCTCGTAATGAGTTCTGCTACGGTCTCTAGAGGCACGTGGTCGGTCACAAAGATGAGAGGGATGTGCCGTTTCATCCGGTGGATGATTTCCAGTGCTTGAGGTCCCTGTGAGTTGGCGGCGCGGTACTCGACCACAATAAAGTCATAGAATTTTGATCTCAGGCGTGCGGCAAGCTGTCCGGAAGTGGAAACGACATCCGCGCTGACGTTAAAATCTGCGCCATTGAGCGCACGTACACAGAGGTCAACATCCGCGGGGTTTCTATGAGCGAACAGAATGCGCAGGGGCTGCGCTCTGCAGACGGGCCTATTCAATCGAGGCGATAGATCAGTTTGCTTCACGTGCTGTCGCTGGGTTGTGGACATTTGGAGATCCAGTAGGCCTTCGGGAGCCAGCCCCTTTCGCTGACTGACTCCCAGGCCTTTTAGCGCCTTCCCACCCCAACGTATTGCAAATCAGTCATACGTATATGTTCAAAACTGTACACTTGAGACTCATGTATTTACCAATACGACACATTCTCTGGATAGGGTCCTTCCGCCCCACAAACGCGGTTCTGGCCATTGCGGGGCTGTTCGCGGGAGTGCGCCAACACTGCCCGGTTCCCGAAATGTGTCCAAAGAATTATCACTGTCCGGTACTGCACAGTTGATTTGTGCCTACTCACTTACGATGTGCCTGTAGCTATTAAGCAATTTTCAAAGCTGCCCGGAGACCGGACGCTGAATGCACATCTTTGATTGGTTGGCAGCTTGCAATGTTCTAGGAGTTACGCACAAGCCGTAACCCGATATGTCTTAGGCGGGGCGTCATGGAAACAATCGCGGGTTCCAACAAGACGAAATCCAGTATTAAACACACATTCAACGCTCAGGTGTTTCTCGATTCAGCCGGTGTAGCAAGAATGATCGTTAAGTTCCCGACGAAGACAACCATCTTCGCGCAAGGTGATCCCGCCAAGACTGTTATGTACATTCAGCAAGGTGGCGTGAAGCTGACCGTGATCAACGAGACTGGCAAAGAAGCAGTGGTGGCTATTCTAAAACCTGGAGACTTTTTCGGAGAAGGTTGTCTCGCAGCACAGCCCGTCCGCATCGAGGGTGCGAAGGCGATCGCACCGACTACTGTACTAATCATGGAAAAGAATGAGATGAGTCGCGTGCTTCATACGGAACACAAGTTCGCTGACCTCTTTATCTCTTACATGCTTGCCAGGAACATCCGAGTTGAGGCGGACTTGGTCGATCAACTGTTTAACTCTGCTGAGAAACGGCTGGCTCGCGCTCTTTTGCTGCTCGCACGTTACGGAGAGGACGAACAACCTCAAAGGGTTATTCCCACGATATCGCAAGAAACGTTGGCGGATATGATTGGTACGACGCGGTCACGAGTCAATTTTTTTATGAAGAAGTTCAAGAACCTGGGCCTTATCAAGTACGCCGGTGGCCTTCAAATCGACAAATCCCTTCTGAGTGCTGTCCTCCACGAATAGATATGGCACCTGACTGTCAGCACCTGTCGGCTTTCTGCCCCAGCCCGTTTAGCCTCAAATTGCAACAGCAGCGCGGGGAAAAACGGCCGGATACAAGGGCAAGTCGCGATTAACGCCCTATCTCTAACGACGCCGGCCCTTGCAAGAGTTTTATTCTCAGCTGGTCACTGGGTTTGAGCACACGTCTCCGCCGACGCACGAATGGCGTCTTTCTGTGTCGATCCTGTTCACCCGTACGTGCTCAGCCCGTTCTCGGTTCATCGGTTCGGTGTTGCCCACCAACCATCTCTTCGGTCACTCTCGACCGTGATGAGTTATTCGAACTCCCCGTAGGGAGGCAGGTAGCCTAATCAACCGGTCGGTGACTTGTCGCACCATAGGGCGTTCCAGGCATCCCTGCACAGGCGGCACCGCTGTTCTTCTGTCCACGACGACAGAACTCGTTATAGCTGATCTCGTTCCGCAACATGATCCAGAGCCGAATCCCGAGCTTGCGAGCCACTGCCATTCTCGCTTTCCCCAAACCTTTCTGGACCATCTTGCGACGATAGAATCGCTGCAACTCCGGATCCCGGCGTGCCGCGTGGGCTCCCGCCTCACCCCAGAGGAATCGCAGCAACGGATTCCCTTGTTTGCTCAGCCCGCCGAACTTCTGTCGACCTCCGCTGGAGTATTCTCTCGGAATGATCCCCACATAACTGGCCAGTGCCTTACCGTCAGTGAACCGCTTCGGATCGCCCAGGAATACGTCGGTCGCCAACGCCGTGACCGGCCCCACTCCGGGATGGGTCATTAGCAGTCTCGCTCCCGGACGCTCGCCGGCTTGCTCCTCCACTCGCTTGTTTAGTTTCTCGATGTCCGATTCGAACTTCTCGTACATGGCCTGCAGTTCGTTTCTTCGATAGGCCGTATGGGGAGCCAGCGGCAACGATGCGATCGTGTGTTGTCCTTCGTGGCTCCACAGGGAAGGTCCTCGTCGTAAACCATTCGCCAAGGCTATCGCTTGCAGCGCATTCTGTACGCGCGTCCGCATTCGTACCCACTGATGACGGTGTCGCAACAGGGCCCGGAGATCCTGCAGCTCCCTGGACGGCAGCCAGATCGCTGGAAAGCGGTTTTCTACCAGCAGTGTCAGAATCAAATCGGCATCTCGCCGATCATGTTTCTGCTTCCGCGGCTCGGCCGCCCGAATCACTGCCGGATTACCGACCTGGCATTCGATTCCCAGCTCTTCCATCAGGTCCACGAACCACTGCATCGATCCCATGGCTTCGATTCCCACACGCACCGGACCTGGAAGCGTGGAATAAAACTCCCGCACGTTGTTGCCTTCGTGCAGCAGAGTCATTCTCACCATCTCTCCGGTTTCGGTGTCCAGCATCGCCAACGTTTGCTGGCGAGCGTGTAAATCACATCCTATAATTCTCATCTCGGCCTCCTTCGGTCCGAGCACTGTTGGGGTGAACACCGAACAGTCTACTCGGGCCGTCGCGAGGCCGACGTCGTTATGACATCAACCGGACATCTCTAACAATGTCGGCTCTGTCAAACTGTTTTTGCCCACACATCCACAGCCACTCCGAAGAGTGCGTTTGTTCGCGGCATTCGTTGACCCAGCGTCGATGACCACGGCTCGCCTGTAATCCATCGGTCGGCTTCAGTCCGACCCAAACATCTCTTCGATCAAAACTTCGACCATGATTACCACTTCAAACTCCCTCTTGCGAGGGAGCGGGATGCCCATTCAAGTGGACGGCGTTCTAGTTCACGCCCTGTCCGGTAGCGAGCTGTCCCGCGTTCGAACCGAACTTCACCCACTGCGCATACTCCCAACCGTTCCGCCACATCCAGTACAGGCGAACTGCAAGTCGTCGGGCCATGGCCACCTTGGCGATGTTCCTCTGCCGACGCATCGCCAGATGGACGTACCGACGTCTCCAATCCGAATCACATCGCGCTGCAACCTGTGCTGCTTCTCCCAGCAGGAAACGCAGTAACGAGCTGCCTTGCTTGGTGATGTGTCCCAGCCGTTGACGGCCGGCACTGGAGTCTTCCGAAGGAATCAGTCCGACATAGCTGCTGATCTGCTTGCCGCACTTGAACCGTTCTGGGGTTCCGATGATCAGCACGAAGGCCAGCGCCGTCAGAGGTCCTACGCCAGGGTGGGTCATCAGCCGCAGAGCTTCAGGCCATTTCTTCGCTTCCTGCTCGACGGCTGTGGTCAATGCCTCGATAGCCGGATTCATTCGGTCCAGCAGCTCGAGCAGATCCTGCCGACGCCGCGATGCCCAGGTAGCCAACGGAAGCTTTTCCAGCTGTGTTCGGCCTTGCTCGCTCCACAGCTTCTTCTTCCGCCGATTACCCTCGTTCATCGCTAGAGCCTGCAGCTGGTTCATGATCCGCGTCCGCATTTGCACCAATCGATGCCGATGCCACAGCAGTTGCCGTAGATCACGATTTTCAGGACTCGGTACCCAGATGCGAGGAAAGTTATTTTCTAGTAGCAACTTCAACAGAAGCCCGGCATCGTTGCGGTCGGTTTTCTGCTTGCGGACTCGTTTGGTTTTGATCTCCGCCGCGTCGCCGATCCAGACCTCGATACCCAGCCCTGCTAGTAACCGCTCGAACCAACGTGAATATCCGGTGGCCTCCATTCCCACGCGCACGCTGACTCCTCGCTGCTTCAGTTCCCGGTAGAACTTCTCGGCTTCTCCATCGCTGTGGTTCAACCGCTGCTCACCGCTCTCACCAGTCTCGGTGTCCACAAACGCGATGTACTGATCGCTCGGGTGATAATCCACGCCTATAATCATCATGTTCGGCTCCTTCCTCCCGAGCCTTTGGTCTTCGACAAACCAAAGTCTACCCGGGTCCAAGGAGCCGACATTGTTATGAAATCAACTGAGTATTGGGACCCACTCCTCCGGTTAGCGCGGTGGTCTCAATGGGTCGATGCAACACCAGTTCGAGGCCCATTTGGCGGAATTTCAGGGGCCAATTCCGTTCGGGCGTGTCGATTCAAAGAAAACCCCGTCCTGATTAGGTCTGATTGGGCGCCGCTCAGACGATCAGTCTTCTCTGAAAAGTACGATCGGAAGCACTGATTAAAGGGTGTCGTGTCGACCGTCTGAACTGGCAGCGTTAGTCAGGCAAGTGAAAAATCAAATGCACAGCCCGCCTGTCCTCTAGGCAACAATCGCTTCTGGTATGCCGTTTTCGAGCAGCTTGACGAAACGCTCGGGCGGTAATGGGCGGCCAAAATAGTGGCCTTGAGCTTCTTCACATTGTTGGGCTTGAAGAAAAGCCAATTCTTCCTGCGTTTCCACGCCTTCGGCAATCACGCGCAGACCGAGACTGCGGCCCATGCTGATAATTGCAGTGACAATCGAAGTTTCGGCAGGAGAAGTAGTGATCTGGTGAACGAAAGACTGGTCGATTTTGAGGGCATCGATCGGAAATTTTCTGAGGTAACTCAAGCTGGAGTAACCCGTCCCAAAATCATCGACAGCCACCCGCACGCCTTTCTCTCTTAATGTCTTAAGGATCGATCCGGTGGCTTCGACACGCTTCATCAAAACGCTTTCGGTGAGTTCAAGTTCAAGAAGCTTGGGGTCCAAGCCTGTCTCCTTGAGGATTTCAAACACACCTTCCAGGAAGTGTTCGTGGCGGAATTCCATCGCTGAGATGTTCACTGCCATAGTAATGGGAGGTAAACGTGCGTCCAGCCAAGCTCGCGCTTGCGTACAAGCTTCGCGTAGGACCCACTTGCCGATTGGTAGAATCAGGCCACAATCTTCCGCGACGGGAATAAATCTTGCGGGAGAGACGAGTCCCTGGCCAGCCGGGCTCCAGCGTAGCAACGCTTCCGTGCCGGTAATCTCACCGGTCTTCAGATTGACCTTCGGCTGATATTGCAGAGTGAATTCATTGCGCTCCAGAGCGCGACGCAGTCCTTCCTCGATGGATTGACGCTCTACAGCCCGTTCGTTCATCGATGATTTGAAAAACTGGTAGCTCTGACGCCCGTTTTCCTTGGCTTGATACATAGCCGTGTCGGCGTTTTTGATGAGCGTTTCAGCGTCCAGGCCGTCCTCGGGATATACGCTGATACCGATGCTGGTAGTGACATGCAGATCCTGCTGGTTGATGGTATGAGCGTCGGCCACTACCTGCAACAATCTTCTGGCCGTAACAGCAGCGTCTTCGGAGTGTTCCATTTCGGACAGCAGGACGACAAATTCATCGCCTCCCTGGCGGCTAACGGTGTCGGAAGCGCGCACGCAATCACAAAGGCGCTTGGTGACGGATTGAAGGAGCTTGTCGCCCGTCAGATGCCCCAAGGAATCGTTGATGTGCTTGAAACCGTCTAAATCCAGAAACAGGACTGCAACTTTGCTCTCGTGTCGGGATGCCAAAATAATAGCCTGGTTGACCCGGTCGTTCAGCAGCGCTCGATTGGGTAAGCCGGTCAAACCGTCGTGCTCGGCTGAATGAGCCAACTGCAATGTCAGGGCCCGGGCTGCGCTCACGTCGCGGAAAACGATTACGGCACCGGTCGCCCGTCCTTCACGGTCGTGGATGGGTGCGGCAGAATCTTCGATTGGTATTTCTAATCCATCTTGCCGAATGAGGATGCTGTTCGACGGCAAGTGGACGGTTCGATTATTGCCAACTGCCAACTCCATCGGGTTGGAGTTAGCTTTGCGGCTTGTAGCGTCCAGGATTTCCAGAACGTCGGCCATCGGGCGGCCCTCCGCTTGCTTCTGTGACCAGCCCGTCATTTTCTCGGCGACGAGGTTAAGGAAAGTGATATTCCCGGAAATGTCCGTACATGCAACGGCATCGCCGATTGAGTTGAGGGTAACTTGGGCTCGTTCCTTCTCGACGAACAATGCCTCTTCCATGTTTTTGCGCACGGTGATATCGCGAACAAACGCAGTGAACAATCGTGTTTCGCCCCACTGTATGGGAGTAACTGCAAGCTCTATAGGAAATTCGTGTCCGTCTCGGTGTAGCGCTGTGATTTCGATTCGCTTATTAAGCACAGCACCTCGACCTGACGCAAGAAAGTACGGAAGGCCGTTCTCATAGGTGGCGCGGTTGCGCTCAGG
This sequence comes from uncultured Acidobacteriota bacterium, assembly GCA_963779825.1. Lineage (GTDB taxonomy): Bacteria > Acidobacteriota > Terriglobia > Acidiferrales > UBA7541 > Palsa-295. Next base: position 14,731 of record CAVZZU010000004.1, on the reverse strand, counting down.
AATAATAATAGTGAAAAACAATTTACCCAACGCCTCCCCACGCGACCATCCGAATGTAGCCACCGCCTGTGTATTCCAATCTACGATGGTTCCTTTCGAATCCATTCCGACAAATGCATCCAAGGCTGTTTCAAGTATTTCCCGGGATCTTTTCTCGCTGGATTCAAGTTTCAGGGCTTGTGCAGAGAAGCCGCGGTCGGCGAAGGATGTTAAGACGGTAAGTCCGAGCGCCATAAAAGTAACTATGATGATGCTGGTAGTCCCGAGCGTAGATATGTTAAGTGCGTGCGAAAGGCTGCCTTCGGTCACCATAGAGGGCGTGAAACTGGCTGCTGCCATCCCGGTATAGTGCATGACGGGAATGGCGGCTCCCATCACAATTGCGCTTACGACCTTTCGCCAACCGCCGGATTTCGTTTCTCCGCGAAAATAAAACGTCAGCCATAGCGCGACCAAAGAAATCGCAATCGCCAGAACGACTGAAATCATTACGATTGCGGAGGAAAAGCGGCACATTGCCGGCAGCCGCATCGCTGCCATGCCAATGTAATGCATGCCAGCTATTCCACTGCCCATGAAGAGGCTGCCAATTATAGCTTGAACAAAACTCATCTTCTCTCGACTTACGACAAATAGGGCTACGGCAGAAGCAAAGATGGCGGCAAGTAGCGAAAGCAGTACAGTAGGCCAGTCGTATTGAACCGAAACGGGAAGGCGGAAAGCGAGCATGCCCACATAATGCATAGACCATATGCCTACACCCATAGCCGCGGCACCGCCTGTTAGCCAGACGAGCCGGATTCTGCCTCTCGCCGACGTCACTCTTCCAGCGACGTCGAGTGCGGCATAGGACGCGAGCATTGCGATAACAACAGACAGAGCGACAAGGCGGAAGTCGTACGAACCGACCATAGCGAGATCAGGCGAGGGCATGACTTCGACTCCGATGACATGAAATAGCCGGGAGGTTTTCTTTCAGCCTCGGCGGTTGGCTAGACATCTCTGGTGGCCGGTTATCGGCAGGAAGGTGGTGTTCTTACGCCAGAGGAATAGTGTGGATTCTATTCTGACCCACCAACAACCTAAGTCAAGGTCTCGCAGATAAACCCAAACGTACTAGTTAACCTTGCGCTTAGCCAAGAACTTTATGTTAGTGATAGGCGTTCACAATTCACCTGCCAACTAGACTCAATTAGCGGGCTAACTCCTGGTAAGTCGTGCCGGTTCAGACGGTCGATGCAACACCCTCTAAGCAGTAGTTCCGTTAGTATGCTTCAGAGAAGACCGATCTATTAGGCTGCACTCAAATTAGACCTAACCAGGACAGGGTTTTCTTTCAATCGACGCCCGCGGTCACTTTTGCCCTTTAAACTCCGCCAGATAGCTTTCGAGCTGGGTGTTGCGTCGACCCATTGACACCACCCGGATTATCGGACAAGTGGGTTTTAGAACCCCACGCTCACGCTCGATGGCGATTTGCCCCCGCCATCTGCTGCGCCATATGAAGCAATAGGTTCCGGTCCGGTTCCTTTATACGACCGAGCAGAGTACGGAAACGATCCAAAGCGCGGGCGTCTTTCCCGGTGTCTCCCCACGTCCCCTCAACCGCATCCTTCCGCTTGGGGAGCTTTGGCACCGCAGGAGGTTCGTCGCCGTCATAGAAAAGCTGGTACATCGGAACGTCCATTGCGTGCGCGAATTTCTCAAGCGTCTCGATAGCGGGAACGGTGTGCCCGTTCTCGACGCGCGAGATATAGCAGCGCAGTAGACCCGTGCGCTTTTCAATTTCGCCCTGCGAGAGATTCTTTTCCTCTCGTAGGATTTTCAACCTGTCGCCGATGACCATTTGATTTCTCCTAACCTTTGATTAGGGAAGCCCGTCTGGCATTACTACGCGTGATCGCGCAACTACCCGCTTCGCTCTTGATCGAACGCGGCCTTAGCTTCGGTCCGAAACTTTCGGCCTGTCGGTGTGGCTGCGAACGGATTCGGGCCGAGGACCTTTTTCGCAACTTCATCGAAGCTCAATGTCGGGTAGTCGAACGCGAAATCACTGAACTGAGCCGCCATCTCTTGCTGTTCCACCGATAGCTCGGGACGAGGATTCTTCGGACGGCGAGTAGGCGCTCGCATGGTCGGGAATTGTACCACCGCAGCGCGAACTCGGACGGCCCCAGTACCCACATGTCCGGTGAGGGCGGTGCATTCGATAGGTCGATGCAACACCATCTGATGTAAGTCTGTTTTCGAAAGGTGGTGTTGGCATGAGACCAGGGAAACGGTTTGGGCTTTCTGCGATCGAAAAGCGTGACGTCTGGAGGTGCTGGAAAGCGGGACAATCGCTGCATGAGATTGGTCGCGCCTTTGACAAGCCACATAGCTGCATTCGGTCTGTGCTGTTGCCTCGCGGCGGCATCCCTCCCATCGCTCGTCGCCGTTCGCGTTGGGCCCTCACACTGGCTGAGCGAGAAGACATCTCGCGGGGCATTGCTTCAGGATCACCAATTCGTGAGATAGCTAGAGGCATGAATCGAGCCGCCTCAACGGTGAGCCGGGAGGTCAGACGTCATGGTGACCGGCCTGCTTATCGCGCTCATGATGCAGATCGCCAAGCATGGGTCTCGGCGTTGCGACCGAAGCGCTGCCTGTTAGCCATCCATCGGAAGTTGCGGGACATCGTTGCGAGTAAACTGATCCTGGATTGGTCGCCCGAGCAGATTTCCGGGTGGTTGAAGAGTCAGTATCCCGATGACGAGAGCATGCGCGTGTCCCACGAGACCGTCTACCGCAGCCTGTTCATTCAAGCGCGGGGAGTACTGAAAAAAGAGCTGATGGACTACCTGCGGTCGAAGCGGCACATGCGCCGTTCTCGACACGCCAGCGTTCACGGGCACGGTCGGATCATCGACGCCATTTCCATTCGCGAACGACCTGCGGAAGCGGAAGACCGAGCGATTCCGGGTCATTGGGAAGGGGATCTTCTGAGCGGTGGAAAAAACAGCCACATGGTGACACTCGTAGAGCGCCATTCTCGCTTTCTCATGCTGATCAAAGTGCCGAGCAAAGACACCGCAGTGGTTGTAGCGGCATTGAGCAAACATGTTCGCAAACTTCCGGCAACTCTGCGACGCTCTCTGACGTGGGATCGCGGACTGGAGATGGCTAAACACAAGGAGTTTACCGTGGCCACCGCTGTGCGGGTCTACTTCTGTGATCCACGAAGTCCCTGGCAACGTGGGACGAACGAGAATACGAATCTGCTGTTGCGGCAATACTTCCCGAGAGGAACCGACCTATCGGTTCACTCACAAGCGCACCTCGACCAGATCGCGCTGCGCCTGAATCAACGCCCGAGAAAAACGCTGGGCTTTGAAACTCCTCCGAGTAAACTGCAAACAAGTGTTGCGTCGACCGTCTGAACCGAAGGCGTTAATCAGGCATGTTGAGGGGCTCACATCAGATTATTAGCTGGATTTAACGGGTCGCACAGGCAAACTCCGTGCGAACCGGGAATCGGCGACAGGACCGGCCCGTGTTTGAACGAGTGAAGGGTCCGGCGATTAGCCGGCCATTGCTTTCTTGACACGCAGTTCTTGGATAGCCTTCTGTGCCTCCTCGGTGAGGTTGGACTTGCCGACCTGTATGGTCACCTTGTTAATCTTACCGGTGAACTTGCTGTCGCCCGCCTTGTAGTCATCGCTGACAGAAGTATAGAGGTTCATGCCGACGTCAGTCGTTTCCGCACCGAATACGTTTGGGTGAGTGTGCCCGATCCGCCCTTCGGCGACCTTTTCACCGTTGACGAAGATAGAACCAGTGCCGCCTGCGCCAAGTGTACCTCCGTCATACGCAAACTCGAAGCGGAGCGTCACCCGCCCCGCCGGCAGGCGAGCGGGGCCAGCAATCTTGTAAGTCTCGCGACCGAGATAGTTGTAGGCGAATCTGGGTGTGCCGTCCTTGACGTAGAGACTCCAGCCGCCCATTTCCCCGCCCTGGGCGAGGACTACCCCCTCGGCGCCAGCATTCGGGACCACTATGTCGGCCGTGACGACGAAGGAGTGGTTCTTCACGTTGATAAATCCATTCTCGGGTATTCCCTTCATTCCTTCATAGACGGTCATCTCCGTGCGACCTTCCAGCAGATCCGGACGGCCCGCCAAGGCTGCGTTGAAGCGTTCCCAGGAGCGGTCGTCAATCGGCAGCACGTGATACCTGGCGGCCTCCTGCAGGAAGACTCCCTTGAGCTTCTCAAGCTTGTCCGGGTATTTCGCGGCAAGGTCATGCGCGCAACTGAAATCTTTCTCGACGTCGTAAAGCTCCCACTTGTCGTTCTCTAACGTGGCGCGTGGCTTGGCCTCCCACGGCGGGCGATGCACGGTGGTGGCGAACCAGCCGTCCTGGTAGATGCCCCGGTTGCCCGCCATCTCGAAGTATTGCGTGGTATGGCGCGACTTCGCCTCGGCGTCATTCAAGGTGTCCAGCATGCTCACGCCTTCGAGGGGCTTCTGCGGGACGCCATAGACGATGCCGGGCTGGGGGATCCCAACGGCTTCCAACACGGTCGGGGCGATGTCAATCATGTGATACCACTGGGTACGCAGGCCGCCCTGCTCCTTGATGCCCTTCGGCCAATGGACCACGATGGGCTGGCAGATACCGCCGTAGGAGGCCACCTGATGACCCCAGCCAAACGGCGTAGCGCCGGCGAAGGCCCAACCATTGGGATATAAGGGATGGGATTCGGGTCCGCCGATTTTGTCGAAGTTCTTCAGCGCCACATCGAGGGGCTCTGGCAGCCCGTTGAACACGGACAGCTCATTAAACGCACCGATAGGACCACCCTGGAAAACCGGGCCGTTGTCGCCGGTGATGTAGAAGATCAACGTGTTGTCCATTTCGCCCAGGTTTTCGATCGCGTCCACGAACCGGCCAATTTCGTAGTCGGTCACCTCGGCAAAGGCGGCATAGATTTCCATGTACCTGGCAAAGACCTTTTTCTCGTCGGCCGTCAACTGGTCCCATTCCTGGATTCCGGGCGGCTTGGGCGCGAGGTCGGTGCCCGCGGGCACGACCCCCAGCTTGATCTGGCGGGCCAACGTTTCCTTCCGCACCTGGTCCCAGCCCTGGTCGAACTTGCCCTTGTACCTGTCACGCCAGTTCTCGGGCACATGAAACGGACCGTGGGTGCCAATCGCGGAGTAGTAGACGAAAAACGGCTTGCCGGGGGCCAGTGAATGCTGGGAATACAGCCACTCGATGGCCTTGTTGGTTATGTCGGTGCTGCCGTAGTAATTGGGGTCGTGGGGCAGATCCACCCTGTTCATATTGTCGTAAATGACCGGATGAAAGAGGTCCGCCTCGCCGGACATGAAACCGTAGAACCTCTCAAACCCGCTATACATCGGCCAACGGTCGAACGGTCCGACATCGCTGGATTCCCATGGCCCCAGCTCGTGACACTTTCCGAACATGGCGGTGTTGTAGCCGTTGAGCCGCAAAATCTGGGGCAGCATGGTGACGCTGGCGGGACGCATCGCGGTATAGCCCGGGAAGGCGGTGGCAATCTCCGAGATCACGCCGAAGTTTGCGCTGTGGCTGTTGCGGCCGGTAAGCAGGGCCACGCGGCTCGGCGAACACAACGGGGGAACTTTGAAATTGTTATAGCGCAGCCCGGTCTTGGCCAGGCGGTCCAGCGTCGGCATCTGGATCGGTCCTCCGAACGTCGATGGATCGCCGAAGCCGAAGTTGTCGAGAAGGATGACCACCACATTGGGTGCGCCTTTTGGCGCCTTTACCTGGAATCGCGGCGGGGCTTGTGCGTTGTGCACGTCAAGCTCGGTGATCGGCGGATACTGAGGCTCGGGGACGGGCAGCACGGTACGGTCCATGGAGGTGGCTATGTCGAGCGCGCTGCTTCGGGCTTCTACTCTATTGCTTCGCGATTGCGCCGTCACTTTTTCTCCTCCCGTGAGCTTTCAGACTGGATTTTCCATTGGCCTCGAAAATCGTGCTCTTCGTCTGCAATTGCACGCCCCATACCAATCTCAACGCCTTCACCCAAACTCCGTAAGTGCCTTTCTACCGGGTGCGACCTGAGACTTGGGCATTGCGGGAACGATTCCGTCTGCCCGACATTTCGGAGTGTCCACGGTATTTCAGAGTCCCGCCGCGCCCCGGTCTTGAACTTATGCGAGGTTTAGCGTGGTTAGGGTCGGGCAATCGGCTTCTGAGAAGCAATTGGGCAATGGCAACCCCAAATGTCGGATACCTGCCGGATGACGAGCCACGCGGTAATAACTCCATTTGGACTTCTAGTCCGATAACCGGCCCCGGGGATTCGGATTACTGTCCATATACCGGGCCCATTACTCTGGGTGGACGGCTGCCGCGTTTACCACGAGTTGTGGAAAATGACATCGGGACGCATTTGCGATGCGGACAAACTCTCTGGGTGGTATCGCAATGAGAACTGCTATTTCCTTGCAAAGGATCTCTCATATACCGGCGTTTCCTCCGATAATGTCGTGCCCTTGTCAAACCAAACGCTGCTCCTGTGTCGCTACAAACTCTGCGGCCCGTTGCTGATGAGGGGCTTAATTGGAGCACCCATTCCTTGCCGTTTGGCGGTTTCCTTACTGTCTATCTCGTGTTCTCCTGCACCACGAAACGGAACGGAAGCTAATGACTATGGCTCTCGCCGGGTTGGCTTCGCCAATGAGGTGCTCCACATTCAACCGTCATTGGCCAATGGGAAACCCAGTGGCGGAAGGCTATTCCGCACTCTAGATCCTGAGCTAAACTGCCGAGTCGGAATTTAATCGCGAATGGTTTGATTCCCTTGGCGAAGCAACTATGAGTTTCATCGCAATCAGTTTGATGACGTTCGCGTTCGTTTTTGGCGGCGCGTTGCTTGGGATCGCCCTCCGCGCGGTTTTGCCCCAGAGTCACTTGACCGCCGAGTCGAGAGACGTCGTGAGGTTGGGGATGGGACTGGTCTCGACCACGGCTGCTCTTGTTCTTGGCCTGCTGACTTCTTCCGCGAAGTCATCGTTTGACGCGCAGAGCAACGAATTGACGGAGATGTCTAGCAAGGTCATCTTGCTTGACCGCGTTCTTGCTCACTACGGGCCGGAGGCGCAGGGAGTGCGCGATGAGCTACGCATCTCCAGTGTAAGCGCTTTAGGTTGGGTGTCGTCCAGCGATGATGTTGGCTCCTCGCAATTGCCGGCCACCAACAGAGAAGTTCTCTACGACAAGATACAGGCACTAGCGCCGAAGAATGACGTACAGCGCTCGATCCAGGACGAGGCTTTGAACGTTGTTACAGGCCTTGGAGAAATACGATCATTGATTATTGCACAAAGATTTAATTCTGTTCCCGCACCTTTACTGATCGTAGTGATATTTTGGCTTACCATCATTTTCATCAGCTTCGGCCTCTTTGCTCCGGGCAATGCGACCGTAATCGTCACCTTGTTGGTCTCTGCGCTTTCGGTTTCCGGAGCGATCTTTTTGATCATCGAGATGTACTCCCCTTATTCGGGACTGATTCATGTTTCCATCGCGCCGCTCCGCGCCGCCCTTACGCAACTCGGTCAGTAGTACATGTGCTTATTACTTGCGTGATGGTAGGTTGTTAACTCCTGATTAGTCAGATAACCGGACATCTGGGTCCCAGTACCCACTTTACCGGTAAGCGTTAATCAGGCACTGAGTCCATTTGGCCTGATGACCACACTTGACAGGGCGGCGGGCTTGACGGATACAAGGAGTTCGCAACGAGTCGTACAAAAAGGAGGCATTATGAAGCTCAAAGCGAAGAAGGCTCTTATTACCGGCGGCAACAGTGGCATCGGTCTTGCCACAGCCCGACTTTTCATTGCGGAGGGCGCGCAGGTCGCGATTACCGGTCGCGACGAGAAGACGCTCGATGAAGCGATCGCCGAACTTGGATCGAGCGCGCATGGCTACCGCGTTGACGTCACCATTGCGGAAGATCGCAAGCGTCTGTTCGCAGCCCTAGCCAAAGATTTCGGGAAGCTCGACATTGTCTTCGCCAATGCCGGCATCTCCGGCCGGACTCCTACCGGCTCGACCGACGAGGCCATTTTTGAGAACGTGATCCACACCAACCTTAATGCCGCTTTCTTTACGGTAAATTCAGCGGCGCCTCTGCTGAACGACAACGGTAGCATCATCTTTAGTGGGTCGGTACAGAACTATCTCGGCCAACCTGGCGTCGCCGCATATGCAGCCACGAAGGGTGGTCTCGTATCGATGGCGCGTTGCATCGCCGCCGACCTTGCACCGCGCAACATTCGCGTGAACGTCGTCGCACCAGGCGCGATCAAAACTCCCATTTGGAAGCGCGGGCCCCGCGCCGCTGCTTCCGCACGGAGGAATCCGCGAAGCTGGAGAAGTTCTTTTCTTCTGCGGTTCCGCAGGGCCGCTGGGGCGAGCCGGAAGAAATTGCCAAAGCCGTGCTCTTCCTTGCGTCGGATGATTCCTCCTACGTCAACGCGGTCGAGCTGATAGTGGATGGCGGATTCACGGGTGCCCCGTTTGGAGCTCCCATTTTTCAGGACTTATCTAGGCCGCTCGGTAGCGAGGCGAAGTTGGCAAAAGCTCATGCGGAAGGAGGTCCGCAGTGAAGTGGACAACGGACAAACCGAAAGCTATCGAAGACATTCTCGTTGCGGAGGCTTGATTTGAACCATCCGCGAGAATCTTGAGCCTCCAACGATCATGTATAAGCTCGTCGAGACATAGATCCGGTGCGAAGCCTTCGCGCCGGCGACGGAGACAGCGGAGATTCGCTCCGCGCTGCCGGCGAGCAAATCCATCCAATTGCTGATCGCCGCTGTGTGGTCCGTGCGCTCACGCCTTCGCCCTCATTGCTTCGCGGAACTCGCCGCCGTAGCGTGCGGCTCGCCGAAATAGGGAAAATCCGGGCGCATTAGCCGCATATCGGGCGCCACCCCATCGCCGAGGGCCGTGTTCGTGGCCAGCGTGAGAATCACGTCCATCACGTCGTCGCAGAGGCCGCGGCCGTTGAAGGCGGCAAAGCTGAATGAGGCGGGCGTGTCCAGTTCATACGGCAGGACCGATGGGCAGAGGCGCGCGAGGAGTTGCGTAGCGTAGGCGGATGGGTCGGCCGCTGAGTGCGCGAGCGCGGTGACTTTTTCTACGAAGTCGCGGATCGGCTTGGAGAACAGCGCCGCTTCGTCCGCCGGGACTGCGCGGTTGTAGTTTTCCGATGCGTCGTGCAGCGAAGGATCGGAGAGCAGCATGTGGGTGATCATCGGCAGGCCCCAACGCGATACCTGTACCTCCGGCGCGTGCCCGAAGAGCGATGCGGTGGCCCAGGCGTGAACGACACCTCGGCCGATCAGGCTGCTGGGGACCTCAAGGACGATGGCGCTGACATTGTTGCCGGCGAAGAAGCTCTGGCCATTCTGGAACGACTCCGGCGCGAACCGGTTTTCAGACCACAGAGCTTTTCTGAAGGCACCGAAACCGACGCCGTTGGTGGCGAACGGATCGGGCGCGAGGCCTGCGTACGCCAGACAGCCCTGATCCGCGTTCACTACGCTTCCCGTATTCCCGGAAATGATGAGTTCGCCCGCGGCACCCTTCAGAGCGTCCGCTCCGGTGGCGCGCCGGACCTCGAAGGTCTGAACGTGCCGGTGCTCGCCGCCATCGGCGTGTGCGGGCGCGCCGAACTGGACCTTGAAGGTGACGTCTTCGCGAAGATCGCGATTCGTGTCGAAGCGAAAGGCATAGAGACCTTCGTCGCGGAAGGTGTCGGGCGAGCCGACGCCGGCGTTCGGATTCACGGTCAAAGCCATCACCGTTGTGCCCGGGCGGCCGCGAAACAAGTAGAAGTCGCATACGTTGATGCGGGGGTCTTCTTTTGCGGTAGGCGTATCGAAATGATGCGACATGACGAATCTTCTCCTAAAAGGATAGACGCGAGGCCAAAAGGTCAATCAGATGCGGGGTCGATAGGGCGATCATGCCTGACATCTTCAACCTCATTGGAAGATTTTTCAAGTTTGGAATTGTTCTCCATAGCTGCGAACACCCCCGTTCGTCTCGGAATCGGCAAGGAGTCGGTCACCTCAAAGCCGTCGAAGACGTTTCCATACGTTCCTGCCGCCGGTGAAAGCCGGATGGCCGGGGCGTGAACTAGTTTCTCCGTCGGCGTATCGAGGCGGGTAAACAGCGTGTCATGTGGCGCCTTCCGCGCGGACCAAGCCGGTCAGCGAGGAGTCCACTGCGGGTGGTTTGTGAAGAGACCGCTAACGAGACCGATCTGGTACACGATGAAGAGGCCGAATCCCAGGCTTATCAACCCGGAGGCGATTCGCATGCCCTTGCTCATTTGCGACAAGTGTTTTTCCGCGTAGGCGAATGGCACACCCATTGCGCTGGTGATCAGCATCATCCCTGCAATCGTGCCGATACCGAAGAGCAGGAGGTAGGCGACAGCCCATTTCGGATCGCGAATCGTGGTGAGGACGAGCAGCGTGACAGCTGCGGATCCCGCCAAGCCGTGGACGAGCCCAACGACAAGCGGGCGCAAAGCGTTGTAAAGGCCGAGGCGGCCGAAGTGCCGGCCCAACCAGCTGTGCGGCGTCTGTGTAGGCCCGTGGGTATGAGTTTCGGGACTGTGGAGGTGCGCATGGGCGAAATCGAAGCGGCTGCGCGGTTGCGAATATAAGGCGCCGGACGAGCCGTCCTGATGCGCGGGTGAAAAGGCGTTCGAGATCCACTGCAGGATGCCCGTGAGATTCAGGATTCCGAGCAGGATCAGCATCAAACCGACGGAAAACTCCATGGAGAGCCCGATGCGCGTTGGGATGACCCAGCCGAAGAGGATGATCCCGCCGCCGACGAGCAGAATCGTGAGCGTGTGACCGATTCCCCAGACACCGCCGATCATCGCTGCTTGTTTGATCGAGCGACGACGCGAGACGATGGTCGATACTGCGATGACGTGATCGGGATCGGTGGCATGCCGCATGCCGAGCAAGAAACCGAGGACGATGATGGATAAGAGCCCGATCATAAATCCTTTAACGATTACCTATCAGGATTCCAGGCCTCGCAGAAAAATGCCACTCGGAGTCCTCCGAAATCGTGAAGGTTAGCAAACGGCCACCGCCAGAATCAATGTTAGAACCAGTCGTAGTTCCCGATAAGTCGTTGATCAGGCACTGACCACTAGTCGTGATCCCCCGGAACGGTTATATTGTCACGGATTCCGCGCTTGGTGCGGCTTCGGAGTGACTTGGATGATGTTTCCCCAATTGGCGCGATTTGCCGATGTCGCGCTTCTGCTGCTGCGCCTCATGATTGGCGTCGTGTTCGTCACGCGTGGTTACAGACATCTTAAAGACCCGGAAACGCGAAGCAAGGATATTGGCGGGTGAGCGCGCTAAGCAGCGAGTAACAAACGCGGTATAAAAGCGGTGATCGAGACTTCGTTTTCACCCGTTACGCACCCTTAACAGCGCACGTGTTGCGTGGAAGTAAGAAATGACACTAATCAGGAGGCAGCTATGAGCACGAACGCAGTCCGCAGTATTGAAACCAGCGTCGCGCCGGTGGACATGAAGTTCGAGATCGTTGTCATCCCTGTCTCGGATGTCTCTCGTGCAAAGGAGTTCTACGCGAAGCTTGGGTGGCGGCTCGACGCCGACTACGACAACGGCAAAGACTTCAGCATAGTCCAGTTCACGCCGCCCGGCTCCGGGTGCTCGGTCATCTTCGGCAAGAACGTCACAGCGGCGGCGCCCGGCTCCGCCCAGGGCTTGTACCTGATCGTCTCCGACATCCAGGCCGCCCGCCAAAACCTGCTCGACCGTGGCGTCGAGATCAGCGAAATGTTCCACAGCGAAGGGGTGTACGCGGGCACCGACGAGCCCTACCTGTTTGGGCGGGTCCGGGTCAGCGGTCCGGATGCAAAGCATGACAGCTACCGGTCGTTCGCCTCGTTCCGTGATCCTGACGGCAACGGCTGGCTGTGCCAGGAGATCACGACGCGGTCGCCCGGTCGCATAGATCCCGCAACGACGACCTTCGCATCGGCGAACGATCTGGCGAGCGCAATGCGGCGCGCCTCGGCCGCCCACGGCGAGCACGAGAAGCGCATCGGTGCGGCCGATCCGAACTGGCCCGACTGGTACGCCGCGTACATGGTGGCGGAGCAGGCCGGGACCGAGTTGCCCAAGTGAGCGACTCCGGCGTGAGCAGGGCACCGGCACTCGCAGGGCAGACGGTCGTCCTAATCGGCGGCAGCGCGGGGATCGGGTTCGAGACGGCCCGGCGAGCACGGTCCGAGGGCGCCGATGTCGTTCTCGTCGGCCGCGACCCGAAACGGCTGCAGGACGCCGCACGCGAGCTCGGCGCGCTCAGCAGCGCGGCGTTTGACGCCACCGACTTCGAGCGTCTCGGAAGGTTCTTCGACGAGCTGCCTGCTCTCATTGATCACGTCCTGGTGACCGGCCCGGGTCCTTACTACGCGCCGCTGGTGGACTTCGACCTCGAAAAAGCCCGCCGCGACGTCGAGGCTCATCTGTTTTTGCCGTTGCAGGTGGCTCGTAATGCTGCAAAAAAAGTCCGCCCTGGAGGAACGCTGCTCTTCATGAGCGGGACTGGCGGCCGCAGCACAGCGCCGGGACTCACTCTCATCTCGGCGCTCACGGCTGCTATGCCGGCCATGACGAAGAACCTCGCGCTCGAGATTGCGCCTGTCCGCGTCAACCTCATCGCCGCCGGATTCGTGGACACGCCGCTCTCGGCATCCCTGCTCGGCGCTCAGCTGGGCGCGCGTCGCGAGCATCTCCGCACCACGCTCCCAATCCGCCGCGTGGTCGGCCCGGCCGACATCGCCGCGCTCGCCGTCCACCTTATGACCAACACAGCGGTCACCGGAGCAACGTACGACATCGACGGCGGCCAGCAGCTCGTCGAGGGGTGAGCCCGTGGTTCATCCAGGTGACCTCAGGTCCTGATAAGTCGGATAACCGGACAACTGAGAACTAATACTGCGCTTCGCACAACGCAGGGCCCTGGGGGCAAAAACCCTCGAATCTTACGTGGCGTAAGTGTCTAAGATCTCAGCTTCGCTGGCGTCCGGGATCGCTGGGGCACAATCAGTTGATTTGGACACCCACGAATCGTTGGCCGCCGCCTAGTCTCGGCGCGCAACCCGTCTGATTTTGTAGTGTCCCCGCTATGCACTGCCGTTGGCATTAAACTTTGTGATAGACTTCAGTAGGTTTTGCTTCCAACGTTTCGGACGCAAGGTGCTACTGGCCTTCCTTCCTAGACTGAACGAAGCAGATCACTTCTAATTCAGGAAAAGCCGTCACCCTGCTTTTCCTAAGAGGAGATGCGAATGTCTAAGTTTGTCCCGCTTGTTGATCCCCGCGAAACACTTGAGATGAAGGTCGAGAACATGACCTTCATGATCGACCGCCTCCACAAGGACTGCTCGCCGCTTCAGTTCCTCCGCGAACTTACGCAGAACTGCATCGAGGCGATTTCAGCCACTCCGCATCGGAAGGGAGAAATCATCTGGGATGTCGATTGGAACCAATTCGCGCTCACGCGCATACACAAGCTCGCCGTGATCGACACCGGCGTCGGTATGACTGGGGAGGAAATGGTCAAGTACATCAACAGCCTCTCGGCATCCATGCACGCGCAGTCAGTCGAGGGCAATTTTGGAGTCGGCGCGAAAATCACCGCGGTGCCGAGGAATCATGCGGGGCTCATCTACTTGAGCTGGAAAGAGGGCCGTGGATACATGATTCATGTATGGCGCGATCCGCTCACAAACGTCTACGGACTCCGGCGATTTGAACGACCAGACGGATCGTTCGAGTACTGGACGACGGTTGAGGATTCAGTCAAGCCGACTCCCATTAAAGAACACGGGACAATGGTCATCCTCCTCGGAAACAATTCGGACGAGGCAACGGTCCAAGCGCCGATGGGGACGTCTATGCCGTCCCGCTGGATTCTCCGCTATCTCAACAGCCGATATTTCAAGTTCCCCGCGGGTATGTCTGTGAAGGCGCGCGAGGGCTGGGAACTACCGAAGGGGGATTCTCACAACTTCCTGCGCACTGTGACCGGGATGCAGGCTTGGCTCGACAAGAACTGCGTTGATTCCGGAACTCTCGGCTTGACCCATGCAAAGGCCCATTGGTGGATTCTGAATGAGAAGCTCGATCTCAATGCTGGACATCAAATGAGCGGCGGGCACGTCGCTGCGCTCAACCGAGACGAGCTCTATGAGGTGCAGGCCGGTCGCGCCGGGGTTTCACGTCTTCAAGCCTTTGGAGTCATATTTGGGCATCAACGCGTGGTGATTTACATCGAGCCGAAAAACGGCACTGAAAACCATGTAATAGCGAACACTGCTCGGACGACATTGTTTCTAAACGACGAACCGTTACCTTGGTTGGAATGGGCGGCTGAGTTTCGCGCGTCTATGCCCGACGCGATCAAGGCTCTCGTGGAAGAAGTTAGCGCGAAATCTTCCGAACACGATCACCAGCAGTCAATACGCGAGAGGTTGAAACAGATTTTGGATCTTTTCAAAGTGAGTCGTTACAAACCGGTGGCAAGCGGAGCGATCACCATTGAGGATTCAGTTCTGGGCCTTGGAGGTGTGGCGGTTGAAAAGGATCGGCCGCGTTCTGGCAGCCACGGCAAA